>CAVZUH010000004.1:0-1375094 GCA_963778505.1 uncultured Actinomycetota bacterium | reverse complement strand
GCCGCCGGCACGGTGCTGATGGCGCTTGCCGCCGGACAGTTCCTGATGGCGCTCGACAGCTCCGTGATGAACGTGTCGATCGCGACCGTGGCCGACGACCTGGGTACGACGATCACCGGGATCCAATCCGCGATCGTGCTCTACACGCTCGTGATGGCGATGCTGATGGTCACGGGCGGCAAGATCGGTTCGATCATCGGACGCAAGCGCGCCTTCATGCTGGGCCTGATCGTCTACTGCTCCGGGTCGCTCACGACCGCTCTGGCGCCGAACCTCACCGTGCTGCTGATCGGGTGGTCGCTCCTGGAAGGCATCGGGGCGGCGCTGATCATGCCTGCGATCGTCGCGTTGGTGGCCGGGAACTTCTCGCAGGAGGGCCGGCCCCGCGCGTACGGCCTGATCGGCGCGGCAGGCGCGATCGCGATCGCCGTCGGACCGCTGATCGGCGGCCTGGCGACGGAGTACGCGTCGTGGCGATGGGTCTTCGCCGGCGAGGTGATCGTGGGCGCGGGGATCTTCCTGTTCGCTCGTCGCGCCGCGGACGCACCGGTCGAGCATCGCCCGAGGCTCGACGTCCTCGGTTCGCTTCTATGGGCGCTGGGGATGGGGCTCATCATCTTCGCCGTCCTCCGCTCCTCCGAGTGGGGCTGGCTCCGACCGGCCGACGGAGCTCCCTCGTGGCTCGGGGTGTCGCCCGTCGTCTGGCTGATCCTCGGCGGGCTCCTCGCGATCAGGCTGTTCATGGGACACATCCGACGTCTCGAGGCGGCGGACCGCGAGCCACTCGTGACCCCGTCGCTCTTCCGGAACCGTCAGATGACGAGCGGGTTGATCATGTTCTTCTTCCAGTTCACCGTGATGATGGGCGTGTTCTTCGTGGTCCCGCTCTACCTGTCGGTCGCGCTCGGCCTCTCGGCGATCGACACGGGGATCAAGATCACCCCGCTCTCCCTGTCGATGTTGCTCGCCGCGGTCGCCATCCCCCGATTCCGCCCGTCGGCCTCGCCGCGGCGCGTCGTGACGATCGGGCTGGTCGCGATGGTCGTGGGCATCGTGCTCCTCTTCGTGTCGATGGACGTGGACGCGAGCGCGTCGATCGTGACCTGGCCGATGCTCCTGATCGGTCTCGGGATGGGCGGCCTCGCCTCGCAGCTCGGCGCGGTCACCGTCTCGAGCGTCCGCGACGAGGAGAGCCCCGAGGTCGGCGGCCTCCAGAACACGGCCAGCCAGTTCGGCGCCTCGCTCGGCACCGCGCTGGCCGGCTCGATCCTGATCGCCGCGCTCACCAGCTCGTTCCTCACCGGGATCGCGGGGAACCCCGACGTGCCGCAGGACGTGGTGTCGCAGGCGAACGTGGAGCTCGCGAGCGGGATCCCGTTCATCTCCGACGACGACCTGACGTCGGCGATGGAGGAGGCCGGCGCGACACCAGCGGTCACGCAGGCCGTCGTCGAGGAGAACCAGGCCGCTCGGATCGCCGGGCTGCGCTCGTCGCTCGCGCTCCTCGCGATCCTCGGGGTGATCGCCCTGTTCTTCACGAGGCGGCTCCCGGACCGACAACCCACAGGGCACGATCGAAGAGGTGGCATAGGCTCCAGGGGTGCTGACCTGCGCCAACTGCGGGCGGGAGTCCCCGGAGGACTTCGCCTTCTGCCCGGCGTGCGCGGCGCCGCTGGCCCCGCCCGGCCGCCAAGAGTTCCGCAAGACCGTGACGGTGGTCTTCTGCGACGTCACGGGCTCGACCGCGATGGGCGAGCGCCTCGATCCCGAGTCGCTCCGCCGGGTCATGTCCCGCTACTTCGCCGAGATGCGGGCGGCGCTCGAGCGCCACGGGGGCACCGTGGAGAAGTTCATCGGCGACGCGGTGATGGCGGTGTTCGGGGTCCCCGCGATCCACGAGGACGATGCCCTCCGGGCGGTCCGCGCCGCGGCGGAGATGCCAGAGGCCCTCGAGGTCCTGAACAAGGAGCTGGAGCGCGACCACGGCGTCTCGCTCGTAGCCCGGATCGGGGTGAACACCGGCGAGGTGGTGGCGGGTGAGCAAGGAGACACGCTCGTCACCGGCGACGCCGTGAACGTCGCAGCCCGCCTGGAGCAAGCCGCGGAGCCGGGGACCGTCCTGATCGGCGAGGGGACCCTTCGCCTCGTCCGGGACGCCGTGGTCGCGGAGCCGGTCCCGCCGCTCGAGGTCAAGGGCAAGTCGGAGCCGCTCGCCGCATTCCGTCTGGTCGAGGTGACGGCCGGGGTTCGCCGGGTTCGCGCGTCGCCTCGACTCGCCGATGGTCGGCCGGGAGCGAGAGCTCGCCCGCCTCCGGCAGGCGTTCGAGGCCGCGATCGCCCACCGCTCGTGTCAGCTGTTCACGATCCTCGGCACCCCGGGGGTCGGCAAGTCCCGGCTGGGCGAGGAGTTCCTGGGTTCGCTCGGAGCGGCCACGGTCCTTCGAGGCCGCTGCCTCCCGTACGGCGAGGGGATCACGTTCTTCCCCGTGGGCGAGGTCGTGAAGGAGGCCGCCGGTCTCGAAGACTTCGACGCGCCCGAGGAGATCGAGCGGAAGATCTGCGCGGTGCTGGGGACGGACGGCCCGGCGTGCTCGACGCTCGCGCAGCTGTTCGCCGCGGCCGAGCGCGACAGCTCGGTCGAGGAGGCGTTCTGGGCGGTCCGATCGTTCCTGGAGGCGGTCGCGCAGACCGCGCCGCTCGCCGTCGTGTTCGACGACATCCACTGGGGCGAGCCCACGTTCCTGGACCTGATCGAGCACATCACGGACTGGGCGCGCGAGGCGCCGATCCTGGTGCTGTCCCTCGCGCGGCCGGAACTGCTGGATGCGCGGGTGGGGTGGGGCGGCGGCAAGTTCAACGCCACGACGATCTCGCTCGAGCCGCTCTCCGACGAGGAGTGCGGCGATCTGATCGGCAACCTGCTCGGTCGCGCGGCGCTCCCGGAGGAGGCCCGCGACCGGATCCTGGCCGCTGCCGAGGGCACGCCGCTCTTCGTCGAGGAGATGCTCTCGATGTTGATCGACGACGGGTTGCTCGCTCGCGACGACGACCGGTGGGTGGCGACCGGAGCGTTGTCGGATCTGCGGGTGCCTCCGACGATCCAGGCGTTGCTGGCCGCGCGGCTGGATCAGCTCACCCGCGACGAGCGGACGGCGATCCAGCAGGCGGCCGTCTGCGGCAAGCAGTTCCACGTCGGCGCCGTGGCGGCGTTATCGGACGCGGACGGTCGGGAGGTGCGGCCGACCCTGATGAGCCTGGTCCGGCGGGACCTGATCCGGCCGGACCGGTCGATGCTGGCCGGCGAGGATGCGTTCCGGTTCCGTCACCAGCTGATCCGCGACGCCGCCTACGAGGCCGCGCCCAAGGCGCTCCGCGCCGAGCTGCACGAGCGGTACGCCGACTGGTTGGAAGCCGTGGGGGAGGCTCGCGTCGAGGAGTTCGAGGAGATCCTCGCCTACCACCTGGAACAGGCTCACCGGCTCCTCTCGGAGCTCGGACCGCTGTCCGATGCCGGGCGCGAGCTGGCGCTCCGAGCCGCCGGTCACTACACGGCGAGCGCCCGCCGAGCGTCGGATCGGAGCGACGACCGGGCGGCCGCGACCCTGTTCCGGCACGCGGCCGATCTCCTCCCCGAGGGTCATCCGGACCGACCGCGCGCGCTGTACGACGTCGGGCGGGCGAGCCTGCGCGGCCTCGACCCGCGGGTGGCGTCCGATGCGCTCGACGAGGCCGTGGCGGCGGCCGCCGCGAGCGGGCAGCGCTCGATCGAGTGGATGGCCAGGATCGACCGGGGCCTCATGCAGCTGATGATCGACCCGATCGGGTTCACCACCGACGACCTCCGAGTCGAGGTGGCTGCGGCGAGAGCTGCGCTCGAGGAGGACGACGACGACGAAGCGCTCGCGATCGTGTGGATGGGGCTTGTGCAGGTGGAGTGGAACCCGTGCCGATTCGACGCGGCGAGGGAAGCGGCGATCCATGGCGTGGATCACGCGCGCCGGTCGGGAGATCGATCGCTCCTCATGGACGCGGTGACCTTGAGGTTGGCGACCGAGCTCCTCGGGTCGACGTCGCCCGCCGAGGGGAGGCCATCGCTCGACGAGGCGGTAACCGAGCTCGGACGCGACGGATTCATCGGACACGTCGTCCTGGTGCACGAAGCCTGCGTCGACGCGATGACCGGTGACTTCGATCGCGCGCGCGAACGTATCCGTGAGGCCGAAGCGCTCGCCGAGCGATTCGGTTCGGAGCTCTGGGCGGCGGCGTGCTACGAGTTCGGCGGTCACGTCGAGATGATGGCGGGCGATCCGGCGGCGGCCGAGCGCCTGTACCGCAAGGAATACGAACTGCATCGGCGCACCGGGGACGAGGCACATGGGTCGACCTCGGCCGGCTACCTCGCCCTGGCGCTCTGTCGACTCGGTCGGTTCGACGAGGCGGAGGAGCTCGCGACGATCGCGCGCACGATCGGGGCCGAGGACGACCTGGCCACGCAGGCGAGCGCCCGCTCCGCCCAGGCGCTGGTCAGGTCGGCACGAGGCGAGCACGAAGAGGCGCGCCGGCTGGCTCGAGAGGCCGTCGAGATGTACGCAACGGCACAGAGTCCGTGGTTCCACGGAGACTCCCTGATGCCGCTCGCCGAGGTCTCGCGCGCGGCCGGCCTGCCCGAGGAGGCGGTGGACGCAGCGAGCGCCGCGTTAGCGGCGTACGAGCGCAAGGGACACGAACCGGGGGCGGCGTTGGCGCGCGCGTTGATCGACGAAGTCTCGGCGGGCTGACCCAGGCGCCGCCCGCGCGGCCTTCCTCGACCAGATCCGGGATCACCAGATCCGACCGTCACGTTCGGAGCGGTGGGCAAGACTCTTCGGTCTTGGTCCCGTCGGCGGCCTCGACCGAACCGTGGCATCGTCGTGGCTGCGATGGATCGCGGACATCCAGGCCGTGCTGCAGCGAAGCTTCCTGGGGCGCCTGCCACGCGAGGTCGTCGATCCCCTCGTCGAGGGCCAGCTGCGGATGGACATCCCGGCGGACACGACGATCTACCGGGAGGGTGAGGCGTCCCGGGCGTTCCTCGTCATCTCCGGACTGTTCCGTCTCTTCCTCGTTTCCAGGGACGGCCGGCAGGTCACGATCCGGTACGGGAGGCCATCGGACGTCCTCGGCACCGCGCTCGTGGTCGGCGGCCCGCTCGACGTGCGGGCGCAGACGCTCGCGCCCAGCACGATCCTCGGGATCGACGTGGGCCGGCTCGAGGAGGCCGCTCGCCGCGACGCCGCGGTGGCGTACGCCCTGTCCGAGGAGCTGAGCCGGCGCCTCGACGAGACGCTGCAGCAGATGGCGATCAACGCGTTCGGCTCGGTGAAGCAACGCGTCGCGTCGCAGCTGCTGGAGTTGGCGACGACGCAGCACCGCTCCGACGGCCGGCTGTCGGCGCGGCTGTCCCAGCAGGAGCTGGCCGACGCGGTGGGATCCGTTCGCGAGGTCGTCGCGCGGGCGCTGCGGGATCTCCGGGCGGCCGGGATCGTCGCCACCTCGACGGACGAGATCGTGATCCTCGACGCCACCCGGCTCTTCGACGAGTCGTGGGGCTCGCGGCCCGTGTGACTTCGGTCGCACGAGGTCGCTACTCAAGTCACTGACGCGCGGCACGTGTCGCTCGGAACCTAGATGGCACGTGGTTCGAGTGGAACCCGATCGAAGGAGGAACGACAGATGCGCAAGCTTCTAGGGATCGTCGCAGTGGCGGGTGCCGTCGTGGCACTGGCCGCCCCTGCGCAGGCCCGTACCGCCCAACCGGCGGAGCGGCTGCGCCTGGAGCGAGCACGACACGGGCAGCGGCGCCTGGCAGCGCCACGTGAGCGACAGCCCGAGGGACGCCGGCAGCCAGCGGGTGAAACTGGCGGTGGCCGAGCAGACCGGCGACGACTACGTGGTGGTGCGCGCGCCGCGCACGGGCGTCGCGGGCCCGATCGACGAGGTGGGTCACCTCGGATTCGACGTGCTCACGCGCACCTACGTGGGTGCCGGCGCTCCGAGGATCAGCGTGGAGATCAACACCGACGGCGACGCCGACGCCGAGATCTACGCGTACCTGTCGGCGCAGTACTGCAGGCAGAACTACACCGGCAGCGACTGGGCGCGGGCGAACTTCACCGACAGGGTTGCCGTTGGCTGTGGCTTCTACACCAACGAGGGTGTGCCCCCCTACGAGAGCACGGGCACGATGAGCGCGTGGGACGTCTTCGCCGCAGCGCATCCCGGCGCCAAGGTCGTGCGTGCCTACATGGTGCAGGACGAGGTCGGACAGGCCTTCGTCGACCGGATCGTGATCGGGCACCGCATGTTCCCGAGCGCGGACCAGGTGGTCGAGCTGGCCTAACCGCCGATCCGTCTGCAGCGCCTGGCCCCGGGGGTGAACGCCCCGGGGCTTCGGCGTTCTCTCATAGACCTCGGTCGGGGCGGTCCGTGAGCGACTAGCGCGGTCCGGGCACCCCGGCTAGGGTCCTTCCCCACATGGGGGTGGCCGAGGAAACCGTTCCCGGGCAACGAGCCGTCACCTTCGGCACGGTCGTCGCGGGGATCGTGATCGGAGCCGTCGAGGTCGTCTTCGCGGTTTCCTTCGCGGCGCTCGTCTTCGCCGGCTATCTCGAGTTCTACTTCCTCGACGACGGGGTCGGTCTGTACCTCGGGGCGGCGGCGCTGACGCTCGCGTTCATGGCCTGGCGGGCCGGCCGCCGAGGCGTCGTCGGCGGCCTCCAGGGAACGGGCGCGGCCATGATGGCGCTCGTCGCGGCGAGCGTCGTCGTGCACGCCGCCGGGAGCCCGAACGACATCTTCCTCAGCGCTCTCGCCGCGATCGTGGTGGCGATGGTCCTGTGCGGGGTCGTTTTCCTGTGGCTCGGGTCTCGCCGGCGGGGCGATCTGATCCGGTTCGTGCCGTATCCGGTCGTCGGTGGGTTCCTCGCCGGCACGGGATGGCTGCTCTTCAAGGGTGGGGTCTACGTCGCCTCGGGGGTGTCACCGTTCTTCAACCCCCTGAGCGACCTGTTGGAGGCGTCCGCACTGCAGCGCTGGCTCCCGGCCCTCGCGTTCGGCGCGATCCTGCTCGTCTCGGTCCGGGTCGTGAAGCGCCCGCTCGTGATCCCGGCGGTGATCGCGATCGGGCTCGTGGTGTTCGTGATCGGGATGGTCGCCACCGGCTCCTCGATCGAGGAGGTCCGCGAAGGGGGGTGGCTGCTCGGATCCGTTCGACTCGGCCGTGTTATGGAAGACGTGGACGCTCGAGGCGCTCGGCGGCGCCGACTGGCTCTCCGTGCTCGAGTCGTGGGCCGGGATCGTGACCGCGGTCTTCGTGGCCACGTTCGCGATCCTGTTCAACATCAGCGGCACCGAGCTCGTCTTGGACCGGGACCTCGACACGAACCAGGAGCTCCGCGACGCAGGGGTCCTGAACGTCGTGTCGGGGGCGCTCGGGGGATCCCCGGCTATCACGCCCTTTCCCTCACGGCGCTCGCGGCGCACATGCGCGTGGACGCGCGGGCCGCGGGCCTGATCGCGGCGCTCGTTCCCCTCGCCGCCGTCGTGTTCGGCGCGGAGGTCGTCGGGCTGATCCCGCGGATGATCGTCGGGGGCGTGCTGGTGTTCCTCGGCCTGGCCTTCATCGTCGAGTGGGTCTGGGACAAGCGGCGGTTGCTGCCGCCGCTCGAATACGCCGTCGTGCTCGTGATCTTGGTGGGGATCATCGCGTGGGGGTTCCTGATCGGCGTGGTGATCGGCCTGGTGCTCGCCGTCGTGTTGTTCGCCATCAGCTACGGCCGGATCGAGCTGGTCCGCGAGGTCGCCTTCGGCGAGACCTATCGCAGCAACGTCGATCGCCCGGCAGACCGAACGCGCCGAGCTCCGCACGCTGTCCGACCGCGTCCAGATCCTTCGGGTGAGCGGGTTCGTGTTCTTCGGATCGACGAACCGCCTGCTGGAGGGGATCAAGCGGCGCATCCAGGAGGAGACCCCGCCCAGGTTCGTGGTGATCGACCTCAGGCGCGTGACGGGCGTGGATTCCTCGGCGGTCGTCTCGTTCGTGAAGGTGATGCGCCTGGCGGAGGCCGCAGGATCGGAGATCGTGTTCACCGCGGCCTCCGATGCCGTGCGCACCCAGCTCGCGCGCGGAGGCGTGGACGAGGTCCCGGGACTCGTCTCGTTCGAGCCCGACCTCGACCGCGGGCTGCAGTACTGCGAGGACGCGTTGCTGTCCGCCCCCAGCCTCGACGAGGCCCGGCGGGAGCACCCCGCGGCCGGCAGCCCCGACGGTCTGCCCCCGGGCCTCGCGGCCCACCTCGAGCGCATCTCGCTCCCTGCCGGCACGGTCCTGCTCCACCAGGACGAGCCTCCGGGCGACGTCTACGTGCTCGAGTCCGGACGCCTGGGCGTGCAGACCGTGACGCCGGAGGGCACGAAGATCCGGCTTCGGACGCTCCGCCCGGGGGTCGTGGTCGGCGAGATCACGCTCTACACGGACGTCCCGCGAACGGCCGATGTGGTGGCCGAGATCCCCACGGTCGTGCTCCGGATCAGCCGCGAGACGATCGAGCGCCTGGAGGCCGAGGAGCCGGAGACGGCCGCGGCGCTCCACCGGTGGCTCGCCACGACGCTGGCGGAGCGACTGACCGACACGATGCGAACGTTCGACGTGCTGCTGGACTGACGGGAACGGGGGAGACACGGATGGTCGTACAGCGACGGGCCGCCACGTGGCTCGCCTCGGTCGCCGCCGGCTTGATCATCGGCGCCGTCGAGTCGGTGCTCGCGATCGCGTTCGCCGCCCTCGTCTTCGGCGGCTTGCTTGGGGCCCGCCTTCCGGACGGCATCGGCCTGTACCTCGGAGCGGCGGCGCTGACGCTCGCGTTCATGGCTTGGCGGTCCGGCTCCCGAGGCGTCGTGGGCAGCGTGCAAGACGCGGCGGCGGCCGTCCTCGGGCTCGTCGCCGCAGCCGCCGCCGCGAAGGCCGCCGACCTCGACCTCATCGCCAGGCAGTCCGGGTTGGAGGTCCACGATCGTCCAGACGTCTTCCTGACCGTCGTCGCCGCAACCCTCGTGGTGACGGTCCTGTGCGGGGTCCTGTTCGTGGTGATCGGGAGGTTCCGGCTCGGCGGGCTGATCCGGTTCGTGCCGTACCCGGTGGTCGGAGGGTTCCTCGCCGGCACGGGATGGCTGCTCTTCAAGGGCGGGATCTACGTCGCCACGGGGACGATCCTGCATCTGCGCACGGTCCCCGCGATGATCCGCGAATACCAGCTCGCCCACTGGCTCCCGGCGCTCGCGTTCGGCGCGATCCTGCTCATCTCGGTCCGGGTCGTGAAGCGCCCGCTCGTGATCCCGGCGGTGATCGCGATCGGGCTCGTGGTGTTCGTGGCCGGGATGGTCGCCACCGGCTCCTCGATCGAGGAGGTCCGCGAGGGGGGGTGGCTGCTGTTCACATCGTCGGAGACAGCCCAGCCGTGGAAGCCGTGGACGCTTCGCGCGATCGGCGGCGCCGACTGGCTCTCCGTGCTCGAATCGTGGGCCGGGATCGTGACCGCGGTCTTCGTGGCCACGTTCGCGATCCTGTTCAACATCAGCGGCACCGAGCTCGTCTTGGACCGGGACCTCGACACGAACCAGGAGCTCCGTGACGCAGGCGTCCTGAACGTCGTGTCCGGAGCGCTCGGTGGCATCCCCGGCTATCACGCGCTCAGCCTCACGGCGCTCGCGGCCCGCATGAGCGTGGACGCGCGGGCCGCGGGGCTGATCGCGGCGCTCGTTCCCCTGGCCGCCGTCGTGGTCGGCGCGGAGGTCGTCGCGCTGATCCCGCGGATGATCGTCGGGGGCGTCCTGGTGTTCCTCGGGCTCTCCTTCATCGTCGAGTGGGTCTGGGACAAGCGGCGGTTGCTGCCGCCGCTCGAGTACGCCGTGGTGGTGGTGATCCTGGTGGGGATCATCGTCTGGGGGTTCTTGGTGGGCGTGGTGATCGGCCTGGTGCTCGCGGTCGTGCTCTTCGCCATCAGCTACGGCCGGATCGAGCTGGTCCGCGAGGTCGCCTTCGGCGAGACCTATCGCTCGCAACGTCGATCGACCGGCGACCGAGCGCGCCGAGCTCCGCGAGCTCTCCGAGCGCGTCCAGCTCCTGCGGGTCTCCGGGTTCGTCTTCTTCGGATCGACGAACCGCCTGCTGGAGCGGATCCGCACGGCGCGTGGAAGAGGCCACCCCGCCGCGGTTCCTGGTGATCGATCTGCGGCGCGTGACGGGCGTGGACTCCTCGGCGGTCGTCGCGTTCGTGAAGGTGATGCGCCTGGCGGAGACCGCCGGATCGGAGATCGTGTTCACGGGCGCCTCCGATCCCGTTCGCGAACAGCTCGCGCGCGGAGGCGTGGACGAAACGGAGGGACTCGTGGCCTTCGAGCCCGACCTGGACCGTGGGCTGCAGCGGTGCGAGGACGCGCTGCTCTCCGCCCCCAGCCTCACCGAGGCCGAAGCGAGAGCACCCCGCCGCCGCCTCACCCGACGCGCTGCCACCGGGCCTCGCCGCCCACCTCGAGCGCGTCTCGGTGCCCCAGGGGGAGGTCCTGCTCCACCAGGACGACCCGCCGGGCGACGTCTACGTGCTCGAGTCCGGGCGCCTGGGCGTGGAGACCACGACGCCCGAGGGCAGCAGGCTCCGGCTGCGGACGCTCCGCCCCGGCGTCGTCGTGGGCGAGATCACGCTCTACACGGGCATCCCGCGCACGGCCGACGTGGTGGCCGAGGCCCCTAGCGTGGTCCTTCGCATCAGCCGCGAGATCGATCGAGCGCCTGGAGGCCGAGGAGCCGGAGCTCGCCGCGGCGCTGCACCGGTGGCTCGCCACGACGCTGGCGGAGCGACTGACCGACACGCTCGGCGCCGTGGACGCCCTGCTCGACTGAGTCGTTGACGGACCACGCCGTCCGGCCGACCATTGGGGCATGAAGGCGGAGGACGTCGTCCAGTACGACTACCCGGCCGAGCCGTACACCGAGGTGATCCCGGGCCTCTTCCAGGCCAGCGCCGCCCACTCGCCCGCGGAGATGCTGTCGATGTTCGACGTCGTGATCGACGTCGGCGGACGCGACCGGTGGGTCGGGGACCCCGATCCCCGGTACAGCTTCCATCCGCTGGAGGACGCCGAGTTCATCGCCGATGCGGAGATGATCCACACCGTGGGGGAGAGGATCGCTGGTCTCGTCGGCGAGGGGAAGCGTGTCGCGGTGAACTGTCTGAGCGGCGTGAACCGCTCCGGCCTCCTGGTCGCACGCGCTCTCGTGGAGCTCGGCTACTCGCCCGAGGGGGCGATCGAGGCGGTGCGTAGCGCTAGGGGACCGATGGCGCTCAGCAACCAGCACTTCGTCCGCTTCCTCCTGGTCGACTGCACACCCCGAGCCCTGGCGCGACGTCGACAGCTGTCGCTTCCGCTCTGATATCGGCGTGAGAAGCGTCGCTCACGCTCGTCAGCTACTGGGAACGAGGTCGAGCACCGACTCATTCGTCCCAGTGACCTCGTCGAGCCGCAGGTCGGCCGAGTGGTCGACGTCGACGGTCTGGAGGCTGAACGAGAAGGTCGTGCCGATCCCGATCCCCGAGTCGACCCAGATCCGTCCGGACATCGCCTCGACGAGCGTCCGTGCGATGTACAGCCCGAGTCCCGTGCCGGGGCGACCGGCCGCCGCGCCGTCCTTCACCCGGTAGAAGCGGTCGAAGATCAGGTGCCGGTGCTCCGGGGGGATGCCGGGCCCGATGTCGCGGACGGAGACCGTGACCGATCCGTTCCACGTTTCCGTGCTCGACGTCGATCGGCGATCCGTCCGGCGTGTACTTGTCCGCGTTGGAGAGCAGGTTCAGCACGACCTGCTCGACACGGAACGGATCGGCGAACACGATCGACGGGCGGTGGGAATCGTGCAGCACGACCGGGCGATCGGGGCGCTGCTCGCGGAACTCGCGCACGATCCGGCCGAGGATGTGGTCGAGCGGCGCCGGTTGCAGATCGACGACGAGTCCGCCGGCCTCGATCAACGAGGCGTCGAGCATGTCGTTCACCACCCGCTCGAGGCGCTGGGTTTGGCGCAGCATGATCCGGTAGTACTCGAGGCGCGTCTCGGGGTCGTCGTCGACCGTGCCCTCGACGAGGCTCACGAGGAAGCCGCGCAGCGGCGTCAGCGGGGAGCGGAGCTCGTGGGACACCATCGAGACGAAGTCGCGCTTGATCTGCTCGGCCTTGCGCTCCTCGCCGGCGTCGCGCACCACGACGATGCGCGCGGGCGGCGCACCCTCCTCGTCGCGGATCGCGCCGGTGCGTAGACGCAGCGCCTTGGTCGTTCCGTCCTTGGTCCGGACGGTGACGTCGGTCGACTCGCCGTCGAGAGCGTCGCCGTCGGTGAGCGCGCCGATCCGCTCGAGGCCAAGGAGGTCCTCGCATCGACGTCCGAGCGCCTCGTCCTCCCGGTACCCGAGGAGCGCGCCCATCGCCGGGTTCCACGTCGTGATCCGGCCGTTCGAGATCGACGGTGAACACGCCGTCCGAGGTGTGGGTGACGATCTCCGACAGGCGGGCGCGCTCGAGCGTCTTGCCGTACAGACGGTGGTTCTGCAGCCGGGCCGCGACCTGGCCGGCGAGGCCGTCGAGCAGCAGTCGCTCGTTGGCCGTCAGGACCTGCTTGCGGTAGACCGCGAGGACGCCTCGGACGTCGTCGTCGTCGCCGACCAGCGAGATCTGCGGCGCGACGTCGGAGTGGACGGCGACGAACGCCTCGAGCGGGTCGGCGTTCGCGTCGTCGACGGTGAGGTGGCGGACGCCGCTGCGCGTGTGCACGGCGACGCGCTCCGTCCTCGACCACGACCAGCTCGACGCGGTCGGCCGGCAGCAGCTTCTCGAGCAGGCCGAGGAAGTCCCCGAAGTCCTCCTGCGAGGCGATCGGTCCGGCCAGCGTACGGCCCGCCTCGTACAGCTCGAGCACCTGGTCCCGCTCGTGGACGCTCGCCACCCAGCGCCGGTACGTGAGGTACGCGAGCGAGACCGGGGCGAGCATCAGGATGAGGGTCGCCGGCTGCATCGCCCAGGAGATCGCGGCCAGGATGCCGATCGCCATGTTGCCGAGCCAGTGCAGGACGTTGACCGCGAGCGGCAGACGGAAGACGTCGACGAACCTCGTCCCTTCCACCATCGACACGACGAGCGTGATCGCGCTCGCGTTCACCGCGAACATGACGGACATCGCGCCACGAGCGCGGCCAGCCACCGCATCGGGTCGGTGGGTCCGCTGCCCCAGTTGCCCGCGAGGTGGAAGACGATCTCGGCGACCGTGATCCCGATCAGGAACTGGGAGACGTTGTAGGCGATCTTGAACGGCTTCCAGCGGTTGAGCGCCTGGCCGATGCCGACGCCGAGGAGGACCGCGACCGTCAGGACGCTCGGCGCGACGAGGAGCAGCGCGCCGGCCCACACGCCGTCGGTCAGCGCGAAGTTCACGGTCTCGGAGCCTCGCCGCAACGGGATCGAGCAGCGTTCGGCCGCGATCGTGAGGGCGGCGATCAACGCGACGGCGAACAGGTCACCCTGGTCCCACGTGACGATCTCGCGGCACACGGATCGCGACGCACCCCAGGCCGATCAGCGTCGCCGCGCCGATCAGGATCCTCACCGATCGCGGAAGGCTGCCCATGTCGTTTCCTCCCTCAGCTCCAGGTGGTGGAGCTCCAGCTCGTCGAGCTCCACGAGTTCGAGCTCCAGCTCGTCGAACTCCACGCGGCCGAGTTCCAGTACATGCCGCTCCAGGACGTCGAGCTCCACGAGGTGCTCGACCATGCGGGGTTCTCCGCGATCAGCGACGACCACGAGGTCGAGGACCACGAGGTCGAGGACCAGGACGTGGACGACCACGAGGTCGAGTCCCACGGCGCTCCCAGGACGTCCTGCTCCCCCTTGACCCGATCGAGGTGACCGTCGCCGTCGAGGTCGGCGTGGACGTGGAACCGACCACGGCTGCCCTCGAGGGAGCCGAGGCCGGCCGACCTGGTCAGACCGGCGTTCGCCCACTCTCCGCTGTTGACGCCCTGGACCGCGCTCGCCGCGTCGAGGAGCCCGGACCCGCCTCCCGACCGGTACTGGGAGGCTCGGAACGTGTTGCCCATCAGGATCGACTTCACCGCGTTCGGGCGGAGCGACGGATTCTCCTGGTAGAGCAACGCGACCACCCCCGACACGATCGCGCCGGCCTGGGACGTACCCGTCCCCTTGAAGTAGTTACCGTCGAGGACGGCTTCGGGATGCAGCGCGTCGATCGTGCTGCCCGCGTCGCGCGTCGCGACGATCGTGGTGCCTGGCGCAACGAGGTCCGGCTTCTCGAACCCGTCCGGGGTCCGGCCACGGCTCGAGAACGGCGCGACCTCGTCGTCCCTCCGCTCGATCGTCCCGTTGACATCGACCGCTCCCACCGTGATCACATAGGGATCGTCGCCGGGCTTGTTGATCGATCTCGCCGACGGTCCCCGGTTCCCCGCCGACACGACGACGGCGATGCCCGCCGCCCACGCGCGCTCCACGGCCGCGTTCAGCGGATCGAGCGCGTAGGGCTGGACGCTGTCCGTTCCGAACGCGAGGTTCAGGACCTTGATCCCGTATTCGGCCCGGTGGGCGACTACCCACTGCAACGCGGCGATCACCACCGAGACGTCTGTGGATCCATCCGGGCCGGCCACCTTCACGGACACGAGGTTGGCTCCGGGCGCGACGCCTCGCCACTTGCCCGACGAGGCGGAGCCGTCGCCTGCGATCACGCCCGCGAGGTGCGTTCCGTGTCCGTAGGCGTCGTCGCCGTTCCCACCGGGCGTGAAGTCCACGCGGGCGACGACGCGGTCGCCGAAGTCCGCGACGTGCGCCACCCCGGTGTCGATCAGCGCGACCGTGACGCCGCTGCCGTCGATCCCGTCGGGGACCTGCCCGAGCCGGATCGCCTGCCGCCACGCGAGGTTCGGCTCGAGGTCGTCCCACCGTTTCGTGCCCACGCCCGCCATCTGGATACGACCGTCGACCGACAGCTCGGTGACGGAGGTATCGCGCGCGAGCATCGGCACGCGATCTTCCGGGAGGGTGGCGGCGAAGCCGCCGATCAGCGGGAGCTGACGCGTGACCGTGCCGCCCAGTGCGTGCACCATGTCCTCGGCGCCGTGCGACGACGGCGTCGTCTCGTGCACGAGGAGCCGCAGGGAGATCGTGGGAGGGAGCGGTGGTCGGCTGGAGCAAGGAGGCGGCGATCAGCGCCGAGAGCACGATGCCGATCGCGACGATCCGGTGATCCTGCGCGTGCACAGCGATGGTGTTGCTTCGGGGGCGGGTCCGCTGCACGGGTGTCCTCTCGTGTTCGCCACTTGTCGTGGGTCGGATGAGGGCTCACTTTGGGCCCTCAGCGGGGTACAGCGCTATCGCTCGGAAGTCGGGAATCCGGTGGGCCGCGGGTCACGCGCCGCATAGGCCGGCCGAGGAAGCCAGACGCGGTCGGGGGAGGTCGAAAGACCCGAGCGGAGGGCCGAGGCACGCGGGATCGACAGGTCGCGACGTTCCGACCAGGATGGAGTTGTCGACGTCACATCAGCCCAAGGAAGGGTTCGATGGCACAAGCCAACGCGATCATCGTCAGGATCCGGGCGGACGCGGCCGAGGAGTTCGAGCGGATGTTCGAGGCAGAGGAGCTCCCGATCTGGGACGAGTTCGTCTCGGATGGCACCTTCCTGAAGGCGCGTCTCGCTCGAGTGGAGTACGGGTCGGAGGAGCGCGAGGACGTCGCCCTCTACCTGATCTACGCGGAGGTGCCCGGGATGGCCGAGCACTCCGCGCACGACCGCGATCCTCGGTTCAACGCCTTCCTCCAGAAGGCACGTGAGCTCCAGCCCGAGAGCCCGTCGGTCTTCGGAGGCGACGTGATCTTCGAACGCGGATAGCGGCCGGAGAGACATGGACGACGAGCTCGGACAGATCCTCCTGACGGGCGACCCGGTCCCGTCCGCCGAGGAGTACGTGGCGCGGGGCGGAGGGCGCGGGCTCGCAGCCGCTCGAGCCCTCGCTCCCGACGAGGTGATCGAGCTGGTCCGCCGATCCGGCCTCCGAGGGCGCGGGGGCGCCGGGTTCCCGACCGGCATCAAGTGGCGCACGGTCCGGGAGGATCCGTGTCCGACGAAGTACGTCGTGTGCAACGCGGCCGAGGGCGAGCCGGGGACGTTCAAGGACCGGTGGCTCCTGCGAGCGAACCCGTACCTCGTGGTGGAAGGTCTGGGCATCGCCGCCTACGCGGTCGGCGCCGAGCGGGCGTTCATCGGGATCAAGGCCGGGTTCGGCCCGGAGGTGGCTCGGCTCACCGCCGCGATGGAGGAGATGGCCGAGCGCGACCTCGTCGGTCCCGTTCCGGTCGAGTTGATCCAGGGCCCCGACGAGTACCTGTTCGGCGAGGAGAAGGCGCTGCTCGAGGTGATCGAGGGGAACGACCCGCTCCCCAGGGTGGTGCCGCCGTGGATGGAGGGCCTGTTCCGCAGGCCGGACTCGCCGAACCCGACCGCGGTGAACAACGTCGAGACCCTGGCGAACGTCCCGCTGATCCTCGACCGTGGGCCGGACTGGTTCCGTTCGTTCGGCACGGAGGACTCGCCCGGCACGATGCTGTTCACCCTGTGCGGCGACGTCCGCTCTCCGGGCGTCTACGAGCTGCCGCTCGGATACTCGCTCCGCGACCTCGTCGAGGGCGTGGGCGGCGGCGTACCCGAGGGGCGACCGCTGAAGATGGTGTTCCCGGGCGCGTCCAACACGATCATCACGCCGGAGCAGCTCGACACGCCGCTCGGATTCGACCCGATGGGCGCGGTGGGCACCGGGCTCGGCTCGGGCGGGTTCGTCGTGTACGACGACTCGGCGTGCATCGTCCGGGCGGCGCTCGCGTTCTCCCGCTTCCTGTACGTCGAGTCGTGCGCGCAGTGTCCGGCCTGCAAGCACGGCACGGGGGCGATCACGGAGCTGCTCGAGCGGATCGATCGCGGCGAAGGGTCGGATGCCGACGTCGAGACGATCCTGGCGCGGGCGCTCACCGTCACCGACGCGCAGCGCTGCGCGCTGCCGACGGGGGAGACGCTGATCGCCCAGAGCGCCATCCAGGTCTTCGGGTCCGAGTTCGCCGAGCATCTCGGTCGAGCGTGTCCTCGCCCTCGGGAGCTGCCGGTGCCGAAGATCGTCGACTTCGACGAGGACGCCGGCGACTTCCGCTTCGACGAGCGGTACCACCTCAAGCAGCCCGACTGGACCTACGCGGACGAGACGAGCGCCTAGGCGTTCACGTCCCGCCGACGATCTCCAGGATCTCGTCGGCGTACCGTTCGAGCTTGGCGGGCCCGACGCCGCTGATCGTGGCGAGATCCGTCCGGTCTCCGGGCTTGCGCTCGGCGATCTCGGCCAGCGTCCGGTCGTGGAACACGACGTAGGCGGGCACGTCGTCCGCCTGCGCCCGCTTCCGGCGCCAGTCCTTCAGGCGATCGAACAGCGCGCCGCCACCTGCCGGAACGATGGGCGGCTGTCGGGACGATCCATCCTTCGGCGATCTCGGCGTTGACAGCCCCATCTCCGCCAGGAAGGGGCTCGTTCGCGAACGACCCTCGACCGCCCACGTCAGGAACAGGAAGCGGCGGGCGCGGGTGATCCCGACATAGAGCAGCCGGCGTTCCTCCTGAGGGTCGGCCTTGGCGCGGCCCGACCGGAACGGAAGCTCGCCGTCGACCAGCCGCGGGAGGAACACCGCGTCGAACTCGAGACCCTTCGCGCGGTGGTACGTGAGCAGGTTCACGCCACGGCCGCTGTCCTCCGTGGAGAAGCGGGAGGTCAACTCCGCCAGGAAGGCCGCGGCGTCGCCGTCCGGATGCGACCGCTCGAACTCCGCCGAGAGCGAGCGCATCCGTTCGAGGTCGGACTGGCGCGTCACCTCTTCGTCCGAGTCGGGCGACGACTCGGGGTCGTACCCGAGCTCCGCTGTGATCGACGTGACCGCGCGCGCCAGCGTGCCGTCGTGGCCCGATCGCTTCAGTCGCTGGAGGACCGAGCGCGGCCCGGGCCGTCGCAGGAACGCCCCGTCGCGCACCTGGTACGGGATGCCGGCGGCGGCGAAGGCCTCCTCGAAGGGCTCCGACCGAGCGTTGATCCGGTAGAGCACCGCGATCTCCTCGAACGGCACGGCCTCCTCGTCGTGGAGCCGCCGGACCGCACCGACGACGGACGCGACCTCGCCGGCCTCGTCGCGTGCGGCGCGTGCCACGGGCGGCGGTCCCGAGGCCGTGGTCGCCCGGAGCGTCTTCCGGAACCCGCCCAGGTGCGGAGCGAAACGGTTCGCGAGGTCGAGGATCTCCCGTGTGGAGCGGTAGTTCTCCTCGAGGCGCACGACCGTCGCGTTGGGGAACCGCCGGGTGAAGCCGAGCAGGTGCTCGGGCGACGCACCGGTGAACGCGTAGATCGTCTGGTAGTCGTCGCCCACGACACAGAGGTCGTCGCGCGGGCCGAGCCACCGGTCGAGCAGCCCCGCCTGGAGCGGGTTCACGTCCTGGTACTCGTCGACGGTGAAGGCGTGGAACCGGGAGCGGACGATCTCCACCGCCTCGGCATGCTCATCGAAGAGCCGTAGGGCGAGACCCAGCATGTCCTCGAAGTCGAGTCGTCCCATCGCGCGCTTGCGCCGCTCGTACCCCTCGTAGATCCGCAGCATCAGCTCCGGGGGGATCGGCGGCTCGTGATGGTTGGGCTCGAGCTCGGTGAGGTACCGATCCGGCGGGATCATCCGGTTCTTCGCCCATTCGATCTCGCCGGCGAGCTCGCGACGGGGGAGGAACTTGTGGGGTGGCGGCAGCGCGTTCGCGAGCGAGGCGATCAGGGGTGCCTTGTGGTCGAGCACTTGGGGGAGGGGCTCGCCGGTGTGCGTCTGCCAGAGCCGCGAGAGCTGCGAGAGCGCGGCCGAGTGGAACGTGCGCGCCTCGACGCCCTCCACGCCGAGCGCCCCGAGCCGCCGCTTCAGCTCCCCGGCGGCCTTCTCCGTGAACGTGACCGCGAGGATCTGCGAGGCCTCGAACGAGCCGCTCCGGACCTGGCACGCGATGCGACGCGTGATCGTCGTGGTCTTGCCCGTGCCGGCGCCGGCCAGGATCGCGACCGGGCCGCGGAGCGCGAGGGCGGCTTCGCGCTGGGGATCGTTCAGCCCGGCGAGGACTTCGTCCAGGTCGCGCACGAGCCGGACCCTAGCGGGAAGTCGGTAGCCTTGCGCCGATGGCTCTCTCGGCGCGGTTCGACGAAGCACTGATCTACGCCCACGAGCTCCATCGCGAGCAGACCAGGAAGGGTCGCGACGTTCCGTTCGTCTCCCACCTCCTCGGAGTGTCATCGCTCGTCCTCGAGGAAGGCGGGTCGGAGGACCAGGCGATCGCCGCGCTCCTCCACGACGCAGCCGAGGATCAGGGCGGCCGGGCCACGCTTGAGGAGATCAGGTCACGCTTCGGCGACGACGTCGCGATGATCGTCGAGGCGTGCACCGACTCGTTCGATGATCCGTTGCCCCCGTGGCGTTCCCGGAAGGATGCCTACGTCGAGCGGCTGCCTCAGCACTCGGCTGATGCGCTGCTCGTGTCGCCTCGCCGACAAGGTCTACAACGCCGGAACGCTCGCCCTGGCCCTCGCCGAGCACGGCCCTTCGCTACCTCGACCGGTTGACCGGTGGACGGGAGGGGAGGCTCTGGTACTACCGAGCGCTCGCCGACGCGTACGCGAAGATCCCCGACTTCGAGAGTCGACTGATCGACGTCCTCCGCCGGATCGTCGAGGAGATCGAGTCGCTGGCCTCTCGAGACACCGCCGCCGAAACCTCTCCGTAGCGCGCGGGCAGACGGTTCAGCGAAGGCCGCTCACCGTCGCGCCGAGATGTTCGAGCTTCTCGGGGTTGCTGACAGCGTGCAGGGTCTGCACCTGGCCGTCCACGATGTCGAGCGAGACGGCCGCGATGGCCACGTCGTCGGCGTCGAGGAACAACGCGCCGGGCTGGCCGTTGATCTCGGCGAGGCGCATCGCGACGACGCCCAGCCGCTCGCCCTGGGCGGCGCCCGCCTGCAGGAGCCGGGCAACCTTCTCGCGGCCGTGGACCGGCCGAGGGAAGGCGAACGCCTTGCCACCGCCATCGGCGTACGCGACGACGTCGGCCGCAAGCATGCTCACGAGGCCCTTGACGTCCCCCTCGCGCGGCCGCCGCGAAGAAGCGCCGGGCGAGCTCATCACGCTCGGCCTTCGACGCCTCGAACCGAGGCTGTCCCGCCTGCACCTGACGGCGCGCGCGGACCGCGATCTGGCGACAGTTCTCCTCGCTCTTGCCGACCACCGATGCGATCTCGTCGTAGTCGTACTCGAAGACCTCGCGCAGCAGGAACACCGCTCGCTCGACCGGTGTGAGGCTCTCGAGCAGCACGAGGAACCCCATCGACAGCGAGTCGGCAGTCTCGGCGTGTCGCTCGGCTTCCGAGTCGTCGTCGGTGAGCAGCGGCTCGGGGAGCCAGGTGCCCACGTAGGACTCGCGGCGCACCCGCGCGGACCGGAGGTGGTCGATGCACAGGCGCGTCGTCACGGCCGACAGGTACGACTTGGGCGATTCGACCCGGGTGCCGGCGGTGGTCTCGCGGTGGAACCGCAGGAAGGCTTCCTGGACGATGTCCTCGGCGTCGCTGGCGCTGCCGAGCATCCGGTAGGCGATCGAGAACAGCAACGGCCGCAGCTCGGCGACGGGGTCATCCATGCGTGCCTCCAGGGCGGATCGTCTCTCCATCCTCCCACGGGACGAGATGGCGCCTCGTTCCGTGACACCGACGCGAGATTTTCTCGAAGCCATGTTCGTGTCACGGGCGTGGGGGGTCTCTCGTCTCGTGTGACGAGAGGAGTGATGCGAGATGCAGACCGAGAGGAAGAAGGAGCAGGACTGGGTGGGGCCGGATCTCCCGAGCCTCAGCGGTGTCGTGTTCGGCTCGATCCTGTTCGTGACCGGCGGGATGCTCATGTTGACGGTGATCGGGGCACCGCTCGGGATCCTGCTCTTCGCGGCCGGGCTCGGCTGGATGCTGACGCCGAAGGACCGGACGAAGCGATGACCCTCGAGGCGACGGCGGCGCTGGAGGATCCTCCGACGCGCAGCGGATGCCGCTGGCGGGAGATCCGCGTCGTCCTCGCCGCGGACGATCCGCTCGCTCGTCCGGCGGCTCCTCGAGCTCCATCGAGAGCGGCTCCGAGAGTGGCTCGAGGAGCAGCGGAGGCTGGTGGCGATCATCGAACAGGCACTCGTCATCGAGCGTGTCGCGGTTCCCTTCGGCGTCGGTCCCTCGGCACTGCTTCCGCCACCCGCGGCGTGAGGCCGAGTCGTTCTTCTACCGGTCGTTTGCTGCGACCCGAACGATCCTCGGAAGCACCTCGCCGATCGGGTCACGGAGGATCACGTCCGCGCGATCGTTCAGCGGTGTCTCACCCTGGTTCACGATCACCAGACGCGCACCTCGCCGGTGCGCCTCCTCCGCCAGCGAGCGCGGCCGGCTGCACGCCGAGTGACGTCCCGACCGCGAGGAACAGGTCGCACGCGCTCGAGGCCACGACGGCCGTCTCGAGCACCAGCGGGTCGAGTTGCTCGCCGAACGCCACGGTCGCGGACTTCTGGATGCCGCCGCACTCCGTGCACCCGGGGTCTGGATCGCCGGCCGCCACCCGCTCGAGCTGCTCCTGCATCCTCGTCCGGCGATCGCATGAGAGGCACTTCGCGAGCCAGATCGTCCCGTGCAGCTCGAGGACCTTCTCGGAGCCGGCCGCCTGGTGGAGCCCGTCGATGTTCTGGGTCATCAGCGCCAGCATGCTGCCGCGGCGTTCCAGGTCCGCGAGGGCGAAGTGCCCGGCGTTCGGCTGCGCGATCCACGCGGGGTGATTCATGCGCTCCCGCCAGGCGGCGACGCGTACCTGCGGGTCGCGCACGTAGTCCTCGATGTTCACGAGCTTCATCGTCTCGGGCTTCGTCGTCCAGACACCGTTCGGTCCGCGGAAGTCGGGGATGCCCGACTCGGTGCTGATGCCGGCGCCCGTGAGCACCACGATCTGCTCCGCGGCGGCCACGTGCGTCGCGACCTTCTCGATGTCGGTCGCCGTTCGATCGCTCACGGTCGGTCCTCTCGTCGCTCCTTGCGCGTCCCCTGGAGCGGTGGACTCGTCTCGCCGCTCGTCCTCGGGGAAGGCCGTGAGCGACTAGGGGATCGTCAGCGCTCCTCGTCCGGCCGTGTGAGGTGCTCCTCGTCGAGGGGCGAGGGGGACGTCGCGCCGCTCGACAGCAGGCGGTGGCTCGCGAGGAGCGATGCCGCGACGTCGACCATCTTCGTGTTGGTCCGGCGGGCCTGCTCGCGCAGCAGCTGGAAGGCGTGCTGCTCGTCGATCGAATGGCGTTCCATCAGGATCCCCTTGGCCCGCTCCATGACGGCACGCCGGCCGAACGCGCCCTCGAGCGCGTGGTACTCGGCGAATCGCTGGAGCGCGACGTCCATCGAGCTCTGCATCTCCTCGAGATCACCGCCGTGCAAGATGTAGGAGAAGATGCCGAGCCGGGCCGCCTGGTCCACGAACGCCCGATCCTGCACGTCGAGGATCGCGATCACCGGGCACGCGGCCTCGTGCACGATCGTGCGGATCAGACCCAGGGCCTTGTCCGACTCGCCCACGATCGACGAGGGCGACGTCCGGCAGCTCGGCGGCGGTCGCCCGGCCGACGGTGTCGAGGCTGACCCCTTCGCCGACGACCTCGTGTCCGAGGGAGATCACGGTCTTCGTGACCTCCTCCAGACGCTCGGTCGTGCCGTCCGCGATGAGGACCCGTAGTTTCCTCGTCGTTTCGAGCCATCGGGCCGCTTCTCCCCGCATCCCAGTGTAGCTCGGGCATGCGTCGAGGCTCAAGCCAGCGGCTTCTTGTCACACCTGATCGCTTTTTCGGTCTTACGTGATCCGAGAGGAAGTGATAGCGTCCGAGGTGCGACAGCCCCAGCTCACGGTTGCCGCCTCGCGAACCCAAGCCCCCGGTCCGTGACCAGCCCCGTTTCCCTTTGCGGGAACGGAGCGGTCGGATCGAGGAGGCAGGAGTGCAGAACGCCGTCGACGCTCCGCATGTCCACTTCGCCGTGCTCGGCGACCGACGGAACGGGGTGGAGCGACTGTCGTTGTTCGGCACGCTCGACCGCTCGACCGTTCTCATGCTCGAGCGCGAGGTCGACGAGCGTGTCCCACGCAGACGGGGCGGTCGTCCTCGACCTCCAGAACCTCGACGCCGTCGAGATCGATGCCGTCCGCGCGCTCCAGGCGATGGCCCGGAGCGCGGCCGACGGCGGGTGGTTGCTGTTCATCGTCCACAGCCGGGAGTCGGTCCGGGAGGCGTTCGAGCGCGACGGGGCCGCCGATCTCCTCAGCGGCGATGTCTCCGCCATCCTGTCCTCCGGGGACGGGGACTGGGCGCCTATCACGCTGCCCCCTTCGCCCGGGCAGCGCGCGAACACGACACGGCTCCGGATCGTCGAGAAACAGCCATGAGCGACTGGCGCGAGGAGCAGGTCGTGAACGAGACCCGGTCGAGGGAGATCAACGAGTGGATCGACGAGTCGAACGAGAGCTCCGGGGACGTGTCGAGCCCGTTCGTCTGCGAGTGCAGCGACGGCGCGTGCGCTTCCACGATCGCGCTGACGCACCTGGAGTACGAGGAGGTCCGCGCGCACGGGACCTACTTCGCGATCGCGACCGATCACGAGAGCCCGGACCTGGACCTGATGGTCTCCGAGCGCCTGGGGTTCGCGATCATCCGCAAGCTCCCGGGGATGCCGGCGAGGCTCGCCACCGCGTCGGATCCTCGGAGATAGGGGAAGGAGCGAGGCACATGCTGAAGTCGAGGATGTCGACCCGGAGCGGCGCGCGAGCGGTGCCCGTCGTCGCTCTGTCGACGAGTCGGCGGCAGAACACGCTGGCGCCCTATTCAGACACGGACGTGCGTCCGGTGTGGGCGGCACACGACCTTCGTGCTGGACGACCCGGCCGGTGGTTGGTACGCGTGCATCGAGTGCGGCCGCTACGCCTGACCGAGAGCACCTAGTCCTCTTCGTTTCCCGGACCCGGTCCCGGGTACGGGGCGACTCCTAGAGGGAGGCGCCTTGAGGGCCTACGGGGTTCGGCGGCGCGCAGTCTCCTCGGAGATCTCTTCTGCGCGGCGGTAGCTGAGTTCCGCGCCGAGCCGGAGGAACTCCCGGATCCCGACCAGCTGCTCCTTCGTGAACCGGCCCCCGGAGTCGAGGAGCCCCCCAGCGATCGGTCCCCAGGCATGCTCGGCGAGCTCGCGGAACCGCTCCGTGGTCTCGACAAGGACCCGCCGGCGATCGGCCGGATCGTCCAGGCGTTGCACGTAGCCCGCCATCTCGAGCCGATCGAGGACGGCAGTGATCGCCCCCGTCGTCAGCCGGCTCTCCGCGGCGAGCCGGCCGGCCGACACCGTGCCGAGCCGGGCCAGGATGTCGAGGCAGAGGACGTCGGTCCGGTTCACGACGAGGAGATCGGCGACGGCCGCGTCCATCGTGTCGGCCGCATTCTGGTTGATCCGAGACTCGGTGATGAGCTCGGCCATCTCGTCGCGGCGTGACATTCGTCTTGACAGGCGAGTATCTTGAGAGTTAAGATTCTTAGACATCGTGGGGATGATACCGCGACGGAGCCCACGAGGGAAGGAGCCAGCGATGACCGGCACCGACACCGACATCCGCCCGTTCCGCATCGACGTGCCGCAGGAGAACCTCGACGCCCTGAAAGCGCGCCTCGAGCGGACCCGCTGGCCAGACGAGCTCCCGGGCGCCGAGTGGAGCTACGGGGTCACCCTCGGCTACGTGAAGGACCTCGCCGAGCGGTGGCAGACCTCCTTCGATTGGCAGAAGGTCGAGGCGGGATTGAACGAGTTCCCACAGTTCACGACCACGATCGATGGCCAGCACATCCATTTCCTGCGCGTTCGCTCACCGGAGCCCGACGCGTTCCCCGTGATCGCGACCCACGGCTGGCCCGGCTCGTTCGTCGAGTTCGTCGACGTGATCGGGCCTCTGACGGACCCTCGGGCCTACGGCGGCGACCCCGCCGACGCCCTCGATCTCGTGATCCCGTCGATGCCCGGGTTCGGCTTCTCCGGCCCGACGCGCGAAGCAGGCTGGGACCGGTACCGCGTCGCAAGGGCGTGGGTCGAGCTGATGCGCCGCCTCGGCTACGAGCGGTACGGGACGGTCGGCAACGACGCCGGCGCCTTCGTGGCTCCGGAGATGGGTCGCGCCGACCCCGACCACGTCGCGGGCGTGCACGTCACCCAGATCTTCTCGTTCCCCTCGGGCGATCCCGCGGAGATCGAGGTCTCAGCGAGCGGCGGAGCTCGCGCCAGTGATCGCGATCCGATTCAAAGGTGAGAGAGGATGATAACGATTCTGTTATCATCCGAAGATGAGAGCGGGGGCGGTACTCCGGGAGGCCAGGCGACGGGCCGGGCTCACCCAGCGCGAACTTGCGCGTGCGGCGGGCGTTCCTCAGCCGGCGGTCTCCCGGATAGAGCGCGATCACGTGTCGCCGCGTCTCGACACGCTCGACGTCACTCCTCCGCGGATGTGGCCTGGCCCTCGACCTCGTGGAGCGACCCGGCCTCGGTGTCGATCGGACGTTGATCCGGGAACGGCTGCGCCTCTCGCCGATCGAACGCGGGCGGCTGACAGCGCGGGAATGGAACCGCACACGGGGCCTGCGCTCGTAGGCGGGAAGACGCCTGAGCGAGCCTCCCTTCGACCCCATCGCCGGCCTGCGGGCGCTCGTCGAGCACGGCGTGCGGTTCGTGCTGATCGGCGGCTACGCGGCGGCGCTCCGCGGCTCGCCGATGATGACGGGCGACGTCGACATCTGCCCGGCTCGCGATCGCAGGAACCTCGATCGACTGGCCGAGGCTCTCCAGAGCCTCCACGCCCGTCTCCGTGGAGCCCCGGCCGACGTCCCGTTCCTGCTCGACGGCCGGACACTCGAGGCGGGTGACCACTTCACGTTCGCGACCGACGCGGGTCCGATGGACTGCCTGGGCACGCCGGCCGGGACCGATGGATTCGTGGACCTCGACGCGTCGGCCACCGATGAGGACCTCGACGGGCTCGTCGTCCGTGTGGCCTCGCTCGACGACCTGATCCGCATGAAGCGCGCCGCCGATCGGCCGCAGGACCGGATCGCGGTCGAGTGGCTCTCGGCGCTCCGCGACGAGCTCGACAGCTGACTCTCCGCCTTCGATCCGCCGCCCGAGTTCCATGCAAGTCTGCGATTGTGCGGTTCCGGCCGCTCGGCTACGTTGCTGAGGCGATGTGGTATCGGGTTGACGTGCTTCTGCGAGCCGACGTGGATGACGACGGTCTCCATGAGATCGCGGTGCTCGCCAACACGTACGCGATCCTCGACAGTGTGGAGGCATCCCGCGAGACCGACGGCGGGGACTGTCGATTCATCTCTAGGGTCGATGCCCCCAGTGCCGAAGCGGCGCTCGGCTCGCTGCTCACCGTCATCGCCCAGACCTCAGGTCATGCGGGGTTGGCGGAGGAAGGGTCAGTGCGCCGTGTGACTATCGAGCGCGAGGAACCTGTCCTTCCAGGCGATCCAGCTGGCGCATGAGGGTGGACGTGTCTGAGTAGTTGGTGATCGAGGCGACCTTGCCGTCCCGGATGCTCACGACCTCCACGACCTCCAGCTCGATCGATCTTCCCGTGGGTGGGATCTCTCTCGCCTGGGTTCGGAGCGAGCCGTCGTGTGTGCCCTTCAGGGTGAACTCGCTTACCACTTGATCATCGGAAGCGATCTGGTTCGTGACGTCCTTCTTCATGTCCGAGGACGCGATGGCGAACCGCTCCATGAACCTGCGGAAGCCCTCACGGCCGGTCAGTGTCTGACCGAGGCCAACCAGCCGGACCTCGACGTCATCGGTCGCCAGCTCGAGGGCACCATCGAGATCCCGGTCGTTCCACAGGTCGTAGAGCTTCCTTGACGATGGCAACGCTCTCCTCCGTGGACACGTCATCGCCTCCTTCGCTCGAACTCTAGAGCCGATCCGGCGAACACGATCGCCCCGGTGAGCGTCATCCGTGAATCCCCGAGGTCCTCCTCGACGTAGACCGTCGCACTTGCGGAGCGTAGAGGGTTGTCGGTAGGATGGGGGATGCTCAGCGTAGGCCCAAGAGGAGCATCACCGTACGATACGGAGGTGGGCGCGAGGCTCGTGGACGCTATCGATGCCCCGGGCGGTTGGTCTGGGTTGTTGGTCTCTGCGGTGTTCGGGATAGTCCGAACAGGACGGCAAGGAAGGAGGGTCACGGTGAACATCGGCGAGCAACGTCGGACCATCTACATCGAGCCGATCGAAGAGCCCGAGGCCTGGCCGATCGAGGAGCCTTCTCCGGCGCTCGATCCGGCTCCCCCCGAGCCACAGCCTGCCGGCCGGCCGGACCCAGCCGGGTAGTTCGTTCGATGGACGACCCGCTCGACCCGGTGCCGGACGCGATCACACCCCTCACGGGCTACCGCATGTGGCGAGTGGTCTTCGAGGGGGACGAGCCGACGTTCCTTCCGCTGAACATGCCGACGCCCGAGTGGAACGGCGCCGCGTCCGGATGGGTCGCCGCGTCCTGTCTCCACGGCCAGCCGGCACGGATCGGTCCCACAGGATCGCCCGCCGTGTGGCCCGGCGGGCGTCGCATCGATCGACTGACCTTCCGGTCAGAGCATCACGTGCCGGATGAGTTGTGCAGTTGCGGCTTCTACGCGTTGAAGGAACTCGATCCGGATCTGCTCATCCTCGCTCGTGCCGGTTTCCCGGTCCGCGACGGGAAGGATGGATCGGAGCGAATCGTCATCGGCCGTGTGGAGCTCGCGGGCAAGGTGATCGAGCACGAGCGTGGGTATCGAGCCGAGCGCGCTCGCATCGTCGAGCTGATCCCCGTTCGCGGGTCGCATGCGGAGGTGCGAGACCTCGCGAGGCGACTCGGCCTCGGGCTCGCCCCGGCGGTACGAGCGCCGCGCATCCACGACCCGCGAGGGAGGTGGGCGCTCTCTCGGGCGAGTTGGGCCACAGCGAAGGCGTCGCCGCCAGCCCGTGAGGATGGAGGGGTCTTGTCCGGGTTCTTCTGGGTGATCGGCGTCGTCGCGTACCTCGCGGCCTTCGCCTTCGTCCCCTCCGAACCCTGGGGAATGGGTTTGCGGCTGGCCTGGGTGGGTTGCCTCGTCCTGCGTGTCGGTGCGCCGTCCCTCCGGGACGCGTTCCGCTCCCTGAAGAGATAGTGATCGACAGGCCGGTCAGGCGCCGCCGGCCGCGAAGAGGCGCCAGGATCCGGGGACGCCCTTCAGCTCGTGTTCGCCACGGTCCTCGAACGCGACCTCTGTTCCTGCGAGCAGATCCTTCACCGTGCTCGAGACGACGACCTCGCCGGCTCCGGCCGCGGCACTGACGCGGGCGGCGATGTGGACGGCCAGCCCGCCGAGGTCGTCGCCCCTGACCTCGACCTCACCAGTGTGGACGCCGGCGCGGATCTGCACGCCGAGCGCAGCAACGGCCTTGGCGACGTCGAGTGCACAGCGCACCGCCTGCGTCGGCGACGCGAATGACGCGAAGAAGCCGTCTCCTGTGGTTGAGACTTCGCGACCGGCGTAGCGTTCGAGCTGCGCTCGCACGAGCGCGTGGTGCTGGTCGAGCAGATCCCTCCAACGCCGGTCGCCCCGCTCGGCGGCCTGCGTCGTCGACTCCACGATGTCGGTGAACAGCAGCGTGGTCAGGAGTCGATCAGGGTCCTTCCCGGTGCGGGTCCCGGTGAGGAACTCTTCGATCTCGTCGGCGACGCGATCGATGTCCTGGGAGAAGATCAGGTGGTCCTCTCCCGGCAGCTCGACGAGCTTGGCGTCAGGGATCCGCGCCGCCACGTTCTCGCTCTGCTCCATCCGGACGATCCGATTGCCGCTGCGATTCAGGACGAGCGTCGGGCACGCGAGCCTGCGGGATCACGTCGGTCACGTCCGACATCAATGTCTGGCGGTAGTAGTGCCCCATCGCGCCCTGGCGGACGGAGAAGCGCTGAAGTTTCAGGAGTCGGCGATCGAACGCGTCGTCGCCGACGCGGCTCGGCGCGAGCCAGTGGAGCCCGCTGTCGTCGACCGACTGCGCGATCATGGTGACCACGTCCTCGATCGACTCCAGATCCTGCCCTTCCTCGATCACGTGCTGCGCGGTCGGTGCGAACAAGACGAGCGAGCGGCATCGGTCGGGGTGGGCCGCCGCCAGGAGCATCGCGACGAGGGTGCCGTCGTTCGTTCCCACGATCGCGGGTCGTTCCGAGCCCGCCGCGTCGAGGACCGCGATCACGTCCTCGACCTGGGTGTCGAAGTCCGGGAGCCGGTCGAGCGGGACGGGATCGGAGAGGCCCGTCCCGCGGCGGTCGAAGTGGATCAGGCGCCCGAACGAGCTGAGACGGCGGAGGAGCCGCGCGAAGTCCGGGAAGTCCCAGACCGCCTCGACGTGATGCACCCAGGTGTCGACGAACAGGATGTCGATCGGCCCGTCTCCGACGATCTGGTAGGCGATGTGCACGTCGCCGATCCGAGCGAACCGAGTCTCGTCCTGGTCCGGCATGAGCGTGAGCGTATCGCCGAGGTCGCCGGCTCGCGTCACGGCCCGGCTCCATCCGCGCGTGGTGGCACCCGGGCCCCGGCGAGAGCCTGCCTCCCGCCCGATCCGCGGGCCCACGCCCCTTGGGCGCCGACCCGTGACGTGCGAACATCCCCCGTGATGCAGGAACATGCTCAGCTCCCCGACGCAGAGCCCGGCCGTCATCTGCTGCTCGCTCGGGTCTTGGCCGGCCTCACGTTGGTCGGCTTCGCGATCGCGCTCGTGTTCACGTTCCTCGCCTCCTCGATCCGTCCTCCCGGCGCCGGCGACCCGTTCGGGGATCTCCTCTTCGTCCTCTCGTTCGCGATGTTCCCGGTGATCGGGTACGTGCTGGCGACCCGCCGCCCGGAGAACTCGATCGGGTGGCTGATGCTCGGGATCGGGACGTTCTTCGGACTGACGGCGCTCCTCACGTCGCCCGGCGAGTACCTCCTCTACTCGGGCGACCGGGACACCGCGCTCGTGCTGATCGCGTTCGATTCGCCGAGCTGGGTTCCGATCGTGGTGCTGCCCGTGACGTTCCTCCTCCTGTTGTTCCCGGACGGGCATCTGCCGTCGCCGCGGTGGCGATGGTTCGCGTGGTCGCTGGGCGTCGCGCTCGTGGTGGTCTACCTCTCGATCCTGCTCTATCCGGGTCTGCTGGAGGAGTCGATCGCTCCGACGGCGCGGAACCCGCTCGGGATCGACGCGCTCGGTCCGTTCCTCGACGTCGCGCAGGCGTTGATCCTCGTGATCCCCATCGGGGTGATCGGTTCGCTGACGTCGCTCGTGCTGCGGTTCCGCCGATCATCCGGGATCGAACGACTCCAGCTGCGATGGCTGCTCACGGCGGCGGCTTTCGTGGCGGTGCTCTATTCGGGCGCGATGATCGCGTCGCTCGGGAGCTCCTGGGGCGGAGAGGGCGATCCGGGTTGGATCACGCTGCTCCAGAACATCGTGATCCCGTCGTTCGCGCTGATCCCGCTCGCGATCGGCGTGTCGATCCTGCGCTACCGCTTGTTCGACATCGACGTCGTGATCAACAAGGCGGTGCTGTTCGGAGCGCTCGCGGTGTTCATCACGGTCGTGTACGTCGCGATCATCGCCGGCGTCGGCGCGATCGTCGGCGGGCAGACGAGCCCGGTACTGTCCGCGGCGGCGGCGGCGGTCGTCGCGCTCGCGTTCCAGCCTCTGCGTCGTCGGGCGCAACGACTGGCCGACCGCCTCGTGTACGGGAAGCGGGCTACGCCGTACGAGGTTCTGTCCGAATTCTCGGAGCGCGTCGGACAGACGTACGCGAACGAGGAGCTGCTCCCGAGGATGGCGCGCGCGCTGGGGGAGGGCACCGGCGCGGCGCGCGCCGACGTGTGGGTGCGTGTCGGCGACGAGCTGCGACCCGAGGCGACGTGGCCCGAGGACGCCGAGCCGCTGCCCCCGCGGCCTGTGTCATCGGTCGAGGAGGGCGTCGTGACGGGTGCATCGATGTTCGAGCCGGTCCGGCATCGTGGCGAGCTGCTCGGTGCGCTGTCGATCGAGAAGCGACCGGGCGAGTCCATGACGGCGACCGAGGAGAAGCTGGTCCGGGATCTGGCGGCGCAGGCCGGGCTCGTGATGCGGAACGCCGGCGTTGACCGAGGATCTGCTCGACACGATCGAACAGCTCCGCATGTCCCGCCAGCGGCTCGTCACCGCGCAGGACGAGGAGCGAAGGAAGCTCGAGCGGAACCTGCACGACGGCGCGCAACAGCAGCTCGTGGCGCTGACGGTGAAGGTCGGGCTGCTGGAACGGCTGGTGGAGCGCGATCCGGCGCAGGCCCGGTCGATCGCCGGGCAGCTGCAGGGGGACGCGACCGAGGCGCTCGAGGAGCTTCGGGATCTGGCCCGCGGGATCTATCCGCCGCTGCTCGCCGACCAGGGGTTGATCGCGGCCCTCCAGTCGCAGGCACGCAAGTCGGCGGTGCCGGTCACGGTGGAGGGCGACGGGATCGGGCGGTACGCGCGCGAGGCCGAGGCGGCCGTCTACTTCTCCTGCCTGGAAGCTCTGCAGAACGTCGCGAAGTACGCCTCGGCCTCGCGCGCCACCGTGTCGCTCTCGGACGGCGATGGAGCGCTCCGGTTCGAGGTCACCGACGACGGAGTGGGGTTCGACATGGCGTCATCGTCCTACGGCACCGGGCTCCAGGGGATCGCCGACCGGCTCGCCGCGCTCGACGGTTCGATGGACGTCCGATCCGCACCGGGTGGGGGCACGACTCTGGCCGGCAGCCTTCCTGTGGACGCCTGAGAGAACGAACGGCTCGACCCGCGCGCGGGGCGAACCTACACTCGCGCCCATGCAGCGGCGTACCGGCGGACGTGCTCTCGGCGCGGTCCTCTTCACCGACATCGTGGGCTCGACGGCGATCGCCGCCGAGATGGGCAACACGAGGTGGGGCGAGCTCGTGGAGCGGCATCACCGGCTTCTCCGGCGTCTGATCGGCAGGTTCGGCGGGCACGAGGTCGACACCGCGGGCGACGGCTTCTTCGTCACCTTCGAACGGCCGGCCGACGCGATCAGATGCGCCGTCGTGTCGGTTGAGGCCGTCCGGGAGCTCGGGATCGAGATCAGGGCCGGCGTGAGCTTCGGTGAGCTCGAAACGGTCGGACGCAAGGCGGGCGGCCTCGTCGTGAACACGGCCGCGCGCGTGATGGCCGTCGCCGGACCGGGCGAGGTGCTCGTGCCCGCATCGGTGAAGGACATCGTGCCGGGGTCTGGGATCGCGTTCGTCGAGCACGGGGTCCACCAGTTCAAAGGATTCGAGGGGGACTTCCGACTCTTCAAGGTGACCGACGTCGACGGCCGGCCGCCGGCGCCTCCTCTCGAGGAGGAGGAGGCGGCCGGCCGTCGAAGCGAGATCTTCCCCTCCGGTGCTCGGCGGGTCCCGTTGATCGTTGGTCTCGGTGCTGGCGCGGTCGCCGTGATCGTGGCCGCGGCGCTCGTGGTCCCCCGCCTGGTGGGGGAGGAACCGACCGCACCGCGAGGCGCGGGACCGCTCCGCCACTCGGTCGCCAGGATCGATGTCGAGACGGGTGATGTTGGAACGCCGATCTTCCTCGGTGGAGCCGGCCCACAGGGCCTGGGGCTGGGCTTCGTCGAGCACCCGCTCGCCGTCGGCGAGGGCGGTGTCTGGCTGGTGCGGCCTCCCGGCCTGCTCCACATCGACCCGCTCCACGAGGATGTCCGCTCCGAGGTGATCGATGTCGGAGTAGGACAGTCCCAGACCGTTGTGACGGGCTTCGACGCCGTCTGGGCTCTCAGCGCCGCCACGCTCTATCAGGTCCATCCGGGGACCGACGAGGTGGAGGAGTTCCTGGTTCTCCCGATCCCGTCGGGAATCTCGACATGGTCCCTCGCGCTTGGCGACGCCATCTGGGTGGGCGTGAGCGACGGCTCGCTCGTTCGGGTAGATCCGCGGACCGAGGCTCGCGATCAGGTGGACACGAGGTTGTCCATCGATGCGATCGCCGCGACAAGGGATCACCTGTGGGTGGCAGACATCCTGGCGGGCGCTGTGTTCCCGTTCGACCCGGACTCCCTTCGGCGAGCGGGGCCGCCGGTCGAGATCCGCGGGAGCTTGGACCGGATGGTCGGTCGTGGGGACGGGCTCTGGATCCTTGACCAGCACGCCGGTGTCGTGACGCGGCTCGACGCGGTGTCGCATACCTTGAGCGACCCGACGCGCGTGGGTGACGACCCCACCGACATCGCCATCGGGCTCGAGGCAGTGTGGGTCGGAGATCTCGATGGATCCTTGTACCGCGTGGATGCCTCAACGTTCGAGGTGCAGGAGTTCCCGGTCGGAGCTGAGGTGCTCGGGGTCGCCGTCGACGAGGAAGCCGGGTCGGTCTGGGTCTACGTGGGTGGCCCCGTCGCGCAGGCCGAGGGATGAAACGCGATCCGACGGGCTCATGGATGGCGTCTCGCGTGCCGACCACTGTTGCATGGCGAGCGAACCGAACGAGCCGTGGACGGGCGTGGATCTCGACGAGACCTTCGTCGGTCGTTCACCGGGCGGATCTGCCGCCGAGAAGGCCAGGGGCCTCCGTGTCACGGAGCCCGTACGGACCCTCCTCGCGCGGTTCCTCGGCGTCCACACCGAAGAGCGGGCCTGGCGCAGGGGGGCGAGCGGCGAGCGCCTGACCGGCTGGTGGCTCGGCCGACTCCCGGCGGGCTGGCACGTGTTCCACGATCTGCCCATCGGGGACGCCGCGAACATCGATCATGTGGTGATCGGGCCCGCCGGGGTCTTCACGATCACCACGAAGAACCTCACCGGCAAGGTGTGGATCGGACCCAAGAGCATCCTGCACAACCGGCGGCGCACCGACTTCCTCCCGAAGGCATCTGCCGAGGCGCGCCGAGCATCGCAGCTCCTCTCGGCCACGGTCGGTCGACCCGTCGAGGTTCGGGGCGTGCTCGCGATCCTCGCCGACGACTGGACGATCAAGCAGCGGCCGGCCGACGTCTACGTCGCCGCTCCGAGGGGTGCGAAGGATTGGATCGTGAAGCAGCCCGCCGTCCTCCGTCCCGACGAGGTGATCGTGCTGGCGGTCGCGGCATCGAGTCCCGGCACCTGGCACGACCGCTGAGGGCCTGAACGCCGCAAGCCCGGTTTCGTCAACCCAGCGACGAGAGAAGGCCCGGGCGGGGGGTGCGACCCAGCCCAGGCCTCTCGACTGCCTCGTCTATGAAGGCCGTTGCGGTGGCGCGCCGACCTGTTTTCTCGGCGGATCGGGGGACCTCCGCTCGGGTGCCGGGGATCCCGGCGCCTCTCGGGAAGGCCACTGCCAACCCTCCGAGTTCAGGTGTACGGGGTCAGGGTGACGCGAAAGGGGCCGCCGGACGAACATTGGAGGTGTTCGGGGTCGCCCGGCCGCTGTCCCCCGGATGGGGGCTTGGGAGTTCGAAGCCCCGGGGCCGGCCCGCGAGCACGGATGAGGATCTTTCGCCCATGATCCGGTCTGGCGCGAGATACCCGATGTAGGGGTAAAGCCCGTCACCCAACTGGCCGATACCCGCTCCATGTCGCTGGCAGAACGCGCATCCCGTGCGCCCGTGTTCGCTCGTCGGAAGCCCGATGGCGCCCGTCGGCGAGCGACCGACACGGTCGTGTCCGGACCGATCGGTCCGGTGCCTCTCCGCCGCGAGCACGACGGCTGGCTCGATCGCTGGATGGAGACCGTCGCCGACCTGGATCGCCTGAAGCGTTCGCATCCGATGCTCGACGCCGTGATCGACGAGCAGGACGGACGAAGGATCCGGATCGGCGACCGCTGGCTCTTCGACTTCGCGTCCTGCAACTACCTCGGCTTCGACCTCGACCCGGAGATCATCGCCGCGGTGCCCGCGTACCTGGATCGATGGGGCACGCATCCGTCGTGGTCCCGTCTCCTCGGAAGCCCGGTCATGTACGAGGAGATCGAGGAGAAGGTGACGGAGCTCGTCGGCGGGCGAGGACACGCTGCTGTTCCCGACGATCACGCACATCCACATGTCGGTCATCCCGGTCCTCGCGGGCGCGGGCGCGATCTTCCTCGACGGGCGGGCGCACAAGACGATCTACGACGGCGCGATGATCGCGCGCGGCCACGGCGCGAGCGTGCAGCGCTTCCGGCACGACGATCCGGAGCATCTCGAGGAGCTGCTGCGGTCGAGCGCGATCACGCCGCGCGTGATCGCGCTCGACGGCGTCAACTCGATGCTCGGCAACGCCCCCGACCTCCGCGAGTTCGCCCGCCTGGCGCGCGAGTACGACGCGCTCCTGTACGTCGACGACGCCCACGGGTTCGGCGTCGTCGGCGAGCGCGCTCCGGACGAGCTCTGCGCCGTGGGGGAAGCGCGGCAACGGCGATCATCCGCCATCAGGGCGAGACCTACGAGAACGTGATCTTCGTCGCCGGCTTCTCGAAGGCGTATTCAGTCCCTGCTGGCCTTCCTCGCGCTCCCGACGCGGCTGAAGGACGTGCTGAAGGTCGCCGCTCCGCCGTACCTGTACTCGGGCCCCTCACCGATCGCCTCGCTCGCCACCACGATCGCCGGCCTGCGACGTGAACGAGCGACGCGGCGACCTCAACCGCCGCGACATGCACCGCAAGACCGAACGGGTTCTCGACCGGCTGCACGAGCTCGACATCTACACGCCCAACCGATCCGGCTACCCGCTGATCGAGATCCCGCTGGCGGATCACGAGGACATCGACGCGGTCGGTCGCTACCTCTTCGATCGTGGGATCTACGTGACGATGGCCGCCTACCCGCTCGTGCCCAAGGACGAGGTCGGGCTTCCGGATCCAGATCACCGCCGCGAACGACGACGAGCAGATCGAGCGGCTCCTGCGAGGTCCTCGGTGAGATCAACGAGCGCTTCGACCTGCAACACGAGGGACATCGCGAGCTCCTCCGGGAACGAGTCGGCCGAGTCGGAGGTGGGACCAGATGACCAAGGGTCCGGTCGCCGAGGGTTTGGGCCGCGTGGAGGAGCTCTCCGAGGCCGGTCGACTACGAGGCCGCGCTCGAGGAGCTCGACCGGCAGGTCATGGAGCATCCGCTCGAGCCCGCGGTGCACACGGCGCGTGGATGGGCGCTGGAGAACCTCGGATCCGGAGGGCTCCCCGGTGCGCGAGACGCCTACTCGCGCGCGCTGGAGCTCGACCCCACCGCGCTGTGGGCCAAGGAAGGTCTCTCCAACGTGTTCCGGCGGATGGGTGATGTCGAGGAGGCCAACCGGCTCGCGCGAGAGGTCATCGACGAGGGGACGCCGCGCTCCGACGAGGAGATCGATCTCCTCGAGCTGGTCGGCTGGTGCCAGCTCCGGCTCGGCCTGTACCGGGAGTCGGTCGCAACCCTCCGTCGAGCCCTCCAGCTCGACGGACGATGGACCGCCGTCCGGTTCGACCTCGCCCTCGCGCTCATGTGCGTGGGCGACCGCGGCAGGGCGTTCCTCGAATACCAGCGCGGGATCCATCAGGCCGTCAACGGCGGCGTCGAACGGCTGCGAGGCGTCGTCCGCATGGGTCTCGACGACCTCGAGGAGTGCCTGGTCGAGCGGCCCGCACTCGCGGCGACGCGCGAGGCGATCGCCGCTCGCGACCTCCTCCGATCCACCCTGCGGGTGGCGACCATGACGGCCTGACCGATGAACGGTCTGATCGAACCGCGTCCGGATCCTGAGGCCTCTTCGACATCGCGACTTCCGCTTGCTCTGGACCGGGATGACCGTGTCGCTGCATCGGCGACGGGATCTTCCTCGTCTCGCTTGGCGTGGCAGGTCTACGAGCTGTCGAACGCCCCGACGGCGCTCTCGATCGTCGGTGTCGCGATGACCGTGCCTCAGATCGTCTTCCTGCTCGTGGGCGGCGTCGTCAGCGACCGGTTCGACCGGCGTCGCGTGATGATCGCGGCCGACGCGCTGCGTGCCGTGAGCGTCGCGATCCTCGGTGTCCTCTCGATCACCGGCACCCTCGAGCTCTGGCACATCCTGATCGTCGCGGCGGCCTTCGGCGCCGGCACGGCGTTCTTCGGGCCGGCCTTCGACGCGATCGTCCCGCAGCTCGTCCCGAGCCGCGACCTGAACCAGGCCAACTCGCTGGACCAGTTCGTCCGTCCGGCCGCGGCGCGCATGCTCGGTCCCGCGATCGGTGGATGGCTCATCGCCGCTGTGGAGCGGCCATCCGGGACCGGCGTTCCTGATCGACGCGCTCACGTTCGTCCTCTCGATCGCGTGCGTCACGCTGATGCGGTCGCACGGGATCGAGGGCACGTCGGAGGAGCGAGCGAGCGCGTTCCATGAGATCCGGGAGGGATTCCGGTTCGTCCGGTCGCGGGTGTGGCTCTGGGGCACGTTCCTCGCGGCGACCCTCGCCTACCTGATCTTCTGGGGACCGTCGGAGGTCCTGCTGCCCTTCATCGTGAAGAACCACATGCACGGCTCGGCCGGCGACCTGGGATTCATCCTCGCGCTCGGCGGGGTCGGGGCGATGTTCGCCGCGATCGTCATGGGCAACCGTGAGATGCCCCGCCGGCACATCACGTTCATGTACGTGGTCTGGACCCTCTCGACGCTCGCGATCGCCGGCTACGGCCTGGCGTCGTTCCCGTGGCAGCTGATGGTGGCGAGCTTCGTCTTCAACGCGCTCGAGGGTGCCGGGACGATCGTGTGGGCCACCACGAAGGGCCGGCTGGTGCCCGCGAGGCTCCTCGGCCGGGTGTCGAGCTTCGACTGGTTCATCTCGATCGGGCCTCGTGCCCGTGTCCTTCGCGCTCACGGGCCCGGTCGCCGCGGTCTTCGGTGCCCGAGCGACGCTGGTCGGCGCCGGGATCCTGGGCGGCATCGTGACGCTGGGGTTCCTGTTCCTGCCGGGCATGCGGGACGTCGAACGGAGCGGGTGACCTCGCCCGCGCATCGCGAGAGGATCCGTACGGGACCCTGACCCCGAGCGAGGGCCCGTTGGTCCCGAGCCGCACGCCGGCTCCTCTGTGAGCCTGGCCGGCAGCTTTCAAGGCGTCTGAACAGGCAAGACGCGCCCTAAGGTCGGCCTCCCCGGGTTCCGATACCGAACCCGTGAAGCGGAGAGCGTGGTTCCTCTATCCCTGCGGCGGCGTCCTCGTGACGGCCGCGTTCCTCTTCGTGCCGGGTCTGCGCCAGGGATGGCTCTTCAACCTCATCGCCATCTCCTCGCCGATCGCGATCGTGATCGCCGTCCGGCTGTGGAAGCCGCACTCGCGGCTCCCGTGGTACCTGTTCGCGCTCGGTCAGGCGTTCTTCGTGGCCGGCGACGTCATCACGTACAACTACGACCGGTTCTTCGGCGCCGAGCTGCCGTTCCCGTCGATCGGCGACGTCTTCTACCTGTCGGTCTATCCCTGCCTGATCGCTGGGCATCCTCTGGCTGGTCCGCCGCCGCAACCCCGGCGGCGACCGGGACAGCGTGATCGACTCGCTGATCGTCGCGATCGGTGTCGGCACGGTCTCGTGGGTGTTCCTGCTGTCGCCGCTCGCGCACGACTCGGCGTCCAGCCTGCTCCAGAAGCTGACCGCGATGGGCTACCCGGTGATGGACCTGATCCTGTTCACCGTGGTCGTCCGCCTCGCGATCGGCGGCGGGCGGCGAGCCCCGGCCTTCTACCTGATGGCGGGCGGCGACGCTCGCGCTGTTCGTCACGGACTTCGTCTACAGCTACATCTCGGTCCAGGGCGACGTCTACGCAACCAGACCGGGATCCTGGAAGCTGGGTGGGCGACCTTCTACATCCTCTGGGGTGCGGCCGCGCTGCACGGCTCGATGCGAGCGCTGTCGGAGCGCACTCCCGACCTCGAGCCGCGGCTGTCGAGAGCACGGCTCTCGACTACTCGCGCTCGCGTCCCTCCTCGCACCGACCGTGATGATGATCCAGCATCTTCGCGGGCGTGACGGAGGACCTCCCGGTCCTGATCGGCGCATCGGCGGCCTTGTTCCTCCTCGTCGTCGTGCGGATCGCCGGACTGGTTCGCAAGCAGGAGCAGTCGGCGGTCCGCGAGCGGGCGCTCCGCGGCGCGGGGACGGCGCTCGTGACCGCGACGAACCGTGAGGGGATCTACGCCGCGACGCTGCAAGCGGCCCGTTCGATCGCGGGCGAGAACGTCGGTGATCCGTGTGCTGGTGGGCGAGGATGCCGAGGACTACACCGTGGTGGCCGCCGCCGGCGGACGAGAGGACGTCGTGGGCGTCACGCTCTCCCTCTCGATCCTGCCGCAGTGGAAGCGCGACCGTCTCAAGACGCATCGCTCCTACGAGGTGGTCGTGGAGGATGCGGAGCTGGCCGAACCGCTCGGTTTCCCTCCGGAGTCGGCGTTCCTGTTGAGCGGCCCGCTGTTCATGAAGGACGAGCTCCGGGGCCTTCTCGTCGTGGGGAGCAACTCCGCGCTCCCGATGGCGAACCGAGACACCCTCGAAGCGCTCACGTCGCAGGTGGCGCTCGCGCTCGACAGCGCCGCCCTGACCGAGGACCTGCTCCGCCAGCAGACCGAAGCGCGGTTCCGCTCCCTGGTCCAGAACTCGACGGACGTCGTGATGGTCGTCGACGCCGACTCGACCGTCCGCTACGTGAGCCCGTCCGTGGAGGGCGTCTTCGGCTACGACCCGGCGGAGCTCGAGAACACGCAGCTCACGACGGCTGATCCATCCCGACGACAAGACGCAGGTGCTCCAGTTCCTCACCTTGAGCGGGCGTGAAGGGGCGACCGCGACCGGTCTCATCGAGTCCCGGATGCGGCATCGCGACGACTTCTGGCTGCACATCGAGACGCTCCGCACGGACCTGCTGCACGACCCCAACGTGCAAGGGGATCGTCCTCAACTCGAGAGACGTCTCCGAGCGCAAGGCGTTCGAGGAGCAGCTCTCGCACCAGGCCTTCCACGACTCGATCACCGGGCTCGCCAACCGGGCGCTGTTCCGCGACCGCGTCGAGCACGCGCTGGAGCGGCTGACGCGCGACACCGACCCCGTCTCCGTCCTGTTCATGGACCTCGACGACTTCAAGACGATCAACGACTCGCTCGGACACGCGGCCGGCGACCGGCTGCTCGGTGAGGTGGGCGAGCGGCTGCGGACCTGCCTGCGGACGCCCGACACGGCGGCCCGCCTGGGGGGCGACGAGTTCGCGATCCTGCTCGAGGACGGTGGCGAGAGCGTCGGCGCCGCCGAGGTCGCCGGCCGGATCCTGCAGGCCCTCGACGGGCCGTTCCTGCTGGACGGCAAGGAGGTCTTCGTTCGAGCGAGCATCGGGATCGCGACGTCCGGCGTCAGCCGAGCGACCGGGCCGGAGGGCGCCGAGGAGCTGCTGCGCAACGCCGACGTCGCGATGTACATCGCGAAGGAAGCCGGGAAGAACCGCTACCAGGTCTTCGAGCCGGAGATGCACGACACCGCGCTGCGCCGCCTCGAGCTGAAGGCCGACCTCCAGCGCGCGGTCGAGCAACGAGGAGTTCGTCCTGCACTTCCAGCCGGTGATCCGTCTGGAGACGGGCGAGATCGAGGGGTTCGAAGCGCTGGTCCGCTGGAACCATCCCGACGCGCGGTCTCGTGATGCCGCTCGACTTCATCCCGCTGGCCGAGGAGACGGGCCTCATCGTCCAGATCGGCGCATGGGTGCTCCGCGAGGCCTGCCGCCAGGGCGATGCGCTCCAGAGGCTCAGCTCCGGAGGCGCGCCTCTCCACATGGCCGTGAACCTCTCCGCTCGACAGCTCCAGCGACCCGAGATCGTCCGCGAGATCGCCCAGGTGCTCCTGGAGACCGGGCTTCCGCCCGAGTGCCTCGTCCTCGAGATCACGGAGAGCGTGATGATGCAGGACATGGTGCTGTCGAACGAGCGGCTCACCCAGCTGAAGCAGCTCGGAGTGAAGCTCGCGGTGGACGACTTCGGGACCGGATACTCGTCCCTCAACTACATCCGTCGCTTCCCGGTCGACATCCTGAAGGTGGACAAGTCCTTCGTCGACGGAGTGAACGAAGGAGGAGAGGAGTCCGCGCTCACCGCCGCGATCATCGAGCTCGCCGGCATCCTCAACCTCCGTCCCGTGGCCGAGGGCATCGAACGCGCCGATCAACTGGAGAAGCTCCTGGAGCTTCATTGCGAATTGGGTCAGGGGTTCTACTTCTCGAAGCCGCTCCCGTTCGAGGGCGTCGAGGAGCTCCTTCGCGCACGCCACATGCTGGCAACCCGGGACGCAGAGCTCACGTCGTAGGGAAGCGGCGGAAGTCTAGGCGTTCCACGCGTCGCCCAGACGCGCGGCAGCCTGTCCGGACTCGGTGGGACTCTCGGGCAGGTGGATCATGTCCTTGACCTCTTGGACGCCGGGGACCGCGCCAGTGAGGTTCACGACTTCGTCGACCTGTCGCCGGTCCTTCAGATCGCCACGCAGGAACGCGACGCCCTGCACGACGTCGACGACGAGGTTTCCGGTGTCGAGGTCTGGCCGCCCGAGCACCTTCGTCCGGACGAGAGAGGCTATGGCGGCATCGTCCATCGGCCGGTCCTCGCGGATGTCTGTGAGATACCCCTGTGTGCGCTCACTGGGTATGTCGGCGATGGTCCTCGGACCCTCTCGGGGTGCATCTGCGACTTCGGCCTTCGTCGACGCTTCGGGCCCGTCTGCGACCTCGGCTTTGGTCGGAGCTTCGGGCGCGTCTGCGAGCTCGGCCTTGGTCGGTACTTCGGGGGTGTCAGCGACCTCGGCCTTCGTCGGCACTTCGGGCGTGTCCGCGACGGCCTCCATCGTCGGCGTCGAGACCATGTTGACGGGGAGCGGCGGCGTCCTCTCGGGCATCGCCAAGCGCCGCGCCAAGCCGGTGATCTGCTCGCGGATCCGGCGCCGTCTCGCGGTCCCGGCGACCGGGTCGAACAGATAGGCGGCCGCAGCGCCCGCCAGCCCGGCGATGGCAATCGTCCGGATGCGCATGATGCCCTCCTCGGGGGTCGGGGGAAGTCGGGGGCTCGCTTGCATCTTGGGCTTCTCACGCCAGACGCGACAGACCTATGGTCGGCCTACGGAAACGGCTGGATGTTGCCTCCCAACCCCATGTGACCTCTGGGATGGGAACATCGTCGGATGGGATCGATCGGCAGGATGGTTGCCGCGTCCCTTCTGGCTGTGCTCGTGATGACCGCCTGTCGATCGACGGAGGATCCGCCGAGCGGACCGCCGCCGAGCGTCGAGTCTCCGCAGGTCCCCGATGGCGCCGAACTCGTCATTGCCGCCGGCGACGTCGCCTGCGAGTCGACCGACTCCGACTTCGACGGGGAAGACCCGGATCAATGCCAGGCGAGAGCGACGGCCGATCTGCTCGTCGATGCCGATGCTGTCCTTCCGCTCGGCGATCTCCAGTATCCCGACGGCACGCTCGAGTCCTTCGAGGCCTACGACGCGACATGGGGCAAGTTCGCCGATCAGAGCTACCCCGTGCCCGGCAACCACGACTACCACGTCTCCGGCGCCGAGGGGTACTACGATTACTGGGAGTCGAAGGACCGGCCGGTCGGTGAGGCGAGGAGCGGCTACTACAGCTGGGACCTCGGCTCCTGGCATCTGATCGCGCTCAACTCCAACTGCGACGACGTTGCGTGCGACGAGGGTTCGGCGCAGAACGACTTCCTGGAGGAAGACCTCAGGAACACGACGAAGGGATGCGTCCTCGCGTACTGGCACCACCCATTCTTCAACTCGGGGGAGACGCACGGTGACTCCACGCCTTCGGGTGCCGAGGCGTTCCTGGAGGATCTCTACGCGGCCGGCGCCGACATCGTCGTGAACGGCCACGAGCACAACTACCAGCGTTACGGGAAGCAGGATCCCACCGGCATGGCGACCGAGGACGGCATCCGTGAGTTCATCTCAGGAGCCGGCGGGAAAAGCCACTACGGCTTGCTCCAAGAGAAGGACTCCAACTACGAGTTCGGGAACGCGACGGACTTCGGTGTGCTCCGGCTCCACCTCGGGGAAGACTCCTACTCGTGGGAGTTCGCGGCAGTGTCGGGCGCCTTGCTCGACGCCGGCGGTCCGGTTCCCTGCAACTGAAGATCACGAGGTGTCGTCGGTCGTTAGGCCCAGGTCAGGCACGTTCTAGGATGCGCTCGTGAAGCTGTGCCCGTCCTGCGGAGAGGAAAACGCCGACAAGGCTCGCTTCTGCCAGAACTGCGCGACCCCGCTGGGCGAGGCCGAGGCCGTCGCTCGCCGACGTTCGAAGGGTCGTCACGATCGTCTTCGCCGACGTCACGGGCTCCACGTCCCTCGGCGAGCGGCTCGATCCCGGAGGCGCTCCGCCGCGTGATGGGCCGCTACTTCGACGAGATGGCGGCCGTGATCGAGCGCCACGGCGGGACGGTCGAGAAGTTCATCGGCGATGCCGTGATGGCGGTCTTCGGGATCCCCCGGCTGCACGAGGACGACGCGGTTCGCGCGTCGCGCGCCGCCGCCGGGATGCGGGCGGCGCTGGGGACGCTCAACCTCGAGCTCGAGCGTGAGCACGGCGTCGGGATCGCCGCTCGGATCGGGGTCAACACGGGGAGGTGGTGGCCGGCGACCCGTCTGCCGGACAGCGTCTGGTCACGGGCGACGCGGTCAACGTCGCCGCCCGGCTGGAGCAGGCCGCCTCGCCGGGCGAGATCTTCCTCGGTGAGACGACCTATCGGCTGGTGAAGGACGCGGTCGAGGTGGAGCCGGTCGCCGCGCTCGACCTCAAGGGCAAGGAGCAGCCCGTGCCCGCGTACCGCCTGGTCACGGTCCTCGCGGACGCCGCCGGCCACGAACGGCACCTCGACTCGCCGATGGTCGGCCGCGCCAAGGAGCTCGAGATGCTCGAACGCGCCCTCGAGCGAGCGGTCACGGAGCGCACGTCGCACCTGTTCACGCTGCTGGGCTCGGCCGGGGTCGGGAAGTCGAGGCTCGTCGCCGAGTTCCTCTCGGCGACCGGCCGGCTCGGCGACCGTCCTCCGCGGCCGATGCCTCTCCTACGGCGAGGGCATCACGTTCTTCCCGCTCGCCGAGGTGATCCATCAGGCGGCGGACATCCTCGAAGGCGAGGCGCCCGCCGCCGCGCGAGCGAAGCTCGACGTCCTTCCTGGCCGAGAACCCCGATGGTGACCGCATCGCCGGGCTCGTGGGTGGCCTGTTCGGATGGGGCCCGCCGGGTGCGACCGGAGGACGCGTTCTGGGCCGTGCGGAAGGCTCCTCGAGCACCTCGCTCGCGAACGGCCCGTGGTCGTGGTCTTCGACGACATCCACTGGGCGGAGCCGACGTTGCTCGACCTGATCGAGCACCTCGCCGACTGGACTCGCGACGCCGCCGTCCTCGTCGTGTGTCTCGCCAGGCCCGAGCTCCTCGACATCCGCACGGGGTGGGGCGGCGGCAAGATGAACGCCACGCTCGATCCTGCTCGAGCCCCTTCCGAGCGACGATGCCTCACTGCTCGTCGACAACCTCCTCGGGCGGGCGGACATCCCGCAGGCCGCGCGCGAGCGGATCCTCGAAGCGGCCGAGGGCAACCCGCTGTTCGTCGAGGAGATGCTCGCGATGCTGATCGACGACGGACTCCTGCGATTCGAAGAGGGCGCGAATGGCGCTCGGTCGAGGACCTGGCGAACGTGACCGTCCCACCGACGATCCACCTCCTGCTCGCCGCGCGTCTGGACCGGCTCGACGCGGAGGAGCGCGGGGTGATCGAACGAGGCGCCGTCGAGGGCAAGGTGTTCCACACCGGCGCGGTCACGACGCTCAGCCCGGACTCGGCGAGGCCGAACGTCCGCTCCCGCCTGCTGACCCTCGCGCGCAAGGAGCTGATCCGGCCCGATCGCGCCGAGTTCGCCGGAGAGGACGCGTTCCGATTCCGCCACCTGCTGATCCGCGACGCGGCGTACCAGGCGATGCCGAAGGAGCAGCGCGCCGACCTGCACGAGCGGTTCGCCGACTGGCTCGACGAACGTCGCCGGCGAACGCATGGCGGAGTACGAGGAGATCCTCGGCCACCACCTCGAGCAGGCGTACCGCTACCGCGCCGAGCTGGGCACGGTGGACGAGCGGACGCAGTCGCTCGCCCGGCGAGCGGCCGAACACCTGTACACGTCCGCGGTGCGGGCCGACGAGCGCGCTGATCTCAACGCGGCGAAGGCGCTGCTCGACAGGAGCATCGAACTGTCGGACGGCGCCCTGCAGCTCAGGTCGCTCGTCCTGCTGTCGGAGCTCCTTCAGGAGATGGCCGACTTCCCGACATCGCTCGACATCGCGACGCGCTCGACCGCCCTCGCCGAAGCGATCGGGGATCGTCCGTCGGCGCTTCGGGCCGAGCTGGTGCGGATCATGGCCCGGTCAGCGGTCGACCCAGCCCGGACCATGGAGATCTCCGAGGAGGAGACCAGGCGGGTCCTCGAGGAGGCCGAACGCCTCGGCGACGTGGAGTCTGCGCGACCAGGCGATCCTGTTGCTCGCGTTGTTCGCCTTCTTCCAGGGCAGGACCGAACGAGACGGTGCAGATCCTCGACGAGCTGATGGACCGCGCACCGACGATGTCAAGGCGGGCGCGGCAGGAGATCGCCGGCGCAACTCGGCATCTCCGCCTACTTCGGCTCGATCCCGCTCGACGAAGCGTTTCGTCGTGCTCGACCGAGCCTACGAGCTGCAGGGCGACAGCCTGAGCGGAGAGGGCCAGGATCTTCCGGGTCCGGGCGGGTCTCCTCGGGATGGCCGGGCGCTTCGAGGAGGCGCACGCCGCGATCGACCGAGCGGTCGCCGCTGTTCGATGAGCTGGGCAGGCCGAACGCCATCGTCGCCTCGAACCAGGCGACCGGAGAGACGCTTCGGCTCGAGGGTCGTCTGGAGGAGGCGGAGTCGCTGTTCCGGGAGATGCACGAGGTCTACGAAGCGATGGGCGAAACAGGCTTCAACTCGACGATCTGCGGGCTGATCGCGCTGACGCTCTGCGACCTGGGGCGCTATGAGGAGGCCGACTCGTTCGCCGAGAAGAGTCGGACGCTCACGGCGGAGGACGACTTCGCCTCGCAAGGACTCTGGCGGATGGCGAGGGCGCGGGTGCTCGCGGTATCCGGCGCGTTCGAGGAGGCTCTCCGACTCGCGGACGAGGCGGTCGAGATCTTCGAGGGCACCGACTACCTCGTTTTCCAGGGCGACAGTCACGAGGTTCTGGGCCAGGTCCTCGAGGCGGCGGGCCGCGGCGACGACGCGCGCGCGGCGTACGAGCGAGGCGCTCGCCCGCTACGAGCGGAAGGGGAACGTCGTCGCCGCAGCCCGCGTCCGTGCTCGGCTGGACGACCTCGGGAGCGACGGCGCCGTCTGAGTTCCTTGGTATCAGGCTGGATCGAGGGACGATTCGCCAATTGCCGTGGGGCATGTCCGACGGAGTAGGGTTGTCTCCCGCCCTCGACGCCGAACGAAGGAAGGGCTGGCTGAGTGAAGGCATTGGGCACCATCACCGCAGCGCTCCTCGTCACTGCGATGCTGACCATCGCCACGATCCCCACTCGGGCCTCGGCGTCCGCCTGCTCCGACGGTGTTGACAACGACTCAGATGGCCTGATCGACCATCCTGCCGATCCGGGGTGTACCGACCCCGTGGACACCGACGAGACCGATCCCGTCCCCGGCATGGTGGTCGCAACGGCGGGGGACATCGTCTGCGATCCGACGTCGTCCGCGTTCGACGGATCACAGCCGGCCGTTTGTCAGCACCGAGCGACGGCCGACTTGCTGACCGGAGCGGACGCCGTGCTCGCGCTAGGCGATCTTCAATATCCGGGCGGGGCGCTCGAGCACTTCATGGTCGGCTACGACCCGTCATGGGGCCAGCATGCGCCCGTGACGTATCCGGCGGTCGGGAATCACGAGTATCACGTCCCAGGCGCGCAGGGGTACTTCGACTACTGGACGATGAAGGGGAGGCCCACCGGCGGTGTCGACGCGGGCTACTACGTCGTGGACCAAGGGTCGTGGCGGCTGATCGCGCTGAACTCGAACTGCTCCCCGGTCCCGTGCATCGAGGGCACGACGCAGAACGACTTCCTGGAGCTGGCCCTCACGCCACCGACGCCGTCCTGCATCCTCGCCTACTGGCACCATCCCTACTTCAACTCGGGCGCGATCCACGGGCAGAACATGCCGGTGGGCGTCAAGGCCTTCTGGGACGACCTCTACGCGGCCGGCGCGGACATCGTGTTGAACGGGCACGAGCACAACTACCAGCGCTACGCGAAGCAGGATCCGGCCGGACAGGCGGCCCCGAACGGGATCCGCGAGTTCGTCGTCGGCACGGGCGGCAGGGGCCACTACGCGCTCCTCGACGTGAAGGACGCCAACTACGAAGTCGGGAACGCGACGGACTTCGGCGTGCTGAGGCTCACCCTCGCCGAGAGCTCGTACTCCTGGGAGTTCGTGGGCTTGAACGGCGCCGTGCTCGACAGCGGGGGACCGGTCTCCTGTAACTGACGAGATGGGCCTTCCGCGCGCCCGGGCTTGCGAGGCTCCTTCTCAGGTACACTTGATGCCTACGCGTCCATGCGAGCACGCATGCACGCCCGCGTGGTGAAGGCCGCCTTCCCTCCCTTCTTCTCGGAGCAGTCGATCGTCCCCACACACTCCTGAGAGGAAGTAGTCGTGTCACAACCAGCCGATACACGGCGCGCTGCCGTCGTGCCCATCCGCCCCTTACCGACCCGAACGCCGAGCTTCGCCGACCTGGGTGCGTCTCACCAGGTCGCGGAGGTCCTCCGTATGCGGGGCATCCATGAACCCTTCCCGATCCAGTCGCTCGTCCTCCGGGACGCGATCGCGGGTCGCGACGTGATGGCCCGATCCCGGACCGGTTCGGGCAAGACGCTCGCGTTCGCGGTGCCCATCGTCGAGCGGTTGACGCCAGGCGGGGGGAGCCCGAACGCGCTGATCCTCGCCCCGACGCGTGAGCTAGCCAGTCAGGTCACCGAGGAGTTCCGAGCGATCGCCGACGTGAAGCGATTGCGTGTGGCCGCCGTGTACGGCGGTGTGGGGCTCGGGCCGCAGGCGAAGCGCGCCCGCCACGCCGACATCCTGATCGCCACGCCCGGCCGGCTGCTCGACCTGGTGCAGAGGAAGATGCTGCGCCTCGACCGGGTGCGCATCTGCGTCTTGGACGAGGCCGACCGGATGCTCGACATGGGGTTCTTGCCCGACGTCACGCGCATCCTCGAGATGCTGCGACCCGACCGGCAGACGATGCTCTTCTCCGCGACCCTCGAAGGGGCGATCGGGCGTCTGGCGTCACGCTTCATCGCCGACCCCGTCCGCCACGAGGTGACGGGCGAGGACGGCCCGCTCGTGACCGAGGCCAGCCACCGCTTCGTCGCGGTGGAGCAAGCCGGGAGGTTGCGGGCGCTCGTCCGTGAGCTGGCCGCCGATCGCGGCCTCACACTGGTGTTCGTGCGGACCAAGCGAGGCGCCGACCGTTTGGCGAGGAACCTGAAGGCCGAGGGCTTCCACGCGGGGGCCCTGCACGGTGGGATGACGCAGCCGGCACGGGAGCGAGCTCTCGGGCGATTCGCCGCGGGCGCCAACGACGTGCTGGTCGCGACCGACGTCGCCGCACGGGGTCTGGACCTCGAGCACATCACCCATGTGATCAACTTCGACCCGCCGGCCGACGAGAAGGACTACCTTCATCGGGTGGGCCGCACCGCACGCGCGGGTCGGAGCGGCACCGGCATCACGTTCGTCACACCGGAGAAGCGGACGGACGTGGGGAAGATGGCGAACGTCCTGAAGCTCCACACCGAGTTCGGTGACGCGGGCCTGCGGATCGACGCCACCCCTCAGCGCCGGAGCGATGCGCAACGGCCGCGACACCGGCCGCGACCGCGACCGGCGAGGAGAGGACGATGAGCGAACGAGTGGAGTCCCAGGCTGAGGCGGCGATCCGGGCAGCCGACGCGAGGACCGCGATCGCGAAGAAGATCGCGTCCCTCGCAGGCAAGGTGAAGGACGAGGCGGACGCCCAGATGGTGCTGCATCTGGCCCAGGCCTACGCGGCGCTCGCCGCGGAACCTCCCCGCACGCGGGGGGGCGGCAGCTAGTTGACCGCGAGCGAGACGTGTCGACGTCGGTGGGACGCCAGCGGTCGCTAGGCAACTCCGGCGCGACCTGACACGATTCGCAGGTGACCAGAAGACCCGCCGCGGCGTCGCACCTGCGCGACCTCGCGCGGCTTCGCCGCGTCCGCGACCGGATCGACCGGGAGTACGCGCAGCCGCTGGACGTCGAGGGGCTCGCCCGTGGCGCGCACATGTCCGCCGGGCACCTCAGCCGCCAGTTCAAGCTCGCTTACGGTGAGTCGCCGTACTCCTACCTGATGACGCGGCGCATCGAGCGCGCGATGGCGCTGCTGCGTGGTGGCGACCTCAGCGTCACCGACGTCTGTTTCGCGGTCGGCTCCTCGTCGCTGGGCACGTTCAGCACCCGCTTCACCGAGCTGGTCGGCATGCCGCCCAGCACCTACCGACTCCTCGAGACGCGCGCGACGGCGGGGATGCCGCCGTGCGTGGCGAAACAGGTGACGAGACCGATCAGGAATCGAGAAGCACCGCTCCACGAGCCGCACGTAGCATGACCGGCATGGACATCACCATCCACGCGACGATGCTCCCGCACGACGATCCGGACGCATCGCTGGCCTTCTACCGGGACACCCTCGGCTTCGAGGTCCGCAACGACGTCGAGTACGGCGGGATGCACTGGATCACGGTCGGTCCCCCCGGCCAGCCCGGCACCTCGATCGTCCTGTACCCGCCGGCCGCCGCCCCCGGCATGACCGACGACGAGCGCCGCACCATCGCCGAGATGATGGCCAAGGGCACCTTCGCCTCCATCAACCTGGCCACCGCCGACCTCGACGGCACGTTCGAGCGGCTGCAGGCCAGCGATGCCGAGGTCGTCCAGGAGCCGATCGACCAGCCGTACGGGCTTCGCGACTGCGCTTTCCGCGATCCCGCGGGCAACCTGATCCGCATCCAGGAGCTGCGCTAGCCGTCCGGCGATCGCCGGCCCGGCTCACCGCCCAGGCGGATCCACGTCCATCCTCGGGAGGCGGCTTGCCCGGCGGATCGGACCGAGTCAGGAATCGAGAAGCACGCGTCTCCGAGCCACCGCTAGTGGAACATCGACGACCGGGTCGATGGACCCACGACCTCAGGAGGTGACCGATGACGGGCTCTTCCACCCAGGGCGTCAAGACCCGTGCTGCATCCCGTGTCGGACCTGGAGACGGCCAAGGCGGTGTACGCCGCATCTGCTCGGCGTCCCGCCGCTGAACGACGCGCCCTACTACGTCGGCTACGAAGCCGAGGGCCAGCACATCGGGCTGGTGCCGAGCGGTGGACCGGAGGGCATGACCTCGCCGGTGGCGTATTGGCACGTGCCGGACATCGAGGCGAAGCTGGCCGAGGTGACCGCTGTTGGTGCCACCGTGAAGGAGCCCAGCCGCGCGACGTCGGCGGCGGCCGCCTGGTCGCCACCTTCACCGACCCCGATGGTAACGTGCTCGGGCTGATCCAGGACCGATGATGCCCGGACCCGCTCCGGCGCAAGGAGGTGCTTCACGATGGCTGAGAAGAAGGCTGCGAAGAAGCCACGCAGGCTGCCAAGAAGACGGCACGAAGGACGAGGGATTCACGGACGACGAACGAGCCGCGATGAAGGATCGCGCCCGAGAGCTGAAGGCGAAGCGCGCGCGAGCAAGAACAGGGCGGACGGGGAACGCGACCTGCTCGCGGCGATCGCCGCGATGAGGGAACCGGATCGAGCCATGGCCAAGCGGCTCCATGCGATCATCACCGAGGCCGCGCCAGACCTCTGGCCGAAGACCTGGTACGGGATGCCCGCGTACGCCAAGGACGGCAAGGTCGTCTGCTTCTTCAAGGCCGCGGACAAGTTCGACTCGAGGTACGCGACGTTCGGTTTCGAGGACGCGGCGAACATCGACAGCAGGCGCCATGTGGCCGACCTCCTTCGCGCTGACGGAGCTGACCGCCGCCGACGAGAAGAAGATCGCCGCGCTCGTGAAGAAGGCGGTGCGATGAGGCCCGATGGCAACGTCACCTCGCCGCGCTGCCGGCTGCCGACAGCCACGACCTGATCCGCGTGCAGGGCGCACGCGTGAACAACCTCAAGGACGTCACCGTCGAGATCCCGAAGCGCCGGCTGACGGTGTTCACCGGCGTCTCCGGCTCGGGCAAGAGCTCGCTTGTGTTCGACACGATCGCCGCGGAGTCGCAGCGGATGATCAACGAGACCTACACCGCGTTCGTGCAGGCGTTCATGCCGACGCTGGCGAGGCCGGAGGTCGACGTGCTCGAGGGCCTGACGACGGCGATCATCGTGGACCAGGAGCGGATGGGCTCCAACCCCCGCTCCACCGTCGGCACCGCCACCGACGCCAACGCGATGCTTCGCATCCTCTTCAGCAGGCTCGGGAAGCCGCGCATCGGCTCGCCCAACGCGTACTCGTTCAACGTCCCCTCGGTGAGGGGCAGCGGTGCGATCACCGTCGAGCGAGGCGCCAAGACGAAAACCGAGAAGGCGACATTCACGTTGCTGGGCGGTATGTGTCCGCGCTGCGAGGGCAAGGGCAACGTGACCGACATCGATCTGACCCAGCTCTACGACGAGAGCAAGTCGCTCGCCGAGGGCGCGATCACGATCCCCGGCTACGCCGCGGACGGCTGGGCCGTGCGGATCTACTCGGAATCGGGCTTCTTCGACCCCGACAAACCGATCCGCAAGTTCACGAAGAAGGAACTCCACGACCTCCTTTATCGAGAGCAGACGAAGGTGAAGGTCAGCAACATCAACATGACGTACGAAGGGCTGATCCCGAGGATCCAGAAGTCGTTCCTGTCGAAGGACGTCGACGCGCTCCAGCCGCACATACGCGCCTTCGTGGAGCGGGCCGTGACGTTCACGACCTGTCCCGAGTGCGATGGCACCCGACTCAGCACGGAGGCCCGATCGTCGAAGATCAAAGGGAAGAGCATCGCCGATGCCTGCGCGATGCAGGTCAGCGACCTGGCCGACTGGGTCCGGGCCCTCGACGAGCCTTCGGTGGCGCCGCTCCTCACGGGGCTGCAGCACCTCCTCGACTCGTTCGCGGAGATCGGACTGGGATACCTCTCGCTCGACCGGCCGTCGGGCACCTTGTCCGGCGGAGAGGCACAGCGCACGAAGATGATCCGCCACCTGGGCTCATCGCTCACCGACGTCACCTACGTGTTCGACGAGCCCACGATCGGCCTGCACCCGCACGACGTCCAGCGGATGAACGACCTGCTGGTGCAGCTGCGCGACAAAGGCAACACGGTGCTCGTGGTGGAGCACGATCCGGAGTCGATCGCGATCGCCGACCACGTCGTCGACCTCGGTCCCGGCGCCGGGTCCGCGGGTGGCTCCGTCTGCTACGAGGGTGACGTCGACGGGCTGCGGGGGAGCGACACCACGACGGGCCGCCACCTGGATGACCGGGCGACACTGAAGGGATCGGCGCGTTCGTCGTCCGGCGCGCTGGAGATCCGCGGCGCGACGGCCCACAACCTGCAGAACGTCGACGTCGACATCCCGCTCGGGGTGCTGTGTGTGGTCACGGGCGTCGCCGGCTCCGGCAAGAGCTCGCTGATCCACGGTTCGGTCGCCGGCCGAGACGGCGTGGTAGTGATCGACCAGGGCGCGATCCGCGGCTCACGACGGAGCAACCCGGCGACCTACACCGGACTGCTCGACCCGATCCGCAAGGCGTTCGCCAAGACCAACGGCGTGAAGCCCGCGCTGTTCAGCTCCAACTCCGAGGGCGCGTGCCCGACCTGCAACGGCGCCGGCGTCATATACACGGAACTGGGGTTCATGGACACGGTCGAATCCACCTGCGAGGAGTGTGAGGGGAAGCGGTTCCAAGTGTCGGTGTTGGAGTACACGCTGGGCGGCCGGAACATCGCCGAGGTGCTCGCGATGCCGGTGACCGAGGCCGAGGGGTTCTTCGGAGACGGCGAGGCGAAGACGCTGGCCGCCCACACGATCCTCGGCCGCCTCGCCGACGTCGGGCTCGGCTACCTCTCCCTCGGGCAGCCGCTGACCACGCTGTCAGGCGGCGAGCGGCAGCGGCTCAAGCTGGCCGCGCAGATGGGGGAGAAGGGTGACGTCTACGTCCTCGATGAGCCAACCTCCGGGCTCCACCTCGCCGACGTCGAGCAGCTGCTCGCTCTACTCGATCGGCTCGCCGACGCCGGCACGTCCGTGATCGTGATCGAGCACCATCAGGCGGTGATGGCGCACGCGGACTGGATCATCGACCTCGGCCCCGGCGCCGGCCACGACGGCGGCCGGGTCGTCTTCGAGGGCACCCCCGCCGACCTCGTCGCCGCCCGCTCCACCCTCACCGGCGAACACCTCGCGGCCTACGTGGGCACCTGACCGAGGCCCTTCGCGGACACCCTGAGACGAGTTCTGTCATCTGTTTCGACTCGTCCGCTCGAACAAGACGACACGTCCAAACTCTCGGTCAGGCTCCCACGCGCGGCTAGATGGGGAGTGCGAGGACCTGGCGCGCTGTGAGGCGAGTGGTGGTTGGAAGGACGCGCAATCCGACCATGCCGATCCTTCCGGCCACCCACGCTGCGTCGTCGAGCGTTTCGACGGAGATGTGCCCCTCTTGCGTCTCAGACACCCGGAAGATCACTCCGGACTCGGTCTTGTAGACGCTCCGCTCACCTTCCACCTCCCCATCCTACCCGAATGGGCTGAGAGCCGAGTGACCCACCCAGGTGGGATCCGACCTGGCAGGGTCTCCTACGGCAGCGGGCTCAGGGCATCGTCGACAGGTTTCGCCGCGCTCGATGTCGAGATCGGGATCACGTCGGCGTCTGGTGTCGGCACGATGCCGGGCGGGAGATCCCCGAGCAGAGAGTCCAACACATCTTCCAGCTGGACGCCGTCGGTTACCAGCGGGGGCGCAGTCGTGGCCTCGCTCGCTCCCGCCGCTGTCGGCTCACCCGGCGGGATCGCCTCGTCGACCAGCACCGCTCCCTTGGTTCGCGTGGTCACTCTTCCGCGATCCTGAGCGCAAGCCTGGCAGGTTGCCGGCTCCCTCGTGCCGCCGGTCCGTTCGGGGGCGTCGGTCTCGCTGGGTCGGGGGTCGACGCTCCTGCTGGGGGAAGATCGCGGCGCCCGCCCGCTGGGCGATCGGTCGAACGCCTTCGGGACCGCGATCGCGATCGTGCCGAGGGCCGTGATGACGAGCAACCAGGTGGCGGCCGCAACCAGGAGCCCGCTCCCACGCCTGCCGGTGCGCGCCGGCCTCGACGGCGTGTTGCGAACCGGCGCCTTCCGAACCGCCGCTGGGACCGGTCGGTCGGTCGTCGCGCGACGCAGCAACTCCGGCATCGGGTCCGGCGGCCTGCGGAGCTCGGCCCGGCGATCCGCTCTCCTGACCGCCTCCCCCAGATCCGAGATGACGAGATCGGGCTCCACGTGTTCCTCCGCGACGGCGGCGGATACGCCATCCGGCCAGACGACCACCAAAGAGGCCCCGGGGGTGCTTCGCCTCGCCTCGAGGGCGGCGGCTGCGGAGATGCCCCCGTCGAGCACGATCACCGTCGGTCGGGCACCTCGCAGGACGCGCGTCAGCTCACTGTCGTCGGCGGCGAGTCCGATGATGTCGAACCCCTCGCCTTCGAGGACGAAGCGGAGGAGTCCGTCGGTACGCTCCGCCTCGCCTAGGACGACCTGCACCCTCGGCTGGTGATCCATGGTCGTGAAGTTCCCCTCGGTTCGAAGGTCGATCGTATGCCGAGCCGCCGAGGATATCTGCCGGTCGTCTGGTGGTCAGAAGGGAGGCCTACAGAGCTGATGTTGAGGACCACGCTCCATGGCTCCTCGGCCGATGAAGAAGTCACCAGCGCGGCCGCGAGCACCTGAGCTCCAGGCGCCGCTTTAAGCACGGGCGATCGCAGCCGTCAAGGAGGATCCGGTTCAGGGGAGTCGGAGTCGCTCCGTGCGGCCGCTATCCTCGCCTCATGATCGTCGACGAGCCGGTCAGGGGGTCCTTCGCCTATCTCGAGCAGCCCGGGTTGTTCGCCATGCCGGGCGTCGAGCAGCTTCGGCTCTTCATCGATCGGAAGTTGCCAGCGCCGCCGCTCACGCACCTCAGCGGTTTGGTCGTGGAGGATGCAGCCGTGGGTACATCCACATGGTCGATCCCCGCGAGTGCCTGGTGGCAGACGGCCGTCGGTGTCTTCGCCGGTGGGACGCTCGGGTTCGTCGCCGACGCCGCCCTGGGCGGTGCCGTCCTTACCACGCTGTCGAAGGGCATGGCCCTGCTGTCCTCGGATCTCTCGATCAACTTCCTCGGACCCGCGTCGCCGTCCAGCGGGCGCTTGGTCGCGACCGGGACGCTGATCCACGCGGGGCGGCGCCAGGGTTTGTCGGAGGCTCGGGTCGCGGACGCCTCCGGGACCCTCCTCGCGTTCGCGACCTCGAGGTGCGTCCTGCTCCCTCTCCCTTTCGATCCGCCGGACCCGCGCGATGAGTTCCCGCCGGTGTCGCAGCCTGTGTTCGACAGCCCCGACCCCTACCTTCGTCCCGTCGAGGGCGAGATCGTTCCGCAGGCCGTCTGGGACGAGACGAGCGGGTTGGACCTCGTCCAGCTCTGGCAGAAGGAAGAGCGTCCCCCCGCGCCGAGCTGCTCGCTGCTCGGCCTGCGGTTCGTCGAGGTGACCGAGGCGAGCGTGACGCTCGCGATGCCGGCCTCGCTCTGGTTCTGCACCGGCTTCGGCACCTTCTACGGTGGGGTCCTCACGGCCCTCGCCGATCAGGCGATCAACACCGCGGTGCTGACCACCCTGCCGCCGGGGGCATCGTTCGGGACGCTCGATCTGAAGATCAACTTCCTCCGGCCGGTCACGCCGGACGGCCGCGACCTCGTGGCGCGGTCGACCGTCGAGCAGCGGGGACGCACGATCGCGGTCACGACGTGCAGGGTGGACGATGCGGACGGCAAGCGGGTCGCGATGGCCACCGGGAGCGCGATGATCTCTCCCGATCGTCCGTGGCCCAGCTCAGGAAGGTGATGAAGTGGATGCAGAGGGATTCCGCCGGCTCCTCCGAACGGTCGCCGAGGCGTGGAACGAGGGTGACACCCCGACCGCGCTCGCGTGTTTCGCGGAGGACGCCAGGTACACGGAGCCTCCGGACACCCAGCACTACGAGGGCCGTCAGGCCCTGTACGAGTTCTTCGGCGGCGAAGACCCGCCTCCCATGCGGATGGTCTGGCACACCGTCGTGTTCGACGAGGATCAGCAACTGGGGGCCGGTGAGTACACGTACAGTGGCACGAACACCTACCACGGGGTCGCCGTGATCCGGCTCCGCGACGAGCTCATCGCGAACTGGCGCGAGTACGAGTACCGATCCGACCTCGCGTGGGAGGATTTCACTGCCCTGAACCCCTTCTGAGGGTGCCGCCTGAGTGCATGCATCTTTCCGAGCGAGTTCGGGTAGGGGAACAGGAGACCCTCGAGCAGAGGAGGTTGTTCATGCCGTCACCCGACGAGCGCACCACGAAGGATTGGCCTTGGAAGGACACCGACGAGTCGGCGTCCGAAGGCACGGAGAAGGCGAAGGAGGTCGAAGAGGGGAGCTCCTTGGATGCCCCGAGCGCTCCGGAACCCTCCTGGCAGCCCGAGACGCCCGCGTGGGATCGGCCGACGCCGCGAACCGAGCGCACGATGACGCGCGGGCGTTCCCATGGACGGAGCGGCAACCGACGCAGCGACCACGCGGACGCCGAGATCGACCGCCGCTCGGAAGGCCGCGACGTCTGCGAGCAGGAAGGCGGCGACCCGGAAGCGTACCGCCTCGAGGAAGACGGCCTCGACGAGGCCTGCCGCGCGCAAGAGCACCACCCGCAAGTCCCCGAAGCGCGTCGCCGCGGGGAAGAAGGCCGCGACCGCGCGGAAGCGCAAGACGTCCGCCGCCCGGAAGGCCTCGACCAGCCGGAAGCGGACGACGGCGCGCAAGAGCACCACCCGCAAGTCCCCGAAGCGCGTCGCCGCGGGGAAGAAGGCCGCGACCGCGCGGAAGCGCAAGACGTCCGCCGCTCGGAAGGCCTCGACCAGCCGGAAGCGGACAACGGCGCGCAAGAGCACCACGGCGCGCAAGAGCACCACCCGAAAGTCCCCGAAGCGCGTCGCCGCGGGGAAGAAGGCCGCGACCGCGCGGAAGCGCAAGACGTCCGCCGCTCGGAAGGCCTCGACCAGCCGGAAGCGCACCGGATCGCGGAAGACGGCGTCCCGACGATCTCGCTAGCGACCTGAGCCCAGATCCGGCGGAGGGTCCGAGGAAGCGACTCTGCACCGCGAACGCGGGGCGTCGTGGTTCGATAGCCTCGCCTCCTTGACCGGTACCCGGTTCGCGATCGTATTCTCCCTGGCCGCCGGGATCGCCGGCGCCGCTCAGGCCTCGATCTCGGGGGCGCTCGGTCGCCGGGTCGGGACGATCGGTTCGGCGGGCTTCGGCGTGGTGCTGGCGGCGATCCTCGTCGTCGTGCTGGCGGTGGCGCTCGGACGCGGCGGCTCGGTCGTCGCGGCGATCCACGAGCCTCTGTGGCTCTGGCTAGGCGGCCTCTTCGGAGCCGTGATCGTCTTGGCCATCGCCTATGCCCCTCCGCGGATCGGGACGTTCGCGACGGTCGCGCTGCTGATCGCGGGTCAGCTCGTGGCGGGAGCGCTGATCGATGCCTTCGGGTGGCTCGGCTCGCCGCGCATACCCGTGACGGTCACGAGGGTCGCGGGCCTCGTCATGGTCGCGGCCGGTGCCGCGCTCACGCTGAAGCGCTGAGGAGTCGGGCCGTCGGAGCCAGCACCACCCGAGGGCTACGGCCTGCGGACCGAGATCACCATGTTGGCCACCCGCGTGGCCAGCACGCGGTCGCCCTTCTGGAGGCCGTCCGGCACGCTTTCGGCACCGAGGCGAGCCTGCTGGACGGAGCGATCGGGGAACCCCACCGAGAGGTCGTAGTACCGCACGCCGTGGAGATCGAAGGGTGCGACCTCGAGGACGAGGGCTTCCTCTTCGCCCAACATCGGCCCAGCCTAACGCCCTGCCAGCCTTCGCCCGCCGTATGGTTGTCACATGTGGGCAGCGGAAGTGGGTGAACGCCGTGCCTCGGCGGGTAGCCAGCGGGTCGGCACAAGGGTTGTCTGTGCGATCGCACTGATCGCGGCGATCCTGATCGGCGTTCCCGGTTCTCACCCTGCCGCCGCGCGCGACGAAGGTGCCGGGGATCGACGTCTCGAAATGGCAGGGCAACGTCAACTGGGCGGCGGTCGCGTCGACGCCGGTGCGCTTCGTGATCATGCGAGCGACGCGTCGGGAACACCTACAACGACCCGATGTACGCGGAGTACCTGGCCGAAGCCTCCGCCAGCGGGCTGGTCGTCGGCGCGTATCACCGAGCGAAGGTGGGCGTCGCCGCGGGAGACGCGAAGGCCGAGGCCGACCACTTCATCGACGTCGCCCGGAACGACCGCGGGGATGTGCTTCCGGTGCTGGACATCGAGGACGCGAACGGTCTCAACGTCGCGCGGCTGCACGGATTGGGTGCGCACGTGGCTCAGCAGGGTCTCCGCCCGGACCGGCGTCCGCGCGATGATCTACTCGAGCCCCTACTTCTGGCGAACCTACCTGGGCGACACGACGTGGTTCGCCGAACCACGGGTACCCGCTGTGGATCGCGCATTGGGGCGTGCCGGCGCCGAGCGTTCCGGCGGGCGACTGGGGTGGCCACGGGTGGACGTTCTGGCAACGCACCTCGACCGGGAGGGTCGCCGGGATCTCCACGAACGTCGATCGCGATCGCTTCAACGGCTTCGAGCCTCCTTCGGGGCAAGATCGCCTCGCTCTCGGTGGCGCCCGCGGCCGGCGGGGTGATCACCGGCGCCCGGATCGCATGCGGCGGCGCGCGACCCGCTGCAGCCGGCTCGCGAACCCGGACACCGTCCCTCACCCTCGCCGCCACGCCCGATCCGGGCGCCTCTCTGCTGCGCTGGACCGGTGCGTGCAGCTCGGCGGGCTCGTCCCCGACCTGCGACGTGACCGCGCTCGGCGCCAGGAGGGTCTCGGCCGTGTTCGGCTATCCGGTGCGCGTCCAGGTACGCGGCAGCGGGAGCGGGACCGTCACCTCGGCGCCGGCGCGGATCGATTGCGGGTCGACGTGCACCGCCTCGTTCGCAGCGGGATCGACGGTGGACCCTGACCGCCGACGCCGACTCCGCGTCGGCCTTCGTGGGGTGGAGCGGCGGGGGATGCGGCGCCGCGGGTCCCGTGTGCTCGGTGACCGTCGCATCGCCGAGGAACGTCGTGGCGACGTTCGACTCGGTGGTGAGCGTGGAGCAGGACGGCGCCGGTACCGCTTTCGCATGGGGGCGGGCGAGCCGATCCGGACGCGATCGGCGGCTCCTACCGCTGGGAGCGGCGCTCGGGGGCCTCCGCGACGTACGCGTTCTCGGGCGGAGCGGTGACGCTGTTCACGTGTCTCGGGGCCGATGATGGGCCGAGGGCCGAGTCCGAGATCGACGGGGCGACCGCGGCGACCGTTCGACGGCTACGCCCGAGCTCTGACGACCGGGGTGGCGCATCGCTTCGTCGGGCTCGGGTCCCGGCGCGCACACGCTCACGGTGCGAGGTGCTCGGCACGAAGCGGCCGGCGGCCGCCGGCACCCGCGTCGCGGTTGACGCGCTTCGGTGGGGCGGTCCAGACACGCGCCGACCCTCCGGCGGCAGCCGTGGCGTGGGCGAGCGGTGTCGAACGCCGTCGGCGAGCGGCGGAAGCTACGCGATCAGCGATGTGCGCGAGGCGTTCGCGAGGCTCCGCGTTCCAGGGGACGGGCGTGTCGCTCCGCACCCTGCGGGGACCGGCGATGGGTCGCGCGGAGGTCTGGGTGGACGGAGCGCTTCGTCCGCGTCGTCGACCTCTACGCGCCCGCGAAGTCGTTCGCGACCGTGCCGCTCGTGTCGGGGCTGGTCGACGGATCCCACACCGTCCGGATCGTGGTGCTCGGCACCCATCGCGCGCGCGAGCTCCGGGAACAGCGTCGCGGTCGACCGCTGGCTCGTCGTGCTAGGGCTCCGCGCCGGCGCGTTCGATCTCGAGCACCCGCCACCCGGGCGGAGCCTCCTCGCGTCGAGGCGTGACACGTGAGCCGCATCGGCGCTCCGAAGTATCCGCTCGAGTCGGACGTGGTGGGACCCGCTCGTGGTGGCGAACGTGACCTCGGCCCGGTCCCCGCGACGGCTGGATCGCGCACCGGTGTCACGGCGTCGATCCGGTCGAGGCCGAGGTCGCTCGCGGAGGGCGCGCTCGGCCGCCTGGACGTGGAACGGGTCGCTGACGACCGGCCGCGGTAGCGGTCGAGCCGACGCGATCCGGCCCTCGGCGTACGCCCGTGCATCTCGGGTCCTTCGTCGGGCTCGACGCGTCCGAAGTACAGCCCGTGCGGGAACGCCACGAGGTTGCCCGGCGAACCGGTCGCCGCCGACGTGCGTGCTCTCCCAGGTGACCTCGGCGAACGACGGCGGCGAGCGGCCTGCGACGAGCGGACGCCCCCGCTCGGCGCAACAGGGATCTCGCCGGCCGTGGGTGCAGACGACGAAGAGCGGGCTCCCGCGTCGCCGACGAACGAGGCCCGCTCGCGCGGATCGAGGTGCGCGAGCGTCCTCGATCCTGTCGAGAGCCGTGGATCCCAGCCAGGCCTCCCGCGTGTCGACGGCGAAGCAGATGCACGGTGCCGTCGTCGTACTCGAGGCACGCGGTCCGGCTTGCGGATCAGCAGCACGCGCGCGCCGGTCCGGCGCTCGAGGACCCGGAGCTCCCGTCCCGAGCCCCTCCGGCAGCCGGGCGTCGAGGAGCCCGTCGCGTCCCCACGGCCCGGCGTGCTCGATCAGCAACCAGTGCCGGATCGTCGAGGCGGTGCCCGGCGAGCGGCTCGTCGGCCGCCAGGCTCCGCAGCGAGCAGCGATCGCCGAGCGCGGGCAACGCGCGCGGCTCAGCGTCCGCCGCGGATCGTGAGCAGGCCCTCGCGGATCAGACGGCGCACGAGCACGGCGCGGCTCGCCGGCATCGGGGAGGTGCGGCGCGAGGTCGCGCGACGGTGAGCTCCCCGTCGTCGCTCGAGGCCGGCGATCTGGCGCATCGCTCGGCTCCAACCAGGCGGGCATCTCGAGACGTCGGTCGCCGAGGAGTACCACGAGACGATCCGGTCCGCACGGCCAGCTCGCAGACGGTGCCCGGCCGTCGGGCGACCACGGTGGCGTCGTCCACCGCGATCGGCGCCGCGCGTTCCGCGATCGTTCCGCGCGCCAGCTGCGCCCGGTTCGAGAGGAACCGCTCGCGGCGCTCGCCGGCCTCCGCGCGGACGTCGACCTCGCCGAGCGCGGAGGCGAGCGCCGCGAGCCGCCCGCGCGAGCTCGTCGGCGAAGCCCTCGAGGTCATCGCGCCAACCGGCGGGCACCGGCTCGTCGATCTCCTCCGACCGCGCGGCCGACGACGCCGGTCGAGCACGTCCCGCCAGCGCGTCACGTGGACGCCGACCGTGAGGTGGCCCGACGAGCACGTCCTGCGCGCGGGCGGCGTGCGGCGTGCCCGCGGGCATGTAGATCGTGTCGCCCGGACGTGACCTCGACGTCGAGGGGATCCCGCTGCTCCTCGCGGGGAGCCGCGTGCACCTCCCACCGCTTGCGGCCGAACGCCTGCAGGACGAAGACGTCGTGCGCGTCCACGTGCAGGTCCAGGCCCTGTGCCCCGGCTGGCGTGATGTAAGCGTTGACCTGGCACGGATGTCCGAGCTCGAGCTCGAGGTCTCGACAGAAGCGTGCGACCGGCTCGGACCATCGATGCAGACCCTGGAGCACGATCGTGGCGCCGTCCTCGAAGAGCGCAGCGACGCGTGCAGGGTTCGCGATGCCCGTGCACTTCGTCGCGAACCCGTGCGACCGATCGCGTGTAGGCGGACTCCGGGATCTGCTCGCCCGCCTTCACGAGCCGGAAGAACGGCGTGCGGAGCGCCGTCGTCGTGAGGAACCGGTCGACGTCGTCGAGCGAGAGCAGGTCCTCGAACCCGGCGGGCGGCGGCTCCGCCGAGGCGGACCGACGCCCGCGTCCCCCAGTCGTTCGCGAGGAACGACCGGGGGTCGCCGGTGCACCGCTCGAGCGGCCGGCGCTCCGGCTCGGACGCGTTCGAGCGTGTCCAGGCTCACGACGTGCTGTCGGTCCCGTCCATGTCGCCGGTGTCGGTGCCGTCGGCGTCCTTGCCGTCGGTGCCGTCCTGGTCCGCGGCGTCGCCGTCCTTCTTGTCCGTCGTGTCGCCGTCCGTGCCGTCGCCGTCCATCTTGTCGGGATCTGTCTCGGCCTTCGGCGACGCGCTCGTCACCCCGGCATCACGGTCCGGATGTCCTCGTCGGTGAGCTCCTGCGTCGTGGTCTCGTCCATGTCCAGACCTCCTCTCTCCACCGGTATACCCGAACGACGCGAGGGGCGCACAGGGGCGAGGCGGTCGAGCCCTCACGTGCCGGCCACTCCACGTGGGACGCGACGCCGACGAGTGGGTCGAGCGGGGCCGGACCGTCGGGAGAACGAGGAGCCCCGGTGGGTGTCTGGCACGCCGGAGACCGAGCTGACTGCTCCCGGACTGCCGATGCTTGACGCGTCGGCTCGGCGTGAAGGACGGCTACGTGTCGTCCTGGCTTCGCCCTCGCTCGCCCGTCGGGCTAACATCTCGAGCCGCAGCTCACGACCGCGGACGGTTCCAGGAGCGAGTTCGGATCCGGATCCCGCCGGCCACGGCGACGCTAGCGGCGCCCTCGCGACGCGAGCTTCGACTCGCGGAATCTCAGGAAGACGGCGCCGCAGACGGTGCGATCGCTACCTGGGTCCCGAGGCGGCGAGGATCCTCCCGGAGAGGCCGATGATATCCTGGGCATTCCTCGCGCGCGATGCTCCGTTCACCGCCGGCGGACCTGCCCGGTGACCGAGCGGCTCCAGCGCGACGCACTCGGGAGCTCGGTCGACTGGCCGGCGCCGATGGCGCGTCGAGTTCGGCACGCACGGCGACATGATCCGGCTGCTGCGGGACTCGGCCTCGAGGTGGAAGCAGGTGGAGGTCCGGGCCCGATGGTGCCGAGATGCCACGACCGCTCGACAACGCCGATCGCCGACTACTGGCCCATCGAGGAGGCCGGAAGGTCCGACCGCGCTGACCGCGCGGGCCATCGCCCTCCGCCGGCAGCGAGCGAGAGCCCGCGGCCGTCCGTTCCCACGTCCAGTGGTTCGCGACGAACGAGCTCACGCTGCGCCGGAGCTCGTCTCGTTCGCCGTCCGGCAGGGACAGGAGACGGTCGATGCCCTCAGCCAACCTTCGCACGGCCCCTTCCCCAGGCTCGAAAGAGAACAATCCCGGCTGACCGACCTCGGTCTCCAGGGCGCCGGCGACCTCCGCAAGGCCCGAGTGCCGGGCGACCATCGGGAGCGCACCCGAGGCGGCCCCTTCGGCGGCGACCATCCCGAACGCTTCCTGGAGGATCGACGGCACGACCTGCACGTCCATGGCCGCGAGGGCGCCGGGCGCGTATCGGTGGTCGAGGAGACCGGTGAAGGTGACGTCCGGCCGCCCTCCGGTCGCTCCGTTGGTGGCGGAAGGATCGACCGGGAGCCCGCCGACGTCCCGCAGCCACTCGATCGCGGGCCGGTCGCCTCGTCGGAGCGCGATCGTCAGCGCCGCCAGCCAGTCCCGATCGGATCCGAAGCCCACGACGAGAGCCGCGGTGTCGTGGAGGAGCCCCGGCTGGGCTTCGAGGAACAGTTCCACGCCCTTCTGCGGGATGAGCTTGCCGAGATACCCGACGATCGGCCCTTCCCGGTCGGCGAGGGCGCGGAGCCGCGACGCGGCGCCCGGCTCGGGCACGTCCTCCTCGTACCTGTCGAACAGAGCGGACATCGCCTTCTCGTCCCTGGCGTCGAGGGCCCGCTCGACCTCGGCGTCGAGGGATGGTGGTCGCCCCCGGGCCGTGTCCGGGTCGAGGTCGAGGAGCGAGGCGACCTCTCGGAGCGCTTCGACGCGAGGCCGGGGGCGGAACGCCGCGACGTCGACACCGGGCGGGACGACGCGCGCTAACGCCCGCATCCCGGGAACGAGCTCGGCGCACCGCTCCAGGGCCTCGCGGCTGGGGCCCACGACGGCGCGAGCGGCCTCGAGCCCCTCGCGCGCCAGCTCCCGGTAGCGGTCCTGCGGCCGGATCGCGTACTCGAGATCGCTGCCATGGATCTTCGCGACGTACCGTTCGGGGCCAAGTGCGCGACGCCCGATCGCCGCTCCCGGGATCCCATGGCCCACGAACGCGATCTCTGAGTCGTGAGACCCGGCGGCGGCGCGGAGCGCCTCCACGTTCGCGCGCAGGTAAGCGTCGAGCTCGGCGTCGGTCACGTCGACGAAGGGCCGAACGTCCTCGAACCCCTCGTAGTGATCGACGACGAAGACCGGGAGCGTCGTGCCGATGTCCGGACGGAGCAGGACGCATCGTCCAGAGGCGCTCGAAACGTCCGAGTTCGGCTCGAGCTCCGAGGGGCCGTCGCGATCCACCGTGCCGTGCGCGTCGATCCACCCGTATCGCTCGGGATGCCGCTCCTGGCAGAGCAGGAGCACGTCGTGTCCCGCGGCCCGCCACACCTCGACGATCCGGGCGGCGGCGACGTTGGACCCCGAGCCTTCGAGCAGCCATCCGTGCCACACGAGGATCCGCACGCTCCGCATGCTAGGGGCGGGAGCGGGCTGCGGGCTGGAAGGCGACGCCGGCCGCTATGGTGCCGGGCCAGACCAAGGGAGCGGAGGCAGATGCGCGCGTTCAACCCGGCAGGCGTTGCCGGCCCGTTCGGCAGCTACTCGCACGGCATCGAGGTCGAGAGCCCGATGCGGCTCGTCTTCGGGTCCGGGCAGACGGGCGTGGATACGGACGGCCGGATCGGGGAGGACATCGAGGAACAGTCGCGCCTGATGTGGCGGAACATCGAAGGGGTCCTCGCCGGCGCAGGTATGGAGATCTCGGACATCGTGCAGCTCACCATGTTGCTCGTGGATCGGGGCGACCTGTCGACCGCTCGTGCCGTCCGAGAAGAGGTCCTGGCCGGCCACCGGCCGGCGTCCACCCTGTTGTTCGTCGCCGGGCTCGCACACCCCGACTGGCTGATCGAGGTCGACTTCGTGGCCGCCCGATCCTCGAGCTGACCGGCCGCATCAGTCGCCGTCGGGGAGCTCCGCGTATATCCGACACGGCGCGGCTTCCACGCCCGCGAGCAGGACGAACGGTGCCCGAAGGAGGAACGGGTCGGGTCCTGCCTCGCCCAGGCGGGTCGCCTGCTCGACGATCGGGATGTCCTCGCCGAGAAGGGCCCGGTGCACGACGAAGTCCTCCGACGTGAAGTCGGTCGAGACCGCGCACTCCTCCTCGAAGAAGTCGACGACGACGGCCTTCGGTCGTAGGTCCGCCAGCCAGATCCCCGCGTCCTCGGTGAGGAACGGTGACCGCGTGTAGTAGTCCGGGAACGTGCCCCACCACCGGTCGGTCCAGTCCGCGCGCACGGCGACGATCGAGCCCGGTGGGACCTCGGGGGCCGCGGCCTGCAGGCGGGCAGCGTCGAGCGCCTCGCGTTCGCCTGCGTCGTGGAGGTCGATCACGACCGCGGTACCGCTCAGCTCCTCGAGGGTGACCGACTCGATCGACCGGCCTCGGGCGACGACGTGGAGCGGTGCGTCGACGTGCGAGCCCGTGTGCAGGAGGGCTGCGATTCGACTCGACTGCCAGTGACCGGGACCACGGAAGGCCGTCTCGAGCGAGACCGGTGGGCTCCCGGCCGCGGGCGGCCCCAGGGTGGTGGCGTCGACGACCACGCTCAGGTCGAGGATCACGCTCACGCCTCTTCCGAGCCGGCCACTGCGCCCGGGCCGGGAAGGAATCGGCCCCTGCGTTCGTCACGAGGGCTGCCGTCCCTCGCGATCTCCTCGCCTCCGAGGAAGACGCGGACGACGTCGCCGATGGTCCTGCGGCCGGCGAAAGGTGTCCATCCGGCTTTGGAGATCACGTCCTCGTCGCGGATGTGCACGGTGGCGGCGGGGTCGACGAGGACGAGGTCCGCGTCGGCCCCCACCTCCAGGCTGCCCTTCGCCGGCCAGAGGCCGTAGCACTTGGCAGGCTCCTCCGCGTAGCGCCGAACGACGTCGGACCAGGAGAGCCGGCCGGTGGCAACGGCGTCGAGGAGCAGTCGGGTCGTCGTGTCGAGGCCTGGGAGGCCGAACGGTGCGTCCCAGATGTCACCGTGGAGCTTCTGCGCCATGGTCGAGGGCGCGTGATCGGTCGCGACGTGGGTCAGCGTGCCGTCCGCGAGGAGCTCCCACATCGCCTCCATGTCCCCGGTGGAGCGATTCCGGGTCGGCGGCGTGAACTTGCGGAGCGCTCCGTGCTCCAGGACCTCATCCTCCGCGAGGAGCAGGTACTGGGGGCATGCCTCCGCCGCGAGATCGGCCCCGCGCCCGCGCGCGGCCACGATCGCCTCCGCGACCGGGGGCGAGGAGACGTGGGCGATCGTGAGCCGCGCGCCGGTTTCCACCGCGAGGTCCGCGACCGCCCGGACCGCCTCGAGCTCTGCCTCCCGGGACCGCCACTCGGCGAGGACCCCTGGATCCTTGCGTCCTGCCGCTCGCAGGGCTCGCTCGGCCTCTTCGGTTCGCGTCTCGTCCTCCGCGTGCACGAGACACGTGCCGCCGAACCCCGCCACGCGTTGCAGGGTTCGCCGCAGCTCCTCGCCTTCGATGCCAGGCACGCCGTGCGTGGTGCACGTGAAGACCTTGAAGAACGTGACCCCGGCGCGCCACGCCGCCTCCAGGCCATCGATCCGGTCTGGCCAGACGTGGGCGGCGAGCCCGAAGGAAACGTTCGACCGGCCTCGGAGGTAGGCGGCCTTCTCGGCGAGCTCGTCCCGATCGCGCACCGGGTGGGCATGCGTGTGCTCGACGATCGTCGTCACGCCGCGCGCGGCGGCGGCGGCTGTGCCGGTCGGGAAGTCTTCCCGCTCGGTCGGCCCCGGGTCCATCAGGTGCACGTGCGTGTCCACCATCCCGGGCATCACGAGGAGCCCGCCGGCGTCGATCGTGGCGTCCGCCCCGACGTCGCCGCCCGCGGGTCCCACCTCCGCGATCCGACCTCGGCGGACCACGACATCGGCGCGGACGGCGTCCGTGCCGGTCACGACGGTGCCACCGACGATCGCGAGGTCTGCCTGCACGCGTCCTCCCGGGCTGGAAGCAGGGTTGTATTTTATGTACGAACACGACCACGGGGGGACGGATGCAGGGGGAGACCGGGCAGGGCGAGGAGCGAGGGACCTACGCGGTCGAGGACTTCGCGGAGGAGCTGGCGGCGGCGGCGGCCAACCGGGAGATCGGCACGTCACTCTGGTTCGAGAACGACCATGTCCGTGTCTTCGAGATCCGGCTCGATCCGGGCCAGCGCGGGCCCTTCCACGTCCACGACGCCACGTACTTCTGGACCGTGGTGGAACCGGGTCGGGGGCTGCAGCGCTTCGACGACGGCACGCTCGTCGTCCGTGACTACGCGCTGGGAGAGACGAAGTACCTGGCGAACTCGCCCGATGACCCCCTCGTGCACGACCTCGAGAACGTCGGCGACTCCACCCTTCGCTTCGTCACCGTCGAGCTGAAGCACTGAGGCAGTGCCGCCGGAGGGGCCGCACGTCGCCGTCGTGGGGGGGTCGCTCGGCGGGCTCATCACGGCGCTCCAACTCCGCGACGTCGGCTGCGACGTGCAGGTCTTCGAACGATCCCCGGTGCCGCTCGAGGGCCGGGGCGCCGGGATCGTGTTGCATCCGGTCACGACCCGCTACTTCGAAGACCACGGGCTGCTCGACCTCGGACGGGTGAGTTCGTCGGCGCGGACGCTCCGCTACCTGACCCACGAAGGCGACGTGCTGCTCGAGGAGCCGATCCTCTATCGATTCACGTCGTACGCGACGTTGTACGCGGCGCTCGTCGACTTCTTCGAGCCTCGCCGTTACCACCTGCGCAAGGACCTCATCGGTCTCGACGACGAAGACGAGCGAGTCGTGGCCCGGTTCGCCGACGGAGCCACCGAGTCGTTCGACCTCCTCGTCGGCGCCGACGGGATCCGGTCGACCGTCCGGGGTCTGCTGTTCCCGGAACTCCGGCCCGCCTACGCGGGCTACGTGGGTTGGCGCGGCACGCTGCCCGAGGGCGAGCTGCCCCCTCGAGCGAACGACGAGCTCCGCGACATGCTCACGTACCACGTCGGCGAACGGACGCATGTGCTGTCCTACGAGATCCCAGCCGCCGAGAGCGCCGGCAGGTCGATGAATTGGGTCTGGTACCGGAACGTGCCGGACGGGCCGCCGCTCGAGGCGCTCCTGATCGACCGAGCCGGAACGAGGCACGATCTCTCGCTGCCGGCCGGCGCGGTCGGGGAGGAGCAACTCGACGAGCTCCGTACGGCGGCCGGGGACCTGCCACCTGTCTTCACGGACCTGATCCGCGCCACGCCCGAACCGTTCGTCCAGGTGATCGTGGACCTCGAGGTTCCCGCGATGGTACGCGGGCGGGTCTGCCTCGTGGGAGACGCCGCGTTCGCGCTCCGGCCTCACATCGCCGCCGGCACGGCGAAGGCGGCCGCCGACGCACGCGCCCTCGCTCAGGCGATCGAGGCGGCGGGCGGCGACGTGCCGGCGGCCCTCCGTGTGTGGGAGCCAGGCCAGCTCGCACTCGGGCGGGCCACGACGGCCCGTACCCGCGAGGTCGGAGAGCGGGCACAGGTCACCGGCACGTTCCGACCCGGCGACCCGGAGGTCGCCTTCGGCCTCCACCGCCCCAAGGACGGGAACTTCCCGGCCGAGGCGTAGACGGGCGTACGTCAAAGTTATATATAATGTGCGAAACTCGGATGGGTGGTCAGAACCCCTGGGACGGCGTTTGACCACGGAGGACGTGATGGCGGACGGCAACGGCGGCGTGGTGATCGACATCCATGCCCACGTCATGACACCCGAAGCCGAGGAGATCGCCGCGCCGCTGTTCACCCCCGACAAGGACCCTTTCATCGGCTTCTCCGGACCGGTCAGCAGTGCGTACAACAAGAACCACTTCGCCGAGATCGTGCCGAACCTCACCCAGCCGGAGCAGCGGTTGCGCGACATGGACCGCATGGGGGTCGACGTGCAGGCGATCTCCGTCGTCCCGCCCCAGTATTTCTACTGGGCGGAGCCGGAGATCGGGGCGAAGCTCTCCGGGATGGTGAACGACCGCCTGTTCGAGATCGTGCAGGCTCACCCGGATCGCTTCGTGGGCCTCGGCACGGTGCCCCTGCAGGACGTTGATCTCGCCATCGGCGAGCTGGAGCGCGCCGTCGAAGACCTCCGGTTCACGGGTCTCGAGATCTGCACGAACGTGAACGGTGTCGACTTCGACGATCCGCGCTTCGTCCCGTTCTTCGAGAAGGTCGTCGAGCACGACCTCCTCCTCGTGGTCCATCCGAACGGCTTCACGCAGGGCGAGCGGCTGGCCGACTACTACCTGATCAACACACTGGGCATGCCGATGGACTCGACGGTGTTCATCGCGCGCATGATCTTCGGCGGTGTGATGGAGCGGTTCCCCGACCTGAAGGTCTGCGTGATGCACGGCGGCGGGTACCTGCCGTTCTACCCGGCGCGGTTCGATCACGCGTACGAAGCCCGCGACGATTGTCGCGAGCACATCAGCCGCCCGCCGAGCACCTATCTGGCCCAGATGTACTTCGACACGATGGTGTTCGACCCCGAGATGCTCCGGACGCTGATCCGTCGGTGGGGTGCCGAGCACGTGCTGCTCGGCACCGACTACCCGTTCGACATGGGGGAGACCGATCCCGTCGGGCTGCTCGCGCAGGTCGAGGACCTGGAGGAGAAGGAACGCTCGATGATCGCGGGGGGGAACGCGGCACGGCTCTTGGGCCTCGACGGCTCGCTGTAGCCATGGACGAGCCGGGATCGCCCCCGCGATCAGCCCACAGGGTCGATCGCCGGGGCTCCGGAGAGCACGAGCCGGACGTTCTCGCGCATCCGCGTGAGCGCCTCGGCCTGAGACTCGATCGTCCGTCCCGCGTTGTGGGGCGAGATCAGGACGCGTGGCAGGAGACGGAGCCCGTGGTCCTCGGGGAGCGGCTCAGGGTCGGTCACGTCCAGGCCCACGCCCGCGAGATGGCCCGCGCGCACCACCTCGAGGAGGTCGTCCGTCGACACGAGGGGGCCGCGCGCCACGTTGATCAGGTAGGCGCTGTCCTTCATCGTCATCAGCGCTCTGCGATCGATCATGCCTCGCGTGGCATCGGTCAGCGGGGCGCAGAGGACGACCACGTCGGCCTCACGCAGCAGGGTGTCGAGATCCACGAACCGCACCGGGATGCCCCGAGCTCGATCGCCATCTGGCGTCCGAGTGTGAGCGACGACCTGCATCCCGAGACCATGCCCGAAACGAGCGAGGTGAGAGCCGATATCACCGAGTCCCACGATCCCGAGCGTCTTCCCGCCGAGCTGGGTGGCCACCGTGTCGCGCCACGCCTGATCGCCGCGGAGCCACGCCCGTCGTGCGAGGTGGAGCAGCATGAACAACGCGTGCTCGGCGACCGCCCGGCCCCTCGCCCCGCTGACGTTCGTCACCGTCACGCCGCGCCGGGCGGCCGCGGCTACGTCGATGTTGTCCACTCCTGCTCCCGGCTTCGCCACGAGCCGGAGCTTGGGAGCCAGCGCGATCATCTCCTCGGTCACCGGAGCGTGGGCCGTGAGAAGGGCCGCGACCTCCGGGAGCAGGGGCCGGAGGTGCTCGATCTCGAACCCGTCGGGGATCAGCACCTCGTGCTCCGGGCCTGCCCACTCGGGACCGATCCGGAAGCCCTCGCTGATGAGGAGCGGATCGACGACGAGGAGTCTGGCGATGGGCTCAGTCCTCCCTCTCGGTGAACAAGATCGGCGGATAGACTCCGCGTGTCCGAGAGCGGTCTTGCGACGCTCCCCCGACGATCGTCCGACCCAACACGAGGTGATCATGGCCGACAACCCGGTGTCCGTTTTCGCGTCCTTCCGACCTCGCGCCGAACACGCGGATGCGCTCCGCTCCCTGTTGATCTGGATGGTGGAACGTACGCGGGCCGAGCCCGGTTGCGAGGGCTACGACCTCTACGAGGAGCGCGACGCTGCCGGCGTCCTCCATCTGTTCGAACGCTACGGGAGCCAGGAGGCGCTCGAGGCGCATCGGGCGACGGAGCACTACGTCGAGTACCGGCGGCAGGTCACCGATCTCCTCGAGGAGCCGATCGGCGTGGTCGTCCTCGACCCGCTGGACGTGGACGGCTGAGCCCAGGGCCTTCCCGCTCACTTCTCCAACTTCAGCGTCTCGGCATCGAAGAGCTCGGACGGATCGAGGGACCGTGGCGAGAGACCTTCCTCTACGGACCAGCGGATCGCGGACTCCAGCTCCGGCCGGTTCGCCGCCAAGCCGTACGGCCAGTAGTCGTCGCCCATCAAGGCGCGCACGGTGTCGAGCTCGATCCACGGGAGGGTCACGCGGAGGAAGTTCGTCTGCTCGAGGTCGTGGATCGCGAGCCGCTTCGCATCCGCGAACCCGCGGAAGACGTTCCGGGGGAGCCAAGGATGCCGCTCGGCCAGGGACCGCCGGATCGCGACGACGTGCATGATCGGGAACAGCCCGGTGTCACGGTAGAAGCGGCGTTCCTCCGCCCGGTGATCGGGCCAGAGCCGTCGGACCTGCGGATCTCCGGCCTCGAAGCAGGACGGTGGTCGCGGGGACACGAGGCCGTCGAGCCGTCCCTCGGCCAGCATCGCCGAGAGGGTGGAGCTCGCGTCGATCGGCCGGAGGTCGATCCCCTCGCGGACCTGGACGGGGATCCGTTCCTCGCCGCCTGGCTGCTCGAGCCCGCCGCTCCGCCACCTGACCGCGGACGGCGACACGCCGTGCCGATCGGCGAGGATCCCGCGCACCCACAGCGCCGCGGTCTGCTGGAACTCCGGAACCCCGAGCGTCATGCCCACCAGATCCTCAGGACGGTCGATGCCGCGGTCGGTCCTGACGTAGACGGCGGAGTGCCGGAACGCCCGTGACGGGAAGGCGGGTACGGCGAGGTAGGGGCTCGTGCGATCGCCGAGGACGATGAGGTAGCTGCTGAGGGAGAGCTCGGTGACGTCGAACTCTTCGTTCCGGAGCGCTCTCGCGAAAAGGTCCTCGGGCTCGCCGGTGATCCGCTCCAGCTCGCACCCCTCGATCTCCACGCGGCCCTCGAGGAGCGGTCGGGTCCGATCGCTGACCGTGCAGCCGAACGAGATCCGTAGCGGTCTCATCGAGCGGGTGTCAGAGGATGGAGTGCCGGAAGAGAAGAAGCGGATCCGGATGTCCTCAACACTCGTCGCACGCGCCCATCACGGAGCCCAACATCGTGTAGTAGCCGATCGTGAGCGAGAGCTCGACCACCGCACGGACACCGAGGAGCTGCCGCACGGCGTCGAAGTCGGCGTCGGACACGGTGCGGGTCGCACAGAGCTCGTCGACGAACGACACGAGGACCTGCTCGCGCTCGGCGAGGCCGGCGGGGTCGCGCTGCAGGGTCGCGATCGTCTCTGGGGGGATCCCCGCCGCGCTCGCCGCCCGGAGGTGGGAGTCCCACACGAACGAGCAGCCGATGGCTCGGCCCGTCGCGAGGGTGACCAGCTCGCGGTCAGCGTCGGTCAGGCTCGATCCGGAGCGCACGAGGTGCCCTAGCTCCGCGACCCGGTCTGCCAGGGCGGGCGAGTGGAGGAGGAGCTGGAACGGGCGGGAAACCTCTCCACGGCTCTCCGCGATCCGGTCGGCCACGGTCCGAGCCTCCGGCGTGAGGTCGTGATCGTCCGCGATCAGGTCCACACGTGTCATCGCTCACCTCCCGTTCCTCTCCGGTCCCAGGGATCGTCCTTCGGGGTTCATCTCCGGGGGTTCCCCTGCAGACCACTCCCTAAGGGCCCGCCCCTTAGTTCAGGCGGCCCGTGTCGCCGCCGTACCAGTCGACGCCCTCGGCCGCGGTCCGTACGGTGACCGTCCGAAGGTGCGTGAAATCGTGGAACGACTCCCAGCCGCCTTCGCGCCCGCTCCCGCTGTCGCGGACGCCGCCCCACGGCGCTGCCGGGTCCAGCCGGTGATGGTCGTTCACCCAGACGATCCCGTGCGTGAGGCCTGCCGCCACGCGGTGGGCCCGGGCCACGTCGTGGGTCCAGATCGAGGAGCCGAGGCCATAGGACGAATCATTCGCCTGCGTCAGGGCGTCCTCCTCGTCATCGAACGGCACGACCACCGCCACCGGGCCGAAGATCTCCTCCCGTGCGCAACGACTCTGATTCGTGAGGCCCGTGATGACTGTGGGCTCGACGAAGAACCCCCCTTCGAGGCCTGGGACGTTGGGCGTGTTGCCGCCGGCCGCGAGCGTGCCGCCTTCCTCGACGCCCAGCTCGACATAGCTGAGCACTCGCTCACGCGCCGCCTGCGAGATCAATGGCCCGAGCTGCGTGCCGGGCTCGAACGGGTCGCCGATCTTGATCGAGCGGGCGATCGACACGAGCGCCTCGACGAACTCGTCGTGGATCGAGCGCTGCACGAGGAGCCGGCTGCCGCAGATGCAGGTCTGGCCCGCGGCGACGAACGCGCCGAACGCGACACCCTTGGCGGCCGTCTCGACGTCCACGTCCTCGAACACCATCACCGGGGTCTTGCCTCCGAGCTCGACGGTGACCTTCGCGAAGCGCTCGGCGGCTGCCCGGGCCACGGCCCGGCCGGCCGCCGTGCCGCCGGTGAACGTGATCTTCCCGACGTCGGGATGAGCGGCCAGGCGCGCGCCCGCGATCGCGCCGATCCCGGGCGCGACGTTCAGGACGCCGGGGGGCACCCCCGACTCGAGCGCGACCTGCCCGAGCAGGAGGCTCGTGAGCGGGGTCAGCTCGGATGGCTTCAACACGACGCTGTTCCCGGTGGCCAGGGCGGGCGCGAGGCTCTTCGACCCGATCATCATCGGGTGGTTGAACGAGCTCAGGATGCCCACGACCCCGATCGGGAACCGGGACGTGTAGGTGTGGTACGGGCCGGGCATCGGGATCACGTCGGTGCGATCGGCCATCAGGAGGGCGGCGTTGTACCGGTACCACTCGGGCAGGCGGCCGAGCTGCGCCCGGGTCTCGGAGATCGGACGCCCGTTGCAGAGGGTCTCCAGCTGATACAGGTCGTCGGTGCGTGCTTCGATCGCATCGGCGAACGTGTTGAGGGCCCTGGCGCGGGTGGCGGGCGCCATCCGACTCCACGTCCCCTCCTCGAAGGCGGCGCGCCCCGCCTCGACCGCCGCGTCCACGTCGCGCTCGCCGGCCCCCGCGACATCGGTCACCTCCCGCCCGGTCGAGGGGTCGACGACCGGGAGGCGTCCGCCTTCGGCCGACGGCGTCCACGTGCCGCCGACCAGCAGGTCTCGGTGCACATCGATCCGGGCGAGGATCTCCTCGGCCCGGGTCAGCGCGTCGCGTTGCTGTTCGATCGCCATCGTCGTCAGCTCGCGATCTCCGCGGCTCGCGCCGCGTCGGTCTCCTCCTGCATCGTTTCGAACCGGCGCAGCAGCTCGGCCTGCGCCGTCGCGACCTGCGTGTCCGACGCTCGTCTCGGATACGGCAGATCGATCGGCACGTCAGCGTACAGACGGCCGCCAGGGGCCAGCATCAGCACCCGGTTCGACAGCTGCACCGCTTCGGTGATGTCGTGCGTCACGAACAGCACGGTCTTCTTCGTCTGTGTCCAGATCTCCTGGAGCTGCTCACGGAGGCTCCGCGCGGTGATCGCGTCGAGGTGGCTGAAGGGCTCGTCCATCAGGAGCAGATCGGGCTCGACGGAGAAGGCTCGCGCGATCCCGACCCGCTGCTGCATGCCGCCCGAGAGCTGCGAGGGGAACTTGTCGCCGGTGTCCTCGAGTCCCACCATCCGGAGGTAGGTGGTGGCGCGCTCGCGCGGATCCCCGGCGCTTCCCTCGATCACGTACAGCATGTTCTGCATCACCGTGCGCCAGGGGAGCAGCCGAGGGTCTTGGAACACGTAGCCGAGCCGAGCCTGCCGCGCACCTTCGGATACCGAGACCGTGCCGCTCGTCGGATCCTCGATGTCGGACACGATGTTCAACAGGGTGCTCTTGCCGCACCCGGAGGGACCGACGACGGAGACGAAGACGTGTCCTCCGATCTCGAAGCTCAGATCCTCGATCGCGGTGGTGGGCTGAGAACGGCGTTCGATCGCCGGGAAGGTCTTGTTCAGGTGCTCCACCCGCAGTGTCGCCACTCGCTCCGCTCCTCTCGCCTTTTGGTCCCTATGCGCCCGTGATCCCGACGTCGATCTCCTCGGCCTGCCGTTCGGTGGCGGTCAGTTGGGCGTCGCGCCACCGGAACGCCCGGCGTTGGAGCCGGACGAGCACGAGCCTGTCCAACAGCACGATGAACGCGATGAACAGGATCACCCACCCGACGAACCCCTTGTACCTGTTCGCGTCGTACCAGTACCGGCTCCGCCAGCCGACGCCCTCGCTCGCGGAGAACCATTCGGCGAGGAGGACGGCGTTCCAGCCGATGATCACGGCGAACCGGAGGCCCGCGAACAGATAGCCGGTCACCGCTGGGATCTGCATGTGCCGAAGGCGTCGGTACAGCGGCACGTGATACGCGCCCGACATCCGGCGGAGATCCCGCGGGATCGCCTGGATACCCTGGAGCACGTTGATCGCCACGAACGGGAACGCCGAGAGGAACGTCGTGATGATGACCGCGTCGTCGCCCAAACCGAGCCACATCTGAGTGAGGAACGCCCAGATGATCGCGGGCAACGCCACCAGCACGAGCAGCGTGTCCTTCAACAGCGCCTCCGCGAGCTTCGATCCGCCGATGACCACGCCGGTCACGACGCCGAGCACCATCGAGATCGCGATCCCCAGCGCGAACCGCGGGAGGGTCGCCGCGAAGTGCTCGAGGAACTGGCCCCGGACGACGCCCCCGTGCGCTCCGCCGGTCACCTCGATCCACAGGAATCCGAACGTCTCCGCCGGCCCGGGGAAGCGGTCCTCGTACAGGGCAACCAGCTGCCAGAGCACCAAGAGGAAGAGGTAGCTCGCCAGCCGCGCGAATCCATCGGACCGGAGGAACCTCCCGATCGAGGCGAAGGGGCCTTCGGTTACCGACGGCGCGGCGAGCGCCCGGCTCACGTCGCCTCCTCGAGCCGCCAGCGGAAGAGGTATCGCTCCAGCCGAGCGAGCACGAATCGCTCGAGCAGGATCATGAAGATGATGAAGAGCAGTACCCACGCGAGCATGCCGGGGATCGAGAAGTCTTCGAACTCCTTCCGGATCTGGAACCCGACGCCGGACGAGGCCCCGAATACCTCGGTGAGCTGCTCGACCTTCCAGGCGAGCGCGAACGAGAGACGGACACCCGCGAAGGCGAAGGGCGCCACCGACGGGATCAGGACGTGGCGAACGACCGAGGCGCGTTGGCGCCCGAATGCATCGCTCATCTGGACGAGCCGGCGGTCGACCGAGTCGAGTCCCTCCGCGCACGTTGATCGCGACGTACGGCATCGACACCAAGCCGACGGCGATCACCGGCCCCGAGATCGAGATGCCGAAGATCACCAGGGCCATCACCGCGTACGTGATGCCCGGGATGCTGCCGGCGACCATCACCATGTCGTGGAAGAACGCCCGCCACCACCGGCTCGTACCCATCAGGTATCCCACCGGGAACCCGATCAGGAGCGCCAGCCCGAACCCGTAGCCCAACCGGAGGATCGTGGGCACGAACTGTTCGACGAATGCGCCCGAACGGACGATCTCCCACATGATCTGCCCGATCTCGAGCGGGGGTGGGAGCAGGAACTCCCCGAACGACGAACCTCCGACAGCAGGGTCCAGACGAGCAGGAACCCGCCGACGCCGATCAGGAAGCCGGCGACGCCGCGGACGCGGCGTCGCCCGGCGAGCGACAGGTGGGCGCTCCCGCGGGGGCCTCGCTCGACGGTCGTCGAACTCATCCGCCGCCCTCCTGCCGCTCGCTTCGCCGGCTCAGATATCGATCACGCAGGCGCTTCGACGACGTCGAACCGCGGACTCTCGCCCGAGTCGGAGAGGCCGGCCTCGGCGAGCATCGGGAAGATGCTCGACTCGGTCTCGACCCATTCGTCGTCGAGGTACACGGTCTCGACGAACCAGTCGTGTTCCGCCATGTAGTCCTTGATGAACTGGATCTCCTCGGGCGTCTCGACCGCGAAGTGCTGCGGGTAGCTCTCGATGATGGTGTCCTGGTTCGCCTGCCACTCCTCGATGCCGCGCTCCCACATCGACAGGAAGAACTCGACCTCCTCGGGGTGATCGTCGTACCAGTCCGTCGGGGCCATGAAGATGTTGATCATCGGTCCGTCGTGGTCGGGGGCCTCGGCGACCTCCGCGTACAGGTCGGCCGCCGTCTGGCCGTCGTACAGGACCCGGACGTCGCCGTTCAGCAGCGGCGGCACGTTGAAGTCGGGGAGCACGAGCGCTCCGGCGACCTCGTTGTCCGCCGCCAGCGCTCCCGTGTTGGTGAGGTCGGCCACCACGAGCTCGAAGTCGCCGCCGCCGGTCCGGAAGTCCAGGCCGTACAGCTCGTTGGCGAGCACGCCCCAGACCACCGTGGAGGACACCGAGTCCCAGACGGCGATCTTCTCGCCCTTCAGGTCCTCGAGCGTCTGCGCGTCGGAGTCCTTCGGCACGACGAGGATGCTGCGGTCGATGTTGTACTTGCCGAAGACGGTGGCGGGGTTACCCGTCTCCTCCTCGAGGAGCGGCACCTCGAACGACGCGATCGACACGACGTCTGCGTGTCCACCGGCGTAGAGGCCGAACTCGTCCCAGCTCGCCTGCTCGATGATCCGGATCCCGGACTCCGCCTCCATCTCCTCGCGGATGCCGGAGTCCTTCAGGTAGTCCCACACCGGGTCGGGGGCGAAGGTGAAGCGGATGACCCCGTCTTCGCCGGTCCCTCCGCCACCGCCACCGCCGCCGCCACCGCCGTCGTCTCCGCATGCTGCCGCCACCAGGGCGAGCACGCTGACGAGCGCCAGCGTCCGGAAGATTCCAGCCCTTCGTCGCATCCTCATCGGATGCGCCTCCTCCTTCCGTCCGGACACCCGGACCGTCGTCCGGGGCCTTCGTGTGGAGAAGAGACGACTTCCCGACTATATATAATGTGCAGCCTGTGGAGGTCTTCGACGATGGCCCGGTTCGCGTCGTCTCGTCAAGGCAACGGTGTGATGGCGACCTCGTCCGGACCGGAGCTCGGGTGTCAGAACTTCCCGATCACACGGAGGCCGCTGAAGACAAGCGTGTCCACCGAGGCCTGCGCCGCGGTCGCGGGATCCATCGATCTGGTGAAGACGAGGAAGCGCTTCATCTCCCGAAGCGCGAACGCATCGACCGTCTCGAGCCGCCCGATCCGTTCGTCGACCCGAGCCGCGAGCCCGTCGGCGGGCGACGACCTCGGTGACGAGGCCCGCCTCGAGGGCACGGGCGGCGTCGATCGCGTCACCCGTAGACACCATGTCGTAGAGCAAGCGGGGCGGGAGCATGAAGCGGGCCCAGCTGATCACCACGGCCGGAGCGAAGCCCGCCTTGATCTCCGGGAAGGCGAACGTGGCGCCGTCGGCGGCGACGGCGATGTCGCTCGCCCCGATCATGCCCACGCCGAAGCCGGCCGCGGATCCGTTCACCTCCGCCAGCACCGTGAGTGGGGTCGTGCGGAGGGTCTCGTTCACGGTCGCGATCCGCCGCGCCATGCCGCGGAGCTCGTCGGGCGTTGCGCCGCCCTTGGCTCGGCCCATACAGAACGTGTCGCCCTCGGCGCGGAGACGCACGAACCGAACCTCGTCCGCCCGCCCGGCCGCATCGATCGCCTCGATGAGCGCATCCATCATCTCCCGGGTGAACAGGTTCCCCTCGCCGGCGTCGATCGTCGCCGTCAGTGTGTGGCCCGAGGTGTCGAGCCGGAGTCCATCAGCCATCGTCCGTTCCTCCTCCCGCGCCTTCCGGCGCTCTCATCCGTTCTTGCTCGATGGCTTCTTCGGCATTCATGCCCGGCGTGTGGTCGCGGCCGCGCCGTCGAAGGCGACCCGCGCCGCCGCGAGACCGCAGAGCGCGGCGACCGCGAGGAATGCCGTGCCGGGCATGCCCGCGTCGACGAACGTGCCGCCGAGCAACCCGCCGAGACCGAATGACCCGAGGCGTGCCAGGTTGAACAACGAGAGCGCGATGGTGCTATCGCCTGCCGTCGTCCGGCTGAACGCGGTGAGCGACGGCGAGAGCAGCGAGCCCGCGCCGAGGCCCAGCACGACGAGGGCGGGTACGGCGAGCCACCAGGGCCCGGTTGCGGCAGCGACGGCGAGCCCCACGAGCCCGAGCGGCGCAGCCAGCCGAGCCCACGTCGCAGCCGAGATGGGTAACTGACGTGATCCCCGGCGACCGGTGATCGGGCCCATCGCCGCCATCGTCGAGCGTCATCGCCATCAGGAGCGCCGCCGCCCCGCCCGCGCCGAGGACCCCGCTCACGATCAGCCAGGCGGGCACGGCCACCTGGACCAGCCCGTTCGCGATCATCTGGAGGGTGGCGCCGAGCGAGGACACGCCGGACGTCTCGGTCGCGGAACCAGTTCCGCAGCTCGGCGAGCTCGCCCTCGTCCCGCAGCTCGCGGGCCGCCACGATGGACGCCGCGCCGCACGCGAGCGTGAGCGTCCGGCACCGCGACGCCCATGCGCCTGCGGACGCGGCGGCGAGCGCCGACATGCCGGTCCCCGAGACCGATGCCCGACCAGGCCGAGGCCTCGCAACCGGATCGTCGAGCCGCTCTGCAGGTCGGCCGGGAACGCGAACAGGGCGGTGACCACGAGCGCCACGCCCAGAGCAGACGGACGGGCACCGTGACCCACCGCCAGCCGACGAGCTCGAGGATCGCCCCGCCGACGAGCGGTGCGAACGCGAGGCCGAGCCCGTTCGAAGCGCCCCACCACCCGAGCGCGTGGGCGCGCCGCTGCCCGGTCAGGAGCTGGCCCGACGCCTGGACCGACACCGGGACCACGGCCGCCAGACCGACGCCCTGCGCCGCCCTGGCGATCGCCAGCACGGCGAGGTTCGGCGCGAGCGAGAGCAGGACCGAGGAACCGAAGACGACCACCCCCGCGGCGACGATCAGCCGCCGCGGCCGAGCCGGGCCGTCCAGGCGCCGGCGAGCGGCATCGTGAACGCCATCGCGACGTTCAGCATCACGACCGTCGCAGCGGCCGTGCCGCGATCGACGCGCCGAACTCGGCGGCGATCGCGACCACCGCAACGGTCACCGAGACGTTGACGACCGTTCCCGATAGCCCTGACGCGACCAGCTCGAGAAGCGACCCACCTCGGGGACGCGCGCCCGGTCCGGGCGCGCGTCGCCGAGGGGAACGGAGGCCTCTGCGCCGCTCAGATCTTGTGGCCGACCCCGTCGATCACGTGCTTCGAGCTGATGACCTGGGTGTCCTCGACCGCCTGGACCTTGTGCTTCTGGTTGGGCACGCGCGTGGAACCCCATCCCGGGCCCGAGCTCCGCATGCTCGCCGTCGAGATCCACGGAGAGCCTGCCCGAGATCACGTACATCACCTGCTCGTGCGGATGCGCGTGCTCCACCGCCCCCTCGCCCGCCTTGAAGCTGAGCCGGCCGACCTCGATGAACTCGCCGGTCACGAGCTCCCCGTAGGCGGTGGAGTACTTCGGGGTCACGGTCTCCTTGTCGATCTCATCGAACACGAGGAACGGCATGTCGTCGGTCTCCTTCCTTCTCGATCTCCGACGGCGCCCGCCCGTCGTCAGGAAGCTCGCCGGTCTTCTCGTAGATCGGATCGACCAGGTTCTTGAAGCTGATCGCGACCGTGTCCTCGAGCGCCTGCACGGTGTGCTCGGCGTTCGACGGATGGAAGCTGCCCTCGCCGGGGCCGCACCTCGTAGGTCTCGCCGTCGCAGGTCACGCGTGAGCCGACCCTTCACGATGTAGAAGACCTGCTCCTCGGCGTGGGCGTGCGTCTTCGCGCCCTTGCCCGCATCGAACATCGCCTTCGTGACCTCGATCTTCTCGCTCCGCAGGACCGGTCCCTTGCGCGTCCGAGTACTGCGGCGTGACGCTGTTGTCCTCGTCTCGGTCGAACGAGATCTTCCCCATCGTTCCCTCCTTCGGTCCGGTGTGTCGTGTCGCGCGTCGAGCGGTGGCACTTCACGTGGCGATCAGGTCGAGCTCCTCGAACTCCCGCAGGACCTCCGCCTTCATCAGCGCCACCTTGTCGTCGGCCGGATCGCGCGGGAACGGCAGGTCCACGCTCAGGTCCTGCCGCAGCTTGCCCGCCCTTTCGCCAGGATCACGATCCGGTCCGACAGCTCGACCGCCTCGCCGACGTCGTGGGTCACGAACAGGACCGTCTTCTTCGTCTCCATCCACATCGAGTGCAGCTCTCGCCGCAGCCCGCGCGCGGTGATCGCGTCGAGGTGGCTGAACGGCTCGTCCATCAGCAGCGCGTCGGGCTCGATCGAGAACGCCCGCGCGATGCCGACCCGCTGCTGCATGCCGCCCGACAGCTGCGACGGCCACGCCTTGTGGTGCTCGCTCAGTCCGACCATGTCGAGGTAACGGGCGGCGCGACTGCGGCGCCTCCGTCGGTGCTGCTCCGGCTGCACGAACAGCATGTTGTCCATCACCGAGCGCCAGGGGAGCAGTCGGGGGCCTGGAAGACGTACCCCACGCGCGCCCGCGTGCCGTTCTCGGTGATATCGGCACGGCCCGAGGTCGGCGTCTCGACGCCCGCCAGGATGTTCAGCAGCGTCGACTTCCCACACCCGGACGGGCCGACGATGCTCACGAACGTGTGGCCGGATGCCTCGAACCACACCCCGTCGAGGGCGACGACGTCCCGCCCCTCGCCGGCGAACACCTTCCGCAGATCGGTCACGGTCACGGTCGCCACTGCATCGCCTCCTGTCTCGGGTGCGCTCATACGGTCAGCTCCGGCGGTTCGCTCATCTCCTGCGCCAGCGTGGGTCGCCAGCGGAACACGCGCCGGGACAGGCGTCCGAAGACGAGCCGCTCGACCACGATCGAGAACAGCGCGAAGTAGATCGCGAATCCGACGACGCCCGCGAAGTCTCCGTAGTCGCCGCATCGAGGTGATGTGCCAGCCGGCGCCGGACGTCGACGCGAACACCTCGGCGAGGATCAGTCCCTTCCAGCCGTTCGCGAGGCCGTAGCGGAGCGAGGCGAAGAAGAACGGGCTGAGCGACGGCAGGATCAGGTGCCGCATCACCCGGTCGCGAGGGACGCTCGTACGCATTCGCCATGTCGCGGAGCTCCTTCGAGACGTCGCGCACGCCCTCGGACATGTTCAGGATCACGTACGGCAGGCCGGCGATGAACACCACCAGCACGGGGCCGTACCATGCCGTAGCCCGAACCACATCGCGACCAGGAGCCCCCAGATCAGGTAGGGGAACGTGAGCCCGACGACCACGAAGTCGTGCAGCATCGCCTCGACACGCGAGGAGAGCCCCATCGCGAGGCCGACGATCGAGCCGACGACGAGCGCGAGTGCGAACCCGATCGCGAGGCGGAGCAGGCTCACCGAGAACGCCTCCACCAACGTGCCGTCCCGCAGCTGCTCCCACATCGCCTCGACGCACCTCGGCGGGCATCGGGAGCAGCGCGGACTCGATCCGATCCGGGACAGGCAGGCCGAGACGCGATCCGAGCCCAAGCTGCCACGCCACGAGGAACAGCATCGGCGCGGTGATCCGCGCGGCGCGCGGCGTGACGAACGTGCGCTGGAACCACGATCGCTTGGATCGGACGACGCTGCCGGAGCTGACGGTCGGTGTCCATCAGCCTCCCCCTCACGCGAACGCCTTCGGTCGCCAGCGGAAGAACCGGCGCTCGAGCCGCTGGAGCACGAGCCGTTCCATCACGAGCGCGAAGCCGACGAGGAAGAACGCCCACGCCAGCACGCCGGCGATGTCGAAGAACAGGAACTCGACGCGGATCTGGATCCCGACCCCGTCGGTCTGGCCGAAGAGCTCCGTCAGCGCGGTGATCTTCCACGCGATCGCGAATCCGTAGCGGATCGCCGTGAACAGGAACGGCGCGATCGCGGGCAGCACGATGCTCCGGAGCCGTGTCCGGCGATCGACGCCGTACGCCGTCGCCATGTCCATCAGATCGCGCGGGATCGCGCGAACACCTTCCACGACGTTCACCGTGATGTGCGGGAACGAGGTGAGGACGATCGCGACGATCGGCCGAGGGTCGAGCAGGCCGAAGATCATCACGCAGATCAACGCGAACACGAGGCCGGGCGTCGTGAGCGTGAGCATCACGTAGTCGCGGAAGAAGCCGTCCCAGTAGGAGCTGCGTCCCATCGCGATGCCGATCGACGGTGCCGAGGACGAACGCGATCGTGAACCCGATCGCGAGGTGGCGAAGTGTCGCGAGACGTTGATCCCAGAAGTCGTCGCGCCGGACAACCTCCCCCATCTCGCGGAGGACCTCGAGCGGCGAGGGCAGGATGTACGGCAAGGTCAGCGACGAGACGAGCGCCCACGCGCCGACGAACAGGACGTAGCCCGCGATCCGCCAGAGGAGGTACCGCTGCCGGCGCGGGCGCTCCGGCGGGCGTCCGTCGCGTTCCGTGTCGATCCGCGCCGGAGGTGCGGCTGCCTCCACGTCCTGCGTCGCCACCTGCGTCGTCCTCCCATCCGACTCGGGGACGGCGAGGGCCTCGGCTCCGCCGCCCCGAATCGACTCAGCTCACGTCGGGTCCATACCCCGTTCCCGCCACCGCGTCACGCGGTCGGTTCGCTCGCTTCCACGATCTGGAACTCGGGGATCTCGGCCTCGGGATCCATCCAGCCCGTCTCCTTCATCAGGTCATAGATGCCCGTCTCGTCCTCCACCCATGCCTCGTCCATGTACACGGTGTCCGTGAAGAAGTCGTGCTCCTCCATGAACTGGACCGCGAAGTCGACGTCCGCATCGTCCTCCACCGCGAAGTGCTGCGGGTACGTGCGGATGATCTCCTCCTTGTGCTCGAACCACTCCTTGATCCCGCGCTCCCACAGGGCGAGGAAGAACGCCACCTCGTTCGGATGGCTGTCGAACCAGTCCTTCCGGGCCACGAAGTTGTTCCCGTTCACGCCCTTGTGTCCGGGCGCGTACATATCCGCGTAGAGCTCCCACGGGGACGGCGTCGGCTCGTAGAGCGCCCGGATCTCGCCGCTCCGCCAGTACGGGAAGCCGGCCTCCGGGATGCAGACGCACGCCTCGATGTCGCCGCGGATCAGCAGCTCCATGTTCAAGAAGTGGTCGCCCTCGATCACCTCGTAGTCGGCGCAGTCGCTCCCGTCCGGACGCTCGATGCAGAAATCGAGGCCGTACCAGTCCTTGATGAACATCCCCCACACGATCGTGGAGGAGACGGCGCTCGGGACGGCGACCTTCGTGCCCTGCAGGTCCTCGAACGTCTCGTAGTCGGAGTCCGACCGAACGAAGACCGGGACGCGCAGGTTGTTGTAGGAGCCGAACGTGACGGTGTCCACGCCGGTCTCCTGCTCGAGGAGCGGCGTCTCGTACGTCGCCATCGACACGATGTCCCCGTGTCCGCCGGCGAAGAACGTGAACTCGTCCCACGTCGACGTGGTCACGAGCCGCGTGTTGTACTGCTCCTCGTACTCCGGGATGATCCCCTGGTCGTTCATCCAGTCGATCACCGGGTCCGGCGAGAACGCGAACCGCACGATGCGACCGCTCGCCGTCGCCTCCCGCACCACCGTCCTCGCCGCAGGCCGCCGCCGTGAGCGCGAGCGCGCACGTCACGGCCCCGAGCCTCAGCAGGTTCCTCGTCTGCATCCGCCCCTCCCTCGTCCTGGACCCCGGCGGGAGCTCGCACGGCCGCGGGCCGCGGTGGGGGTCCCCATGGGGCAGGGTCGCCGGACTACTGCCCCTCACCTTTCAGCGTACTATATATAATGCGCAGTCTAGAGAGCGAGTCGCTCCGGACGTCAAGGCAGGTGCGGGTAGGGCCGCCGGCGTGGCGGCTCAGGAAGAGCCGTCGCCCTCCCGCGCGGCGAGGAACGCGGCCAGGTCCCGCGAGGCGCTTCGGAGGTGGTCGCGGATCGCGCGTTTGGCGCCCGCGGCGTCGCCACGGACACTCGCATCGAGGATCTCCTGGTGCTCCTCGTTGGCTCGCTCCGAGACCGGCCTCGACGCCACGAACATGAAGATGTAGGGGGCGGATGCATCCCGGAGGCTGTCGATCAGGGCCGAGAGCCGCGGCCGTCCGGCGGCTTCGTAGAGCCGGAGGTGGAACTGATCGTTCAACTTCAGCCACTTGCGTGCGTCCTCGGTCCGCCGCATGCGGTCGATCAGCGGCCCCGAGGTCGCGAGCCACCTCCGGGCGGAGGTTCGGGATCGCATGCGTCACCGCGAGCGATTCCAGCGCCTCGCGGATCTCGTAGAACTCGAGGACGTCGTCGACGCTCGGGTGGAAGACGACGGCGCCTCGGTGAGGGTCGATCCGGACCAGCCCTTCTGCCTGCAGCTGCGCGAACGCCTCTCGGACCGGGGTCGTGCTGACCCCGAAGCGCTGCGCCACGTCGTTCTGTCGCAGCCGCGTCCCGGCGGCGAGCGTGCCGTGCTGGATCTCCTGGCGGAGACGCTCCGCCACCACCTTCGCGGTGGTGTCTCGTCCCGAGCATGTCCTGTCGGTACGCCATGATCAGCCCGCGCTCACGATATCGGAAGCCTTGCCGTCGCCCGGGACGCGGGCGGGATCGCTCGCCACCTCGAGCACCGCGCGGCCCACGACCGATCCGGCCTCGAGCGCCGCGAACACGTCGTTCACGTCCTCGAGGGGACGAACGAGTCCCACCACGGTCGAGACGAGACCGCGCGCCACGAGCGACACGGCCTTCGCGAGGTCGTCACGATGCGCGTACCGGGATCCCACGTAGTCGACCTCGTCGAGGACGAACCGCGGCGTGGGGACGGTGAGCGCCGACGTGGGCGTGTAGCCCGACGCCGACGACGCGGCCGCCCGGCCGGACGAGCCGCCGAGCGAGCTCGAGCGTGTCGTCGTGCCCGACCGTGTCGACGACGACGTCCACGCCCTCCCCGCCGGTCTCCTCGAGCAGGTCGACGATCGCGGCCTCGTCGTCGGCCGCGCCGAGCGTCGAGGTCCAAGTCCCGAGCCGACGCGAGCGTCTGCTCGTGCACATCGAATCCGACCATCCGCGCGCCGGCGGCCCGACCGACCTGCGCTCCGTGGATCCCGACGCCGCCCAGCCCGACGATCGCCGCCGTCATCCCGGCCCCGACGCCACCCCGGGTGACGACGGAGCGGTAGGCCGTTCCGAGCGCGCACGACATCGGCGCCGCGTGGACCGGATCGATCGTGTCGGGGATCGGGACCAGCCGGTCGACAGGGACCGCGATCCGTTCGGTGAAGCCCGCCCGGATGGGTGAAGCCGGCCCAGCCCACCATCCGCCGGCAGAGCGTCTCGTCCCCGCGCCGGCACGCGGAGCAGGAGCCGCACGGCCAGTAGTGGTAGACGACCGCGCGGGTCCCTTCCTCGACCAGCCCCTCGGGTTCCGTCGCCAGCACCCGTCCGAAGATCTCGTGGCCGGGGACGTGGGGGAGGGCGAGGTTCTCGCTGAACGGCATCAGCCCGCGCGAGGTCTTCACGTCGCTGAAGCAGACGCCGCATGGTGAGCACCTCCAGCAGCGCATGGCCGGGGGCGAGCTCGGGCTCGGGGACCTCGATCCGCTCGAGGGCTCCTCCGTAGCTGGTCACCGCCATCGCCCGCACGTCCGAGCTCCTCACCGGTCCCAGCATCGATTCCGATATAATGTACGAATCCGCCTGCCGAGGCCGGTGGCTCGGGAGTCGGGAGCGGATCTCCCGCCCCCGGCGGTCCGACGAGCACGCCCAGCCCAACCCCGGCCAGGATGAGGATGAGGCTGACGCGCGACGGCCGGGGTCAGTCGCTCGTCCGCGATCGCGGATCGACGAGAGAAGCCCGACGACCGGGACCGCCATCAGGGTGAGGTTCGTGGTGATCGCGGGGAGGCTGCGGCTGATCGTGAGCAGTCCCCAGAACCCGAACGCGGAGCCGAGCAAGATCTGATACGCGACGATCGCCACGGTCGCCGTCGTCCAACGGATCTCGGGCATGCCCTCGATCGCGGCGGCGAGGATCGCGACGGGGACGGCCGCCACCGCGAGCTGCCACGGCATCAGCTCGAACGGCGTGCCCGCCCATCGGTGCGCGCGGATGTGCACGGTCGTCGCGGCGTTCGCGATCGCCGCGACCAGCAGCATGCCGAGACCGACGAGGACCTGCGTCGTCGCTCCAGTCGAGCGCCCACGGCTCGAGCAGCAGCACGACGCCGGCCGACCCGAGCGCGAGGCCGGCGATCCGGCAGCGACGTGAGGCGCTCGTGGAGGAACGCGCACCGCGAGCGGGACCGTCCACAGGCTCGCCGTGTACACGAGGATCGAGGAACGCCCCGGCGGGACGAACTCGAGAGCGCTGAACACGAGCGCGGTCACGAGGGCGAGCCGGACGAGGCCGACGCTCCACAGGATCGGGCGATCGGCGGCCCGCGGACGAGGGATCCCGCGCGTCGACATCGCCGCCGCGACCACGAGCGCGGCGCCGCCCATCCGGAACGCGGCGAGCCACAGCGGCGGCACGAGGTCGACGCCCGCCGGACATGATCGGCCAGTTGAGGCCGAGGACCGCGACGGTCGCGGCGGCGAGCAGGTAGACGGCGGGCCGCCGCATCACGGGCGCCTGGTCGTGCGGGCTCGCCCAGAGGCGATCGCGCATGCGGGCCGAGGTGTCGGCGGGACGTCGGTCGTCCGTCAGTGCGTCGTGCTCGCTCGACATCGTGCGGCAGACCGGGCTAGTCGAGCAGCCGGTCGTCGTACTCGACGCGGGACAGGATGCGCGGGTCGCCTTCGGTCACGAGGACCATGTCCTCGATCCGGACGCCGCCGCCTCCCTGGACGTCGGGCACCCAGACGAGGGGCTCGACCGCGAACACCATCCCCGGCTTCAGGTCGAAGACCGTCGAGCCCGGCAGGGTCTCGCCGATGTACGGGGGCTCGTTCGCTCCCATGCCGATGCCGTGGCCGATGAACAGGCTGAACAGGTTGTCGCCGAAGCCGTGCTCGCGGACCTCCGCGATGATCGCGTCCGCCACGTCCTGGTTCGTGTCCGGCCCGGCCGCATCTCGTCGACGCCGGCCATCAGCCCGCGATACACCGACGTGTAGACGCGCTTCTGCATCGGCGTAGGGCTTCCCGACCATCATCGTCCGGCCGATGTCGGCGAAGTAGCCGTTCCACATCGCGCCGATGTCGATGAAGCAGAGGTCGCCGTTGCGGATGATCTTGTCGGTGCAGATCCGATGCGGCGGCGACATGTGCTCGCCGGACGCGACGAACGGCGTGATGACGTGCGCCATCTCGCCGCCCATGTAGTAGAGGGTCTGCATCGCGTCGCCGGCCACCTCGTTCTCGCGGCGTCCGGCGCGGCTCGAGTCGATCGCGCGTTGCGTGACCGCGTCGCCGATCGCGCACGCCTCCTCGATGATCGCGATCTCGTCCTCGCTCTTGATGAGCCGCACCTGCTGCATCAGGTGGTCGCCGTCGGTGGGCTGGAGGTCGGGGAGGTGCGGTCCATCGACTCGACCAGCGAGAAGTTCACCTGGTCGACGCCGAGGCGCCCGGCGGCGCACACCGAACTCGTTCAGCAGGGGGGCGAGCGTCGCCTTCACGAAGCCATCGACGAGCTCGCGTTGCTCCATGATCGGGATCGGGTGCGCCGCGGTCAGCCACGACATCCCCATCGACGCCTTGTCGATCTCGCCGCCCGAGCACAGGAGCACCGGGCCGGCGTCGCGCGTCAAGAGCACGCCGTTGAGGGAGGTCATCTTCCCGGCGATCAGCTGCGCGCGGAGGGACGTGAGGTAGCGGACGTTCTCGTCCTTCCACAGGAGGAGGGCGTCGATATCCGAGTTCCGGAGGGCCTCCTGCGCGGCCGCGACGCGGTGGGTGCGGAGGCGGGCGAAGTCGATCCGGTCCTCCCAGTCGACCCCGAAGGGTCCGCGCGCGTAGCCGCTCATCACTCTCCTCGGGTGCCGGCGCGGTCCGGCTCAGTCTGCGCTCGCCGCGACGGAACGGGCCGATGGAGTCCGGGCCTCCCGTTGGGACATGTATCATACATCCTGTCGGAAGTGAAACCCCAGGTCTTGGCCAGGAGAGGTCGCGCGTGACCACGGAGAAGTCGATGACGGGCGACGTGAACTGGGCGAACATCGCCAACACCGGCGGGCGGCGGACCGCCCACGAGTTCGTGAAGGACTCTCTGCGGCGGGCCATCCTCCGAGGTGATCTGAGCGGTGGGTCTCGGCTGATCCAGGCCGACCTGGCGACGATGTTGAACGTGAGCACGACCCCGGTCCGCGAGGCGCTCCGCGATCTGGCGACCGAGGGCCTCATCACGCTCGACCGGCACCGAGGCGGCGTCGTCCGTGAGCTGAACTGGCAGGAGATGGAGGAGATCCGTCTGATCCGCCACCAGCTCGAGCCGCTGGCCGTGCGCCTCGTGGTCGAGAACATCACCGACGAGGAGCTCGCGGAGGCGCGAGCGTCTGCGCGAGCTCGGATGGCGAAGGAGCGCGACCTCGGCAACTGGGTCGAGCTCAACACGCAGTTCCACCTCGTCTTCCACGATTCGACCGGTGTGACTCGCCTCGCCTCGATCCTCAAGGGGTTCGAGGAGGCGTCCACCGTCTACGTGGCGCAGGCGCAGCGGTGGCACCCGGAGATCCGGCGGCGAGCGGACGACGAGCATCAGGCGCTGATCGAGGCGTTCCGCGCCCGTGACGCCGAGCGCGCGGCGGCCGTGATGCAGGGTCACGCGGCGATGCCGATCGAGATGACCAGGCCGGAGGAACGCGGGACGGCCTGACGCGGATGGCTCGCAGTCGAGCGGCCCGCGGATGCGCCTTCGGAAAGGAGCAGCTGACATGGACACGGTTCGACTCGGCGTCGTCGGTCTCGGATGGTTCGGCGGTGTGCTGGCGGAGAGCGCTCGATCGTCGGGCGTCGCCGAGGTGGTCGCCTGCTACGCGCGGACCGAGGAGACGCGGGCGGCGTTCGCCGAGCAGCACGGTTGCCGGGCCGCGGCGGATCTCGACGAGCTGCTCGCGGATCCCGACGATCGACGGCGTGATCGTGGCGACCCCGCACTCCACGCACGCGGACATCGCGGTGCGGACGGCGGAGGCCGGGAAGCACGTCTTCGTCGAGAAGCCGCTCACGCTGACGGTCGCCGACGCGAAGCGCGTGGCCGAGGCGGCCGAGTCGCGCCGGCGTCGTCGGTGCAGGTCGGGCACAACCGTCGCCGCCAGCCCGCCAACCGTCGGATCAAGGCGATGATCGATGCCGGTGAGCTCGGGACCGTCCTCCAGCTCGACGGGGTACACACCGCGGCGGGCGGGCACAAGCCGGACCTCCCCGCGTGGCGGAAGGATCCCGCCGAGTGCCCGTTCGGCGGCATGACGGCGCTCGGTGTCCACACCGTCGACACGTTCCACTACTTCATGGGTCCCGCGAAGAAGGTGACGTCGTTCAGCACGCGTATCCACGGCTTCAACGACCTCGACGAAGCCACGACGGTGCTGGTCGAGTACGAGTCTGGACCGATCGCCTCGATCAGCACGACCTACTTCGCACCGCCGGTCGTCGGGCTCTCGGTGTTCGGAAGCGACGCGGCGGTCTGGAACGAGGAGGACGGCACACGACTCTTCACGCAGTCTCGGAGCGAAGCCACGCGGACCGAGCGAGAGGTCGAGACGATCGACACGATGGTCGACGAGATCGCCGAGTTCGCGCGATGCATCCGAGGCGACGACGTCCCGGAGACCGGCATCGCCCGAGGCGATCGAGGTCGCGGCCGTCCTCGAGGCGATCGGCCGGAGCCTCGAGTCGGGATGCTCGGCCGACCTGGCGGATCTCCGCTAGCCCAGCAGCGCCGCGGCCGCGTCCTCGATCCCCGCCGGCCCGCAGTGCGAGCACGGAGTGGATCGTCACGGCTCCGACGACGAGGACACCGCCTGCGAGCACCTCGGGCGATGGCGTCTCGCCGATCGCGAGCCACACCCAGAGCGGCCCGAGGACGGTCTCCAGGAGCGCGATCAGGTTCACCTCTGGCGCCGGCAGGTGATGGGTCGCTCGCGTGATGAGCGTGAGCGACACGGGCAGGATCACCACTCCCAGGAGCGCGAGGAGGAGCAGGTCGCCGGCGCCGATCGTGAGATCGGCGCCGGCGACCAGCCCGGCGAGCGCCGCCCCGGCGCCGCCGATCGCGATCGCCGGCGTCATGTCGGCGGGGCGGGCAGCGCGCGAGACGGTGAGGTAGCCAGCGAAGCAGGACGCGCCGGCCAACGCGAGCAGATCGCCGTCGATGTCACCACGTCCGAGGCTTCCCCCGAAGATCACGAGGAGGCCCACCACCACGACACCACCGGTGATCCAGGTTCGAGCGTGCGCCGGTTCGTGGAGGAACAGGCGGCCGAGTACGGAGGCGATGAGTGGGCCCGCGGCGATGATCACGAGCACGCTCGCCGCGTCCGTCCGATCCAGCGCGGACACGAACGCCACGCTCGCGGCAGCGAACAGCGCTCCCGCGAACAGATGGGGGCGTGTCGGTCGCCATGCGTGGGGCTCCCGTCCGGGCGCGAGGATCGCGAGCATCACGAGGGTCCCGATCGCGGTGAAGATCCCGCGCCAGCACACGGTCGACCACGCGTCGGTGTGCGACGGTTCGGATGATCAGGGCATCCGGGCTGATCACGACGACGCCGGCGGCGCACAGCACCAGCCCTCGCAGGTGGTCGCGGCGGCCATCGGAGGCTTCTCCCGGACGGTCACTGGGGCGACTCCTGCTGCCTAGACAAGGATTCGCATATTCTATAGAGTGCGTCACCTGATCGGGCCTGACACAGGGGAGGGCTTCGAAATGGGCCGTAGCAGGTTGCTTCGCAGCGCTGCACTCTTGGCCGTGGCCACGCTGGTCGCCGTTTCCTGCGGTGACGACGGCGGGGGCGGCGGTGGCGGCGACGGCGACGGCGAGAAGAGCAACATCATCCGGTTCACGTTCGCGCCGGACCCGGCCTGGGACTGGATGAAGGACCAGGGGATCCTCGAGGCGATGGAGACAGGAGTCCGGATTCCGGATCATCCAGCTCGCCACGTGGGACGAGTGGGCGACGTTCGCCGGGGGTCATGCCGACGTCGTCTCGACGGGCACGTACGAGACTCCGCTCCTCGAGGAGCAGGGCATCGAGACCGTCACGTTCGGCCAGTTCAACATGAACAAGGACGTGCTCGTGACGGCGCACCCCGAGTACCAGACGGCATCCGACTTCCCGGCCGGCTGCAAGATCGCGACGGAGTCCGTGACCGGGAACACGATCATCTGGGGGTCGCTGATCAACGCGATCGACGGCCGCGAGGTCGCGGAGGGTTCCGATGACATCGGGATCGTCACGGCCGACTACCAGGTGATCCCGAACCTGCTCCGCGAGGACGAGGCCTGCGCCGGGATCCTCGACCCGACCCAGGTGATCCCGGACATGGCATCGGGGGACCTCACGGTGATGTACGACGGGAAGTCCGCGTCGCAGCTCTACGGCGAGGAGATCGTGCCCGGCCACGAGGGTGTGCTCAGCAACGCGTTCGTGTCCCGAGCCGAATGGTTCGACGCGAACCCCGAGGCGGCGGCCTTCTTCCAGGAGGTGTGGGACTGCGCGATGGTCCAGTGGGCCGCAGAACCGCGACGAGATCATCGACACGTACCCGCAGCACTTCGCGGTCGAGACCGAGGCCGAGGCGCAGTTCATGAAGGACTACTTCGAGAACACCTTCGACTGGTTCGTCGAGAGCCCCTACCTGACCGAGGAGTGGATCGAGGGCGAGCGGCCGGTCTTCGACCTCGTCCAGGACGCCGGCGTCGTCCCGGCGGACGCGGAGTTCCCTCGGCACGAAGTGATGGAGGATCCGGAAGGCGAGCCCTGTCCGGAGGGCTTCTAGCGAGCGATCCGGTGCCGGCGTCGCGTCAGTGACGCCGGCACCGCCCTCTCCCCCTATGGCCGCGACCGTCGAGACCGAGAAGACCCTCGAGGAGCTCGAGCAGGAGGCGATCGACGCGCTCGCCTCGAGCGGCCGGCGCACGCGCGCGAAGGTCCTCTACTCCCTCCTCGGTGCGGCCAGCTTCATCGCCGTCTGGGCGTACTTCTCCACGGTCCTGGAGCCCTACGTCCTGCCGTCCCCGCTCGCCGTGGCGCAGCCGCATGTGGGAGCTCCTCGTCTCGGGCGTGGTCTTCACGAACTTCCTGAGCAGCTTCCTGAAGACGATGGCCGGCTGGGCGATGGCCCTCGTCATCGGGATCCCGATCGGGATGTTGATGGGCCGCTACCGCTACGCGCGGGCGTTCTTCCACGACTTCGTCTACCTGTTCGCGAACGTGCCGCTCCTCGTGTACGCGGTGATCGCGATCGTCGTGTTCGGGATCAGCCCGTGGGGGCCGGCGTTCGTGGTGGCGCTGGAGGCGTTCACCGGCATCGCGATCAACGTCGCGGCCGGCGTGGAATCGGTGGACCGCGGGCTCCTCGCGATGAGCCGGTCGTTCCGGCGGAGCAGCCGCAAGACCCTCCGGAGCATCGTGATCCCCTCGGTGGTGCCGTTCCTCTTCGCGAGCGGCCGCGTCTCGTTCGCGAACTCGTGGAAGCTGGCCGCCCTGGCGGAGACGTTCGGCGGCTACCTGGGGGTCGGGTACCAGCTCGAGAAGTCGTTCCAGATCTTCTCGGTCGTCGACCTGCTGGCGTGGATGTTCTTCTTCGTCCTGTTCGTGATCCTGGTCGAGCGGCTCCTGATCGCGCCGGCGGAGCGACGGGTGTTCCGCTGGCGCGACCCCGCGGGAGCGAGGGAGCGGGTCTCGTGAGCGACGTCGCGACCGTCGACGGCCTCGGATCCGCCGAGATCCCCGAGTTCCTGCTCGCTCCACCGCCGCGGTCTCGGTGGAGGTGGCTCACCTCGGATCGCGCCGCGCGGTACACGGCGCGCGTGGCGTTCCTGCTCGTCTGGCAATGGGCCGGGATCGACGTTCGAGGACATCCCGACGCCGCTCGGCACCGTCGAGTCCCTGATCGAGGAGTTCCAGCGGGGCGAGGTCTTCCCGAACCTCGCGATCAGCCTGGTCCGGGCCGTGATCGGGCTCTCGCTCGTCCTCGTCCTCGGGGTGTCGATCGGGATCGCGATGGCGCGGTGGTGGCGCGTCCGCTACTTCTTCACCGATCTGATCCTCGTGGGAATCACGCTGCCGGCGTTCATCTGGGCGCTCCTGGTCGTGATGTGGTGGGGGTTCAGCAACATCGGGCCGATCACCGTCTGTGTGCTGTCCGCGACGCCACAGCTGGTCGTGAACACGTTCCAGGGCGCGACCGCCACGCCCGGGAGGTTGCTCGCGATGTCGGACGCCTACCGAGTGGGCACCCGACGGCAGTTCCGATGGCTCGTGATCCCGTCGATGATGGAGTACATCGCCGCCGGCTTCCGCTCGGCCGTCCTGGCCGGATGGGGAGCCGTCCTGCTTGTGGAGTGGTTCGGCAACGACAAGGGGGTCGGTTTCCGCGCGCACTACTGGTACGACGCCAGCAGCTTCGAGGGCATGATGGCCTGGGGACTCGTGATGATGATCACGATCCTCGCGTTCGACCGGGTCGTGATGGACCGGGTCGTCCGGCACTTCCGCGGATGGCGGATCGGCGGGCAGCAGTGGTCCGTGATGACCGTTCGCCGGGCGGTGGAACCGTCGACCGGAGGGGAGCCGACGTGGCACGACTGGTAGCGCGCGACGTGAAGAAGGTGTTCCCGCCGACGCGGGCGGGCCAGGACCCCGTGTTCGCGCTGCGCAACGTGAGCTTCGAGGCGGAGGGGCACACGTTCGTGACGCTCGTCGGGCCGTCGGGCTGCGGGAAGAGCACGTTCCTGAACATGGTCTCCGGCATCGAGACGCCGAGCGCCGGGACGCTCGAGGTCTTCGGTCGGACCGAGGGCGACGCCCGGATCGGGTACGTGTTCCAGGACCCGCGGCTGCTGCCATGGAAGACCGTCCTCGACAACATGGTCTACGTCCTGGACGAGGGCTCCGCCGACGAGCGGGCGGAACGCGGCCGGAGGTACCTCGACCTGGTGAACCTCGGGCTCGACCGCTGAGATGTACCCGGGCCAGCTCTCGGGCGGGATGCAGCAGCGGGTCGGGATCGCGCGCGCGCTCTCGATCGAGCCAGACCTGCTGCTGATGGACGAGCCGTTCAGCCACCTCGACGCGATCACGGCGCGCGATCTCCGCGGTGGAGCTCCAGCGGCTCTGGCTGGACACGGGCTCGACGATCCTGTTCGTGACGCACGACGTGCTCGAGGCCGTGCTCCTGTCGAGCCGCGTGCTGATGATGAGCAGCCAGGGCGTGATCTTCCGCGACCTGACGATCGACCTGCCGTTCCCGCGTCGGCAGACGGACAAGGAGGTCGCGATCCAGCAGGCGGAGATCCTCGAGCTGTTCGAAGAGATGGAACGACCGAAGGTCGACGCCTGAGCCGGCCGGGCGATCACGAGGAGAGGAGGTCCCACGATGCTGAGACACACCGCGTTCTTCATGCTGAAGGAGGGGAACGGGCCCGAGGAGATGCAGTGGATGCAGAAGGGGTCCGCGTACATGCGGTTCACCGCCGCCGGGCCGGTCGCGATCGACTTCGGCTCCGACCTGTTCGGCGGCTCGCTGCACCTCTCCGAGACGAAGCCGTGGGACCGGACGCCGCGGTGGCGCGCGGCGACCGAGGGTCCGCCGTGCGACTACGACGTGGCGCTCCACCTGGACTTCGAGGACGAAGCGGGTCTCGCAGGCCTACAACAAGGACGACGTGCACCACGAGATCGCCGTCTACAACGCCGCGGTCTGTCAGGGCGAGCTCACCGCGAGGATCGACTGGTGGTACGAGGGCGCGCCGCTGATGATGCCGGGACACGTCCGGCACTCCGCGATGTTCATCTGGAAGGACGACTCGACGAGGCCTCCAAGGAGCGGGCGCTCACCGAGGTCAAGCGGCTCGGTGACGAGGCCGGCGTCGAGCGGCTCACGCTCGGGACCGGCGTCGGCGACGCTGAAGACCGACTACGACTGGATCCTCGACCTCGAGCTGCCGGACGCCGACGCGGCCGAGACGCTCGATCGAGGGCGACGCGTACCGCGACGACGATGCGGACGCTCTCCGCGGCGACGAAGTACGAGTGGACGGCTCGCATGACCCACGCGATGCACGGCCACTGATCGGCGCCATCCGGAGGCAGGACATGACCGACGGATCCGATCATCGACGTCCACTGTCACTGCACGCTGCAGCGGTTCCAGCGAGGCGGTGCTGCGACGACGGCAGCGATTGGCACGGCATGACGACCGCCGACGGCGAGCTCGGCAACCTCAAGAACCGGTGGGACGTCCCGAAGCGGCTCGAGACGATGGACGAGCTGCGGATCGACGTCCAGCTCGTCTCGCCGACCGACGTCTTCTACCAGTACCACCAGCCGCCCGAGGTCACGGAACGGATCTCCCAGGAGGCGAACGAGGAGATCGCGGGCATGGTGCGCGATCATCCCGATCGCTTCATGGGCCTCGGGACGCTCCCGATGCAGGATCCCGAGCGCGCCGTCACCGAGATGACCCGGGGGATGAAGGAGCTCGGCCTGACCGGGTTCATGATCGACGATCACGTGAACGGGCTCACCTACGACCACGACCTGTTCGAGCCGGTCTGGGAGGCGGCACAGGACCTCGGCGTCTTCCTGCTGATCCATCAGTTCCAGCACACGACGGTCGACCTACCGCACCCGGAAGTACTTCCTGCTGAACTCGATCGGGAACCTGGTCGACCGCACGATCACGTTCGCGGCGTTCATCTACGGCGGGCGTGCTCGACCGGTATCCCGGACCTCACGATCTGCCTGTGTCACGGCGGCGGCTACGTGCCCGTACGCCCTGGACCGCCTCGACAAGGGGTGGGACGTCTGGTCGGGCGAGCGCGGGAAGTCGCAGGATCGGCCGAGCACCTACGTGCGGCGGTTCTACTACGACACGGTCGTCTACACGCCTCGCAACCTGCGGTTCCTGATCGACGTGGTGGGGGCCGACCGGGTCGTCTTCGGCACCGACTGGCCGGCGCCGATGACGTTCGACGACCCGGTCGGCCGCCTCGAGACGATGACCGAGCTCTCCGACGACGAGCGTCACGCCCTGCTGCGCGGCACCGCCGCGAGCCTGTTCCGGCGAGACGAGGCGAGCGGTGACCGCGTCTGCGCGCAAGCCGAAGGTCTTCGTCGTCCAGCCGATCATGGACGTCGGTCGTCGCGCTCTCGAGGAGATCGCCGACGTCGAGGTGTTCGACTCGGATCGGATGATCGGTCGGGAGGCGCTGCTGGCCGGCGTCGCGGACTGCGACTACCTGTGGATGCTGGGCGACACGCCGATCGACGAGGAGGTCATGGACGCGGCGCCCGACGCTCAAGGGGATCGCCACGATGGCGCTGTTCCCCAACGTGGTCGACGTCGAGGCCGCGACCCGTCGAGGCCTGCCCGTCACCGTCGTCCCGCACGTGATCACGAAGACCACGTGCGACCTCACCTGCGCCCTCGTGCTCGGCCTCGCCTGGCGCCTCGTCGAGGCCGATCGCTTCGTCCGCGACGGGCGGTTCCACCAGGAGCAGTCGACGACGTTCCTCACCCACGAGCTGGCCGGCAAGCTCGTCGGGATGATCGGGCTCGGCGACATCGGCGCGGAGATCGTGAAGCGTCTCCGCGCCTTCGAGATGGACGTGATCTACACGAAGCGGAACCGGCTGCCCGAGGACGCGCGAGCGGGAGCTGGGCGTGACGTGGGAGCCCGACCGGGACGAGCTCCTCCGACGCGCCGACTTCGTCGTGCGTGATGGCCACGTACAACGAGACGACGCACAAGATGATCGGCGCCCGCGAATTCGACCTGATGAAGCCCACCGCCTTCTTCGTGAACACCGCCCGCGGTCGGATCGTGGACGAGCCGGCGCTGATCGAGGCGCTCCGCGACGGGAAGATCGCCGGAGCCGGGCTGGATGTCTATTGGCAGGAACCGCCCGTGGGCGAGCCGGCGCCGAGCCCCGAGCTCTTCGCGTTCCCGAACGTGATCCTCACGCCGCACATCGGCAGCGCGACGGTCGAGGCCCGCGAGGCGATGAGCCTGGCGGTGGTGGACAACCTGCGGGCGATGATCGCGGGCGAGCGGCCGCCCGGCGTCGTCAATCCCGAGGTCTACGGGGAGCCGGCCATGGCCAGACCCGACCGGCTCGGGTGAGCGCGCGGTCCGACAGCGAGGAGAGGAGGTTGTGTACTATGTTTGATGCACTAGAACCGGGAAGGGGGGACGGATGACCGACGAGCCGTGGCAAGTCCGATCGTTGGTTCAGCAGTCCCTGGAACTTCCTCCCGGAGATCCGCGACGGGCTGTCAGCTGCCCGGCGTCCGTCCAGGTGCACGACGTCACCCTTCGCGACGGCGAGCAGCAGGCGGGCGTCGTCTTCACGAAGGACGACAAGCTCCGGATCGCCGAGTCGCTCGCCGAGGCGGGGGTCCATCGGATCGAGGCCGGGCTGCCGGCCGTCTCGCCCGCCGACGACGCCGCCGTCCGGGAGATGGTCAAGATGGGGCTCCCGTCGAAGATCTACGCGTTCTCCCGCTGCATGGTCGACGACGTGAAGCGCGCGGCGGATTGCGGCGTCGACGGCGTGGTGATGGAGATCCCCTCGAGCCATCACCTGATCGAGAAGGCGTACCGATGGCCGGTCCAGCGCGCGATCGACGCGTCGATCGAGGCGACCACGCCTGGCGCACGAGCTCGGGCTTGACCGTCTCGTTCTTCCCGATCGACGCGACGCGGGCGGGCCTGGTCGAGTACCTCGACCTGCTCGAGAACGTCGCCACCGACGGGCACGTGGATGCCGTGGGGCTCGTCGACACGTTCGGCGTCCTCTCGCCGCACGGCGTGCAGCTGTTCGTCCGCCAGACCCGTGAGCGCATGGGCGTCCCGCTCGAGACGCACTTCCACATGGACTTCGGTCTCGGCGTCGCGAACACGCGTGCTCGCGGTGGCCGAGGGCGTCGAGCGTGATCCAGACGACCGTGACCGGCATCGGCGAACGCGCGGGCAACACGCCGATGGAGGAGACGGTCCTCGCGCTGCTCACGATGTACGGGATGGACACCGGGCATCAAGACCGAGCGGTTCTTCGAGCATCTCCAAGCTGGTGATGGAGCTGGCCGGCGTCGCCCAGCCCTCGAACCGGCCGGTGGTCGGCGAGCGGCTCTACAACGTCGAGTCCGGGCATCATCACGACGTGGGTGCGCAACGTCGGCGACGAGCTCATCGAGTCGTTCCCGTACCGGCCCGAGCTGGTCGGGCAACCGCCCCGGTGCTGGTCCTCGGCAAGGGCTCCGGGCTCGACTCGATCCGCGGCGAACCTCGACCGGCTCGGCCGCACGGCGACGACGGAGCAGATGCAGACGATCCTCGACGAGGTCAAGGGACGCTCGCTCGAGACGAAGGGTCTCGTCGACGACGACGCGTTCTCGGGATCGTCGATCAGGTGACGGGAGGCTCGTCGTGAGCCGGCCCGCGTTCGATCACATCGGATGGAGGGAGGCACATGAAGGAAACGTTCGGATACGCGAGCCTCGAATGGAAGGAGGCATCGACTGGGCGCGCGTGCGGGCGTACCGGCTCGCCCGGGCGCGCGAGGCGCGATGGAGCGCCACGGCCTCGGCGCGATGCTGCTGATGTACGACGAGAACATCCCGCTACGTGACCTCGACGCTGACGCCCGGGCTGGAACCGGCTGAAGCCGGGGCTCCGGTACGCGATGCTTGACCGAAGGGCAGGAGCCGATCCTGTACGAGCAGGGCGACATCGGCATCCACATCAAGAAGCACTCGCCGTGGATCCCGGAGGAGAACGTGCGCCACTCGTTCGCGTGGATCAAGGGCGCGGCGGGCGCCGCGTCCACGATGCAGGTCGAGAAGTTCACGAAGGCCCTCGCGGACGATCTCGAGGACGCCGGCGTGAAGGACAAGCCGCTCGGGCGTGGACTTCATCGACATCAACATGATGCGGACGTTCGAGCAGGCCGGGATCAACTGGACCGACGGCATGACGCCGATGATGGAGGCGCGCGCGGTCAAGAGCCCCGACGAGCAGAACGGCTCGCGGATCGTGGGCTCGATCTGCGACGCGCTCCACTACGAGATGTCGCAGTTCCTGAAGCCCGGGCCTCACCGAGAACCAGGTCGCCGCGTTCGGGTTCGAGTACCTGTACTCGTTCCCGGGCGTCGAGGACGTCGAGGACGTGATCGTGTCGTCCGGGCCCGAACGCGTGGCCGAACTGGCGGAACTTCTCCGATCGGATCATCCGCCCGGGCGAGCTCGTGATCATCGACGTCGCCGCGCTCACGTGGAACGGCTTCAAGTCGTGCGTCTATCGCACGTACTGCGTAGGCGGCAAGCCGACGGACGAGATGAAGCAGTACTACGACACCGCGCTCACGTGGCTCCGCGACTCGATCGACGCCGTGAAGCCCGGGTGTGTCCACGCCGCGACATCGCCTCGAAGTGGCCGTCCGCGATGGAGACGTGGGGCTACGAGGACGAGGACGAGGCGGCGGCGAACCTCTGGGGCCACGGGCTGGGGCTCGCGCAGTACGACCAGCCGGTCATCTCCCGGATCTGGTCGCTCGACCATCCGATCGAGATCACAGCCCGGGATGGTGTTCGCGCTCGAGACCCAGCACGGGAAGGTGCACGAGTTCGGCGTGCGCCTCGAGGAGATGCTGATCGTGACCGACACGGGTCACGAGCTGATCACGTCCTTCCCGATCGACGAGATCACGGTCGTGGACTGATCGCGATGTCGGCGGTGCCCCGGCCCTCGACGATCCCGCGGCGCGCGATCCGGCGGTCGTCGGTGTCAAGGCGGCCGGGCTGGCGGCCGCCGCGGACGCCGGACTGCCCGTGCTCCCGGGATGGGTCCTCCCCCTCGAGGCGTCCGGGGCCGCGATCGCCGCGGGTGCGCAAGCGCTCGAGACCGCGGGGCGTCCGAGCGCCTACCTCGCAGCGATGGAGGCCGCCGTCCCCTCGCCCCTCCCGCCGAGCGGAGCGATGGACGGCGACCGGGGGTGCTTCGTGGTGCGGTCGTCGACGGCCCTCGACGACGACGGCCGCTGGTCGGGGGCGTTCGCGAGCTACCTCGGGATCGAGTCGGGCGACCTGCCCACCGCCGTCCGGGGATGCTGGGCGTCCGCGTTCTCCGTCGACGCGCTGGGCCGGTGTGCCGAGGCCGGTGTGGACGTCGGACACGTTGCGGATCGCCGTGCTGGTGCAGCCGTTCCTTCGCCTGCGACGCCGGGGGCACGGCGCGGGTCCGCGCCGACGGCACGGTCGACGTCGCCGTGGCGCCGGGAGGGCCGTCGGGCGTGGTCGCCGGTCGCCGCGGCGGCCGCGACGTGAGGGTGGGGGCGGACGGGAGCGATCGTCGGTGAGACCGAGACTGGGATCCCGGCGGCGACGGTGTCGGCGGCGGCCGGCCTCGCGAGGCGAGCCGCCGGATCCGTCGCCGCCACCGCGATCGAATGGGGCGCCGTGGGTGATGAGATCTACCTGCTGCAGATCGGCCCGACGGGACCGGCGAGGCACCGCCCGCGGGTCCACAGCCGCGACATCCGCACACGCCATGCCCGGTCCCGGCAGGCGCCGAGCGCCTGGCCCGGCTCGTCACGGCGTTCCCGGGACCGCTGGGGGACGAGCTCGTGCTTCCCATGGGCCCTCGGCTCCGACGGATGCGTCGGCCGTGGAGGAGATCGGGGCGGACCCGGCCGGGGTCGCCGATCCGGCGTCGGCGCTCACGGAGGCGCGAGCGCTCGGCTGACCAGACGAGCGCCGAGGTCTGGGGAGCGTGCCGCCTCCGATGGCTCGTGAGCGAGCGGCGGACGTGATCGCGTCTCCTGCTCCGAGGGACGCGTGACGGACGGCGTTCGGGCGATCGCCGGCCTCGGAACACCGGACCTGGATGTCGCTCGGCGGATCGTGGGCCTCGTCCGCGCGGTCGGGGCGAACTCCTCGTCGACGCGGGGTTCCTCCCGTCGCCGCAGCTCATCTGGCGGCTCACCGGCGAGGAGGTCGATCGCGCGATCGCCGGCGAACGCCGCCCGCGCTCCGGCAGAGGTCCCGGGCGCTGGGAGCCGTTCGTCGCCGAGGTCGTCCGCGCGCGGGGGCTGCGGGTCCCAGGCGGTGCCGGTCTCGCCGGGCATCGGCGCCGGTCGATCTCCATCCGCTCAGCCGAGCTCCGCTCGATCGACCGCCCCGGTCCCCGCGACGTGCTCGTCGCGCCGCTCCCGCTGCCCCACCTGGCGCCGCTGCTCTGGCACAGCGCGGCACTCGTCACGCGCCGGCGGCACGTCGGGCGCGCACCTGTTCGAGGTGGCCCGGTCGCTCGGCGTCCCGGCGGTGATCGGGCCAGAGATCGGGCGACGCCGATACGCGGCGGAGAGCGGCTCGCTCGTCGCCGTCGACGGCGACACGGGGCGGCGTCTCGATCCTCCCGGTGCCTGTTGCCTCGATCTCGGCGTCCACCTCCGGCACCACGAGGGCCGGGCGGTCTGCTCCCGTCGCGGCGGTCCCGGAGGAGGCGCACGATGGCGCTCGTCGCGGTGACCGATCACGTCTTCCCGGACCTGGAGCAGGAGCGGGGCTGCTGCGCGAGGCGGGGCACGAGCTCCGCTTCGGATCCAACGCCGCGTCGATCGAGGAGGTGCGCGAGGCCGTCGCGGGCGCGGACGCCGTGCTGAACTGCTACGCGCAGATGTCGGCGGAGGTGATCCGCGGGCTCGATCGATGCGTGCGTGATCGCGCGCTACGGCATCGGGACTCGACACCGTCGATCTCGACGAGGCGACGGCGCGAAGGGCATCGTCGTCACGAACGTGCCGGACTACTGCATCGACGAGGTGTCCGATCACGCGCTCGCCCTGATCCTGTCCCTCGCGCGCGGCGTCACGCTTGCTGGACCGGAAGGTGCGATCGGGGTCCTGGACGCCCACGGACGCCCGGCCGCTCCACCGCCTCCGCGGGCGAACGCTTGGGTCTCGTCGGGTTCGGCCGCATCGCGCGTGCGCTCGCCGTCAAGATGGCGCCGCTCGGCTTCCGTGATCGTGACCACCGATCCGTTCGTCCCGGACGACGCGGTCCGCGAGGCAGGAGCGGAGCCGACGACCCTCGAGGAGCTCCTCGCCGTCGCGGACGTCGTCTCGGTCCACGCACCGCTCACCGCGGACAGCCGCCATCTGATCGGCGCGGCGGAGCTCGCGATGATGCGGCCCGGCGCGATCCTCGTGAACACGTCACGCGGTCCCGCTGGTCGACCTCGATGCGCTCCGCGCCGCGCTGGAGGAGGATCGGCTCGGCGGGGTCGGGCCTCGACGTCCTCGAGGTGGAGCCGCCGTCGCCCGACGACCCGCTCCTGCACCGCGACGACGTCATCGTCACGCCGCACGCGGCCTTCTACAGCGAGGAATCGCTCCGCGAGCTCCAGCGCAAGGCCGTCGAGCAGGTGATCGAGGCCCTGGCCGGCCGAACCCCCCCGTACGCGGTGAACGCCGACGCCGCTCCGGAGGTCGAGGCTAGGTCCAGGCGGCGGACCCGCGGGCCGGAACGGGCCATGGCCCACCAACGCGCACCGCGCCGTCCGACGTCCATCGCGATCCCGAAGCACGCCTCGAGCGAACCCGGCGTGAGGACGCCCTCGATCGTCGCCGCTCGCCACGAGCCACCCGTCCCGCAGCAGCGCGGCGTGGGTCGAGGACGGCGGGATCTCCTCCAGGTGATGCGTCGCGAGGATCGTCGTCGGAGCGGACGGCTGGCCAACGCGGTCTCGAGGGCTTCGATCAGCGTCTCCCGCGCCGGGTAGATCCAGCCCCGAGGCTGGTTCGTCGAGGATGAATAGCTCCGGCTCCGGAGAAGAGCGCGCGGGCGAGGAGCACCCGCTGCCGCTCGCCCTGGCTGGCGTGGCGAAGCGCCGCGCGGCGAGGTGTCCGCAGCCGACCGATGGAGCAGCGTCACCGCGCGGCGCTCATCGTCCTCGTCGAACTCCTGGAACCAGGGCGAGAGGGTCGCTCGCTTGCCCGTGAGCACCACGGTCCGGACGGCGAGGTCGGGTGGCATCCGCTCCGCAAGGACATGGCTCGTGTGGCTGATCGCTCGGATGGATCGCGCGGACGTCGGCGCGTCCCCAGCGTGACGCCCAGCACCGCGACGCGACCGGACGAGGGCTGGCGGCGCGCGCCGGCGAGCGCCAGGAGGGTCGTCTTCCCGCCCCCGTTCGGCCCGAGCAGCACCCACCGTTCCCCGCGTCCCACCTCCAGGTCGATCGGGCCGAGGACCACTCGACCGTCGATCCGGACCTGCGCCTTCCGCATCTCGACCGCGGGCGGGTCGGACGCTGGACCCTCGCTCACCCCTTGCGGCTCAGACATCGACGAATACCTTCAGGGCGCCGGGCGCGCCCGCCGCGCGATCGCCTCGTCGACGTCGTCGATCGGGAACCGTCCCGACACGAGCGCGTCGAGCACCACGCGCCCCGAGGCCACGGCGTCGATCGCCATCGGGAAGTCCTCGACCCTGGCCGAGCGAGCTCCGACGACCGAGATCTCCTTGTGGTACAGCTCGTAGAAGGGAACCTTGCCGGATGTTTCGGTCATCGTGCCGTACGCGAGGATCCGTCCGCCCGATGCGGACCATCTCGATCGCCCGGGCGAAGGCGCCGACCGTCCCGACGCACTCGATCACGAGGTCGGCGCCGCCGGGCAGGGCGGCGGCGACCTCCGAGGTCTCGGATCCGTCCGCCGCGATCGTGACGTCCGCGCCGAGCTCGCGCGCGAGCGCGAGCTTCGGCGCGGACCTCGTGACCCCGATCAGTGGGCCGGCGCCGCCGAGCTTCGCGAGCTGCACGTGGAGCAGGCCCGTCACCCCGAGACCGAGCACGACCACGCTTTCCCCTGGGTACACGCGGGCTCGGCGTTGCGCGTGCACGCAGGTCGCGAGGACCTGGAGCATCGGAGCGGTTCCCGGGTCGAGTCCCTCGGGCAGCTCGTGGACGTTGGATGCCGGGACCGGCATCAGATCCCGCAACCCTCCGTCCTGGTCGCGACCGATGAGCCCGCCTGCGGTACAGATGTTGGTTCGGCCCTCGCGGCATTGCCGGCAGTTCCCGCACGCGATCCCCGGATCGACCAGGACCCTGGCGCCCGCCTCGTCGTCGCTTCCGCCCGAGACCACTGTCCCGACGATCTCGTGTCCCATCACCCGCGGGTAGTCCACGCGGATCTTGCCCGCGTGGATGCTCAGGTCGGTCCCGCAGATGCCGACGGACTCGACCCGCATGACTACATCACCAGGGTCCAGATGAGGCTCGTCGGTGTCGTGCAGCTCGATCCGCCGCGGACCGGTGAGGAGGGCGGCCTTCAGGTGTCCTCCTTGAGGTGTCGTGGCGGCGGGTGTCCTCGCTCGGGCGTCGCCTCGGGGAGTCCGGGCGGTCCGACGCGGTGCATCGTACCGGCTGTCACCGGCTCTCCTCGCGATCCGTCAGCACGAGCTTGCCGGCCGTGGTGCCGCTCTGGAGCAGCCGGTGGGCTTCGTCGGCTCGTGCCAGCGGAAAGCGCGCATGGATCCGGACGTCGAGATCGCCGTTCGCCACCATCGACATCACGGCATCGGCTCGTTCGAGAAGCTCCGCTCGGGTCGCCACATAGTCGACGAGACCCGGCCGCGTGACGAACACCGACCCAGCCTTCTGCAGCCTGGAGAGATCGAGCGGCGGCACGGGGCCGCTCGATTGGCCGAAGAGCACGAGACATCCTCGCCTCGCGAGCGACCCGAGGCTGTCCTCGAAGGTGTCGCGACCGACCGAGTCGAAGATGGCCCGAGCCCCCCTTCCGTCCGTCCGTTCCGCCACCACGGCGGCGAAGTCGTCTCGACCTCTGATCACGACGTCGACGGCCCCTGCATCCCGCACCAGCTCCGCCTTCGTCTCGGTCGACGTGGTACCGATCACCTGCATGCCCTTGGCCGTCGCCATCTGCGTGAGGAGGAGGCCCACCCCGCCCGCTGCTGCCTGGACGACGACGACCGCCCCTTCGCTCCAGCGGCACGACCGAATCGAGAAGGTAGTTCGCGGTCATCCCCTGGAGGAGCACTGCAGCAGCCACCTCCATCGGGAGAGCCGACGGCACCGGGACGAGGCGTGGGGCCGGAACCAGCGCGAGCTCCGCGTAGGCGCCCGGGACCCCGGCGTAGGCGACCCGGTCTCCCGGGGAGTATCCCTCGACGCCCTCGCCCGCCTCCATCACCTCGCCGGCTCCCTCGGTCCCGGGAGTGAACGGGAGTTTCACCGAGTAGCCGCCGGAGCGCTGTTGCACATCGATCATGTTGACGCCGGCGGCGTGGAGACTGACCAGCACCTGCTCCGCGGCAGGACGAGGATCGTCCATCTCCTCGAGGACGAGCACTTCCGGTCCTCCGTGTTCCCGCACGCGGATCGCGTTCATGCTTCTCCTCCGGGCACCGCCGCGTCGCGATCGGCCAGCCGCTGACAGAGCACGCGCATCAGCGCGAGCGACGTCTCGGGACGTTCACGGAGCAGCGCCTCGAACTCGCGTCTCCCGATCGAGAGGAGGCGAACGGGTCCCTTCGCGGCGAGCGAGGCCATCCTCGGACCGCTCGTGATCACCGCCATCTCGCCGATCACGTCGCCCGCGGAGCGGACGGCCAACACCTGCTGGTGACCGCTGGGTTCCCGGAGGATCACCATCACGTACCCCGTGACGATGATGTGCATCTCGTCGCCCGGATCGCCCTGCTCAGCGATGGTGTCCCCCTCGCCGTAGCTGTGCTCCGACGCGATCGTCGCGATCGGTACCAGGTCCTGCGGGGACAGGTCCGTGAACAAGGGAACGCGCCGCAGGAACAGCACGCGTTCCACCAGCGGCAACGTCATGAGGGTCTCGGTCATGGTTCCTCCTTCTCGACTTCCTTCCGCGGGACGCGACCGTGGTCGTGGCCGCGGTCGCCCACTCCGCACATGTCCTGATCCAGTCGTCTGGGTGTTGGAGCACACCCTCCCGCCAGTCGCGATCGAGATCGTGTGACCTTCCGGGCTCCCAGAGTCCCAGCAGCGGGCCCACGAGCTCGCGGTCGCCGATCGTCTCGATCACCTCGAGGGCGTTGGCTCGCTCTACCGGATCCACGCCTGAGAGGCTCTCCAGCGCGGTGGAGATCGCGCCGCCATCGCGGAGCAGTGCCACGGCGCGGATCGCGGTCAAGCCATGCGACCGCGATGCGGCCAGGAGCGAGTCGACGAGCATCTGGAGCCGCTCGTCCCCTCCGGTCTCGATCGAGTCGGCGAGCCGGCGGTTCTCGAGCGCCTGCGTTGCGGACGCGGACGCGAGCCCCCGCACCAGCTCGCGCGCGCGCTCCGGGGAAGACGACATCGCCTCACCGGCGGCCTCGAGCACGGCGCCGCCGCCGGCGATCGCAGCGATGAGCTCCTCGACCCCACCAACGGGATCGACGCTGAGCATCGTCCGGGACGCTTCGAGTCGCACCGAGGGGGCCGGGTCGGACAACCCCGTCCGAGCGAGATCCGTCGCGGTGGGACTCCGCGATCCGGCGAGCGCTCGGAACGCCGCCACGCGGGCTTCGGCATGGGGTGATCTCGTGAGTGTCGCCAGGGTCGCCTCGGCCTCGGCGTCCTCCCGCTCGTTCCTCGCCTGGTTCTCAGGCCCCGCCCTCGGGCGGTCGTCCGGCCCGTCCTCTCTCGCGTCCGCCAGCAGGATGCCGGCGGCCTGAGCCCGGACGAGGCCGTCGGGATCGTCGAGCAACGTCCGAGCTCGTGACCGATCAGCCCGGAGCGCGCCGAGCGCTTCCAACGCCGCCAGCCGAACCTCCGGCACCGGGTCGGCCAGTCGTTCGGGGATCACGTCCGACGCCGCGAACGCCTCGGCACGGGCGAGCGAGCGCAGCGCGGCCGCTCGAACCTCGGGGTCGTCGTCGCGCACCCCCTCGATCAGCGCCGAGGTCGCTTCGGGCGCGTCGAGGTCGCCCAGGAGCTCCGCCGCGACTCGGCGCACGCCCACGTCAGGGTCCGTCATCGCGCCGATCGCGACCGACGCGGCGGCCCGGTCGGCGCGGGTGAGCCCGAAAGGCTCGCCCGCGCCGGGCGGTCCACCGAACACGTGCGGCCTGCCCTCTCGTAGGGCGACGACGAGCTCAGAGGCGTAGGCCTTCCGCACGCGCGACATCGAATAGACGGCGGCCGCCGCGGCCGCGAGCCCGATGCCGTAGAGGACCCGGGGCGACAGTGCGCGCTCGCCGATCACGGCGACGACTCCGGCGAGGACCGTGCCGACCTGTGTCGGCCCCCCGTAGAGGAACGCTCGCATCCGGTCGCGTCGCTCGGCAGGCACCGTGTTGATGACGGCCTCCCACGCGCTCGACGCACCTCCTTGCAGCCACACCACCTGCGCGAATCGGAACGCGAGGAGGATCGCGAACGTCGAGCCGATCGTGAGCACTCCGAAGGCGAGGAGGTAGAGCACGGGCAGGACCATCATCACCGTGGGGATGCCGACCCTCGAGAGCAGGCGGTTCATCACGAGGAGCGAGAGCACGAGGGTCACCGCGGTCGATACCGCGAAGAACAGACCGAAGAATCCGGCTAGATCGTCGGGCTGCGGGTAGCGATCGGCGGCCGCCTGCGAGAACGGAAGGTAGAGGGAGAAGAACAGGAGCGAGAACAGGATCGACCCCACCGACATCCAGCGGAGCAGCGGGGACCGCACCGCGTAGCGGAATCCGTCGCGCATCTCGACGATCGCTGGCGCCCGACGCCGCTTCGGTCGAACAACGTCCGCCCCCGCTCTCACGACGAGGATCCGACCCAGCACGACCACCGTCACCAACGTTCCGAGCCACACCACGATCACGTTGTCCGTTCCGAGCCCGCTCGCGAGGGGCCGCGTGGCCAGCCCCCCCACGACCTGTCCGAGGACGGCGGCCCCGCCGATCAGGGGGAAGAACCGCTTGGCCTGACGCGAATCGGTGACGAGCCCGGCCAGACCCCACACGGCGAGGCCGAGGAGGAACTCCGATGCCCCGCGCAGCAGCCAGAGCGCCGGGTAGATCCACTCCGCGTCCGTCGCCAGTGCCACGCGGGCCGCCGCGACGATGACCGCGATCGTCGAGGGGATCACGAGGAACGCTCGTCCCCGCCCGAGGCGACCGAGGACGGCCGAGACCGCGAGCGTCGCGAGGAACATCGTGGCCCCCAGGAGGAGGTACAGCACCGGGAGGTCGTCGACGCCACCGCGGGCGAAGAAGAGAGCGTCGATGCTGCTCGCGGCGAGCGTGAGTCCCGCGGCGGAGATGAAGGCCGCGGCGGCGGCCGGAGCCACCACCCGCCGCTCACCGGGCAACAGTCGGAGCAGGCGGTCCATCGCTCGCCTATGGTGGCAGGCCGAACCCCTGGGGGGCCGATGGCGAAGAGCCGGATCGTGTCGGAGGACGGATGGCGTTCCTCCCTCGAGGCGGCGCGGTCGCTGTTCCCGCTCGATCGGGTACGGATCAGACTCTGGCCCGTGGCTCCCGCTCGGCGCCGGCGTGCACACCGGCCCTTCGTTCGTGGGATACGTCTCCCGAGGTCTTGAAAGCGAGTTCACTGCCTTCGGCGACACGATCGACGTCGTGTCGCACCTCGCGGCGCAGGTGCGCGCCGGCGAGATCCTGGTTACCGAAGCGGTGGGGGCGTCGCTCGAGACCTCCGGTCTCGAGCGACGCCACCTCTCGCTGAAGGGCCACGACCTGGATACGCTCGTGATCCCCGTGGACGAGGGCGGTCCTTCACGGATCGCTCCCGAGTGAGCTCTGGTCGAGCTCGGTTACATCACCGCGAAGGTCTCGTAGACGGTGATCGTGGCGCCGCCTTCGAGGACCGGGCAGCCCTTGGCCAGGTCCGCCGCGGCATCGAGCGAATCGGCGTTGAGGATCGAGTAGCCGCTCGCCGTCCCGTCGCCGTCCCGAACGGAACCATCGGGGCCGATCGTCTTGGCTGCTCCCGGCGTGAACGGGTTCCCGCCGTCCTTCAAGGCCGGGCCCAACCCCTCCATCCAGGTGTTCCAGGCCTGCATCACGGCCGCCTGTTCTTCCTGGCTCTCGGGCATGCTTCCACCGCTGTACAGCAGCAGGTAATCCGTCATCGGATCTCCCCTTCCCGGCTGCCCGGTGCAGCCTGAGGGGGCATCATACACGTTCGTAAGTAAACGCTTACGGAATATTGCCGGTCCGCCAGGCGTCTGCCGGCGCTCTCCTCGGACCGGCGACCCTCAGGCCGAAAGGCGTTCCGCGAGGTACTTCAGGCTGAGCGGGTAGCGGTACTCGATCGACATGTGGGTGGCGTCGAAGATCTCGAAGAACACATCGGTCACGCCGATGGCCTCCAGCTCTCGTCTGAACGCCTCCGCTCCGAGGTCGAGGTAGTACTCGTCCTTCTTGCCCGCGTCGATGTAGATCGCTCGCATCGACCGGAGCGTGTCCGCGTTCTTGGGCGCCATCCGCACGGGATCGAGCTCCAGCCACCGCTCCCAGACCTCCGGGATCAGCCGACCGGTAGCCGTATCGAACGGGAGGCGGACCGTTCCGTCCGGGTCGGTCGAGTAACACGCGGCCATGCACCAGTCGTTCAGCAGGTGCCCGTCGCTGTCCTTCGAGAGGGCCGGGCGGCTCCGGAAGTCCTTCCAGAAGTTGTCGAACGAGCCCTCGTACTGATCGCGGAGCACGCGCGCGGACTCGCGGAACTCCGGCAGGTAGCACACCTCGAAGAGCGCGTCGCCGGCGTGGGTGGCGAGACCTCCCCACTGGTCCGGCCTGAGCATCGGCACGACCATCGCACCGTACCCACCACTGGATTTCCCAGCGATCCCTCGGTGGTCCCGATCGGCGATCGTCCGATAGCGCTCGTCGACGAACGGCACCACCTCGTCGCAGAGATACGTGAGGTAGTCCCCGGTGCCGGGGGAGTCCAGGAACTGGCTGCCACCGAGCGACGTCCAGCAGTCCACCCACACGACGATCACCGGTGGCGCATCTCCCCGCGCGAAGAGATCGTCCGCGAGCTCCGGGAAGTTGCGGCGGAAAGGTGATCGGTTCCTCCACATGTCGAGCTGGCCGGTGAGACCCTGGATCGCGTAGACCGAGGGATAGCGGCTGCCCGGCTCGTCCTCATAGCCCGGCGGCACGTAGACCCACAGCGGGCGCTCGTGTGGGTCGCCCAATGGATTCCCGCGGAGCACCCGGCTGTCGACCGTGTGTTCGTCGAAGCGCCCCTTCGGCTCGAACGACCATGGCTCCATGAACGGTCCTCCTTGTCGATCTCGACACGGGTCGTGGACGGCGTGCGGCAGGCTACTCGGTACGCTTCCCCTCCGATGCGCGTCGATGCCGACTTCGAGCCGTTGCTCACCGAGCGTCTTCGACTGCGCCGGTCCGTCCCGGAGGACGCCGACGCCATCTCCGCGTACCGGAGCGACCCGGAGGTGAACCGCACGCAGGGGTGGGAGCGGACGGATCCGGAAAGTGTCCGGGCGGACATCTCTCAGATGGCGGGCCGGGTGCCCGGAGAGACCGGCGGCTGGGTGCAGTTCTCCGTCGAAGAGCGCGACGGTGGCGGCCTGGTCGGCGATGTGGGGATCAGTCCGGCGGAAGGGGAGCCCGGTGTCATCAAGGTGGGATACACGATGTCGCCGGCCTTCCAGGGTCGTGGCTACGCGACCGAGGCGGTCGGGGCGCTGGTCGCCTACGCGTTCGATGCGCTCGGTGCCGACGTGGTGCGCGCCTACGCCGACGCAGACAACACACCTTCGATCCGCGTCGCGGAGAAGATCGGGATGCGTCTGATCGAACGGTTCGAGCACCGCGAGGGGGACGAGATCTGGTTCGGCGTCAGATACGAACGGCGCCGCGAGGATGCGCCGGCGGCGTGAGCCCGTCGAACGGCGACCTGTCCGAGCTCCTGTGGCGCGCCGGAGAGGAGGAGACCGCTCATCGCCGGCGCGCCCTCCAGCAGGCCTCCCGGGCTGCCCGATACTGGACCGAGGAGGCTTTGGACCTCGCGGAAGCCGGGCGGTCGCTGACCGAGCTCCGTTCCGTCGGACCCTGGGTGGCGGCGAGGATCCACGGCTGGCTGGACGAGCGGCCCGAGATCCCGGAGCCCGACGAGACGCGCCGCGGGTTCCTGACGCTTGCGGAGGTCCGCCGGGCGCTCGACGCGGACCCGACGTGGGAGCGCACGCCACATGCCGACCTCCAAGTGCACACGACCGACAGCGACGGGGGGCTCCCGTTGCCGGAGATGGCGGCGCTCGCCCGGCTCCTGGGTCGTCCCTTCATCGCGATCACGGACCACTCGAAGAGCCTCAAGATCGCGAACGGGATGGACGAGGCGCGGCTCGCGGAGCAGGTCGTGCGGATCGAGGCGCTCAACGCGGATCTGACTTCCGCGGGCGATCCGTTCCGCGTGCTCCGCTCGATCGAGATGGATGTCTTCCCAGACGGATCGGCCGACATGGAGCCGGAGGCGCTGGCGCCGCTCGACATCGTCCTCGGTGCCTTCCACTCGAAGCTGCGGATCCGCGAGGACCAGACGGAGCGTTACCTGGCCGCCCTGCGGAACCCGTCAGTGGACGTGCTCGCCCATCCACAGGCTCGGATGTACGGACGCCGGACCGGCCTTCGGGCCGACTGGTCGCGCGTCTTCGCCGAGGCCGCGGCTCGAGGCAAGGCGGTCGAGCTCGACGCCACCCCGGCTCGTCAGGACCTGAGCGTGGAGCTCGCCCGCGTGGCCATGGGGGAGGGAGTTCGGTGGTTCTCGATCGGGAGCGACGCCCACGCCTCGCTCGAGCTCGAGTTCCTGCCGTTCGGGCTGGCGACGGCCGCGCTGGCAGGGATCCCCAGGGAGCGGATCTTGAACTACCGGACCGTCGAGGAGGTCGTCTCATGGAGGCGGGAGCTCAGGGCCGGGTAGTGCCCTCCCACGCCGATTTGACAGCCACTCGCGCCCTCGCGTATGGTTCGTCGTGAGAGACCGCTGGAGCCCTCGGGTTCCGGCGGTTTCTCACTTTCTGGGCCTCGGCGCGCCGCGTGACCGACGGTCGGGGTGCTCGTTCCCCGTGGCCGGCGAGCGGTCCTAGACTCGAACACCGCGTTCTGCGAGGGAGGTTCGATCGCATGCCGAAGGGCATCTTGGAGCGCCTCGCCGATGGTCCGGTCCTCGGCGACGGCGGGTATCTGCTGGAGCTGGAGAAGCGCGGCTACGTCCAGGCCGGTCCGTTCACGCCGGAGGTGGTCGTGGAGCATCCAGAGGCCCTCGCTCAGTTGCATCGAGAGTTCCTGCGCGCAGGGGCTGAGGTGCTGCAGACGATGACGTTCTACGCGAGCGACGACAAGCTCGCGACCGTGGGCATGGAGGGCACTGTCGACGACATCAATCGCAACGCGGTCGGGATCGCCCGCGAAGTCGCATCCGAGGGTGATGCGCTGGTCGCTGGCAACCTGTCCCTGACCTGGGCGTACGACCCTGCCGACGGCGCCAGTCCGGACCATGTCCGTGGGCTCTTCGACCGTCAGCTCCAGGACCAGCTCGACGCCGGGCCCCCGGACTTCTGGATCGGCGAGACGTTCTCGTTCCTCGGTGAAGCGCTCCTGTTCGTGGAGCGCGCGAAGGCGACGGGCCTGCCCGTGATGGTCACGATGTCGTTCGAGACGCTGCCCGCGAAGACCTACGAGGGGGACCTGCCTGGCGAGGCCGCCAGGAAGCTCGCCGACGCCGGTGCCGACATCGTGGGTGTGAACTGCCTGAACGGGCCGGTGCAGCAGCTCCCGATCGCCCAGGACATGGTCGAGGCGCTCGCCGGCGCCGCGCCGGTCGCGGCGCAGCCGGTGGCGTACAGCGACCACGCTCGATGAGCCCGATTTCACGTCCGGAGAGGAGTTCCCGTTCGCCCTGACACCGATGACCCTCGCGCGGGGGGAGATGGCGGTCTTCGCGGACAGGGCGAGGGAGGCCGGGGTCCGCTACATCGGTTCGTGTTGCGGCTCCGTGGCCGAGCACGTCCGCGCCATGGCCAAGGTGCTCGGGAAGCTGCCGGAGCACGAACGCGAGTGGAAGTCGTCCACCGGGAAGGCGATGTCCGCCTACGAGTATCACGAGCACACCGAGACCGAGGTGTAGACGGGTCTAGCCCGATGCCCCGGGCACATCCACCACGATCGGCCGGCTCGCGGTCGGCTCCCAGTCGCGGAGCGCCTCGGCGAACTTGACCACGAGAGCGGCGCCTCCCGCGAATTCGAGCGCACGCAGCAGCGGGTAGCGCTTCAGCACCGGGAGCCGGAAGAGCAGCGGCGCGCCGACGATCGCCGCGCCGGCGAGGAGCCGGCGGAAACGGCGGCCGGCGGGGGAGTCCAGGAAGTCCTCGACCTCCTGGACCGCCACCTCGATCCGGTCGCCGATCCGCCGGAGCTCCACCATCGCTACGAGAATTGACGACGCGTCGTGCCGGTGGTGCCGCGCCGCACGAGGCGGACGACCACCACGAGGGCTGCACCGGCCAGGATCGCCGCGATCCAGGGCACGCCCTTGTTGTCGGGCGTGATCACCTCGGCCAGCAGCCAGCCACCGAGGAAAGCCCCGACGGCACCAAGCACGATCGTCATCCAGATCGGCATCGGGTCGTCGCCCGGCACGATGAACCGTGCCAGTGGCCCCACGATGCATCCGATCAACAGGAACCCGAACACCTCTCCGATCGTCATGTGACCTCTCCCTCCGGAAACCTCGAACGATGTCCGGCCCTGCCCTTACCCAGAAGGGTCGTCCCGCATGCGGCTCGTCATGCCCTTCTGCGCAGGCTGCGCAAGTCGTCGACGTCAGTCCCGCACGTCGAGGCGATCGCCGCCTGCGATCACGACGGAGCCGGTCCCGAGGGCCCGTCCCTCGATCTTGGCCCCCCGACCCGACGGCAGGACCTTGAGGATCTTGAGACCGCTCGTGACCTGCACGCGGATCATGCCCGGCTCCGGGTGGTCCTCGGGTCGGAGGCCACCGTAGTAGTAGGCCAGGATGTCGGCAGCCGACTGGCCCCGGCGTGCCTTCCCGTACGCCCCCCACTGCACCATCCCCACTCCGTGACCCCATCCGCGCCCGGTCACCACCAATGCGTTCTCGGTGGAGGACAGGTGCAGCCACCCGGATGGGATCGTGAGGGGCAGGGTCCCCTTCGGGCTCTCGGGCGGGTATCGGCCGGGCCGCAAGCAGGGTGCCCACGTGTTGACGGCGTCGCGGAGGTCGCCAGCATCGATCGACCGGATCGCACCTCCGCCTCGACGCTCAGAGAGGCGCCGTGCGGACGGACGATGGAGATCCCCCGTCCGCTCGGCCACATGTCGGCGGCGCGGAGGAACCGCGTGAGATCGTTGAACGGCAACCGGACCCGCCAGCGCGACGTCGGCGACGCGCCGTCGTCGCGCTCGGGAACGGATCGAAGGTAGGGGAGCGGCTCACTGCCGAAGACCTCCTCGTTCGGGTACGTACGCCCGTTGGAGGTCGAGAAGTACACGGTCGTGGCAAGGCCGCCATCGTGCAGGAGGACCTTCCCGTCGGTCCGTCGGACCGCACGCACCCATCGCCCGTGGTCGGGATCCGCGGGAACCGGGATCCCGCGGTACACCTGGCAGGAGGTGGTGGCGCAGATCGGTTCATCGAGGGCTTCTCCCTCATCACCGCTCCAGCCGGTCGTCGCGAGCGCGTAGCTGCGAGCGGCGATCGCCTGCGCCTCGAGCGCCGCTCGCGGCCACGAGGACGGAACCTCCGCGATCCCCTCGAGATACCGGTCGAAGGGCACGACCACCGTGAGCGCCAGTGTGCCGTCGTCGGATCGCCTAACCCGAAGCGCCCCCGGGAACCGGCCGGTGAGCGTCAGTGGCTCTGCGTCCTTGCAACGTGTCGCGACGGACGGGTAGCGGCCGCGGACGAGGAACGACCCTCCTGGAGGTGGTATCAGGCGAAGGGATGGTGCTCCGCCCTCCGCCGGGGTGTCTGGGGTCGGCGAAGGCGATGAGGAGGAACCGGGGCCAGGGGAGGCGGAGGACGTAGCCGACGCCGACGCTGAACCGTGTGTTGGGATCGCGCCTTCCTCGAGCGGCGTCTCCGTGCACGCCGTCACCACCACGACGAGCACCGCAGCGGTCGCACGCGCCCAGGTGCGCCCACGCAAGTCCCTCAAGAGCTTCGCGATCATCCCCACGACGCTAACGGGCCGATGGACAGTCCGCCCGCTGGAGCCAGATCCGGACGAAAGTGTGACAAGACCACCCCCTTCGGCTTGACCGCTCGTTCGCCGCTGTCGTACGTTGGCTTTGCCCTGATCGGAGTGAACCGGGGGCGGGGAGCAGGCAAGGGACGCTAGCCGAGACCCCGAGGTCCCGGACCGGCCGCAAGGTTGGTTCGTCCGGAACTTTCCGATCAGGGCCTTTTCTTTGCCCCACCCCCCTTGTGTTCCCGCCCTCGCACGTTCCGGCGCCGAGCGCCGCCACATCGTCGGCCGCTAGCATCTGCCAGCGATGCCCGATGACCCGAACCCCGATCGCTCCGCGCACGAACATCCCGCACCCGTCGGCCCGGTCGATCCGCTCGTCGTTCCCCGTTTCGCGGGCCCTGCGACATTCGCCCGGCTCCCTCGGCGCGAGGACGTCGACATCTGCGACGTCGCCGTCCTCGGTATCCCGTTCGACAGCGGCGTCACCTACCGGCCCGGCGCCCGGTTCGGCCCTGCCGCGATCCGAAACGCGAGCAGGCTCCTGCGCGCCTACCACCCCGGTCTCGACGTCCACCCGTTCGCAGTGCTCCAGGTCGCCGACGCGGGTGACGTCGGCTGCAACCCGTTCGACATCGCCGAGGCGATCTCGCAGATCGACGCTGCCGCGGACGCGACCCTCGCCGACGCGACCCATCTGCTGTCCATCGGAGGCGACCACACGATCGCGCTGCCGCTGCTGCGCGCCATCCATCGCCGTCACGGCCCCGTGGCGCTCCTGCATTTCGACGCGCACCTCGACACCTGGGATACGTACTTCGGCGCTGCGTACACGCACGGGACGCCGTTCCGGCGGGCCTGGGAGGAGGGTCTGCTGCTCGAGAACCGAGCCGCTCACGTGGGGATCCGCGGTCCGCTCTTCTCCCCGGACGACCTTGTCGACGACGCTCGGTTCGGGTTCGAGATCGTCTCGGCCATGGACGTCCTCGACGACGGCCGGCGGGCGATCGCGGACAGGGTCCGCGACCGGCTCGGTGATGCCCCCGTGTACGTGTCGATCGACATCGATGTGCTCGACCCTGGCTTCGCGCCCGGGACGGGGACCCCGGAGGCCGGCGGCATCACGAGCCGCGAGCTCCTCGGGATCCTCCGAGGGCTCGCGGGGGTGAACCTCGTGGGCGCGGATATCGTGGAGGTGGCGCCGCCGTACGACACGGGGGAGATCACCGCCGTCGCCGCTGCACACGCTGCCTACGAGCTTCTGGCGCTGTTCGCTCGCCGATCGACGGCCTAGCCTCGGTTCTTCTCGAGGATGGCCGGATCGGCGCCCAGGAACTTCATCAGGTTCCCGAAGATCGCGAACAACGTGAAGGTGGTCGCCGCGATCAGGATGAACACGACCGCCACCGCTGCGATCGTCGGCGTGAACCCGTAGCGGAGTCCGTTCACGATCTTCACCGGCAGCGTCTCGACGGTGAAGCCAGCGACGAGGAAGGCGATGATGTACTCGTTCAGGCTGAGGACGAACGCCGCCGCGTAGCCCGTGACCATCGACGGGATCAAGAGTGGGAGTGTGATCGTTCGGAACGTCGTGCGCTGATCGGCGCCGAGCGTCCGCGCCGCCTCGGGGAGCGCCTGGTCCATCGTCTCCATCGCGAGCGAGATCGTGACCAGCGGCAGGGTCGAGAAGAAGATCGCGTGCGCGACGATCACGTTCTCGATCCGCCCTACGTGCCCTGTGGAGAGCCAGAACACCTGCATCCCCAGCGCGCTGATGATCGGCGGCAGCATGAACGGGAGGATCCCGAGGGTGTACAGCAGCGGCGAGAGCCGTATCCGATACGTGCGCAGGACGTACGCGAGCGGCATCGCGATCAGCACGGCGAGCGCGGCCGAGATCGTGGCGATCGTCACGCTGTAGCGGATCGACGTCCTCCAACCCGGGTCGGTGAACAGCTCCGCGTACCACGACAGCGAGAACCCCTCCGGCGGGAAGTCGAGATAGCGGTTCTCGTTCACGGATCCGACCGCGATCACGACGAGGGGGGCCAGCAGGAAGACCACCACGAGCGTGACCACGATCGCGCGGAGCGCCCGCATCTACGTCACCCTCCGCGTGCGCGACTCGATCAAGCCGACGATCCCCACCACCACGAGCGACAGTACCGTGAGGAAGATCGCCATCGCCGCCGCGAACGGGACGTTCGCGTTCGTCGAGGCCTGATCCGCGATGAACACCGAGAGCGTCCAGTGCTCGGGTCGACCGAGGAAGAAGGCGATGATGTAGCTGCCGAGCGTGAAGACGAACACCAGGAGGAACCCGGCAACGATGATCGGTCGCGCGATGGGCACGACCACGGTCCAGAACGTCCGCCACGGTGACGCGCCCAGCGTTTGCGCGGCTTCCGTCATCTCCGGGTCCAGCCGTGTGAGCTGCGGGTAGAGGGTGAGGATGCAGTAGGGGAACGCGATGTAGCAAAGGCCCAGAAGCACCGCGGCGAAGCTGGGCTGGTACGCGGCCGACTCGTTCATGATCCCGAGCCAGACGAGGATGTTCGAGATTCCGGACGCGCGGCCGAGCAGGATGTACCACGAGAACGCGACGATCACTTCGGAGAGGCTGAGTGCCGAGAGGACGACGATCAGGAGTGTCACGTGCGAGCGCCGCCGCATCCGGGTTAGGAAGTACGTGAACGGAAACGCGATCGCGATGCAGACGACACCGGCGAGGAGGCAGATCCAGATCGAGAAGAGGGCGCGCTCGAGGAAGACCGGCTGGAAGAGGCGCTGCCAGTTCGCGAGCTCGAAGGCCGGTGTGTAGAACGCCCCCGGATCCCGGTGGTAGAAGCTTGTGGCCACCATGATCCCGAACGGGATCAGGAAGAACACCACCAGCATCCCCACGGGGAACGCGAGGACGCCGACGGTGCGGCCGGACGGCTTCTCCTGCGTGTTCACGACGTCACGACCACACACGCCTCGGCCGGGAACCGCACGGCCACCTCGGCACCCTGCTGGACGGGGACCCAGTCACGGGGCGATCCCGCCACGATCACGTGATCGTCGAGCCCGCAGTCGACGTAGCACTCGAACAGCTCGCCGAGATCGCGGACGAACACGACCGTGCCGCGGAGCGCGTTGCGGTCGGGCGCTCCGTCCGCGACGAGCTGAGCGGCCTCGGGCCGGACGGAGATCGTCACCGCGCCCGTCGCGTCGGCATCGCCGGCGACGTCGAACGGATGGCCGGCGACCGTGATGGAGCCGCCCCCGGCGGCCTCGCCCCTCAGCAGGTTCGTGCGGCCGATGAAACCGGCGACGAACGGCGAGCCCGGCTGCCGGTAGACCTCCAGGGGGGGTCCGACCTGCTCGATCCGTCCGGCCTGCATCACGACGACGAGGTCCGACATCGTCATCGACTCGCGCTGGTCGTGCGTGACGATGATCGTCGTGATCGCGAGTTCCTGCTGGAGGAGGCGAAGCTCGACCTGGAGCTGCTCCCGGAGGTTCGCGTCGAGCGCGGACAGCGGCTCGTCCAGCAGGAAAAGGCGCGGCGCGAGCGCCAGTGCGCGCGCGGTCGCGACACGCTGCCGCTGCCCTCCGGACAGCTGCTGGATCCGCCGTTGGCCCATCCCCGAGAGCGAGACGAGCTTCAGCAGCTCGTCAACGGTCGTCGCGATCTGCTCCTTCGACGCCCCTCGGATCCGCAGCCCGTATCCGATGTTCCCGGCCACGTTCAGGTGTGGAAAGAGCGCGAGGCTCTGGAACACCATGCCGATGTCGCGTGTGTGCGCCGGCTGATCGGTGATGTCCTCGCCGTCCAGGAAGACCCGCCCCTCGGTCGGTCGCTCGAGGCCTGCGATCATCCGCAGCATCGTCGTTTTGCCGCAGCCGGAAGGGCCGAGGAACGAGATCAGCTTCCCCGGGGGCAGCTCGAGGTCGACGCCGTCGACCGCCGTGACGTCGTCGAACCGCTTGACGAGCCCCTCGAGCCGCAACCCCCCGCGGGCGTCCACGCGTGCTACGTCAGGATGAGCTCGGTCCAGTTCTGGTCGATCCAGTCTTCCCACTTGTCGTAGATCTCGTACTTGGGTCGCAATGCGGCCTCTGGTCCGGGCCCGGCGACGCCCTCGTACTCCTCATCGCTCATCGAGAGCGTCTCCCGCTTCGTCGACGGGATCGTGCCGAGGGTGAGGGCGAGCTCCTGCTGCACGTCCGGCCGGCACATGTAGTCGATGAAGGTGACGCAAGCGCCGAGGTTCTCGGTCGTCTTCGAGATCGACCAGAACCCCGAGTCCAGGATCGCGCCCTCCTTCGGGAACACGCTCCGGAGCGGGGCGCCGCCTCCGGCCTCCGACGCCGCGAACAGTGTGATGTCGTGGTAGAACTGCCCGAGCGACACCTCGCCTTCGTTGTACGCGGGCTGTGCCTGTGCCTCGTCACGGAACCAGAGCTTCACGTTCGGCTTGACCTCCTGCAGCTTGCGCATCACCTCGAGGACCCCGTCCTGCGTCTCGAGGATCTCGTAGCCGTCGAAGTGCGTCTCCGCGGTGATCTCGAGCAGGAACGAGTTGGCGGCGTTCCGGAGCAACGCCAGCTCGTTCTCCCACTGCGGATCCCAGAACGCCGTCCAGGTGTCCGGGCTCTCCTTCACTCGGTCGGTGTTGGAGACCAGCGTGATGTACCAGGAGAGGCCGCCCACTCCGGTGACGTTGCCGTTCTCGTCGGTCCGGACGTAGCCCTCCTCGAGGTTGTCCGACGTCGGGATGTCCGAGGTCGAGTACTTCGTGAGGATGTCCCCGTTGATCGCTCTCTGGAGGCCGACGCCCGAGAGCATCGATACGTCCGCGGGGGGCGCCCCGCCGGCTGAGATCGCCTGCTGCAGCTGTACGACCCAGACCTCCGACGTTGGCTGCGAGACCGATTCGACCTCGACGTCGAACTCCTCCGTGAAGGCCGGGTACATCTTCCGGAAGTTCTCCTCGAAGAATCCTCCGTAGGTGCCGACCTTGATCGTCGAGCCGGCGATGTCCGAGGTGTCGATCGCCGCGGGCTCCGTACCGCCGGACGGCGGCGCCGGCGCATCGGGAGCGCACGCGGCGAGGATCGCCGGCATGCCGATCGCGGCCCCTGCGAGGATGCCGCCTCGTTTCAGGAGGTCGCGTCTGCTGAGTCGTCCTTCGATGAGCACCCGATCGATGTCCACGAGCCCACGCCCCTCTCCGTCGTGCTGGCGGCATCTCGCAGGCTACCCGGCGTTCGAAACGGCGCGCAAGTCAGTGACTCGTGGCGCCACCTGGCCGCGATCTGACCCGCGCGGACCGGATTCAACGCGCGAGGCTGTCGACGAACCCGAGCACCCGGGCCCATGCGTCGCGGCACGCATCGGCATGCTCCGTCATCTTCCGGTCGAAGAAGGAGTGCGGGGCGTCCGGATACACGACGATCCGGTGCTCGATCCCAGCCTCGTCCAGGGCGCGATCGTACGCCTCGACATCGCTCGCGCGGATCCCAGGGTCCGCCCCTCCGTAGAGACCCAGCACCGGCGTTCGGACGAGGCCCGCCTGCGCCTCGTCCGATCGGAGAGAGCTTGCCCTCGTCCGACCTCGTGGGAGGCCCGTAGAAGGCGATGGCGCCATCGACGCTCTCCTGCGAGGCCTGCATCAGCGAGGCTCGTCCGCCGAAGCAGAACCCCATCGAGATCACGCGGGTCGCCCCGTCGCCCCGCAGTGTGCTGGCCGCCGCCCGGAAGTCCGCTCGGATCCCGTCGTCGTGCACGGCGGCGCGGTGCGGCGCGTAGTCGAAGTCGTCCCCGCGATGCTCCGCGTCCGCGGTGCGCCCGTAGGGGTCGATCGCGACCGCGTGGACCCCAGCGTCCGCGGTGTGCTCGGCGAGTCGCTCGTAGTAGCGGTGGAGGCCCCTGACGTCCGGGATGATCACGACGCTCGCCGCGGACGGCTCTCGTGTGCGTGCGACCGTGGCCGCGAATCGGTTCCCGTCGTCAGCGACGAGGACCCTGCGCTCCGACCCCGCGAGCATCCCGGTTCGGGCCGGATCGGGGGGCAGTGCATCGGTGTCGAAGCACATGGTCAGGCCCCGTACTTCGCCAGACGGCCCGCGTTCGCCATCAGGATCGGCAGGAGCTCCATCGAGGGACGGATGCCGAGGCCGCCAGTGCGGCACCAGCGCTCGCCGAAGCGGTCGGTGTCGTCCCGCCCGCAGCGGGGGCCGTGCACGACGACCGGCACCGGGTGCCATGAGTGCGCGGCCATCTGTGAGGGCGTGGCGTGATCGCCGGTCACGGCGACCACGCCCGGCTCGAGGGCGACGATCAGGTCCGGGATCACCTCGTCGGTGCGCTCGATCGCCGCGATCTTCGCGGCGCGGTCCCCGTCCTCGCCCGCGGCGTCCGCGTCCTTGATGTGGACGAAGAAGAGATCCGCGTCTTCCCGATGCTTCTCCAGGAGGCGGACCTGATCCGTGAGGTCGGCCGGAGGTCCGAGGACGTCGAAGCCCAGCAGCCGCGCGATCCCCCGGTACATCGGGTAGACCGCGATCGCGGCGGCGCGGAGGCCGGTGTGGTCCCCGAACCGCGGGAGCTCCCGGTGGGTGTCGAAGCCACGCAGCAGCAGGCCGTTGGCCTTGGCCTCGTCGGACAGCAGCCGTTGTATCTCGCCGAGCTTGGCGGCGACGAGCTCCGCGGTCGGCTTCGCCGCCGGGTCGAGCGGCTCCGGGTCCAACGGCGGGACGCCGGTCGTCTGAGGGTCGGTGTCGCCGATCCGTGGATCCAGCCCGTCTCCGCGGAAGACCACCAGGACGCGATGGCCCTTCTCGTGGTGGAACTCGACCCCATGGACGGCGGACGACAACCGCACCACCACCCGGCGGGCCTCCTCGTCCGAGATCCGGCCGGCCCGCCTGTCCACGACGTTCCCCGCGGCGTCCAACGTGCAGAGGTTTCCGCGGGCGGCCACGTCACCCGGCCGGAGCTCGACACCGAGACCGGCGGCGCTGAGCGCCCCGCGTCCCAGCACGAACTCGAGGGGGTCGTACCCGAACAGCGCGAGGTGACCCGGGCCGGAGCCTGGTGTGATCCCTGGGCCGACCGGCTCCAGGAGCCCCGTGACCCCTTCCTCGGCGAGTCGGTCGAGGTTCGGGGTCGACGCCTCTTCGAGCTCGGTGCCGTGCTCTGTGTCGGCCATCCCGCCGAGACCGTCGACGACGACCAGGAGGATCCGCGACCCGGTCCCGGTGGCGAGCGATGCGAGATCCATCGGGCGATGCTACTCCCGGCCGGCCTCCCCCCGGCTCGCGAGAACCCCTGCGGGCGGGGTCGGTCCCCTCCCACGCTCGAAGCGCCCGAAGACGGCGATCAGCCCGAGCAGGATCACACCCGACGCCAGAAACCACACGGGCCGCTCGAGCCACCACCGCGCCGTCGAGTCCTGCTCCCGTCCGAACCCCAACGGCCACAGGGCCAAGAGGGCGAGGAGGAATGCCGTCATGTGCCAGAGGAACAGCGTCATGATCCTCGCGTTCACGACGATCGTGAACCGCCAGGGCCGCTCGCGCTGCAGCCATTGGTCGAGCCTGGACTTGAGCAACATCACCGCGCCGATGGTCCACACGCCCCCCAGGAGGAAGCACACGGTCGGCGGATAGGCATTCGAAACGGCCTCCACGTCGGTGCCGAGCAGGCTCTTCGGATAGTGGCCGATCCCCGGGAACCAGTCGAAGCGGGCCTCGCCGAGCAGCCGGAAGACCCATGGCGTCGTCAGCACCACCAGGCCGGCAAGGCCCCCTACGAGCATCGCCCAGAAGCGCCGGGGTGACCATCGAGAGAACGCTCCGTCGGCGTAGGCGTGACCGAGTTGGTGCGGGAAGAGCAGCACGAACGCGACGTTGAGCCAACGCCAGTCCCACGCGCCGGTGGAGAACGCCACCAGGTCGACCACGGCCGCGCCCAGCCCCATCGCGAGCGGCACCCAGAGCCCGAACCGCCGGTGGAGCCAGATCGTGGCAGGCGCGATCACCACGACCACCAGGTACACGCCGAGGAACCACAGCGGACCGAAGGGGATCGTCGCACCCGGCGGCTTCATCCCCCGGAGCAGGGTCGTGTCGCCCCAGAGTCGAGGACCCGTGGGCGCGCCGACATCGCCCTGATGGAGCACGATCTGCACGACGGTCCACACGCCGAGGAACACGATCGAGGGCCGCAGGAGCCGTTCGAGTCGTCCGCGGATGAATGTCCAGGTCGACCGACCCTTACGCTTGGCGGAGTCGTAGGCGACGAGGTTCGAGAAGCCGCCCACGAAGAAGAAGATCGGCATGACCTGGAAGACCCAGGTGAAGAGCCAGAGGCCCGAAGTGACTCCGATCGCGCTGGTCGAGCGGATCACGCCGCCTTCCCAGTGGTTGATCGAGATGAACCAGTGGCCGAAGACGACGGCCACGATCGACGCCGCCCGGAGGAAGTCCATCGCGCGGTCACGGGAGGAGGGCGTTGCCTGGACGAGCGCCTCGAGATCGGGCGTGGTCACGACACCTGGAGCATGGACCTCTTCTGCCCTCGGGGAAAGCGCTACGGCGCTCCGAACGACGCACGGTTCGCGACGATCCGGACGATGCGGTCCTCGATCGCGACGGCCTGGGACTTCGACATCCCACGAGACATGATCGAGAACTCCCCCCACGCGTTCTCTCTCGCCAGCCACACCCAGCCCGAGAGCGACGAGATGTCGATCAGCGTGCCGGTCTTCGCTCGCACCTTCACACCGAGCAGACGACCCTCGAGCGTGCCCTGACCACCGGTCGGGAGACCTGCACGGAGGGACGTCTCCCACGGGCGGGTCTCCGCGAACCAGAGGAGCTCCACCAGATCCTGCGTGCGGATCCGGTTCCAGTAGGAGAGACCGGAGGAATCGCGGGCGACCAGGCTCGCGCCGTGCGCTCGGGCGAAGCGCGCGATCGCTTGCGCGCCCTTCGCGATCGACCCTGCGCCGCCGATGACGAGGCCTCCGAGCCATTTGCCGAGCACCTCTGCGTGGAAGTTCCTCGAACGGCGATTCATCCGCGAGATCAATGCCCCGAAGGGATCGGACGCCACGGCCGCGATCCGGCGGAGTCCCCCCGGCGGCGCGCCCGCGCCCGCGTCCATGGTGACGCCGATACCGAGGGCTCGGAGCCGTTTGGTGAGGGAACGCGCCGCTCGTCGCTCGGGGTCTCGGATGTGCACGCTGCGGGCATCCTGGTTCCCCTCGAACGTGAGCGCGGTCGGTAAAGCGATGTAGTCGCGGGGGAAGTAGTCCTGCCACCCTGGGGCCCACCAGTCACGCTGGAAGCCCGTCCTCGCTCCCATCACTCGTCCACGGATCTTGCGGATGCCGGCCCCGTCGACCGCATTGGCGAGCGCCGCCATGGTGAGCCTGCCGACCTCCGGGTCTCCGTGGCCGACGATCCACAGATTCCCGCGGAGGACGCCGTTCCTCGTCGCACCCTTCGCGAACAGTCGGGTCCGGATCCGCGTGCCGATCGTGGCCCGTTGCAACAGCGCCATGGAGAACACGAGCTTCTGGTTCGAAGCCGGCGTCATCCGATTCCACGTGTTGTGGCGATAGAGCCATGCACCGTCCAGGCCGATCGCGACGGACATGTCGCGTCTACCGATGGCCCTCGCGACGTCCTGTTTCCACGGTGGGGGCGCAGCGGCGACAGGTGTCGCGGTCGCGACGAGAACGATCACGAGGACGGCGACCGATGCACGAGCCGATGCGAGGAGAAGGGACACGCGCGGAGGATACGTCAGGCCGCGCGCGCGACGAGGGAGCCGAGTTCGAATCGTTCCGCCGCAGTGGTGCACGGAGCGCCTTCCGTGACCCAGAGTGCCCCGTCCGCGAGGTCCATCGCCACCGTGGCGATGGTCTCGTTCGCAGCTTCCGTTGACTCGTCACCGTCGGCGTGCTGGCAGATCGGGGCCGAGTGGTCGCGCAGGACCTCGAGCACGTCGTCGATCGAGCGCTCCCCAGCCGTGGAGACCCATGCCTCTGCCGTGGTCTGTCGCGCGAGGCTGGTGCTCGAGTCGTCGAACCGTTCGAGGTCCTCGATGCCGTCGCGGGACGGCCGCAGGAAGTGGTTGGCGTGGGCATGCCGCTCGCCGTCGGATCGGTGCACGCGCTCGCGACCTCCTGGCGCCGCCTCGAGGTTGGCCGCGCGGCCGTCGCGGGACCCGAGGAGATAGTTCCCGGAGGACGCACGGATCGGTGCGGTGACGGCGTCGACCGCCTCCTCGAATGAATCCGAGGTGAGGATCCGGCGCAGGATCGCATGGAACGGGACGCCCGGATCGCCGCGATCGAGCGTCGAAGTGAGGGCGTTGGCGGCCAGACCGATGCCTCGTTGGTTCATCCCGCATTTCGCGAGCAGTCCCGCTTCGACGAGGCTCACGAACGGCGGGCCATCATGCGGAGCCTCCACGAGCAGCACGCATGTCCTCCGGGCGCCCGGGTGCCAGTCCCAGTTCTGCGCGAGCAGCACGTGGGCATCCTCGCTTTCCCCCGCAGGAGCACAGAGCGCGGTGCACTCTCGAGACGCCATCCCGAACATCACCTCGGTACGGACGTTCAGCGCCAGGATGTCCTCGGCGTCCACGGCGACGCCTTCGGCGATGCCCTCGATCTCGGGCAGGAGGCGGACGTCGTAGTCGTCGATCGGGCCGGCGAAGGCGCCGGCCCGATCGCGCACCGTGGGCCATCGCATGCCTGTGTAGTGGCGGAAGACCTGCTCGTAGAGCTCGAGCGAACGGTGCACGCGCTCGCGCGCCTGCTCACCGTACGCGCGCCCTCGTTCACGCGGTCCTCCCGACACGGCGACGAGCGGCCAGCTCACGGCGAGCAGGGTAGTAGACTCCGCCTCTTTCCGGATCGCGCCCGGACGACGGAACGAACATCGGAGCCCGTAGCGTGAACACGATCGATCGCGCACGTCTGTCGCGGTTGATGGACCGCGAGCGCGCGCTGTTCCGGGAACGCCATCCGAAGAGCCGGGCGCTGTTCGAAGCGGGTCGGGATTCTCTCCTGTACGGCGTGCCGATGAACTGGATGGTGCGGTGGCCAGGCGACCATCCGGTGTACGTCGCCGAAGCCGAGGGAGCGCGATTCACCGACGTCGACGGGAACGACTTCGTCGATCTCTGCCTCGGCGACACCGGCGGCATGGCCGGGCACGCCCCGAAGGTCGCGGTCGACGCGATCGCGAAGCAGGCGGCTCGGGGCATCACGCTGATGCTTCCCGACGGAGGACGCGGCCTGGGTGAGCGGAGAGCTCGCGCGCCGCTTCGGCGTCCCGTACTGGTCGTTCGCGCTCACCGCCACCGACGCGAACCGTTTCGCGATCCGCTGGGCGCGCCACATCACCGGCCGCCCCAAGGTCCTCGTCCACAACCACTGCTACCACGGAACCGTGGACGAGACGTTCGCGGAGCTGGACGAGGCCGGCGTCGTCGTGGACCGGCCGGGGAACACGGGGCCTCCCGTGCCCGTGCGAGCGACGACGCGGGTGGTCGAGATCAACGACCTGCACGGGCTCGAGCGAGAGCTCTCGCACGGCGACGTCGCGGTCTGCATGTTCGAGCCGGCCCTCACCAACATCGGGATCGTGTTGCCCCACGCGGGCTACTGGGAGGGCGTCCGGGATCTCTGCGATAGCACCGGAACCCTCCTGCTGATCGACGAGACCCACACGATCAGCGCGGGGCCCGGTGGAGCGACGAAGGCATGGGGACTCGCACCCGACATCGTGACGATCGGCAAGACCCTCGGAGCCGGGATCCCCTCGGCCGCCTACGGCATGACGGAGGAGGTCCAACGGCGCATCGTCGAGGGGACCGACCCGGACGTGATCGACGTCGGCGGGACGGGAGGCACCCTCGCCGGCAACGCCCTGTCACTCGCGGCGATGCGCGCGACCCTGGGGGAGGTGATGACCGACGAAGCGTTCGAGGGCATGATCGAGCTCGGCGAACGCTTCGAGGACGGGGTGCGCGAGGTCATCTCCTCCCGCGATCTTCCCTGGCACGTCGTGCGGCTCGGGTGTCGCGTCGAGTACCTGTTCCGTGCCGAACCGGCTCGGAACGGCGACGAGGCGTTCCACGGACAGGACGCGGAGCTCGACCCGTTCATCCATCTGTTCCTGCTCAACCGGGGCATCCTGATGACGCCGTTCCACAACATGGCGCTGATGTCGCCGGCCACGACCGCCGAGGACGTGGACAGGCACACGGCGGTGTTCGGGCAGGCGACGGACGAGCTCCTCGCGATCGGACCCGAGGTTCGATCGTGATCGGACGCGTGTCGTTCACCACGATCGATGCCATCGATCCAGACCGGCTCACGACCTTCTCCAGTTGATCGCTAGTCCCGCTCCAGCGGCTTCGTGAGACACGTGGGCCCGCCATCCCCTTTCCGGGAGATCTCCTCGCCGACGTAGGTTCGGACGTCGACGCCTGCCGCCTCCATCCGCCGCCGGGTCTCGGGGTTGCCCTCGAGCGCCAGCGCGACGCGCGGTCCGAGTGCCAGCACGTTCGGTCCCATGGAGTCGAACTCGATGTCGGGCACCTCCACGATGCCGACCCCGGCGTCCCGGAACCGCTCGACGAGGCGAACCGGGAGGTGCGGCAGCGAGGCCACGGCGAGATCCACGTCGAGCATCGACACGAACGACAACAGGTGGGTGCACGCCGACGGCCCGGCGAGATGAGGCAGGTCGAACGAGACGACGGTCGTGCCCGGCAGCAGGGCTCGGAGGGCGTCGACACCCGCCGTCGTCGTGCGGTACCCGACGCCGACCAGCAGCGTCCTGGGGTCGAGCCAACACATGTCGCCGCCCTCGGCGAGCGTGTGCTCGCCGAGGGCGGCGATCACCGGCACGCCGGCAGTTTCGAGATCTGCCGCGGCGATCGCCGGTTCGCCCCGGCGCCCCGCCTTCCCCGGCCGGAGCAGGATCGCGCCCGCGTCGGTCATGAGCACGGGGTCGTAGGTGTAGATCGCATCGGGATCGTCGGGCGCGGGCAGGGTTCCCAGGACCACCTCCGCGCCGGTCTCGGTCAGTTGAGCCCGGAACGCTTCGTGCTCGGCGGCCGCCCGAGCCGGGTCGGGCTCCGAGCGCCATCCGTACTCGCGCCACCACCGCATGGCTTCTGGCTCGGGCGCCCGTACGTAGACCTTCCGCAGGAGAGACGTTTGGTCCTGGATCGACACTCGCGGATGGTAATCCGCGTACGCCAGAGGTCGCCGCGAGGCTCCCCTTCGGCCTCTACCCGGCGTCTGGGGCCGGGGGTACACTTGCGCGACCATGCGACAGGTTCGGGGCACTGCCCGCAGGCGTAGGGGCGCTGAGCTCGGCGTCATCGACTACACGCTTGCCAAGCGCGCGCTGATCCGCGACGCGCGCCGCGGCCTCATGTCTGAGGCCGACCTCTGTGACGCGCATCCGGAGCTCATGCGAGCCGCGAAGCACGTCGGCGAACCCACCACCTCCGACTGCCCGGTCTGTGGGCGGGACAAGCTGGTCCTGCTCGCGTACGTCTTCGGCTCGTCGCTGCGGCGCAACAGCGGCCGGGTCTGGCCGATCCAGACGGGTCTCCGGCTGACGGCCGCCCATCCTGGGTCTGCCTGTTACGTGGTCGAGGTCTGTCGATCCTGCGCCTGGAACCACCTCCGCGAGGCGTTCACGGCCCGCACGCGCGCCGCCGCCGGCTGATCGTTCCGTTTCCGCGTCCATCCGCCCGGGTAGGATTCCGCTCGTCGTGGCCGCGACGAGACGCCCCTCGAAGGACTACACGCCCCGTCACGCCCAGAAGAAGGCCGGCGGGTCTGTGAGGGCTGGGTCGGGCGGACGCCCGACTGGCCGTACCAAGACGAACGCCCGCGCCTGCCGGTGCGCGAGATGAAGGACGAAGCGGTGGACGGACCGCCTCGACACCGAGGGGGTTCTTCCGCCGCTACTGGTGGGCCTTCGCACTCACGCCCGTCGCGCTCGCACTGCTCGGCATCGGGGTCTTGACCTTCGCGTACATCCGGATCGATCTGCCGAAAGCGCTCCCCCCGGTCCAGACGACGTTCGTCTACGACCGCAACGATGTGCTCTTGTCCACGTTCCACGGCTCGGTCGACCGGACGTTGATCTCGTTCGGACAGATGCCGGAACATCTCCGCGACGCGGTGATCGCCGTCGAGGACGCGCGCTTCTACGACCACTCCGGCGTCGATGTCAAGGGCACCATCCGGGCCGCCTGGAGCGACCTGGTCGCCCGCGACAAGGTCCAGGGCGGCTCGACCATCACCCAGCAGCTCGTGAAGCGCGTCTACGCGGGGCACTACGTCGAAGGAGAGAACGGCGTCCGCGATTACGTCGTCCCCCCGCGGACCGTGAAAGAGAAGGTCCGCGAGGTCCTCCTCGCCGTCAAGGTGGAGCGCACGCTCTCGAAGGACAAGATCCTGGCGAAGTACCTCAATACCGTGTACTTCGGCCACGGCGCGTATGGGATCGAAGCCGCCGCGCAGACCTACTTCGGCGTGCGGGGGCGCGATCTCACACTCCTTCAGTCGGCGACGCTCGCGGGCATCCTCACCGCCCCTGAGGCCTACGACCCGATCGATCATCCGTTCGATGCCAAGTTCCGCAGGGACTTCGCGCTCGATCGGATGGTGCAGTTCGGCTATCTCGACGGCCAGCGCGCGGAGAAGATGAAGCGGAAGGCGTGTTGCGGGATCCCGGTCTCGTTGCAGCGGGGATCCGGCGGCGCAGATCGAGGCCCCGGGAGACGCCGAGTACTTCGTCCAGTACGTGCGCGAAGATCTGGCCAAGCGGTACGGGGCCGGGGCGGTCTTCGGGGGCGGGCTTCAAGTCAGGACCTCGCTCGATCTCGGGTATCAGGCCGCTGCGGAGCACGCGATCGAGTCACATCTGCCCAGCCCGCAGGATCCGGGCGCCGCGTTGGTCGCCATCGAGCCGTCCACCGGACACATCCTCGCGATGGCCGGTGGGAAGGACTTCGCCACCTCCCAGCTCAACCTCGCCACCTTCAAGGGAGGGACGGGGCGGCAGGCGGGCTCGGCGTTCAAGGCCATCACCCTCGCGGAGGCGATGGAGCAGGGATTCGATCTGGACTCGCGCTGGTACGGGCCGAACACGATCACCATCGACGACCCGATGTGCGAGGGGCCGGAGGGCCCCTGGCAGCCGGAGAACGCAGAGGGCGGTGGTAGCAGCTACACCCTTCAGTCGGCGACCGCCCATTCGGTCAACACCGTCTTCGCGCAACTGGTGGTCGAGGTGGGTCCGGAGTCGGTCGTGGACATGGCTCACCGCTTGGGGATCCGTTCCGATCTCTCGGCCGTGTGCTCCATCACCCTCGGGAGCGTCGCCGTGAATCCGGTGGAGATGACCAACGCGTACGCGACGCTCTCCGCACGCGGAGTCCGCCGCCGCGCCAACCCGCTCCTGCAGGTTCGATCGCCGGGCGGCAGGATCGATCCCGACGTCGTCCCCAAGGGGCGCCGGGTGGTGGATAAGAACGTCGCCGACCTCGTGACGTACGCGTTGCAAGATGTCGTCGACTACGGAACGGGAGCGTCCGCCCGGCTGAGCTCCTGGCCCGCCGCGGGCAAGACGGGGACGGCGCAGGACACCGTGGATGCCTGGTTCTGTGGCTACACCGTCCAGATCGCAGCCTGCGTCTGGGTGGGGTTCCCCAAGGGGCAGATCCCACTCCTGGACATCGAGGGGGTGCCTCAGGTCTTCGGCGGGACCATCCCGGCCGCGATCTGGAGGGATTTCATGGAGATCGCGATGGCGAGCAAGACGGCGACCGAGTTCCCGCTGCCGTCCTTCGCAGGACAGACGGTTACCCCGTCGGCCGAGGCCCCGATCCCTCCGCCGCCGTCGCCATCGCCGTCACCGTCGCCGTCGCCGAGTGAGGAGCCGTCCCCCTCCCCGTCACCGTCACCTTCACCGTCACCGTCGCCCTCGGAGTCGCCGTCGCCGAGTCCCCCGAGCGCTCGACCGTTCACCCGGCGGGCAGGCGACCGGGGAGGGTAGCGGTCTCGACCCTCGGCTCGGCCGGTGCGTTCACCGGCAGCGTGGCGATGATCGAGGTCCCGCGCCCTTGATTGGAGCGGACAACGAACGTCCCGTTCGCCAGCTCGACCCGCTCGCGCATCGAGGCCAGTCCCACCCGGCCCTGGCGGAGGAACTCCCGGGTCATCCCGCTGTCGAACCCTCTGCCGTCGTCCTCGACCTCGACACGCAGCGACGTGGCGGTCGTCTCGACGGAGACGACGACGCGACCGGCACGTGCGTGCTTCGCGGCGTTCGTGAGCGCCTCCTGCACGACGCGATAGGCGAGCGTCTCGAGGTCTGATGACATCGGAAGTGGAAGCGTCCCCACGATGTCGGTCTCCACTCCCTGCTCGATCCCGAATCGCGTGACGGCCTCCCGCAGCGCGGGTATCAGCCCACGCTCTTCCAGGACGGGTGGACGCAGTCCCGACATCAGGGCGCGCAGCGCATCCGCCTCATCAGCCAGCTCGTGCCGCACCTTCGAGAGCACGTCGACCCCCCGGTCCACATCGCCCGCGCCGATCATCAGGAGCGCTGCTTCGAGGGAGAGCGACGCGGCCGAGACTCCTTGCACCGGCCCGTCGTGGAGGTCCCTCGCGATCCGGTTGCGCTCCGACTCGATGGCAGAGTTCGTCCGCCGGAGCAAGCTGGTGCGATCCTCATCCTTCTCTTGCAGGAACTTCAACAGCGAGCGGATCGTCTGGTCGGCGGCCTTGCCCGGCGTGACGTCGCGGATCAGCACGAGCCTGCGAGGAGGGTCGGTGGGTATCACCGACACGCGTGACTCCAGGTACAAGGGCGTGCCGTCTGAACGTTCAAGCTCGGCCTGTCCGGCGCCCGGGAGTTCGCTGAACCTGGCATCGGCGCCGTCGAGCGACGCCGCCAACGCCTGCCATCGCTGTCCTTCGACCGTGGAGCGGTCGAGGTGCACCATCTGACAGAAAGCTTCGTTCGTCCGCACGACGACGTCGGTCGCGTCCAGCTCCACGATGCCGTCGACGGCGGCGTCGAAGACCAATCGCAGATGCTCCTCGGAGCTCTTCAGTGTCTCGTTCGCCTCGCGGACGCGATCGAGCGCGGCATCCGTGTCCGCGAGCGCGGCCTCCTTCTGGCTGAGCGCACGCCGCACCGACTCGCTGGCCTGCGTCACGGTGATCTGGTTCGCGATGATCCGTACCGCGACGGCGATCGCGAGGACGCCGATGAAGAGGCCGGTCTGCAGGCCGGTGAGCCCCTTGTCGTCGCCGAGCACGCCCGTGATCAGCAAGGCGGCGCACGTCGCGATCACGGCGACGCTCGTGAGGATCGGCCGCGCGAACCGGGACGGTCGCGGCAGCTTCTGCGTGGGCTTGATCACGAGGTAGGTGGCGACCACGGCGAGCGGCGACAGCGCGATCGGGAGTTCCAACGCGGCGCTCGTCGCGTCGTACGTCTGATGGGTCCATTGCCACCCGAACATCAGGACGGCGGCGCCGAGGCCCGCGAACACGATCGCGCGCGCGACGTGGGCCCGGGTCGGGACCCAGATCGCCAACGCGGGGTACGTGGCGACGAGGAACGAAGTGAGGAGCGCGAAGGTCACCGCCGAGGCCGAGATGCCCGGGGTGGCACCCTCTGGTCGGATCAAGACGTAGCCTGCGGCCATCAGGGCGCTCACGATCAGCGCGGCGTCCGTCGCCAGCTCACGCCGGTCCCCCGCGGGAACATGGTGGCGGATCTCGCTGCGGAATCCCCAGAAGAGTGTGATCAGCGGAAGGAGGAACAGCACGTCCGCGAACCCGGGTGCGACCTGCGGGCCCGCGAGACCCGATACGAAGACGAGTCCGATGACCGCAGCTCCGATCAGGAACGTCAATCCGACCGCGCGCGAGCTCCGCGCCACCTTGCCCTCACGCATGGAGAGGAGCACGACGCCGCCCATGAACCAGGCGACGGCATCGATGAGGTTGACGACCAGCGGGCGTCGATCCTGATCGTCGGGCACGAACAGGGAGGCGCCGACGATGACCGCGGCCGTCAGGCCGAGCGCGAGCGCGGCTGCCGCGCGCCGAGGTTGAGGGGTCTCGGGCATGGGGCTGCAATGATGCCGCGTCGGTCGGCGAGACTCCATCACCCGAACGTGTGAGGAGCCGGACCAAATGGCCTACGACACCGACGCCTTCGACGGAGCGATGAACTACTCGATGAGGCGGCGGCGGAGCGCCTCGGCGACGGCTGCGGTTCGATCCGAGGCCCCGAGTTTCTCGAAGATGTGCTCGAGGTGCGTCTTCACCGTGTCTGGTGAGATGTAGAGGCGTTCGGCGATGTCCTTGTTCGTGTGGCCGAATGCGAGCAGCTGCAGGACCTCGATCTCTCGTGCCGTGAGGGTCTCGGCGCGGCGGTCACGCTCCTTCGCGGTCGAGAGCTCCTCGGCGAGCGCCACGACGAGCTGGGGATCGATCACCATGTTCCCGCCGGCCACCAGCCGGACCGTCTGGATCAGGTGCTCCGCATCCCTCGCCTTCAGGACGTAGCCGCGGGCGCCGGCGCGTACCGCCTCGACGACGAATTGGCGATCGTCGTACGCGGTGAGCATGATCACGCCGATCTTCTCGTGGTGCTCCCGGATCTCGCGGGCGGCCTCGAGGCCGTCCATCTCGGGCATCCGGATGTCGACCAGGGCGATGTCGGTCTGCTCCTTGGCCAAGAGCTCCAGGAGCTCCTTGCCGTTGGAGGCCTCACCGACCACTTCGATGCCGTCGGCCATGTCGAGGTACCTGCGGAGCCCCTGCCTCACCAGCGAATGGTCGTCCGCGATGGCAACCCTGATCGTCACGATCCCTCCGGTCGGTCGCGTGTCGGCACATCCTACCCCGGGCGCGCTCCCCGTTCAGAGAGCGCCTCGGTCACCAGCGCCAGGTTCAGCGCGTCAGGATCAGAACAGGTGCCACCAGTTGACGAACAGCAAGGCGGAGATCGCCCAACCGGCTGCGAGCACGGAGGTCACGAGCGACGCGGGCAGCTTCCGGCCGAGTCCGGCACCGGACAGGCCCCAGAGGGCGGGGAACACCACCACGGCGAAACGCGGGACGGACAGGAGGGGCCGATCCCCGAACGGGTCGAGGAGAGGAAGGAGCAGGCTCGTGGCTCCATACACCGCTTCGGAGGCGCGAAGCGCCGGGAGCGCCAGCGCGAGACCCGCGATCGCGATCCCCACGATCAGCAGATCGAGCAGCCAATAGGACTGGAACGACCAGGCGAACTCCACGGCGCGCCCGAGCGACACCCACGGCGGTTGGAGCTCGCGTCCCCAATACCGTTGGGCGTCCAATGGCGCCAGCCAGTTGCCGTGGACGATGCCCCACCAGCCGAACCAGCAGAGCGGGCCGAGGGCGATCGCGGCCGCGCCGGCCACACGCGCGGCGACCGCCCGACCCCCACCGGCGTGGCCGCGATCGCCGCCGGTCCGGCCACGTAACGCTTCGATCAGGAGCGCCGGGACGAGGAGGATGCCGACGCTCCTCGTGAGCGCCGCGAGCGCGCCGAAGACGGCGACCCGCCCCCATCGATCGTGGCGTGCTTCCCGGAACGTGAGGATCGAGAGCACCAGGAACAGCGACTCGGTGTAGGGGGCCAGGAAGAAGAACGATGTCGGGAAGATCGCCGCGACGACGATCGTCCGCCGGGCGATGCGCTCCCCGAAGGCCTCGGCCGTGAGCGCGAACAGGGCCAGCAACGCTCCTAGGAACGCGAGGTTCGAAACGAGGAGCGCGGCGAGCAGCTCGTCCCCCGGCAGGATCCACGCGACGGCGCGAACCGTGAGCGGATACAGGGGGAAGAAGGCCGCGCTCGCATCGTCCGTCGACCAACCTTCGTCGGCGAGCCGGAGATACCAGACCGCGTCCTGCCGTTCGGTCGCGTCGATCGCGTTGTGCCAACCCTGGGTGGCCGGCGGCGCCTCCCTGCCGGGCACGTCCACCGGGTCGAGCGGCTCGATCAGATGGACGGCGAGGACCGAGAGCAACGACAGCCCGATGCGGGCCGCGAGGAAGACGCCGAGGCATGGTCGCAGGCCGTCGCGCAGCCGCCGGCGCCCGGTCACGCGTGCGCCACCGGCAGCGCACGATCGGTGGCACGCTCGATCGGCAGCCGGCGGCTCGGTTCACGGACCCATGCCACCACGCACCAGATGAGGACCCCTGCACGGATCAGCACCGCGGTCTCGAAGACCGCTTGGGGCATGCCGCCGATGCCGGTCAGGTCGCCGAAGAAGGAGAACCGCGTGAGGAAGACGGCCAGATCGGCCGCCTCGAAGGCGAGGAAACGCCGGGGCCCAGGGAGCAACAACACGAGCCAGGGGAGCAGCCACAGGCTGAACTGCGGTGAGTAGACCTTTCCGAGGAGCAGGAAGAGCACGAGGATCGGGAACGCGAGCTGCCAACGGGGGAAGTCCGGTTCGCGACGCCGCTTCGCCATCCACACGAAGGAGGTGAGGGCGACGAGCAGCACGATCGAGGAGACGTTGATCAGCCTCGTCGACAGGCACTGTGAAAGCCGGTCGCAGAGGAGGTACCAGGCGCTGTCCCAGTCGGCCTGGCGGGTTCCACTGAAGCGGAAGAACTCCCACCATCCCGACCGGGCGGCCGCGGCGAACGGGAGGTTCACCGCGATCCAGCTGATCGCGGCCGACCACCACAGGATGATCGCGCGATCCGGCTGACGCCCACGCAGCCGGTCCGCTGCGAGCGGGATCAGGAGCAGCCCCGGATAGAGCTTCGCCGCGGTCCCAAGACCGATCAGGACGCCGGCCCATCCGTCCCGGCGACGGAAGAAGGCGAGCGTCGCAGCGGTCGTCAGGGCGACCGTGAGGAGGTCCCAGTTCACGAACACCTGTAGGGCAAGGGTTGGGGCGAGGGCGAACCAAACCGCACGACGCGCGTCCATCAGGTAGAGACAGGCGGCCGCCACCGCAGCACAGACGGAAAGGAGGACCGCGTTGACCCAGAAGAAGCGTTCGGGATGGTCCCCGGACACCCACCCCGCTGCGCGCATGAAGTACATCGTCAGCACGGGGTATTCGTCGCAGTTGCTGTTCGAAGGAGTGCAGGCGTCGAGGTACGGGAGCCTGCCCCCTGCGAGTTGCTCGGTCCCGAACAGGGGCACGATGTCCGTGTAGCAGGCGAGCCGATATTGACGTCCGTCCGACCAGTCGCCGCCGGCGCAGGGTGCCTTGTGGACGGCACCGATCAGCAGCGTCCCCGCGAGGCAGGCGAGCACGAGGCCGAGGGTGATCGGCCGGCTCGCATGGGGAGCCCTTCTCACGTCGTCCGGCGCTCGTTTCTCGAGCCGCCCAGACTCCTCGTCCCGGTGGCTCCCCCCAGACCCCTCGCCGGTGTGGCGATCCACGCACGGCATGGTATCGACGCTGCCGCAACGGTCCCAAGGAGGACAGGCCGGGATGACCGTGTGAGCGAACACTCGTAGAGTTCCCGGTCGTGAGGTATCGAGTCGAGCAGCTCGCGACCGTGTGCGAGGTCTCGGTCGACACGATCCGCTTCTACCAGGCTCGAGGACTCCTGCCCATGCCCGAGAAGGAGGGACGGGTGGCCTGGTACCGGCCGGAGCACGTCGAGCGGATCCATCAGATCCGGGCCCTCCAGCGACGAGGGCTGACGCTCGCGGCGATCCGTCGTGTGGTCGACGGCCAGCTCGGTCCGGCGGATGCGGGGCTGGCGGCGGCGGTCGCCGCCGAACGGTCCGAGCCGAGCGACGGTGAGCTCCTCTCGCTGGACGCGTTCGCCTCGGCCAGCGGCGTGCCGGCATCATTGATCCAGGCGGTAGAGCGCGAGGGGATCCGCATCGGGCACGATGTCGAGGGCCAGACGAGATACACGCCGGGCGACATCGAGCTGGTCCGCACGGCCCTCCGGCTCCTGGAATTCGGGCTTCCTCTCGGAGACCTCCTCGCGCTGGCGAACGACGCGGACAAGGCACTGCGCGGTCTCGCCGACCGGGCCGTTGAGCTTTTCGATGAGCACGTCCGCAAGCCGATCACGGACACGGCTCCCGATCCGGACGCGGCGTCCGACCGGATGGTCGAGGCCTTCCGGGAGCTGCTGCCCGCGGTCACGCTGATCGTGTCGCATCACTTCCGCCGGGTCCTCCTCGAAGTCGCGGAAGAGCACATCGAGTCGCCGGACGAGATGGCGCCCGGCGGCGGGGCGCCGTCGGGCGGGGCGCCGTCGGGCGGTGGCTCCCCTCCTCATCGGCGCCGCAGATGACACCGCGCCAGGCACGGGAGCAGGCGTTGCCCGAAGGCGAGGAGAAGGCCCGTGCCGTCCGGCGCCTGTTCGACACCATCAGCCCTCGATACGACCTCGTGAACCGGGTCATGACGTTCGGGATGGACCGCGGCTGGCGACGCCGGACGGTGCGGGAGCTCGCGTTGCCGCATGGCTCACGCGTGTTCGACCTCGCCTGCGGGACCGGTGATCTCTGCCGCGAGATCGCCGCCGCCGGTCATCGTCCCGTGGGGTTCGATTTCTCCCACGGGATGTTGCTCGCTGCCAGGACGGAGGCGCCGCTGATCGAGGCCGACATCCTTCGACTGCCGGTTGCCGACGCCGGTGCGGATGGCGCTACGTGTGGCTTCGCGCTCCGCAACGTCGTGTCACTCGAAGCGTTCTTCGCGGAGATCGCTCGCGTGGTGCGACCCGGGGGACGGATCTCGCTCCTGGAAACCGGCGAGCCGGACGGCCGGCTGATGCGTGTGGGCCATCGTCTGTATTTCCGGAAGGTGGTGCCGGCCATCGGCGCACTGCTCTCGGACCGGGAGGCCTACTCGTACCTCCCTCGATCGACCGCGTACCTCCCTGCGCCGGGAACGCTGCTGGCGATGCTCCACGGGAGCGGATTCCCCGATGCGAGACGGCTGTCTCTCGGCGGCGGCGTGACGCAGCTCTTCGTCGCGACCCGCGCATGAACGATCCCGCTGCTCCGCCCTTGGAATCGAGAGCGGAGCCGCTCGGCGAGGCGTTCGATCTGCTGGCGGCATACCGGCCGCCCCTGGGCTTCTTCTTCGAGCGAAGGGGATCCGGCGTGGCGGGGACGGGCGTGCCGCTCATGCTCGCGAGGGCCGCCCCGTCCGGCCCAAGTCACATCCTCCACGCGCTCCGGAGCGCGGTTCGGTCGGGCCACGACGTCGCACCCGTGGCGATGGGCGCGTTTCAGCTTCCGCCGCGACGACGGGCAGACGCCGGGGCTCGTGATCCCCAGGAGGGCCGTGCGAAGGGACCGTGGTGGGCAGACGTGGCGACTCGAAACGAGCGATCAGGGCGAGCGAGCCGAGGACTCGCCGCCGGACGAGCGAGTGATCGGCGGGAGCCCGAACGAACCGTTCGCCGAGATCCAGCTTCGGGAGACTCCGTCGTCGGCGAACTACGTCGAGGCCGTCGGCGCCGTGGTCAGCAGGATCCGGGACGGAGCCCTCCGGAAGGTCGTGCTTGCGCGCACGATCCATGTGGACGCCGGCCGGGAGCTGGACGCGAGGCTCCTCGTCCACCGTCTCCGGGCTGTGGACACCGACGCGTACACGTTCGCCGCGCCCACCGACGACGGAGTCATCGTCGGCGCGTCGCCGGAGCTCCTGGTTTCCCGCCGCGGACGCGAGGTGCGTTCCAACCCTCTCGCCGGCTCCGCTCCCCGGTCCGGCGATCCGGAGGAGGACCGGGCGAACGCCGAGGCACTCATCGGATCGGCCAAGGATCGCGAGGAGCACGCGATCGTGGTCGATGCCGTCGCGGAGACACTCCAACCGTTCTGCGGGGACCTCACCTGGGATCCGGAGCCGGTCCTCCACGAGACTCCGAACGTCTGGCACCTCTCGACGAGGTTCCGTGGCGAGCTGCGAGAGCCCCCGCCCACCGCGCTCGATCTCGTCGCCGCTCTGCATCCGACACCTGCCGTCGCGGGGGTGCCCCGCGAGGCTGCCCTCGGAACCATCGCCGAGCTCGAACCGTTCGAGAGAGGTCGATACGCCGGCCCGGTCGGCTGGGTGGATGCCGACGGCGACGGGGAGTGGGCGATCGCCCTCCGCTGCGCGGAGCTCCGCGGTGATCGCGCGATCCTCTACGCGGGTGCCGGCATCGTGGCGCGATCGGATCCAGCGCGAGAGCTGGACGAGACCGATCGGAAGTTCCGTGCGTTCCTCGACGCTCTTCGCTGGGGCTAGGACTCGAGAGGCGAGTCCGGTTCGAGTTCCAGCACGAGCGGCTCATCGGGACGATCGAAGCCACCGCGACGGTAGAACGAACGGGAGCGCTCCGTCGGCCATACGATCACGAGGGAATAGCCTTCTTCGCGGCACCGGTCCCGCACGCGATCGAGCATCAGCGCGCCGAGCCCTGCGTTCCGATGCTCCGGCGCGACGTAGACGTTCGTCAGGTAGCCGATCGGGCCGGCTCGCTTCCCCGGGACGGGCACGCGCGGAACCGTCTGCAGCCACACCGCGGCGACGAGGCGATCGCCGTCTCGAGCCACCCAGCTTCGCCACGTGTCGGACGCGAGCGCCGACTTCGCGAAGTGCGCGAACCGTTCGCGATATGCGTCCGGCTTTTCAGCCGGGGTGCCTTCTTGCTCCGCGTACAGCTCCCATCGGAGCCGCGCAAGTTCTGAGACGTCGTCGGTCGAAGCGAACCCGATGGAGGGATGCGGATCGACTCACGATCGAGCCAGGGCCGCGTCGACGGCTTCCTGCATCTCGTCGCGGCGCCGGCGGCCGAGCTCGGCATCCACCACGACCTCCACCACGGTGAGGCCGCCGGCGCCGGCCGCCCGGTCGAGCGCCGGCAACAGCTCCGGACGCGCGCTCGGCCCGCTCGTGGCCGGCGCCGGCCGCCTCGCACAGGCCGCCGATGTCGACCGCATGCGGCGTGACGAACAGGTCCTGGTGCTCCGGGAGATCGCGCTGGGGGAGGAGCGAGAACAGGTGCCCTCCGCCGTTGTTCACCACGACGATCGTGAGCTGGAAGACCCGCGGCGCGTTCCAAAGGATCGCGCCGGCGTCGTGAAGGAACGACAGGTCTCCGAGGAGCGCAACCGTCGGCCCACGGTCGGCGGCCGCGACGCCGAGTGCCGTCGAGACGAGGCCGTCGATTCCACTCGCGCCGCGGTTGGCGAGCACCCTCAGATCTTCGCGGGGCGCCATCGCGAGATCCAGGTCGCGAACGGGCGTCGAGTTGCCAACGAAGAGGAACCCGCCGTCGGGTGCCCATGCGGCCACGTCGCGAGCGACCCGAGGTTCGAACGGCTCGTCCCACCCGTCCATCGTGTCGTCCATCGCGATCCGAGCGACACGATCGGCAGCGCGCCACGCCTCCCGCCAAACGTCGGGAGCGGGGTCGATCCGGCCGCGCCACAGTTCCTGGACCTCTCCGATCGGTGTGCGCACCGGTGAGCGCGATCCCCTTCTGCATCAGCGGGTGGCGACCGAGCATGCCGCCCAGCGCATCGGGATCGACCGCGAGTCGCCAGGACGCGAGACGATCGGGGTCGGGATCGAGGTGCCATCGGTCGGCGACCACGACCTTCTCGGCCGAGGCCACGAAGGCGTGGGTCGCCCTTGTCGTCGGTGCGGCGCCGAATTGGATCACGACCTCCGGAGCGATGCGTCTTCGCCCAGACGCTCCCGATCAGGGCCTGCCCTGCCGCGAGGCAGGATCCCGGTCGTCGGGATCCCGAGATCGGTTCTGCCACGATCGGCCAACCCAGCATCTCCGACCAGACATGGTCGATCCCGGAGAGCTGCTCGCGGCCATCCGCCGACCACGATCGCTCCTCGCGCGCCCGGACACCAGCTCGGCGAGCCGATCGATCTCGTCGGGGTCGAGCGCCGCGTCCGGTCGGGCAGGCCACTCGTAGCGCTCGTCGCTCGGCGCCGGCATCGCCACGCGCTCGGACGGCGTGAGCGGTTCCTCGAATGGGCAGTTCAGATGGACCGGCCCGGGCGGGTCGGCGGCCATCGCCTCGAACGCGTCGCGGGTGGCCTGGCGCCACCACGCTTCCTGTCCCTCGGTCGAAGGCACGGGGAGATCGATCGAGGCTCGAACGTAGTCTCCGAAGAGACCAGGCTGCACGATCGTCTGGTTCGCTCCCGTGGCTCGCACCCGCGGGGGCCGGTCTGCGGTGAGCAGCACGAGCGGCATCCGTGACTGTGATGCCTCGACGACTCCCGGGAGTAGCTCCGCGGCAGCGGTGCCGCTCGTGGTCACGACGATCACCGGACGTTCCGTCGACTTCGCGATCCCCAGCGCGAAGAACGCGCCAGACCGCTCGTCCAGATGGACGTGAACGTGCACCCGACGGTCTCGAGCCAGCGCGAGAGCGAGGGGCGTCGAGCGCGATCCGGGAGAGAGGGAGGCGTGAGTGACGCCGCCGGCGACCAGCCCGTCGACGAGCGCCGCCGCGCAGGCGAGCGAGATATCCGCTTGTTCCACGCCTTCCTTCCTCTCGGTCTTCTCAGACCGTCCGCGCCAGGACCAGACCGAGCGCCAACAGGAGACCGGTTGCCGCATGCACGGTCGCGGTCCCGCTCAGGACGGGAACCAGCTCGGGACCGGTCGCCGCGCCGACGCTCTCCATGGGACGGATCGCCGGGATCCAGCCGGCCAATCCGAGCAGTCCCCACTGTGTGAGGCCGGTCCGCTCGTCGACGATGAAGGCGACCACGCCGAGGACGATCGTCACGAAGGCGGCCACGACGCAAGAGCGGTAGAGCGTCCGCGTGCGTCGGTCGCCCAATCGGACCGCCGCCGTGCGCTTCCCCGCCGTAGCGTCCGTCGCGATGTCCCTGAGGTTGTTGGCGACCAGGATCGCCACGGCCAGGAACCCGAGCACCGCTCCGCACCACCACGCGGCCGCCGGCACGGTCTCCGTCATCACGAACGCGCTCCCGCACGTCGCCATCAGCCCGAAGAAGACGAAGACCATCACCTCGCCCAGGCCGAGTCCCGCGTAAGGCCTCGGTCCGCCGCTGTACGCGAATGTCGCGACCAGCGCGAGCGCGCCCACGAACAGGATCAGCACCGGCTCCGTGGCGAAGGCGAGGGCGAGTCCGGCGAACCCCGCCACCCCGATCGACGCGAGGGCTGCGACCAGGACCGCCGGCGGCGACGCGACGCCCGTCGCGACGAGCCTGGGCGGACCCACCCGCTCGGGAGTGTCCACACCGCGGATGCCGTCGAAGTAGTCGTTCGCGTAGTTGACGCCCACCTGCAGGCCGATCGCGACGAGGAGGGCGGCGCCGAACCGCCAGGCGATGAACCTGTCAGCAGCGGCCGTGCCCACGAGCACGGGGACGATCCCGGCGCCCAGTGTTCGGGGTCGCGCACCCGACACCCACGTGTTCACGGCCGTTTCGGGAACCGGGAGAAGTCCGGCGGCCGCTTCTCGACGTAGGCGTCCCGACCCTCCTGCGCTTCCTCGGTCATGTAGTAAAGGAGTGTCGCGTCGCCGGCGAGCTGCTGGATCCCGGCGAGCCCGTCGACACCGGCGTGAGCGCCGGCTTTCAACAACCGGAGCGCGAGCGGCGAGAGAGCGAGCATCTCCTTCGCCCATCGCACGGTCTCCTCTTCGAGCTCCTCCAGCGGAACGACCGCGTTGACGAGTCCCCACGACAGCGCCGTCGCAGCGTCGTATCGCCGGCAGAGGAACCAGACCTCCTTCGCTCGCTTCTCGCCGATCTGGCGGGCGAGCAACCCGATCCCGTACCCACCGTCGAACGAGCCGACCCGGGGTCCGGTCTGCCCGAACCGAGCGTTGTCGGCGGCGATCGTGAGGTCGCAGCACAGGTGCAGCACATGCCCTCCTCCGATCGCGTAGCCGGCCACCATCGCGATCACGGGCTTCGGCATCCGCCGGATCTGGATCTGGAGATCGAGGACGTTCAGGCGACCGATCCCCTGCTCGTCCACGTAGCCGTCGTCGCCTCGTACACCCTGATCCCCGCCGGAGGAGAAGGCGAGAGAGCCTTCGCCGGTCGAGCAGGACCACGCCGATCCCAGGATCGTCCCGAGCGGCGTCGAAGGCCGTGATCAGCTCGCGGGTGGTGAGCGGCCGGAAGGCGTTGCGTACCTCCGGCCGGGCGATCGTGATCTTCGCGATCCCCTCGGCCGTCTCGTAGCGGATGTCCGAGAACCGGCCATCCGGTGGCCGTTCATCTGGGCCTCTCTCATCCGGCGACGCATCGCCCGGCTTCCAATCCAAGGCCTTCCTGATCTCGCGTGACTCGTCCATGTGACCGATGACTCCTAGAGCGAACGCTCGAACGGTTGGGCTAGCCTACCGGACGTGCCGGGGCGGGGCGATGGCGCGGGGGCGATGGATGGGCACCGATGAACTGATCGTGATCGACCTGCCGCCCGGACCGGAGTGGGTCGGGCTCGTGACCAGACTCTGGCTCGACGAGGTGCCGTTCCTGCCGCTCGATCACCGGCTGACCGAGCGGGAACGGGGCGCGATCGTGGATCGAGCCCGGCCACACTTCGTGCGTGACGCCGCCGGTGACACGCTCCTCGCGGACGCCGCTCCGGTCACGCCCGGGGTCGCGATCGTGATGCCCACGTCCGGGACGGGAGGCGAGCCGAAGCTGGTGGAGCTGCATCGCGTCGCCGCCGTCGTGGCGATCAGCAGGTCGGCCCAGCGGCTCGGCGCCACCCCCGACGCGCGTTGGCTCTGTCCGCTCACCCCTGCGCACATCGGCGGGCTCCTGGTCCTCCTCCGCGGCCGCGATCCTCGGCGCTCCCGTGACGATCCACGAGCGGTTCGATCCCGAACGCCTCGTCCGCGACGCGGAGGGTGCCGCGTTCGCGTCTGTGGTGCCGACGATGGTTCGTCGACTGGTGGCGTCGAACCTCGGATTGGAGGGCCTCACGCTGCTGGTCGGCGGCGATGCGATCGACGCCGACACGGCGGGCGCCGCGCGGCTGCGCGGCGCCCGCCTCGTCACCAGCTATGGCCTCACGGAGACGTGCGGTGGGTTCACCTACGACGGCGTTCCGCTCGAGGGGATGCAGGTCAGGCTGGACGCGGACGGCGCGATCGAGGTCTCCGGGTCCACGGTGATGGAGAACTACCGGCTCGACCCGGCCGCAACGGGGGCGGTGTTCACGACGGACGGGTGGCTGCGCACCGGCGACCTGGGCGCGATCGACGACGACGGGCCGGCTCTCGATCCACGGGAGGGCCGACCACGTGATCAGGACCGGCGCGGAGAAGGTCTGGCCCGAGGAGGTCGAAGGGGTCCTCGCCGGCCATCCCAAGGTCGCCGACGTGGCGGTCGCCGGCCGTCCGGACCCGGAGTGGGGATCGCGCGTGAGTGCCTTCGTGGTCCCGAGGGTGATCGACGACCCGCCCTCGCTCGACGAGTTGCGAGCCCTCGGGGCCGACCACCTCGCGCGGTTCAAGCTTCCGACGCGAGCTCTCCCTGGTCCGCGAAGATCCCTCGGACCCGCACGGGGAAGGTGCGGCGCCACGCCCTGCGATAACCGCGGTACGAGGCCCCGGTCGTTCCCCCGAAGCCAGACGACGCGAAGGCATCAACCCGAGACGATCCATGAAAAGGCCCGAGTCCGGGAGGGGTGGACTCGGGCCTTTCTCGGGGAGGTCCCCGAGGCCATCGAGGGGAGACGGCCTTCCACGTCCGGAGACGCGGGTCCCTCTCCGCTACCACTTCGTCCCGTAGGGAACGGGACTTGAGTCCTGCCGGACAGGAGTCGTCGAGGCGCAGAGGGGGCTTCTAGACGACGATCGCGCCGTGCTTGACGGCGAACGCCACGGCCTCCAGCTTCGAGTGCACGCGCAACTTCCCCAGGATGTTCCGGACGTGGGTCTGCACCGTCTGCGGGCTGATGAACAACTTCGAGGCGATGCCGTCGTTCCGCATGCCCTCGGCCAGGAGCTGGAGGATCTCGCGCTCCCGATCCGTGAGATCGTCCAGCAGCATCGACGCCTCACGGTGCGCCTCCCGTTCGCGGGCGACCTGCGCGAGGAGCCGGGTGAGCGTGGCAGGGTCGATCAGGACCTCGCCCTCCGCCGCGGCCTTGGCCGCCGCGAGCACCTCCTCGACCGCCTCGCCCTTCCCGAGGAAGCCCGAGGCGCCCGCCTCGACCGCTTCCACGAGCAGACGATCCTCGTCGTGGGCCGTGATGATGACGACCTTCGTGGCCGGGGAGATCTCCTTGATCCGACGCGTCGCCTCGATCCCCGACATCCCGCCCTTGAAGACGATGTCCATCAGCACGACGTCGGGCAGGTGCTCGGCGGACAGCGCGATCGCGGTCTCGGGATCGTGCACGGGAGGCGCCACCAGCTGGAGATCGTCGTCGAGCCCGACGACGGTCGCCAGGGCGTCCGTCAGGATCTTGTGGTCGTCGCAGATCAAGAGCGTGGTCACGGGACGCCCACCATCAGCCCTCCACGGGAAGCCGAACGGTGAGCATCGTACCTCCCGCCGGGCCGTCGGAGACCGAAGCCTCGCCCCCGTGCTCATGCGCGATCGAGCGGGTGATGAAGAGCCCCAGCCCCGTTCCGGGGCGATCCTCGTAGTCGGGCGGGCGCCAATCGGCGAAGCGTTCGAAGACGGCTTCGCGCTTGTCTCGCGGGATCCCGGGGCCGAGATCGGCGACCTCGATCAACGCCTCATCGCCCTCTCGCCGGAGGCGGACCGAGATCGGGGAGTCGGGAGGCGAGAACCCGACGGCGTTGCCGACCAGCTCGCGGACGACGTAGGCGATGTGGATGCCGTCGACGGGTGCCTCGACGGGATCGGCCGCGTCGACCTCGAGGGGGTGATCGGCCGTCTCCACGGCCTCCACCGCGGCGCGGACGATGTCGCCGAGATCCTGGGGACGGATGTCGAACCGAAGCGAGCCCGACGTCCAGCTTGAGGGCGAGCGCCACCTGTTCCACGGAGCGCTCCAGCCGGTCGGCTTCGCGGCGGATCAGCCGCAGGAACTCGCGGCGCTCGCTCATCACTCAATGCCTCGTAGTGAGCGAGCGTGGTGCCGACGAGCCCACGGATGGTGGAGACCGGACCCCGGATCTCGTGCGTGAGTTTCGAGACGAGCTCGGCCCTGCTCAGGAGCCGCTCGCGGCCGTTCTGGTCCTCGACGTGCGCCACGCCGGGAGTCTAGGCCCGAGCCGGAGCGAGGGAAGGCCGGCGAACCGATGGGACGGCTAGCCGTATGAGTGGTCGTCGTCGGGGAAGGTGCCGGCCTCCACCTCGCGCATGAACTCCTGCACGGCGTCGGTCATGACGCCTCGGAGATCCGCGAACTTCTTCGCGAGCTTGGGCGTCTTCTCGTTGATCCCCAGGAGGTCGTTGATCACGAGGACCTGTGCGTCGCAGTCGGGACCCGCGCCGATCCCGATCGTCGGGATCTGCACGCGATCGAGTGATCTCGCCGGCCAGCTCCGCCGGCATCGCCTCCAGGACGATCGAGAAGGCACCGGCCTTCTCGAGCTGCGCCGCCTGCTCGGCGACCCACTGAGCGGCCTCGCCGCGACCCTGGACCTTGTACCCGCCCATCGCGTGCACCGACTGGGGGGTGAGCCCGACGTGGGCCATCACCGGGATCCCGATCTCGACCAGGCGATGGACGAGGTCGAGGTGCGGCCCTTCGAGCTTCACCGCCTGAGCGCCGCCCTCTTTCACGAGACGACCCGCATTCCGAACGCCTTCTTCGAGGGACACCTGATATGAGAGGAACGGCATGTCGGCGACCACCATGGCCCGTTCTGCACCACGGGCCACGGCGCGGGTGTGGTGGAGCATCTCCTCCATGGTGACCGGGAGGGTGTCCTCGTAGCCCAGGACGTTGTTCCCGACCGAGTCACCCACCAGGAGCACGGGGACACCGATCCGGTCGAGGATCTGGGCGGTGGGGAAGTCGTAGGCGGTGAGCATCGTGAACCTGCGCCCGTCCGCCTTCCACGCCTTCAGGTCGTGGATAGTCGTCATCGCTCGCGCCTCCTTCTGCATCACTTGGCGAAGTGCACGGCTGTCGAGCTGAGTGTATCCGGAGACCGGTTCTTCACCCGGCACGGTGGCTTCGGTGTCGTACCCGGGTGCTAGCGTCACGCCAGGTCCCGTACACTGCTGGGCGACCCTCAGGACTTCCTGCTCCCCTTCGAGGGGGGCCGTCCAGACCAGAGGAGGTGGGGTTTGAGGGAGTACGAATGCATGCTCATGCTGCCCGCTGAGGCCGATGAGGCCATGGTGGGCACCGCGACGGACCGGATCTCCTCGGTCGTTGCGAAGCACGCCGGGCAGGTGCGGAACATCGAGCGATGGGGCCGGCGTCGTCTCGCCTACGAGATCGATCACCGGAACGAGGGCTACTACGTCGTGGTCACGTTCTCGGCGGAGCCGACCGCTCAGGCCGAGCTCGATCGGACGCTGAACCTCGCGGACGAGATCCTGCGCTACAAGGTGATCGTGCTGCCCACCAAGCGTGAGAAGCAGATTGGCAACTTCCCCCGCCTCTGCGGCGGCGGAGACGCGACACCCTAAGGGGAGTGGACGAACCATGGCGACGGACAACCAAGTGACGCTCGTCGGCAACCTGACCGACGATCCCGAGCTCCGCTACACGCCCAACGGAGCAGCGGTCTGCAAGTTCCGGATCGCCGTGAACCGCCGGTTCCAGGATGCGAACGGCCAGTGGAAGGACGGCGACACGTCGTACTTCACGATCAATGCATGGCGGACGCTGGCGGAGAACGCGGCCGAGTCGCTCACGCGGGGCACCCGTGTGATCGTGGCCGGCCGGCTCAACTACCGCACCTGGGAGAACCAGGACGGCGACAAGCGCTCGGCGATCGAGGTCGAAGCCGACGAGATCGCGCCGAGCCTGAAGTGGGCGACGGCGGCCGTGACGCGTCAGGCGCGCTCCGCGCGCGTCCAGCTCGGGCGACTGGGGCGAGAAGGTCGCCGCGCCGGTCGGCGGCGGCGGACCGGATCAGGAGGAGTCTCCGCTCGATGGCGGGTAGGGGAGGGCCGAAGGAGCGCGGCCCCGAAGCGTCGACGCGACAAGGACGACAAGGGCCTGGCAGAAGCGCGGCAAGCGCAAGTACTGCCAGTTCTGCAAGGACAAGGTCGACCGCGTCGACTACAAGGACGTGATCATGCTGCGCAAGTTCGTCTCGGATCGCGGCAAGATCCGTGCTCGGCGCGTGACCGGCAACTGCGTCCAGCACCAGCGCGACGTGGCCTCGGCCGTGAAGAACGCTCGCGAGATGGCGCTGCTGCCGTACTCGAGCCGATGGACCGCGCGATGAAGGTCATCCTGCAGAAGACGGTCGAACGGCTCGGCGATCCCGGGGATGTCGCGGACGTCGCGGACGGCTACGCGCGCAACTTCCTGATCCCTCGCGGCCTGGCCGTGCAAGGCGGAGAAGGGCACCGTCCGGCATGCCGAGAGCCTCAAGCGGGCTCATCGAGACGCGGACCAAGGCGCAGAAGGGCGAGTTCGAGTCGGTGGCCGCCGCGCATCATCCAGACACCGGTCGTCGTGACGGCGCGCGCCGGCGACGAGGGCAAGCTCTTCGGTTCGGTCACGGCGGCCGACATCGCGGAAGCGCTGTCGGCGCAGACGGGAGTCCCGGTCGACCGGCGTGACGTCCACCTCGACGAGCCGATCCGGTCGGTCGGAACGCACGAGGTGACGGTCCACCTCCATGCCGAGGTCGATCCGGTCATCACGGTCGACGTCCAGCCACAGGCGTAGAGTCCGGCGGTCGGGTGGCCCGCGGCGGGCCTCCGAGAACCCTTCCGACCGAGCGCCTCCGGACGGGCGTTCAGGCGCTTCTCTCGCCTGGGTCGTCCAGAGACTCCATCGCAAGGGCTCGAATATGTCGGCCCAGATACTCACACTTTTCCACATGTTGTCCACATCGCGATCCCGCAGGTCATCGGTGGAGTGACAGGAAACCTTCGGATGCGACCTGCGCGGGAACAATCCACTGTGTTCTCCACTATTCGCCCGTCGCGCCTCGGGCGTAGCGTCCGCGCTTCGGAGACCGGGACAGGTGACAGGGGGTGAGCGGTATCGTCCGCACGGCTGACGACGTCGTCCGCCTTCCTCGGAACGGGGATCACCGCGTCCCGCCCCAGAACGTCGAGGCGGAAGCGGCGGCCCTTGGCTCGATGATGCTGTCGGCCGAGGCCATCGCCGACGTCGTCGAGCTCCTGCAGGCCGAGGACTTCTATCGATCGGCGAACGGACGGGTCTTCGAGGTCCTCCGCGAGCTGTACGCGCGCGGCGAGCCCGTCGATCAGCTGTCCGCGGTGGAAGCCCTCCGGCGCAAGGGGACGCTCGACGACGTCGGCGGCCCTCTGTACATCCGGGACCTCGCCGACCAGGTCCCGACCCCGGCCTCCGCCGCGCACTACGCGCGGATCGTCGCGCAGGCCGCCCTGCTCAGGAGACTGATCGGGGCGGCCGCCGACGTCATGGACATGGCGTACTCGGCTCCGGAAGATCCGGAATCGGTCGCGGATGCCGCCGAGCAGCGCATCTACGACGTCGCGCGGAGGGACGATCGGGAAGAAGTCGCCACCCTCCGAGAGCTGATCGACGGAGCGATGCTCGAGCTCGAGCAGATCCAGCATCGCGAGGCGGCGTACACGGGTCTCCCCACCGGGTTCCGAGATCTCGACGAGCTCACCTCCGGACTCCAGCCGGGCAACCTCGTGATCGTGGCCGCTCGGCCGGGCATCGGGAAGTCCTCCCTCGCCATCAACATCGCGCACAACGTGGCGGTGGCCGGCGGGTCGGTCGCGGTGTTCTCGCTCGAGATGTCGCGGCACGAGGTCGGCATGCGGATGCTCTGCTCGGCCGCCCGTGTGCCATGGGACCGGATCCGGAGCAAGCGTGTCGGGCCCGACGACTGGGTCCGCGTGGTCCAGGCGGCCGAGCGCTTGCACGACGCGCCCCTGTCCATCGTGGACTCCGGCAACGTCAACATCGTCGACGTCCGGGCGAAGGCCCGGCGGATGCGGAGCAGCAAGCAGGGCCTCGACCTCATCATCGTGGACTACCTGCAGCTGATGACATCCGCCGCGGTTCGGCGTCCCGACAACCGCCAGCAGGAGGTCGCGGAGATCAGCCGCTCGCTCAAGCTCTTGGCCAAGGAGTTGCACATCCCCGTGCTCGCGCTCTCCCAGCTGAACCGCAACCCCGAGACTCGTGCCGACAAGCGTCCCCAGCTGTCCGACCTCCGTGAGAGCGGCTCGCTCGAGCAGGACTCCGACGTCGTCGCGTTCATCCATCGGGACGACTCAGATCCCGAGAAGAAGAAGGAAGCCGAGCTGATCCTCGCCAAGCACCGCAACGGCCCCACCGGCTCGATCAAGCTGAGCTTCGAGCCGTCCCTCACGCAGTTCCGCAACGCCGCTCGCGGCGACGTCCCGGCGTGACCGAGCCGGCCCCGCCGGCCCTCCTTCGGCGGCGGGCCCGGACCGTTCTCAACCGCCTCCGGAAACGCTACGGCGAGCTCCTGCCTCCTCGCCGGTCCGACCCGTTCGAGGAGCTCGTGCTCACCGTCCTGTCGCAGCACACGAGCGACGTCAACGCCGAGAGGGCGTTCGAGGGCCTCCGCAGCGCGTTCCCCACCTGGGAGGACGTGGTGCGTGCGCCGACCCGAGCGGTCGCCGACGCGATCCGCTCGGGTGGCCTCGCCGACACGAAGGCGCCGCGCATCCAGGCGATCCTGCGAGAGGTCGCCGACCGGCGCGGCGCCTTCGACCTCTCGTTCCTGGCAGGTCTGTCGGACGATGAGGCCCGAGCGGAGCTGATATCACTGCCGGGGGTCGGGCCGAAGACCGCGGCCGTCGTGCTGTCCTTCTCGTTGGGGCGGGACGCGCTGCCCGTGGACACGCACGTGCACCGGGTGACGACGCGTCTCGGATTGGTGCCCCCGAAGGCATCCGCCGATCGGGCAGACCGGATCCTTCACGAGCTCGTGCCCGAGGGGCTCCGAACACCGCTCCACGTGGCGCTGATCAGGCTCGGCCGGGAGATATGCAAGGCCCCGACGCCGCGATGTGCGATCTGTCCCCTCGATGACATCTGCCCGACGGCCCCGCGCTACCTCGCCGACGGGTGACCTCGCGCAGTTACCATCCTCATCGTGTCGGAACGCTTCAGCTTCGAGGTCGTCGACGCGCTCGACTACGACGAGCTCCGGCCCGAGTACGCACCGGAGGCGGTCGCCTGGATCGCCGAGCGCTGCGGCATCGGCCCCGGTTCGAGGGTGGTTGACCTGGCGGCGGGGACGGGCCGCCTCTCGGGTCGATTCGTGCAGCTCGGCGTCGACGTGATCGCCGTGGAGCCCGCGGCGAACATGCGCGCGGTCCTGGAGGAACGATTCCCTGCGATCCAAGCGATCGTAGCGACGGCGGAGTCCATGCCGTTGGAAGACGGGACGGTCGATGCCGTCGTCGTGGGCAACGCGTTCCACCACTTCGAGCGCGACGCGGCGATGGCGGAGATCCATCGCATCCTGCGCCCGGGAGGAGCCCTCGCCGTGTTCTGGGCCTGGCCGGTCGAGGAGGCGCGGCTGAAGGTCCCCGGGATGCGAGCGATCTACGAGGCCATCGACGGGACCCACGCCGAGGCCGCGATCATGGCCGCCCACCGATCGTGGTCCGAGCCGCCGGCGACGGTGGAGGGGTTCGATCCGTTCGAGCGCCGGGAGTTCTCCGCGACCCACGTCCTGCCGGCGGCGCGACTCGGGGATCTCTACGCGACCTTCAGTGACGTCGTCTCGCTGCCGGCTCCCACCCGAGCGTGGTTGCTCGAGCGCATCAGCCAGCTGTCGCGCGACCTTCCCGAAACGCTGCACCTCCCCGGGAGGACCGTCGTCGATCTCTGCGTTCGGCGCTGACCGACGCGCATCGGATCGGAGCACTGGACACAGCGAGAGCGGGTGAGGGGAATCGAACCCCCGTTTCGAGCTTGGGAAGCTCGCGTTCTGCCATTGAACCACACCCGCGTGGCTCCGCCGCCCGAGGGCAACGGGCCACAGTCTAGACCAGCCTTCCGGGGCCCAAGCAAGCACAACCGACGTGCTAGCGTGCGGCCCTCATGGGCGAGCCCGACCCGGATCTGTGGCCTCGGACCCTCCAACGCCTGATCGCGGGCGACGCGCTGTCTGCCGACGAAGCCGCGGACGCGATGCACGCGATCATGTCCGGAGACGTGACGTCCGCCCAGGCGGGCGGCTTCCTGATGGCGCTGCGGACCAAAGGCGAGACCGTCGATGAGCTCGACGGTCTCGCGCGCACGGTGCTGGAGCTCGCGCATCCCGTCTCGGCGCCCGCACTCGCGCTCGATACCTGCGGCACCGGCGGCGATCGCAGCGGCACGTTCAACATCTCGACCCTCTCGGCGATCGTGGTGGCCGGAGCCGGCGTGCCGGTCGCCAAGCACGGGAACCGCGCCGCCTCCAGCCACTGCGGCTCGGCGGATCTCCTCGAAGCCCTCGGGGTGAGGATCGATCTCGAGGCGGCCGGCGTCGAGCGCTGCCTCGCGGAGGCGAACATCGGATTCATGTTCGCCCCCGTCTTCCATCCGGCGTTCGGGCACGCGGCATCGGTTCGCCGGGAGCTCCGCGTTCCCACCTCGTTCAACTTCCTGGGGCCGCTCACGAACCCGGCACGACCGGCCGCGCAGGTTGTGGGCGTCTCCGATCAGCGGATGCTCCCATTGATGGCCGAGGTGCTCGCCCGGCGCGGGACGCGGGCCAAGCTCTTCCGCGGGGATGACGGCCTCGACGAGCTGACCACGACGGCGCCGTCGCTGGTGCTGGACGTGAGCGATGGCCAGGTTCGGCAGAGCCGTCTCGATCCGACTGTCCACGGGATCGCCCGGGCGACCCGGGACGACCTACAGGGCGGCGATCCCGTCGAGGCGGCGCGCGACGCCTTGTCGATACTCGACGGGGAGCCGGGGCCGAAGCGTGACGTCGTGCTGCTCAACGCGGGCGCGGCGCTGGAGGTCGCCGGGGCCGCCACCGACCTCGACGCAGGGATCGCGCTCGCCAAAGGATCGATCGACGATGGCAAGGCGGCGGTGACGCTGGACAGGTGGATCGCGGTCTCGCGCGAGGCGGGAGGTAAGGGATGAACGCTGAGGAGGAGCCTCGGCGTTCACGATGGCCGGACTGACTCGGAGTAGTCGTACGACCGACAACGGCGGTTCTACCGCAACGTGTTAGGGCTCGCGGAGATTGACGGGAGAGGACTGGGTCCGATCCGATACGGCGTGCCCGAACCTCGAATTCCTCCACAAGAGCGACAACTGCGGTGCGACCGCCTCCGGTTCCAGCCCGGCTTCGCGGCCGGCGATATCCAACGTGTTCGAGATCACTCAGCGACCGACCCCGACCCTCCTCGGGGCCGCTAGTAGCATCCGGCAAGCCATGATCCTGTCGGACCGCACGATCAGAGAGGAGATCGACGCCGGCCGCATCGTGATCGATCCGTTCGATCCGGCCTGCGTCCAGCCTTCGTCGGTCGACCTGCACGTCGATGCGGAGTTCCGGGTCTTCGCGAACTCGCGATACCCCTACATCGACGTGAAGCAGGAGCAGCCCGATCTCACGGAGCTCGTCGAGACGAAACCAGACGAGCCCTTCATCCTGCATCCTGGGGAATTCGTGCTGGGATCGACGCTCGAACGGGTGGCCTTGCCTGACGACCTCGTGGCCCGACTCGAGGGCAAGTCGTCGCTCGGCCGCCTCGGACTGCTGATCCACTCGACCGCCGGCTACGTCGACCCGGGTTGGAACGGCTACCTCACGCTCGAGCTCTCCAACGTGGCGAACCTGCCGATCACGCTCTACCCCGGCATGAAGATCGGTCAGATCTCCTTCTTCCGACTGACGACGGCCGCCGACGTTCCCTACGGGGGTTCGGGCAGCAAGTACCAGGGCCAGCGTGGCCCCACGGCGAGTCGCTTCTTCGAGGACTTCCGAGACTGACGGGCCTCGCTCGGATCCTCCTACTCGGGCACCAAGGCGCCGGGAACCGGCCCCACGCCCATCTGGACGGCCATCATCGCGGCCTGCGTCCGGTTGGTGACGCCGAGCTTGCGGAAGATGGCCGCGAGATGCGCCTTGACGGTCTTCTCCGACAGGTACAGGTGTTGTGCGATCTCGCGGTTCGCCCGACCCTCGGAGAGCAGCGCCAGGATGTCGTGCTCGCGCTGCGTCAGGTTGTACTCGCCCCGGCGCCCGTTGTGATCGCGCCCCGAGGCCTCGTGATCCTCGAACAGGTTCTGGATCACCCTCGGCGAGAGCACGTTGCCGCTTCCCGAGAGTGCCACGTTGATGGCCTGTGACAGGTCTTCGGGTGTCGCGTCCTTCAGCAGATAGCCGGAGGCCCCGTCGGCAAGTGCCCGTTTCACGTACGGCGCGTTGTCGTACGTCGAGAGCATGATCACCGGCATGTCGGGCTTGTCCGTCTTGATGGCGCGCAGGAGCTCGAGTCCGTCCAGATCCGGCATGCGGACGTCGACCAACGCGAGGTCGACCTCCGTTCCGTTGTGGATGTGCTCGAGTGCCGCCGAGGCGCTCTCGGCCTCGACGACCTCGGCGTCCGGGAAGCCTTCCTTCACCACGTGGTGCAGGCCACGACGCACCAGCGCGTGGTCGTCAACGATCAGGATCTTCATCCTTCATCACCTCGCCCTCCGACGGGGAGCACGGCGACCACGCGGGTGCCGTTTCCGGGTTTCGAATCGATCTCGATGGTGCCGCCGATCTGCTCTGCCTGGCCGCGCATCAGCCGCAGCCCGAAATGCGGGTCTCCGTCGGCGTCGGTGGCGACGATGCCGTTGCCTCGGTCCTCGACCTCGATCCGGAGGTCGTCGAGCCCTGCCCTGATGCGTACCGACACCTCGGGGGCGCCGGAATGCTTCGCTGCGTTGGCCAGAGCCTCGGCCACGATCGCGTTCGCCGTTTCGAGGGTGCGATCGGCGATCCGATCGACTTCGCCCTCGATCGAGACTCGCGCAGGCAGATGCCAGCGCTCCACCAGTTCGCTCACGAAGCTCGCGAGGGGAGGCTCGCGACGAGGCGTGCCTCCATCGAGCTCGAAGAGGATCTGGCGGATCTGACTGAGGTCGTTCCGGATCGCGTCCTCGATCTCCTTCAGGGTGGCGAGGACGGTCTCGGGGTCGGTGAGGATCCGGTGCTGGAGTCCCTGCAGCTCGAGGACCGCGCTGGTGACGGACTGAGTGAGGCCGTCGTGGATGTGGATCGCCCACTTCGTGCGCTCCTGCAGCAGGAGCGTGTTGACCGTGTGCGCCACGGCCGGATGTACGCTCCTTCGGTTACGCAGGGTGGAGCTTGAGGTTGCCACTCTCGTCCTTTCGGTGGAGTCCGTTGGGCGGTCCGGTCCTTTGGGTCTAGGTCCATCCATCGGACGAAAGGGCCCCCGGCTTGAACGTCTCGAGGCGGGGGGGACGGGGGGACAACTCGGCCTCCGAGCGGGCGCCCCAGCAACGCGCCATGGCCCCCACAACGTCTACGAAGGAAAGTTGCCAATGACATACTCAGGGCTCTATCCTTGAGTCCAGCAGACGCAGGAGATTTCTCAAGGTATCTGTCGGAGAGCTGACTGGATCCCGCTGGCCTGGGTAAGGGCCGCTCGGGGGCACTCGGCAGCGTGGAGTAGCGAGCGAGGAGGAAGGACCTGATGGCGCGAGCAGTGGGCGTTGATCTCGGGACGACGAATTCGGTCGTGGCTGCTTTGGAAGCAGGAGAACCCGCCGTCATCCCGAACGCGGAGGGTTCACGGACGACACCGTCGGTCGTCGCGGTCTCCAAGACCGGCGAGATCTTGGTGGGTGAGGTCGCCAAGCGGCAGGCCATCACCAATCCGGACAGGACGATCAGGTCGGTCAAGCGACACATGGGCGACAAGGACTGGTCGGTCGATATCGACGGCAAGGCCTGGACCGCCCAGGAGATCTCCGCGCAGATCCTCAACAAGCTGAAGCGGGACGCGGAGGCCTTCCTTGGGGACAGCGTCACGCAGGCAGTGATCACCGTGCCTGCCTATTTCGACGACGCCCAACGCCAGGCGACGAAGGAAGCCGGTCAGATCGCGGGGCTGGAAGTGCTCCGCATCATCAACGAACCGACGGCGGCCGCGCTCGCGTATGGCTTGGACAAGCAGCAGACCGAGCAGACGATCCTCGTGTTCGACCTGGGAGGTGGCACCTTCGACGTGTCGTTGCTCGAGATAGGCGAGGGCGTCGTGGAAGTGAAAGCCACCCACGGTGACACCCAACTCGGGGGCGACGACTGGGATCAGCGGATCATCGATTGGCTGGTCGAGCGATTCAAGGGCAACTACTCGATCGACCTGTCGAAGGACCGCATGGCGATGCAACGGCTCAAAGAAGCCGCCGAGAAGGCGAAGATCGAGCTCTCGCAGGTGGCAGAGACCACGATCAACCTGCCGTTCATCAGTGCAGGCCCCGACGGACCGCTGCACCTGGAGGAGAAGCTCAGTCGGACCGAGTTCGAGCGGATGACGGCCGATCTCGCCGATAGCTGCCGCGGGCCCTTCGAGCAGGCGATCAAGGACTGGGGCAAGGACGCGAGTGCGATCGACCATGTGATCCTGGTCGGTGGGTCTACGCGGATGCCGATGATCCAGGATCTCGTGAAGGAGCTGACCGGCGGCAAGGAGCCGCACAAGGGTGTCAACCCCGACGAGGTCGTTGCGGTGGGGGCCGCCATCCAAGCGGGCGTCCTCAAGGGCGACGTCAAGGACATCCTCCTGCTGGACGTCACGCCCCTGACGCTGGGCGTGGAGACCAAGGGTGGACTGTTCACCAAGCTTATCGAGCGGAACACCACGATCCCCACGCGCAAGTCGGAGATCTTCACGACCGCGGACGACAACCAGACGACGGTGGAGATCCACGTCCTCCAGGGAGAGGCCGAGACGGTGATGTCGCCCGGCGTGAAGTCGCTCGGGCGGTTCCACCTGACCGGGATCCCGCCGGCGCCGCGCGGCGTGCCGCAGATCGAGGTGGCGTTCGACATCGATGCGAACGGCATCGTGAACGTGAGCGCCAAGGACCTCGCGACCGGTAAGGAACAGGCGATGACGATCACGGGAGGCACGGCGCTCTCCAAGGACGAGATCGACCGCATGATGAAGGATGCCGAGGCCTTCGCGGCCGAGGACCACAAGCGTCGGGAGGCGGCCGAGGCCCGGAACCAGGCGGACCAGCTGACCTACCAGGTGGACACCTTCCTGAAGGACAACGGGGACAAGATCTCCGATGCCGACAAGGCGGAGCTGACGTCCAAGAACGATGAGCTGAAGCAGCTACTGAAGGACGAGTCGGCGGAGACCGACGCGTTGCGATCGGCCAGTGAGGCGTTGATGCAGATCTGGCAGCGAGCCAGCCAGTCGATGCACGAGCAGGCAGCGCAGGACGCAGGCCGCCGCGTCGGGCGGCGGGCAAGATGCCTCGACGCCAGGGGAGGGTGAAGACGGCGACGAGGACGTGGTGGAAGGCGAGATCGTGGACGAGGGAGGTGCTGGATGATGCTCGCCAAGATGGATCCGTTCCGCGACCTGCGGACGGTCGAGGACGAGTTCGACCGGCTGATGGGCCGGGCGTTCTCGCGAGACACGTGGATGCCGGCGCTCGACGTGCGCGAGGCCGACGATCGCTACGAGGTGACGGTGGATCTGCCCGGCCTCGAGCCGAAGGACGTCAACGTCACGTTCGAAGACGGCATGCTGACGATCAGCGGGAAGCGGCAGTTCGAGTCGGAAGACAAGGGGGACACGTGGCACCGCCTCGAGCGGGGCTTCGGCACGTTCGCCCGATCTATCCGCCTGCCGCAGACGGCTGATACGGGGAAGATCGAGGCTGCCTTCGACAAGGGCGTCCTCACGGTCACGGTTCCGAAGACCGAGCAAGCCAAGCCCAAGACGATCAAGGTCCAATCGAAGTGACCGAGGATCGTCGCCACCAGACGCAGAAGGGGGCGGCCGCCGGCAAGGCGGCCGCCCCCACGACGGGGGATGGCGAAGGTCATCCGGAGATCGAGCCGGAGCGGGAAGAGGTGCGGTCGGAGGCCGACCCGGTCGCCGACGAGCGCGACATCGAGGCTGCTCGGGCCGAGGCGGATCAGTACCGGGAGCATCTGCAGCGCCTCCAAGCCGAGTTCGACAACTATCGGAAGCGAGTGCTCCGCGAACAGACGACAGCGGTCGAGCAAGCGGCTCGGCCGGTCTTCCAGCGGCTCCTCGAGGTTCTGGACGATTTCGACCTCGCGCTGATGCACGCGCAGGATCGCCCCGACTTCGATCGCTTCCTCCACGGCGTGGAGCTCGTGTACGCGAAGCTCCTCGACACCCTGCGAGCCGAGGGCTTGGAGCGGATGGATGCACAGGGCAAGCCGTTCGACCCGGAGACGCACGAAGCGCTGATGCAGACGGGGGAGGGCGAGGGCGATCCCGTGGTCGCCGACGTGCTGCGTCCCGGCTACACGTTGAAGGGCCGGGTCCTCCGGCCGGCCGGGGTTCGGGTGGAGAGGAAGTGACGGGTGGCACAAGAACCCCGCAGGGAGTGGTTCGAGAAGGACTATTACTCGGTCCTCGGTGTGCCCAAGAACGCGACCGATGCCGAGATCAAGAAGGCGTACCGCAAGCTGGCTCAGCAGCATCACCCTGACACCAAGCAGGGTGATCCGGACGCGGAGGACCGCTTCAAGGAGATCTCCGCCGCCTACGACGTCCTCGGGGATCCGGAGAAGCGCAAGGCCTACGACGAGGTCCGAGAGATGAGTGCGTCGGGGTTCGGCCCCGGCTTCGGACGCCCAGGTTCCGGTGGTCAGGGCTGGCAGGGAGCGGGCGCCGGCGCCGCCGGCTGGCCCGGTGGCGTTCGCTACGAGCAGGTGAACGTCGATGACTTCTCAGATCTGTTCGGTGGGCTCTTCGGCGGAGCGGGCCGCCGGGCAGGCGGACGCCGGTCCGGCGCCCGCCGCGGCGCAGATCTCGAGACCGAGGTCACCATCTCCTTCGATGAAGCGATGGCGGGCACGACCGCCCCGATCCGGATCGACGGCCCCGCGGTCTGCTCGCGCTGCCACGGCTCGGGCGCCGAGCCGGGAACCAACCCGATCACCTGCCCGCAGTGCGGGGGGAGCGGCGAGATCGCGGAGAACCAAGGGTTCTTCTCGATGTCCCGGCCCTGCCCGCGTTGCGGCGGCGCCGGCCGCATCGTCGAAACCCCGTGCACCAAGTGCGGCGGGTCCGGCGCGGAGCGCCGGACCCGCACCCTGCAGGTGAAGATCCCGTCCGGCGTGCGGAACGGCACGAAGATCCGTCTCGCCGGCAAGGGGGAGCCCGGTGTTGCCGGCGGGCCCGCCGGCGACCTCTACGTCAAGGTCGCCGTCGAGCCACATACCGTGTTCGAACGCCGTGGCGACGACCTCGTGGTGGACCTCCCCATCACCTACCCGGAGGCCGCCCTCGGCGCCAACGTGGAGGTGCCAACGCTGAACGGCCCGGTGACGCTCAAGGTCCCGGCAGGCACGCCGAGCGGCAAGACCTTCCGAGTGAAGGGCCGGGGCGCACCCCGGAAGGGCGGTCGGGGGGACCTGCTCGCCAAGGTGAAGGTCGACGTGCCCGACAAGATCTCGCGGGAAGAGAAGGAGCTCCTGCGCAAGCTCCGCGAGGTGTCGAAAGAGTCGCCTCGTAAGCGATTCGGGGTGAACTGAAGGAGATGATGGTGGATCCAGAGGGGCGTGGATCGGTGAACGGTCCGGATCGGCGAGCCGTGTACATCATCAGCGTCGCGGCCGAGCTGGCAGGGGTGCACCCGCAGACGCTCCGTATCTACGAGCGGAAGGGTCTCGTGCGACCCCAACGCACAAGCGGGAACACCAGGCGATATTCGGAGGCGGACATCGACCGCCTCCGACGCGTCCAACGGCTCACCCAGGAGGGAGTGAACCTCGCCGGAGCGAAACGGATCATGGCTCTCGAGGATGACCTGCGCCGGATGCGCGAGCTGCTCGCGCAGCTGGAGGCTCGACTCGAGAACCGGCCGATCCCGATGCCAGGAGAACGCGCCGGTGTCGCCATCATGCCGATGGCGAGCGTCCTCTCGCCGCCGTGGCCAAGGAGACGAGATTGACCAGGGACGTCTCGCTCCGGCCTCTCCAGTCGGATGACCTCGATGCGCTCTGGGTCGCACGGACGCGGTCGGACGAGCCGTGGGCCGACACCAGCGAGGACTCGCGCCGGAAGTTGCGAAACCGGGTCGCGAACAGCGGTCAGGTCAATCACGGCGAGCTCCTCCTGGGGATCGTGTCGGACGGACGCCTCGCAGGCGAGATCCAGGCGCGGCAGCCGGACATGGGACTGCCGCCGGGTGTCTTCGAGATCGGGATCGAGGTCTTCGATCCGTCCGAACGCGGCGCCGGCATCGGGCGCCGGGCGCTCGCGATGTTCCTCGCGCACCTGTTCGTAGAGGAACGCGCCCATCGGGTTCAGCTCACGACGGACGTGGACAACGCGGCGATGCGGCGAGTGGCCGAGCATCTCGGGTTCGGCCTCGAGGGCACGCTGCGCGGCTTCATGCCGACGAAGGGCGAGCCACGCGACTACCTGATGTACGGCATGACCAAGGTGGACTTCGAGAGAGCGAGGAGCGGATGGAACTCGACAGGCTGACGATCAAGTCGCAGGCGGCCCTCCAGGAGGCGCACCAGCAGGCGTCTGCCCGGCACCACCAGCAGATCGAGCCGGAGCACGTCCTGTACGCGCTTGCTCACCGATCCCGAGGGCGTGGTGTTCCCCCTCCTGCATCAGCTGGGCGTGGTTCCGAAGCAGCTTCGGGACAAGGTCGACGAGGCCCTCGAGGCCGAAGCCCAAGGTCTACGCCGAAGGAGTGCAGGTCAGCCTGTCGCCTTCGACCGCACGACTCTTGGAGGCAGCGGGCCGGGAGGCCGAACAGCTCACGGACGAGTACATCTCGACGGAGCACCTGTTGCTCGCGATGCTCCAGGGAGACGGCCCTCGTTGCGCGTCTGCTCACCGAAGCCGGCCTCACGCGAGACGGCGTGTTGGCCGCGCTGGCGGAGGTTCGCGGCTCGCATCGCGTCACCTCGCAGAACCCGGAGGAGACGTTCCAGGCGCTCGAGCGCTTCGGCCGGGACCTCACCGAGCAGGCGAAGAAGGGGAAGCTCGATCCGGTGATCGGCCGGGACGAGGAGATCCGCCGGGTGATCCAGGTCCTGTCGCGCCGCACCAAGAACAACCCCGTCCTCATCGGGGAGCCCGGTGTCGGGAAGACGGCGATCGTCGAAGGGCTGGCGCAGCGGATCGTCGACGGCGACGTGCCGGAGTCGCTCAAGAACAAGCGGCTGATCGCGCTGGACATCGGCGCGATGATCGCCGGAGCGAAGTACCGCGGCGAGTTCGAGGAACGGTTCAAGGCGGTCCTGAAGGAGATCGCGGACTCCGAAGGAGAGATCGTCACCTTCATCGACGAGCTGCACACGATCGTGGGCGCCGGCGCGGCGGAGGGCGCGGTGGACGCCGGGAACATGCTGAAGCCGATGCTCGCCCGCGGTGAGCTCCGGCTGGTGGGCGCCACCACGCTCGACGAGTACCGCAAACACATCGAGAAGGACGCCGCCCTGGAGCGGCGATTCCAACCCGTGCTCGTGGAGGAGCCGTCCGTCGAAGCCACGATCGCGATCCTCCGCGGTCTCAAGGAGCGGTACGAGGTGCATCACGGCGTCCGGATCCAAGACCCCGCTCTCGTGGCTGCCGCCGTCCTGTCGGATCGCTACGTGACGGGCCGGTTCCTCCCGGACAAGGCCATCGACCTGATCGACGAGGCGGCATCCCGCCTTCGCATCGAGATCGATTCCGTGCCGGTCGAGATCGACGAGGTGGAGCGGCGTATCAGGCAGCTCGAGATCGAGCGAGCCGCGCTGCAGAAGGAATCGGACCCGGCGTCCAAGGAACGGCTCGAGAAGCTCGAGAAGGAGCTCGCCGACCTGGAGGAACGCGCTCGCGGGATGCGCGCGCACTGGCAGCAGGAGAAGGAGCAGATCGATCGCATCCGCGCCCTCAAGTCCGAGTTGGAGGAGACGCGCGCGGCATCGGAGCGGGCGGAGCGCGACGGCGACCTCGAGAAGGCCGCCGAGCTGCGGTTCGGCCGGATCGTGGAGCTGGAGCGCCGGCTGGAGGAGGAGAACGAGCGCCTCCAGGAGATCCAGTCGGAGCTGAAGATGTTGAACGAGGAGGTCACGGAGGAAGACGTGGCCGCCGTGGTGGCCAAGTGGACCGGGATCCCGGTGTCTCGCCTGCTGGAAGGCGAGATGCACAAGCTCGTCCACCTCGAGGAGGCGCTTCACGAGCGGGTGGTGGGGCAGGACGCCGCGGTCACGGCGGTCGCGAACGCGATCCGCCGTGCCCGCGCCGGCCTGCAGGACCCGAACCGGCCGATCGGCTCCTTCCTGTTCCTCGGACCGACCGGGGTCGGCAAGACCGAGCTCGCCCGCGCGCTCGCCGAGTTCCTCTTCGACGACGAGCGGGCGATGATCCGGATCGACATGAGCGAGTACCAGGAACGGCACACGGTGTCGCGACTGGTCGGCGCGCCTCCCGGCTACGTCGGGTTCGAAGAGGGCGGCCAGCTGACCGAGGCAGTGCGCAGGCGCCCGTACTCGGTGTTGCTGCTCGATGAGATCGAGAAAGCCCACTACGGACGTCTTCAACGTGCTGCTCCAGCTGCTCGATGACGGTCGGCTCACCGACGGCCAGGGTCGAACCGTGGACTTCCGCAACACGATCGTGATCATGACGTCGAACCTCGGCGCCGCGATCTTCCAGGACCAGACCGCATCGCCGGAAGAGCGCGAGGAGAAGGTGCTCGCCGACGTCCGCGCGCATTTCCGTCCCGAGTTCATCAACAGGATCGACGAGGTGGTCGTGTTCGATTCGCTCAGCCGTGAGGACATCCAGAAGATCGTGGACATCCAGCTGCGTGGACTGCAGCAGCGACTATCCGACCGCAAGCTCCGGCTGGAGCTCACCGACGAGGCGAGGACCTATCTCGCGAACGCGGGCTACGACCCCCATTTCGGCGCGCGTCCGCTCAGGCGGCTGATCCAGCGCGAGATCCAGGACCCCTTCGCGCTGATGCTGCTGTCCGGCGAAGTCCGTGAAGGCGACACGGTGGTCGTCGGAGCGGGTTCCGATGGGCTCGCATTGCGCGTGAAGGAACGCGCGGAGGCGGCGACGGGAGCCGAGTCGGGATAGGTCAGCCGGCGACCCCTTGGGTCGATACTCCTCTTGGGTGGCGATGCGCGCGCGAGGGGACCGTCGATGAGGGTTCGGACGAGCAGGACGATCCTGCTCTGGCTCGGCGTTGTCTTCCTCGGAGGGATGCTGCTCCTCGCGCTCGCGGGGGACGCGACGGCCAAGAGGGAGCTTCCCGCCCAGGTCGCCACATGGGGGTTCATCGGACTCCTCTTCTTCCTGGGCTGGTGGTTCAAGGTCAGACCCCGCAGGGAGCTCCATCAAGCAGCAGGCGCGATCGCTCGGTCTCCGGTCGGCTCCGGGAGATCCGCTCGGTTACTTCGAGCGTCCGTTCGCGCTCCTCGGGCACGCGGCGGCAGCCAAGGACATCGAGAACACGTCCTGGGGATCCTGGCGAGGGATGGAGGTGGTCGTCATCGACTACTGGTTCGCCCGGTCGAGCGATCCGTCCAGGAGCGATCATCGGTACTTCACGTGCGCCGCCACGCCGGTACCGGTCGCATGGCCGAACATCTCGATCCTCCCGGAGGGCTTCGCATCCCGGGTCGCGACGTCGATGGGCGACCGTGACATCGATTTCGAGCTCGAGAGCTTCAATCGCGCGTTCGAGGTCCGATCGGACGACGCACGGTTCGCCCACGCCCTGGTCGATGCCCGGATGATGGCGTGGCTGCTGGAGCTGCCATCGGACACGGGCTTCGAGATCCTGGACGGGTCGCTCATGTGCCGCACGCCGCGACGACTCGATCGTGACGTGACCTGGGCGCTGGAGACGATGGCCACGTTCCTTGATCGTGTTCCTCCGGTCGTCGATCCGCTCTTCGGTTCGACACGATGAGGCCTCGGTCAGATCCGGTCATCCTCCGGCCTTGGCTCCCGAGGGACGGGGGTCGATACTCCCGGCATGGGTGAGCTCGCGCCGCTGCTGCTGATCCTCGTGTTCGTCCTGGTGGCTGGGGGCCTCGTCTACTACCAGCATCAACTGAAGCTCCAGCGCCAACGGGAGCTGCGTTCCCTCGCACTCGGTCAGCGCCTCGACTTCTCGCTCGACGATCCGTTCGACACCCTGGGGGAACCTTTCTCGCTCCTGCAGAAGGGAGACGGCCGTGGCGTCGAGAACGTGATGTGGGGCTTCTGGCACGATCTGGAGGTCCGAGCCTTCGACTACTGGTACTACGAGGAGTCCTCGGACTCGAACGGACATCGCTCCAAGAGCTACTACCGGTTCGACTGCGTGATCGCGCCGGTCGACGCGCTCTGCCCCGCAGCTGCAGATCAGCGAGGAGAACGTGTTCACGCGCCTCGCGGACGCCCTCACGTTCCGAGACATCGAGTTCGAGTCCGAGGAGTTCAACCGGCGATTCACCGTCAAGGGACCGGACGAGCGGTTCGCGACCGCCCTCTGTGACGCGCGGATGATGGACTGGCTCCTGCTGCGGGGTGAGGGCTACGCGTTCGAGATCGTCGGCGACCGGCTGCTCTGCTGGCGCAAGCGGGTGAAGCCGGCCGGGATGGTCCACCTCCTGGGCACCGCCAAGACGTTCCGTGAGCAGATCCCGGCCGTCGTGAGCTCTCTGTACCCGAAGGGGTAGGCTTCCGGGACCGTCGGATAAGGGAGCGAACGTGGAAGTTCTCTGGGTGGTGCTGGGGATCGTCGTGGTGCTCGTCCTCGCGGGCGTGGTCATGTACAACCGGTTCGTCTCGCAGAAGAACCTGATCCGTGACGCGTGGGCGAACATCGATACGGAGCTCCGGCGCCGGTACGACCTGATCCCGAACATCGTCGAGACGGTGAAGGGCTACGCCGCGCACGAGCGAGAGGTGCTCGAGAACGTCACGCAGGCCCGCGCGATGGCGACCGGTGCGACGGGATCGCCTGCCGCCCAGGCCGCGGCGGAGGGGCCGCTCGTCGCCGCCCTGCGCCAGCTGTTCGCCGTCGTCGAGAACTATCCGGATCTCAAGGCGAACCAGAACTTCCTCGCGCTCCAGGCAGAGCTCGCCAACACGGAGGACCGACTCCAGACGGCGCGGCGCTTCTACAACGCGAACGTGCGCGACTACAACCGGCGGGTCCAGTCCGTCCCCTCGAACGTCGATCGCGAACATGTTCCACTTCGAGGAAGAGGAGTTCTTCGAGGTCGAGGAGGCGCTCCGCGGCGACGAGGGCGTTCCGAGGGTGAGCTTCGAGCCCGGCGCGCCCGGTGTGTCGTTCGGCAGCCCGTCCGAGCCGTCGACGGCTCCGCCGGCGACGCCCCCTGCGGGAGCGACGCCACCGGATCCGCCGCCGCCGACCCGACCAACCGCCCGGCTGACGCCTAGCTGATCGAGGGGACTCGCTCCGATCCCGTGTCCGGATCGGGTTCGGCGCATCCCTCCAGACCCGTCTTGCGAACGCCCCGGCTGAGCACGAACCACACCCCCGCCCACGCGAGCGCCACCCCGCCGAGGATGGTCACCGTGATGGGTGCTCCGATCCGATCGGCGACCGCGGAGGCCACGACCGCGGAGACCGAGAGCGACAGCGTGATCAGCATGTAGTCGAACCCGAAGATCCGGCCGCGGATGTGGTCGGGGACGAGCACCTGCAGGCCGTAGGTGGACAGCATCCACTGGGATCCGCCGCCCAGGTGGGCGACGCAGATCGTCACCGCCGCCAGCGCCAGCGAGGGTGCGACCCCCAGCGCCATGTACCCGAGGCCGAACACTGCGAGCGACAGCCCGATCGCGGGGAAGAGCCTGCGATGTCCCGGGCCCCGCGATCCGGTGGCCGAGGAACGGCCCGATCAACGCGCCCACTCCGCGCGCCGCCATGAGGATGCCGAAGCCGACGTTGCCGGACTCGAAGACGTCGATCGCCATCACCGGGATCAGTGCGAGGAGTCCGGCCGCAGCCCCGAACCCGAACTTGACGGCGAGCAGAGAAAGGACCCGGTGGTCGCGCCGTGCGAAGCGCCACGTCTCCCTGGTGGCCTCGATCGCACCGGGGTGCTCGGTGGCCTCTCCCGCCGACTCGGAGAAGCGACGCCGGATCGACGAGAGCAGCACGGCGGAAACCAGGAAGGAAGCGGCGTCGACGAGGAATGCCGTGTCTGCGCCGAACGCAGCGCTGACGAGTGCCACCGAGTCCGGCGCCGACGGCGAGCATCGTTCCCCAGAGCGATCCGTTCAGAGCGTTCGCGGCAGGGAGGTCGTCCGGCTCCACGACGTTCGGCGTGGCCGCTGAGAAGGCCGGGTCGAACGGCGCCGCGAATGACGCCAGGAGGGGCAGCAGCACGTACGCGAGCCAGAGCGTGTCGCGGCCCACGAGTAGGAACGCGACGCAGATCAAGGCCCGGGCGAGATCGCAAACGATCATCAGCTTCCGCCGGTCGAGCCGGTCGGCCAGCACGCCACCGATCGGCGACGCGAGGAAGAACGCGAACTCCTGCGCCAGGATCGCGAGGCCGACGTAGAGCGCCTTCGCCCGTCTCCGCGAAGATCAGCCCATTGATCGCGACCCACAGGAACCAGTCACCGCCGAGTGAGATCACCGAGGCGAAGAACAGCGCCCGGAAATCACGGTTGCGGCGGAGCAACGACAGGCTCGCTCTGAGGCCGGCGCTCGGCGCCGGGGCGGTCGTCAGGTCGTCGTCCACAGGCGGCTCGGAAGCGTACAGGGAAGGTCCTACGAACCGGCGACGGGATCGAACGGGACCGGACAGGTATCGATCGGAGCGGGACCTATTGGACGATCGGACCGATCCAGAACCCCGAAAGGAGGAACGACACCGGCAGCACGAAGAGGATGCCGACGAAGATCGCCAGCCGCCGGGTCGATCCCACGAGGTAGTCGTCCAGACGGATCACGCTCCGCTTCACCGGCTGGTACCAGAACGCCAGGATCGCCAACGACACGATCGTGACCCCGATCGCTTCGGCCAGCACGATCTGCGCGGCCGCCGGGTCGCGCTGGAGCATCGCGACGACGAGCGTGTCGGCGAGCGTCGTGATGTTCGCGCCCATGATGTACGGGAGCGCTTCGTCCCGGCGGACGTACCCCTTCACCGCCAGCGGGATCAGGACCGTGAGCGCGACGGACACCGAGAGCGTCAGCGTCGCCACGATGCAGCCGAGCGCGAACATCGTCCAGGGGCGACGCATCCACGCGGCACGTTTCGTCGCCGTCGTGTCGCTGCTGACCTGCGGCAGGACGCGATCGAGCACCTTGAACGACGCCAGGATCACGAGGAGCCCGACGAGGAACAGGAGCGCGGCCGGGACGAGACTCTCGATCGCGTCCACGACCGGGCCCCACGCAACCGGACAGCGCCGCCTCCAGCGACCCGGACGCGTGCAGGTTGAGCCCGTCGAGCAGCCCGCTACGGATGATCGCGTACCCGATCATCATGCCGGGCAGGTACACGAGCGCCGTCATCGTCATGCGCCTGGATCCCCATCCCGATCGGCTCGCCCCGATTGGGGTCGTTCCGGTTCCGCGCCGCGTAGAGGAACCCCGTCAACAGCACGATGAACGACGCGCCGAGGCGTGATCCGGACAGCATCGTGAACGTCTGGAGCTTCGTCAGCGTGCCGGCGCCGAACAGGCTGATCGCGGTCGCGGCGACCGGCGAGCCCGAGAGCACGAAGTAGGCGCCGAGCCAGCCGAACCCCAGGGTCGAGATCCCGTTCGCGAACGGGAACTGCCCCTGGATCTCCGGTCCGATCGCGGCCGCGCCCGTCTTCATGATCTGGACCGCGAGGATGAACAGGTACATCGCCGGCACGAAGAGCAGGAACTTGTGGACGAGGTACCAGGCGCTCCGAGGTGGCTCGAACGGACCCCAGTCGACGACGTGACGGGCCTCGTTCATCTCGTGGGGAACGCAGTACTCCCCGTCGATCTCGACGAGCTTCTCGAGCTCGATCTCGTCTCTGCTCTTGCTCTTGCTCTTGCTCATCGGACGTCCGCTCGGCCGCGGCCCATCTCCTGCATGAAGTTCTCCCGTTCGAGGACGAAAAAAAGTCCGCAACGCGGAACACACGCGTCGCGGCCTCCAGTCGTCTGGTCAGCTGCTCCGGTGACCGTACCAACCGCGCTTCCGAGCGGGTCAAGCGTCCGAACGGTCCCGGATGGCTACCGCCTTTGGTCGGATGCGGACCGTGGCAGTCGGGGGCGGTCCCGCGCGTCCGCTAGACTGAGGCACGCCATGCCGGCCACGATCGTGCTCGGGACCCAATGGGGGGACGAGGGCAAGGGCAAGGCCGTCGACTACCTCGCGGACGCGGATGGACTTCGTCGTCCGCTACCAGGGCGGCAACAACGCGGGCCACACGGTGATCGCCGAGGGGCGCCTGCTCAAGCTCCAGCTGATCCCGTCCGGGCATCCTCTACGACCACATCACGCCCGTGATCGCCGACGGCGTCGTGGTCGACCCCCGCCATCTCCTCCGGGAGCTCGAGGAGCTGCGGCGAACCGGCGTCGACGTGTCGCGGCTCCGGCGTCTCCGGCAACTGCCATCTGATCATGCCGTACCACCTCGAGCTGGAGAAGGTGACCCAGCGGTTCCTCGGTCGGAACGCGCTCGGCACGACGAAGCGCGGCATCGGGCCCGCGTACGCGCGACAAGGCGGCGCGCATCGGCCTGCGCGTGCAGGACCTGTTCGATCGGAAGATCTTCCGCGAGAAGCTCGAGATCGTGCTCCGCGAGAAGAACGCGATCCTCACGAAGCTCTACGACCGGCTGCCGCTCGACGGGGATCTGATCGTCGAGGAGTACATGGATCTGGCCGGCCGGCTCGAGCCGCTACGTCGCCGACACGTCGACGCTCCTGCACGACGCGCTGCGCGACGGCAAGTCCGTCATGCTCGAGGGCGCGCAAGGCACGCTGCTCGACCTGGACAAGGGGACGTATCCGTTCGTCACGTCGTCGAACCCGGTCGCCGGGTACGCGCTCGCCTCAGCCGGGTTCGGTCCGAAGGAGGTCGACCGCGTGGTCGGCATCGTGAAGGCGTACGTCACGCGGGTCGGCGCCGGGCCGTTCCCGACGGAGGACCTCGGCGACGACGGCGAGCGCCTCGGGGTGCGCGGCCAGGAGTTCGGCACCGTGACCGGGCGCAAGCGCCGCTGCGGCTGGTTCGACGCCGCGCTCCTGCGCTACGCGGCCCGGGTGAACGGTCTGACCGAGCTGTTCGTCACGAAGCTCGACGTGCTGTCCGGGTTCGAGCGCGATCCGGATCTGCACCGGCTATCGCGTCGACGGAGACGACTTCGACGACTTCCCGCCGCACCAGTCCCTCTTCCACAAGGCCGAGCCGGTCTACGAGGAGCTCGACGGCTGGATGGAGGAGATCGACGAGGCGAACGACGTTCGAGGACCTCCCGAAGGCGGCGCGGGAGTACGTGCACCGGATCGAGGAGCTCGCGGAGGTGCCCGTCTCCGTCGTCTCGGTGGGTCCGGCCCGCGAGCAGAGCCTGCCGATCGGATGAGGGTCCTCGTCGTCGGCGGCGGCGGCCGGGAGCACGCCCTGTGCTGGGGGCTCGCCCGGAGCCCGCATCGTCGAGGAGCTCCTCGCCGCGCCGGGGAACGCCGGGATCGCGTCGGTCGCGACGTGCCATGCCGCCGCTGCCGACGACGTCGGGCCCAGCGTCCGGCTGGCCGAGGAACTCGACGCGGACCTCGTCGTGATCGGGCCGGAGGCGCCGCTCGTCGCCGGCCTGGCCGACGAGCTCCGGGCGCGAGGGCGACGGGCCTTCGGCCCGGGCCGCGACGCCGCCCGCCTCGAGGGCTCGAAGGCGTTCGCGAAGGACCTGATGGTGCGCCACGGGATCCCGACCGCGCGTGCCGCGACCTTCACCGAGATGGGGCCGGCGCGTCGACGTTCCTCGATGGGCTGGGCGGCCGAGCCGTCGTCAAGGCCGACGGGCTCGCCGCCGGCAAGGGCGTGACCGTCGCCTCGGATCGGACGGAGGCGATCGCGGCGCTCGGAGGAGTGCACTCGTGGACGGTGCGTTCGGGGAGGCGGGCGCCACGCGTGGTCGTGGAGGAGCGATCTGGAGGGAGCCGAGGTGTCGGCGTTCGCGTTGGTCGACGTCGACGTCGGTCGTGCCGCTCGCGCTCGCGCAGGACTTCAAGCGCGTCGGCGACGGCGACACCGGGCCGAACACCGGGAGGGATGGGAGCGTACTCGCCGCTCCCGTGGCTCGACGAGGCCGACCGAGGCCGGCGTCTGGGACGTCGTGCGTCGGCGACGGTGGACGCGCTCCGCGCCGACGGGATCGCCTACTCACGGCCTCCTCTACACCGGACTGATGCTGACCGCCGACGGCCCGAAGGTCCTCGAGTACAACTGCCGGTTCGGCGACCCCGAGACGCAGGTCGTGATCCCGCGCCTCCGGAGCGATCTCGCCGAGCTGCTGGACGCCTGCGCGTCCGACCGGCTGGCCGACGTGAAGGTCGATCTGTCCGACGACGCGGCCGTGACGGTCGTCCTCGCGAGCGGTGGCTACCCGGGGCCGTACGAGACCGGGCAGCCGATCGACGGGCTGGCGGCCGCCGCGGCATGGCACCGACGCCACCGTGTTCCATTCGGGGACAGCCGAGCGCGACGGTAGAGTGGTCACCGCCGGCGGTCGCGTGCTCGCGGTGACCGGGTGGGGGCCGGCGCTCGCCGACGCGCGACGCCGCGCGTACGAGGCGGCGTCGCACATCTCGTTCGACGGGATGAGTCCGGCGCGGCGACATCGCCGCCCGGATCGCCGGGGGAGGCGTCGAGGTGACCGAAGAGGCGCCGATCGTCGGGGTGCTGGCCGCCTCGCCGTCCGAGCTGCCGATCATGCGCCAGGCGGGCCTGATCCTGGAGAAGTTCGGCATCCCGCACGAGGTCCAGATCATGTCCTCCTCGCGGAACCCCGACCTCGTCGACGAGTACGCGAGCACCGCCGTCGGAGCGGGGTCTCAACGTGGTGGTCTGCTCGACCGGGATGTCGGGGCACCTCGCGGCCGCGGTCGCGGCCCGCACGATCATCCCGGTGATCGGCGTCCCGATCGCGTCGTCGCCGCAGATGGTCGGGAACGAGGCGCTCGCGATCACGGCGCAGATGCCCACCGGCGTCCCGATCGCGACCGTCGGGGTGGACGCGGCGGTGAACGCCGCCGTCCTCGCCGCACAGATCGTGGGCGCTCGGCGACGAGACGATCCAGGCGACGCTCTGGAAGTTCAAGGACGACCTGGCGGAGGGCCTCAAGCTGTGATCCCGCGCTACCGCCTCCCCGAGATGGAGGCCGTCTGGTCGGACGAGGCACGTCTCGCGAACTGGCTCGAGATCGAGCTGCTCGCGGTGGAAGCCCTCGCGGAGCTCGGCGTGGTCCCGCCGGAGGATGCCGCGCGCATGCCGCGAGCGCGCGGCGTTCACGGTCGAGGCGGTGGCGGAGCGAGAGGCGGTCACCCGCCACGACGTCGCCGCGTTCGTCGACGTCGTGGCGGACGCGATCGGCCCCGACGGGCCGCTGGATCCACTTCGGCCTGACGTCCTCCGACGTGATCGACACGGGGTTCGGCGCTCCAGCTGCGGGCGGCCGCCGACGTGCTGCTCGCCGAGCTCGAACGCCTGCTGGCCGCGACCAAGCGGCTCGCGCTGCAGCACCGGGACACGGTCATCGCCGGCCGCTCGCACGGCGTGATCGCCGAGCCGACGAGCTTCGGCCACAAGCTCGCCGTCTGGGCGTTCGAGCTGGATCGCGACCGCGACCGGCTGCGGCGCGCGCGCGAGATCGTGTCCGTCGGCGCGATCAGCGGCGTCGTCGGGACGTACGCCTCGGTCGATCCCGCGGGTCGAGGAGCTCGTCTGCGCGCGGCTCGGTCTGCGCAGCGTCGAGGCCTCGACCCAGGTGATCCAGCGCGATCGGCACGCCGAGCTGATGACGGCGATGGCGATCACCGCATCCACCCTCGACAAGATCGCCACCGAGATCCGGCACCTGGCGCGGACCGAGGTCCGCGAGGTGCAGGAGCCGTTCGCGGAAGGACAGAAGGGCTCGTCCGCGATGCCGCACAAGCGGAACCCGGTGGTCTCGGAGCGGGTCTCCGGCCTCGCGCGCGTGATCCGCGGCTACGCCCAGGCGGCGCTCGAGAACGTGCCCCTCTGGCACGAGCGCGACATCTCGCACTCGTCCGCGGAGCGGATGATCTTCCCCGACGCCACCGGCCTGCTCGCGTTCATGCTCCGCGACCTGACGTGGGTGCTCGACGGGCTGCACGTGTTCCCCGACCGGATGCGCGAGAACCTCGAGGTCGGCGGTGGCGTCGTCTACTCGCCAGTCGGTGCTCCTCGCGTTGGTCGACGCAGGGCTGTCACGAGACGAGGCCTACGCGGTCGTCCAGTCGGCCGCGGCACAGGCGTGGGACGAGGGCGCCGGCTTCCGGGGCGTGCTGGAGGCGGATCGCCGAGGTCGCTCGGCGGCTCGACCCGGCCGCGCTCGATCGCCCTGTTCGACCCCAGCCGGTACCTCGCGAACCTCGGTGGTGTCTTCGAGAAGCTCGAGAAGCTCCCCGTGGAGGCAGAGTGAGCCCCGACGCCGCGGCTGCAGGCCCGGGGGAAGGTCCGCGACGTCTACGACGCCGGCGAGGACCGCCTCCTGCTCGTCGCCACCGATCGAATCAGCGCGTTCGACGTCGTGCTCCCCGACCCGATCCCCGACAAGGGGCGCGTGCTCACCGGCCTCTCGTCGTTCTGGTTCGACCGCACGGCCGACCTGGTCTCGCAATCACGTCGTGTCGACGAGCCCGGCGACGTTCCCGCCGCCGTTCGCCGGCGTCCCGGCCCTCGCCGGTCGCGCCATGCTCGTGCGCAAGGCCGACGGTCGTGCCGATGGAATGCGTGGCGCGCGGCTACCTCTCCGGGTTCGGGCTGGACGCAGTACGCGGACGACGGGTTCCGTGTGCGGCGTGCCGCTTCCCGGCGGGCTCGTCGAGTCCGATCGTCTGCCCGAACCGATCTTCACGCCGACCACCAAGGCGGACGCCGGCCACGACCTGCCGCTCACTCCCGAGGAAGCAGTCGACCTCGTCGGCAAGGGACTGTTCGAGCGGCTGAAGGAGCTCACGCTCGACGATCTACGAGCGTCTCGCCGACACCGCGTCCGGGCACGGCATCATCGTGGCGGACACGAAGTTCGAGTTCGGGTTCGCGGACGGCGAGCTGATCTTGATCGACGAGGTGGGCACGCCGGACTCCTCCCGCTTCTGGCCGGCCGACGACTACGCGCCGGGCGGTGCGCAGCCGTCGTTCGACAAGCAGTTCGTGCGCGATCTACCTCGATCGGACGGGGTGGGACCGGGAACCGCCGGCGCCTGCATCTCCCACCCGAGGTCGTCGAGGGCACGAAGGCGCGATACCGTGGAGGCGTACGACCGGATCACCGGTGAGCCGTTCGATGCCTACCTCGCCCGCGCCGGGGTGATGCTCCGCGACGACGACAGGGCGCTCGACGACGATCCCGCCCTCGAGCGTCTCCGGGAGGAGCGCGGATGAGGTTCGCCGTCGAGGTCCTGGTGACGCTGAAGCCGGGGCTCGCGGATCCCCAGGGCAAGGCCGTGGAAGGTGCGCTCCCGGCGCTCGGATGGACGAACGTCTCCGGCGTGCGGGTCGGCAAGCACGTCCGGCTCGAGGTGGAGGCCCGATCGGAGTCGGAGGCGCGGACGCAGGTCGAGGAGATGTCGGGCCGGCTTCTCTCGAACCCGGTGATCGAGGACTCGCGGATCCTGGAGGTGCGGGGGAGAGTGAGCGCGCGGATCGGGGTCGTGACGTTCCCCGGTTCGCTCGACGATCGGGACGCCCTCCGCGCGGTGGAGCTGATGGGCGGCGAGGGCGTGCCGCTCTGGCACGCCGACCCGGACCTGCACGGGGTGGACGGGGTGATCCTCCCGGGCGGCTTCAGCTACGGGGACTACCTGCGGTGCGGCGCGATCGCCCGGTTCGCGCCCGTGATGGAGGAGATCCGAGGCTTCGCCGGCCGGGGTGGTCCGGTGGTCGGCATCTGCAACGGCTTCCAGATCCTCTGCGAGTCCGGGCTGCTCCCGGGCGCCCTGATCCGGAACCGGTCGCTCCGGTTCGTCTGCCGGGTCGTCTCCATGCGGGTCGAGACGACCCAGACGCCGATCACCGCGGACGTGCTGCCGGGCGAGATCCTCGAGATCCCGATCAAGCACGGGGAGGGTCAGTTCGTCGCCGGAGAGGCCGATCTCGATCGGCTCGAGGACGACGGGAGGGTCGTCTTCCGCTACTGCGGTCCCGACGGCGACGTCTCCGAGGACCACAACCCCAACGGCGCCCTGCGGGGGATCGCCGGCATCCGGAACGAGGCGGGCAACGTGGTCGGCCTGATGCCGCACCCGGAGCACGCCGTGGATCCAGACGTCGGCCCGACGGGCGGCCAGGCGTTGTTCGCGTCGCTGCTGTCGCACGTCATGGCCGGGGCAGGGTGAGCGCCGAGGCCGGCTCGGAGCCGCTCCACCGCCAGCTCGGCCTGCGCGACGACGAGCTCGGGATGATCCGGGATGCGCTCGGGCGCGATCCCAATCGCACCGAGCTCGCGATGTACGCGGCGATGTGGTCGGAGCACTGCTCCTACAAGTCCTCCAAGACCCACCTCCGGACGCTTCCGACGGAAGGCCCCGCGGTGCTGGTCGGTCCCGGGCAGGATGCCGGTGCGGTCGACGTCGGCGACGGCATCGCCGCCGTCTTCAAGATGGAATCCCATTCGCACCCCAGCGCGATCGAGCCGTATCAGGGCGCGGCGACCGGCGTCGGCGGGATCGTCCGCGACATCGTCTCGATGGGCGCTCGCCCGGTGGCGCTGCTGGATCCGCTGATGTTCGGGCCGCTGGAGGACGAGCGGAACCGGTGGCTCCTCGAAGGTGTCGTCGCGGGGATCGGCGGCTACGGCAACTGCATCGGCGTGCCCACCGTCGGCGGCGAGGTCCGGTTCGCCGAACCGCATTCGGCGAATCCGACCGTGAACGTGCTGTGCGTCGGGATCGCGCGGGCCGACCGGCTGATGACCGTCGGCGACGCACGCGCCGAGCGCGGGTTCGCTGATGGTCCTGTACGGGGCGACGACCGGCCGCGACGGGATCGGCGGCGTCTCGGTGCTCGCGTCGGCCACGATCGAGGAGGGGAGCGAAGGGTCGCGCCCGTCCGTGCAGATCGGCGACCCGTTCTCGGAGAAGCTCCTGATCGAGGCCTCGCTCGAGCTGGTCGACGAGGATCTGCTCGAGGGGTTGCAGGACCTCGGCGGCGCCGGGCTCACGTGCGCCGTCAGCGAGTCCGCCGCGCGATCCGGGCTTCGGGCGCGCGGCTGGACCTCGACGTCGTGCCGCTCCGCGAGCCGGGGATGGAGGCGTTCGAGATCCTCACGTCGGAGTCGCAGGAGCGGATGCTCGCGATCGTGCATCCGTCGAAGCTGGACCAGGTCCGCGCGGTCTGCGCGAAGTGGGGCCTCGCGACGGCGGTCGTGGCCACGCTGGAGCCGGGTGGGGACCTCGACGTGCACCTCGCCGGCCAACAGGTCGCGAAGGTCCCGGCGCTCTCGCTCACGGAGAAGGCGCCCGTGTACGAGCGTCCGATGCGGTCGATCCCTGCGAACGGAGACGATCCCACGTTCGCGCCGTTCGACGGCGATCTCGGCGACGCGCTCCGGTCGCTCCTGGCTGCGCCCAACGTCGCGTCGAAGCGGTGGGTCTTCGAGCAGTACGACCGCATGGTCCAGGGGCAGACCGTCGCAGGCCCGGGCTCGGATGCGGCCGTCGTCCGCGTGCCGGGAACGATGAAGGGGCTCGCGCTGTCGGTCGACGGGAACGGGCGATACGGCTCGCTGGATCCGTACCTCGGCGGTGCGCACGCCGTCGCCGAGGCCGCCCGGAACGTCGCGGTGACCGGCGCGAAGCCGCTCGCGATCACGAACTGCCTGAACTTCGGCAACCCGGAGCGGCCCGAGGTGATGTGGCAGTTCTCCGAGGCGATCCGCGGGATGCGCGACGCCTGCCTCGCGCTCGACACGCCGGTCACCGGCGGGAACGTCAGCTTCTACAACGAATCGGGCGGCTCGGCGATCTGGCCCACTCCGGTGGTGGGCGTCCTCGGGTCGCTCGCCGACTACCGACTACGCCTGCCCACAGGGTTCCCGTCGCCCGGTTTGGCCGTCTACCTCCTGGGGGAGTCGTTCGCGGAGCTCGGGGGGTCCGAGTTCGCCGAGACGGTGCTGGGCATGGTCGCGGGGATGCCGCCGGCGCTCGATCTCGAGGTCGAGCGACGGCTCCAGGACCTGCTGCAGGAGGCCGCGGGCGGCGACCTCCTCGCGTCGGCACACGACTGCTCCGACGGCGGCGTGGCCGTCACGCTCGCGGAGTGCGCGATCCTCGGCGGACACGGCTTCGCGGTCACGCTCGCGGGAGACCTCCCGCCGCACGTCCTGCTCTTCGGCGAGTCGGCCTCGCGGGTCGTGGTGTCCGTGGCTCCCGGAGCGGGAGGACTCGCTCCGAGGACTCGCCGCGACGCGAGGGGTGCCGTTCGAGCGGCTCGGCGAGACCGGGGGCCCTCGAGCCGTGATCGACGGCATGCTGGACGCGACCGTGTCGAAGCTCGCCGAGGTCTGGGAAAGCGCGATCCCGAAGCTCCTTGGCGAGGCGTCTTGAAACCTCGTATGGCTGAGCATGAGGAGACGATGGCGCTCGGCCGAACCCGAGCGGCAGGTGCAGATCACGCAGAAGATCAAGGGGTGGTGCCCTCGCCGCCTGTCGCGCGAAGCCAACAGTCGTGTCCCTCCCGAGGGTCATGCCCGGCTGGACCTCAGCAGGTCACGTGGAGGATCGCGTTGGTGCCGCCCTCCGCACCCTCGAGCTGCCGGATCGCCTCGGACGTCGGGAGGACGATCAGCTCGACCCCTCGCCGTTGCGCCTCTTCGGCGACCTCGTCGACGATCGGCAGGGCGCCGGCGGCTCCGCTCCCGATCACCAGACGCCGACAGTCCCACGGGATGTCCTCGAGCGGGGAGAGCGGCGTGTGGCCGTACTGGGACCGGAGAGCCTTCGACGGCCCTTTCCTCCGCTTCCTGAGGTCCCCGCGATCGATCACGAGATCGTGCTCGTACGTCGTGCCGTCGACCTCGATCGTTCCGAACGCGAACCGCCCGAACCGCATGTCTCGAGTCTACGGTGACGACGCCAGGTCAAGGAGGATCCGGCGCGTAGACCGCAGCCGACAGGTGACCGCGCCGCGATAGGGTTTCCCGGCAACTATCTCCTATTCCACCAGGTGTACGCCCGAGCCTTCCGCCTCAAACAGCCGCACCTCGACTCCCTTTTTCACGTGAGGGACCGCCCGCACGTTGTTCGAGGTGTGGTTGCATCTCAGGTCGTGGAGCTCCCGCCATTCAACGAATTCCTCGAGGAGCACCAGGGCACCGTCTACCGGTTCCTCATGGCGGCCGTCGGCCCTCACGAGGCCGACGATTGCTTCCAGGACACCTTCGTGGCGGCACTCCGGGCGTATCCGCGGCTCACGGATGCATCGAGGCTCGACCGGTGGATCCTGCGGATCGCCTCGCGGAAGGCCATCGATCATCATCGAGCCGCCGGTCGCCGGGCGGTCCCGTCCGACGAGCTGCCGGAGCGCCCGGCCACTCCGAGCGGGCAGCCGGAGTTCGACGGCGATCTGAGGGCGGCGGTGTCGAGCCTCCCGCCGAAGCAGCGCATGGCGGTGGTCCATCGCCACGTCCTGGATCGGAGCTACGCCGACGTCGCGGAGGCCCTCGGGATCTCCGAGGAGGCGGCCCGGGCGAACGTGTACCAGGGCGTGAAGAAGCTGAGGGAGCTGATGGGATGAACACGAAGGACCTGAGGAAGCTGGGGGGCGGCCGGGACGCCGGCCGCCGCGCCGAGGCGGCGGCCGCGGCCATCGCCGCCGCCGCCGCCGAGAACGGCCTCCTCGACGTGGCCCTCGGTGCGTTCGAGAGCCCCGTCGGAGAGCTGCTCCTCGCGGTCACGCCCCGCGGCTTGGCCTCCGTGGCGTTCGAGGAAGAGGAGCGGGACGAGCTGCTCAGTCGCTTCGCGCGTCAGCTCTCGCCCCGCATCCTCGAGCACCCCGCGGCGACCGACGAGGTCCGGCGACAGCTCGACGAGTACTTCGCCGGCGAACGGACCCGATTCGATTTGAAGCTGGACCGCAGGCTGATGCGAGGGATCGCTCGGGACGTCCTGGCGGCGACCGCCCGGGTGCCCTTCGGTCGGACGACGACCTACGGTGCGCTGGCGGAGCGGATCGGCCGACCGAGCGCTTCGCGCGCGGTCGGCAACGCCCTCGGCTCCAACCCGATCCCGATCGTGGTCCCGTGCCACCGGGTGCTCCGCACCGGTGGCGACGTCGGTGGATATGCCGGAGGACCGTCCCGCAAGCGCAGCCTCCTCACCCTCGAGGGGTCGTTGCCCACCGTGCGGCCACGATGAGGATCCTTCGCGGGCTTGACGCCTGCTGAGCCAAGCATCGAGTATCCGCGAGTCCGGAGGCTCGAGGAGGAATCGTCATGACCGCTACAGACCAACAGCGCGATGAGCTCGTGGAGCGACTCTTCGCGGCGAGCCTCGGGATGGCGGAGGTGTTGACGGTCTACCTCGGAGACACGCTCGGTCTCTATCGGGCCCTCGAGCGAGCCGGCCCGATGACGGCCTCCGAGCTCGCGAAGGAGACGGGGATCTTCGAGCGATACGCGAGAGAGTGGCTCGAGCAACAGGCCGCCGCCGGCATCCTCGCCGTCGACGACGTGTCGGCCGAGGCCGACGAACGCCGGTATCTGCTCCCGCCGGGACACGTGGAGGCGCTCCTCGATCCCGACAGCCCCTTCTCGATCGCGCCTCTCTGCAAGTCCTTCGTCGCCGTGTCCCGCGCGATGCCTGACCTCGTCGCCGCGTTCCGCTCAGGAGGCGAGGTCCCCTGGAGCGCGTACGGCCGCGACATGGTCGAGGCGCAGGGGGATTTCAACCGGCCGTGGCTGGTCGGTTCCCTCGGCACCGAGTACCTGCCTTCGATCCCGGATCTTGACGCACGGCTGGCAGGCGAACCCGGCGCGAAGGTCGCCGATGTGGCTTGCGGCGTCGGTTGGGCGGCCATCTCGCTGGCACGCGCCTATCCGAACATCACCGTCGATGGCTTCGACCTCGACGAGACGTCGATCGAGATGGCATCGAGGAACGCAGAGGAGGCCGGTGTCGCGGATCGCGTCCGGTTCGAGGCGAGGGACGGCGCCGCTCCAGGGATGGAGGGTCGGTACGACCTCGCGATCGTGGTGGAGTCGATCCACGATCTCTCGCAGCCCATCGCCGTGCTGCGCGCGATCAGGGAGATGCTCAAACCCGGCGGAACGCTGATCGTCGCCGACGAGCGAACCGAAGAGTCGTTCACCGCACCGGCGAGCGAGACCGAGCGGCTCTTCTACGCCTACAGCGTCCTGTGTTGCTTACCGTCGGCGATGGACGACCACACGCTCGGCGGCGACAGGGACCGTCATGCGACAGACGACCTTCCGGAGGTACGCGAAGGACGCCGGCTTCGACGAGGTCTCGGTCATGCCGATCGAACACGACTTCCTCCGCTTCTATCGCCTCGACCGCTGAGCCCGACTCTCACTGGAGCCTTCCCCGGGAGGGGTGACACCCGCCGGTAGACTGACCTCAAGTGGGAGCGGAGAGTCCCAAAGACGAATGCGGCCTGTTCGGGGTGTGGGCCCCGGGTGAGGACGTCGCTCGTCTGACGTACTTCGGGCTCTTCGCCCAGCAGCACCGCGGCCAGGAGTCGGCGGGGATCGCGGTCTCCGATGGCCAAAACATCTTGATCTACAAGGATCTCGGGTTGGTCGCGCAGGTCTTCAACGAGGCCACGCTGGCGACGCTGCAAGGTGACCTCGCCGTCGGCCACACGCGCTATTCGACCACCGGTTCCACGACGTGGGACAACGCGCAACCCGTGTTCAAGAACGACGGCGTTCGAGCGCTCGCGCTGGGGCACAACGGGAACCTGGTGAACACGAGGGAGCTGGTCTCACGTCTGGGTCGCTCCTCCGCCGCAACGACCGACTCCGACCTCGTCGCGACGATGCTCGCATCCGAGATGGCCCATCACGATCTCGAGGGGGCCGCGATGCGTGTGCTCCCCGAGCTCGAAGGCGCGTTCTGCTTCGTGATGGCCGACGAGCGCTCGGTCTTCGCCGCCCGAGACCCCCACGGACTCCGGCCGCTCGCGGTGGGAAAGCTCCCCAAGGGCTTCGTCGTCGCCTCGGAGACGTGCGCCCTCGACATCGTCGGTGCCACCTTCATCCGTGAGGTCGAGCCCGGCGAGCTGGTCCGGATCGACGACCGGGGCCTGCATTCCTCCCGCTTCGCACCAAGCCCGCGTGCCGCGCTGTGCATCTTCGAGTTCGTGTACCTGTCTCGGGCGGACTCACGGATGAAGGGCGTCTCGGTGCACGAGGCGCGGCGTGAGATGGGCCGCACCCTCGCCGCCGAGCACCCCGCCGACGCCGACATGGTGATCGCCGTCCCGAATACCGGCCATTCGGCCGCGCAGGGATTCTCGGAGGTCTCGGGGATCCCCTACGGCGACGGGCTGCACAAGAACCAGTACGTCGGCCGCACGTTCATCCAGCCGTCCCAATCGCTCCGCGAGCGAGGCGTGAAGCTGAAGCTGAACCCCCTGCCGGACTCGATCCGGGGCAAGCGCCTGATCGTGGTCGACGACTCGATCGTCCGGGGGACGACGACCAGACAGATCGTGGCCATGCTCCGGGAGGCCGGCGCCGCCGAGATCCACATCCGGATCACGTGCCCGCCGATCCGCTGGCCCTGCTTCTACGGGATCGACATGAGCACGCGCGCGGAGCTCGTCGCGGCCGACCTCGCCGTCGACGAGATCCGCGCCTACGTCGGCGCCGACTCCCTCGGCTACCTCTCGCTCGAGGGGCTCGTCCGGGCGACCGGGGAGCCGGCCGGGGACTTCTGTCGCGCGTGCTTCGACGGCGAATACCCGATCGCCGTCCCGGAGCACGCCGGGCAAGTTCGTGCTGGAGGATCAGCTCCAGCTCCCGACGGCGTGAGCGGGGCCTACCGCGACGCCGGCGTCGACACGGAGGCCGCGGCCGAGGCGGTCGCCCTGATCGCCGATCTCGCCGCGAGCGCGAGGCGCCCCGAGGTCGCCGATCGGGTGGGCGGCTTCGCCGGGCTCTACCGGATCGGCGAGGATCGGCTCCTCGCGGCGGCCACCGACGGCGTCGGGACGAAGCTCGAGATCGCGCGAAAGACAGGGCGGCTGGACACGGTCGGGATCGACCTCGTGGCGATGTGTGCCGACGACGTGGCCTGTACCGGCGCAGAGCCCCTGTTCTTCCTCGACTACCTGGCCGTCGGCCGGGTGGAGCCCACGCGTGTCGCCTCGATCGTCGAAGGTGTCGCGGAGGGATGCCGCCGGGCGGGGTGCGCCCTCCTGGGAGGCGAGACCGCCGAGCATCCGGGGCTGATGGCGGAGGACGCCTTCGACCTCGCGGGCTTCTGCGTCGGTGCGGTGGACGAAGCATCCCTCCTCGGTCCCGAACGGGTCACCGAGGGCGACGTCATCGTCGGGCTCGCTTCGAGCGGCCTGCATGCGAACGGCTATTCGCTGGTGCGCTCGGCGGTCCTGCCCGGCTTCGACCTCGGCGCGGTACCGCCCGGCCTCGACCGACCGCTCGCCGACGAGCTCCTCGAGCCGTGCGCGATCTATGCGCCGGAAGTGGTCTCGCTCGCGCGCGACGGCCTGGTCCACGCGGCTGCCCACGTCACCGGCGGTGGCTGGTTCGAGAACCTCCCCAGGGTCTTGCCCGATGGGCTCGGGGCGACGATCCATCGTGGCTCCTGGGCGGAGCATCCGATCTTCGAGCTCGTTCGCGAAGCGGCCGCTGCTTCGGACGACGACATGTTCGCCACCTTCAACATGGGGATCGGGATGCTGCTCCTCGTCGCGCCCGGGTCGGTTGAGGAAGTGCTGGGTCGCGGCGCGCACGCGGCCTTCCGGGTCGGCGAGGTCTCCTCCCGTCCCGGCGTGCACTTCGTGTGACGATGTCACCAGTCTTCGTCCGTTCTGCCTCATGATGACTAGGTATCAGTCCCCCGTGCTGGGAGCATCGGTCGAACGGCGGACGCCAGGTGGCCCAGAGGGAAACGGCCCGTTGGATGTATGGAGCGCCGAGGTCCCCGAGGCCGTAGGGATAGGTGAGATGGACACGAACGGACATGGGAGCGTCCTGGTCGTCGACGACGAGCCACAGGTCGCGTGGGTCCTCCGGTTCACCTTGGAGCACGAGGGCTACCGGACCTTCACGGCCAGCAACGGCGTGGAGGCGCTCGAGGAGCTCGACAAGCACCACCCCATGCTGATGGTGCTCGACCTCATGATGCCGGAGATGGACGGCTGGGCGGTCCTCAAGGAGTTGACCAAGCTGCCCGTCGCGGAGCGGCCTCGCATCGTGATCGTGAGCGCCCTCACCGGCCCCGACGACAAGGAGAAGGCCACGGCCCTCGGGGCCGACGCGTTCGTCCCGAAGCCCTTCGATGTCGAGGTGCTGATCGACGTTCTGGGCGGCCTCGCCAGGGCCTCCTAGCTCACTCCACGATCTTGCCGTAGCGGACGCCGCGCGCCGGCACGCGCACCTCCGTCCCGTCCTTCTTCCGGACGAAGTAGGTCTCGGCGTCCTCGTCCCAGCGTTCGAGCATCCCGACCGCTTCCCCGACGTAGCCGTTGGGGAGCTCGAACTGGAACGACACGCGCTTGCCCAGGTCGTCGGGCGTGACGAGGTTCCGGCCGGCCATCCCGCTTGAGCCTATCCGACCCGCGAGATGCGGCCCGGTGGGGGCTCGGGGAAGGCGTCCGGATGCAGCGCCCAGGCGAGGATCTCCAGCCCGTCCACGATCCGAGGGCCGGGTCTGGAGAAGTACGACGTCGCATCCACGGCGAAGACGTTGCCGTTGCGCACCGCGGGCGTCTCCTGAAGCTCGGCGTGCCGGAACACGGCCGTTGCTTCCTCCTCGGCCTCCTCCAGGTAGTAGCCGCAGGGCATGAACACGATCGCCTCCGGGTTCGCGTCGCGGATCTCACGATGGGTGACGACGTGCGAGGGGCCGGCCTTCTCGGAGAGCAGGTTGACGCCGGCGGCCGCCTCCACCATCTCCGGCACCCAGTGGCCCGCCGCGAAGGGCGGATCGGACCACTCCATGCAGAACACGTTCAACATGGGGAGGCGCCGGCCCACCTCCTTGACCTTGGCCACGCGTTCTCGGAGCGATGCCGTCAGCTTCGACTGCCTCGTCCACCCGTTCAAGGAGCTTCCCGACCGCGTCGATCTCGCGAGATGACCTCCTCGAGCGTGCTCGGGTCCAACGACAACACCTTCGCGTCGGGAAGACCGAGCTTGTCGAGTGCCTCCTGGACCTGCCCCGACGGCACGGCGCAGACACGGCAGAGATCCTGGGTGAGCACCACGTCGGGATGCTCGCGACGGAGCAGATCGGTGTCCAGGACGTAGAGAGGCTGCTTCGCGTCCAGCTTGCCCCGCACCGCCTGGTCGATCTCGCGGGCGGAAAGGGGCCGGCCCTGGGGGAGCGCGCTCCGGGAGACGACCGGCTTCGTGACGGCCTCGGGTGGGAAGTCGCACTCGTCGGTGACACCGACGAGCGAGTCGCCGAGACCGAGCGCGAACACGATCTCGGTCGCCGATGGGAGCAGGGACACGACCTTCATGGCGGGCAACGTTAACTCGGCAACGCGCGGAGAGCGTCGGCGTCCTCGAGCAGGTCGACGAGGTCGGTGAGCGCGCGGCCGGCGGTGGCGCCGTCGAGCACGCGATGGTCGAACGTCAGGCTGATCGTGCACGCGGGCCGGGCCTCGACGGCGCCGCCCGGTGACGAGCGCGCGCGGTTCGATGACCCCCAGGGCGATCGTGACGGCGTTGGGCGGGTTGAGGAGGGGGGTGCCGGCCTCGCTGCCGTAGCTCCCGGTGTTGCTCACGGAGATCGTGGCTCCCGTCGCCTCCTCGGGCGAGAGGGAACCGGCGCGGGCGGCCTCCGCCAGGCGGCGGATCTCCGCGCTCACGTCGGCGACGACTCGCGAACCCGCACCGCGGAGCACGGGCACGAGGAGACCTCGCTCGGTGTCCACGGCGATGCCCACGTGCACGGTGGTGTCGACCACGATCACGTCGTCCGACCAGGCAGCGTTCAGGATCGGGTGAGCCGCGATCGTGCGGCACAGCGCCGCGACGAACAGGGGGAGAGGGGAAACGCCGAGTTCCATGCGCACTTCCTCCAGTGCGGTGGCGTCCACGGACCGGAACGTGGTCACCTGCGGGATCGCCGCCGCCTGCTCCATCCTGCGGGCGATCGTCCGCCGGATCGGCGAGACGGGGACCCGCTCAACGCCGGCCGCGTCGGAGGCGGTGGCGCCTTCACCACGAGCCTCGTCGGCACCGGTCGCTCCCCGAACATCATCGATGGTCACCCGACCGTCGGGTCCGGTCCCGGAGACGGTCGCCAGGTCGACGCCGAGGTCTTTCGCCAGCCTCCGGACCGCCGGCGTGGCGGCCACCGGCTCGGATGGAAGGTCGGCCGAGCGTGTCGCCGCGGCCGCCCTTCCGGCGGCGGCGGCGGCGACGCCGCCAAGGACGCGGAACGTGACCAACGGAGCCCCGACCGCGACGGCGTCGCCGGCGTCCGCATGCAGCTTCGCGATCGCGCCGGCGAAGGGCGAGGGGATCTCCACGGTCGCCTTCGCCGTCTCGACCTCCACGAGCGGTTGGTTCAGCTCGACATCGTCACCCTCGGCGACGAGCCACGAGACGATCTCGCCCTCCTCGAGGCCCTCGCCCAGGTCGGGCATCGCGAAGACCCGCTCCGTCATCAGTACGAGGTCACCCGTCGGATCGCGGCCGCGATCCGCTCCACGCTCGGGAGGTACCGGTGCTCGAGCGCCGCCGGGGGATACGGCACGTCCCAACCGGTCACGCGCGCGACCGGGGCCTGGAGGAAGTCGAACGCTTCCTCCATGATCCTGGCGGCGACCTCGCCGCCCATCCCGAGCGTCTTCGGGGCCTCGTGCACCACGACGGCGCGTCCGGTTTCGCGGGCGCAGCGACCGATCAGGTCGACGTCGAGCGGAGCCAGCCAACGAAGGTCGACCACGCGAACGGAGATCCCTTCGGTCTCCAGCGCGTCGGCCGCATCCAGGCACCGCGACACCATCGCTCCGTAGGCGAACACCGCGCAGGCGTCCCCGTCGCGCACGACGCGACCCTCGCCGATCCCGGGACCGCCGGTCGCGAGCTCTCCTTCCTCCTTCGCCCAGTACCTCGCCTTCGGTTCCAGGAACACCACCGGGTCCGGATCCGCGATCGAGAGGCGGAGCAGTCGGTATCCGTCGAGCGCGGTCGAGGGAGCCACCACCTTCAGTCCCGCCGTGTGCGCGTAGTAGGTCTCGGGGCTCTCGCCGTGGTGTTCCTTGCCGCGGATCCCGCCGAACGAGGGGATCCGGATCACGATCGGCAGGTCCACGCGCCCACGCGTCCGCGTCCGGTATTTCGCGACGTGCGACACGATCTGCTCGAAAGCCGGATACGAGAACCCGTCGAACTGCATCTCGACGACGCTCCTCCACCCGGTGAGCGCGAGGCCGATCGCGGCGCCGACGATACCGGCCTCCGCGATCGGCGTGTCGAAGACCCGATCCTCACCGAACTTCGCCTGCAACCCGTCCGTGACGCGGAAGACGCCGCCGAGCCTCCCCACGTCCTCGCCGTACACCAGCAGCCGCGGGTCCTCCTCCATCGCATCGATCAGCGCTCGGTTGAGCGCCGCGGACAGGGTCCACTCAGCCACCGAGCGCCTCCTCGCGCTGGCGTGCCAGGCCCGCCGGCGGCTCCGCGAAGGTCCACTCGAACATCCACTCGGCGGGCGGCGCTTCGGTCGCCGTGATCCCCGCTCGCACCTCGGCCACCCATGCAGCTGCCTCCTCGTCGCAGCTGCGAACGAAGTCCTCGTCCGCGTGGCCGGCGCCGATCAGCCAGGTCCGATAGCGGTCGATCGGATCGAAGGCACGCCAGCGGTCGACCTCCTCCTCGTCGCGATAGCGGGACGCATCGTCGGCCGTCGTGTGGGGGCCCATGCGGTAGGTCATCGCCTCGATCAGCGTCGGGCCGCCGCCGGAGCGAGCGCGCGTCGCGGCTTCCCGCGTGACTCGGTAGACGGCGAGGACGTCGTTGCCGTCGACACGGATGCCGGGGAATCCCAGACCCTCCGCGCGCCTCCAGATCTCACCGGCCGTCTGCAGCGCGGTGGGGACGCTGATCGCCCAGCCGTTGTTCTGACAGAACAGGATCGCGGGTGCGCCGAACACGGCCGCCAGGTTCGCCCCCTCGTGGAAGTCGCCCTCGCTCGCGCTGCCGTCGCCGAAGTACCCGAGGGCGCACGCCTCGATGCCGTCCTTCTCGAGTCCCATGGCCACCCCGACCGCGTGGCAGATCTGGGTCGCTACCGGCACGCAGATCGGTCCGAATCGGGTCGCTCGCGGGTCGTACGGACCTCCGTGCCAAGTGCCGCGGTGATACCAGAGGTACTGCACGGGATCGACACCGCGAACCAGCGCAGCGGCCAGCTCGCGGAACGTCGGGAAGGCCCAATCCTCGGCGCCGAGGGCGAACGCCGAGCCCACCTGAGCGGCTTCTTGCCCCTCGAAGGGTGGATAGACGGTGAGCTCACCCTGACGCTGGAGGGCCATGCATTCGCGATCGAGTCGTCGGGCGCGGATCATGTGGCGCAGGAGCTCGCGCAACTGCTCCGGGGAAAGGCCCACGTCGGGGTCGCCGACGGCGATGCCATCGGCTTCCAGGATGCGGACCGGTCGGGTGCCGGCCCAGTGCGCGGGCGCGTCCATTCCAGCTCCGGGGTCGGGAACGCCGAGAGCATAGGAGCCAAGAGGATGAGGAAGCACCCTCGCGCTAGACTTTCGCAACGTGGTTCCGAGCGCCTACCTCAGGGTCTTCCAACCCCTCGACGCGTTCGAGCGGGAGGAGCAGCTTCGCCTGGAGCGGTATCTCCTGACGAAGATGTGGGTGCCGGGCAGCCGGCTCCGATACCACGAACGCTCGAAGGACGGGTTGGGGATCATCGCGCCCGCCGACGGCGAGCATGCCGAGGTTCGCGTCGTCGACGGCCGGACGTATCTGAGCCCGTGGCGGATGCGGATGCGCGTGCTCGCGGCCGCCCTCGCGTTCCGTGAAGCACGACCGATCGAGCTCTCGGACCGGTTCCTGTCGAAGAAGGACGGTAGGCGTGTCGCCCGTGAGCTCAACCGCCTTCGCAGGCGCGACCCGCTCGCCGTGGCCTTCTGCCACCAGAGCCCCTGGCACGTGCCCATCAGGTGGTTCGTGCTCTTCGCGGAGGGGGAGCGCTGGCTCGGAGAGGACGAGCACGGCCGCCTCCGCCTCCGGTACCGCACGACGGCACGCCGTGCGCTCCGTCGTGCTGGCCAGGCGATCCCCGTTCTCCGCCGATCCGACCTCGGTCCGATCAGCGACCTGTTGATGGACCTGCACGAGTGGATCGCCCTGTTCGATCCGAGATCGCTCGTCGAGCTCGACTATGGGAGCCTGTGCGACTTCCTCACCTGGGACGAGCTCGACGACGATCGAAGTGTTAGAGAGCTCGGCCTCGCCCTCGAGGCACTGGAGCGGCACGAGTTCCCCCGCTCCGCCGAGATCTACCAGGGAGTCCTCTCCCACTGGGCCGAGATCCGCGGCCACGAGCTCCTGAACTGAGCACAACGCCGGCAACGCTGATCGTCCACCGGGGGTTCATCTGCGGGATGGACGACCCGCTCCGACTCGTGGCTGAATCCTTCCAGGGGGAAACACGCCAGGGGGAAACGCGAGCAGTGCCCGAGTCGCTGAGCTTCGATGTCTTCTTCCACGATGAATCGCGAACCCTCTTCCGCCGTCTCTGCACCGTGACGGGGAACTCGTCGGAGGCCGAGGAGATCATGCAGGACGCGTTCATGGCTGTCTGGGAGCGCTGGGATCGCGTCGGCTCGATGGAGGACCCGACGGGATACCTCTATCGGACGGCGATGAACGTGTTGCGCAAGCGGCACCGGCGGGCCGTCCTGTTCGCCCGGAAGGTCTTCACGATGACGCCTGCTCCGGAGCCCTTCTCCGAGATCGAGGAGCAGCAGGATCTCGTGGCAGCACTGGCCGATCTCACCCCTCGGCAGCGGGCGGCGCTCGTGCTCCTCGACGTTCTCGACTACTCGAGCGAGGAGGCCGGTCGGGCCCTCGGGGTCAAGCCGGGAACTGTTCGCGGGCTCGCGTCCCGAGCTCGGGAAGCTCTTCGAGCACAGGCGGACGACCGAGCATGAGCGACGAGCGGGCTCTTCTGGAAGGGGTGGGTGAGCGGTTCGACTTCCCCGAGGAGGCGTTCGACCGGCTGCTCCGGCGACGGAACCGAAAAATTCGGAACCAGCGGATCGCCTCGGGGGTCGTAGCGGTGATCGTGTCCGTCCTCGCGATCGCCGGACTCCTTCGTGCGCTCGCGACTCAGGAGACGGGGGACCGGACGATCCTTCCCGAGCCGCGTCCGCCAGGGGCGCTCGACTATCGCGACAACGGCCTCTCGTCCATCGCGACCGGCCACGGTCGGGGCTATTCCTGGACGCTTACCGACCAGCATGCCGATCCTCGAACGGACCCCGGTCCCTACCTCGTCATCGAGGGACCGATGGCCATCCCGATCCTGATCGAGCCGGTGGACATCTGGCAGATCGGGTGTCTGGAGCACGGCGCTGCCTATCTCGCCGCCGCCACGCTCCCCGCCGTCGACCGCGTCTGGGTTCGACTCGACGGGGGCACCGAATTCGACGCTCGCTGGATGCCGATCCGAGACCGGCAGGGACGGCTTCTCCGAGTCTGGCTCGCGATCCTTCCTCCGTCGGGCAGGGGCGTCGTGAGGATCGGGGACGAGGTCGAGGTGCCCACGAGGTGGCCGGTCGCACCGGAAACGCCCGAGGGCGCGCTGTTCAGTTGCGCGACTGTTCGGCCCTCGTAACGCCTGGCTGAGCCGCCTTTCCTTCCAACATCGAGGTCGCAGGGTCGTTTTGGAGAACCGCAGCCGTGATCATTCCGCGCGATTCATCGATCGACAGCAGCGATCCTCGTCCGCCGAGGGTTCATCCATGTGAAACCGCAAGACCGTCATGCGCAGAGGGGTGCGGCACGCTCGCCGATCTCCCACGCATCCTCGGGTCGTTGCGGATCCATGCAATAGAACGAACCGCCGCGGGTACGACGTGCGGCCTACGGCAGAGAGCGACGTGCAGGAAGGAGGTGTGCCCACCCGCTCTGGGAAACGAGGTCTGATCCACCCCACCGTCTGATCCACCCCACAGAAGGAGTCCGGATATGAACAGCAGATGGAGACGAAGGGTGGCGGCGGTGGTCGGTGCGACCGCATTGCTCGCAGCCCTCGCCCTCCCAAACGTCCTGACTGCGTCGGCCACTCGACGTTCCGAGGTGTTCTCAGCCGGCGCAACGGTCGATCCCGTCGTTGCCTGGAGCGCGAACGCCGGGGACGCCTCGGTCGCCGCATGCTTCCTCGGTGGCTACGCGCCGCAGGAAGCGCGGATGTACGCGATGATGCACGTGGCCATCCACGACGCGCTGAACGGCATCGATCGACGATCGCGCCCGTATGCGGTCGACCTCCACACGACACGCCGGACGTCGCCGGAGGCCGCGGTGGCGGCTGCTGCGCATGACGTGCTGGTCCCGGTCCTCGGCTCGTTCTCGTTCTTCCTCCCCGCGGACTGCATCGACGCTGGGGTCCTCAGCGTCGAAGCCGACTACGCGGCCGCGCTCGACGCGATCCCGGACGGGAGGGCGAAGACTCGGGGGATCGCCCTGGGGCAGGACGCCGCCGACGCGATCCTCTCCCTGCGGGCCTCCGACGGCTACGACACGCCTCCCGTCGACCCGAACTACGTGCAGGGCACGGCCCCCGGCGAATATCGCTACACGCCAGGGACCCCCTTCGCCTTCGCCCCGCATCTGGGAGAAGACCTCACCCCCTTCGCGTTGCGCGACGGCTCCCAGTTCCGTCCGGGCCCGCCGTACCCACTGACAAGCCGTCGGTACGCGGCGGACGTCAACGAGGTGCAGCGTCTGGGAGGCGACGACGTCATCACGCCGAGTGCACGCACCGACGAGCAGACGGAGATCGCGCTGTTCTGGGTCGAGAGCTCACCGCTGCAGTGGAACCGGATCGCGAGGACCGTCTCGACCGCAGAGAGGCTCGACCTCTGGGAGAACGCGCGACTGTTCGGCCTGCTGAACATCGCCCTGACGGATGGCTACATCGGCACGTTCGAGACGAAGTACCACTACCGCTTCTGGCGACCGGTCACGGCCATCCGTCTCGCGGGCATCGACGCCAACCCGGCGACGATCGCCGACCCGACGTGGACGCCCCTTGTGCAGAATCCGCCGATCCCGGACTACGACTCGGGGCATGCGACCGAAGGGGGAGCGGGGGCGCAGGTCCTCCGACGGTTCTTCCACACCGACAGGATGAGCTTCTCCCTCTGCAGCTTCACACTTCCGGCTGGCGAGACGTGCACCGATGCGACGCCAACCCTGCGCCATTTCAGCCGCTTCTCTCAGGCGATGCGCGAGAACGGGGTGTCCCGGATCTATGTGGGCTTCCACTTCCGGGATGCGGTGGGAACCGGGATCCGCCACGGCAAGAGGATCGGTACCTGGACCGTGAACCACGTCCTGCGGCCGGTCGGCTAGCCGATGCCGTCACGGACAGCTGATGAGGAGTCGGGATCTGCACGAACCCTATCCACGATCCCCTAGTGAGGAGTCGACGATGAACCGAACGAGGAGACGGAGAGCTGGCACCCTGATCGGTGTCACGGCCCTGCTGGTAGCGCTCGCGGTGCCCACGTCGCTGCCCGCGTCCGCTGTTGAGGTCCCCGATCAGGTCCTCGCGTGGAACCAGCATGCATACGACGAGCTGATCTTGGGCGCGCCGGCCACGTGGAAATCACCGGTCGTGTCGGCGCTCCACCTCGCGATGGTTCACGGCGCGGTCTACGATGCCGTGAACGCGATCGCGGGCGGATACGAGCCCTATCTGGTGGCGCCCGCGGTGGCGGACCCCACCGACTCGGAGGATGCCGCGGCGGCTGCGGCCGGCTATCAAGTGCTCCTGGACATCCTCAAGCCTCCGCTGATCCTCGAACCCGATGTCCCCGCGGTCGCCGCGAGACTGCAGGGGTACTACGACGCTTCGCTCGCGGCGATCTTGGGCGCCGGGGTCCCCCAGAGCTCGATCGACGGCGGCGTGGCGGTCGGCAACGCCACGGCACAGGCGATGATCACTGCGCGGACAGGCGACGGTCGCTACGGTGCCACGTCCTTCGACGTTGGCTTCGACACGGGACAGTGGCGGCCCCTCGCGGAGGGCCTGGCCGGCAACAACTTCTACTGGACTGGCCAGGTGGTGCCGTTCCTCGTCCCGAACGCCGCGATGTTCGGCACTCGGGGTCCCAACGCCGTCGCGAGCGCGAAGTACACGAGGGAGTTCAATCGGGTGAAGTCGCTCGGCGCCATCGACAGCACTACGCGGACGGCAGATCAGACCGCGATGGCCATCTTCTGGGCCGACCACGCGATCGGGATGTGGACCCGGATCTTCCGGCAGCTCTCGGTGGCCAACCATCTGTCCACCGCCGATAACGCCCGATATTTCGGGATGCTCTACCTCACGGTGGGGGACGCCGTGATCGCCTGCCAGCTGGACAAGGCGGAATGGGGGTTCTGGCGGCCGACGACCGCGATCCGAGAAGCGGCAACGGACGACAACCCGTTGACGGAGGCCGACGGAACCTGGGAGTCGCTCAACCCGGTTCCGCCCTATCCAGAGCACCCGTCCGGGCACAATTGCGGCAGCTGGTCGATCGTGGAGACCCTGAAGGACTTCTACGGGACGAACCGCATGGCGTTCAGCGCGACACGCACGTTCCCGCAGCCGGGTCCCGCACCGATCACGCGCACGTTCACGCGGTTCTCCCAGGCGGGCCGGGAGATCCTTCGAGCGCGTGTCTTCGGTGGACTGCACTTCTGGACGGCGGACGCGCAGGGTGCACGACTCGGCCGGAGGGTCGCGAACTGGCGACAGGAGCACTACTTCCAGCCGGTTGCCTGAGGTCGGAGTGGGCGGGGCGCCGAAGGCGCCCCGCCCGCTCTTCACATCGAAGTGGGGAGGGGCGGAATCGGACCGCCGACACCGCGGTTTTCAGCCGCGTGCTCTACCAACTGAGCTACCTCCCCCAACAGGTGAGCGAGCCGTCTCCGACTCGCTCACCCAGCGCGCCCGACGGGCTTCGATCCCGCGATCTCCTCCTTGACAGGGAGGTGAGGACGACCGGACTCCTCTACGGGCGCATATGCGGTTGGTGCCGTGCCCCCAACGGGATTCGAACCCGTGCTTCCGCCTTGAAAGGGCGATGTCCTAGGCCTCTAGACGATGGGGGCCTGCCCCTCGCCATCTTCCCACCGGGGACAGCTCAGAGAGTATAGCCACGCCCCTTCCGCGGCTCGGCGGCGTGCCACGGTCAGGTCGGTCGACCGTCGCAGACCAGGTCGACGCGAGTGCCGTTCGCCTCCACGGCCGCCTGCAGGTCTTCGCACCGGCCCTTGGTCTCGATCCCCGCATCGCGGAAGGCGGGTCGCTCGAGCTCCTTCAAGGTCCGTGCGGAGCTCGGGAATCCGGCATCGCGGACGGCGATGACGAGCTGGAGCTGGCCCTGCCATGCCTCGAGGTAGGCCTGCTGCGAGGCGGCCAGTTCCGGCGGCGGATCCAGCTGCCGGAGCGCGTCCACGACGTCTTGGTAGAGCCGGGCGCTCTGGTCGAGGAACACCGTCACGACCTCCATGCGGTCCGCCCACGCCGCCTGCTTGAGCCGGACCCGGAGGTCACGACCGAGCCCGCGCTCCTGGATGTGTGCGGTCTCGCTCACCCGCTGAAGCTGCGCGAAGTAGTCGCCGGGCGCGGGACCGCCGCCGCCGTTCCCGCCGCAGCCCGCGGCGACCACGAGCAGGAGCGCGAACGTATCGACGGACCCTCATGTCCGGCAGAGTGTCAGCGGACGCCGGGAAACGGCAACCCGCTCAAGGAGGGTCCGTTTCCGTCCGAAACCGGGTCGTATGCGGCATCGTGAGCTCCGGGTGGTGCTGGAATGGCTCGGCCTCGTCGAGCCCGATCGCTCGCGGCGCGAGCCGATCGCACTGCCGAGCTGGGCGTCCTGGGCGGTGCCCCTGTTCCTGGTGGCCGTCGCGGCCGTCGGGACGCTCGCGGTCAGCGCTCTGCTGGGGATCTGAAGCGGTCGCCGACCGAGACCTCCGATCGGACATCGCACTCGAGGACGTGACGGGCGCGACGCCGACCGGCGACCAGCCGGCCGGGCCGGCAACGGCGCACCGCGATCACTCGCATCCCTCGGTCCAGGAAGACCAAGGAGATCGCTTCCTTCATCCCGAAGGTCTGCACGCTCCGGCAGCGGCGGAAGAGCATCGCCTTCTCGGGGGCCCGGCGGCGGATGGCCCCGCAGCCCGCGCATCCGTTCCCTCCGGGTCTCCGGGATCAGCACGCGCCACCCGCCGCCGGGCCCGTCCATCTCGACGACCTTCATCGTGCGACCCTACGGTCGTCCACCGACGCGGTGGGGCGGGCAGGATTCGAACCCGCGACACGAGGGTTAAAAGCCCCCTGCTCTAGACCAGACTGAGCTACCGCCCCTCCCGAGATTGTAGGAACCTCCGTCCCCGCCGGAACGTCCCAGAGGGATACGCCTTCGAGGAGGCTGCTCATGCGACGCTACGCGATCCTCACGATCTTCGCGCTCGCCCTCGCCGGTTGTGCGGACGACCCGGCTCCCGGTCCCGCCTCAGGCCCTGCCGAACCGCAGCTCGACCAGACCCGCATGGGGATCTACGAGAGCCTTGCCAGGGAGTTGGTCGGCGCCGAGAAGGTCGAGTGGAAGAAGATCGTGATCGTCTCGGAGCTCTGCGCGAACGCCGGAGGGGCCGAGGGGCCGGAGGGGTGCGACGACTCGCTCGACGCCGCCGAGCAGGACGAGCTCGCGCAGCGTCTCGGCGACCTCGGTCCGAGGATCTCATTCGTCGAGGATCCGACGCCGCTCTACGACGAAGCGTGGATGACGGGCCCTCCCGAGACACTCGTCCTTCGCCTCGGCACGATCACCGAGCGTGATGCCGGCGTCGAGGTCGGAGGAAGCTACGGATGCGGTGGACTCTGCGGCGGCGGAACGACGTACCTGCTCGAAGAGAAGACCGACGGCTGGGAGGTCGTCGGCACCACCGGGCCCGTCTGGATCGCGTAGCCGGGGGACCGTTCAGTCCACGTAGCGGTTCGTGATCGGCATCCGGCGGTCCCGGCCGAACGCCTTCGGCGTGATCTTGATCCCCGGAGCCGCCTGGCGCCGCTTGTACTCCGTGCGGTCGACCATCCGGACGATCCGTTCGACGGTGGCGCGCTCGTGCCCCTGCTCCACGATCTCGTCCACGCCCAGGTCCTCCTCGACGTAGGCCTCGATGATCGGATCCAGGACGTCGTACGGCGGCAGCGAGTCCGTGTCCTTCTGATCGGGCCGGAGCTCGGCCGAGGGCGGCTTCGTCAGGACCCGTTCCGGGATCGGCTCGCCGGGTCCGTCGGCGTTCCGCCAGCGGCACAGCTCGTAGACGAGCGTCTTGGGCACGTCCTTGATCGGCGCGAACCCGCCGGCCATGTCCCCGTAGAGGGTCGCGTAGCCGACCGCGTACTCGCTCTTGTTCCCGGTGGCGAGCACGAGCGAGCCGAACTTGTTCGAGATGGCCATCAGGAGGTTCCCGCGGATCCGGGCCTGCAGGTTCTCCTCGGTGACGTCCTCGGGCCGGCCCTCGAAGAGCGGCCGGAGCGTCGAGCGGTACGCGTCGAACACCGTGTCGATCGGCGCCGTTTCGATCCGGATGCCGAGGCGCGAGGCGACGTCGACGGCGTCCTCCACGCTCTCTTCGCTCGAGTACGGCGACGGCATCGCGAGCGCACGCACGCTGTCCGGACCGAGCGCGTCGGCAGCGAGCACCGCGACGAAGGCCGAATCGATCCCGCCCGAGAGTCCGAGGACGACGTCGTCGAACCCGTTCTTCCGGACGTAGTCCCGCAGGCCGAGGACGAGCGCTCGGTAGATCGACTCCGGCGGCTCGGACCACACCGCGTCGTGCTCGGCGCGCGCCGACCCGTCGTCGACGTCGACGATCAGCAGATCCTCGTCGAACATCGCCGCCCGGCACGCGACCTCACCGTCGGGACCCATCACCAGCGAGCCTCCGTCGAAGACGATCTCGTCCTGGCCGCCGACGGCGTTCACGTACGCGATCCAGCCTCCGAACTCACGCGCGCGATCCCGCAGCACGCCGAGTCGCTCCTCGAGCTTCCGCCGGTGGTACGGCGACCCGTTGATGTTGGTCACCAGCGGGACGCCTCGGTAGTCGGAGAACGGTCGCCCCGGATGCCAGGCGTCCTCGCACACCGACAGGCCCACGGAGATGCCGCCGACGGAGACCTGCTCGCGTCCGGTCGCCGGGCACGAAGTACCGCTTCTCGTCGAAGACCCCGTAGTTCGGCAGCACGATCTTGTGGTAGCGGACGCGGACCTCGCCTCCGGCGAGGTACGCGGACGCGTTGTGGAGCCCGCGCTCGGTCCGGTCCACGAACCCGGCGATCACCGGGCACGCGTCGGCCGTCTTCGCCGCGAGCTCGTCCAGCGCCGCGAGGTTGTCGCGCACGAACTCCGGGCGGAGCACGAGATCCTCCGGGCGGGTAGCCCGTGATCGAGAGCTCCGGGAAGCACACGAGCTCGGCGCCGGCCTCCGCCGCCTCCGGCCGCCGCCGCCGCCATCTTCTCGACGTTGCCGGCGAGGTCGCCGACGGTGAGGTTCAGCTGGCCGAGCGCGATGCGAGGCACGACATCAGCGTAGCGCGGCGAGCTGGTGCTTCAGGGTTCGGCCGCGCCGGCGTCCTATTCGGGCCCGCCGATGTCCACGTTGTAGGCCTCCCACACGAGGTCCGCGCCCCTCTGCCGATGGCGGATCACCTTCCCGATGAGCCGCTGGAGGTCGTCTCGAGCGTCGTCGAGCGGCCAGGGGAGCCCGCCGATCTCGACCTGCTCGAGCCGGGCGAGCATCTCGCCGACCGCATCGGTGATCTCGGGGTGCTCGTCGCGCAGTCGGTCGAGCGTGCCGGCGAGGCGTGGCGACATCGTCACGATCTCCTCGTAGAGCCCGCCCGGCTTCTCGGTGGTGTCGACGTGCTGGTCCCACGCGTCCCGGACGCCCGTGATCTCCTTGGTGACCAGGCGTGGTCCAGTCGGGGATCCGGCCGGCGGCGGGCGAGGAGATGGCGACCTCGAGTCCGACGAGCGCCTCGTGGAGGGTCTGCGGCGGCGCTTCGCGGCCTCCTGCAGCGCAGGCGTACGCGGCTTCTCGGTCATCGGAGCATGCTAGCCCCGTAGCCGATGACGTCGCGCAATCCGTGCTCTCGGCCGAGCCGTACTACCCCCGACGCGAAGGAGATGCGCATGCGCGGCACGCCGGAAGGGGCATCGCGACGCTCGCGTTGGCCGTCGGCCTGACCCTCGGGACGTCCGGGCATCGCCGACGCGGTCACGGTCGGTGTCCGCGGGATCTTCCGGCCCCGAACGTCTGGAGCCCGAAGGTGAGGCGGATCGCGCCCGGGCACCATCGTGCGCTGGTTCGCCGTCAACGGCGGCCACAACGTCAAGTCGCGAGGTGCCAACTGGAGCTACTTCCGGAGCCTGCCGGCGCGGGACCTCGGTCGACTCGCACGTTCAACCGCAGGGGCACCTTCCGCTTCTACTGCACGATCCACGGCAACCTCGTCAACCGGCGTCTGCCGCGGGATGTGCGGCTCGATCGTCGTCAGCTGACGACCGCCGACTCCAGCTCCTGCACGGTGGCCCTCGCGAGCGCCGCCGACACCGTGTTGCCCTTCGACTCGAACAGGGCGAGGGCATCGCGAGCCGCCTCCGCCGCCTCGGCGGGGCGGCCCGCGAGCCGCAACACCTCCGCGAGGTCGATCAGCGCATCGCCCTGCGAGTTGAGGTCGTCCGATGCCCGGATCATCTCGACGGCCTCGCGGGCCAGCTTCTCGCCCTCGGCAGCGTGGCCTCGTGAGGCGAGGATCTTCGCGCGCACGCCTCGCCACCGGAACTGCGACGACACGTCGTCCTGGGCCGCCAGCTCCTCGCTGATCCGCGTGTGCTCCTCGGCCCCCTCGAGGTCCCCTTGGCGGTACAGCACCTCCGCCAGCAGCGCCGCGGTCGTCGAGATGTAGTTCGTCTCTCCCATCCGCTCCAGGGTGTCGTAGTCGCGCCGCAGCTCCGCCTCGGCGGCCGCGAGGTCGCCGGCGAGCATCTCGACGGGCCCCGAGTCGAACGACGTCTGCGCGGCGAGGAAGGTCCAGCCGAGCTCTTCCAGCATCGCCCTGCTCTTGCGGTACAGCGCGCCGCGACTCCTCCACGTTGCCTCGCATCGCCTCGAGATGCGAGAGCGCGGCCTCGAGCAGCGCCTCGGGCTTGCGATCGCCGCGGACCTCCTCGAGCAGCGCCCGGCAGCGTTCGATCGCCTCGGGCACGGGCGTCGGCCCGCTGAGGGCGCAGTAGCCGAGCGAGGGGATCGCCCGCGCGACCATCAGCCGGTTGCCCGCGAGCCTCGCGTGGTCGAGCGTCAGCTGCGCGGCGGCCTCCGACTCGCCCCACTGCAGCCCCATCTCCCGGACGAACATGATCAGCCGCCACGCGCGCGCGAGACCGTCGTGCGCCTCGAGGACCTCGAGCTCGGGGAGGAGCGCCTCGACCTCGCCGACGACCGTCTCGGCGACCGTCTCGGGGTCGATCGTGTAGCGGAGCTCCATCTCCTGGATCCTGCGCCGTCACCTCGAGCACCCGGTCGGAGAGCTCGCGAGCCTCCTCGATCGCGGCCTGATGCAGCGCCTCGGCCTCGGCGAACCCGCCCTGCTCCGTGAGGGCCTCGGCGGCGTCGAGCCGGAGCCGGGGCCGCTCGGGATGCCCGGGAGGGAGCAGGGTGGCGGCGCGCCGCAGCAGGTTCGCGGCCGCCGGGATGTCGCCTCGGGCGAGCGCCCGGCGCCCCGCGGCCGAGAGGTAGCCGCTCCCTCGCACGCCGATCTGCCAGACCTGCTCGTCGTTCGGCGTGAGCTGCTGGAGCGTGAAGAAGGCCTGCTCGAGGTGATAGCCGCGGATCTCCTCGAACTCGAGGACGCGATCGGGCGCCACGCGCTCGAGCCAGTCGATGAACCGGACGTGCAGGTCGGCGCGGGTCCGCTTCAGCAGGCCGTGGTAGGCGGCCTCGCGGATCAGGATGTGCATGAAGCGGTACGCCTCCTGCCCGGCGAAGCTCGACTCGTAGGGCTGCACCAGCTCGCGGTGCGTGAGGCTCCGCAGGCTCTCGCCGGCGTGACGGCGCACCTCGTCCGGTGAGAGGTCCTCGACGGCTCCACGGAAGAAGACCTGTCCGATCACGGCGGCCCGTTCCACGACGACGCGATCGATCGGGCCGAGTCGGTCGAGGCGCGCGGACAGGAGCGCCTGGATCGTCGGCGGGATCGTGATGGCGCCGACCTCGCGGATCAGGATCCATCGCCCGCGGTCGTCGCGTTCCAAGATCCCGTCGTCGAGGAGCATCGAGAGCATCTGCTCGACGAACAGGGGTTTCCTTCGGCCGCCTCGACGATCTTCGTCCGTACCTTCGCATCGAGGTCGGTGGTGCCCAGGAGGTTCTCGGCCACCTCCACGCTCTCGTCCTCCGACAGGGGCTGCAGAACGAGGACCCGATGCCGCTCCGACTCCTCGCCCCAATCGGAGTGCGCGTCGAAGAGGTCGGGACGCGCCGAGCACGCCAGCACCACCGGCACGCCGGTCAGCGTGTCGGCGACCGATCGGATCAGGTCGAGGAACGTCCGCTCGGCCCAATGGATGTCGTCGATCAGCACGATCAGCGGTCGTCCGTCCGAGAGCAGCTCGAGGAATCGACGAGCAGCCCAGAACGTCTCCTCCACCGGGTAGGTCGCGGGCGACAGACCGATCGCGCCCGCGATCCGATCCGCGACGTCCCTCCCCGCCGGCGCCGAGAAGCGACGCGAGCTTCTCCTGCGCCTCCGCCGACGGGTCGTCGTTGCCGATCCCGGCCACCGTCGCGCGCGATCTCGGCAAGCGGCCAGAACGTCAGGCCCTCGCCGTACGAGAGGCATCGCCCATGGAGCGCTCGCACGGTCCGACCGGGCGACGAACTCGTTGAGCAGCCGTGACTTGCCCGTCCCGGCCGGGCGCGACGACGGTCACCACCTGACAGCTGTTGGTGTCCTTGTGCCCGGGCGAGGGCGTCGGTGAGCACCGCGAGCTCGTCGTCGCGACCGACCATCGGGGCGTCGAGGCGCCGAGCGACGCCTTCCTCGTGGCGGCCGACCGAGATGCAGTCGATACGCCTGCATCAGCTCGGACTTGCCCTTCAGCTGCGAGCGGCTCGACGGCCTCGGCGTCGACCGCGTCCTTCACCAGTCGGTACGTGGTCTCGCCGAGCAGGATCTCCATCGTCGGCGCCGCTCTGCTCCAGGCGGGCCGCGACGTTCACGGTGTCGCCGGTGACCAGCCGGTGGCCGACGCTCACGTCGCCGGCGACCACCTCGCCGGTGTTCACGCCCGTCCGGTTCTCGAGCCGAACGCCGTAGATCTCCTCGAACCGCGCGTTGAGCCCGACGAGTTCCTCCTGCATCTCGGCGGCCGCCCGGACGGCTCGCATCGCGTCGTCCTCGTGGAGCTGCGGGAGGCCGAACACGGCCATGATCGCGTCGCCGATGTACTTCTCCACGGTGCCGCCGTGCCGCTCCAGCACCGCGCGCATCGTGTTGAAGTACTGGTTCAGGACCTCGCGGAGGGTCTCGGTGTCCAGCCGCTCCGCCAGCGGCGTGGAGCCCTTCAGGTCGGAGAAGACGACGGTGACCGTCTTGCGGACCTCCTCGGGGACGACCTCGGCGGCGGCGAGCTGGGCGCCGCACATGCCGCAGATGCGGAACCGATCCGGGTTCTCCTCACCGCAGCTGGGGCAGGTCTGCACCGAACGAGTGTACGCCCGGCCCCGAAGGGGCCGGGCGTACGTTTCCGCAGGTCGTCAGGCTGAGATCAGGTGCGGCGAGGCGGGTCTCCGCCGGGGAGCCACCCCACGGCGATGCTGCCGCCCGCTCCATCACCCGTCTGGCTCACGATGCACGGAGCGAAGCTCTGGGGCGATGCGTGGGGGCACGACGGAGCTTGGCCCACGAACAGCTCGCCACCAGGAGCTGCGCCGTTCGTGTCCTGAAGCGTGAAGGTGCCCCCGTTGTGCTCCCAGGGAGCCGCTGTCTTCAACCCGACGCACCAGTCGGCATGAGCCTGTCCGTTGTTCGCGGAGGCCTTCCAGTCCGCCTTCGTGATGTGATTGCGAAGGAAGACCGGATCCGGCGACGGCGAGTCGAAGTCCTCCGTCGCATGCACGAACACGCTGTTCGCGAAGATCAGCTTCTGCCCATCGCACTCCATGTTGGCGAGAACCGAGGCCGGCAGCTGACTGGCACCGAGGATCCCTGCCCCGCCCATCGAGTACGTCTCGTTCCCGTTCCGGACGGTCGTCTCGCAGCCATCCGTGCACGGTATCGCCGTCCTGCCAGACGTCGAAGCCTTCCGAGGCCGGGCCGGTGGTCGGCGAGCCCTTCGTGTTCTTCGGCACCAAGGCGAAACTGGTGAACTGAGGCTCGTTCAGGCTGCCGATCGAGAGCGTGCCCGTGCCGAACGTCGCGACGCCGTTGACCAGCGGCTGCGGCGTGACCGAGAGGTTTCCCGTCGCGAGGCCGGGCCCCGTTGCCAGTGTGAACGTCACGATGAGCTTCGAATTCGTGACACGCACCCCGGACCCGTCGATGAGCTCGACTTGTACGAAGTTGGTTCCCGACACGAAGTCGGCGGACGAGATCGTCGCGTTGCGCTCGGCGTCAGCCGGCTGCGTGATGAACCTGAATGAGTTCCCTCCGCGCTCCGAGCGCCGTCGGAGCGATCAGTCCCGCGAGCCCGATGAAGAGCCCGACAGCGGCGAGTGCAGTTGCTACACGAACGTTCCTGAACTTCATCGGTTCCCGCCTCCTGGTGGTTGTCGTATCTGTCGTGGTGCGTTCTGCGCCCGGCCCCGAAGGGGCCGGGCGTACGTTTCCGCAGGTCGTCAGGCTGAGATCAGGTGCGGCGAGGCGGGTCGCCTCCGGGCAGCCACCCTCGAAGGAAGAACCCGCCCTCTCCGTCGCTGACCCGGCTGACGATGCAGGGAGCGAAGCTCTTCGGGTTGTTCCTCGGGCACCGCGGGGCGAGCCCGACGTAAAGATCGAGCCGCCCGTCGCCATCCGTGTCCTGCCGCGTGAACGAGCCGCCGTTGTTGACCCACGGTGCTCCGGGTCTTCGTGCCGACGCACCACCCGATGCGGGACCGTCGTCGTCGTCGGGGTCGTCGTTCGCGATCGCGAACTCGTCCCGCCTTCACCGCCGTCAGGTCCCCGACGGTGATGTGGTTCACCAGGACCGACGGCGCCGGACCCGGTCGTCTCGTGGACGAAGACGTTGCTCGGAGAAGACCAGCAGCTGGTTCGCGGCACGAGATGCCCCGGAAGCTGCCGACGCGGACAGCACGCTGGCGCGTCAGCCGCACGTTCTGCGTCGTGGTGTAGACGTCGTTGCCGCCCCGAGGCTCGACCGAGCAGCCGGTGCCCCTGCACCCCGTCCTCGAAGATGTCGAAGCCCGCTCGACGGCGCGCTCGCTGCTGCCCGCGATCCGTGAGCGTCGAGGCCTCGCTCGACCGGCGGCTCCGATCGCCATCGGAATCAGCTTGTAGTCCGTGAACTGTCGACTCGTTCGCGTCGCCGATCGAGAGCGTCCCGGGCCGAACGTGGCGATCGCCGATTCGCATCGGTTGTCTGCGGTATCGACGAAGAGGCTGCCGCTCGCGAGGCCGGGGCCGGCCGCGAGCTCGAAGGTCACCTAGACCCCCGGGCGGGCGAGCTCGTACCTTCGCCGTGCGGTCACCCGGACCTGGACGGACACGCCCTGGTTCGGATTCAGCGGGACCGACGTGATCGTGCTCGTTCGACCAGCGCATCCGTCGGCTGGTTGACGAGAGAGATCGTGAACCCGTTCTCCGTCCTGGAGCCGAGGGCGCCAGGTGCGATCAGCCCGATGCAATCCGAGTACGACGTGCAACGAAACGAGAACGGGAATGATGCGACGTTTCCTTGCTCTCACTCGAGTCCACCTCCTGGTGGTCGCCGTGTGTTCCGGGAGGTCCGGCGCACCCCAGACCAGAAGAGGCATCATCCCCCGTTCGACCTATAGCGTCAACAGGAGGGTGCTAGGTCGAAAGGACCAGAAACGGGCTAGAGGATCGGGAGGTAGCGCTCGAGCTCGTACGGCGTGACGTGGGACTTGTAGGCGTCCCATTCCTCCCGCTTGTTGCGCAGGAGGAACTCGAGGACGTGGTCCCCGAGCGCTTCGCGGAGCACGTCGGAGCCCTCCGCGAGGTGGATCGCCTCGATCAGATCCTCGGGGAGCGAGCGGATACCGGCGACCTCGCGCTCGTGCTCGGTCATCTCGTAGATGTTGTTCGAGGCCTCCGGCGCCAGCTCGTACTCGCCCTCGAGGCCGGCGAGGCCGGCCGCGAGCATCGCCGAGAACGCGAGGTACGGGTTGCAGGCAGGGTCCGGCGAGCGGTACTCGATCCGGGTCGCACCCTCCTTGCCCGGCTTGTACATCGGGACCCGGACGAGCGCGCTCCGGTTGCGACGCGCCCAGCACACGTAGACGGGCGCCTCGAACCCCGGCACGAGCCGCTTGTAGGAGTTCACCCACTGGTTCGTGAGGAGCGTGATCTCGGGCGCGTGCCGGAGGAGCCCGGCGATGTAGGACTTCGCCGTCTTCGAGAGGTGGTACTCGTCCGTGGCGTCGAAGAACGCGTTGCGGTCGCCCTCGAACAGTGACTGGTGCGTGTGCATCCCCGAGCCGTTCACGCCGGCGACCGGCTTCGGCATGAAGGTCGCGTAGATGCCGAACTCGTGCGCGACCGTCCTTCACGGTGAGGCGGTACGTCATCACCTGGTCGGCCATCGTGAGCGCGTCGGTGTAGCGGAGGTCGATCTCGTGCTGCGACGGCGCGACCTCGTGGTGGACGTACTCGACGGGGATCCCCATCGACTCGAGGTACTGCACGGTCCGCTTGCGGTAGTCGGTGGCCACGTCGAGCGGCGTCTCGTCGAAGTAGCCGCCCTGGTCGAGGAACGTCGGGTCCTCGAGGGACTTGAAGTAGAAGTACTCGAGCTCCGGGCCGACGTAGAAGGTGAAGCCCTTGTCGGCCGCGCGGGCGAGCTGACGCTTGAGGACGCCGCGCGGGTCGCCGGCGAACGGCGTGCCGTCGGGCTCGAGGATGTCGCAGAACATCCGCGCCACCGCGTGCTCCGTCTTCCACGGGATCAGCTGGAAGGTGGACGGGTCGGGAAGCGCCACCATGTCGGATTCCTGGATGCGGGCGAACCCGTCGATCGAGGAGCCGTCGAAGCCCATCCCCTCGGTGAGGGCGCCCTCGAGCTCCTGCGAGGTGATCGTGAACGCCTTCAGGAACCCGAGGACGTCGGTGAACCAGAGGCGCACGAAGCGGATCCCACGCTCCTCGATCGTGCGCAGGACGTATTCGGCTTCGGCGGAGAGTGCCATGTCATCGAGGGTACGGGGCGGGCCGCGCCGAGCTGTTACGCGGGAGTTAATCTTCGGTCGTGGAGCGTCGGAGGGTGGCGTCCGGTTCGCCGTACGAGCCTGTCGTTGGCTTCTCCCGCGCAGTGCGGGTGGGCCATCACGTCACGGTCGCCGGCACCGCGCCGATCATGCCGGACGGAGGCGAGCCGCCGGCAGGCGCTTACGAACAGGCGCGCCGGTGCTTCGACATCATCGCGACGGCGCTGGAGGAGGCCGGCGCGTCCGTCCGCGACGTGGTGCGGACGCGATGCTTCCTGGTAGCGGCCGAGGACTGGCAGGAGGTCGGGCGGGCGCACGGTGAGGTGTTCGCCGACGTGCGCCCGGCCAACGCGATGATCGTGGTCACGGGCTTCGTCGATCCTCGCTGGCTGGTCGAGATCGAGGCCGACGCGGTGGTGGACGAAGAAGGCTGAGGGTGCGTGGGTTGAGCCGTCCCTGCGGTGCCCAGTACGCTCGCCACCTCGCGAAAGGAAGACGTGGACGTAGAGGGCGATGCCGCAAACGCGAGCCGGGCATCGATTGCACGTACTCAGCTCCTGGACCAACTGCCGGTTACGGAGCGACGCCTTGAGGTCGCCGGGATCTCGACGCCAGTGCTTGAAGGCGGCGACGGACTTCCGGTCGTGCTGCTGCACGGGATCGGCAGCTTCGCGCTCGAATGGAGCCTCGTGATCAAGCGTCTCGTCGCCACGAATCGGGTCGTCGCGCCCGACCTTCCGGGGCTCGGGGACTCGGATGCTCGCGGACACCGCCTTGACTCTCCCACCCTCGTGAACTGGCTCCTTGAACTGATCGATCTGACCTGCGTCGAGGCGCCGACCGTCGTCGGTCACTCGATGGGTGGCGGTGTTGCGGCCCGTTTCGCTGTCCAGCATGGCGAAAGGCTGCGCCGATTGGTCTTGGTAGATGCGAGCTCGCTCGGCGCCTTCCGCCCTGCGATCGCAGTGATCGTCGCGTTGGTCCAGTTCGGTGCTCGGCCAAGCGCCAAGAACCGCGAACGGTTCCTTCGCCAGGTACTCGCTGATCCGGCACGAGCGCGGCTCGCCTGGGGCGATCGGTGGAGCGCCCTTGAGGCCTATGACCTGCAGCAGGCAGCCGACAAGAACGTAAGCGCGGCCAATGGTCAGCTGGTCCGTAGGGTCGGGAGCCGTCGGATCCCTCAGGCTCAGCTGGGCACGATCGATGTCCCTGTTTCGCTGGTCTGGGGGACGGGGGACCGACTCATGCGGTTGCGAATCGCGGAGAAAGCAAGCTCCCGGTTCGGTTGGCCTCTATTCCCGATCTCTTGCGGTCACGGACCACAGATCGAGCAACCCGATCGATTCGGCGATGTCCTCCGAGGCGCAATGGGCGGATGACCGCAGGGCTCGACGCCCCGGGACGGCCTTGTCGTACATCCGCGCCCCCGCCAGGCGCGTCACGGTTCACGTTTCGATCGCAACGCCTGCCGTGTGGGCGAGCGCTCTCGCCTGGTCAGGCTATCAAGCGTCTCTGGTGTCGGTAGCTACCATGCCGAGGTGCTCACGCCCGAGATCCTCGGCACGGACGTTCGCGGACGCTCCGGATCCGGAGCTGGCGCGCGTGGCGTTCTCGCGCGTGGGCGAGGACGCCCACGCGCGAGAGGTCTTGGGCCGGCCGGAGGTCCTGCCGGTCGCCTCACGGCTGCTCGGGTTCTCGACCGCGGCGAGCGACCTGCTGGTCCGCCACCCCGAGGAGGTCGACACGCTCACGGACGTCCGCGCCAGGAACGAGGGAGAGCTCGACGCCGAGCTCGCGGACGACTGCGAGAGGCACGGCACCACCGCCGGCCTCCGCCGGTTCCGAAGGCGGGCGATGCTCCGCATCGCCGCGCGTGACCTCGACGCGCGCGCCGTTCGAGGACGTGGTCGCGGAGATCAGCGGCGTGGCCGACGCGTGTCTGGCGCACGCGTGTCCCGACGGCTATGCGATCGTCGCGCTCGGCAAGCTCGGGCGGCCGGGAGCTGAACTACGCGAGTGACGTCGACCTCCTGCTGCTCCATCGCGACGACGTGGGCGGGGACGTGCGCAGAGACCGAGGCCTCCAATCTGATCGCCGATCTGTCCGACCCGACCTCCGAGGGGGTCGCCCTCCGGGTCGACCTCACCCTCCGGCCGGGGGGCCGCGGCGGCTCGCTCGTGCGCACGCTGCCCGCCACGCTCGCCTACTACGAACGCGAAGCGGCCACCTGGGAACGCCAGGCGATGATCAAGGCGCGAGCCGCGGTGGGGGACCGGGCGCTCGGCGACGCGTTCGTCGAAGGCGTCGCCGAGTTCGTCTATCCCGCGCGACCTGCACGAGGCCGCGATCGACGACGTCCGGCGTTCGAAGGTTCGACTCGAGGAGTACATCCGGCGCCGCGGCAAGGAGCTCACCGAGGTGAAGCGGGGCCGCGGCGGCATCCGCGACGTCGAGTTCGCGGTGCAGCTCCTGCAGATCGTCCACGGCCGGCGGGACGAACGGCTGCGCGAACCCAACACGCTCCTGGCCCTCGCCGCGCTCGCGGACGAGGGCTACGTGGCGCACGAGGACGCCGAGGCCCTCGCCGACGCCTACCGGTTCCTGCGGCGACTGGAGCACCGGCTGCAGATGGTGCGCGACCTCCAGACCCACGACCTCCCGGCCGACCGGCACGCGCGCACCACGGTGGCGCGGTCGCTCGGGCTCTCCGGCGCCGACGCCCTGCAGGCCGAGTACGACCGGACGACGGAGCTGGTCCGGGGGATCCACGAGCGGCTCTTCTACCGGCCGCTCCTCGAGGCGTTCGCCGGCCCGGTCCAGCCGGCGCCGGGTCACGACCGCGAGGCCACCGAGGAGCTCCTCGCCGGGCTCGGGTTCGCGCAGCCGCCACGCGCGTTCGAGTCCCTGCAGCGACTGGTGGCGCCCTCCACGCGGATCGGCAAGGTCCTGTCGCACGTGTTCCCCGTGATGGCGCCGGCGCTCGCGCTCGCGGCCGACCCGGACGCCGCCCTCGTCCGGCTGGAGCGGATCGCCGAGGCGGTGGGGGACCGGATCGCGCCCGCCGACGCGCTCGCCGCCGATCCGCAAGCGGCTCGGCGACTCGCCCACCTCGCCGCCGCCAGCTCGTTCGCGACCGACCTGCTGGTGGCCGAGCCGGATCGGATCCTCGCGCTCTCCGGCAGCCTGTTCGGCGCGCCCGCCGTCGACTCGCAGGCGCAGCTCGTCGAGGCCGTGGCGCGGAGCCGCCGGCCGCGAGCTCACGCCCCGCGAGACGGGGGAGGCGATCGCCGCCGTGGCGTACCGGGTGATCGCAGGAGGCGGTCGCCGCCGCCGAGCCCGACCTCCCGTTCGCCGTGGTCGGGATGGGCAAGCTCGGCGCCAAGGAGCTGAACGTCGCGAGCGACCTCGACCTCGCTGTTCGTCTACGAGGGCGAGGGCTCGGACGACCTCGCCCGCGCGACCGCCGCCGCCGAGCGCGTGATGCGCCACGTGCACGAGGCGGGCTGGGAGCCCGACGCCGACCTCCGGCCCGAAGGACGGAGCGGTCCGCTGGCTCGTTCGATGGCGGGCTTCCTCGAGTACTGGGAGCGCTACGCGGATCCGTGGGAGTTCCAGTCGCTGCTGCGGGCGCGTCACGTGGCCGGCGACCCGGACCTCGGCCGGCGGTTCGAGCTGAACGCCGCCGACTTCGCGTATCCGCCCGACGGGCTCACGCTCGATCGCGTGGTCGAGGTCCGCCGGATGCGGGACCGGATCGAGCGCGAGCGCGTGAAGCCGCCGGAGGCGTCGAGGTTCCACTTCAAGCTCGGCCTCGGGTCGCTCGCCGACGTGCAGTTCGCGGTGGAGCTGTCGCTGATGCGCTTCGGCGGCGAGCGACCCCGAGGTGCGGTCCCGCCGAACGCTCGAGGCGATCGAGCAGCTCGCGGCGGCGCGTCACCTGGAGGATCAGGTCGCGCGCGACCTCGCGGAGGCGTTCGTGTTCCTCTCGGACGTGAAGAACGTGCTCGAGATGGACCGGCGGGTCCACGCGGAGGCGGTCCCGGCGGCGCCGGGCGAGCAAACGGCGCTCGCCCGGCGCCTCGGCTTCGAGGAGTACCCACGGCAGGCGTTCCTGGAGCGATACCTGCACGTGACGCGGAGGTGTCGCCGGGCGATGGAGCGGGTATTCGCCCAGGCGCTGGCCTAGAGCGAGGAGGGAGCGATGCTCAAGGAGTTCAAGGAGTTCATCTCGAAGGGGAACCTGGTCGAGATCGCCGTCGGCCTGATCCTCGCCCTGGCGTTCGCGGGATTGGTCGACGCTCGTTCACCGAGAACCTGATCAATCCGATCATCGGGGCGATCTTCGGGCAGCCGAACTTCGATCGCCTCGTGATCGAGATCGGCGACGCCCAGCTGCGCTACGGAGCGTTCCTCACGACGCTGATCAACTTCGTGATCGTGGCGTTCGTGCTGTTCCTGGTGGTCAAGGCCTACAACCGCGCTGTTCCCAAGAAGGAAGAGGTAGCGGGCCCGACGGAGATCGAGCTGCTCACCGAGATCCGAGACGAGCTGCGGCAGCCGCTGAATCTCGCTTCGGGCTGAACTTTCGGGGGTCCGGGTACCGATACACAGGTATGGAGATCGAGGCGACCTCCGACGCCAAGAAGCTGATCCGCGCGCGCGGCGGGATGCTCTTCGTCTGGATCGAGGCGGGGATGCGGGGACTGCGGTTCCTGCGGACCTCGACGGAGCCGCCGCCGGACGCGCTCGACTGGGAGCGCACGAGACCCCGAGGGGTTCATCGTGTTCACGCCCCCGCAGATGCGGAAGCCCCTGACGCTCGGCCTCGAGGTGCGGGGGTTCCTGACGAAGCTCCGCATCAACGCCCTCTGGAACGGCTGCGCCTTCGTCGTGTGAGCTAGATCACAGACGATCGATCAGCTCGGATCGCTTGAGTCGGCCAACTTCTCTCGAAGGAGGTCGGCTCGATGAACCGGAAGCGATGGCTGCTCCTGATCACTCGCGATATGCGTCTGTACATGCCCCCGGAGCTCTTCCGCTCCCGGGCCAATGCCGATTTCGAGGCCCGACGCTGGCTCTGGTTCCTCTTCGGCTTGACACGAGTCTCGGACAAGCGTCTGGCCGGCGGTCAAGTGAAGGTCGGGGTCCGCAGCGTTCTTCATCTTGTCGAGATGGAGATGCCGGAGTCGTGGGGCTCGATGCGATTGTGGGCCTGCCTCGCGACGAACGAAGACATGTATCCCAAGCTGACAGTGGATCTGATCGCGGGCGACTTCGACGAAGGGCATGCCTGGGTGCTCCAGCATGCCCGCAAGCAAGAGGCCCCGAGCGAGTCCTTCGGTGCGGAATGGTGCTACGAGATGACGTTCCACCGCCGCGGAGTCAAGCACTACGCGGCTGCCCACAGCCTCAGGCGCACGTAGCAGCGCACGGATGTGAGTTCGACATCACTGCCAGCTCTCTGGCATAGTGTCGCAGGTCGGATCATGTGTGGGCTGTTCTGGTGTTCGACGGTACCGACTGTTGAGTTCGCACCTGAGCTTCATGGCACGCGATCCGACGCCGACGGATGCTGCTGAGCGGTGGGCGTGGATCCTCGCGTCTGAACGGAGGCTCCCGATTCGGCAGGCACGGAGCGGTTCGAATGGATGGCTGGATTCCGGCAGGTCTTCGTCGCTCGTGCGTCGAGAGCCGCGAGCTGCCATCCGCGAGGCGCCCTTGGATCGGGTTGACCTGGGATGAGGGTTCTATCCGAGATGCCCAGATCGAGCTCGTAGACGGACTCCGCGAAGCGGCTGACTGGGTGGGTTCACGCGCTCGGCCGACGAACTCCTGGTCGCCCATGGCAAGTGTCGCTGCCCGCACCATGCGATCGTCGTCACGCGCGCGCGGTGGCGTCGAAAGCGAAAGTGGTTGTCGCGGCTAGGCCGATTCGACGCCGTTGCTGAACTGCGGAAAGCCACTCTCGTCGGAGAGCGCTCCCGCTTTGGCGGCTCCGAGTTCCTTCGAGAAGGCGAACCACGTCTGCACCAGCGAAGAGAGCGGTCGGGTACCGGTCTTCAAGCACCTCGGCCTGCGCCTGTGGACTGAAGTAGGAGGTCGTCACGAAAAGTCCGTACTGCCCGCGACCCAACCGGGCGACCAACCGTGAAACGTCCTTGACGCCAACGCCGGTCCTTCTCTGGTACCTCTTCACCTCACCTCTGAAGTCGATCTCGTACTCGAGCGGTGGTGGGAGGGTGAAGGCGCCGAAGAAGTCGAATCCGCCGTCGCCTGTAGGCCTCGTCTGTGACACGCGGTGGACAATCTCGAGTTCTTCGAACAGCGAGACGACGGCTCCTTCGAACTCAATTGGAGCCATCCCGGCCAGCTGAGCGAGAATCCGAGAGTCAGGTGATCCTTCGGGTGGGAGCTGGGCGTCCCTCGACCGTACGCGAGGAGCCCACACCTGAAGGCGCCTAAGCAACCCAGCCTGATACTGTCGCCACGCCGCAGGGCCATCGCCCTCCAAGTCCTCCTGCCGAGTAGCTCTTGCTCGTCGGTGAAGCCAGTCAACATCGACAAACTCCTCATCGAGGATCGCCAGGTGCGCTCGATAGTTGCGGACCGGTCGGCCGTTGTCTTCGAACCACGACAGCTCGAGACGCTCGAACACGCACAATCCATTGAAGACAACAACACCGGCCCGGGGTTTCGAGAAGTGGAGGATCGGCGGCGTAATGTCCAGCCTGCCAGCCAGCATCACATCGAAGGCTGCTCGTAGCGCGCGATTTCCTATGAAGTCATCGAGCGTCTTTGTTGCGTGCCACTTCGCGTCTCCCCAGTAGATCGACTCGGCCAGCGTTGACATCGACGAAGTCTTCCCATGGGTTCGCCGTTCGACTGGCGGACCTCTCGTGCGTCACCAGAACAATGTAGGCGTGCACCGGCAGGGTCTTGAGCTCTGTGAACTTGAAGGGCCTGATTCCCGGCATGTTCTTCATGCCACTGCCTGGATGTTCAGCCATCGGAGGAACTCGTCGCTCTCGTTGCGCGATCCCCCGGTGTCGCGATATTCGTGCCCCAGGCGATAGCGATTGTTCATGTCAGACCTCCCATGGATTTCCGGATCCTAGACCGCCATTCTTCGACGTGCCGAGTCCCTTGATAGCGTCGATCCTGGACCCTGATGGTGGAGCAGGCGGAGGTGCGCGGTGGCGGACTGGGCTGATGCGGTATCGATTGAAGATCTAGCAGAACGGAAAGCCAGTTCGCGTGACCGTGGCGATGACGCTGTTCTCGTTCTCAGGTCTGACCAGCAGATCTTCGCGATCGGGAACCAGTGCACGCATCAGGGTGCGGGGCTCGACAGGGGCGTCGTCAAGATCGCCGGCTCGGTCAAGACCGTGACGTGTCCGGCGCACGGGAGCATGTTCAACCTCGAGACGGGCAAGGTCGATGCGGCCGCCGGCCACGAAGCCGGTGCCGGTCTACGACGTGAAGGTCGAGGACGGGCGCGTCTTCGTTCGGTCCGCGAGCCGAGAGCTAGAGCCGGTCGATCGAGCGGGCTTCCATCCGAGGTCCGTACGCGGGCGGAGAGATCTGGCTCGCTTCCAGCAGCAGCTGCACGCGGCCTCGCTGTCCCCGGTACGGCTCCAGCAGCTCGAGCATCCGCTCGTCGGTGCCGCGTCGGCTCGCCGGCGAGCGCCCACGTCACGAGGCTCGGGCACGTGGTAGTCACCGACGGAGATCGCGTCGGGGTCGCCGAACGACAAGCGGGCCACCTCGGCCGATGTCCATGGGCCCACGCCCGGGATCGTCTCGAGACGGCGTCGGGCTTCGTCGGGCGGCACCTCGGCGAGCGCCTCGAGCGACGCCGCCCGCGCACACACCGCTCGTATCACCTGCGCGCGGCGTCGCTCGACCCCCCACGGGTGGAACCGGAAGTACGGGAGCTCAGCCACGTCGCGAAGGATCGAGCGGAAGCAGCAGGCCGCCCTCGCCGGGCGCCGGTTCGCTCACGGCCATCGTCATCCGCCGCCACGCTCGGCGGGCCTCGAGCCCCACGACCTTCTGCTCCAGGATCGCGGCGACCAACGTTCGAACGACGTCCAGCGCGCGCGTGAGGCGCACGCTCCGGTGGGCCTTCCACAACTGCGCGATCACGTCGTCCCGAGGTTCGAACGCCGACAGGTCGTCCTCGGCGCCGATCAACGCCGGAGCGTGTTCGAGCGCCCACGCCGTTCCCGGACCCCACGCCGTCGCCACGACTCGCCCGTCGCCCTGCTGCAGCCGCAGCGTCGCCGGCCCCTCGGGCGTGCGCGCCGCGCGCCACGCCTCGTGCCCTTCGATCCGCATCGTCGGGTCGCCCGTCCCTCGTCGGAGAGGGAAGAGCGTCCTCGCCAGGTCGTAGGGCTCCTCGATCGGGATCGAGCGCGTCTCCTCGTTCGACACGCCGGCTACTCCGAGGGGCTCGCGGTCGTCGCGCTCGGCGTCGAAGGAGCCGGCGTCGCAGGGCTCGGCGACAGGCCGACGTCGGAGGCGAGATGGCGCTCGATCTGAAGGCTCCCCGTCTCGGGGAACTGCGTCACGACGTCCCACGCGACGAGCCGCATCCCGCCGTCCCCGTCGTCGCCGAAGTACAGGACCTCCGCCGAGAAGGGGACGTCTCCCTCCGCCGTGAAGCCGGTCGGGCCGGCGCCGCCCGTGGTCCCCACGCGAAGGAACAGCGTCCCGTTGACCACCTCGTCGCGGTTCTCGTGGAAGTGGCCCGACAGGACGAGCGGCACCACGCCCGCCACCCCCTGGGCCATCCGGTCGTCGTGGACGAGCACGATGTCGGGTGGATCGGGGAGCGCGGACACATCCGCCGTGACTCGCTCGGCCGCCGCCTCGACCAACGCGACGACGTCCTCGTCCCCGACCGGCGTCCCTCGTTGCTCGTTGAAGTAGGGGTGCCCCAGTCCGTAGATCGTGAAGCCGTCGACCTCCTCCGTTTGGCCGTCGAGCACGACGGTTCCATCCGTGCGAGCGACGGCGTCCTGGAAGTCGGCCGAGTCGTGGTTGCCTCGCACCCACACGTACGGGCGCTCGAACTCCGGGATCTCGGACAGGATGAACTCCTCGTTGCTCGCGCCGAACGACGTCGTGTCGCCGGTGTCGATCACGAAGTCGACGTCGAAGCTCCTCGCGAGCTCCTGTGCGAACCCGTAGCCGAGCGTCGAGAGGTGGATGTCCGAGATGTGCAGGACGCGGATCTCGTCGCCTCGCCCGAGCGGGTTCGACTCGACGGCCGCGTACGCGCGGGCGGCCCCCGCGACGACCCGGCGCAGCTCGTCCCGGAAGTACCCGACCCGCTCGATCGCGCCCTCGACGGGACCGAAGAGCTGCGGCACCAGACGGAGTGAGCCGGTGTAGCTGGGCGCCTGGAAAGCGGCGGCGTCGAACCCGACCGCCGTGAAGCCGACCGAGAGGACGACCGCGACGAGTCCCGCGACGGTGGCTCGCAGGACTTCGAGCCACCGATCCCTGAAGGCGAGGAGTCCAAGGGTCGCCGCGCCTGCGATCCCGACCAGGATCACCCATCCGGCGAACCGGCCTATCGCAGCGAAGGTGTTGCGTTCGACCTCGGCGGCCACAGAGTCGACCCCTCGGCGGAGCCCTTCCTGGAGTTGCTCGACGTCGACCTCACGGAGCGATGCGCGGAGGTGCAGGGGAGCGCCGTGGGTGTCGGCGCGGAGTCTCCCGAGCGGGGGCAGCGAGATGTCGGTCACGCTTCGGCCGAAGTCGGCCTCGAGCTGGATCTGGAAAGGACCGGCGTCGACCGTCGTCTTCGCGAACGCCTGAAGCGCGAGCGCTGCACCCGCGATGCCGACCAGGATGGGGCCGAGAACCCCCACCCAGCGGGGCATGCGTGCCATGGCGGGCACCGTAGCAGCGGACCGAGGACCGCTCTCGTTTCCTCGTCGTCAGGCCGCCGACGGTGAGGTTTCGGAGGCCGCGACCTCCCGCGCGACCTCGATGAACGACTCCAGGAACGGGGATGTCTGGGTGGCGGACCAGACCACCCCGTAACCGATGGGCGGCGTCGTCCTCATCCAAGGGGCGGAAGACGACTCCGGGAAGTGGCTGGTGTTCCACCCCGGGAGAGGTCCCCGCGACCCCGATCCCTTTGCCCTCCGCGACGAGCTCCAGGCGGCGAGCCTCCTCGAGCTCGGCCACCTCCAATCTCTGGGGATGTTCGAGCTCGCCGAACAGGATCTGGTGGAGGTGGTCGGTCAGCACGGGATTGATGTTCCGAGGCCCCTCGATGAGCGTTTCCGCCAACAGCTCGGCTCGCGGGACGCGCTCGAACCTCGCGAGTCGGTGTCCCTCGGGGACGGCCGCCACGAGCTCGTACGTCCCGAGCTGCTGGTATCGCGGCGGCGGGTCCACGGACTTGAAGGGGGAGACGACGACCGCGACGTCGAGGGCGTACGTTCTGATCCCGTCGATGAGCTCGGAGATCAGGCGGGGACGAAGCTCGACCTCCACATCGGGGAACCGGTCCTCGAAGGCCTGTAGGAGCCGCCCCGCCATCGGCGGCATCCCGAGGATGGTTGTCCCCACTCGAAGAAGACCTTCTTCCCCTGCTCGCCCATGACGGCGCTCGCCACGGCCCGATCGGCGACTTCGAGCGTCAGACGGGCCTGGTCGAGGAACACCCGCCCGGCATCCGTGAGCTGAACGCCTCGCCTATCGCGGACGAGCAGCTGGACACCGACGGCGCGCTCGAGCTGCTTGATCTGCTGAGACAGACCCGATTGGGCGATGCGGAGTCGCTCCGCCGCTCTGCTGAAATGAAGCTCCTCGGCGACGGCGACGAAGTACCGGAACTGACGGAGCTCTACGTTTGCGGTCACTGCCTGAATCGCCTCCGTCGACCGCCGCTATCCGCCACCTTCGTGCATCATCCTCTCGTCTGGATGAAGGTCTTGTCAACTGACGCATGTCATATGACATAGTGCTTCGGAGGTCGCTCGGCGGGGAATGGACGCGAGGAGATAAGGGTACGGACCGTGGTCGCATCCCGGATCGCAGAATCCTTGAAGGCGGCTCGAACGCGCCTCGGATGGAGCCGTGAGACGCTCGCGCACCACTCGGGCGTGAGCTGGTCGGGTATCGCTCAGATCGAGTCGGGCAGGCGGAAGGACATTCGCCTGACCAGCCTGACGGCCCTCGCGAACGCCCTGGGAGTGAGCGTCGACTACCTGGTCGGCACCACGGCACTGCCACCCCCACTCTTGGAGCATCGCCTCCTCACGTACGGATCCGACGAGGAGTACCTCGCGACTGCGATCCCAGTCTTCGTCGAGGGGATGGAACGGTCGGAGGCTCTCCTGGCGGTCACCACGAAGGAGCAGACGGAGCTCCTGCGTGATTCGCTCGAGGACCGCGCCGACGACGTCGAGTTCGCGGATTCGTCGGGCTGGTACCGCTCTCCCGCCGCGGCGATGCACGGCTATCGCGCGTTCGTGAACGAGAAGCTCGATGCCGGAGCGGCCTGGATCCGGATCGTGGCCGAGATCCCCCCGGAGAGCCGATCCGATGACGAGGTCGCCGTGTGGTCCCGCTACGAATCCTTCGTCAACCTCGCGTTCGGGTCGTCGCCGACGACGTTCATCTGTTCCTACGACGACAGATCGTGGCCCGTCGACGGCATGACCAACGCGCGGCGGACCCATCCGGTAGTGGCCCACGGGAACGAGGCGGGAACGAATCCTGCGTACCGAGCGCCCGAGGAGCTGCTGATCGATCCGCCGATCGCGTCGATCCTAGTCACTCGAGTCGAGCAGCACGGAGGGCGAGATACCGCTGCTCCGGGATGCTCGCGGTCCTCCGAGCGGCGCGTCGGTACGCCGCTCTCGCCGCGACCGGATCGTCCGCGAGCTCGAGCAGATGGCCGCGCACGGCGTCGACCCGATGGTTCTGCGCCATCCGCTCGTCGCCGTCGAGGATCCCGAGGAGGGCGAGCCCGGCTCGTGGCCCGTGGACCATCGCGAGCGCGACCGCGCGATTGAGCGTGACCACGGGTCCGGGTGAGACGCGTTCGAGGACTTCGTAGAGCGCCAGGATCTGCGGCCAGTCCGTCTCGTCGGCGCTCGGCGCTTCGTCGTGCAGTGCGGCGACCGCGGCCTGGAGCTGGTACGAACCGATCGCCGTGGTGCCGAGGGTCCGGTCGACGAGCGCCACCCCCTCTTCGATCTGGGCTCCGTTCCAACGAGCACGGTCCTGTTCGGCGAGGGGGACGAGAGAGCCGTCGATGTCCGTCCGAGCGTCCCGCCGGGCATCGGTCAGCAACATGAGGGCGAGCAGACCGGCGACCTCGCCTTCCGCCGGCATGAGTTGGTGGAGCATGCGCGCCAGCCGGATGGCCTCGCTCGTGAGGTCGGCTCGGTGCAGCGTGTCGCCGGCGCTCGTCGTGTAGCCCTCGTTGAAGATGAGGTAGAGCACGTGGAGCACGACGCGGAGGCGGTCGGCTCGGTCCGGCTCCGGCGGGAGGTCGAACCGGAGGCCGCTGCTCTTGATGCTCTGCTTGGCGCGGCTGATGCGTTGCGCCATCGTGGCTTCGGGAACCAGGAACGCGTGCGCGATCTCCGCCGTGGTCAGCCCGCCGACCGCGCGCAGCGTGAGGGCCAGCTGCGAGGGCACGGAGAGCGACGGATGGCAGCACAGGAAGAGGAGCGTGAGCGTGTCGTCCTGCCCGGAGAGCTGACCCGCGACGGGCACGTCGAGAGCCGTGGTGGTTTCCTCGCGCCGCCGCCGGGCGCTCTCGCTGCGCCAGTCGTCGACCAGGCGCCGAGAGGCGACGGTCAGCAGCCACGACCGCGGATCGTCCGGGCACGCCCTCTCGGTCCCACTGCAGCGCCGCGGCGAGAAGGGCCTCCTGGACGGCATCCTCGCAGGCGTCGAACTGTCCGTGCCGCCGCACGAGCGTGCCGAGGACCTGCGGCGCGAGCTCGCGCAGCAGGTCCTCGGTGCGAGCGCCCCGTTGCGGGGTGTCGCGCTCAGGCGGCGTCGGCGGCACGCTCCAGCTCCGCGATGTCGATCTTCTGCATCTGCAGCATCGCCTGCATCGCGCGCTGGGACCGCCCGGGATCGGGGTCGCCGATCAGCTCCATCAGCCGGTCGGGGATGATCTGCCAGGACAGGCCGAACCGGTCCTTCAGCCACCCGCACTGGCTCTCCTCGCCGCCGTCGGTGATCAGCCCGTTCCAGAAGTGGTCGACCTCCTCCTGCGAGTCGCAGTGCACGAACAGGGAGATCGCCTCCGTGAACGGGAACTGCGGACCGCCGTTCAGCGCCGATGAACTCCTGCGCCCTCCAGCTCGAAGTTCACGCTCATCGCCGTGCCCGGCTCGCCGGGTCCCGCCTCGCCGTAGCGGGACACGCCCGTGACCTTGGACTCCTCCTTCGGACCGCCGGGACGGTCGTTGAACAGCTCCACGTAGAGGCTCGCGGCCTCCTCGGCCTGGTTGTCGAACCAGAGGTACGTGTTGATCTTCTGCATGTCGGTTCTCCTTCTGTCGGGTGCAGCGATCTCCAGGTTGTGGACGTCAGACCTCGGGCGGTGCGTCCGCGACTTGACGGACCTCGACCGGCTCTCCCGTGAACGCGACGCACCGGGAGGCGAGGTCGATCGCGCGCGCTTCGTCCGACGTCGATGATCCACCAGCCCGCGAGCGACTCCTTGGCCTCGGCGAAGGGACCGTCAGTCGCGACGGGGACCCCGCTCTCGAGGCGGACGGTCTTCGCCTCGCTCGGATCGACGAGCCCCTGCCCGTCGACGAATTCGCCCGCGTCCTTGATCTCCTGATCCATCTTCCCCATGAACCCGATCATGTCCCGGATCCACTCCGGGCGTTCGGGTCTCCATCATCGTGTTCTGGTCCCCGAACATCATGATGATGTACTTCATCTCCCACTCCCTCCCGGCGCCATCCGTGGCGCTCTCACCCGTTGGTCGGAGCGACCGGGCCGTTCTCGACATCCGATCGAGGAAGGGCCGCGGGCGAGGAAGTCACCCTAGCTCGCCGCGTGAGGAAGCCGAACGCGAACGAGCGGGCCCGAAGGCCCGCTCGTTGAGGTTCCTTGGGGCGCGCAGCGTCTAGCAGTCGTAGTACATGTGGAATTCGTGCGGGTGCGGCCGGAGCCGGATCGCGTCCACCTCGTGGGCCCGCTTGTACTCGATCCAGGTGTCGATCACGTCCTGGGTGAAGACCCCGCCCTCGAGCAGCCACTGGTGGTCCGCCTCGAGCGTGTCGAGCACCTCCTCGAGCGCGCCGGGCACCTGCTTCACCGACGCCTTCTCCTCCGGGGGGCAGGTCGTAGAGGTCCTTGTCCATCGGCTCGGGCGGCTCGATCTTGTTCTTGATCCCGTCGATCCCCGCCATCAGCATCGCGCTGAACGCGAGGTACGGGTTGCATGCCGCATCCGGCGTGCGGAACTCCAGTCGCTTCGTGGCCGGCAGCCGTGAGAAGACCGGGATCCGCACGCACGCGCTGACGGTTCCGCTGCGAGTACACGAGGTTGATCGGCGCCTCGTAGCCGGGCACGAGTCGGCGGTAGCGAGTTCGTCGTGGGGTTCGTGAACGCGAGGAGCGACGGCGCGTGCTGGAGCAGCCCGCCGATGTACCACCGGGCCATGTCCGAGATCCCCGCGTAGCCGACCTCGTCCCAGAACAGGTTCTCGTCGTCCTTCCACAGGCTCTGGTGGGTGTGCATCCCGGAGCCGTTGTCCTGGAAGATCGGCTTCGGCATGAAGGTCACGGTCTTGCCGGCCTCCCACGCCGTGTTCTTGACGACGTACTTGTACTTCATCACGTTGTCGGCGGTCCGGAGCAGCGAGTCGTAGCGCATGTCGATCTCGGCCTGGCCGGCGGTGCCGACCTCGTGGTGGTGCACCTCGATCTTCACGCCGACCTGCTCGAGGTTCAGCACCATCTGTGAGCGGAGGTCCTGGTAGTGATCCATCGGCGGCACGGGGAAGTAGCCCTCCTTGTAGCGGGGCTTGTAGCCGAGGTTGGGGGTGTCGTCGGCGTTGCGCTCCGCGCCCGGAGTTCCAGACGCCTTCGGCCGCATCGATGTGGTAGTAGCCCTCGTGCTGGTTCTGGTCGAAGCGGATCGAGTCGAAGATGTAGAACTCGGCCTCCGGTCCCCAGTACGAGACGTCGGCGATGCCCGTCTGCTTCAGGTAGAGCTCGGCCTTGCGCGCGACGTAGCGCGGGTCGCGGGAGTACCACTCGCCGGTGACCGGGTCCTTCACGTAGCAGTGGATGTTCAGCGTCGTGTGCTTGGTGAACGGGTCGAGGTAGGCGGTGTCGGGGTCGGCGACGAGGAGCATGTCGGACTCCTGGATCTCCTGGAACCCGCGGATCGAGGATCCGTCGAAGCCCGAGTCCGTCCTCGAAGACGCCTTCGGTGAGCTCGGAGACGGGGACCGAGAAGTGCTGCGTGAGACCCGGCAGGTCGCAGAACCGCAGGTCGACGATCTGGACGTCGCGCTCCTTCGCGAGCGCGACGACCTCTTTCGGTGTGGTCACGTGCGATGCACCCCCTGTGCTGGTCGTTGGTCGGCTCCGGCGGGCCGTTGACTGTCGCGGCCAAGAGTAGGTGACGGCAACGAGGGGGCTGTTTCTCGGGCGTTAACTCTGCGTGAACTCGGACATGGCCCGGGCCGACGACCGCGGGCGAGGGGTCCCGCCGCGGGCGCCGGCCCGAGACTGCGAGCGGGACCGGAGCCGCGACCGAGGGGATGAGGCGTCCCGAGGGGAGGGACTGAGCTGGCTCCGCGCCCTGCTCTTATTGTGTCCGAGTCATCGGCGCGCCGAACCGTCGCGGCGCAGAGCCCGGTTGAGTCATTTCCCCCTACGTCACGCGGCTAGGTCTTCCGCCGAAGCGCTGCCGGAAGGCTTCCCCCGGGGGTGGGAGCCGACGCGCCGTTCGCTCAGGGCGTCCACTTTCGGTCAGGCGTCCTGTTCGGCCGCCCGGTATCCCACGCTGCGGACGGTTTCGATCAGGTGCTCGTGCTCGGGGCCGAGCTTGGCGCGGAGGCGTCTCACATGCACGTCGACGGTGCGCGTGCCCCCGTAGAAGTCGTAGCCCCACACCTCGCGGAGCAGCGACGGCCGCGTGAACACCCTCCCCGGGTGCTGCGCGAGGAAGCGGAGGAGCTCGAACTCCTTGAAGGTGAGATCCAGGGGGCGTCCGGAGACGGTCACATGGTAGGTCTCGGTGTCGAGCGACAGGGCACCGAGACGGATCACGGTTCCGTCGCCGGTCCCGGCGCGCCGGCGGAGCATGGCCAACCGCACGCGGAGCTCGGCCGCCGGCGCGCCGGGGTACACGAGCTCGTCCGCGACCTCGTGCCAGGGGTAGCGCTCGAGTTGGTCCCGTTCGAGGACGATGGCCGCCGGGACCCGAGCGTCTCGCGCCCGCAGCGCCGTCAGCACCGACCAGGCCTGCGGGGGGTTCTCTCCGGCGTCCACGAGGATGGCCTCGGGCTCGAGCTCGAGGGCGTGCCCGAGCGACGCGACCGAGAGCGGCTCGAGCTTCAGATCCGGGGCGACCTCGAGCAAGGCCGGGAGGGCCACCTGAGGCGATCGGTCGCTGAGCAAGGCAAGGAACGGCATCGTCGGATCCTCCTCCGCACGATATCGGTTCGGCATCCGTCCTCGATACGCTTGACCTGCGATGACGATGGTGAAGGTGCGGCTGTTCGCAGCGCTCCGGGAGCTGGCGGGCTCGTCCTCTGTGCACGCCGAGGGGCGCGACCGCCGGCGACGTGGTGGACATCCTCTCTTCGCGCTACGGAGAACGCTTCGCTCAGATCGCAGCCGTGGGGTCCGTGGTCGTGAACGGCGAGCGTGCGGCCCGTTCCACGCCGCTCACCGCCGGAGACGAGGTCGCATTGCTCCCTCCGGTCTCCGGCGGTTCCCGCATGCGCACCTCGTCCGACTGAGGCATACTGCCTGGACCTCATGCGCTTCCATCGGGTCCTTCTCATCGTCAATCCCGTGGCACGCACCTACTCCAAGCCGGTGCTGGCCGTGATCGAGAAGGCACTGTCGGCTGACTTCCGGCTCGAGGTTGCGGAGACCAAAGGGCGCGGGCATGCGCGGGAGCTCGCCGCGCAGGCCGCATCCGAGGGTGTCCACATGGTCGCCGTGCTCTCGGGGGACGGAACGATCAACGAGACGGTCAACGCATTGGCCGGAACCGAGACCGCGCTGGCACCCCTCCCGGGGGGAGCGACCAACATCTTGGCGCGGGCGCTCGGGTTGCCGCTCGATCCCGTCGAGGCGACCGGCATGCTGATCTCGAAGGCGCTCGACGACGAGACCTTCAAGCTCAACCTGGGGCGGGCGGACGGGCGCTACTTCGCCGTCAACTGCGGGGCCGGCGTGGACGCGGCCGCGATGAAGCGGCTCGATGCGAAGTTCCCGAGGACGAAGGAGAAGTTCGACCGGGTCGCCTTCCGAGTGGTCGCGTGGGAGTTACTGGTCGGCTACGCAGGCCGCCGACCCGACCTGCGCCTGTCGGTGGACGGAGGAGAGCCGACGCCCTCGCTCTCCGTGATGGTGGGCCGGACCGATCCCTACACCTATTACAAGGGTGTCGGCCTCCGGATGACACCGGACGCGTCGCTGGACGCGGGCCTCGACGTGCTCTCGGTGCGCAAGCTCGCGCGCCGGAGTATCCCGCGGATCGCGTGGCAGGTGTTCGGCTCGGCGCGGCACGTGCACGGGCGCGACATCGACTACGTCCATGATGCGTCGAGCGTGGTGGTGACATCGGACACGCCGTTCCCGGCGCAGGTGGACGGCGACACGCACGGGGAGCATCGTCGGCTCGAGATGACGCTGGCTCCCGAGGCGCTCTGGGTCGTCGCCTGAGGCGACGGCAGCCGACCGGGACTCAGGGGCTTGACGGGTTGGCGGCCGCTTGGTTCGCCGGTCTCGCTCACGTGGATCCCGCACTCCCACTTGGCGATCCCGGCCCACCGTCCCGCGCGCTCCGGCTCGCCGGCGAATCGGAGCCGCGTGCACGGCGCGCAGCCGATCGAGGAGTAGCCCAGGTCGTAGAGCGGGTTGTGGGGGAGCTCGAACTCCTTCAGGTAGCGCCAGACCTGGGGTTTGGTCCAGTTGGCCATCGGATTGATCTTCACGATGTCGTTCCCCGGCTCCAGCGTCGTAGCGCTCCACGATCGGTGTGGTCGCGCGCGTCGGTGAGGAGTCTCGGCGCACCGACGTGATCCAGGCGTCGAGCCCGCGGAGCGCTTCGAACATCGGCCGGACCTTGTTGATCTCGCAGCACATCTCCGGGTTGCTCTCGAACAGGCGCGCGCCGAACTCGGCCTCCTGCCGGTCGTTCGTGTACTCGCCCACCAGGTCCACGACGTGCAGACCGAGCCGCTCGGTCGAGCTGTTCCTTGAAGGCGAGTGTCTCCGCGAACTGGAACCCGGTCTCCAGGAAGAGGATCGGGACGTCCGGCTGGATCTGTGTCGCCATGTGGATCACGACCGTGCCCTCGGTCTGGAACGCCGACGCGATGGCGATGTGCTCGAAGCCGCTCTTCTCGAGCGCCCACGCCAGGATGTCGCTCGGTTGTGCGTCCTTCGAAATCGAGGTTCAAAGAAGCGATCTCGTCATCGGAAAGGAGGGTCTTCATAGGCACCGGCGCCTGGATCGGAACCGGCAGTCTACCCCGCCTCCGCGCCAGGGAGCGCCCCGAGACCGCCTGGAAAGGGCTGCGCGGCTGGTCAACCCGTATCCTGAGGTTCGTGCCCCGGCGTGCTTGGCCCGCCGCGGGTGCTCGTTCTCAACGGCCGATCGATCGAAAGGAAGAACGTCCATGTCCACCATCGATCCGCACGGGGGCACCCTCGTGCAGCTCCTCGCGGAGGGTGCAGGCGCCGACGCCCTCCGAGACGAGGCCCGCAACCTGCCGAAGCTCGTCGTCTCCGAGCGCGAGCTCTCCGACCTCGAGATGCTCGCCGTCGGCGCACTCTCACCCCTCACCGGCTTCCAGGGTGAGGCCGACTACCACTCGGTCCTCGAGACGATGCACCTCCAGAACGGCCTGCCGTGGTCGATCCCCGTCACCCTCTCGGTCGACGAGGACGGGGCGCATCGGCTCGGTGGCGCCGACGCCGTGGCGCTTGACGGCATCCGAGGGGAGTGAGCCGCTCGCCGTCCTCCGGATCACCGAGATCTTCAAACGGGATCGGTCGAAGGAGTCACAGGCGGTCTTCCAGACCGAGGACCTCGAGCATCCGGGCGTGAAGGCGCTGCGCGAGGCCGGCGACCGCTGCGTGGCCGGCACGCTCGAGGTGATCGCGCTGCCGCCCCACGACGACTTCCTCGAGTACCGGCTCCGACCGGCCGAGACCCGGGCGGAGTTCGACCGCCGCGGATGGCGGACGGTCGTCGGCTTCCAGACGACGCAACCCGATCCACCGAGCGCACGAGTACATCCAGAAGTGCGCGCTCGAGATCGTCGACGGGCTGCTGGTGCACCCGCTGGTCGGTGCGACGAAGGCCGACGACGTGCCGCCCGACGTACGGATGCGCTGCTACGAGGCCCTGTTCGAGGGCTACTACCCGAAGGACCGGGCGATGGTCTCGGTGTTCCCGGCGGCGATGCGCTACGCGGGCCCGAAGGAGGCGATCTGGCACGCGATCTGCCGGAAGAACTACGGGTGCACCCACTTCATCGTCGGGCGGGATCATGCGGGCGTCGGCGACTACTACGGGACCTACGACGCGCAGAAGATCTTCGAGCGATTCGAGCCGGGCGAGCTCGGGATCACCCCGCTGATGTTCGAGCACTCCTTCTGGTGCAACCGCTGCGAGGGCATGGCGTCCCCGAAGACCTGTCCTCACGACGAGGACGGAGCGCGTCTCGTTGTCGGGCACGAAGGTGCGGGACATGCTCCGGGCCGGCGAGCGGCCGCCACAGGAGTTCTCGCGGCCCGAGGTGGCGGAGATCCTGATCGCGGCGATGCGAGGCGGGGGTTAACCCTCGCCCTCGGCGACCAGATCGCCGGGGAGCAAGCCCATCACGAGCTGGTCGACACGGCCACCGTGGACGAAGGCCGCCTCCCGGAGGCGCCCTTCGTCCACGAAGCCGACCTTCTCGTACGCCCTGATCGCCTGCGCGTTGTCGGCGTTCACGAACAGGGTGATGCGATGCAGGTTCACGTGCTCGAAGCCGAAGCGGCAGAGGGTCCTGACGGCGTCGGTGCCGTAGCCGCCTCGCCACCAGGGCCGGGCCACCCAGATCCCCAGCTCGGCCGTCCGCGTGGGCGCCTCGATCTTCATGAGGTCGCACATCCCGATCGGTCCCGGTTCCTCGAGCCGCTCGATCACCAGGTTGAGGTGGTCCGCGTTCTTCCTCGCCGACGAGATCCACGCGTGGAACGACTCGATCGGCTGGGGGAAGGGCATCCCCGAGGCCGCTCCGCACCCCGTGGTCGTTGAAGAGCTCGTTCAAGGTGTCGTCGGCCGGCTCGGGCGCCCGGAGGCGCACGAGCCGGCCCGTCAAGAAGGGAGGATGCAGCTCCACCGCGCCAGGATAGAAGGCCGGAGAGAGGCGGACAGACGGCGCGACGAGTCAGGTTGAGCGCCCACAGGGCTCACTGGTAGCCTCGTCGCGCCGTCGATGCCGATGGGAGGCACCCGCAACGGCCACTCCCCGCACCCTCATACGACCCGCTGTTCGCCCTCCTGCTGGGGGCCGCCGCGCTGACCTCGATCCCCGCGTGGGCGCAGGAGTCCAAGCTCGACGCGGCGAAGAGCCGACTGGAGTCCGCGCGATCCGAGCTCGATCGGGTCACCGGGCTCTGGCAACAGACCGAGTCGCGTCTCGCTCAGGCGCAGGATGCCGCCGCGGATGCGCGCACACAGATCGTCGGGCTCGAGGGCCAGCTCGCGGGGATCCAGAGGAGCCTGAACGACCGGGTCGCGGCCGCCTTCATGTCGGGTGGCTCGTTCTCGATCGGCGCGCTCCTCACGTCCGATTCGATCCAGGACGCGGCCGACCGGCTCCAGTACACACAGAGCGTGGTGCAGGGGGACGCCGACCTCGCCACGCGGGTCGCGGTGATGGCCGAGGAGCTCCGGCGCCAGGAGACGCGGCTCCGAGGTGCCGCCCGACAAGAGGCCGAGGCGGCGGCCGACCTCGAGTCGCAGCGAGAGCAGATCGGCGCCAAGGTGCAGCAGCTGAACGACGTCGTCCAGGAGCTGGAAGCGGAGCTCGAGGCCGCCGACGAGCAGGAGCTCAACCTCGGCGGTGGGGTCTCGCTCACCGGGACCGGCGCGATCCAGACCTGCCCGGTGGCCGGCAACAACTCGTTCGTGGACTCCTTCGGCTGGCCCGCGCCCGGGTGGTCGGACCCACCAGGGCATCGACCTGATCGCGGCGTGCCGGCACGCCGGTGGTCGCCGTGGCGTCCGGGAACGCGCGCGGACCGGCGGAGCGTACTCGGCGGGCTGGGCGTCGTCCTGGCAGCACGACAGCGGCGGGGACTGGACGTTCTACGCGCACCTGTCGAGCTACGGGGCGAGTGGGCACGTCTCCGCCGGGACGGTGATCGGCTACGTCGGGCACCGGGACAACGGCGTGAACCACCTCCACTTCGAGTACCACCCGAGCGGCGGCGCGGCGGTGAACCCGTACGCGGCCCTGCGTCGCCGTCTGCTGAGCCCGGATGCCGGTAGTAGCATCGCCGCCGTGAGCGAAGGTCAGCCGGCGAACCGCCGCATCGACCGGATCCGCGATCCCTCGTACATCGAAGGGATCGAAACCATGCCGCTCGAAGACGTTCGGGCTCGCCGGGACGAGATGCATGGCCGAGCGCGAGTACCTCTCGCTGCTCCGGCGACTCGTCCAAGGGCGAGCGGAGATCCTCAAGGCGGAGCTCGCCTCCCGCAGCAACGACGACCATCGGCCGTTGGTGGACCGTCTCTCGGAGATCCTCGCCTCCGATCAGCCCTCCACCTCCCGGGGCGAGGCGATGCGCATCTCGCTGCCCGAGGAGGAGATGATGCTCGCGCGCCGGAGGATCGAGCGCCTCGTCGCCGACGCCGGTATCAGCGATCCCTCCGCGCTGGATGACGCCAGGCTGCGAGGAGGCGATCGAGGTGCTGGCCGGCGAGGAGCACGAGGTGTCCGCCCAGCGCGGGGACGTCCACCGCGTGCTCGACGCCCTCCAGGACGAGCTCAAGCGGCGGTACAAGGAGGATCCGAGTCTCGCCCTCAGCTAGCACCTCCCGCACGCGGCATCCCCCGTTTCCGGTCGCGGATTCCCCCGGTCGCCCGATACCCCCACCGTGGATCCCCTGCCAAGGTGACGGCCACTTCTCCGAGGACTGGGGCGAACCATTGAACGATCACGAAGACGGGGGATCCGGGGCAGTGGCACGGCAACTCTCCGGAGGATCCCGAGGCGGAATCCCTGCACGACCAGCTGAAGGTATTCGCGCGCGAGGTCGGGGTGCTCTACTCCGCGGAGCGGGTGCGCACGCGTGAGCTCGAGCACGCGCTGGAGAGCGCTCGGGAGATGTACGTCGCGACGATGAAGTCGCTCGCCCACGTCGTGGAGGCGAAGGACCCCACGACGCAGGGGCCATCTGGACCGAACGGCTCACTACGGCCTCGCGCTCGCTCGCAGGGTCGATCCCGAGCTCGCGGCCCAGCCGGAGGTCGCCTACGGTTTCTTCCTCCACGACATCGGGAAGGTCGGGATCCCCGAGTCGATCCTCTGCAAGGCCGGTCCGCTGACCGAGCTGGAATGGGTCGTGATGCGGTCTCACCCGAATCAGGGCGCGACGGATCGTCGAGCCCATACCCTTCATGGGCGAGGCCGTCGACATCGTCCGCAGCCATCACGAGAGGTTCGACGGCGGCGGCTATCCCAGGGGACTGCAGGGCGAGGAGATCCCGCTCGCGGCGCGGATCTTCGCGATCGCGGACTCCTTCGATGCGATGACCAGCGATCGCCCGTACCGTTCGGCGCTCTCGACCGACGAGGCGGTCGCCGAGATCCGCGCCGCGAGCGGCACCCAGTTCGACCCACGCTGTGTCGAGGCGTTCGAGACCCTCGCCGCGGAGGACGACGGCTTCGTGCTCCAGAACAAGCGTTTCATCCCGACGTTCGCCGCGAGCTGAGCCGGGGTCGCTTCGGGCCGGTGTCGCTAGGCTTCGGCCCCGATGACTGCTCCCGCCGAGCTCGTCCACGTCGTGCGAAACGGTCTGGTGGAGTCCGTGCACACCGGTGACGTGGCGGTCTGCGCCGCCGACGGACGGCTCCGCGCGTTCGCGGGCGACCCCGATCGCATGCTGTTCGGCCGTTCCTGCGAGAAGCCGCTGCAGGGCGCGGTCTCGCTCTCGTCGATGGACGAGCCGGATCTCCCCGACGACGAGATCGCCGTGATGTGCGCTTCCCACTCGGGGGAAGCCATCCACGTGGCCACCGTCCGCCGTCTGCTCCGCCGAGGTCCCGTCCCCGTCGCGGCGCTCCAGACGCCGCGCGACCGCGCGACGAAAGGCGCGCGGTCGCGCATCTGGGACGGGTGCTCCGGGAACCACGCGGGGCTGCTGGTGGCGTCGGCTCGCCGGGGATGGGACCTGGGCAGCTACCGAGCGCCGGGTCACCCCGTCCAGCGCCGTGTGCTCCGGGCCGTCACGGCCGCGACCGACGTCGAGCGACCGAGGATCGGAGTAGACGGCTGCGGGATCCCGGTTCACGGCGTTCCTCTCCGCGCGATGGCCACGATGTTCGCTCGTCTGGCGGAGCCGGACCGACTGGGGCGGCTCGCCCCCGCGGCCGACCGGGTCGTCCGCGGGATGCTCGCCGCCCCGCACATGGTCGGCGGCACCCGGCGGCTGGACACCGACGTGATGACCGCGGGCGCAGGGCAGGTGATCGCGAAAGAGGGAGCCGAGGGGCTCGTGTGCGCGACCTCGCTGCCTCAGGGCGTGGGGATCGCGCTCAAGGTCACCGACGGGAACTGGCGGCGCCTCGCTCCCGCCGTCGTCAAGGTGCTCCGTGACCTGGACGTATTCCCGGAGCCGGACGCCGAAGAGCTCCGGCCCCACGAGCGACTCCCCGTCCTGGGCGGCGAAGAGCCGCAGGGCGCCGTCGAGGCCGTCGTCCGGCTCCGGCGTGGCCGGTAGCCGTCGAGAGAGCGTCTCGTCCGTACCATCCACGGGATGAAAAGGGGCCGGACCGGAGGTTGCAGCTGTTCGTGAGCACCGGAACGCACCCACGCGTCGCCGTCCTCGCCGTGCACACCTCGCCGGTCGATCAGCCGGGAACCGGCGACTCGGGCGGGATGAACGTCTACATCCGCTCGGTGGCCGAGCGTCTCGCCGGTCAGGGGGTCGAGGTGGACCTCTTCACGAGGTGCCGGGGCGGGGCCACGCACGATGTCCGTGAGATCGCGCCGGGGATCCGCGTGGTGAGCACCAAGGGCGGTCCCTGCCATCCGTTGCCGAAGTCCGCCGTGCAGCGCTACCTACCGGAGTTCCTCGGCGGGGTGCTGCGCGTGGCGCGAGAGGAAGGCAACCGCTACGACGTCGTTCACAGCCACTACTGGCTGTCCGGCTGGGTCGGACGGGCTGCGAAGGAGATCCTCGGCGTTCCTCTGGTGGCCTCGTTCCACACGCTCGGCAAGGTGAAGAACTACTCGCTCGCTCGCGGGGAGCGACCGGAGCCCGCCGAGCGCCTCCGCGGGGAAGAGCGGGTGATCGGCGAGGCCGACATGATCCTCGCGCCGACGCCCGAGGAGGCAGGTCAGCTCGTGGGGCTGTACGGGGCGGATCCCGAACGGATCCGGATCGTTCCCCCCGGCGTCGATCACTCGATCTTCCTGCCGGCCGACCGGGCAGAGGCCCGCGCGCGGCTGCACCTGTCGGGTCTTCGGCTCGCCCTCTTCGTGGGTCGGTCTGCAGTCCCACAAGGGTCCCGACGTCGCGATCCGCACGCTCGCGGAGGTGGTCGCCCGAGGCGCCGATACGGCCGAGGATCTGGTGCTGGCGATCGTCGGCGGTCCCAGCGGGGAGCGGGCCGGCGCCGAGGTCGCCCGGCTGATGGAGCTCGCGTCGGCTCTCGGTGTCGCCGACAGGGTGATGCTGTTCCCGCCGCAGCCGCACGCTCGTCTCGCGGACTTCTACTCGGCCGCCGACGTGGTGCTCGTGCCCTCGCGTTCGGAATCGTTCGGGCTCGTCGCCCTCGAAGCCCAGGCGTGCGGCACGCCGGTCGTAGCCTCGGCGGTGGGCGGGCTGCGGACCGTCGTCCGGGGCGGCGGGCTGCTCGTCGAGGGTCACGATCCCGCCGACCATGCGGACGCGGTGCTCGCGGTCCTCGGCGATCCAGCGTTGGCGGCGGCGCTCGGCACCGCCGGCGCGCGAGAATCACTGGGATTCACCTGGGACGCCACGACCGCGGAGGTCCGCGCCGTTTACCGCGAGCTCCTCGAGGCTGCCGCGTGATCCACGGGGTTCGCGTGCTCCTCCGTCCCGTGGAGGAGCGAGACTATGCCCTGATCCATGCCTGGCAGAACGACCCCGAGGTCTGGTGGCTGATGGACTACGAGGGGCCGTTCTCGATGGAGGACATCGTCGAGAGCGAGAAGCGTGCTCGCGAGGAAGGGCACCCGTACGTGATCGAGGTCGACGGGACGCCGATCGGACGGATCGGGCTCAACGCCTTCCGGCGCCGCGACCGCATCTGCGCGCTGTACATCCTCATCGGGGAACGTTCGGCCTGGGAGCAGGGGCACGGGACCGATGCGGTCGCGACGCTGGTGGACGAGGCGTTCGATCGATTCGACCTCCATCAGGTGGAGCTCTGGTCGACGGCCGACAACGAGCGAGCGATCCACGTGTACGAGAAGTGCGGTTTCGTCGTCGACGGGCGGCTTCCGGAGCGATCGTGGAAGGGCGGCGCATGGGTCGACCGCGTCGTGATGTCGGTGACGCGCGAGGGCTTCGGGGCTTCGAAGGCGGCGACCGACCTGCGACGTCACCGGAACCCTTGATCCTTCTCCCTTTTGTCACTTTTCCTTCCAGGGCGTCTACCTGCACATTCGTGTCTGACCTGCGCGAACGCGAAGTTGACCTGCCTCGAGGCCGCCGGGTACGTTTCGCCTCGCTCCAAGCAGTCGAGGTGATCGACGCGAGAGGGCCGGACGAGCGGCCGAGGCACCGCAAGGTGAACCGGACGCGAGGGACCCAGGAGGATCCGCGAGGATCCGAGCGGGACCCCGACCGCCGGAGAAGGTCGCGAGACCGGACCCGGAGGGCCCCGCCGGGAACATCGAAAGGTGAACCGGGCGGGGGGTCCGCGGAGGAAGGAGCGCCGCGAGGCGATCTGGAACCCGCGAATGGCGGAGGTGAGCCGCAAGGCGAACCATCGTCGGCGGTCCGGCAGCCGCGCGAAGAGAGCGGAGGTTGCTTGGGGCACCAGAGCCCGAGAGGCTGAAGGTGGTTGGGAGCTTCGGTTCCCAGCGAGCCGGAGGTCTCTCGGGTTCTCTCTTTTCCTCTCGCGTCCCTGTCCTGTTGCGTTCACTTTTCCGCTAGCTTCCCTTGCGCCATGACCGAGACGCCGAGCCGGCGCGACCGGATCCTCGAGGCCGCGATGCGGGCCTTCGCGGAGCGCGGCTACCGAGGGACCCGTGTCGAGGACATCGCCACCGAGGTCGGCGTCGCGAAGGGCACCGTCTTCCTCGACTTCGGGTCCAAGGAGGGACTGTTCCTCGAGGCTTTCAAGCGCGCCGTCTCCTCGCTCCCGGCATGGCTGGACGCGCCCTCCGACGTGGTCGACCAAGGGTTCTGGGCGGTGCTCGACTGGTGGCTCCAGCGCGCGGAGGAGCTCGTTGCCTCTGATCCGGTGCCGAACCGGGTCGCGCTCATCGCCCGGTACGACACGGGGCTCGACATCCGCCGGCCGGTGGACCGGTTCATGCGGAGCGAGGACCCCTACGGGACGCTCGAGTTCGTCGAGTTCGGCGTCGGGCGCGGGGAGATCCGGGACGACGTGGACGCAGAGATGATCGCATCCACCCTGGATTGGATGGCCGAGCGCTTCCAGGACGCGCTCGTCTCCGAGGACTTCGATCCCGGGTTGATCCATCGGCGTCCCGAGCGGCGCCCGATGCGGATCAAGGAGTTCGTCGAAGTGCTCCGAGGCGGCATCGCGCCCCAGCCGGAGTGAAGCCCGGCCTCGCTATCCTCGATCGATGTCGCTCTCCGAGTCGGTCCTGCGACCATCGATCCTCCGGATCGCGGAGCATCCGTGGTCGCGGACGGTCGTCACCGGGACCCGACCGGGACGAGCGGTCGCCTCCCGGTTCGTCGCGGGAGAGTCCCTCGAAGACGCGATGCGGGTGGCGGCGTCGCTGGATCGCCGGCGGATCGCGTCCATGCTCGACTTCCTCGGCGAGAACGTCCGGACGGAAGAGCAGGCCGAGGCGGCACGGGCCGCCTACCTTCAGGCGCTCGCGGCGATCGCGAACGCGAAGGATCTCGACTGCGCGATCTCGCTGAAGCCCACCCAGCTGGGGCTCGACATGTCGCTGGAGGCGTGTCTGGCCAACGTCGAGCCGATCGTCGACGCGGCCGGGAACGCGGCGACGGCCGTGATGATCGACATGGAATCCGTCGGATACGTCGATCCGACCATCCGCCTGTTCCGGGAGGCGCACGCTCGCTACCCGAAGGTCGGCATCGCCTTGCAGTCCTACCTCCGTCGCACCGAGCGCGATCTCGCAGCGCTGCCCCCGGGGTGCCGGGTCCGTCTCGTGAAAGGCGCCTATCTGGAGCCGCCCGAAGAGGTCTTCACCAGCAAGCGCGAGGTGGACGCCAGCTTCGCGCGGCTGTTCACCACCCTTTTCGCCCGAGGCCACGCGATCGACGTGGCGACGCACGATCCGCAGCTCCTCGAGGGCGTACGAAAGCGAGTGGACGCATCCGGGGAAGGCTGGTCCCGGGTCGAGTTCCAGATGCTGTACGGTGTCCGCCGCGACCTGCAGGGCAGGTTCGCGGGGCAGGGATATCCGGTCCGGGTGTATATCCCGTACGGCACGGAGTGGTACCCCTACCTGACCCGTCGGCTCGCCGAGCGGCCGGCCAACGTGTGGTTCTTCCTTTCGAACCTGTTGAGGACAAGATGACGGAACGTTCGATCGCATTCCTTGGCGGAGGCAGGATGGGCGAGGCCCTCGTCGCCGGATTGCTCCGCTCCGGCGGGCGGTCCACCGACGAGATCCTCGTGACGTGCAGGCGGGAAGAGCGCGCCAGGGAGCTCACCGAACGCCACGGCGTCGGCGCGACGCTCGACAACGCCGAGGCCTGCCGGTTCGCGAAGGTTCTGGTCCTGATGGCGAAGCCCCAGGACTTCGAGATGCTCCTCGCAGCAGATCGCCGATCACGTGACGATCGAGCATCTGGTGGTGAGCTTCGCGGCCGGGATCCGGACCTCCTTCGTGGAGCAGTCACTCGCGCCCGACGTTCCCGTCGTGCGCGTGATGTCCAACGTTCCCGTCATGGTGGACGAGGCGATGTCGGTGATCGCGCCCGGCCAGCACGCCGACGACAAGCACCTGGCGGTGGCGGAGGAGCTGCTCGCCTACGTCGGCAAGGTCCTTCGCCTCGAGGAGCGCTACCTGGACGCCGTGACCGCCACGAGCGGCTCGGGGCCGGCCTACTTCTTCCTGCTCGCCGAGGCGATGATCGAGGCGTGCATCCTGCTGGGCCTCTCGCGCGACGTCGCGAGCCGAACTGATCATCCAGACGATGCTCGGCTCGGCCAAGATGCTTCGCGACACCGGGACGCACCCGGTGGAGCTGCGTGAGATGGTGACCTCACCAGGTGGCACGACGATCGAGGCGATCCGCCACCTGGAGGAGGCCGGCGTGCGCGCCGCGTTCCTGAACGCGATCGATGCCGCTCGGAAGCGAAGCGAGGAGCTCGCGCGCGGCGGCGACGACGACATCTAGCGAGAACCGAGGGAGAGGAAGATGGGACGAGGCGATCTGGCCAAGGTGCGCTCCGCGCACGACCGAGGACGGAAGAAGAAGGACCGCGAGAAGCGGCAGGCGGCCGAGCGCGCCGCCGCGCGGAAGGCGGCCAGGAAGAAGTAGCGCGCGAGGCCGCCGAGGCGGTCTCAGCCAGCGGGAGGTCGCGGTCCCAGCCGGTTCCTGAGGGTCCCGATCCCCTCGGCCGCGAGCTCCACCGTGCGCCCCGGGCCACAGCCGCCGCGCCGGATCGTCGTCCCGGGCCGGGAACGGGCCGAGCGCGAACGCGTCCGCGCGCTCGAGCGTCGTCCCGCGCGATGCGAAGGCGATCAGCTCGAACAGGCTCCGCGCCGCGCCGTTCAGGTTCCCCTTCGCCATCTCGCGTCCCTCGACCTTGGCCTGCAGGAACATCGCCTGCGGGTCGAGCTCGTCCGTCGTGACCACGCAAGGACCGATCGCGAGCGGAACGCCCTCGGATGTCCCGAGGGGGTCGCCCGATCGCGTCCTTCGCCACCCAGTCGCTGACGAGCGTGTAGCCGAACACGTGCCCGACGGACATCCGTCGAGCGGACGTCCGCGGCTTCGAGACCGAGCACCGCGGCCACCTTCGGCTCGTAGTCGAGCCACGCGGCGCCTGGCGGGCCACGGGATCTCCTGCTCAGGTCCCGCGATCCTGCGCTCGAGCCCGGTGCCGTCCTCGCCCGCGAGGCTTCCGGGAGCGGTGGGGATCAGCAGCGAGCGCGGGAACAGCGGCGGCAGGACGCGCGCCTGTTTGACGACGTGGTCGGTCACGTCTTCGCGAGCGAGGGCGGCGCGGGCGGCGTCCATCACCGTCCCCCGGCTGCTCTGCACGAACGCCTCGAGGGTGGTGGGAAAGGCCGGGTGCCCGACGGCGTCGGGCAGATCGACCACCCTCCCATCGAGGATCGCCCCCAGACGCCGGTGCCCCCTCCGGTCGTAGGTCACGAGCCTCATCTCTAGGGAGCCCGAGCATACGCCCGGCCATCCGCGGAATCTCCGGTTCGACCGGCGAACTTCGCGCTCAGGCCGGTTGCGTGCGCGCTCGTCGGCGCGCGGCGATACCATCCCATCGTCCCTCACGCCGCCGAGGAAGGCAAAGGAGTCACCCGATGGCCGAGAAGTTCCGGATCACCTACGCGACCCTGTCCGCCGACAACGAGGACCTGCAGCGCAACTACGACGAGGCGGCGGAGCGAGCTCGCGCCGAGCTCGGCAAGGAGTGGCCGTTCGTCGTGAACGGCGAGGAGCGATGGACCGACGAGAAGTACGAGGAGCCCTCGCCGATCGACTCCGACATCATCATCGGCCGGTTCTCCCAGGCCACCCCCGAGGACGTGGACGATGCCGTCGCTTCCGCCAAGGGCTTCTCCCTGGATTGGGAGCGGATGGGCTGGAAGGAGCGGGTCCGGATCCTCCGCAACGTCGCCGACGTGATGGAGGATCGGCTGTTCGACCTGGCAGCCCTGATGGCCTTCGAGGTCGGCAAGAACCGGCTCGAGGCCCTCGGCGACGTCCAGGAGACGGCCGAGCTGATCCGCTGGAACTGTGACGAGGTCGAGAAGCACGACGGGTTCCGAGTGCCGATGTCCGGTCTCGGCGCCGCAGGCGAGTACTACGACGTGATGCGTCCCTACGGCGTCTGGGCGGTGATCAGCCCGTTCAACTTCCCGTTCGCGCTGGCCGGAGGCCCGTCCTCCGGCGCGCTCGTCGCCGGCAACGCGTGGTGCTGAAGCCCTCGAACCAGGGCGCCCTCATGGGCTACAAGCTCTACGAGTGCTATCGGGACGGGGGCGTGCCGCCCGGTGCGTTCCACCTGATCCTCGGGCGTGGCTCCGTGGTCGGCGAGCACCTCTGGCGTCATCCCGACGTGAACGGGGTCACGTTCACCGGCTCCTACGCCGTCGGGATGGACATCCTCAAGAACTTCGTCCAGGACGTCCCGAAGCCCGTGATCGCCGAGATGGGCGGGAAGAACCCCGCGATCGTGACGAAGAACGCCGATCTCGACGTCGCGACCGACGGTGTCCTTCGCTCCGCGTTCGGCTTCGGCGGGCAGAAGTGCTCGGCGAACTCCCGCGTCTACGTCGAGCGCGAGGTCTACGACGACTTCGTGAAGCTGCTCAAGGACAAGACCGAGAAGCTGAAGGTCGGGAACCCGGTCGAGCGCGACGTGTTCATGGGCCCGGTCGTCAACGAAGAGGCGATGAACACGTTCGAGCAGGCAGCCGGTGAGGCGAAGAAGAACGGCAACGTGATCACCGGCGGCGAGCGGCTCACCGACGGCGACCTCGAGCGTGGGCTCTTCGTGCAGCCGACGATCGTGGAGGCGCCGGACGACAGCTGGCTGTGGAAGAAGGAGCTGTTCGTGCCGTTCCTGGCGGTGGCGCCGTTCGACGACCTCGACGACGCGATCGACGAAGGCGAACGACACCGAGTACGGGCTCACGGCCGGCTTCTTCAGCAAGGACCGCAAGGAGATCGAGGACTGGCTCGACAAGATCCAGGCCGGCGTCGTGTACGTGAACCGGCGCGCGGGAGCCACGACCGGCGCCTGGCCGGGCGTCCAGCCGTTCGGCGGCTGGAAGGGGTCGGGGACGACCGGCAAGGCCGGCGGGGGTCCGTACTACGTGCACCCAGTACCTGCGAGAGCAGTCTCGGACGGTGATCGAGGAGTGAGCCCCGAGGGTCTCGAGGGGGCCGAGGCACCCAGGCTGGTCACGGAGCTTCCCGGGCCGAAGGCCCGGGAAGTCCTCGAACGGGACGGGCGCACGACGTCGCCATCGCTGCCGCGCGTCTACCCGTTCGTTCCCGCGCGCGGTGCCGGCTCGGTGGTGGAAGACGTCGACGGCAACGTGTTCCTGGACGTGAACGCGGGGATCGCGGTCACGTCCACGGGGCACTGCCATCCCACGGTGGTGGAGGCGATCCAGCGACAAGCGACCGAGCTGATCCACTACTCGGCCTCCGACTTCTACCTGCCGATCTACTCGGAGCTCGACGGAGCGTCTGGCGGCGGTCGCGCCGATGTCCGGCGCCGTCCGGTCCTTCCTCACCAACTCGGGCACCGAGGCCGTCGAGGCGGGGATCAAGCTCGCCCGGTGGTCCACGGGCCGCCAGTACGTGATCGCGTTCTACGGCTCCTTCCACGGACGTTCCTACGGGAGCGTGTCGCTCACGGCGTCGAAGGCGAAGCTATCGGGCGGGCTTCGGGCCGCTCCTGCCCGGGCGTGATCCACGCCTACTACGGCGACGGACGCGACATGCCCGTGCCGCCCGGCGGCGACGAGGAGGGCTTCCCGACGCTCGACCACATCGAGGGGTTCCTGATGAAGAAGATCGTGGCGCCCGAGGAGGTGGCCGCGATCGTCGTCGAGCCCGTGCTCGGGGAAGGCGGGTACATCGTGCCGCCGGAGGGCTGGCTCCGGGCGCTCCGCGACCTCTGCGATCGGCACGGCATCCTGCTGATCGCCGACGAGGTCCAGTCGGGGATGGGCCGCACCGGCAAGATGTGGGCGGTCGAGCACTTCGGCGTGGAGCCGGACATCCTGCTCTCGGGCAAGGGGATCGCGAGCGGGATGCCGCTCGGCGCGATGATCGCGAAGGACTCCGTGATGACGTGGACGACCGGGACGCACGGGTCCACGTACGGGGGGAACCCGCTCTCGTGCGCGGCGGCGATCGCGACGCTCGACGTCATCCAGCAGGAGGAGCTGCTGGAGAACGCGGCGAAGGTCGGTGAGCTGCTGATGAACGGGCTGCGCGACGTCCAGAGCCGGCACGACGCGATCCGCGAGGTCCGCGGGCTCGGGCTGATGATCGGGATCGAGCTGCCCGATCACGAGACGGCGGCCGCGGTCGAACGCGCCGCGTTCGAACGCGGCCTGCTGATGCTCGGGTGCGGCGAGGCATCCATCCGGATGTCGCCCGGCCCTCGTGTTCCGCGAGGATCAGGCGCGCGTCGCCCTCGAGCTCTTCGAAGAGGTCGTCGCCGAGACCGGGGTCTGAGCGAGACGCCGTGGCGCTCGGCATCGACGCGTCACGTTCGACTGCGCCGACCGTGATGCGGGTCGCCCGGTTCTGGGCCGACGCGCTCGGGTGGCGAGCTCGATCCCGAGTCCGACGCCGGATGGCGCGCGTGGTCCGTGATCCCTCGGGAAGGCACCGTCGGGCTGTAGTTCCAGCCGGTGCCCGAGGCCAAGGTGGTCGAAGAACCGCTTGCACCTCGATCTTCGCCCACCGGCTCGATGGCAGCCGAGGTCGAGCGGTTGGAGGAGCTCGGCGCGACGATCGTCGGGCGCGTCGACGAGGAGGGCAGCTTCTGGACCGTGATGCAGGACCCGGAGGGCAACGAGCTGTGCGTGCTCCGTGGGCCCGAGGACGGCTGGACCCCCGAGGGATGACCTCCAAGGTCGCGACGATGCGTGACGCCGTCGCGGACCTCGTCCGCGACGGCGACACGGTCGCGATCGAGGGGTTCACGCACCTGATCTGCTTCGCGGCCGGTCACGAGATCATCCGGCAGCGCAAACGAGACCTGACGCTCGCCCGGATGACGCCCGACGTCGTCTACGACCAGATGATCGGCGCCGGCGTCGCGAAGAAGCTGATCTTCTCCTGGCTCGGCAACCCCGGCGTCGGCTCGCTGCACGCCGTCCGACGCCGGATCGAGGATCAGAACCCGGGACCGCTCGAGATCGAGGAGTACTCGCACTTCGGGATGGTCTGCCGGTACGTCGCGGGCGCCTCGAACCTCCCGTTCTTCCCGATCCGCAGCTACTACGAGTCCGACATCCCGAAGGTGAACCCGAAGATCGTCCCGATGACGTCGCCCTACGAGGACGGCGACCGAGGTCTACGTCGTCCCGCCGCTGAAGCCCGACGTCACGATCGTGCACGCGCAGCGTGCCGACCGCGACGGGAACGCCCAGATCTGGGGACTGCTCGGCTGCCAGAAGGAGGCGGCGTTCGCCGCGGAGCGGGTGATCGTCGTCGTGGAGGAGCTCGTCGACGGCGACGTGATCCGTCGCGACCCCAACCGGACCGTGATCCCCGGCATCGTCGTGGACGCCGTGGTCGAGGAGCCGTTCGCCTGCCATCCCTCGTTCGCGCAGGGCTACTACGACCGCGACAACGCGTTCTACCTCGCGTGGGACGCGATCGCGCGCGACCCGACCACGCTCGGACGCCTGGCTGCAGGAATGGGTGTACGACCTCGGCTCGCACGCGCGACTACGTCGAGAAGTGGGGCGAGGAGCACTGGGCGTCGCTGAAGCCCGGGCCGGCGCTGTCCGGCGAGGTCGACTACGGGAGCTACGCGTGAGCGCGACGCGACGCGCCGGTACTCCAAGAACGAGCTGATGATCGCGGCGAGCGCGCGCCTGCTCGCCGGCGTCGAGAACTGCTTCGTGGGCGTGGGGCTGCCGAACATCGTCTGCAACCTCGCGCAGCGGACGGTCGCTCCCGAGCTCCAGCTCGTCTACGAATCCGGCGTGTTCGGCGCCCGGCCCCGGCGGCTGCCGCTGTCGATCGGCGATCCCGACGCTCGCGACGGGCTCCACGGCGGTCACGTCGATGTTCGAGCTCTTCGCCTTCTACCTGCAGGCCGGGCTGATCGACGTCGCGTTCCTCGGCGGCGCGCAGATCGACCGGTTCGGCAACCTGAACACGACGGTGATCGGCGACTACGACAGCCCGAAGGTGCGCCTGCCCGGGCTCGGGCGGCGCATGCGAGATCGCGATCCACGCCCGGAAGATCCTCGTGATCATGCGGCAGGCCGAGCGGTCGTTCGTCGAGAAGCTGCACTTCCGGACGTCACCGGGTCACAGCGGCGATCCCGCGCACGACCGCGGCGCGAGGCTGGTCGGGGAGCGGTCCGACGAACGTCGTGACCGACCTCGCCACCTACGGCTTCGACGAGGAGACCGGCGAGATGACCCTGCGGACGATGCACCCGGGCGTCACGCCTCGAGGACGTGCGGCGAACATGGGGTGGGAGCCTCGCGTCGCGCCCGACCTCGCCGAGACGCCTCCGCCCACGCGCCGACGAGCTCCGGCTCCTCCGCGAGGAGCTCGACCCCGGGGCATCTACACGAAGTAGCCTGAGCTCGTGAGCCACGTGTTCTCGCGGGCGCCGACCCGGGACCTGCCGACGGCCGTGTCCGCGGACGGCGTCTGGATCACCGACGCCGACGGCAAGCGCTACCTGGACGGCGCCGGCGGCGCGATCGTCGTGAACGTCGGTCACGGCGTCGCGTCGGTGATCGACGCGATCGGCGAGCAGCTCGAGCGCACGCAGTACGTCCACCCGACCGCGTTCACGACCGAGGCGGTCGAGTCCTACGCCGAGGAGGTCGCCGGCGATCCTCCCGATGGACGACGCGCGCATCTACCCGGTGTCCGGCGGGTCCGAGGCCGTCGAGACGGCGCTGAAGATGGCGCGCGCCTACCACCTCGCGAAGGGCCGGGGCGGGCGCTCGATCGTGATCGGGCGGCGGAGCTCGTACCACGGGAACACGCTCGGCGCGCTCGACGCGTCCGGCAAGGCGCCGCTCCGCAAGCCCTACACGCCGTGGCTCGGACGGTTCCTCCACGTCTCGGCCGCCTACGAGTTCCGCTGCGAGAACCCGCAGCACCCGCACGGGTGCGGCGCGTGGCACGCCGCCGAGCTCGAGAAGATGATCGAGTCCTACGGCGAGGACACGGTCGCGGCGTTCATCGCCGAACCGGTCGTCGGGCGCCACGCTCGGCGCGGCGGTCCCGTCCGACGACTACTGGCCGGCGATCGTCGAGGTCTGCCGGCGCCACGACGTCGTGCTGATCGCCGACGAGGTGATGACCGGGTTCGGCCGCACGGGGTCGTGGTTCGGCGTCGACCACTGGGACGTGCAGCCGGACATCCTCACCGCCGGGCAAGGGGACCACCAGCGGCTACGTGCCGTTCGGGTTCGCCGCCGCGTCGGGCCGCGTCTACGAGGTGATCGCCGGCGGCCCGGGCTTCGTCCACGGTTTCACGTGGTCGCACAACGCGCTCGGCGCCGCGGCCGGGCTCGCTGTCCTGCGGCGAGCTGAAGGCGGGCCTCGTGGACAGGAGCCGCGAGCTGGGCGAGCGGCTCCTGTCCGGGCTGCGGACCGAGCTCGAGGACGCGCCGACGGTGGGGGACGTGCGAGGTCTCGGGCTGCTGATCGGGATCGAGCTGGTTCGGGACCGGGAGACGAACGAGCCGTTCACGACGGTCCGCCACAGGTCGCCGAGCGCGTCCTGGCCGCCGCGCGCGAAGCCGGACTGCTCCTCTACTCCTCGACCGGCCACGTCGACGGGACGAACGGCGACCTCGTGATGCTCGGCCCGCCGTTCTCGATCTCGGACGAGGAGGCCGCGACGCTCCTCGAGCGGACGGTCGCCGCCGTTCGCGGCGTCTCGTGAGCGGAGACGTCGGGCTGGTCCGATGCCCCGAGGCGCGGATCTACGACCACGGCCCGGGCCATCCGCTCCGGCCCGACCGCGTCCTGCTCACGTGGGACCTGATCGCCGCGACGGGTCTCGACGCAGCGTCCCGGTGTCGGCGGTGCTCGGCTGCGAGCCGGCGTCGGACGAGGTGCTCGGGCTCGTGCACACGGCGGAGTACATCGACGCGACGAAGGCCGCCGGGAACGGTGAGGACGGCGACTGGTCCCGGTTCGGCTACGGGCCCGGAGACAACCCGATCTTCGACCGGATGCACGAGGCGGGCGCGCTGGTCGCCGGCGCGTCCGTGGAGGCTGCCCGGGCCGTGTGGAGCGGCGAGCGGCTCCACGCGTTCAACGCCGCCGGTGGCCTGCATCACGCGATGCCCGCACGGGCCGAGCGGCTTCTGCGTCTACGACGACCCGGCCGTCGCGATCGCCTGGCTGCTCCGGGAAGGCGCCGAGCGGATCGCCTACGTCGACGTCGACGTCCACCACGGCGACGGCGTGCAGGCGATCTTCTGGGACGAGCCGCGGGTGCTGACGATCTCGATCCATCAGTACCTGCCGGGGTGGTTCTTCCCCGGGACCGGCGCGATGTCCGAGCGAGGAGGCCCGGGCGGCGGAGGGCTCGGCGATCAACGTGCCGCTGCCCCCCGACACCGGCGACGACGCGTGGCTCGACGCCTTCCGGGCCGTCGATCCCGCCGGCGGTCCGAGCGTTCGGCCCCGACGTCCTGGTGACCCAGCTCGGGTGCGACACGCACGCCACCGATCCGCTCGCGCAGCTCCGGCTCACCACCCGCGCCTACCGCGAGTGCGCCGAAGGAGCTGCACGCGCTCGCGCACGCGGCCGCCGCGCGGTCGCTGGGTCGCGACCGGCGGCGGCGGCTACCAATGGGCGCGCGTCGTCCCGCGCGCCTGGACCCTCTCTTCGCCGAGATGGCCGGCGCGCTCGACGATCTGCCCGATGAGCTCCCGGAGGCGTTCATCGAGGAGGCGGAGCGGCGGTCGGGCGGTGAGGTCCCCGCGACGTTCTCGGAGCCCGACCTCGGGCCCGGGCCGGCCGACGACGACGCGCGCGACGTCGTCGACGCAGGTCCGTCGTCTCGTCCTCGAGCCATGAGCGCGCGAACGAAGCTCGTCTGCACGCTCGGGCCGGCGAGCGCCACGCCCAAGATGGTCCGGGGGCTCGTCGAGGCGGGCGCGTCCGTCTTCCGCATCAACTGCTCGCACGGTACGCCGGACGACCACGCTCGTGGCGTCTCGATCGTGCGCGAGGTGGAGGAGTCGACGGGCCTCGCGCTGGCGATCCTCGCCGACCTGCCCGGGTCCGAAGGTTCGCCTCGCCGACGTGGACCCCGATCCGTTCGCGTTCCGGTCCGGGCAGCGGTTCGAGACTGCGCCCGGGACGGCTCCGGCGACGCGAACGGTGCCTGCGACCACGTACCCGGGTCTCGCCGGGGACCTCCGCGAGTGGGCGACCGCATCCTGCTCGCCGACGGAGCGGTGGAGCTCACGGTCGTCGGGATCGAGGGCGATCGTGGTGCAGCACCGAGTGCGTGCGCGCCGGCACGGTCCGCAGCAACCAAGGGGTGAACGTCCCCGCCGAGCGACTGAGCCTGCCGCCCGTCACCGACCGCGACCGGGAGATGCTCCGCCACGTGCTCGACCTCGGCGTCGATCTCGTCGCGCAGTCGTTCGTCCGGGATCCCTCCGACATCGAGGAGCTCCGGGCAGCGATGGGGGACCGGCCCGTTCCGATCGTCGCGAAGATCGAGACCCGCCCGGCCGTCGAGGACTTCGAACGGATCCTCGAGGTGGCCGACGCCGCGATGGTCGCCCGCGGCGACCTCGGCGTGGAGCTGCCGATGGAGGAGATCCCGCTCGTGCAGAAGCGGCTGCTGCGAGCGGCGCCAGGGTCGCCGAGCCGCCCGGTGATCGTCGCGACGCAGATGCTGGAGTCGATGATCCGGTCGCCGCGTCCGACCCGCGCGGAGGCGAACGACGTGGCCACCGCGGTCCTGGACGGCGCCGACGCGATCATGCTCTCGGGCGAGACCGCGATCGGCGACTTCCCCTTCGAGGCGGCCTCGGCCGCGACGCGGATCGCGAGGGCCGTCGAGTCACAGGGCGCCGAGTACCGGGCCGCGCAGCCACCGTGCCTGCACGCCGGCGAGGCCGCCGCCGTCGCCCACGCCGCCGCGTCGATCGTCGAGGGTGACTCCGACGTCGTGGCGATCACGTGCTACACGACCACCGGCCGGACCGCGGCGCTGCTCTCCGCGGAGCGTCCGCGGGTGCCGATCCACGCGTTCATCCCCGACGCCGACGTCCGACGGGCGAACGGATTGCTCTGGGGCGTGGAGACGCACCCCGCCGAGTCGACCGGAGGACACCGACCAGATGATCGCGATGATGGACGAAGCGCCTGCGTGCCGCCGGGCTCGCCGCCGAGGGAGACACGGTCGTGATGGCGGCGTCGATGCCGGCCGGGCGAACGACCACGAACATGCTCAAGGTGCATCAGGTCGGCTTCGATCGGAGGTCTGAGAGCAGGAAAGGGCGATCACGGCCGTTGTGCCCGGCGCGAAGTGCGCCTAGCGTGGTCGTATGGCGCTATGGGCCCCGAACGAGATCCCGGCCGGCCGACGAGCGTGCTCGTCCCGACCTACAGCGACAACGAGAATCCGGGCCACCAAAGCGCAGCAACGGCGCCTCGCGGTCGAGTGGCGTCGTCGGCACCCCTCGTGGTGGCAACGATTGCTCCGCCTGAAGTCAGTCCCCCCCGCCGACTGAGCCCGGCCGCCCTCCGGCTCCCCCAGCGCACGAAGCATCCGGATCTTGGAGCCACGTCAGGTAGACGTAGACCTGGAACGAGTCGTGGTTCGGGTCCCCTCCGGGTAGTCGCGCTCCGTCGACTCCTCCGTGATCTCGATCCGCGTGCCGAGCAACAGACGGAAGTCGTTCACGGCTCCCATCCACGCGAGCAGCTCGTCCTCGGTGAGCTCCGACGCCTCGACCGTCCGTTCCAACGTGTCGATCGCCGCGAGCTTGCCGTTCCGCGGCGAGTCGCCGAGGTTGGTCTCGAACTCGAGGTTCCGCAGCGGATCGTCCTTGTACGCGGCTGGGAACAGGCGGGCGATCGACGGATCGCTCGAGGGATCCTCCTCCTCGAGGAGCCCGCGGGACTGGCGGCAGAGCTCGGCGAGCAGCTCGCGCTCGCCGCTGCCGAGATTCACGATGAACCTGCCTCGCCGCCGGCGGAACTGGGCTCGCCACGCTCACGCATCCTTCTGCAGCGTCGCCCACAGGCCGTGCGCATGCAGGCGGGCGACGTCGGACTCCGCCTTCTCCCGGTGACCCGATGACACGACCGCCTTTCCCTTCGAGTGGACGTCCCACATCAGGCGCTCCGCCTTCTCCCGCGGGTAGCCGAAGAGCTTCATGAACACCCACGTGACGTAGCTCATCAGGTTGATGGGGTCGTTCCACACGATGACGATCCACGGCAGGTCGGGCTCGTTGACCTCGTCGCCCACCGGACGGTCGACGTGGACCGGCGCCGTCGTGGTCCCGGTGCTCACCCGTCCCGCTCTCGCGGCTCGTCGTCGACGGACATCGTGATCGTCACGGTGTCGCCGGCCGCCCGCCCCGCGCCGTTGAAGTGGACGGCACTCATGACGGTGTCATGGCGTGGCGCGCCCGGCGAACCCGCCGGACCCCCCAACGGTAGAGCGGCGGCGTGGCGACCCGGAAGAGCTGCAGCGGGCTCAGCCACCGGGGGATCGAGTACTCGGGGGCGATCTCGTCGCGAACGACCTTCACGATCGCATCGGTCACGGTGCGCATCTTGAGCACCGTCCAGTCCGGGAGATCCCCCTGAGGGAATCCCTCCGTGTCGACGAAGCCGGGGTTCACCGAGGTCACGTGGACGTTCCGACCCTCCGTCTCGTAGTTCATCGCCTCCGAGAACGCCACGACGGCGTGCTTCGTGGCGCCGTAGATCGCGTTGCCCGGTGTCGCGAAGCGCCCTGCCAGCGATCCGATGTTGACGACGTGTCCCTTCCCGCGCGCGAGCATGCCCGGGAGGAACGCGCGGGTGCCGAACATCACGCCGAGGACGTTCAGCCGGACGTGCTCCTCGATCCGATCGTAGTCGAGCTTCGTGAACTCGCCGCCGCCGCGCATCCCCGCGCTGTTGACGAGCACGTCGGTCGGACCGAACGCCTCCTCGGCTCACGACGCGGAGGGTCTCGAGCTGGTCCGGGTCGCGTGACGTCGCAGGTGGCGGCGAGCGCTCGGCCGCCCGCTCTCTCGATCCGATCGACGACGGCGTTCAGCCGCTCGGTGCGTCGCGCCGCCAGCACGACGCGTGCGCCTCGCTTCGAGAACGCGAGCGCCGTCGCCTCGCCGATCCCGGACGAGGCTCCGGTCACGACCACGACGGCTCTCTCGATGTTCAGGAAGACCCCCTCGTACGATGGTGATGCCTTGGACGTTATCGGAGCCCACGCGAGCCGTCTGCCGGTGCTCGACGAGCGCTGGGAGCCGCGGCCGTACCCGCGCGAGGAGTTGACGCGCGCGCTGGTAGCCGGCGGCGTCGCCGGGCCCGCGGGGCACCCGCACGACAACGTCTTCGGGAACATCCGGATGCTCGTCGAGCACGACCCCGACAAGCTCTTCGGTCTATCGGACATGCCCGAGCCGTTCGGGTTCGAAGACATCGTCCGGATCGTCGGCGAGGCGGCCGGCGTGCCGATCGACGCGCTCGCGACCGAGGGAGCGCCGGACATCGACGCCGGCGCGGTCCTTGACGCGTGCGACCGCGATGGGGGAGCGATTGGCGGAGGCCGCGCGTCGTCGACGAGCGGATCCTGTTCGCCACCGGGCACCCGGGAGATCTCGACCCGCTGTACGGCGTCGATCGCGGAGCTCGCGGCGGCGCGCGGCGCCCGGATCGTCCGGCCCGCCGACGGTGGATCGTGGAGCGACACGCACGTAGGCCACGACTGGACGATCGCGTACCACGGAGCGGTCGGGATGGTGACCGACGGTGAGCGCCCTCGACACACACACCGACCGGACGCGATGCGGCGCATGCTCGAGCGACGAGCGACCCGATCTCGTGGTCGCCGACCATGGGTTCGCGGGCGCGGCGATCGAAGCCGGCGTCGAGACGCTCTCGATCGCCGACGTGAACGACCCGGCGCTGATCGTCGCGAAGGCGCAGGGCCGGACCGAGGTCGTGGTCGTGCTGGACGATCACGTGCCGGCCGAGAACTACTGGCCCTGCTTCCAGGCGGTCGCGGCGAGCCTCTGAGCCGTGCGACCCCAACACGCCCCATCACCTCGTGGCGACCCCGTCCCGAGAAGCCGTCTGGCACAAAGATCCGTGAGGAGTCGCCCAGGGCAGGGCTATCCCATCCCGAGGGGCCTGGAGTACCATCGACGCACGAATGGTGATGCCAGAACCCTTCACCGAGGCTCGGCTGCTGACCGCGAACGAGGTCGCGGATCTGATGCGCGTGTCCAGGATGACCGTCTACCGACTGATCAAGACCGGCGAGATGCCCTCGCTCCGCGTGGGCAAGGGCTATCGCTTCCGAGAGGAAGACGTCCACGACTACCTGAGGGGGCGCTACACCGAGGCCGGCTGACGCCGGCCAACGAAGGGCTCCCGACACGCGCGAAGCCGAACCTCCGCGAAGGGCGGAGGGGCGCGATGAACGAGCACGACCGGCTCGTCGACCGGGCCGCGCGCGAAGCGCGGGCCGTCCTGTTCGTCGGCGGGCTCGATTCCGGGAAGAGCTCGATGGCGCGCGCGACCGCGGCGTACGCGCTCCGCGTGGGGCGCTCCGTCGCCTACCTCGACGCCGACGTCTCCCAGAAGACCGTGGGTCCGCCGGGCACCGTCGGGCTGAAGCACATCCGCGAGCCCGACGACCTCACGCACGAGCGCATGGCCGTCGCCGACGCGATCGGGTTCGTCGGGCTCGACCTCGCCGCAGGACCATCTGCTCCCGCTCGTGGGCGCGCTCGCGCGACTGCGCGAGCGCGCCCACGACGAGGGCGCCGATCTCGTCGTCGTCGACACCGGCGGCGAGGTCTCGGGGATCCGAGGTCAGCTCGTGAAGTACTACAAGGTCGACACGCTGGAGCCCGACCTGGTGGTCGCGCTCCAGCGTGGGGAGGAGCTCGAGCCGATCGTCGGGGTCGTCGAACGGTTCTTCGGCGTGGAGGTCGTCCGGCTCGGGATCCATCCCGGCCGTGGTCCCCACGACGGTCGACGAGCGGATGGCGCAGCGCGAGGAGGCGATGCGCCGGTACTTCGACCAGCCGCTCCAGCGCTTCCGCGTCCGCCCCACCGTGTTCATGCCGAGCCTCCCGCCGCTGTTCGACCTCTCGCAGCTCGATCGTCTGCTGGTGGGCCTGTCGGACGGAGAGGGCGGCTTCACCGGCGTCGGCTACCTCGAACCGGTGTCGGGCAACGGGGGCCTCCGACTGATCTCGCCGGTGGCAGAGCCGCCCAAAGCGCTTAGACTGGGCTCCGTTCGTCTGGAGGAGAGCTTCCGAGCGAAGCGGGTCGACCTCCGGAACCTCTTCGGAACCGAATGAAAGGCTGTGGATCGTTGCCGTCCCTCGTGAAGAAGCGCCGGAAGAAGATGCGCAAGAAGAAGCACAAGAAGCTGCTCAAGCGCACCCGGCACCAGCGCCTGAAGCTGGGCAAGTAGCGGCGGGAGCTCGGCGTGCACACGCCGATCCACGGGAGGGCCGGTCGAACACTCGCGGTGGTGGCACTGCTCCTCTCCGCGTGTGGAGGCGACGACCCCACAGGGACTCGACGGCGGGTTCGAGGGAGATCACCTTCGAGTCCTCCGACGATGTCACGCTCGCCGGCCGTCTGTTCGGGCCCGACGAGGGCACCGCGGGCGTCGTGCTCGCGCACATGGCTCCCTCCGATCAGAGCGCGTTGGTACTTCTTCGCGAACCGATCTGGGCCAGCGCGGCTATCGGGTCCTGACGTTCAACTTCCGCGGCTACTGTCCGGGCGGCGACGCGGGCTGCTCGGAGGGCGAGAAGGACGTCCGCCGCCATCTGGCAGGACGTCGAGGGTGCCGTCGAAACGCTGCGGGGCGAGGGGGCGACGCGGATCGGGCTCGTCGGTGCCAGCATGGGAGGGACGGCGTCGCTCGTGGTCGCGTCGAAAGAGGGGAAGGACATCGACGTCGTGGTCACGCTCTCGGCACCGACGGCCTTCGAAGGGCTCGAGGCGGGGCACGAGGTGCTCGCCCAGGTCACGGCGGCGAAGCTCTTCATCGCCGGACACGAGGACGTGGGCGCGGTGCGAGGCGGTGGACACCGTTCTACGCGCGAGAGCGCTGCAGCCGAAGCGGCCGGTGATCCTCACGACCGGTGATCACGGGACGGACATCCTCACGGGCAACCAGGCGGGGATCGCGAGCACGGAGATGATCGGGTGGCTCGAGCGCTACCTCCCCGTCTCCGGGCCGGGCAACGCATGACGCCGCCCGATCGTCTTCCTGACCGACTACGGGCGGAGCGACTGCGTTCGTGGGGATCTGCCACGGGTCATGGCGAGGATCGCGCCGGACGTGCGGGTCATCGACCTCACCCATTCCGTGCCGCGCCAGGACGTCCTCCGTGGAGCCGTGGAGCTCGCCCGCGCCGATCCCCTACATGCCCGCGGACGCGGTCTACGTCGCGGTCGTCGATCCGGGGGTCGGGTCCGACCGGCGTGCCGTGGCGGCGGCCGCGGGCGCATCGCTCCTCGTCGGGCCGGACAACGGATTGCTCTCCCTGGCGTGGGAGGTGCTCGGAGGCGTCGACGCCGCCGTGGAGATCGAGAGCCGAGGCGGTCGTGCTGGCGCCCGTGTCGCGGACGTTCCACGGCCGGGACATCTTCGCCCCCGCGGCCGCCCATCTGGCCGCGGGCATGCTGCTCGAGGACCTCGGACGCGCCGTGGACGTGGCCACCCTGGAGCGGTTGGACGTGCCGGGGCCGATGGTGGCGGACGGCGCCGTGGGCGCCCGGGTGACGGCGACGGACGGGTACGGGAACGTGCAGCTGAACGCCACCGAGCACGACCTGGATGCCGCGGGCGTCACCGACGGCCGGGTCCTGGTCGTGAACGGCCGGAGGCTGCCCCGTGCGGGGACCTTCGCCGAGCTTCCCGAACGAGAGCCCGGGTTGATCGTCGATTCGGACGGGCACCTCGCCATCGTGGTGAACCACGGGAACGCGGCGGGGATGCTCGGTCTGGCCGCCGGCGACGCCGTCGTGGTGGAGGGTCCCTAGGGGAGCGGGCTCGGCAGCTCCCCGGGGCTTGTGGGGCCCGGCAAGGGTCCGTGGTCCTGGCCCGCGAGCTGCAGCTGCCAGAGGGTGGCGCCGACGAGCAGTGAGCACAACACGATGAGCACGATCAGGGTGGGGCGTCGCACGCGGGCGAGGCTATCGGCTCACCGCGCCGGTCGTCCCGCCGACGCCAGCGCCAGCTCCGTCCGCTCCCTCATCCGCACCATCGTGGTCGCGAGGCGATCCTCGTGACCCAGCGCGGGTCGCAGATCCACCTCGAGTGACACGGCACCCTCGAATCCCGACACGGCGAGGTCTTCGAGGAACGCGTCGAGGTCGAGCACGCCGTCTCCGGGCGGCAGGTGCGAGTCCCATCCCTTCCCCGCGTTGTCGGACAGATGCACGTGTCGCAGTCGATCCCCGAAGAGCCGGCGGACCTCGATCAGATCGTGCTTCGCCACGGCTGCGTGGGAGGTGTCGAGCACCAGGTGAGGGAGGCCGTCGAGCGCCTCGAGATCCTGGTTCGAGTGGAACGTCACGTCCCTGCCGGCCACGCGGACCGGGAACATGTTCTCCACCGCCACGGCGACGCCCGTCCGTTCCTCGAGGCTGGGAAGATCCTCGACGAGCCATCGACGGAACGCCCGCTGCCAGCGATAGGGCGGATGCACGACCACCACCGGGATGTTCGCGTCCGCCGCCACCTCCACGGAGCGATCGATCTTGCCGATCGGATCCGTGCCCCAGACCTTCCTGGTGAGCAACAGGCACGGTGCGTGCAGCGCGCCCACCGTGAGCCCGAACTCCTCGGCAAGCGCCCGGATGCGCTCCGGATCCTGGCTCTCGGGATCCTTCGTCACCATGACCTCGACGCCGCGATAGCCGCACTCGGCCGCGAGTCGGAAGGTCCAGGGAAGTGGCCGCGCGAAGAAGGCAGCCGATGAGAACAAGACGGGGGGGAAGCCATCGCCTCCGATGCTACCGGCCGAAGCACTCGTCGGAACGCGCGGGGGCGGTGCGTATCCTGGGTGCTCATGTGGGTCTTCCCGCTCACCGCCGCGGTGGTGGCGCTGGCGTTCGCAGCGTCGCTCGGGCGGCGGTTCGCTCGGAGCCGGCGGATCCACCTGGCCATGTGGTGCGGGGCGCTGCTGATGTACGGGGTTGCTTCACTAGCGGTCGCGGCCGGCGCCGCCGGCGGCTGGAGCCGGACGCTCTTCGAGGTGTACTGGATCCTGGGCGCGGTGCTCAACGTCCCGCTGCTCGCCGCCGGCGAGGTGCATCTGCTCGGGCGACACTGGATCCTCGACCTGATCGTGTGGGCCGCCTTGGCGTTCGTGTTCGCATACACGATCGCGGTCACGCGAGGGGCGCCGGTCGATCCGGCGGCGCTCGGGGAACAGCTGCCGTCCGGCAAGGAGGTCCTCGGGGACGGCTCGCCCGCTCATCGACTCCCGCAGCTCATCTCGATCCCCTCGTATCTGATCCTCGTCGGGGGCGCGGCGTGGTCGGCGTGGCGAATGCGCGGTCGGGCCGAGCTCCGCGACCGCTTCATCGGCACGCTGCTCGTGGCGGCGGGCGCGACGATCACGGCCGCCGCGGGCTCGGCATTCGCCGCGGTGGGGAACCTGCCGGCGTTCTCGCTCGCGCTGCTGGCCGGTGTCGCCGTGATGTTCATGGGTTTCCTCCGGGCAACCCGCTCCCGGCCCGCGTCCGAACGCACGGAGCTCCCGGCACACTGAGTGCGGCACGATGTCGCTCCAGGATCACGCCGCGGCGATCAGGCTCCGGAGCGTCCGTCGAGCGATCGGCGCCTGGAGCGGATCGAACGCCCAACCGAGTGAGAGGGATCTGTGGAGCTGATCGCGTGCCAGGTCGTCCGCGCCGAGAGCCGCCGAGATCATCCCCGCGTGGTACCAGAGCCTCGGATCCGGTGTTCCGAGACGCAGCGCGTTCTCCGAGGCGGCACGCGCCTCCTCGAGTCTGCCCGCCTTGTAGAGCGCCCACGCGTACGCATCGAAGCCGTAGATGTCCCTGCGGCTACGGAGTTCGCCCCTCGCGATCGCAACCGCTCGGTCGACATGGACGTCGTGATCGGCGTAGAAGATCGCGAGCTGGCGATCATAGACCTGGCGGTTGACGCTGGCGATCGTGGCGATGGCCTCGACGACCGCGTATTGCTCCTCGGCGAGCTGCCGCTCGCCACGGATCGCATACAGGTCGCCGAGGGCTGCCAAGGATTCGGGCTGCGGGACGGCTGCGATCGCACGGATGTAGAGGCGGATCGCGTCCTCGGTTCGCCCCTGGGCGGCGCGTGCCTTCGCGAGCATCGCCCGCGCCACGTAGTAGTCGGGGGCAACCCGCAGTGCGTCCTCGTAGTGTGCGGCCGCCTCGTCGTAGTTGCCCGCATCGAATGCCACCTGCCCCTGAAGGATCGAGTAGAAGGACAGCTCGGCGCCGAAGGCCCCCGCGTCGCGCGCCTGCTTCTCGGCGATCTGGGCCAGCCCCATCGCCTGCTCGGCGTGTCCTGTCAGAAACGCCATCCGGGAGCGGCGGGCCTGAACGGCGCCTGCTCCCGGCACATCCCGAGCGAGCTGAGCGAACGTCGTCGCCGCCTCGTCGTAGCGCCCCAGCTCCATCTGCGCGTCTCCGATCACGGCGAGCGCGCCGTACTGGCTCTGATCCTGCGCGTAGACACCGGATGCGAGATCCAGCGCGCCAGCGAAGTCGTGGGTCGTGTAGCGAACGACGGCGAGTAGCGCCGCCGCCTCGGGATCGTCTGGATAGATCTCCAGAGCTTTCGTGAGGTCGGTTCGAGCCTGCGCGTACGCGGCGACGTCGCCTGTCAAGCGGCCACGGAGCAACCCGAGGCGGCCCAGGAAGGTGTAGTCGAGTGCGTTCGGCTGCTCGCGGACCCGCCCGCCGAACGCCCGGATCAGCCGCTCGATCTCCTGGATCTGGTGGCGGCCCGGCGCCTGGCTCAGCCCGGCGGGCCCTCCCGACGCCTCGAGCCCCCCGGCGCGGGACGCGGGCCTCGGTCGGGCGTCGGATCCGGAGACCTCTTGCACCACGTAGGTGGCTCCGGCGAGCAGTACGGCCACGAGGATGAGGAGCGGACCACGACCGATCGGACCTCGGTGCCGGTCGCGGTTGGGAGCCACTGTGGAAGATCCACTCCCGGTGGAGGTCCCGGCGGAGAGACCGTGATTGACCGTGGATCCGCGTGTGCTCATCTTCCGGCTCTCCACTCTCGTGCGGGGCCCGCGGAGCGCGAAGCGCTCCGCGGGCCGGTGTCTCCCGCTGTGCTCAGTGAGGCTCCCCGAGGTACGGGAAGCGATCGAGGTAGTCGGTGTGCGCGTCGACGCAGTCCGTGCGGATCGCACCGTTTCCGTTGCGTCCCGGGAAGGGGAAGCCGCCGGTCACGATGTTGAGCTCGGCGTCGATGACGTCGTCGGCAAGCGCACGGCCGTTCAGCGGACCCTGAGCCGATGTCGACGTGTCGTAGGTAACCACGTCGGGCAGCAGGACCCCGGCGAGGGTGTTCAGCTGTCCGTTGGAGTAGGCACCCTCGCCGTCGAGCGCGGAGAACGCGGCCAGCACGTTCTTCACGTTGCTGGTGAAGCGCGCGACGTCGTTGGCCGGCCGGCCGTGGTTGAAGGCGTTCTTGTCCTCACCGCTGTTGAACACGGTGTTGATCGCAGGACGCGCCATCCGGTCGATCCGGTTGGAGACCCCAGAGCCCGTGTCCGTCGTGGCCCAGACGCCGATGTGGGAGCCGAGCGCCGAGTCCCGAACCTCCAAGACGATGGCGTTCGTGTTGAGGAATTCGAAGAAGTCGATCCCCTCGGTGCCACCATCCTGGTCGCAGAAGCTCCGCCCGTTCGGTGCCCCGAGCACGCTCCCTTGGAACGCCGCGAGATCGAAGAAGAACGGGTCCGACCGGAGCCCGGCGAAGGCGCGCCCGCCCCCTGCGAGCGACGTCGACGAACCGGTCTTGCCTCTTCCGATCACGTGGCCATCGCCGTCGCCCCGTTTCCGAGAGATCCGGTACTTCTGCACACCGTTGTCGTTGGCGGGCCCGAATCGGACGCGGTACACGATGTCCGCGACGGCGTCGCTGTTGCGATCCACCTTGACCTTGTACGCGATGTCGGTCGCGTACTCCAGGGGCGAGATCGCGCCGGCGGCCGGGTGCGTCGTCACGGCGATGACGGTCTTGGAACTGTTTTTCCCTTCGAAGACGTAGACGTCGTTGATGTCCCCGTCGTTTCGGCCCGACGGCGACATCGTGCCGGGCGCATCCAGATGGTCCGCCCCCATGGACAGCAGCGGCACCGCGCCCAGTGCGAGCACGAGCGCCGACGCCACGACGGAGGGGACGATCCGGGATCGTTTCCTTGAAGCCATGCGTTCACGTCCTTCCTATGGATCCGGTCCTGTTGGACAGGGAGCGGCAGCCGGAACGGTCACCGCGGGCCGCGGACGGGGCGCTTGATCCGGACCACCACCCCCTCCCTCTGTTCGGGGTCTGGCCCCTCCGGACGCAGAGGGTTCGCGTTCAGGACCGCGCCGGATCACCCGTCCGCGACTCCGAAACCGATACCGGAGCGCCTCGGGACGCAGTCGGCCGAGGCGCTCCGAACAAGGGCTCGCAGCGGCTGGGGTGGGTCCTGCGGCCGGGGGACGCTACGCTGCCGCCTCCCACAGAGCGTCTCCCGGCTCGCTCGGTACCGTGCCCTCGATCTCCAGAGTGATCAGGACGCGGTCGAACCTCGATCGATCGAAAGGCACCTCCACCACGGTGACGCCCGTGCTCGGGACGAACGTCTTCGCGAACACGGTGTTCACGCCGTCGGAGAGCCAGATCCCGTACACCTGACCTGCAGGCGGTGGCGGCACGTCGTCGCCGAGCAGGTAGAAGCGATCGACGTCTGGAGCAGCGACCTCGGAGACGGGGGCCGGCTCCGCCGCATCGGCCCCGACCAGCCGCGCGCTGTCGGCGTCGGGAAGCTGCGAGTACCGCAGAGCCCGCGCGAACAGATCGTTCCGATCCTGGAGGTTTCCGGCACGGAGCAACTGTGAGACGGCCAGGCCACCGGCGACCAGGACCACGGCCATGCCTGCCGCGACGCCCGCCCAGCGGCCGGCCGGGAGACGACCGGTCCGGGGTTCGAGCTCACGATGGAGGCGCGGAAGCAAGGTCTCCGGGGGCACGATCGGATCCGCCGCGAAGGCGAGGTCGGCGACGGTGTCGCTGAACGCCAGCAGGGTCTCTCGGCACCTCTCGCAGTCCGGAACGTGCTCGGAGAGCAGCCGGTCTGCCTCCGCCGCATCCTCGCCGGAGAGACTGCGCAAGGCGTAGCCCGCCATCAGCTCGTCGATACGCTCGTGCTCTTGCGGGTCCATCTGCGACCCCGACCTCGATCCTGGCGGCTCCAAAGGCCTTCAGTCCTCCTGCTCGAGGGCGCGCCGCAGCTTCCGGAGCGCCGCGAACGTCCTTGTCTTCACGGTGCCGAGGGGGATGCCGAGCTCCTCGGCGATCCGTACCTGGGTCATGCCTGCGAAGTAGGCCATCTCCAGCACCTGCCGTTGCTCTGCTGAGAGGTCTGCGAGCGCATCCCGGACCTCGCGGCGACGCTCGTGCGACGAAGTCCTCGTCGACGACGTGTTCCGAAAGGTCTTCGCCCACGACGGGCTCGAGGTTCGCCGCTCGATCGTGTCGGGCGCGCATCCGCTCCTCGCGTCGGATCGTATCGACCGCTCGGTGATGGACGAGCGACAGGAAGAAGCTCCTGAAGGCCCCACGGGCCGCGTCGAACGCCTCGGGTGCGCGCCAGAGCGCGAGGAACGCATCGTGTACCGCATCCTGTGCCAGCAGACGCTGTCCCGTGAGCCGATACGCGATCCCGTACGCGGTGGGCGAGTATCGCCGGTAGAGCTCGTCGAACGCTCCTCGGTCGCCGGCGGAGAGGCGCCGGTGAAGCTCCAGATCCTCCCGGTCGCCGTCTCTCATCGCTCCTGGCGCCGGACGCTACCATCGCCCCATGCAACGGCGCCCCATGCGCCACCGCGGTCGTCCTGTACTCCCGCGCGGGGTGTCATCTCTGCGACGTGGCTCGCGAAACGATCCTGTCGGAGCGGACGCGGATCGGATTCGAGTTCGACGAGGTCGACATCGAGGGCGACGACGAGCTCGAGCTCGAGTACGGGATCCGGATCCCCGTGGTCGATGTCGACGGGGAAGAGGCCTTCGAGATCACGCGTCGACCCTGGAAAGCTCGCGCGGTTGGTGGGATGAATGGCCAGCGCGAAAGCGCTCGTGCACTTGTGAATGCAGCGGCCGATTTCGGCTAGGCTCACGGACATGAGCACGGGATCGCGTCGCCCGTGACGGATCGGTCGATACCCGAGGCGACGGTCGGACGGCTGCCGAGGTACCTCCAGGCGCTCGGCGGGATGGCGGCGGACGGGGTCGTGGTCGCCTCCTCCGAGGACCTGGCTCTCGCCGCCGGGGTCACGTCCGCCAAGGTCCGCAAGGATCTCTCGCATCTGGGCTCGTACGGCACTCGCGGGGTGGGCTACGACGTGGCGTACCTGATCCACCAGATCCGTCGGGAGCTCGGACTCACCCAGGACTGGGGCATCGCGATCGCCGGGCATCGGGAACCTGGGACACGCCCTCGCCAACTACAAGGGCTTCGGTGACCGCGGCTTCCGCGTCGCGGCTCTCGTCGACATCGATCCGGCGAAAGGTCGGCGAGCGGGTGGGCGACATCGAGGTCGTCCATGTCGACGCGCTCCCGGAGCTGGTGAGAGAGCGGGGGATCGCGATCGGCGTCATCGCGACTCCCGCGACGGCCGTCCAGGACGTCGGGCGATCGGATGGTCGCCGCGGGGATCAGGTCCATCCTGAACTTCGCGCCCGCCCCGCTCGTCGCCCCGGCCGGGGTGTCGGTCCGGTCGGTCGATCTGGCGGTGGAGCTCCAGATCCTCGCCTACTACGAACAGCGCAAGGCGGCGCTGGCCGACGTTCGGCGAGCGCGGTGGGGCGGTGGCGTTCGCGCCGACCCGGTGAGGATCCGCACGGGAGCGGACCCGATCGCGCTACTTCGCGATCGTGATCCAGAGCACGAACAGGACGACCAGGATCATCACTCCGAGGAGGATGAACTGGATGCTTCCCTGATCGAGCAGTGGTACCTGACGCTAGCACGCTCCCACCTCCTCTCCCGATCGCCGGATCGCCCATCACGCGGGTCCGTACCAGGGCGGGGCCGCCCCGCCGGTGAGGAAGTCCTTGCGCTTGCGCTCGGCGATGTCGAGCAGCGGCAGATGGACCGCGAACAGGATCACCGAGCCAGCGAGGAACATGTAGGAGTACTTCGGGACGCTTCCCTCGTCGTAGTACAGGGACACCGTCCAGAGCGGTCCCCCATCGAGGAAGTGGGCTTGCGGCGACGGCGAGCTGGGCGCCGCCTGACGTTCGCGAAGTGAAGGTCGTCCACGGCGAAGTCGACGCCGGTCACCGCCCTCGGGTCCGTATGGCGGATCTCGAGTTCCAGGTTGGCCTCTTCGGCGAGGAAGTCGGTCACGATCCCGGTCACCGATTGCACCTCGGCGGCTCTGCCCTTGCTCCGGCTCTTTCCAGGGCTCGCTCGGGTAGCTGCGGAACGCCTCGTACCGATCGCTCGTCTCACCGGTCGATGCGAGGATCGGGACCCAGGCGGGCTCCGCTCCGCGCGGCCCGAGGTTCACGGGCGTGTCCGGACCCTGCGAGTAGAAGCCGAACGCCCAGAGCGCGGAGAGCACGATCATCCACCCGGAGAAGGCGACCATCAGCGACGAGGTAGCCCATCCAGCGGCCGAGGACGGCGGTCAGGATGAGGTACACGCTCCCTACGAACAGCGTGAACGCCATGAGGACCACGCCGGCGCCCTTGACGAGGATGCCGCAGTCGACGTTGAAGCCGAGGCAGCTCTCCATCACGGGTCCCTCGGGTTGCGGGTCGGGTGTCTCGAGGGCCCGCGGCGGAGGCGTCCTCGTTCAGGCAGACGTTGTCCTCGAACGGCACGTTCTCCGAGGAGAGATCCACCAGGTACACGCACGATGTCGTTGATCTGCTGGTCGTCGAGCGCGCCCTCGAACCGGATGCTCCACGAGGGCATCGCGTTCGCCCGGCCTTCCGAGATGACCTGGTAGATGTCGTCGATCGAGTAGATCGCCGGCGTGGCCGGTCGACGGCGCCGCCGCAGACCGTCGTCAGGTCCGGCGGGAACGCGAACGTGGCGCCCGTCTGGATGATGCCGCCGGTCAGATCGGGTCCGTGGCAGCGGACGCATCCCGACCCCGAGCTGGTTCTCCTCGGAGAACGGCAGGACCGACCGTTCGCCGCGGTCGATGCGCCAGCTCCTTCAGCTCGTGCTCCTGGTTCAGGTTCGTCGACGGCTCGAAGATCCACGTCGCCGGGATCCAGACGACGAAGAACGCGAGCATCACCACGCTCCAGCCCTGGAGCTTCTGGAGCAGCGGGGTCTCGAGGGCGGCGTCGGACGGTCCTGGCTGCAGCGCGTCGGGGATGTCCGGTCCCGTCTCGCGGGTCCGCTGCCGGAGCGCCAGCCCGGCGATCGCGGCGACCGTGATCAGCGCCGCCCGCGATCGCGAGCCCGATCCCGGCCGTCGTCGACAGTGCGAGCATCGCTCTCGTCCGCTCCTATCCCGGCGCCACGCAGAAGGCGCCCTGCGGCGGCTGGTCGATCGTGTCGGTTCCGCGGGGAGGTCCGAGGACCACCTCGGAGGTGTCGACCATCACCCGGCCGTCCGACGATCTCCATGTGGAAGCGATCCATGCCGCGCGGGGCGGGGCCGAGCTGGTACTCGCCGGCCTGGTTGTACTTCGAGCCGTGGCACGGGCACTCGAACCACTTCGACTGGCCGCAGAACGGCACCCGGCAGCCGAGGTGCACGCACCGCTGGTAGAGCGGCATGATCCCCTCGCCGGCCACACCCTCGTTCGCGTAGTCGATGCCGCCCTTCGGGGTGCCGTTGTACGGCACGATGTAGAAGCGGCCCGTCCCGACGTAGAACGGCTCACCCGAGCTGACGGCGGCCCTGATCTCGTCCAACGGGCCCGCGTCGATCAGCGCGCCGAAGCCCCCCTTGAGGCTGGGCCACAGGAACGCGATCGACGCGCCCCCGAAGTGCGGCGGCGAACACGAGGAGCGACGTGATCAAGGACTTCCGGAAGAAGTCTCGACGCGACACGGCCGGCGCCCGTGTCGGGAGGCGTGGGGAGGCCCGCGGCTCGCGCCCGGGTGGCGGCGACGGCATCCTGTTGCCGCTGGTAGGACCGGAGGGAGATCGACGAAGAACGCGATCGCGAAGATCACGACCGCCAGGAGGGCGGCGATCGCAGCGACGAGTCCGGCGGACACGGCGAGCGTCCTCACAGCTCGAAGAACACCCCCTGGGCCCACGGCCAGACCCAGTTGTAGCCGGGGCCGCGGAAGAACGAGCCGATGATCGTCAGCACGGCGCCGAACATGAACATCATCGTGAACAGCGTGAGCGCGATCTTCCTGTCGCCGGGACGGGTGCTGGGGTTCCGGTCGACGAAGGGCACCGCCGCGAGTCCGACGAGGATGAAGGTCGGGATCGAGATCCCCGCGACCATCGGGTGGAAGTAGCGCAGCAGCTCCTGGAGTCCGAGGAAGTACCAGGGCGCCTTCGACGGGTTCGGCGTGAGGTTGGCGTTGGCCAGCTCCCGCAGCGGGGCGTTCACGAAGGTGGAGAAGACCACCAGGCCCACCGAGAGCACGAACATCGCCACGAACTCTTCGATCAGCAGGTGGGGCCACACGTTCACCCGGTCGCCCTGCTCGCGCTCGACCCGCTGGATCCCCTCGGGCGGCACCAGCGCCAGCAGCCGGTGCTTGTCCGGTGCTCCCTTCTTCGGCGTCGGGATGTTGCCTGTCGGGAGCGGCGCGGTTCTCGTAGGGGCGCTCACGGGTGCGGCCGCCACCATGGCGGCCTGGCCGGCCGGCGCAGCGGCCGCCGGAACGGCTGCTGCCGCCGCGGGCGCCTGCGCCGGAGCCTCTCCGTTGCCACCGGCGGCCGCCGCGGGCGGAGCGCCTTCCTCTTCGGGATGCGCGGCTTTGTAGGCCCGCACGGCGGCCGACCGGGCGCGACCGTCGGCCACGCGCCGGTCCGTGCCGGCGTCGAGCTGCTCCTTGAGGACGCGGTCGAAGACCTCCTGATCGAGTGGGGTGTCGTCGCGTGCCATCACCGGCCTCCTAGAGCGGTCCCGAGATCCCGCCGTCCTTGCGGATCCGCCAGAAGTGGACCGACAGGAACAGCACCAAGACGAACGGAAGGGCGAGGACGTGGAGCGTGTACCAGCGCAGCAGCGTCTCGGGTCCGACGACCACGCCGCCCAGCAGCAGGAAGTTCGCCTGTTTCGCGATGAACGGCGAGTAGCCCGCGAGCGAGGTGCCCACGGTCACGGCCCAGATCGCCAGCTGGTCCCACGGGAGCAGGTAGCCCGTGAACGACAGGCCGAGCGTGAGGAAGAGCAGGATCACGCCGACGACCCAGTTGAACTCGCGCGGGGGCTTGTAGGCGCCGGTGTAGAACACTCGCGCCATGTGCAGCGTGACGCTGAAGACCATCAGGTGCGCACCCCATCGATGGAGGTTCCGCACGAAGTCGCCGAAGAACACCGTCGTTCGGATGTTCTGCATGTCGGTGTAGGCCGGCGCGCCGCCGATGTCGGCCATCGGCCGGTAGAAGAACATCAGGAAGATGCCCGGTGACCGTGAGCAGGATGAACAGGAAGAACGACAGGCCGCCCAGGCAGAACGTGTAGGTCAGCTTCAGCCCGTGACGCTTCACCTTCACCGGGTGGAGGTGGTACAGCACGTTGTTCATCGTCGCGAGCGCGCGGTCGCGCGACGTGTCCTTGTAGCCCTTCCGGAAGATCGAGCCCGGCCGGAAGATCGACTTCCAGACCTCGGTCTCCCGGAGACGATCGCCGAGCTCGCTCGGCGACGGGGGCTTCAACTTCAACGGGTTCCCCCTCTCGCGGTCGGCACGATCACTCCTCCGCCGCCTGGGACGTCGGGACCTCGGCCATCGTCCTTCTGCCGCCGGAACCCTCCGGCAGCCGCGCATAGTACAGCGTGTCCGTGGGGCACCGGTCCACGCAGACGGAGCACCGCGTGCACGCGTTGTCGTCCACGACGAAGATCGCGGACGAGGTGAGCACCTCGGCCTCCGAGGCCGGCGTCTCGGAGTCCTCGACGATGTCCGGTTGAGAGCATGAAGATGCAGTTCCACGGACAGACGTCCTCGCACGCCCGGCACAAGATGCAGTTGTCGGGGTCCAGCATCAGGTGCTTCGGCGACTTCACGCCCTGTGCGAGCCAGGCAGGGTCGACCGCCTCGAGCGTGTAATCCTCGTGGATGTCGACCTCGGTCTTGGTGAAGGGCATCTGTCTTCTCTGGCCTCCTACCGGTACCCACCGGTGGGTCGGACGTTGCCGGACTCTCCGCGCAGCTTGCGCCGCCAGTTCTGCAGCAGGGCCGAGATCGACGAGCACCGAGATGATCGGGCCCGTCGTGAGGCCCATCGCGATCGCGTCCCGGAGCATGAGGTGCGCCTCGTAGGAGAGCCACAGGAACCCTTCCGCCGAGAAGAACGGCGCGCTCGTGCTGAACGGATCCCGCAGGAACGCCTCGAGGTCCGTCGGGCCCTGCCAGCCGAGCTTCTGCTCCGCGTAGTACATCCACCACGACGGCATCACCGAGCTCGTGATCAGCAGGAAGAACAGCAGGGCCATCGAGAAGAGCACGGCGTTCGTCCAGGACCACTCGAAGTCCCTGCAGGAACGACTCGACATGGCGCTTGACGGTCTGGACGGGCGATCTGGCTGTGGTCTCGACCTGGCTCATGCGCTCGCTTGCTCCATGGGCGGGCGAATCATAACCGGGCCTCGGGGGGCCTTGCCCTCGCTCTCGGCTCCCGCTCCCACTCGTGAAGGTTTTCACGAGCGGCTCCACACTAAGTCGCGGTCGGAGCACAGACAACTCAACTCGTGGTGGCGGCGATGGGAGACTGAGCCCCGGATGCTGGCCGGACTGGTCGACACGGGGCTCTCGTCGTGGTGGGCGCCGGCCCTCGCCTTCGCGGCCGGGGTCGTGTCCTTCGCCAGTCCATGCGTCCTGCCGCTGGTGCCGGGCTACGTCTCGTTCGTGACGGGGAGCCGCGCGACCGAGGGCGAGGGCCGGCGCCCGCTCCTTCCGATCCTGCTGTTCATCCTCGGGTTCACGATCGTGTTCACGCTGCTCGGCGCGTTCGCGGGGACCTTCGTCCGGTTCTTCCGGGACGCCTGGTTCCAGCGAGCGGCGGGGCTGGTGGTGATCGTGCTCGGTCTCCTCATGCTCGGCTACGCGTTCGGCCGTGGCTCGCCGAGCCTCTACGCGGAGCGCAGGCCGCTCCTCGAGCGGGTGCGCCCCGGCACGGCCGGGGCGCTCCCGCTCGGGATGGCCTTCGCCGCCGGCTGGACGCCCTGCATCGGGCCCGTGCTCGGAGGCATCCTCGCGATCGCGGCCGGCGGCGGCACCGTCAAGGGTGCAGCGCTGCTGGTCGTGTACTCGCTGGGCCTCGGGCTCCCGTTCCTGCTGGTCGGCATCGGCGCCGACCGGCTGGTGCGGAGCCTCGGTTGGGTCCGTCGGAACTACCGGGTCATCGCAGGGGTCTCGGGAGCGCTGCTCGTCACCGTCGGTGTGCTGCTGGTCACCGGCCTCTTCCAGCGGTTCATCGCGCCGCTCGCGCGATTCGCCCCGGGGCTGTAGGCCGTGGACGGGTGCCGGAGGCGCTCCCTAGCATCGGGGCGACGATGACGACCTCGCCCGGCCCCACGGTTCGCCAGTCGGTCGCTCTGGTCTGGCGAACGCTGCGGTCGATGCGCACCGCTCTGATCCTCTTGTTGGTCCTTGCCGCCGGCTCCGTGATCGGGTCGCTGTTGCCACAGATCCCGAACTCGCCGGAGCGGGTCGGGCAGTACCTCGACGATCACGGGTTCTGGGGACCGATGTTCTTCCGGGCGGGCTTCTTCGACGTCTACGGTTCGTGGTGGTTCGTCCTGATCACGACCCTGCTGTTCGTCTCGCTGGCCGCGTGCCTGTTCCCGAGGACCCGCGCGATGATCCGAGCGACGCGGCAGCGGCCGTTGCAGGCGAAGGAGCTGAACGGGTTCCGCCACCATGCGGAGGTTCGGGTGGGCACCGGACCCGACGAGGCCGCGTCGAGCGCCGCGCGCTACCTGCGCAAGAAGCGATTCCGCGTCTCCCGCGAGGGCCTGGGCGTCGCCGCGGAGAAGGGGGTTCTCCGCGAGGTCGGGAGCCTCCTCTTCCATTGGGCGTTCTTCCTCCTCGTCGTGGGGGTGATCGTCGGCAAGGGGACCGGGTTCACCGGCCGGGCCGTCGTGACCGAGGGGGAGTCGTTCGTGGACGCGCGCTCCAACTACGCCGGTCAGATCCGAGTCGGCCGGTACTTCGGCGGCGGTTTCACGGGTGTCGGGATCCGTCTGACCGACTTCGAGGACACCTATCGACGGAACGGGCAGCCGAAGGACTTCGTGTCGCGTGTCGCGTTCTCGGATCGGAAAGGGGGCGCCATCCGGACCGAGGAGGTTCGGGTGAACCACCCCGCTTCGGTCGAAGGGCTCCGCGTCTTCCAGGAAGGGTTCGGCTGGGCACCCGTCGTGAAGGTCGAGCTGGACGGCGCGACGATGTGGTCCTCACCGATCGTCGCCGTGCGTGACCGAGCGCCGGATGGTGTTCCCGCGACGGCGATGCCGTGGCGGGGGGCGATCAAGCTCTCGGCGACGGAGCCGGACGTCATGATCACGGTCGAGCTGTGGTCCGACTTCAGGGCCTATGCCAACTTCCAGTTGACCGGCGAGCCGACCCCGATGTTGGTGCAGTTCGACCCGTACATCCGCTACTCGGTCTTCGTGGGACGCATCGAGGATCCATCGTTGTCGACGATGGACACGACCGGCCTCCGGCGGGTCGGCGGAGGCGATCTCCACGCCGCCGGGACCAGCAACATCGATGTGCCCGGAGGCGGCGAGCTCCGACTCTCGTTCCCCGAGCTGCGCCAGTACAGCGTTCTCCTCATCAGCCGCGACGTCGGCATCCCGGTGGTCCTGGCCGCCGCTATCCTCGTCCTCGTGGGACTGATCCCCTCCTTGTACGTCTCCCGTCGGAAGGTCTGGATCCGAGCGGAGGCCGCACCCGGCGGCGCCCTCGTGGAGATCGGGGGCTTCGCCCTGCAGCACAAGGACGCCTTCGAAGAGGAGTTCGATCGGATCGTCCGGGGTATCGGGGGACCCGAGGCCGTCGAGGTGCAACCGGAGGAGAAGGTGGGGACGTCGTGAACTGGGCGCGGATCTCGAGCACGGCGTTCGACGTCACGATCTGGCTCTATCTCGGCGCCATGGTGCTTTCCTTCGCCTACCTCGCCGCCCGACGCGATCTGCTGTGGATGCTGGCTCGCGCCGTCGCGATCGCCGGCGCGAGCGCCAACCTGATCTCGATCGTCGCTCGCGGCATGGCCGCGGACCGTGTGCCGTGGGGCAACATGTTCGAGTACTCGACGGTCCTCGCGTTCCTTGTGGTCGCCGGCACACTCGTCTTCGTCGAGGGTGTGGCGAAGATCAAGACGCTCACGGGCTTCTCGCTGATGTTCTCGGTACTGACGCTCGCGGTGGCGGCGATGTTCTTCCCGGTCGAGCCGAGCCCGCTACAGCCGGCGCTCAACTCGTACTGGATCAAGATCCACGTGGTGGCCGCGATCACCGGGTCCTCGCTCTTCGCGATCGGTGGGATCGCGACGATCCTGTTCCTGATCAAGGACCGATCGGAACGGCGCGGACTCGCGGTCCTCCGCGAGCGCGCGCCCGCTCCGATCATGGGCGGCGCGGTCGAGGTCGACACGCCGCACGATCTCCTCCCGGACCCTGAGGAGCCGGGAGTCACGGCCGGCGAGCCCCGGCGCGGCGCCGTCCTGCCGTCCGCCGCCGCGCTGGATCGCGTGGCGTATCGAGTCATCGCGTTCGCGTTCCCCATCTGGACGTTCGCGGTCATCGCGGGCGCGATCTGGGCGCAGGAGGCGTGGGGCCGCTACTGGGGATGGGACCCGAAGGAGACCTGGTCGTTCGTGACGTGGACGATCTTCGCCGGCTACCTGCACGCGCGATCGACGGCCGGTTGGAAGGGCCGGCGGGCCGCCGTCATCGCGGTCGTGGGGTTCATCGCGCTGCTGATCACCTACTACGCCGTCAACCTCTGGATCGTCGGACTGCACTCGTACAAGCTCGGATGAGCAATCAAGTCGCGCGAGACCTCGGTGATACAGTCCCCGCGGGCTCGCCGACCCCGTCCGAGCCAAGGTCGTGTGAGCCAGGATCGTCCACGAGGGAGCTCCGGGGGACCGAAGGAACCGTGCGGAAGAGGTTGCTCTGGGCGGCGGCCGCCATCGGCCTGCTCCTCCTGTTGGGCGCGTGCGCACCCAACGCGACGCAAGACACTCTTCAGCCCAAAGGGCCCTACGCGCAGGAGGTGAAGGACCTCTTCGTCCCGGTGTTCTGGGTCGCGGTGCTCGTCTTCGTCGTCGTCGAGGGCGGCATCGTCTGGATCACGATCAGGTATCGCCACCGTAAAGGCAGGGACCGGATCCCATCGCAGATCCACGGCAACACGCGGCTCGAGATCGGCTGGACGATCGCCCCCGCGCTGATCCTGGCCGGCGTGATGGTGCCCACCGTCGCGATGATCTGGGATCTCGCCGCGAAGCCGCCCGACGACGCGCTCAACGTCACCGTGAGGGGCCTCCAGTGGTGGTGGGACTTCGAGTACACGGATGAGGACATGCGCACCAACTACGGGGACCGTGCGCAGATCCGGACGGCCGACGTGATGGTCATCCCCGAGGACCGGGTCGTGTACCTCTCGCTCGAAGGCGCCGGCGTGCAGATCGTGGGATCCGACGTGATCCATTCCTTCTGGATCCCGGAGCTCGCGGGCAAGCAGGACGTCGTCCCGGGTCGCACCAACCACATCCTGATGCAGGCGGACGAGCCGGGCATGTACGAGGGCCAGTGCGCCGAGTTCTGTGGCTTGCAGCACGGCCGGATGCTCGTTCGCGTCCGGGCGCTCTCCGCCGAGGACTGGGACGCGTGGGTCGCCAACCAGAAGAGCCCCGGCGTCACGCCGTCCGACGAGCTCGCCGCCCAGGGGATGGACCTGTTCCTGGGGCAGCTCTCGGGCGGCAGGGGGTCGTGCATCGAATGCCACGCGGTCGGCGGGACGGATGCCGCGAATCCCGGCCGGGACCGGAGCTCACGCACTTCGCCGATCCCGACCCACGAGTGTTTCGCGGGGTGTAACTGGGAAACGACGGACCGCGATGCACTGGAGGCGTGGCTGCGGGACCCCGAGGCGGTGAAGATGGGCTCCAAGATGCCCGACTACCACCTGACCGAAGAGGAGATCGACGCCCTGGTGGCGTACCTCTACAGCCTCAAGTGACCTGGAGCGAATGATCGATGGCGAGCGTGAGCACGACCGTGAGGCGACAGGGGATCCTCCGTCGCCCGACGGCCACGACCGGCTTCTGGAGCTGGTTCACGACCATCGACCACAAGAAGATCGGGATCCTGTACGGAGCCACGGCCCTGCTGTTCTTCCTGATCGGAGGGCTCGAGGCGCTGTTGATCCGCGCCCAGCTCGCACAGCCCGACGGCACCTTGTTGAACGCCGACCAGTACAACCAGATCTTCACGATGCACGGCGTCACGATGATCTTCCTGTTCGTGATGCCGATGTCGGCGGCGTTCTTCAACTACTTCATCCCGTTGATGATCGGCGCCCGGGACGTTGCGTTCCCGCGTCTGAACGCATACAGCTACTGGTTGTTCCTGCTGGGCGGGCTCTTCCTCTACTCGAGCTTCTTCCTCGGAGGCGCGCCCAACTGCGGATGGTTCTGCTACGCGCCGAACTCGATCATTCGACCCGTCGATCGGGCCGACCTTCTACGCGCTCGGGCTGATCATCACCGGCATCGCGTCGACCGCGGGTGCCGTGAACCTCGCCGTCACCGTCATCAACATGCGCGCGCCGGGGATGTCGCTGTTCCGGGTCCCCGTCTTCGTGTGGATGGGACTCGTGGTGCAGCTGCTGCTCGCGTTCTCGCTGCCGATCATCACCGTGGCCCTGTTCCAGCTGCTGTTCGACCGGGAGTTCGGGACCCACTTCTTCGATCCGACGGCGGGCGGGGATCCGATCCTGTGGCAGCACCTGTTCTGGCTGTTCGGACACCCCGAGGTCTACATCCTCGTCCTGCCCGCGTTCGGGATCGTCGAGCGAGATCCTGCCGGTCTTCAGTCGCAAGCCACTGTTCGGCTACCAGTTCGTGGTGTTCTCGGGGATCGCGATCGGGTTCATCGGGTTCGGCGTCTGGGCGCACCACATGTTCGCGGCGGGTCTCGGACCTGTGGCGAATACCGCGTTCGGGGTCACGACCGCGATCATCGCGATCCCGACCGGCGTGAAGATCTTCAACTGGATGGGCACGATGTACGGGGGTGATATCCGGTTCACCTCGGCGATGCTCTTCGCGATCGGGACCGTGGCGATGTTCGTGATCGGCGGCCTCTCCGGCGTCACGCACACGATCGTGCCGTCCGACTACCAGCAGACGGACACGTACTACATCGTCGCGCACTTCCACTACGTGATCTTCGGCGGGGCGGTGTTCGGGCTGTTCGGCGGGATGTACTACTGGTGGCCCAAGGTGTTCGGGCGGTTGCTGAGCGAGCGTCTCGGGAAGATCGCACTTCCTCCTGATGCTCATCGGGTTCAACCTCACGTTCGGCCCGATGCACATCCTCGGTCTCCAGGGCATGATCCGCCGGACCTACACCTACCCCGAGTCACTCGGTCTCACGTTCTGGAACCAGGCGTCGACGATCGGTGCGTACCTGATCGCCCTCTCGATCCTCGTCTTCCTCGTGAACGTGGTGATCACGCACGCGAAGGCGAAGCCCGCCGGTGTCGCCGACCCGTGGGACGGGCGGACCCTCGAATGGATGACGACCCTCGCCGCCCCCGATCCACAACTTCGACGACATCCCCACCGTGCACGCGCTGGACGAGTTCTGGCACCGCAAGTACGTCGAGGACGAGCGGACGGGACGGCTCGTCCCGGCGCAGGCCGGCGCGGCCAACGGTCACGACGGCGAGGCGCCGAGCGGCGGGCACGGCATCCATCTTCCGAGCCCGTCGTACTGGCCGCTCGTGGCGGCGCTCGGGATGCCGATGATCGGATACGGCGTGCTCTACTCGTGGTGGCTCGTCGGGGCCGGCGTGCTCGTGATCGCGCTGATCGGCTTCTACGCATGGGCGATGGAGCCGTCGGTGTCGCTCGGGGGACGCGTAGCGATGGCCGACGTCGCGATCGAACGCGGTGGCGATCACGGCGCCGATCACTCGGAGACCACCACCGGCCTGTCGCACACGAAGCTCGCGATGTGGATCTTCCTCGCGTCGGAGTGCATGCTGTTCGGCGCGCTGATCACCACCTACGTGCTCTACCGGGGACGGAGCCTCGTGGGCCCCTATCCCGGCCGACGTCTTCGACATCCCGTACACGTCGGTGTCGTCGTTCGTGCTGCTCGCCAGCTCGCTGACGATGGTGCTTGCGCTGTCTGCCGCGCAACAGGGCGACGCGGGCAGGATGCGTCTGTGGCTGCTCACGACGGCGTTGCTCGGGTATGACGTTCGTCGGAGGGCAGGTCTACGAGTTCACGGCCTTCTATCACGAGGGCCTCAAGCTCTCGACGAACCTGTTCGGGACGACCTTCTACGTCCTGACCGGGTTCCACGGCGTCCACGTCACCGTCGGCATCCTGATGCTGCTGTCGCTCGTCGGGATGTCCTACGCGCGGCGTCTCCCGGACGACCCGTCCTTCCCGGTCGAGATGGTCGGGCTCTACTGGCACTTCGTCGACATCGTGTGGATCGTGATCTTCACGGTCGTGTACCTGATCCCGACGCCGAGCCCGGGGGTCCCGGTGGCCCTTGAGGAGCGGCAGGCGGTCGATCCGGCGGCCATGAGCACGCGGCGGGTCGCACGGCGCGGCCACCCGAGTCCCGAAGGAGTACGTCCGGATCGCGGTGATCCTCGTTCGTCCTGACGGCCCTCGAGATCGCCGCGTCCTACGCGGGCGTGAGCGGTCGGCATCCTGATCCCGACCCTGTTCATCCTGGCGATCGTCAAGTTCGCGCTTGTCGTCCTGTGGTTCATGCATCTGAAGTTCGACGACCGCCGCTACGCTCGCTTCTTCGTGATGGGCCTGTCCGGCGCGTCGTCCTGTATCTCGTCGTGCTGATCTCGTTCCGGGTCTTCGCCTGATGGTGCTGCCCGCCGTTCCACGTGCATCTGGTCGGTCCTCGCGACGCTCGGCGGGCTGGCTGGCGTGTACCTGCTCGCCGCGAGGCGGCACGAGCGCGCGACGGGCGAGCGGCTCGAGCCCGGCCGGCGGTATCGCTTCCTCGGCGGCGTCGCCGTGCTGCTGCTGGGCGCGACGCTGGCCGATCCACGACCTCGCGGAGAGCTACCTCTACAGCATGCACATGGTGCAGCACATGCTGTTCACGTTCGTGGCGGCACCGCTGCTCGCTCACCGGGACGCCGGCCTGGATGTGGCGCGCGCTGCTCCGTCCGGCTCCTCTGCGGGCCGTGTGGGCCTTGCTCACCCGGCCGCTCGTCGCGCTGGTGGTCGCCAACGGCGTCCTGTTGCTTCACCACTGGCCCGAGGTCGTGTCGCTGTCCGTCCGCTCCGAGCTCGCGCACTTCTCGCTCCACGCGCTGCTGCTGGGCTCCGCGATCGTGATGTGGTGGCCGGTGCTGTCGCCGCTGCCCGAGCTGCCCGCGCCTGTCGCGACCGGGTCAGCTCCTGTACCTCTTCTTCCAGTCCCTCGCGCCGACGATCCCGGCGTCGTTCCTGACGTTCGGGACGGAGCCGCTCTATCCGATCTACGCCACGTTCCCTCGGATCTGGGGCATCGGACGCGCTCACCGATCAGCTGATCGCCGGCCTCGTGATGAAGATCGTCGGCGGCGCGATCCTGTGGGTCGTGATCGCCGCGATCTTCTTCCGATGGGGCCACGAGGAGACGACCGAGGGCTGGGACGCGCTCAAGTTCCGCAACGTCGAACGGGAGATCCGCGCGGGGATGGGCCGATGAGCGATCGCGGCGAGCGGCAGAGCCTGCTCCTGCCGATCCTGATCCCCGTCGGCGGGCTCGCGGTGATCGTCCTCGTCCTGTTCGCGTTCTCCGCGCGTGCTGCTGTCCGTGAAGCCGAACGCCGCGACGGCCGTCGCGCTCGTCGCGGCCGTCGGGATCATGACCGTCGCGGCGTTCGTCGCGTCGCGCACGCAGCGTGACCGGGGCGTCGCTCGGGTCCTTCGTCGGCGCCGCCGCCGGGATCGCGATGGTGGCCGGCGGGATCGCGATCGTGGTGATCGGGCCGCCGGAGGAGGAGATCCCGCCGTTCCACGCCGTGCTCGCAGCGCCCGAGGGGGCGCTCACGGCCGGCTTCTCGACGCGACGCGCTGGCGTTCGAGGCGGACGTTCCGATCGAGCTCGAGTTCGACAATCAGGATCCCGGCGTCGGACACAACGTGCAGATCTTCGATGGCCCGGACGATTCGGCGCCGCGTCCTGTTCGACGGGCGACGTCATCACCGGGCCCGCCACGACGCCGTACTCCGTCGATCCGCTCGCTCGAGGGTGAGTACTTCTTCAACTGCCGAGCTCCATCCCACCACGATGACCGGGCACGGTCACCGTCGTCCGAGGGAGCCGGCGGGGTCGCGGTCGTGGCCGAGAACACCGCGTTCGACACCGACGAGATCACGCTTCCGGCGGACGACGCCGACGACGCTCACCCTGGACAACCAGGACTCCGCGGCGCACAACCTCTCGATCTACGAGGACGACACCGCATCCGGTGAGCCGCTGTTCACGTTCGAGCCGTTCCCTGGTCCCGCGACGGAGACCGTTCGACGTGCCGCCGATCCCCGAGGGCGAGCTACTACTTCCGCTGCGACGTCCACCCGACGATGGAGGGGACGGTCGTGGTCCGAGGTCCGCCGGAACCACCGCCGCCCGGAGGTGGCGACGGAGGCGGGAGCCCGAGCGGTGCCCCCGACGGGGGCGGCTGAGACCCGCTGGTAGCGTGACCCGCGTGCCGCGCCGGGTCCTTCCCTCCTTGTTCTTCGCGCTCCTCGCGGTGCTCGACTGCCTGCGAGGGGGACGACTCCGTCTTCGGCGTGGCGGAGCAGGACGAGCCGTTGCCTGGACTCGCCGGCGAGACCGTCGACGGCGAGCGCCTGGACGCCGAGACCTACGCCGACGGCAACGTGCTCGTGATCAACGTATGGGCTGACTGGTGCGCCCCGTGCCGCCGGGAGCAGCCGCAGCTCGTGCGACTGGCGAATCGGTACGAGGACGAGGGCGTGCGCTTCCTCGGGATCAACTACCAGGACGATCGCGACGCCGCCCGAGCATGGGTCGCGGAGTTCGGCGTGCCGTATCCGAGCCTGTTCGACCCCTCGGGCCGATCGGCGGCGCGATCTCGGTTTCCCCGCGCTGCCGGACACCTACGTCGTGGATCCCGGCGGCACGATCCGTTGGGTGGTGTACGGCGAGACCGACGAAGACGAGCTCGCCGGCCTGATCGACGAGGTGCTCGCCGCCGCCTGACGCCGCTCAGGCGCAGAAGCGCGTCGACGCCGACCGCTCCGAACAGCCCGGCGAGGTAGAGGATCGAGAACGTGAACAACCGTCGCGTCCGAGCGTCGTCGGCGCGTCGCCACACCTGCAGCGCGCGGTAGACGAACGAGCCGCCGAGCAGGACCGCGGCGGCCGTGTAGACGGGGCCCATGTGCCCGACCGGGACCAGCAGCAGCGTCGTCGCGAACAGCACCAGCGAGTACAGGAGGATCTGACGCCGGGTCTCGGCCTCCCCGCGGACCACCGGCAGCATCGGGACGCCGGCCGCCGCGTAGTCGCCCGAGAAGCGCATCGCGAGCGCCCAGAAGTGCGGCGGCGTCCAGACGAACACGATCGCGAACAGGACGACGGCGGGCCAGGCGAGCGTTCCCGGTGACGGCGGCCCATCCGACGAGCGCGGGCACGGCGCCGGCCGCGCCGCCGATCACGATGTTCTGCGCCGTCGTGCGCTTCAGCCACATCGTGTAGACGAAGACGTAGAAGGCGATCGCCGACAGCGCCAGCACGGCGGCCAGCACGTTGACCGACACGGCGAGGAAGTAGAAGGCGATCGCGCCCAGGACGAAGCCGAATCGGAGCGCGTGCTCCGGCGCGATCGCGTGCGCCGGGAGCGGTCGCTGCCGGGTCCGGCGCATGATCGCGTCGATGTCCCGGTCGAGGTACATGTTGATCGAGTTCGCGGAACCCGCTGCGAGCGCGCCGCCCGCGAGGGTCGCGAGGATCAGCCACGGCGATGGGAGTCCCTCCGCGGCGAGGAGCATCGCCGGCACCGTCGTGATCAGGAGCAGCAGCACGATGCGCGGTTTCGTGAGGCGGTAGTACGCGGTGACGGTGTCCCGGAGTGAGGGTCGTTCGTCGTCTCGGCGGCTCGTTCGCCTCCGGCTCGGGCTGCGCGGCGCCGGATGCCGACCCTCGACGCCACCGTGGCGAGCGCGACGACCGTGGCCCAGATCAGGACGGACAGCGCGACGTGCGCGACGACGGCCCACGGCCGGAGCCGTGTCCACACGTTGGCGGCGCCGACCATGATCTGCACGACGAACAGGAGGAGGGCCGTCGTCGAGAGGCGGACGAGGTGGCCGCGGCGGCCGTCGTCGTTCCTCGCCCTGATCGCGGTCCAGAGCACGAGCAGCAGCGCGACCGCTGCGAGCGTGCGGTGGAGGAACATCGCGGTGGCGGCGCCGCCGAGCGTCGGGACGAGCCTCCCGTTCATCAGCGGCCAGTCCGTGAACACGAGCTGCGCGTCGCTCGCCCGCACGTAGGTGCCGACCAGGAGGAGGAGCACCGACGACCGTCGCCGTTATCACGAGCGAGCCGCGAGAACGATCGGTCGCTTCTGCTCGTGGTGCCTTCGTCCGTGGAGCCTGCGTCCCCGGCGTCTCTCGACACGACCGCGCCGGCCACGTACGTCACGTCCGCGATCAGGAGGAGTGCCATCACGAAGTGGACGGTGACCCACCCGGCTTCGAGCTCGGTGGCCACGACCACCGCGCCGAGCCCGGCCTGTGCCAGCACCAGGGGGAACGCGAGAACCGCGGGCCAGAGCACGGATGGCTCGCGACGGGCCACGCGGATCGCGGCGACGCCGGTGAGCGCCGTGAGCACGATCACGAGGAACGCCATCGCGCGATGCGAGAACTCGATGAGGGAATGAACCGTCCCCGAGGGGAACAGGTGGCCGGGCTCGCAGGCGGGCCAGGTTGAGCATCCGAGGCCGGAGCCCGTGCCTCGCGACGAGGCCTCCGATCGCGAACAAGCACGATCGTGGCGATCGCAGTGGCGAGCGCGAGTGAGCGGAAGCGGGAACGGGTGAAGAGCATCGCGACGCCGGCATGATAGCCCTGCCGCGCGCGGCGCCGGGCCTTGCGATACTGCCGCCCGTGACGGGGGACCTCCGCGAGTGGGTCGATACCGTCCTGACGGCGTTCCTCGACGATCGTCCGCGATCACGTGCGAGCGGCTCGACCCGGCGGCTCTGCCCTCCGGTGGAGGAGGTGCGGCGTCTGCTGCGACGCGGCGAGGCAAGCGGATCCGTCCCGCGTTCTGCTACTGGGGATTCCGCGCGGCCGGCGGGTCAAGACGATGGAGACGCCGGCGACGGCGATCGTGCGCGCCGCGGCGGCGCTCGAGCTCCTGCACACGATGGCGCTCGTCCACGACGACCTGATCGACGGGGCGAAGGAGCGACGAGGAGTCGCCTCGACGGTCGTGTGGTTCTCGGATCGAGCGGAGGAGCTCGGGGCGTCGAGGCGAACGCGAGCGCGTTCGGCCAGGCGATGTCGATCCTGGTCGGAGACCTCGCAGCCGTGTTCGCCGACCGCCTGCTCCTCGAGTCGGGGTTCCCGCTCGAGGCGCTCGCCCGGGCGCTTGCCGTGTACCACCCGATGCGCGAGGAGATGGCGATCGGTCAGTACCTGGACTTGTCCCGGGTGGTGGACGGCGGGGCGGGCGACCCGCAGGTCGCCCGCCGCGCCGCCGCCACTGAAGGGCGGCGGCTACACCGTGGAGGGGCCGCTGCGGATCGGCGCCGCGCTCGACGGGGAGCTCCCAGACCGTGAGCGAGTGTCTATCCCGGTTCGGACGTCCGCTCGGTGAGGCATTCCAGCTCCGCGACGACCTGGAGGACGGCGACGCGGCGGCCGAGGTGTGACCGCCGAGACGGTCAACGGCCTCGTCGCCGAAGCGAAGGAGGAGCTCGACCCCGACCTCCTCACCGCCGAGTCGATCCCCGCTCTGCGCCGGCTCGCGGACATGGTGGCGATGTGACCGAGGACCTCGAGATGCTCCGCCGGCTCTTCCGCGACCACCCGACGTGCCGGGTGGCGACGGTGAGGCCTCATGGCGGGCCGCATGTCGCGTCGCGGTGGTTCGTCTGGCATGCCGGACGCGCTGTACGTCGCCACGCGCGTCGGCGACGCCACCTGGGAAGCGCTCGAGCACGACGGCCGCATCTCGCTCCTCATCGACCGCGGCCGGGAGTGGAACGACCTCTCCGGCGTGCGGATCGAGGGTGTGGCCGAGCTCCTGCCCGCCGAGCACCCGGATCTCCGCGAGCCCATGTCCGCGTGGCACGAGAAGTACCGGACGCTTGTTCGCCGGGGACGGCTTCGAACGCTTCACGGCGGCGATCCCGAAGCTCGGGTTCCTCCGGGTGGTCCCCGCCGTCGTCGACGCCTGGGACCACGGCTGACGTCCGGTGGACGAGGGCCGTCCCGCTGGCGACGTCGGTGCGATAGGCTGCTTGTGAAAGGTTTCACGAGCGCCCGACGGGGCTCCTGAGGGGAGGCGCGCGTGCCCGAGCGGATCGAGACCGACGTCCTGATCGTCGGCGCCGGCCCTGGTGGATCGGCGGCGGCCTACCACCTCGCTCGTCACGGCATCGACGTCCTCGCCGTCGACAAGGCGACCTTCCCACGCGAGAAGGTCTGCGGCGACGGCCTGACCCCCCGGAGCGTCGGCGCCGTCGAGCGGATGGGCGTCGACACGTCGGACCCGGGCTTCGAGCGGGTGATCGGCCTCCGTGTGCATTCGAAGGACGTCACGATCGACCTCCCGTGGCCGGAGCTCGAGACGTGGCCGAACTACGGCCTCGTGATGCCGCGGCTCGGGTTCGACCATCTCCTGCTCGAACGCGCGAAGAAGGCCGGTGCGCGGGTCCTCGAGGCGACGGACGCCCGCCGGCCGCTGATGCGGGACGGGTGGGTCGTCGGCGCCGAGACCGTACCCGCCGGCGAAACCGATACCGAGCCGGCCGAGATCCACGCGCGGTTCACGATCGCGGCCGACGGCGCCGCGAGCCGCTTCGCGGCTCCCGCCGGCGTCCGCCGCGACGACTCCCGGCCGCTCGGCATCGCGGCCCGCCGGTACTACCGGGCGCCGAACCTCGGCGGTCCCTGGTTCGAGTCCTGGCTCGACCTGTGGGAGGGCGACATGCTCCTGCCCGGCTACGGCTGGCTCTTCCCGATGGCCGACGGTCGCGTCAACCTCGGCGCGGGCCTGCTCAGCACGTTCCGGAACTTCAAGGACATCTCCGCCGCGCGACTGTTCGAGGCGTTCGCCGACGATGCTCCCCGAGGAGCGCGGCATCTCCGAGGAGACGGCCGACGGCCGCATGCTCTCCGGGCCGCTTCCCGATGAGCTTGAATCGCGCGCCCCAGGCGGTTCCCGGCATGCTCGTCGTCGGCGACGCCGCAGGAGCGGTGAATCCGATGAACGGCGAGGGCATCGCCTACGCGATCGAGACCGGGGAGATGGCCGCCGAGCTCGTCCACGAGGCGCTCGTCAAAGACCGGCCAGGCCTCGCGATGCTCTATCCGCAGGCCCTCCGGGAGCGGTACGGGCGCTACTTCCAGGCTCGGCCGGGGCTTCGCGAAGCTGGTCGGCAAGCCCGAGATCATGGGTCCGGCCGACGAAGTACCTCCTGCCCAATCCGAAGGTGATGGGATTCGCGATGCGGATGATGGCGAACCTCACGGACGGCCGGGACGGGGACGCGCAGGACAAGCTCTTCTACCTGCTCGAGAGGCTGGCACGCGCGTCGTGACCGTAGGATTGCCGTCCGTGGGTCTGAGCGGATCCCTCGACTCCGTCGTCGCGGCGGGACTGACCGACTACCTGCCCATCGTCCTGATGGCGGTGCTCGCCGTCGTCTTCGCGGTGGCCTCGCTGGGAGCGTCGGCGACTGCTCCGACCGCATCGCCCGAACCGCCCGAAGCTCTCGGCCTACGAGAGCGGCAACGATCCGGTGCGGCTCCCGGGAGGCGAGCGATTCAGCGTGAAGTTCTACGTCGTCGCGATGCTCTTCATCATCTTCGACATCGAGACGATCTTCCTGTTCCCGTGGGCCGTGACGTTCCGGCAGCTCGGACTGTTCGGGTTGATCGAGATGGCGGTCTTCATCGCGCTCGTGTTCGTGGCCTACGTCTACGTCTGGAAGAAGGGCGGGCTCGATTGGTCGACGGCACCGCCGGACCTCCGGGACGAGGAGGACGAGTCAGGCCCCACTCCGTCGACCGAGCTGGACGAGGAGCTCGCTCGGTGCCCGTTGAGCGCGTACGAGGGGCACCTCACGGGCGAGACCCCTGAGGAGGTCGAGGACGAGGTCCGCAAGGGCGTCCTCCTGACCACGCTCGACCGCGCCGTCAGCTGGGCGCGGAAGCAGTCGATGTGGCCGGCGACGTTCGGGCTCGCCTGCTGCGCGATCGAGATGATGTCCGCCGGCGCCGGGCGATACGACCTCTCCCGCTGGGGGATGGAGCTGTTCCGGGCCTCGCCGCGCCAGGCGGACCTGATGATCGTCGCCGGCCGCGTGTCCCAGAAGATGGCGCCGGTCCTCCGTCGGGTCTACGACCAGATGGCCGAGCCGAAGTGGGTCGTCTCGATGGGCGTGTGCGCCTCCGCCGGCGGCATGTTCACGAACTACGCGATCGTCCAGGGCGTCGACACGATCGTGCCGGTCGACATCTACGTCCCGGGCTGCCCGCCGAAGCCGGAGATGCTGATGTTCGGCATCCTGAAGCTGCAGGAGAAGGTGCGGACGACGGGGACGATCCGGTGAAGGCCGCGGAGCTGGCCGGGCGGATCGGGGAGCATTTCGCCGACGTCTGGCTCGCTCGCGACGAGGTCACGGTGGTCGTCGGCCGGGAGGAGCTGGTCGACGCGCTGCTCCGCCTTCGAGACCAACCCGACCTCTCGTTCGGTTTCCTCTCGAGCCTGACCGCGACCGACCATCCGGGCAAGGAGCCCCGCTTCTGGGTCGTCTACGAGCTCCGGTCCGTGGAGCACGCGCACCGGCTCCGGCTGAAGGTGGGGCTCCCGGCAGACGACCCGCACGTCCCGTCGGTCACGCCGGCTCTTCCCGACGGCCGACTGGCACGAGCGCGAGGCCTGGGACCTGTTCGGGATCGTCTTCGACGGTCATCCGGACCTCGACCGGATCCTGCTCCCGGACGATTGGGAGGGGCATCCCCTCGCGCAAGGACGAGGAGCTCGGTGGTGTCGGCACGCAGTACCACGGCGCGTTCATCCCGCCCGTCGACGAACGGACGATGCCGTGATGGCGAGCGGGTCAGGAGATGGACGCGGCTCGCGACGAGCTCGGCGCGGTCGTTCCGCCGACCGGAGCTCCGCGACCGCGTCACGGGCGAGGTCCGCCAGGAGACGATGATCATCAACATGGGGCCGCAGCACCCCTCGACGCACGGGGTGCTCCGGCTGCTCCTCGAGCTCGACGGCGAGACCGTGATCCGTTGCAAGCCGATCGTCGGGTACCTCCACACCGGCATCGAGAAGAACACGGAGTACCGGACCTGGGTACAGGGCGTCGCGTACGTCACACGCGCCGACTACCTCTCCCCGTTCTTCAACGAGCTCGCGTACTGCCTGGCCGTCGAGCGTCTCCTCGGGATCGAGGCGCCTCGCCGCGCGCGCAGGTGCTTCGCGTGTTGCTCTGCGAGCTCAATCGGATCGCCTCGCACCTGGTGTGGGTCGCCACGGGCGGTCTGGAGCTCGGCGCGGTCTCCGTGATGCTCTACGGGTTCCGCGAACGGGAGCTGATCCTCGACATCTTCGAGGCGGTCACCGGGCTTCGCATGAACCACTCCTTCATCCGACCCGGCGGCGTGATCATGGACCTGCCGCCGGACGGGCCGCGCATGATCGCGCAGGTTCCTCGACACGATGCCGGCGCGGATCGACGACTACGAACGGCTCCTGAACGACAACCCGATCTGGCTCGAGCGCAACGTCGGCGTCGGGAAGCCTCTCGGCGGAGGACGCCCTCGCGCTCGGCGTGACCGGGCCGCATCCTGCGGGCCGCCGGGGTCGCCGGTCGACCTTCGCAAGGACGAGCCGTACAGCGGCTACGAGACCTACGACTTCGACGTGCCCGTGCGGCACCGAGGCGGACGCGTACGCGCGGTACCTCGTCCGCATCGCGGAGATGCGCGAGTCGCTGCGGATCGTCGAGCAGGCGCTCGAGCGGCTCGCAGGAGCCTGGCCCCGTGATGGTCGAGGACCCGAAGGTCGGCTGGCCGGTGAAGCTCTCGGTGGGGCCCGACGGCATCGGCAACGACGAGGCGTACCTCCACCACATCATGGAGGAGTCGATGGAGGCCCTGATCCATCACTTCAAGATGGTCACCCAGGGCGTCCGGGTCCCCGAGGGCGAGGTCTACACGGCGGTCGAGTCGCCGCGGGGGGAGCTCGGCTTCTACGTCGTCTCCGCCAACGAGCACCGCCCGTACCGCGTGAAGATCCGCGACCCCTCCTTCGTGAACCTCCAGGCGGTGCCCGACGATGGTGCGAGGGTGGCCTGATCGCCGACGCGATCGCGGTGATCGCCTCGCTCGATCCGGTGATGGGGGGCGTCGATCGCTGATGACCGTGCTTCGAGGGGACGCGGCTGGAGGAGGCGAAGGAGATCCTGCGGCCGCTATCCCGAGGGTCGCGAGCGCTCCGCGATCATGCCGCTGCTCTACCTGGCGCAGTCCGTCGAGGGGCACGTGTCTCGCGACGGCCTCCGGGAGGTCGCGGAGCTCTGCTCGGCCGGACGACCGCGGAGGTCGAGGCCGTCGCCACCTTCTACACGATGTACCGCCTGCGGCCGACCGGGACGCACGTCGTGAGCGTGTGCACGAACCTCGCCTGCATGCTCCGCGGCGGCCGGGACGTCTACGAAGCCGCCCACGAGGCGGCCGGGATGCGCCACGGCCAGGAGCTGTCGGACGACGGGCTGTTCACGCTGCACGAGGAGGAATGCCTGGGCGTGTGCGACTTCGCCCCCGTCGCGCAGGTGAACTTCGCGAACCACGACCGCGTGACGCCCGAGCGGATGCGGGAGCTGATCGCGGCGCTGCGCGACGGCTCCGTTCCGGAGCCGTCGCGCGGCCCCGCGATGGAAAGCTTCAAGGCCGCGTCGCGCGTGCTCGCCGGGCTGGAGGAGGTGCCGGCGTCGTGAGCGTCACGTTCGAACGCCGGCTCACGCGGGACTGGGACGACCCCGGCGTGATCGGCATCGACGGCTACCGAGCCAAGGGTGGCTACGAGGCGCTGAAGAACGCCCTCAAGATGGAGCCCGCCGCGATCATCGACACGGTGAAGGCCTCCGGTCTCCGCGGCCGCGGCGGCGCCGGCTTCCCCGCGGGCGTGAAGTGGTCGTTCGTCCCGACGACCACGGGCAAGCCGACCTACGTGGTCGTGAACTTCGACGAGTCCGAGCCGGGGACGTGCAACAACCGGGAGCTCGTCGATCGCGACCCGCATCGCCTGCTCGAGGGCACCGCGATCGCCGCCCTCGCGATCGGATGCCGCACCGCGTTCATCTACGTCCGGGGCGAGTACCTGGCGCAGAGCCTCGTCCTCGGGACGGCGATCGGCGAGGCCTACGACGCGGGCTTCCTCGGGACCGGGGATCGCCGGGAGCGACGTCGACCTCGACATCGTGCTGCATCGCGGCGCCGGCGCGTACATCTGCGGCGAGGAGACCGCGCTCCTGAACTCCCTCGAGGGGTTCCGTGGGCAGCCGCGCCTCCGTCCGCCCTTCCCGGCGGTCGAGGGGCTGTACGCGTCGCCGACCGTGATCAACAACGTCGAGACGCTGATGAGCGTCCCCGACATCGTCCTGCGCGGGCCCGAGTGGTTCCGCGAGCTCGGCACCGAGAAGTCCCCGGGCACCAAGCTCTTCACGATCAGCGGCAAGGTGGAGCGTCCCGGCAACTACGAGCTCCCGCTCGGCACGCCGCTCCGGGTCCTCCTCGAGGACGTGGCCGGCGGCGTCCTCGGCGGTCGGTCGCTGAAGGCGTGGACGCCCGGCGGATCGTCGACGCCGCTGCTCACCGCCGAGCACATCGACACGCCGCTCGACTACGAGTCGATGGCGGCGGCCGGGTCGCTGCTCGGGACCGGGGCGGTCATGGTCCTCGACGACACGGACTGCGTGGTCGATGCCGCGCAGCGGATGACGCGCTTCTACGCGCACGAGTCGTGCGGGAAGTGCACGCCGTGCCGCGAGGGCACGTGGTGGGCCGAGCGCGTGCTCGGGAGGATCGCGGACGGCTACGGCCGCGCGGAGGACATGCCGGTGATGCGCGGACATGGGCAAGCACATCATGTTCCGCGCGTTCTGCGCGCTCGCCGACGGCGCCGCGTCGCGTGATCGACTCGAGCCTGAAGCACTTCCGCGAGGAGTTCGAGGAGCACGTGCGGCTCGGGCGATGCCCGCTCCGGCGTCGAGCACGCGGAGGTGGCCGTCTGAGCACCCCGGTGCACAGCGACGTGACGCTGACGATCGACGGCAAGGAGGTCACCGTCCCCGCGGGCACGCTGATCATCCGAGCCGCGGAGCAGCTCGGCATCGAGATCCCGCGGTTCTGCGACCACCCGCTGCTCGGCGCCGGCCGGAGCCTGCCGCCAGTGCTACGTCCGGATCGAGGGCCAGCCGAAGCTCGCCACGTCCTGCACCGTGCCGGTCGCGCCGGGCATGGCGGTGCAGACGCAGAACGAGCGACGACGAGGTCGCGGACGCGCAGCGCGCGAACCTCGAGTTCCTGCTGCTGAACCACCCGCTCGACTGCCCGATCTGCGACCGGGGCGGCGAGTGCCCGCTGCAGGACCAGGCGCTCGCGTACGGTCCGGGCGACAGCCGCTTCCGGGAGGCGAAGCGCGTCTTCCCGAAGCCGATCCCGCTGTCGCCGCTCGTGGGCGCTCGATCGCGAGCGGTGCATCCTGTGCGCGCGCTGCACGCGGTTCTGCGACGAGATCTCGGGCGACCGGTTCCTCGAGCTCTTCGCGCGGGGAGCCGGCGAGCGGGTCTCGATCGCGGCCGGCGAGGACTTCCGCTCGCCGTTCAGCGGGAACACGGTCCAGATCTGCCCGGTGGGGGCGCTGACGTCGACGCCGTACCGCTTCGCCGCGCGGCCGTTCGACCTGACGTACGGCGACTCGGTCTGCCCGCATTGCTCCGCCGGCTGCAACATCCGCGTCGACATCCGGCGCGGCGAGGTCGTCCGGCACCTCGCGCGCGACGAGTACGAGGTGAACGACGCGTGGCTCTGCGACAAGGGTCGGTACGCGTTCCGGTTCCCGGACTCGCCGGAGCGGGTCACGACGCCGCTGATCCGCGACCACGGGTTGGAGCCGGCCTCGTTCGGCGAGGTGCTGACGACGATCGCCGGCTGGGTCGACGGCGCGCGCGTCGGCGTGCTGACCGGCGGGCGGCTGATGGACGAGGACTACTACGCGCTGTCCAAGCTCGCGCGCACGGTCTTCCGGACGAACGACCTCGACCATCGGCGCGATGCACGGCGCCCGGTTCGTCGAAGGCGCGATCGCCGCGCGGCGGCGATGAGCGTCACGTACCGGGACGTCGAGCGAGCGAAGGTGATCCTCGTCGCCGGGCTCGACGCCGAGCAGGAGGTGCCGATCCTGCACCTGCGGCTGCGGAAGGCCGCGGCCGCGAGGTGCGCGGATCTGTGGTGCTCCATCCGCGGCGCACCCGGCTCTGGGACGTCGCCGAGCACATCCTGTGCCGTCCGGGCGACGAGGCGTGGCTCCTGGCCGGCGGCGGCGGATCGGCACCGACCTGAGATCGAGGCCGTCGAGGCGCTCCGCGCCGCGGGCCGAGGGCGGTGTCGTGATCGCCGGTGGCGCCCGGCGCGCGGCCGACCGCCGGCGTGATCGCCGACGCTCGCCTCGGACACCGGGGCGCGGTTCGCGTACGTCACGCGGCGCGCGAACGATCGCGGCGCGCTCGTCGCCGGCGTGCACCCGTCGCTCCTGCCCGGCGGCCGCGGTCGACGTCGCACGAGGACCGCGCCGAGGTCGAGACGTCTGGGGGCCGCTCGACCGTCCGCGAGCCGGGCCGGGACTGGCGAGGCGATCCTGGAGGCGTGCGCGCGAGCCGGGAGATCGACGTGCTGTTCCTGGTCGGCGTCGACCCGCTCCGCGACTTACCCGGACGCGGCGCTCGCCCGGCGGGCGCTGCAGAACGTGCCGCGTCAAGGTCGTGCAGTCGCTCGAGCTCGGCTCGCTCGAGCCGCTTCGCGGACGCGTTCCTTCCGGCTGCGGCCTTCCTCGAGAAGGACGGGCACGTGACCACGTGGGAGGGTCGCGGCCAGCGCATCCGCGCGTATCCGCGATCCGCTCGGGCATGTCCCTGCCCGACTGGGAGATCTTCGCGAGCCTCGCGCTCGCGTGCGGCGGTGACCTGGGCTTCGAGACGCTGGACGAGCTCCACGAGGAGATGGGGCAGCTCCTGGCGCCGCGAGCGACGCGGGCGCTCGCGCGTGGCCGATGCCGGCCGACTGCGCCGACCCGCGTCGAGGCCCGCGAGGCTCTGTCGCTCTTCACGTACCCGCTGCTCGTGGACGAGGGCCGGCTGTCCGAGCGCGCCGACGAGCTGAAGGCGGCGCTCGCCGACCACGCCGTTCGTCGAGATCCACCCGGACGACGCGGGCGCGGCAGGCGTCGCCGACGGGGCCGGCGTGCGAGTCACGACCGTCGGCCGGGGAGGCGACGCTGCCCGGTCCGCGTCACCGAGCACGTCGCGGAGGGAGCGGTCTTCGTCCCGTTCAACCAGGCCGGGTTCGCGGCGAACACGCTCCTGCACGGTCGCTTCTCGATCGACGGCCACGTCGACCGTCGACGCGCCCGCGGACGGCGCGATCGGTCGAGGCCGAGCGCGGGGGGTGCGGGCTAGATGGACTGGCTCGACTGGCTCCTGCTGGTCGCCCGGGTCGTGATCGTCTTCTTCGCGTTGCTGATCTCCGTGCTGCTCTACATCTGGTTCGAGCGGAAGGTGATCGCCGACCTCCAGACCCGGAAGGGCCCGATGCGCGCGGGGCCGCGCGGCATCCTGGTCACGCTCGCCGACGGGATCAAGCTCTTCTTCAAGGAGGGCATCGTCCCGACGAACGCGGACCAGCCGGTCTACCTGCTCGCCCCCGTCCTCGCGATGTTCCCGGCGTTCCTCGCGTTCAGCACGATCCCGTTCGGCGACGACATCACGCTGTTCGGCCGGGAGCTCCCGCTGCAGCTCGTCGACCTCGACATCGGCATCCTGTGGGTCCTCGCGATGACCTCGATCGCCGTCTACGGCGTGGTGCTCGCGGGATGGGCGAGCGGCTCGAACTATCCGCTCCTCGGCGCCGTCCGCTCGACCGCGCAGATGATCTCCTACGAGGTCGCGATGGGGCTCGTCGCTCGTCGCCGTGCTGATGTACAGCGGCCACCTCTCGTTCTCCGAGATCGTCGCGGCGCAGGATCGCGTGTGGAACGTGGTCCCGATGTTCCCCGCGTTCGTGGTGTACCTGATCTGCGGGATCGCCGAGACGAACCGGCCGCCGTTCGACCTCGCCGAGGCCGAGACGGAGCTCGTCGCCGGGTTCCACACCGAGTACTCGGGCATCACGTTCGCGATGTTCTTCCTCGGCGAGTACGTCGCGACCGTGACGGTCGCGGCGATCGGCGTGACGCTTGTTCCTCGGCGGGTGGCGGGGTCCGGCGCCGGACTTCCTCCCGTGGCTCTGGCCGTTCCTGTGGTTCCTGTTCAAGGTCACGCTCGTCATCTACGTCTTCGTCCTGATCCGCGGCACGCTCCCGCGGGTCCGCTACGACCGGCTGATGGCGTTCGGCTGGAAGGTCCTGATCCCGTTCGGGCTCGTGTGGGTCCTGATCACCGGCGCGATCGTCGTGCTCCCGGATCAGCTCGATCTCGACCGTGGGACCGTGTTGACGTGGGCCGCGGTCGCGCTCGGCGTCGATGCTCCTGCTCTCGTTCCTGCCGATCGGTCGCACCACCGACACAGGAGGAGGTGACTCGATGACGCGACGAACCGCAGACGGGAGCGGAGCTTCCTCGGCGGACACCGGCGCCGTCCTGAAGGGCATGGCGACGGTCTTCAAGCAGACGTTCCGCCCCGACGACACCGAGGAGTACCCGAAGGTGATCGCGGAGATCCCCGAGCGCGCGCACACCGGCCGGCACCTGCTGAACCGGCACGAGAACGGCCTGGAGAAGTGCATCGGGTGCGAGCTCTGCGCGTTCGCCTGTCCCGGCCGACGCGATCTGGGTGGAGGGGGAGGACAACGACCCGGAGAACCCGACGTCGCCCGGGGAGCGCTACGCGAAGGACTACCAGATCAACTACCTGCGCTGCATCATGTGCGGCCTCTGCGTCGAGGCCTGTCCGACGCGGGCGCTGACGCTGACCAGCTACTTCGAGATGGCGTACACGTCGCGCGAGGACGCGATCCTCACGAAGGAGCAGCTCCTGGAGCCGCCCCCGGAGCTCGGCACCACACCGGGGGCGAAGGAGGGCCTGTAGGGGTGCCGCTCGACAACGTCGTGTTCTGGGTGTTCGCGCCGATCTCGGTGGCGTCGGCGATCGGGATGCTCCTGATGCGGAACGCCGTCCACGCCGCGCTGTTCCTCGTCGTGAACTTCTTCTGCCTCGCCGTCTTCTACCTGATCCTCGACGCGCCGTTCCTGTTCGCCGTGCAGATCATCGTGTATGCGGGCGCGATCATGGTGCTGTTCCTGTTCGTGATCATGCTGCTGGGCGTCGACCGCGGAGACGATCTCCGCGAGCGCTTGCTGGCCCAGCGACCACTCGCGCTGGCGCTGGGTGCCGGGTTCGTGATCGAGATCGTGCTCGCGGTTCGCGCGGGGATCGGTTTCGCGGCGAAGGCGCCGGCGGGATTCGACGCCGTGAACGATCCCGGCAACGCGCAGGCCATCGCGAAGGTGCTGTTCCGCGACTACTTCTTCCCGTTCGAGGTCACGTCCGATCCTGCTGATCGTCGCGGCGATCGCGGCGATGGTGCTCGGCGCAGCGCAAGGCGCCGCGCGGTGACACAGGCGGAGCTCGAGGCGATGCGCGTTCGAGGGAGTCGACCGGATGAGGACGCCGATCGCGTACTTCGTGGTGCTTGTCGGGTGTCCTGTTCACGCTGGGGACGCTCGGCGTGCTGCTGCGGAAGAACGCGCTGCTGATCTTCATGTCGATCGAACTGCAGCTGAACGCGGTGAACCTCGCCCTCGTGGCGTTCTCCCGGATGCATCTGGCGCCTGGACGGCCAGGTGCTGGCGTTCTTCTCGATGGTGGTGGCCGCCGCCGAGGTGGTCGTCGGCCTCGCGATCATCGTGGCCGTGTACCGGCGCCGAGGAACGGTGGACGTCGACGAGGCCGAGGGCTCGCAGGCTGATGGACGACACGAGCGTCGGGCTGTCGGGTATGGCCTGGCTGTGGCTCGTCCCCGCGATCCCACTGGCGAGCTGCGATCGTGAACCTGTTCGTCGGGCGACGTCTCCGGGAAGCTCGCAGGGCTGATCGCGGGCGGCGCCGTGGGACTCTCGTTCCTGGTGTCGCTCGTGTCGGTCCGCGAACTCCTCCAGGCCCCGCCCGAGGAGCGGGTCGTCACTGAGCATCTGTTCGACTGGATCTCCGTCGGGAGGTTCACGGTCGGAGCGGATCTTCGGTTGGATGTCCTATCGGCGGTGATGATCCTCGTGATCACCGGCATCGGGCTCCTGATCCACGTCTACGCGATCGGCTACATGGAGGGCGACCCTCGCTACGGGCGCTTCTTCGCGTACCTGAACCTGTTCGTGTTCTTCATGTTGCTCCTCGTCCTCGCGGACAACTACCTCGTCCTCTACGTCGGGTGGGAGGGTGTCGGGCTCTGCTCGTACCTCCTGATCGGGTTCTGGTTCGAGAGAACGGAGAACGCGACCGCCGCGAAGAAGGCCTTCATCACCACCAGGATCGGCGACACCCTGATGCTGATCGGTCTCGCGCTCATCGTCGCGAGGTTCGGCACGCTCGACTTCGGTGCAGTCTTGGGCGCGCCCGGCAACACGATCGCGAAAGGGACCGCGACGGCGATCTCCCTTCTCTTGTTCGCCGGGGCGATCGGGAAGTCCGCACAGGTGCCGTTGCACGTGTGGCTGCCCGATGCGATGGCGGGCCCGACCCCCGTCTCCGCCTTGATCCATGCGGCGACGATGGTCACGGCCGGCGTCTACCTGGTCGTGCGAAGCGCCCCGCTGTTCGAGCTCTCCGAAGTTGCGCTCACCGTGGTCCTGCTCGTCGGCCTCCTCACGATGCTCTTCGCCGCGACGTGCGCCCTCGCCCAGGACGACATCAAGCGCGTCCTCGCCTACTCCACGATCAGCCAGCTCGGCTTCATGTTCATGGCGGCCGGCATGCGCTTCTACAGCGGCGCGATGTTCATGCTGGTCGCCCACGCGTTCTACAAGGCCCTCATGTTCCTGGGCGCCGGGTCCGTGATGCACGGCATGCACGAGGAGACCGACCTGCAACGCATGGGTGGGCTCATCCGTCGGATGCCGATCACGGGCTGGACGTTCGTGATCGGTGCCCTCGCATTGGCGGGGATCCTCCGCTCGCGGGCTTCTTCGCGAAGGACCAGATCCTCGAGGTCGCGAACCACTCCGGCCGTACGTGGATCTACCTGCTCGGGACGCTCGGGGCGCTGCTGTCCGCGCTCTACATCGGCCGGCTCGTGTTCCTCGCGTTCTTCGGTACCCCCAGGAGCGAGGAGGCCCGACGCGCCCACGAGTCTCCGCCCGTGATGACCATGCCGCTCGTGGTGCTGGCTGCCGGCGCGGTGCTCGCGGGGCTGCTCCTCTCGACGTCGGGGGAGGGCACGCTCGCGAGGTTCCTCGAGCCGGTGACCGGACCGGTGCCGCACGGCGAGGGGCTCTCGACCCTCGCCCTCTCGGTGATCGCGACCGCGATCGCGCTCGGCGCGCTCGCGGTCGCTTGGTGGGTGTACGCCTCCGGCCGAGTCGAGTGGCTCGACCTCCGGGAACGCCTCCAGCCGCTGCCGCGAGCAGCCGCGAGCGGCTGGTACGTCGACCACGCCTACTCCACCTTGTTCGTGCAGCCGGGGATCGCCACCGCCCGGTTCTCAGCGGAGGTGTTCGACGTGAAGGTCGTGGACGGACTCGTGAACGGGCTGGGAGGCGGCGTCCGGCGGCTGGCCGCCGCCGGACGCCGCATCCAGACCGGGTTCGTGCGCTCCTACGCGCTCGGGTTGTTCGTCGGCGCTGTCGGTGTCCTTCTATGGCTGGGCACCCGGCTGTGAGCAAGCTCCTCACCCTCACGACGTTCCTGCCGCTCCTGGGCGCTTTGATGGTGCTCGCAGGCGGTCGCGGCCTCAAGGACGAAGCCGCGCGCTGGGTGGCCCTCGGCGCATCGCTGGTCACCTTCATCGTCTCCTTGATCGTCCTGGGTCGTTTCGATCCCGCCGCGGCAGAGCCCTTCCAGATGGTGGAACAGGCCCGGTGGGTCGAGTCGATCGGACTCACCTACACGGTGGGCGTGGACGGCGTGAGCATCTGGATGGTCCTGCTCACGACGTTCCTGTTCCCGGTCTCGATCCTCGCCTCCTGGCCGATCATGAAGGACGTCCGCCGCTTCTTCGCGGCGATGCTGGCCCTCGAGACCGCGGTGATCGGCACGTTCGTCGCTCTCGACCTCCTGCTGTTCTTCCTGTTCTTCGAGGCGCTCCTGGTCCCGATGTACCTGCTGATCGGCGGCTGGGGCGGCCGGCGTCGCGTCTACGCCTCGATCAAGTTCTTCCTGTTCACGATGGCGGGCTCGGCGTTCCTTCTCGTCGCGATCCTGTTCCTCTACTCGAAGGGCGGCGCCTCGAGCTTCCGCTACGACGAGCTGCTCGACGTAACCGACGCGCTGCCGGCGACCACGGCGCGGTGGCTCTTCCTCGCGTTCTTCGTCGCCTTCGCCGTCAAGGTGCCGCTGGTGCCGTTGCACACCTGGCTGCCGGACGCGCACACCGAGGCGCCGACCGCGGGCTCCGTACTCCTGGCCGCGCTGCTGCTCAAGGTCGGGACGTACGGGCTGATCCGCTTCAACCTCGTGTTCTTCCCGGAGGCATCGAAGTACTTCGCGACGTTCGTGGGCGTGGTCGCGGTGATCGGGATCATCTACGGCGCTGTGAATGCATTGATCCAGACCGATATCAAGCGGCTCGTGGCGTACTCCTCGGTCTCGCACCTTGGCTTCGTCGTGCTGGGCGTGTTCGCGTTCACCCAGCAAGGGGTCACCGGGGGCGTGCTGCAGATGGTGAACCACGGCCTCGCGACCGGAGCGCTGTTCCTTCTGGTGGGCATGGTCTACGAGCGGACGCACACACGCGACCTGGATCGGATGGGGGGGCTCGCGTCGGGGATGCCGTGGCTGATGGGCGCGTTCCTGTTCACCGCGTTCGCATCCGCCGGTCTGCCCGGGCTGAACGGGTTCGTCGGCGAGTTCCTCGTGATCGTCGGAACGTTCGCCGTGAGCAACTGGTTCGGGGCGCTCGCCGCGACGGCCGTCGTCCTCGCCGCGATCTATCTCCTCTGGTCCTACCAGCGGATGGCGTTCGGACCTGTGCGTGAGGAGCATCGTTCGCTCCCCGACGTGAGCCTGCGCGAGGTCGTGGTCCTGGCGCCGGTCCTGGCGCTCCTCCTCGTGTTCGGCGTGATGCCGAGCCTGCTGACGGACCGGATCGATCCGGCCGCCGAGACCGTGATAGCCCGTGTCGCTCCGGACCCGCTACAGACGACCGACGTCGGGAACCCAGCGCGGGTGTCGGCAACGGGGGAGGGCGGGCCTTGATGGTCGGGCAGGCGGCGCTCCCGACCCCCGAGCTCGCGTTCGAGCCGCTCCTTCCCGAGCTCTTCCTCGTGGCCTTCGCGATCGTCGGTCTCCTCTACGAGGCGCTCGCGAAGCGCTCTGAACCCCTCGTGCATCTCTCGATCGGACTCGTCGGCGTAGCCATCGCCGGGGCGACGAGCCTGTGGCTGTGGAACTGGGACGGGGCCGCGACCGTGCTCGGAGGCACGGTCGCGGCCGACCGCTTCGCGGTTCTCGCGCGGCTGCTCCTGCTCGTCGTCGCCGCGCTCGGCCTGATCCTCGGCCACCAGTACTTCGCGCGATCCGGCGACGAGCCGAAAGGCGAGTTCGCCCCGCTGCTCCTGTTCGCCACCTCGGGGATGACGCTGATCGTGGCGTCGGCGGATCTCATCGTGACGTTCCTCGCGCTCGAGATCCTCTCCCTGTCGCTCTACGTGCTGACCGGCCTCACCGGTCGCCGGGCGGCGAACGAGGCTGCGATGAAGTACTTCCTCCTCGGTGCCTTCAGTTCGGCCTTCTTCCTGTACGGCGTGGCGATGGCATACGGCGCCACCGGGACGACGAAGATCCATGCGATCGCGCTTGCGCTCACGGGAGACGCTGGGACGCAAGGGCTCGCGCTCCTCGCTTTCGCGCTCCTCGCGGTGGGCTTCGGGTTCAAGGTCTCGGCCGCGCCCTTCCACATGTGGACGCCTGACGTCTACCAAGGGGCGCCCACCCCCGTGACCGCGTACATGTCGGCGGCGACGAAGATCGCCGCCTTCGTCGCCCTGATACGGGTGCTCGACGTCGCGTTCCAGGCGCTCGCCTGGGAATGGGCCCCGGTCATCTGGAGCCTCGCCGCGATCTCGGTCGTGCTCGGGAGCATCCTCGCGATCGCGCAGACCAACGTGAAGCGCATGCTGGCGTACTCGAGCATCGCCCATGCAGGCTTCATCCTCACGGGCCTGACCGCTCCCGGCGCCTCCGGGATCCGTTCCGCGGTCTTCTACCTGGTGGCGTACGCCGCGATGACCGTCGGTGCCTTCGGGACCGTGATGCTCGTATCCGGTAGGGGAGAGGAACGCACCCGGATCTCCGACTATGCCGGCCTGGCGCGCACCGACCCGGTGGCCGCGGCCCTGATGACCCTTTTCCTCTTGTCGCTTGCGGGCATCCCGCCGACCGCCGGGTTCATCGCCAAGGTGAACGTCTTCTCGGCGGCGATCGGCGCCGGGTACTGGGAGCTCGCGCTGCTCGGCGTGCTCCTGAGCGTCGCCGCAGCCTTCTTCTATCTCCGCGTGATCGTGCTGATGTACATGCAGGAGCCCGAGGATCGGCCGGCGACCGCAGGCGCCGAGGTGATGGGGGCCGTCGCCGGAGCCGGTGCCGGAGCCGTCCTCGTCGTGCCGGCCGCCGCGACCTTGCTGCTAGGTGTGTTCCCCGGCGTGATCGTCGGGATCATCGAGAAGGCCTCGGTTCTGCGATGGTGAGCAGGATGGAGGTACGGGCATGAGCCGCCGAGTGATCCCGGGCCTGGAGCCTCCCGATGCCGCCCTGGAATCGGAGATCCGGACGCGGCTCGACCGCGTGGAGGAGGCCCTCCGCAAGGCACTGGAAGAGGCCGACTCGGAGCTTCTGTCCGCGACAGCGAATTACCTGCTCGCGGCGGGTGGGAAGCGGTTCCGCCCGATGCTCGCCCTCCTCGCCGGCTACTTCGGCGACCCCACCGACCCTCGCCTCATCCCCGCCTCGGTGTCGCTCGAGCTCGTCCACGTGGCGACGCTGTACCACGACGACGTGATCGACGAGGCCGAGTCCCGGCACGGGGTCCCCGCCGCGAACGTCCGCTGGGACAACACCGTGGCGATCCTCACGGGGGACTACCTGTTCGCCCGCGCATCGGAGGTCGGTGCCGACCTCGGTCCCGACGTCTGCCGCATCCTCGCGCAGACGATCGCCGTGCTCTGCGACGGACAGATCCGCGAGGTGGACACCTCCCGGAGGCTCGACCAGACGGAGGCCAACTACCTCGAGGTGATCCGTCGGAAGACGGGCGCGCTGATCGCAGCGTCGTGCCGCCTCGGGGCGATGATGTCCGACGCCCCCGCCGAGGACGTCGAGATCCTCGATGCCTTCGGAGAGTCGCTCGGCCTCGCCTTCCAGCTCTCGGACGACATCATGGACCTCACCTCGAGCCAGCTCGAGCTGGGCAAGGAGCCCGGCGTGGATCTCAAGGAGGGCGTCTACACGCTGCCGGTCATCCACGCGCTCCAGTCCTCCCCGCACCGGGACGAGCTGGCTCGGATCCTCTCCACGGGCGCGCACGGCCAGCTCCTCGACCGCGCGCTCGAGATCGTCGCGGACGGCGACTCGATCGAGCACGCTCGGAGGGCCGTCCGCGACGAGGTCGGGCACGCGATCGCCCTGGTCGAGCGGCTCCCGCGAGGCCCCGCACAGCACGCCTTGGTGCAGCTCGCGGGCTTCCTTTCGGCGCGCTGTGGAGCGGATGGAGTCTGATGGAGGGCCCCCGAATGGATCATGCTAGGATCCGCGCTCGGGAAGACTTTCACAAGCGTGCCTGACTACTACTCGTCCTACGGTGTCGTGCTGGCGGTCGTGGCCGCCGGAGCCATCCTCGTCGCCGTGGCGTTCACCGCCGCTCGCCTGATCGCTCCCCACCGCCCAAGCCCCGAGAAGCTCACCACGTACGAGTGCGGCATCGATCCCGTCGGCGAAGGCTGGTCGCAGAGCCAGATCCGCTACTACGTGTTCGGGTTCCTCTTCGTGATCTTCGACGTCGAGGCCGTCTTCCTCTTCCCCTGGGCACGGGTCTTCGAGAGTCTCGGCTGGGCCGCGGTGGTCGAGATGGGCATCTTCATCGGGATCCTCGCCACCGGGCTCCTCTACGCGTGGCGCAAGGGGGTCGTCCGATGGGCCTGATCACCGAGAAGACGCCGCTTCCCAAGATCCAGCCCGTGAAGTTCCTGCTCAACTGGGGTCGTCGCTACTCCCTCTGGGTCATGAACTTCGGCCTCGCCTGCTGCGCGATCGAGCTGATCGCCACCTCCACCTCCAAGCATGACTTCATCCGCCTGGGCGTGATCCCCTTCGCCCACGGCCCGCGCCAGGCGGACCTCCTCGTCGTGGCAGGGACCCTGACCGACAAGATGGCGCCCGCTCTCAAGCGCGTCTACGACCAGATCCCCGACCCGAAATATGTGATCTCGTTCGGCTCCTGCTCCAACTGCGGCGGCCCGTACTGGGACTCGTACTCCGTCACCAAGGGTGTCGACCAGATCGTCCCCGTCGACGTCTACGTACCCGGTTGCCCGCCCCGGCCCGAAGCCTTGCTCCACGGGATCGTGAAGCTGCAGGAGAAGATCAAGGACGAGGACATCCAGGAGAAGTGGGCGAGTGGCCACAGCGCTGTCTCCTGAGGACGTGGAATCGCGCCTCCGGGCGCGGTTCGGCCAGGACATCCTCGCCTTCGAGGTGCAGCACGGCCACGCCGTCGCGACCGTCAGCGCGGAGCGCTACCGGGACGTCTGCCGGTTCCTCCGTGACGAGCCCGAGTTCGACTGCACCTACTGCGACTTCACGGGCGGCGTCGACTTCGGGCCGGACCGGGGATTCGAGGTGGTCACCCACCTGTACTCGCTCTCGCATCACCACCACGTGCGCATCAAGGTGCGGCTGCCGCACGAGGACCCGACCTGCCCGACGGTCTCCGACCTGTTCCCCACGTCGGACTGGCACGAGCGCGAGACCCGGGAGATGTTCGGGATCCGGTTCGAGGGCCACCCCAAGCCCGTGAAGCTCCTGCTCTCCGAGCCGTTCGAAGGCCAGCCGCTCCGCAAGGACTTCCCGCTGATGAGCCGCGAGGCCAAGCCGTGGCCGGGTCTCGTCGAAGGCGAGCCCGTGGAGGACGACGAGTGATCCTCGCCGAGACCGGCGTCTCGATCGCCGAGGAGGCGTTCTCGAACTTCTGGCTCGTCCTGCTGTTGAAGACGATCGCCGTGATGGGGTTCTTCCTCGTGGTCCCGCTCGGGATCGGCTACATCGAGCACAAGGGCCTCGCGCACATGCAGGCCAGGCTCGGGCCGATGGAGGCGGGGCGGTTCCACGGATGGGCCCAGTTGGTGGCCGACGGCGTCAAGTTCATACAGAAGGAGGACGTGGTTCCCGCCGCCGCCGACCGCAACGTCTTCTCGCTCGCGCCCGCGGTGGCGATGATCCCGTACATCGCGATCCTGGTGGTGCTGCCGCTCAGCGACTCGGTGTTCGCGGAGAACCTCGACGTCGGGATCTTCTTCGTGCTGGCGATGTCCAGCGTCTCCGTGATCGGGATCATGATGGCCGGCTGGTCCTCGGCGAACAAGTTCTCGCTGATCGGAGCGCTCCGCGCGGCCGCGCAGCTCATCGCCTACGAGCTGCCGCTCGTGATCGCCGCCGCCGCGGTGGTGATGCAGGCAGGCACGCTGTCGATGGTCGGGATCGCCGAGGCGCAGGAGCAGCTGTGGTTCATCATCCCGCAGCTCCCCGGGTTCCTGATCTTCATGACGGCCGCGTTCGCGGAGCTCCAGCGGCCGCCGTTCGACATGCCGATCGCCGACTCCGAGATCATCTTCGGCGCCTACACCGAGTACACGGGCCTGAAGTTCGCCTTCTTCCTGCTCGCGGAGTACGGCGGCATCGTCGCCTTCTCGGGGATCGCCGCGGTCCTCTACCTGGGCGGCTATCAGCCGCTTCCGGGCATCCCGATCCCCGGCGTGCTGATGATGATGGGCAAGATCGGGGCCCTGGCCTTCTTCTTCATCTGGCTGCGGGCGACCTACCCGCGTCTGAGAGAGGATCAGCTCCAGCGCTTCTCTTGGCTGGTGCTGATCCCGCTCTCCCTTGCCTTGATCATGGGTGTGGCCGTGGCGAAGGTGGCGTTCTAGATGGCCGAGCAGAAGCGGAAGCGGGGGACCGGTCTCGGACTCGCGAAGGGGCTGTCGGTCACGCTGAAGACGATGCTTCAGCCCGCCGTCACGCAGCAATACCCGCACGTCAAGCCCGACCTCCCCGCGCGGACGCGCGGCGTGATCGCCCTCAAGGAGGCCAACTGCACGGTCTGCTACAAGTGCTCGCGCGAATGCCCGGACTGGTGCATCTACATCGACGCCCACAAGGAGACCCACGATCCGGCGGGCGGGGGCCGCGCCCGGTCTCAGAAGGTCCTCGATCGCTTCGCCATCGACTACGCGCTGTGCATGTACTGCGGGATCTGTGTCGAGGTGTGTCCGTTCGATGCCTTGTTCTGGAGCCCGGAGTTCGAGTACGGCGAGTACAACATCGATCTGATGACGCACGAGAAAGAGCGGCTGGAAGACTGGACGTACACGGTCTTGCCACCGCCGGCTCTGGAGGAGGGCGCGGAGCCCGCGGAGGAACAGGCTTCGTGACGGCCCAGGAGTACGCGTTCGCCGTGATCGCCGCGGTGGGCTCGATCAGCGCGATCGCGGTCGTGACGGCGCGGAACGTGGTGCACGCCGCGCTCTACCTGGTCGTCGCCCTCCTGTCGGTCGGCGCGACGTTCCTGCTGCTGGGGGCCGAGTTCGCCGGCTGGGTGCAGATCCTGATCTACGTCGGCGCGATCGTGATCCTCTTCCTGTTCGGTCTGATGCTCACGAAGGCGCCCATCGGCCGGGACACCCTGGACAACAACCGCCGGTGGCTCGGGGCGCTCGTGGCCCTCGGTGTGTTCGCGGGGCTCGTCTTCCTGATCCAGGAAGCCTTCCCGCTCGACTCGGAGCAGTTCGAGGTCTTCCGGTCGACCACAGAATCGGTGGGCGAGTCGATGTTCCGCGACTACGTGCTCCCCTTCGAAGCGATCTCGTTCCTGCTGCTCGCGGCCTTGATCGGCGCGATCGTGCTCGCGCGCAAGGACGAAGGGAACTGACGTGATCCGGCTGCCCCTCGTGCTGCTCTTCTCGGCGCTGTTGTTCTCGGCGGGCGTCTACGGCGTCCTCGCCCGCCGGAACGCTGTCATGGTCCTGATGGCGATCGAGCTGATGCTGAACGCGGTGAACGTGAACCTGGTCGCGTTCTCGTCGTCGCTCCACGACGTGGGAGGCCAGATCTTCGCGCTCTTCGTGATCGCGGTCGCGGCAGCCGAGGTCGGGATCGGACTCGCGATCGTGATCCTGCTGTTCAGGAACCGTGCCTCGATCAACGTGGACGAGGTGAGCCTCCTCAAGTGGTAGCGGCGGAGTCGACCGCGGCTGCGACCGGCGCCATCCAATACGCGTGGGTGATCGCCCTGCTGCCGTTCATCGCGGCCGTCCTGACGCTGTTCTTCGGGAAACGCACGCCGGGACAGGGCGCGGTCTACGGCATCACAGCGATGGCCGCCGGGTTCGTGATCTCGCTCGCGGTGCTATGGCACTTCGTGACCGGGGGCGGGGTGTACGCCCCCGAGGGCATCGAGTGGTTCACGATCGGGCTGCTGCACGTCGAGATCGGCCAATACGTCGACGGCCTGACCGCGGTGATGCTGGTGGTCGTGACGGCGGTGTCGCTCGCCGTCCACGTGTACTCGCTGGGCTACATGCACGGCGATGTCCGGTTCACCTGGTTCTACGTCGTGCTGTCCCTGTTCACCGGCGCGATGCTCACCGTCGTGATCGCGAACAACCTGCTGATGCTCCTGGTCGGTTGGGAGATCATGGGCGTGTGCTCCTACCTGCTGATCGGCCATTGGTACGAAGAGCACGAGAACTCGAGCGCGGCGATCAAGGCGTTCATCACCACCCGCATCGGCGACGTTCCGTTCATGTTCGGGATCTTCGCCCTGATCTTCGCCACCGGCTTCACCACGACGAACATCGCCGAGATCGGCGAGACGATAGCGGGACCGGGGACCTCGTCGGCGCTCGTCACGGCCGCGGCCCTGCTGCTCTTCGGCGGGGCCATCGGCAAGTCCGCCCAGTTCCCGCTCCACGTCTGGCTGCCGGACGCGATGGCCGGCCCGACGCCGGTCTCGGCCCTGATCCACGCCGCCACGATGGTGGCCGCGGGCGTCTACCTGGTCGGGAGGCTGTTCGAGGTCTTCGTCCTCGCCGACCCCTTCGTCCTGACGATCGTGAGCGTGGTCGCCGCGATCACGGCGCTCGGTGCCGCGTTCCTGGCCTTCGTGCAAGACGACATCAAGCGGGTCCTCGCGTACTCGACGCTGTCGCAGCTCGCCTACATGGTGGCTGGCCTCTCGCTCGGACCTGTCGGTGTCACCGCGGGCTTCTTCCATCTGTTCACGCACGCGTTCTTCAAGGCACTGCTGTTCCTCGGCGCGGGGTCCGTGATCCACGCGGTCCATTCGAACAACATGAGCGACATGGGTGGCATCAAGGACGAGATGCCCGTCACGTTCTGGACGTTCCTGATCGGCTCCGCCGCGCTCGCGGGCGTGTTCCCACTCGCCGGCTTCTGGTCGAAGGACGAGCTCCTTGTGGGCGCCTGGGAGGAGAGGCAGTGGCTCTTCTTCGTCCTGCTCGCCGTCGCCGTGATGACGGCGTTCTACATGACCCGGTGCGTCCTGCTGACCTTCTTCGGGACCTACCGCGGCCAGGCGCATCCGCACGAGTCGCCCGCGGTCATGACCGGTCCGCTCGTAGCGCTCGCCGGCGCCTCGGTCGTGGCTGGGTTCCTGGGCGCTCCCCAGCTCGGCGGCGTGTTCGGGGACTGGGTGTTTTTCGAGCATCCACACGAGGCGGAGTTCGTCCTGTGGGTCGGGATCGTCGGCACGCTCGCGGCTGCCGCCGGGATCCTGATCGGGTATCCGCTCTATCGGGAACGCCGTGAGCGGGACCCGCTCATGGCGTTCCCTCGTGCGTGGAGCCTGCTCCAGCACCGCTACTACATCGACGACTTCTATATGCGGGATATCGTCTACCCGGTTCGAGACCGGCTCTCCGCCGCCGTGTACTGGACCAACCAGCACGTTCTGGACGGAGTGGTGAACGGCGCCGCATGGGTGACGCGCGGCCTCGCGACGTTCGTGAGCTGGATCGACCGCACTTTCGTCGACGGCCTGGTGAACGCTATCGGGGGCCTGACCAGCGCGACCGGAGGCCTGCTCAAGTACCTGCAAACAGGCAACGTCCAGTGGTACGCGGTGCTGCTGTTCGCCGGCGTCGTGGCGTTGACGATCGTGTTCGTTCAGACGGCGTAGGGAGTGTGAGATGACCTGGGACAGCTCGGCGATCACGATCACCACCCTGCTGCCGATCCTCGGTGCGCTGGTGATCCTCTTCGTGCCGAGGGACCGCGAACGGATGGTCCGCGGCCTCGGCATCCTGTTCACCGGCGCCGCGTTGCTCTTGTCGGTAGCCATGGCGATCGGGTTCGACTACGGGACGGACGGCCTCCAGTACGAGCTCGACGTGGATTGGATCTCTGCGATCGGCGCTCGGTACCACGTCGGCATCGACGGGATCTCGATGCCGCTCTACGTGTTGACCTTCCTGCTGTCGTTCCTGTGCGCCGTCTACACGTGGCGGTTCGTCCCCGACCCCGGACGCACGAAGGCGTTCCTTGCGTTGATGCTGCTGCTCGAGACAGGGATGGCGGGCACGTTCATCGCCTTCGACCTGATCCTGTTCTTCGTCTTCTGGGAGATGGTGCTGGTCCCGATGTACTTCCTGATCGGGATCTGGGGGTCGGCGAACCGCGAGTACGCCGCGATCAAGTTCTTCCTCTACACGCTCTTCGGCTCCGTGTTCATGCTGCTGGGCTTCCTGGCGCTTTACTTCAACGGCCCGGAGCCGCACACGTTCGATCTCGTGAAGCTCACCGAGTTCGGAGCGGGCGGCGGCTACGCGCACGCGTTCCAGCTGATCGTCTTCGGCGCCGTCGCCCTCGGGTTCGCGATCAAGGTCCCGATGTGGCCGTTCCACACGTGGCTGCCCGACGCCCATACCGAGGCACCCACGATCGGCTCCGTGCTGCTGGCCGGGATCATGCTGAAGATGGGAACGTACGGCTTCATCCGGATCGCCCTTCCGGTGCTTCCGGAGGGCGCTCAGGCCTACGCCCCCTGGATCGGGGTCCTCGCGGCGATCGCGATCGTGTACGCCGCGCTCGCGTGTCTGGCGCAGCGGGATCTGAAACGGTTGATCGCGTTCTCCTCGGTCGGGCACATGGGCTTCGTGATGCTCGGCATCGCCACGCTCACCGAGATCGGGATCCAGGCGGCGGTCTTCGGCATGGTCGCCCACGGCGTCATCACCGGGATGCTCTTCTTCTGTGTCGGTTCGATCTACGACCGGTACCACACCAGGCAGATCGCGGAGATCGGCGGCGGCATGGCGCAACGGATGCCGAAGCTCGCCGGCGTGTTCGCGTTCGTCGCGATCGCCTCCCTCGGTCTCCCCGGGCTCGCCGGGTTCTGGGGTGAGGTGATGGCTCTGCTCTCCTCGTTCCAGCCGAACGAGGCGCTCCTGGGCGACTACGTCGGCCTGTTCCGAGGGCTCATGGTCGCAGGGGGGATCGGGACGATCCTCACGGCGGGCTACTTCCTGTGGATGCTGCAGCGCGTGAACATGGGCTCGATGCCCGAGCGCTGGAACGAGCACACGCTGGGTGACATCCACAGCGTCGAGTGGTTGTCCTGGACGCCACTGCTGGTGCTGATCCTCGCGCTCGGCCTGTTCCCGCGCCTGATTTTCGGCATCAGCGAGGAGGCCGTGAGCGGCATCATGGCTGTCCTGGGGCAGGGAGGCTGACCGCGGCGTGAGCGTCGACTATCACGCGATCCTGCCGGAGCTGATCCTCGCCGGGACGATCATGCTCGTGCTCGTCGTCGATCTGTTCCTGCCGACTCGCCTGAAGTGGGCGTCGATGGTGATCGGTCTCCTGGGCGTGCTGGCGTCGCTCGGCGCCGTCCTCACGCTCCTCGGCGATGAACGCGCCACCTTCGGTGGCGCGTTCGTCGTCGATAACTTCGCCGTCCTGTTCAAGGTGTTCTTCCTCGCTGCCGCTGTGATCGTCCTGGCGGTTTCGCGCCGCTACTTCGACCAGCCCGGCTACTACCAAGGCGAGTACTACTTCCTGCTCCTGACGTCGTTCCTCGGCTGCCTGCTCATGCCTTCCTCGCGCGACCTGCTGATGCTATTCATCTCGCTGGAGCTCGTGTCGGCGCCCGGGTTCCTGATGGCGGCCTTCCGCAAATGGGACGTGACCGGCGTCGAGGGCGGCCTGAAGTTCTTCCTGATCGGCGTCCTGTCGACCGCCGTGATGCTGTTCGGGATGAGCCTGATCTACGGGCTGACCGGGGGAGAGACGAGGCTCGACGCGATCGCCACCGCCTTGGGCGAGCTCGCCCCGGCCCAGGAGGCGATGGCCCTGGCTTCGATCCTGTTCGTCGTCGTGGGCTTCGCGTTCAAGGTCTCCGCGTTCCCCTTCCAGTTCTGGGCACCCGACACCTATGAGGGCGCGCCGGTTCCGGTCGCGGCGTTCCTGGCCGTTGCATCCAAGGCGGCCGGCTTCGCGGGGCTCCTCCAGCTGATGTTCGTGGCCTTCATCGGGCAGTATGAATTCTGGGTGCCGATCTTCGCGTTCCTGTCTGTCGCCACGATGTCTATCGGGAACCTCGTGGCGCTGCAGCAGCGGCAGTTCGTCCGGCTGCTCGCGTACTCGGGGATCGCCCAGGCGGGCTACATCTTGCTGCCGTTCGCGCTGGTCACGGACGATCAGATCCTCAACCAGCAGGCGTTCGCCTCCGCGACCGCCTACATCTTGATCTACGGGATCATGAACCTGGGAGCGTTCGCGGTCGCGGTGGCGCTCAGCAAGCGCAGCCCGCGGCTCCTGCTCTCGGACTTCGCGGGCGTCGCCAAGGTCGCGCCGTTCCTCGCGGTCGGGATGACGTTCTTCATGGTCTCGCTGGCCGGCGTGCCTCCGGCGGCGGGCTTCTGGGCCAAGATCTTGATCTTCGGCGCGGCGATCGCGCGAGGCGACGTGATCGGCCCCGTGCTGGCCGCGATCATGGTCGTGAACTCGGTGGTGAGCGTCTTCTACTACCTCGCCGTCCCCCGTCAGATGATCTTCCAGCCTGCCAAGGACACCACGCCCTTCCGGACCCCCGTCCTGGTCGCGGGCGTCGTCGGGTTGTCGATGGCGGCTCTCCTGTTCTTCTTCCTCCTGCCCGGCACCTTCTCGCGGCTCGCGGACATCTCCACGCTCGTCGCCTGAACCGGCGTCCTCCCATCGAACGAAAGAGCTGTGAGACCATGGTCCTGACGGGGTGTCGACCGCAACACGCGGGGCTCGACCCCCCAGAGGAGGAATGAACGATGGCACCGGGGATCAACCGGCTGAAGACCTGGGTCCTGATCGCGGCGATGGGCGGGCTGTTCGTCCTGATCGGCTCGTTCTGGGGCAGGAGCGGAGCGCTGATAGCGCTGGTCCTGGCCGTGGTCTTCAACTTCGCGATGTACTGGTTCTCCGACAAGATCGCGATCAAGACCACACGCTCGAAGCCCGTCACCGAGCGGGAGATGCCCGACTACTACCGGATCGTGCGACAACTCGCGACCGAGCAGAACATGCCGATGCCGAAGTTGTTCGTCTCCGAGATGATGCAGCCGAACGCCTTCGCCACAGGCCGGAACCCGGCGAACGCCTCGGTGTCCGTGACCCGAGGCATCCTGGAGATCCTCGACGAGCGTGAGCTCCGGGGCGTCCTCGCACACGAGCTGTCCCATGTGGCCAACCGGGACATCCTGATCTCCTCGATCGCCGCGGCGATCGGGATGAGCATCACGTTCCTTGCCCGGTTCGCGTTCTTCTTCGGCGGGAGCGACGATGAGGGCGGCGGCAATATCTTCGGGCTCCTCCTCGCGTGGATCCTCGCCCCCATCGCGGCGCTGCTGATCCAGATGGCCGTCACACGTTCGCGCGAATACCAGGCCGACGAGTCCGGAGCGTTCCTGTCCAGGGACCCGGACGCGCTGGCGAGCGCGCTGCTGAAGCTCGAGCAGGCGTCGCGGAAGGTTCCCCCGCTCGCGACCGTGAGCCCTGCTGAGGCCCACATGTTCATCGTGAACCCGATGAACGCCCTCCAGGCGCGCGGCGCGGGGGGGATCACGAGCCTCTTCAGGACGCACCCCCCGACCGAGGCTCGCGTCGAGCGCCTTCGGGCGATCGCCAGCGAGCTCCGCGGAGAGCGCGGCCCGATCGGCTGATCTGACCGCCGACCTGGCTACGCGGTCAGGTCCTGGCAGAATGCTCCGAAGGCGTCGATGTAGCGCTGGACGTCGTCCTCGGTGTGCTGCACCGAGACCGTCCACTGCTCCTCGTCGCCCGGGGTCATGAAGATGCCGCGGTTGACCATCCACGGGTAGGACGCCCAGTAGAGCTCTGTGTGCGTCTCGAGGAAGTCCCGGTAGTTGGTGAGCTTGTTCGCACGGTAGGACACGCAGCCCTTGGCTCCGAGGTCCACCGTGTGCGCCGGCACCTCTGAGTCGGCGATCGCTCGGTCGCAGCCCTCGGCCAGCATCGCGCCGAGCTTCCCGAGGTGATCGTACGCGTCGCGTGTGAGGACCTGCGTGAGCGCGGTGAGGCCGGCAGCCGACGACAGCGGGTTCCCGTTGAAGGTGCCCTGCTGGGCGGCTCCCTTCGTCACGAACTCCATGAACCTCGCCTCGCCGCCGAACGCCCCGATCGTGGCGCCTCCACCGATCGCCTTCGCGTAGGCGGAGAGATGCGGTTTCACGCCGTAGCGCTCCATGGTGCCGCCGTAGGCGATCGTGCCGCCACACTTCACCTCGTCGTAGATCAGCACCGCGCCGTGTTTCTCGCACGCATCCCGCAACGCTTGGAGGTAGCCGGGTTGTGGCTCGATGATGCCGACGTTCATCATCACGGGCTCGAGGATGACCGCGGCCACCTGGCCCTCGTTGTCTGCGAGAGCTTGCTCGACGGCCGACGCGTCGTTGAAGGGGACCACGATCGTCGTGTCCCAAAGCGCTCGAGGGATGCCCTTGGAGGTCGGCTGCGTCGTGTACCAGGCCTTCCCCTCTTGGTCGACGTTGTGCCGGAGGCCCAGCACGTCGGCCTCCGGGACCACGGAGAAGAGGACCGAGTCGTGGTGCCCGTGGTAGGAGCCCTCCATCTTGACCAGCTTGTCGCGACCGGTGGCGGCGCGCGCCACACGGATCGCATCCATCGTGGCCTCGGTCCCGGAGTTGACGATCCGGATCTGCTCGAGCTCGAAGCGCTCGCAGATGGCCTCCGCGAGGGCGACGGTCGTGGGCGTGGTGACGGCGAAATGGATCGCCTCGCGAGCCGCCTTCTCCAGGGCCTCGACGATCTTCGGGTGGGCGTGGCCCACGATGTTCACACCGAAGCCGCCGTGGAAGTCCTTGTACTCGGTGCCGTCGACGTCCCAGACGCTCGAGCCTCGACCCTTCTCCAGGTAGACCGGATACGGGTCGCCCACCTGGAAGTTGGAGGAGACGCCGCTCGGGAGACTCTTCAGAGCCCGCTCGTAGAGCGCCTTGGATGCCGTCGTCCTGGTCAGCAGGTCAGCGCTTTCGCGTTGGGCGATCTCTGCCGCGCGGCCCTTGAGTCGTTCGAGATCCAATCTCCACCTCCTGGGGTCAGAGGAATCTACCGGGGGACAGGGTCCCTCACAACACGGTGGTTGCGTTGCGTTGCTGAAGATCAGCGATAGTTCGTGAACTGCAGCGCGACACCGAAGTCCTCGTCCTTGACTGCGCGGATCGCCGTCTGGAGGTCGTCCTTCGACTTCGCCGAGACCCGTAGCTGCGATCCCTGGATGTGCGTCTGAGCCTTGGGGACGGAGCTCCGCACGAACTTGGAGATCTGCTTCGCCTTCTCATCCGGGATGCCCTGGATGATCGCGACGGACTGCCGGACCGTCCCCTTCGCCGCCTGCTGGATCTCCCCGGGCTGGAGCGACTTCAGCGGGACTTGGCGGCGCACGGCTTTCTCCTGGAGCACCTGCCACGCGGCCTTCAGACGGTCCTCGGTGCCGGCGGCCATCTCGACCTTGTCACCTTCCAGAGAGACCGAGGTGCCGGTGCCCTTGAAGTCGAACCGCTGGGAGATCTCGCGGGCCGCCTGGTCGACGGCGTTGCGGACCTCCTGCATGTCCACCTCGGACACGATGTCGAACGAGAACTGATCCTTCGCCACGAGCCAAATCCTAGATGGGCGTGGCCTCCCGCGTCTCGGGCGGCTTCACGGGGTCGTGACCACCGGTTGCTATCCTCAACGGTGTTCCCGGGAGGATGCCCGAGTGGCCAAAGGGAGCGGCCTGTAAAGTCGCCGGCGTAGCCTACGGAGGTTCGAATCCTCCTCCTCCCACCGACCGACCGACCAGCTTAGGGGTGTTCTCAAAACTGAGGCCCCTGACATCTCAGAACTCCGCTGATGAGGGCGCCGGCGGTCGCTTCCCGCGATCGAGGGCCGGGTGCGGTGGTTCGGCTGTCGATGTGGCAGGCGCTCGGCGCTCGAAATGCACGAAGGGCGTCACCCGACCATGCCGGTGACGCCCTTCATCAGTGGTGAGGTGTTCTTCGAACTCGAACTGGTCAGCCTGGCGGCGGGGCACGGCCCCACTCCGGACGATCGGAGCCGATCACGTCGGCCCACGTCCCCGTCCGACGCTTCTTCCTCGTCCTCTTCGAGGGTGTCGCGATGCGCACGGCCTCCTTCTTCGCGAGGAACGAGCGGATGGCCTCGAGGTTGTAGCCGGCCCAGGGTGAAGGCCATCAGCAGCGTCATCTTCGCGAGACCCAGGACGCGGAAGAACTTGTGCTGGATGTTGACGAAGCCGCCCTTCAGCATCGCGTTGACGCCCTCGACTACCTGACGCCTGCCGTAGGAGATGCGCCAAGCCGTGGTCCCCGGAAGGAACCTCTGCCAGTGGGCCAGCTCGGCAACTGATGCCGTCACCGTGCCGGTGCAGCACGTGGCGCCGTCGGGCAGGGCCACCAACGGCCTGTTGCGGGACCCGCGCATCGACTTGGGGACCTGGCGCGAGCGGAGATGGCCGGCGCAGATGGGACACCTCCACCTTGTCGCGCCGTCGGCATCGGGCCTTCCGTTGCGCTGGAAGCGGAACTGCGCCAGTTGGTTGAACGCCTCCTCGTACCTGGCGCTCTCCTCGGCGGTGGCCTTCATGGGCGGCATGGGCAACAGACGACGGAGTTCGATCGGGACGTGCGAACTGACGAGTTGACCCTCGATCAGGAGAGCGCCGCCTGCCTCCCCGCCGACGATTACAAGCAATCATGGGTTCGCATCCCGACGTCCTGAGCCGCTCCGAGCCCCCGAAGGGTGCGGGCTTGTGAGATGGGTCAGCTCTTGATGCGGCCCGTTTCGTAGGCCCACATGGCGATCTCGACGCGGTTTCGGGCGCCGATTTTGGTCATCAGGCTGGCGAGGTGGGTCTTGGCGGTGCTGAGGCTGATGTGGAGTTCGTCGGCGATCTCGGCGTTGGTTCGACCGTGGGCCACCGTGAGCAGGACCTCTTCTTCGCGGTCGGTCAGCGGATCGATGGGCTGAGCCGGTGGTGTCCCCATGCGTGTGTCCGAGAATGTGGCGAGGAGTCGAGCTGTCACGCTCGGGGCGATGAGTGCGTCTCCGTTGGCGGCGGCATGGATCGCCTGGACCAGGAGTTCGGGTCCGGCGTCTTTGAGCAGGAACCCCCGGGCGCCTGCCTTGAGGGCGCCGTGCACGTATTCGTCGAGGTCGAAGGTGGTGATCACGACGATCGCGAGCGGGTCATCGACGTCGAGTCCGGCGAGTTGTCGCGTGGCCTCGATGCCGTCCAGGGCGGGCATGCGGATGTCGAACAGGCAGACGTCGGGGCGGAGCTCGCGCGCGAGGGCCACCGCTTCGCGTCCGTCGGCAGCCTCGCCGATCACCTCGATGTCGGGCTGGGCGTCGAGGATCATCTTGAGCCCGGTGCGGATGATGTGCTGGTCATCAGCAACGATCACGCGGATGGTCATATCGCCGTGCCGTTTCTGGGCAGCACGGCATCGACGGTCCATCCGCGGTCCCGGCTCGGACCGGCCTCGAGGGTGCCGCCGAGGAGCTTGGCTCGCTCGGTCATACCCGCGATCCCGTAGCCCGACGACGCGCTGGCGCTGAGCGAGCTGGCGTCGCCATCGTCGCTGACGGTCAGGCGCACGCATCGGTCGTCGCCGACGACCCAGACGTTGATGCGGGTTGCGTGGCGGGCGTGTCGCACCGCGTTCGTGATCGATTCCTGGGCGAGGCGATAGATCGCCGCTTCGACCGATGGCTTGAGGTCATCAAGGTCGCCCCACAGTTCTACATCCACACGCGGCGAGTCCCCGGCGCTGCGGGCGAGCCGTTCGATGTCGGCCACGCCCCGTTGCGGGGCGAGGTCGGGCTCCTCGCCTTGGCGGAGGGCGCCGACCATGGTGCGCATCTCGGCGAGCGTGCGCGAAGCCTCCTCCTCGATGACCTCGAGGGCGTCCACGGCGGCGTCGGGGTCGGCTGCGGCAAGGGTGCGCCCGGCCTGGGCCTGAATGGCGATGGCCGAGACATGGTGAGCGACGGTGTCGTGCAGCTCGCGCGCCAGCTGCTCGCGCTCGCGGAGCTTGACCTGGTCCATCTCGCGGAGCCGGGAGCTGGCCCGGAAGCGCATCGCAGCGCCGAGCGCGGCGGAAAACAGAAAGAAGCCGATCGCGAACACCAAATCGAGACCAGTGTCGCTGATGAAAAGACCGATCAGGATCATCGCCAGCCCGATCGCCGCATCACGACCGGACCCCCAACGAAACAACGAATAGGGGAGCAGGAGCACGTACGCGGTGGTGTACAGCACCGCCGACTCGTCGGCACCGAAGGGCGCCATCACGTCGGCCAACGTCTGGGCACCGAACGCGACAGCGACCACGACGAGAGGGTGCGTGCGCCGCCACAGCAGCGTGAAAATGGGCGCCGCACCAAGGACGAGCGCGACAGGTCGCCAAACCAGGTCCTCGCGCAAGATCACTTCGAGAACCGCCAACGGCACTAGCACGGCGACGAGCGCCCAGTCCCGCCACACGCGCGTGGGCGGATCCGGAACTCGCGGTTCGGCCCAGAGCGATCGGACAGCGTTTCTCACCACGACTCCAGCGTAGAGAACCCGAGTGGACGGCGTATCGACCGAAAGTACGGGCGACGCCTCAGCCGAAACGCCAGCTCACATCCGACCGCTCGGCTGATGTGTCACCTGCTGGGTCTCGTCACGATGAGATTCATGACTGTGACCGAGCCGAGTCGAGGAGGAACCACGATGTCGCACGCTCTGTGCCGATTGGGCCGGTTCGCCGCCCGCCGTCCGTGGGTGGTCATCGGCGTCCCTGTTCGTGGGTCAGAAGCTTCGCGGGCTGGTCTCGAAGGTCAAGCACGAGGACCTCGTCACCCTCGCGGAGCTGATCGAGGCCGGCACGCTCACCCCGGTGATCGACCGCACCTACCCGCTGATCGAGGCTCCGGACGCGATCCGGCACCTCGAGGGAGGACACGCCGCCGGCAAGATCGCCATCAGGATCTAGCCGAAGGACTTCATCACCCCTCGGAGCGGACAGGGACTCCGTTCGCTCCTGGGACATCAGATCGACTGTGCACGGCTACTGCAACACACCCTTGAAAGGGGAACGGAGATGAACATCCGCATCGAGGAACCGTCCCAGCCCATCCTGACCGCGCGCGGAGTCGTGAAGACATACCGCACCGGCGCGAACGAGGTTCACGCTCTACGCGGCATCGATCTGGATGTCCGGTCCGGCGAGCTCGTGATGATCATGGGCCCCTCAGGCAACGGGAAGACCACCCTGTTGAACTGCCTGTCGGGCTTGGATGACATCGATGCCGGCACCGTCAGCGTGGACGGTGACGACCTGTTCGCGATGTCGGACGCGGCGCGAACCCGCCACCGGGCCAACCGCATGGGCTTCGTCTTCCAGTCCTTCAACCTGATCCCCGTCCTGTCCGCACGCGAGAACGTGGAACTGCCGCTGCTGGTCACCGGGGTGGCACCGAAGCAGGCTCGTGAGCGAGCGCGTGACATGCTCGCTCGCGTCGGTCTTGCCGACCGCGCCGATCACCGACCGGGTGAGCTGTCAGGCGGCGAGCAACAGCGCGTCACCGTGGCACGTGCCCTCGTCGCCGAGCCGGCGCTCGTCTGGGCCGATGAGCCCACCGGCGCACTGGACAGCCAGACCGCCGACGAGATCGTCGAGCTGCTGCACGAGGTGCACGCCGCCGGTCAGACGCTGGTCGTGGTCACCCACGACGAGGGCCTCGGTCGTTCCGGGCAGCGCCTAGTGCAGGTCCGCGACGGGCTGGTCGTCCACGACGGCGATCCGATGGAGCTGCTCCTCACGGCTGACCCGGTGATGGCATGATCGCCCTCGGCGTGCTCGGGATCGTCGCGCTCCTCTTGCTGGCTCCACTCGCGGTCGCGGCGCTGCGGCAACGAACCCACGTCACGATGGCCCTGCGCAACATCGGCCGCCGTCGCGCGGAGGCCGTCCTGGTGATCGCCGGGGCGCTCCTCGGCACGGCCATCATCACCTCCTCTTTCGTGGTCGGTGACGTCATCGAAGCCTCGTTCGCCGATGTGGCTCGCACCCAGTACGGCCCGGTCGACATCACGCTGACGCCTGAGGAAGGCGGCGCTCGACGATGTCGAGACCGCGGTCGACGGCCGCCGGGATCCAGGGCATCGATGGTCTGCTCGCGGTAACCACAGCGACCGTGACCCTCGAAGCGATTCCCGGGAGACGTGGCGGTGCCGCAGGTCCAGGTCGTGGAGCTCGACCTCGCAGCGGCACGCACCTTCGGCTCTGACCCTGGGATCACCGGTGTCGCCGATGCCGGCAACCTCGGACCGAACCAGATCGTCATCAACGAGCGAACCGCGCGGGACCTCGACGTCGTTGCGGGTGACGACCTGCGTCTCCACGCGTACGGCTCGGCGGTCGACGTGACGATCACTCGCGTCGTGCCCGAGGTCGGGCTCGCGGGCTACGGCGGCGCGCTCGTCGCGCCGGGCACCATCACCGACTTGGCCGAGGGCGCCACCGACTCGGCCGTACCGCCCCAGAACCGTCTCCTCGTCTCTCTCGACGGAGGCGTGTTCGACACGCGTGCGCTGTCCGACGCGGCCGTGGCGGATCTTCGCGCCGCCGTCGCGGAGGTGCCGGGCGTCGAGGTCGAAGCGCCCAAGGCCTTGGTGCTCGACGATTCGGAACGCCAGGGCGCCGGGCTCACCGAGGTCTTCAGCATGATCGGGATCTTCAGCGTCCTGGCGGGGATCCTGTTGCTGATCAACCTGTTCGTTATGCTCGCCGAAGAGCGCAAGACCGAGCTCGGCATGCTGCGCGCGGTCGGGTTCACCCGTCGGCGGCTGACCCGAGCATTCGCGATCGAGGGGGCGTTCTACGCGATCGTCGCCTCAGCGCTCGGCGCGGTCGCCGGGCTCGGCATCGGATGGCTCGTCGCGGTCGTCGCAGGTCCCATCTTCGGGGCCGATGACGGATCCAGCTTCCCGCTGGTCATCGAGCCGATGAGTCTCGCGATCGGTGCGGGTACGGGTCTGGTTATCTCGCTGGTGACGATCTGGGTCACCAGCCTGCGCATCGCCAGGCTGAACATCATCCGGGCCATCCGAGACCTGCCGGAGCCGAAGATCACCCGGGCGCGAACGCGCACCATGGTGCTCGGAGCGGTCGGCATCGTCGTCGGCGCGGCTCTCGCGTCGCTCGGCTACCTCGATGAGAACCCGATCGCGCTCGTCCTCGGAGTCCCCGTGATGGCGTTCGCCGCGGCACCGCTGCTGCGTCGGCTCCTTCCGGAGCGTCCCGCGCGCTTGCTCGTCGCGGGAATGGTGCTTGCTTGGGGACTCGCGGTCTACCCGCTCTTCCCCGACATCATGGGCGGCTCCGACATGCTCATCTTCGTTGTCCAGGGCGTGGTGCTGACCGTCGGCGCCGTGTCGCTGGCGGCGAGCCTGGACCGTGTCTGGACCTTCGCGGTCGAACATCTGGGACGCGGCGGTCGTGGCCTCGCGCCGCGGCTGGGCATCGCCTACCCGCTGGCGCGACGGTTCCGCACCTCGATGCTGCTCGGGATGTTCTCGCTGGTCATCTTCACGGTGACGATCCTCACCTCGTTCTCCGTCGCGCTCGCGAGGAACACCGACGCGAGCGTCGAGAAGATCGCTGGGGGGTTCGACGTGCTGGTCGACACCAATCCGTCGAACCCCATCGACGCGAAAGCGCTGGAAGCCCGCAACGATGTGGCCGCGGTCGCGGGCCTGGCCCGAGGCGTCGCGAACTTCGAAGCCGGACACCTCGACGGCGCGCCCGAGTGGGCGATCAGCGGGTTCGACAGCGACCTCTTGGAACGCGGGGCACCGGGTTTGTTCCGCAGGGACGAGGCCTACGCGAGTGACGCCGACGTGTACCGGGCGGTGCTCAGCGATCCGTCTCTGGTCATCATCCCGGAGAACTTCCTCATCGCCGGAGTGGATACGGCGGTGCTGGACGTCGGTGACACCTTCACGATGATCGAGCCAGGCAGTGGGCAAGAACGTGAGCTCACGATCGCCGCCTTGAGCGACACGGATTGGCTGGACAACGGCGCCCTCGTCAGCCGCGAGCTCACTTCAGCGCTGTTCGGCGACCGAGACGTCGTCACTCGCTTCTACGTCGCGGTTGCGAATGGTGCCGACGCGGATGTCGTCGCAACCTCCGTGAACGCGGCCTTCCTCGCGCAGGGAGCCGACGCCGACACGTTCACGGCTCTCATCGGCGAGGGTGCAGACACGCTCACGAGCTTCCTGGCACTCCTGCGGGGCTTCCTCGGGTTCGGCCTTCTCGTGGGGATCGCGGGTCTCGGTGTCGTGATGGTCCGCGCCGTCCGCGAGCGGCGTCAGGAGATCGGCATGCTCCGAGCGATGGGCTTCCGCTCCGGACTCATCCGCATCGCGATGTTGTCCGAGGCGGGACTCATCGCTGCGCAGGGGACGGTTATCGGTGCCGTGCTGGGACTGATCACGACCCGTCAGCTGCTGATGGCATCGGATTCCTTCGGCGACGTGCCGATCCCGTTCATCGTGCCGTGGGCCGGCCTGGCCGTCATCCTCGCGCTCCCGCTCGCGGCCTCACTGGCCGTGACCGCATGGCCTGCCACTCGGGCAGCGCGCATCCGACCCGCGGTAGCGCTGCGGATCGCCGACTGATCGAAGGAGAGATGGACATGCAGAACGCACCGCTCGCTTATCCGGTTCGGTTCTCGGTGGATCGTCCGGACCGGGAACTGAACCGACTGACGACGTTCCTCCGTCTCTTCATGGCGATCCCGATCCTGATCGTTCTCGGCAGCGTGAGCGGAGGGACCTGGGAGTGGAGCTATGAACAAGGAACCGCGGTGGCCGCGGGCGCGGGCGGCCTCCTCTTCTTCGGGCCTCTCTTGATGATTCTGTTCCGCCAGAAGTATCCGCGGTGGTGGTTCGACTGGAGCCGGGAGTTGATGCGGTTCTCGGCCCGTGTCGGAATCTACCTGAGCCTCATGGACGATCGGTACCCCTCGACCGATGAGCACCAGTCGGTCCACCTCGATGTCGACTATCCGAACGTCGCCCAAGATCTGAATCGATGGCTTCCACTGGTGAAATGGTTCCTCGCGATCCCGCACTACGTGGTTCTCTTCTTCCTGTACACCACCGCCGCCGTCGCGGTGGTGATCGCATGGTTCGCGATCCTGTTCACGGGTCGCTACCCACGCGGCCTGTTCGACTTCATCGAGGGCGTGACCCGGTGGCACAACCGCGTCGTGGGATATGCGCTCCTTCTGGTCACCGACCGGTACCCGCCCTTCCGCCTCGCCGCCTGAGCGGCCATCGATGCACAGGAAGAGCATCCGCTTGCGCTAGCCGGCCGTGGTCAGGCCGACCAGGTCTGCGCTCACCTGCCAGAGCCGTGCCGCATCGGCCTCGTCATAGCTGCGCTTCGAGGATCGCTTGCTCTTGCTGTTGGCCAAGAGGCGACCCGTCACCTGTTCGAGGTCGGGAGCGGATGCCACGTGGATCGAGGTGGCGGCGCCCTTGGCCGGAGACTTCATGAACGGGCGCAGGAACGGGATGAGCACTTGCTGGATGCGCCGAGGGTCCTCGGCTCCGAAGGAAGTGCTGACCACGCCGGGATGCAGCGCATTGGCGGTGACGGAGGTGCCGGGCTTCGGCCGGGCTCCTACGCGCTCTCTGCCACACTCGGCTCGGACCTCGGCCGGGTCGTTATGGCCAGCTCGGTCTGCCGTGGCGTTGCTCTCGTCTCTGCCGACGGAAGTCCGAAGAAAGGCCTTCTGACCTGCTGTGGGTACTACCCCTCTTAACCTGTGGGTACTCCCCAAGAATGGCCGCAAACCGTGTGGTCAGGGAGTTCTGAGAACACCACACCGACCGACCGACCACCTCCGCCACCCATCAACCAACGACCGATCGAGCAGCCCTGATCAGCGAGAGGGCGATGCAGCGCCGGTACTACGTGCGGACGTGGAACCGGAGGATGGTGACGTCTCGCGACCGCGTGCTACTGACCGGTTCCAGGTCGATCCTGGGGATGCCCGGGGGGGAGAAGCGGATGCCGTCGCCGAGCAGCACCGGCATCACATACACCAGGATCTCGTCGACGAGCCCCCGCCGCAGGCACTGGCCCGCCACGTCGGCGCCGAGGATCTCCAGGTTCTTCCCGCCCGCAGCGTGCAGCCCCGTGGCGACCGCTTCGCCGATATCGCCGCTGAGGAACGTGACCCCAGGGTCCGGCGGGTCCGGCGGCTCGTGCGTCAGGACGAAGAAGGGTCCGGAGAAGGGGTAGTCGACGCCTGGCTCGTCGGCCTCCATCCTCTTGCCCACCTCGTGGGTCCGCCGGCCGATGAGCATGGCGCCGGTATCCGCTGCGATCTCCCGGAGATCGTCCGGTGCCACGAAGTCGGCCAGAGGGCGACCAGCGCCCCAGTCCATCGTGTGGTCGGGACCGGCGATGAAGCCATCAAGCGACATCGACCTGTTCACGACCACCTTTCCAGTGCTGGTATCGCTCACCCTGTTCCTCCAGAAGCGTGGATGTTCCGGTGATCCCTTCCGGCGCCTCTTCGGCCGCCAAGAGCAGGTCGGGCCCGGCGACCGCCAGGGGCGGGATGGATGTTCAGGTGAACTCTGGTGAACACCTCGCCGCGCATTGTTGCATGTAGAACGATGCGGGGCCTACCCTCCCTCCTCCTCCTCCACCAGCCGACCGACCGTGGGGCCGCGTGTTGAGACACACCCCGTGTCTTCGCGACGATCAAACTCGCGCAAGGAGCTCAACGAGCGGGCGGGGAGCATTCGAAGGATCGAGAGCTTCGACCAGTCGGGGCGCGTAGTCGATCTTCCGGCTCGCGTTGCCAAGGAAGCGCCGGAGCTGCTGCTCGATGGGTCGGTGACGCCAGTCCGGCTGCTTCTGGAGTGTTCGGAGCGGCCCGAGCTCGCCTCGCGACTCGACCTCTGCGATCACCGCCTCGGGACCGAGCGCACGGATCAGTTCGTCCTCGAGGTCTTCGACGCAAGCGTGGAAGCCGAGCCGTTCGACGTCGGCACGAGAGAGGTCGGACCCGAATCCCGTCCTCTCAAGACCTCGGCGGAAATCGGGTTCCGCCGCATCGTCGTACAACCCGGCCAAGGTGAGGCCTCGCCCACGAGGCCCGAACCGATCGAGGAACCGACCGATGTTCTTCGCTCCGTTCATGGCGACGACCGAGACACCTTCGGCGTTCAGGTCACGTCCGAATCGTGAAGCCAGTGCCTCGACCGCGAGCTCGTCGCTCTTCCCTTCGACGAGGATGGCCGTACGAACGTTCGTCGCTCGTTGCTCCGTCACGTCTCGAACCGTCTCCATCATGTGTGTGCAGCATCCCATGTGTTGGCGCAGCAGGTCCCCACATGGCCGAAGGAGAGCCACTTGACCTGCTGTGGACGTACCCACTTACCTGTGGGAGGTCCGTCCGCGCCACTCCATTCCGTACGGTAGGAGCGCTCTGCGAAGACTCCACCATCAACCGATCAACCATCCGCCGAACCAGTCAAGCCGTCTCCAGGGAGGCTCGACGTGAGGACGCTTCGGCTCGACCTCACGCGGCCGCAGATCATCGCGTTCCGGCGGCACGTCGGCGCGCTCGACGAGCGCCTCCCACGCGGACGGCACTCGCTCCGGCGTGCGGCGTGGGCAGGCTTGCAGGACAGCATGCCCCGGGCCGCGCTCCTCTCGATCCATGCGCGCGTCGAGGGGACCGAACCGTCCACCTGGGAGGACCCCTCGCTCGTGCAGCTCTGGGGACCGCGTTACAGCGCGTACGTCGTCCCGGCGCGCGATCTCGCGGTCTTCTCGCTCGGGAGGCTGCCGGACGGAGCCGCCGCCCGGAAGAAGGCTGAGGACATCGCGGTCCAGTCTGCGCACGCTCCTCGGTGGCGCGAGGAGTTCCTACGGTGAGGCGGGGAACGAGCTCGGCGTCGATCCGAACCGGTTCCGCTACGCCGCTCCCACCGGCACCGTCGTGATCCGGTGGGACGGTGCGCGTGCGCCGACCGTCTGGACCGTGCCCGCCCCAGAGGTCGATCCTCGCGACGCTCGCCTCGAGCTCGCACGCAGGTACCTGCACGTGTTCGGCCCTACCACGCCTGAGGCGTTCGCCGAGTGGGCGGGGATCTCCTCCCGGGCAGGCGTCGAAGCGTTCGTTGCGCTCGGCAGGTCGCTGACCACGGTGCGCACGCCGGTCGGCGACGCATGGATCCTCACCCGCGACGAGCCGACCTTCCGCGCTGCCCCCGAGCGAACCGCGCCCGTACGGCTCCTGCCGAGCGGCGACGCGTACTTCCTCCTCCAGGGTGTCGATCGGGAACTCCTCGTCCCCGACGCCGATCGGCGCCGCGCACTCTGGACCCCACGCGTCTGGCCGGGCGGTCTCCTCGTCGATGGGGAGCTCGTCGGCACGTGGCGACGCGCGCAGGGCACAGTGACGGTCCAGACGTGGCACCGTCTATCGCGCGCGGCTCGCGATGCGGTCGAGGCGGAAGCGGAGTCCTTACCGCTGCCCGGTCTCCGAGGGCCGATCGTCGTCCGCTGGGACGACTGATTACCTTCGCTTTGCCACGACGTCTGACCCGTGTGGCTGGTGCGGATCGTGCGGGCGGGATAAGGTCCGTCCCCCGACCGTGTCGGATCGAACGTCGAAGGAGTGACCGATGCCTTTCGTGTCCAGCGTGATCGCATCCACGTCGTTGCTCGCCTACCGAGTTGGGACGTTCACCGTGGTGTTCATCGTCTTCGGCGTAGCGCTCGCGGGCTACGCCATCTACTGGATGATCTTCAAGGTGGGGAAGGACTAGCCCCTCCGACCGAGGCCGTCGACGCGCGCGCTCGCCGCGCTACATCGCGGCCGACGGGGGGGTGCCGTGCATGCCCCCCGTCGAGACTTCCCAGCGGTTGTACCGCTCGATCTCGTAGGTCCGGTTGACCTGGAACTGGAAGAGCATGCCGGCCGCGGCGACGACGGCGAAGATGATGAACCACAGCGGGTGGTCGTCCAGGACCACCTTCGCTCCGCTCTCGGCGAGGCTCTCGGGCGTGGCGGACGTGAAGAGGAAGAGGAACGTCCCCACGATCATCCAGCCCCCGATCAGCGCCGTCGACACGATCACGATCGCCTTCTGCAGGTTCAGGGCGATCGCGGCGATCGCGAAGACGAGGCCGACGACGACGCCCACGATCCAGACCAACACGTCAAGATCGGCGCCGAACAGGCCGAAGAAGCCCGCCACCAGGCCGTACCCGAGCGAGCCGGCCATCAAGGCGACCGCGAAGCTCCAGAACAGGTAGGAGAGCAGAGCGAACAAGAGTCCGGCGAAGAACCCGACGACCCAGCTCGTCGTGGTCGACAGGAAGCCGTCCCCGAACAGGGCTTGGACGGAATGCGCCCCGAAGGACAATCCGAAGAAGAACCCGTAGATCGGCAGCAGGATCAGGAACAGCCGATATCCGCCGAACGCGATGAGGCTGCCCAGGAACAGGAGGAGCCCTCCGGCGAGGAGGGTTCCGAGGACCGATCCATCCATGAGATCACTCCCTGGCCGAGCGGCCGTGGCCGCGTCCGTGCTGCATCAGCGGAATCGTGACACGCGAGGCGACCGTGGGCCAGTACCTTCCTCGAGACTGGATGAGGTCCCAATCTGGGCTCGATCGGCATCCTCGCGGCAGGTCGCTCCGGGGATCGAGGAAGCCGTCTGCGGGCCGGGCGTCAGCCCTGCCACGGAGGTGACCTCATCTCGCCAGGACCTGGTCAGGTCAGAACCTCTCGTAGAGCTCGCTGGTCGGGTCGAAGAACCCGTCGTTGGGTCGCGCGTGCGCGTGCCAGTGATCGGGGATCCGGCGACGCTCGGGATCGATCCAGAAGCCGTCCAGGCCGTAGCGGTCTCCGGCGATGCGCTCGAGACGACCCAGCAATGTGGCCTCGAGTTCTGCATCGGGGAGTCCGTGGGTTCGCCATACCACCATCGGAGTCCGGCACACGAGGCACTCCGCCACCCAGCACTCGTCGTCCTCGTGCAGCCACGGGGTCACTCGGTCGGCGGAGCAGAGCAGGCAGTCATCCATACGCATTCATCCGGAGCTTCGCCCTGTCACCGGCCTCGATGCCGTGCTCGGCGAACCAGCCTAGGTTCGCCTCGATCGCGAGGACGTACGGCTCGGCGACTCCGTAGCTCGGGCAAGGATCGGACTGACACGGCTGCATGTCGCGCATCCCGATCACCTGATCGCTCTCGTCGACGAACGCGATCGACAGCGGGATGAGGGTGTCCTTCATCCAGAACGTGGAGTCCGTGGGCTCGTCGAACAGGAAGGCCATCCCCTGGTCGGCCGGCAGCACTTCTACATCCATGAGTCCTCGACGTTGTTCCACGGGTTCGTCCGCGACGTCGACGGAGAGGAGCGCGTCGGTCCCCTCGAACGCCACGGTCGAGGGTGGCCGGTTCGGAGAGTCCGCGATCGTGCCTCCGGCGCACCCCGTGAAGAACGCCAGAGAGGCGAATGCGAGGACTGTCCCCTTCATCTCATCATCGTGCCACGGCCCGAGGGCAAGCCATTGCTATCATCGCCCCTGCCGCCGGAGTAGCTCAGTCGGTAGAGCGCCTCCATGGTAAGGAGGAGGTCAGGGGTTCGATTCCCCTCTCCGGCTCGAAGGACGGCGTGGAGCAGCCGCCGTCGCCAGCGATCGGCGCGCCCACCTGTGCATGCTGCTCGGATGGGTTCCGTTTTCGAGCGGTCCCGCGGGGGTCGGGTCGGCTCTCGATCATTGTCCGGTTCACGCACCGGTCTCCGTTGGTTGCTCCATGTAGACACGCGGCGAGACAACGGGATTGGGGGTGGACGATCCCTCGCGATAGGGTTTCGTTGGAGCCCCCGAGCGCTCCAGCTGACTTTGGACGAACGGATGGCGGTATGGAGACGACGAGGCCGTCGTCGGATGGTCCTCATCACCTTGCCCGCTGCGCTCCTGATCACGCAGATCCCCTGGGAAGCACCGGATGCGCTTGCCTCCTCGGTCGAGACACCGATCACCTCGCCCGACCCGAGTCCGTCCCCCGGTCCGAGCCCGTCACCTTCACCGAGCCCGTCACCTACACCGGATCCGTCACCTTCACCGAGCCCGTCACCTTCACCGGATCCGTCACCTTCACCATCCGAGACCATCACGGTGCGGGGTGTTCGGATCGTGCCGTCCTTCGGACAGGAGAGGGGATCGGGAGGGCTCGCTCCCTCGGTTGGTGGATCCCCGGGATCGCGTTTGGACGAACCGCTGGAGGGCGGCTCGCCGAACCACTCCCAGGCGCCGGACCTCTCGACCGATCAGCTACTCGGCGGCACGCACGCAACCGGGAAGATCGTCGCCGCCGCGGCGCTGCTCCGTGCGGTTGGCTGGTCGGAGGAACGCATCCGGCGGGAGGTGTACGCGCCATTCATCGTGTTCGGGCCGGCGAGCTGGACCGACACCTGGCATGCCGTGCGCTACGGGCCGGGACCGATCGCGCGGCAACACGAGGGGCAGGATGTGCTCTGTCGGTCTGGCACGCCGGTCCTGGCTCCTGAGGACGGCACGATCGAGTTCGACACCGGGCTGCTCGGCGGTCGGTCGGCCCGTCTCCTGCTTCCGGATGGCGGGCACTACTACTTCGCACACTTCACCGACTGGAACGATCGCGAGTTCTCTGACGGCGCCGAGGTCCATCGCGGTGACGTGATCGGGTTCTGCGGCGACACCGGGAACGCCACGATCGCACATGTCCACTTCGGCTGGTACGGCTCGGATGGAGTCGCGATCGACCCGATGCGGCGCCTGATCGGGTGGCTCCGTGAGTCCGAAGCGGACCTTCCTGCACTGCTCTCCAAGGCCGGGCTCGGCGGAGCAGGTACGGCTGCGGAGATGCTCGGATCCGAGGGACCGACGTTGGATCTGGTCGCCAGCCTACTGAAAGACCGGCTCGCCGACTCGGGCTTCAGGGGATGGAGGAACGCATCGGCGTCCGGATCGCACGGCCCGCTTGACCTGACACCTCTGTTGTTCTTGGTGCTCGTCGCCCTGACCCGACGGGGAAGGGCGCCTGACTCGAGGCGGCGCCGCCCGATCGGAGCTCCGACCTGGCCCCTCCCTTCCGCTTGGGAGTATCGTCGAGGACCGCTCTCTTCCTGAAGTGGTGCAGTGGACTCGAGGAACGACCTCGACTCCTCGGCTCGCTCTCGGGTTCGGTTTGCCAAAGGATAAGGTCGAGCGGTCGTGATCCCGATCCGCGACATCAATCCGACGAGCCGGACGGCCTGGCTCACGATCGCGATCATCGCCGCCAACGTCGCGGTCTTCGTTTTGTGGGAACCGACGTTCGCCGGCCAGGCGGAGCAACAGGAGTTCTTCTTCTGCCATGCACAGATCCCGTACGAGCTGACCAATCAGACGACGCTGGCCGAGGGGGGCGCTGAAGCGCGACGCGCGATCGCGGAGACGTTCGGTGCAGGGGAGAGCCAAGCGGCTGCGCTCCAAGACTTCCTCCGGCAGACCTGCCCGGATAAAAGCTGGCTGGCGTCGGTCTTCGTGTCGATGTTCCTCCACGGAGGTTGGCTCCACCTCGCCGGCAACATGCTGTTCCTTTGGATCTTCGGGAACAACGTGGAGGATCGGCTCGGACGAGTCACCTTCGTCGCTGTCTACGTCGTGGGGGGATTGGCCGCAACCGCTCTCCAGGTTGCGTTGTCCCCGAGCTCAGCCGTCCCAAACGTGGGTGCCTCGGGAGCGATCGCAGCGATCCTGGGCGCGTACCTGATCCTGTTCCCGCGGGCGCGTATACACACCCTCGTGATCTTCTTCTTCATCACGTTCATCGAGCTACCCGCCAGCTTCGTGCTTCTCGCGTGGTTCGTCCTGCAGCTGTTCAGCGGTGTGGGTGAATTGGGGAGACAGGTCGGTGGCGGGGTTGCCTACGGGGCGCACGTCGGTGGCTTCGTCTTCGGGATCGCGGTCGCCTGGCTCTTCTTCCGATCGCGAGGACGACGGCCCCCCCACGAGTTACCACCACCGCCATCCCGGTATCCATACTGATCGAGCGGCAGCGAGCGTTCATGCCGCATCGGCGGCCTCGCAGGTAGACTGGGCGACCGCCGGGCGGGGTAGCTCAGTGGTAGAGCAAGCGGCTCATAATCGCTGTGTCGGCGGTTCGATCCCGCCCCCCGCTACGAGCAAGAGTGAGTGCGAAGGATCCCCGAGGAGACCAAGAGGAATGGGCAAGAAGAAGTTCGAGCGTACGAAGCCCCACGTGAACATCGGCACGATCGGTCATATCGACCACGGCAAGACGACGCTCACGGCGGCGATCACCAAGCGCCAGGCCGAGAAGGGCATGGCCGACTTCACCCCGTTCGACGAGATCGACAAGGCGCCGGAGGAGCGCGAGCGCGGCATCACGATCGCGATCGCCCACGTCGAGTACGAGACCGACAGCCGCCACTACGCCCACGTCGACTGCCCGGGCCACGCCGACTACGTCAAGAACATGATCACAGGCGCTGCCCAGATGGACGGCGCGATCCTCGTGGTCTCGGCCGCCGACGGCCCCATGCCCCAGACCCGTGAGCACGTGCTGCTCGCCCGCCAGGTGGGCGTGCCTTCGATCGTGGTCGCCCTGAACAAATGCGACATGGTCGACGATCCCGAGCTGCTCGACCTCGTCGAGCTCGAGGTCCGCGAGCTCCTCACCTCCTACGAGTTCCCCGGCGACGACGTCCCGGTGGTCCAGATCTCCGCGCTCAAAGCCCTGGAGGGCGACGACAGCTGGGGCGACAAGATCGACGAGTTGATGGCGGCGTGCGACGCGTACATCCCCGAGCCGGTGCGCGACACCGACAAGCCGTTCCTGATGCCCATCGAAGACGTCTTCTCGATCACCGGACGTGGCACGGTCGTCACCGGTCGCGTCGAGCGCGGGACGCTCGACAAGATGAGCGAGATCGAGATCGTCGGGATCAAGGACACGCGAAAGACGATCGCGACCGACCTCGAGATGTTCCGCAAGCTCCTGGACGAGATCCGGGCAGGGGACAACGTCGGGGTGCTCCTCCGCGGCATCGACAAGGAAGAGGTGGAGCGGGGCCAGGTGCTGGCGAAGCCCGGGCTCGATCACACCGCACACCGAGTTCGAGGCGCAGGTCTACATCCTGTCCAAGGAGGAGGGCGGTCGCCACACCCCGTTCTTCGACGGGTACCGGCCGCAGTTCTACTTCCGGACGACGGACGTGACCGGCCAGGCCCATCTGCCCGAGGGTGTCGAGATGGTGATGCCAGGCGACAATGTCGAGATGAAGGTCGACTTGATCGCTCCCATCGCCATGGAAGAAGGTCTCCGCTTCGCGATCCGCGAAGGCGGGCGCACCGTCGGCGCGGGCAGGGTCACGAAAGTCGTGAAGTAGGCGAGCGATGGCGAGGAAAGAAGGGAACCGCCCGAAGATCACGCTCGCCTGTTCGAACTGCAAGCGGCGCAACTACAACACGGTGAAGAACCGGGTGAACGATCGGGACCGGATCGAGCTCAAGAAGTACTGCCGCTGGTGCCGCGCCCACACGCTGCACCGGGAAACGCGCTAGCCGGCGGATCAGGACGCGTCGACGTCGGTCTGCGGGAGCGAGTCGTTCGTCTTGACCTTGCCGAACCGTATCGCGGCGACCACGGCGTCGGTCTTCGAATGCACCCCGAGCTTGGTCAGCACGTTCTGGATGTGGGTCCGCAGTGTGTGGCGGCTCATCCCAAGCTCCTCGGAGATATCGACGGAGGCCTCGCCCGCCGCGACGCGTTGGAGGATCTCGAGCTCTCGAGGAGTGAGACGTTCCACGCGCTGCGCGAGCTCGCCGTCGGTCCGACGCTGCATGCGGAAACGGGCGAGCGACAGCTCGACCTCTCCAACGGCATGAAGAGGTTCCCCTCGAGAGGCGCGCCGGATCGCGTCCGCCAGCTCGGAGACGGCCTGCGTCTTCCGTAGGAACCCACGGGCGCCCGCCTCGACCGCCCGAGCAAGGACCACGTCGTCGTCGTGACCGGACAGGAGGATCACCTTGGTGGTGGATGCTTCGCGGTGGATCCGCCTGGTTGCTTCGAGGCCGTCGACCCCCGGCATCTGGACGTCCATCAGGAGCACGTCCGGGTGCTGCTCCTGCGCCGACTCGACGGCGGATTCACCGTTCGTCACGACCTCGATCACACTGAGGTCGTCCTCGTTGTCAAGCGCGATCTGGAGCGCTTCGCCGAAGGAACGATGATCGTCGGCGATGACGACCCGGATGTCCCCATCCGCCGTCCCAGAAGCCTTCCGGTCCTTGGGTCTGGTGCGGGCAACCATCATCGGCGCATCGTAGGCTTGCCGGTCGTCGGAATCACGTACCCCCAGCGAGGGATTTCGCGTGTCCCCCGTCGGAGGGACGGATGTCAGCCGTTGGGGAGGATGACCGACCGATGAACGCGGCGGTTGCCGGAAAGGTCTACCCGGATGCTCACTTCACGGTGGATCCCGACCGCGTCGCCGCTTTCCGCGCCGTGTTCGACGAGCCGAGCGGTGTGCCGTCGACCTTCGTGACCGCTGCGGAGTTCACGGTCATCCCCGACATCGTGGCCGATCCTGAGCTCGGCCTCGACTTCTCACGCGTGCTCCACGGAAGCCAGGAGTACGAGTTCCAGCGTCCGCTCGAAGAAGGGGAAACCCTGGTGGTCAGGAGCCGGATCGAGTCGATCCGTGAGATGGGGGCCAACGCGTTCCTCGTGCTCGTGACCGAGCTGCTCGAGCCGAGCGGCGTCGTCGTCTGCACCGCGCGATCGACACTGATCGAACGAGCGGCGAACTGATGCCGTCGGTGCGCGATGTCGCCGTGCGTTCCGACATCCCTTCGCTCTCGCGAGTGGTGACGCGCGAGAACGTGAAGGCCTACGCCGACGCCGGTGGAGACCAGAACCCGTTGCACCAGGACGAGGCCATCGCGCGCGCGGCCGGGTTCCCCGGGATCGTCGCGCACGGGATGTTCACGATGGGTCACCTCGCCGCCTGCGTGTCCCAATGGGCGGGTGGGCCCAATCGCATCCGCCGACTGACCGCGCAGTTCCGCGCGCCCGTCTACATGGGCGAGGAGATCGTGGCGGCAGGTCGCGTGAAAGCCGTCGACGTGGAACGGGGCGTTGCACTGATCGAGTGTTGGGTCTCCGTCCAACGGGACGGCCTGACGGAATCGCCGATCAAGCGCGGTGAAGCCGAGGTGCTCCTGGACGCCTGAGGGCGGTGCGCCGGCTACGCTCCGATCTGTCCCTGCGAGTCGCGACGTTGCGTCCGCCCCGACATCGCCTGGATCGCCTCGCTCATCCGGTCGACGACGATCGCGACGTCGTTCCCGTAGCCCTCGTCCACCATGACCGAGACGCGGTCGATCTTGTCGCTCAAACGCTCGGCCACGTTGACCATCGCCTCCGTCGTCGACTGGGTTTCCTTGTGGAGCTGGTCGGCCATCGACTGGAAGCGACGGTCCACCGAGCTCAGGACGTCGTTCGCGAGGCCCGCGTGCAGCTCCTTGATCGACCGCAGGGTCTGACGCAGGAGCTCCGCGTCGTCGTTCGCAGGGCCGCCCGAAGCGAACCGAGCGGCGAGCGTCTGATTGTCCGAACGGACCAGCCGTGCGATCGCGGTCACGCGGTCGTCCACATGCGCCCGCATCCGATCCTCGAAGGCCTGCTGCTGCTCCGCCAGCATCGCGTCGATCCCCTCGATCGAGCCCACCGAGGCGTTCATCCGTTCGACGGTCTCCCCGATCGTGGAGGCGATCGCGACCTGGGCGGCCTCCGCCGTCTTGTCGACAAGGGCCTCGCCCACCAGGATCATCCGTTCCTCGACGGTATCTCGGAGCACTCCCTCCTGCTCGGCGGTCTTCTCCTCGATCATCTGGCGGAGGGCCTGGGAGTCGCTCCGGATCAGCTCCGCCAGCCCACGAACGCGTGCGTCGATGAACCGCTCCGTCGCGGCCTTGAGGGCGACCTGGTCCCGAGCATTGATGCCCATGCCCTCCGACATCAACTCGAGCTGCTGTCCGACGGCCTGCACCTCTTCACGCACCGTCTCGCCGACGTTGGCCGTCCGCTCCCCGTCCTGGCTCACGAATGATTCGGCGTGCTCCTCGACCCGCTGGGCGAGTCGTCCGACCGCCTCGGCGCCCCCCTGCACGTAGCCTTGCATCGCCTCGACCACCCGGGAGGTCTCGCGGGCCACCATCTCGCCGTGTTCGTGGACCTGTTGGAGGATCGCCTCGGTGAGGGTTCTGTCACGCTCCTCGAGGGTCGTGAAGGTCTCGGCGATGTGGCGCTCGACCTGTTCCAGCTGAAGACGTACGGTTTCGACGCCGTGCAGCGTGGGGGAGTCGGCGATCTCGCGGATCGACGCGACAGAGGACTCCATCGCTTGCCTGGTCGCCCGACCCGTCTCGGCGAGATCGCCAAGCGCATCCTCGACGCGGGCCGCGCGAGTGGACAGTGCCTGGAACCGTTCGTCGCTCGATGAGATCAAGCTCCGGATCGCCTGGTCGCGTGAGAGGAGACTGACGATGCGCTCCTGCTCGGGACGCACGTCTTTCGCCGACGACCGCCACAGCTCCGTGGCAACCTCTTTCATCAACATCGTCGCCTGCTCCTCGAGCGCCTGCAGGCCTTCCTCGATGCGCTCGTCGACCGCGTTCGTCAATGCGTTCGCGATCTCTTCCTCGGCGGGCGAGAGCACCGGCGGCTCGGGTTCCGGCTGCCGCGTGAACAAGGAGGAACGCCTACGGGCACCGGCTCCTGCCGGCCGTGCGGTGCGCTGTTCGTTCATGCGTGTGCCTCGCGATCCGGGGCCGCTGCGGCACGTCTTGGCTCGAAGGATAGGGCAGGTGCGCCCGTGCTCACGTATCTCGCCAGGAAATCCCCCTCGGGTCCCTGGACGCCCCGCCGGCCGGGGGACACGCGAATACCGTCGCCGCGGGTCGTTCCTTTGCCGGGCTAAGGAGGCCACCATATACTGAGGTCTCCGAACGTCCCGCCTCAGCCGGGAGCCCGGAGCCCAGGGGCGTAGCTCAATTTGGTAGAGCACCGGTCTCCAAAACCGGCGGTTGGGGGTTCAAGTCCCTCCGCCCCTGCAAGGGAGCACCCATGAATCGACAGATGAAGCGGATGCAGGAGCGCCAGGAGCGCGCGCAGAAGCGCGCTGGCACCGGGCGTCCCACCACGCCGTCCGCCGCGACCAGGAAGGCAGCCGTGCAGGAGAAGCGCAAGCGGACGGGCGCCCGACAGTTCCTGAAGGAGGTCCGCCAGGAGCTCACCAAGGTCGACTGGCCGACTCGCCGGGAGCTCGTCTCCTACTCGATCGTGGTGCTCGTGACCATCACCGTCCTCACCACCTACGTGTTCGGGCTCGATTCCCTGTTCACGAGGTTCGTGTTCAACGTGCTCGGTAACTGATGAGGACCGACGAGTTGGACGAGACCGAGTCCACCGAGAGCGAGGCGCGCGACCTCGAGCAAGCCGAGGGGACGGAAGCGGAGGTCGAGGCGCACGCGGCGGTCGACGCCGAAGAGGAAGCTGTGCCGGTGGTGGATACCGACGCGAAGCCTGCGGAAACGATGGCCGAGCCCGATGAGCCCTCGACACCCATAGAGCCTGTGCGAACCGAGGCGGAGAACGCGGAGCTCGAACCGGAGATGCCCGAGCCCGAGCAGGCGACCGTCGAGGCGGAGACGGTCGAACCCGAACCTGTCGAACCCCAGCCCGAGCGCGTCGAGCCGGATCCCGAGCCCGTCGACCCGGATCCCGAGCCCGTCGAGCCCAAGGCGGAGACGGTCGAACCCGAGCCCATGCCCGAGGAGGACCCGTTCAGGGGCCATGGGGACTGGTACGTCGTGCACACGTACTCCGGCTACGAGAACAAGGTCAAGGCCAACCTCGAATCGAGGATCCATACGATGCAGATGGAAGGGAAGATCTTCGGCGTCCACATCCCGATGGAAGACGTCATGGAGATCAAATCTGGAAAGAAGCAGGTCGTGAAGAAGAAGCAGTTCCCGGGGTACCTGCTCGTTCGGATGATCTACGACAACGACTCCTGGTACGTAGTTCGCAATACGCCAGGCGTCACGGGATTCGTCTCCGCGGGGACGGGTTCCAAGCCCACGCCTCTGTCGAAGCACGAGGTCGACAAGATCCTCACCGTGAAGAAGGAGGAGGCTCGCCCGCAGGTGCGCCTCGGCTTCGAGGAAGGCGACATCGTCCGGATCACGTCGGGGCCGTTCGCGGACTTCAACGGCACGATCAACGAGATCAACGCCGACCAGGCCAAGCTCAAGGTGCTCGTGAACATCTTCGACCGGGAGACACCGGTCGAGCTCTCCTTCGACCAGGTGTCGAAGGTCTAGCCTTCAAGGAGCGAGCGAACCGGTCGCGCAACATACAGGACCCTTACACGCGGGAGGCCGGAAGGCCGCTCGGACCGCAGGAGGTGTGAAGGATGGCAGCGAAGAAGAAGGTGCTCGCGACCGCGAAGCTCCAGATCACGGCCGCACAGGCGACCCCGGCACCCCCCGGTAGGCACGGCGCTGGGTCAGCACGGCGTGAACATCATGGAGTTCTGCAAGCAGTACAACGAGGCGACTCAGCAGTTCGCCGGCCAGATCATCCCGGTCGAGCTCACGATCTACGAGGACCGGTCGTTCTCATTCGTGTTGAAGCAGCCACCGGCCTCCGAGCTGATCCGCAAGGCAGCCGGGATCGAGAAGGGCTCGGGCGAACCAAACCGCGACAAGGTCGCCAAGCTCTCCAAAGGGCAGGTCCGCGAGATCGCCGAGCGCAAGATGGTCGATCTGAACGCCAACGACATCGACAACGCGATGCGGATCATCGAAGGGACGGCGCGGAGCATGGGTGTCGAGGTGGCGTCATGAGCTCGAAGCCCGGGAAACGCTACCGCCAGGCCGCCGAAGCGTTCGACCGGAGCCAGGAGTACCTGCCGGCTGAGGCCATCAAGATCCTGAAGTCCCTTCCGGACGCGAAGTTCGACGAGACGGTGGAGATCGCCTTCCGGCTCGGTATCGACCCGCGTAAGAACGAGCAGGCCCTGAGGGGCACCGTTGCCCTGCCGCACGGAACCGGCAGGTCGGTTCGAGTCGGTGTCTTCGCGGTGGGGGAGAAGGCCCGCGAGGCCCGCGAAGCCGGGGCCGACGTCGTGGGCGGCGAGGAGCTGGTCGAGGAGGTCATGAAGGGTGTGATCGACTTCGACGCAGCCGTCGCCACTCCCGACATGATGGCGTCGGTGGGGAAGGCCGGCCGCGTCCTCGGCCCCCGTGGTCTGATGCCGAACCCCAAAACGGGCACGGTGACGAACGACATCGCCAAGGCCGTCGCCGACATCAAGGGAGGAAAGGTCGAGTATCGCGCCGACCGGACCGGCAACGTTCACCTGATCATCGGGAAGAAGTCCTTCGAGGAACGGAATCTCCTCGAGAACTACATGGTGGTCGTGGACGAGCTCCTGAAAGCGAAGCCCTCCTCCGCGAAGGGCCGCTACATCAAGTCGCTGGCCGTTTCCTCAACCATGGGGCCGAGCATCCGGATCGATCCGGCGAAGCCACGGGGTTTCCAGGCGGCCGCCGCGTCGTAGGGAGATCCGACCGTCAGATCCTGTGGTGGCTGTCTTGGCTGCTATCCTCGGAGCGCCGCAGACAGCAGGGGCGCGTGAGCGCGCGTAATCCCTCCGGGGCACCTGCCGAGGTGAGGTCTCGTGCCGGACCCGTTGTCGCGCCGCTCGCGCGTCTCCGCTGTCTGCGGGGACGCGTTGTTCATAGAGGAGGCGCGATGCCGAGTACCAAGAAGGTCGAACGGGTCGCCGAACTGAAAGAGCAGATCGACGGCTCGACAGCGCTGCTGCTCACCGAGTACCGCGGCCTCACGGTGTCTGAGATCACGGAGCTCCGGAAGTCCCTACGAGACGGTGGCGCGAGGTTCGCGGTCATCAAGAACACCCTGATGCGCCGCGCCCTCGAGCAAACGGATGCCGCCGGGCTCGGGTCACTGTTCGAGGGCCCCAGCGCCGTGGCGTTCGTTCTGGAGGATCCGGTCGCCGCAGCCAAGAGCATGACGGCGGCCGCCAAGAAGTTCCCCGCACTCGTGCTGAAGGGGGCGTTCGTGGAGGGCCGTGTGCTCTCCGCCGACGAGGCGAAGGCCCTCGCCGACCTCGAGTCGCGCGAAGTCATGTTGTCGACGTTGGCAGGTCTCATGAAGAGCGAGATGTCGCGCGCGGCCGCCACGTTCCAAGCGGCGCAGGTGCGGTTCCTGTCACTGCTCGAGGCGTTCAAGGCGAAGATGCCGGAAGAGCCGGCCGCCGACGCAGCACCCGAAGCACCAGAGGCCGAAGCACCCGAGGCCGAAGCGCCCGAGGCCGAAGGGGCGCCCGACGAAGTGTCCCAAGAAGAAGGGAAGGAGTGAACCGTGGCGAAATCGAAGATCGGCACCGAGGATCTGCTCGATCAGTTCAAGGAGATGACGCTCCTGGAACTGTCCGAGTTCATCAAAGCGTTCGAGGAGGCATTCGACGTCCAGGCCGCGGCGGCCGCCCCGATGATGGTGGCCGGCGCGCCGGCCGCGGGAGCGGGCGGCGCCGAGGCCGAGGAGGAGCAGTCTGAGTTCGACGTCATCCTCACGGCTGCCGGCGACAAGAAGATCCAGGCGATCAAGGAGGTTCGCGCGCTCACGAGCCTCGGCCTGAAGGAAGCGAAGGATCTCGTGGACGGCGCTCCCAAGCCGGTCCTGGAGAAAGTGAGCAAGGAAGCGGCCGACAAGGCAAAGGAGCAGCTCGAAGCGGCAGGCGCGACCGTCGAGGTCAAGTAGAACGACCCGATCCTGGGGTGTCGGCTTCGCCGGCGCCCCAGGTTCCCCTCGGTGAATCCCCTGTGCTAACGTGCGGGCACGTTCGAAAGCGATGGGGAGAAGGGCGGCATGCGGCAAAGCGATGGAAAACACTTCGGTCAGCGACTGCGCGAAGCTCGGGTTGCTGCCGGTCTGAGCCAGTCGGAGCTCGAGGACATCTCGGGCATCCCGAAGGCCCGTCTCTCTCGCTACGAGAATGGTCATGTCGAGCCGTCGATCCAGACGCTCGCCCGATTGTCGCGCGCCCTGAACGTGTCCGAGGCGTCGCTCCTGGGCGATCAGCGCGCGATCCTGGAGGACTTCTTCCAGATCCTCTACGACCGCGGCGTTCGGATCACGTCGAGTGACCAAGGCGCGCGGATCGCCCACGCGATCGCCGACCTCCTGGAGGCACTGGCCGTGAAGATCGACTCGGTCGAAGCCGAGGAGACGTCGCTCACGCCGGTGTCGGACGGACATGAGCGTCCGCTCGCCTCACAGGTCCTCAGCTAGTCCTGCCCTACCCCGAAGCGAAGCGCGAGATCCGTCGTCGCGTCCTGAACGCCTGAGAAGACAGCGCTGTCGCCTCGCCGCTGGAGTCCAGGAGAGGTGGACACGATGGTCGAGCCGTCGGGCAGGACGATCCGGATCTGGAAGCGAACCCCCGCCAGGGTCGGCTGGGGCACCACGCGGAGGGCAACCTCCCTCGCACCATCGACCGTCCGAACGGCATCCGGAACCAGATAAGTGACGGTCAGCGTCGTCGAATCGCCCCCTCGGACCGCGATCGAGCCGGTCACCGTGACGAGTCCGAGGTCCGAGCCGACCCTGATCGGGCTGGGGCGACTCGTCTCCGCGGCGATGTCTTGGGCGGTCTTCGGCAGGTAGAGGGTCACGTCTGCCGCGAAGGTCCCCACGGGCAGACCGCCGATCGGCCGGCCCAGCAGAACCGAGGGGGGATCCGTCCCTGCACCGTTCTCGAACAGAACCTCAGCGTCCACCGACGCGGACCCGTTCGGCCGGATCCGTGATCGACTGTTGAACGGTCGTGCTCCACGAGGGCGCCCACGTGGGAGTTCCCGAGCGTGCTCCAGGTGGCGACGACCGGGAGGATCGCCTGGCATCGGGCAGCCTACGCTCGTCCGTCGAGGCCGAGAGCACGGACGATGCGACGCTCGGCCCTCCGGGAAGGTAGACAGAAAGATGCCCTCCGCGCGTGTCCGACGGCCGTCGCGAGAGCGAAGGATTCGACACTCCGGGCCGCCGTTCGAGGAACGCCTCGCAGGATCGCGGAGACCAGGTCGGCGTGGAGCTCGGCGGCCTCGATGGCGGTGCGTTCCCCAAGAACGCGTCGATCTCCAACGCCGAGGTCGTCGTCTGGTCGGACAGCGCGACAGGCAGGACCCTCCACCTCCACGTCGCCGATCGTCCACACGAGTCTTGGAGCGCGACCGCATCGATCAGGATGACCCCGTCGACACCCGTCGATCCCGGACGCATTCGGCCGCCTCCATGCAGGGCCCGTGCCGTCCTCGGCCAGTCCGAGCGAGACATCGGTGTCGGCGAGGTCCTCGGAGCAGGTGTCGATCCGCCTCGAGTTCGAGTGAGCCGTCGTCGTCACGAGAAGGACCGCCGACAGTCGCGGGCGCTCCTCCGCCGGGTCGGGGCCTGCCGAGGGCCGGCACGCAGACGAGGTATCGGTGCTCGCCTCCGAACATCGTCGTCACGAGCCGCATGGAGTCGCGGAAGCGGTCGGCGAGGTCGCGCCGGCGGGAGAGACGCGTCGACGGCGTCCCGATAGCCGGAGGCGACGGGCCCGAGGAGTCCGTCGCCTCCGCGTCGCCTGGAGCGCGACCGAAGGCGTCGTCGGAGCTCATCGGCCACCGTTTCCATGTCGGGGATCGCGCCTCGAATGCCTCGATGTCCAGTCTGCCGGCCGCAGTCGAGGCCGGGATCCGGATGTCGGTCCAGCCCGAGGTCGCGGGCGACCTCGACCATCGTGCCGCCGGCTGTCGGCCGTCGCCCGTGAGGCTTCGGCGACGGCCGCCGCCGCCTCGATGTTGTCGCCCGCGAGGGGCAGGAGCCCGGCGATCCCCATCGACGGATGACCCACCGCGCCGAGCGCTTCGTCGGCGGCGCGCTGGCGGCGACGAAGTGAGGCGCCGCCGCCTCAGGGTCCCCGGTGACGATCGACTCGATCGCCACCGTGAGCTCCGACCGAGCGCGGGTGAGTCCTCGGACGAGGATCCTGCCGGCCCACATCCCGTCCAGGACGAGCAGGAGCAGCGAAGGTGGCGAGACCTGCGCCGACGGCGAGGACGACCCGTCTCCCGCGGGTCCGTTGGGCGCCACCGGCCGGACCGGACGGGGTGCGAGGCCATCGTCGCCGACCCTACCGCCGGTGGCCGACGCCACACCATCACCGGCCTCGCCGGCAGTCGATGGTGTCCGTGGAACGGGTCTTTCGGCGGGTTGACCGGTCGGCCAGGAGGGGCGTACCCTCATCGGAAGCCGCCGTTCCGGGCAGGCTCCGTTGACGGTGCCTGCATCTCCTCGTAGACTGCTCGTTTGCCGTGTCGTCCACCGCGCTCTGCCGTGCGCTCTCGACGTCTCCCGGGAGGGGTTCTGCTTGCCTGACCAGCTCGTGCCTGTTCGGAATCGTGTCAGTTTCGCCAAGCTCGACGAGGTCCTTCAGCTTCCCGACCTCGTTGCGATCCAGAAGGACTCCTTCGATAGGCTCCTGAACGAAGGCCTGAAGGAGGTTCTCGAAGAGGTTTCGCCCATCGAGGACTTCACCGAGCAGTTCCAGCTCTACTTCGGCAAGCACGAGTTCCGAGCGATGAAGTTCTCGGAAGAGGAGTGCCGCGACAAGGACATCACCTTCTCCGCTCCACTGTTCGTCGAGGCGACCTTCGTCAACAAGGTCACCGGCGAGATCAAGGAGCAGGAGGTCTTCCTGGGGGACTTCCCCATGATGACCGACCGAGGCACCTTCATCATCAACGGCACCGAGCGCGTCGTCGTCTCCCAGCTGGTGCGTTCGCCCGGCGTCTACTTCAGCAAGGAGCCCGACAAGACGTCCGACAAGGACGTCTTCATCGCGAAGATCATCCCGTCGCGCGGGGCATGGCTCGAGTTCGACGTCGACAAGAAGGACACCGTCGGCGTTCGGATCGACCGCAAGCGCCGGCAGAACGTGACCGTGTTCCTCAAGGCGCTGGGGTTCAGCGCGGACGAGATCCTGAAGCTCTTCGACAACGCCGTCTCCATCCAGAACACCCTCGAGAAGGACCACTTCGAGACCCACGAGGAGGCGCTCGAGGACATCTACCGCAAGCTCCGGCCCGGCGAGCCGCCGACGGCCGAGAGCGCGAAGACCCTCCTCGAGAACCTGTTCTTCAATCCGAAGCGCTACGACGTCGCGCGGGTCGGCCGGCACAAGGTGGACAAGAAGCTCGGCGCCGCCGAGGGCCAGCTCCTGAGGCAGCTGCGAGCCCATCACAAGGGGCTCGGCGAGCTCGACAACCCCGACAAGAAGGCCTGGGAACAGAACCGGTATCGGGTCTTCTCCACGATGCAGAAGGAGGAGGCCGCCGGCCAGGGCGCGCCCAAGTACAAGGCGGTTCTCACCTTCGAGGACATCCTCAAGACCGTCGGCTACCTCGTGAACCTGCACGCCGGCCAAGAGGGCTATGACCCCGACGACATCGACCACTTCGGCAACCGCCGGCATCCGATCGGTGGGCGAGCTGATCCAGAACCAGATCCGGATCGGTCTGTCGCGCATGGAGCGCGTCGTGAAGGAGCGGATGACCACGCAGGACGTCGAGGCGATCACGCCGCAGACCCTGATCAACATCCGTCCCGTCGTGGCCTCGATCAAGGAGTTCTTCGGGACGTCGCAGCTGTCGCAGTTCATGGACCAGACCAACACCCTCGCGGGGCTCACCCACAAGCGCACGCCTGTCAACGCCCTGGCCCGGGCGGGCTGTCGCGCGAGCGCGCGGGGTTCGAGGTCCGCGACGTCCACCCGTCCCACTACGGTCGGATGTGCCCGATCGAGACGCCCGAAGGTCCGAACATCGGCCTGATCGGATCGCTGTCCAGCTTCGGCAGGATCAACGAGTTCGGCTTCATCGAGACCCCCTACCGGCGCGTCGAGAAGGGCAAGGTCACCGCGAAGATCGACTACCTGTCGGCGGACGAGGAGGACAAGCACGTCATCGCGCAGGCGAACGCTCGCCTGGCCTCCGACGGCACGTTCCAGGACACGCCAGGTCCTGGTGCGCCGCAAGGGAGGTGAGGTCGATCAGGTCCCGCCCGACGAGATCGACTACATGGACGTCTCGCCCGAAGCAGCTCGTCTCCGTGGCGGCGGCCCTGATCCCGTTCCTCGAGCACGACGACGCCAACCGTGCCCTGATGGGCGCCAACATGCAGCGCCAGGCGGTCCCGCTGCTCCGGGCCGAGGCTCCGCTCGTCGGGACCGGCGTCGAGTTCCGCGCCGCCGTCGACGCGGGTGACGTCGTGCTCGCCGACGAGTCGGGCACGGTCGAAGACGTCTCGGCCGAGGTCATCGTCGTGAAGGAGAAGACCGGGAAGCTCCGCACCTACGAACTGATCAAGTTCCGACGGACCAACCAGGGGACCAACTTCAACCAGAAGCCGGTCGTCGACATCGGGGACAAGGTCGCGAAGGGTCAGGTCATCGCCGACGGCCCGTCCACCGACGCGGGCGAGATCGCCCTGGGGAAGAACCTGCTCGTGGCGTACATGCCGTGGGAGGGACACAACTACGAGGACGCGATCATCATCTCGCGAGCGCCTGGTCAAGGACGACGTCCTCACCTCGATCCACATCGAGGAGCACGAGGTCGACGCCCGCGACACCAAGCTGGGAGCCGAGGAGATCACGCGGGACATCCCCAACGTCTCGGAGGAGATCCTGAAGGACCTCGACGAGCGAGGGATCGTACGCATCGGCGCCGAGGTCAACCCCGGCGACTACCTCGTCGGGCAAGGTCACGCCGAAGGGCGAGACGGAGTTGACCCCCGAGGAGCGGCTCCTCCGTGCGATCTTCGGCGAGAAGGCGCGTGAGGTGCGCGACACGTCCCTCAAGGTGCCGCACGGCGAGTCGGGCAAGGTGATCGGCGTTCGGGTCTTCAACCGGGACGACGGCGACGAGCTGCCGCCCGGCGTGAACCAGTTGGTGCGCGTCTACGTCGCTCAGAAGCGCAAGATCTCCGACGGCGACAAGCTCGCCGGGCGGCACGGGAACAAGGGCGTGATCTCCACGATCCTGCCCGAGGAGGACATGCCGTTCCTCGAGGACGGCACGCCGGTCGACATCATCCTGAACCCGCTGGGCGTTCCCTCGCGGATGAACCTCGGGCAGGTGCTCGAGGCCCACCTCGGCTACGCCGCGATGGTCGGCTTCGACAAGGATGGGGAGGATCACTCGGGGCCGGTCCACGTCGCGACGCCGGTCTTCGACGGCGCCAAGGAGGACGAGATCCTCGCGGCCATCAGGAGCTCCCACGCCGGAGCCGACGGGCAGAGGCTCGTGAACGACATCGGCAAGGCGCGACTGTTCGACGGGCGGAACGGGCAGCCGTACGCGGAGCGGGTCACCGTCGGGTGTGGCGTACATCCTGAAGCTGCTGCACCTGGTCGACGACAAGATCCACGCTCGGTCCACCGGCCCGTACTCGATGATCACGCAGCAGCCGCTGGGCGGGAAGGCCCAGTTCGGCGGTCAGCGGTTCGGAGAGATGGAGGTGTGGGCGCTGGAGGCGTACGGCGCCGCCTACGCGCTCCAGGAGCTGCTCACGATCAAGTCCGACGACGTCTTGGGCCGCGTGAAGGTCTACGAGGCGATCGTGAAGGGCGAGAACATCCCCGAGCCGGGGATCCCCGAGTCCTTCAAGGTGCTGATCAAGGAGATGCAGTCGCTCTCGCTGAACGTCGAGGTCCGCTCTGCGACCGGTGATGAGATCGAGCTGCGCGAGACCGACGAGGACGTCTTCCGGGCGGCCGAGGAGCTCGGGATCGACCTCAGCCGCCGCGAGCCGGCGGGGGCGGACTTCGATTGAGGCGCGGGAATACGGGAACGTTGAAGGTAGTGCGGGGACGGGCGGGGTCTGGGGGCTCAAGCAGCGAGCGCGTCAGCGCGAGCGTAGCCCCGGAACAGAGGAGGCGGAGGCCTAAGTGCTGGATGTGAACTACTTCGACGAGCTTCGGATCGGGCTGGCGACGGCCGACCAGATCCGTGCCTGGTCCAACGGAGAGGTCAAGAAGCCGGAGACGATCAACTACCGCACGCTGAAGCCGGAGAAGGACGGCCTCTTCTGCGAGCGGATCTTCGGGCCGACGCGGGACTGGGAGTGCCACTGCGGCAAGTACAAGCGCGTCCGGTTCAAGGGGATCATCTGCGAGCGCTGCGGCGTGGAGATCACCCGTTCCAAGGTCCGTCGCGACCGCATGGGCCACATCGAGCTGGCCGCTCCCGTCACCCACATCTGGTACTTCAAGGGCGTTCCCTCGCGCCTGGGCTACCTGCTGGACATCGCTCCGAAGGACCTCGAGCGCATCATCTACTTCGCCGCCTACGTGGTGACCCGGATCGACGACGAGCGCCGCCACAAGGACCTGCCCGGCATCGAGGAGGAGATCGAGGGCGAGAAGCGCGAGATCGAGGCCGACCGGGACGATCAGGTCAAGCGCCGGCTCTCCGAGCTCGAGGACCGGCTGAAGGAGCTCGAGGGCGAGGGCGCCAAGGGTGCACAGCTCTCGGCCGCCAAGCGCGAGGCCCAGCGTGACGTCGAGCGGATCCACGAGGCCGCCGGCCGCGACACGCCAGCACCTGGACGACGTGGTGTCCGCGCTTCAAGAGCCTGAAGGTGAAGCAGCTCGTCGCGGACGACGCCGTCTACCGGTCGCTCCGCGAGCGTTTCGCCGACTACTTCGACGGTGGCATGGGCGCCGAGGCCATCAAGCGGCTGCTCCAGGACTACGACGTCGTCGTCCGAGGGCGAGGCGCTGCGCGAGACGATCGAGAACGGCAAGGGCACCAAGCGCCTCAAGGCGATCAAGCGCCTCAAGGTCGCCTCCAACTTCGTGGAGGGCCGCTCCAACCCGATGGGCATGGTCCTCGACGCGATCCCGGTGATCCCGCCGGACCTCCGGCCGATGGTGCAGCTGGACGGCGGTCGGTTCGCGACGTCGGACCTGAACGACCTCTATCGGCGCGTGATCAACCGGAACAACCGGCTGAAGCGACTCCTCGACCTGCAGGCGCCGGAGATCATCGTGAACAACGAGAAGCGGATGCTCCAGGAGGCCGTCGACGCGCTGTTCGACAACGGCCGCCGGGGCCGTCCGGTCACCGGGTCCGGGCAACCGTCCGCTGAAGTCGCTGTCCGACATGCTGAAGGGCAAGCAGGGTCGCTTCCGTCAGAACCTGCTGGGCAAGCGCGTCGACTACTCGGGACGGTCCGTCATCGTGGTCGGGCCGGAGCTTCGCCTGCACCAGTGCGGGCTGCCGAAGCAGATGGCGCTGGAGCTCTTCAAGCCGTTCGTGATGAAGCGCCTCGTCGACCAGAACCTCGCTCAGAACATCAAGAGCGCCAAGCGCATGGTCGAGCGCGCCCGGCCGCAGGTGTGGGACGTGCTCGAGGAGGCTATCCGCGAGCATCCGGTCATGTTGAACCGGGCGCCGACCCTGCACCGGCTGGGGATCCAGGCGTTCGAGCCGGTGCTGGTCGAAGGCAAGGCCATCAAGATCCACCCGCTCGTGTGCGCCGCGTTCAACGCCGACTTCGACGGGGACCAGATGGCGGTCCACGTCCCCTTGTCCGCGGAGGCGCAGGCCGAAGCCCGGATCCTGATGCTCTCGACGAACAACATCCTGTCGCCGGCGCACGGGCGTCCGATCGCCACTCCGTCGCAGGACATGGTGCTCGGGCTCTACTACCTGACCCTCACGCAGAACGAAGACATGAAGGACGAGGAGATCCCGACGCTCGGCTCGACCGCCGAAGCGTTGCTGGCGCTCGACCGCGGTCATCCGCTCCACGATCCGGTACGTGTCCGGCTCACGGGGAAGGCGCTCCCGGAGGAGCTCCTGCCGGAGGGGTACGACGCCAAGGCCGAGGGGTGGGTGGGCCGAACGCCGGTCATCCGCACGACCATCGGCCGGATCGTGTTCAACACGGCCTTCCCGGACGATTTCGAGTACCGCAACGAGCCAGTGTTGAAGCCGGACGTGGCCCGTCTCGTCGATGAGGTCGTGCACCGCTACGACCGAGCGCAGACCGAGATCGTCCTCGACAACCTGAAGAACCTCGGGTTCGACTACGCCACCAAGGCGGGCGTGACGCTGGGCGTCGAGGACGTCACCACGCCCCCGGAGAAGCAGAAGATCCTGGACGAGCACGAGAAGCGCGCACAGAAGGTCGAGCAGCAGTACCGCAAGGGCATCATCACGGACGACGAGCGTCGTCAGGAGCTCATCGAGATCTGGACGCAGGCCACCGACGAGGTCAAGGACGCGATGGAGGCCCAGTTCACGAAGACCAACCCGATCTACATGATGGCCAACTCGGGCGCGCGCGGGAACATCATGCAGATCCGCCAGCTCGCTGGGATGCGAGGCCTCGTCGCCAACCCGAAGGGCGAGATCATCCCTCGTCCGATCAAGTCGAACTTCCGCGAAGGCCTGTCGGTCCTCGAGTACTTCATCTCGACGCACGGTGCTCGGAAGGGCCTCGCCGACACGGCGCTGCGAACGGCGGACTCGGGCTACCTCACACGGCGTCTCGTCGACGTCGCCCAGGAGGTCATCGTCCGTGAGGAGGACTGCGGCACCGACCGGTCGATCACGGCGACCGTGAACATCACCCGACCCGACGGGACCATCGTCAGGGCCGCCCACACGGACACGTCGCTGTTCGGACGCGTCCTCGCGGAGGACGTGAAGGTGGGCGGGAAGAAGATCGCCGCCCGCGGCGCGGAGCTCTCCGACGAGCTGGCGGCGTCGGTGATCGACTCCGGCGTGGAGAGCGTGCGGGTCCGTTCCGTGATCACCTGCGAGGCCGAGGTCGGTGTGTGCCAGGCGTGCTACGGACGGTCGCTCGCCGCGGGCCGGCTCGTCGACATCGGAGAGGCGGTGGGCATCATCGCCGCCCAGTCGATCGGTGAGCCCGGCACCCAGCTCACGATGCGAACCTTCCACACCGGCGGCATCGCCGGCGAGGACATCACGCACGGTCTCCCGCGCGTGGTCGAGCTGTTCGAGGCTCGTAACCCGAAGGGGATGGCGCAGATCACCGAGCTGTCGGGCGAGGTGACCATCGAGGACGACGACGAGAAGCACGTCCGACGCCTCCGAGTCACCGACGAGACGGGCGACATGGTCGAGTACCAGGTCTCGTTCCGCGCCCGTCTCACGGTCGCGAACGGCGATCAGGTGGAGGTCGGCCAGCAGCTCACCGAGGGTTCCGTGAACCCCCACGAGAAGCTGCGCGTGGAGGGCGTCCTCGCGCTGCAGCTGCACCTCGTCGACGAGGTCCAGCAGGTCTATCGCTCGCAGGGCGTGACGATCCACGACAAGCACATCGAGCTGATCGGCCGTCAGATGCTCCGGAAGGTGCACATCATCGAGCCGGGCGACACGGACCTGCTGCCAGGCGACCTCGTGAATCGCCGGGTCTTCGAAGAGACGAACCAGGAGGTCGTCGAGGCAGGCGGCGTACCCGCCTCCGCTCGACCGGTCCTGCTCGGCATCACGAAGGCCTCGCTCGCGACGGACTCGTGGCTCTCGGCCGCCTCCTTCCAGGAGACGACCCGGGTGCTCACGGACGCCGCCATCCAGAGCAAGGCCGACCCATTGCTGGGGCTCAAGGAGAACGTGATCATCGGGAAGCTGATCCCGGCAGGCACGGGCATGAGTCGGTACCGCAACGTCGCGGTCAAGATCAAGCCGGACGCGATCCCCGAGTACTGGCTGACACGCCAGCGGGAGCTCGCCGAGCTGGCCGAGGGGGGCGAGCCGGCGCTGGTCGGCCTCACCCGCCAGCAGGCCGAGAGCATGCTCGGGGGCGTGTCCGGGGCCGAGGACGAGTAGGTGTCGGGAGCCCGACCGGCCGGGTAGGCTAGCGAGCGCATCCGCGCAGGCCGGCCCTCACGCCGGGTGGCACCCACGCGGTTGACATCTCGTGCTCACGACCAGTAGCTTTGGCGGTCGCGCCCGAGTACGGCGAACACGTCGGGCGTCCGGCTCCGGTCGGAGCGACAACCCCGCAGGGTCACGGCGTTCGCGCTGCGCCCCAAAGGGTTCGGCCCGAGGCTCCAGGCCTCGGTGAATGAAAAGGGAAGAGTGCAGACGAGAGAGCCATGCCTACCATCCAACAACTCGTGCGGAAGGGCCGGTCGAGGCCCAAGAAGCGGACGAAGAGCCCCGCGCTGAAGGGCTCGTCGCAGCGGCGTGGCGTCTGCACGCGCGTCTACACGATGACCCCGAAGAAGCCGAACTCGGCCCTTCGGAAGGTCGCCAGGGTCCGGCTGACCTCAGGGATCGAGGTCACGGTGTACATCCCGGGCGTGGGACACAACCTTCAGGAGCACTCGATCGTGCTCGTCCGCGGCGGTCGCGTACGCGACCTTCCCGGCGTTCGCTACAAGATCGTCCGGGGCACGCTCGACACCGCAGGCGTACGCGACCGCCGCAAGGCCAGGTCGCGCTACGGCGCCAAGAAGGGTGGCGAGTAGTCATGCCCCGGAAGGGCCCTGCCGTACGCAGGGGGATCACCCCCGATCCCGTCTACCAGAACCCGTTGGTGACGCAGCTGGTCAACAAGGTGCTGTTGCACGGGAAGAAGACCGTGGCCGAGCACATCGTCTACGAAGCGCTCGAGCAGATCAGCCAGAAGACCGCGAACGACCCGGTGATCACCCTGAAGCGCGCCGTCGAGAACGTGCGGCCGATGCTGGAGGTGAAGTCCCGCCGGGTCGGAGGCGCCTCGTACCAGGTACCCGTCGAGGTGAAGCCGACCCGAGGCACCACGCTCGCGCTGCGATGGCTCGTGAACTTCTCCCGCGCCCGGCGCGAGAACTCGATGGCCGAGCGGTTGGTCTCGGAGATCATGGACGCCGCCAACGGCCAGGGGGCATCCGTGAAGCGGCGGGAGGACATGCACAAGATGGCCGAGGCCAACAAAGCGTTCGCGCACTACCGATGGTGATCGAGGAGAACCACGGCGACCGGCCCTCAGGGGCCGGTTTCCCGTGTGGAGGGGACCCCGTAGATGGCGGTCCCCGCGGAGAGGATGCAGGTGGCGACGACCGAACAGAAGGTCAAGGACGGCGGCAAGGGGCTCGCGATCCGCGAGTACCCCCTCGCTCGCACGCGCAACATCGGCATCATGGCGCACATCGACGCCGGGCAAGACCACCACGACCGAGCGGATCCTCTACTACACCGGGAAGGCCTACAAGATCGGCGAGGTGCACGAAGGCACCGCTGCAGATGGACTGGATGGTGCAGGAGCGCGAGCGCGGCATCACGATCACGTCCGCGGCCACCACGTGCCAGTGGAAGGGCCACTGGATCAACATCATCGACACCCCCGGCCACGTCGACTTCACCGTCGAGGTCGAGCGCTCGCTCCGCGTGCTGGACGGCGCGGTCGCGGTCTTCGACGCGGTGGCCGGAGTCGAGCCGCAGAGCGAGACGGTGTGGCGTCAGGCCGACCGGTACGAGCGTACCCCGGATCTGCTTCGTCAACAAGATGGACCGGACCGGGGCCAACTTCGAACGCACCGTCGAGATGATCGTGGACCGCCTGCAGGCGACCCCGCTCGTCCTGCAGCTCCCGTGGGGCACCGAGTCCGACTTCCACGGCGTGATCGACCTCGTCCAGATGAACGCCCACTACTGGGAGGGCGAGATGGGCGAGGAGTGGCACGACACGGACATCCCGGAGGAATACCGGGAGGCGGCCGAGTCCGCGCGCCACCAGCTCTTCGAGAAGCTCGCCGACCACGACGAGTCGGTGATGGAGAAGTTCGTGCACGAGGAGGAGCCGACGACCGAGGAGCTGCATCGCGCGATCCGCCGCGCGACGCTCGCCGGACTGGGCGTTCCGGTGCTGTGCCGGTTCCGCCTTCAAGAACAAGGGTGTCCAGCTGCTGCTCGACGCGATCGTCGCCTACCTCCCGTCCCCGGCCGAGGTGCTGCCCGTGCAGGGTCATCTGCCCAACGACGAAGCGGCCCACGTCGAGCGAAAGCCTGAGGACTCGGAGCCGTTCGCCGCGCTCGCCTTCAAGATCATGTCGGACGCCTACGTCGGTCGCCTCACGTACCTGCGGGTCTATTCGGGTGTGCTCCGAGCCGGCACCCACGTGGCCAACGCCACCAAGGACCGCAAGGAGCGGATCGGGCGGATCCTGCAGATGCACGCCAACCACCGTGAGGACATGGCGGCCGCCTACACGGGCGACATCGTCGCCGTCGTCGGCCTGAAGCACGCGACGACCGGCGACACGATCTGCGATCCCGACCACCAGGTCGTCCTCGAATCGATCAGCTTCCCCACGCCCGTCATCTCGGTGGCCGTGGAGCCGAAGACGAAGGCCGACCAGGACAAGCTGGGGAACGGCCTCGCCAAGCTCGCGGACGAGGACCCGACGTTCGTCGTGAAGTTCGACGACGAGACGGGTCAGACCGTGATCTCGGGGATGGGCGAGCTCCACCTCGACATCATCGTGGACCGTCTGAAGCGAGAGTTCTCCGTCGACGCCAACGTCGGCAAGCCGCAGGTCGCGTACCGCGAGACGATCCGCCGCGAGGTGCACAAGGTCGAGACCCGCTTCGTCCGGCAGACGGGCGGCCGCGGACAGTTCGCGCATGTCGTGATCAACCTGGAGCCGACCGGTCCCGGTGGGGGGTACGAGTTCCTGAACAAGATCGTCGGCGGCAAGATCCCCCGCGAGTACATCCCCGCCGTGGACCAGGGGATCCAGGAGGCGCTCGACAACGGGGTGCTGGCCGGGTACCCGATGGTGGACGTCCGGGCGACCCTGATGGACGGCACCTTCCACGAGGTCGACTCGAGCGAGATGGCGTTCAAGATCGCCGGTTCGATGGCGCTGAAGGAGGCGGCCCGCAAGGCCGATCCCGCGCTGCTCGAGCCCGTCATGGAGTTCGAGGTGACCACTCCCGAAGACTTCATGGGCGAGGTCATGGGCGACGTGACGGCGCGGCGCGGCCGGATCGAGCGGATCGACGACGCGGGGGGGCAGAAGGTGATCAGGGTGCTGGTGCCGCTGGCCGAGCTGTTCGGCTACGCGACCGACCTGCGCTCGCGGACCCAGGGCCGCGCCGCGCACAGCCCGATGCAGCTCCACGCGTACGCGGAGGTGCCGGTGCAGGTATCGAAGGAGATCATCGCCCGGGTCTCGGGCGAGTAGGGCCCACGACGAGCGGGAAGAGGAGAGGGATCATGGGCAAGAAGAAGTTCGAGCGCACGAAGCCCCACGTGAACATCGGCACGATGGGCCACATCGACCACGGCAAGACGACGCTCACGGCCGCGATCACCAAGCGCCAGGCCGAGAAGGGCATGGCCGAGTTCACGCCCGTTCGACGAGATCGACAAGGCGCCGGAGGAGCGCGAGCGCGGGATCACGATCGCGATCGCCCACGTCGAGTACGAGACCGAGAATCGCCACTACGCCCACGTCGACATGCCGGGCCACGCCGACTACGTGAAGAACATGATCACCGGCGCCGCCCAGGTGGACGGCGCCATCCTCGTGGTGTCGGCGGCCGACGGCCCCATGCCGCAGACCCGCGAGCACGTGCTGCTCGCCCGCCAGGTGGGGGTACCTTCGATCGTGGTCGCTCTGAACAAGTGCGACATGGTCGACGACCCCGAGCTCCTCGACCTCGTCGAGCTCGAGGTCCGTGAGCTGCTCACGTCCTACGAGTACCCGGGCGACGACGTCCCGGTCATCCAGATCTCGGCCCTGAAGGCGCTCGAGGGCGACGAGACGTGGATGGCCAAGGTCGACGAGCTCCTGGTGGCGTGCGACACCTTCATCCCCGAGCCCGTGCGCGACACCGACAAGCCGTTCCTGATGCCGATCGAAGACGTCTTCTCGATCACCGGCCGTGGCACGGTCGTCACGGGCCGCGTCGAGCAAGGCGTCCTCAAGAAGATGGAGGAAGTCGAGATCGTCGGATTGCGGGAGACACGCAAGACGATCGCGACCGACCTCGAGATGTTCCGCAAGCTCCTCGACGAGATCACGGCAGGCGACAACGTGGGGGTGCTCCTCCGCGGCATCGACAAGGACGAGGTGGAACGCGGCCAGGTCCTGGCGAAGCCGGGCTCCATCACCCCTCACACCGAGTTCATGTCGAACGTCTACATCCTGTCCAAGGAGGAGGGCGGCCGGCACACGCCGTTCTTCGACGGCTACAAGCCCCAGTTCTACTTCCGGACCACCGACGTGACGGGCGTCGCGCACTTGCCCGAAGGCGTCGAGATGGTGATGCCCGGGGACAACGTGGAGATGCGGGTGGAGCTCGACAAGCCGATCGCGATGGAGGACGGTCTCCGGTTCGCGATCCGCGAAGGCGGGCGCACCGTCGGGGCCGGACGGGTCACCAAGGTCCTGAAGTAGAGGGACGTCGAGAACCGAAGGGCGAGGGGACGAGGCAGTGGCGGGACCGAAGATCCGGATCAAGCTCCGGGCGTACGACCACCGGATGCTCGACGTGGCGGCGCGCGACATCGTCGAGCACGTGACGCGCACCGGCGCCAAGGTCGTCGGGCCCGTTCCGCTGCCGACCGAGCGATCGATCTACACGGTGATCCGCTCGCCGCATAAGTACAAGGATTCGCGTGAGCACTTCCAGATGCTCACGCACAAGCGACTGATCGACATCGTGGACGCCACGTCCAAGACGGTGCAGGAGCTGCAGCGACTGAACCTGTCGGCCGGGGTCGACATCGAGATCAAGTTGTAGGAGCGATGGCTGAGACGAAAGGCATCTTGGGCACGAAGCTGGGGATGACCCAGATCTTCGACGACACCCGCGCCGTGCCGGTCACGGTCATCAAGGCGGGGCCGTCCGTCGTCTCCCAGGTGAAGACGAAGGAGACCGACGGCTACGACGCCGTCCAGCTCTCCTTCGGCACGGTCCGGCCCCGCGACCTGACCGGGCCGATGAAAGGGCATTTCGAGAAGCACGACGCGGCGCCGGGTCGCCACGTGGTCGAGCTGCGGACGGACGACGCCGGGAGCTACGAGCACGGGCCAGGAGATCACGGTCGACGTGTTCAGCCCGGGCGATCGGGTCGACGTGGTCGGTGTCTCCAAGGGCCACGGCACGACCGGGGTGATGAAGCGCCACGGGTTCCACGGGCTGCGCGCCAGCCACGGCACCAAGCGCAAGCACCGAGCGCCCGGCGCGATCGGTGCGTGCGCGACGCCGAGCCGGGTCTTCAAGGACATGCCGATGGCGGGTCAGTACGGGAACGTGCGCGTGACGGTGTTGAACCTCGAGGTCGTGCAGGCCGACGCCGAGCGCGGCCTGCTGCTCGTCAAGGGCGCGGTACCCGGGCCGAACGGGGGCCTCCTCATGGCGCGCTCGGCGGTCAAGGCTCCATCAGGCAAGGCCTCGGCGGGGAGTGGCGCCTGATGGCCTCGATCGAGATGCGCGACATCGCCGGGAAGAAGACCGGATCTCGTGGATCTTCCCGCAGAGATCTTCGAGTCGAGGGTGAGCGTGCCGCTGATGCATCAGGTGGTCGTGGCGGGCCTCGCCGGGATCCGCGCGGGCACGCACTCGACGAAGACGCGAGGCGAGGTCCGCGGCGGCGGCAGGAAGCCATGGAGGCAGAAGGGCACCGGCCGGTCCCGACAGGGCTCGATCCGGTCTCCCCAATGGGTCGGCGGCGGCGTGGCCCACGGTCCGACGCCGCGCGACCACTCCCAGAAGGTCAACAAGAAGATGCGCCGGGGAGCGCTCCGATCCGCCCTCACCGACGCCCTGCAGAGCGGCAAGCTGGCCGTGGTCGACGACCTTGCTTGGGACGAGCCGAAGACGAGTCAGGCGGTGGGCGTCCTGGATTCGCTGGAGCTCAAGGGCCGGATCCTGCTGGTCCTGCCGCGTTCCCACGGAGTCGGGCGCGGTCGAGAAATCCTTCCGGAACCTCACGAGCGTGAAGATCGCCTACGCGAACGGCCTCGGGACCTACGACGTGCTATTGGCGGACCGCGTGCTGTTCACCGATGCCGCGATCGACGGCCTGACGCGGGCACCGCGAGGATCGGCGACGGCGTTCGAGACGAAGACGGAAACGCAGGGGAAGGCGCGAAACAGAGCGCCGAAGAAGGACGAGGTGGCGGAGTGAACAAGTCCCCTCGCGACGTGATCGTCCGCCCCATCGTCTCGGAGAAGTCCTACGCGGGCATCGAACACAACACGTACACGTTCCTGGTCGACCCGCGCGCGAACAAGACGGAGATCAAGGAGGCGGTCCAGACGATCTGGGACGTCCAGGTGGTGTCGGTCAACACGCTGAAACGCCGGGGCAAGATGAAGCGGCGCGGGTACACCCGGGGCCGACGTCCCGACGAGAAGCGCGCCGTCGTCACGCTGGCCCAGGGCGACAGCATCGAGATCTTCGAGGGTGGGGGGTCGTAGCCGTGGCCGTTCGAAAGTACAAGCCGACGACGCCGGGCAGGCGTGGGGCCAGCGTGTCGTCGTTCGACGAGATCACGCGGTCGACGCCCGAGAAGTCGCTCCTGACGAAGGGGCGCAAGAAGGCCGGGCGGAACGTGCACGGCCGGATCACGACGCGGCACCAAGGAGGCGGCACGAAGCGTCGCTACCGCGCTCATCGACTTCCGCCGCAACAAGGACGGCATCCCGGCCAAGGTCGCCACGATCGAGTACGACCCCAACAGGAGCTCGCGGATCGCCCTGTTGCACTACGTGGACGGCGAGAAGCGTTACATCCTCGCGCCGGACGGGGTGCGGGTCGGCGACATGCTGATGTCCGGGGACGGCGCCGAGATCCGCCCCGGGAACTCACTGCCGCTCCGGAACATCCCGGTGGGCACGGTGGTGCATGCGGTGGAGCTGAAGCCGGGCGCCGGCGCACGCATGGCGCGTTCGGCCGGGACCAGCGTCCAGCTGATGGCCAAGGAAGGGAAGCTGGCCACGCTGCGGCTCCCCTCCGGCGAGATGCGCACGGTCCCGTCCGCCTGCAAGGGCACCGTGGGGGTCGTCGGGAACGCGGAACACGAGTTGATCTCCCTCGGCAAGGCAGGGCGCAACCGTTGGAAGGGCAAGCGGCCGTCGGTGCGCGGCGTGGCGATGAACCCGGTCGATCACCCTCTCGGCGGCGGCGAAGGCAAAGCGTCGGGCGGCCGCCACCCGACCTCGCCCTGGGGGAAGAAGGAAGGCCGTACCAGGAAGAAGAAGAAGGCGTCGAACTCGCAGATCATCCGGCGTCGTGGGAAGGGGCGTGGCTGATGGCGAGGTCCGTGAAGAAGGGGCCGTTCGTGGACGAGCACCTCATGGTCAAGATCGCCGGGATGAACGAGCGCGGCGAGAAGAAGGTCGTGAAGACCTGGTCGCGGCGCTCGACGATCGTGCCCGACATGATCGGTCACACGATCGCGGTTCACGACGGTCGCAAGCATGTTCCGGTGTTCGTGTCGGAGTCGATGGTCGGGCACAAGCTCGGCGAGTTCGCCCCCACGCGCACGTTCCGCACGCACTCGAGGGAAGAGCGAAAGACGGGACCCCGGTAGATGGAAGCTCGAGCCACGGTCAAGTACGTCCGCACGTCGCCGCGGAAGATGCGGCGGGGCGTGGACCTCATCCGCGGTCAGCACGTGGAGGAGGCCAGACGCATCCTCCGCCTATCTACCCTCGGCGCCTCTCGTGACCTCGAGAAGCTGCTGAACTCCGCCGTCGCCAACGCGGAGCAGCGTCCCGGGCGTGATCGCGGAGAACCTGTTGGTGTCGAAGGCCTGGGTAGACGAGGGACCGACGTTGCGCCGCTACCGCCCGCGGGCCTACGGCCGCGCGACGAGGGTCCGGAAGCGCACATCGCATGTCACGGTCGTGGTCGAAACGATGGGAGACGAGGAGTAGTGGGACAGAAAGTTCACCCGTACGGGTTCCGGCTGGGGGTCATCTATCCCTGGAAATCGAATTGGTACGCGAGCAGGCACGACTACATCGAGGCGCTCCACGAGGACGTCTGGATCCGCAAGCACATCCGCTCGCGGTTGTCGCGGGCCGGCATCTCTTCGATCGACATCGAGCGCAAGGGCGACCAGATCTGGGTCTACATCCGCACCGCACGGCCCGGCATCGTGATCGGCCGCAAGGGCGCCGAGGTGGATCGCCTGCGCAAGGACGTCGAGCGGTACACGAAGAAGCGCGTGGACGTGAAGGTCGAGGACATGAACCAGGCCTCCAGCGAGGTGCGGCCCGACACGGATGCCGCGCTCCTGGCGCAGGGGGTCGCCGAGCAGCTCGCCGGAAGGGTGGCCTTCCGCCGGGCGATGCGCCGCGCGGTCCAGACCGCGATGCGTGCCGGCGCCTTGGGCGTGCGCGTCGCGTGTGCAGGCCGGCTGGGCGGGACGGACATGGGTCGCAAGGAGTGGTACCGCGAGGGACGGGTGCCGCTGCACACGCTCCGCGCCAAGGTGGACTTCGGGACCGCCGCAGCCAAGACGACCTTCGGGGCGATCGGCGTGAAGGTGTGGGTCTACCACGGCGACGAGGTGCCGCACCGCGAGCAGGAGACCGAGCGAGCGATGGCTCGTGCCCACGCGCGAGCCGAGAAGGGCGAGCGAGTCACGAAGCCGGCCACCGCGCGCGAAGGCCGCGCCGAAGACAGAGCCGGCCCCAGAGCTCGAGGCGGCGCCTGAGGCAGCAGAGGCCGCGCAGCCGGCGGGCGACGTGGAGCCCGCGGAGGCGCCCGTGGAAACGCCGGCCGAGGCGCCCGTGGAAGCGCCGGCCGAGGTGGCCGCGGAACCGGAAAGCGGTGAGGTCTGATGCTCGCGCCGAAGCGTGTGAAGCATCGGAAGCAGCACCGTGGCCGCATGCGCGGTCTGGCGAAGGGTCACACCGACATCCAGTCGGGCGACTACGCGATCGTGGCGATGGAGCCGGGGTGGATCACCAACCGCCAGATCGAGGCAGCCCGTGTCGCGATCACGCGGCATATCCGCCGTGGCGGGAAGGTGTGGATCACGATCTTCCCGGACAAACCCGTCACCAAGAAGCCGGCGGAGACCCGGATGGGGTCGGGCAAGGGGAACCCGGAGGGTTGGGTCGCGGTCGTGAAACCCGGCCGGGTGATGTTCGAGCTGGCCGGAGTGAACGAGTCGCTCGCTCGCGAAGCGATGGGTCGAGCCCAGCACAAGTTGCCGATCAGAACCAAGTTCATCACGAGGGTGGGGGAGTAGCGATGGCGAGCAAGACCGCCGAGCTTCGCGACCTGACCGACGAACAACTCGTGGAGCGCGCGGAATCCGCGAAGGAAGAGCTCTTCAACCTGCGGTTCCAGCTCGCGACCGGACAGCTCGACGACTCGTCGTCGATCAAGAAGATCCGGCACGAGATCGCACGGATCGCCACGGTGATGCGGGAACGTGACATCGAGGCCACTTCGGTCGCGGCCGCCGCCGAGCAGGCGCCGGCTGAGCCAAGAACGGAGAAAGAGCAGTGAGCGACGAGCAGCTGACGCAGGAGCGCGGTCGCCGCAAGGTGCGGACCGGCGTGGTGGTCTCGGACGGCATGGACAAGACCGTCGTCGTTCGGATCGACCGCTCCTTCCGGCATCCCCTCTACGACAAGACCGTGCGCCGCTCGAAGAAGCTCTCGGCGCACGACGAGTCCAACGAGGCGCATGTGGGCGACCGCGTGCGCGTCGTGGAGACGCGCCCGCTGTCGAAGACGAAGCGCTGGCGACTCGTCGAGATCGTGGAGAAGGCGAAGTGATCCAGCAAGAGACCCGATGTCGCGTGGCGGACAACACGGGAGCGAAAGAGCTCCTGGTGATCCGCGTGCTCGGCGGGTCCGCCCGGCGTTACGCGAGCATCGGCGATACGGTCGTCGGCACGATCAAGGACGCTCTACCCGGTGGTGGCGTCAAGAAGGGCGAGGTCGTGAAAGCCGTTGTCGTGCGAACATCGAAGGAGCGCAGGCGCCCCGACGGGTCCTACATCCGGTTCGATGACAACGCCGTGGTCCTCCTCACACCCGATTCGAGGAACCCGCGAGGCACACGGATCTTCGGACCGGTGGCCCGGGAGCTCCGTGACAAGCGGTACATGAAGATCGTTTCGCTCGCTCCGGAGGTGCTCTAGCGATGCCAGGAGTCGACATCAAGAGAGACGACACGGTCCGGGTGATCTCGGGCAAGGACCGCGGCCGGGAGGGCCGGGTCGTGCGCGTGCTTCCTCGCGAGGGCCGGGTGATGGTGGACGGCGTCGCGCTGGCCAAGAAACACCAACGCTCGTCCGGCCGTCGCGCTCGAGGCAGCTCCCAGCAGCTGCAGCAGGGCGGGATCATCGACGCCGAGATGTTCGTGGACATCTCGAACGTGCAGGTCGTGTGTTCGGCCTGCGGCAAGGCGACCCGGATCGGGCATCGGATCGAAGGCGACCGGAAGGTTCGGTTCTGTCGCAAGTGTGAGACGGAGATGTCATGAGCGCGAAGACGGACGACTACACGCCACGCCTCCGGAAGCGGTATCGGGAGGAGCTGGTTCCGATGCTCAAGGAGCAATTGGGACTGGCCAACTTGATGCAGGTACCCAGTGTCGAGAAGGTCGTCATCAACATGGGCGTCGGCGAGGCCGTCAAGGACGGGCGCCTCCTCGACGCCGCGCTCGAGGATCTGGCCACGATCACGGGGCAGAAAGCGGTCGTCACGAAGGCTCGCAAGTCGATCGCGGGCTTCAAGCTCCGCGAGGGCATGGCGATCGGCGCCAAGGTGACGCTCCGGGGCGCCTACATGTGGGAGTTCGTGGATAGGCTCGTATCGTTGGCGCTGCCGCGGATCCGGGACTTCCGTGGTCTCAGCCCCGCGGCGTTCGACGGGCACGGCAACTACACGCTCGGCGTGACCGAGCAGTTGATCTTCCCGGAGATCGACTACGACAAGGTGCTGAAGGTCACGGGTATGGACATCACCATCGTGACCACGGCCGAGACCGACGACGAGGGACGAGCGCTGCTCGCCGCCCTGGGTTTCCCGTTCGCCCAGGTGGCGGCGGAAGCGAGCTGAGGACGAGACATGGCGAAAACAGCACTCATCAACAAGCAGAAGAAGCAGCCGAAGTTCCGCGTGCAGGGCTACACGCGGTGCATGCGGTGCGGCCGCGCCAGGGCGGTCTACCGCAAGTTCCTGCTGTGCAGGATCTGTTTCCGTGAGCTCGCGCACCTGGGCGAGCTGCCGGGGGTGACCAAAGCCTCATGGTGACGAAGACGGCGACGAAGTTCTCCTCGAACGTATCCGATCCGGTCGCGGACCTGCTGACAAGGATCCGGAACGCGAACCTTGCGTACAAGGACGAATTGGTGGCACCCGTGTCGAAGCTCTCCGACTCGGTGCTGAAGATCCTGGATGCGGAGGGATACATCATCGGCTACGGACGGGAGGGCGAGGGCGTGCATCAAGCCTTCCGGATCCGACTGAAGTACGGGGTGAGGCGGCGCAGGGCGATCACCGGGCTCCGGCGCATCTCGAAGCCCGGGCGAAGGATCTACCGCGGTCGCGACGAGCTGCCGCGTGTGCAGGGGGGGCTCGGCATCGCGATCATCTCGACCTCGCAAGGCGTGATGACCGACAAGGAAGCGGCCCGAAGGGGCTTCGGCGGCGAAGTGCTGGCCTACGTCTGGTGATGTTGGAGAAGTGAAGCCATGAGCAGGATCGGAAGACGACCCGTGGAGATCCCGGATGGTGTCGAGGTGAAGGTCGACGACGTCAACGTGGTGACCGTTCGCGGTCCCCGCGGTGAGCTCTCACAGACCATGCACCCGACCATGCGCATCCTCACGGAGGAGGGCGTCGCACGGGTGGAGCGGCCCGACGACGTCGGGTTCAGCCGCAGTCTGCACGGGCTCACGCGATCGCTCCTCGCCAACATGGTCGAAGGGGTCACCAAGGGCTTCGAGAAGCGGCTGCAGATCGTGGGCGTCGGCTACCGCGCCTTGCTCAAGGGCAGCGACGTCGAGCTCCAGGTCGGTTACTCACATCCCGTCCTCGTGCCTCAACCGGACGGTATCGAGTTCGAGGTTCCCGTCCCCACCCAGGTCGTGGTGCGGGGCAACGACAAGCAACAGGTCGGCGAGGTCGCCGCGAACATCCGCAAGATCCGGAAGCCCGAGCCGTACAAGGGCAAGGGGATCCGCTACGAGAACGAGTACGTCCGCAAGAAGGCCGGGAAGGCAGCGAAGGGGGCGACCGCGTGATGGACGCCAAGACGAGGCGGGAAGCGCGCATCCGCCGTCACGCGCGGGTGCGCAAGAAGGTTGCGGGGACGGCGGAGCGGCCGCGCCTGGCGGTGTACCGATCGAACCGTCACATCTACGTCCAGCTGATCGACGATCGCGCGGCCGCGACGATCGCCTCTGCCTCCGACGCGGAGATCGACGGCACGAACGGCAAGACCGATCGCGCGAAGGCGGTCGGCAAGCTGATCGCCGATCGGGCGAAGGGCGCAGGGATCGAGCGGGTCGTGTTCGACCGGGGCGGGCGGCGGTTCCACGGCCGTGTCGCCGCGGTCGCCGAGGGTGCGAGAGAGGGAGGACTCCAGATCTGATGTCGCGACGCTATGACGCGAGGGACCAAGAGAAGAGCCCGTACGAAGAGCGGGTCATCTTCATCAACCGGGTGGCGAAGGTCGTGAAGGGCGGCCGACGCTTCTCGTTCGCCGCGCTGATCGTCGTGGGCGACGGCGCGGGCCGCGTCGGCGTCGGCTACGGCAAGGCGAAGGAGGTGCCGGCCGCGATCGCCAAGGGGGTCGAGCTGGCGCGGCGGAAGATGTTCGAGGTCCCGATGATGGGGACGACGATCCCTCACGAGATCGTAGGTCAGGCGGGAGCCGGTCGTGTCTTGTTGAAGCCGGCCGCGCCGGGGACCGGTGTCATCGCCGGCGGTCCGGTCCGGGCGCTCGTCGAGGCGGCCGGCATCAAGGACATCCTGTCGAAATCGATGGGCTCCTCGAACCAGATCAACATCGTGAAGGCGGCCGAGGCGGGGCTGAAGGCGTTGCGCAAGCCTCACGAGGTCGCGCTGATGCGGGATCGCGAGGATCATCAAGTGGCGCCCAAGCCGATGCTCGAGGCGGTGGCTGCCGCCGAGGCGCACGCCCAAGCGGCTCGCGCCGATGCTCTGACGGAGGTCTACGGTGACCAAGCTTAGGGTGACGCAGACCCGCAGCGTGATCGACCGGCCCGAGGACCAGAAGGACACGGTCCGCCGGCTCGGCCTGCGGCGCATCCGCCACACCGTGGTCAAGGAGGATCGCCCCGATATCCGAGGGATGCTCTCGAAGGTCCGGCACCTGGTGAGCGTCGAGGAGGTGGACCGATGAAGCTGCATCACCTCCGCCCCGCGAAGGGCGCGAAGACGGAACGCACCCGCGTGGGTCGCGGGCGCGCGGGCGCGCGTGGCAAGACCGCCGGGCGCGGCATGAAGGGCACGGGCGCCCGCGGCAAGATCCGGGCTGGGTTCGAGGGCGGCCAGATGCCTCTGATCCGGCGCGTCCCCAAGCTGAAGGGCTTCACGAACCCCAACCGGGTCGAGTACTCGCCGGTGAACGTCGAGATCCTGGCCAAGTACTTCGACAGCGACGTGACCCCCGAGGCGTTGTACCAGCACGGCCTGGCGCACAAGGGATCGAAGATCAAGGTCCTCGCTCGCGGAGAGCTCGATAAGAAGCTATCCGTGAAGGCGCACGCCTTCTCGAAGGCAGCGAAGCAGAAGATCGAGGCGGCCGGAGGGACCGCCGAAGTCCTCAGCTGAGCTACCCTTAGACGACCGTGCTCAAGGCGTTCCTGAACGCGTTCCGAGTTCCGGATCTTCGCGCGAAGATCCTGTTCACGCTGTTCATCATCGCAGTGTTCCGGCTGGGCTCCTATCTGCCGGTTCCGGTTGTCGACATCGGCATCTTGCAACGCGAGCTCGAGCGTCAGGGCGCCGGAGGGTTCCTCGGGATCATCAACCTGTTCTCGGGCGGCGGCCTGTCCCGGCTGGCGATCTTCTCTCTCGGGATCATGCCGTACATCACCAGCTCGATCATCATGCAGCTGATGACGGTCGTGATCCCCAAGCTCCAGCAATGGCAGGAGCAGGGCGAGACCGGTACGAAGAAGATCAACCAGTGGACCCGCTACGTCACCGTCGTGCTGGCGTTGCTGCAGTCCACGGGGCTCGTGTTCCTGTTCCACAATCCGGCGGCGTCCGGTATACCCGACGTCTTCCCCCCAGGCACGTTCACGGGTGCGAACGTAGCGTTCATCGTCTTGATCATGACCGCCGGTACGGCGCTGATCATGTGGCTGGGCGAGCTGATCACCCAGCGAGGTGTCGGGAACGGCATGTCGATCCTGATCTTCACGAGCGTGATCTCGACCCTTCCGTTCGAGGGGCGCGTGATCCTGCGAGCAGGGCGGAACGGGCAAGTTCATCACGATCATGCTGATCGGGCTCGCGATCGTGGTCGCTGTGATCTACGTCGACCAGGGACAGCGGCGCGTGCCGGTCCAGTACGCGAAACGGGTGGTCGGCCGCAAGATGACGTCGGGTGGGAGCACGTACCTTCCACTGAAGGTGAACCAGGCAGGGGTGATCCCGATCATCTTCGCCACGTCCGTCATGTATTTCCCGGCGCTCCTGGCGAGCGTGTACCACGCCGAATGGTTCCAGAACTTCGTCCAGAACCATCTGCAGAACCAGCGAAGCATCGTCTACATGGCGCTCCTCGCGATGCTGATCATCTTCTTCTCGTACTTCTACACGGCGATCCAGTTCGATCCGACCCGCACCGCCGACAACCTGCGGAAGAACGGCGGGTTCATCCCGGGCATCAGGCCAGGCCCCCCGACCGCGGACTACCTGAACCGGATCCTGATCCGGATCGGACTGCCGGGAGCGATCTTCCTCGCGGTGATCGCGCTGATCCCGACGATCGTGTTCGCGTTCTGGAACCTCGCGCAGTTCCCGTTCGGCGGCACCTCGATCCTGATCGCGGTGGGCGTGGCCCTCGAGACGATGAAGCAGATCGAGTCCCAGCTGCTGATGCGTCACTACGAGGGCTTCCTCGGATAGACCGATGCGGCTCGTGCTGCTCGGCCCCCCGGGCGCGGGGAAGGGGACGCAGGGGGTCCTGCTGTCGGAGCGGTACGGCATCCCGCAGATCTCGACCGGCGAGATCCTGCGCGATCACGTGCAGCGAGGAACGAAGCTCGGGATCCGCGCCCGCTCGTTCATGGATCGCGGCGAGTACGTGCCTGACGACGTGGTCGTCTCGATGGTCATGGACCGGCTGGCGGAGCCGGATGCGGACAAGGGATTCATCCTCGATGGGTTCCCACGAACCGTCGCGCAGGCCGAGGCGCTGGAGCGAGCGCTCGACGAAGCCCGCGAGCCCCTCTCCGCCGTGATCAAGTTCTCGGTGGGTGGTGAGGTCGCCGTGCGGCGGCTCCTGGGCCGCTACACGTGTCCCAGCTGCGGACGGACGTACCATGTCGAATTCAAACCACCCGCCCAGGAAGGAGTCTGCGATGTCTGCGGCGCCGAGCTCGAGCGTCGGGCCGACGACGACGAACTCACCGTGCGGCGTCGGATCGCCGTGTATCGGGAACAAGCCTCGCCGCTCGAACAGTTCTACGTGGAGCGTGACCTGCTCTTCCAGGTGGACGCCGAAGGAACCCCCGACGAAGTGATCGAGCGCACCATGCAGGTCTTGGAGGGTCTCGAGTGATCATCCGGAAATCGCCCGACGAGATCGAGAAGATGCGGAAGGCCGGCCGGATCGTGGCCGGCACGATCGAAACGGTGCTGTCTGCGGTCGAGCCCGGGCGTTCCACGCTCGACCTCGACCGCGTAGCGGAGCGTTTCATCCGGGAGGAGGGAGCGATCCCTTCCTTCAAGGGGTATCGGGGAACCTACCCGGCCTCGATCTGCACCTCGATCGATGCCGAGATCGTCCACGGGATCCCGTCGGGGACGAGGAAGCTCAAGGAAGGCATGGTGCTCTCCCTGGACTTCGGGGCGGTCTGGGAGGGATTCCACGGCGACGCCGCGGTGACGGTGTTCGTGGGCGGTCAAGCGCCGTCAGAGGAGGCGGCGAAGCTCGCGAAGGAGACCGAGCATGCGCTCTACGCGGCGATCGACGCGATCCGGGTGGGCGGCAGGCTCTCCGACATCGGCCACACCATCGAGTCCGTCGCGGATGCTGCGGGATTGGGTGTGGTCCGTGAATACGGTGGCCACGGCATCGGCCGGAGCATGCACGAGGAGCCGTTCATCCAGAACTGGGGCCCGCCGGGTCGAGGCCTGGAGCTTCGGCCCGGGCTCACGATCGCAGTGGAGCCCATGTTCACCCTCGGAGGCGAGGAGAACAGGGTTCTGGCCGACGGGTGGACGGTGGTGACCACGGATGGATCGACCGCAGCTCACTTCGAGCACACGATCGCCATCACCGAGGACGGGCCGGAGATCTTGACGAGCCCAGCATGAACGGCTGAGATAGCCTGCAGCCCAGGTCTCGTGGACATTTCGCGACGCTCGCCCGTATACTATGCGTCCGCCCCTGCTGGAGGCCGTGTTCGCATGTCCGGCCAGCAGAGGAGAACCCGTTCGAAGGAAACAGTGGAGCGTGCCGAAAGACGACGTCATCGAGGTCGAGGGAACGGTCATAGAGCCGCTGCCCAACGCCATGTTCCGGGTAGAGCTCGATGCGCCGTACAGCGGGCACAAGGTCCTGGCTCACATCTCGGGGAAGATGCGGATGCACTACATCCGGATCCTTCCGGGGGACCGGGTCAAGGTGGAGCTGTCGCCGTACGACCTCACGCGAGGGCGTGTGGTGTTCAGGTTCAAGTAGGTTCGAAGACAAGTAGGTTCACACTGGAGAGCAGATGAAGGTCAGGCCGTCCGTGAAGAAGATGTGCGATCGGTGCCGGGTCATCCGGCGCCGGGGCGTCGTGATGGTCATCTGCTCCAACCCACGGCACAAGCAGCGACAGGGCTAGGAGGCTCGGGCATGGCACGGATCGCAGGCGTCGATCTTCCGCGCGACAAGCGGCTGGACATCGCCCTTCGCTACATCTACGGCATCGGCCAGACCCGGGCATACGAGATCGTGAACGGCTCGGGTGTCGAGGGAGGGACCAAGGTCCGGGATCTCTCCGAGGACGAGGTGCTGAAGATCCGCGCGTTCATCGACCAGAACGTGAAGGTCGAGGGAGACCTTCGCCGAGAGGTTGCCCAAGACATCAAGCGGAAGATCGAGATCGGTTGCTATCAGGGCATCCGGCACCGCCGGTCGCTCCCGGTCCGCGGGCAGCGCACGCACACGAACGCGCGCACGCGTAAGGGCCCGAAGAAGACGATCGCGGGCAAGAAGAAGGTTCAGGCGAAGAAGTAGCCGAGCGAAGGACGAGCGGAAAGGGATCGATGGCGAAGCCAAAGGCGAAGAAGGCACGGCGGCGGGAGAAGAAGAACGTCGTCCACGGCCAGGCGCACATCAAGTCCACGTTCAACAACACGATCGTCACGATCACCGACCTGCAGGGCAACACCCTGTCGTGGGCGAGCGCCGGCAACGTGGGCTTCAAGGGCTCCCGGAAGTCGACGCCGTTCGCCGCCCAGCTCGCCGCGGAGAAGGCCGCTCGCCAAGCGCAGGAGCACGGACTGCAGAAGGTGGACGTGTTCGTGAAGGGCCCGGGCTCCGGCCGCGAGACCGCGATCCGTTCCCTCGCCGCCACGGGTCTCGAGATCTCAGGCATCTCAGACGTCACGCCGGTGCCGCACAACGGCTGCCGGCCACGCAAGCGCCGCCGCGTCTAGCGGTTCGGCGAGCCCGGCACCGAGGGGGTGTCCGGGACGCAACACGACGCGGGGTAGGAATGGCTGATCCCCCGCCGGAGGAGGAAGCACGTGTTCATCGTCGCAAGACCACAGATCTCCGAGAGCGAGATCTCGCCGATCCGTTCCAAGTTCACGATCGAACCGCTCGAGCCGGGATTCGGCTACACGGTCGGGAACTCGCTCCGTCGCACGCTTCTGTCGTCGATCCCAGGGGCGGCGATCTCGTCGGTCCGCATCGACGGTGTGCTGCATGAGTTCTCGACGATCCCCAAAGTGAACGAGGATGTCACCGACATCATCTTGAACCTGAAGGAACTGGTGATCCGCTCCGACGTCGAAGAGCCCACCACCGTGTACCTGAAGTCGAAGGGCCCGGCTGAGGTCACCGCGGGGGACGTCGCGCCGCCGGCGGGGATCGAGATCTTGAATCCCGATCTGCACCTCGCCACGCTCGGCAAGGGCGCGTCACTCGAGATGGAGTTGACCGTCGAGCGAGGCGTCGGCTACCGCATGGCGGACAAGAACAAGAAGCCGCGCGACCCGATCGGCGTGATCCCCGTCGACTCGATCTTCTCGCCGGTCCGCAAGGTTTCCTACGCCGTGGAGGACACCCGCGTCGAGCAGATGACGGACCGTGACCGCCTGATCCTCGATGTCGAGACCGATGGCTCCGTGACGCCGCGCGAGGCACTCGCCTCGGCCGGCGGGACCCTGCTCGAGCTCGTCCAGCTCTTCTCGGACCTGGCCGAGGCGGCGAGCGTCTCGGTCGGTCCCGCAGAGGACGAGGACCAGCCGAGCGACTACGCGATCACGGTCGAGGACCTCAACCTCTCTGTTCGTTCGTACAACTGCCTCAAGCGAGAGGGCATCAACACCGTGGGCGACCTGGTGCAGAAGTCGGAGTCCGAGCTGATGGACATCCGCAACTTCGGCCAGAAGTCGATCGACGAGGTCAAGGCCAAGCTCGAGGAACTCGGTCTCGGCTTGCGGGAGGAATAGGCGCGGTGCCGAAGCCGAAGAAGGGGCCCCGCCTGGGCTCGAACCCTGCCCACCACAAGCTCCTGTTGTCGACGATGGCCGCGCAGCTGTTCGTGCACGAAGGCATCGAGACGACCGAGGCGAAGGCGAAACAGCTCCGGCCGTTCGCGGAGAAGTTGATCACGTTCGCGAAGCGCGGGGACCTGGCGGCGCGACGCCAGGTCCTCCGCGATATCCCAGATCGTGATGTGGTTGCCAAGCTGTTCCACGAGATCGGACCACGGTTCGAGGAGCGACAGGGCGGCTACATCCGGATCCTGAAGCTCGGACCGCGCAAGGGCGACGGCGCCCCGATGGCGCGGATCGAGCTGGTCGAGCGCGAGGAGGTGTAGCGCTGGGTGCCGCGGTCACCTCGGCCGCGGCGGCCCGGTCGCGCCAACGCTTCGCCGGCGTCGCTGACGCTCCGTCGTCCCTTCGGCGTCGTGCGGCGACGCCGGCTGCAGATGTTGGCGCTCCCTCGCCGCCGCACCGTCCCATACTTCACGCATGTCGCGCACGATCCGGCTGACGCTCGCGTACGACGGGACCGGGTTCCGGGGATGGGCGCGACAGCCGGACCCGTCCATCCGGACGATCGAGGGCGTGGTCGCGTCGCAGCTCGAACGCGTGCTTCGTGGGCCGGTGAAGGTCTCGGTGGCCGGACGCACAGATGCAGGGGTCCACGCACGAGGTCAGGTTGCGTCGCTCGTCACGGCATCGGCGGTGCGGCCCGAGCGGCTCCAGACGGCACTGAACGGCGCCCTCGCGCCGGAAGTTGTCGTGACCGATGCCGGCTACGCGCCCGATGGCTTCGACGCGCGCTTCTCGGCCAAAGCCCGTGAATACGTCTACCGGATCCATGAGGCCACCCTGCCGGATCCGTTCACCGCGCGGTTCGTCTGGCACCGGCCGAGACACCTTAGGGGACATCTCCGGCTGGGTCCGATGCGCGAAGCCGCTCGGCTCCTCGAAGGCAAGCACGACTTCGCGAGCTTCTGCCGCCATCCAGGAGGCGAACGGTCGACCGTGCGCGACCTTCGGCTCCTCACCGTGGCCCGCCGTCGCGACGAGCTCTCGATCAGAGCCGTGGCCAACTCGTTCCTGCATCAGATGGTTCGGTCACTCGTCGGCACGCTCGTCGCGGTGGGGGAGGGCAACCTGGAAGCCGGCGCGATGACGGAGATCCTGGATGCCCGGGACCGAGGCGCCGCGGGCCGGCCCGCCCCGGCCCGCGGCCTCACCCTCGAGCGGGTCCGCTATCGATCCTGATGGGAGGGTTCCGGCGAGCTTTGACGGTAGCGCGTTTCCGCAGGTAGCATGGGCCGTCGGCCCGTCGGGCCGGCATCTTTCACGATGAAGACCTACTCGCCCAAGCCTGACCACATCGAACGCCGTTGGTACGTCCTGGACGCCGGCGAGCAGGTGCTCGGGCGTGTCGCCTCGGAGGCCGCGGTGATCCTCCGTGGCAAGCACAAGCCCATCTTCGCTCCGCACATGGATGTCGGCGACCACCTCATCATCATCAACGCGGCCAAGGTCGTGCTGACCGGTGGCAAGGAGACCAAGAAGGTGGCCTGGCGCCACTCCGGACACCCGGGCGGGATCACGGGCACCCTCTACGAGGATCTGCTGGCGAAGAAGCCGGCGTTCGCGGTCGAGAAAGCCGTTCGTGGCATGCTCCCGAAGACACGGCTCGGCCGGGCGATGATCAAGAAGCTCCATGTCGTCCCCGGCCCCGAGCATCACCACCAGGCACAGAAACCTCTGGACTGGGCGATGGGGACGAGGCCCGCATGGGAAGGTCTTCCGACGGCCGCGACCGCGCCGGCGAACGGGAACAGGAAGGCCTTGACGAGGAAAGCCCCCCCGAAGCCCGAGGCACCGAACGAGCCGGCAGCGACAAAGAAGACTGTCGCGAAGAAGCCGACCGCGACAACTCGGAAGTCCATGGCGTCGAAGAAGCCCGCGGCGACTACCCGGAAGTCGACGGCCCGGAGGACCGCGACCAAGAAAACGACAGCGACCAAGAAGCCGACCACGAGGAAGACCCCCGCCAAGAAGCCTGCTGCCACGTCGACGACGAAGAAGAAGGATACGTAGGTGGCGACACCCATGAAGCTCACGACCGGACGGCGCAAGGAGGCCATCGCTCGGGTGCGGCTCGTGCCGGGTACCGGGGAGTTCCGCATCAACGGCCGGGCGCTCGACGAGTACTTCCCGACGCGGGTCCACCGGATGATCGCGCAGTCGCCGCTCCGCTCGATCGGTCGCGACAAGGAATTCGATGTCGTCGCCACGATCACCGGAGGAGGCGTGAACGGCCAGGCGGGCGCGCTGCGGCTGGGCATCGCCCGCGCGCTGCTCGAGCTCGACCCGGAGCTCCGGGCGCAGCTTAAGGCGGAGGGGTTCCTCAGGCGCGACGCGCGTGAGAAGGAGCGGCGGAAGTACGGGCTGAAGAAGGCTCGGAAGGCTCCGCAGTACTCGAAGCGCTAGTTCGCGCTCGCCTCGATCGCGAGTTCGTCCCGCGGCTCCAGGACGAGCGAACCTTCCTCCGATGCCGAGATGAGTTCTTCCGCGCGATCAGTGGCATCGTCCGGCACGAACAGGATGACCGGTCCCATCCGGTACGGGCCGGCGCCCTCGCCCTTCGCGAGCACGTCGATCCCCTCCGCCTCCAGCAGCCCGCGGACGAGCAGACCACGGATCGGATCGAGGGTCTCGTACACGCGGAGGAGCTTCACCCGTCCATCATCGCCTGAGGCGGGCGAAGCGTCCACGGACGTTCGCCTCACGGCCTCCCGGCCGTCGGTCCCGATACCCGCGAGCGGACTATCCTGACGGTCGGATGGAGCGAACCACCATGTCGGACCCGCCCGTGGTCCTGTTCGTCTGCGTGCACAACGCGGGGCGCAGCCAGATGGCGGCCGCTCTGCTCGAGCGGCACGCGGCCGGCCGCGTGCGGGTGCGGTCGGCCGGCTCGGAGCCGGCGGACCGCCTCAACCCCGAGGTCGTCCAGGCGATGGCCGAGGTCGGCATCGACATCTCGGCGGAGCGGCCCAAGCTCTTGCGGGAAGAGGTCGTGCGAGACGCCCACGTCGTGATCACGATGGGATGCGGAGACGCGTGCCCCGTCTTCCCGGGCATCCGCTACGAGGACTGGGAGCTCGAGGATCCCGCCGGGAAGCCCCTCCAGGAGGTGCGCATGATCCGGGACGAGATCGATCGCCGGGTCCAGTCGCTGCTCGGCGAGCTCACCGGTCAGGGGGAAGAAAGCGCCGAGCGGAGCGAGGCGAGCGGTTCCGGCCGGACCTTGAAGTAGACCCACTTCCCGCGGCGCTCCCGGTCCAGGAGCCCGGCCTCGTGGAGCACCTTCAGGTGGTGGCTCACCGTGGGCTGTGACAGCCCGATCGGCGCCGTGAGGTCGCATCCGCACGCCTCGGAGTCCGGGCACGAGGCGATCAGGCTGAGCAAGCGCAGCCTGGCCGGATCGGCCAAGGCCTGCAGAGCCGTCGCCAGGGTCGCGGCGTCCTCCTCGCCGAGCGGGGCGGACAGCAGGGGAGGGCAGCAGGTGGCGTCGATCTCCTGGAGGAGCTTCACGCAGGTCATATTGACACAGGTCTATATGTCAGGCAACATATCGACCTCCATCGATACGACCGCGTACTCCGATCGGAGGTGAGCCCACATGAACGATCCGTGCTGTCCGCCCGACTGTTGCCCGCCGGGTTGCTGCTGAACGAGACGAAGCGCCGGGACCGCGGGGCCGGCCGGCTCCGCGGTCCCGGCGCTCGCGAGTAGCATCACCTGCCCATGGGCAGTCTCTTCGGGACCGACGGCGTCCGGGGTGTCGCCGGCTCGGAGCTCACCACAGAGCTCGCTCGCGGGCTGGGCCGGGCAGCCGTGACAGTGCTCGCTGTCGAAACAAGGCACCGTCCTGTCCTCGTGTTGGGTCGCGACCCTCGCGAGTCGGGCACCTGGCTCGAGGAGGCGCTCGTCGCCGGCATCCACGAAGCCGGGGGCGATGTGCTCCTGGCGGGCGTCGAGCCCACGCCTGCGATCGCGTTCCTGACGATCGATGCCGGGGCCGACGCGGGGGTCGTCATCTCTGCGTCACACAACCCACCCGAGTACAACGGCATCAAGTTCTTCGGACCGAACGGCATGAAGCTGCCGGACAGCGTCGAGGACCAGATCGAGGCCGTCCTCGGAGACCCTGCGCCTTCGTCGGCGGAAGAAGGTTCGATCCGGGAGCTCCAGGGCGGTCGGGAGCGATACCTCACGCATCTCGAGAAGGCGGCCGGTGCCCGGCTCGATGGGATGTCGCTCGTCGTCGACTGCGCCAACGGGGCCGCCTCCGGCCTCGCCCCGGTCCTGTACGAGCGGCTCGGCGCCGTCGTCCACGCGATCCACGCCTCCCCCGACGGGCGCAACATCAACGTCGGCTGCGGGGCCTTGCATCCCGAGGTCGCCGGCGCGGCGGTGGTCGAGCTCGGCGCCGACGCCGGCGTCTCCCACGACGGCGACGCCGACCGGGCCCTGTTCGTCGACGATCGCGGCCGCGTGATCGACGGGGACCAGGTCCTGGCCGCGTGCGCCATCGCGATGAAGGACGCGGGCTCCTTGTCCCACGACGCCGTGGTCACGACCGTCATGGCGAACCTCGGGTTCCATCGGGCGATGAGGGAGGCCGGCATCACGGTCTCGGCAACGAAGGTGGGCGATCGCTACGTCCTCGAGGAGATGCTCGAAGAGGACGTGATGCTCGGCGGCGAGCAGTCCGGCCATCTGATCTTCCGAGATCACGCGACGACAGGTGACGGCCTCCTCACGGCCGTTCGATTCCTCTCCCTCGCGGCGGGCAGCGGCCGGACGGTCGCCGATCTCGCGGGCAGTCATGAAGCGCTACCCCCAGGTGATGGAGAACGTACTCGGTGAGGAGCCTCGCAGAGCTCGACGGCTCCGTTCCGGTCTGGGAAGCCGTCCGGTCGGCAGAGGACGAGCTCGCCGACTCGGGCCGCGTGCTGGTGCGCGCCTCAGGCACCGAGCCGCTCGTCCGGGTCATGGTCGAGGCGGAGACGGAAGGCGTCGCTCGCCGGCATGCAGAGGCCATCGCCCGTGAGGTGCGCGAGCACCTCGGCGCCTGAGCTTCCGCTGCCCGGCACCATGCACGGCGCTGCTACGCTCGTTGTCCCTATGTGCGGCATCGTCGGCTACGTGGGCCCCGACGAGGCCCTCCCGATCGTCCTCGAAGGACTCCGACGTCTGGAGTACCGCGGGTACGACTCGGCGGGCGTCGCCGTGCTCGATGGAGACCTGACCGTCGTCAAGCGGGCAGGCAAGCTCTCCGAGCTGCGAGGACGCCGCTCGATGGCGACGGGCATCCGGCCGGCACGGTGGCGATGGGGCACACGCGATGGGCCACGCACGGAGCGCCGACGGACCGCAACGCCCATCCTCACCTCGACTGCTCCGGGACCGTCGCCGTGATCCACAACGGGATCATCGAGAACTTCCAGCAGCTCCGCACCCGCCTGGAGAAGGACGGTCACACCCTCGTCTCCGAGACCGACACCGAGCTGGTCGCCCATCTGATCGAGGAGCGGCTCCAGGAAGGCGAGTCGCTGTTGGAAGCCGTTCGGAGCACCGTCAAGGAGCTCGAGGGCGCCTACTCGCTCGTCGTGCTGTCGTCGGAAGAGCCCGGCGTGCTGGTCGGCGTGAAGGTCGCCTCGCCGTTGGTGGTCGGGGTCGGCGAAGGCGAGATGATCCTCGCCTCCGACATCCCGGCCCTGCTGGGGCGGACGACCACCGTGATCCCGGTGGACGAGGGTCGGATCGTCGAGGTCCGGGCGGACGGCGCCACGTTCACGGACTTCGACGGCAACCCGGCGCATCCCGAGTCGATCGACGGTCGACTGGGACGTCGCGCGAGCGGAGAAGGGCGGCTTCGACACCTTCATGCTGAAGGAGATCCACGAGCAGCCGGGCGCGATCCGGGACACGCTGGTCGGGCGCGTCGACGAGCACGGACAGCTCGCCCTCGACGACCTCCGCATCCCCGACGACGTCCTGCGCGAGGTCGACAAGGTCTTCGTCGTCGCCTGCGGCACCGCGTACCACTCGGGTCTCGTCGCGAAGTACGCGATCGAGCACTGGACCCGCCTGCCGGTCGAGATCGACATCGCGAGCGAGTTCCGCTACCGGGATCCGGTCCTCGGGCCCGACACGCTCACGCTCGCCGTCTCGCAGTCCGGCGAGACGATCGACACGCTCGAGGCTGCCCGGCACGCGCGTCGCCAGGGTTCCAGCTTGCTCGCCGTGACGAACACCGTCGGCTCGTCGCTCGCGCGCGAGGCCGACGGCGTGATCTACATGCACGCCGGTCCGGAGATCGGCGTGGCGGCGACCAAGACGTTCGCGACCCAGATGGTGTCGCAGTACATCCTCGCGATGTACCTCGCGCAGGTCCGCGGCTCGATGTTCCCGGAGGAGATCGCCGAGGTGCTGACGCGGATGGGCGAGCTGCCGGCGCAGGTCGAGCGAGGCGATCGCGCTCGACGCGCAGGTCCAGGAGCTCGCCGGGCGGTTCCAGGACTCGCGCGACTGGCTCTTCATCGGACGGCACACCGGTTTTCCGGCGGCGCTCGAGGGAGCGCTCAAGCTGAAGGAGATCAGCTACGTCCACGCGGAGGGCTATCCGGCCGGCGAGCTGAAGCACGGCCCGATCGCGCTGGTCGAGGAGGGCGTCCCCGTGGTGGCGGTCGCGACCAAGTGCCACGTCTATCCGAAGATGCTGTCGAACATCCAGGAGGTGCGCGCGCGCGGCGCCGAGGTGATCGCGGTCGCCACCGAAGGTGACGAGCAGATCCGCGGAGTGGCGCAGCACGTCCTGGAGGTCCCGGAGACGCCGGAGCTGCTGTCGCCGGTCGTGGTGACGGTGCCGCTACAGCTGCTCGCCTACCACGTGGCGAGGCTGCGGGGTTCCGACGTCGATCAGCCGCGGAACCTCGCGAAGAGCGTCACGGTCGAGTAGCAGGACTAGCCTGTCCTCGTGGACATCGTCGGGCTCGGCGTCGACATCTGCGAGATCGCGCGGATGGAGCGCGCGATCTCGCGCCATCCCACGCTCCGTGATCGCGTCTTCACGCCCGAAGAGATCGCGTATTGCGACTCGAAGGCGAGACCTGCCGAGTCGTACGCGGGCCGCTTCGCGGCCCGCGAAGCGACGATCAAGGCGCTCGGCGGCTACCGGGGCCGGCTCTGGCAGGACATCAGCGTCACCCGTCATCCGTCCGGCGCGCCCTCGATCCGCCTCGACGGCAACGCGAAACGCCGAGCGGATGCGCTCGGCGTCACCGAGGTCCTGATCACGTTCACCCACGAGAAGACGAGCGCCGTCGCGTTCGCGATCGCGGTCCGATGAAGCCGGTCCTCACTCCCGAGGAGGCGTCGATCGCTCGACCGCGAGACGCAGGCGCGAGGCATCGGGGCCGAGGTGCTGATGGAGCGGGCCGGGCGCGCCGTGGCACGAGCCGCCCGCGAGCTCGCGGGCGGCTCGTACGGTCGCCGGGCGGTCGTCGTCTGCGGGAAGGGGAACAACGGCGGGCGACGGTCTGGTGGCCGCGCGGCAGCTGGGTCGCTGGGGGGTTCGGACGACCGTCGTCCTCCTCGAGGACCCCGGCGCGCTCCGGGAGCCGGCGGCCGCGAACGCGAGGCGTCTGGCTGAGGTGCCCGGCATCCGTGTGCGGACCTTCCACGAGCGGGGCCTCCGGCGCGAGCTCGATCGCGCGGACGTCGCCGTGGACGCGATCTTCGGGACGGGGTTCCGGGGCATGCCCGAGGACGACTGGGCGGCGGCGATCGCGAGCCTGAACGGCGCCGGCGCGCCGATCGCGGCCGTCGACATCCCCTCCGGGGTGAACGGGGCGACGGGGGTGATCGAGGGGGAAGCGGTCCGGGCGAAGCTGACCGTCACGTTCGGTGCGGTGAAGCTCGGAGCGGTGTTGATGCCGGGCGCCGAGCACGCCGGGCGTCGTACGGGTCGTCGACATCGGGTTCCCCGACGACCTCGTCGATGCTCACGCCTGGCTGACGGAGCCCTCGGACGTGGCCGCGTGGCTGCCCTCACGTCACGCCGATACCCACAAGCGGGCGTCGGGCGTCCTCGTCGTGGTGGCCGCGTCGCGGGCGATGACCGGCGCGGCCCGGTTGATCGCGATGGCAGCGGGCAGGATCGGGGCGGGCCTCGTCACCGTGGCAGCCCCGGAGGGAGCGATGCCGCAGATCCAAGCGGGCCTGACCGAGCCGACGTTCCTTCCGTTGCCGGAGACGGCCGAAGGGACGGTGTCGTCGGAGGCGGTCTCGCCCTTGCTGGAACGGCTGGAAGCCGCCGACGCCGCTGGCGATCGGTCCGGGTCTCACGACGAACGAGTCGACCGTGGCGTTCGTCCGGGACATCGTGCGTCGCTCGCCGGTCCCCTCGGTCCTCGACGCGGACGGCCTGAACGCGTTCACCGGCGACGGAGCGGCGTTGCAGGACCGCCAAGCCGAAGCTCGTCCTCACGCCGCACGTCGGCGAGTTCGCACGACTGACGGGTGTGAAGCCCCGCGACCTCGATGCCGACCGGCCCGCCCATGTCCGCGCGTTGGCGGAGCAGACCGGCGCCGTGACGCTCCTGAAAGGGAGCCGAACCGTCATCGCCCAGCCGGGCGGGCGGCTGTTGGTGAACGTGACCGGGTCGCCGGTCCTCGCGACCGCAGGGACCGGCGACGTCCTGACGGGCATGATCGGCGGCCTCCTCGCCCGTGGTGTCGCGCCGCTCGAGTCGGCCGCCGCCGGCGCCTATCTCCACGGGTTGGCTGGGCAGTTCGCGGGCAGGGACCTGGGGGAGGGGACCCTCGCAGGCGACGTCCTCGAGCGAGTCCGCGATGCGGTGGCGCACGTGGAGGGCGCAGTGAGCGAGGGGTTCCGGCCCACCGGGTCGAGGTGGACCTGGAGGCGATCCGGCACAACGCCCGGATGCTGAAGCCCGAGCACGCCGAGCTGATGGCGGTGGTGAAGGCGAACGGCTACGGCCACGGCGACGTGGAGGTGGCCCGGGCTGCGATCGAAGCCGGCGCCACGTGGGTCGGCGTGGCGCATCGTCGAGGAAGGACTTGAAGCTCCGCGGCGCCGGCATCGAAGCGCCGATCCTCGTCCTGTCGGAGCTGCCCGCCGGATCCGAGGCGGTCGCGCTGGCCCACCGGCTCACGCCCACGCTGTACTCCGATGACGGTCTCGAGCGGCTCTCGGCGGCTGCCCGCGGCTCCGTGCCCGTCCACGTGAAGATCGACACCGGGATGCACCGCGTCGGCGTCTGGCCGCCCGAGGAGGCGCCGGCGTTCGCTCGCCGGGTCCAGGAGGCGGGTATCGAGGTCGAGGGGTCTCTTCACGCACTTCGCGCGCTCCGAGGAAGACGAGGTCACGACGAAGGAGCAGCTCGACCGCTTCCTCGAAGCCGTCGACGCGGTTCGAGCCGCGGGGGTGTCCCCACGGCTCGTGCACGCGGCCAACTCGGGCGCCACGATCCTGCATCCCGAGTCTCACCTCGACCTCGTCCGACCTGGGATCGCGCTCTACGGGATCGAGCCGGCGCCCGGAGTCGGTTCGCATCTCGGTCTGCGGCCGGCGCTCAGCTGGCGGAGCCAGGTGAGCGCCGTGAAGCGGCTGGCCGCCGGCGAGGCGATCTCCTACGGGCATCGCTACCGGCTGGAGCGCGACGCCTGGGTCGCCACGGTGCCGGTCGGCTACGCGGACGGCTACCCTCGGCAACTGACGAACCTGGGAGAGGTCCTGATCGGTGGTCGCCGCTGCCGGGTCGCGGGGACGGTCACGATGGATCAGATCATCGTGGACGGTGGCGACGCCGAGGTTCGGGTCGGCGAGGAGGTCGTGCTGATCGGGAACCAGGGGGACGAGACCATCGAGGCCGATGCGCTCGGCCGGCTGTTCGGGACGATCGGGTACGAGATCGTGAGCAGGATCGGGGAACGCGTGCCGAGGCGGTACCTGTGACGAAGCGGACCGCGGTCGTCTCTGCGAGCATCGCGGCGGGGGCCGTCGCCGCCGGCCTCGCGGGAGGGGCGCTCTGGCGCCGCCGACGGCCGGCCGGCGGCGACCACGTGGGCTCCGCCACCCGAGGACCTCGGGCCGGTCGAGGCGTTCGACGGGACGAAGCTCGCCGTGCGCGCGGCCGGGCCGCCGGAGGCGCCGCTCCTGCTGTTCTCCCACGGGTTCAGCCTCGACATGACGACGTGGCGCGAGCAGTGGTCCGATCTCGGCGACGAGTTCCGGTGCGTCGCGCTCGACCACCGCGCGCACGGCCGGAGCGAGGTGCCTCCGACCGGCGACGTGACCCTGCGGTCGATGGGCAGAGACCTGGCGACGGTGCTGGACGCCGTCGCGTCTGAGAGGCGCGCCGTGCTCATCGGTCACTCGATGGGCGCGATCGCGATCCTGGCGCTCGCCGAGCAGCGACCTGACCTGTTCGGCGAGCGGATCGTCGGCGTGGTGCTCCTCGGTGCGTCGGCCTCGGACCTCCTGCGGGGCGCGATGGGCGGCGTGACCGACCTCCTGCGACCGCGACTCGGTTCCGTCGCCGCGGCCGCCCGCCGCGTCGATCGCCTCCGCAAGGCGATCCTCGCCGGACCGGGCGACGTCCCGGCGATCGTCGCCCGCGTGACGCAGTTCGCCCCGGAGGCGCCGGACGACGTCGTCGAACCACGTCCTGCACCTGGCCGAGCGCACGTCCTCCCTCGTGTGGACGGACGGCCTCTCGGAGCTGATGCGGCATGGACTTCCGGCACGCCCTGCCGAGGATCACCGTGCCCGCGTTCGTCGCCGTGGGCGATCAAGATCGTGTCACGCCGCCCGCCGTCGCCGTCGAGCTCGCCGCGGCACTCCCGAAGGGTAGGCTGTTCATCGTCGAGGGGGCAGGTCACATCGCGATGCTGGAGCGTCCCGAGCGGCTCAACCCGGAGCTGCGATCCTTCGCACGCGAAGCGATGGGGCTCGGGAAGGCGCCTGAACGCAAGGGGCGAAGGGGGGCGGCGTGACCCGGACGCTGGCTGACGTCGCCGCCGAGGCGGCGGGCTGCACGAGGTGTCGGCTCGCGAGCGGCCGCACCCAGGTGGTCTTCGGCGTCGGGAACGCAGACGCGGACGTGATGTTCATCGGGGAGGCGCCGGGGTTCCACGAGGACAAGCAGGGCGAGCCGTTCGTCGGCGCTGCCGGCCAGCTGCTCACACGGATGCTGGGTGAGGTCCTCGGCATCGCTCGTGAGGACGTCTACATCGCCAACGTGATCGAAATGCCGGCCTCCCGGGAACCGCGACCCGCAGGAAGACGAGATCGAGTCGTGCACGCCGTGGCTGGTCGAGCAGGTTTCCCTCGATCCAACCGCGGGTGATCGTCACGCTCGGCAACTTCGCCACGAAGTTCGTCCTGCAGACCGCGCAGGGCATCACGCGGATGCGCGGGCACGCCTACCCCTGGCACGGTCGGATCGTGATCCCCACCTTCCACCCCGCCGCGATCCTGCGCGGCGGCGGAGAGTCCTCGCGGCAGTTCCTCGAGTTCCGCGACGACTTCGAGCTCGTGCGGGAGACCCTCGCTACGCTCGACGCCGCACGCCCGAGCCCCGAGTCCGTCTCCGACCGCAGTCCCCGAGCCCGTCGACCGTGCCCGAGGCCGAACCGGCGCCCGAGGAGCAGCTCGAGCTGTTCTGACCATGGTCATCGAGATCGAGACGGAGACCGCCGATCGAACGCGCGAGGTCGGACATGCCCTCGCCACCCTGCTGCAGCCGCGCGACACGGTGTCCTCACGGGCGACCTCGGAGCGGGCAAGACGACACTGGTCCAGGGGATCGGGCGCGGTCTCGGCGTGCTCGAACACGTCGCTTCCCCGACGTTCACGCTGGTGCGCGAATACACGGGGCGTCTCGACGTCGTCCACGTCGACGTCTACCGGCTGGAGCGGGTCCAAGACGTCGTTGACCTCGGACTGGACGAGATGGGCGGTCCGGGACGGGTGCTCCTGGTCGAGTGGGGGGACGCCGTGCGGGAGCTCCTCCCCGAAGACAGGCTCCGCGTGCAGCTCACGACGGACCGGGCGGATGCGGACGACCCGCCGGATCGTGATCGCCGCCGCAGGGGCGGTCCTGGGCGGCGCGGTGGGAGAGGCTGGAGGCCGCGCTGGAGCCCTTCCGGGCCATCGACGGAGACGTTCCGGCGGGTGGGGCGGGGCGATGATCGTCGTCGGGATCGAGACCTCGACGCCGCAGACCTCGGTGGCGATCGGGACGGACGCGCGAGATGCTCGGCATGGTCTCCGTGGCGGGAAAGGCTCGGCAGGAATCCGTGACGCCGGCTCTGGACCAGCTCTGTGGTTGGACGGGGATCGGTCTCTCACAGGTCGGCGGGATCGCGGTCGGGATCGGGCCCGGTCTCTTCACCGGGCTCCGCGTCGGCATCGAGACGGCGAAGACGCTGGCCCAGGTCCTCGCGGTGCCGATCGTCGGGATCACCAGTCTCGACGCGCTTGCGTTCTCCGTTCGCCACACCCACAAGCTCATCGTCGCGGCGATCGACGGGCGGCGAGGTGAGGTGTTCTACGCCGTCTACCGCGCACTCCCCGGCGGCGTCGTCAGGGGGAGTGACTACTCGGTGGCGACCCCGGACCATCTCTCCGCCGAGCTCGAAACCCTGCCGGGAGAGATGCTTGCGGTCGGCGACGGTGCCATCCTGTACAGGAACCAGCTCGAGGAGCTGGGGAGCCGGGTCGAGTTCGCCTCGACGATCCGTGCGCACCCGGAGGCCGCTGCGTTGGTCGAGCTGGCGGTCCCGCGATTCCTCCGGGAGGAGCACGACCGGCTTCATGACGTGGTGCCGATGTACCTGAGGAAATCGGATGCGGAGATCGCGTGGGACAAGCGGGAGCGAAGCGCCGGCGCTTGAGGTGACACGCATGCGCGCGCAGACACCTGCGGGGCGTGATGGCCATCGAGCGCAGGGTCTACGCGCGTCCCTGGAGCCCCAACCTCTTCGCGGCCGAGATCACCGATCCGAACGGTCGCTGCTATCTCGTGGCTCGGGTGCACAAGGAGGTCGTCGGGTACGGCGGTCTGATCTGCTACGGCGACGAGGCGCACATCACGAACGTCGCCGTGGATCCGATGCACCAGGGCCACGGGATCGCGACACGCCTGCTGGCGGAACTGATCCCGCAGGCGATCGAGTTAGGCGCCGGGGCGGTGTCGCTCGAGGTCCGGGTGACGAACTGGGGGGCGCAGCGGATCTACGCACGCTTCGGCTTCCGCCCGGTCGGGATCCGGCGCAACTACTACCAAGAGGTGAGCGAGGACGCGCTCATCATGTGGACCGACGACGTGAGGACGGCGGCCTACCGGCGGCGGCTCGACGAGATCGAGGAGAGTCTTCCCGAGGGCGTGCGGCCCGCGTGATCACCCTCGGCATCGAGACCTCGTGCGACGAGACCGCCGTCGCGGTCATCGAGGACGGCTTCCACGTCAGCGCGAACCTGATCGCTCGCCAGGAGCACCTGCACGAGCGCTACGGGGGAGTCGTCCCCGAGGTCGCCGCGCGGGCGCACGTGGAGTCGCTTGAATCCGCTGCTCGAGCAAGCGCTGCGTGAGGCGGGCATGGGGTTCCGGAACCTCGACGGTGTGGCCGTCACGGTGGGGCCTGGCCTTGTCGGGGCGCTGCTGGTCGGGATGGCCGCCGCGAAGTCCGTCTCCCTCGCTCTCGGGGTGCCGTTGATCGGGGTCAATCACCTCGAGGGCCACATGTGGGCCAACTTCCTCGAGCACGGCAAGCCCGACCCGCCGTACGTCGCCCTCGTGGTCTCGGGCGGCCACACGATGCTCGTGCACATGGCAGAGATGCATCACCACGAGCTGCTCGGGCAGACCCTCGACGACGCGGCGGGAGAGGCCTTCGACAAGGTCGCGAGACTCCTCGGCCTGGGCTTCCCCGGCGGACCCGCCCTCGATGCGATGGCCGCCGAGGGCGATCCGAGGGCGGTCCGATTCCCAAGGGCGATGGAGGACTCGGGCGATCTGGACTTCTCGATGAGCGGATTGAAGACCGCCGTCCTCCGATACCTCCGCACCGAGCAAGCCGCCGAGCGCGACGTCTCGCTCCCCGACGTCGCGGCCTCGTTCCAGGAAGCGATCGTGGACGTCCAGGTCTCGAAGACGATCGCGGCTGCGAAGGAGCGAGGGGTGGACACGGTGCTGCTCGGGGGCGGCGTCGTCGCGAACACAAGGCTACGCAGGCGGATGACGGAGGAAGGGAACTCCGAGGGGCTGCGGGTGCTGTACCCCTCGCTCGAACTCTGCACGGACAACGCCGCGATGATCGCCGCGGTGGGCGCGGCGAGGCTCGCTCGGGGGGAGCGGTCCTCGCTGGACATCGCCGCGGACCCCAACCTAATGTTGACCTCGTGACGACCGTCCTGGTGACCGGGGGCGCCGGGTTCATCGGCTCACAACTCGCTGAGCGCCTCCTCGCCGAGGGCCACCGGGTCATCTCGGTCGACGACCTGTCGACGGGGAAGATCGCGAACCTGGTCGAAGCCCGTGGCTACGGCAAGGAGTTCTCGTTCTTCAACATGGATGTCCGGGCCGAGGGTCTCGCGTCGCAGTTCGAACGCCACCGACCCGAGGTCGTGTTCCACCTGGCGGCGCCGGCAGGCGTGCGGCCCTCGCTCGACGGATCCGGTTCACGATGCGAGCGTGAACATCATGGGTCTGCTGAACGTGCTGGAGGCCTCGGCGCACATCGGCGCGCGCAAGGTCATCTACGCGGCGAGCGGCGGCACGGTGTACGGAGAACCGCGCCGCCTTCCGACGAAAGAGACAGCGGCGCAAGGCTCCCGGCCGCTATCGCCCTACGGTGTTTCGAAGAAGGTCGCCCTCGACTACCTCGCCTACTTCCAGCGATACCGGGGCTTGGACTTCACGGCTCTCGGGCTCGCGAACGTCTACGGGCCGCGCCAGGACGCGGAAGGGGAGGCCGGCGTCGTGGCGATCTTCACCGCGAAGATGCTGACGGGCGAGGCGCCCACGATCTTCGGTGACGGCAACCAGACCCGCGACTTCGTCTTCATCGACGACACGGTCCACGCGTTCGTGCAGGCGATGGATCGCGGGTCAGGGAAGCTCGTGAACATCGGCACGGGTCTGGAAACGAGCGTGAACCATCTCTTCCGGCTGCTCGCCGAGCTCACCGGATTCGCGGGGGAACCGGAGCACGGGTCGCAGACCCCCGCGGAGCTGCGGCGGATGGCGCTCGACATCTCGGCGGCGACGTCGGCGATCGCATGGAAGCCGTGGACCCACCTCGAGGACGGCCTCGCGGAGACGGTCGCCTACCTCAAAGGCGTCTGAGCCGTCGAGTGGTCCCCGCCGCGTTCGACACGGGATGGAACGTCACATGAGAAAGGCATCGTGAACAACAGCCTGACGCTCGATGGCGTGATGTAGGCACCAGGCCGGCCCGACGAGGACCTCCGCGGCGGCTTCGAGCACGGCGGGTGAGCGCAGCCCCTTCGATGAGGGGATGGGCAGCATGGCGGCGGAAGGGATCGCCAAGGGAGGCCCCTGCTGTTCGGGCGACGGACCTACGAGGGATTTCGCCGCCTTCTGGCCCAACCGGTCGGACGACAACCCAGCCACTCGAAGTGAGGGCGCGGGGGACCGCCTGATGGGCCGAGCCGCAGGTCTGGGCGGACCGGCGGGCCTGGGCGCCCTCAACTGGATCCCCCGGCGCGTTGACCCTTCGGCGCTCGCGCGGCTATCCTGCTAGCACTCAGGCAGGGCGAGTGCTAACCGCGGCCCCTGCCGGAACAGGCGAGGAACAGGGGAGGAGATCCAGGAATGGCGAAGGGATTCAAGCTCAAGCCGCTCGAGGACCGGATCATCGTGCAGCCGGCCGAGGCCGAGGAAACGACGGCCTCCGGGCTCGTCATCCCCGACACGGCGAAGGAGAAGCCCGTCATGGGCACGGTCGTCGCGGTGGGCCCCGGGAAGTTCAACGAGGACGGGGACGCCCGCATCCCGGTCGATGTGGCGGTCGGCGACACCGTCATCTATTCGAAGTACGGCGGCACGGAGTGGAAGGGCAGCGACGGGATCGAGTACCAGATCCTCTCGGCTCGCGACGTCGTCGCCGTCGTCGGGAAGTAGCCAGAGATCTCATAGCGGGTGGGGCTCGCGGAACGCGAGCCCCGACCCGATCTTCATCGAACATAAGGAGGACACCGGTGGCTTCGAAGCTGCTGAAGTTCGGCGAAGAGGCGAGGCGCGGCCTCGAGGCCGGCGTCGACAAGCTCGCCGACACCGTCGCGATCACGCTCGGTCCCAAGGGCCAGAACGTGGTGCTCGACAAGAAGTGGGGCGCGCCGACGATCACCAACGACGGCGTGACGATCGCCAAGGAGGTCGAGCTGGAGGACCCGTGGGAGAACATGGGCGCCCAGCTCACCAAGGAGGTCGCCACCAAGACGAACGATGTCGCCGGCGACGGCACCACGACCGCGACCGTGCTCGCGCGCGCGATGGTGAAGGGCGGCATGCGCAACGTCGCGGCCGGCGCGAACCCGATGGCGCTCAAGCGCGGCATCGAACGCGCGGTCGAGGCAGCCGTCGAGGCGATCAAGGCCCAGGCGCGTGATGTCGAGGCCAAGGAGGAGATCGCCAGCGTCGCATCCATCTCCGCCGGCAGATCCCGGAGATCGGGGCGACCATCGCCGATGCGTTGGACAAGGTCGGCAAGGATGGCGTGATCACGGTCGAGGAGTCGAACACCTTCGGCATCGAGCTCGAGTTCACCGAGGGGATGCAGTTCGACAAGGGTTACATCTCGCCGTACTTCATCACCGACCCGGACAGCCAGGAGACCGTGCTCGAGGATCCCTACATCCTGGTGGTCAACAAGAAGATCTCGAGCATCCAGGAGCTGGTGCCCGCCCTCGAGAAGGTCATGCAGGCCGGCAAGCCGCTGGTGATCATCGCGGAGGACGTCGAGGGCGAGGCGCTCGCCACGATCGTCGTGAACAAGATCCGAGGCACCTTCTCCTCCGTGGCGGTGAAGGCGCCCGGGTTCGGCGACCGTCGCAAGGCGATGCTCCAGGACCTCGCGATCCTCACGGGCGCGCAGGTCATCTCCGAGGAGGTCGGCCTGAAGCTCGAGAACGTCACGCTCGACCTGCTAGGCCAGGCGCGAAAGGTCGTGGTGTCGAAGGACACGACGACGATCGTCGAAGGCGCGGGCTCGAAGGAGGACGTCCAGGGCCGGATCAACCAGATCAAGGCCGAGATCGAGAACACGGACTCGGACTGGGACCGCGAGAAGCTGCAGGAGCGGCTGGCCAAGCTCGCGGGGGGCGTCGCCGTCGATCAAGGTCGGCGCGGCCACCGAGGTCGAGCTCAAGGAGAAGAAGCACCGGATCGAGGACGCGGTGTCGGCGACGCGTGCGGCCGTCGAGGAGGGGATCGTGCCCGGCGGCGGCGTCACGTTGATCCGCGCGGAATCTGCCCTCGAGAAGCTCGATCTCGAGGGCGACGAGGCGACCGGCGCGACGATCGTCCGTGAAGCGCTCGCGGAGCCCGCCCGCCGGATCGCTCAGAACGCCGGCTACGAGGGCTCGGTGATCGTGTCGCACATCCGCGAGGAGAGCGACGCCCGGGGCTTCGACGCCGCCACCGGCGAGTGGACCGACATGGTCAAGGCCGGCATCGTCGATCCCGCCAAGGTCACTCGTTCGGCGCTGCAGAACGCGGCCTCGATCGCCGCCCTCGTGCTGACGACCGAGAGCGCCGTGGTCGAGAAGCCCGAGGAGGAGGAGGAGACGGCGGCCGGTCACGGCCACATGCACTGAACCTCGGCCCGACACCGGAGCACGAGGCCGCCCGGGAGGGCGGCCTCCTCCGTTCTGCGAAGTCGATGACGCCGCCGCCTAGACTCGCAAGCGTGGCGTTCGAGGAGCTGATCGGCGACTGGGACGGTGAGCAAGTCGTCGTGCACCATGATCGGCCGACGCAGGCCTGGATGTTCATCGGCGTGCACAGCACGCTCATCGGACCCGCGATGGGCGGGACACGGCTGAAGTCGTACGGCTCTGCCTCGGAGGCGCTCGACGACGTCCTTCGGCTCTCGAGCGCGATGACCCTGAAGCACGCGGCCGCCGACACCCCCTTCGGCGGCGGCAAAGCCGTGATCGACGTCCCAGAGGTCCCCACACCCGGAAGCGAGGACCGCCGCACGCTTCTGCTCCGCTACGCGGAGCTGGTGAGATCGCTCCACGGGACCTACGTGACGGCGGCCGACATGAACACCGGCGAGAAGGACATGGACATTGTCGGCGAGCGGACGTCCCACGTCCTCGGCCGGTCGAAGACCAACGGAGGCGCGGGCGACCCCGGCGCCGCGACCGCTCGGGGCGTCTTCCATGGGATCGAGGCGGCGGTGCGACACGCCTTCGGAACCGATCTCGCCGGCCGCTCGGTGCTCGTCCAAGGTCTCGGTTCGGTCGGCGGGCGCCTGGTCGAGCATCTCCACGACGCGGATGTCACGCTCCTCGTCACCGATCTCGATGCCACTCGAGCCTCTGCCGTCGCGGATCGGGTAGGCGCGAAGGTCGTTGCGACCGAAGACGTGAACGGCACGGAATGCGACGTCTTCTCGCCGTGCGCGACCGGCAAGGTGCTCACGGATGCGACGATCCCACTCTTACGGTGCAGGATCGTCGCCGGCGCCGCCAACAACCAGCTCGGCGTCCCGGAGGACGGCGAGCGCCTCCGCGACGCCGGCATCCTCTTCGCGCCCGACTTCGTGATCAACGCGGGCGGTGTGATCCATCTCGCGGGGTACGAGACCCTCGGTTGGGACGACGCCACGATGGCCAAGCGGCTGGAGGGGATCGGGGACACGCTGCTGGACGTGTTCGGATCGGCCGAACGCGACGGTCTCTCAACCGCGGCGGCCGCCGATCGCATGGCTCGCGTACGCGTGGACGCCGCCCGGGGATGACCGGGGTCGGCATCCGGGCTCTCGACCCGGACGATGCGGACGCATGTGACCGCATCGTGGCGGGCCTCCCGTACCACTTCGCTCTCGAACAGGGCAGGCTCGACTGCGCGGTCGCGGTTCGCCGCGACCCGGGACTCGTCGCAGACCAGGACGGCGAGGTCCTGGGATTCCTCACGTACGTGTACCGGTTCGACGAAGCGGCGGAGATCACGTGGATGGCGGTCCGCGCCGACCGCCGGCGCAGCGGCATCGGTCACGCGCTGATCGACCGGCTCGCCGAGAAGCTCGCCGCCGAAGGCCGACGGGTCCTGATGGTCCTCACGGTGTCACCGAGCGACCCCGGTCTTGAGCCCGACGATGGGTACGGATCGACGCGCGCCTTCTACCGCTCGACGGGTTTCGTGCTCGGGCGAGACCTGCGCGGCGAGTGGGACAGCGACACCGCAGTGCTGATGGTGCGTGCGCTCCCCACGGAACCCTCGCCGATCAGGCGAACGGCTTCTCCTGGCCGGCTTTCGCCAGACCGACGACGTACAACGCAGTGAACAGGACGCTGATCGCTCCGTACGCCCACCAGGGCCATCCGGACGACCCCTCCGGAACGGCGACCGCAGCATGGGTGATGACGATCACGGAGGACAGCCCGTCGAAGATGACGAAGGCCCACGCCCACCACCAGAGGTCGTCGAGCTTCCTGAGGATCAGCACGTGGAACAGCGCGATGGCGATGCCCGCGGTCCCGAAGAGCCTGATCCAGACCTCGTCGGTGATCGGCGCCTGCCCCAGGAGGCCCTCGACGATCGTCCGAGGGATCAGGACGAGCGGACCGGACAGTAGGAGGGTCACCACGGCGCCCACACCGAGCACACGGCGCAACAGGCTCATCGAAGCGGCATCTCCGGAAGCTCTTGGTCGGCGTTTCGGGCGGGTTGGTAGCATACGAGAACCGTTGAGCCGCCCCGCGTTCCGACGCGCTCGGCTCCGGCTTCGACCCTCGATCCCAGCGAAGGAAGTCAGGCTAGGAGCCAAGGAAGGACGACGTCGACATGCAACAAGGTCCCCGGGTCGCGGTCATCGGTCTTGACTGCGGCACCCCGCAGCTCCTGTTCGATGATCTCGCCTCAGAGGTTCCCAACATCTCCAAGTTGATCTCCGAAGGGATGCACGGCGACCTCGCCAGCATCACCCCGCCGATCACGATCCCCGCCTGGGCCTGCGCGATGACCGGCCAGACGCCGGGTGAGCTGGGCATCTACGGCTTCCGCAACCGCAAGGACACCAGCTACGAGAACCTCGCGATCGCGCACTCCGGCTCGATCAAGGCGCCCGCCGTGTGGGACACCCTCGGCGCGCAGGGCAAGTCCTCGCTCTTGATCGGGGTGCCGCCCGGCTTCCCGCCACCCAAGGAGTTCCCGGGCTGGCGGGTCGGGTGCTTCCTCACTCCTCCGTCGGCCGAGCACTACGCGTTCCCGCATGAGCTCGAGGTGGAGATCGAAGAGGAGCTCGGGGGGAAGGGTGAGTACATCTTCGACATCCCGAACTTCCGCCGGCAGGGGATGGAATTCGTCCTCGAGCAGGTCTTCAAGATGACCGAGCGCCGATTCAAGGTGGCGCGGCGCCTCGTGAAAGAGAAGCCCTGGGACTTCTTCATGCTGGTCGAGATGGGCATGGACCGGCTCCACCACGTGTTCTGGCACTACTTCGACCCGTCGCATCCGCTCTACAAGCCGGGCAACGCGTTCGAGGACGCCTTCCAGCGCTACTACCGGGCACTCGACGACGAGGTGGGGACGTTGCTGGAGCTGCTCCCCGAGGACGCGATCACGATCGTGATGAGCGATCACGGTGCCCGCCCGATGATGGGCGGGATCTGTTTCAACGACTGGCTGATCGAGAACGGTTACCTGACGCTGAAGGAGCCGGTGTCCGAGATGACGCCGATCGCGAAGGCCGGGATCGACTGGGGTCGCACGACGGCGTGGGGCGATGGGGGCTACTACGGCCGGTTGTTCCTGAACGTCGCCGGCCGCGAACCGCAGGGCGTGATCGAGCCCGCTCAGTACGACACCGTGCGCGACGAGCTCGCGGCGAGGTTGGTCGCGATGCCGGGTCCGAACGGCGAGCCGCTCGGCACCACGGTGCACAAGCCGCAGGACGTCTACCCGGAGGTCCGCGGCGTGGCGCCAGACCTGCTCGTCTACTTCGGGGACCTGGCCTGGCGCTCCGTCGGCGCCGTCGGAGGCGGAGGCATCTACACGTACGAGAACGACATCGGGCCGGACGGCGCGAACCACGACCGGACCGGCGTCTTCGCGATGAAGGGGGCGCCCGGACAGCCGATCGGCAAGGTCGAGGGGCTCGAACTCGTCGACGTAGGTCCGACGATCCTCTCGCTGTACGGGATCGAGGCCCTCGAGGGGTCCACCTCGAGGAGCTTCCTTTGATGGCACCCGAGCAGAAGGGGTTCACGGTCTGGTTCACCGGCCTCTCCGGCTCCGGGAAGTCCACGATCGCCGAGATGCTGTACCACGAGCTCCAGGCCCGGATGCTGAAGACGGAGATCCTCGACGGCGACGTGGTGCGGCAGAACCTGTCGAAGGGTCTCGGGTTCTCCAAGGAGGACCGGGACACGAACATCCTGCGGATCGGCTTCGTCGCGGACCTCCTGACCCGCAACGGCGTCGCCACGATCTGTTGCCCCATCTCGCCGTACAAGGAGGCTCGCGACACGGTGCGGGCCCAGATCGGCGCGTTCGTCGAGGTCTACGTCCATGCGACGGTGGAGGAGATCGCCGCCCACCGCGACCCGAAGGGCCTGTACAAGAAGGCGCTCGCCGGTGAGATCACCGGCTTCACCGGTGTCGACGATCCCTACGAGGTGCCGGAGACCCCGGAGCTCGTGGTCGATACCTTGGTGGAGACACCCGAGCAGTCGCTGCAGAAGGTCATGGACACGCTGCAGAGGCTCGGTCACATCGAGGACGCGACCCTCCTCGTGGAAGGAGACCGCGTGCACTCGGGACTCACCGACCTCCGCGTGACCGATTCGGGGCACGTCGCGAAAGAGGACTGAGTCGCGAGACCGCCGGTAGAGTCGAGCCGTGGACGCTCCCTCGTCACCGGACCCGATCTCCGAACCGAAGGCGTACCAAGACCACCTCCTTTCGCTGCTGGCGGATGACGATCCGAAGGCCGTCCAGACGGGGACGCGCCGATCTTTGGCGCTCGCTGGTGAGCGATGCGGGAGACGAGGGTCACGTTCGCCCGGAGCTCTCGGAGTGGTCGGTGATCGAGTGCCTGGGGCACGCGGTCGACGCCGAGGTGGTCTCGACGGCTCGCTACCGATGGATCCTCGCCCACGACGAGCCGCCCCTGATCGGCTACGACCAGGATCTGTGGGTCGACAAGCTTCACGCGCCGCGAGAGGAGGACCCGAACGAGCTCCTGCGGCTGTTCGAACCCCTCCGGGCGGCCAACCTCGCGCTGTGGGCGCGATCCTCCGAGGAGGAACGCGCCCGTGTCGGCATGCACGAAGAGCGCGGGCCGGAAAGCTTCGACCTGTTGTTCCGGATGATCGCGGGGCACGACCGCTTCCACCTGGCACAGGCCGAGCGAGCCCTCGAAGCGGTTTCCGGAGGCTGAGCGAGCCGCGTCGGGGCCTGCTGGTACGCTGAGCCCATGCATCGGTCAGACGCCCATCCGGGGTTCCGGATGGGCGTCTCGCGTTTCGGGGGGTAGCGGGGTGGAGTTCGAGATCGGTATCGGCAAGACGGCGAGGCGGGCGTACGGTTTCGACGAGGTCGCGATCGTCCCGTCACGGAGGACCCGCGATCCCGACGACGTCGACATCAGCTGGGAGGTCGATGCCTACAGGTTCGGGCTCCCGATGATGGCGTCGGCGATGGACGCGAGCGTCTCGCCCCAGACCGCGGTGCTGATCGGGAAGCTCGGAGGGCTCGCCTGTCTCAACCTCGAAGGACTGTGGACGCGGTACGAGGATCCGGAGCCGATCTACGAAGAGATCGCCGGCCTGTCCGACGACAAGGCGACGCGCCGGATGCAGGAGCTCTACCAGGAGCCGGTGAAGGCAGGAGCTGCTCGGCAGCCGGATCGAGGAGATCAAGGCGGGCGGCGTCGTCTCGTGCGCCTCGCTCACGCCGCAGCGCGTCGAGCGATTCGCACCGATCGTGCTGGAGGCGGGGCTCGACGTCCTGGTGATCCAGGGGACGGTGGTCTCGGCGGAGCACGTCTCCACGCAGACCGAGCCGCTCAACCTGAAGGAGTTCATCGCCGGGTTCGACCTGCCGGTGATCGTCGGCGGCTGCGCCTCGTACTCGACCGCGCTGCACCTGATGCGGACCGGCGCGGTCGGGGTGCTGGTCGGTGTCGGGCCTGGGAACGCCTGCACCACAAGAGGTGTGCTTGGGGTGGGCGTGCCGCAGGCCACCGCGATCGCCGACGCGGCGGCGGCCCGGCGCGAGCACCTCCACGAGACGGGTCGCTACTGCCACGTGATCGCCGACGGTGGGATGCGCACCGGCGGCGACATCGCCAAGGCGATCGCCTGTGGGGCCGATGCGGTGATGATCGGTTCGCCGCTCACCCGCGCGTACGAGGCGCCCGGCCGCGGCTACCACTGGGGGATGGCGACGTTCCATCCCACGTTGCCGCGCGGCGCGAGGGTGAAGACGCAGCAGGTCGCGTCGCTGGAGGAGATCCTGGTGGGGCCGGCGCACGAGAACGACGGCACCTTCAACCTGTTCGGGGCCCTCGCCACCTCGATGGCCACCACGGGCTACGCCACGATCAAGGAGTTCCAGAAGGCCGAGCTCGTGATCGCGCCTTCGATCAAGACCGAGGGCAAGACCTACCAGGCGGCGCAGCGGGTGGGGATGGGGCACTAGGTGGCGCCGGGGTCACCCACGTCGACATCAGGCACAGAGATCCCTCGAGGCCGGTCCTGGTCGTCGACCTCGGAGCGCAGTACGCGCAGCTGATCGCCCGGCGCGTCCGGGAGGCGCACGTCTACTCCGAGATCGTGCCGCACGACGCCACTGCCGCGGACCTCGCGAAGCGCCGTCCGGCCGGACTGATCCTCTCGGGAGGGCCCGCGTCGGTCTACGAGGACGGAGCCCCTGCCGTCGACCCCGGTCTGTTCGACATGGGCGTCCCGGTCCTGGGCATCTGCTACGGGCACCAGCTGATGGCGCAAGCGCTCGGCGGCGAGGTCGCAGCCACCGGGCAGCGTGAGTACGGCGGAACCGACGTTGTCGGTCGACCAGCCAGGCGGGGTGCTGCTCGCCGACCTCGGTCGCCGAGGAGCAGGTCTGGATGAGTCACGGCGACGCGGTCATGCGCGCGCCCGAGGGCTTCCGCGTGACCGCTCGCACGGAGCAGATCCCGATCGCGGCGATGGAGGACCCGGAGCGGGTCCTGTTCGCGGTTCAGTTCCACCCCGAGGTGTCGCACACGCCCCGCGGACAGGACGTCTTGAAGCGGTTCCTCTACGACGGTTGCGGCCTCCTGCCCGACTGGACGCCCATCAACATCGTCGAGGACGCGGTGGCCCGTATCCGCGCACAGGTCGGCGACGGCCGAGGTCCTGTGTGCGCTCTCCGGCGGCGTCGACTCCTCGGTCGCCGCGCTCCTCGTGCATCGCGCCGTAGGAGACCAGCTCACGTGCGTCTTCGTCGACCACGGCTTGAACCGCGAGGGGGAGCCGCATCAGGTCGAGGAGACGTTCGGTCGCCACTTCGGCGTGCCGCTCGTGCACGTGAAGGCAGAGGACCGCTTCCTCGCGAAGCTCGCGGGCGTCACCGACCCCGAGCGGAAGCGCCGGGCGATCGGAGAGGAGTTCATCCGCGTCTTCGAGGAGGTCGCGCGGGAGCACCGAGGACGCCCGCTTCCTCGTCCAGGGGACGCTGTACCCCGACGTGATCGAGAGCGGCTCACGCACCGCGGCCAACATCAAGAGCCATCACAACGTCGGCGGCCTCCCCGAAGAGATGGAGCTCGAGCTCGTCGAGCCGCTCCGCGACCTGTTCAAGGACGAGGTCCGGCAGGTCGGCGCCGAGCTGGGCCTGCCCGAAGGAGGTCGTGCAACGCCAGCCGTTCCCCGGTCCCGGCCTCGCGGTGCGGATCGTGGGCGAGGTCACGGCCGAGAACCTCGAGAAGGTTCGCGGGGCCGACCGGGTGGTGCGGGAGGAGATCCGCCGTGCCGGACTCGAACGGGAGACCTGGCAGGCCTTCTGCGTGCTGCTCGCCGACACGAAGACCGTCGGCGTCATGGGGGACGGACGGACGTACGAGAATCCGGTGATCGTGCGCGTCGTGACGTCCGAGGACGCGATGACCGCGGACTGGGCGAGGCTGCCCTACGACGTGCTCGACAGGATCGCCACGCGGATCGTCCGGGAGGTGCCCGGCGTGAACAGGGTTGCATACGACGTCACCTCGAAGCCCCCCGGCACGATCGAGTGGGAGTGACGCGGCCGCCAGCCGCGCTCGGATCCTGCCCCTCGGCTTAGGGGCCGCTTAGGGACGGCTCCCGTAGCCTGAGAGCTTCTATGACGATCGAGGGCACTGTGGTGGCCGACCGCTACGCGGTCGGCGAGCTCCTCGGGCGCGGCGGCATGGCCGAGGTCTACCTGGCGACCGACCGGGTCCTGGACCGGTCGGTCGCCGTCAAGACCCTGGGCGTCTGGCTGGCGAGCGATGCCACCTTCGTGGAACGGTTCCGGCGGGAGGCGCTGGCTTCCGCCCGGATCTCACACCCCAACCTCGTGGCCGTCTTCGACGCCGGCTCGGAGGGCGACGTGCATTACATCGTGATGGAACACGTTCCCGGGGAGACCCTGGCCGACGTGATCCGTAGGGAGGGGCCGATCCGACCCGACCGCGCGAAGAGGATCGGGAGGAACGTCGCGGCCGCGCTCGGTGTGGCGCATGCCGCCGGGATCGTGCACCGTGACGTGAAGCCCGCGAACGTGATGCTGACACCGGATGGCCGCACCAAGCTGATGGACCTCGGGATCGCTCGGGGCATCGAAGGAGAGAGCATCACGCGCGCTTCGTCGATCCTCGGAACGGCCGGCTACATCTCGCCCGAGCAGGCTCGGGGCGACCCCGTCGACCATCGCTCCGATGTCTACTCCCTCGGTTGCGTGATGTACGAGATGCTCACGGGCCGCCCGCCGTTCTCCGCCGGCGATCCGGTGGCCGTGGCCTACCAACACGTGCACGAGGCTCCCGCACTCCCGAGATCCGCTGGAGCCGTCCGTCCCACCGTCCCTCGAGGCGGTGACCCTGCGCGCGATGGAGAAGGACCCGGCTGCGCGGTTCCAGAGCGCTGCAGACATGTACTCGGCCTTGGGCGACCGGACGGGCCCCATCGCCCCGGTCACCGCGACCATGCCCTTGGTCCCGGTCGAGGGGACGACGCCGCTTCCTGTCGTGGCGCCAACCGAGACCGTTCCCCGGCGGGCCGACAGGCCCCCGCGCCGGCGTCCCGTGGTCCCGATCCTGCTCGGTATCGTGGCGCTGGTGCTGCTCGGCGACCCTGGCGTACGCGCTCTTCGCCGGGGAGGAACCGTCGGCCCTCGGTCCGCCGGGATCGCCGAGCCCCTCGGTCGTCCCCGTCGCCGTCGCCTTCGCCTTCGTCTTCACCATCTCCCTCACCGAGTCCTGCTCCGGAGGATCCGGTCCAGGCGGCCGTCGCAGCTCTGCAAGCGGTCGTCACCGAGGGTGTGAGCGAAGGGAACATCTCGGAGAACGCAGCCGAAGAGATCCAGAGCGGGCTCGACGACGCGCTCGGCACGTTCGCCGAGGGTGACATCGAAGAGGCGGTCGAGAAGCTCGGCAACCTGGAGGGCATGATCGACGAACTCGTCGAGCAGCGACGAGATCGCCCAGTCCGAGGAACACAAGCTGGACAAGGCCATCGAAGATCTGGCCGAGCAGATGTTCCTCGTGTCCTCGTCCGAGGGCGGCGACTGAGCGCTACGTCTTCGGGGGGCTGTCCAGGAGCGTCGCCGTGACGATCAGCCGCTCGCGACTCGAGTACTTCGGATGGCAGGTCGTGAGAACCAGTGTGGGCCGCTTCGTCTGCTCGAGCACGACGCCGGAACCCGCCTCCGGACGCTCGAAGTTGCGGTCGACCTCGTAGATGAAGGTGCCGTGCTCGGTGATGAGCTCGATCACGTCGCCGGCTCGGACCTGATCGAGGTTCAGGAAGGGATGGAGGTACGTCGTTCGATGCCCCGCGATGCCCACCCGGCCCGTGCCGTCCCAGGGGTCGGCGGTGTCCGGATAGTGAGCAGGGCCTTTCTTGAGGGTCTCCGTCCACTCGGATGACCGATAGGTGTCGTCGTCCGGACCCTCCACCACGATGAAGTCGATGTCGATCGACGGGATCTTGATCGCGGCGTAGGCGTCTCCCGGGAGGTACCGCTCCGGCTCACCTGGTGGCGTGGGCTCTCCGAAGAGGGGTTCGGCCTCGCTGCGGAGCTGGTCTTGGGCACGCGCCGTCTCCAGCCCGGTTCCCCACAACAGCCACGACACGTAGCCGCCGAGCCCGGCCGCGGTCATGAGGCAGGCGAAGCCGAAGGCCCGAACCGTGAGCGCGGATGCGCGATCGTCCCTGCATCACGCAACCGTAACCGTGCGACCGGTCACCGACATCTGCCGAAGGTCCCAGGTCAGAGCTCCCTTGGCGGGTGGAGTCGCGGGCCCGCGCTAGCATCGTCGCGTGAGCGTCACCTCCCCCCTCCTCGATGGCCTGAACGACATCCAGCGTGAGGCCGTCCTGCGGACCGAGGGGCCCGTGCTGATCGTGGCGGGTGCAGGTTCCGGCAAGACCCGAGCTCTGACCCATCGGATCGCCTACCTGATCCGGGAGTGCGGGGTCTCTCCAGGTCAGATCCTGGCGATCACCTTCACGAACAAGGCCTCACGGGAGATGGCCGAACGCGTCGGGAGAGCTCCTGGGTGGCCCGATCTCGCGAGGGATGTGGGTCCTGACGTTCCACTCGGCCTGCGCGCGGATCCTGCGGACGGGAGCACGCCCATCTGGGCATCCCCTCGAACTTCACGATCTACGACGACGGTGATACCGAACGACTGATCGCCGGCATCTCGCGCGACATGAACGTCGACCCCAAGCGCTACCCGCCGAAGGCCGTGGCCTCGGCGATCGGCAAGGCAAAGGACCGCGTGCTCGGCGCGAAGGAGTTCGCCGAGATGGCCTCGAACCTCTACGAGGAGACGGTCGCGCGGATCTACACCGAGTACGAGCGGCGGAAGCGCGACGCCGGCGCTCTCGATTTCGACGACCTGATCAGCGAGACGGTCCGTCTGTTCCGGGCTCACTCGGAGGTCCTCGAGCACTACCAAGAGCGGTTCCGGTACATCCTGATCGACGAGTACCAGGACACGAACCGCGCCCAATACGAGCTCGTCAACATGCTCGCGGCCGACGTACCGCAACATCTGCGTCGTCGGCGATGCCGATCAGGGTGTCTACTCCTGGCGCGGGGCGACGATCCAGAACATCCTCGACTTCGAGCGCGACTATCCCGACGCCGCCGTCTTCCTGATGGAGCAGAACTACCGCTCGACGCAGAACATCCTCACGGTCGCCAACGCGCTGATCGAGAACAACGTCCAGCGCAAGCCGAAGAACCTCTGGACCGAGGCGGGATCGGGTGACCCGGTCGTCCGTGTTCGAGCCAACGACGAGCACAGCGAGGCCTACTTCGTCGCACAGGAGATCGAGCGGCTGCGGAGCGAGGAGGGATTCCGCTACCGCGACGTCGCGATCTTCTACCGGACGAACGCGCAGTCGCGCGTGATCGAGGACGTCCTGATGCGCGTCGGGATGCCGTACCGCGTCTTCGGCGGTGTCCGCTTCTACCAGCGGAAGGAGATCAAGGACGTCCTCGCGTACCTCCGACTCCTCACGAATCCGCAGGACGTGATCTCGTTCCGGCGGGTCGTGAACACGCCGAAGCGGGGGATCGGCGATGCCACGGTGTCCGCGGTGGAGGCGTTCGCGCGCGATGAGGAGCATCGACGTGATGGAGGCCTGCCGCCGGGTGGACGAGATCGCGTCGCTCGCCTCGCGTGCCAAGGGAGCGGTGGCCGGGTTCACGTCGGTGATGACGGCCTTGGCCGGTCATCTCGCGCGAAGGCTGCCGGGCCGGCCCGGATGGTGGAGTTCGCGGCACAGGAGTCCGGCTATCTGGCTGAGCTCGAAGAGGAGCGTACCGTCGAGGCGCAGGGGAGGATCGAGAACATCCAGGAGCTGTCCGGTGTGGCTGCGGAGCTGATCGCCCGCGACCCCGACGCCGGTCTCGACCGTTCCTCGAACAGGTGTCCCTGATCGGCGAGCAGGACGAGCTACGACGAGGAGGAATCCTCGGTCACGCTGATGACGCTGCACATCGCCAAGGGTCTCGAGTTCCCGGCCGTGTTCATCGTGGGCCTCGAGGACGGGATCTTCCCGCACTACCGATCGATGACGGACTCCGCCGCAGCTCGAGGAGGAGCGCCGGTCTGCTCTACGTCGGCATCACCCGGGCGCAGAAGCGCCTGTACCTCTGCCACGCGTGGGGCAGGACGCTGTTCGGGCAGACCAACTACAACCCGCCGTCACGGTTCCTGAACGAGCTGCCTGCGAGCTTGCTGGACGTGCGCGAGGAAGGGGGCGGGTCCGGTCGGAGCCGCCCGGGCGCTCGCGACGCCGTCCCGTGGAGGCCGAGGGCTCGGAGACCCGAGGGTGGCTACTCGGTCGTGGGGCTTCCCGGGCAAGGGCAACGTGGAGGTGCCCTCCTCCGGGTGGAGCCCGCCGCGGGGACCGAAACGAGAGGTTCCCTCCGTCTCGGAGGGAGACACCGTCCTTCACGAACGGTGGGGTGAGGGCGTCGTGATCACCGTCAAGGGTCACGGGCGACGACGCGGAGGCGACGATCGCCTTCTCCGAGGCGGGCGAGAAACGGCTGCTCCTCTCGTACGCGCCGCTGAAGCGGGTCGGCTGACGGTCAGTCCACCACGGGGAACGCGGGCGGCGAAGTCCGGCTCCCTCTCTCCAGCTCAGCACGAACTTGTCTGGAAACGAGAAGTACGCGGCTTCGAGCACGTCGAGCGAAGACGTGATGGTTCGGCTCCATCGGAGCCAACTCGATCCGCGCGAGGATCGAATCGTGAGCGTCGCGAGCATGACGAGCTGGTCCGTCCGGAAGCGATCCTCCGCGCGGCTCGCGATCTCCGGACACGCGACCGCGAACTCCTCCCAGCGCATCGAACGACCCTACGTCGTCAGCGGGATAGCCGGTCGAGGACGTTCCGTGTGATCCGGCGCACGTCCGGTCGCCACCCTCGATGCCGTAGGTCCAGTCGGTACAGCCTGCGTTGAAGACCGTTCCCCCGCCGGGAACGCGTGAAGCAGCCGACCACCGCGTGGTTGTGCTGGATCTTGTGCACGTTCGCGTCGGCGAACTCACCCCACAATGCCGCCGCCACGTGTTCGAGCTCGCCGGGCTCCCTCGCGTACCGCGACGGCTGCTCGTCTCGCGACCACAGGCGGGCGGGAGCCGTCGCCAGCACCTCGAGCGTGCCGGGCGCTCCGTCCTCGTGCGTCGGCACCGGGAGTCCATCCACCATCGTCAGGTCGCATCCGTCGACCTCGTAGCCGACGATGGCATCGGTCAGGCCGAGCGCGTCCCCGTAGCGAAGATCCGTCCCGGTGAACGCCCAATGATCGGGTCGCCAGACCGTGTAGGCGCCGCTCGCCCGTGGGACGCCCGACTCCGTAGCGGGAGTAGCCGCCTCGCGAGAACGAGAGCCCGGTCATCGAGTTCTCCGCCCGCCCGATCCTTCGATCCGACCACGACCCCGTGAGGAAGCGCTGTTCGTCCGAGCCGACGACGGGGTCGTCGTCGGCTCGGTACTTGAAGCAGATCATCGTCCCGCCCTCCTCCGAACCGGACCTGCCACCAACAGGTGTTCCCGCCGAAGAACGCGGCGTTGCCGCCATCGGCCGATGAACCCCTCGACGGCGTCGCGCATGCCCCAGGACCAGTACTCGTCGTGCCCGACCGAGAGGAAGAGCCGATGCCCGTCGAGCACCTCGGGATGCGTCTCGAGATCCTGCGAGACGGCCACGTCGATCGCGAAGCCCTCCCGCTCTGCCCACGCGACGAAAGGTCGTTCCCATGTCCACCATCCCGCACCGCCGCTCCAGGGAGAGAGCCCATGCTCCTCGGCCCAGGTGAAGTAGCCGAGCGCCTCGCTGATCCGGAACGGTCTCGGCCTTCCGCACGGCCGGCTCCGGTTTCGTCAGGAAGCCCCGGGCGAACGGGCGCTCGAAGGACACCCGGGTCCCGCCCGTGTAGAGCGACGGGCCGCCCCAGTCGTTGTAGGCGTTGTACGTGGCCGTCGACAGGACGAGGAGGATGGGGGAGCGATCGGCTCTCGGCCGGACGACGAAGAAGGCGTCCGCCCGCCTCCTCGCTCGAGGTGAGCGCCACCGAGTAGAAGCCGGATCGCCAGTCCTCGCCCACCGGGATCGAGAGCGTGGCCGGCCACCCGCAGCCGTCCGCGGACGCGCCCGCCGGGACCGGATGCTCGGTGGCGGCGATCGCGTCCGCTCGCCAGACGACCTCGCGCTCGCCGCCTTCACGGGTCACCTCGACGCCGAACGGATCGGCGGAGGAGACACACAGCGGGATCTCCTCTCCGGGGAGGACGCTCTGGGGCCAGCAGTACCCGTCGAGCAACGGCGCCTACCGCGTCAGGATGAGCAAGCCGGCGAGCACGATCAGGACGCCGGCGACCAGGGGGGCGATCACCCACGCGAGCCCGAGCCGGCCGCGGTAGGGCCCGAGGGTGCCCACCTTCGTCGTCGGCTTCAGCCCCGGGGGACGGAACTGCAAGCGCTTCTTGGCCACGGGCGCAGTATCGCAGGCACCGGCGTCGTCCGGACCTCGGGAGGTGGCTCAGACCACGACCGCGCCGCCGTCCACGACGAGGTCCGTTTCGCGCACCTGATCTTCGACCGCCACGTCGGTCACGAAGGCCGCGATCTCGCCGGCGGCCGCGCGAACGGCGTCCGCGGTGTCTTCGAGCGTCTCGGGTTCGAAGTCGACGGCGGCGATCCGGGCGCCCTCGCTGGCGAACACGAGGCACGCCTCGCGGCCCATGCCGCTCCCCGCGCCGGTGATCAGCGCCACCCTTCCCTCGAGCCTCCCCGTCACGGCACGACACCGTACAGATGCCACCGATCCGGGATGCCCTTCAGCGTCGTGCTCGCCGCGGTCCTCGAAGACGAGACCCGACCCGGCGACGAGGTCGCTTCACCGTGCGACGAGACGAGGACCTCCGACGGCCCAGCCATCCCGCCGACCCGCGCGCCGATGTTCACCGCGATCCCGCCGACCTTCCCGTCGATCGTCTCGACCTCGCCCGTGTGGACGCCGGCTCGGACCTCGAGCTCGAGCGCCCGGACGGCCTCGACGATCGCCTCCGCGCAGCGCACGGCGCGGGCGGGTCCGTCGAACGTCGCGAAGAACCCGTCCCCGGCGGTGTCGATCTCGACCCCGTGATAGCGCGCCAGGATCGCGCGGACCGTCGCGTGGTGGCCTTCGACGGTCTCGCGCCATCGTCGGTCGCCGAGTTCGGCCGCCTTCTCCGTCGATCCCACGATGTCGGTGAACAGGACCGAGGCGAGCACCCGATCGAACGACGCCTCCTCGTCCCGCACCGAGCCGAGGAACCGGCCGATCTCCTCGACCACCGCCGACATGTCGCCGTCCCCCGGGAGGTGGTCCGCGCCCTCGAGCTCGACGAACCGTGCACCCGGGATGTGGCGAGCCATGTAGCGGCCTTCCTCGACGTGATAGACGGCCTCGTCCTTCCGATGCAGGACGAGCGTCGGGGCCTGCACCGTCCGGAGGACGCGACGGACGTCGGTCTCGCGCTCGAGCTGGTTCAGCGCCACCGCCATCCCCGGGCTGGCCGCCTGGCGGTAGTAGTTGGCCCAGAGCGCGATCGACTCGCGATCGAGGCGCGCGGTCGGGGCGAGCCACCGCACGAACGATTCCACGAAGTCGGGCTGTCCCCAGCCCTCCTCGACCTCGCGATCGTGCGCCTCCCATTCCTCGGCGCTCCAGGCCCACGGATAGTCCTCGTCCTTCAGGCCGCAGGCGAACGTCCCGAACAGGACGAGCGACGGCGGTGCGGTCCGGATAGGTCGCCGCGAAGAAGATCGCGAGTGGTCCGGTCGAGTCCATGCCGAACAGCGCGGGTCGCTCGGAGCCGGCGGCCTCCATCACCGTCAGCGCGTCCGCCACCCGCGTCTCCAGCGTCGGAAGCCGATCGACCGTCAGCGGGTCCGAGAGGCCGGCACCGCGCGGGTCGAAGCAGATGACGCGTGCGAACGATGCGAGGGCTGTCGAGGAACGGACCGAACGACGGGATCGTCCAGACCAGCTCGATGTTCGAGTAGGCCGGCGCAGACCATCAGCACGTCGATCGGTCCGTCGCCGGCCACCTGGTACGCGATGTGCATCCCGTCGGCGGATCTCGCGTAGTGGACGTCGGGCACCTGCACGCGCCTATCCTCTGCCGCTCCGGTCGCCGCCGGGCAAGCCGACGGGGGGATCGTCGATAGACTCGTCGCCATGGCCGAGAAGCTGCGGGTGATCGTCGCGAAGCCGGGTCTCGACGGGCACGATCGCGGCGCCAAGGTCGTCGCCCGGGCGCTTCGCGACGCCGGCTTCGAGGTGATCTACACCGGCCTCTTCCAGACGCCCGAGCAGATCGCCGAGGCCGCGATCCAGGAGGACGCGGACGCCGTCGGGCTCTCCTGCCACTCCGGCGCGCACATGACCCTGTTCCCCAAGGTCGTGAAGGAGCTCCGCGCCCGCGGGGCCGACGATGTCGTGGTCGTGGCCGGCGGCGTCATCCCCGCGGACGACATCCCCAAGCTGAAGGAGGCCGGGATCGAGGAGGTCTTCACCCCCGGAGCGAACACGGCGAGACATCGCGTCCTGGCTCCGCGATCGGTTGAGCGCGAAGGCCTGAGCGGGAGCTCGTGGATCTCTACGAGCACATGGGCAAGGACCTGTTCCGCGCCCATGGCATGCAGACGCCGCGAGGCATCGTCGCATCCAGCGGCGACGATGCCGCCTCGGCGACGCGCGAGCTCGGCGGGCGTTCGGTCGTGAAGATCCAGGTGCAGGTCGGGGGCCGCGGCAAGGGTGGCGGGGTGGAGCTCTGCGACACGCCGGAGGCCGCCGCCGCGGCCGCCGACCGGATGCTCGGCACCGCGATTCAAGGGCTTCGCCGTGACGCGCGTCCTCGTCGAGGAGCTGCTGCCGATCGCGCGGGAGTTCTACACGTCGCTCCTGCTGGACCGCTCCCGGGGCGACTACCTCGCGATGATGACGGCAGAGGGCGGCGATGGACATCGAGGAGCTCGCCCGCACGCGACCCGAAGCGCTCCGGCGCGTGCACATCGACCCGATGCTCGGGCTCCGCGCCTATCACGTGCGCGAGCTCGATCGGGACGCTTCCGGTCGAGGCCTGGGAGGGAGCGGGTCGACGCGCTCCGGAAGATGTACGAGCTCGCTCGTCGAGCGCGACGCGACCCTCGTCGAGGTGAACCCGCTCGTCCTTCTCGACGACGATCGGGTCGTGGCGCTCGACGCGAAGGTGACGATCGACGACAACGCCCTGTGGCGTCATCCGGACATCGCGGAGCTTGCGGAGCAGTTCCCGATCGACGAGGTGGAGGCGCGCGCGAAGGAGAAGGGCCTCCAGTACGTGAAGCTCGACGGAGAGGTGGGCATCATCGGCAACGGTGCCGGGCTCGTGATGTCGACGCTCGACGTCGTGGCGCAGGCGGGCGCCCGCGCCGCGAACTTCCTCGACGTCGGAGGCGGTGCGTCGGCCGATCAGATGGCGACCTCGTTCGAGGTCGTGCTCTCGGACCCGGCCGTGAAGGTCGTGCTCGTGAACATCTTCGGAGGGATCACGCGATGCGACCTCGTGGCGCAGGGCATCCTCGAGGCGTTGGAGCGGGTCGAAGCCCGCGTCCCGATCGTGGTGCGGCTCGACGGCACGAACGCCGAGGACGGCCGGCGGATCCTCTCGGAGGCTGCGCATCCACAGCATCGTTCCCGCCGCGAACATGCTCCAGGCGGCCGAGGAGGCTGCGGATCTCGCGGCGGCTGCCCCGTGAGCATCCTCGTCGACGAGCGGACGAGCCTGCGTGGTCCAGGGCATCACCGGGAACGAAGGGACGTTCCACACCCTGCGGAACCGCGACTACGGCACGAACGTCGTGGCCGGCGTCACCCCGGGCAAGGGCGGGCAGGACGTCGAGGGGATCCCCGTCTTCGACACGGTCGCACGAGCCGTGGCCGAGACGGGCGCCGACACCTCGATGATCTTCGTTCCGCCGCGCTTCGCGGCGGAGGCGATCCTGGAGGCGGCCGACGCGGGCGTCGGTCTGGTCGTCTGCATCACCGAGGGCATCCCGGTCCGCGACATGGCGAACGTCCACAGCTACCTCGAGGCATCGAAGACGAGGCTGGTCGGGCCGAACTGCCCGGGAGTGATCTCGCCGGGCGCTGCCAACGTCGGGATCATCCCGGGCGAGATCTGCGCTCCGGGCAACGTCGGACTCGTGTCGAGGAGCGGCACCCTCGTGTATCAGATCGTCCACGAGCTCACGCAGCGCGGCATCGGCCAGTCCACGTGCGTGGGGATGGGCGGCGATCCCGTGCACGGCATCGGCTTCGTCGAGGCGCTCGAGCTCTTCCAGGCCGATGCGGAGACCGAGCTGATCGTGCTGACCGGTGAGATCGGTGGCGACGACGAGGAGCGAGCCGCGGCGTTCATCGCCGAGCGAGTGACCAAGCCGGTCGTCGGCTACATCGCGGGCTTCGAGGCGCCGCCGGGCAAGCGGATGGGCCACGCGGGCGCGATCGTGACCGGATCGAGCGGCACGGCGGCGGCGAAGGCCGAGGCACTCGAGGCCGTCGGGGCCGCGGTCGGGAGGAACCCGTCCCAGGTGGCGGATCTGGTCGCGGAGCGCCTGGGGTGACGGACGACGCGTTCCCGGGCCGCTCGGGGGCGCTCGCGGGGGCCGGGAGGGCGGTCGGGGAGTGCCGCTTCCGGGGGGCACGGTGGCGTTCCTCGTCCTGGTACGCTGTCGTCAGCTGCTCGCGGTGGCGCAGTTCCTCCTCGTCGGGACGTTCGGGCTCTGGTCGTGGGTGAAGGTCGGTCTCCTCACGGCTCTTCTGTCGCTCCGGGCCGACGTGGTCGCGACGGTGCAGGACCCTCCGATCCTCCAGACCGCGGCCGACCAGATGACCGTCCGCTGCGCACTTCGTCCCGATGGCTGCTCACGATCGGGTTCCTCTGGCTCGCGGCGCGCGCCGGCCGCCGCGCCGCGCGGACGAGGCCGGATCGGTCACCGCTCCTCGCGTCCGCGTCTCGCGGCGGCCGGCGTCGGCGTGCCGGTTGCCTTCCTCTCCGCGGCCTGTTCGGCCCTCGTGCACCTCTTCCTTCCCGACTCTCGGACTCCGGCTTCGGGTCGACGTGTCGACCGCGGCACTCTGGGCGGGGGTTCTGGCCGCGGCGGGCGCCGGCACCGGCGCGTACCTGGAGGCTGCCCGGGGCGGGACATCGGCGGCGGTGCTCCGAGGGGGTCTGGCCGCGTACGGCTGGGCGCTCGGGCTCCTCGCCGTGGGCGTGCTTCGTGGTCGCGACGCTCGAACCAACCGTGACCCGCGACTACGTGGACGGCTTGAGCCGGCCTGGGTGCCGGTGGTGGAGTGCTCTTCGGCGTACCACGTGCTGGCGATCCCGGCACAGAGCGCCCTGTTGCTCGCGCCGGCCTCGGGTTCCTGCCTGGAGATCATCGGAGAAGGCCCGATACTCGATCTCTGCCCGTGGCGCCTCGTTGCATCGGGACCTGCGGGCGATCTCTTCCTTCCGTCGTCCGCTCTCGTTGTCCCCTTGGCTCTGGGTCCTGAGCGTCGTGCCATTCGTCGCCGCAGTGCTCGGTGGCTGGCGAGCCGTGACCGGCGCGGCCGTCGTCGGCAGGCGAGCCGCGGGTGCCGGGGTCGGCGCCGGGTTCATCTTCGCGCTGCTCGCGATCGCTCGGGGGTTGGTTCGCCGCTCCCGGGCTTGTTCGCCCCTCGTCCCCGTCCCGCAGGTCTCGATGCATCCCGAATGGGCGTCGGTCCGTGGTCACGGCCCTGGCCTGGGGAGCCGCCGGGGGCGCCGTGGGGGGCTGGCTGGCCGGGCGGCGTTACGAGCCCGAGCTGCCGAGGCCGACCTCGGCGTAGTTCGACTCGATCGTCGTGAAACGACGCCACGCGGCTGCCCATCCGGCGTCGTCACGCGGGAACCGCTCGAGCGGCCGGGAGGGATCGCTCCGCTGCCAGATCCCGAAGAACGTTCGCCCGTAGCCCAGCAGGTAACGTCGAGCCCGAATGCGTGTACTGGAGAACCTGGTCGTCGGAGGGGTCGGGCGCGGGAGCGACGCTGCCGGGGTGCTCTCGTGGACCCGTCGGTGACGCGTCAGGTTGCTGACCCGCTGGTCCGACCGGCACGTGGTTGGGCTCGAGGCCCACGAACCGGATCCAGCGCTCCGCCAACCGTCGTCGGTGCGCGGGAAGGTCTCGACCGGACCGCCGGGCGACTGCCGGTCCCAGATGCCGAAGCTCTCCGCGCCGTAGCCGAGCACGTAGCGGAAGCCCGAGTGGGTGTACTGCACGGAGGCCGGAGGCTCGGCCGGGGAGCTCATCGGTGCCGCAGAAGCGGTCGATCCGGCCGGTGCCTCGCCCACGGCGGGTGACTCGGTGGCCTTGGGCGGTCGGCTCGGGCCGTTGCTGCATCGCGGTGTCGGCGCCGCTCCGAAGGTCGCTGAAGCAGTAACGGCACTTGATCGCATCGTCCTGGATCTCTTCGGCGCAATAGGGGCACTTCTTCACGGTCGCCCTTCCGATGGTGAGGTCGAAAGGCTACCCCGAAAACGGAAGAGGCGGGCCCGCGCTCGAGCGGGCCCGCCCTTTCGAGAGTGCGTGTGGGTCAGCTCACATGTCCGTGGAGCCGGACGGTGGCATCCCTCCGCTCGGCGGCGGCGCGCTCGGCGGTGGGCTGCTGGGGGGAGGCGTGCCTCCGCCCATAGTCCCGCCACCGGTGCCGCCCATCTGGAAGCCGCCGCTCGACTGCACCTTCTGCCAGGCGCCGTACCCGATCGCGACCAGCAGCACGAGACCGACGAAAGCTGCCCAACCCGGCGAGTTCGTCACGACGAGGATGAACTTCAAGAGCCCGAACGCCGCCACTCCGAGGCCGAGGAAGCCGACGACCTTGTCGGCTGACATCGAGCCCCATGTTCATGCTCGCCATCGAGCCGGTCATCGAGAGCACACCGGCGACGACGAGCGCGATCGCGAGGAGCCCGGCGAGGACCCCGAAGATACTGCCGCTTCCCTGCCACATGTTGATGGAGTTGTCGATGCCGCTCGATCAGGTCCTCGAGTCCGCCGAGATCGACGCAGACTGCCAGGGGAAGAAGCTGTCGATCAGGAGCAGGATGCTGCCTCCCGCCAGGAGTTTCTCGGCGGTCGACATCTTCGACATGTCGAAGCCGGACGAGCCAGAACCTTCCATGCATCGCTCCTTTCAACCGCCGCGCGCTCGCGCGGCCGGGTGCTTCTCTCGCGATATCCAAGAGGCGACCCGGTGCCCGAGTCAAACACCCTGCCCGGGATACCGTTCCACGACAGATGTTCGCGATCGCGCCGGACACGGCGATCGCACCGCCGACCGCCGCCACCCACGGGCCCCACGAGGCCGCCTGGAACGTCGGTGGGAACGCGATCGCGAGCGCCGAGGCCGAGACGACCGTCGATGCCTCCGAGCGATCACGAGGGTCGCGCCGGCGAGGGAGCCGTGTGCGCGGAACCACCACGCCGCCGCGAAGCAGAGCGATCGCCGCCACCGCGGCGACCATCGACCACCGGAGGCTCGGGACCCACGCACCGAGCAGGCGGTCGCCGGCGCCCGTCCTCGTCCAGGGGCCGCCGTGGCGAGAAGAGCCACGACGGCGCCGGCGACGGCCGTCCGCGACCCGGTGATCGCTCGGTCGGGCTCGGGCGGCGTGGTGAGCGCGGGATCGCCCAGCTCGGGCGAGGCACTCGGGACCGAGCACACGGCCCCGGACCGGCACCGCGCACGAGAGACAGACGGGCTCCTCACACGAGCTGCAGAGGGCGACCGCCGCTCTGCTCGGGTGATGGATGCATCGCTCGTGAGCCGGCGCTTCGCTTCCATCCGCGCGAGCAGGCACGTCGTCCGTCCGCCCGCGGCGCCGTCGCGTCCGCGGCCCGGGGCGCGTTCGGGGCGTCCCGTGAGCCCGTTCCTCAGCCTTCCACCCCGATAGCGTACGGCTGGGCGAGGCGGCGCCTCTGGTAGCGTGGCCACGTCCGATGGGGGGAGCGGATCGCGGTGCTCGTGTCCGGCTCCGGGACGAACCTGCAGGCCCTCCTCGACCACCCTGTCTGCGGTCCCCGGATCGCCCTCGTGCTCTCGGACCGTCCCGGCGGTGAAGGCGCTGGAACGGGCGGAGTCGCACGGCGTCGAGTCGGCCGTGCTCGAGCCGAAGGACTTCGACGGACGAGAGGCGTTCGACCGGGCCGTGGCGGATCTCCTCCGCGATCGGGGGATCGACGTCGTCGTGACCGCCGGGTACATGCGACTGCTCGGCTCCGGCGGTGCTCGATGCCTACGCGCGGCCGCTGGCTGAACGTGCATCCGTCGCTCCTCCCGGCGTTCCCCGGGATGCACGGTGTCGCCGACGCTCTCGCCTACGGCGTGAAGGTGACCGGGGTGACCGTGTTCCTCGTCGACGAGGGGACGGATACGGGGCCCGTCGTCCTGCAGGAAGCCATCGAGGTGCGTCGACGACGACGACTGGGACTCGCTGGAGGCGCGCGTGCACGAGGTCGAGCACCGTCTGCTCCCGGCGGCCACCGCGGCGTTGGTCGAGGGACGCCTCCGGCTCGACGGCCGGAAGGTGACGATCGACGGGGAGTCGACGTGACGGACGTTCGCGAGGTGCGCCGAGCCCTGCTCGCCGTCTACGACAAGGCGCGGCGTGGTCGAGCTGGCCCAGGGCCTCGCCGAGCTGGGTGTCTCGCTCGTGTCGTCGGGCGGGACCGCGGCCACTCTTCGCGACGCAGGGTTGGAGGTCACGCCCGTCGAGGAGGTGACCGGCTTCCCCGAGATGCTCGACGGGCGGGTGAAGACGCTGCATCCGCGGATCCACGGCGGGTTGCTGGCCGACAGCCGCAAGCCCGAGCACCTGGCCCAGCTGACCGAGCACGGGATCGAGCCGTTCGACCTCGTCGTCGTCAACCTCTACCCGTTCCGGGAGACGGTTGCGTCCGGCGCCGGCGTGGACGACGTGATCGAGAAGATCGACATCGGCGGGCCCGCGATGGTCCGCGCCGCCGCGAAGAACTTCGAGTCCGTGGGCGTCGTCGTGGACCCGGTCGCGCTATGCGGACGTACTCGAGGAGCTCCGCGGCCGCGGCGGGCTCTCACGCGACACGCGCGAGCGCCTCGCCGCGGCCGCGTTCGCCCACACCGCCGCGTACGACGCCGCGGTCGCCGGATGGTTCGCCGAGAAGGGCGACACGGACGCGACTGCCGGGGTTCGTGGGACTCGCGCTCGAGAAGGTCGGCGACCTCCGCTACGGGGAGAACCCGCACCAGCGCGGCGCTCTCTACCGCGATGCCGGCGGTCGCTTGCTACCGGACCGCTCGGGGGGCGCCATCGTCCTCCAGGGGAAGGACATGTCCTTCAACAACTGGCTCGATGCGGACGCGGCGTATTCGCTCGTCGGCCGCGCTCCCAGCCGACCGCCTGCGTGATCGTGAAGCACAACAACCCGTGCGGCGTGGCCGTCGCGGCCCACCTGGACGAGGCCTACCGACGAGCGTTCGAGTGCGACACGGTCTCGGCCTTCGGCGGGATCGTCGCCTTCGACTGCGCGATGCACCGGCGCGGCCGCCGAGGCGATGCGAGACGTCTTCACCGAGGTCGTGATCGCGCCGGGCTACGAGCCGGAGGCGCTGACCGCGTTCGGTCGAGCGCCAGAACCTCCGGGTGCTCGAGGCGCCGCTGCCCGGAACCGGGCGGCCTGGATGTGCGGACGATGCCGGGTGGAGCGCTCGTGCAAGACCGCGACGTCGTCACCGAGCGGCGCGAGGACTTCGAGGTGGTTTCCTCGCGTGAGCCGACCGACGACGAATGGGGCGACCTGCTGCTCGCCTGGACGATCGCCTGGCGCGTGAAGTCGAACACGATCGTGCTCGTCCGCGACCGCGCAACCGTCGGTATCGGCGCCGGGCAGATGTCCCGGGTGGACGCGTCGTGGATCGCGACTCGGAAGGCGGGCGATCGCGCGAAGGGCGCCTCGCTCGCGTCGGACGCCTTCTTCCCGTTCCCCGATGCGCTCGAGGTCGCCGCCGACGCCGGCGCCACCGCCGTGATCCACCCTGGGGGATCGAAGGGCGACGAGGCGATGCTGCAGACAGCGGAGGAACGAGGCATGGCCGTCGTGCTCACCGGCCGCCGGCACTTCCGTCACTGAGGCTCCACTCTCCCGACGCGACCAGCCGATAGCATCCGGGGCCGTGACCGCCCGCATCCTCGACGGGAGAGCCGTCGCCGCCCAGATACGCTCGGAAGTGTCCGAGCGCGTGCGGGCGCTCGCCGACCACGGCATCACCCCTGGTCTCGCCGCCGTCCTGGTGGGTGACGATCAGGCGTCTCGCATCTACGTCGGTGCCAAGCACAAAGCCTGCGCGGACGTAGGCATCCACTCGGAGCAGGTCAACCTCCCCGGTTACGTGACCTCGGGCGAGATGCTCGCCACGATCCGCCGCCTGAACCGCGACCCGGAGATCCACGGGATCATCGTTCAGCTGCCGCTCCCCGCCCACCTGAACGAGCTCGAGGTGCAGCGGACGATGGCGCCGGAGAAGGACGTCGACGGCCTCCATCCGTGGAACGTCGGGATGGTCGTGCGCGGCGAGGCCACGTTCCAGCCGGCGACCCCGTACGGGATCGTGGAGCTGCTGCTGCGAAGCGACATACCCCTCGAAGGCGCAGAGGTCGTCGTCGTCGGCTACGGCGACCTGGTCGGCGCGCCGCTCTCGATCATGCTGGCGCAGGACTCGATCCGCGGGAACGCGACCGTCACGATCACGCACGTGAAGACCGCCAACCTCGTGACTCATACGCGCCGGGCGGACATCCTGGTCGCCGCCGCCGGGGTTCCCAGGCTCATCACCGGCGACATGATCAAGCCGGGCGGCACCGTGATCGACGTGGGGGTCCACCGGACCGACGAAGGACTCGTCGGCGACGTGCACTTCGATGCAGGCGGTCGAGGTGGCGGGTGCCATCACGCCGGTTCCCGGAGGGGTCGGCCCGATGACGGTCGCGATGCTCCTGGTGAACACGGTCACGGCTGCCGAGACTCAGGCCTACGGGGCGTGAGTCTCAAGGGCGGCCGGTTGGCCGCGCTCCTGGACGCGGGCGACTTCGTCGTCACGAGCGAGGTCGTGCCGCCGCGCTCGGGGGCCGGCACGAAGATTCGCGAGGCCGCTCGGGGATTGGTCGGGTACGTGGACGCCGTCAACGTCACCGACAACCCCGCCGCATCGCCGCACATGTCCCCGCTGGCCGGAGCCCGCTTCGCCCACGAGGCGGGCGCCGAGCCCACGCTCCAGCTCGTCTGCCGGGACCGCAACCGCCTGGCGATCACCGCAGATCTGCTGGGAGGCTGGGCGCTCGGCGCGAGGAACCTGCTGGTCCTGGGCGGGGACCCGATGGACGTCGGTGATCATCCGGACGCCAAGCCGGTGTTCGACCTGCGGCCCAACGAGGTCGTTGCCCTCGCGCGACGGATCCGCGACGATGGCACGACGGGCGCGGGCGCGGAGATCGCGGATCCGCCGCGGTACCTGATCGGTGTCGCCGACGTCCCTCTCTCCGATCCCTACGATCCTGCGAAACTCGAGGCGAAGCTCGACGCCGGTGGCGACGTGGTCTGGACCCAGATCGTGTACGACGTCGACCGGCTGGCGGAATGGGCGGATCTCGTCCGGCCCAGGGGCATCTTCGAACGCGCCAAGGTGATCGTCGGCCTTGTTCCGTTGCGGAGCGTCAAGAACGCCCGGTTCTTGGACGGGCTCTTCGGCGTCCACGTGCCGCAGGCCGCCTTCGACGTGCTGGAGACGGCGGGTGACGATGCAGAACGAGCCGGACTCGGATTCACGCTGGACGTGGTGCAACGCATCCGCGGTATCGCGGGGATCTCGGGCCTGCACCTGTTGGGCATCGGTCGCGACGACCTCGTCCGCACCGTCGTCGAAGCCGCAGGTCTCTTCCCCCGCCCCACGAGTGGCTGAAGGATCGCCCCTCGGGACGGCCGCCGTTCTAGGAGCGCCCCTCGAGTGGGGCCCATCTCCGGTCCTTCGGGCCGATGTAGCGTGAGCCGGGCCGGATCACCTTGTTGTCCGCGTACTGTTCGCGCACGTGAGCGGTCCAGCCTGCCATCCGCGCAGCGGCGAACACGGGCGTCATCAGGTCCGTCGGGACACCCAGCACGTGGAACACCGCGGCCGCGTAGAAGTCGACGTTGGGGTAGAGGCCTTTCTGCTCGAACGTCGCCTCCTCGATCGCCTCGGCGATCTCGTGCAGCTGCGCCTTGCCGGCCCGTTCGCAGGCTTCCTTCGACAGTCGTTTCAGCACCTTCGCCCGCGGGTCGTACGTCTTGTAGACCGCGTGCCCGAACCCGAAGATCTTCTCGTGCCGCTCGAGACGGTCGCGCACGTATGCCTCCGCATTCTCCGGCTTCCCGACCTCCTCGAAGCTCTTCATGGCCTCCTCGTTGGCACCTCCGTGCAGCGGCCCCTTGAGCGTGCCGATCGCGGCGGTGATCGCCGAGAACATGTCAGCCAGCGTCGAGGCGACGATCCTCGCAGTGAACGTCGAAGCGTTCATCGTGTGATCCGCGTAGAGGATGAACGTGATGTCGAGCACCCGGGCGTCCTCAGGGTCGGGTTCGGCGCCGTGCAGCATCCACAGGAAGTCCGCCGCGTGGGACAGCGCCGGATTCGGCGTCACCATCTCCATGCCTGTGCGCAGTCGGTGGTACGTGGTGATGCAGCGAGGCCGTCTTCGCGATCAGGCGTAGTGCCTTGCGCGCCTGCGCATCCGCGGACTCGTCCCACCCGTCGGGATCGAACGCCGAGGCGGCGGAGATCGACGTCCGGAGCATCGACATCGGCGAGGTCTGCTCCGCCAGCGTTCTCATCAGCTGCACCTGGAAGGGGTGGAGATCGCGTTCTTCGGCGAGGGACGTGGCCAGCCCGTCGAGCTCCGGCGCGGTGGGGAGCTTCAGATGATGGAGGAGGTAGATGACCTCCTCGAAGGTGGAATGTTCCGACAGGTCCTCGATCTCGTAGCCGACGTACGACAGGGTGCCTTTCTCCCCGTCGATATCGGAGAGCTGGGTATCGGCGGCGATGACCTCTCGGAGTCCCTTGTCGGCCACGATCCTCCGTTCTCGGGCCCGTTCGGACGGGTCCCTGCGGGCCTGCCAGGATAGTCGGCACCCCGTTCCGCTGACCCCGACGTTCAAGAGAGGCATCCGTTGACCCACCGCGTCACGCTGATCCCGGGGGACGGGATCGGGCCCGAAGTCGTCGATGCCGCGCGCCGATCGGTGGAGGCCACGGGCGTCGACCTGCGCTGGGACGTCCAGGACATCGGTCACCGAGCATTCGAGCGGACGGGCGAGGTGCTGCCCTCACGGTCTCTCTCGTCCATCAGGGAGAACGGTGTCGCTCTGAAAGGGCCGGTCGAAACACCCCCGGGTGCCGGCATCAGGAGCGCGAACATCGCGATGCGCCAGGAGCTGGGTCTCTACGCCAACGTTCGCCCGTGTAGGCGCTATCTCGGCGTGCCGTCCGTCTGGGGGGACGTCGATCTCGATCGTGGTGCGAGAGAACACCGAGGATGTCTACACCGGCGTCGAGTTCGAGGTGGGGACCGACGAGGTGAAGGAGCTGATCGGCTTCATCGGAGAGACGACGGGGGTGCGGATCCGTGAGGACAGCGGGATCTCGGTGAAAGCGATCTCCGTCGAGGGGAGCGAACGGATCGTCCGCTTCGCGTTCGAAGAGGCGAGACGCCGCGGCCGGGCGAAGGTCACGGCAGGGCACAAGGCGAACATCATGAAGTTCTCGGACGGACTGTTCCTCGACGTGGCGAGGCGTATCGCGGCGCAGTACCCGGACGTCGCCTTCGACGACAGGATCATCGACGCACTCTGCATGCAGCTCGTGCAAGCGCCGGAGCGGTTCGACGTCCTGGTTCTGCCGAACCTGTACGGGGACATCGTGTCGGAGCTGGGCGCGGGATTGATCGGAGGGACCGGAGTGGCTCCCGGCGTTCAACTGGGCGACGATGTCGCTGTGTTCGAGGCGACACACGGGACCGCGCCACGACTCGCGGGTCGCGACCGGGCGGACCCGGTCGGCGCGATCCTCTCCGCGGCGATGATGCTCCGGCACCTCGGGGAAGCCGATGCCGGCGATCGGCTCGAGGAGGCGATCGCCGGCGTGCTGGCCGACGGTGTCGACGTGACGACGGACCTGCGAGGACCCGGGGACGAGCGGCCCGCGGTCGGCACGACGCGGATGGCCGCGGCCGTGGCCGAGCGGCTGGGTGGCGCCTCGGTAGCATGACGTCCTCATGCCGAGTTCCCGAGGGTCGGATAGAGCCGTGAAGGTCACCGTCGTCGGCAGCGGCTTCGTCGGGCAGACGACCGCGATGCGGATCCTTGAGAAGCGTCTGGCGGAGGTTTGCCTGATCGACATCATCGAAGGGAAACCCCAGGGTCTCGCCCTCGACCTGAAACAGGCCGCGCCGATCGAGGGCTACGAGCCGTCGATCGTGGGGACGGATGACTACGCGGACACCGCCGGGTCCGATCTCGTCGTGATCACCGCGGGGTTCCCCCGGCAACCGGGCATGAGTCGGATGGACCTCCTGGCGAAGAACGCCGGGATCATGCGCGATGTCGTCGGCAGTGTCGTGCCCGACTCGCCCGGGGCCATCATCATCGTGGTCTCCAACCCACTCGATGAGATGACCTTCCTGGCCGCGGAGGCGTCGGGCTTCCCGCGGGAACGTGTGATGGGGATGGCGGGCGTGCTGGACTCCGCACGCCTGCGATCCTTCATCGCCGAGGAGCTGCACGTCTCGCCCAACGTGGTGGAGGCGATCACGCTGGGCTCGCACGGGGACTCGATGGTGGCGCTGCCTCGCCACGCCACGGTGAGCGGCACCCCGTTGTCCGAGCTCGTCGACGAGGCCACGCTGGAGCGCCTCTTCCAGAGGACCCGTGACGGCGGCGCGGAGATCGTGGCTCTGTTGAAGTCGGGCTCGGCCTACTACGCGCCCAGCGCCTCGGTCGTCGCCATGGTTCGCGCGATCGTGCATGACACGAAGGAGGTCCTCCCCGTGTGCGCCTGGACCAGCGGCGAGTACGGGATCTCCGACGTCTACGTGGGGGTGCCGGCGCGTCTGGGGGCCAAAGGCGTCGAGGAGATCGTCGAGCTCGATCTGAACGACGACGAGCTGGCGAAGCTGCGCGCGGCTGCCGAAGGCATCCGCGCGAAGTGCGCGGACCTGGCCGCCCTCTAGGGCTCGACGGCAGCCGGTTCGCCGCGCCGGGTCCACGCGAGGAGTGAGGCAGTCCCGACGACGACCAGCGCGCCGCCAGCGAGGGTGAGCCAGATCCCGGGACCCAGCTCCGACCGAACCGCGAGCGTGGGATCCTCCCGGACCAGTTCGGTGGCTTCCTCGATCGTGAGTCCGCCGGTCTGGGCCGCTACCTCGGCCATGCTCTCGACCGCGCGCTCCTCGGCGCGGATCGCGACCGAGAGCGGCATCGCCACGATGACGACACCGGCGAGCAGGAGGCCGACACCGAGACCCCCCCGGGCCCGTCCGGTCGCTCGGCGGAACAAGGCGAGACCGCCAAGCGTCAACACCGCGACGACGAAGGCGATGGTGCCACCGACGAGATCGAGCCCGCGGAACTCGAGATCCAGCACGCCTTGCGTGTCGACTCGAAGTCCCACCGTGGTCCAGGCGAGGGTCGAACCGATCCCGGCCATGAGCGCGCCGACGATCGTGAGCACGGATCCGGCGACGCGGATCCTCATCGGATCGGGCATGGGCCGAGTCTCGCATCCGGTGCCGTGCCGGCCAAGCACTAGGCTTGCGGGATGGCGCCGTTCGCTGACCAGCTGCGAGAGCACACGCGGAACTTCTTCACGAACTGGTCCACATCGGATCTCCCGTTCGCCACGAAGGTGGCGCTGACGCTGCGGAACCGAGCGAAGTCGCTCGTGAACAAGGGGTGTTGCGGGCACCACGGCGAACCCGGCTGCTGACGGCTTCCACCGGACCCCGGTCGGGGTTCATCCACTCGGACCGGCTAAGGACGCAGCGCGGCCGTGATCGCCTCGGCCACGTCTATCGTGGAGGAAGAGCCGCCGAGATCGGGGGTTCGCACGTCACCCGTGTCGAGGACCGTGTCCACCGCCCGCTCCACGGCCGCCGCGCCGTCCTTCTCCCCGAGGTGGCGGAGCATCATCGCGCCCGAGAGGATCATCGCGATGGGATTCGCCACGCCACGACCGGCGATGTCCGGGGCGCTCCCGTGCACCGGTTCGAACACCGCGTACTCCCAGCCGATGTTCGCCCCTGGGATCAGACCCAGTCCGCCGACGAGCCCGGCGCACAGATCGGAGATGATGTCGCCGTAGAGGTTGGGGAGAAGGAGCACGTCGAACCGTCGCGGTGCGCGAACCAACCGAGAGGTCAGGTGGTCGATCTGCATGTCTTCGAACGTGACGTCGCCTCGATCGATCTCGTCTTCCCTCGCGGTCCGCAGGAACAACCCGTCTGACGTGGGCATGATCCCCGCCTTGTGCCCGAGGGTGATCGTGCGGCGACGGTTCGCCTTCGAATACTCGAAGGCGAACCGCACGATCCGTCGAGTGCCCGCGACCGAGATGGGTTTCACCGTGACGCCCGCGTCCGGTCGGATCTGGAAGTCGGCCAGTCTCCGGAGCTCCTCTCGGAGGGCTTCGGCCTGAGGCGATCCGGCCGCGAACTCGACCCCTTGGTAGAGGTCCTCGGTGTTCTCGCGGATCACGACCAGATCCACGGTCCTGTGTCGCGTCGGCACCCCCGACCACGATCTCGCGGGCCGCACCGCCGCGAACAGATCCAGCTCCTGGCGGAGCGCGACGTTGATGCTGCGGAATCCGGAGCCCACCGGGGTCGTGATCGGTCCTTTGATCGCGACTCGGGACTCCCGGATCGCGTCCAGCGTCTCCTCGCGGCAGGAGGTCCCCGTACTCCGCGAGGGCCACGGAGCCGGCCTGGCGTTCGGTCCATCCGATCCCTGAGACCGCGGCGTCGAGCACGAGCCGGGCGGCTGCCGACACCTCCGGCCCGATGCCGTCGCCGGGGATGAGCGTGACCCGGTGCCGTCCCGTCACCTCGGCACCCTACTCGAGTCTCTCGGTGCGCAGGTCGGTCCGTCGCGCGCTACGGAAGGTCGAGCTCGAACCAGACCCACGCGCCTTCTGTGCCGGAGACGAGGCCCCATCGGTCCGCCGTCCGGCTGAGGAGATGAGGGCTCCAACCTTGCGACGCAGGCCCGTGTTGCCTCCGGAGGCCTCCCAGCACGACTCCCGATCCGGAGTCCGTGATCTCCACTCGAACCGAGCGCGGACCGGTGATCACTTTCACGTTGATGATCTCATCCCCGGCGACGATCGGGGAGGTATCTCCGCTCTCGAGCAGCCCAAAGAGCAGCGTCGTCACCCTGTCACGCAGGGGTGCGATCTCGTCCGTGAGGACCCGGCCGACGACCTCCCGCGTGTCGACCTCCGCCATGGCTCTCACGTGGAAAGAGAACTGACCGGAAGCAGGATCGATCATCACCGTTTTCACATCGCGTATGCGCGCGATCTTGTCAAGACTATCCCTTCCCGATCGAGGGCGACCCATGACGCCTCACGGGCGCCACGCCCCACACCGATATCGCCGCGAGCCGGGCCCAGGTCGCGTCCCCTCGAGCTCGAGGACCCGATCGGTCCCGGCGAGCTTCCCTCAACGGTGGCCGCGCAAGTGGGCCGCGGATGGCTACACCCTCAGACACGATCGAACAGGATGGCTCGCTTCACTTCCTGGATCGCCTTCGTGACCTCGATGCCGCGTGGGCAGGCATCGGTGCAGTTGAAGGTCGTCCGGCAGCGGAACACACCGGTCTTCTCGGACAAGATGCCGAGCCGTTCGCGTGGGGCACGGTCACGGGAGTCGAAGATGAACCGGTGCGCGTTCACGATGGCCGCCGGACCGATGTAGGTCTCGTCGGACCAGAAGATCGGGCACGAGGTGGTGCAAGCGGCGCACAGGATGCACTTCGTCGTGTCGTCGTACCTCTCGCGCTCCTCCGGCATCTGGATCCGCTCGCGTTCGGTGTGCTCGTCGTTCACGAGGTAGGGGAGCACGGCTCGATAGCCGTCGAAGAACGGCTCCATGTCGACGATGAGGTCCTTCAGGACCGCGAGGCCGCGGATCGGCTCGATCGTCACCTTGGGCGCCACGTCTTTGACCAGAACCTTGCACGCGAGGGCGTTGCGCCCATCGATCACCATGGCATCCGAGCCGCAGATGCCGTGAGCGCACGAGCGCCGGAAGGTGAGCGTCCCGTCGTGATACCACTTCACCTGGTGGAGCGCCTCGACCAGGCGCTCGTAGGGGTCGACCTGGATCGTGAACTCGTCCCACCACGCCTCGTCGGAGACCTGGGGGTTGAACCGCCGGATCTTGAGGACGAGCGTCATCAGATGCGTCGCGCCCACCCGGCGCTCGTCAGAGGTGTTCAGGATCTCGGCTGCGGTCGCCATCAATACTTCCGCTCCATCGGCACGTAGGGACCCATCTTCACCGGCTTCGTGTCCAGGCGGATCGAGCCGTCCCCCTGCAGATAGGCGAGTGAGTGCTTCAGCCAGTTCGCATCGTCGCGGAGCGGGTGATCCTCGCGGTAGTGGGCGCCGCGGCTCTCGTCGCGGGCCTGCGCGGCCGCGACGAGCGCCGCGGCGCAGTCCAGGAGGAACCCGACCTCCACGGCCTCCATCAGGTCGGTGTTGTAGACGCTGCCCTTGTCGCCGATCGCGATCCGCGCGTACCGCTCCCTGAGGCCGTCGAGGATCTCATCCATCTTCGCGAGGCTCTCCTCGGTCCGAACCACGAACGCGAAGTCGAACATCGAGTCCTGCAGCTCCGACCGGATGTCGGCGACGTTGTCGCCGGTCTGTCTGGTGAGGATCCCGTCGAGCATGTCGAGCGTCCGCGTGGTGACCTCCGTCGGCAGATCCGGAAGGTCGGTCTCGGCGGAGTGCCTCGCCATGTCGTCGCCACCCCGGCGCCCGAAGACCACGATGTCCAGGAGTGAGTTCGTCCCCAGCCGATTGGCGCCGTGGACCGAGACGCAGGCGCACTCACCGGCCGCGTACAGACCGGGCACCGGCGTCTCCTCCGACCCCGTGACGACACGTGCGTGGACGTCGGTCGGGATGCCGCCCATCGCGTAGTGGGCGGTGGGTTGGATCGGCACCGGCTCCCGCGTGGGTTCGACCTGGAGGTAGACGCGAGCGAACTCCGTGATGTCGGGGAGCTTCTCCTCGAGGATCCGCGGGTCCAGGTGGGTGAGATCGAGGTACACGTAGTCGCCCCTTGGCCCCAGTCCGCGGCCCTCCTTGATCTCCTGGTAGATCGAGCGCGACACGACGTCGCGAGGAGCGAGGTCTTTGATCGTGGGGGCGTAGCGCTCCATGAAGCGCTCGCCGTCGCGGTTCCGGATCACGGCTCCCTCTCCGCGGGCACCCTCGGACAGGAGCACGCCCAGCCGATAGAGCCCGGTCGGATGGAACTGGAAGAACTCCATGTCCTCCAGGGGGATGCCGCGCCGGAAGGCGACCGAGGGCCCGTCGCCGGTCAGCGCGTGGGCGTTCGAGGAGACGCGGAACATCCGCCCGTAACCGCCGGTCGCGAACAGGACCGACTTCGCTCGGAACACGTGGAGCTCCCCGGTCGCCAACTCGTAGGCGACGACGCCGGCAGCGCGACCGTCGTCGGAGAGCAGCAGGTCCAGGCAATAGAACTCGTTGAAGAACCGTACGTCGCGTTTCACGCACTGCTGATAGAGGGTCTGGAGGATCATGTGTCCGGTGCGGTCGGCCGCGTAGCACGCGCGCTTGACCGGGCGCTCACCGTGGTTCGCGGTGTGTCCGCCGAAGCGTCGCTGATCGATCAGCCCGTCCGGCGTCCGGTTGAACGGCAGTCCCCATCGCTCGAGCTCGTAGATCGCATCCACGGCCTCTTCCGTCAGGATCTGGGCGGCCGGTTGATCCACGAGGTAGTCGCCGCCCTTCACGGTGTCGAAGGCGTGCCACTCCGGGGAATCCTCCTCGACGTTTCCGAGCGCCGCGCAGACACCCCCCTGGGCCGCGCCCGTGTGCGAGCGGGTGGGGTAGAGCTTCGAGATGACTGCCGTCTTCACCCGGCCGGAAGCTTCGATGGCAGCGCGAAGCCCGGCGCCGCCCGCGCCGACGATCACGGCGTCGTACGTGTGCGCTGATCGTCATGGCGCCGGCCACTTCGCGGGATCGAAGGTGACGACGATGATCGTGCCGAGTGCCATCAGTGCGGCGCCCAGCACCGCGAAGAACGAGTTGATCGTGAGCCGGAGCGCCGGCGGGCCTCACGTAGTCGAGGACGATGACCCGCAGTCCGTTCACCCCGTGGAGCAGAGCGAGCACGAGCATCAGCCAGTCCCATGTCTTCCAGAAGGGGCTCGCCCACCGCAGCTGGATGAACGCGAAGTTGACGCGATCCACGCCGCTGCCGAACACGTGCATGATCAGGACGTGACCGACGGCGAGGAACAGCAGGACGATGCCCGAGATCCGCATGAACAGCCAGGTCCAGAGCTCGAAGCCTCGGATCGGGCGGATCCTCCCGGCACCGGGAGGCTTCGCGCCGGGGAGTGGCGGCTCGGGGCGGGTCTCGGTCGTCGTCGCCATCGGGGTCAGCCCTCCAGGAGGAGCTCGACGATGGCGGAGCCCATGATCCACGTGATCGGGATCATCGAGCCCACGAACAGGAGGGCGGTTGCGATGCCGAGGGCCCGGATGTGCCTCGTCAGGCCCGGGAAGAAATCGATCAGCATGATCTTCACGCCGTTGAAGGAGTGGTACAGGACGGCCGCCACCAGGCCGAGCTCCAGCAACCGGATGAAGGGGTTGTGGTAGACGGAGGCCACCCGGTTGTAGGCCTCCGGACCCCAGCCGACCACTGCAGTGTCCACGACGTGGGCGAACAGGAACAGGATGATCGCGACGCCGGTGACTCGATGGAGGAGCCAGCTGTACTGGCCCTCGTGGCCCTTGTAGAGCGGGCCGAACTGACCCTTCCGTTTGGTGTCGGCGCTCACCGTCCCCAGCTTATCGTCGGGCCGTGACTGCGAAGCCGGGCGAAGGTCGCTTCAGCCGACCCGAACGGCCACCATGACTCCGTCACGCGTGGGCACGATCGTCGAGATGTAGCGCTCGTCCTCGGCGATCAGGCGGTTGTGTTCGAGGACGGCCTCTGTGTGGTGGGGACGGATGTCCTCCGGGTCCTCGACCGCCACGCGCCCGTACCACAGGACGTTGTCGCAGACGTAGAGGCCACCGCGACGGATCCGCTCGCTGGCCGCTCGCCACGCGGCCGGGTAGCCGTCCTTGTCGATGTCGTTGAAGACGACGTCGAAATCCTCCGCCAGGAGGCCCAACTCCGTGATCGCGTCGCCGACGTGGAACTGCACGCGGTCCGCGAGTCCTGCGCGCTTCAGGTAGTCGGCGGCCTTGATCGCGTTCTCGGGGTCACCGTCGGTGAGGTGCACCTCGCCGACGGGGCCGACGGCACGGGCATGCCAGTAGGCGGAGTAGCCGAACCCTGAGCCGAGCTCCATGACGCGCTCGGCTTCGACCGAGCGGGCGAGCACCTCGAGCGTGACGCCGACGTTCCGACCCACGATCGGGAAGCCCCGTTCATCCGCGTGGGCCTCCATCTCGAGGAGCACCGGCTCGTCGAAGCGCCGAAGCCGCTCCTCCATGTAGGCCTCGATGCGGGGATCGACGATATCCATTCGCCCGAAGGTATCGGTGGTGTCAACTCGCTGTCGACCGTCCATCCCCGTCCGTCGTTTCGAGCCCAAGCCCACTGACCGAGCGGACCGGCGATAGGCTCCGTGATGTCATGGCCGACGACGCTTCCCCTCGCACGACCGACTCGGGGATCGAGGTACGGCCGATCTATGGATCGACCGGCGCGGTCGACGACCGGGTGGGAGACCCCGGCTCTTACCCCTTCACGCGAGGCGTCTATCCGGACATGTACCGAGGACGGCTCTGGACGATGCGTCAGTACTCGGGCATGGGCAGTGCCGAGGAGACGAACCGGCGTTTCCGCTACCTCCTGGATCACGGGCAAACGGGTGTGTCCGTCGCCTTCGATCTGCCCACCCAGATGGGGCTCGACTCCGATCACCCCAGAGCTGAAGGCGAGGTGGGCAAGACCGGCGTCGCGATCGACTCGGTCGACGACATGGAGCGACTCTTCGAGGGGATCCCGCTCGACCAGGTCTCCACCTCGATGACGATCAACGCCACCGCGCCGATCCTCCTCCTGCTCTACGAGTTGGTCGCCGAGAAGCACGGCATCGAGCCCGCGATGCTCTCCGGCACGGTCCAGAACGATCTGCTGAAGGAGTACGCGGCACGCGGGACCTACATCTATCCGCCGCAACCCTCGATGCGACTGATCACCGACGTGTTCGCGTACACGGGCGAGCGGATCCCTCGTTGGAACACGATCTCGATCAGCGGTTACCACATGCGCGAGGCCGGCGCGACGGCCGCGCAGGAGATCGCGTTCACGCTCGCGAACGGGATCGCGTACGTGCAGGCGGCCGTCGACGCCGGCCTCGCCGTGGACGACTTCGCGCCCCGCCTCTCGTTCTTCTTCGCGTGCCACATGAACTTCTTCGAGGAGGTCGCGAAGTTCCGGGCCGCTCGTCGCATGTGGGCGGCGATCATGCGCGACCGCTTCGGGGCGAAGGACCCGAGGTCCCAGACGCTACGGTTCCACACGCAGACCGGTGGAGCGACCCTCACCGCTCAGCAGCCCGAGAACAACATCGTGCGGACGGCGTTGGAGGCGATGGCTGCCGTCCTGGGCGGGACCCAGTCGCTGCACACGAATTCGTTCGACGAGGCCCTCGCGCTCCCGACCGAGCAGGCGGTGAAGATCGCCCTCCGGACCCAGCAGGTGCTCGGGTACGAGACGGGCGTCGCGGAGTCGGTGGACCCGCTCGGAGGCTCGTACTTCATCGAATCGCTCACCGATGAGTTGGAACGGCTGGCCGGCGAGATCGTGGGGGAGGTCGACGTGAGGGGCGGTGCCGTCGCGGCGATCGAGGCCGGCTACTACCAGGACGAGATCCACGAGGCGGCGTACCGCATCCAGCGAGGGATCGAGACAGAGGAAAGGATCGTCGTCGGCGTGAACCGATTCGTGGACGCGCCCGGGAAGCCGGTGGAGCTCCAGCGGATCTCCGCGGAGGAGACCTCACGGCAGATGGAGCGGCTGCGCCAGCTCCGCGCCTCGCGGGATCAGCGAGCTGTGGATGTGGCGCTCGCCGACGTGGAGGAGACCGCGCGCGGCGCGGACAACCTCTTGCCGCTGATGCGTGAGGCGCTGCGGATGCGGGCGACCCTCGGGGAAGTGTCCGACGTCCTCCGCCGGGTCTTCGGTGAGTACCGGCCCACGTACTAGCCATTAGTCTGCGCGCCGTGGACGTCGCGGTGATCGGAGGGACGGGCGCGGAAGGCTTCGGCCTCGCGCTCCGGCTCGCGAAAGCGGGGCATCACGTGATCATCGGTTCGCGCGATGCCGGCCGAGGGGCCGAGTCGGCGGCGAAGGCGTCCGAGCTCTCGAGGGCGGCACTCCAGGGAACCGACAACGCGAGCGCGTCAGCCGCGGCCGGGAGCGACGGTGTCGTCGCCGTTACCGTCCCGTACGCGGGGCAAGCCGAGATCTATCGCTCGATCAAGGACGCCGTCGCCCCCGGCGCCGCGGTCCTCGACGCAACCAGCCCGCTCGCGACCGCGGTCGGCGGCCGGCCGTGGCAGGTGCTTCGCCCCTGGCACGGCTCGGCCGCCGAACAGGCCCAGGCGATCCTCGGCGACGGTCCGCGGGTCGTGGCAGGCCTGCATACGATCGCGGCCGAGGCCCTCCAGGCCCTCGATCGCGAGATCGACAGCGACGTGCTCCTGTGCGCCGACGACGAGGAAGCGAAGGCTCGCGTCGGTGCCTTGATCGACGGGATCCCCGGGATGCGTTGGGTGGATTGTGGGCGCCTCGAGATGGCCCGCGTCGCCGAGCCGCTCACGGCGCTGCTCGTCTCGATCAACCGGGCCTACAAGGTCAAGGACTCAGGTTTCCGGATCGTCGGTCGCGACGCCTGGGGCGCTTCGAGCCACTAGTCGATCACGGCGAGGACCTGGCCGGTCTCGACGACCTGGCCGGCGTGGATCGGGAGATCGGTGACCTCGCCCTCACGGTTCGAAGGGACGTGGTTCTCCATCTTCATCGCCTCGAGGATGCAGATCACGTCGCCCGGCCGCACCTCCTGGCCCTTCTCCACGAGCACCTTCACGATCGTGCCCTGCATCGGCGCGAGGATCTCGCCGTGGACGTGCTCGCCATGGTGAGCGTCGGGCGCGATCGGGGGTCTCGGGGCCGGCTCCCGACGCTCGTCGAAGATGCGCACCGGGATGCGACGCCCGTCGACCTCGACGAGGATGTCCGCCGGCCTGTTGGGAGCCGGGCCTGAAGTCCCGAAGTCCGGATGCGCAGGCAGGTCCGCGCTCGGCGAGCGCACGCTCCAGCCACGTGGTCGTGTGGGCGGCCGCTCTGAACTCCTTGGACTCGAGGATCCAGCGATGCACCGGGATCGTCGTCGGGACACCCTCTACGACGAACTCGTCCAGCCCACGGAGCATCCGGTTGCGAGCTTCCTCCCGGTCGCGTCCGGCCACGATCAGCTTCGCGAACATCGAGTCGTAGTCGCCCGGGATCTCACGGCCCTGCTCGATCCCCGAATCCACCCGGACGAACGGGCCGGCCGGCTCCCGGTAACGGGTGACCCGACCGGGACCCGGAAGGAAGTTCCTCCCGGGGTCCTCGGCGTTGATCCGGCACTGGATCGAGGCGCCGCGAGGGGCGGGGTCCAACGCCAGCTTCTCGCCGAGCGCCACGCGGATCTGGAGGGCAACCAGGTCGAGCCCGGTCACCATCTCGGTCACCGTGTGCTCGACCTGCAGGCGGGTGTTCATCTCGAGGAAGTAGAAGTCCCCGTCCTCGTCCATCACGCATTCGACGGTTCCGGCGTTCACGTATCCGGCCGCCTTCGCGAGACCCACGGTCGCCTCGGCGAACCGTTCGCGGAGGCGATCGTCGAACAGGGGCGACGGCGTCTCCTCGATCAGCTTCTGGTGGCGGCGTTGCACCGAGCAGTCGCGCTCACCGAGGAAGAACACGTTCCCGTGGGTGTCGGCGATGATCTGCGCCTCGACGTGGTGGGCGCGATCCACGTAGCGCTCGAGGAAGACCTCGGGCCGTCCGAAGTAGGACTTCGCCTCGCGTGCGGCTCGCTTGAGCGATTCCTCCAGGTGATCCCCGTCGCGAACGACATGCATGCCCTTGCCGCCTCCGCCGAACGCTGCCTTCACGACGAGCGGGAAGCCGATCCGGGCGGCCTCCTTCTTCGCCTGCGCGAGGTCCACCGGCTCGCGGGTCCCGGGAACGATCGGCATGCCGGCGGCGTCCGCGACGCGCCGCGCCGCAGCCTTGTCGCCGGTCGTCTCGATCGCTCGCGCCGGCGGGCCGACGAAGCGCCAGCCCTGCTTCCTCGACCGCCTGGGCGAACTGCGCCCGCTCGGCGAGGAACCCGTAGCCCGGATGGATGAGCGTGGCCCTCGACTTGCGGGCGACCTCCATGATCCGATCGATCGCGAGGTACGACGCGGACGCGAGCGGCGGGCCGATCCGGAAGGACTCGTCCGCCATCTCGACGTGCAGGGCATCGCGATCGGCGTCGGAGTAGACCGCGACCGTCGCGATGCCGAGGTCGCGACACGTCCGGGCGATCCGGATGGCGATCTCGCCGCGGTTGGCGATCAGGAGCTTCTGCTTCCGCGCCATGTGGCGTCACGATATAGCGTCCAGCGGAGGTGGAAGCGTGCTGAGCGAGGATGCGCTGCGTGCGGGCGCTCGCGACGGCCGGACTCGCAGCGCCCGTCCGCTGGGACGAGGTGACCGAGTCGACGAACGCCACGGCTCTGGCGATGGCGGGGGAGGGATCGCCCTCGTGGACGCTTGTCGCGGCAGGTCACCAGACGGCCGGTCGGGGGAGGCAGGGACGTGCCTGGCTGGACCGTCCGGGGTCGGCGCTCATGTGCAGCCTGGTGCTCAGGCCTTCGGTGGAGCCGGACCGCGTGGGACTGGTGTCGTTGGCGGCGGGCGCAGCGATGGCGGAGGCCGTCGTCCGCGATCTCCGCCCGGGAGGTCCGGTGCAAGTGGCCGAACGACCTGATGGCGGGCGGGTCGAAGGTGGGCGGAGTCCTCGGGGAGACGGAGATCCGCGACGGGCGGCTCCTTCATGTGGTCGTCGGGATCGGCGTGAACCTCGACGCGCCGAAGGATGTCGTGGGTGGGGGGGCGATCGGTCGCGTGAACGAGGTGGCGCTCCTTTCGCGGTTCCTCCAGCTCTTCCGATCGCTTATCGAAGGCCCCTCGACGGAGATCCTGGACCGGTGGCGTTCCATCTCCGCCACGATCGGCCGCCGGGTCGAAGCGACCACGGTCGGCGGCGACACCGCTCGCGGTGTCGCCGCCGACCTCGACGAGACCGGCGCCTTGCTGGTCGACACGGACGCCGGCCGGCTTCGGGTCGCCTTCGGGGAGATCCATCATCTTGATGTCAATCAGGGTTGACACCCCTGGGCGTGTCAACCTAGGATGACGCCATGAAGAACGATGCGGTCGACCTCGCGTCCGAGGCCACGGACGCCGACCCCGCGGTTGGTCTCAGGGCGGTGGCAGCCTTGAGGAAGGTGCTGGAGCGTCTCGAGGCGCTCCAGGTCGACAACGCTCGGAGCATCGGCTGGTCCTGGCAGGCGATCGCCGACGAGCTCCACGTCAGCAAGCAGGCCGTGCACAAGAAGCACCGGGAACGGCGCCTGTTCCGCCGGGGAAGGTTGACATGATGTTCGAACGATTCACCGCCGATGCCAGGCGGACCGTCGAACTCGCGGTGGAGGTGGCCGAGGAGATCGGCCACGGCTACCTGGGGGCTGAGCATCTCCTGATCGCGCTCGCCGGCACGGGCCCCAGCATCGCGACCGAGGCGCTCATCGCCTGTGGCTTCGATCCGCGCCGAGCACGGCTCGATCTCGAGCGGATCGAGCCGTCGGGGGGTCCGATCTCAGCGAGGCCGACGCCGCCGCTCTTCGCGGGATCGGGGTGGATCTGGACGAGGTTCGCCGACGGGTCGAAGCTTCGTTCGGTCCTGGTGCACTGGATCGCCGCCGTCGATGGCACGGCCGCAGACGCGGACGCGTCTGCGGCCTCCCCGTCATGCCGAAGGCTAAGCAGGCGCTCGTGCTCGCACTTCGAGAAGCGATCCGGCTAGGCCATCGTCGGATCGGGCCGGAGCACGTGCTCCTCGGGCTCCTCCGGTTGAACGCGATCCCGACACAGCTCCTGTTGGCCCAGGGCGTCGACGCTCGCCGTCTCCGTGAAGAGGTGCTCCGCGGATCCGAGGAGCTGGGGCAGCGCGGAGCCTGAGCGCGTCGCGTTTGCAGGGGCCGGACCGGGAGCGCTAGGTTCCGCCCATGGCGTTCCCCACGCGGCTGCTCGTCGAAGGGGAGGAGCTGGTCTTCGACCTCCGGCCCCACTGGATCGCCCTGATCATGCCGGCGATCGCGACGGTCGCGACGCTGGCCGTCATGCTGGTCCTCTACCGGACCTTCGAGGAGCCGGTGCTCGACCTGGTCGTGGGCGTGGCCGGAACCTTGTTCCTCTTGGCGTACCCGGTTCGCAAGCTGATCGACTGGCTCACGTCGCATTTCGTGGTGACGAGCGACCGGATCATCCACCGGCGCGGATTCATCGCGAAGTACTCGATGGAGGTGCCCCTCGAGGCGATCAACGACGTTCGCTTCGAGCAGGGGGTCATCGACCGGATCATCGGGGCGGGGACGCTGGTGGTGCAGTCCGCGTCCGAGGCGGGGCGCCAGGTGTTCGACCACATCCGGAAGCCCGAAGAGGTCCAGAAGACGATCTATCACCAGGGTGAGCTGAACCAGCAGCGGATGATGAGGGGGAACGAGGGCAGGTCGTCGCACTCGGCGACTTCGGAGCTCGAGCGGCTCGCGGACCTGCGGGCACGCGGAGTTCTGACGGAAGAGGAGTTCCAGGCGCAGAAGCGCAGGCTCCTCGGCTGACATGCAGCCCCCGGGGCCGCTCGAGGGGATCGACCACGTCTACTACTGGACCCGCGATATGGAGCGGGCGGTGGCGTTCTACGAGGACGTCCTGGGACTCCCCGTGGCCCATCGAGCCGGCAACGAATGGGCCGAGTTCCAGGCGGGCCCGGTACGCCTCGCGCTGCACGGGACGGAGGAGACGTCGCTCCCGACGAGCGGCACGGTCGTCTTCCGGGTCAAGGATCTCGATGAGGCGAGATGGGCTCTGCAGCAACGAGGTGTGGTGTTCGATGGGCACGAGTCGGAGGTCCCGGGGTTCGCTCGGTTCGCGACGTTCCACGACCCCGACGGCAACCCCGTCCAGCTGATCGAATACCTTCTCTGACCGGCTCTGACCGGCCCTCACTTCGTGACCGTCTCTGGTGCTGGCGCCGAGCAGGGCGTCGGTCGTGGGCGCGCGGCGCGGGCCCAACGCTCTCAAGTCGCCCTCGCTCGGGCCGAGGATGGTTGCAAGGGGACCGGGGACTTGGCAGGCTGTCCGGACCGGTCCGCCTACCTTCCCTCGGGCCGAAGGCGTCCACATACATGACAGAGACCGCTCGACACTTCCCCGGACCGACTCGTGCTGCCCTGGTCGCGGCACTGCTGGCGCTGGTGTCGGTGATCACGACCGTCGCCGGCGCGGCGCCCCCCTCCCAGGAAGACGTCCAGCGCGCGAAGGATCGGCTCGAGCGGATCGAGGACAAGCTCGGCGACATCCAGAGCCATCTGAGCGCGATCCAGCTCCGGTTGAACGACGCCGCCGCGGATGTCGAGCAGGACCAGGTCGCGTTGGAGAAGGTCACCTTCGAGCTGGTCCGGACGCAGGCAGCGCTCGACCGTACGCGCGCTCGCCACGACAGGATCGTGGGACGGCTCCACGAGCGTGCGGTTCTGGCGTACATGACCGGCCCGGCGTCGAGCATGAACTTCCTCCTGGACGCCGAGAACGTGGCGGACCTGACCGATCGGCTCGCCTATGTCGACGCGCTCGCCCAGTCGGACGCGGAGCTGGGCGCGAAGGTCGCCAACCTGAAGAACATCCTCGCCGAGGCCCAGACCAAGCTCGAAAGGGATCAGGAGCTGCAGCTCCGCGAGCTCGAGAAGGCCCGTGCGAGGGAACGCGAGGTGGCCGCCCTCTTCGACGAGCAACAGGGGCTGCTCGACAGGCAGGAGCGACTGTTCGCCGCCGCAGAGCGCACCTTCAAGACGACGAAGGCCGACCGGGACGCGTGGCTCGAGCAGCAGCAAGCGGCCATGGGGAACGCGATCGGCGGTCGTGAGTGGGGCGGCGGCCCACTGGCGTCCTTCGACCACCTCTTCCAGTTCTGCCCCGTCGCGCAGCCGCGAGCCTACGGCGACGGGTTCGGCGCGCCCCGCTACGCGGGCGGCTATCACCTCCACAAAGGCGTCGACATCGTCGCCCCGATGGGCGCGAAGATCTACGCGCCGTTCGACGGCCAGGCGTACACGAGCTCGAACTCCTTGGGCGGCAACGTCGTGTTCGTCGTGGGCGCGCAGGGCACGGTCTACAACGCCCACCTTTCCGAGTACTCGGAGAGCTCCAACAGCTCCGTCTCGGCCGGCGAGGTGATCGGTTTCGTGGGGAATACCGGATCGAGCACGACGCCGCACGATCACTTCGAATTCCATCCGCACTCGATGCCCGGCGGCCTGTGGCCGCGGAGTGCATACGGCTACTCGGTGATCGAGGACGCGATCAACCCATACCCGATGTTGATCCAGGGCTGCGGTTAGCTCCACCCTCCTTCCTGTTACCTATCCTGGCCCCGTGCGACCCAACGATGTCCATCACGTGGGAGTGGTCGGGGCCGGCCTCATGGGCTCGGGCATCATCGAGGTCTGCGCTCGCGCAGGTCTCCGCGTGACCTTCGTGGAGGGGTCGGAAGACCTGGCGGTGGCCGGCCGCGGCCGCGTCGAGCGGTCGGTCGGGAAAGCGGTCGAGCGCGACAAGCTCGACCTGGCCGCGGCCCAGGAGGCGCTCAGCCGGATCGAGGCGGCGACCGACATCGGCGCGCTCGCCGACGTGGACCTCGTGATCGAAGCGGCGACGGAGGATCGGGGTGCCAAGGCCGCGATCTTCGGCCGGCTCGGACAGCTCACGCGTCCGGAGGTCGTCCTCGCCTCCAACACGTCGTCGATCCCGATCCGCGAGCTGGGTGCCGCGAGCGGGCGCTCCGACAAGGTGATCGGGATGCACTTCTTCAATCCACCCCCGGTGATGGCTCTGCTCGAGCTCACACCGTCGGAGGACACGAGCGAGGTAACGTACGGGTTCGTCCGAGCCTTCGGGACCGACGTCTTGGGCAAGACCTGCGTCCGGTCGGGCGACGAGGCGGGGTTCATCGTGAACCGGCTGCTCATCCCGTACCTGTTCGACGCGATCCGCCTGTACGAGACGGGCTTCGCGTCCCGCGAGGACATCGACACCGCCATGCGCCTCGGGCTCGCGCATCCGATGGGGCCGCTCACCCTGGCCGACCTCATCGGGCTCGACACGCTGCTCGCGATCGGGGAGGTCCTGCGCGATGCCTTCCCCGGCGAATCGAAGTACGAGGCACCGAAGCTGCTCCGTGACCTCGTTGCCGGGGGCAGGCTCGGGAGGAAGTCGGGCGGCGGCTTCTACGAGGCCTGAGTGGTCAGCGGGAGGCCTCCACGCACTCGCACCCCTCCGGGCCTACGGTCGCGCTGTGCGGCGTGCCGGGACCAAGATCCAGCCGGTCGCCCGCCGTGAGCTCGATATCGCCGTCGTCGGTGCGGAACACGATCGAACCGCTGAGACAGAAGAGCACCTTGTGGAAGTCGTGGTCGTGCCTCCCGTAGCGTTCGTCGGGTCCGTTCCGCCAGAAACGCGGCGGGGAGCATCCCTCGGCCTCGAAGGCGGCCACGGCGTCGGTGCGCGTCGCGTTCCCGGTTCGTTCGGTCGCACCCATGTTCAGAGCTCGATCCCCAGGATCTCCCGGGCACGGTCGAGCTCCTCGACGGGCACCAAGATCGCTGCTTGAGCCGCCGGGGAAGCGCGTTCCGCCTCGTCCGGGAGCTCGATCCGGATATCGACGCCGCCCTCACGAAGGCGGTTCGCCTGGGCACCCACGTCCTGCAGACGCGTCCAGGTGAGGACCGCCAGATCGTCCGCCGCTCCGTCCTGCTTTGGATCGGCGGCGATCTCGTCGACGAGCCGGACGTCACCCGTGAATTCGACGAGGGCGGCTTGCGCGTCGATCAGGTTCGCGGCGTGCACGACGATCCCGACCCCATCGTCGCCCGTCGGTTCCCCCCGCCGCGCCCCGATCCCTTCCCCGTCGAGCGCGACGAGGAAGGCGTCGACGTCCTCCTCGATCATGGAGGTGAGCACGACCGGCTCCTCTTCGAGGGCGAATCGGTCGAGCGTTCCCGTCGCTGAGTCTTCCGCACGCTCCCTCACTTCCACGCGGCCAGGTCCCACCTCCTCCTGCCCCTCGTGGGCGGGAGAGGGGCCGGCCGCGAGCACCGAGCCACAGTCGAGACAGATCGTCGACCAGGCGCCGTACTCCGCCAGACAGTTGGGGCAGTGCGTGTAGTCGGCCGCGGTCGTCAACGGACGTCGCCGCGCCCGTGGACCGGAGGGACGCCCTTGCGCGCGAACTCCACCCACTGCCCGTGCCACGGTTCCCGGGCGAATCGGCGCACCTGGAGCGCCCCGAAGCCCGTCGCGTCGATCCGTCCTTGGAGTACCCACGCCGGCGGCTTGGGGTTCTCGGTGGAGAAGTAGCGCTCGAGGGACATCAGGATCGCCCGCTCCTCTTCCGGGGAGATCCCCTCCGGCATCTCGAAGCGCCGTCCGTCGTCCGTGCCGTTCATGACCCGGCGCCGTTCATCGTCACAGAGGGATGTTCCCGTGCTTGCGCGCCGGGATCGTTTCTCGCTTGGTGGACAGCATCCGGAGAGCCTTGATCAACCGAGGTCTCGTCTCGGCGGGCTCGATCACGTCGTCGATGAACCCGCGCTCGGCAGCCGCGTACGGTGTCGAGAACTTCTCTCGGTACTCGCGGATCAGCTCCTGGCGTCGAGCCTCCGGGTCGGCGGCCTTCTCGATCTCCTTGCGGAACACCACGTTCACCGCGCCCTCCGCGCCCATCACCGCGATCTCGGCGGTCGGCCAGGCGAACGACACGTCGGCGCGCAGGTGCTTCGAGTTCATGACGAGGTACGCGCCCCCGTACGCCTTCTTCGTGATCACCGTCATCCGCGGCACGGTCGCCTCAGCGAACGCATAGAGCAGCTTCGCCCCGTGACGGATGATCCCGCCGTACTCCTGCTGTGTGCCGGGGAGGAAGCCGGGTACGTCGACGAACGTGAGCAACGGGATGTTGAAGGAGTCGCAGAACCGCACGAACCGTGACGCCTTCTCGCTGGCGTCGATGTCGAGCGTGCCCGCGTTCACCTTGGGCTGATTCGCCACGATCCCCACCGAACGGCCGTCGAGCCGCGCGAAGCCGGTCACGACCGTCATCGCCCAGAGCGGGAAGATCTCGAGGAACTCGCCGTCGTCGACGACCCTCCGGATCACCTCGTGCATGTCGTAGGGCTCCTTGGCCCGGGCGGGCACGACATGCGTGAGGCCCTGGTCCATCCGCTCGGGATCGTCGGTGGTCGCGTAGGCGGGCGGGTCCTCGAGGTTGTTCGACGGAAGGAACGAGAGCAGGTAGCGAACGCGGTTCAACACGTCTTCGTCGTCCTCGCCGATCAACGACGCGACCCCGGACTTCGTCGCGTGCGTCATCGCACCGCCGAGTTCCTCGAAGGTGACCTCCTCGCCGGTCACCGTCTTGATCACGTCGGGGCCGGTGATGAACATGTGCGAGGTGTCCTTCACCATGAACGTGAAGTCGGTGATCGCCGGCGAATAGACGGCGCCCCCGGCGCACGGGCCCATGATCACGGAGATCTGGGGGATCACGCCGCTCGCGCGGACGTTCCGTTCGAAGATGAAGCCGTATCCGGCGAGCGACGCGGCGCCCTCCTGGATCCGCGCTCCTCCGGAGTCGTTGATCTGCACGAAAGGCGCGCCGGTGGAGATCGCGAGGTCCATCACCTTGCACACCTTCTGCGCGTGGACCTCACCCATCGAGCCGCCGAAGACCGCGAAGTCCTGCGATGCCACGAAGACCTTGCGGCCGTCGACGGTCCCATAGCCCGTGATGACGCCGTCGCCGGGCGGGCGCTTGCGGTCCATCCCGAAGTCGTGCGCCCGGTGGACCGCGAACGGGTCGGTCTCGACGAAGGATCCCTTGTCCATCAGGAGCTGGACCCGCTCGCGGGCGGTGAGCTTCCCGCGTTCGTGTTGCTTGGCGGCGGCGTCCCTGCCTCCCGGGGTGAGGGCCGCTTTCCTGCGCTTCCGCAGCTCGTCGATCCGTTCCTCGACGGTGATCGTGCTCACGGACTCGACGTTCTTGTCGGTGGTCGCCATAGGCGGAGTCTAGCCGTGGGTCGGTGCCAAGGGGCCGCTCAGCACTTCTTCGGAGGCCAGCCTGCCTTCCACCACGTCCCGTGGTCGGCCACCATCTTGATCGTGACGATCGCGTTCGTCCGTCCGTTCAGTGCGCGCGGGGATAGACCCTCCGCCGGGACCGTGTACCTCTCGTAGCGCCACTGCCAGTAGGCCCGGTCGTGCTGGAACAGGCCGCGGTACCGACCCGTGGGTTGCGACATCGCCGCCGGGTTCAGGCCACTCTCGCGCCTGGCGATGCACACGGCGCGGGCGGCCCCTCCCGGGACGGGGCCGAACTCCTTCACGGCGCAGACGATCCGTCGCCTGGCGAACTGCTGGATCGACTCTCCGTCCGTCCGAGGGAAGTCGCACGGGCCCTGCGCGGACGCCGGCGTGGCCCCGAGGAGGACGTGCGCGAACAGCACCACGGTTGTGATCGCGGATCCGATCGTTCTCAACGCCACTCTCTTCTCTGAACGCGCGGAACCGCCGATGGGAAGGTCCCGCTCGGCGGCTCGATGCGGACACTACCCCGACCTGGGGCGGCCCGTCTACACCTCGACCGGCCCGCCGGCTCGCCAGTAGACGCCGGACCGTCGGTCGAGGAACCCCTCGTCGACGAGGTATCGGCGGAGCGCCGCGTGGTCGTTGTAGAAGGCGCCGACGATCGCGTTCACCTCCGGCTCGCCATAGCGGACGCCCGGCTCGAACTCGATCGCCACGCGCTCGAGCACGATCCGTCGCTTGGACGCCTTCATCGGGATCTCCGTGATGCGACCCTCGCGGAAGAACGTGCGGAGGACTGCCTCTTCGTCTTCGGTGGCCGCACCCAGCGCGATCCCCGCGTCGCGGGGAGGTCCCACTTGCTCGGCAGCGGATCGAAGCGTCTCTCGGTCGAGGCGGTAGGTGCGCCTGTCTGGTTGCAAGCGGGCGACGCCGGCGGCCGCGAGACGGGTGAGATGCCGCCGCACTCGGGCGAGAGGGAGCTCGAGGGTCTCGGCCAAGGTCGCGGCCGCGGCGTCGCCCGCCGCCAGGGCGCCGGCGATCCGCAGCCGCTCCGGATCAGCGAGCGCGCGAAGGATGTCGTCGGGGTGCTCGGTCATGTCGGTCTCGTTCCTTACCATGATGCGATGCTCCTCACCGACCCGCAGCGCCGGACGCTCGACCGGCTGATCGGCACAGGGGAGCGGCCCGTCTTCGCCACGGATCTCCGGCAGCGGCTCGTCGACAGGATCGAAAGCGCGGCCCGCGAGCTCGAGCTCCAGGAGCCCCTCTGGCTCGGCAAGGAGGCCCTGAACCAGGTGTCCCGGTGCGAGGGCCGGTTCGCGGCCCGGCTGGAGGGCGAGGATCCGCCGTTCGAGCATTCCGTCAACACGGCGACCGGGGTGCTCGTCCACAAGGCCATCGAGGTCGACGTGGGCGCCCGCGACGGGCTCGATCCGCACGCGATCGCCGTCACGGCCTCGGAGCGGTTGACCGAACGAGAAGAGCGGTTCGCCGAGTACTGGCGTGAGCGGACGGGTCCCGAGCAAGACGAGCTCCTGATGGACGTCGCGCGGAAGGTGACCCTCTTCCAGGGGTCCTTCCCTCCCCTCCGGGAGCTCCGCCGTGAGATGGCACCGGTCACGGAGCTCCCGGTCAAGGCACAGCTCCTCGGTGGGGCCCTGACCCTCTCCGGCAAGATCGACCTCGTCCTCGGTGTGCCGGATCGGCTGGAGCCTGGCCGAGGCACCCGTCTCGCCGTCGACCTGAAGACGGGGGGCGCGTGGCCCGAGTATGCGGAGGACATGCGCTTCTACGCCTTGCTGATGACGCTGCGCTTCGGCGTCCCGCCCTATCGCGTGGCGTCGCTGTTCCTCGACTCGGGGGAGTGGCAATCGGAAGAGGTTGCGGAGGAGACGCTCTTCCACGCGGCCGACCGGGTTGTCGCCGCCGCGCGAGCAGCCCGTGCCCTCCTTGGCGGTCGTCAACCGCTGCTCACGCCGGGCTCGTGGTGCGCCTGGTGTCCTCGGGCGTACGTGTGTCCCAGCGCGGAATCGCGGCCCGCCTAGTTCTGGGACGGGTCCAGCGGCATCGTGATCAGGAGCCGGAAACCGGGGCCGAGGCGTCCCACGGCCCTGGCCCAGAGGCCTTCCGGAGAGTCCGTGAAGACGTCGCCCGGGAGCGCGGCGGTCGCGTGCCACGAGTCCTCCGTCATCTCCGCCTCCAACTGCCCTGCGCCCCAACCGGCGTAGCCGGCGAAGACCCGGGCACGCCGCAGGCCGCCCAGAGAGTCGGTATCGCTCTCTTCGGGCAGGAACCCGATCGAGTCGAGCGCGAGAACCCCTGCGCGGTCGGGATCTTCGAAATCCGCGAGCACGACGGCCGCCTCCGGCTGCACCGGCCCGCCACGGAAGAGCGTTTCGCCGGACGGCACCAGCGGGGAGAGCGGCGGTGCAGCCTCCTCCACGGTGGCGTCGAGGGGCTGGTTCAGCACGACGCCCACGGCGCCCTCGTCGTCGTGGTGGCCGATCAGGACCACGGTCCGCCGGAAGTTCGGGTCCCACAAGCCGGGACCGGAGACGAGCAGATGACCTCTGAGGCTATCCACGATGACATCGTCTCAGGGATGCGTCGCGGCGCGCATCCTCCGTTGCTAGGGTTCGCTTCCCCATCCCGCTGCGGAGGTGCCATGACGAAGGATCTGTTCGCGATCGGCGAGATACCCCTCGTCGGCGACGTGCCTGCTCACATGCACGCGCAGGTCGTGCGCCCCGACGCCTTCGGCGAGCCGCATGACGCGATCCGCGACGAGGTGATCGACGTTCCTGCGATCGGTCCCGAGGACGCGCTCGTGATGGTGATGGCGGCAGGCGTGAACTTCAACAACGTGTGGGCGGCTCGCGGCGTTCCGGTCGACGTGACGAAGACCCAAGCGCGCTGGGGCGAGCCGACCGACTTCCACATCGTGGGGTCCGACGCCTCTGGGGTGGTGTATGCGGTCGGATCCGACGTGAGCGGCGGTCGCCGTCGGTGACCACGTCGTGGTGCACGCAGGTCAATGGGATCCGGACGACCCCTGGGTCGTCGAGGGGAACGACCCGGGGCTCTCTTCGAGCTTCCGCGTGTGGGGGTACGACACGTGCTGGGGATCGATGGCCCAGTTCACCAAGGTGCAGGCGCATCAGTGCCTGCCGAAGGCCGACCGGCTCACCTGGGAGGAAGCCGCGGCCCCGACCCTCACGGGGTCGACCGCCTACCGGATGCTGCACGGATGGGCTCCGAACACCGTGAAGCCGGGGGACGTGGTGCTCGTCTGGGGTGGCGGGGGCGGGCTCGGCTCGCTCGCGATCCAGATGGTCGCGCTCGCGGGTGGCCGGGCGGTCGCGGTGGTTTCTTCCGACGAGAGGGGCGAGTACTGCAAGGCTCTCGGCGCGATCGGTTACATCAACAGGAGGGACTACTCGCACTGGGGGGTGCCGCCGGCGTGGGATTCGCCCGACTGGAAGGCGTGGCTCGACGGCGCGAAGGCGTTCGGGAAGGCCATCTGGGACGTGGTGGGCGAGAAGACGAACCCGAAGATCGTGTTCGAGCACCCGGGACAGGACACGATCCCCACGTCGAACTTCGTGTGCGATCGCGGAGGCATGATCGTCATCTGCGCAGGCACCTCGGGCTACGACACACTGATCGACGTGCGCTACCTCTGGTACCTCCAGAAACGGTACCAAGGCTCCCATCTGTTCAACGACGAGCAGGCGGCCGCGTTCAACGAACTCGTCGCGAGAAGGGAAGATCCGAACGACCCTGGGCCACACCTACGGATACGGAGAGGCCGCCCACGCGCATCAGCTGATGGCCGACGGGAAGCTCCCCGAGGGGAACGTCGCGGTGCTGATCAACGCGCCGGCGCCCGGTCTCGTGGGTCTGGGGTGAGGACCAAGCCGATCAGGGGACCTGCACCAGCTCGACGAGGACGCCTTCCATGTCCCTCGGATGAACGAACGCGATCAGGGTTCCGCGTGAGCCGCGCCTCGGAACTTCGTCGATCAGCCGGACTCCCTCATCGCTGAGGCGGGCAAGCGCCGCCGCCACGTCCTCGACCCGGTACGCGACGTGATGCACACCGGGGCCTCGCTTCGCGAGGAAGGCACCGACGGGTGTGTCGGGTCCCAGCGCCCCGAGCAGCTGGATGAACGAGTCCCCGACGGGGAACAGGACCTCCTCGACACCTTGATCCTCCACGCGTTCCCGGTGGGTTGGTGTGAGACCGAGCGTTCGCCGGTAGCGCTCGACCGCGGCGTCCAGATCCCGCACGGCGATCCCGACGTGGTCGAAGTCGACGCTCATCGCTTCCTCCGAGCGCCGGGCTGCATCCGCGCGACCAGGTCGTGGGCGGCCGTCACGTGGTACAGAGGAAGTGTGAGGGCCCGCGTGACGGCCGCGACCCCCTGGGCGCGAAGATCGTCCTCTTGCTTCGCGCCGTCGAGGTGAGGAGCCCGGAGCACGTAGAACTCCACGAGGTCGAGGAACTGGGCGAGCGACGGCGTGAGTCCTCCTCGCTCGTAGGCATAGATCGTCTGCCGTGAGGACGGTGCCCCGGTCGACGGCGGCGGCTGACTCGACGGACCGGTAACCGGTGGACTTCCGCAGCTCACGAAGCAACCCACCCACGACCAACCGGTCCTCGGCGCTTATCGGAGGTTGTTTGGTGCGGGCCACGGCCGCACGATACCGAACCACCTTGGGACTTTCGGCGGGGAGGCGTATCCCCCAGTTGGGGCCAAAGGTCGGATTCACGGGGGACAGCGAAGGGTATACCGTGCTCCGGAGAGGCCAGGACCCCACCAGGCCGGTCCATCTCGGAGGAAACGGTGACGGAGAAGACCCACAGCGCGACAGCAGCAGCCCTCCTCTCCGGCTCGACGCACGCTCCGCGCGGGCCGCGCAGACGTGTTCCGCCAGCGTGAGCGGACGAAGCGCAAGCGCCTGCTCCGCGCGATCGCCGTCGTGACCGCGCTGGACGCCTACCTCTGGTGGCGGTACTCGACGGGCCGGCCGCTCCGACTGCCCACCATCCCGGAGAGCTTCCCGTGGGAGGTCTATCTGCCGGCGATGTTGCTCATCGTGGCGATCGGACTCATGGTCGCCATGCCTCTGCTCTCCGGCCGTTCGCCGCACATCACGGTCTATCCGGAACAGGTCGAGGTCGGGCTGACGGACCTGAAGGGTCTGGATACGCAGGTCGACGAGGTGCTGCGCACGCTCGACGTGTTCCTCGGCTACGGGACGTTCCGAGACGAGCTCGGTGGGACGCCCCGGCGTGGGATCCTGTTCGAAGGACCGCCGGGGACGGGGAAGACCTACCTGGCGAAGGCCATGGCCAAGCAGGCGGGCGTCCCGTTCCTGTTCATCTCGGCGACGGCGCTCCAATCGATGTGGTTCGGGATGACAGCGTACCGGATCCGCTCGTTCTTCAAGGCTCTCCGCAAGGCGGCGCGCAAGGAAGGGGGCGCGATCGGCTTCATCGAGGAGATCGATGCGATCGCGCAGTCGCGTGACGGCGTCAGCCCTGCGTCACCGGACGGCATGGAACGCTCCGTCAGCAGGTTCATGTCCTCGAACACGGGCGGGATGGTCAACGAGCTCCTGATCCAGATGCAGTCGTTCGACCAGCCGCGCCTCCGGACGCGGATCCGAGGCAAATTCCTCGGGTGGCTGAACAGCTATCTCCCGGCCAACTGGCAGTTCAAGATGCTCGCGTCCGAATACCACAACATCTTGCTGATCGCCGCCACGAACCGAGCGGATTCGCTCGACACCGCGCTCATGCGGCCCGGTCGCTTCGACAGGCGCTTGTACTTCGATGTGCCGACCCAGAGCGAGCGGGAGGACCTGGTCGACTACTTCCTGGAGCGGAAGAAGCACCACGACCAGCTCGACGATCCCGCGGTCCGGACACGCATCGCGCACGAGTGTTTCGCGTACACGCCGGTCATGATCGAGCATCTTTTCGACGAATCTCTGCTGGTCGCACTCCGCGAGGGCCGGCGGGAGATGAACTTCGCGGACGTGATGGAGGCGAAGTTCACCGAGGAGATCGGCCTCAAGCAGGCCGTCACGTACACCGACAACGACCGTCGCGCCGTGGCCGTGCACGAGGCGGGACACGCAACCGTCGCGCACTTCCTGGGGCAGAACCGCCGGCTCGAGGTGCTGTCGATCATCAAGCGGCGAGGATCGCTCGGCTTGCTCGCCCACGGTGACGAGGAAGAGCGGTTCACGAGGAACCGGACCGAGATCGAGTCCGGGATCGCGATCGCCCTCGGCGGGATGGCGGCCGAGGAGCTGGTCCTCGGGCGAGTCGGGGACCGGCCCCGCGAACGACCTGATGGTGGCGACCCAGCTCGCCGCGCAGATGGTCGGATCCTTCGGGATGGCCGGATCGCTGATCTCGTTCGACGCGGTCTCCCACGGTCCGATCGGCGGCGCGAACCTCGTCGCGAAGGTACTGGCCGACGAACACGGCAAGCAGAGCGTGGAGGACATCCTCGCGGCGCAGAAGGAGCGCGTGCTGGAAGTGCTCGAGGAGAACAAGGACGTTCACTCTTCCTTGACGCAGGCCCTCGTGGAACGCGACGAGCTTATTCGGGACGAGATCCTTCAGGTCATCGAGGACGCGCTCGCGGCTCGGATCTGACCGATCATCCCGAGCCTCGCTCGTCCGATCGACAGCCGTAGACTCGATCCGTGAGCGACATCCATCCGTTCCGTGATCGTCGCCGGCGCGCGGACGCCGACCGGGAGGTTCCGAGGCGCCTTCTCCGGTGCTGAAGGCCGTCGAGCTGGGAGCACACGCGATCCGGGCCGCCGTCGAGCGCGCCGACATCGCGGGCGAACAGGTCGACTACACGATCATGGGCCATGTCCTGCAGGCCGGCGCCGGACAGATCACCTCGCTCCAGGCCTCGATCGGCGCGCGGCCTGCCCAAGGAGGTTCCCGCGATCACGCTCAACAAGGTCTGTCTGTCGGGGATGTCGGCGATCGCGATGGCGGACCAGATGATCAGGGCCGGGGAGATCGAGGTCGCCGTCGCCGGCGGCATGGAGTCGATGACCAACGCCCCCTACGTCCTCCCCAAAGGCCGGGAAGGGTCTCGGCTCGGCGATGCCGAGTTGATCGACTCGATGATCCACGACGGTCTGTGGTCGTCGTTCCTGGACCACCACATGGGCGAGGGCACCGACGAGGTCAACGCGGAGCTCGGTCTCACCCGTGAGGAACAGGACGCCTGGGCCGCGCGGTCACATCAGCGGGCCCACGCCGCGTGGACGTCCGGCCGCCTGACCGACGAGGTCGTGCCGGTCGAGGTTTCCACGGGGAAGGGTGCGTCCGATCACCGTGGATCGAGACGAAGGGATCCGGCCCGATTCGACACCGGAGAACCTCGCCGGGCTGAAGCCCGCGTTCCGATCGGACGGCACGATCACGGCGGGGAACGCTTCCCAGATCTCCGACGGGGCATGCGCGGTCGTCGTGATGAGCACCGAGAGGGCCCATGAGCTGGGGGTGACGCCGCTCGCCGAGATCGTCGCCTACGGGATGTCTGTCCGATCGGTATCCGTCGTTGCACACGGTCCCCGCGATGGCCCTGGAGCGCGCGCTCAAGAAGTCGGGGTTCGCTGCTTCGGACCTCGGTCTCATCGAGATCAACGAGGCGTTCGCAGCCGTCCCGATCCACGCCACCCGGATGCTCGGCGTCGACGAGGACATCGTGAACGTCAACGGGGGAGCGGTCGCTTTGGGACATCCGATCGGTTCCTCAGGGCGCGAGGATCGTACTGACGCTCGTCATGGAGATGCGGCGGCGAGGCATCGATCTGGGGGGTGCTGCGATCTGCGGCGGCGGTGGCCAGGGCGACGCCGCTGGTCCTCCGGCGGGTCTGAGGCCTATCTCGCCTTGCCCTGCGAGAGCTCACGCAGCTCGCGAACGAGGGCCTGCTCGGCCTGTACCCAGTGGTTCGGCTCCTCGACGTCCTCCGACACCTGATCCTCTTCTTCCAACTCCGGCGCGGGCGTGCTGCCGGACCCTCCCGCCGGCAGGAAGACCTGGAACGCCGCGCCTCCGCCTTCGCGGGGCGCGACCTTCGCCCAGCCCCCCTGGACCTCGGCGAGCCGCCGCACCATAGGACTGAGGGAGATCTCCGAGGAGGATTCCGCGTCTTCCACCACGATCAGGGCCCCACCCTTGTCTCGGATGAGGCGCACCGTGATCGTCTTGCCCGCGGGGGTGCGATCGGCGGCGCTCCGCAGCAATCCCTGGAGGATCTGCTCGGTCCTCATACGATCGACCGAGATCGAGACCGGCTCGATCTCGACCCGCACGTCCAGTTCTTCTCCTATCCCAGATTCCTCCAGCACACGGCGGATCAGCGATTCGAGGTCGGTGTTCCGTAGCTCGAGGGAGATCGTGCCGGTGACCAGCGAATCGATGTCGGAGAGGTCGCGGATCGTGTTGCCGAGGCGCCGACCGTTGGCCGTGAGTTGCTGGACGAGCTGAGCCTGTTCCTTGGCACCGTGCTTGTGCTTGAGCAGCTGGGCGACCCCCATCATCCGCGAGATCGTCTTCTGCGCGTCCATCGACATCTCCTTGAGGAACGGTGTCGACAGCCCGCCGATCCTCGACGGGAGCGGCGTCATCCGCCTCATGATGCTCGTGCTTCGGCGGCTGCAGCTCACGCATCTGCTCGGCCATCTGATGCTGCCGGAGCTGTCGCCTCGAGCTCCTCGAGCCGCTCCGAATCCATCGCGGCCTGACGGTCCGCGTCGCGGAGTCGCTCCTCGGCGGCCATCAACTTCTCGCTCTGTCCTGCGAGTCGCTCCTGCGTCGTCGTCAGCAGCTCATCCATGTGCGCGCGACCTTCATCCTCAGCGACCTCCAGCGCGCGCCTCGACTCGATCTCCTGGAGGCGGCGGTTCATCTCGGTGTTCGCCTGTGCCGCCGCCTCCAACTCTTCCGCCACGCGATCCGCCCGCTCGGTGGCACGCCGGGCCTCGTCTCGTGTCTGGGAGTTCGATGCCTCCAGCTTCTCTCGCTCGGACCGTTCCTTCGCAAGCCATGCCTTCGTTTCCTCGAGCGCGGTCACGGGTCTCCGTGAGCTCGGTGGCGAGCTCATCTCGGTCCGCCTGCGCCCGCTGCACCTCCTCGGTCCGCGTCGTCGAAGTCTCCCTGCCGCTCCGACAAGCCCTGTTGCAGGACCTCGATCCGGTCATGAGCAGCCTGCAGCTCCGCGCGCGCGCTTTCGAGGTCGACGGCTCTCGCCTCCGACTCCGACCTGGCGGCCTCGAGGTCGGCGCCCGCGGCAGCCACGCGAGCCCTCGCCTCCTCCGCGTTCTGAGCGGCCGCTGCCACCCGTTCCACGAACCCTCTTCTCTGCCTCCGCGAGCTCCGCGCCATGACGAGTCTCTGCCTCGGCCACCTGCGCTTGGAAATCCTCGCGGACCGAGCGCACCTGCTCCTCCAGCTCCGCCTCGCGCTCGACGAGCTCTGCCTGGTGCGAGGCTCGCGCGCTGACGAGTTCAGCCTTCGCGGTGCGGAGCTCGTCGGTGAGCTCGGCGGCGCGCTGCTCCTCGCTCCGGAGCGCCCGCAACTCGTCTCGCACGTCGTCCAGCTCAGTGCGGGCGCTCCGGAGCTCTCCCTGCATCGCTTCCATGGCGTCCCGGGCGTGGAGCGACTCGAGATGAGCGGCGTCCAGCTCTTCCTGTAGCTCAGCGCGAACGCTCGGCCTGTCGCTGGAGGGACTCCGAGCTCCTGGATCGTCATCGAGAGCTGGGACTGTGCGCCTTCGAGTTCCGCCCGCAGGTCGATCGCCTCGGCTTCCTTCTGCTTGAGGACCTCCCGGCCGGGACCTGCGATCGCGTCCCGTCTCGCGAGCAGCTCACCGGCGATCCGGTCCCGCTCCACGGTCACACTGTGAAGCCGCTGCTCGAGCGACTCATCGCAGTCTCGGCTCTGACCGCACGTTCCTCGAACTCCCGATCCGCGCCTTCCGGCTGGTCGCGCAACGATCTGTTGCGCCGACTGCAGCTCTTCGAGGGTCGCGCGGTACTGGTCCTGCAACAGCGTCACGCGCTGCTCGGCCTCCTGTGCGCGGGTCTCGGCGCGCCGGCGGGCCTCTGCCTCTTCCTTCATCCCCGGCCGCGGTGCCTCGATCCTCCTTGCCGGGCGCGCTGGGCTGGCGCGCAGGGATCACCGGCACGCGGATCCGCCCGGACTCCGCCGCATCCGTCGTCTCTGCTCCGCGGAGCATCGGGCGCACCCGCGGCGAGCAGAACGAGCGCGAGCGCTCCGCCGAGGAAGAACATGTTGGTTCGCCACGGTCCCGCTGCGCCGGCGATGTCGTTCGCCGGGCGCGACAGCTCGACGGCGGCGGTGTTGCCGACGCCCGACGGGAATCGCAGGCCCGACGAGTCACGGAAAGGCGTCTCGTCGATCAGCTCGGATCTGCGGTTGTCCTCGGTACGCCTGCTCTGATCCGCTGACGCTCCCCAGCGAGGTGCTGACCGATGTTGCCGTCCTCGGTCGAGAAGAGGATCTCGCCCGACGCAGAGAAAAGGGTCACGGTCGTCGAAGTCGCTGGGATCGAGCACCACGTCGTCGATCGAACGGGACAGCTCCCTGATCCGATCGGCCGATGCCTCGTGCTGCAGGTCATCGGGCCGGAAAACGAGCGTGAGCGAGCTGTCCGCGATGACCTGAGCCTGCTCGACCGCGCGCTCCTGCGCGTTCGCACGTGCTCGCACGCTCATCCAGAACGAACCCGCCACTCCGACGACGAGCAGCGCGATGAGCGCGACGTGAACCCTTCGAGCCAGGCCGTTCCCAGTCAGCATGTGCGCGAACCAGCCCCCTGTCCGGTCTCCCGGGCTCGTTATCGGCACGCCTTCGCGAGCGGGTTCAGTGCCGACAGGGGGATTCCTCTTGGTCATTCGGAGGGTCGAAGGGACCTAGGCCGTAGGGCCTACGGCCCGAGCCGATCGGCGGGGCAGCTGGGTCAGGCCTCGATCGTGGTCCTGCTCGTGACCCGCCACGTCCGTGCCGGTCCACGCCAGTGTGGTCTCCCGCATCGCGCTCGGGCAGCAGTGCGCGTCGCCCTGCCGATAGACCGATTCGGTGAGCACGAGTCCGGGCGAACCGGGCGGCCCGGGGTCGATCCGACCGTCGCAGATCTCGCGTCGGTACGTCTCCTTCAGCGGGCGAGATCGATGACGAGCCATCGGCCGCACGCCCCGGAGCCGCCGACGCCCTCGAAGACGAGAGCGTCATCCGAGCCGTCCCCGTCAGGTCGGCCGTCGATGATCTGGATCTCCTGGATCCCGTCGCTCGGCGATCGTGTCGCTCGACGAGACCGACGCGCCAGTGTGGCGATGACGCGTGACGGCGCCAGACGGCGAAGCCTCGGGCGAGGCGGGCGAAGTCGGAGCCCGGCTCCACCCAGGCGATCAGCACCATCACGCCGTCGTCGGTGAACGCGAACCACTCGCCGGTCACGTCCGCGCCGGTCGGGACCAGGTCCTCCGGGGGGAGGTCGGGCGGATCGCAGGTCGTCGGTGAACGTCATCGGCATCTCCCCCTCCGGATCGGGGCTCGGCGGCTCGGGACTGGGGACGGTTCGGGGAGCTGGGTGACGGTCGTCGCGCTCGGCTCGGCGACGTCGGTGTGGGGCTCGGCGGCGCCGGTGGCTGGCCGCCGCACGCTCCGCCATCGCGAGCGCGACGGCGACGCCTCGCCCATCTCCGCATCGGTCCGATGGTATCGGCGCTCCGGCCCCCTACCGGGAGCCCGCGTAGGATGCGCACGTGTCCGATCGTCGGTCCGCGCACCGTCTCCGACTCGAAGGTGACCCTCACACAGATGATGGAGGTCACGGACGCGAACGTCGCCGGCAACGTCCACGGTGGCGTCGATCATGCGCCTGGTCGACACGGCGGCGGCTCTCGCCGCGATCAAACACTCGGGCGGCGTCGCGCTCACCGTCGGGATCGACGAGATGACGTTCCTCGAGCCCGTCCACATCGGAGAGGTCGTCGTCCTGAAGGCGTGCGTGAACGACGTCGGCAGGACCTCGATGGAGTGCGGCGTCCGGGTGGAGGCGCAGGATCCGCTCACCGGGGACGGTCCGTCACGTGAACAGCGCGTACCTGGTCTTCGTCGCGGTCGACCACGGAAGGGAGACCTCGTCCGGTGCCTCCGCTGGTCGCGGAGACCGACGTGGAACGCCGGCGACAGCGGGAGGCGAAGCTCCGCCGAGAGCGCCGGATCGCGCACAAGGAAGCGATCGAGGCCGCGCGGGCCGCGAAGGACGAGCAGGCAAGGTCCGCGGAAGCCTGAGCTCGAGCGGTCTCCGAGCTCCGCCTGGGGTCCGAGTCCGGCTGCGTGGGAGTATGGAAGGGACGCACCACGGGAGGACCGGTCTGATGACTTCGGAACTCGCCGGCGCCCGGACGCGGCTGGAGACCGCGGACGGAACCCTCGACATCTACTCGCTTCCGTGGCTCATCGAGGCGGGGGCCGCCGACGTGAGCCGCCTTCCCCACACGGTCAAGATCCTCCTCGAGAACCTGCTCCGGCGCGCCGGCACCCGGGACGTCGCGGACGACGACGTGCGAGCGCTCGCCCGTTGGCCCGAACCGGCGGGGGACGTGGCGTTCATGCCGGGACGGGTCCTGATGCAGGACTTCACCGGCGTCCCCGCGGTCGTCGACCTCGCCGCGATGCGGAGCGCGGTGGCCCGGGCCGGTGGTGATCCGGCATCGGTCGAACCCGCTCGTGCCGGTGGACCTGATCATCGACCACTCGGTCCAGGTGGACCTCTTCCGGTCCCCGGACGCGTACGAGGCCAACATCGAATGGGAGTACCGGCGCAACGGTGAGCGGTACGCGCTCCTCCGCTGGGCCCAGCAGGCGTTCGACGGTCTCCGCGTCGTCCCTCCCGGCGCCGGCATCTGCCACCAGGTGAACCTGGAGCATCTCGGGCAGGTCGTGAGCGTGCGGGACGGTGTGGCCTTCCCCGACACGCTGATGGGGACGGACTCGCACACCACGATGATCAACGGCCTCGGTGTCCTCGGGTGGGGCGTCGGCGGGATCGAGGCCGAGGCCGCGATGCTGGGTCAGCCCACGTTCCTCCCACAGCCCGACGTCGTCGGCGTGCAGGTGACCGGGCGCGCTCCCGCCGGGCACGACCGCGACGGATCTCGTCCTCACCCTCACCCAGATGCTCCGCGCCCACGGCGTCGTGGGCCGGTTCGTCGAGTTCTACGGAGCGGGTCTCTCCTCCCTCACGATCGCGGACCGAGCGACCCTGTCGAACATGTGCCCCGAGTACGGTGCCACGTCGGCCTTCTTCCCCGTCGACGAGCGAACGCTCGAGTACCTCCGGTTCACGGGCCGAGGACGAGCTGATCGATCGGGTGGAGCGCTACACGAAGGAGCAGGGGCTGTTCCGGACCGACGCCGATGAGCCGCCGACCTTCACCGAGACGCTGGAACTGGACCTCTCCGCGGTCGAGCCCTCGATGGCAGGTCCTCGCCGACCGCAGGATCGCGTGGCGCTCCCGAACGTGTGGGACTCGTTCGTCGACGCGTTCCACCGGCACCTCGAACCCGATCCCAAGCCGACGGAGGTCGGTCGATTCCTCGACGAGGGAGGGAATCCCGACGCGAGTGTCGAGGAGCAAGGAATGGACCGAGGACGTAACGCCCAACGGACGCGACGTGCGCCACGGCTCCGTCGTGATCGCGGCGATCACATCGTGCACCAACACGTCCAACCCGTCGGTGATGGTCGGTGCCGGGTTGCTCGCCAAGCGTGCCGTCGAAGCGGGCCTGGAGTCCAAGCCGTGGGTGAAGACCTCGCTCGCGCCGGGGTCGCAGGGTCGTGACCGACTACCTGGACCGTGCGGGGCTGACGCCGTACCTGGAGAAGCTCGGGTTCAACCTCGTGGGGTTCGGCTGCACGACGTGCATCGGGAACTCCGGGCCGCTCCCCGACGACGTGGCGAAGCGCGATCGACGACGAGAAGCTGAACGTCGTCGCCGTCCTGTCCGGCAATCGGAACTTCGAAGGCCGCATCCACCCGCAGGTCCGCGCGAGCTACCTGGCGTCGCCACCGCTCGTCGTGGCCTACGCCCTCGCCGGGAGGATCAACCTCGATCCCACGACCGAGCCGCTCGGCGAGGGCGCCGACGGTCCCGTGTTCCTCCGCGACCTCTGGCCGAGCCCGCACGAGGTGGCCGAGGTGATCGCGACCGCGATCTCCGAGGACCAGTTCATCGAGCAGTACGGCAGGATCTGGGAGGGCGACGAGCGGTGGGCGGCGCTCCCGACGCCGACCGGGCCGGCGTACGAGTGGGATCCCGACTCCACGTACGTCCGCGAACCGCCCTTCTTCCCGGAACAGGCCTTCGCGGCCCGGTCGGCGACGCCGAGGTCGAGGGGACACGTGTCGAGGCCGCCCGGATCCTCGTGAAGGTCGGCGATTCCATCACGACCGATCACATCTCACCTGCGGGCGCGATCCGTCCGGACTCTCCCGCAGGTCGATACCTCCTCGAACACGGTGTCCAGCAGCGTGACTTCAACTCGTACGGAGCCAGGCGCGGGAACCACGAGGTGATGATGCGCGGGACCTTCGCGAACGTCCGGCTTCGGAACGAGCTCGCGCCGGAGACGGAGGGCTCGTGGACGACGCACCTCCCGAGCGGCGAGGTGACCAGCGTCTACGAGGCCGCGATGCGCTACCAGGACGACGGGCACGCCGCTCGGTGTCCTGGCGGGGAAGGAGTACGGGAGCGGTTCGTCGCGGGACTGGGCCGCGAAGGGCCCGGCGCTCCTTGGAGTGAAGTTCGTCCTCGCGGAATCCTTCGAGACGGATCCACCGACAGAACCTCGTGGGGATGGGCATCCTGCCCCTGCAGTACAAGCCTGGGGAGTCCGCGGCGAGCCACGGCCTGACGGGCCGGGAGACCTTCTCGGTCCTGGGTCTTGAGATCGGGATCGTGCCCGGGACAGGACGCGACGGTTCAGGTCACGCGCGAGGACGGGTCGACGGACGCGGTCTCGGTGACGGTCCGGATCGATCAGGCGGCGGAGGTGGCGATCTTCGGCCACGGCGGCATCCTGCCGATGGTGCTCCGCGAAGCACTCACGGGCCGATAGGGGCAGGCATCATCGGGGGAACAGGCCGAGCTCAAGCGCGAGAGCCCGTTGGGCCCGCTCGATCACGCGGAATGCTTCGCGGAGCGCCGGTCGCGAGACCGACCCCAGGTGCCGAGGGTCGATATGGTCGTCGGCCTCGGCTCCGCGGATCGCTGCGTCTGCCTGGTGCCGGAGGCGCACACCCCAGAGGAAGCGGAAGGCTTCCTCGATGTCGCCCAGTAACGCCCCGTCCAGGCCGCTGTCATCTCGGAGCCTCCTGAGGCGGCTGATCGTGGATCTCTCGACGATCCCCCGGCCGATGGTCAGCGCACGCGCGAACCCGGTCACGATCATCAGCCCGCGAAGCTTGATGTCGAGCGTCCCCGCGAAGGGGCCTCGGCGCTCGGTCACCAGCCGGTCGAACGCACCGAGTGGCGGTCGGAGGTCGAGCGCACGGTGCGCGAGGTGGGCTGCGAACCCCGTATGGCGAGGCGCCTCCTGGAGCACCTCGTCCAGGACGGTCTCCGCATCCAGCGTGCCGGCGACCCGGCGGTAGTCGAACACGATCGATGCTTGGAAACTCCCCGCCACGCCGAGATCGCTCATCCAACCGCGGAAGGCCTGGACCCAGTGATCCAGCGGCCGGCGGAGAGGACGTTCCGTGGCCATGACCTCCCCGGGCACCTCGGGATCCCGGCAGCCTCCAGGTTGGCAGTCACGATTCCGGCCAGCGAAGCGAAGTACGGATCGATCTCCCGTCCCTCGGACGGGTCGTACGCGATCGCATGATCTTGATCCGAATGCAGCCCCTGTTCGCGGCGCGCTTCACTGCCGAGCGCGAGCCATGCCCACGGGAGAGGTGCACTCCCGAGCTCGTTCATCGCCAGATCGACGAACCGCACGGTGAGCGAGTCCGTCATGAGCGCCACGGCGTATCCGATGTCCACCGGGTCGACCCCGACGCGTACCATCGAACGGACCACCCGGGGGAGCTCGAGCGCGATGGCGATCGCGCTGGTCGCGTCCGGCGCGTCTTCGATCGCCCGCTTGAGGAGGAAGGGCGAGTCGCGACCCAGCCCGATCACGTCGGTGTCGGTGATGACTCCGATCACCCCGCCCGAGGTGTCCGTCACTGGGACGTGGTGGAACCCGCCCTCCAGCATGGCGAGGATCGCTTCCCCGACCATCGCCGACCCGGGGATCGTCCTCGCCGTCGCCGTCATCACGTCGGCGATCGGGCCCTCCGGGTCGCGGCCGAGCGCGACCACGCGGCTCCGCAGGTCGCGGTCCGTCAGGATGCCTGTCCCGGCGGCGTGCGGGACCAGCACGGACGAGATCCGCTCCCGAGCCATCACGCCGGCCGCGTCCCTGATCGAGGTGGACGGAGAACAGCTCACCGGGAGCCGCCTCACGAGGCTCTCGACCCGGACCAGCCCCGCGCGCGTATCGATCGCGCCTTCCCCGGCCTTACCCCCTGCATCGGCGCCCGGGTCGGCACCGGTGGGTGAGTCGGACCTCGCCTCGTCCGCCGTCACGGCGGAAGCCTACGCCTGAGGAGCTTCGGAGGTCTCCTGCAGCGGATCGGCCGATCCGGCGAGGTCGGCGGTGAAGACAGGGTCGCTGGTGGGCGCCTCCGGGCAGTCGCTGGATTCGACCGTGACTGCCATCAGCTCGGCGGATGCGAGATCGGCGTCGACGTAGGTGCCGACGACTCCCTCGGTCGGCGCGAGGCAGGCACCGCGGACGGGGTCGCCGTCCTCGATCAGCCACAGCTCGTAGACGCGTCCCTGCCCCGGGTCGGGGAGGCCCGAGCCCCACACGAGGAAACCTCGCTCACCGGGTGTGTAGGCGAGGGCCAGCTCCCCCGAGTCGCCCTCGAAGGGAACGATCGTCGAAGGCACGGCGAGGCCGTCATCGGGACGCGTGGCCAGCACGATCGCGAGGACGAGCGCGACCGCCGCCGCCACGCCGAACGCCGCCTGCCACAGACCGAGGCGAGAGTCTCGACGCGCCGAGATCTCATCGACAGGCGTGACGGCGGCGGCGCTCGGTCGCTGTGGCTGGGCGAGGATGCGATCCGCCATACCCTCCTCCACGTGCCGGGGATCGAGCGCGAACGCCAACATCCCGGCGACCTCGGCGTGCTGTGTTTCGAGTCGTCGGCACTCGTCGCAGTCACCGTGGTCAGCCAGCTCGCGCTCGAGGCGCGTGGCATCCTCGTCGTCGAGGCCGTCGAGCGACCGGATCGCCATCAGCTCGTCGATCAGCGCATGGTCTCGTTTCATCGCGTCGCCTCCCCGAGGTGCGCGCGCAGCCGTCGCATCCCGAGCAGCGTTCGGGACTTCACCGTGCCGAGCGGGAGTCCGGTCCGCTCGGCGATCTGTGACTGGGACATCCCTTCGAAGTACATCTGCTGGATCACGTCACGTTGCTCGTCCGGAAGCTCGGCGAGCGCCCTCCGGACGAGTCGGCGCTCCCGGGGGAGATCGATCGCCGAGAGCACCTCGTCCGTGAGGTCCTCCGCCGACCCCTTCGCCCATCGCCGCCGCCTGATCGGCGCGGCGGCGTTGGGCTTGCTCCCGCCGCACCGCATCGACGGCACGGTGGTGGACGGTCCCCATCAGCCAGGCGCGGACCGAACCTCTGGTCCGGTCGTACCGCTCCGGGCTCCGCCACAGGCGAGGAACGCCTCCTGCACGATCTCCTCCGAGACCTGCGCTTGTCTGACCAAACGGAAAGCGAGGGCATGCGCGACGCCCGCGTACCGAGCGAAGAGCTCGCGGAACGCCCGCTCGTCCCCGGCGCCGACGCGCCGGAGCAGGTCTTCGTCAGCCCCTGCCGGCTCAACCGGGGTCATGGGTTCGGTCCGCGTTCCTCCCAGCGTCATCGACTGCGCTCGTGGCCGCCGCCTTCCTGGAGGACATGACGATCTCGCCAGGTATTCGCAGGTCATCGGCCCTCGGATGAGTGCGGTCGCATCTCGGCCTGGGCGGTCCGGAGCAGGCCCTCCAGGCTGACCGGGATGGGCCGGGTCGTAGATGGCGCTGCCGACCGAGAGGGCCAGAGGTTGCGGTTCGGGTCTTTCCGCATCGTGCACCGCGATCGCCTCGACGAGCCTCGACAGTACGACCACCTCGGCACCCCTCGCCTCGCCGGACAAGAGCACGCAGAACGTGTCCTCGGCGATGCGCGCGGGAAGGTCCGAGTCGCGGATCGCGCTGATGAGCACCTCGGCGGCCTCGACGGCGAGCTGTCCGCGGTGTTGGGTTCTGCGTTGGCCAGGGCCACGCGGTGATCGTCGAAACGGAGGAAGAGCAAGACGACGAGACTTCCCGCTCGATCGGCCATCCGCAGCTGGTGCTCGGCGATCGCGACGAAGCCCCGGAGATTGGGCAGGCGCGTGAGCTCGTCAACCGTCGCGAGCTCACGTCGCAGCCGGCGCCGTTCGACGGCGTACCGGATCGCCCGCGGCAGCAGGCCCTCGGCGATCGAGCCGCGGACGAGATGGTCCTCGGCGCCGGCGTGCAGGGCCACGGCGCCGTCAGCCTCACGGTCGGGTGTCGTGAGGACCAGGATGGCAGCGGCGGGTGTCTTGAAGCGGAGGGTCTCGAGCGTCTCGAGTGGGCCGGCTTCATCGAGTGCCACGATCACCGCATCCTGATCGGATCCCGGCCCGAGCGATGCGAGGTCCGTGATCCGCGCGAGCTCGAAGCCTTCGCCTTCGAGGTCGGTGCCGAAATCAGCGCCGGTACCCACCAGCAACACGCGGATCGACTCGCCTTCCACGTTCCACCCTTCCTCGGAACGCATCCTATCCCGAGGGGGATCGGGACCCGGAGCCGCTGAGGTTTTCGAGCAACGCGTCGAACCTCGGCAGGGCGCGTTCATCGCAATGGCTCTCTTCGAACGCCCGCCGGGCGTTCCTGGACAACTCCGCAGCAGAGAGCCGGATCGGCCCGAAGGCGACGGATCGCGTCGGCGAGTCCTGCGACGTCTCCCTGGCGCAGCGAGTACCCGCACGCGTACTCGTTGATCGCCTGATCGACGTTGGTGCCCGTCGGCCCGGCGTAGATCACCGGGATGCCCATCGCCAGGCTGCCGTTCATCTTGCAGGGACTCATGATCCCGATCGAGCGGTCGTCCAGCGAGATGAGTGTGCAGCCGGCTCCCGCCAGGACAGCGGGGGTCTGCTCTCTGGGGACGTAACCGCGGAAGCGAACGTTGTCGACGTGTCGCCGCTCGGCTTCGTCCGCGAGCTCCGGGAATCGGGCGCCACCGCCAACGAACAGGAAGGCCACGTCCTCGCCGGCGAGCGCCGCCGCAGCCTCCGCGATCGTGTCCGTGCGGTGGCCGAAGCCGAGGTTGCCGAGGTGGAGCACGATGAAACGTCCCGCGAGGTCGGGCTCCTCGTAGGCGGCCCACCGGACGGGCCGGTTGTCTCGGGGGAACAGTGCCACCGGCTCCCACGTGGGGATCACGGATCCTTCGGGTTCGCCGTCGCGCGCGTAGCCGGACAGCACGCGCCGAAGCATCGCCGGATCGACGGCCACGACGTGGTCCACATGACGCATCAGCCACCGCTTCATCGCTCGGAGGGCTCGGGACAACATCCCCCCGGGACGGATCGTGCCGTACGCCTCGGCGGCGTCGGGGTACACGTCGTGCGACCAGAGGATCACCCGCGTCCGCGGATGCAGGAGTCGGTGCGCGACGGCGGCGGCCAGGATGTACGGCGGGCTCGTGAGCGCGATCACGACGTCTTGCCTGGGGAGGATCAGGAGCCGAGCGACGGCGCCGACGAGGAAGGCGACGTAGTCGCCCATTCGTCGCGTCACACTTGCTTTCCCCAACGAAGGCGTCCAGAGCCGGATCACCTGTGGTTCGCTCGGATCGCCCGGCCTTTCGGGAACCTCGGAGGGTGGCCCGTCGCGCTCGGAACCGCCGAGGTAGGAGCCCGTGCCGCACACGACGGTCACGTCGTCACCCAGGGTCGCCCGGTGGTCAGCGAGCGAGGCGGCCAGATGAGCGGACGGCGCGAGGTCGGGGGGATAGAAGAGATTGACGATCGTGACGCGCACGTGGGCCTCCGGGCCTGGACGAACGGGGATCCGACGAACCCGGAGCCCGGGTCTGGCTAGAGTACCAGCCGTGTCTCCACCCTTCGGAAGCCATGCGTCGTCTGCCGCAGGTCATCCCACATGCGCGTCGCGGTAACGGTTGAACAGTCATGGCACGTTGTCCCGGGGGGGATCGCGATCTCGACGGTGGAGCTGCTCCGGGCCCTCACCCGACGCGGCGATCTGGACATCGTCGGTGTCTCCGCCCGACATCGCGAGCCTCCCCAGGAGGCGTTCCGCCCTCCCGTTCCGGTACGACAGCTCCCACTTCCTCGCCGAGCGCTCTACGAAGCCTGGCAGTGGTTCCGCCACCCCTTGGTCGAGCGCGCCACGGGCCCCGTGGACGTCGTCCACGACGCCGGATACGTCGTCCCGCCTTCGAACGCTCCCTTGGTCGCGACCGTCCATGACCTTCTGTTCCTCACCTATCCGGAGCACTACACGTGGCACTCGCGGGCGGTCTTGCGCCGGGGACTCACACTCGCCCGGCGCCACGCGAGGCTCGTGATCTGTCCGTCGAAGGCGACGATGGATGCGTGCAGGTCGGCGGGGATCGGGTCGGAGCGGCTCCGGCTGGTCCCTTGGGGGGTGCGCGTGCCCACGCTGGACGCGTCGAAGGCCGAGGAGGTCCGCCGCCGGTACGGGATCGAACGCCCCTACGTCTTGTTCTGCGGCACGCGGGAACCGAGGAAGAACCTCAGGCGTGTGCTGGAGGCGTTCCGGCGCCTCGATCGCCCCGGGCTGGATCTCGTGCTGGCCGGCCCGGAGGGGTGGAAGGAGGCGCTCGCGGAGGGCATCGCGGCCCTCGAGAAGAGGGTCCGCTCGCTGGGCTTCGTTCCACCGAACGATCTCGACGCGCTGTACGCCGGCGCATCGGTGGTGGTGTATCCGAGCCTGGCAGAGGGATTCGGGCTCCCGGTCCTGGAGGCGATGGCGCACGGCGTCCCGGTCGTGACGTCGGCGGGCACGGCGACCGAGGAGGTTGCGGGCGACGCCGCGCTCCTGGTCGACCCCTTCGACACCGACGCCATCGTCGGGGCGATGCAGCGCGTTCTGGACGACCGCGAGCTCGCCGCCGCGCTGGGCGCGGCAGCGAAGGAGCGCGCCGCGTCGTTCACATGGCAGCGCTCGGCCGAGCTGGTCGCCGCCGTCTACGTCGAGGCAGCGGCGATGAGCTCGTGAGCAAGCCGAGGGTCGGCATCAACCTGTTGTGGCTGCTTCCCGAGGCCGCCGGCGGCGCCGAGGAGTACGCGATCCGCCTCCTGCGTGCGCTCGACGAGGTCGCCGGAGACGGACTGGACATCACCGTGCTGTGTAATCGGCGGTTCCCTGCCGCATACCCCGAGTTCGCCGGGCGAGTCCGGATAGCGGTTGCACCCATCGAGGGAGGCTCCCGGGCCGCGAGGATCGTCGCCGAGTCAACGTGGCTGCTCCGCGAGGCTGCGAACACGCGCCTCCATCTCGTCCATCACCTCAACAACGTCGTGCCGTGGCTTCGGAACCGGCCGAGCGTGCTGACGATCCACGACCTCCGACCGCTGGTCCTGCCCGAGACGCTCGGTCGGGCGCACGGCGCCTATCTCCGAGCCCGGCTGGGTCCTTCGGTGCGGCAGGCATCCATCATCACGACACCGTCCGCGTTCGTCCGGGGGACGGTGATCGAGCTCCTCGGCGCCGACCCCGACCGCGTCCAGGTGGTCAGCGCGCCGCTCTTCCTTTCCGATGAAGCGCGCACCAGATCGACCGGCTGGACGGAGAGGCTTCACTTCCTCTACCCGGCGATCACGAGTCCGCACAAGAACCACCACACGCTGCTGGAGGCCTTCGCCAAGGTGATCGCGGTTCGTGACGACGCCGAGCTCCTCTTGACGGGCGCCGCCGGGCCAGCCGAGGGTGCGGTGGCGAGCGCGATCGAGGAGCTCGGACTCATGAACAACGTCCGGCGGCTGGGGCGCGTCGCCGCTCAGGAGCTCGACGCGTTGTTCCGTGATGCGGTGGCGCTCGTGTACCCGTCGACCTACGAAGGGTTCGGGCTCCCGCTCGCGGAGGCGATGGCCGTGGGGTGTCCCGTGATCGCGTCCGACCGAACGGCCCTTCCTGAGGTGACCGGCGGGGCGGGGATCCTGCTGGACCCCGGGGACGTGGACGGATGGGCGGAGGCGATGCTGCGCCTCCTCGATGACGAGGGTCGCCGCGCAGACACTGATCGCTGCGGGCAGGGATCGGGCTCGTTCGTTCGCGCCAGAGGAGGCGGCGCGGCGGCAGGTCGCCGCCTACCGTCTCGCGCTGGAGACGCCCGGCCGCCGCGCCGCCTCCTGACCTTCTACGTGCTGGGGCAGTCGCTCGATCCGCTCCCGCCGCCGCCCTGGCCGGGTCGGACCAAGGTGTAGGAGGAGGGGATCACGATCGCGACCTGGGCGCCGCGCAGGTCGGCCGACGGGATCAGCGGGAGATCCGGGAAATACGCCGCGGCGACCTGGGCGTTCGCGCTCGCCTCGGGACGGAAGACGATCGCGGGCCCACTGACGTCCATCGGTGCCTCGGACGCCGGCCAGATGCCCGGAGAGACGTCGAAACCCGCGTCCGCGAGCACTCCCTCGACCGTGGACGCCGTGCCTGCGGAGTTCGCGTCCACGACCACAACCTTCGTGTTCGCCTCGGAGGGAGGCGTGTTGACGAGCGTCGTCCCCACGTTGCCGATCGGGCGGCCCTCTTCGATGGCTCGGAAGATCTCGTCCGCCGACGGATCCATCCGCAGCACCGCCTTCTCCTCGATCGTCGCCGCGACGCCGGGCACGGTCCTGAACTCGACCGCGCCCGTCGACAGGCCACGGAGCTGACCGACCAGGTACACGAGGTCGCTGGGCAACAGGTCCGCGTCGCGGCGCAGGTTCCGGAGGACCGGCTCCACGAGAGCGGGCGCCTTCATCACCACGCTCGGCTGCAGCATCTGGTTCACGACCGCCCGCAGGAACTGCTGCTGGCGACCGATCCGTGCGAAGTCAGGGATGTGGTCGCAGGGCAGGTGACGCGCGCGCACGTAGGCGAGCGCCTGGTCGCCACCGAGTCGCTGGCACCCGGGCTCGACGTTCAGGCCCGAGTTGGGATCCGCGATGTGGCCGGCCTGGCCGTAGTAGACCTGCGTCGGCTCGCCGTTCGGCGCGGTCGCGGTCAGCCATCCGGGCGTGTTCACGTTGTATGCGGGGATGCACATGTCCACCCCCCCGAGCGTGTCGACGGTTCGACGGAAGCCCTCGAGGTCGACGTAGAGGTAGTGGTGGATCGTCAAGCCGGTCAGGTTCGCGACCGTCTGCGCCACCAGCTGTGCGCCTCCGTGGCGCAGTCCTCCTTCGAACGCGGTGTTGATCCGGTCCTGGCCATGGCCGGGGATCGTCACCCAGAGATCGCGGGGGAACGAGAGCACGATCGCCTTCTTGAGCCGAGGGTCCGTGTGGACCAGCATGATCGTGTCGGCACGGGTCGCGCCGCCGAGCGACTCGTCCGTCCCGAACCGCTCCTGCTGCTCGGGCGATAGACCCGCGCGGGAATCGGAACCGAGCAGCAAGTAGTTGCACACCTCGTCGGCGCAGCGGCCGACAGGGGCGGGCGATCCCGAGGGCCCCACCGGGCGTAAGCCTTCCTCCGTCCCTATCCCGCGGAGCTGAACCCACCGGACGGTCAGGCCGGCGGTCACGAGCCCGACGAGAAGGGCCAGGGAGGCGGTCACCCCCACGAGGGCCCGCGACAATGTGCCGTGCCCGGAGATGCGTTCTGCCATCGGTCATCCCAGCCTAGCCGGTGCCCTTCTGTCTCCCCGTCGCGACGCTGTTGCGTTCCTATGCTCATCGTGAGCGCGCGGTCTGGGTAGCCGCACCTTCACCGACGCAGTCGAGTGGCCGGTCGCCGCGGCAACTCCGGAACCCCTCCGGTGTAGCCTGTCGCCGCGATGGAGCAGGAACGACGACGACCAGAGCACGTGCCCGGTGCCGGACCCTGGGTGGGCAGCACCCGGGAGCTCGCGAGTGCGTTGCGGGAGCTCGTCACACGCCTGCGGACCGACCAGGACCAGCGGTTGCCGGAGGGTGATCCGTTCCTCAGCTCCTCCTCGCCCGTGAAGCGCCGCCTCAAGTCGATCATCTTCCGGTCCACGAGGCCCGCCACGCGACGCTACGATCGCTTGTCTGCCGATCTCGCGACGGTCGCTGCCGACCTCGCGTCCCGTCTCGCCGAGGCCGAAGAGGAGACGAAGAAGGCGCGGGGTGACTACGAGCGGCTCGAGCTGGCCCTTCGAGCGCTCACGCCGACCGGAGCGACGTCGAGCGCGAGCGCGGCGTGGTCGGAGATCCCCGACGAGTATTACTGGGCCTTCGAGCAGCGCATGCGCGGCAGCTCCGAGTCCGTGGAGGATCGTCTGCGTGGCTACGAGGAGCTCGTGGTGCCGTTGCTGAAGGAACTGCGGACCGACGAGGGCGATCGCCCTCGCTGGATCGACCTGGGGAGCGGCCAGGGGGAGTTCTGCTCACTGCTCCGCGAGTGGGGTTGGGATGCGGAGGGCGTCGATAGTTCACCCGGCGCCGTCGAAGCCAGTCGCGCGCGTGGGATCGACGTGACGCTCGCGGACGTCCTCGCCTACCTCGAGACCGGGCCCGACGACCCGGTCGGCGGCGTCAGCGCGATCCAGCTGATCGAACACCTCCCGAGGCGCGCGTGGGTCCATCTCTTCCAGGAGATCCATCGAGCGTTGGGTCCCGGAGGAGCGCTTCTGCTCGAAACGATCAACGGCCAGAACGCGGACGCGGTTGCCGACTACTTCGTCGCCGACGTGACCCACACGTGGCCGGGGCACCCGGAAACGCTGAAGCTGATGGCCGAGCATGCCGGCTTCGTGAAGGTCGAGGTGCGCTTCGTCCACGAAGACCATCGCGGTCGCGCCCAGGACGTGGCCATCTGGGCGGTCAAGGCGGGTCCGTGAACGAAGGAGAGAAGCGCGGCTCGCAGCCGGGGACGGCGACCGATCGCCCGCCGCGGGGGCGAGCGAGCCGTCGGCCGACCGAACGACCGCGTCTCTCGCTCGGGAGGTCTATTGGGCGGGGGATGGAGTCTCACGGCGTGCCGACCGACGTCGGCTCGCTTCGCGAACGGCTCGACGCCTTCGCGCACCAGCTGCGGATCGAGCAGCGACAGCTCGTGCCGATCGGCGAGACGATGCTCGGGTCGGCCGCGGGCTGGAAGCGCGGCACCAAGGCCCTCGTGTGGCGGCTGACGCGGTTCTCGACGATGCGCTACGACCGACTTCTGGCGGACCTCGCCGAGATGAGCGGCGAGCTCGCCCAGCGTCTCCAGCGAGACCGAGGAGGAGGTCGCTCGACTTCGAGAGGAGCTCCAAGCGCCGCGGGGGTGATCGCCCGTGAGGGTCGCCGTCCTCCACCCGCAGACGGCCTTCAGCCGCGGAGGTGCGGAGCTCCACGCGGAGTCGCTCGTGCGGGCGCTCCGCGCGTCCGGCCACGAGGCCGAGCAAGTGTCGATCGCGGGCAAGTGGTACCCGGCGACCGAGCTCGCGCATCAGATGGCGGTGTGGCGCAGCTTCGATATCTCCGAGTCCAACGGTTTGAAGGTCGATGCGGTCATCGCATTGAAGTTCCCCGCGTACCTGGCGCCGCACGAACGCAAGATCGTGTGGCTGATCCACCAGCATCGTTCCGCGTACGAGCTCTGGGATCACCCCGACTTCGCAGACCTCTCGAGGCAGGAGGAAGGCCCCACGGTCCGGAAGCTGGTCGTGGAACTCCGACAGGCTCGGGCTCGGCGAGGCGAAGCGGATCTTCACGAACTCGAAGAACGTCGCGGGCCGTCTCTGGGACTCCCTTCGTTTGAAGGGGGAGGCGTTGTATCACCGCTCGCCGGCCACCGATGCACTCCTCACGCGCGACCCCGGACGAGCTGGGCGACTACCTCTTCTATCCGAGCCGTCTCGAGATCTTGAAGCGGCAGTCCCTGGCGATCGACGCGATGCGGCACGTGACGACGCCGGTCAAGCTCGTGCTCGTCGGGCGTGGTCCCGACGAGCGGTCGCTCCGCTGGAGCATCCGCGGCGAACGGGCTCGAGGACAAGGTCCGGCTCGAGGTCGGCGTGTCGGACGAACGGCTGCACGAGCTCTATCGAGGCGCGCTCGGCGTCTTCTTCGGTCCGTACGACGAGGACTACGGCTACGTCACGATCGAGGCGTTCGCGGCCGCGCCGGCCGGTCGTGACGCTCACCGACAGCGGGGGTCCGCTCGAGTTCGTTCGCGACGCCGAGTCGGGACTGGTCACGACACCCAAGCCGAGGGCGATCGCCGCAGCGTTCGACCGGCTGTGGTCGGACCGGGAGGCCGCGAGGCGCTGGGGTCTCGAAGGGCACCGTCTCGTCCGCGAGACGGTGCCCGAGTGGCCCGAGGTCGTCGCTCGGCTGCTCGCATGAATCCGCGGCTGCGCAGGATCGCGGGCAGGGTGGCGCGCCGCGTCGGCCTGCGGCCGCCGCTGCCCGGCCGGCGGCCGACGCAACGGCCGGCTGGCCTTCGTCGGCCCGATGCCGCCGGCGGCCACCGGGATCGCGTCCTACGACCGCGCGGTGCTCGACGGCTTGGGTCGGATCGGCTTCCTGGAGCGGCATCGCACCGACGTCCTGTGGCCCGTGAAGGCTCATCACCAGCGATCGATCGGCAGGTACGACCTCGGGATCTATCAGCTCGGGAACAACGCCGCGTTCCATCGGCTACATCTATCGGCTCGCGTTCGCTTCGCCCGGGCTCGTGGTGCTGCACGACCTGGCGCTGGACGGGCTCGTTCGGAAGCTCGAGATGGCGGGAGATCCCCAGGGTCTCGACGCGACGCGTGAGGCTGCGGCCCTGCGGGGCCGCGTGACGGATCCCGACATCGCGCAGCACGAGCCGCTGCGGGTCGTGTGGTGCGCCGCCGTCGCCAGAGCCGCTCGCGGCATCGTGGTCCACTCGGAGTTCTGCAAGCGGTACCTCGAGACGGTCGGCGTGCGAACGCCGATCTTCACCGTGCCGCATCCGGTCGTGGAGGACGAAGCGTCGATGCGTCGCGCGGAGCCGCGCGCGCGCGAGCTCCGCGCGACGCTCGAAGCCCGGGGAGCGCGCACCGTCGTCGTCGCGCCCGGGGACATCAACGAAGCCAAGTGCCTTCCGGCGCTCGTCGAGGCCATGGCCTCGCTGCCCGCGCGACGTCGCACGCGGTGCTCGTCGGGCGCCGCATCCCCGGTACCGACATCGAGGCCGTGATCGCCGACCGTGCGGTCGGCGATCGCGTCACGGTGCATCACGACGTCTCCGACGACGACTTCCGCGCGTGGCTGGTGGCGGCCGACATCGCGGTGGATCTCCGTTTCCCGCATCGGGGGGAGGTGAGCGGATCCCTCGCGATGGCGATGGTGGCGGGTGTGCCGACGCTCGTGTCGGCCACGGGTACCTACCTCGACATCCCCGAGGGGTTGGTGGTCCGCGTCGCTCCGGGCCCCGCCGAGCCGGCGGAGCTCGCCGCGAGGATCGATGAGCTGCGAGACGATCCCCTGCGGCGAGGGCGGATCGGAGATGCCGCGCGCGCTCACATGTCGGCGCTCAGCGGATCGGAGGCGACGGCGAGAGGGTACGAACACGCGATCCTCGCGACGCGGGACATCGTCCTCGACCCGGCCAGGGCGGTTCTCGCCCGATGGGCGCGGAACCTCGCTGGCGGTCGGCGTGGACGACGCCTTGGTCGACGATGGGTATGGGGTCTCCTACGCGCGGGCCCTCGAAAGCTTCCAACGATCGCCATGATCGCTGTGCGGAATGGCGCAAGGCGGTTGCTAGACTCGCCTCCGTCCCTCTGACCAGGGTGTTTCCCGGCCGGGGATCGCGATCAGGCTGGGACGCGTGCCCGTCGAAAGGAGTCAGCCCATCACGTCGGCCCCTGCCGTCGAGCGAACCTCGGAGCCGCCCCGACTGCACCCGGGCGCGCGGCTCCGCGAGCTGATCGCGCACCGCGAGGTCGCTGGTCAACCTCGTCCGCAAGGAGCTGAAGGTCAGGTATACGGCGTCGGTGCTCGGCGCGGTCTGGTCGCTGCTGAACCCGGTGATCTTCCTGGCGGTCTTCTCCCTGGTCGTCTTCGTCCTCGACAACAACGTCCCCCACTTCCCGGTGTTCCTGCTGTCGGGGCTGCTCGCGTGGAACCTCCTCGCGAACGCGCTGCAGGCCGGGTCGCGGTCCGTGATCGACAACGCGAACCTCGTGAAGAAGATGGCGTTCCCGCGCGAGATCCTCCCGCTGGCGGCGGTGGGCGTGGCACTGTTCGACTTCATGCTCCAGTCCGTCGTCCTGCTCCTGTTCATCGCGGTCTCAGGACACGGGTTCCAGCTGCCCGAGCTCTGGCTCTACCCGGTCGCGATCATCACCTTGCTGGTGTTCGCCACCGCGCTCACGTTCTGGGTCGCCGCGCTCAACGTCCGCTACCGGGACGTCGGTCATCTCCTCAACCTCGCGCTGCTCGTGTGGTTCTGGGCGACGCCGATCGTCTACCAGGGGTGGCTCGTGCAAGAGAAGCTCCAGACGATGCGGTTCCTCGGCCTCGACGTGTGGTCCCTCTACCTCCTGAACCCGGTCGCGGTGATCGCGCTCGGGTTCCAGCGGGCGCTCTACTCGATCGTCGTGCCCGGTCCCGGGGAGGAACCGATCCTGCCACCGATGAGCCTCGGGACCTTGACCGGCCTTCTGCTCTCGGTCCTGGCGGTCTCGGTCCTGTTGCTCTTCCTCGCGTGGCGCTCCTTCTTCCATCGCTCCGGCGACTTCGCGGAGGAGCTGTGACGACCGCCATCACGATCGAGGGCATCTCGAAGATGTTCCGGCTCTATCGAGAACGTCCGACGTCCCTCAAGCAGCGCCTGCTGGTCTCGCGCTCCCGCTCGGAGGAGTTCTGGGCTCTCCGCGACGTCTCGTTCGAGATCGCCGAGGGATCCTCGCTTGGACTGGTCGGTCACAACGGCTCCGGGAAGACCACGCTGCTGAAATGCATCGCGGGGATCCTCCGGCCGACCTCCGGCACGATCCGGTATCGAGGGCGGCTCGCACCCCTCCTCGAGCTCGGCGCCGGCTTCCACCCCGACCTCACGGGGCGGGAGAACGTCTACCTCAACGCCTCGTTCCTGGGGCTGTCTCGCCGGCAGACCGATCGGATCTACGACGACGTCGTGGCGTTCGCCGAGCTCGAGGAGTTCATGGACAACCAGGTGAAGTTCTACTCCTCGGGGATGCTCGTCCGGCTCGGCTTCGCCGTCGCCGTCCACGTGGACCCGGAGGTGCTCCTGATCGACGAGGTGCTCGCGGTGGGCGACGAGTCGTTCCAGCGTCGCTGCCTCGATCGGGTACGGCGGTTCCAGTCGGAGGGCCGAACCATCGTGCTCGTGACGCACGCGCTCGACACCGTTCGGGAGGTCTGCGCCGAAGCGGTGATGCTCGAGCACGGCAGGGTGCACGCGATGGGCGCGCCGGACGACGTCGTCCGCACCCTCCGGCACCGGATGCTCAGCGACGACCCCGACTTCGTTCCGGAAGAGGGGAGTCGTGAGGTGGAGATCTCCGGTGTCGTGATCGAATCGGACGGCGGCCTGAGGGACACCGTGCATCGAGGCGAGGGACTCACCATCACGGTGGACCTGCGAGCGGACGTCCCCGTCCCGGATGCGGCGGTCTCGTTCGCCGTGGTGTCCGCTGCATCGAACCGAGAGGTGCTCGACGGGAAGACATCGCGGCTGGGGGTCAGCCTGGGTCCCGTCGACGGGAAGAAGCGGGTCCGGTTCCGCATCCCGCCTGCGCCCTGGGCGAGCGGCGCCTATTTCGTCACCGTGGGGCTGGACTCGCCCGACGGCCGGCTGTTCCACGTGCAGACGCAGCACTACCCACTGACGGTCCCCGAGGCGGACCATCGCGCACAGCCTCTGGCGGTCCAGCCGACCGTGGAGGTCGAAGACCTGTGACCGAAAACCGATCCGATGCGACCGAAGACGGTCGCCTCGCCCATCCCAGGGAGACGAGCCACGCCATGTTGATCGCGCTGATCCTGCTCTCCGTCACACTCGCCGCCGTCGCTCAGCTCACGCTGAAGCACGGGGTCGACCAGGTGACCGCCGGCTCCGGGGCTTTACGCCTCGGATGGGCGTCCCTCCGCGAAGTCGCCACGACGCCCGCGGTCTGGGCCGGGCTGGCCATGTTCGGTCTCTCGGCGATCGTTTGGCTCGCCGTCCTGTCGCGAACCTCACTCTCGTTCGCGTATCCGTTCGCATCCCTGACATACGTCCTGATCCTCTTGGCCGATCGGTTCGTGCTCGACCAGGAGGTTCCGGGGCTGCGGTACGCGGGCGTGGTGTTCATCATCGTCGGTATCGTCCTGGTGGCGCAGACGCGCCACGCATGAGCCGCGCCAGATCCACTGCAGCCTGGCCGACGCCCGGAGGCCGAGGAGGGTCATGAAGGCGGTCGTTCTCGTAGGCGGAGAAGGGACGAGGCTCAGGCCGCTCACGGAGACGATCCCCAAGCCGTTGCTTCCTCTCGTGGATCGGACGATCCTCGATCACGTCCTCGATCATCTCCTCGTCCACGGCGTTCGCGAGGTGATCATGTCCTCGCCGTACCTCGAAGACACGTTCCACCCATTCATCCAGGCGAGACGCGGCGAACCGGCGATCACCTGGGTCACGGAGCGGGAGGCGCTGGGGACGGGCGGGGCGATCGTCAGCGCGCTCGATCATCTCGGGGACCAGCCGTTCTTCGCGTTGAACGGGGACATCCTCACCGACCTGGATCTGACCGCGATGCTCGCAAGTCATCGCGAACGGGGCGCGGTCGCGACGATCGCGCTGCATCACGTGGAGGACGCACGAGCCTTCGGTCTCGTCGCGACCGATCCGAAGGGGCGCATCACGGAGTTCCGCGAGAAACCGCCGGATCCGGTCCCGGGTGACATCAACGCGGGTACCTACGTCCTGGACGCCTCGGCCCTGCGGACATGGCCGGCGGGGACCTATATCTGGATCGAGGGGGAAGTCTTCCCGGCGCTGATCAGGGACGGGGCTCCCGTCTACGGATTCGATCCTGGCGCCTACTGGCTCGATCTCGGGACCCCGGAGCAGTACCTGCAGGCCCATTTCGATCTGCTCGAGGGGAAGCTCAGGGGCATCTCGTACGACAGCCCCTGGATCGGGTCGGGAGTCTCGCTCGACCTCACCTCACGGATCGGGAGGTCGGTGGCGATCGGAGAAGGGGTCCGAGTGGGAGCGAGGGCCGAGGTGGATGAAGCCGTCGTGCTGGCCGGGGCGGTGGTGGGAGACGGAGCTCGCGTGGTGGCCTCCATCGTGGGCCCGAATGCTGTCGTCGGATCGGGTGGGACGCTGGTCGATTCCGTGCTCGGCGAGCACGTGCAGGTGCCCCCAGGCGCGAAGCTCGAGGGGGTCCGGCTGAGCTCCGGCCCGCAGTAGGTAAAGAGCAAACGCGACAGGTCCTCAACCGTCGGGGTCCGGCGACCGATTGGGTAGGGTGTCCGATCCGACCTTGGGGCCTCTGATGGTTCGACGTGTTCGACTGCTCTCGACCGCGATGGTGCTGGTCGCCGTGCTGGTCGGTGGATCGGTCGTGCATGCCGCCGACAGCTTCCGCTTCCACGGCTCGGGTTATGGCCACGGCATCGGCATGTCGCAATGGGGCGCGTACGGACTGGCGCAGAAGGGCTGGTCGTACCGGCACATCCTCACGCACTTCTACTCTCGGACGCGGGTGATCGGGTCGTCCACCGTGCCGAAGAAGATCCGGGTGGGACTCACGAGCGGCCGTTCGACGATCCATCTTACGGCGAGGAACGGGCCCGTTCGACTGTGGCTCGACGGGCCGGGCGTCACACCTGTCGCGACGATCCCCGGCGGGAAGACCTGGACGGTCTCCGCCGCACCAGCGTTCCGGAAGTACTCCATCCGAGATCACAACGGGGGGCTCGTGGGAGGCGTCCGTTGGGGCGGCCCGGCCCGGCCACTGTTCGCCAACCACGCGGCGGGCGATCGTGTCTTCGTGCCGGAGGCGGACGAGGTCTGGCGCCAGGGATTCGCGTACGCCTACGGGTTCCTCGAGTTCGATCTTCTCGGTTGTGCGAACCGCTGCGTTGAGCGGCTGACGCTCGAGCTGCCTTTCGAGAGGTATCTGCGAGGGATGGGCGAGATGCCCAGCAGCTGGCCCGGCCAGGCGCTGCGGGCGCAGGCCGTCGCTGCCCGGACGTTCGCGACGTACAAGATCCGGAACTACGGGCTGCGGAGCGACTGCGACTGTCATGTGGCCGACGGTGCGAGCGACCAGGTCTACGTGGGGTGGAGCAAGGAGGTCGGGGTCGACGGCGATCGATGGGTCGCCGCCGTGGCCGCTACGGCCGGCGAGATCGTGACGTACAACGGATCGGTCATCCAGGCGTTCTATGCGGCCTCGGACGGTGGCTACTCCGAAGACGTCGAAGATGTATGGCACGGCGGGAATCCGGCATACGCGATCCCATACCTCCGTGGGGTCTGCGATCCCGGGGAGTACACCTCGGCCAACCCGTGGACGGACTGGACGAGGAGCTTCACGCGCTCGGGTCTGTCCTCGAGGCTGGCTCCCTATACGGGCCACATCGGCACGATCGGTCGGTTCACCAACGTGCGGCGGGGCGTCTCGGGCCGGATCGTGAGCGCGATCGCTCGAGGGACCGGGGGCGCCGCCTCTGTCGCAGGGAGCGAGCTGAGGGCAGCGCTAGGGCTCCCGGACGGGCGGGTCTGGATCAACAGTGACCGAAACATCGTCGGGCGCGGTCCGCGCGAAATACGACGCCGTGATGTGCCGACCGGGACTGCCCAAGACAGGGCTGCTGGTCCTCGGCAACGGTTCCCGTCAGCTCTTCCAGCGGGGCGGTATCTATCGCAACACCCGGGTGGGGTTGACCGTGTGGTTCACAGGGGCGATCCACACCGAATACCTCGGCGCCGGTGGGGCCGGCGGCCATCTCGGCCTCCCGGTGTCCGGCGTCGTTCGCCCAAGGCTGAAGGCCGCGGCGGCGGCCTGCTCCTCGTGCGGCCGAATCGTGCTCGAACGAGGGCGGATCTACTTCAAGCAGGGGCTCGGGGCGCACGCCCTATGGGGGAAGGTGCTCTCCGACGTACCTCAGGCGCGGCGGAGCCCAGGGATCGCTCGGCTATCCCACGACACGGGTGCGCATCGCCTCCGGCGTGGCCCGGGCGTCGTTCGAGCACGGGAAGATCGCCTGTTCGAACGGGAACTGCCAGGTCAGCTGAGCCTCAGCAGGGGGACGCGCCGTTCTCCGGAGCCTCTCCGGTGCATTCGAACCCGGTCACGAACCCGTTCAAGATGACCGCCGCGGATCGCGGCGTCAGTCCGTCGCTCTCTGATCCTCCCGGGCAGGACTGCCGATAGTTCCAGGCGGTGAGCGTGAGCGCCGTCTCGGGCGTGAGATCCGGGTACGGGGCGAGGAAGGTGGCGTTGTTGTCAGCCGCGATCACGCTCAGCCGATCGACAACGTCCTGGGCGATCCCGCCGTCAGCCTCGGGGAGGTAGTACACGAAGACGGCCCCGTGCTCCATCGAGTGGACCGCCGCCGTCTCGTCGATCGGCGCGTCGTAGGCCTTGGGATCGTCCGGCAGGGGCGACGGATTGTGCTGGCCCGAGGTTGCCGGCGGGTCCGGATAGTCGATGGTCTGTCCTGGGGCGAGGTGCTGTCTCGGCGGGTGTGATGTCGGGGCGCTTCTCGATCCCGGTGCATCCCGCCTGTTCCGCCGCCCGGATCGCGGCTTCGGGGATGTCGTTCGGACCGCCGAAGCTCTGGAAGATCGTGATCGCCGCCACGGCCGCCGCGGCGATCCCGATCGACGTGACGGTGCGGCGGAGCGACGCCGCACGGCGGGCACGGCGTCGCTCCGCCTCCCGCAGCCGCCGGGCTTCTTCCTTGCGCTCACGACGTTCGATGTTCGCGCCACCACGCGCGGCGCGCCCGCGCGCGGCGCCCTCACGGGCCGCGCCGCCTTGCGCCGGCGTCTGAGGCGTAGACGATGGGCGCTGGCGCGGTCGCTTCTTCTTCTTGGCCATCAGATCGCGCTCCCCGGCTCGGGCGCCTCGCCCTGGTAGTCGCGACCCGCCGTCGTGGGGAAGCTGTACTGAGACGTGAAGTCGAACGCGACCGCCAGGTCCACGCTCGCGCACGTGCGGAGGCGGTGCCACGCCACGAGCGCCATCTGGGTGCCGTCGGGCAGGATGCCCGCCGCATCCCCCGGGAAGTCGTACGGAGCCACGATGACCCGATCCTGTCCCACCTCGGCGTCCTGGAGACGGCGGTCGTAGAACTCGATCAACCGCGCCACCTTGTCCGCCGACGCGGCGGGGTCATACCAGATCACCGTGGCCCCGTGCTCGAGGGAGTGGATCGACCGGTAGAGGTCCGAGATGGTCAAGGAGTCGTAGACGCCGGCGGGAAGCGGCACGTCGGCGTGCGGGCCGGATGCAGGCGGCGTCGTGGGGTAGGAGGAAAGAGGCGGACCGGCGATGCTGCCCCCACCGATGTGGGTCCGATCCTCATCGGGAGGGTCGAACGGGGGCGTCGTCGTCACGTCGCCGCAACCGGCGGTGTCGGCAGCCGCTGCCGCTCGCTTGAGGAGCTGGTCGGGGCTCTGCAAGTCACCTCCCGAGGGGAGCAACGTGGTGACGAAGACGATCGCCGCGATCACCACGACGCCCACCGCGATGCCCAGCGTGCGTGCGCGCCGCTTCGATTCCAGCCGCCGCTGGAGCTCTTCTCGCTCGCGCCGAGCCTGTTCCTTGCGTTCCGCCTTGGTCGGCCGCCGGCCTCGATCCGGCCTTCCTGGGACGTCGTCGGTCAACTGCGCTCCTCGATCATGGGTCGCGGAAGCTTACCGGCCGGTCCTCTCATCGAAGGACGACTCGCGTCTGCGGCGCGCAGGGCGGCGTCCTGTCCTGTTCGCGCCTTCCCTCTGGGCACACACGACCGGCCATCAGGCCGAGGGAGGGAGGCGCGTGTCAGACACCAAGCACGACCATGTGGTGAAGGTGCCCGCGGCAGAGGGCACCGGCGGCCTCGACCGGTTCTTCAAGATTTCGGAGCGTGGTTCGAGCCCCGCACCGAGGTCGTGGCCGGGATCACGACCTGGCTCACGATGGCCTACATCCTGTTCCTGAACCCCGCGATCCTCGGCTTCGCCGCCGTCCCCGATCGCAACCTCTCGGACTGAAATGCCGTTCACCTACTCCATCACGAACGGGCTCGGGACCGGCTTCATCGCCTATACGGCGATCCGCGTGATGCAGGGCAAGTTCCGCGGCGTGCATCCATCGATGTACGTCGTGACGGCGGGGTTCCTCTTCTACTTCCTGAAGGGAGTGCTTGCCTAGCTACGCCAGTCGAGCGCGTCGGTCGGGACGGCCGGAACGCGGGGCCGCGGGGCTCCGCCCTCGGGCATCGGGCCCACGGCCACGATCCCGAGCGCACGCCATCCCTCTCCGATGGCGAGCGCGGCTCGAGCCCCCTCGGCATCGAAGGGCCCGCGCGGGTCCCACGACCACCCGATGCGCTGCGCGTGCAGGGCGACCACGAGGGTGCGTATCGCCGCCCCGGCGGAGAGCAGGATCGTTTCCTCGGAGGTCCCCGCCGAGACCCGGGCGCACGGCAGGATCAGGATCGGCGCCGCCCGAAAGACTTCGTTCACGCGCGCAGCGGCGAGAAGCCGGCGCCGCGCCGCAGGTGAGTCGAGCGCCACGAACGACCACTCCCCGACAGGCGGAACGGCGGAGGCGGCGCCCACGGCGTCTTCGATGGTCTGCCGCGATACCTGGCCGGGTCCGAACGCGCCGCTCTGCTCTGCGCCCGAGACGGCGATGAGCGCCGACTCCCGGAACAGGTCATCCTCGGGCCGGCGCACCAGGGCGCTGGCGGGTCCCGGCGGCGCGTCACCGGTCGCCGCATCCAGACCGCGGACCAGTGCCGCCGGGACCCGCGCGGTCTTCGTCATGACGAGGCCGCTCGCCGCCGCCACGGCGTCGGCGAGCGCCACCACGGTGGCCTCCAATTCCATGCCGTGGTCGTCTCGGGTGCCTCGCAGGTCCACGAGCGCCGGGAAGCCCGCACAGCCGATCGCGACGTCCACGACGCCCTCGCGCCAGGGCCGGCCGAACGTATCGGTGATCACGACCCCGAGCCGGGACAGGCCCAGTCGGGCGGACAGCTCCTTCTGCAGTCGTTGGGCGCTCGCGTCGGGGTCCTCGGGAAGCAGCGTGAGGAACCCTTCTCGGACGTTCGACGCGTCGACGCCCGCGTTCGCGCAGACGAAGCCGTGCCGTGTTCGCGTGATCACGAGGTCTCCGCGTCGCGCGACGACGTCCACAGTCTCCCGTCGTACCCAGGCCGCGCGATCCTCACCGGGCACCATCCGCCCTTCGGCCTTGGAGACGATCTTCTGCGTGACCGCCACGACGTCGCCGTCAGTCGCGGCCTTCGCCGCGAGCGCCTGCTCCAGGAGCGCAGCGAGGTCGTCGCCGGGTTCCACCTCCGGGAGGCCCACCAAGGGGATCAGCTCGATCGTCATCGCAGCGACGCGAGCGCGGCACGGGCCAGTCGCTCCGCGATCTCGTCATCGAGCATCACCGTGTCGATGACGGTGACGCGGGGACCCACCTCGTCGCGCACGCGATCTGCCAGCCGTGCGTCGGCGTCGTCGATCACCCACGCATCCAGGAGACCCTCGTAGGCACGCGCGGCGCCGACGGCGGAGACCTCCAGGCCCACGACCGGCATCAACCTGTCCGCCATGCCTGCAAGGGGGCGTCCACCGACGATCGGTGAGATCCCTACCACGGGCCTCCCGGCCACCGCCTCCCTGAGGCCCTCGACAGCGAGGATCGGGCCGATCGACACGACGGGGTTGGAGGGGCAGATCACGACGGCGTCCGCCTGCCGGATCGCGTCGATCACGCCCGGTGCCGGCCGGGCCGCCTCGACACCTTCGAAACGGATCGCTTTCACGTCGTCCCGCGCGCCACGACGGACCCAGTACTCCTGGAAGTGCAGATCTATCCCGTGCCCGAGGGAGACGACATCCAGCCGGGTCTCAACCCGTTGATCGCTCATCGGAAGGATCGTGGACTCGATGGCGAACCGCCGCGCGATCCGCGCGGACACTTCGGACAGCGGCAGCCCGCCCGTCAGGCACCGCGTCCGGAACAGGTGGGTCGCCAGATCCAAGTCGCCCAGCCCGAACCAGGCGGCATCGGGATCGAAGGCCCGGAGCTCCTCGGTCGCGCGGAACGTTTCGTCGCGGCGCCCCCATCCACGCTCGCGGTCGAACGCGTCCCCCAGCCAATAGGTGACCGAGTCGAGATCTGGACAGACGCGGAGGCCGTGGACGTCGAGGTCGTCGGCTGTGTTCACGACCGCGGTGACGTCGGCCGGCGACACCGCACGGACGAGACCGCGCAGGAACTTCCCCGCGCCGACCCCCCCCGCAAGTGCGACGACCTTCACGAACCGAAGAGCGTAGTAGCCTCCGGTCGTGGCGGCCGTGACGACTCACGCCCTGCGCCGCGCGCTCGCGCGCGCCGAGCAGGGCAAGGCCCTGGCCGAGGGCGAGGCAGCGGCACTGATGGACGCGAGGGGTCACGACCTCGAGTTGCTGCAGTCGATCGCCGCACATCTCCGGGATCTCGGCACCGGCGATCGCATCACCTACTCGCGCAAGGTCTTCATCCCGCTTACGATGCTCTGCCGCGATCATTGCCACTACTGCACGTTCGCGAAGCCTCCGGCGAAGCTCGACGCACCGTACCTCACGCCGGAGGAGGTCCTCTCGATCGCCCGGGGCGGCCGGGCTCGCGCCTGCAAGGAGGCGCTGTTCACCCTGGGCGATCGGCCGGAGGACCGCTACGACGTGGCTCGCGAGTGGCTGCGCTCGCGCGGGTTCGCCTCGACGCTCGAGTACGTGCGCGCCGCCGCCATCAGCGTGATCGAGGAGACCGGCCTCCTGCCGCATCTGAATCCCGGCGTGATGAGCTACGAGGAGCTTGCCCGGCTGAAACAGGTGAGCGCATCGATGGGCCTGATGCTGGAGTCCTCCTCGGATCGTCTCTCGATGAGAGGCGGCCCGCACTTCGGCTCTCCGGACAAGCACCCGGCCGTGAGGCTCCGAACGATCGAGGACGCCGGCAGGCTCGCGATCCCGTTCACCACCGGGATCCTCGTGGGCATCGGAGAGGATGCACGCGAGCGAGCCGACTCCGTCTTCGCCATCCGGGATCTGCACCGACGGTACGGGCACATCCAGGAAGTGATCGTCCAGAACTTCCGCGCGAAGCAGGGGACGGTGATGGCGAGCGCTCCAGAGCCGAGCGACGAGGAGTTCCTCGCTGCCGTGGCGACCACCCGGGTCGTCCTGGGGCCACACGTGAGCGTGCAGGCTCCCCCGAACCTCTCCGACACGGAGCAACAGCTCCGCCTGCTGGACGCGGGCATCAGCGATTGGGGCGGCGTCTCGCCGCTCACACCGGACCACGTCAACCCCGAGCGGCCATGGCCGGCGATCGAGTCGCTCGCGACCACGACGGCCTCGCGCGGAAAGTCCCTGCGCGAGCGACTCACGATCTATCCGCAGTTCGCGGGAAGCCCGGATCCCTACCTTGCGGGGAGGATGCGTCGTCCCGTCCAGGCCCTCCTCGGTGGCGACGGCCTCGCGATCGAGGGAGCGAAGCCCGAGCCGGCGAGCTGGCAGGACCCCGACGTGGCCTGGACGCCCCGGACGATCGACCTCACGTTCGCGAAGGGGCCAGAGGCGGGCCTTCGAGCCGACGCCGACATCGTGTACGGGGAGATCCCGGCAGAGGACACCGTGACCCGGGCATGGGCGGTGCGGGAGGTTGCGCCCGTTCGCCTGGACGACGACATCCGCGGAGCGCTCCGGCTGGCAGAGAAGCATCGTCCTCTCTCCGACGACCAGGCGTTGGCGCTGTTCCAGGCGGAGGGGGTGGAGCTGGAGGCCCTCCGCCGCGTCGCCGACGGCCTCCGAGAGGAGGCCGTCGGCGACGTCGTCACCTACGTGATCAACCGGAACATCAACTTCACGAACGTCTGCTACGTCGGGTGCCGCTTCTGCGCGTTCGCGCAGCGGGAGGTCGATCCGGAGGCCTACACGCTCACGCTCGGCGAGGTTGCCGACCGAGCCGAGGAGGCGTGGGCCGATGGTGCGAGCGAGGTGTGCATGCAGGGGGGGATCCACCCCGACCTGCCGGGCTCCTTCTATCTGGACCTCCTCGATGCCGTGAAGGCCCGGGTCCCGGGCATCCACGTGCACGCGTTCAGCCCGATGGAGGTCCTGAACGGGGCCACCAAGATGGGCGTGTCCTTCCGCGAGTTCCTCACTGCCTGCAAGGAGCACGGCCTGGGGACGATGCCCGGAACGGCCGCTGAGATCCTCGACGACGAAGTTCGATGGCTCCTCACGAAGGGCAAGCTCCCCGCCGACACGTGGGAGGAGATCGTGCGGACGGCCCACGACGTCGGGATCCGGAGCTCCTCGACGATCATGTTCGGACACGTGGATGCCCCCCCTCACTGGGTGGCCCACCTGCGCAGGATCGCGCGGATCCAGCAGGAAACGCGTGGTTTCACGGAGTTCGTCCCGTTGCCGTTCATCCACCGGAACGCGCCCATCTACCTCGCCGGTCACGCGAGGGCAGGGCCTTCCTTCGACGACAGCGTGCGCATGCACGCGGTCGCGCGGGTCTTGCTCGACGGACTTATCCACAACGTGCAGGTGTCGTGGGTGAAACTCGGCGTCGACGCGTGCACGACGATCCTCGAGTCAGGCGCGAACGACTTCGGAGGAACGTTGATGGAAGAGACGATCAGTCGGATGGCGGGTGCCGGCTGGGGGATCCGGATGAAGCCCGAGGAGTTCGACGACGCGATCCGCGCGATCGGTCGAACCCCCGCCGTGCGAACGACGACGTACGATCGGATCGAGACCAAAGCCCTCTTCTGACCCGAACACGTCAGGCGACCTGACGGTAATGGTCATCTCGGCTGACGACAGAGTTTCTTCCCCGAAAGGGTTGCACTCGCGCGTCCGCTTGGGGACGATTGCATCTGATGAGGGTCGAGGCAGAGAATCACCTGAAATTCCCTCTTGCCAGGGAGGCGGTTCTTCCCTCAGAATCACAAGTATGTGATTTGGGGGGGAGAGCGGCGTGCATCACTACATCCCATGGCAGGAGCGGGCGAGGTGCCGAGACCACGACCCTGAGGTCTTCTTCCCCGAGAAGGGGGGATCGTCGAGGGAGGCCAAACGCATCTGCTCGGAGTGCCCTGTTCGGATCGAGTGCCTGAACTACGCGCTTCGCCGCGATGAGCGGTACGGCGTGTGGGGCGGGATGAGCGAACGGGAACGACGGCGCCTCAAACGGATGGCGTCGTAACCGAAGGACCCTTCGTATCCACGGAGGAAAGGGGGACGGGAATGGCAGCAAGGAAGACAGCCGCACGGAAGAGGCCCGCGGCGAAACGGTCCGCGGCCGCGAAGAAGTCCGCTGCGACCAGGAAGAGGGCCACGGCTCGGCGGAAGACGGCCGGGAAGAAGGCCGCCGCATCAAGGAAGAGGACGACGACTCGGAGGAAGACCGCCGCGAAGAAGTCGTCAGCCCGGAAGCCCGCGCGCAGGAAGAAGACGGCTGCTCGCAAGCCGGCACGCAGGAAGAGCACCGCGAAGAAGTCGGCAGCTCGCAAACCTGCACGCCGGAAGAAGACGGCCGCTCGCAAGCCGGCCCGCAAGAAGGCCGCGGCTCGCAAGCCGGGCCGGAAGAAGACGGCCGCTCGCAAGCCGGCCCGCAGGAAGAGCGCAGCGAAGAAGCGCTGAGCTCGAGCTCGTCGCGTCACGAAGGGGGGCGGAGACGCCCCCCTTCGATTCTCTGGAGCACCCGGTGCTAGGCTCCCGCCGCGCTCAGGCGCCCCACGCATGATCTCGCCCGCCACCGCAGCCGTCGCGTCGACCGGCACGTCCACGCCCAGCGTGCTCGCGCTGATCGTGGTCGGCCCCGGCCCGATGCCGTGGCTACGCGACTGCCTTCTCTCCCTCGCTCATCAGTCGTATCCGCGGGTCGGCGTCCTCGCGGTGGATGACGGTGCCGACCCGGGTCCCGGAGAGATGCTGCTCGGTTCGCTCGGTGCGCGCCGGGTCCTCAAGAACGAGCAAGGCATCGGTTCGGCTCGTTCCGTCCGCGCGGCGCTCGATCTTCCTGTCGCGAAGGGCGCGGACTTCGTCCTCATCGTCGACCCTCGTGCATCGCTCGACAGGGACACGGTCGCTCGGTTCGTCGAGGCCGCGGTGGGGATCGGCGTCGAGGATGTCGGGATCGTCGGCGCGAAGATCGTCGATCGAGATGACCCCCGTTCGCTCCGGGACATCGGCCGGTCGTCGGACCGGTTCGGCCATCCCTCCTCGCCGCTGCAGCCGGGTGAGATCGACCAGGGGCAGTTCGATCGGGTGCTCGAGGTCTTGTGCGTGTCGTCGGCCGCGATGTTGATCGCGCGCGACGTCTGGGAGCGCACCGACCTGTTCGACGAGCGGCTCGACGGCGCGCATGCGGATCTGGATCTGTGCTGGCGCACGCGCATCGCCGGCTACCGCATCCTGATGACGCCGCTCGCTCGTGTGCGCCTCGCCGGCGGAACGGGAGAGGAGAGGCCGGGCGAAACAGCTACTCGAGGTGGTCAACGGTACGAGGAAGATCGCGCGGCCATCGCAGCGATGCTCAAGAACTACGGGTTGCTCTCCCTCGTGTGGGTCGTGCCGGCCGCCATCCTGCTCGGATCCGTGCGCTTCGCCTATCTGGCACTCGGACGGCGCTTCGACGAGTCGTTCGACGTCGCGGCGGCGTGGGCCTGGAACCTCGCCCACCTGCCGGGCACCCTAGCCCGACGGCGACGGGTGCAGAAGGCCCGACGGGTACGAGATCGGGCATTGCGTCGCTTCATGGAGTCCGCCGGCCTCCGATCGCCGCGTTGGTTGGCGACGGCCGAACGGATCCTCGAGGAGCAGCGCGCGATCGACGAGGCCGACGAAGGCGAGCCGATCCAGCGACGACTCCGTGACAGGACTGCCTCGCTGGTGGGGTCTCACCCGGTGATCGTCGGATCGTTCCTCGCGCTCATCGTGGGCGCGGTCGCGGTGCGCGAGCTGGTCGGCGCGGGGTCGCTCGCGGGCGGGGCCCTCCCCGCGTTCCCCGACCGTCCGGGGGACCTGTTCGCCGAGCTGGCTTCGGCGGTGCGATCGACCCCGCTCGGGGGGCCGCTCGCGCCGAGTCCTGCCCTGGGAGCCCTCGGGGCACTATCGCTCGCGGCGCTCGGCGATCCACTGCTCGCGCAGAAAGCGATCCTCGTGGCGGGACCGCCGCTCGCAGCGATCCTCATGTATCGCGCGGCGGTTCGCCTGTCCGTCCGCCCGGGACCGGCGGTCCTCGCAGCCGCGGCCTACGGACTCGGGGCGCTCACGCTCTGGGCCTTCTCCGACGGCCGACTGGGACTCTTGATCGCGCTCGCGGTGCTGCCCGCGGCGGCGGAGCGGATAGAATCCGCGTTCGCCCCAGGGGAGCCGCCGGGAGGCAGGCCGCGTTTCGTCGCAGGGACGGCCGTCACCTTCGCCGTCGGTGTCGCGTCGTACCCGGGCATCCTGCTCGCGATCGCCGTCCTGGTCGCGATCCGCGTGTTCGCCGGTCCCGTCCGAGCTCGCGGCCTCGCTCTGACCGTGGGTTCCGCCGTCGGGGCAGCGGTTCTGCTCTTCCCGTTCGTCCCGGCGTTGCTCGCCGACGGAGGTCGCGCGCTCTCCTCTCTCGTGGGAACGACGCAGCTGGATCGGCTCGCGAGTCTGTCTCTCGGACCTGGTCCCGGAACGTGGCCCGTCGCAGCGTTCCTGCCGATCGCAGCCGTCCTGGGACTCGGCCTCGTTCGCGGCGAACTGCGAGGCCCGGCCAGGAGAGCGGCGGTCGCCGGGGGGCGGGCCTGATCCTTTCGTGGCTCGCGACCGCGAACTACGTGCCCCCCGGACTCGCGAACCCGCCGGCATATGCGGCGCTGGCGGCGGTTTCGATGGCGAGCTTGATCGGGTTCGGCCTTACATCGTTCAGCGGGTCGCTCCGACGCGAGTCCTTCGGACTCCGGCAGGTCGCCAGCGGGCTGCTCGTGCTGATCCTCGGTGCGGGTCTGCTCCTGCAGGCGCTCGCGGTCATGGTGGGGACGTGGGGAGTCGGTCGGCCGGAGGATCGGATCCCACCCGCATGGACGGTCGTCAGCGGGGCCACCGCTGGGGCGTTCCGCGTCCTTTGGGTCACTGGGGATCGTGCCGATGGCCTTCCGCCGCCTGCTGGGGATCCGCAGCGCCGGCTCGAGGCGGGCGAAGCGACCATCCGGTACGCGCTGACCGACCGTGAAGGTGCCAGCGTGCTCGATGCCGGACGACCGTTCTCCGGACCGGGTCCGGAGCACCTCGAGGTGGCCCTCGAGGAGATCCTCGGTGGTACCACCCGGCACGGAGGCGCACTCCTCTCTCCGTTCGGGATCCGATTCGTGGTGGCGGAGCGGGGTGTCCTGCCCGCCGGTGCTCGGGCGGCATTCGATTCGCAGGTCGACGTCGACCTCGTCCCCTCCACCGGCTTCGTGATCTATGGGAACGCGGCGGCCATCCCCCCCGCGGCGATCCTCGAGACCGACCCTGCCGACCGAGCGATCATGAACGCCGACGATCCTTCCACGATCGCGATGTGGCAGCCGGTTCCCGCCGTCCCGCTCGAAGACGTGTCGGGGGGGTGGAACGGACCGGGGCTGGCTGGGACCGTCTTCCTGTCCACCGAGTACAACGCGCAGTGGAGGCTCCAGGGAGCTTCCGCCGGACCCGACGTCGCCTTCGGTTGGGCGACGACCTTCCAGGCCGGCGGTGAACCCGTGAAGGTCCGACATGAAGGCCGGCTGCCGGCCCGGATCCAACTCGCGTTGCTGGCGCTGCTCTGGCTCGCGGCGCTGTGGGCCACGAGGAAGCCGGTGGCTCGATGAGTGCTTCCCGCATCCAGCCCCCACGGAGGCAGGCGCTGTTCGCTCTGGCATCGGTGGCGTTCTTCGTCGCGGCGCTGTTATGGCTCGATCGCGTGGGGGTGCGCTCCGCGGGGGGGGTCGCGCCGGGCACGGCTCCGTCCGGGGCCTGGGTGTGCCCCCATGGGGGCGCGCCGGAGGTGTCGCTGGCGATGTATCTGGCGAACCCGGGATCGGTGGCGGTCACGGCGAGGATCACCGGGCTCGGGACAGACGCGGCCGCCTCTCCGGAGAGCTACGAGGTCCCGGCGGGGAGCACCGTACGGATCGACCAGGTTCCCCACGATCGGGGCGCCGCGACCTACATCGAGTACTTCGGCGGTTGGATCGGCGCCGGGTGGGTCTCCTCCACCGATGGAGGGGTGGCCGCCGAACCCTGCGCGGCGGACGCGGCGCGCGACTGGTACCTGGCCGACGAGACCACGCAGCTCGGCGAGGAGGCTTTCGTCGTCGTGGCCAACCCGTTCGCCGCTCCCGCCGTCCTGGACGTGGTCCTCTATACGGCGGATCGAGCCCCCATCCGGGACTCGGAGTGGACCGACCTCGTCGATCCCGGCCCGCCGGAGCACCGCGCTGCACCTCAACAGGATGGTCGAGGGAGAGCCGGCCCTGGCGGTCGCGCTCGAGGTCTCGGTGGGACGGGTGGTCGCCGCGTCCCTGGGCGTGAGCGACCGTACCAGAGTACGGAGCGCGCTCGGCTGGACGAAGCCCGCGCCCGGCGCGACCTTCCCGCTGATGCAAGGGTCGGGACAGACCGAGCTCCTCCTCCTGTCCACGTCCGGGAGCTCGATCCGGTTCGGTGCGACCGGGCTGACCCAAGATCAGCCCCGACCCGTCGGCGGGCTCACGGAGCAAGAGCACGGCCCGGCCACCGCGCGTGCGTATGCGATCCCGGTGGAACCCGGGCCGGTCGGGATCCGTCTCTTCACGCTCGAGGACGCTCCGGTCGTGGGGGCCCTGCGCGCCCTCGGGCCGGGCGAGGACTCTCGGAGCCACCGCCGGTGCGGTCGAAGGTTCGGACTCCTGGCTCGTGCTCCCGGCGACCTCGAGCGCCTCCGCCGTCCCGGGCGCGGTGCTGGTGAACGACGGCGACGTGGACGTCGAGGCGACCATCGAGCTCCTGCCTAAGGAGGGGGACACGGCGGCCGTCCCGGTGACGGTCCGTGTCCCCGCCCACTCGGCGGCCGCCGTGCCACCGGAGTTCTGGGCATCCGCGCCCGGTGCGGCGATGTTGATCCGCGCCGAGGGAGGCCCCCTCGTTGCCCTCGCGGCTTCCACCGTACCCGGGAAGGGGAGCGCGGATGCGTTCGCTTTGAGCATGGGTGTATCGCTCCCGCACGAGCCGTAGGACGCGCGTTCGAGGAGGGGGTTGCGCCCTGGCGTATCATTTCTCTCCCGGGATACGCGCCCGGGACGGATAGCACTCCCCCATGGCCAAAGGACGTCACGAATCGCGCGCGGCCCGCAGACGATGGCCGCTGATCGTCGGACTCGTATCCGGCCTGCTCGTGCTCGCCCTGGGTGGGGTCGCCTACGCCGCGTTCCGCCACGAGCAGGCGAACGCGAGCCGGATCCTCCTCGGGACCACGGTCTCCGACGTGGACGTGTCGGGCATGACACGCGCGCAAGCGATGGCGGCGGTGCGGGCTCGAGCCAACGAGGATCTCGACCGAGAGATCGTCGTCTTCGTCAAGGGCAAGCGCTTCACGACGACACCAAGGCGGCTCGGCCGACGTGCCTCTGTAGGCCGAGCTGTCGACGAGGCGATGAAGGCATCGGAGAGTGTCGGTTGGGTCGAACGCGCATGGCGGCGGTTCCGGGACGACCCCCTCGACGTCGACGTCGAGCTGACGCTCCGCGGCGATCGAAACGTCGAGCGGTTCGTCCGGCGGACCGCACGGAAGGTTCTCGTCCACCCCCGTAACGCGTCCATCGGAATGGGGGAGGACGGGGGACTGGCCTTTCGTCAGGCGAAGGCGGGGTCGGCGTTGGACGCCGGCCGCGCCGAGCGCCTCCTCTCGAGGGCGCTCGCCGACGGTTCCTCGATCGTCCGGTTCTCCGTGCACCCGGTGACGGCGAAGGTCAACGTGCGGACCATGGGGCGCACCATCGTGGTGCACGTGGACACGAACCGCCTCGATCTGTACGAGGGGTTCGAGGTGTCGCACAGCTGGGACGTCGCGACGGCGAAGCCAGGGTGGATCACACCGACCGGCGAGTGGTCGCTCTACCAGAAGCGGGAGAACCCCACCTGGCACAACCCGGCGCTGGACAGCTGGGGGGCTGGCCTGCCGGCGGTGGTTCCCGGTGGGCCGGGCAATCCGATGGGCACCCGGGCTCTGTACATCACGGCACCCGGCCTGATCAGGATCCACGGGACCACCTCGCCGGACTCGATCGGGCGCTATGCCTCGCACGGCTGCATCCGGATGCACAACGAGGAGGTCGAGGCGTTGTACGACCTCGTGCCAGTGGGGACGAAGGTCATCATCGTGGGGTACCGACCCGCGTGGGCGTCGGAATGGGATGTCCCGAGCACCCCGGACGGATCGGACACCGTCGCCTGAACCAAGCCGGGGTGCTTGCATCCGGCCGAACCGTGTCTAGCCTTCGGGCATGCGACGCTGCGCACGCATGAGTTGCCCGGCGGAGCCCGTCGCCACGATCTCGCTCCGCTACGCCGACCGCCTGATCGTGATCGGCGGACTCCTGCCGCAACGGGACCCGCGCCTGCTCGACCTCTGCTCCCGCCATCTGGCCGCGATGACCCCGCCCGTCGGATGGCTGGTCGACGACGCCCGCCTCGTGTCGGCCACCGTAGAGCGCGACTGACTAGCTATTTCGGGCCAGGCCGGAGGACTTTCGGCGTCCCGCACCCTTCCGGCGGGCGGAAGCGACGGGGGAGCCAAGAATGACTCGTGGGTGTCTGAAGCCAGGGTCGGTCGCCCTGTTACGGTCGATCACCCGAACCGGAGCGTGGATGATGTCCAAGACGAACAACTGCCCAGAGTGCCGTCAGGGAGACGTGATCTCCATCTCGATGAACGTCAGCGGCCGCGACCTCTCCTTCTCTACCTGCCACGCCTGCGAGGCGAAGTGGTGGCATCGCGATGGCGAGCAGGTCGTGCTCTCAGACGTCATCGACACCGTCGTCCGGACCTAGCCTGTCGTCCTCCGCAGCCCGTCCGTAGGATGGGCTGCGGTGGACCTCTCCCGCATCTTCAAGGCGTACGACGTTCGCGGTGTGGTCCCCGACGAACTGAACGCCGATGTCGTTCGGCGGATCGGCGCTGCGTTCGCGATGTGGAGCGGCGCGCCGGAGATACTCGTAGGGCGCGATTGCCGGCTCTCGTCGCCGGACCTCGCAGCGGCTCTGACCGAAGGGGCCACGTCGCGCGACGTCGACGTCGTGGACCTCGGCCTCGCGTCCACCGATCTCCTCTATTTCGCATCCGGCTCGCTGGACCGGCCGGGGGTGATGCTGACCGCCAGCCACAACCCGAAGGAGTACAACGGGCTCAAATTCTGCCTGGGAGGTGCGAAGCCCGTCGGGGAGGACTCGGGCCTCGGTGAGATCAGAGCCTTGACCGAGAAGGGTGAGGAGATCCTGGGGAATGGTCACGGTTCTGTCCGGCAACGGAACGTGCTGGATGCTTACGTGGACCACGTGCTCGCGTTCACCGACGCCGAGAGGATGCGTCCGCTCACCGTCGCGATCGACACGGCCAACGGCATGGGTGGTCTGGTCGCGCCGGCGGTCTTCGAGCGGCTGCCCGTCACGCTCCACCACCTCTACGCCGAACTCGACGGAACGTTCCCGAACCATCCGGCGGACCCGATCGACCCCGCGAACCAGCGAGACTTGAAGAAGGCGGTGCTCGAGCACGGGGCGGACGTGGGCATGGCGTTCGACGGGGACGCGGATCGGGTGTTCCTGGTGGACGAGCGCGCGGAAGACGTGAGTGGTTCCCTCATGACCGCCCTCATCGCCGCCTCGATGCTGGAGCGAGAGCCGGGCGCGAAGGTTGTCTACAACCTCATCTGCTCGTGGACGGTCCCGGAGGTCATCCGGGAACACGGTGGTGTGCCGATCAGAACGCGGGTCGGGCATTCGTTCATCAAGGAGGTGATGGCGGAGACGGGAGCCGTGTTCGGCGGCGAACATTCCGGCCACTACTACTTCCGGGACAATTACAGCGCCGACTCGGGCATGATCGCTGCGGTGATCGCCCTGGGGGAGCTGTCGAGATCCAGACAGACCCTTTCGCAGCTCCTCGAGCCGTACCGCCGCTATTTCTCGTCCGGGGAGATCAATTCCCGTGTGGACGACCCGCAGGCGAAGATCGAGGCGATCGCCGATGCGTTCCGCGACGGCCGTCAGGATCGACTCGACGGCCTGACGATAGAGTTCGACGATTGGTGGTGCAACGTCCGACCTTCCAACACCGAGCCGTTGCTACGGTTGAACGTAGAGGCCAGGACGCCGGAGCTCCTCGCCGTCAAGACCGAGGAGCTCCTCGCATCGATCAGGGGAGAGGCCACAGAAGAGGCCACGGGAGAGGAAGGAAGGGACGCGACGTGACGCTCGACGCGGAACTGCTGGAGATCCTCGTATGCCCCAACGACCGAGGGGACATCGACTATCACGAGGACGAACAGGTGATCGTGTGCCGCACCTGTGGCTTCCGGTATCCGGTCCGAGATGGGATCCCTGTGATGCTGATCGACGAGGCGGAGAAGCCCGGTGGCGCTTCAGGAGCCAAGCCAGGACAGAAGCGAGGCACGAAGGGATGACCGTCGACCTCGACGACGGCCAAGCGGTTCGAGACCACGACCCCGGCAGGATGCTGGCGGCCATCGGGGAGCTGGGTTCGCAATGTCGCCAGGGATATTCGAACGGAGCAGGTGCGAGCGGCCTTCCCGATCTCGCCGACGTACGCGGCGTGGTGTGCTGCGGCATGGGCGGCTCCGCGGTCGCGGGGGACGTCCTGCGATCGGTGTTCCGCGACCGGCTCGGAGTTCCGGTCGAGGTGAACCGGTCGCCGGAGCTGCCGGAGTATGCGGGCCCGCACTCCCTCGTGCTCATCTCGTCCTACTCGGGGAACACATCGGAGACGCTCGCAGCCTTCCGTGAGGCGACGAAGCGCGGCTGCCGCTCGATCGTGGTGACGTCGGGCGGAACGATCGCGGACGAGGCGGCGGAGGCGGGTGTGCCGGTGGTGTCCGTGCCCGGCGGCTTTCAGCCGCGCGCCGCCCTCGGCTGGCTCGCGTTCACCGCGCTCGGCGCGCTGGAGACAGCCGGGCTCCTCCCTCCGCTGGCCGACGATGTCACCGAGGCGGCGGGCGAGGTCGATGCGCGGGCCGCGGCTTCTGGCCCCGGCGCGCCCGTAGGCGACGATCCCGCGAAACGACTGGCGGAGGCGATCGGCGATCGGATCCCGGTGCTCTGGGGCGCGGAAGGCATCGCGGCCACCGCCGCGGCCCGCTGGAAGACCCAGTTCAACGAGAACGGGAAGGTGCCCGCTTGGTGGGCCTCGATGTCCGAGCTGGATCACAACGAGGTGGTGGGATGGACCCGGCCGTTCGGTCGGTCGCACACCGTGATCGCCCTCCGGCACGAGGCCGAGGACCCAGAGATCGCCGCCCGATTCCCGCTCTCCCTCGAGATCGCCGCGGATGCGGGCGCAGACACCTACGAGGTGTGGGCGACGGGAAGGAGCGCGCTCGCCCGGCTGATGTCGTTGATCGCGCTGGGGGACTTCGTCAGCGCCTACGTCGCGATCCGCAAAGGTGTCGATCCCACGCCCGTCGACGTGATCAAGCGGCTGAAGGCCGCGCTCGCGTCGTGACCGAACCGCACGTCCCGTCGCCGGGAGACGGCGTCGAGGAAAGGATCGTGCGGGCGATCCGGAAGCGCACGAACATCCAGCCGGTGGCCGGCGTCGTGTTGGGCTCCGGCCTGGGTGACGCGATCGCGGTCGCCTGGGAGCGCGCCGGCTCGGGGGAGTACCTGGAGATCCCGTACGGAGAGCTGCCGGGCTTCCCACCGCCGACCGTGCCGGGACATGCCGGCAAGCTCTGGCTCGGGACGATCGGCGGGCACGCCGTCGCGATCTTCCAGGGTCGCATCCACTTCTACGAGGCCCACCCGATGCGGCTGGCGTCGATCACCACGCGGGTTTCCCACGCGCTCGGGGCGCGCACGATGGTGCTATCGGCCGCGGTCGGCGGTCTTGATGTGTCGTTGGCGAGTGGGTCGATGGTGGTCGTTCGCGATCACATCAATCTGATGGGCACCAACCCGCTCACCGGCTGGCGTTACCCGGATGGCTCGCCGGCGTTCATCGACGTATCCGGGGTCTACGACGCCGATCTGTCCGGTGCCGCGTTCACTATCCTGCGCGATCAGGGGACAGCCGTCGCGGAGGGTGTCTACGCCGCGATGGCGGGACCGTCCTACGAGACCCCCGCCGAGACGGAGATGCTCCGACGGATGGGTGCGACGGTGGTCGGGATGTCGACGGTGCCAGAGGCCGTCGCCGCCAGGGCGTTGGGCATGCGCGTCCTCGGACTAAGCTTCGTGACGAACGCCGCGGGTGGCGCCGTCTCCCACGAGGAGGTTCTGCTCGCATCCAAGACGGCGGCGGAGGCGATCGGCCTGGTGGTGGCCGAGCTCGCCGGCACGTTCTGACGGAGAGGATCCACGTGGGATACGACATCAGAGACAACGGGCTCGCCGATCCGGGGCGGGGCCGGATCGACTGGGCTGCCGGCGAGATGCCGGTGACCGGACAGATCCGCGAGCGCTTCGACAAGGAGAGGCCGCTGAAGGGCGTGCGCATCGCGGCCTGCCTGCATGTGACGACCGAGACGGCCAACCTCATGGAGACGCTGGCCGCCGGCGGCGCCGAGGTGGCGCTCTGCGCCTCCAACCCCCTCTCGACGCAGGACGACGTGGCGGCCGCGCTGGTCGAGCAGAGCGGGATCGACGTCTACGCGATCAAAGGCGAAGACACCGACATGTTCTTCAAGCACATCAACGCATGCCTCGATATCCGCCCGCACGTCACGATGGATGACGGCGCCGACATGGTGAGCGTGCTGCACAAGCAGCGTATCGATCAGATCACCGAGATCATGGGCGGCACGGAGGAGACGACGACGGGCGTGATCCGTCTCCGCGCGATGGCCTCCGATGGTGCCTTGAAGTATCCGATCGTGAGCGTGAACGACGCGAACACCAAGCACCTGTTCGACAACCGGTTCGGCACGGGACAGTCCACGATCGACGCCATCATGCGAGCGACCAACCGACTGCTCGCGGGTCGAGCCGTCGTCGTCTGCGGGTACGGGATGTGCGGGCGCGGTGTGACGTCTCGAGCTCGTGGCATGGGCGCGCACGTGATCGTCACCGAGGTCGACCCCACGGCCGCGCTGGAGGCCACGATGGAGGGCTATCGTGTCATGCCCTTGCTCGAGGCCGCCCGGGTCGGCGACGTGTTCGTGACGGTGACCGGCGACAAGGGCGTGATCCGCCGCGAGCACATGGAGCGGATGAAGGACGGTGCGATCCTCGCGAACTCGGGTCACTTCGACGTGGAGATCGACAAGCACGCGCTGGCCGCGCTGTCGGAAGGGCGGGTTCGTCGCATCCGCGAGTTCGTCGACGAGCACACCCTCGCCGACGGACGCCGGCTGAACCTCCTCGGCGAAGGCCGGCTGGTGAACCTTGCTGCCGCAGAGGGGCATCCGGCCGCCGTGATGGACATGTCATTCGCGAACCAGGCGCTCTGCGTCGAATGGCTCGTGAGGAACCACGGCGACCTCGAGGCGAAGGTGTATCCGGTCCCGACGGAGATCGACGAGGAGGTCGCCCGACTCAAGCTGCGGGGCATGGGCGTCGAGATCGACACCCTCACGCCCGAACAGGACGCGTACCTCCGCAGCTGGGAGGAGGGAACGTAACGCCGGCGGCCGTCAGTATCCGGGCGCACTTCGAGCGCTTCCCGGCATCGCTCAAAGGGTCATTCGTCATGCGGGGGGCCGACGGGGATCCGCATCAGGTCCGGCTCGACGACGCCCGAGCGGTCGAGCTGGCCGGGCACGGGTCCATGTCGATGGGCGTGCAGCCCGCGACGCTGGAGGTCGCGCCGAACCGTGATCTCTTCGTCCCGTTCGAGTTCCCGGTCGCAGAGCTCGCAGCGGGCTGGTACGCGATCGAATGCGAGCTGGCGATCGATGGATCGCCGGAGACGATGCGTCCCGGCTCGCGGTTCGCCGTGCCGTGGCCGAGGGGTGCGACGAGACGAGATCAGGTGCGCGTGGGGAGATCGGTGGTGATCGGCGGAGAGAAGGTGCGCGTCGACCAGCTCGAATGCCGCGTCGATTCGGTGGAGCTCCGCTACGAGGGGTTGGAGGCGACGATGACGCTCGCCGCTGAGGGCGCCCGCCTCCCCGTGCTCGAGACCACGTTCGACACCGAGACCGGATCCGGCTCGGTCACCGCCTACCCACTGTTGAAGACCCAGCGCGCCCTGACGATCGCTGTCAAGGGCGCGGGAGAACCGATCGAGGTCGCGCTGCCCTGAACCGTGTCGGCGACACGACGTAGCGTGACGCCATGCTGGAGAGGGCGATCGACGTTCTCTTCCCGAGGGCATGCGCCGGGTGTGGCGCAGGCCCGTGGCCGTTCTGCGCGGCGTGTGCGGGGGAGCTCCTCCCCCTGACGCCACCGTGGTGCCGTCGTTGCGGTCGACCCCTGCCCACGAACGTCGAGAGGTGCGCGGACTGTCCTCTGGCGCCGATCGCGTCGGCGCGAGCGGCGTTCGCCTACCGGGGACCGGCCAAGGCCGCGGTCCACCGGCTGAAGTTCTCCGGGTGGCGCGGGGTGGGCGAGGCATTCGCAGCCGCCCTGGCGGCGCTCGGCCCGCCGCCGGCCGACGCCGTGACGTGGGTGCCGCTGGCATCCCGGCGGCGGGCCGAGCGCGGCTTCGACCAGGCTCGCGTGCTCGCGCGGGCGCTCGCGCACGAGCTGGATCTCCCCGCGGTCGCCTTCGTCCGTCGGACGAAGGCGACCGTTCCCCAGGCCCGCCTGTCCCGCGAGGAACGGACGCTGGCGATGGCCGATGCGTTCGGATGCATCCCTCGTCGCCCCGCGCCGGCTCGCCTCCTTCTCGTCGACGATGTATTGACGACGGGCGCCACGGCCTCGGCGTGCGCCGCAGCGCTCCTCGAAGCGGGAGCGCGCGAGATCCATCTCCTCACCGCCTGTCGCTCGTTCACCGACCGGCCTCCCGGACCGCATGGCTCGCGCCGTCCCGAAGGCCATGTCTATACTCGGGCGTGCTCCCGTCCGGGTCTGTGGTTGCCCGGGGACAAACCCCGGTAGTCGATGCCAGCCGCGGGCGAAACGACCCACGTAAGGCGACCTTTGGTCGCCGAGCATGGAGCGGTTTAGAAGTAAGCCCTGCCCCGGTCTCCGAGAGGGGCTCCGGGAGAGGGTGCGAGTCGGCGGTCCAGATGGAACGCACGGACCGTCGGCGGACGCCCCCGCAGGCGAGTGTGGGGTCAAAGACCAGGTCAGCCGGACGGGAGCACCCTTCACCGACGGGCCGTGCCACGGATCGCAGATGGATCTGACCTTCACGGGGCGCGGGCTGCCCGTCTCCGATGACATCCGCGAGCAGGCGGAGCATAAGCTCGCTCGTCTGGAGCGGCTCGAGCCGCGAGTGACGCGGATCGATCTCGAGTTCATGGCCGAGCATCATCCGAGCCCCGACGGGCTGAAGATGATCAAGGCCGCGCTCAAGATCCCGCGCAAGACGTTCCGCGCGCGCGCCGAAGCGGACGACGTGCGTACCGCGCTTGATCACGTGGCTGAGAAGCTCGAGCGCCAGATCCGAGATCACCACGGCAGGCGGCTCCGCCGGTGGCGTAGGGGGGTACCATTCCCGCGAGGTTCGACCCCGCCGCCTGTCGATGCCGACGAGTGAAGAGAACGCAAGGGTTGACGCGGAAGAGATGAAGCCGAAGAGATGAAACATGAGGACAAGAGCACCAACGAGAGGCTTCGGGTGATGATCGTGGACGATCATGCCCTGTTCCGCCGCGGGCTCGAGATGGTCCTTTCGGAAGAGGACGACCTGATGCTCGTCGGCGAGGCCTCCGACGGTGTGGAAGCGGTGGAGAAAGCCCAGGAGCTCATGCCCGACGTCGTCCTGATGGACGTGCGGATGCCGAAGCGCTCGGGGATCGAAGCGGCGGGGCATATCAAGGAGTTGCTTCCGCACGCGAAGATCCTGATGCTCACGATCTCCGACGACGAGGGCGACCTGTACGACGCCATCAAGGCCGGCGCCGCCGGCTATCTGTTGAAGGAGATCCCGATCGACGAGGTCGCCGACGCCATCCGGAGCGTGTGGGCCGGGCAGTCGCGGATCTCACCGTCGATGGCCTCGAAGCTCCTCACCGAGTTCGCGGCGATCTCGAAGGAGGCCGAGGAGCGGCCTCAGATGCCCGCGCCGAAGCTCACCGACCGCGAGATGGAGGTGCTCCGCCTCGTCGCGCAGGGTCTCAACAATCGCGACATCGCGAAGAAGCTGTTCATCTCGGAGAACACGGTGAAGAACCACATCCGCAACATCCTGGAGAAGCTCCATCTGCACTCGCGTATGGAGGCCGTCGTCTACGCGGTGCGCGAGAAGATGATCGAGATCACGTGACCGGCCGCGAGCCCGCGTGATGCCCGACCCGACCATCGAGGCCGCCCGCGAGATCTTCGACGAATCGGTGGATCACCTCCGCGAGGCGATCGATGGGCTCTCGCCGGAAGCGCTCGCCTGGCGGCCCGCGGGCGAGGAGAGCAACCCGATCACGGTACTGGCGGTTCACGGGATGCACAGCTCGAGGTGGTGGCTCACGATCGCGCGGGGCCTCCCGCTGCCGGAGCGCGACCGACCGTCTGAGTTCGAGGCGGAGTCGGCGAGCGGCGCAGAGCTGCTGTCGTTCGTGGACGAGATGGCCGCCGACTGTCACGCCCGGCTCGATGCCTCCGAGGCCTTCGACCCCACCGCGATCCGCTCGCTCCCCGAGGGGGAGTCCGTGTCGGCAGCCTGGGCCCTGCTGCACGCCCTCGAGCATCTCCGCGAGCACGTAGCGCAGGCGCAGCTCACGCGCCAGTTGTCACAACGGCCGACGTAGCCGGCACGAGACCCCGCTCACCAACCGTTGCGGTGGATCTGATCCTCGAGCGGACGCCGCCCGTGCTTCATCCACGATCCCGTCGGCTCCTCGTTCTCGGCGCGATACCCGAGGCCGATGATCCCGATCGGGCGGAGATGTGCCGGCACGTGGAAGCGGTCCAAGAGCACGCGTTCCCCGTGGGTGATGCCGAAGAACCATCCACCGAGGCCCTCCTCGACCGCTGCCAGCAGCATCAGCATCGAAGCCATCGCGGCGTCGATCTCCCAGAACCGCACGGGCCAGTTCGCTTCCTCGTCCATGCCGAACTCGATCTTGTCCGGCTGCGAGTATCGCTCGATGTACCGGTGGGGATCCGGAAGCGGCAGGATCAGGACCGTCGGCCCGTGCGCGACGATCTCTGGCTCCCAGCCGAACTCCGGATCGCGGGTCGTCTGCCAGAACGCGGAGATCGTCTCCGGCGTGTCGAACACGAGGAGCTCGAGCCCCTGCGAGAAGCCCGCCGAAGGCGCGCGACGCCCTACGTCGATGATGCGGTCGACGACGTCCGGGGGGACCGGCCGCTGGTCGAATCGCCGCACCATCCGCCGGTGGCGCACCACATCCCGGAGTTCCACGAGCCGAGCGTAACGGCCGGGCCGCAGGGGTAGCCTGACGGAGATGGATGCCGCGCACGGCACACAGACCGTGGCCCGCCTGCTCGTGGAGTGCCTCGAGAACGAGGGGGTCGAGTACGTCTTCGGTCTGCCGGGCGAGGAGAACCTCCACGTGATCGATGCGTTGGCGGACTCGTCGATCCGGTTCATCACGACGCGCGACGAGCGGGGCGCTGCGTTCATGGCCGACACATATGGGGCGCTCACCGGCCGAGCGGGCGTGTGCCTCGCCACCCTCGGCCCGGGTGCGATCAACCTGATGCTCGGGATCGCGAACGCGCACCTCGACTCGCACCCGCTGGTGGCGATCACCGCGCAGGCCGGTCTGCACCGGCTCTACAAGGAATCCCACCAAGCGGTGGACCTTGTCGAGCTGTTCCGACCGATCACGAAGTGGGGCGGCATGATCACCGTCGACGAAGCCGTTCCCGAGATGGTCCGGAAGGCCTTCAAGCAGGCGCGGACCGAACGTCCCGGCGCCGCGTTCCTGATCCTGCCGGAGGACGTTGCCGAGCAGGAGACGGAGGGTGCACCGCTCCGGGTCAACGTGCCCGTCGATCCCGCGCCGGCGGAGGCGCAGGTTCGACGGGCGGCGGAGCTCCTGGAGGCCGCGACGGCGCCGGTGGTCCTCGCGGGACCGGGTGTTGCTCGCGACGGCGCGATGGACGCGCTCGTCCACTTCTCGGAGCGCTTGCACCTCCCGGTCGCCACCACGTTCCTCGGCAAAGGCGTCTTCCCCGACGACCACCCGAACGCCCTCGGCACGATCGGCTTCATGGTGCGCGACTACGCCAACTTCGGCTTCGACGAGGCCGACGTCGTCGTGGCGGTCGGCTACGACCTCGTCGAGTATGCGCCGGAGCGCTGGAACCCCGAGCGAGACAAGGCGATCATCCACATCCACCGGACGGTCGCCGAGGTCGATGAGGCCTACACGCTCGAGGTCGGCGTCCAGGGAGGCATCGGAGCCTCCCTGGATGCGATCGCCGATGCGACGCCCGGGAACCCTCGTCGGGACCGGGAGCCTCCGGGCGAGCGACTCGTTCGGGAGGAACTCGACTCAGGCGCGGACGATGACGCGCTCCCCGTCCGGCCCCAACGGATCGTCCACGACGTGCGGGAGGCGCTCGACCGGAAGGACATCGTGCTCTGCGACACCGGCGCCGTGAAGATCTGGATGGCGCGGCTGTTCCCGACGTACGCGCCGAACACGTGCCTGATCTCGAACGGCCTGGCGACGATGGCGTTCGCGCTTCCCGGTGCATTCGCCGCGAAGCTCGTCCACCCAGAGCGGAAGGTGCTCGCGGCGATGGGCGACGGCGCCTTCCTGATGAGTGCCGCCGAGATCGAGACCGCGGTGCGGGAGCAGGTGCATTTCGTCATCCTCGTTTGGGTGGACGGGGGGTACGGCCTGATCGGGTGGAAGCAGGACATCCACTTCGGCCGCAGGGCAGCCGTCTCGTTCGGGAACCCGGACTTCGTGCGGTTCGCCGAGAGCTTCGGAGCGAAGGGCTACGCGATCGGCGAGGCGTCCGAGCTGTTGCCCACGCTCAGGAAGGCCCTCGACGACGACGCCGTATCGGTCATCGCCGTACCCGTGGACTACGGTGAGAATGCCCGATTGGTCGAGCGACTCGGGGCGCTGACGGAGCCCCTGTGACTACCGGCGCACTCGGATCGCGGCTCGACGATCCGCCGGCGGAGCGCGATCGGCTTGTGCGTCGCAACACGATCCTGCTCGCCTTCGCCCAAGGCTTCGTGCAGACCACATTCCCCGTGATGCTCGTGATCGGCGGGCCTGCCGCATCTCGCCTCACGGGGCGGGACGGGGCGGCCGGCCTGCTGTGGGGCCTCTATTTCCTGGCAGCCGCCGCGGGCGCAGTGCTGATCGGACGATGGATGGATCGCGTCGGACGCCGGCCGGGCCTGATCCTCTCCTACCTCCTCGTGGGTGTCGCCTCGGCCGCCGCCGCCGTCTCGATCCGCGCGGGTTCGTTCGCAGGCCTCATGGCGAGCACCATCCCCTTCGGTGTGGCGCTCGGCGGCGCGAACCTCGCGCGTGGCGCGGTGGCCGACATGTACCCGGCGGAGCGGCGCGGTCGCGCGGTCGGCATCCTCCTCGCGGCCGGCACGATCGGCGCGGTGGGGAGCCCTCTGCTGGCCGCGGTGATCGAGGAGGCGGCGGGAGAGGGATCCGTCCTCCCCTGGGTCGTGCCGATCGCGGGGGCGTTCGGCGCCCTCCTCTGCGCGCTCGCGGTGAGGCCCGACCCGCGCGACCTCGCGGTGGTCGAGCCGTCCTTCGAGCGTGCGCGAGGGCGAAGCCCCCGCGACCTACTCCGCGTGCCCACATTCCGAACCGCGGTGCTCGCCGGCGCCGTCGGTCAGATGGCGATGGTGGGGGTGATGGGCGTGACGCCGACGGCGCTTGATCATGCGCATCACGGCGGCACGACGATCTCAATCGTGATCAGCTCCCACATCGCCGGGATGTTCGCGTTCGCGCCTCTGATCGGCCGCTGGATGGATCGCGTCGGGCGGCGAGCCGCGCTGATCGCGGGATGCATCACCAGCATCGCGGGCGCTCTCCTGTCCGCGACCGAGGCGAACGCCTTCGTGATCGGCGTCGGCCTGCTCGCGATCGGGCTCGGTTGGTCGGCGACCTTCCTCGGGGCCACCGCCCTGATCAGTGACATCACGGCGTCCAACGAGCGAGCCGGAGCCCTCGGGTTCACGGATCTCCTGGTCAGCCTCACTTCTGCGGCGGCAGGTCTGACGGGCGGCGTCGTCCTCGAAGCAGCCGGCTACGGCCCTCTTGGGGTGGGACTCGCCGTGCTGGTCGCCGCGGCGTTGATCCTGGTGGCGCGCCTGCGGGAGCCGGCTCCCATCCGGGTCTGACGCGGGCGCCGGTAGAATCGAAGTCCCCACCTACGGAAAAGGATCCACGTTGCCCCTGATCGACAAGTTCAGCAATATCGGCGAAGGCCGTCGGCGCAAGGAGCTCGAGCAGCTCGCGAAGCTCGTGAACACCTGGGAGCCCGAGATCGAGGACCTCTCGGACGAGGAGCTGGCCCACAAGACCGTCGAGTTCCGGCAGCGTCTGGAGAACGCCGAACCCCTCGACGACCTCCTCCCGGAGGCGTTCGCCACCACCCGTGAAGCCGCCCGCCGCACGATCGGGCAGCGGCACTTCGACGTCCAGCTGATGGGGGGCGCCGCGTTGCATCGGGGCAGCATCGCGGAGATGCGTACCGGCGAGGGCAAGACCCTCGTCTCGACATTGCCCGGCTACCTGAACGCGCTCGATGGCAAAGGGGTCCATCTCGTCACGGTCAACGACTATCTGGCCAAGCGCGACTCGGAGTGGATGGGTGGGATCTACCGGTTCCTCGGGCTCGAGGTGGGCCTGATCCAGTCACAGATGAGCCCCGAGCAGCGCCTTCCCGCCTATGCGGCCGACATCACGTACGGCACCAACAACGAGTTCGGGTTCGACTACCTCCGTGACAACATGGCGATGCGATTGGAGCACACCGTGCAGCGCGGCCACCACTTCGCGATCGTGGACGAGGTCGATTCGATCCTCATCGACGAGGCGAGGACCCCGCTGATCATCAGCGGCATGGTCCAGGACAGCGCCAAGTGGTACCAGACGTTCGCCCGGATCGCCCCGCAGCTCACCCGCGACGAGCACTACGAGGTCGAGGAGGCGAAGTTCCAGGTCGCGGTGATGGAGGCGGGGGTCGCCAAGGTGGAGTCCCTGCTGAACATCGACAACCTCTACGACCACGAGAACACGATGCTGGTCCACCACCTGCACAACTCGCTGCGTGCGAAGGAGCTGTACAAGCGCGACGTCGAGTACGTGGTCCAGAGCGGCGAGGTGAAGATCGTCGACGAGTTCACGGGCCGGGTCCTGGAGGGCCGCCGATATTCCGAGGGGCTGCACCAGGCGATCGAGGCGAAAGAAGGCGTGCGGATCAAGGAGGAGAACCAGACCCTCGCGACCATCACGATCCAGAACTACTTCAAGATGTACGACAAGCTCGCGGGGATGACGGGGACCGCCAAGACGCAGCTGACCGAGTTCGAGGAGACCTACACGCTCGGCGTCACCGAGATCACGACGAACCGACCGATGATCCGTGAGGACCTGCAGGACGCGATCTTCAAGAACGAAGAGGCCAAGTGGAACTCCCTCATCGAGGACATCATCGAACGCAATGAGACAGGTCAGCCGATCCTGGTGGGCACCGTCTCGATCGAGAAGTCCGAGAAGCTGTCCACGATGCTCGATCGCCGTGGGGTCAAGCATCACGTCCTGAACGCCAAGAACCACGAGAAGGAGGCGATGATCGTCGCCCAGGCCGGGCGCAAGGGAGCGGTCACCGTCGCCACGAACATGGCGGGGCGCGGCGTCGACATCCTCCTCGGTGGCAACCCCGAGTACCTCGCGCGTCAGGAGATGGCCGCGCGAGACTTCGACAACGACCGCTACCTGCTGTTCGAGATGGACGAGGAGGATCGTGCCGCCTACGAGGCCGAGTACGAGCCGATCTTCGCGAAGTTCAAGACGCAGACGGACGCGGAGCACGAGGAGGTCGTCGAGCTGGGCGGTCTCTACGTGTTGGGCACCGAGCGCCACGAGTCTCGGCGGATCGACAACCAGCTCCGCGGACGGTCCGGGCGCCAGGGCGACCCGGGCGCGTCGGCGTTCTACCTGTCTCTCGAGGACGACCTGATGCGGATGTTCGCATCCGACCGTGTCGCCTCGATCATGGAACGGCTGAAGTGGCCGGAGGACGAGCCGATCGAGGCGAAGATGGTCACGCGCGCGGTCCAGAACGCACAGGGGCAGATCGAGGAGCTCAACTACGAGCGTCGCAAGAACGTCCTCAAGTACGACGAGGTCATGAACGGGCAGCGCACGGTGATCTACGGCGAGCGCCGGAAGATCCTCGAGGGTGGGGATCTGAACGAGGAGGCGATCGGGTTCGTGCGTGATGTCGTGGAGGCGACCGTCGCGACCTACTGCCCGCCCGATGCCTTCGCGGAGGAGTGGGATCGAGACGGGCTGTTCACCGCCATGTCGGAGATCTATCCCGTCTCCTTGACGAGGGAGCAGGTAGGGGAGATCGGCGACTCGGAGGCGCTCCAAGCCGCGTTCGTCGAGGACGCGCTTGCCGCCTACGCGGCGAGGGAAGAGGCGCTCGGCGAGACGATGATGCGGGAGCTCGAGCGGGTCGTGCTGCTGAACATCATCGACACGCGCTGGCGCGAACACCTGTACGAGATGGATTACCTACAGGAAGGCATCTACCTGCGGAGCTACGCCCAGAAGGACCCGATCACGGAGTACCGGCGCGAAGCGTTCGACATGTTCGAGGAGCTCACGTCCACGATCCAGACGGAGTTCGTGCGCTACATCTACCGGGTCGAGTTGGTTCGGCCGGAGCAGCAGCAGCGACGGACATCCGCGCCCAAGGTGAACCGGGTCCGCGAGAGCCACGGGGACGAGGAAGAGGTGGCGGCATCCGGGGCCGTGCAGCAAGCGAATCCGAACCAGGTCATCAGCGACAAGGTGCCGCGGAACGCGCCGTGCCCGTGCGGCAGCGGGCGGAAGTACAAGAAGTGTCACGGCGCCGTGGCGTAGTCGCGGCACGATGAAGGGGGCCGGCGCGTCGCGCCGGCCCCCTCGTGTGTCAGTGACGAGAGGCATCACCTGCACTGCATGCAGGCCTCGCCGTTCACGATGACCGGGCCCTCTGCCGGTGCCACGGCCTCCGCTGGGTAGGCGCCCGGGTTCTCGAGGCCGGGCGCGAAGGCCGGAGCCTCGGTGATGTAGGCGCCGGCGTACTCCAGGCCGGGCGCGTACGCCGGTGCCTGGGTGATGTAGGCACCGGGGTTCTCGAAGCCGGCGAAGCCCTGCGAGTGCAGCGACGGTGCCACGTGGGAGACGCCCACGGTCGCGGGGAGCATCGCTCCCTGCTCACGCACCGCTGCGCTCGAGTTCTCCAGCACCGTGAGATCGATCGGCCGGATCGCGGGGATCGCCGGTGCGACTGCCCCCTGCTCACGGACGGCAGCGGTGGAGTTCTCGAACCGCTGGCTCTCAGTGACCGATGTCACGAACCTGGTCTGCCCCGCGTCCCTCAGCAGCGTCATCCCGACCGCCGCAGCGACCGCGGCGACCACGAGGACGGCCACGGGCCAGATCGGCAGCTCGATGGTCCCTCGCCTCTGGAGGGTTCCTCCCTGGGCGCTCATGGCTCCCCCTTCCTCTCCGGTCCCTGGGGACCTTTGCCTGATGAAGCGACCCTACGGACGGGTCGTCTCGGAGTCGGTGCCGACACACACCGGCCGGTGGTGACGTTCGCCACATCGATCCGGTGCCGCCGCTCGGCCTCCGGCGAGTGGCGGGAGCGGGCGCCAGCATGGGAGATCGGACGTCCGGCTCGGATCCATTGAAAAGGAGGCGGCCGGCCGGGCTTTCGGCCCGGCCGGCCGCCGATGAGAGGGGGGTACCTCTCGCCTCTCAGGTCACGGGAGGCACTGCGGACAGGCCTCTCCGTTGACCACGACTTGTTCGTGCGGGGCCGCGAGTCCGTTGGACTGCCGGCCGATCGGCGCTCCCGGTTCGGACGCCTCGAACGCCGGCCAGAAGACCAGCGCGATGACGGCGACGATCACGACCATCAGTAGGCTCGCCACCCGCGTCGCGTTCCATGCGAACCCCGGGCTGATGGTCTCGATGCTCGTGCTCACCGGGTCGTCCTTTCGTGGTGACTGACCTCCGAGAGTAGGGAGCCGGCCCTCGCCGGGCGGTGGTCCACGGCACCTCACGAGGGTGACGTTCATCACCCCGACCCCTCGACCAGCGAGACCTCGAGGGGACGACCACTAGAATCGGCGGCATGAGCGATCACACCGAACGGCTCCGCAAGCTCCGGGACCGCATCGTGGCAGCCAAGGAGTTCCTTTGACGTCGACGGCAAGCGTGCGCAGCTTGGTGACCTGGAGCGAGAGACCTCGGACCCGGGGCTGTGGGACGACCAGTCCCGCGCGGAAGAGCTGACCCGGCGCCTCTCCCGCCTGCACGATCAAGTGGACCGTTACGATCGCCTCGAGAGCATCCTCCAGAACCTCGAGGCGATGGATGAGCTGCTCGCGGACGAAGCCGATCCGGAGCTCACGAAAGAGCTGGAATCGGGGCTCGACCGTCTCGAGCGGGAGCTCGAGACGGTCGAGCTCGCGGCGCTGTTCTCGGGTCCCTACGACGACCACGACGCGATCGCTACCCTGCAGGCCGGCGCGGGGGGCACCGAGTCGCAGGACTGGGCGGACATGCTGCTCCGGATGTACGCGAGGTGGGCCGAGAAGCACGGTTTCCGGATGGAAGTGGATGAGATCCACCACGGCGAGGAAGCTGGGATCAAGTCCGCGACGTTCATGCTCCACGGGCCGAACGCCTACGGGCTCCTGTCGGCCGAGCGGGGCGTCCATCGTCTGGTCCGCATCAGTCCTTTCGACGCGCAGAAGCGGCGACACACCTCGTTCGCCGCTCTCGACGTGATCCCGCTGCTCGAGCGGTCCGAGGAGGAGGAGGTCGAGATCCCCGAGGAGGACCTTCGGGTCGACGTCTTCCGCTCGTCCGGGCCCGGCGGGCAATCGGTCAACACGACGGACTCGGCCGTGCGGATCACGCACATCCCGTCGGGGATCGTCGTGGCGTGTCAGAACGAGCGCTCGCAGCTCCAGAACCGTGCGGTCGCGATGCGGATCCTGAAAGCTCGCCTGGCCGAGCTCGAGCGCCGCAGGCGAGAGGAGGAGATGAACGAGCTCCGGGGAGAGCGGAAGGCCGTGGACTTCGGATCGCAGATCCGCTCCTACGTGCTCGCCCCGTACCAGATGGTGAAGGACCATCGGACAGACGTCGAGGTGGGCGACCCGTCTCGCGTCCTCGGCGGCGACATCGACCGGTTCATCGAGGGCGAGCTCAGGCGACGGGCGGCCGTTGGCGAGACGGCGTAGGGCCGCGTGGAGCGATAGGCCCGGGAGCAAGGCGGCGCTCGAGCATAAGCGCGAGGAAGGGCGCGGCGAGGAGCGTCACCCAGATCGCGGCGCCGATCGCGAGGCCGAGCATGACCGCGTCGTCGTGATAGGTGAGGACGACCTGCCTCGCGCTCGGTCCGAGGACGACCCCCTGGAGGAATCCGTCGACCGGAAGGGTACGGGCCGGACGGCCGTCGATCTCGGCCCTCCACCCCGCGTCGTACGCGTTCCGGACCGTGAGGATGCCCCCATCCGTCGCCGGGAACTGGATCACCAGCTCGGACCCGGAGATCATCCTGGTGGAGGCATCGGCGGGGGGCGAGCAATCGCCGACGCACGCGAACACATCGGAAGGCAACTCGATCACCGCCTGCTCCGATGGATCGAACCCTCCCATCGTGATGGCGCCCATCGCCGAACGCTGGTCATCCACGAACTCGACCACGGGAGAAACGGTCGCGAGGGGCTGCGCGTCGTCGAGCTCCCAGAGCGAATAGAGGTCGGCCTCCTCGACCACCCGGCCATCGACGGGGGGGTCCAGTCCCGTCGGGACGATCAGGTACCGCAGACCCAGCAGACGGACGTCCTCGGCGGACGGCAGGTTGAGGACCGACGCGTTGTAGAACACCGAGAGCTCGTTGGTGGCGCGGATGTAGCGCCAATAGCGAGGAAGCTGCACGGGGTTGTAGCCCAGGGCGTCCGGGATGCCGAACAACGTGCCTCGAGTGGGCGCGAGAGCCGGCCAGTCCGCCGGAGACTTCATCCAGAGGTAGCCCTTCTCGAAGTATGCCGCCGGGGGGGCCCAGGTGGCGTAGCGTCCGGGCTCCGCTCTGATGTGCTTCACGATCGGGGTGGGCGCGAGGTAGGCAGCCTCATCCAGCGTCGGATACCGGAGCACCTGTGGCACGAGGCTGGGATGATCGCCCGTCTCCAACCCTGTGAAGATCGTGCCGCCCTCGTAGGACTGCGCGTAGACGGCGCTCACCAGCAACTCGACGGTGAGCACGCCGACGACGGCGGATGACGAGGCCCATCGCCATCGTCGCGTGCCCAATCCGTAGAGCAGCGGTCCGGCGACGAGGAGGATCGCCGCGACCATCGCGAAACGGACGAGATCCCCTCCGGCGAGGAGTGGCCAGACGACGAAGATGAAGGCCGCCGCGCCGAGCCAGGTGATCGCCGCACGAGAGGAGAGCGGGAGATCCACGAGACCTTGGAGGCCCGCCGCGGCCAGGATCGGCAAGGCCAGCACTGCTACGTAACGCAGGCGCCCGGGGTTGTGGAGATAGACGTCACCGAAGGGGATCTCGAGGACGAGGGTCCGGAACCAACCAGCGCTCACGAGCAACGGGGAGGTGAGCACGTAGGCGGCGAGCGCGAGCCCCCCCGTCGCGACGACGAGCGTCCGCAGCCGGCGAGCGCGAGCCGCGAGGAGAACGCAGGCGAGCGCCGCCGCTCCAGCGTAAGCGCCCGGCGCAGCGCCGAAGCCCAGGGGCCAGGCCGCCCAGATGCCGTTCGAGCCGAGCGGATCGCCCACCTCCGACTGTCCCGTGTCCCCCAGCGCGCCGTAGCCGCCACGCAGGCTCGACTTGCCGAGGAAGTCGACGTGGGGCACGAGGATCGGAAGTGCGGCGAGCGGCAGGACCAGGATGAACAGCGCCGCTCGACCCGCTGCGGATCTCGCGGTGACCGTCCCCGCCCGCGCGTCGGCGATCGCGCCGGCCGCCAGATAGGCCATCGCGAACGCCGTCGCGATCACGAGCCCATGGCTCATGTGCGCCGCGGCCACCTGCAGCCACGCGAACGCACCGAGCGCGAGCCACGCGAGCCGGCGAGACCATCGCTCGGCCCTACGGTAGCCCGAAGCGGCCACGAGGAGGACGGTCGTCCAGGCAAGCGCTCCGGCGAACGGCAGTGAGATCGCGATCAACGACGTCGACATCATCATGGCGAGGACCAGGCCTCCGGCCGATGCCGCCGCTCTCCCCAACGCTTCCCTCCGGAGGAACACGTACAGCCCGAGACCGGCGAGCAGCGGGTTGAAGACGATGAACAGCCGCAAGGCTGACCCCGGCGAGAACAGCGAGAAGAGGAGCATCGGGGGCGCGTACAGCCACCCGCTCTGTGGGTCTGCGGCGAAGCGATACCCGGCCATCTCGAAGGGGTTCCACAACGGGATCTGACCCGAAACGACCGAATCGCCGAGGAAGGACCAGCGCGGCAGCCAGAACGTCAGGAGGTCAGGGTGTTGGTTGGTCAGTCCGCTACCGAAGGCGAAACCGCGCAGGGCGAACAGGACGGAGCCGGCGATCAGGGCAGGCCCCAGCCAGACGGCGATCCGCGGCGCCGCACGCGTCGCGAGCTTGCTCGCGTCCGCGGCGTCCACGGGATCAGCCTAGAGCACCTTCCCCGCTCTCGCGGAAGACCCTGGTACGGTGGGCCGACCCCTTTCTAGGTCGATTCTCAATGTCATGATCAGCCTCCAACGCGTCACCAAGGTCTATCGGAACGATGTCACCGCCCTCGAGGACGTCTCGATCGAGATCGACAAGGGCGAGTTCGTCTTCGTCGTGGGCCCGTCCGGCTCCGGGAAGTCGACGATGATCCGCCTCCTCCTGAAGCAGGAGGAGGCGAGTCGAGGGGAGGTGTTCGTAGCCGGCAAGAACCTGTCGAGGATCACCTCGTTCAAGGTGCCCCATCTCAGGAGGAACATCGGCACGGTGTTCCAGGACTACAAGCTGTTGCAGGACAAGACCGCCTTCGAGAACGTCTCTTTCGCGCTCGAGGTGATCGGCAAGCCCAAGCATGTGATCGACCAGCGCGTGCCGGAGATCCTCGAGTACGTCGGGCTGGGGGACAAGCTGAACGCCTACCCGGACGAGCTCTCGGGCGGCGAGCAGCAACGTGTGTCGATCGCGCGGGCGTGCGTGAACAGGCCGCTCGTCCTGCTGGCCGACGAGCCCACGGGCAACCTCGACCCCAACACATCGGTCGACATCATGCGGCTCCTCGACAAGGTGAACCGGATCGGCACCACGATCGTGATGGCGACCCATGACCAGGCCATCGTCGACGCGATGCGCAAGCGGGTGATCGAGCTGGACAAGGGCAAAGTCGTCAGAGACCAGTCACGAGGCGTCTACAGCTGATGGCGCCTCGGGTCGAGTACTTCTTCCGTGAGACCGCGGCCGGGCTCCGGCGGAACGGCGTCGTCGCGTTCGCGGCGATGTCGACCGCATTCATCGCGCTCTTCTTGTTCGGTCTCTCGCTGCTGATCGCGCGGGAGTTCCAGCTCGTGACCACCCGACTGACGGGCAACGTCGAAGTGCAGGTGTACCTCACGGATCCAGTGAACACGGGGACCGTGAGCAGGCTCACCGACAGATTGCAGGAGATCGAAGGCGTCGCTCAGGTCGAGTACTGGAACAAAGAACGGTCGTGCCAGCATTTCGGGGAACTCTTCGAGAACCAGCCGATCTTCACGGAGAACACCCCGTGCTCGGTGATCCCGACATCGCTCCGGGTTCGACTCTCGGAGGTGGCTCGCTTCGCGGAGATCACCGCCACGCTCGGATGCGAGTTCGTCGTCGAACCGGACGGCGACTCGCATCAAGAGTGTGCCGAGCCCGGCATCCGCTACGTGGCCGACTACCAGGAGCTGCTCGACCGCCTCGACGCGCTCACGCGGGTCCTATCGCTGAGCGTCTTCGGCATCGCGGTGATCATGCTGGCGTCCGCGATCGGGTTGGTGGCCAATACCCTTCGGATGGGGATGTTCGCCCGGCGCAAGGAGATCGGCATCATGCGATTGGTCGGAGCGACCAACTGGCGCATCCGCGTGCCGTTCTTGATCGAGGGTCTCGTCGAAGCGATGCTCGGGGCGATCGCAGCCATCGCCGGACTCTTCCTCGTGAAGGTCTTCGTCGTGGACAACCTCCGAGGGACCGCACCATGGCTGCCGCTCATCAAGAACAGCGATGTCGTCGCGGTGATGCCGTGGATCCTCATCGCGTCCGCACTCGTCGCCATCGTGGCGGGCACGATCGGCATGCGGCGCTTCCTCGACGTCTGAGGGCACCCGATGGGCCGCAAGGATCGCGAGGGCGAGAAGACGGTCGCCTCCAACCGCAAGGCGCGTCACGACTACTCGATCCTCGAAACGTTCGAGGCCGGCATCGCGCTGACGGGCGACGAGGTGAAGTCCCTCCGCGGGGGACGGGCGTCGCTCGCGGAGGCGTTCGCTCGCGTGCGGGACGGCGAGGCCTGGCTCGAGGGGATGCATATCCCGCCGTACGAGCAGGGAGACAAGAAGTCGCACCTGCCCGTGCGGCCGCGGAAGCTCCTACTGCACCGCCAGGAGATCTCGAAGCTCACGGACGCCCAGCAGCAGGACCGGCTCGCGCTCGTGCCACTGCGTGTGTACTTCACCCACGGACTCGCGAAGGTGGAGCTCGCGCTCGCGCGAGGGAGACGGAGCCATGAGAAGCGTCAGGCCATCGCCGAGCGAGAGCATGAGCGCGAGATGCGGCGAGAGCTCGGACGTCGCCGCTGATGTCGTACCGTCGGGCGATGTCTCCCACGCCACCGAACGCGGACGAGCTGGATGCGGTCCTCGCCTTCGTGGCGGATGAGGCTCGGAAGTACCTCGACGCCGTGGAAGATCGTCCCGTCCGCGATCCCCAGGCGGAGGACGCCGCGGCATCCTTCGTGGGATCGCTCCCGGAGGACGGTGTCGGAGCGATCGCGGCCTTGCAGGAGTTGATCGAGGGCGGGGGCGGGCTCGTGCACTCCGCCGGGCCGAAGTTCTTCCACTTCGTCAACGGTGGGACGACGCCGGCGGCCCTCGGCGCGGACTGGCTCACCTCGACATGGGACCAGAACCCGGGCGCCTGGGTCGCCACGCCGCTCGGCGGGCATCTCGAGTCGATCGCGCTCGGCTGGTTGAAGGAGCTGTTCGGGCTGCCGCAGTCGTGGGGTGGAGTCCTCACCACCGGCGCGACAATGGCGAACTTCACCGCGCTGGCCTGCGCCCGGCGATGGTGGGGGCTTCGGCAGGGCGTGGACGTCGATGTGGAGGGCCTCGGCGGACTACCGCGGATGCCCGTCTTCGGCTCGGGTTACGTGCATCCGAGCGACACGAAGGCGCTCTCGATGCTCGGACTGGGGCGGGATGCTGTCCGGAAGCTCGCGGCGGACGGGATCGGGCGGCTGGACCTCGCGGCTCTGGAACGCGAGCTCAAGGCGCTCGGCGACGCGCCCGCCGTCGTGATCGCGAGCGCCGGAGAGGTGAACGCCGGCGACTTCGACCCGCTGGTCGCGATGGCCGACCTCGTGGAGCATCACGGCGCCTGGCTCCACGTGGACGGTGCGTTCGGACTCTTCGCCGCCCTCTCGGATCGCTCGCTCCATCTCGTCGAGGGCGTGGAACGTGCAGACTCGGTGATCGCGGACGGGCACAAGTGGCTGAACGTTCCCTATGACTGCGGTTTCGCATTCGTGAGGGACCCGGCGCTGCAGGCACCCGTCTTCACGTCCGGCGCTGCGTATCTCCCCGACCCATTGGGACCCAACCCGACCTGGGGGTTCCTGGGGCCCGAGATGTCGCGACGGGCAAGGGCGTTCACCGTGTGGGCGACCCTTCGCGCGTACGGGCGAAGTGGCTACGAGGCGATCGTCGAGAAGCATCTCGACCTGGCGCAGCACCTCGCTCGGCGGGTCGACGAGGCGCCGGATCTCGAGCGGCTGGCGGACGTGCGTTTGAACATCGTGTGCTTCCGCTACCACCCGAGCGGCTACGCGGAAGATCGCCTGGACGAGCTGAATCGCAAGATCGGGGAGGAGGCGATCCTCGACGGTCGGGTCTTCTTCGGCATGACCGAGTACGACGGGAAGGTCGCGTTCCGGCCGGCGGCGGTCAACTGGCGCAACCGTCCCGAGGACGTGGATCTGATCGTGGAGGTGGTCCGGGAGATCGGGGACAGGAATCGATGACGATGGTCGGGCCGTATACTCGGATGACAACTACATACGGGGGTGTACTGGCTTCGAGCAGGGCGGTTATCGCCTGGGAGAAGCGGGCCGAGATCTCCGGAGTCTCGTAAAACGCCGGAACAACACAAGCGCCAACGAAAAGTACGCGCTCGCTGCCTAGCCGATAGGTAGCTGTCCGTCCGGGAGCGCCTGCGGCCCGGACAGGGCATCGCAAGCAGGCCTCACCGAGGAGGTTCCGTCCGGGGGCCTCCGAGGGACATCTCACCCGGGCTGGCCGAGGGCCCCTCCGCCGGTGGGAGGCCCGAGGCGAGATCTACCCACCGGATGCGCCCGGAGAAGATCCAGACGGTCGCCCTGTCACGCGGGTTCGATTCCCGCCACCTCCACGATCCGTGGTACCGGGAGTCGTGCGAAGGCCCTCCCTTCGGGAGGGCCTTCGTTCGCTAGGCTCGCTGCATCGCTCTCGAGGAGTCGTCGATGATCGGATGGGTCGGAGACATCGAACACCTGACGCTGGAGAACGAGACCTTCCGCTCCGTGCTCGTCACCGGGGCACATTCCCAGCTCACCGTCATGCGTCTCGCACAGGGCGAGGACATCGGCAAGGAGGTCCATGCCGACCGAGACCAGTTCATCCGGATCGAGGAGGGGCAGGCCCGGGTGGAGTTCGGCCGGACAGAAGACCGAGTAGATGAGGCGCACGATCTCTCCGATGACTGGGCAGCGGTGATTCCCGCGGGGATCTGGCACAACGTGATCAACACGGGGACGGGTGATCTCAAGCTGTACTCGCTCTACTCCCCGCCGGAGCATCCCGACGGCGCCGTTCATCGCACGAAAGCGGACGCCCAGGCGGCTGAGCACACGGGGTGAGCCCGGGCGAGCCTCGGTCGATCTCGCTCCGACGAGCTCGGCAGCTCGCGGTCAGTGCGCAGCTGCTTTCATCACCTCGGCCCCGTTCGATCCTCGAGGTCGTGGAAGGCCTCGGGAGCGTGCAGATGGACCCCACGCGAAGGGTGGCGCGCACGGAACACCTCGTCTTGTGGTCCCGCTTGGGCCGGAAGTTCCGAGTGGCCGAGTTGGAGCGGCTCCTGTGGCAGGATGGATCGCTGTTCGAGTACCGAGCCTTCATCCTCCCGACGACCCAGCTCGCGGTGCACCGCGCGACGATGCGCAGATATCCGAGTACGACCGCCGGTCGCCACGAGTACGTGCGGCGGTATCTCCGAGAGAACCAGCCGTTCCGCCGATACGTCCTGGCCAGACTGCGTGCCGACGGGCCGCTCCCGACCCGAGCGTTCGACGATCGTTCAGCGGTCGGCTGGAGGACCGGCGGATGGAACGACGAGGGTCGCAACACGTCGATGATGCTCGAGGTGCTGTGGGCCAAGGGCGAGGTCATGATCGCCGGGCGAGCGGGGCAGGAACGCGTGTGGGACCTCGCCGAGCGCCGCCTGCCCCTCGACGGGACGCGCTTGGCGCCGGGCGAAGAGGCTCGCCGCCTGCTCGATACGCAGCTTCGCGCTCTCGGCATCTCGAAGCTCACCGGTTTCGACAAGACGTTCGAAGGCACGCGCCCACCGGGGTGGGAGCGTGCGCTCGCCGGGCTCGAGCGTGATGGGCGCGCGGTTCGAGTACGCGTCGACGGGATCGCGGGAGAGCGATGGGCCCACGCTGATGTGCTGGATCGGTCGTTCCGACCGCGGACCGTGCTCCTTTCACCCTTCGATCGGTTGATCCACGACCGGGCTCGGACGGAGGAGCTCTTCGGCTTCCGCTTCCGGCTCGAGATCTACGTTCCCAAGACGAAGCGAGAGTTCGGCTACTTCGTGATGCCGATCCTGCACGGCGACAGGGTCGTCGGCCGGCTCGATCCGCACTTCGACCGGACGGCGAACGTCCTCAGGATCGACGCGGTGTACGCTGAACCTGATGCGCCGGCGGACGCCTGGCCGGCCATCGGGAAACAGATCGACGAGCTGGCGACGTGGCTCGGCGCTCGAGACGTGTTCGTGGCCGAACGACCGCGCGTCTGGCGCTAGGGGACCAGCGAGATCTCTGCGCCGGTCCCGATCGTTCCGAGAGTGGCCCGGGACGCGACGATCACCGGGATCGCGATGCCGTAGAGCTCTGCGGCCACGAGAGCCCCGATCACGATGATGTTGTCGGGCTCGCCGAGGACGATCCCCGCCGGTGCGGTGCCCGCGCGGATCGCTTCGGCGAGCACGGTCGCGCTGGAGGAGGAGCCGCGTCCGGACGGCATGACGAGGATCGTCCCCGTCACGACCGAGCCCCGTTGAGGATGGTTCGCCTCGACGATCTCGCCGGTCGCCGGGTCGAGCCCGCCCCAGAAGCTGATCGGCTCGGCGAGCACGAGTGCCGGACCCGTCGCGTGACCCTCGACGAGGATCCGACCTTCCATCAGAGCCCCCAGATCGTCTCGGCGCGGACCACGCGGCCGGCGGCGGCCGACCGGACGCACTCCTCGAGGCTTCCGAGCGCCACCTCGAAGCCGAGGTTGCTCGGTGCGTACCACGCCCACTTCCCGGAGTCGGTCATCACGGGCCCGGACAGCTCGTCGATCACGGGCGTGATGTAGGTGCAGGTGTCGGTGACGATCGTGACGCCGGCATCGGCGAGGTCGTCCGCGACCGAGCCGACGCCGGCGAGCTGTGCGCGGCTCGTGTTCACGTAGAACGGGATGCGCGGGCGGTCGCCTCGCACCAGGTTGGCCAACTGTCGCAGCTCCGCCTCTGAGGCGTGCGGCGTCCCCACGCTGACGGCGCCGATCTCCGCGCCCTCGCTGATCGGTGAAAGCTCGTCCCGCGCGGCGCGGAGATTGGCGAGGGTGACCGGCTCTTCTCGCGCTTCCGCCGACGCGACGTTCTCCCAGGTCCGTGCTTCGGGCGTCGCACCGATCGCGTGGAACAGCGCGACGGCGCCCGAGCTCGCCGCCGCGGCGCCGATCGCCTTGAGCCGATCTTCCGTGATGTCGGTGGGGAGCCCCTGGATAGCGGTCACCTCGTTGCCGGCGCGAAGTCCGAGCAGGTGCCCCAGGACCGGAGCAAGCGGTTCGTGGTCGAGCAGTTGGTCCGGCACGTCCTCGAGCCGGAGGAGGAGCGTCGCGCGCCGGCCCGCGTCGGTGTGCAGCCCGCAGTCGGGAACCCGTCCGGTGATCGCGGCGCAGATGTCGATGAAGTCGCCGTATCGGTTCGTCCTCGCGCCGAGGACCGAGTTCGCGAACACGATCGCGTTGGACTCAGCCCACGCGATGTGTTCCCCGAAGGCGGGCCGATCGGGGAGCTGGTACGGGGCGCAGGTCCAGGTGGGCCTGCATCCCATCCGCATGTACACGTCCATCAGACGTTTCGCCCGGTCTCGGGTCTCGTCGTCGAGGCGCACGAGCTCCGGATGGAGCAGGTCCAGCGAGCTCACGTTCAGGGTCGCAGGCACCGACACGACAGCCCCACCGGCGAGGAGCCGTTCGGCGAAGTCCAGCCCTGCCTGCCCGTGATACAGACAAGAGTCGACGTGGGCCTGCGTGATGTCCCTCAGGCGCGGCGCTCGCGCCACCTCGGCCATCTTCACGACGAGCCGCATCGCGAGCGCCGCGCCCTCGCCATGATCGCCGATCAGCCACGCCCGATCGCCCGCCGTCAGCTCGACGGCGGTCTCCCCGGACCTCACCCGGCTTCGACCTCCGCGATCCGCCGGCGCATCGGTTCGAGAAGCACGAGGACCCCCTTGCGCTGGAACAGGGTGAGCGCCGTCCGCAGGTGCTCGAGTCCCTCCTCGCGCTCACCTTGCGCCACCAGGATCTCGCCCAACACCTGATGCGACTTGGCCTTCTCGAAGAGATAGTCGGTCGGGTCCCCGAACGCGACCGACTCCCGAGCGTACCGCTCGGCTTGGGTGAGACGCTCCTGCCGCCGAAGGATCTCCGAGCGAACACGGCGGATCCCGATCACGGTCACGGCGTCATCCTCCGCCGCGAGCTCCTCGGCTTGCTTGAGCGTCGCCTCGGCTTCATCCGGCCGGTCCTGCGACACGATCGCCTCGGCCAGGTAGATCAGCGACGTCGCGAGATATCCGTGCTCGCCCATCTCACGGAGCTGCTCGCTTCCCTCTCTCGCCATCCGCTCCGTCTCCGCGTAGCGGCCGAGCAGCAGCCCGGCCTCGAGATGTGGATGGGCCGCCGCGAGATGGAGTCGATTCCCGAGTTCCCGAGCCCGCGTCAGCGCTTGATCGAAACGCGCGTCCGCGAGATCGGTTTCGCCACGCATCGCATAGGCGACCGCGAGGGCGTGAGTGAGCTCGTACGACGCGCTTCCCAGGACTTCCATCTCCGCGATCAGACCGCTCGCCCTTTCGACGACCTCGTCGCTGGGAACGGGGCCCCAGACGAACGGCCCCAGCAGTTCGCTGGACGTGAGCTGGGAGAGCCGCTCGGATCCGGCCCGCTCCGCGTGCGCGTGCGCACGTTCGATCGCCTCCAGCGCTCCGGCACCGTCGCCGAGCCAGAATCGGAACACCCCCACGGTCGACCATCCTTCGGCCAGGCCCAGATCGTCACCGGCGGCCTCCAGCGCCGCCAGGTGCCCCTCCACCTCCGCGAGTGCGGCGCGCATCGGAAACTCCGGGCCGAGATGGGTGCGGACGAGGACGCGATGGATCGCCAGGCGGGCGCCGATCGTCTCGGCACCCGCCTCTGCAGCCCGACCGGCCGCCTCGTCGAGGAACTCCAGGGTTCGCTCGAGCTGGCCGCCGAAGTAGAGCGCCTGTCCGAGAGAGGGCATCGCCGAGAGTGCACGCAGGTCGTCGGCTGGCAGGAGGGCCATCGCTCGCGCGAGGAGGAGCTCGGCGGCCGCGATGTCGCCGCGTCCCAACGCTCGTTCTCCCGCCTCCAGCAGATGCAAGCCCGCCCGCGCCGCGACCTCGCGTCCTGCCTCATCCACAGGCCCGAGCTCGTCCCGGTAGCGGTACGACTGCTCGAGGTGGTATCCGACGAACTCATCCAGTTCCCCGGCGGATCCGGCTTCGCGCTCGAGCCAATCGGCGAACCCTTCGTGCAGATCCGCCCGGAGCTCCTTCGGCATCGCGTCGTACACGGCATCCCGGACCAGCAGATGCCGGAACCGATAGGAGTCCTCTTCGCCGAGGTCGCCGCGGTCCGGTCGGATCAGGTCCTTGCGCAGGAGGGCCCGGATGCCCTCGTCGACGTTGTCCGACAACTGTTTGTCCGCGAGGGACCTGATCGAAGCAGCCGCGAAGACCTTGCCGACGACCGCCGCGCGCTCCAACACCGCGCGCTCGAGAGGGGCGAGTCGATCGAGTCGGGCCGCGATCAACGCCTGCACCGTGGGCGGCACCTTGACCTCGGACAGATCCCCCGCAACGGCCCATCGATGGTCCTCCCGGACGAGCAAGCCGTCGTCGATCAGCATCGCGATCATCTCCTCGACGAACAGGGGGTTGCCTTCGGCAGCCTCGGAAACGCGGGCCGACACGTCGCCGGCGACCTCCGTGTCGCCGACCAGGTCCGTGACGAGCTCGACCGTCTCCGCTTCGGTCAGCGGTTCCAACAGGATCGAGGTTGCGTTCGAGACGCCACCGCCCCAGCCGGGACGGTCGTCACGGAACTCGGGTCGGGCCTGCGCGAGGATGAGGATCGGGGCGTCGCGGGACCATTCGGCCACGTGTTCCACGAGATCGAGGAACGTCGACTCGCCCCATTGGAGATCGTCCAAGAGCAGGAGCAGCGGTTCACGGGCGGCGAGGGTCTCCAGGAATCGCCGAATGGCCCAGAACGATTCCTCGACCGGCGCCTCGGTATGGGAGAGGCCGACGACGCCCGCCACGAGGTCCGCGATCCGCTCCGATCGTTCCCCCGGGCCGACCACGGCGAGCAGCTTCCTCTGTGCACCCTCCGGAGGGTCGAGGATCGAGAGCCCGGCCGCCGCACTTACCAACTCGACGACCGGCCAGAACGTGATGCCGTCCCCGTAGGCGAGGCACCGACCACGAAGCACGGTGGCACCCGCATCGACCTGGACCGCGAACTCCTCCACGAGTCTCGTCTTCCCGGCGCCCGCCGTCCCCAGAACGGTGAAGAGATGGCAGGCGCGATCGGTCGTAGCCCGCTCGAACGCCTGTCCGAGCAACGCGAGCTCGCGGTCACGTCCGACCATCGGTGCGTCCAAGCGACGTATGTGGCCGGCGACGCCTGCCGTGACGTCCGCCAGCCGATACGCGGGGAGAAGATCGATCTTGCCCTTCGCCGCGATCGGCTCGACGGTTTCGGCCCTGACCGCATCGCGGGTCAGTCGATACGTCTCCTCCCCGATCAAGACCTCGCCGGGTGCCGCTGCCTGCTCGAGGCGGGCCGCGGTGTTGACGGCGTCGCCCGTCACCAGCGCCTGGCCGGTGGGATCGCCGGTCACGACCTCGCCTGTGTTGACCCCGATCCGAGTGGTGAGCGTCACGCCGCGATCACGCTCGAGCTCCTTGTTGAGATCCTTCAGCCCTTCGCGCATCTCGACGGCGGCTCTCACGGCTCTGAGGGCATCGTCCTCGTGCACCTGCGGGATCCCGAATACCGCCATGACGGCGTCGCCGATGAACTTCTCGACCGTGCCACCGTGGTGCTCGACAGCGGCCTTCATGGACTCGAAATAGCGCGCCATCACCCTGCGAAGGGTTTCCGGGTCGAGTCGCTCGCCCAATGCGGTCGAACCGGTCACGTCGCAGAAGACGACGGTGACGGTCTTGCGGACCTCACGACGCGGCTCCGCAGGCGACAGCAGAACCGCGCAGGACATGCAGAACCGTGCTTCGTCGGGGTTCTCCGTCCCGCAGTTGGGGCACACCCGCATGTCCGCGAGTCTAGGCCAGCCCTCTCGTGGGGTCGTTTACAGGACCGGGACGCCGGATGGGTCGGCGTCCGGATAGATGCCGGGCCCGAAATCGGCGTCGAGGTCGCGGCCGGCGAGCGTATCGAGGAACGAGGTCGCGAACACCGCCGCGAACTGTTGTCTGTCCAGCAGTTCCTGCTCGATCACATCCCTCGGTACGTACGGGCCGATGTTCCGCCGGTAGGGGTAGTCGCGGAGGAACGAGGCCATGTCCTCGCGCGTCGCGCCGGTGTCCCACAGCACGTCCCTGTGCACGTAGACCTCCGACGGCACGACGTTCTGAACGAGGCTGAAAAGACCTCCGCCGAACTCGCGCTCGAGGTCGTCCCAGAGCTGGATCGGGTCGAGTCGCACGCCGCCGGCGGCATCGGGGAGCGGGCACTGACCGTGATCGGCCGTCACGATCAGCGCGTACCGACCCGGGTAGAGGGTGTCCAGCTGTTTCACGAGTCGCCCGAGCTGCTCGTCGACGTCGCGCAGGGCGTCGCCGGTCATCGGGTCGAACATCCCGTAGACGTGGCCGGTGTAGTCGGGCGACTTGAAGTTGATGAAGAGGAGTCCGGGCTTCTCCGACGAACCGACCGGCTCGTTCGCGAGCGTCGTCTCGATCACGTCGCCCTGATAGCGGATCACGGGCGTGCTGCAGCAGTAGAGGTTCTTCGGCTTGACGGGATCGAAGTCCGGGTTGCGGTGGGGATTCGGCGTGTATGCGTCGCGATACCCCGAGAAGGTGTCGAGAGGCGGCATCCCGGTCGGCAGGCGATAGAGCTCATCGTTGAGGGTCCGCCAGTCCTGCGGGTCACCCGTCTCGTCCCAGAAGATGGCGACGGGACGCACGTCACCTCGACGTGAGCTGCCTCCCCGCCCCAACATCCCGAGATGCCAGATCTGGTAGCCGAGCTCGCCTACCCACGCCCCGTTGTCGGTGGCGTCGCTCCACAGGTCCGCGAGCGTAGGCACGAGCATGTCGCCGGGCTCCGCCCGACCCGGCTCGCCATACGCCTTCCGGACCTTCGTCCCGTCGCGGAGGTTGTGGCCGGTGATGCCGTGCGACCGCGGGAACGCGCCGGTGCCGATCGTGGCGTGCGCCGAGGCCGTGACGGCTGGGAACGAACCGTGGATCGCGTCGCGGAAGGTGGCGCCTTCGCGCATCAGGCGCTTCAGGTTGGGCCACGCGTCGGGGAACTCTTGGAGAACGTTCCATCCGCCGCCGTCGATCACGAACGTGACGACGATCTCCGGCTGGTCCGCCGGGCGCGTGATCCCCGGCAGGGGGCGACCGTCACGCCCCAGGTCCAGGAAGTCGTCGAAGCCGATCAGCTCGGCGATCGTCGGGGCGACATCGGCGAGGGAGACGCGATCTTCGGAGTCGACGGGCGAGACCCCGGTCCCGTAGACGACGAGCGGGATCCGTTCGAGGTACATCCAGACGCTCGCATGGCTCGTCCTGGGATCGCGAGGCACCAGCGACCGCGACTCCTGCGGATAGTTCGCGCTGTTGTACGGGGCGACCAGGAGCTGCAGGTCGCCGCTCCTGCCTGGGTGGTAGGCCCGGGCGACCAGCTCCATGTACTCCCCGCCGAGGTCTCGGGCCATCGCTTCCTGGATCGGTCGGGGGTCAGGTCGTGTGACCCGCCTGATCGTCCTCCCGAGGGCGGCGCCTCCCGTCGCGGCGGCGGTCCCGAGCACCGCTGTGAGCGCCAGGAGCCGCCGCCGCGACGGGTCCGTGGGCGCTGACATCCGCTGCACCGACCAGGTGGCCGCGAGGCCTATCACCAGGCACACGAGGCCCGTGGTGACGCCGAGAAGGGCGCTGCCGGCCAACCCCACCGCGAGCCCTACCAGTGCTGCGAGCAGCACAAGCGCCAGCACGATCGTGGCTCGACCTGACATCACGACACCAGTTTCTCGCACGGACGGCGAACGGAGCTAGAAGCGTTTCCGATCGAGGTCGAGGAAAGGCATCGACACGACGCTGGCGCCGACCTTCCCGCGTTCGCCCTCCACGGTCCATTCGACGGAGAGTCGCGTGCCGAGCTTCGTGAGCCCTTTGTCCACCGAGCCGAAGCCGACCATCTTCTTGATCGTCGGCCCCCACCCCACGGAGGTCGCCCGCCCCACCTGGGCACCCTCCCGGTACACCGGGACCGGGGCGCGGTGCACGAGCGGCGAGATCTGGGGGGCCAGGCCGTGGCGCGCGTACATCGCCTCGATCGGGACCCAGTCCAGCTCAAGGCCCACGAGCCGCCGATCGGGTCCGCCGGCCTCGCGCTCGGAGAGCAGCGCTCGCTTGCCTGTGAACTCGGCCGTCTTGTCGAACTTCACGAGACGCCCCAGTCCGATCTCGAAGGGCGAGTACTTGAGCTCAGGGGCGAACGCGTGCCGGGCGCTGGTGTACTCCGCCTCGATCAGGATCAAGCTGGCTTCGAGACGGCAGATGTCCAAGGCCTGGATCCCTGCCGGCCGGATGCCGTAGTCGGCGCCGACGTCGAAGAGACGGTCCCAGACCGCGAGGGCTCCCTCCACCGGGATCCAGAGCTCGTAGCCGAGATCCCCGGTGTAGCCGGTCCGGGTCACGTCCACCTCGACGCCCTCGATCGTGGTGGGTCGGCGACGGAAGTAGCGGAGGCCGAACCAGTCCTCGCCGGTCGCCCGTTCCAGCACGTGCCGGGACAGACGCCCCTGCAGGGCAAGTCCTGCCGTTCGCTCCGAGATGTCATCGATCACGACGTCCAGCGCGGTCGCGTTCTGGGAGAACCACCGGAACGACGGATCGGCGGCGGTCACGCGGAACCGATCTTCCTCGAGACGTGTCACCGTCCCGTCGTCGATGACCTTGCCTTCCTCGTCGCACCAGGGCGTGTAGATCACCTGGTCGATCGCGACCTGCGAGATGTCGCGCGTGACCACGCGATCGAGGAGGGTTGCGGCGTCGGTGCCTCCCACCTCGTACTTGTAGAGCGGCGTCACGTCGATCACGGCCGCGGCCTCGCGGATCGCGTTGTACTCGATGTCGACGAGATCGGCGAAGACCGCCGCGGCGTGGTAACCGGACCATTCGCCCCAGGAGAGCTTCGTGTTCAATGCCCGCTGGCGCTCGAAGAACGCGGTGCCCACACTCATCGACGCCAAGGGTATCGTCGGCGGCCTTGTCGACGTGCTCCAAGAAGCTGACTAGTGGTCAGGCGCCAGATGGTGCGTTCAGAAGCCCGGGGCTAGCATCGGCGACCGTGCGCCCGCTGGCGTTCGGATAGCCTCCTTCGACGAGCCCGGCCCAAAAGCCCAGCGCAAAGAGGAAGAGAGCGATGCCCCAGCGCTACGACGCGGTCGTGATCGGCGGAGGCCACAACGGTCTCGTGACCGCGGCGTACCTCGCGAAGGCGGGCAAGAAGGTCGTCGTCCTCGAGCGTCGGCACGTGTTGGGTGGCGCGGCGGTGTCCGAGGAGATCGTGCCCGGGTACCGCTTCAGCGTCTTCTCTTACGTGGTCTCGCTGCTTCGTCCGGAGATCATCCGCGAGCTCGAGCTCCCCAAGCACGGCCTCGAGATCCTACCTCTGGACGGGACGATCACCCCACTCGACGATGACTACCTCTGGCGGGTGAACGACCATGGTCGCACGATCCGGGAGCTTCGGCGCTGGTCGCTGAACGACGCCGAGGCCTACGAGGAGTACGGCCCGCTGATGGCCGAGATGGCCAGATTCATCAAGCCGATCCTGTCGATCGTGCCGCCCGACCCCGGGAAGGTGTCGATCCGGGACTGGCTGCCGCTCGCGCCGCTCGCGAAGACCTTCAAGGACCTGCCGAAGCGCCTTCAGACCACGTTCATCCAGCTGATGACGATGTCCGCCGCGGATTTCCTCGACCAGTGGTTCGAGACGGAGCCGCTGAAGGCGACGATGAGCGCCTCCGGGATCATCGGGACCTTCCAGGGTCCGCGCTCGCCCGGCACCGCGTACGTCCTGCTCCACCACTACATGGGCGAGATCGACGGTGCGTTCCGCGCATGGGGGGTGCCGCGTGGAGGCACCGGGAGCATCTCCGACGCGATCGGGAGCGCAGCGCTCGCGAACGGGGCCGAGATCAGGGTAGAGGCGCCGGTGGCGCGGATCGACGTTCACGGCGACCGCGCGACGGGCGTGACCCTCGACTCCGGCGAGCAGATCGAGGCGGGCCTCGTGCTCTCCTCGCTGGACTCGCGCTGGACCTTCATCAAGCTGCTCGAGGATGGGGTCCTCGATCCGGCGTTCAAGGAGGAGGTGCTCCGCTACAAGTACCGGGGGTCGAGCGGCAAGGTGAACCTCGCGCTCGACGGCATCCCAGAGCTCGCGTGCAAGCCGGGCAAGGGGGAGTGGCTCCGGGGCGCGGTCTCGTTCTCCCCGTCGCTCGACTACATGGAGCGGGCCTACGACGACGCCAAATACGGTCGTCCCTCGCGGCGCCCCTACATCGACATGATCATCCCCACACTCGTCGACCCCACGATGGCGCCGCCCGGCGGGCACGTGATGAGCTGCTTCGTGCAGTACGCGCCCTACCGGCTAGCGGGGAACGACGTCTGGGACGACGCCGCTCGCGAGGCGTTCGGGCAGAACGTGATCGAGACGATCTCGGAGCGGTTCCCGACCATCCGCGAGCACATCGTCGGGTCGCAGTTCATCACGCCGAAAGACATCGAGGACATCACGGGCCTGACCGAAGGGAATATCTTCCAGGGTGAGCTCTCGCTCGAGCAGCTGTTCTTCAATCGGCCTGTGCCCGGATGGGCCCGCTACCGCACACCGATACGTGACCTGTGGATGTGCGGGTCGGCGACGCATCCGGGCGGCGGCATCATGGGCGCTCCCGGCCGGATCGCCGCTCTCGAGGTGTTGAAGAACCGGAAGCACGGGCGCGGCGGGCGGGCGGCGTAGGCATGACCTCGCGATCCGACGTCGCCGTGATCGGCGCAGGCCACAACGGGCTGATCGCAGCCGCCTATCTCGCCAAGGACGGCAGGCGGGTGACGGTCCTGGAGCGTGCCGACGAGGTCGGCGGCATCCTGCGGGGCGCCGAGGTCGCGCCCGGGTTCATCGCACCCGGGGTCGCGCACACCGTCGGGCGACTCCGGAGCTCGATCGTCAACGACCTTCAGCTCGCGAAACACGGCCTCGAGCTGCTGACGCCCTCGGTGCGACTGTTCGCGCCTCAACCCGACGGATCATCGGTCACCTTCTGGGGCGACGTCGCCCGAACGGCAGAGGAGCTCCGGGGGCGGAACCGGGGGGATGCGGAGGCGTTCGTCTCATTTGACCGGAAGGTCCGTGCCGTGGCCTCGTTCCTCGCCTACGTCAACGTGGCCACGCCGCCGGACATCAGCGCTCCCACGATCGGGGATGCGATCTCCGGGCTCAAGGTGGGTTGGGCATTCAGGGATCTCGGCGCGAGGTACGGGCGCGAAGCGATCCGGGCGATGCCGATGGCGGTTGCCGATCTGGTCCAGGAGGTGTTCGAAGACGAGGCCATCCGAGGACCGCTCTGCACCCGCGGGATCCTCTTCACGGCGTGCGGTCCGTGGTCGGCCGGTACGGCAGCGGTGTTCTTGAACGATTCCGCCGGCAACGACGGGGGAGCGGCAGGCACTGCGATGTTCGCCCGTGGAGGCACGCAGGCGCTCGCGACCGCGCTCGCGTCGGCCGCGAGCGCGGCCGGCGCCGAGATACGGATGGGCGCCGAGGTGACCTCGATCCGGTCGAGGGGCGGGCTCGTGCTCGGCGTGACGCTCGTCGACGGCACAGAGATCGACGCCGGGCTCGTCGTCTCGAGCGCGGACCCGAAGAGGACGCTCGCGCTCTGCGACCCCGTCGAGCTCGGACCGACGATGATCTGGCGGGCGAGCAACATCCGTCAGCCGGGAGCGACGGCGAAGGTGAACTTGGCGCTCTCCGGCCTTCCGGCTTTCCACGACGATCCGGAGCGGCTCCGAGGGAGGATCGTGATCGGTCCCTCGATCGACTACGTCGAAAAGGCGTCGGACGCGGGGAAATACGGTCACCTGGCGGACGAGCCGTGGATCGAGGCGACGATCCCTTCGCTCACGGATCCCTCGCTCGCGCCCGAGGGCCGCCACGTGATGAGCGCACTCGTCCAGGCCGCGCCGCGTGAGCTCCGGGAAGGTGACTGGTCCATGGAGCGTGAACGCCTGGGCGATGTGACGGTGAAGACCCTCGAGCGGTTCGCACCCGGCCTGGGAGAGCTGATCGAAGCTCGGCAGGTCATCACGCCGGAGGACCTCGAGACGGGCTACGGGCTCACGGGCGGGCACGTTCAGCACGCCGAGCCCGGCCTCGACCAGTACTTCGCGTGGCGACCGCTGAACGGCGAGGCCCGCTACCGCTTCGTGCTGGACGGGCTCTACCTGGCGGGCTCCGGAGCCCATCCGGGTGGAGGGATCACGGGCGGCCCCGGGGCGAACGCCGCGCGGCAGATCCGCAAGGACACGGGACGCTCACGACGACCCTGATCCGGGTAGGACAACCGAGAGCTATATCTCGTAGGGTTCAAGGGTCTCGTGGGGGTGACGGATCGAAGGGGAGGTCGTCCCATGCGCAGACGCTCCATCGTCGCCGCGCTGATCGCCGCGCTCACGGTTGCCCTGGTGGGGTTCCTACCATCGGCGTCGGCGCGGAACAACGGACCACTTCGGGAGTTCGTCGTCCTATATGAGGCGGGGGCATCCTTCGCCGAAGGGCGGGCGGCCGTGGAGGCCGCAGGCGGTCAGGTCGTCGAGGAGATCGCCTCGATCGGCGTGGCCAGGGTGACCACGAAGAGCGTCGGGTTCGTCCTGGAGGCGACGGCGGAGCAAGCCATCGCGGGCGCGTCGCGGAACAGCGTGATCGGTTACTCGGATCCCGCGTTGCGGGAGAAGGTGGACGAGGTCGAGGCGCTCGGCTCCGCCAGCCCGGGCCGGCGCTCGACGGTGAGCACCAGAGCGGGAGCCGATCCGTTGGCCGACCTCCAGTGGGGCATGGAGATGATCGATGCGACCGCGCAGGGCTCGTACGCCCTCCAGCAGGGGAGCCCGAAGGTGCGCGTGGGCATCATCGACACGGGCATCGACGCGAGCCATCCCGACCTCAACGACAACGTCAGCAGGTCACTCAGTCGGAACTTCACGACCGACATCCCGCTGATCGATGGGCCGTGCGAGGAGGAACCCGACCGCTCCTGCTCCGATCCTGCGACTGTCGATGAGGGCGGCCACGGCACGCACGTGGCGGGGATCGTGGCGGCCGAGCTCAACGGTATGGGAGTTGCCGGCGTGGCGCCGGACGTCACGCTTGTGAACCTCCGCGCAGGCCAGGACTCGGGATTCTTCTTCCTCTTCGAAACCCTTGCCGCCTACACGTACGCGGCGGATCATGGGATCGACGTCGTCAACATGAGCTTCTTCACCGACCCATGGGAGTTCAACTGCCGCAACAACCCGCTGGACTCGCCGCAGGCACAGCGACAGCAGGCGACCATCATCGACGCCTCGAATCGAGCGCTCCGATACGCGTTCCGGCACGGTGTCTCGCTGCTCTCGTCCTCGGGGAACTCGCATACCGACCTCGACAACCCGACGTACGATGCGTTCAGCCCCGACTTTCCTCCGGGGAGCGAGTACGTCCGGGACAACATCACGGACGACTGCCTCGACATCCCGACCGAGGGAGCGCACGTGATGACGATCAACGCCGTCGGCCCGAGCGGGCGGAAGGCGTACTACTCCAATTACGGGGTCCGAGCATCGACCGTCTCCGCGCCCGGTGGGGATCGACGTGACTTCTTCGGGACTCCCCGATACGACACGCCCGGCACCAGGATCCTCTCCTCCTACCCGGCCGACCTGGCGATGGCGGAGGGCCTGATCACCAGCAGGTTCCGCCCGTTGGACCCGCTCGCGGTCGTGGATTGCATCCGCCGACCTAGGAACGAGAGGAATTGCGGCGTGTACGTGTACCTGCAGGGAACGTCGATGGCGTCGCCGCACGCAACCGGGGTCGCAGCGCTGATCGTGAGCGAGTACGGCTCGGGCGGCGGGGCCGGATTCGGACTCGCGCCTCGGCAGGTGGAACGGATCCTACGTCGCACGGCGACCAACCATGCCTGCCCCTCGGTGAGCTCGGCCGAGCTCTATCCGGATCTGGTCGGACTGGATCCGAATGTGCCGTTCGAGGACCAGGTGTGCGTAGGAACCGCCGACTACAACAGCTGGTACGGCGACGGGATCGTGAACGCCCTCGCCGCGGTGTCCTAGCGAAGCGAAAGCACCATCGAGGCGGGCCGGGCGCGGAGCGCCCGGCCCGCTTCTCTACCCCTATGGCACACTGCGCGCGATGTCTGAGACCGACCGCCCCTTCCGGATCCCGGAGAGCACCCTCTACGCCGCGGAAGCCGACGAGTTCGACGAGTACGACTGGACGGATCTCCCGTACTACGCAGACTTCCGCGGCTCGTTCCACAAGTTCCCGTGGGCGCTCGACGAAGACGCGGTGCGAGCCGCCGGCGCGGACGTCGCGATCGTGGGAGCGCCCTACGACGAGAGCGTCTCGGCGCGTCCGGGCGCCAGGATGGGCCCGAAGGCGATCCGGAGCGCGCCGTACCACTGGGGGAACCGCGACGCCTGGTCGATCCAGACCGAGGTCGAGCCGTTCGAGGTGATCACCGTCGTCGACGCGGGCGACGCGCCGGTCGTGCCCGGCCGGCCCGAACGCAGTCTCCGGGTGATCCACGAGAAGGTCCGGCGCGTCGCCCGCGGCGGCGCGATCCCCGTGGTCCTCGGAGGTGACCACTCGATCACGTTCCCGTCGGCGGCGGCGGTCGCGCGGGTGCAGGATCCTCGGTCGATCGGCATCGTCCATTTCGACGCGCACGCGGACGCCGGCGCGGATCAGTGGGGCTCGTTGATCGGCCACGGGCAGCCTATGCGGCGCCTCATCGACGAAGGCTGGGTGGCCGGGTCGAACTTCGTTCAGGTCGGGCTCCGCGGGTACTGGCCGGACAAGGACACCTTCGCCTGGATGCGGCAGCAGGGGTTCCGGTGGCACACCCAGGTCGAGCTGGAGGAACGGGGGGTCGACGCCGTGATCGATGAGTCGATCGCCGAGGCGCTCGACGGCCCGGATCGCATCTACCTCTCGATCGACATCGACGTGGTCGACCCGGGCATGGCGCCGGGAACGGGTACCCCGGAGTCCGGGGGGATGCTCGCGCGTGAGCTCCTCCGATCGATCCGCCGGATCGTCGGCGCGGTCGACCTCGTGGGTATGGACGTAGTAGAGGTGGCGCCGCCCTACGACCACGCGGAAGTGACCTCGATGCTCGCCCTCCGATGCGTGATGGAAGCGATCAGCGCCCTCGCCGCGAAGAAGGGCTGAACCCGCGCCGCGCGGTACCCTCCGCTCATGTGCCGGAATATCAAGCGACTACGTCAACCGCACGGGCAGGGTCATGCGACCGACGAGGAGATCCGGGAGGCGGCCCTCCAGTTCGTCCGGAAGGTGAGTGGGTTCCAGTCCCCTTCCGGTCGTCACGAGGAGGCGTTCGGTGCCGCGGTGGACGAGGTGGCGGATTCGTCCAAGCGGCTCCTGGACGCGATCGAGACCACCCTGCGGAGCCGGGCGTGACGGGGTACGCCCTCGACCCCTCGCCCGAGGAGATGCGGGCGATGGGCGAGGCTGCCATCGACTACGTGATCGGATTCATCCATGGCCTTTCCGATGCGCCCGCGCAGAACGTCGAGGGAGCGCTCGAAGCCGCGCTGAAGCTGAAGGCGTCCCCGCCGGAGGAGGGTGGGACCTTCGAGGACGTCTTCGCGCAGTTCCGGGACGCGGCCGCGCGGGCGTACGAGACCTGCGGTCCCGGTTACCTGCCGTACATCCCGGGCGGTGGCCTCTACGCTTCCGCGCTCGGTCAGTTCCTGGCGATGTCGGTCAATCGATTCCCCAACCTCTGGGAGGTCGCGCCGGGGCTGGCACAGATCGAGCAGAACGTGATCCAGTGGCTCTGCGATCTCTTCGCGTTCCCGGAGGAAGCCCGGGGGATCCTCACGACCGGCGGTTCCATCGCGAACCTGTCCGCCGTCGTGACCGCCCGCCACGTGAAGCTGGGGGAGGAGTTCAGCGACGGTACGTACTACGTGAGCGAGCAGGCGCACGCGTCCGTGCCCAAGGCCGCGGCGATCGCCGGGATGCCCCGCCGCGCGATGCGCCTGGTCCCGGTCGACGCCGATCTCCGGATGGACTCGGAGGCCCTGAAGTCGATGGTGGCGGAAGATCGCGCCGCGGGCCGGCGGCCGTTCCTCGTCGTGCCCTCGGCGGGGACCACCAACACCGGCGCGATCGACCCGATGGAGGCCGTCGCCGACGTCGCCGAGGCCGAGGAACTCTGGATGCACGTGGATGCTGCCTACGGCGGCTTCTTCCAGCTGACCGAGCGCGGCAACGAGCGTTTCCGGGGGATCGAGCGAGCGGACTCGATCACCTTGGATCCGCACAAGGGGATGTTCCTGCCGTACGGAACGGGGTCCCTCGTCGTCCGCGACGGCGCGGCGTTGCGCGACGCGCACTACGTGGGTGCCGAGTACCTCCAGGATCGAGCGCCCGAGGCGGAGCTGCCCAACTGGAACGAGTATTCGCCGGAGCTGTCGAGGGACCATCGTGGATTCCGGGTGTGGCTTCCCCTCGTGCTCCACGGCGTGCAGACGTTCCGGGAGGCGCTGGACGAGAAGCTCGACCTCGCCCAGCGCCTCTACACCGCGCTCTCCGAGATGCCGGAGATCGAGCTCCCGTGGGCGCCCCAGCTCTCCGTCGTGCCGTTCCGGTTGGCCGGAGCGAGCGACGACGAGAATCGTGCGTTCCTGGCAAGGATCAACGAGCCGAAGCGCGTGTACCTCTCCAGCACCACGATCGACGGGCGCCACATCATCCGGGCGTGCATCGTGAGTCACCGCACGCATCGCGACCGTATCGACGAGGCGATCGAGATCATCCGTTTGGCCGTGCAGGGCTAGCCGTGCCGGAGATGCCTGAGGTCCAGGCGCTCGCGGAGCGGTTAGACCAAGCCGTCGGGGGAGCGACGCTCGAAGGGTTCGACCTCCTGCAGTTCTCCTCGCTCAAGACCGTGACCCCGCGTCCCGTCGAGCTGGTGGGGCGCGCTCTCGAAGGCGTCGAGCGGCGCGGGAAGTATCTGGTCCTGGGCTTCGAACGCGGCGACCGGATGCTCGTGCATCTCTCCCAGGGCGGCCGGCTCGACGTGGAGATGCCGCCGAAGTCGACGAAGCCGAGGGGCTCGGTCGCGCGATTGCGTTTCAGGGGGAAGCCTTCCGTGCTCGTGAAGGAGTTCGGGAAGGAACGGAAGGCGGGCGTCTGGTCACTCGCGGCCGGTGACGAGGGCCCGCTCGCCGCACTCGGGCCGGAGGCACTCTCCGACGAGGCGACGACGTTCTTCCGCGAGAGCACCGACGCCAGGCGTGTGCACACCATCCTGCGGGACCAGAGGACCGTGGCCGGCGTCGGTCGCGGGTACTCGGACGACGCGCTGCACCACGCGAAGCTGTCGCCGTACGCGGTGCTCGGCAAGCTCGACGGCGGCGAACGCGACCGCCTCGTGGAAGCCCTGCGGGTGATCCTCACCGATGCCCTCGAGGTGGAGCGGCGCCGCAGCGGGGGCCTCCCGACCAAGCTCGGGGACCACTTCACCGTTCACGGGCGCTGGGGCGAGCTTTGCCCCCGCTGCGGCGCCGACCTCCGCCGAGTCTCCTACGAGTCCCACGAGGTCACGTACTGCCCGGACTGCCAGACGGGCGGCAAGATCCTCGCCGATCGTCGTCTGTCCCGCCTCATCCGCTAGCGTCCGGCGGCGTGACCGACGACGACATCGACCTCCCCGGCGGACCTGAAGACGAGCTCCCTCCGTCGGTGCCGCCCGAGGCCCGCCATCCGGGCTTCGCGGGCCGCGTCCGCGGGCACGGGATCGATCTCACGCCGCTCAGGACCTCAGCCGATTTCCGGCGGATGTTCGTGGGACAGGCGATCTCCGAGTTCGGGACCCAGATCACGTTCGTCGCGGTCCCGTTCCAGGTCTACGACATCACGAACTCGACCGCGATGCTCGGGCTGCTCGCGCTGTGCGAGGCGGTCCCGCTCGTCTTCCTCCCGATCGTTGGCGGCGCGATCGCAGACGCCGTCGAGCGACGCCGGTTCCTGATGATCGCCCAGGGTGCGGCGGCACTCCTTACGGCCTCGCTGGCCGTCAACGCGTTCCTCCCCGACCCTCAGGTCTGGATCCTCTTCGCGTTCTCGTTCCTGTGGGCATCGGCCTACTCCCTGTACTCCCCGGCGTTCCGGGCGTGGCCGGCGCGACTGCTCACGCCCGACCTTTTTACGTCGGCGCTGGCGCTCGAGGTCGTGTACTACCAGTCGGCGGCGCTCACCGGGCCCGCGCTGGCCGGCGTGCTGATCGCGACCTTCGGCGTCGAGTGGGCCTACGTCGTCGACGCGGCGAGCTATGTGGCCGTGACGGGCGCGCTCGCCCGGATGCGGCCGTCGCCGCCGACCGCGCATCGGCTCTCGATCGGCTTGTCCATGGTCCTGGACGGGCTGCGGTTCCTGCGGGGCAAGCAGGTGCTGCAGGGGACGTTCTGGGTCGACCTGATCGCCATGATCTTCGGGATCCCGGTCGCGCTCTATCCGGCGTTCGCGCGCGACGTGCTCGACGCCTCCCCGGCCGTGCTGGGTCTCCTCTACTCGGCAGAGGCGCTCGGGGCCCTCCTCGTCGCGCTGTTCAGCGGCCGGGCGAAGCACGTCCGGCGGCAGGGGCTCGTTACGATCGTCATGTGCATGTGTTGGGGTGCCGGCGTGATCGGTTTCGGACTCTCGACGACCCTGTGGATGGCGATCGTGTTCCTGATGCTCGCGAGTGCTGCCGACATGGTGAGCGGGCTGTATCGCGACGCGATCCTGAAGACGGTGACGCCGGACGAGATGCGTGGGCGGCTCGAGGGGATCAGCCTCGCCGTCGTGGGCACCGGTCCTTCGATCGGCAACGCGGAGGCGGGACTGCTCGCGTCGGTGACGAGCATCCGATTCTCGATCGTGTCGGGAGGGGCTCTCTGCATCCTCGGGGCGGGACTCCTCGCCATCGTGCTCCCTCGCTACCGGCGCTACGACGCGGCGAACCCCTCCCCGTAAGCCTCAGCGCATCCTCCGGAAGACCGGCGGGCGGACCCGCTCACCGCCGGCCCGGTCCGAGGACCAGAGCGCCGGCGGAGCCTCGGTGAGGCGCGCCAGCGCGAGCAGGACGGTGTCGTAGTTCACTCGCCATCCTGCGAAATCGCGCCACGCCTGGTCGCGGTCCGACTTGAGGGTGACCCCCAGCGTCTCGAGCTGCGAGAGCACGGCTTCCCATTCGTCCCGCCGGATCGAGATCGGGTCGTCGGGACGCGGATCGGGGTCGTAGGGGATCTGGAAGTAGTCGGCGATCCCTCGCAGGCTCAGGTACCCGGCACGGATGCAGAACTCGGCCTCGACATCGCGCGGGATGTCGACCGAGGAGAGCACCAGCGCCGCGCCGTCGAGCACCGCTCCCGCCGATGTCACCCACGAGTGCTCCGGGTGCGACGAACGGAAGAAGACGACCGCCGGGTGGGACGTATGGGTCTCCTCGACGTCCACGAACCAGCGCTGCCATTCCACCCAGACCTCGTGGATCTGGGGCATCCGCTCCAGGCGCCAATATCGCCCGATCATCTCTCTCGCCGAAGGCGGCGACCCGGCGCGGACCTCCAGCGCCGTGATGCCCACTTCACGACGGGAGTACGCGGAGTAGATGCTGGGCAGGTAGGTGATCAACAAGGCCAAGAGGAACAGGCCGATCGCCGCCTCCAGGAAGACGAGGACCATGCCGTCGAGCTGCTCGGGCTGCGCGAAGCCGAGGGTGAAGAGTGAGGACCCGGAGAGATCGAACGCAGCTCGCCAGCCAGCGTGTTCCGTCCCCCAGAAGATGAGCGAGAAGCCGGCCAGGACCAGAGTGAGCCACGCGGCCAAGGTCGCCATCAGCCCGAGCGGGGCGTAGGCCCCGAGGATCCGATCCCTTCGATCGAAGCTCATCGAGGGCTTGGCGATGAATCGGAACGCCCATCGGAGCAGAAGGAACACTGAGCGGGTGATCCTCGACGCGTTGGCGCGCGGCAGGACGACGGTCTTGACCGCGGAACCGATCGCCGCGATCACGAACGACGTACCAGCTATCACCGCGACGATCCGGAGTGCGAGCACGCTCAGATGGTAGGCGGGGGACCCGCTACTCGACCGCGGCGGGCACGCGCTGCCTCTCGGCGGCGGCGGCGTGGATCTCGTCGGCGTGTGCCCGACCCGGGATGAACCGGTTGGCGACGACGGCGGCCGTCAGCAGGATCAGTCCCGCGATCAACAGCGCGAGGTGGAACCCGCTCATGTACGACTCGCGGAACGCGGCGGCGAATCCCTGCACCTGTTCGGGCGAGAGGCCCAGCGCAGCTAGCTCACCAGGCGAGACGAATCCGTGGGACGCCGATTGCGCGATGGCGTTCGCCTGTGGCGCCGACAGTCCGAGCTCCCCGAGCTTCGGCACGAGTACGGCACCGAGCCGGTCGAAAAGGACGGTCCCCAACAAGGCGATCCCGAGGACGCCGCCGACCTCGCGGCTCGTGTTGGTCATCGCGGAGCCGAGCCCGGCGCGTTGCGGTCCGACCGCGCCCATCACCGCGGCGGTCATCGGTGCGAAGGTCGAGCCCAGCCCGTGACCCATCATCACGAACAGGATCGCCAGTACCCAGAACGGCGTGTCGGGCTGAACGAACGTCAGCCCCAGCAGGCCGGCCGACGCGAGCACGAGGCCGTACGTCATTGGGATCCTGGGGCCGATCCGCTGTGCGACCTGGCCGGCGATGGGCGCCGTTACGATGATCATGAGCGTCATCGGGAGGAATCGGAGCCCTGCCTGGAACGGCGTGTAGCCACGGATCGCCTGCATGTACAGCGTGACGAACAGGAAGATCGAGAACATCCCAAGCGACACCGAGAACGCGACGGTGTTGCCCGCGCTGAACGCGGGGATCCGGAAGAACGACAGGGGCATCATCGCCTTCGGGCTCCGGTGCTCCCAGATGACGAATCCGACGAGCAAGACGGCGGCTGTCACGAGCGAGCCTACGATCAGGGGGTCGTCCCACCCGCGCTGGTTCGCCTCGATCAGGCCGTAAGTGAGTGAGAAGAGCCCGGCGGTGCCGAGCGCGAGCCCGGGCAGGTCGAGGTGCCGCGTCTCCTCCGAGACCGACTCGCGCACCGTCCTCCAGGCGACCGCGAAGGCGATCACGCCGATCGGCACGTTGATGAAGAAGACGGTCTCCCAGCCACCCTGCTCGACGATCCAACCGCCCAGGGTCGGTCCCAGCGCGAGGGCCAGGCCGCTGACGCCCGCCCAGAGCCCGATCGCCTTCGAGCGCTCCTCCGGCGGGAAGGTCACCGTGAGGATCGAGAGCGTGCCCGGCATCAGCAGGGCCGCGCCGACGCCCTGGAGCGCCCGGAACGCGATCAGCTGGCCGCCCGACCCGGAGAGACCGCAGCCGAGCGAGGCGAGGGTGAAGATCGCCAACCCGGTGAGGAACATCTTCTTCCGCCCATAGCGGTCGCCGAGGATGCCGCCCGTGAGGAGCAATGAAGCGAACACGAGGACGTAGCCGTCGATGATCCACTGCAAGTCGGAGACCGTCGCCCCAAGCTCTCGCTGGATCGTGGGGAGGGCGATGTTGACGACGGTGTTGTCGAGCATCGCCATCGCCAAGGCGAAGCACATCGTGAGCAGGACGATGACCTTCTCACGCGCGTTGTCGCCCTTGAATCCGAACAGTGGCATGTTCGCTTCCTATCTGCGTCGACCCACACGGCAACGCCCAGGGGGCCCGGGTCTGTTCCCTAGGTCAGCTTCGAGTAGAGGCGGATCGAGAGCGGCATGAAGACCACGAGTAGTCCGATGATCCACGCGAGGGAGATCAGGATGAGCTCCTCCGTGGAGCCGCCACTCGTCGGGTACTGGCCGACGGTGAACACCCGTGCCAGGTTCGCCCAGTGCGTGACGGGATTGTTCCGCGCGATCGCCTGGACCCATGCGTCCATGCCTTGCACGGGCACGAGTGCCGAGCTCATGAACACGATCGGGAAGATCCCGGTGAAGGCGGCCGCCTGCACGGCCTCCAGCTTCTTGACGGATAGGGCGATCGCCGCCATCACCCAGGAGAAGGCGAAGCTGACCGCGAGCGTGAGCACGACGACCCCGACTGCGCCGAGGAATCCGTTCTCGAAGCTGAACCCCACGAGGTACCCGATCCCGATCACCACCATGAGGAGGAGGAAGTTCTTGATCAGGTCGGACGTCGCCCGCCCGGCGAGCATCGCCGGACGCGCCATCGGGAGCGAGCGGAACCGATCGACCAGGCCTGACTTCAGGTCCTCGGCGATCCCGATCGCCGTCGTGGTCGCTCCGAAGATCGCGTTCTGGATGATGATTCCGGGCATCAGGTAGATCGTGTATGACGAGAAACCCTCTGGGACGATGATGTTGCCACCGAACACGTAGACGAACAGCAGGACGAACATCACCGGCTGGACCAGCTCGAAGACGAGGACCGCTGGGATCCGGACGATCTGCATCAGGTTCCGCCGGGCGACGATCAAGCTGTCGAAGAACGACAGGATCGCGCGCGTCGTTATCGACGGGCGGGCCAAGGCGACGGCGCTCATCGATCCCTCCTCCCTCGGCGCTTGTCCGGTTTCGGCTCGGGCTCCACGTCCTCCTCCAGGGCCATCTCGGCCGCATGACCGGTAAGCGAGAGGAACACGTCGTCGAGTGTGGGGCGGTGCAGGGCGATGTCTTCGATCGAGATGTTCGCGTCGTCGAGTCGCCGCACCGTTTCGAGCAGCACCGTGGGGCCCTCGGCGCCCACCGGGATCCTGATCAGCCGGATCTCCTCGACCACGTTGGGTTCCCCGGCACCGAGTCCGTTGAGGGTCTCGGCCGCGCGGGGAAGGTGTTCCTGAGCGACGTGGAGTTCGAGCACCTCGCCGCCGATCTTGTTTTTGAGCTCCTCCGAGGTTCCCTCGGCGATCACCATTCCGAGGTCGATCACGGCGATCCGATCGCAGAGGTGATCGGCCTCCTCCAGGTACTGGGTGCAGAGCAGCAGCGTCGTTCCCTCCTTCTGGAGGTCTCGGATCAGCTCCCAGAGGACGAGCCGGCTTCGAGGGTCCAGACCCGTCGTGGGCTCGTCCATGAACAGCACCTTCGGGCGCCCGACGAGGCTCGCGCCGACGTCGAGACGACGGCGCATGCCGCCCGAGTACGTCTTTGCCGTACGGTGCGCGGCCTCGGTGAGCTCGAACCGCTCGAGCACCTCATCGGCTCGGCGGCGAGCCTCGGCTTTCGGCAGGTGATAGAGACGGCCGACCATCTCCAGGTTCTCGAGGCCCGTGAGGTTCTCGTCGACCGCGGCGGACTGGCCTGCGAGCCCGATCACGGCTCGCAACGGCACCGCGTCGCGGACCACGTCGAAGCCCGCGACCACGGCAGTGCCCTCGTCGGGTTCGAGCAGGGTGGTGAGGACCCGGATCGTGGTCGTCTTGCCCGCCCCATTAGGCCCGAGAAGGCCGAACACCGTTCCCTCCTCGACCGCGAGATCCACGCCCTTGATGGCCTGCACCTCGCCGAAGGATTTCTTGAGGCCCTCGGTGCGGATGATCGCTTCTTCCATGGCGGCAGAGACTACCGGCGGACCGGGACATCGCCATCCGGGCAGGTGGGAGTGGATGGAAGGGATGGCAAGAAGTGGGAAGGGCGTAATCCTCATTACGGGCCGGAATATCCGCGTCGGCAGACCCGTTCTAGGTTGGCGTGGAAAGGACTGAGAGATGAACGAGCTCGACACCCAAGCCCTACCTCTTCTGCCACTGACGACGGGAGTGGTGCTGCCCGGCATGGTGGTGACGCTCACCATCGAGTCAGATGAGGCTCGGGCCGCGATCGGCGCCTCGGCCGAGGGCGATGATGCGGAACTGCTGACCGTCCCCCGGGTGGAGGGCCGGTACGCACGCGTCGGGGTCGTGGCCAAGATCGAAGACGTCGGGCGGATGCGAAACGGCGTGGAAGCCATCGTCATCCGCGGACTCCGGCGGGCTACCGTCGGCCTCGGGGTCCCCGGCACCGGAGAGGCGACGTGGGTCCAGATCGAGCCGGCCGAAGAGCCCGTGAGCGATCGAGCCCGGGAGCTCGGCAAGGAGTACCGCGGAGCGGTCGAGGCCATCACCGACGCTCGCGGCATCCCGGCGGTTGCCGAGTTCCTTCGCGGCGTGACCGATCCGGGGCAGCTGGCGGATACCTCCGGGTACTCGCCCGACCTGTCCTTCGAACAGAAGGTAGATGTCCTCGAGACCCTCGACGTCGAGGCCCGGCTCGAGAAGGTCCTCAAGTGGGCGAAGGAGACCCTCGCGGAGGTCCAGGTCAAGGAGCGGATCCGCGACGAGGTCGCGGGCAGCCTCGAGGAGCGTCAGCGGGAGATGCTGCTTCGCGAGCAGATGGCCGCGATCAGGAAGGAGCTCGGCGAGGACGGGACAGAGGACGTCGTCGAAGAGTATCGGACCAGGATCACGGACGCGGGGATGCCGGACGACGTGCGCACTCAGGCCGAGCGGGAGCTCGGCCGGCTCGAGCGCACGTCGGAGCAGTCGCCCGAATACGGATGGATCCGCACCTACCTCGACTGGCTCCTGGACGTTCCGTGGTCCGCCAAGACGGAGGACAACCTCGACATCTCGGAAGCTCGAGCCGTGCTCGATGCAGACCATGAGGGTTTGGGCGACGTCAAGGATCGGATCCTCGAGTACCTCGCCGTCCGGAAGCTCCGGGCCGAGCGCGGTCTGGTGGAGACGGGCGGCCGCGGCTCCGGCGCGATCCTCACACTGGTGGGACCTCCCGGTGTCGGCAAGACATCCCTGGGGGAGTCCGTCGCACGCGCACTCGGGAGGAAGTTCGTGCGGGTCTCGCTCGGCGGCGTCCATGACGAGTCCGAGATCCGCGGTCACCGTCGGACCTACGTCGGTGCCTTGCCGGGCCGGATCGTGCGTGCGTTGAAGGACGCGGGCACGAAGAACCCGGTGATGATGCTGGACGAGGTCGACAAGGTCGGCGCGGACTGGCGAGGGGACCCGTCGAGCGCACTGCTCGAGGTCCTCGACCCCGCACAGAACCACACGTTCCGCGACCACTACCTCGACGTGGACCTGGATCTGTCGGAGGTGTTGTTCATCGCGACCGCGAACGTCGCCGAGACGATCGCGGGACCGCTGCTCGATCGGATGGAAGTGATCCGTATCGATGGGTACACGGAGGACGAGAAGGTCGCGATCGCCAGGCGGCACCTGCTGCCGCGCCAGGTCGAGCGGAACGGGCTGCGTCCCGAGGAGGTCGACGTCGCCGACGACGCCCTCCGAGGCGTCGTCGGCGACTACACGCGCGAGGCCGGCGTCCGGAACCTCGAGCGCGAACTCGGCAAGATCCTCCGCAAGGTGACCACGAAGCTCACCGCTGGTGAGGTAGCCCCGCCCGTGCGTGTCGACTCGTCCGATCTCCGCGCCTATCTCGGGCGTCAGAAGTTCTTCTTCGAGGCGGCGGATCGCACGGCGGTGCCCGGCGTGGCGACGGGCCTGGCGGTCACGGGCACGGGCGGCGACGTGCTCTTCATCGAAGCCACACGCGAGGACGTGGCCGAGGATGGCCTCACACTCACCGGACAGCTGGGCGACGTGATGAAGGAGTCGGCCCGGATCGCGCTCTCGTACGTCCGCTCGCACGCGGCGGAGCTCGACATCCCCGCGGAGCGGCTGCGAGGCCGGTTCCATGTTCACGTACCCGCCGGTGCCGTGCCCAAGGACGGCCCCAGCGCGGGCATCGCGATGACCACCGCTCTGGCGTCGCTCCTCACCGGGCGTCCCGTCCGGTCCGAGGTGGCGATGACAGGCGAGGTGACGCTTCAAGGCCGGGTCCTGCCGATCGGCGGGGTCAAGCAGAAGGTCCTGGCCGCCCATCGGGCGGGCCTGAAGGAGGTCATCCTGCCGGCGCGGAACGAGGGCGATCTGGACGACGTGCCCGAGCAGGTGCGGGAGGAGATGACGTTCCACCGGGCCGAGGCGGTCTCCGAGGTACTGGAGATCGCGCTCGAGCGGGCACTCGTCACCGCCTGATCCTTCCGAGATATTGCCCAGCGACCTTGCGGTGTCTTGCGACACGCTGGCCCCGTCGGGGCGGCTCGCGTAGCGTCGCGTGGTCACGGGGATGGCTGGCGCACGGCTACTCGCTGTCGTCGTGACGGTCGCGTCCGTGGCCTCCGCGTGCGGACGGGCTGAAGAGTCCGCGGCTCCGTCCCCTCGCGGTCCGTCTCACCCGCCGGGCCGCTGTCGCTCGAAGAGCTCGCGCGGGTGTCGGTGGGCGGCGAACCGATCGGCATCGTTGAGGGCTTCGGGAGCATCTGGGTCGTGAACTCCGAGTTCGAAAGCGGCGGAACACCCAGCGTCTCGAGGATCGACCCGGCGACTGACTCCGTTGTCGCGACGATCCCGATCGGTGCGGTGCCTCTCGAAGCCGTGACGGCCTTCGGACCCGTGTGGGTCTCGAACTCGGAGGACGACACCGTGTCACGGATCGATCCATCGACGAACGAGGTCGCCGCGACCGTCGATGTCTGCAAGGCGCCCGAGGGTATGGCCGCAGACGACCGCGGCTTGTGGGTGGTGTGCGAGGAGAGCGGTGCGGTGGTGCTGATCGACCCGGCGAAGAACCGGGCGGGCCCGCGGATCGAGGTCGGGCTCGAGCCGCGGTTCGTGACCGTTGCTTTCAAGGAGCGTGTGGGTCTCCAACTACCTCGACTCGACGATCACGCGCATCGATCCGACCGGCAAGGTCCAGACGGAGATCCCGACCGAGTTCGGACCACAGGTGATGGCGGAGGCGGGTGAAGGGTTATGGGTCTCGTCGGTAGAGAGCGACTCCATCCAACGGATCGACCCCGAGACCGACGAGCCCGATCCACCGATCGAGACGGAACCTTTCCCCGACGGGCTCGTCTTCCACGACCGATCGCTGTGGATCGCGACCGACCTGGGTCCGATCCTGCAACGGGTGGATCCCGCCTCCGGTGAGGTGACCGGCACGTGGACCGTCTCCGACCAAGGAGCGGTCAACGCCAACCAGCTCTTCGTCGAGGCTGATGCAGCGTTCTGATTCCCACTCCTCGATGCGGCCGAGCTACTCAAGGTCGCGGTTCCCGAGTGAGAGGGGCTCCATGTCCGTCCGCGGCGTGTTCGGATCGAGCGCCGATCGTGTGCCTTCCACTCGAGGGACCGGCCGAAACTTGGAGTGGCCCCCCCGGCCCTTCTGGCCGGGGGAGCCACTTCCCAGGGACCGTCACGCTGCGGTCGTGAGGGTCCGGCTGGGGGTCATGCGTGCTGCTCCATGGGATCCCCGATCGTCGAGAGACGCAGAGGCCGCTCTTCGGGGTCTCTTCCCTATCCCTCTCCCTGCGTAGCCCATCTGGGGGATTCTCAAGCGAACGTTACGCCGCCGAAGCATCGCGCGATACCGGCGTTCGACCTAAGGCCAACGGCCGGTCTCACCTCGTCGGATCGCGGCTTGGAGTCCTCCGATCCGCACGTAGGATGCGCATGTAGATGACGTGCTCCTGCACATGGCGACAGCGTCTCGCCGCCGAACCCGAGCCAAAGGTGGGGCTGGACGACGCGAGCCTGCGTCGGCGTGGGTGATGTCGGTCGACTGGACCCGAGAGAACCTCCGTCATGCGGCGGCGATGCTGCGCTACGGCGGGAACCCGGCCGCCACCGTGTACGACTCGATAGGCCCCGACTTCTTCCTCGCTCTCGCGCCCGGGTGGCTGAACCTCGGGCTCTGGGAAGGAGATGGCAGCGATCCGGCTGAGGCACCGATCGCGGTTCGCAGGCTGGTCGAGGAGCTCGCGGCCGACCTTCCGGTCGGCGGCGATGTCCTCGACGTCGGGAACGGCCTCGCCGCCCAGGATGCGGTGATCGCGGAGGTCGCACGTCCGCGGTCGCTCACAGCCGTGAACATCACGTGGTCCCAGCTGGAAGCGGGGCGCGGGCGCATGCGGGACGCAGGCGCCCGCGCCGTGTGCGCGGACGCGTGCCGGCTCCCGTTCGCCGACGGCTCCTTCGATGGCGTGATCAGCGTGGAGGCCGCGTTCCATTTCTCCTCGCGCGATCGTTTCCTCCGCGAGGCGTTCCGCGTCCTTCGGCCCGGCGGGATCCTCACGATCTCCGACGTTCCGACGCTCCGCTACCCACGGGGTCTTCGGGAGGCGGTCGCCGCCGTGGCGATGCTTCGCGTCTGGGGCCTTCGCTCGGGCGCCGCCGCCTCGCCCGGCCGGATCGCAGCCACGGCCGCGACCGCCGGCTTCCACGACGTGCGGTCCGACCTCATCGGCGCCCGCGTGATCGCGCCCGCCCTGCGCTTCGCCCGCGACCGCCTCGACGCGCGAGGCGAGGGCGAGGGAAGATCGCTCACGCTCGCCGCCCGCGTGATGCTCGGCCAGGCCGACGTCTTGTGGGAGCGAGGGCTGCTCGACTACCTGCTGCTTCGGGCTCGCAAGCCCGCCTGAGTCATCCGAGTTCGCGTCGCAAGGCGGGGAGCGGGAGCTGTCCGAGCGCGAGGAGCCGGTCGTGGAAGCCCTTCAGGTCGAAGGCGGCTCCCTCCTTCTCCTCGGTCCGACGCCGTGCGTCCTCGATCTCGACCATGCCGACCATGTACGCGAGCGCCTGGGCGGGCAGCGCGATGTACCGGTCGACCTCGGTCACCGACTCGCCGTGGGGCGACCCGCCGGCCTCGAGCTTCGCGATCGCGTCCTCCCGCGACCATCCGAAAGCGTGGAGGCCGGTGTCGGTCACGAGTCGCGCGGCGCGATGCGCCTGGCCCGCGAGCATCCCGAGCCGCTCCCAATCGTCCATGTACAGGCCCATCTCGTCCGCGAGCCGTTCGCTGTAGAGACCCCAGCCCTCGGCGAACGACGAGCCGGCCAGGAGTCCGCCGAACCGACGGAGCGAGGGGCGCTCGTCGAACTCCATCTCGAGAGCGATCTGGAAATGGTGTCCGGGGTTGGCCTCGTGGTAGGTGACGGCCGCGATCTGGTGAAGCGCCTTTCCCGGCAGGTCGTGCGTGTTGATGTAGTAGGTCCCGGGGCGTTCACCGTCCGCCGTTGGCGGCATGTAGAAGGCGCCGGCCATGTCTGCCGCCCTGTATGCCTCGATCTCGCGGACGCGGCAGTTGGCCTTGGGGAGCCGGCCGAACCATCGGGGAGCGATGTCCCAGCTCCGCTGCACCTGGTCCTCGACGAGCTCGACCAGTGCCTCCGCTGAGGCAGGCGTGTCTTCCCCCGACGCCTTCCGAGCCGCCGTCGCTTCCGCGGGGTCTCCGTAGCCGAGCCGCGCGGCGACCTCGAAACGTTCCGCCTGGATCGCGTCCCATCGCTCGTTACCCAACTCGTGCACCTCGCGTGGATCGAGGGGGAGCGTGGTCCAGGACCGGATCTCCGTCGCGTAGATCGCATCGCCGCCGGGGAGGTCGGTGACGGCGTTGCTCTCCGCGGCGTGGGGGAGGTATTCGCGCAGCACGTCGAGGAACCGCGTGAACGCAGGGGCAACGGCCTCGTTCCACGCGGCCACGATCCGGTCACGTGCCGTCGCGTCGTCTTCGGCCGCCGCGGCCAAGGGTGGCGCCTCCTCCGCCGGCATCGCCACGATGCGCTCCACCTGCGCGACGGCACGCTCGACGACGGTTCGGGGCGACACGACGCCGGTCGCGATCCCCTCGCGAGCGATCTCGGCGCACGCCTCCAGGTATCCCGGGAACGCACGGAGACGCTGCTCGTAGCGCTCCAGGTGCTCGGCCGTGTCGGTCCGCTGGATCGAGGCGATATCCCCGAGTGCCACGCCCGGCCCGACGAAATGATTGGCTACGTAGAGCCGGTCCGTTCGATGTTCGAGAGAGGCGATGGTCTGGATCGCGATCGCTTCGAGCACGTCCAACGTCGTTCGGAGCGTGACGTCGAGTCCCTCACGATCGATCGTCGCGAGCTCGTCGAGAGCGGCGCGGTTGCGGGTCTCCGATAGGGCGCGGCCTTGCTCTCCGATGTCGGGAAGACGGTCGTCGTAGCGGTCGTCGCCGATCGCCGTGGCGAAGGTCGGTTCCCGCTCGAGGAGCTCTTCCCAGAATCGGTCGGCGAGTGCCTGGGCACGTTCGGCATCGTCCACGTCGTTCAACCCTCTCGGTCGGAGTTCACAGGAGGCCAAGCGTACTCGCGCCGTCCACCTGCAACGCCGCAGCCCGAGATGAAGCCGGCGTGCCGCGAGCAGAGGAACGCGACCACGCGACCGAAGTCGGCCGGGTCGCCGAGCCGCCCGGCGAAACCGAGATCCTTCACGCGATCCGTCGCGTGAAGTCCCGGGCAGGCCAGGTTCAGGGTGATGCCCTCGTCGATCAGATCCTGCGCCGCGGTCTTCGCCCACCCCCAGAGGCCGGCTCGCGCCGTGTTCGACGTGGCGAGGTCGGGGATCGGCTGCTTCACCGAGCTCGACGTGATGAGGCAGATACGGCCCCAGCCTGCCGCCCTCATGTGCGGCAGGGCCGCGCGGACGAGTCGGACGGAGGTCAGCAGGTTCGCGTTGATCGCTGCTTCGAGCGTGGTGTCGTCCACGTCGAGGGCTCCTCCCTTCGGAGGTCCGCCCGCGTTCGCGACCAGGACGTGCAGCGCCCCGAACCGTTCCACGGTCGCTTCGACGAGCCGGCGGGGCGCATCCGCCTCGGTGACATCCGCCGGGAGCGCGAGCACGTCGTCACCGAGCTCTGCCGCGGTGGCCCGCAGCCTGTCTGGCTCCCGGGCGTTGATCGCGACCGACGAGCCCTCGTCCACCAACGCCTGTGCCGACGCGCGGCCGAGTCCCTTCGACGACGCCGTGACGAGCGCCACCTTGCCCGTGAGTCCGAGGTCCATGGCGCCCGATGCTACGCTCCCGCGCGGTGTCATCGGGAACCCCCCCTCGCCCGACGCTTGCCCTCCTCCTGATCCTGTCGGTGGCGGCGGGAAGTTGCGCCTCTCGGACCCTCAACTCCGATCAGCTCGAACGACAGCTGGGACGCCGGCTCACGGACCGGCTCGGGGTGGCGAGCATCGTGGCCGAGTGTCCGGAGGACGTCGAGGTTCGCCGAGGAGGGACGTTCGAGTGCACCGCGCGCGCCCCGGGGGAAACCGAAGGGCTGCGGATCGACGTCACCCAGCTCGACGACGACGGGAACGTCACTTGGGAGATCGCGGGCGCCGCCGGGTAAGGTTTGCCGGTGCTGCTCGAGGGCAAGAAGCTCCTCATCACCGGCGTGCTCACGCCCCAGTCGATCGCCTTCTCGGCGGCCCAGGTCGCGCAGGAGCAGGGCGCGGAGATCGTCCTGACGAACTTCGGGCGGACGGTGAGCCTCACCGAGAAGACCGCGAAGCGGCTTCCGGATCCTCCCGACGTTCTCGAGATGGACGTGAACGAGCCCGAGCAGATCGAGGCGGTGCGCGCGGAGCTCGGCAGGCGCTGGGGACAGCTCGACGGGTTCCTGCACGCGATCGCGTTCGCGCCCCAGGACGCGCTCGGCGGCAACTTCCTCCACACGCCGTGGGAGAGCGTCGCGACCGCGTTCAAGACCAGCGCGTTCTCGCTCAGCCTCGCTCGCGGTCGGCATGCTGCCGCTGGATGGAGTCGAACGGGGGCGTCGATCGTGTCGCTCGACTTCGACGCGAGGGTCGCGTGGCCGATCTACGACTGGATGGGTGTCGCGAAGGCGGGGCTCGAATCGGTCACGCGGTACCTGGCTCGTGACCTCGGTCCGAAGAAGATCCGGGTGAACACGGTCTCCGCCGGGCCCATGAAGACGATGGCCGGCAAGGGCATCCCGGGGTTCGACACGATCGCCGGGAGCTGGGCAGATCGCGCGCCGCTCGGGTGGGACACGAGCGACCCCCGACCGGTCGCCGGCGCGGTCGCGTTCCTCCTGTCGGACCTGTCGGCGGGTATCACGGGCGAGCTGCTCCACGTCGACGGCGGGTTCCACGCGATGGGGACCGAGCCCGGTGAGTCCACGTCCGATGGCGACTGAGACGGTCTCGTCTGGGGAGCGTCGCCTCACGAGCTTCAGTCACGGCGCAGGCTGCGGCTGCAAGCTCGGGCCCGACGATCTCCTGACGGTCCTCGAGGGCGTGAGGTTGCCTCCGGTGTCCGCGGACGTCCTCGTCGCAGCCGACACGGGAGACGACGCCGCGGTGTACCGCCTCCCGTCGGGGGAGGGCCTGATCGCGACGCTCGACTTCTTCACGCCGATCGTCGACGACCCCTACGACTGGGGGAGGATCGCCGCGACGAACGCGCTGTCGGACGTCTACGCGATGGGCGGGCGGCCGCTCCTCGCGCTCAACATCGTGAACTGGCCCGTGGACGACCTCCCGCTCGACATGCTCGCGCGGGTCCTCCAGGGAGGGGTCGACGTCGCTGCCGCGGAGGGCGTGGTCGTCGCCGGCGGCCACTCGATCACCGACCCCGAGCCGAAGTACGGGATGGTCGCGATCGGCCTCGTGGCGACCCGACGAGGTCGTGCGGAACTCGACCGCGCCCGCCGGCGCGGCCCTCTACCTCACGAAGCCGCTCGGTCTCGGGATCGTGTCGACCGCGATCAAGCGAGGCTTGGCGGACGACGACCTCGTCGCGGCAGCGATCGAGCTGATGACGACGACGAACAGGTCGGCCGCCGAGGCGATGCGGGACGCAGACGCCGAGGCGGGCACCGACGTCACCGGGTTCGGGTTGCTCGGCCACCTGCACCGGATGCTCGAGGCATCCGGTGTGGCGGCCGAGCTCGACGCCGGCGCGATCCCGCTGATGGATCGCACGGATCCTCGATCTCGCTCGCCGCGACGTCGTCCCCGGCGGCACGAAGCGGAACCTCGCCTACGTCCGCGCGCACGCTGATTTCGGCGATCTCCCCGAGCCCGAGCGGCTGATCCTGGCGGATGCCCAGACCTCCGGCGGACTGCTGATCGCGGCCAAGCACAAGCCGTCGATGGAGGCGGCTTTCGCGCGACCACGACGTGCCGTTCGCGAGGATCGGCACCGTCGTGGCCGGCGAGCCAGGTCGGATCACGGTCTCCGGCTCGCTCAGCGCCTAGTTCGGGAACCGCACCCGCGGCGCGCCCGTTATCTTGCGCGGAAGGGGGTCGTGTGGAGACGCCGAAGAAACCGCCGGGCGACTGGGCCGAGGGAGATCCCGGGCTCCCCATCGAGTTCGGGCCGGCGTCGAACGCGGAGTACGACCCGGAGCCGGTCCTGCCGCCCGTCCTCCGCGAAACGATCCGTCGCGCCCGCGACGACGCCGAGCGCAACGCGCGCCGCCTCGGTATGAGCCGCCGAGAGTTCCTGCTCTCGGCCTGCGGCGCGGCCACCACGTTCCTCGCCCTGAACGCCTGCACGCGCGAGGAGCACCGCTCGAACCCGTCGGCGACCACCAGCGAGCCCGGGCGGTTCGTACGAGATCCCGCCGAGCGCCTCGGTCGAGCCGCCGAGCGCCTACGAGGCGCTCGGCGGCGAGGAGTTCGTCTTCGACATCCAGGGGCATCTGCTCGAGTACCACCTGAACCCTGTCCTGAACGGACAGAACTTCTGGCAGGCCTTCCCGCAGAAGGGCTGCGGCGAGGACGACCCTCGCGTGTGCTACTCGATCGAGCACTTCCTCGAGCTGATGTTCCTGCGCTCGGACACGAACATGCTGGTGCTGTCGTCGCTCCCGATCTTCCCCGAGGGCAGCCCGCTGTCGCCCGAGATCATGGACATCACCCGCCGGACCGTCGAGGGACTCTGCCGGGACGAGCGGATCCTGCTCCACGCGCAAGCCCTGCCCAACGTAGGCACGCAGCGGGCTGCCCTCGACGCGATGGAGCACACGGCGAGCCGCTATCCGGTCGCGGCGTGGAAGACGTTCACGCATTTCCCGGGTGCCTTCGAGGGCGACGGGAACGTCTGGTGGCTCGACGACCGCGACGGGGGTGACCTCGGTGAGCGATTCATCCGCAAGGCCGTGGACCTCCAGATCCCGACGATCTGCACCCACAAGGGACTGTCGCTCGGGAACGCCGAATGCCTCGCCCGACGACATCGGCCCGGCCGCGAGGCGGCACCCCGACGTGAACTTCGTCGCGTACCACTCCGGCTTCGAGTCCGGCGTGACCGAGGGCCCGTACGCGGCGGAGACCGCCCATCTGGGTGTGAACCGGCTGATCGCGTCGATGGAGCGCGAGGGCATCGGCCCGAACGAGAACGTCTACGCCGAGATCGGCTCGACCTGGTGGTACGTGATGCGGTATCCCGAGCAGGCGGCGCACGTCCTGGGCAAGCTGCTGAAGCACGTCGGGCAGGACAACGTGCTCTGGGGGACCGACTGTCTGTTCTACGGATCGCCCCAGCCGTTGATCCAGGCGATGCGCACGTTCCAGATCTCCGAGGAGTTCCGAGAGCGCTACGGCTACCCGAAGCTCACCAAGGAGCTCAAGGCGAAGATCCTCGGGCTGAACGGCGCCGCGCTCTACCGGCGTGGAGCCGAACACCTCGACGTGCGAGTTCACGCGGAAGGAGCTCGAGCAGATCCGCCGGAACCTGCCGGGCACGAACCTCGCGCTCGGCCCGACCACGATGGCCGCGGTGCAGGCCTTCCGCGACGACGATCGAGAGCTCTGGGCCCGATCCGCTGAGCTGCTCGGCTGAACTCAGAGCGCCGCAGCGGTCAGCTGTCCCTCCGCGGGTCCGCGGCCGGTCAAGGCCGCGGACCCGCACCGGGCGGCGAGCTCGAGCGCGCGCGACACGTCGTACCCGGCGCCGAGCGCGAACGTGAGCGCTGCCTGGAAGGAATCCCCGCTGCCGTACGTGTCGGAGATCGGACCGGGCGGCGGCATCGGGGCGCTATCGGCCTTCCCGACCGTCCGCTCGCCGGTAGCGGCCGCCGGCCGCCCCCTCCGTCTGAACGACCAGACCCGGCGGAGCGTGCGCCAGCCGCTCGAGGGTCGTACCGCTCCGCAGGATCCTGGCCGCTTCCGACCACCGCGTCGGCCTGGATCCCTGACGCGGCGAGCGTCGAGAGGTGCCGCGAGGACACGACGACGATCCGGGCGGTGCGCGCGCGACGGAGCGCCTCCTCGTCTCCGGCGGTCACGTACACGGCGTCGGCGTCGGCGACGCGATCCCAGGGGAGGGCGTCCGAACCCCGAGGCTCGAGGCGCGGACCGAGAGTCAGGATCGTGCGCTCCCCGCTCGGATCGATGAGACAGATCGCCTTCCCTGGTCGACTGTCGCTCTCGTCGCGGCGTGGACCTGCACCGCCGTCTGCGACGAGCTCCTCCCGCGCCCGCTCCGCAACGTCGTCGTCCCCGAGCGCGACGAAGAAGTCGCATGACCCCGCGAGCTTGGCGAGTTGCCGCGCGGCCACCCCACCACCGCCGCCCGCGCCGGACCATGTCTCACTGGCATGCGCGATCCCGCCCGCGGTCGGCACCTGTTCCACCCGGGCGAACGTGATCCATTCGACGTGGCCGATGACGGCGACGCGAGTCATCTCCGAGGTCATCGTCCCAGGCGGAGTCCGACCCCGCGCGACGGGAATATCCGACCTCGTTGGTAGGATTTGCAGGTGCAAGAGGGACCCGCCTCCCGCGGGTCCCGCCGGCATCCACGAGGACATGGCTGAACTGGACGGCGTCTTCTACAAGGAGATCGTGGAGCAAGCGCTCCGCGAGTTCCCCAACGAGGCCTGCGGCCTGATCGCGGCCGAAGGCGATGTGCCCGTGCAGCGTGTATCCCGATGACGAACGCGAACGCGAGCTCCGCCACCTACCGGTTCGACGGCCAGGAGCAGTTCAAGGTCTTCGACGAGGTCGACGAACGAGGGTGGGACATCTGGGCGATCTACCACTCCCACACGCACTCGGAGGCCTACCCATCGGAAACCGACATCAAGCTCGCCTTCTACCCGGATTCTCGGTATCTGCTGCTCTCGGTCGCCGATCGCGACCAGCCGGTCCTCCGGTCGTTCTTCATCCGCGAGGGCGAGGTCGAGGAAGAGGAGCTGACGATCACGTGAGCGACCGGAAGTTCACCGAGGACGAGGTGCAGCGGTACGCGCGCCACATCATCCTGCCCAACGTCGGGGGGGCCGGACAGACGCAAGCTGCTCGACTCGAGCGTCCTGGTGATCGGCGCCGGTGGACTCGGGTCGCCGATCGCGATGTACCTCGCCGCCGCCGGCGTCGGGAAGATCGGCATCGTCGACTTCGACGCGGTCGACGTCTCCAACCTCCAGCGCCAGATCCTGCACACGAACGCCGACGTCGGTCGCTCCGAAGGTCGAGTCGGCGCTCGAGCACTTGCGCGCGATCAACCCGACGGTCGAGATCGTGGGCCACGACACGCTGCTGTTCTCGACCAACGTGTTCGACGTGATGGAGCCCTACGACGTGATCGTGGACGGCACCGACAACTTCCCGGTCCGCTACCTCGTGAACGACGCCACCCAGTTCCTCGGCAAGCCGCTCGTCTACGGCTCGATCTACCAGTTCGAAGGACAGGCGACGGTGTTCATGCCGGGCACAGGAGACGCCGTGCTACCGGTGCCTGTTCCCGACGCCGCCGCCGCCCGGCACGGTCCCGTCGTGTGCCGAAGGCGGCGTGTTCGGCGTCCTGCCCGGCGTGATCGGCTCGATCCAGGCGACCGAGGCGATCAAGCTGATCACCGGCGAGGGCGAAACGCTCGAAGGGCGGCTGCTCCTCTACGACGCGCTCGACATGAGCTTCCAGGAAGTGAAGATCCGCTGGGACGCCGATTGCCCGGTGTGCGGCAAGGAGCCGACGATCACCGAGCTGATCGACTACGAGCAGTTCTGCGGCGTCCCCGCCCGACCCGAGTAAGGAGCATCGCGACGACATGCCCGTCCAGGTGAAGCTGCCCACGATCCTCCGCAAGCACGCCGGTGGGGAACCCAAGGTGAGCGCGGAAGGTGCCACGCTCCGCGACGTCCTCGGCGACCTCGAGACGAAGTACCCGGGGATCACGAAGAACGTGCTGCTCCGAAGACGGCGGGCTCCACCGGTTCATCAACGTCTACCTGAACGACGAGGACGTGCGCTACCTCGGGTCGCTCGAGACCGAGGTGGGGGAGGGCGACACCGTCTCGATCCTGCCCGCCGTCGCCGGCGGCTAGCCTGCCGGAACGACCGGTCGGACGCCGCTGGGATAATCGGCGCGTGACCCGCCTCGACGACATCCTCCACGCCATCGGGAACACCCCGCTCGTCGGCATGTCCGCGATGTCCCCCGAGGCCCGGTGTGCATCTCTGGGCGAAGCTCGAGGGCAACAACCCGACCGGCTCGACGAAGGATCGGATCGCGCTCGCGATGGTCGAGGCCGCCGAAGCGTCCGGTGAGCTCACGCCCGACAAGACGATCCTCGAGCCGACTTCCGGCAACACGGGCATCTCGCTCGCGATGGTCGCCAAGCGGAAGGGCTACCGGCTCACGGTCGTCCTGCCCGACAACGCGAGTCAGGAGCGGCTCGGTCTCCTTCGGCTGTTCGGCGCCGAGATCGTCTTCTCCGACGGCGACAAGGGCACGAACGGCTCGATCGAGGTGGCACGGGCGCTCGCGGAGGATCCCGCGTACTACATGCCGTTCCAGTACGGGAACCCGGCGAACCCACGGGCGCATGAGGACGGAACCGCGCGCGAGATCCTCGCCGACCTCCCCGAGGTCACGCACTTCGTCGCCGGGATGGGCACCGGCGGCACCCTCACCGGCGTCGGCCGAGCACTGCACGCGCACGACCCGTCGCATCCAGGTCGTCGCCGCGGAGCCGGAGCTGGGCGACCTCGTCTACGGCCTCCGCTCGCTCGACGAGGGGTTCGTCCCGCCGATCTTCGATCCCGCCGAGGTGAACCGGAAGTTCCTCGTCAGCTCCGACGACGCCCTCCGAGCGACGCGGGAGCTGACCTCGAGGGAGGGCATCTTCTCGGGGATCTCGTCGGGGGCGGTCGTCCACGTGGCGCAGCGGATCGCGGCCGAGTCGCGCGAGGGGCGACATCGTCTGCCTGCTCGCCGACGGCGGCTGGAAGTACCTCTCCACCGAAGCATGGGCCGACGATCTCGCGACGGCGGAGAAGAAGGTCTCCGAGTCCCTGTGGTGGTGAGCGACCCGCGGCCGATCGGCGTGTTCGACTCCGGCGTCGGCGGGCTGACGGTCGCGCGCGCGATCATCGACCTCCTGCCCCACGAGCCGCTGATCTACGTCGGGGACTCGGCCCGGTTCCCGTACGGATCGCAGCCGGTCGAGCGGATCCGCCGCTACGCGCTCGAGATCGCGGAGTACCTCGTTCGAGCGAGACGTGAAGCTGCTCGTGATCGCCTGCAACTCGATCGAGGTCTCGGCGATCGGCGACATCGCGGTGAGCGCCGACATCCCCGTGGTCGGCGTGGTCGAACCCCGGGTCGCGTGCGGCGATCCGAGCGACGCGCAACGGGGTCGTCGGCGTGATCGGGACCGAGGCGACGATCGCCACGGGCGCGTACCAGCGGGCGATCGGCTCGTCCGTCACGTTGCACGCGGCCGCGTGCCCTGCCTTCGTCGACCACGTCGAACGAGGGGACACCAGCTCCTCGGAGCTCCGGGCCGTCGCGCGCGGGTATCTTGAGCCACTCATGGAGGCCGGGATCGACACCCTCGTATTGGGCTGCACCCACTATCCGCTTCTGTCCGGACTCCTCCAGCTCGAGCTCGGTCCCGACGTCGTGCTGGTCTCGTCGGCAGAGGAGACCGCGAAGGACGTGTACGGTGACCTCGTGTCCCGAGAGCTCCTGGCGTCCGCCGACGGAAGGCCCGTGCATGAGTTCGTCACGACGGGCGATCCCGAACGGTTCCAACGTGTCGCGGAGGTGTTCCTCGGTCCCGAAGTTCGAGATCTCGGCGTGCAACAGGTGACGGTGGAGGGCGCGTGGAGCTGACGGTCCTGGGCGCGCAGGGCACGTGGCCCGGCGCCGGCGGCGAGAACTGCGGCTACCTGGTCACGCAGGACGGCTATCACCTGCAGGTCGATGCCGGCACCGGCACGTTCGCTCGCCTTCAGCAGGTGGTCGGCGTCGACGACGTCGGGGCGATGCTCATCACCCATGGCCATCCCGATCACTACGTCGACATCATCCCGACGTTCTACGCGCGGCACTACGGGCGACTGGGGCATCCAGGTCTTCCCTTCTGGTCCCCTGGGGGATTCACCGACATCGCGGCAGCGCTCGTTTCGGAGAACGGGCGCAACGTGATGGCGGAGGCCTTCGAATTCCGCACCGCGGCCCCAGGCGAGGTCTTCGAGCTTGGCCCGTTCAGGATCACGCCGTTCGAGATGCAGCACATCGGCGTCTTCTCGCTCGGCTACCGGATCGAGGCGGGCGGGGTCGTGTTCTCCTACACCGGCGACACGGGACCGTGCGAGGCAGCGATCGCGCTGGGGCGCGATGCCGACCTGTTCCTATGCGAGGCGACGTATCAGAACACTTCGAAGCTCTATCCGTTCCATCTGTCCGCGGCGCAGGCAGGCGACGTCGCAACCTCCGCGGGAGCCGATCACCTGGTGCTCACGCACCTGACGCCCGAGCTCGACCACCGGATCTCGATCCGCGAGGCTGCCGAGACCTTCACGGGGCCGATCGACATCGCGGTGCCGGGGATGGTCCTGGAGGTGGGTCGATGAGCCCCCGACCCGACGGCCGCGCCCCCGGTCAGCTGCGGCCGGTCGCGTATGAGCTCGGCTATCAGGAGTGGGCAGCCGGACTCCGTGCTGTTCTCGATGGGCAAGACCCGGGTGCTGTGCTCCGCCTCGGTGTCGACCGAAGCTCCTCGCTGGCTGCGCGGGACCGGGAAAGGATGGGTGACGGGGGAGTACTCGATGCTGCCCGCTTCGACCGCCGAACGCTCGCCGCGTGAGGTGAACCGCGGCCGTCCCGGCGGCCGCACCCAGGAGATCCAACGCCTGATCGGTCGCTCGCTCCGAGCCGTAACCGATCTCGGCAGGCTGGGGGATCGCACCATCACGGTCGATTGCGACGTGCTGCAGGCCGACGCCGGCACCCGGACCGCGGCGATCACGGGCGGATACATCGCCCTCGCGCTCGCCCTCCGCGGGTTGTCGAGCGGAGGTCTCGTGCCCGATGACCTCCTGCTGGATTCCGTCGCGGCCGTCTCGGTCGGGATCGTCGACGGGGAGGCTCGGCTGGATCTGTCCTATGAAGAAGACGCCGCCGCCGGCGTCGACTGCAACGTCGTCATGACCGGTTCGGGTGCCCTCGTCGAGGTCCAGGGGACCGCGGAGGGCGCGCCTTTCGACCGGGCCGCAGCTCGATGAGCTGCTCGACCTGGCGTCGGCGGGCGTCGTCGAGCTCACGAAGATCCAGCGGGACGCCCTCGACGGCTGAGGTGGCGTTCCCGGCCCGGATCGCGATCGCGTCCCGCAACACGCACAAGCTCCGAGAGATCGGGCGTATCTGCGCGGACTGGCCCGTCGAGTGGCTGACGGTCGAGAACCACGAAGGCCCTTGGCCCGACGTGGAAGAGACCGGCAGCACCTACCTCGAGAACGCGCTGCTGAAGGCGCGGGCCGGGGCGGCCGCCCTGGGCGAACCGGCGCTCGCGGACGACTCCGGGATCGAGGTCGACGCGCTCGGCGGCCGCCCCGGCCCGCGGTCCGCCAGGTTCGCGGGCGACGACGCGACCGACGAGCGCAACCTCGAGGAACTCGTCCGAGCCCTGAGGGGCGTACCGGGTTCGGGCCGCACCGCGCGGTACCGATGCGTCGCCGTGCTCGCGCTGACCGACGGGCATGAGACACATGCCGAAGGCATCTGCGAGGGGACGCTCGTGACGAAACCGCGCGGAACACGCGGCTTCGGCTACGACCCGATCTTCGTTCCCGCCGGCTGGGAGCGGACCATGGCAGAGCTCACCGACGAGGAGAAGGACAGGCTCAGCCACCGGGGACGGGCCTTCCGGGCCCTCGGGCAGGCCGTGAGGGCCGGCTGAGCCCCCGAGGCGGCCTCGGGTACCCGACTCAAGGTAGCGGGACGGGCCGCCGAAGCTTTCATCGTGGCGGACAACTACCTGGCAGAGCGCCGTGTCCTGAGGCAGACCGAGGGCTTCTTCGACGGGAAGTCCCCGGGGCTCACACTCCTGCTCGGCGCCGCCTTCCTCGCGGTCGTGGCAGTGATGGACTACCTGCTCGGGCCTCGGCTGTCGGTTGCGCTCTTCTATCTGATGCCCATCGGCCTTGTGACGTGGAACCTCGGGCTCCGATGGGGAGCGGTCACGGTCGCCCTCTCGACCGTCGCCGCGCTGTGGAGCGATCTCCTCTATCCGCAGTTCGACCTGCTTCCCTGGTGGAACGCGATCTTCCGCTTCGCCGCCTTCCTCTCGATCGCAGTGCTTCTCGGAACCCTTCGGCGCATCATCGACGCGCAGTGGACACATCTCGAACGGGAGGCCGCCGTCACGTCGGGGCTCCGTGAGCTGAACGAGGTCAAGGACACGCTTCTGCACGCCGTCTCCCACGACCTGAAGGGCCCACTCGCGGGGATCCTCGGCTCGGTGCAAACACTGCATCGAGCCGAGCAGATCGGCCTGACGGAGGAAGAGCGCTCGACGATGCTCGACATGATCGAGCAGGGCGGGAAGAAGATGAACCGTCTCGTCGACGACCTGCTGGATCTCGACCGTCTCGATCGAGGGCACATCCAGCCCGAGCGCGCTCCGACCGACGTGAGCGAGCTCGCACGCAGGGTCGCCCGTGAGCTTCCGGGCATGGAATCCCACCCGATCCGGGTCGAGGCCTCCCAGGTGCTCGTCGACGTCGACGCGGGCAAGGTCGAGCGGGTGATCGAGAACCTCCTCGTGAACGCTCGACGGCACACTCCCGCGGGCACGGCTGTGCACATCCGTGTCGAAGGCGGATCCAACGGCGTGGTCCTCACGATCGAGGATGAGGGTCCGGGGATCCCGGACGATCTCAAGGAATCGCTCTTCGAACCGTTCCATCAGGGTGCAGGCGCCGGAGGCCGGGGGGTCGGCATCGGCCTCTCTCTGGTCAAGAAATTCTCCGAACTGCACGGCGGCACGGCACACGTGGAGGACGGCGAGCACGGTGGCGCTCGATTCGTGATCACCCTCCCGGGCGACGTGACCGAACTGCCCGCCGATACCCGGCGCCTCCAGGCCGTCTAACGGGATCGGTCACACTCGTCTCGCGCGACCGACGATCGTCTCCGTGGTGATCCGCAGACCGTCCTGATCAGTCGTGCGGACAACGTCGATCCGGATTTCGTCGAATCCGGCTTCCACGAGGGCCCCCCTGAGGTCGTCCGGCTCCGGCATGGAGAAGAGCCGCCGGACCGCCGCTGCACGCGTGGTCCCCGTGGAACGCTCTATCGAGTCGGCCAGCTCCGCGAACGGAGGATTCCGTTCGATCGCTTCGTCGATCTTCGACAACCACCAGGCTGCTTCGGAGAGGGCTTTGAGGTACTGAGGAGACAGGTCGGACGGATCGGCGGCGACGAGCGCCTTGTACGCCTCTGACCACGACTCTCGGCGAGCCGCATCCCGGCCTTGTTCGATGTCGGCCGTGCGCTCCGCCACGACGTCCCCCTCCCCGATGCCGACGTGAGGGGCTTAGCTCCTTAGGCGGGGGCGCGACCCGGAAACGCGGAGGTCCCGGTCGCCTCCGGCGCCGGAACCTCCGTTGTGCGTTCTCTTCGAGACGCTCGCTAGATGCTGGAACCGTAGACGGTATCCCAGTCCGGAACGAACAGCTGCAGGAGCTGGCCGTGCTCCACCTGTGTCTCCGGATCCGACAGGGCGGCGCCCCCCGGATACGGGATCGGGGAGTCGGCGTGCACCTGCGCGTCGAACAGGAACGTGCCCTCGCCGAGGATCGGCTCGACATCGATGATGCCACTGGACTCCTCATCGTCGGTCATCACCGTGTCGTTCGAGAACAGCGCGGGGTCGAAGCGGGCCACCACGCCGAGCGCTCCGTCGGAGATCCGGTAGGCCACGATCCTCGCCAGGTGTGTGTTCTCGCCCGGGTCCTCCTGGATCAAGACGTTCCCGTGCGTGTCGATGGTCATGTTGTCCGGCTTGTTGAAGCTGCTCTCGCCGCCCACCTCCGAGTACACGCTCTCGGTGCCGTCCAGCAGGAGCTCGAGCGTGCCGCCCAGCGAGGGGTTCTCGACGTCCTCGAAGGTAAGCCGCCACAGCCCGCCACCGTCACGCGATGGGGTCTCGGGCGGGTTCGCCGGTGAGCCTTCGGTCGTCAGGAAGTAGTAGACGTTCTTGTCGTTGGGGTCGAACTCGCCGTCCTCGATCCTGTTGAGCGAGAGCCCTTGCGCGAGCGCCTGCGCGTTCTGGGCGGCGCCCGACTGGTTCCAGGGGATCTCGACGAGGTCGAAGTGGACGGCGTGGTCCGAGTCTGCCGCGATCATCGCGCGGACGCCGCCGTCGTCCAGCGGACCCCCTCCGACCCGGATCACGAAGTTCGTACCGTTCGTCAGTCCTGCCTTGGCGACCGAGCTTCCCGACTTCTGCTTGGTTCCGGCGTAGACCCACAGCTGGCTCACATTGGCGCCGGCGATGTTCGACTGATCCTCGTTGCCCATCACGACCGTCGTGTTTGTCGTGTTGAAGGCTGCCAGCGTGTTCTCCCATGCGAACAACCCGAGGCGGGGCAGCTGCCACGCCGATCCGTCCTTCGTCACCGCGAAGACCCGGCCGTCGGGGCCGACCTCCTCGTTCGCGAAATAGATCGCGTCCTTGTACCCGGACTTCGTGGTGGCGTTGAAGAGCTGACCAGGTGCGGTGAGGTCTCCGGAGCAGAAGCGCGCGAACGCCGCGAGGTTCGCGGTCCCGAATCCCACCGGGGCGGACGCGAACGTCCCGTTCGGATAGTCCCAGTACTGGACGCCTGGACCGATCCAGTCGGACCCGGACTTCACCCTGAGGGTGGCCGGATCCACGACCAGGCGCGAGACGAACGCGCCCCGCTCGCCATGTCGGCGAATCGTGCCCTGCGTCTGCCCGAGCTCGTGGTTCATGTAGACGATCAGGTTGGCGCCCTGCATGACGGCGCCGAGGCCGTCGGGGATGCCGGTCATCTCGTACCCGTTGCTCGCGGCACGAGCGTCGGACACCGTGAGGATGGAGGTCGTTTCGACTCCGTCCGCGACCGGGATTACGTAGGGGTCGGTCACCGTGCTCGGGCCGACGTTCGTCGGCGCGGCAGTTGCGGAGCTTGCGGACAGCACCACGGTAACGAGTAACGCCAACGCGGGTACCGCTCGGCGATGGAACCGTGACATCGGGATCCCTCCTCAGGTCGCGGGATCGAGTTTTCGCGACCGCTCCTCACCCTAGGAAGGAGGTTCGTCCGGGGGCCGGACGTCATCCAACGAGAAGGCGAACATGACGGGAACCCTTCCCATGATCGAGATCCTCGGCCGTCGGGGCGCCGCGTCGTCCTTCGAACGACTCCGCGAACCCCCGGAGGGAGATCCTTAGTCAGCCCGTCGCGGCGCGAGCGCCGCGTGCTCCTTGGCCCAATCCAGAGCGTAGTCCGCGACTTCTTCCCAGCCGGCCTGGCCGACCGTGAAGTGGGAGCGACCCGGGAACTCCTTGTAGTCGGTGACCGCCGAGGACTTGCGGTAGTGATGCACGTTGGACTCGTTGACCGACGGAGGCATGATGTTGTCCTCTCCGCCTGCGATGAACAGCAGCGGAGCGCGATCGTCGTTCTTGAAGTCCACGTAGGTGTCCTGGTGGCCCGGTGTGAAGTTGGCGAGCACTCCACCCCACACCCAGCTGCCGGGTGCGGGAACGTGGTAGCGCTCGTAGGCCGCCCTGGACTCTTCCTCGGTCAGGGTGTTGGTGAAGGCGTAGTGGAACTGCTCCGGCGTGAACCCCACGGCACGGTGGCGGTTGGCGGGGTTCTTCAACACCGGGAAGCTCGCCCTGATCTGCGAAGGTGGGACGACCTTGATGCCCTCGGCAGGCACCGAGTCGATCGCCACGCCCGCTGCGCCGAAACCACGATCCAGAAGGATCTGGGTGAGCGCGCCGCCGAACGAGTGACCCATGAGGATCGGCTGCTTGTCGAGCTCGCCGATGAGGGTCTCGAGGCTCTCGACGGTTGCCGGCACCGACAACGACTCGATCGGGGACGGATCCTCACGCAGGGCCTCGACCTCGACCCCAAGTCCTGGATATGCCGGGGCCAGGACCTTGTAGCCGCGGTCCGTGAAGTGCGTGATCCAGTTCTCCCAGCTCCGCGGTGTCATCCACAGTCCGTGGATCAAGATGATCGTGTCCGGTCCGGTCGGATCAGGCCCGCCCGGAGCCTGATCTCGCCCCGGTCCGGTCAGGCCGTTCATCTTCCTCATGTCTGCCATGATCCTGGCTCCTCTCCACGCGCAAGAGCGCCCACCGCCCCATGCGTTGCCTGGCAGTGGCAGTACAGCGGGTAACGGCTCATCTGCCGCGGTTCGATCCGTGAGGCGAGAGAGCATGGAGTTGCGGAAGGGCAGCCGCAGACTCGGACGTCTTCGCGAACCACAGGCGGTCGCCTGTTGGCTCCACCCTACAGCCATGCCGGACCGTCCCGCAGGTGGTCAGCTCGGGCGAGCTGCTCGATCGTCGGATGTCGAGTCATAGGGCTGCGGGATGTATTCGACCGACGGACGGCGTCCCTTGGGCTGCGGATAGAGCGCCATGATCTCCTTCGCCTCACTCGGCAGCTCGGTCGAGACGCGAAGGCCGAGCTCGGTCGCTGCCTGCACGGTGATGGGATAGTCGTGCGTCCACCGCCCTTCAGACAGCGTGCCGGCGAGCTTGTCCGCTTCATCCACGGGCGTGCCGTTCCCGACCAGCAGTTCCACGACGAACCCCCGGACCTGGTCGCGAGCCTTCCCGGCGATGTCGGCCATGATCAGCGTCTCGTCGTCGACTTCGTTCACGTCCTTGCGCTCCACCGCCGCCAGGATCGACGCCGCCGCGTGCTTGCCGATCTGTGGATCGACCGGTCCGAGCACAGCCGACTGGGCCATCAGTATCCGATCGGCGGCGAGCGCGATCAGCGTGCCGCCGCTCATCGCGTAGTGGGGGACCATGACCGTCACCGCGGCCGGGTGGTGGGCGAGGGCGTTCGCGATCTGCTCGGCGGCGAGCACGAGCCCGCCGGGAGTGTGGACGATCAGGTCGATCGGAACGTTCGGGTCGGTGAGCTCGATGGCTCGGAGGATGGCTTCGGAGTCCTCGACGTCGATGAATCGACCGAACGGGAAACCGAAGAAGGAGAACGCCTCCTGCCGGTGGATCAGGGTGATGACTCGACTCGCCCGTGACCCCTCCAGGCGGTGGATGGCGGCGAGCCTTCGGGCGAGCAACATCCGCTGCTGGAGCAGCGGTTGGATGATCGAGGAGACCAAGAAGAACAACCAGATGAGGCTCGCGAAGTCCGTCGTGCCTCCCGTGTCGTGGGCCGCAGAGTCAGGTCCTGCCGGGCACACTAGCCCTTTTCGCACGATGTCATGATGGGCGGACGAGCCGATGGGGGTCTCCGTGCCGTACGTCAAGAACGGCCTGGACGGGACGCGGGTGTACTTCGAGGATGATGGCGGCGATGGCATCCCGGTCGTGATCCTCGGCGGATTCCTCGACCCGATCGGCATGGTACGGAACGCTCCGATCGCAAGAGCGATGCAGGAGCTCACCGATGAGTTTCGGCTCGTCTATGTCGATCACCGAGGCCACGGTCGCAGCGACAAACCACACGAGGCGAGGGCGTACGGGATGCCGGCCCGTGTCCGGGACGTCGTGGCGGTGCTCGATGACCGGAGCATCGAGCGAGCGCACTTCATCGGCATCTCCTGGGGTGGGAGACTCTGCTTCGGGATCGGCGAATACGCACCCAGACGGATCCGCTCACTCGTGACCATCGGACAGCATCCCTACGCGATCGAGCCGAACGGCCCGCTCGCCCGCGTCGTGGGAGAGGCGTTGGCCGCCTCGAGGGAGCAAGGGATCGGAGCGCTCGTCGAGGCGTTCGAGGCGATCGCCGGACGCTACCCCGAAGCCGTGCGGGACGAGTACCTCGCGTGTGATGCGGCAGCGATGCGCGCCGCGTGGCGCTCTGCGATGGCTGAGGGGGCAGTCAGCGAAGACCTCGGCGCATGGAACGTGCGATGTCTCATCTGCGCGGCCGAGGAGGACGTCGACTTCTTCGACCAGGCACGGCGCGCGGCTGAGGAGATCCCGAACGCCGAGTTCATCTCGATCGAGAGCACAGACCACTTGGGTATGGACTCTGCTTCGATCGACCCTGTGCTTCCCGCCGTGCTCCGCACGCTCCGCGGGAGCTGATCGGAGCGTGAGCGAGGATGGAGCGTTGGTTTCTACGCTGGCTCCACGGAGCTTGCGCCGGACTCGTCGCTGATGACACGGTCGGGGTCCCCCCGGTAACGGACCGACGACGCGCCCGACGCGCGGGCCTCCAGCCGATCGAGCACGGTGAGCTCCGCCTCACTCGCGCCGGAGACATCCGCCTCCGCCTCGTCGGCCTCGACCCCGAACAGCGCGATGCGGCTGGCGCCGCTGACGTCGGTGCGGAGGTGCCCGGCCGTCCCTTCGATCGAGACCTGGGACGCGCCACTCACGTTGAGGAAGAGCTCATCGAGTTCGACGGAGCCAACCTCGACCTCGCTCGCGCCTGAGGCTTCGATCGTGAGATCGTCCGTCACCAGGCCTTTCACCCGTACCTGGCTCGCTCGCGAGACAGCGAGGCGCCGCAGGCGGATGAGGCCGATGTTCGCGCGGAGCGTCGCATCGCGGACCCGCCCGTCCAGGTCGATACTGATCGTGTCACCGTCGACCTCGACGCGGAGACGGTCGAGCAGGTTGTCGTCCATCGTGATCTCTCCCGAGGGAGCCGCCGTCCCCACTAGGATCGTCGAGCGGAAGGCGTCGCCGATCTCGACACGTTCGATCCCGGCCGGAACCTGGATCCGACGGGTGACGAGTACACCGGACCCCGCTTCACCCAGCACACCGCAGCCGCTCGCGATCACCGCGAGAAGAGCGAGGGCCACCAGCGGCCGACGCATCCACATCGCTCCTCTCATGACCGACTCCGCCCCTCCGATCGCACGAATATCGTCTGCTTCATTCGTCAACGTCGCAGGAGCTCAGCGCCGCGGTCACGGATGATTCGCGCGGAACGCCGCTCGAGCAGCGAGTTGACCGCCCGGGTACTGGCACCAGGTCGCCGTTTGGGCCGTGCGAGAGGGGGGATTTGAACCCCCACGCCCTTTCGGGCACCGGATCCTAAATCCGGCGCGTCTGCCAGGTTCCGCCACTCTCGCCTCGGTGAGCCTACCTCGACTGTTGATGCCTTCCGCCAGCCCTTCGTGGGCCCGTGGCGTGGACGCCGACCCAAGGTGCGCGACATCATGCACCGATGCCTCGCCCCGCCTTCCTGATGCTGGTCGCCGTCCTCTTGTCCTGCGCACAGGGCGTCGATCCTCCCTCGAGCACGGAGCTGGCACCTCGATCGCGGCCCACGCCCCCGGCCGACATCCACGCGGCCAGGCTGCTGGCGCGCGGCGGAACCTTCGTGGCCGTCCCCCGCGAGACCTCCCTGGACATACACGCCGCGCCGGGAACGGAACATCCTTACACGAGCCTAGATGCGGACAACCCCTGGGGGCAGCGCCTCCGGCTGCTCGTCCTGCGGAACGCGACCGACGACGGTGACATCTGGCTGCGCATCCAACTCCCGATCTGGCCGAACGGACAGGCGGGGTGGATCGCGGCCTCGGACGTGCGTCTCGCCGAGGTCGCCGAACGGGTCGTCATCGACGTGTCGGAGCGAAGGCTCGTCCGACTCCGCGAGGGCGAGCGAGTGGCGCAGCTCCCGGTCGCCGTCGGCTCCGCGGCGACGCCCACGCCGCCCGGTCGATACTTCGTGTGGGCGAAGGTCGACACCGATCGGCCTTCCGGTCCCTACGGGAGCTTCATCCTCGGCCTTTCCGGGTTCTCCGATTCCATCAAACCCTGGGAGGAGTTCCCGGGCGAGCCTCGCCTCGCCATCCACGGGACCGACGACCCGGGCGACAGCGGTGAAGCGGTCAGCAAGGGCTGCGTTCGCGTGTCGAACGCCCTGCTTCGACATCTCCGCGGCGTGCCGATGGGAACACCGGTCATCATCCAGGCATAGGAGGTTCAGGGTCGCCTCACCCGAATCGATGGACGATATCGTCGAGGCCTGATGTCGTCGCAGGACGAGGTTTCGGACAGTCCGACGAGATGGGTTGCCCAGCACATCCGGCGCTACGTCGAGACCGACGGGGCGAAGGGGCACCAGTGGAGGGGCGTGCAGACGCTCCTTCTCACGACCCGCGGGCGGAAGACAGGGCGGCTCCGGCGGACCGCCTTGATCTACGGTCGGGACGGCGATCGGTACCTCGTTGTCGCGTCGAACGGCGGGTCGAAGAAGCATCCGTCGTGGTACCTGAACATCGCCGACAACCCCGGGGTCGCGCTACAGGTCGGTGCCGAGAGGTTCGCCGCGCGAGCCCTTCCGGCCACTCCCGAGGAGAGAGCGAGACTCTGGCCTCGGATGGCCTCGATCTGGCCCGAGTACGACAAGTACCAAGCCAAGACGGATCGAGACATCCCGCTGGTGATCCTGGAGAGGGTTCCTTAACGCAGCCCCGTCGGGGATCGAGGTCCCGATCCCCGCGGATCAAGCATCGCCGGATCCTCAGGCAACCCGCCTTGACAGGAGCGCGGCTGGGAGAGTAATTTACCTATCGGTTATTTAACTAAGAGGTTGAGGAGTGACGACGACGAGCGATCGGCTGGACCGCACCTTCGCGGCCCTCTCGGATCCCACGAGGCGGGCGATCCTCGCGCGGCTGGCGGCGGGGGAGGCCTCGGTCACCGAGCTGGGGGAGCCGTTCGAGATGACTCTGCCGGCGGTCTCGAAACACTTGAAGGTGCTGGAACGGGCGGGGCTGATCTCGCGGGGCAGGGAGAGGCAATCGCGACCGGCGCGGCTCGAAGCGGGGCCGCTGAAGGACGTCGCCGAGTGGACCGAGTGGTACCGCCGTTTCTGGGAGGAGAGCTACGACCGGCTGGATGAGTACCTGGACGAGCTCCAGGGACGAGGAAAGGAGCAGGGAGATGGGCGGAAGTAGTGGAAACCAGCTCGTGACGACGACGCCGTCGGACCGGGAGATCGTGATGACCCGCGTCTTCGATGCGCCGCGCGACCTCGTGTTCGAGGCGCACACCTCATGCGAGCACATGTCGAACTGGTGGGGTCCGAGGAAGTACGAGGTCGTGGACTGTGAGATCGACTTCCGAGCAGGTGGCACATGGAGGGTCGTGCACCGGGGTCCCGACGGCGACGAGATCACCTTCTTCGGGGAGTACCTGGAGATCGTCCGGCCGGAACGCATCGTCTGGACGTTCGGGTTCGAGGACAACCCCGGCGGTCCGGAGACCTACACGTTCGAGGAGCACGACGGCAAGACCACAGTGACGAGCAGTGCCGTCTTCCCCTCGAAGGAGATGCGCGACGAGGTGCTCGGGTCGGGGATGGAGTCCGGCGCCATCGAGACCTACGAGCGGCTCGACGATTACCTCGAGGTGCTCAAGGAGCGCTCGGCGGGCTGACGAGCTCGTCGTAGGAAACGGCCGGCACTAGACGATGCCTCGTGCCGCCCAGGCCTGGGCCCTCAGCACGATGGTGCCGCTGGCAGAATCTCGCGACAGCGTCCGCGCAGCTGAGCTTGCCGCTCGGCGTCGAGACCGATCGTGTGGCTGCCGGCGGGGCCCACGCCGAGCGTGAACGGCTCCCACCAGTCTTCGAAGCTCGGGTGCTCGACGCTGACCGAAAGAGCGCCATCCTCAGGCTTCGAGCGCGCTGTCGGCTGGCCTCGGATGGACCGTCCGGTTCATCGAGCCATGGAAGCTATCGTTCGGACCATGATGCTCTGCCCGACCTGCGGCGCCGACAATCCTCAGGGCGCGAGGTTCTGCAACGCCTGTGGCGCGCGGCTCGGATCCACGTCCGCCTCCGGCCAGGAGGCTCAGTCGGGAGAACGTCGCGTGGTCACGATGCTGTTCTGCGACGTGCGTGGATCGACCGCGATGGCCGAGGAGCTCGACCCCGAGGAATGGACCGACGTCATGAACGAGGCGTTCGCGCACCTCATCGCGCCTGTCGTTCGGCACGAGGGCACTGTTGCCCGTCTCATGGGCGACGCGATCCTGGCGTTCTTCGGCGCGCCGACCGCCCACGAGGACGACCCCCAGCGCGCGGTGATGGCGGGGCTCGAGATCGTCTCATCGATCGCCGCGCTTCGCGAGAAGGTCGCTCGGGACCGCGGGCTCGACCTGAACGTCCGCGTCGGTGTCAACACGGGCCTCGTCGTCGTGGGCGACGTGGGCTCGGACCTCAAACAGGAGTACTCGGCGATGGGTGACGCTGTGAACGTCGCGGCCCGCATGGAGCAGACCGCGGTGCCCGGTTCCGTGCAGATCACCGAGGATACGTACCGTCTGGTCGCCGACCTGTTCGAGGTCGAGCCGCTCGGCGGTGTGGAGCTCAAGGGGAAACGGCAACCCGTGGACTCCTACCGGGTCCTCGGTCGGCTGGACGCTCCCTGGACCGTTCGCGCGGCCCGGCGCCTGGACGCACCGCTCGTGGGGCGTGAAGCGGAGATGGCGGCCATCCGCGCAGCGTTCGACAGGGTGCATGACGGTAGCGGATCCGTCCTGCTCCTCACCGGCGATCCCGGCATCGGCAAGAGCCGGCTGATCGAGGAGGCCAACGCGATCTGGGCGGAGACGGAGCCGAGCGACGATCGCAGATGGGACTTCTGGCAGTGCGTCCCGTACGACACGATGCAGCCCTACGCGCAATACCGGCGACTGATGCGGGAGCGTGCCGGCGTCAAGGAGTCGGATCCCGCTGAAACCGTCCGGGCCAAGATCGCTGATCTGATGGAGACGATCGCCCTGGAGGGCTGGGAAGGGCGGAGCGAACGGGTCGCGCGAGCACTCCTCGGCGTCGAGCGGGAGGACGAGCCTCATCTGGAAGGCGAGGAGTTCCAACGTGCGGCCACCGAGCTCGTGGTCGGGTCGACCCTCGCGCAGGGCGGTCGCCGGCTGATCGTCTTCGAAGACCTCCATTGGTGCGACCATGCCTCGCTCGAGCTGGTCCGAGCGACCACCGAGCTCGTCGTTGATGCGCCGATCGTGGTCCTGGCTTCGTTCCGCCCCGATCGCGAGGTCGTCTCATGGGAGTTCAAGGAGTGGGTGGAGACCGAGCTCGCGCCGCATGTGACGGTGCTCGAGCTGGACGCCCTCTCGTCAGAGCAGAGCGACGAGTTGATCGGCGCGTTCCTCCCGGTTTCGGAGATGACGGCGAGCGAGCGGGAGCGGATCCTCCACAACACGGAGGGGAATCCGCTCTTCATGCAGGAGGTGGCCCGAGCGCTACTCGACAGCGGCGCCGTCGAGCGTGGGGACGACGGCTGGCGGCTGACGGGAGATACGAGCGAGATCGTGATCCCCGACTCGATCCAGAGCCTGATCACCGTCGGTCTCGATCGCTTGCCGGAGTCGACCCGGCGCACGGTGCAGACCGCCGCCGTGATCGGGAGGACCTTCGAAGAGGAGCTCCTTGGCGCCGTCGCCGCTCGGACGGACGTCGGGAGCGATCTCCGCGAACTCGTGCGCCGCGACCTGATCCGGGTCACCGGCGACGGCTCATACGCCGAGTTCACGTTCCGCCACGCGCTCACCCAGGAGGCCGCGTACGGCACACTCCTCGCGAAGCACCGCCGTGCGACCCACCTGCGTGTCGCGGAGATCCTCGAGGAGACGGCGGGCGACCGCCTCGACGAGGTCGCGTCGCAGCTCGTCCGCCACTTCTCGGAGGCCGGTGAGGACGCCTCGACGGTCACGTACGCGGCGAGGGCCGGGGACGCGGCGGCGCGGCTGTACGCGAACGCCGAAGCGGAAGCCCACTACCGCACCGGCCTGGATGCGGCCCGCCGCCTCGCCGCTCCCTCGCCCCTCCTGCGCTCGATGTACGAGCGGCGAGGCAGCGCCCTGGAGCTGATCGGCCGCTACGACGACGCGATCGCGAACTACGAGGAGATGCGCGCGGAGGCGGTGGCGAGAGGCGACGACGCGATGGAGTTGTCCGCCCACTCGAGCATCGCCTTGCTGTACGCGACGGCCACCCCGAAGTTCGACCCGGAACTGGGGCGCCAGCTGTCGGAGGAGCTCGTGGTCATGGCGCGACGGATCGGGGACCGCTCCGCCGAGGCGAGGGCGCTGTGGAACATCGTCGTCGCGAACGTCTACGGCGGAGGGGACGCCGCCCGAGCCGTCGAGGCGGGAGAAGCGTCGCTCTCGATCGCCCGCGACCTCGGTGAGCGCGAACAGCTCGCGTTCACCCTCAACGACGTTAGCCGGGCTTACATGGCTCTCGGTGACTTCTCCACCGCCGCGCACCGTCTGGCCGAAGCGCGGCAGCTCTGGGAAGAGCTCGACAACCATCCGATGCTGGGCGAGAACCTCACGGTCGGCAGCTCGATGCACCTGTTCCACGGCGACTACGCGGCCGCGCTCGCGGACGCCCACGAGGCGATCGCGATCTCCGAGTCGATCGGGAACGCCTGGGGGCAGTCACACGCCCTGATCACGGTCTACCGGGTGGAGCTCGAGCGAGGCCAGCTCGGTGCGGCGATCGATTCGATCCAGCGGTGCCTCGAGCTTGGGGAGCAGGGCGGGTTCGCCTACGCCGCGATCGCCACGCGCGCCGACCTCTCGCGGGTGACGACGTACCTGGGAGACGCCGAACGTTCTCTCTTGCTGGCGGAGGAGGCGCTCGCGATCGCGCGCGAGCGGGTCCCTCCCGCGGTCTCGATCGCGAGCGTCTCTCGGGCCCTCGCGCTCATCTCCCTCGGGAGGCACGACGAGGCACACGAGTCCCTGGAAGCCGTAGATCTGATGATGTTGCCCGAGCCCGACCGGACGTTCCTTCGGGTGGCATCGAGCGGCGCGCGGGCTCGTCTCGCGCTCCTCGACGGCGATCCCGGGGAGTCGGAGGCCGTCGCGCGGACGGTCGTCCAGGAACTCCGCACGAGCGGGGTGGAGATCCTGGTCGCCGGGGCGCTCGTCGTCCTCGCGAGAGCTCTCTTGGCTGCCGATCGGGTCGAGGAGGCAGGCGACGAGGTGGCTGAGGCGATCGAGCGCGCGGAGCGCCTAGGGGAGCGCCGGGTGCTTTGGGAGGGCCTCGCGCTGTCGGCAGACCTCGCGGCTCGGAGGGGGGCGGAAGGGGACGCCGCGGGGCTCCGGAGCCGTGCCCGGGACATCGTCGGGGACATCGCAGGCGGCATCTCCGACGAGGACCTCCGGGAACGGTTCCTCGCGCGAGACGACGTCCACGCCCTGATGGTGGAAGAGCCTCCCTTCACCGGACCGGATCTTCCAAGGCCCGCCCGATGAGGTCGGCAACCAACGGATGAAACAGCTCAACTCCGTCCCAGTCGGCAGCATCCTTCACCCATCGATACGCGCCGGTTGGTTCCGGCATGCGCGTGGTGAGAGGAAGAAGAGGCCGAACTGCGGCCGTTCGTCCACCTCGCCCGGACCGAATCTCTGGATCAGCAGGGCCGGACCGATGGTCAGACCCACGATGCCCATCGCCGACCGCACCGCACGACTCAGGCTCTCGTCCCATGGCTCACCGACGCGGACGGTGCAGTCGGGGGAGTGCCATCGACGATCGTCTGAGTGCAGCAGCAGGACGCCCAAGTCCGGATGCCGGATGACCGCAACCTCGGTGATCTCGTGCAGGGTGTCGACCGGCCGACGTCGCAGCGCGTTCGCGAGGCGGCTTCGATGGTGGGCCCCCGGGGACTCGAACCCCGAACCTGCGGATTAAGAGTCCGTTGCTCTGCCAGATTGAGCTAGAGGCCCGGCGCAGTCTAGCAACCGGCGACCGCACGCAAGGTGTTCCCGTCGATGTTTGCTGGCCCGGCGAACTGGGGATATCTCCGGCGACTGAACGCTGATGCCGTCATGGAGGCGGCTCGAGCAGAAGGAGGCGTTCACATGAGTATGACCCCAGAGCCTCACCACCACGAAGAGACCCACCCGGTCCGCGACCCCGAGGGCGGAAGCGGCCTCGTCGGGTACGCGGCCATCAAGTACGTCGCGATCGTCGCGATCGTCATCGCGATCTTGGTGTTCCTCGGTCTGTACCTGATCCCGGCACTGACCGACTGAAACATCCCGGCACTGACCGACTGAAATAAGGAGAAAGGGATGCTGGCGACCCTATCGACCACGTATGCGGTGCTTGCACAGGCCAACGAAAGGACCACCGATACCATCCTTTGGATCATCGCGGCGGTCCTCGTGATCGCGGGCATCGTCGGGATCGTGCGAGGCCAGGTTATCTGGGGCATCGTGCTGATCATCGCGGGACTGCTGGTCGGCCCCGGCGGGGTCAGCCTGCTGGACTAGTGGCGCGATCCGAAACGATACGAGCTGCGGCCGCGGCCCCGAGGGGGCCGCGGCCGCAGCTGTTTCTCAGGGTGACCGAGGGGACTTGAACCCCCAGCCTCCAGGACCACAACCTGGCGCTCTAACCGATTGAGCTACGGCCACCACGTGCGAGAGCAAGGGTACCCGAACGCGCATCCGGGGTTGCTCTGGACCCTCCCCATCGGGCATCATTGAACGGTCGTTCAATCGGGCGAGCGGGGGTGGACCAGCTGGCTGTCAGGGAAACGATCGAGTTCGACCTCGACCTCGTCGACCGTCTCATCGCCGACGAAGAAGCGGCGCTCGAACCGAAGCATCGGGCCTCGATCGGAGTATCGGGACGTGGCCGCGAGGCACGTGGCCGGAGGCGTGGCCTCGTCCTGGCAGGCGTCGCCTCCACACGCGGTCTTCATCGACCGGGGACGGGGCAGCCACATCTGGGACCTCGACGGCAACGAGTACGTCGACTTCCACCTGGGCTACGGCGCGATGATCGTCGGGCACGCGCATCCCAAGGTCGTGGAGGCGATCGAGAAGAGGGCGCGTCTGGGAACGCATTTCGCGCAGCCCACGGCGCAGCTCCACGAGATCGGCGAGAACGTCTCGGAACGGTTCGGGCTCCCGCTCTGGCGGTTCTGCAACTCCGGCACCGAGGCGACGCTCGAGGCCGTCCGCCTGATGCGCGCGAACACCGGTCGGGACATGATCGTGAAGATCGAGGGGAGCTATCACGGCCACCACGACTCCCTGATGTTCTCCGTGGCCCCGGACCCGGAACTGATCGGTCCGCGTGAGCACCCGGTGACGGTCCCGCAGGCGATGGGGATCCCCCAAGCCTTCGCGGATCTGGTTCGCGTCGTGCCGTTCAACGATCTGGCCGAGGCCGAGCGCGCGTTCGCGGAGAACGAGGGCCGGGTCGCCGGCATGATCGTCGAGCCCGCGATGATGAACTGCGGCGTCGTCCTGCCACACCCCGGCTACCTCCAGGGTCTGCTCGACCTCTGCCATCGGAACGGTGCGTACCTCACCTTCGACGAGGTGAAGACCGGAGGGACGATCGCGTGGGGAGGCGCCGTGGAAGCGTTCGGCGTCCAACCCGACATCGTCACCCTCGCGAAGGCGTTCGGCGGCGGCGTCCCGTGCGGCGCGATCGGCGCGACCGAGGAGCTCTTCGGACCCGTCCTCCGCGGTGAGCACGACATCGCGGGGACCTTCAACGGGAATCCGCTGACGATGGCGGCGGCGAGGGCCACCTTGCTCGAGGTCCTCACCCCTGATGCCTACGAGAACCTGAACGCGATCGACCGCTCGTTGAAGGATGGCCTCCGTCCGATCATCGATCGCTACCGGCTTCCCGGCTTACGTCACCGGGATCGGCGCGAAAGGTTCGGTCACGTATTCGGCGCACGGAGGTGCACGAGTACCGCGACACGATCGGGATCGACGAGCGGATCACCTACCTCGCGTGGCTGATGCAGCAGAACCGCGGTGTGTTCAAGTCCCCGTGGGCCAAGCAGGAGACCTGGACGCTCTCGATCGCGCATTCCGACGAGGACGTCCAGCGCTACCTCGACAACTTCGAGGCGTTCGCGGCGGCTGCCTCAGGACACTCAGGATGACCTGAGGGGGTACTCGCCGGAGCGCCTCTTCGTTTCGTGGACGGCCAGCGCACCCATCACGGTCAGGATGCACGACGCCGCGACCCAGGTCAGGAGACCCGAACCGGTCAAGGCCAGGAGCTTCTGCAGGACAGCTGCTACTGAACCTTCCAACGAGCCTGGGGCATCTCCCGCCGTCGCCGTGACGCAAACAGCGCCCACCGTCGACACGCAGGACCCAGGCCCTTCGTTACCGAGTGCGGCCTCTGCGCGCCCCCTCTCCGCGAGCAAGACGAGGTCGTCGTGGATGCTCGCACGCGTCGCTCCCGACGACCGCCGATCCGTAGCCGCCTGCTGAGACGAGAGGGGAGGCGACGTGGAACCAGTCGCGGCCGAAGTCTCATTCGTCGCACCTATGCTCTCCAGCGCGCCGGACGCGACGCTGCCAGCCGCGATTCCGACCGCCGAGGTGGCACTGCCGATCGCATTCGAAACCTTGCCCACGGTGTTGGAAGCGGCGCCCGTGACGTCGCCCACGGTGTTGGAAGCGGCGCCCGCGACGTTACCCACGGTGTTCGACGCTGTGTTCGTGACGTCGCCCACGGTGTTGGAAGCGGCGCCCGCGACGTTGCCCACGGTGTTCGACGCTGTGTTCGCGACGCTGCCCACGGTGTTCGACGCTGTGTTCGCGACGTTGCCCACGGTGTTCGACGCTGTGTTCGCGACGTTGCCCACGGTGTTGGACGCTGTGTTCGCGACGTTGCCCACGGTGTTGGACGCTGTGTTCGCGACGTCGCCCACGGTGTTGGACGCTGTGTTCGCGACGTCGCCCACGGTGTTCGACGCGGCTTCGATGGGGTCAGGGATCGTTGCTGCGACAGCCTCGACTGTGCCTGATGCCCCGTCCGAGACGGCCTCGACGGTGTCTGATGCCGCGGTTGAGACGGCGCCAACGACGTCGGCGGCAGCTGTAACTCTGTCGGCGGCCTGATCCGTGGCGCCATCGAGGGTCGAACCGACCGCATCGAGAGTACCGCCATCTGCCAAAGCTTGCAGTGGTGACCATCCCAGCGATACGACTGCTGTGACCGCGAACATCACGGAGAATCGCTGGGCTCGGTTCGATCTCCTCGTCATGCCGTCCTCCCGACCCGCTCGACACTGCTCCTTCCTGCGCCTTTACCCCGATGACAGCGATCCTAACCCAAACGTCGTAGGCCGAATACCCCTTCCGCCTCAGATCTGGAGCGGCGCTCCCGTGCGTGTTCCAGCGGGCGTCCTACGCCGTGGTATCGAACCTGAACGAGCCGACGACTGCGAGGACCGCACCCAGATCGTCCGGATCCGTGTCGGTAGGGAACCTGATCGAGAGGGCACGGTTGTTCGCGTTCGGGCCTTCGATCGTGACGACCAGGAAGCGGATACTCACGCCGCTCCCATCCGTCGCGGTACCGCCCACGACGATCGATGGATATCCTTGCGGCGTTTGGCCCGTGTCCGTCGCAACGATCTCGGAACCGACGTAGGCATTGGTGAGCTCTGCCACGACCCGGTCGGAAGCCTCCTGGAGCGACCCGAACGGGGCGCTATCGAACGAGATCACGACCTGACCAGTGGGATCCGAGAGGACCGTCGCCGTCGGAGATCTGGCTACATCCCAATCGCCGGGATAGTGGAAGAGATAGCCCGCCTGCTCGTTCGTGTAGATCGAGAGATCCAGAGATGGAGGCTCGGATGGGAACAGCTCCGGGTCGCCGCTGGGTTCGGGCGTGGGCTGGGGGTTGGGCGAGGGGTCAGTAGGCGAGGCTTCCGGACGCGGCACATCCCTGTCGGGGTCACCCAGAGGGAGCACAACGATCGCCGTGACGGCGAGGGCGACCGAGACGCCTGCGGCCACAAGCGCACCGCGACGCGACGCCCGACTCTGCTCTCGCCGAGTCAAGACATCCGCCATGCGTGCGACGCGCCGATACCAACGGACCTGCAGGAGTTCGATCAACAGCTCGACCCGGTCGATGAGGAGGAACCACCGGCGCCGGAGGCGGAAGGTCAGCCCCCAGCGACTGCTTTCGACTCCATGGGTGAGCCGCTCGGAGCGAACAGCGAGACGCTCCCGCCGGCGCTGCATGCGACGGGCGAGGTGATCGAGGCGCCTTGCGAGCCGTCGCTGGAATCTCGACGGCTCGCGACCGGATGGCTCACCCGGCGTGGGCGCACCGTATCGCCCGGGCGGGACACCGGGAAGGACGTTCTTCGGCCTCTCGACGACTTTTCGGTCTTTCATGGTCTCCGGGGTCAAGGCCACCCGAGAAGCATCGCTCCCGGTGGATGCTCGACACCGCCCCAGGGCTCTCTCGCAAGCGGTTTCCTGCTCATGATACCGGGGCCTACCTTCTGCCTGCCATCCGGCGATCGGCCAGATCCTCCTCAGCCGCTCGGCGCCGCCGAGCGCGAGCGACCGGCCTACACTGGGCAACCACGGACCGGGCCACGGGATCGGGAGGAGCCGATGGCAACGAGGGAAACCGTCGAGATCGACCTCGAATGGGTCGAAGAGCTGACGAAGAGCGAGAGCGAGGCGCTCGATCGCCGCCACGCGCGATCGCTCACCTACCGAGAAGAGGCGAAGCGCTTCCTCCCCGGCGGCGTGTCCTCGTCCTGGCAATCGTGGCCGCCGCATCCGATCTACGTGCGCCGCGGAGAAGGGTCGCACGTGTGGGACATCGACGACAACGAGTACGTCGACCTTCACAACGGCTACGGCGTGATGGTGATGGGGCACGCGCATCCGAAGGTCGTCGAGGCCGTGCAGCGGCGGGTCGAGCTCGGCACGCATTTCGCGCAGCCGACGGAAGACGCGCTGCCGGTCGCCGAGAACCTGGCCGAGCGCTACCGCCTCCCGCAGTGGCGGTTCGGCAACTCCGGGACCGAGGCGACGCTCGACGCCTGCCGGATCTCCCGTGCCCACACGGGCCGGAAGAAGATCCTGAAGATCGAGGGCACCTACCACGGTCATCACGACTCGCTGATGGTGAGCGTGTTCCCCGACGAGGAGAAGGCGGGCCGGCGCGATCATCCGGTCGCCGTGCCGCAGACCCTCGGCCTCCCGCAGGAGTTCGTGGACCTCGTGGTGAACGTGCCGTTCAACGATCTCGAAGCCGCGAAGCAGACGTTCTCCGAGCACGTCGGCGAGTTCGCCTGCATGATCGTCGAGCCGGCGATGACGAACTGTGGGCTCGTGCTCCCGGATCCCGGCTACCTGGCCGGCCTGAAGGAGCTCTGTCACGCCGACGGGGCGCTCTTCGTCTTCGACGAGGTGAAGACCGGGTTCACGCTGGCGTGGGGGGGTGCGGTCGAGGCCTTCGGGGTCGTGCCCGACCTGGTCTGTCTGGCGAAGGCACTCGGCGCCGGCCTCCCCTGCGGGGCGATCGGCGGCACCGAGGACGCGATGGGCATGGTGATCCGTGGCGAGCTCGACCAGCAGGGGACCTTCAACGGGAACCCGCTCACGATGGCCGCCGCGAAGGCGAACCTCCTCGACGTGCTGACGCCCGACGCCTACGCGCGGTTCGACGAGTTGAACGCGATCCTCGCGAGCTGCGACGAGGTCTGCGCGAAGCACGGTCTGCCGGCGAACGTGAAGCTCCTCGGCGCGAAGGGTTCGGTCGAGTTCCGGCGCGAGCCGATCCACGAGTACCGGGACCTGTGGGACATCGACGACCGCGTGCCGCAGCTCGCGTGGCTCTGGCAGCTGAACCGCGGCGTCTTCAAGTCGCCCGGCTCGAAATGGGAGAGCTGGACGACGTCGATCGTTCACTCCGACGAGGACGTCCAGCGCTACGTCGACAACCTCGAGGAGTTCGCCGCCACGGTCACGAACCCACCGGCGTAGTGGCGAACGCCCGAGCCGCGAAACGCCGCCCCGGAAGCCGCGGGCCGGGGGCCGTGGATAGACTCGGCCCGTGGACGAGCCGCAGGTGGGCGTCATCATGGGCTCTCGCTCCGACTGGGAGACGATGAAGCACTGCGGCGACACGCTCGATGATCTCGGCGTGCGTTTCGAGACCAAGGTCGTGTCCGCCCACCGCACGCCGGAGCTGATGGTGGAGTACGCGAAGACGGCCGCCGATCGCGGTTTGCGGGTGATCGTCGCCGGCGCGGGCGGCGCCGCACATCTCCCGGGGATGACGGCCGCGAACACCCACCTGCCGGTGCTTGGTGTCCCGATCGAGTCGAAGGCGCTGAGAGGGATGGACTCGCTCCTGTCGATCGTGCAGATGCCGGCCGGTGTGCCGGTCGGCTCGCTCGCGATCGGCGTGAGCGGCGCGGTGAATGCCGCGCTGCTCGCCGCCCAGATCGTCGCGCTCGAGGACGAGCACGTCCGCGAGCAGCTCCTGAAGTTCCGCGAGGTCCAGACGGAGAACGTGAGAGCCCATCCCGATCCCGACGAGCGGTGACGCTCGTCGGCATCGTTGGCGGCGGCCAGCTCGGCATGATGCTGGCCGAGGCGGCCACCGAGCTCGGCATCGGATGCATCACGTTGGACCCAGCGTCCGACTCGCCCGCGTCCCGGGTCGCGCCGGCGATCGTGGGTGCCTACGACGACGAGACCGCCCTGGCCGAGCTGGCCGCCGCCGCCGACGTCGTGACGTACGAGTTCGAGAACGTTCCGGTCGCATCCGCTCGCTTCCTCGCCGAGCGAGTCCTCGTCCTCCCGCCGCCGGAGTCCTTGGAGTTCGCGCAGGATCGGCTCCTCGAGAAGACGCTGTTCGAAGAGGTGAGCCTGGCTGTGGCTCCTTACTCGGCGGTGGCTTCCCGCGAAGACCTTGCGGAAGCGCTCGACGTGATCGGCGTGCCGAGCGTGTTGAAGACTCGACGTCTCGGCTACGACGGGAAGGGACAGGTCCGGATGGCGAGCGTGGACGAGGCGGACGGCGCCTGGGAGGGGGTGGGAGGGGCTCCCTCGATCCTCGAGTCGCTCGTGCCCTTCGAACGGGAGTTGTCCATCCTCGGTGTCCGTGCCCGGGACGGAGAGGCCTCCTTCTATCCCCTCGTTGAGAACACCCACCGAGAGGGGATCCTCCGCGTATCGATCGCGCCGGCGACCGACGTCACTCGAGAGCTTCAGGCGAAGGCGGAGCGCCAGGCGCTGGCGGTGATGGAGCGGCTCGGACATGTCGGTGTGGTCGCGATCGAGCTGTTCCAGGTAGGGGAGGAGCTGCTGGGCAACGAGATGGCTCCTCGCGTCCACAACTCCGGCCACTGGACGATCGAGGGGGCGGCGACGTCGCAGTTCGAGAACCACCTGCGAGCCATCTGCGGCCTTGAGCTCGGGCCGACCACCTCCTCGGCCTACAGCGCCATGGTGAATCTGATCGGCTCGGTCCCACCGGAAGGCTCGTTCGAGGCCGAAGCTGGCGTTTACGTTCATCTGTACGGCAAGGCATCTCGTCCGGGTCGCAAGCTCGGCCACGTCACCGTCATCGGTCCCGACCCGGATACCCGCGATCGGGTACTAAGGGATGTCACCCGAACGGCCGACAAAGGGTGAGATGGCCTACCTCACCTGCCCCGACTGCCGGATGCCCTCCCCAGTGGAGGACGGGGCGATCTCCTACCGCTGTTTCTCCTGCGCAGCCGAGATCATCTTCGAGGCGTGTCACCAGTGCGAGTATCCCCAGGCCATCCCGTCCCGGTGGTTCGGGGCGTTCACCTGCGGCCACTGCGAAAGCAAGGTCGACATCCCGCGCCAACGGCTGTACAGCACGTCGGTCAAGGCCCGCTTCGTGAAGGGGTACGGCCACACCTACCCACGTTTCTAGCTGATCCCCGTGGCCGTCGGACCTGGTCCCTTGGGCCCGGTCTCCGTTAGTCCCAGATCGGACGGGCGAATTCGGCCGCACGACGGGGCGGGTCCGCTCGATCCGTGCTGGTGAATGCGATCCGCTGCCCGGGCCACTCGGAGACGAACGCGAGTCGGTCGCCGGCGGGGCGGCCAGAGGATGAACCGGGTCGATGGAAGCGGCTAGCTGCCGTTTGCCTTCCCGGTCCTCTCGGACACGGCTTTCACTGCCTCTTTCGAGGCGGTCTTGACTGCCTCCGTCACGGCTTTCGCCGCTGTCTTCGCCGCCGCCTTCGTCTCTCCCTCCGTCTCCGCGTCGTCGAGGATCCTCTTCAACTTGCCGTGCGCTTTCTTGCCCGTTTGTCCCGTCTTCGCGCTGAAGATGATCGGCGGGAAATCGTGACCGTCGAAGAAGAGCGTGATGTTGTTGGGGTTCTCGACGATCTGCACCTGGAAGCGGGCCGTCCTCTTGCCAGTCTTCGTCTTCGTCTTCATGCGTTCCTCCTCTCAGCCCAAACCTAGTCACCCGAGGGGCCGGTCGTCAGGCGGTTCCGCCGGGGCCTCCACGTCACGTGGCGAAGTCAGGTGGCGCGCCGGGAAGTGTCCGGTTTCGGGAGATAGTTCCGGTCTGTCTCGCGACATCGTACCGACCTCATCACAGGGGGTTGGGCGATGTCATTGGCTCGGCTGGTGGTCACGGCGGTCAGGATCGAGGGACGGACGAAGGCCGAGGTATCCCGCGACTACGGCGTGTCGCCCCGGTGGATCTACGAGCTCTGCCGGCGCTTCGATAGTGAGGGTGAGGCGGGACTGGAGCCTCGGTCACGCCGTCCGCATCGGAGCCCGGGCCGCACCCCGGAGCCGATCGAGGATGAGATCGTGGAGCTCCGCAAGGAGCTCGCCGATCTCGGCGTGGATGCCGGAGCCCACACGATCGCGGTCCACCTGAGCCGGCGCCACGGCGAGGATGTGGTCCCGTCGGTCGCGACGATCTGGCGGATCTTGTCGCGCCGGGGGTTCGTCACCCCGCAGCCCCAGAAGCGACCCCGGAGCTCCTTCATCCGGTTCTGTGCCGAGATGCCGAACGAGCGATGGCAGGCTGATATCACCCACTGGAGGCTCGCCGGCGGCTCCGAGGTCGAGATCTTGAACGTGATCGACGATCACTCGAGGTTCCTGGTGGCCTCGGATGCTCGGGGGGTCTTCAAGGCCGCCGACGTCGTGGCGACGTTCCACGCGGGCGCCGCGACCTGCGGGTTCCCGGCTCAGCTGCTCACCGACAACGGGGCGGTGTTCACCGCGGTGCCCCGCAAGGGCAGGTGCGCGATCGAGGCCGAGACCGCCCGGCTCGGGATCCGCTCGGTCCACTCGAGCCCCTACCACCCGCAGACCTGCGGGAAGGTGGAGCGGTTCCACCAGACGCTCAAGAAGTGGCTGGCCAAGCAGCCGGCAGCGACGAGCGTGGCAGAGCTGCAGATCCAGCTCGATCGGTTCGCCGCGTACTACAACACCGTGAGGCCGCATCGCGCGATCGGACGGCGCACGCCTGCCGAAGCCTTCTCCGACCGACCCAAGGCGGTCCCGTCAGGTCCTCGGCTCGCGGTCCCCCCGCACTACCGGGTGCGACGCGACAAGGTTGACATCACCGGGGTGATCACGCTCCGCCACAACTCGCGGCTGCACCACATCGGCCTGGGACGCGGGCTCATCGGCACGCGGGTGCTCGCCCTCGTCGATGGCCTCCACGTGCGGGTCCTGACGGAGGAAGGAGAGGTGCTCCGAGACCTGATCCTCGATCCGACGCGGGACTACCAGCCCCACGGACGATCCTGAGGTGGAAGGATGTCGCGAGACATGTCGGCACGATGTCGCGAGACATCACACAGCGCGCCGGGCAGGATTCGAACCTGCGACCTGAGGATTAGAAGTCCCCTGCTCTATCCCCTGAGCTACCGGCGCCGAGCGGAAGGGTAGCGCGGCGCGGTAGGTCCCTGGTCAGATGAGGTCTGCAAGATGGTTCCCCTTGAAAAAGACGGTGATCGGAGCGACCCTAGGACGGGGTTCCGGCCTTCTCGCGCGCGAGCTCCTGAAGCAATGAAACGCTGACGGACTCGATCCTCGGGGTGTCCCGGAGGAGTGCCCGCAGGGACCCTGCCCCCGAGCCTTCGGTTCCCATCCTCGCCGCGGTGGCCAGAGCTCTCACCTGGTCGAAGCGAACGACATCCATGTCACCTCGTTGCTGGATCTCAAGAGATCCAACCTCCGACCAGTGTCGGATCCTCGCGACATCCACCCCCACCAATCGAGCTGCCGCCTCGACCGTCACAGACGCGTACTTGCCCAGTGTTCTTTCGAATCGGTCCGCCATCAACGCACCATAGGCAACCACGTAGGGCCACGCATCGGGCTTCGGTTCATCCTTTGGATCGGCGAATGCCAGCCCGCGATGGCTCATCGGCCTATCGGCGCGACGGCACCGGAGCGCATCCGTAGCGATCAAGCGATCCACGAGACCGACTTGCGAGAGCGATCGAACCACCGCGGGATGAAGCTGTATGCTGGAAACGCAACATATCCGGTCGCCTGGACTGTCGGCGCATGCCTGACTGGCCGCCCTCCCGACCCTTTCGAGAGGGGCCATCGATGGCCGATTTCGAGATCACGGCGCACGGTTCAGCCCTGTATTTCTTGGACGGCGAACTCGATCTGGCCACCGTGCCTCTCATGGAGCTGGCGATCGCGGATGCTGTGGATCGTGGCGGCCCGCTCACGCTCGATATGACGGACGTGACATTCGCGGACTCATCCGGCATCGGTGCCATCTTGAAGTCGGTGAAGTCCTTGCCCACAGGCTGCGTCGTTCTTCACGGGATCCAGGATCAGGTTGGCAGGGTGATCGACGCGATGGGGATCCGTCAAGGATTGCCGTCCCTTCACGTCGTCCCTTGCGTCCATGGTGGAGTTCCGAGCTAGCGTCCGGTTGGGGAATCGTCCAGGCAGAGCGGGTGACGGGGATCGAACCCGCACCACCAGCTTGGAAGGCTGGGGCTCTACCATTGAGCTACACCCGCGCAGAGCCAGCCTAGCAACCTCTCGGTTCCCAGCCGCCCGTACAACGAGGTCCCGAGCCCGAGCACTCGTGCTGCGATACTGCGCCGATGGAGGTCGGGTTCCGGTTGGTCGACGCGTTCACCGAGATCCCGTTCCAGGGAAACCGCCTGTGCGTCGTGCCCGAAACGCCCGACGGATTCTCCACCGAGCAGATGAAGATGCTCGCCCTCGAGACGAACTTCTCCGAGACCACGTTCGTGATCGAGTCGCACGCCGACGGCTACCGCATGCGGATCTTCACGCCGGACGCGGAGCTTCCGTTCGCCGGCCATCCCACGATCGGAACGGCCTACACGCTCGCGAGCGAAGGCAGGACGTCACCGGAGACGGTGCAGACGACCGCGCTCGGCGACATCCCCGTCGAGGTCGACCTGCGGAGAGGCTTCGCCTGGATGACGCAGCACCCACCGGTGTTCGGCCCTGAGTTCCGCGACCGCCTGGTCGTGGCGGAAGCGGCCGGGCTCGGGCCTGACGACCTGCATCCTGATCTGCCGATGCAGGTGATCTCGACGGGCCTCGGGCCGTTGATCGTGCCGATCCGCGACGAAGCGACGCTTCGTCGCGCCGAGCGACACGAGTCGGCGTGCCGGCGTGCGACCGCCGCGTCCGGGGGCGAATGCCTCTATCTGTTCGCCATCCGGGGTGACGGGGACGTGATGGCCAGGATGTTCGATGCGAGCCTCGGCGTCGCCGAGGATCCCGCCACCGGCTCGGCCGCCGGCCCGCTCGGGGTCTACCTCGCGTCCCGCGGCCTCGCCGGCATGCCGGGCGGCGCGGTCATCGCGCAGGGGGAGCTGGTGGGGCGACCGAGCTTCCTGCATCTCGACATCAGTCCGGACGGCGATTCGTGGAACGTCCGGGTCGGCGGGGGCGTGCGGATCGTGGGCGAGGGCGTGTTCCGCGTCTCGGTCTAGACGGCCCGGCAAGCCAGCGTCGGCTGGGTCACGGTGTCCTGATCCCCCTGGTCGACCTTCACCGTCACCTGATTGGCGATCCCGGGCTCGAAGGGCGCCGTGCTCGCGTAGACCGACGTGTCGTTGAGGAAGGTCGCCCGGCCGACGTCCGTCGTCACGTGGCATTCCACGAGCGACGGCTGGCTGCCGAGGTTCGTGATGGTGAAGCTGAAACACGCGGGGGTGCCCTCGCCGACAGGACAGTCCACCCCTTCGGGGGCCGCCACATCGAAGCGAGGAGGTTTGTCAGTTCGCAGCTGCAGCGCGACGAGGATCGCGAAGACCCCGATGGCGACCAACAGCACGATCGACAGCGTGTAGCTGAGGAGGTTCCTCGTCCTCGGCCGTGCGCGCATCGGGCAACGGTACTCCGACGTAGAATCGCGAAACAAGCGGGGCGTAGCGCAGCCTGGCAGCGCACGTGCTTTGGGAGCACGAGGTCGCGGGTTCGAATCCCGCCGCCCCGACGACTACCGGACCGGTCCCCTCCCGTACGTCGTCATGATCTCCACGAGCCGATCGTGGGGGAGCGCGTGGGACGTGATGCCGTCGCGGCCGACCATCGTGTCGGCCGCGACGAGTGCGTTCAAGATCGCTTCCTCGGTGGCCTCGATCACGCCCCAGAACAAGGGCGTGATCGAGGCGTCCGGCAGCATGTCGACGGCCAGCGCCTCTTCCGGGCTCCCGGTCTTGTAGCTCTTCATCCGTCCGGCGTTCCCGGTGGAGAATGCCAGGAAGATGTCGCCGCTCGAGTTGCCGCCGCCTCCTCCGACGCGAGCGATCCCGAGACCGGCCCGCTGCGCCATCCGCTCCAGCTGGTGGGGGAGCAGCGGGGCGTCGGTTGCGACCACGACGATGATCGAGCCCTCGGCCGCGCGGCCGATGGCCTCCTCCTGGTCCCACGCGGACGGGAGCTCCTCGTACGGGATCGCTTCACCGACGTGGACCCCGTCGACCATCAGACGCTCGCGGTCCCCATGGTTCGCCTGCACGAGCACGCCGACCGTCCAGCCGTTCCCGCGGCCTTCGATCACGCGCGATGCGGTCCCCGTGCCTCCCTTGAAGTCGTGGCAGATCATCCCGGTGCCGCCGCCCACGTTGCCTTCGGGCACCGAGCCGCCTGCCGCGGCGTCGAGGGCGGCGAAGAGGTGCTCCGGCCGCACGTGCATGCCGTTGATGTCGTTCAGGGCGCCGTCGTAGGTCTCCCCGACGACCGGGAGGCTCCAGAACGCCGGACCCCGCTCGCGACCGCGGACCTCGAAGGACACGAGGGCGTCGCGGATAACGCCCACGCTGTGTGTGTTCGTGATGGCGACAGGAGTCGTGAGGCACCCGGACTCGCGGACCCACTCCAGCCCGGTCATCTCGCCGTTGCCGTTCAGCGTGTGACTTCCGGCGAACAAGGGCTCCGCTCCGATGCCGGGGTGAGGAACGATCGCGGTCACGCCGGTCCGGATCGGACCCTGGCCGACCTCGAGCGGGCCGTCACCTTCTATCAAGGTCGTCACGCCGACGGTGACTCCATCGACGTCCGTGATCGCGTTCAGTGGTCCCGGCGGGAGGAGTCCGACCTGGAGCCCGAGATCGCGGTAGCGGGTCATCGGGTGCGAACCCTACAGGAGGGCCCTCGCGAGCGCGGTGACCGTCGCGGCCACGATCACGACCACCAACGGCGGGGCCTTGAAGCTCACGGCCACGCCGGCGGCCGCTACCCCGAGCGCACGCTCGTCGAGGACGAGCGCGCGCTCCCCGCCGAACGTGCTGATCGCCACCAGCGCGGCGAGGAGCGCCGGCGCGAGGAGGCCGATCACTCGACCGAGCCGCGCGGGGAGGGGTTTCCCACCCAGCAGCACCGGTCCGGCTCCTTTGATCGCGATCGTCGCCACGCCGACGAGCACCACGGTCCACCACGCTTCGCTCATCGGCGTCGCCATCCGACGAGGCACGCGAAGCCCGCCGCGACGATCGGCACGCCGGGGGGCGCGAACGGTGTTAGGGCGAGTGCGATGGCGGCCCCCAGCACCGCGGCCGTTCGAGCATGAGGACGGTTGAGGTTCGGCATCAGCAGGGCGAGGAACAATGCAGGGAAGGCTGCATCCAGCCCGAGTCGGGCAGGGTCGCCGATCAGGTCGCCGAAGAGCACGCCGGCCGACGTGCCGCCGACCCACGCTGCGTAGAGCACCAAGCCGCCGCCGACGATGATCTTCGGATCGTGGCCGCCTCGGCCGTCCGCCGAGAGCGCCCAGGTCTCGTCGACGACGAGCTGAGCGCGAAGGAACCGCGACCACCGAGGCCCGGTGAGCGATGGCGCCACGCTCACACCGATCGGTCCGTAGCGGACGTTCAGGAGGACGGCGGCGACGACGGCGGCGGCGAGCGTCCCGCCGGCGCTCAGGATCGATGCGGCCGCGAACTGTGCCGAGCCGGCGAACGTCGTGGCCGACATCACGATCGGCGCGATCGGGCCCATCGTCGGCCGGGCCAAGACCCCGAACGACATCCCGAAACCGAGCACCGCGATCGAGAACGGCGCGACCTTCCTGGCACCGTGGGCGAAGCTGAGGGAGCCGCCGGGCTCGTCCATCGGTTCGCGGACCCTATCAGCGGCCCCGTCGTAGGCTGCTGCCCCGATGGATGTCTCCTCCGCCGTGAAGGACCTGTCCGTCGAAGACGTGGTGTCGATGCTCGCCGGTCTACCGGAGCCGGGGGACTACTCGATCCATGTGAAGCCGCTCCGCTATCGCGACCGCCCCCACCTGGCGGCGTGGACGGACTTCGAGGACCGCTCGATCACGCTGCAGCTGCCGGAGCCCTTCTATCCGTTCGGCGAGATCGTTCCCTACGGGGCGAAGCGGAGGGCTAGCGGGAAAGGAACACGGCCTCGCTTCATCTGGCTCACCGAAGGCATCACGTTCCGCACGCCGGAGGAGGTGCTGCGGTTCTCGTATTGCCATGAATGGATGCACTGGTGGCTGAGGGAGCGGCGCGGGACGGCGTCGGCCGCGGAGACGGCCTGCGACCGTTTCGCCCTCAGGAACTTCCGGCGGCAGATGGTGACCGACAACGACGCGGTCGCAGCGCTGCGACGCTGAGGAGCCCGCGCCTCATCCCGCGACCTCGCGGTACCGGAAACAACTCACCACGTGGTCGTTCACGAAGCCGCAAGCCTGCATGAACGCGTAGCACACGGTGGGTCCCACGAACCTGAACCCACGCCGCTTCAGGTCCTTCGACATCGCCTTCGACTCGATGGTCTCCGCAGGGATCTCGCCGAGCTTCCGGAACCGGTTCACCTTCGGCGCGCCGTCGACGAGCGACCAGAGGTACGCGTCCAAGGAGCCATCGTCCTCTTGGACGCGAAGCACGGCCCGGGCGTTCGCGACGGTGGACTCGACCTTCGATCGGTTGCGGACGATCGACGGATCCGTCAACAGTCTGTCCACCTTGCGCGCGCTGAACCGCGCCACCGTCGCGGCATCGAAGCCGCTGAACACCCGACGGTAGCCTTCGCGTTTGTTGAGGATCGTGGACCACGACAGACCCGCTTGCGCTCCCTCGAGAACGAGCATCTCGAACAGGCGACGGTCGTCGTGGACAGGCACCCCCCACTCCTCGTCGTGGTAGGCGAGGTAGAGGGGGTTCTCCAGCGGCACCCACTGGCAGCGCTTCACGAGCCGGACAGGCGCCGGACCGCCTCCTCGTGGACGACGGTGTTGGTCGTGAGGATGCTCGAGCCGTCCGAAGGCTCATCGCCTTCGAACGTGGTCACCCGCCCGCCGGCTTCCTCGACGATCACGGTGATCGAGGCCCAGTCCCAGATCCGCAACGCGGGCTCCATCATGAGATCGGCCGCCCCGCGGGCAACGAGCATGTGCCCCCAGAAGTCTCCGAATCCCCGGCTCCGGCGCGTGTCCCGCAGGAGATCGCGGAACGTCTCTTCCCGCGGGCTGCCCAGCCAGTCGTCCACGCTCGAGAAGACCATGAGCGCATCATCGAGCTTCCGCTCGCTCGCGTGCAGCTCGCGCCCGTTCCATTGGGCGCCACCTCCCCGCACGGCCTCGTAGCGCTCGCCCAACGCCGGCGCGTTCGCCATCCCGAGCACGGATCGGCCCTCCACCTGGAGCGCCAGCAGCGTCGCCCAGATCGGAACGCCGTCGGCGAAGTTCCTCGTGCCGTCGATAGGGTCCACGATCCAGACGCGATCCCCGGAACCCTCACCCTGTTCCTCGCCGGTCACGGCATCGGAGGGGAACCTTGCAGCGATCATCTCGCGGACCGCGGTCTCGACTTCGAGATCGGCCTGGGTCACGGGCGACAGGTCCGGCTTCTGACGAACCTCGAACTCGCCCAGGAAGTACGACATCGATATCTCGGCCGCGCGATCCGCGACCTCGTGAGCGAATGAGAGCTCTTCCTCGAACACGGCCCGACCGTACCAGCAGGGAGCGTGTCGCCCGATGCCTGTCGGCAGGCCCGTGTCGGCCGACGATGATCCTCGGTCGAGTAGCCTTGGTCATCCATGGAGACGACCGTCGAGACGACCGAACCGCATACCGTGAAGCTCACGATCGAGGTGCCAGAAGAGGAAGTCGACAAGGACCTCGACCGCACGTACCGGTCGATCGCGAACCAGATCAAGATCCCCGGCTTCCGCAAAGGGAAGGTGCCGAAGCAGATCATCGACACCCAGATCGGCCGAGACGCGATCCTCGAGGAATTCGTGCACTCGTCGGTACCGACGTACTTCCGACAGGCCGTGACCGACGAGGACCTGGCACCGATCACCGATCCCGAGATCGACGTCCAGCAACTGGAGCCGGGGAAGCCGTTCATCTTCTCCGCCACGGTCGAGGTCCGCCCCCGGCTCTCCTTCGAGGAGCCGGACTACACGGGGATCAGCGTGACCAAGCCTTCGATCGAGGTGACCGAGGCCGAGGTCGACGACTGGATCGAGAGGCTCCGAGAGCGGTTCTCGGAGCTCGAGCCGGTCGGACGGCCCGTGCAGCAGGGTGACTTCGTGACCGTGGATCTCACCGTGATGAACGGCGGCGAGAAGTTGGACCAGGCGTCCAGGGAGGACTACCTGTACTTCGTCGGGTCGGGCGAGGTCGGGGAGAAGCTCGACGTGGAGTTGGTCGGCGCCAAGCCCGGCGCGATCCTGAAGGTCTCCGACGTCCTCCCCGAGCGTTTCGGTGAGGAGCTCGGAGGCGCGGCGGTCGATATCACCGTGCTCGTGAAGGACGTCAAAACCCGCAGGCTTCCCGAGGTCGACGACGATCTCGCGAAGACGGCCTCGGAGTTCGACACGATCGAGCAGCTGCGAGCTGACCTCCGGGAACGCCTCACCGAGGTGAAGGAACGAGAGGCCACCGCCGCCCTCCGCGACCTCGCGTTGCAGGCGATGGTCGGAAGGATCGACGTCGATCTCCCCGAGAGCCTCGTCGAGGAGGAGACCGACCACCGGATCCACCACGCCCGGGACCGCGCGGAGCGCATGGGTGTGGGACTCGAGAAGATGTTGGAGGTCCAAGGATGGGACGAAGCGCGCCTGCGGCAGGATTCGCGCGAGCACGCGATCCAAGCCATCAAGAGCGATCTTGTCCTGGAAGGCATCGCGCGCAGTGCTTCTCTGGAGGTCTCCGCGGAGGAGATCGGCGCCGAGATCGCCGTCCTGGCGCAGGCGTACGGCCGGGAGCCGAAGGCGGTTGCCAAGGATCTCGAGCGGAGCGGTCAGGTCGTAACCCTGGCCGGGGATATCATCAGGAGCAAGGCGCTCGACCTCCTGGTCGAACGTGCCGATATCGAGACCGACACGATGAACGACGAGAGGCCGGAGTACGCGTCCGGTGCGGACCCGGCGGAAGGCTCGGATCAGTCCGAGCATGCCCCAGAGGAGGCGAACCCATGATGGATACTCCCAACAGCTACCTCGTCCCGATGGTGGTCGAGCAGACCAGCCGCGGCGAGCGCTCGTTCGACATCTACTCGCGCCTGCTGAAGGAGCGGATCATCTTCCTCGGCACGCCGATCGACGATGCCGTCGCGAACCTCGTGATGGCGCAGATGCTCCACCTCGAGTCAGAGGATCCCGACAAGGACATCAACCTCTACATCAACTCACCAGGCGGTGATGTCGCGTCGGGCTTCGCGGTGTACGACACGATGCAGTACATCAAGCCGGACGTGACGACGATCTGCATGGGCCAGGCGGCCTCGTTCGCGGCGTTCCTCTTGCTGGCGGGAGCGAAGGGCAAGCGTTTCATGCTCCCGCACGCGAGGGTGCTGCTGCACCAGCCGCATGGCGGGACGCAGGGCCAAGCGGTGGACATCGAGATCCAGGCACGCGAGATCCTGAGATACCGTCAGCTCCTGGACGAGCTGATCGCGGAGCACACAGGCCAGTCGGTCGAGAAGATCACGAAGGACACGGACCGCGACTTCATCCTGACGTCCGAGCAGGCGAAGGACTACGGGATCATCGACGAGGTGCTCACGAATCGCCGCGATATGCCCGCAGAGTTGACAGCGGCGGCCGTCTCGGGGGCGTAGTATCGACGCCACGACCGGGCTAGGCCCGGTCGTGGCGTATCGGAAGAGACACCACTTGTAGGGGCCGTCGGAGAAGGCCAAACGAGAGGAAGGACTCGAGCGGATGGCGAAGTTCGGCGAGTCGGACCTGCTGAAGTGCTCCTTCTGTGGGAAGAGCCAGAAGCAGGTCAAGAAGCTCATCGCTGGGCCCGGGGTCTACATCTGTGACGAGTGCATCGATCTCTGCAACGAGATCATCGAGGAGGAACTGTCCGACACCGCCGAGCTGAAGCTCGACGAGCTCCCGAAGCCTGCGGAGATCTACGCGTTCCTCGACGAGTACGTCGTCGGGCAGGACCAGGCGAAGAAGGTCATGTCCGTCGCGGTCTACAACCACTACAAGCGGATCCAGGTCGGTGAGAAGGATCAGGAGGTCGAGCTCCAGAAGTCGAACATCCTGATCCTCGGGCCGACGGGCTGTGGCAAGACCTACCTTGCGCAGACCCTGGCTCGGATGCTGAACGTTCCCTTCGCGATCGCTGACGCCACCGCCCTCACCGAGGCCGGGTATGTCGGCGAGGACGTCGAGAACATCCTGCTGAAGCTGATCCAGTCCGCCGACTACGACGTGAAGAAGGCGGAGACCGGCATCATCTACATCGACGAGATCGACAAGATCGCCCGCAAGTCGGAGAACCCGTCGATCACGCGCGACGTTTCCGGCGAGGGCGTCCAGCAGGCCCTGTTGAAGATCCTCGAGGGCACCACCGCCTCAGTGCCGCCGCAGGGCGGTCGGAAACACCCGCATCAGGAGTTCATCCAGATCGACACCACCAACGTGCTGTTCATCTGCGGTGGGGCGTTCGCCGGCCTCGACTCGATCATCGAGAGTCGGATCGGGAGGAAGGGTGTGGGGTTCGGCGCCGAGGTCATGAGCCATCAGGACAAGGACCTCGGCGCGATCTTCGCGCAGGTGCTGCCCGAGGACCTGCTCAAGTACGGGCTGATCCCCGAGTTCGTCGGCCGGCTGCCGGTCCTCACCAGCGTGAACAGCCTCGACGAATCGGCGCTCGTCGACATCCTCACGCAGCCGAAGAACGCACTCGTGAAGCAATACATGAAGTTCTTCGAGTTCGACGGGGTGGAGCTCGAGTTCACCGATGACGCGATGAAGGCGATCTCGGAACAGGCGATCAAGCGGGGGACGGGTGCCAGAGGTCTTCGGGCCATCATGGAAGAGGTCCTCCTGAACGTGATGTACGAGCTGCCGTCCCGACAGGACGTGACGAAGTGCCTGGTCGATCGCGACGTGGTGTTGACGGGCGTGAACCCCACGCTCGTGCCGCGTTCGAAGCAGGCCTCGAAGAAGCGGAGCGGCGGCGAGCGCCAGGAGAAGACGGCCTAGCGCAACCTCACTGGACCGGGTCGTGCTCGACCCGCCGGAGCCGCGCGCAGAGCTCCACCAGGAGCGCTCGGCTGATCGAGGGGTATTCGTCCAGGAGCGGAAGGAACTGCCAGGACGTGAGCGCGAACGTCGTGGTCGGCTCCTCGGCTTTCACGGTCGCCGATCGCGGACGTCCGTCCAGCAGTGACATCTCGCCGAAGTAGTTGCCGGATCCGAGTCGCGCCCGTTCGTGACCGTCGACATCGATCGAGACCTGGCCGTCCATGATCAGGTGGAACCCCGCTGCGCCGCCATCCTGTTGTGCGACCACCCTGCCGGGTTCGAAATGCACCTGCTTCCCGACCTCCGCGATCCGGTGGAGCTCCTTCTCATCGAGGCCGCGGAAGATGGCCACGGTGCGGAGGCGGTCGATCAGCCCCTCGTCGGCCATGGGTCCCCTCCCTGGTCTTCACAGACGGTCGCCGGAGTATAGGCACGCGCCACGGAGGCGCGCGACGCGGCTGTGCGTAGATAGCCGCGCCGCCGCGCGAGCGCCGCAAACGGGGTCGATACACTCGAACGCATGACCGGAGCCGGCACGGAGATGCCCTCCCGATACGACGCCGCCGCGGTCGAGCCTCTGTGGGCGGAGACGTGGGTCGAGCGCGGATACTTCCACGCGCAGGTTCCGAAGGACCCCGCTGACGCCTATTGCCTCGTGATCCCGCCTCCCAATGTGACGGGCCGTCTGCACGCCGGGCACGCGATAGGGCGCACGCTCGAGGACATCCTCGTTCGACGCGCACGGATGCGTGGACTAGAGGCCCTGTGGGTGCCGGGGATGGATCACGCCGGCATCGCCACCCAGGTCGTCGTCGAGCGAGAGCTCCGCAAGGAGGGGATCGACCGGCGGGAGCTCGGCCGGGAGGCGTTCGTCGAGCGGGTCTGGGCCTGGAAGGAGCGATACGGCGGCGAGATCGTGGGCCAGTTGAAGCGGATGGGTGCCTCACTCGACTGGGACCGAGAGCGCTTCACCATGGATGAAGGCCTGGTGCGGGCCGTTCGCGTCGCGTTCGTGCGGTGGTACGAGCAAGGGCTCATCTACCGTGGCGAGCGTCTCGTCAATTGGTGCCCGACCGATCAGACGGGGCTGTCCGACTCCGAGGTCGAGCACGAGGACGTCGACGGTGAGCTTGCGACCTTCCGGTATGCCCTCACCGACGGAACCGGTCATGTCGAGGTGGCCACGACGCGGCTCGAGACGATGTTGGGCGACACTGGGATCGCCGTGCATCCCGACGACACGCGCTACCGAGACCTCGTCGGGAAGACGGTGCGGCACCCATTCGACGCACGTGACATCCCTGTCGTCGCCGATGAAGCCGTCGATCCGGCCTTCGGCACCGGAGCCGTAAAGGTCACCCCCGCGCACGACCACACCGATTTCGAGATAGCACAGCGCGCCGGACTCCCGCTCCTGAACATCCTCGATGCCGAGGCACGGATCAACGAGAACGCCGCGGAGGAGTTCTACGGGCTGGGTCGGTACGACGCGCGACAGGCGGTCAAGGAGGAGCTCGAGAAGCTCGGGCTGCTCGTAGGCGTCGAAGAGCCCTACCGGCATCAGGTTGGCCATTGCTATAGGTGCCACAGCGAGATCGAGCCGTGGATGTCGGGGCTGCAGTGGTTCGTGGCGGTGGACGGGCTGAAGGGCCCCGCGATCGAGGCGGCCGAGTACGGCCGGATCACGTTCTGGCCCGAGCGCTGGCAGAAGGCGTACGTGAGCTGGATGGACGGTCTCCGCGACTGGAACATCTCGCGACAGCTTTGGTGGGGTCATCGGATCCCTGCGTGGTACTGCCCGGACGGACACGTCACGGTGGCGCTCGAGGATCCGGACGCCTGTGCCACGTGCGGCGCCGCGGAGATCGAGCAGGACGCCGACGTCCTCGATACGTGGTTCTCCTCGCAGCTCTGGCCGTTCTCCACCCTCGGTTGGCCCGACGACACGCCGGAGCTTGAGGCCTTCTATCCGAACGCCGTCCTCGTGACCGGCTACGAGATCCTCTATCTCTGGGTCGCGCGGATGATCATGTCGGGGATGTCGCTCGCCGGCGACATCCCGTTCCGGGACGTGGTGATCCACGGACTGGTGCGTGATGCGCACGGCCGCAAGATGTCGAAGTCGCTCGGCAACGTGATCGACCCCGTTGAGATCTTCGATCTCTACGGGGCCGACGCGCTGCGGTTCTCCCTAGCGAGGCTCGCGACCGGCGGACAACAGGACATCCCGCTCGCGGTGGACTCGATCGAGGGGGGCCGCAACTTCGCGAACAAGATCTGGAACGCCGCGCGGCTCGTCCTGGAGGTGTTCCCGGGCGGCGAGCCTCAGTTGCCGCCCGATGAACGGCTGACGGCGCCGCAGCGCTGGCTCCTCGCACGGCACCAACGCTGTGTCGCCGAGGTGAACGGATCGCTTGGATCGCTACGAGTTCGCGTCGGCCACGCAAGCGATGTATCGCTTCTTCTGGTCGGAGTACTGCGACTGGGGTCTCGAGATGGAGAAGGAGCGACTCCGGTCGAAGGACGCCGCCGTGGCCGATGACGCGGCAAACGTCCTCGCGTGGATCCTGGAGCGGACGCTCCGTCTTCTGCACCCGGTGATGCCGTTCGTCACCGAGGAGATCTGGCAGCGATTCGGGATCGGCGAGACCATCGTGAGAGCTGCATGGCCGGAGGCGGATGAGTTCGCGGAACTCCAGAGCCGAGGGGCGAACGTTGAGGCGGTGTGGCCCTTCGTTGAGGAATTCGTGACGACCGTCCGACGGCTACGAAGCGAGCACGGGATCCCGCACAAGACCAAGCTGCAGGTTCACCTTGTCGCCGATGAAACACAGCACCCGCTCGTTGACGACACGCTCGGGGGCTTCGAACCTGAAGTTGTTCGCCTGGCCGGCATCTCAGGGATCACCCCCTCCCCGCCGGACGAGGTACATGGGTCGACGCGGGTGATGGTGCAAGGCGCCATGGTCCTTGTCGACTTGAAGGACCTAGTCGATGTTGACGCCGAGAGGGACAAACTCGAGAAGAACTTGGAGCAAGCCGAGAAGGAGCTTGAGCGTGTTCGGGCAAAGTTGGCCAACCCTCGATTCCGCGAGAAGGCGCCTCAGCAAGTTGTGGATGGCGAAAAGCTGAAGATCGGACGCTTCGAACACGAGGTCCAGACTCTTCGTGAACAGCTGGCGGAGCTCGGTTGATGCGGTTCGAGGAAGCGGTGGCTCGGCTCGACCGGCGGCAGCCGGAGCACATGCCCGAGCCGAGCCTCGATCGGATCCGGGCGGTCTCGGAGCTGCTGGACGACCCGCAGCTCACCTATCCGACGATCCACGTCACGGGAACGAACGGGAAGAGCACGATCGCGAGGGCGACTGCTGGGATCGCCTGCGCTCACGGAGCCACGACCGGGCTCTTCACGTCCCCGCATCTGCGCACCGTGAGAGAGCGTCTCTCGGTCTGCGGGGCGGAGATCTCGGAGGAGGACTTCGCGGAGGAGTGGGTGCATCTGGAGCCGTTCCTCGAAGTCGTCGACGGGCAGGCGAGCGGCGAGTCGACCTACTTCGAGGCGGTCACGGCACTCGCCTTCCTGTGGTTCGCAGACAAACCCGTGGGCCTCGCGGTCCTCGAGGTCGGGATGGGCGGATCGTGGGACGCGACGAACCTCGTGGCGAGTGACTTCGCGGTGATCGGCGAGATCGCGCTCGACCATCCGGAGCTCGGTTCGACCCTCCAGGAGGTGGCGACGGAGAAAGCCGGGATCGTGAAGCCCGGCAAGATCGTGGTGGTCCGGGAGCAGCCGGAGGAGGCCCTGAAGGTCATCGAGGCCCGGGCGAGCGAGGTGGGCGCGGCGATGCTGCTGGAGGGCCCCGACTGGGGGGTGGTGGCGCGCCTGCCCGCGGTGGGCGGACAGCAGTTCCGTGTCCAGGGCTTGCACGCGACCTATGACGAGCTGTTCGTCCCGATGTTCGGTGAGCACGCGGTTCGGAACGTGGCGGCGGCGATCGTGGCCGTGGAGTCCTTCCTGGAACACCGGCTCGATCCGGACCTCACCCGGTCGGCGATCGGTGCCCTGCGCATCCCAGGGCGTCTCGAGGTGACCGGTCGCGCGCCCATGATCGTGCTGGACGGAGCGCACAACCCGGCGGGCGCCGAGGCCCTCGCGCGGACGCTCGGGGAAGCTTTCATCTGGTCCCGACTGCACGTCGTCCTCGCGGTTTCGTCGAACAAGGACCTCGACGGTGTCGTGGCCGCGCTCGCGCCCATCGCCGACGTCTGGTACGCGGCACGGAACGAGAGCGTCCGAAGCTTCCCCGCGGAGCACATCGCGGATCGGATCGCCGCCGCGGGTGGCCGCGTCGCGGACCTCGGCACGGTCGAGGAATCGCTCGCGGCGGCCCGCGACGCGGCCACCGAAGACGACCTCATCCTGGTGACGGGCTCTCTATACACTGTCGCGGACGCCGATCGGGCGCTGGGAGGATCCTGAGCATTTGGCCACGGAATCGACGCTGCTCATCATCAAGCCGGACGGTGTCCGTCGCGGCTTGATCGGCGAGATCCTACGACGGGTCGAAGAAGCAGGTCTCACCATCGAGGACCTCCGGATGGAAACCATCGATCGCGCCACGGCGGAGGAGCAGTACGGTGAACACCGCGACAAGCCGTTCTTCGCGGAACTGGTCGACTTCATCACCAGCGGGCCGGTGGTGGTGGCTGAGGTCACGGGAGAGAACGCGATCTCCGTGTGGCGGGAGCTGATGGGCCCGACGGACCCGGCCGACGCGCCAGCCGGCACGATCCGAGGCGACTTCGCGAGCGTCATCACCGAGAACGTCGTGCACGGCAGCGACTCTTCGGAGTCCGCCGCCCGAGAGCTGAAGCTCTTCTTCGGCGAGTAGGCGCGCGATGGCGGGGCTCCAAGAAGCCTTCGATCGCGTCGGAGCGAGTCTCGAGCACCATCTGATGGCATCGCACGCCGCCGGGGCGGCCCTGGCGATCACCGATCGCGAGGAGATCCTTGGCGTCGCGGTGCGCGGGATGTCCGACGTCGCCTCGGCCGTCCCCGTCCGGCCTGAGACGCGCTTCCAGATCGGTTCCATCTCCAAGTCCTTCGCCGCGATCGTGGCGATGCAGGAGGTCGATGCGGGACGGTTGGATCTGCACGTCTCGGTCAACGAGCTCTTGCCGTGGCTGGACCTCCCCGAGCCCTTCGGCCCGATCACGATGCACCACCTCCTCACGCACACCGCGGGCCTGCACACCGGGACGGAGGACGCCCCTGGGTTCGCGGGGGCGCTGCAACTCCTCCGTTCGTGTCCGGCTACGTCGGCGCCCGGAGAGCGGTTCCATTACTCGAACGACGGCTACAAGGTCGCCGGCGCGGTGCTCGAAGCGGTGACGGGCCGGCCGATCCACGGGCTGCTCCGCGACCGGCTCCTCGGCCCCCTCGGCATGACGGCGTCGGTCGCCGCGATCACCGACGACATCTGGACCGACCACGCGACCGGCTACGAGCCGATGCTGACCGACCGACCGGCCCAGCTCCGGCATCCTCTCGTGCCCGCCCCACGGATCGTGTCCAACACGGCGGACGGCTCGATCGTCTCGACCGTGGTGGACATGTGCGCCTACGCTCGGCTGCTGCTCGCGCGCGGCGACGTGCCGGACGAGCGCGGCGACCGGATCCTCTCGGAGGAGGGGTTCGTTCGCCTGATGGCCGCAGGCGGTCGACGACGGCGATCACGGCCTCTACGGATACGGGCTCTGGTCCGAGGACGTCGATGGGCGCACGTGGTTCGGGCACTCCGGAGGCATGGTCGGCTACACGGCTCTGCTGATCACCGTCCCGGAGGATGGACTCGCGTGCGTGATGCTCCAGAACGGAGAGGGGAACCGGCGCGGAGTCGTGGCCGCTGCGTTCGCCACGGTGCGCGCGGGTCTCGCGGGCGAGCCGCTGCCCGAGCCCTGGGCCCCTCCCGCCCCCACGGAGATCCCCGGGACGGGCCGCTTCACCGGCACCTACGTCGGCGACGACGGACGCACCCTCGTGGTGGGTGCAGAGGACGACGGGCTTTCGGTATCTGTCGGCCCGGTGTCGGCGCGCCTCGAACGCGATCCGCTGTCCGAGCCCGGCGAGTCGTTCCTGGTCGCTCACCCCGCACTCGAGCGGTTCCCGATCGAGTTCGCGAGCGACGAGTCCGGTCGAGTCGTCGAGGCCTTCCACGGTGGGACCTGGTTCCGTGGAGAGCGCTCCGTGGGGCCGGAGCCGGAGGAACCGCCGGAGGCGTGGCACCGGCATCCAGGGCTGTATCGCAACGACGACCCCTGGAGCCCGGTGCTCCGGATCGTCCTGCGCAAGGGCCGGCTGGCGATCATGTGGCCGGCGGTCGGCGGGGAAGAAGACAACGGCGAGCTCGTGCCACTCGACGACGACGAGTTCGCGGTGGACGACCCCGCGTTGCCGCGACGGGTTCGCTTCGAAGGAGAGGTCGGCGGGATGTCGGCCGTGACGGTGTTCAACGGCGGCCGATGGTACCGCTCCTTCGAGACGTGAGCGGCGGGTGAAGAACCCTCAGGTCACCCTGCGGAAGGCCACGCAGGCGTTCTGCCCACCGAACCCGAAGGAGTTCGAAAGGGCAAGAGTGACGTCCATCTGGCGCGCCTCGTTGGGCACGTAGTCGAGATCGCAGTCCGGGTCGGGGGTTTCGTAATGGATCGTCGGCGGCACGACGCCACGATCGATCGCGAGCGCGCACACGGCCCCCTCGACCGCCCCTGCCGCACCGAGCATGTGGCCGGTCATCGACTTCGTCGACGAGATCGCGACGCGGTGCGCGATCTCGTCGCCGAGCACGGCCTTGATCGCCACCGTCTCGCTCGCGTCGTTCAGAGGGGTGGAGGTTCCGTGCGCGTTCACGTAGGAGACCGCGGCGGGTTCCTCGTCGGCGTCCGCGAGGGCCCAGCGCATCGCGAGCGCCGCGCCGGAGCCTTTCGGGTCCGGCGCCGTGATGTGATGCGCGTCGTCCGACATGCCGTAGCCGGCGACCTCGCAATAGATGCGTGCGCCGCGAGCCTTGGCATGCTCCTCCGACTCGAGGATCAGGGCCGCCGCGCCCTCCGACAGGACGAACCCGTTGCGGTTCGCGTCGAACGGACGCGAGGCGCTCTCGGGGTCGGGGTTCTTCGTCAACGCGGTCATCTGCGCGAATGCTGCCACGGTGAGTGGCAGCGTCGCCGCCTCCGACCCGCCGGAGATGCACACGTCCAGGTACCCGTCGCGGATCAAGCGCATCCCTTCGCCGATGGCGTGGTTCGAGGAGGCGCAGGCCGACACGGTGCAGTAGTTCGGTCCCGTGAATCCGAACTTCATGGCCAGGTGTCCCGCCGCCGCGTTCGCCATCAGCGCCGGGACCATGAACGGCGACACGCGGCCTGGACCCTTCTCGAGCAGCACGCTGTGCTGAACGAGGAGTGTCTCGATGCCACCGATGCCGGTCCCGAACACGATCCCGCCTCGCTCGGACGGCACCTCCGGGGCCCCGGCGTCCTCCCAGGCGATCTTCCCGGCTGCGATCGCGTAGTGGGAGAACCGGTCGGTTCGGCGGATCTCCTTCGGGTCGAGCCAGATCGACGGATCGAAGTCGTGGACGTCGCCAGCAACCTTGACGGGCAGTTCGTCCGTGGGGAACCGAGCGATCTCCCGGACGCCGTTGCGGCCGCCGATCAGCCCCGCCCAGAACTCCTCGACTCCGGTGCCCACCGGGGTGACCGGCCCGATGCCGGTGATCACAACGTTCCTGCGGTCCGGCGCGTTCCTGCCGCTCGCCTTGTCGACTTGCAGCCATGGGGTGGCCTTACGACACGCCGAGCTTCGTCGCGACGAGGTCGACGGCCTGGCCGACCGTCTTCACGGATTCCATCTCGTCTTCGGGGATCTCGATGCTCCACTCTTCCTCGAGTGCCAGCACTGCCTCCACGAGGTCGAGCGAGTCGGCGTTCAGGTCCTCGGCGAAGCGAGCGTCCGGGACGACCTGCTGCTCGTCAACGGCCAGCTGTTCGGCAAGCACCTTCTTCACCCTGGTCTCGATCTCCGAACGATCCATGCCTCTTTCTCCTTGCTCTCGTCCGTCGAGCCTATCGACGGATACCCTACTGACGACTACGCGGTCAGACCCCCGTCCACCGGGATCACGGTGCCGTTCACGTAGGACGCCTCATCCGACATCAGGAACCGGACGACCGCCGCCACCTCCTGCAACGTGGCCGGGCGGCGAAGGGGTGTCTGATCGATGTAGAAGGCACGTGCTTCATCGGTGAGGTGCGACGTCATCTCGGTTTCCAGCAGACCCGGACAGAGTGCGTTCACGGTGATGCCCTTGGCCGCGACCTCACGCGCGAGCGATTTCGTGAGACCGAGCAGGCCGGCCTTGGTCGCCGCATAAACCGTCTGTCCGGCGTTGCCGTGGATGGCGACCGCGCTCGACATGTTCACGATCCGGCCCCACTTCTCGCGGAGCATGCTGCGGAGCGCCGCTCGCGAGCAGAGGAAGGAGCCGCGGAGGTTGGTGTCCATCGTCCGCTCGTATTCTTCCATCGAGTACTTCAAGAGGAGTCCATCCCGCGAGTAGCCGGCGTTGTTCACGAGTCCCGTGACGGGCCCGGCCTCATCGGACACGCGACGGAACGCCTCCTGGACGCTGGATCCGTCGGTGACGTCCAGGTACACGGCCATCCCGAGCGTGCCGGCGGATCCCAATGCCTCGACCGTCTCCTTCGCGTCGGCCTCGCGGGTTCGATAGCCCACGGCCACCGTCCAGCCGGCGACGGCGAGAGCCTCGGCGCATGCACGCCCGATCCCGCGCGACCCGCCGGAGACCACGACGACCTTGGAGGTCACGTCGACGGCCCCTGCATCGTCCAGCGGACCAGCGTGGCCCCCCAGGTCAGGCCGGCGCCGAACGAGGTGAACAGGACGAGATCCTCCTCCTTGATCCGACCTGCGTTCCAGGCGCGGGCGAGCGCGATCGGGATCGAGGCGGCACTGGTGTTGCCCACCTCAGTCACATCAAGCACGGAGCGATCGGCGGGGATCCCCAGACGTTCGGCGACCGCGATCATGATGCGGGCGTTCGCCTGGTGAGGGATCAGGACGTCGACGTCAGCCGGTGTGTGTTCGGACTTCTCGAGGAGCTCCCTGCAGGCGGCGGCCATCTCCGTCACCGCTCGCTTGAACACCTCACGACCCTTCGGCATCCGGATCGCGTGGTCCCGCGCCGAGACCGTCTCGTGTGACGCGGGCTCCCGGGTCCCTCCGGCCGGCATCATCAAGATGTCGGCCGCGGTTCCGTCCGCGCCGAGCACGGTGCCTTCGATCCCGGGCCTGTCGGACGCCTGCACGATCACCGCACCCGCCCCGTCGCCGAACAGGATCGAGGTCGTCCGGTCCGAGAAGTCGAGGATCCTGCTGAAGATCTCGGCGCCCACCAGGAGGATCGTGTCCGCCATCCCCGCTTGAACGAAGGCGGTGGCGCTCGCCAGGCCGTAGCTGAAGCCGGCGCAGGCGGCGTTCACGTCGAAGGCGGGACACCGAACCCCCAGTTTCTGTTGCGCCCACACCGCGGTCGCCGGGAACGGTGTGTCGCCGGTGACGGTCGCGACGACGATCATGTCGAGCTTGTCAGGGGTGATCGCGGCGGTCTCCATGGCAGATCGCGCCGCCTCGACCACCAGGTCCGAGGTGTCGACGCCGTCCTCCACGAAATGACGGGCTTCGATGCCCGTCCGTTCACGGATCCATTCGTCGCTCGTCTCGATCTTGTCCTCGAACCACGTGTTCGGGACGAGCCGAGGGGGGAGGGAGGACCCGACGCCGGTGATGGTGGCGCTCCTGGTCACGGCCGGAGCATAGCCGCTGTCAGGCCCGGGCCGTCGCCGCTGTCAGGCCTCAGCCATCGAAGTCGTCAAGAAGGCCGTGGGGTGCCCGACGCGGCGGCGCGCGCGTCCTCCGGGGAGCCCACCGCTCGCGCCGTAGCGTCGGGCACGATCCGCTTCATCAGTTTGGTCAGCACGTCTCCGGGCCCGGTCTCGAGGAAGGATGTCGCACCCGCGTCGGCGAGTGCTCGCACGGACGAGTCCCACCGAACCGGCGAGACGACGTGGCGTCTCAGGAGGGACCGAAGCTCCACCGGGTCGGAGACCAGCGTGCCCGCGACGTTCTCCGCGATCGGGAGCCGTGGCGCCGAGAACGCGATCGCATCGAGCCGCTCGTCGATCGCGGGACGCGCCGGCTCCATCAGCGGCGAGTGGAACGCGCCGGCGACGTTCAGTCGGATCGCGCGAACCCTGCGTCCCTTCGCGAGCGTTTCGGCCCGCTCGATCGCAGGAACCGAACCGGAGATCACCGCCTGCGCGGGCGAGTTCTCGTTCGCGACGACGAGGACGTCGTCGTCGCGCGCCTCATCGCACAACGTGGCCGCATCCTCGGAGCCCACGCCGAGGAGCGCGGTCATCGTTCCCGGTCGCTCCTCGCCCGCGCGTTGCATCGCGGCGCCGCGCACGACCACCAGGTCGAGCGCGTCGCCGAGCGGCACGACGCCGGCCGCCACCAAGGCAGCGAACTCACCCAGCGAATGTCCCGCGACGCCGGCGAACGAGATGCCCTCGGCCTCCATGACTCGGAAGGCGGCGACGTCGCACACGAGCAGGGCCGGCTGCACGAACTCGGTGGTCGCGAGCGAGGTCTCGTCATGACATCCGGCGACCACGTCTCGGCCCATCGAGTCCGATGCTTCGTCCAGGACGCCCTTCCCGGCAGGATGCTCCGTCCAGGGATCGGCCATCCCTTCGAACTGCGAACCCTGTCCCGGGAAGAGGGCCGCATATCGCGTTCTTGTCGCACTCATCTCCGCTTCCCTCTCCTCTGGCATGCCCTCAGGTTGCCACGGGCGAGTGAACACTGTTCAATCTCCCCCGAGCCCATGGCCGAGAGGGTTCAGACATCTTCTTCCCCCACGTCCCGACCACAGGGGACGGAGGGGGTATTGGGGTTCCTTGGTCGCGACATGGCTGTCGACCTCGGGACGGCGAACACGCTCGTGTACGTGCGTGGACGCGGAGTCGTCCTGAACGAGCCGTCCGTCGTTGCGATCAACACCCTTACTGGAGCCATCCTTGCCGTGGGAGCCGAGGCCAAGCGGATGATCGGCCGGACGCCTTCGCATATCCAGGCCGTTCGGCCGTTGAAGGATGGTGTCATCGCCGATTTCGACGTGACGGAGAAGATGCTCCGGTATTTCATCCAGCGGGTGCACAAGCGCCGACTCCTCGCGAAGCCACGCGTGGTCGTCTGCGTCCCCTCCGGCATCACCGGGGTCGAGCAGCGTGCCGTCGAGGAGGCGACCATCGCTGCGGGGGCGCGTCGTGCCTACATCATCGAGGAACCGATGGCGGCGGCGATCGGCGCCGGCCTCCCGATCCACGAGCCGACGGGGAACATGGTCGTCGACATCGGGGGCGGCACGACCGAGGTCGCCGTCATCTCGCTCGGTGGCATCGTCACGTCCACGTCGATCCGCATCGGCGGTGACGAGCTCGACGAGGCGATCATCCAACACGTCAAGAAGGAGTACTCGCTCCTGCTCGGCGAGCGGACCTCGGAAGCGATCAAGCTCGCGATCGCGTCCGTCTACCCCATGCCCGAGGAGCTCGTCGCCGAGATCAAGGGCCGGGACCTCGTGTCCGGCCTGCCCAAGACCATCACGATCGCCGCCGAGGAGATCCGCCGGGCGATCGAGGAGCCGGTGAACGCTATCATCGATGCCATCAAGACCACCTTGGATCGAACCCCGCCCGAGCTCGCGGCCGACATCATGGACCGCGGGATGGTGCTGACGGGCGGTGGAGCCTTGCTGCGGGGCCTGGATAAGCGCCTCCGCCATGAGACAGGGATGCCCGTCCATCTCGCCGACACGCCGCTCCAGGCGGTCGTGCTCGGATCGGGCAAGTGCCTCGAGGAGTTCGAGGTCCTGCAGCGGGTCCTGGTGACGTCGACCAATCGGCGGTAGCCCGCCGTCGTGGCTATCCGGCAACGCACCCGCTCCGCCCGACTCCTCGTCGTCACCCTCGTGGCGGCATCGTTGGCGATCATCACCGTCGACTTCCGAGCGGGCGAGGAGGGCCCGCTCGCAGCGGCCGGGCGAGTGACCAGCAGTGCCATCGCTCCCATGCAGCGGGCGGTTTCCAACGTCGTGCAGCCGGTCAGCGGCTTCTTCAGCAGCCTCGCGGACCTTCCTTCGCTGAGCCGTCGCAACGGTGAGCTCCAACGTCAGGTGGACGACCTGAAGACCGTGCAGCAACTGAACCAGGAGCTCACCCGCCGCATCGAAAGTCTCGAACAGCTCCTGGGTTTGCAGACGATCACGTCGCACACGATCGCGGCGCGGGTGATCGGGAGCGGCGTCTCCAACTTCGAGTGGGACATCACGATCGATCGCGGCTCTGCGGACGGGATCCAGGCGGACATGCCGGTGGTGACCGGAGCGTCGGACGGACCCCGCCTCGTGGGCCGGGTGATCCGCGTCACGCCGATCTCCTCCGTCGTCCAGCTCATGATCGACCCGGATTTCGCCGTCGCGGGGCGGCTGTCCACATCGCAGGAAGCCGGCCTCGTCATGGGCAACGGGGAGGAAGACCTGCGGATGCGTCACCTGAGAGCAGGGATCGAGGTCAGCGAGACCGAGACCGAGTCCGTCTTCACGGTGGGCTATGAAGTGAACGATCAGCCCGGGCTCTACCCGGCCGGCATCCTCATCGGCACGGTCTCCCGAGCGTTCAGCGAGCCCGATTCCGTCGAGTCGTTCGTCACGATCCGCCCGGCGGTCGACTTCTCCACGCTGCAATACGTGCTCGTGATCGCTCGGGATCGAGCCGGACGGGGAGCGACACCGTGAGGAGGGTCGTCGTGCTCGTCGCCGTGATCGTGACCGCGTTGCTGCTGCAGACGACCGTGTTCCCGAAGATCACCCTGCTGGGCGTGAAGCCGGAGCTCCTCTATCTGGTCACGGTGATCTTCGCGGTGCTCCGAGGCCCGGCGGAGGGCGCGGTCGTCGGTTTCGTAGGTGGTCTCGCGCAGGACTTCATGCTCAACATGCCGAAGGGGATCACGGCGCTCACGCTCACGCTGCTCGGCTATACCGTCGGGCTGGCCCGGCAATACATCACCTCGCCATCACCGCTCTTGCCCGCGGTCCTGGTCGCCCTCGGCACGGCGGGGGGGGTCGCCTTCCACCAGGCGGTGGCCTTCCTCCTCGGTGAGCAGGAAGGCTCGTTCGGCTACGTCGCGAAGGTGGTCCTCCTCACGGCCGTCTACGGTGCGGTGCTCACGCCGATCTTCTTCCCCGTCCTGCGCCGTGCGGCGGCGGCCACGCAGGCCGGAAGGGTGGTGCGTTTCTAGATGGAGCGGGCGGGGTCTCGGCTCAAGATCCTCGCGTTCGTCGTGGTGTTCATGTTCCTGGCGCTCTCGACGCGGCTGTGGTTCCTGCAGGTGCTGGCCGGCCCCCAGCACGAGCGCGACGCGCGCGACAACGCGCTCCGGACGGTGACGACCGACGCCCTGCGCGGCGACATCGTGGACCGCAACGGGCGGCGCCTCGTACGCAACCGGATCAGCCTCGAGGTCCGGATCAACCGCGACGACATGGGGGACCAGGCGGAGGCCACGCTCGCCCATCTCTCGGAGATCCTGGGGGTCTCCGCGCAGGATCTCGGAGAGCAGCTCGACACACGGGAGTACTTCAGCTACCAGCCCGTCCCCGTCGCGGAGTTCGTCCCCGAAGAGGTGTACTTCAAGGTGCGAGAGGAGCCAGAGAAGTTCAAGGGAGTCGAGGTCGTCGAGCAGAGCGTCCGGAGCTACCCGCACCGGGCTCTCGCGGCCCACCTGGTCGGGTGGGTCAGGCAGATCAGCGCTGAAGAGATCAACGCCCGTCGGTTCGCCGGCTACGGCCCCTCCGATCTCGTCGGCAAGGCCGGGCTCGAAGCCACCTACGAGAGGTGGCTCCGAGGCGAGCCGGGGGAGGAGCGGTTCCTCGTCAACTCGGACGGAGAGGTCCTCCGCGAGTTCGATCCCAAGCCGGCGCAGCCGGGTCACGACCTCCGGCTGTCGCTGGATCTCGACGTCCAGCAGATCGTCGAGGAGGAGCTCGCCAACGGGATCCAGCGGGCGCGGACCGTCTACGACGAGAGCACCGGGCACAACCTGGTCGCGAACGCAGGCGCCGCGGTCGTGATCGATCCGAAGACGGGGGGCATCGTCGCCATGGCGTCGTGGCCGACGTTCGAGCCCTCATGGTTCGTGCGAGGGCTCACGGAGGCGCAGCGCTTCCAGCTGTTCGAGAGCGAGACCGCCCCCATGCTCAACCGGGCGACACAGATCACGTACGGGCCAGGCTCGACGTTCAAGCCCTTCGTGGCGCTCGCTGCCGTGAAGGAGGGGATCGCGACCCTCGGCGGCTACTACGACTGTCCCGCCGAGTACGTCCATCCAGGTGATGAGTCGGGCACGATCTTCCACAACTGGGACGGCACCGGCGCCGGCTCACTCTCGATCGCCCAGGGCCTCAAGGTCTCGTGCGACACCCAGTACAACAAGTGGGGGAGCGACTTCTACTTCCGGGACGCCCGAACGAACGATCAGGAGCTCCAGCGGCGGATGAAGCAATGGGGCTTCGGGCGGCCGAGCGACGTCGATCTGCCGGCGGAGGCCGCCGGTACCGTGCCGGACCGCAAGTACGTCGCCGAGCACCGCGCCCGATATCCGGACGGCTGGATCCCCGGCATCGACATCTTGCTCGCGATCGGCTCGGGAGAGATGAAGGCGACGCCGCTGCAAGTGGCACAGGCGTACGCGGCCATCGCGAGCGGCAAGCTCTGTCGGCCGCACCTCGTCGCCAGGATCGAGGACCACCAGGGTGACACGGTCAGGCGGATCGGAGGCAGATGTCGCGACCTCCCGTATTCGGAGCCGGAGCTCGAGTACATCCGCGAGGCGCTTCGGGGTGTCACGTCGGGTGGCACGGCGTCAGCGGTCTTCGCTCAGTGCCTCCTCGATGTCTCCGGGAAGACCGGAACCGCCGAGCGACCGCCGTTCCAGGACACTTCGTGGTTCGCGGGCATCGTGCCCTCGGAGGAACCCGAGTACGTCGTCGTGGCCGCCGTGGAGCAAGGAGGCTTCGGCGCGGAGACCGCTGCGCCGATCGTTCGCAACATCATGAGCAGGATCTACCGGACCCCGTGTGGGGGGCCGGCGCTCGGGGAGGCCGAGGACTGATGGACCTCGTCGCGGGGCGGGTGTACGCCGACGAGCGCCGGCCGATCCGACACATCGACGGCGTGCTCCTCCTGGTCACCGGCATCTTGCTGGTGCTCGGCTTCTTGCTCCTGTACTCCGCGACGAACCAGACCCTTCGTCAGGACCGACTGGATCCGTTCCTCCGTGTCAACAAGCAGATGGTGACGGCCGCGATCGGTGTCGTCCTCGTCCTCGTGATGGCCACGTTCGACTACCGATTCCTGAAGGTCTACGCCGGCTTCGTCTACGCGGGGGTGGTGGTTGCGCTGCTGTTGGTGCGCGTTCCTTTCCTGGGCTCGTCGGCAGGCCGGCGCGCAGCGGTGGTTCGAGGTGGCGGGATTCCAGATCACCCCGTCTGAGTTCGCCAAGGTCGGGCTGATCGTGATGCTGGCGGCGAGCCTCTCCGAGATGAAGCACTCGCTTCCCACGATCCAGGACCTGATCAGGCTCTGCGGCGTCGTGGTCGTGCCGCTCCTGCTCGTGTTCACCCAGCCCGACATCGGCACGTCGATCGTCATGGTCGCGATCGCCGCAGGGATGTTCCTGGTCGCGGGCGTGAGCGGGCGTCACCTCGCCGCGCTCGTCGTCATCTGCCTGCTGCTCATCGCCGCCGCGTTCCAGCTCGGCGTCATCAAGGACTACCAATTGGACCGCCTCCGGGTCTTCGTGGATCGGGAGAACTCGCCCGCCGACGTCCGCTACAACCTCGACCAGGCGGAGATCGCGGTCGGCAGCGGCGGCCTGCTGGGCCAGGGATACCTCCACGGCCGCCAGACCACCCTCGACTACGTGCCCGAGCAACACACCGACTTCATCTTCACGGTCGCGGGGGAGGAGTTCGGCTTCATCGGCGCCACGTTCGTGCTGGCGCTCTTCGCCCTGCTGCTCTGGCGATCGATCCGCATCGCATTCCTGTCGAAGGATCCGTTCGGGACCTACCTTGCCACCGGTGTCGCGATCATGTTCGCGGTGCAGATGTTCGTGAACATCGGCATGGTGATCGGCATCATGCCGATCACCGGGATCCCGCTGCCCTTCTTGTCGTACGGGGGCAGCTCGATGCTGGCGAGTTGTATCGGGGTGGGGATCCTGCTGAACGTGCACATGCGCCGCTTCAAGTAGCCACAGCCGCCAACGTGGCAGGCCCCTAGGATGCGGCGGCCGCGAACGGGCTCGTCGAGACGCGCCAGAGGAACACCGAGCCCTGCGGCCCCGTGTCTTCGAGCGTGACGTCCCCGTCCATCGCTCGAGCGGACATCCGGGCGACGGTGAGACCGAGGCCGACGCCCGGATGGGTCCGGGTGTGCAGCTCCTCGATCTGCTCGAGCGGTTCGAAGATCCGATCGATCGCGTCCTCTGCGATGCCGACGCCGCGGTCCACGACGCGCACCTCGATCCCCGCGTCCGCTTCGTCGATCTGCACGATCACGGGCTCCTTGTCATCGGAGAACTCCAGCCCGTTCTCCACGAGCTCTTCGAGGATGCGCAGCGCGGCCACACGATTGAGAGTGGCGAGCATCGGCCGTCCGGGCGTCTCGACCTGCACCCGCGGAGAGATCCTGGCGATCTCCTCCGCCACGGCGATGACGTCCGTGTATTCGGTGAGCCCCGCCTCGACGACCCCTTCCAGGCGCGAGACCAGTCGGGCGAGGCCCTGCGCGCGCATCACGAGCGCGTCCAACATCTCGCCTCGCTGCTCCAGGGTCCCGGTCCCCTTCGAAAGTGTCTGGGCCATCCCAAGGATCACCGTCACGGGCGTCCGGAGCTCATGCCCCAATCGGCTCACCAGCTCGTGACGCCGGGCAGCCCGCTCGAGGAGCGCCTCCTGAGCAAGCTCGAGCTGTCGGGAGCGACGACGCTCGCGTTCGAGGGCCTCCGTGAGCTCGCCGATCACCCGGGGTGTGACCTCCGGCGAGATCATCCCGCCTCCGGAGGCAGCCTGCCGGATCGCATGGAAGATCTGCTCGCTGTCGGAGTCCTTCAACACGTAGCAGGAGGCGCCTGCGACCAGCATCTCCCGAACCGCGTCCTGATCGTCGACGCCGGTCAGGGCCACGATGCCCACCTCCGGGAAGGCCGTCTTCAGCAGGCGGGTCGCCTCGATCCCGTTCATCTCCGGCATGCGAACGTCCATCAAGACGACATCCGGCGCGGTGGAGCGCACGAGGCTCAGCGCGTCGGAGCCACTTCCCGCGGCTCCGACCACGAGGAGCTCCTCGGTTCCCAAGAGGGAGGCAAGGGTCTCCCGGAACCCCGGATTGTCATCGACGACGGCAACCCTGATCTGGGGACGGGTAGACGGGGCGACGGGGAGCGTGTCCAGTGCCATCGATGGATAGTGTCGGCATCGGAGACGTTCCCCCGGTATCCCACGGCTGCCGGGTTCCCACAGGGGGACGGTTGGCCCTCCTTCCTAGCTAAGAAGGACTAGCTCACACGTGCAAAAGCCTGCACCGAGGGGGAGGCCGTTGGGTCGCCGGCGTGCTTGCGGAGCCGGCGAGACCGGCCATCTCAGTCAGATCCGACCGGATCCCCGAAAGGACTGTTATCCTTCAAGGACAGACGTGCCTCATCCGGGCCGGCAGCCGACTCGCGCCGCCCGGGATGGGGGAAGAAGCGAGTTGAGGTGGCGCGCGACGCCGCCGGCGGCCTCAGCAAGGACGCCAGGCAAGGCGGCGCGGCCCCCGGACAGGACCAACGGTTGTACGAGCAGGTCTTCAGCCCGACGCGCGACGAACGTCGCAGCGTCGGCGACGGAGTATCCATCGCGCAAGACCCCTCCGCAGCCCACAGTGCTGGATCCGGATCGCCCCCTCGCTCAGAGCGAAGGGAGTAACGATGGATCGAGAGACCGAATCCGCGCCTGGAAAGGCGCAGGCCGCGAACGGCCTCCCCCCGATCTTCCAACGGCCGACCTACCCCTCGGGGGAGCCGGCCACCAAAGCCCCGGAACGCGCGCCGGAGGAGAGGCGAGAGCGGATCCCCGATGAGCGGGCGCCGGGGAGCAGGGCGCCTGCTCGCGAGAAGGCGCCTGCTCGCGAGAAGGCCCCCGCCAGGCAGAAGACGCCGGCCCCGGACGGGCCGGACGAGCACACGGTCGACGAGACGGCGCAGAGCGGTGACGGCGGATCGACGGACTCTCCGTCGTCGCGTCGCCGCAGCCGTGGAGGTCGCGGTCGTGGAGGCCGCGGCCGAGGAGGCGGCGGGTCCGGATCGGGTTCGCCCGAGACGACCGTAAACGCACCGCAACGACCGACGTCGACGGGTTCCGGCGAGCGGGATGAGGAAGCAGCCGAGGCGGGGCAGCGCCGCCGCCAAGGCGGACGTGGGAGGGGCCAGGGCGGCCGGAGTAGCGCTGCCGGCCAGATCGAGCAGACGCCCGAGAGCCAGCGCGACGACGCGCAGCCGGACCGCGTGACAGCCGCCTCGCCGGCGGTCGCGTCCTCGGGTGAGGATGGCGCCGAGACGGGCACACCCAAGAAGAGGCGCCGCCGCGGCGGCCGCGGCCGGAAGAAGCCCAGCGAGGGCGCGAGCACGGAGACGCCGGCGCAGCCCGAGCGCACCCGTGGCCCGAGGACACTCGAGGAGCAGGTGGCTTCGGGTGGACCGACCCGCGGGCTGCGGTCCCGCACCGTCCGGCCTCGAGGTCGTCGGCAGCGGGAACCGCTCATCACGCCCCCGCGGATCACCGACAAACTCATGGTCATCACCGAGCACGGGGACCGGGATCAGATCGCCGTCCTCGAAGAGAACCTGCTCGTGCAGCACTACGTCACGCGTCGCGGGGCGCACTCGATGGTGGGCGACGTCTACCTGGGCCGGATCCAGAACGTGCTGCCCGGGATGGAAGCCGCATTCGTCGACATCGGTCGGGGCCGCAACGGCGTGCTGTATGCGGGAGAGGTGAACTACTCGCCCGAAGACCTCGACGGCGGGCGGCCGCCAAGGATCGAGCAGGTGCTGAAGTCCGGCCAGGCCGTCATGGTCCAGGTCACGAAGGACCCGATGGGAGGCAAGGGTGCCCGGCTCACAGCCCAGGTCTCCTTGCCGGGGCGCTTCCTCGTCCTCGCACCCGATCAGGACGTGTCCGGGATCTCGCGCCGGCTGTCGGACGACGCCCGGAAGCGCCTGAAGGCGATCCTCAACAAGGTGAAGCCCAAGCAGCACGGGGTGATCGTCCGGACGGCGGCCGAGGGAGCCTCGGAGGAAGAGATCACGCACGACCTGGAGCGGCTCGTCGCCCTCTGGGAGCAGATCCAGAAGACGGCGAAGAGAGCCAAGGCCCCAGCGGTGCTCTACGAGGAGCCGGAGCTCACGGTGCGGGTGGTCCGAGACCTGTTCACCGACGAGGAGTTCCGGGGCCTGGTGACCGACTCCGAGCGCACCTACGACAAGGTGATGGAGTACGTGCGCGACGTGGCGCCCGACCTCGAGTCGAAGGTCACCCTCCATCGAGGGCCGCTGTCCGCCTTCGAGGAGTACCGGATCGTCGAGCAGATCCACAAGGCGCTCGATCGGAAGGTGTGGCTGCCCTCGGGCGGGTACCTGATCATCGAGCAGACCGAGGCGATGACGATCGTCGACGTCAACACGGGGAAGGCCGTCGGGAAGACCAACCTCGAGGAGACGGTGCTCACGACGAACCTGGAGGCGGCTCGAGAGGTCGCGCGCCAGCTCCGTCTGAGAGACATCGGCGGCATCATCGTGATCGACTTCATCGATCTGCTCCTGGAGCAGAACAAGCGGAAGGTCGAGGACACGATGCGTGAGGCCCTCGCGATCGACAAGACGAGGTCTCAGGTGTTCGAGATCGGTCCTCTGGGGATCATGCAGATCACGCGGAAACGCGTGTCCGGCGGTCTGGTTGACTCGTTCTCGGAAACCTGTCCCCAGTGCGAGGGACGCGGCATCATCGTGAACTACGACGCGAGCTAGCGAGCCCAGCACGCGAGAGACGAGAGAGGAACCAGCCATGTACGCGGTGATCAAGACGGGCGGCAAGCAGCACAAGGTGCAGGCCGGTGACGTGATCGAGGTGGAGAAGCTGGTCGCCGATGGGGAAACCGTGGAGTTCCATCCGCTGCTCGTCGTCGACGACGACGGCAAGACCCATGTCGGAGCCGAGGCCGCGAAGGCGATCGTGATAGCGAAACCCTTGGGCGAGAAGAAGGGCGAGAAGGTCAAGGTGTTCAAGTACCGGCCGAAGTCCGGCTACGCGAGGAAGGCCGGCCACCGCCAGCTGCTGACGATGCTCGAGATCACCGAGGTGAAGCTTTCGGCCCGCCGTTCGAGCTCGAAGAAGAAGGACGATGCCGATGCCGTGGCGGCTCCCGAGTAGCTGGTAGCCTCGTCGAACCATGGCGCACAAGAAGGGCGGCGGCTCGTCCCGGAACGGCCGCGATTCGACCTCGAAGCGACTCGGGGTGAAGGCGTTCGGCGGAGAGGCAGTCTCCGCCGGCGCGATCATCGTGCGCCAGCGCGGGACCAGGATCCATCCCGGCGAGGGAGTCGGCAAGGGCGGCGACGACACCCTGTTCGCGCTGCGCGCCGGGACGATCGAGTTCCACGAGTCGCGCGGCCGGAAGTACGCGTCGATCCTCGCCGACGGCTAGCCCGAAAGCCCGGCTCGCTCCGTCACCGCCTCCGCCCACGCGCGCACGACCTTCTTGTTCGTGGCGCTCGTCGACCTCAGGTACCCGAGGTTCATCCGTGCGACCTGACGCTTCGACGGCGTCGCGCGCGTGAACGGCCCTAAGCGCCCCTCGAGGTTCGATCGTGGGTGACCTGGGCACCGCGTCCAGCGGAGGTGGCTGGGAGAAGTAGAAGGCTGTCTTCCGGTCCTCGCCATCCTTCCGCCAATCGACCAGCAACACCGGAGAGCCTTTGATCCGCTTCGCGCGGCGGATCGAGCCGAAATCGAACATCACGTCCGCTCCGGTCTTGCGTTCGACGAACTCGAGGCCCTCCTCGCCGAGGGTGAGGGTCCCTCGCACCTCGGGCGGCTTCGATCCAGCGCCCAGGTGCACCATCCAGACTTCGATCGGCTCGACCACGGGCCAATCTTCGTCCGTCGCCGCCGCGCCGACCACCTAGGCTGGTCGCGATGACGTTCGTGGACGAGGTCGACGTGGAGGTGCGGGCCGGGCGCGGTGGCGACGGCTCCGCCTCGATGGGTAGCGAGCCCTACAAGCCCAAGGGGGGACCGGACGGCGGAGACGGCGGCCGAGGCGGCGACGTCGTGTTCCGCGCGTCCCGCAGCCTCCACGATCTGGCGTGGTTCGCCGATCACCCGCACCTCCGGGCCGAACCGGGCAGGGCCGGCGCGCGCGCCCGGCGAGACGGCGCGAAGGGGAAGGACCTGGTCGTCGTCGTACCGGACGGCACGGTGGTTTCCGACGAGCAGGGGCTCCTGGCCGACCTCGTCGGGGAGGGTGCGGAGGCCGTCGTGGCTCAGGGCGGCCGCGGCGGACGCGGGAACGTACGGTTCGCCGGTCCGAAGAACCGGCTCCCCAGAACCGCCGAGTCGGGCGAGGAGGGGGAGGAGCGACGGCTGCACCTCGAGCTCCGCACGGTCGCCGACCTCGGTCTCGTCGGGTTGCCGAACGCGGGGAAGTCCACGCTCCTGTCCCGCCTCACGGCCGCCAGGCCGAAGATCGCCGACTACCCGTTCACGACGCTCACGCCCAACCTGGGCGTCGCGCAGGCGGGCGAGGAGCGGTTCGTGGTGGCCGACATCCCCGGTTTGGTCGAAGGCGCTCACGAGGGGAGGGGCCTCGGCGATCGGTTCCTGCGTCACATCACGAGATGCCGCGCCCTCGTCCTCGTGGGGGAGCTGTCCTCACCGGATCCATCGGCCGACCTGGAGACCGTGCGTGCGGAGCTCCGTGCGTACGATCCCGAGCTAGCCGAACGGCCCTCGATCGTCGTAGGCACCAAGGCGGACCTCGTGAAGGACCCGAAGGCAGCGGCGGACGGAATCCGTGCGCTGCCCGTCTCGGCCGTGACGGGCGAGGGCATGGATCTCCTCGCGGCGCAGCTGGAACGGCTCTCGCGCTTGGCGGCCTCTGGGCAGCCAGCGCGGACGCCCTTCGTCGTGCTCCGGCCGGGCAGACCCCGGTTCACGGTGGCGCGGGAGGACGGCGGCTGGCGGGTCAGCGGGCGCAACGTCGAGCGCTGGGTCCGGGAGACGGACCTCGACGACGATCGGCAGCTCACACGACTGCAGCGGCGGCTGATCAAGGAAGGCGTCGAGCGACAGCTCGCGAAGGCGGGTGCACGCCGCGGCGACGAGATCCGCATCTCCGATCGCGCCTTCGAGTTCCTTCCGGACGCCGATCCTCCGGTGAACCATGCGGAGGGGTGAGGCCAAGATCATGAGCATGGACGTCGAACGACTGCTCGCGGACGAGGACCGCGGATGGCTCGATCTCACCGAGGTCTTCGGGGACGTGCCGCCCGAGCGGTTCGACGAGCCGTCGGTCACGGACCAAGGATGGTCGCCGAAAGACGTGATGTATCACGTCGCGGCCTGGTTCGGGGAGGCCGCCACGGTCCTCGGGCGGATCGCTGCAGGCACGCATCGGGAGAGCGATCCGGACACCCAGGCCCTCAACGAGGAGTGGTTCGAGGAGGGGCGGGGGATCGACGAGGACATCGTTCGGATCCGCTTCGCGAAAGGGCGTCTGGCGATGCGCCAGGCCTTCATCGGACTCACCGACGTGGATGCGAGCGCCTGGGAATGGTTCGAGGAATCGGGCCCCAGGCACTACGAGGAGCACCTACCCGATCTGCGGGCCTTCCTGGAGCAGGGCGCCGACCGGCCGTAGGATTCGCACGTGGGACGACGCCTGGGGGTGATGGGCGGGACGTTCGATCCGATCCATTACGGCCACCTCGTGACGGCAGAGGAAGCGCTCGAGCAGTTCGACCTCGAGGGTGTGCTCTTCGTACCGACCGGCCGGCCGTGGATGAAGGAACACGAGGTCGTCTCGCCGGCCGAGGACCGCTACCTCATGACGGTGATCGCGACGGCGAGCAATCCACTGTTCTCGGTCTCTCGCATCGAGGTGGATCGCGACGGGCCGACGTACACGGTCCAGACGCTCCGCTCGCTGAAGGAAGATCTCGATGCCGATCTCTTCTTCGTCACCGGTGCGGATGCGATCCTCGAGATGATCCAGTGGAAGCAGGCGGCGGAGCTGTTCGAGCTCGCCCGCTTCATCGCCGCGACGCGGCCGGGCTACGACATGGCCGGGTTCGAGGTGCCCGGTGCAGCGAAGGACGCGGTCACCGTGATGAACATCCCGGCACTCGCGATCTCCTCGACCGACATCCGTGCCCGCGTGGAAGCGGGAGGGCCGATCCGGTACCTGGTGCCCGAGGGCGTGAAGAGCTACATCGAGAAGGCGGGGCTGTACCGATGACTGCGGCGACGAGAGCCTCGCGACGTGCCGCCGTGCGGCGTCGCCGAGCCTCGGCCGCGGTCGTGGCCGTGGCGCTGGTGGCCGCCGCCGCGTACGGCGTGTCGCGGCTCGGCGACGCGGCGGGACGTGGCCCTGACGGGACGGACGGGGCCGGTCGCGCCCGGGGGGCGTCGGAGTTGCTCATCCTGCAGGTGGTCGGCACCCACGATCCGTTGCTGGCCATGATCGGCGACGGTCGCGGGGAGCGGCGGCCCGGGTTCTTCAGCGTGCCTTTCGACCTCATGCTCACGGTGCCCGGCGAGGGCGAGGTGATGGCGTCGGATGTCGCCGGGTTGGGGGCCGAGACCGTACGGGTCGCGGTGTCCAACACGTTCGGGGCATGGGCGGACCACGTGGCCGTGATGGATCTGGAAGGACTCTCGGACGTCGTGGATCGGGGCGAGGGGATCCGCGTGGAGGTACCCGGGTTCTTCGTGACGGAGGCAGGGAACCTCGGCCCCGGCGCTGCCCGCTTGACGGGCGAGCAGGTCGTTGCCCTGCTCAGCCTGGAGGAGGACGGCGCCGAAGCCCGTTGGGCCTCGGTCGTGCAAGCGCTCCTGCGGGAGCGCGTCCGTCTCGGCGGGGAGGATCTGGCCGAGACGGACGGTATCGCCGGCGTCCGGCGCGTGCTGGGAGGCGCTCGCGGCGCGGCGATCGCGCCGTTCCCGACGCTGACCGTCGCGGGGAGCGTCACCGTGCCGCGCCAGCCGGACCTGGACAGGCAGGTCGCGCGACTGTTCGGATCCCGGACCCCCGTGCCGGTGATCGTGCAGAACGGGTCCGGAGCCCCGGGCCTGGGTCAGGACGTCGCGGCGGTCCTCTTGCCGCTGGGGTTCCGCGTGGTGCTGTCGCAGAACGCCGACCTGTTCGGGTACGAGCGAACGCGCGTGGTCGCGAACAGCGACGGTGCCATCGCCGATGCTCGCCGGATCAAGAGGGCGCTCGGGGTGGGGCGCGTTCGCGTCTCGCAGGTACCATCGGGTATCGGAGACATCACGATCATCGTGGGGGAGGACTTCACCGGGTGACGGGCACGGACCAGGAACGGGGAGGCGGGCGGATCCCGCCGAGCCGCGACACGGCCGCCGCAGCCGCCCGAGCCGCCTCGTCGAAGCAGGCCCAGGACATCGTCATCCTGAACGTCAGCGAGCTGATCGTGATCACGGATCACTTCGTGATCTGCACGGCGGGATCCACCCGCCAGGTCAAGTCGGTGGTCGACGAGATCGAGCGCGTCTTGAAGGACAAGCTCGATGTCCGCCCGGCGCGGCGCGAAGGAGAGGGCGACGCGGGCTGGTGGCTCCTCGACTACATCGACGTGGTGGTGCACGTCTTCGGACCGGAGGAGCGCGCCTTCTACGACCTCGAACGACTGTGGCGCGACGCTCCCCGACTCGATTGGGAAGAGACGGACGCGGTTTCCTCCGCCCGTTAGACTCGGCCTCTCCGGGCCCACAGCTCAGCTGGTAGAGCGCTTGGCTGGCAGCCAAGAGGTCCTCGTCCACCGCGAGGACGGCGGTGAATTAGCATCCCTACATGGAGCCAGATTCCCGATTGTCTGGCCTTTCGAAAGACGAGCGGCTAGAGGTGTGCATGTTGCTCGTTGAGAAGTGGCAGGCAAGGGAGCCGGAAATGGGCGCTGACCATCTCCCTCGGAACACCCGGTCTGGGCGACGGATGCTTCTCAACATCCTTCCGAAGCTGGACCTTACGACCGAAACGATCCGCGAACTCGCTGACGAGCTGCACGTCGATGTCGCGCCGATCCTCGATCGCGTCGGCCACGTCGAACGTGACGAGTGAGGAAAAGTAGGGATCGAACCCGATGGCGAGGTGTCCTCACGCACGCTGACGTTCTCATGTCACCTCTTGCGTACCTGAGCTCACCGAGCTCCGACTCTCCGTTCCGGAGGCGGTTCTCTCACCCCATAACTTGGGCGTTTCCGCCCAATCGCGACCTGCGTTTGTGCAGGTCAGCACACCCGTTTAGGCGGTTCTGGCTGGCAGCCAAGAGGTCAGGGGTTCGAATCCCCTTGGGTCCACTCCCGCAGGTCAGAGGCGTTTCGGTACGGGACCGGATCTGCAAGCTGTACGGGTGGCCGCAGACGTTCGTGACGGTTCTGTAGCGGCCGTTGCCCGAGGACGAATGCGCGTGCTTCCATCCGACTGATGGAGTTTGCTATCTGGCCTCAGGATCTCCTGCAGCTGTGGGTCCTTGGTTGCCTGTTCGTGGGAACAGTCCTCCTGCTCCTCGGCGGGGCGACCGCGGCGGGGGCGGCGTTGGTCGGTTCCTCGTTCTGTTCTTTCCTCGCTTACCCGCTGAAGGGGCTCTACGGAGGCGACCACCTCGAAACCCTCGTGCGCGGCGCGGTCACCCTGGGGAGCGTCGGCCTGGTCGGGTTCGGCCTCGCCGCCGGGCTCGCCTTAGGAACCCACGGCCCGCTGGGTCGATACCCCATGGCGCTGGTCCTGGCGATCGGCACCGTCGTCGTCGGGACGCGGCTTGTCCTCGGGATCCACGCGGGGGCGGCTCTGCCCTGTTCGCCGCGGTTGTGCTACCGGGGGTTCGAGGAGCCCTGGGTCCAGGGGCTGCTTGCGTTCAACGTCGCCTTCCTCGCGGCGCTGTTCCTGGTACCGGCGTGGCGCGCGTCGCGGTCATCGGGGGAGGACGAAGAGGACGACGCCTTCGTGGACTGGGTGGTCTGACGTTCCGGTCGTGGCGGGCCGCCGTTCCTCTTGTAGATGCCCGGCCGGCGCTCCATCGTCGCCACGATGGCCTAGCCTCCCCCGGTGGTGGCACCGGATCTGCGAACCTATTCGGCTGGCCGCAGACGTTCGCCAGCCGACCCTGACGAAATCCTTTGAGCCGTCGGCTGAGTCGTCGCCCTCGCCTCCAGGGCGTCGGCCTCCAGGAACGGTGCACCTCGTGATCGCATGAGGCAGGACGATAGGACCGTCGAGGTGCTCGGCGACCTCGTGAACATCGCTGATCTTCAGCAACGAGCGAGGAAGCGCGAAGGCTTGGCGTCCAGCGTCGAGCGAAGAGCGAGGGCAGGAAGCCATCTCAGGTCACGACTGCCGTACCCCGGATAGTCCTTGTCCCTCGCTGTGCCAGATGGTGACCAAGGGCGAAGATGACCAGAGCGTTGAGCACGTGCAGCGATCGCAGCCAACGCGGATCAAGCTGCGCGTCGGCGAAGAGCGGCTGCACGAACACGAGCAGGAAGAGAACCACTGTCAGAACTAGGACGGTCCGCCCCATGCGGCCGACGATCGCGGCGATGAGCATCAGGATCGGTATGAGGTGGAGGACGATGAAGCCCCACTGCCGGTGCGGCTCCATGCTTTCGCCGCCTAGGACACCAAGGCCGGCGAGGAGAAACTGGATCGCAACAGCGAGGACAAACAGCCAGGCAAGCCCGACGAAAAACCTGCGCGCCACATCCATACGCGTCCTTCGCAGATCGATAGGAGTTGAACTCCCGGGGACGGCTACCGTCTCCGTAGGCTAGTCGTAGCTCGCTTCCTTCGCTCGTGCCCTCGCTCGACCGTCGCCCAGCGGCCTAAGGTGGCTTCGTGGCGGCGCTCCCTGCGATGCTCGAGCAGGACCGGAAACGGGCGGGCTGGTCGGTCGGGCAAGCGGCGTGGCGCCTCGGCGTGAGCGTCAGGGAGTACCGGGAGGTCGAGGTCGGCACGCGCTCGCCGACCTTCGAGACGTGGGGCCGGATCTGCCAACTGTTCGGGTGGCCGCAGACGTTCGTTGGCGGAAGGAGTCGAGATGCCTGACTGGGCGTTCATCGTCGCACCCGTTGCCTCGTCCTGTTGATAGGGGCTGATCGTGAGGCTCACTCGTCGCTGATCGTTGACTTGCGAACGCGGGGCGGGCCTCATGGGCTCAATGCACAGCCGCATTTGTCGCGGCTCGGAAGCAAGGAGGAGTTGGGCCCTGGGAAGGAGAAGCCACGAGCGCACCCCCAAAGGAGGCCCCAGTGAGTCGCCGGACGCGGGCGGAATGGACAGCCTAGGGGCGTCCCCAGCCAGGGGGAGGTCGAGGGGGAAGTTCGTTCAAAGCTCCTCTCCCCAAGCGGGGCGAAGTCGCCCCTAGGCTGCCCTCGGAGTGTTGTCCGTAGGAGGAGCCCGCGAACCGTGCAAGTGACGTAGGGATGCCGCTCTGTTGGAGGGCCCGTTGATGTCGAGAGAAGAGGAAGAAAGCTCGGTCCACGCACGTAGTAGCACAGAGTCAGTGGTCGTCGCGAGTTTCGCCGTGTGTGGCGATGTTCCCCACCATGCTCGAGAATGATCAGAAGCAGGCGGGTTGGTCGGTCGGGCAGACGGCCTGATGGCTCTCGCGGCCGGCTGCGTCAGCCTGGCTTCGCCACGGTTAGGAGGATGGCTGCGTCTTCCAGCGCCTCGAGCGCGTGGCGTGCGTCCGGCACGATGAGCACCGTTCCCGCGCGACCCTCCCAGGACGAATCGCCTGCCGACATCCGAACGCGTCCGTGCAAGACTTGTACCGTCGCCTCGCCCGGACTCTCGTGCTCGTTGTGGACGACGCCCTTCATCATGGCGATTACCGTCTGACGCAGCACCTTTGCGTGTCCACCAACGATCGTCTCTGCACTCCGGCCGCTCTCAGTGTTGGCTGCTCGCTTGAGCTCTTGGCGAGCGAGGGAGTCGAGGGAGAGTTTCTGCACGTTTCCATTGTTCCCCTCCGGATGCAGCAGGGCAAACGAAGGATGATCCCGACCCTACGGAAAGTCATTTGCAAGCGATGTCGATGTTCCCGAAGATGCTCGAGCAGGATCGACTTCGAGCCGGGCTGGTCGGTGGGTCACGTCGCCTGGCGCCTCGGCGTGACCATGCGGGAGTGCCGGGAGATCGAAGCCTACCTGGAGGCGCCCCCCCAAACCCGCCTCACGTTTCCCTCGACGAGAAAACCCGCAACGACATCGACATCGACAGGCTGGAGAAGGCTAAGAGCGAGGGTGGGAACGCGTTATATGCCGGGATCGAGGCGCTGAACAACTCGCCCGTCCCGTTCTGCTGAGAAGGACTGCGCAACCTTCGGTCGTGCCACGACGTCGCGCGGGCTCAGGCGACGAGGCCCATCTTCGCGGTCTCCTTGATGAGCGCCACGAGCGACTTCTCGTCGAGGTCCGCGAGCTTCTTGAACATCACGCAGGCCTTGCCGATGTTGGCCTTCGGGAGCCGGTCGACGTACCGCTCGGCCACGTAGCCCTTCGCGTCAGCGGCGAAGCAGTAAAGCGAGATGTACGAGGCGTTGCTCGCGACCGAGAGCTTGCAGGCGTCGCCCTCGCGGCCGCTCGCATAGCGGTAATGGAACGGCCCGTAACCGAGCATGCCCTCCATGATGACCGGCTCGAGCTTCGGAGCGTGCTTGCGGATAAGCGCATCGAGTGCCGCGATGTCGGACCGGCGCTTGTCGTCCACCGCGGCGATGTACTCGGCCGGGGTCTTCACGTTCAGCTGTCCCTTCATCTTCATAGCGTCCTCCGAGACTCGGGCGTCACCAGACCGACAGCGGTCTGTCGGCCCTTCCATCGATGAACTGTCGCACGACGGAGCCGGCACTTCCACGAACGCGCGCGGCGGCCCCGGGAGGTGGACCCGCTCCTCGTGCAGCAGGTGTACCTCGTCCGGCACGTGCAGGATCGACGGCAGATCATGGGAGATCCGAGGCGACGTAAGCGTTCGCGACGTCCTGACGCCCGCGGCAGCAGGATGGGGTTAGGCGGCTGCGAAGACGAACACTGCGTACTTGAGGGGGTCCCCATTCGCCCGCGAGTCGGCTCCGTCGCTGACGAGATAGCGACCACCTACAACCGCGACCGCCCGGCTATCTCGCACGCCGAAGGGAGTCAGGTCGAGGTTCCAGCCGCCGACGATGGTCCTGGTTCCCCAGTTGATCCGGATCAGCCGTTCGTTGTTGTTGGTGATGAAGAGGTCGGCGCCGTTCGCGGAAAAGTCCATGCCCATGATCCCCGAAACGCCTTGCACCTTGAAAGTAGGTCCCTCCGCCGCCGTCGTGTAGTCGAAGGAGCGGAACAGACGACCCTTGCCCACGTAGATCCTGTTGTCGCCGGGGTTCCAGGCCGCCCCGGTGTAGTCGGCGGTCGAAGCCAACGGCTGCCAGTCCGCTACCCGAAGGGTGCCGCTCTGGCGCGTCAGTCGGAAGGCCGTCGGCAGTATCGAGGACGAGCAGCACCGGCCGGAGAAGACGTACAGCGTATCGCTGTTCACATCGTAGGCGAGGGCCTCGAAGTCTTCGGTGCGGTTCGAACCTGCCTGCGGACCGCCACCCAACCTGGGCGCCGCGTTGAAGTCGGCCTGCGGGATCTTCCGCTTCAAGGCTCCGGTCGTCGGGTTCACCTCGTAGAGGGCGTCGCCGTTGTCGTCTGCGAGCCAAAGGGAGTTGTCCACCGGCACGAACGCGCTGCCCTCGTGATCCTCATCGACACCGACGTCCCGGCGAAGGGCGTGGTTCGGATGGTGCGTTCGAGCGAGATCGCCGCCGCGAACGCGGAGGACGCCGGAAGGATCAGCGCGACGATCAAGCCGATGAGCGTGCCGTTTCGGATGGCTCGACGGTGACGGTGCATGGACGTCCTCCTTGCAGGGGTTGTGGGCTGGGCGGTTTGCTCGACCTTGCGGGAGCGAGCACCGTCTGTCATCGTGCATCCGGCGCACGTGCGCTACGGAGGCCCGAAGTCCGTCTAGGTACGCGCTAGGCTCGCGCCATCTCGATAGCGGGAGTTTGGACATGAGCGAGCGTCGTAGTCCTGAAGTGCAGTTCCAACTAGCGAATGAGCGGACGTATCTTGCGTGGCTGCGGACGGCGCTCGCACTCGTCGCCTCCGGCGTGGCGGCCGCACGGCTCCTTGCGGGGCAGACGCTCCATTGGGCGTGGGAGACGGTCGGGGTCCTGCTGATCCTCGCGGGTGTCGTGACCGCTGCCATTGCACGGCGCCGATGGCGGGCGATGGACACCGCGATCCGCGACGGCGAACCCCTGCCAGCACCGGGCATCGCCGTGATGATCGCCGGCGTCATCGTGCTCTGCGGGCTCATCACTGTCGCGCTCCTGCTAGGAACGGACCCCGGCCGCGTTCCATGATCGCTGGCGCCCCGTCAGCATCGCTTCAGTGGTAAGACCTAATTATCGGATCTGCGTTGGTCCGTCTCGGCGTGAGCGTGCGCGAGCACCGGGAGCTCGAGGCTGGCGGGACGGACTGCCATGAGGGAGGGCCCAGGTTGAGCTGGGGGCTTTCCCCTTGCTCGGCCTCACCCCCGCTCCACCCGCGAAAACGGTCGGGGACGCTCTCGGCGCCGGTGAGATGGAAAAGGGGCCGGCGAGCCGCCGGCCCCTTTCTCGCCTGCACGGCGGGGGTCTACCTGCACTGCATGCAGGGCTCGCCGTTCACCATGATTCGGACCCCAGGTGGGTGCCGATGCCACGCCGTCCTGGGGAGGGCTGTACTGGCGGTGCAGAGCTTCGTTCGGGCCGCCGATCGAACCCCATGCAACAGCGCCGCTGGCCGCGGGATTCTCGAAGCCCGCGTAGCCGGACGACTCGCGGATGTAGGTGGCGGCCGGGTTCTCGAAGCCCGCGTAGCCCGTGGACGCCTGGAGCGACGGTGCCACGTGGGAGATACCGACGATCACCGGAAGCGTTGCTCCCTGCTCACGGACCGCAGCGGTCGAGCTCGCGAGCCGCTGGGCGTCGGTCACCGTCACCAGCGTCCTCGCCGGCGCGATCGAGCCGATCGAGTCGATCGAGGACAGTCCGATCACTGCGGCGGTGGTGGCTAGAACGACGACGGCCACGGGCCAGATCGGGATCCGGACGGTCCCTCTTCCGAGGGTTGCTCCCTGGGCGCTCATGGCTCCCCCTTCCCTCTCGATCCCTTCGGGATCTTGTCGATGAACCGACCCTACGGACGGCGTTTCGTGGAGTCCGTGCCGACGCGCACTGGTCGATGGTGACGTTCGCCACGTCAGTCCTGTAACGAGTCAGGCTGCGACAACGCCGAACCCATCGGTAAGGTTGGGGGTGCGAACTCGTCGGGTAGTCGTGTTCGACGCACGCGACCTCGCGGCTGACAGCACGTTCTGGGCCGGTGTGCTCGACGGCACGGTCGATGCCCAGGACGACTGGCACAGGGTGATGGTCGACGGCGAGTCGCAGGTCGCTGTCAGCTGGCGGCGAACCTGTCCCGCCCGACTGGCCGGACGGCACACCCGAGCAGCAGCTCCACCTCGACCTGTGGGTGGAGGACTTCGCGGAGGCCCACGATCGTGTCATGTCGCTCGGTGCACGAGTCCTCAGACCACCAGCGGCGAACGACAACTTCCAGGTCTGCGCGGATGAGGGCGCCGCGCCGCCGTGCGTCACGAGTAGGCTGAATTCTGGGCGATGAGGGGGAGGTCGAATGACGTCGAAAGCATCGTTCACCGACGACGAGTGGGAACGTGTGCTCCGGGCGCCGATGGTGGCGGGGATGGCGATCACGATCGCTGACCCCGGCGGTCCGATCGAAGATCTCGAAGGAAATGATGGCGACGCTCCGCGCTGCCACCGTTCCGCCCAGCCAGGGAGAGTTGCTCGCTGCGGTGGCCCTCGACATCCAGGCCATGATGAATCAGAAGCAGAACCCGGCGCGGAATTTCAAGCCGACTAGTGCAGCAACCGCTGGCACCGAGATTCCTCGACGAACTTCGTGCCGTCGACGCGATCGTCGCCGAGAAGGCAACACCTGAAGAGTCCCAAGCCTTTCGAGGCTGGCTGGTCATGGCGGCGCAGGCGGCTGCTGACGCCGCGAAAGAAGGCGGGTTCATGGGCTTCGGCGCGGTGCAGGTCAGCGAAGGCGAGCAGGCCATGCTGGATCAGCTCCGAAGCGCTCTGGGACAAGGCTGAGCCCCTCGAGGCGACCGGTCAGAACAGGTGCGCTCGCCGTCCGGGGAGGCTCGGCGTCGCGCGGGAGCGGATCCGCCAGATCGCCTACTCGAGGTGATCGCGCAGCCGCTGGGATCGCGAGCGGTGCCGCCGCCTCGATAGGGTTTTCGACTCGCTCTACGAGGCGTTGCTTCACGGCGAGTGTTGCGTCGAACCAGAACTCTTCTGTGAGCCGTGCTAGGTTGCTGCTTTCATGGGGGGGTTGGGGGTCTCGGTCCGTCGCGGTCTGCACGCTGCGTCGGTCGTCCTGTTGCTGACCGCGCTTCAATGGGGATTGCTGGTCGCGGAGACACCGCAGCGGCCTGCACGTGCCCAGACGCCCGGTCCTCCCAACATCGTCCTGATCGTCACAGACGACCAGCGCTACGACACTCTCCGAGTGATGCCCGAGGTCCGGCGTCTCTTGGTGACGCGAGGGATGACGCTTCGCAGGGCGATCATCACCAATCCCTTGTGCTGTCCTTCTCGGGCTACGATCTTCACAGGCAAGTACTCCCACACGACAGGCGTCTATTCGAACATCCCTCCGAATGGCGGCTGGTCCGTCTTCCAACCCTCGGAAACGGACACGATCGCCACGGCTCTCGACGACGTGGGGTATCGGACCGCGCTGATAGGCAAGTACATGAACGGATACGGCGGCGAGTCAGCGAACGTCCCCCCGGGCTGGGATCGATGGTTCGCGATGACCGGTGTCGGACGCTACTTCGGTTACACGGTCTACGACGACATCCGCGGTCACGTCGGCTACGGATCTCGCCCGAAGGACTATTCGACCGATCTGCTTCGCAGGCAGGCCGTCTCATTCATCCGGAACGCGCCCCAAGGAACTCCGTTCCTCTTGGTCGTGACACCTTTCGCCCCTCACGATCCCGCCATCGCCGCACCTCGTCATGAGGGCACCTTCGCCTCGGCCCCGGTCCCGTTGGGCCCGGCGGTGGACGAAGCCGACGTGTCCGACAAGCCCGCCTACATCGCCGACCAGGCGCGGGGCATCTTCGGGGCGGTCAAGCGGACGCGGGACCGGTGGGAAGCCCTGCTCGCCGTAGACGAGCTGGTTTCGAGGGTCATGGGCGCGCTCGTGGAGACCGGGCGTTCGGCCGACACCCTCGTGATCTTCACGTCAGACAACGGCTTGTCCAACCGGGAGCACAGGTGGCGCGGCAAGCAGGTCCCGTACGAGGAGTCGATACGAGTGCCGATGATCGTCCGCCTGCCCGGGGAGATCCCGGCTGGCACCGTGTCGAACGCCCTCGTGTCGAACGTCGACCTGGCCCCCACTATCGCGGACTTCGCGGGGACGTCGCATCCCGGCAGATGGCGTCTCCCTGCGACCGCTGTGGACCGACCGGTCGTCTTCGGTCAGGGATTCGGTCCTGCTCGAGCATCTGAAGACGGCTCCGGCGGTGCCCACCTACTGCGGTGTTCGAACGCCATCCTTCACGTTCGTCCACTACTCGACCGGCGAGGAAGAGCTGTACGACCTCCTCAAGGATCCCAGGCAGCTCCAGAACGTTGCGTCGAGGAGACCAACGAGGGCAGCTCAGCTCCGGACGCTTACGGAGTCGCTTTGCCAGCCGGTTCCACCCGGGTTCTCCTGGTAGCTCGAGGAAGTTCGAACGCGGCGCCGGCATCCCCAGCGGCCCGCCAAGGCCTGACGCCGGGGAGGTGGGCTTCGCGGGTCAAGTTCTGGAAGTCGAGCTCCTGCTCGACCGCAGAAGGAAGATCCCCAGGGCAGCGAGACCAACGGCGATCACCGATCCATGGCAGCACTGCCCACCCCGTTAGTGCGAGGAAACCGAGTACTCGCTCCACCGTTCTGGCAAGCCAACCCTTCCCCGCCGCTTCCGGGATGCACGTGTCCGTCTGGGCATCACAGGGCCCGCCCGGTCCCTCACGGGTCGATGCGTTGCCACGCGTGCTCGCGCCCGATCCGAGACCGTAATCGGGCCCGCGCCCCGTCGCGCCGGAGGCCGCGGTGGATGCCGCGCCGGTTGCGCCGGAGGCGGTGCCCGAAACCCCGGTCGCGTCCGAGACGGTGTCCAAGACCGAATCGATGGGGTCGGGGACGCTAGTGGGCACGGGGACGCTGGTGGGCACGGGGACGCTGGTGGGCACGGGGACGCTGGTGGGCACGGGGACGCTGGTGGGCACGGGGACGCTGGTGGGCACGGGGACGCTGGTGGGCACGGGGACGCTGGTGGGCACGGGGACGTTGGTGGCGCAGCCTCGCCAGTTGACATCGCTGTGTTCAGAGACCGTGCCGATCGATGAAGAGATCGGACTCGGTGAGCCACGACCGGCGTAGCACGGGCTGCTGCTGCGAGCAGCAGGACGAACAAGCCAAGTTTTCTTCGCAGTGTTGCTGGGTGCACCATGTCCCCCCGGCCCCCCATAGTCTCGCTCCAGTCCCCATACCCACCGGCCGGCCTCCATGAACGACTTGGCGCTCCGTCTGAGGAACGTGCCCCGGCAGATGGGGGAGCTGACGCCTGGGACCGGGGTCGGCCGTTTCATCGCTTGGAGCCTGGGGAATGCTGGCTCAGATGAACCTGGAGGGGGATTCGACCGACCTGGACGAAAGGCTCACGAGGGCCGAACGCAGGTCTGTGTTCCATCCGTGACCTGGCGATAGATCAGGTGCTTGTCGACGGGACGATCAGAGAAAGAATTGCTCCATGCTTAGATCTCGACTGCGCCGCATCCACACTCGGGCGACTGAGTGCCTGAACGGGGCAGGAAGAACGCTGCCTCACGTTTGACACGTGGTGACCTCCTCCCGCTAGCGCGGGATCAGATCGTGGAGGGTGGACTACGAGTCGTTGCAGCTCCGCTAGAGTTCGACTGCGGCTGGAGGTGCACCAGCCGCTCCAGATCACGAGCGACGCGGCGGAGATCGTCGGGGAGAACCGGCCGGCGGCCGACGGTTTGGGTCGAGTGTTCCTCCCCAGTCGCGCTCGCCAATCGCTTACCCACCACCTTGTGCCAGTGTCCCGGAGCGCCCCGCGCCACGCTCGGTAGCCGTCATGGTTAGAGGCTCTCCGCAAGTGCTCCACAGCTCTATCAGCTTCGGCCCAGTCCACCATGGACGTACGCATGCGGTTGCCGCTTGGCTCGTCGGTCTGCCGACGCAGGGGGTGCGCTCGGAGGGACCGGATGCAAGGGCTGGCGTGCTGCAGAGACTCAACGTGGTTGTGCTGGCTGACACCGAGACGCCGTAGCCTGCTCGGCCGTTACCGCCAACCTCGCGTTCCGAACGGCTGAGGGGCTCCGATCGTCGCCCCGTATACGGCATGCGCCGCGATCATCACGACGTCCTCGCCTGCCGGGATGCTGCTCGGCGAGGAAGGTTCGACCCCACGGATCCATCCTCGGTAGCTGGCTCCCCAGATCCCGACCCGAACGCGATCCCGCTCGGTACCGCTGGAGGCACCGGGGCAACCCGTCCAGCAGGCCGAAAGAGCGCCCCCGGCGGCGCCGAACGCGAAGTGGCCCGCGACGGCGAGGGCATGGACGGTCTGGAACTGACTTCTCGTCGAGGAGGTCGGCGCGTCCGAGGGCCTCCTCGGTCAGGACCTCGGGCGGTTGCTCCCTTCACCCATTCGAGGTGCTGACCCACGAGCATGACGGAGGACATGGGAACGGTCGCGAGCGCGCCGCACGTAGCGCCGCGGGCTGCCGACTCCACCAGGGGTCTCCACGGGAGGCAGCTCTCGGCGTGGGATCTACTGGACCTAGCCTCCGGCGACTCCGCCTCTTCTCCTGCTCGCGTCCCATCCCGTTACACCGGTCCCACCGGTCCCACGCTGCTCGCCACCCGAGTCGTCTCCGAGCTGCTCGGCGACCGGTTTCGGCATGCTGCTGTGCCTCGTGGCTTCTGAGCTCCTCCTCGGAATCGAACGACTCCCCGCACGCGGAGCAGCGGTTCGTGGTCTCCTGCGTCTCCATCCTTGCTCCTCCTCCGCAGGTCGAACGGTGTCAAACGCCTTACCCTTCGGGCGGAAGAGATGACCGGGTCCAGCAGCTGGATCGGTGCTACCGGTATCCCTCCTCCGGATTCTCGGGTCGCACATCTCCAGGCGGTGGGTCCTGCAGCTCGCGCTGGACTTCCTGAGCCTGCTGGCGAACCCGCTCGGTGCCACCCGCCGCCTCCTGCTTCAGACGAGGAGCCTCGGCATCCACCCTCATGAGCGCGCGCTGCCATCGCTCGCGCATCGGCTGGATACCGCCGCCGCCGACCGCGACGATGCCGATGCCGACGATGAGAGCCAAGAGCGCGTAGAAGAGACCGTTCACGATCTCCGGTGCGATCTCGATCTGGTTGAGGGCAGCCGCGACGCCCACTACCCAGACCGCGGCCGCCGCGATCGTCGCCAACGTCCGCCCGTAGCTCAGCCCGCCGAGGACGGACTCGACCACCGTCTTCGCGGCGGTCGCCACCGCGGCGGTGATGACCACGATCAGGATCGCGACGAACAGCTTGGGCATGAACGCGATGATCCCCTGGAGCAGCTCGCTGATCGGGTTCGGGCCGAAGACCCCGAACGCGAGCTGCAGGACGAACAGGAACACCACGTAGAACACGATCCGGGCCAGGATCGAGCTGGCATCCAGTTTCGACCTGGAGAGCGCTGTCTTCAGACCTCCGCGTTCGACCAATCGGTCGAACCCGACCCGCTCCAGGATCCGGTCGAGGACCTTCTCGATCGCCTTGGCGACGAAGTATCCGATCCCCAAGATCAGCAAGAATCCGAGCAACTTCGGGACGAACGTGATGATCGAGTCCCAGGCGCGCTCGAAGCCACCTTCGAAGTCGATTGCCGCCAGCATGTCGCCAGACCTCCCTTTCCTTACCGATACGCCTGGTTGCCTCTACCCAGACGCATGGAGGACCAATCGCTTGGATGCGCCCATCTGACTCTTCGGGCGGTGGTTTCGCTCTCCGAGCTTCGAGGCTGGAGCGGATCTGCAAGCCGTACGGCTGGACGCAGACGCTCGTGGGCAGCGATGAAGAGAGACCCAGGCCGAGGTCAAGGTCCCTCCTCTCTTATAGCGGGGGTGGCGCATTTGGCGACTCCCTCGATCGTTGTGTTTCGCGGCCAGGGATCGGGGGACCCTCGACTTGGACACCGGGGGCGCGCCGGCGTCTCTCCGACGGTCTCTGCCACCCTTTCCGCGAGCGGGCTTCTACCCGAGAAGAAGGATGGAAAAACGTGATCCAGTTGGAAAGACATGTTGGGTGACCAGGCCACGAGGGTAATCCGTCGGGACATGCAAAGGGAGCCCAACCTGTCGGACCTCCAAGCCGTTTGCCACTCATGGCCGGCCTCGGCCTGTGATCCGCGAAAGGGAGGAACGGATGCTTGCAGCCAGGCTAGGAGGACTCGGAATCGTCGGCATCGTCTTAGTGGTTTTGGCCGTGCTCGCGGTGCTCTACTTCATTAGGCGTGCGTAACGGATACGTCCCGGACGATTAACGACTCTGACCCCGACCACGGAACGGAGTGGAAGTTCCTCAGCTCGGTAAGGCGGCCCCCAGCACGTACCAGTTAACTTCTCGCCGCGGTCTTCTTGCGGCCCGCGGTCTTCCTCCCGCGGTCTTCTTGCGGCCCGCGGTCTTCCTCCCTGCGGTCTTCTTGCGGCCCGCGGTCTTCCTCCCTGCGGTCTTCTTGCGACCCGCGGTCTTCCTGCGACCCGCGGTCTTCTTGCGACCCGCGGTCTTCCTCCCGCCGCGGTCTTCTTGCGACCCGCGGTCTTCTTGCGACCCGCGGTCTTCCTCCCGGCGGTCTTCTTCCTCGCCGCGGGTTTCTTGCGACCGGTGGTCTTCCTCGCAGTGGTCTTCCTCGCAGAGCGTCCACCTGCCTTGGCCGCCCGCTGCTTCACCGACTCGGCCACATCATCTGCTTTGTCGACCGCGGTTTCCTCCAGCTTGTCCACGGCCGCACCGATGACATCCTGTGCCGCATCGGTGGCTAGGACCTTCTTCCCGGCCTTCACGCCGGTCCGCACGACCTTCTTGACAACTGCCATCTCCACTCCTCTAGTTGCGTTTCGTTCTGAACGGTCTACCCCGGAGCCGTCATCGCCCAAACATCTGGATGATTACGGATCGAGGCAATGCGGTTGAACACGTCAGCCCGAGGCCGTGACCCCTCGCCGTCGCCTAGCCTTCCGCCGTAGCGATCTTCCTGAAGATGCGGGAATTCTTCACGGCGAAGCTGGAGATCGCCTGGCCGTACTTCTCCGATAGCCAGAACGACGCTTCCCGGTAGGAGCAGAACTCGAGGGGATCGCTGGTCCCCTCAACCTTCAGGGGCTCGCCCGTATGAAGGTCGACGATCATCCAGTCGAGTAGGGCGGGGGAGCTTAGGTCGGGGTGGTCCTCGATAGTCTTCATTCGCCCATCTGAATCCCTCGAGTACGCGGGTACTAGGCTTGCTACCTGAAGGACCCACGATCGCCACCGTGCCGCAACGTCACCCATGATGCGAGGCGAATAGCTTTGGCGACGGCCGGGACCTCTAACGGGCTGGAAGCCCCGAAGGTGTTCGTGGCGGGGAACCATCTGATGCGTGCCTCGCGAAGCGGACAGCGCACGTGGATCGGGCTCGATCAGGTTCGGACACTCATCCTCTCATCGATCCTCTGCGGCCGGCCCGGTTCTCCGACCGCCGCTGTCCCTCCAGGATCGCGAGAGTTCCGGCGACCAAGAGAACGCTGATCAGGGTGTTGGCCAGCGCCTTCGAACCGATGGAGTCGAAGGTGGATCCGCACTTGGCCGTGGGGCAGGGGGACGAACCCTCCGCCGCTCTGACCGGTCCATCTGGGGTTGAGGTGAGTTCGTCGAGGACCGAAGCCACGGCAAAGATCCACGGGGCGGTGTCCTGGTGACTTCCTGGGTCCTCCCGCTCGGATCCCGCATCGTTCTGACCACTCTCCCCGGCGGTGGACTCTCCCGATGAAGTAGCCCCGCGACCGAAGGTTCCTGGGGATGCGGTCACGGCAGGGCCTTCGGGTGAGGGGTTGGGGCTCGGGTGGGGAGTCGGCGTCGGAATTGCTGTCGGCGCTGGGGTCGGAGTGGGTGTCGGCGCCGGAGTCGGCGCCGGGGTGGGTGTCGGCGCCGGGCTCGGCTCAGGCGTTGGCGTCGGCTTCGGCTTGGGTGGTTTCTTCGGCTTGGGTGGTTTCTTCGGCTTGGGTGGTTTCTCCGGTTTGGGTGGTTTCTCCGGCTTCGATTGCGTCCCCGCTGAGTCGGTTCGCGCGGGTGCCTGAACAACGGTATCCGCGGCCCCGTTGAGGGAAAGCATCATCTGGGCCAACGCAGCCGGCCCGGATGATCCCAGCGCCAGAGCCGCTGTGAGAGCGAGGACGAGCCTGACCGTATGTTTCCGTCCCCTCCGACGTAGCACAGCTACTCCCTATGTATGGGGGAAGGCTTAGTGACTCGATACCCAGTACGGTCGGAATGATTCAAGCAGCCGAGAAGATCTGTGGGTCGGATCCTCTCCGGAACCACCGCCGGCCTAGGCGCGCTCGCGCGTGACCAGATCGTAGATGTAGTTCAGACGACGCTCAGCGTCGGCGAGCTTGTCCTCGGCCGTCGGGCCGCCGGCGACCGGCGCCGCTGCCAGATGTCCGATCGCCTTCAGCTTGCCTTCAGCCTCGTCGAGCCTGATCTTCAGGTCTCCGTGTTCCACTTCGAACTTCATCGACCTCAGCCCCTTCCGCCCCACCCCCGGAGCGCCTGACCGATGACCTGGATGATAGTCCTACTGCATCCGTACGTCGTGATGCTCGGAAAGCGGCCGGGAGAGGTGGCGTCCTCCTCACGCGACGTAGTGGCTAGATCCCAGTGATGCGTACGAGGGAGTGAAGGGTTACATCGACGAAACGGCGCCCGCTTGTGGTTTCGTCCGGCGCCTTCTCGTGAACGCGGTCCCCTCATTCGGGAGTGCGGCCGAGGAAGCTCCTGACCTGGGCCTCCTGCTGGCAAGTCAGCTCGCCGTCGCTCAGGCCGCGAGCGGCGGCCGGCTCGAGATCTGCCTCGGCAGCGGCTCGTGGCACCTGGCCCGCCACGATCATCGGGTGGCCGGCGTGCCGTTCCCTCCGTTCTCCGAGCGGGTGACTCGACTCGGAGGCGTGCTGCCGCGCGTTCCCCGTCTTGTGGCGGGGAGCCACCGTCTCCGAAGCCGTCCTGGGTATGGACGACGCGTCGATCGGTCCTGTCGCGATCGAGCCACCGCCGATCGTCGTCGGGGGAACGAGCGAGCGGGTGCTCGCGGTGGCCGCTGGTCACGCCGATGCCTGGAACGCCTCGTCGGTCGAGGTAGGTCGCTTCGTAGAGCTCGCCTCGCGAGTCGATGAGCTCGCGGACGGGCGGCGGGTGGGGAAACAGGTCCAGATCTGGTTCCGCGAAATAGGCGTGGAGGGCGCGCGATGCGGTCAGGCGGTACGAGGACGCCGGCGCCGACACAATCGTCTTCGTCGATGAGGAACGGGACCCGGGTCTGATCGCCCGCCTCGCCGAGACCATCAATCGATAGGTGACTGAACCACTGTTCAGGGTGCAGCTACACTGCGCGGCCATGAGGATCCTCGTCGTGGGTTGCGGCGGCGTGGGGTCGGCGTTCGCTCCCATCGCCGCCCGGCGCGACTTCTACGAGCACATCGTGTTCGCGGACCACACCGAAGCGAAGGCTGAGCGCGTCGTCGACCGCTACGGCGACGGCCGCTTCTCTGCCGCTGTCGTTGACGCGAGCGACGCCGCGGCCGTCGCCGAGCTCGCCCGATCGACGGGCAGCGACGTGATCCTGAACGCGGTCGACCCTCGTTTCGTGATGCCTGTGTTCGAAGGCGCGCTCGCCGCCGGCGCGACCTACATGGACATGGCGATGTCCCTCTCCCAGCCACATCCGGACCGGCCCTACGAGGAGGCGGCGGTCAAGCTCGGGGACGACCAATTCGCCCGCGTGCGCGAGTGGGAGGAACGAGGACTCCTCGCGTTGCTCGGCATGGGCGTGGAGCCGGGCATGTCGGATGTCTTCGCACGTCACGCCGCGGACGAGCTGTTCGGCGAGATCGATCAGATCGGTGTCCGGGACGGCGCGAACCTGATCGTCGAGGGCTACGACTTCGCTCCGAGCTTCTCGATCTGGACCACGATCGAGGAATGCCTCAACCCGCCGGTCATCTGGGAGAAGGATCGCGGCTGGTTCACGACCGAACCGTTCAGCGAGCCGGAGGTCTTCACGTTCCCGGAGGGGATCGGTCCGGTGGAGTGCGTGAACGTCGAGCACGAGGAGGTCATGCTGGTTCCCCGGTGGATCGACTGCCGGCGGGTGACGTTCAAGTACGGCATCGGGGACGAGTTCATCGAGGTGCTGAAGACCCTCCACAAGCTGGGGCTGGATCGAACCGAGCCGCTGCAGGTCGACGGCGTCGATGTCTCGCCCCGCGACGTGGTCGCCGCGGCGCTGCCCGATCCCATGACCCTCGGGGACAGGATGACCGGCAAGACCTGTGCCGGCACGTGGGTGACGGGGAGGAGCAAGGACGGCTCACCTCGGGAGGTGTACCTCCACCACGTGGTCGACAACGAGGAGACGTGGAGTCGGGACGGCGCCCAGGCGGTCGTCTGGCAGACGGCGATCAACCCCGTGATCGCGTTGGAGCTCCTCGCCGGCGGCATTTGGTCGGGCACGGGAGTCCTTGGCCCGGAGGCATTCCAGCCCCGACCGTTCCTCGACCTCCTGGTCGATTACGGATCGCCATGGGGGATGGAGGAACGCTCTCCGCACCGGTAGTCCTTTGCTACAGGGCCAGCCCCGTCCTACCGATGCCGAAGGGTGGTGGCCAACGGGCCGCTACCCGTGCATGGGAGGACGACGTGGCGGCGATCCTGGCCATCGAAGACGACTGGACCGTGAGGACGGTCCTCGAGCACACCCTGGAATCGGCCGGGCACGATGTGGACGTGGCCCCGGCCATCTCCGACGCGCGGAAACTCCTGGCGGACGGCAACTACGACATGGTCTTGCTGGACCTGAACCTCCCCGACGGCAACGGGCTCGATCTCCTACGCGACATCCGCAAGGATCTCGGCTCCACCGTGCCCGTCCTGGTCCTCTCCGGGTTGCGTCAGGAGGACTCCGTCGTTCGCGGGTTGGAGCTGGGGGCAGACGACTACGTCACGAAGCCGTTCAGTCCCCCTGAGCTCCTCGCGCGCGTGAGCCGCTGCCTCGGGAGATAGCCCGTGTGGCGACGATACGGTGACGTCGCGTTCGCGGCGATCTTCGCGGTCGCGATCTCCCTCGAAGCCATCCCGCTCGGCTATCTCACCTGGACCCTCGCGCGGGGGGTCTTCGGCCACTCGGCAAGTGCGCGGCTGGGAAGCGTCCTTCTGGGCGTCGTCGGGTCGGCAGCGGCGGCACTGCTGGTCGTCACAACCTACGTGCTGGCCTACCAACACATGAGCTCGCGGCACGAACGTTCGCGGGCAGAACGACGCCAGGCATGGGTCTCCCGGTGGCTCGACGTCTTGAGCGGATCCACCCCGGAGCCCACCGGAACCCTCCACGCCGACGGGGTCGAAGCGCTGTTGGCCTTGCGCGAGACGCTGCGGGGATCGGAGTCCTCGCGCATCGCCGACTTGCTCGAGCGTCACGGGGCGGTCCGGACGCTCGAACAGAGCGCCCAACACGGTCGTCTCGCCGGCCGGCTCGACGCGATCGTGGCGCTCTCGAACGCTCGGATCCCGTCCGCGCTCCCCACGCTCGTGAGCGGGGTCCATGACTCGAATCAACTCATCAGCATCGCATCCGCACGCGCGGCGGCTCGGACCCTCGCGCGCGTCGACGATCTCTTCGACCGGGACCGTGGGGCAGCGGCGCTGGCACGAGCGATGGAGGATCAGGCGTTGCCCTACGGGATCGTCGAAGAGGTGGTGGCCCTGTCGGAGGAGGCGGCGACGTCGCTCATCGCCGTCTTACTCCTCCACGATCGGCCGCGTGCTCCCACGCTCCGGGCGGCGATCGACGGCATCGGCCGGCTGAAGCTCCTGATCTTCGCAGAAGAGATCGTTCCCTTCCTGAGCCATCCCGACGACGAGGTCCGCGCGGCCGCGCTACGGGCCGTGAGCCGGCTGGGATTCCTGCCCATTTCTTCGCACGGGATCGTGATCTCCGCACTCGGCGACGACGTGGATTTCATCAGGATCCACGCGGTCGCGGCAGCACGCCTGCTGCCGCGACCGCAAGCGCTCGCATTCCTGAGCGACCGGCTGGGGGACGGCTCGTGGTGGGTGCGACGGGCTGCCGCCGATGCCCTCGTGAGTCTCGGTCCGGCCGGGCTCGCGCAGCTCGGTCGAGCTGCCCGCGAGCACGCCGATCGCTTCGCGAGGGACATGGCTGAGCAAGCATTGCGCGACCAGATCGCCAACCTCGTGCGGGCGGTGGTGGGATGAGCGTCCTCGAAACCGTCCTGACGGCGTTCGGAGTGGTCACGATCGTGTACTTCGCGGTCCTCAGCCTGCTCTACGGGGTGTTCGCGCTCGTCGGGCTCCGAGCGGTCATCCTCGAGTCTCGGCAGACCTCGGACACGGAGCTGCGAGATCTCATGGAACGCGACATCTTCAAGCCTGTCTCCATCATCGTCCCCGCCTACAACGAGGAGGGAAGCATCGTCGCCGCGGTGCGGTCCTTCGTCACGCTCCATTACCCGAAGTTCGAGGTCATCGTGATCTGCGATGGGTCGACGGACGGCACCATGGATCGACTGATCGAGGCGTTCGCGCTGGTGGAGGAACCTCGCGTGTGGGCGCGGACGCTTCCGACGCAGCCCGTGAGGCGGGTGATGCGATCGCTCCGCGATCCCGGTCTCGTCGTCGCCGAGAAAGCGAACGGGGGAAAGGCCGACGCCGTGAACGCCGGCATCAACCTGGCGAGGTATCCACTCGTCGCTCCTGTCGACTCCGACTGCTTGCTGGACGCGCAGGCGATCCTGCGAGCGACGCGCAACTTCGTGAAGGACGACACCGTGATCGCGGTGGGCGGGACCGTCCGGCCGCTGAACGGAGCCACGATCACGGGTGGGCGGCCCCTCGCGCTCCGGATGCCGCGGCGTTGGGTCGAGCGGCTGCAGGTCGTGGAGTACGCGCGCGCGTTCTTCCTGGGAAGGGCGGGCTGGAGCCGGATGGGAGCGCTGTTGATCATCTCCGGCGCGTTCGGCATCTTCCGTCGCGACGCGCTGCTGAAGGTCGGAGGGTTCTGGACCGAGACCCTCGGCGAGGACATGGAGCTGGTGATGAAGCTCCACAAGGAGTTCGGCCGGGGGAGAGTGCCGTACCGGATCGTCTTCAGTCCGGATCCGATCTGTTGGACGGAGGTGCCGTCCGACCTCAAGACGCTCCTTGGACAGCGGAGCCGTTGGCACCGCGGTCTGTGGACCAACCTGTGGCGGCACAAGGATATGCTCTTCAATCCCCGCTACGGCAGGCTCGGCATGTTCGCCGTGCCCTTCTTCTGGTTGTTCGAAGGTCTCGGCCCCATCATCGAGGTGCTCGGGTTCACGTCGCTGCTCGTGTCTGCCGCGCTCGGCATCCTCGACATGCACGTCTTCTGGCTGTTCCTTACGCTCGCGGTGCTGCACGGGATGGTCCTGTCGCAGGTGGCGGCCGGCGTCGAGGCGATGCTCCTGCAGCGGTACTCCTCGCCTTCCGATCGTCTGGTCCTGTTCGCGGCCTCGCTCGTGGAGTTCCTGGGCTTCCATCAGCTGGTGACGGTCGAGCGTTTCCTCGCGACCTTCCAGACCGGGGCCAAGCGACGGGAGTGGGGCGTGATGCCCCGAACGGGGATCCCGTTGGAATAGCGTTCCCAGCGCTTCTCAGGTCGGCCTTCGCTCTCGCCGATGACATCAGCATGACCTCGGTCCCGGTCCGCGACCCTCTTCGAAGCTGCACTGGGCCGGCTCTCCGACGTGCTCACTCCGGGCTCCTTCCTGGAGGCGACCCCGGAGTCGCTCGTCGTGGCCGAAACGCGGCGGCGAGATCATCTACGCGAACTCGGCTTGCGAGCTGCTCACCGGCTTCGAGCGAGGCGAGCTCCTCGGTCGGCAGGTGGAGGCGCTGCTCGCCACGGACCTCTCCTCGCACTCGGTGGGCTCGTCGTTCGAGACCACGTGCACGCGCCGGGACGGTGACGAACTCCCCGTCGAGGTGCACATCGGCCGCATCGAGGCCGCGTCGCCGCTGCTGGTCGTCACCCTTCGGGACCGCACGGAGCTGGAGGCGGGACGGGCTGCGCGCTTCGAGGCCGAGGCCAAGTACCGGGCGCTGGTGGAGCACATCCCGGCGGTCGTCTACCTGGATCCGGTCGACGAGGACTCGGAGTCGATCTACGTCAGCCCCCAGGTCGTGGAGCTCCTCGGCATCAGCCAGGACGAGTGGCTGACCGACCCGTACGCGTGGCGCCATCATGTGCACCCGGAGGACATCGACCGCGCATGGGACCAGTACCGCTATGCGTACAACGCGCACGAGCCGCTCAATCACGAGTACCGGATGGTCCACGAGGACGGCACGCGTCCGCTGGGTGCTCGAGCAGGCGTACCCGATCGACGACGAGCAGCGGCGATCCCTGGTTGATCCAGGGCGTGATCTTCGACATCACCGAGCGCAAGCGGGCCGAGGAGCAGGTGGCCTTCCTCGCGTACCACGACAAGCTGACCGGCCTGCCGAACCGAGCGCTCTTCGAGGAGATGCTCGAGACCGCGATCGCCCGGGCGCGCCGGCACGACCTCGGTGTCGGCGTGCTCTACCTCGACCTCGACAACTTCAAGCTGGTGAACGACTCGCTCGGACACCATGCCGGCGACGAGCTCCTGCAGCAGCTCGCAGAGCGTCTCCGGGGATGCACCCGCGAGACGGATATGGTGGCTCGGCAGGGCGGGGACGAGTTCCTCCTGCTGCTCGCAGACCTCGAGCGCGGGATGGGGCCGGTCGCGGGCACCGAAGCCGGGACTGCTCGTGGCCGAATCGGTCGCGACGCGGGTCCACGAGGCGCTCCAGGAGCCGTTCGACCTCGGTGGCGTGGAGTTCTTCACGTCCGCCTCGATCGGCGTGAGCCTGTTCCCTCAGGACGCCACGGACGCCGGGACCCTGCTGAAGAACGCCGACACCGCGATGTACCAGTCGAAGAAGACCGAGCCCGGTGGCTACATCGTGTACGCGAGCGGGCCGGACGAGGCGATCGAGCGACTCTCCCTCACGACCCGCCTCCGCCGAGCGGTGGAGCAGAAGCACTGGGTGCTCCATTGGCAGCCGATCGTGGAGCTCGCGACGGCGGAACGGTCACCGGACTCGAGGCGCTGATCCGATGGCGCGAGCCCAACGGCGGGATCGTCCCGCCCGGCGAGTTCATCCCGATCGCGGAGGAGCTCGGCTTGATCGAGGCGATCGGTGACTGGGTGATCGACGAGCTCGCGCGCCAGCGCAAGGTCTGGGAGGCGCAGGGGATCGACGTCCTGGTCTGGGCTTCAACCTGTCGCCTCGTCAGCTCTGGTCGGGACGCCTGGCGGAGAAGCTCATGGAGAAGCTGACGGCGGCGGACGTCGATCCCCACGACGTGGTCGTCGAGATCACCGAGTCCGACGGCGATGGCCGACCCCGACCGCACGCAGCGGGTCCTCGCGGAGCTCCACGCCTGGGGTCTCACGCTCGCGATCGACGACTTCGGGACCGGCTACTCGTCGCTCGCCCGGCTGAAGCATCTCCCCGTCGACATCCTGAAGATCGATCGGTCCTTCATCCACGACGTCGATCGCGACGAGGACTCCGGACGCATGGTCGAGGCCATGATCCAGCTGGCGCACGGGCTGGGCATGATGCCGCTCGCGGAGGGGATCGAGACGGACGGGGAGCTCGCCTTCCTTCAAGACGCGGGATGCACGCGCGGCCAGGGGTTCCTACTTCGCACGGCCCGCTGCCGGCCGAGGAGATCCCCGCACTGCTCGCGGCCGGAGTCACCCTGTTCGAGGATGCGTCGATCCCGGACCTAGGCGGCGGGACCTAGTCGACGAGCTGAGCCGCCAGCTCGTCGAATCGCTCCTCGGCGACTTCAGCGTCGACGTCGATCACCGCCGTCGCTCGCCTTCGGGATCGCGAGCGTCAGGCTCGCGATGCCGAAGGGCCGCTGGGTCGGAGACCGGCTGGAGGATCAGATGCTGGATGTTCGCCGGGTCGGCGACCGTCGTTCGTCGCACGAGCGCACCCGAGCGCGCGACGACGTGCTGCCCGAGGACGGCATGGCCGAGCGCTCGCCAGGACAGGATACGCGAACCCGATCGTCAGCGGGAGGACGAGGAGGGCGGCCGGGATGCGCTCCGCCCCGGAAGAGCGAGTCCGAGTGTGAGGGCGGCGAGCCCGACGATCGAGGCGAGACACAGGCGCCGGACGAGTGCCCGCGGTGGCGCGGGACGGAGGCTGCGCGTCCCGGATGCTGCTCGAGCCGAGGACGGCCTTCGGCGATCTCGAGGCACCGCTCGCCGGTCGGCGACCGGGACGAGCATGCTCGACTGTTGTTCGTCGCCGGAATCCGCTCCCGTATCCGGCGGTCAAGCACCCGAAGGGTCGCGAGGCCGAACACGCGCCGGATCGAGGTTCTCCTCGATCCGGATCGCCTGGATCCGCGGGACGGGAACCACGGATCGGCGCGTCTGGAGCAGCCCTCGCGTGATGACCAGCCGGTCGTCCTCGGCGCAAGGCCGTGAAGTCCCAATAGACGAGGATCGTGCGTCACGAGCGAGATCAGGACCGAAGCCAGCAGCAGGCCCCGGCGATCACGCAGGAAGGTCTCGAGATCCGATCGATCGGCTCCCGCGAGCCGATCCACCGACTCCGACGAACGTGTCCTCCGGCAGGAGCTGGAACGCCCAGCCCGCCATCACCGCGACCACGGCGACACGGCCACCGGTCGCGCCGGCGAGCAGCAGATCGGCCGGACGCATCCGGACGAGCGGCGGCTCCGAGAGATCGACGGCATCCTCCGCGTGATCCGCCATGAGGATGGCGCGGAGCTGTGTCGCCTCCTCCGGCGTGAGCGCGACCAGCGCTGCCTCGGTTCCCCTGCCGCCGACGACCTCGATCCGCAGCTCCACCACCCCGAAGACGCGATGAGTGAGCTTCTGCACCACGTCCACGCTCTGGATGCGAGCGGGTTGGAGGGTCCGCTCCCAGCGCTGGAGGAGACCTCCTCGGAGATGGAGCGTGCGATCCGTCGAGCCGGTACCAGAAGCGCGTCCAACGGATCGCGGAGCCGAGCAACACGAGCGCACCGACGATCGACGTGAAGCAGAGCGGCCCGCTCACCCCCGAACAGGAGGATCGCCACCAGCGGCAATGCGAAACCGCCGATCGAGCCTGCGATCCAGACGGCGATCGCGGCGGGATGGAGCCGCCTCCACGTCGCGAACGGGGCCGCGCCCGGTCCTTCGACTTCCGATCAGATCCGGCCGAGGCGGCGGTCGGTCAGACACTCTGGGTCCCGGCGACCTTCGACAGCTCCTCGCGGAGCGACCTCGGCCTCTTCCGGCGCGAGCCCGGGGATCCGGGCGGCCCTCCCGGCCGCCGTGTAGACCACGAGCTGCATCAACCCGAACGCGAGATCGAGCGGTCCTTGGTGCGTTTCGACGTACTGGATGCGATCGAACGGGATCAGCGTGAGGACGAAGAAGAGCGAGCCGTGCGACAAGAAGAGATCGCGTTCGCGGATCTCGTACCGCCACCGGCGGTACCGGAGATACGGGAGCACGGTCGCCAGGACGACCGCCGTGACGACCCCGATGACGTACCCGGTCGTGGCGGGGGTCGAGCGGCCCAGAAGCGGCGAGGCGGCGGCCGCTCCGATCACCACGATGACACCCCAGGTCGTCCACCACAGCCTGAGGACCCGGCGGTCGAGCGCCCTCGTGGGCCTGCGTCGCTGCCCGGTGTCGATCCCTACGTTCGTGACGCCAGTGTACGAAGGTTGCCCGCTACGATGACCCGATGCACCGCTACGAACCCGGCGAGATCGAACCGAAGTGGCAGCGCGTCTGGGAAGAAGAAGGCCTTCACAAGGCCTCCGACGACCCCGACGATGCGCGTCCCCGGTTCTACGCGCTCGACATGTTCCCGTACCCCTCCGGGGATCTCCACCTCGGTCACGGGAGGCGTTCAGCGGCGGTGACGTCGTCGCTCGCTTCCGCGCGGCTCCAGGGCAACAACGTCCTGCATCCGATCGGCTGGGACTCGTTCGGCCTACCGGCCGAGAACGCGGCGATCAAGCGGGGCATCCACCCCAAGCGATGGACCTACGAGAACATCGAGCAGCAGGCGCGCGTCGTTCAAACGGATGGGGATGTCCGTTCGACTGGACCCGCCGACTGCAGACGAGCGACCCCGAGTACTACCGCTGGACCCAGTGGCTGTTCCTGAAGCTCTTCGAGATGGGGCTGGCGTACCGGAAGAACGCCCCGACCAACTGGTGCCCGAACGATCAGACCGTGCTTGCCAACGAGCAGGTGATCAACGGCTTCTGCGAGCGATGCGGCACGGCGGTCGTCCGGAAGGACCTCACCCAGTGGTTCTTCAAGATCACCGACTACGCGCAGCGCTTGATCGACGACATGGACACCCTCGAGGAGTGGCCTGAGCGCGTGATCACGATGCAGAGGAACTGGATCGGTCGATCGGAGGGCGCGACGGTCCGATTCACGGTCGAGCAGACGGGCGACGAGGTCGAGGTCTTCACGACGCGTCCCGGACACGCTCTGGGGCGTCACGTTCTTCGTGTTCGCTCCGGAGCACCCGCTGGTCGCGAAGCTGGCGGAGGCGGGAGGGACCTCGGACGCCGCCCGCGAGCTGGTCGATCGTCTGCAGGCCACGCCGCTCACGAACCGCGAGCAGGCCGAGAGCCGCGAGGGAGTGCCGCCTCGGCGTCCACGTCGTGAACCCCGTGAACGGTGAGCGGGTGCCGGTGTTCGTGGCGCCGTACGTGCTGATGGAGTACGGCACCGGCGCCGTGATGGGCGTGCCGGCGCACGACCAGCGAGACTTCGAGTTCGCTCATGAGCACGGCCTCGAGATCCGGGTGGTGATCCAGCCGCCGGCCGAGGAGCGCGATCCCGCGTCGATGACGGAGGCGCTACGACCACGAAGGCGTGATGGTGAACTCCGGACCCTTCGACGGCCAGCGCTCGCCCGCGTCGATCGCGAAGGTCGCGGAATGGCTCGAGGAGCAGGGGCTCGGCCGTCCCGCCGTCACGTTCCGGTTGCGCGACTGGCTGATCTCCCGCCAGCGCTACTGGGGGGCGCCCATCCCGATCATCCATTGCGACGAGCACGGCGAGGTCCCCGTGCCTCTCGAGGACCTTCCGGTGCTGCTCCCCGAGGACGTCGACTTCCGGCCGGGCGGCGAGTCGCCGCTCGCGCGTCACGACCGGTTCGTCAAGACCACCTGTCCGACGTGCGGTCGTGACGCGCGACGCGACACCGACACGATGGACACGTTCGTCGACTCCAGCTGGTACTTCTTCCGGTACTGCTCACCGGGCTACGAAGGGGGACCGTTCCGGCGTGAGGACGTCGAACGATGGCCCGTCAGTCAGTACACGGGGGCATCGAGCACGCGATCCTGCACCTGCTCTACGCGAGGTTCTTCACGAAGGCTCTGCACGACGCCGGTCTCGTGCCGTACATCGAGCCGTTCCCGCGGCTGATGAACCAGGGTCAGGTGATCTACGGCGGCGCGTCGATGTCCAAGTCGAAGGGCAACGTCGTCGAGCCGATGCCGCTGGTCGAGCGATGGGGGGCCGACTCGATGCGGCTCACGATGCTGTTCGCGAGCCCGTTCGAAGACGACATCGACTGGAAACTGATCGCGGGCGATCCGAACCGGCGGCCCGGCGTGCACCACTGGCTCGGTCGTGTGTTCGCGGCGGTCGGAGACGCGGCGGGGCGTGGTGGGGAAGAGCCGGGGGAGCTCGTCCGCCTGACGCATCGAACCATCAAGGGCGTGACCGACGACATGGAACGGTTCCGGTTCAACGTCGCGATCTCGAAGCTGATGGTGCTGACCAACGAGATGCGGCCGGTACTGGATGCGGGAGCCGCGGCGCGCGGGGCTGCGGAGGCGCTGGCTCAGATGCTCGCGCCCTTCGCCCCCTTCGCGGCCGAGGAGTTGTGGCGTGAGGTGCTGGGCCACGGCGAGTCGGTCCACGTCTCGAGCTGGCCCGCGTACGACGAAGCGCTGGCCTCGGAGGACACGGTCACGCTGATCGTGCAGGTCGACGGGAAGGTGCGCGACAAGATCGAGGTGCCGGTCGACGCAGACGAGAGACGTGTCCTGGAGCTGGCCAGAGCATCCGAGAAGGCCCGGCGCGCGATCGCCGACCGCGAGATCGTGAAGGAGATCGTCCGCGCGCCGAAGCTGGTCAACTTCGTGACCGGCTAGCGCGGATCCATCTCAGCTCGGTTAAGGAACCAGGGCCCTCTCCCTCCTGTTCGTTCGACGTGCGGGATGAGGCCATGGAGGCGAACGTCGAACCGGATCTCTCGGGGCCCAGGCCTGGCGACGCCCAGCGGAGGCTCGAGGTCGTGTACCGGCAGCAGGGCGCCCGCCTGTGGCGGGCCGTGTTCCTGACCTCGGGGAGCCGTGAGGTGGCGGACGACGCCGTCGCGGAGGCGTTCGCACAGGCGCTGCGGCGGGGGCGCGCGTTGCGCGACCCGGCGGCCTGGGTGTGGCGGGTGGCCTTCCGCGTGGCGGCAGGGGAGCTGAGGGAGCGAGGGCGGATGACGACGTTCGAGGTGGAGCCGGTCGGCGGGATGCCGGAGCCGTTCGTCGATCTGTGGCGGGCGCTCGCGCGGCTCCCGCTGAAGCAGCGAGCCTCCGTGGTGCTTGCCGACTACGCCGGGTGGTCGCATCGGGAGATCGCGAAGGCACTCGGCTCGTCGGTGTCTGCCGTCGGCGTGCACGTCCATCGGGCGCGGAAGCGCCTGCGGGCCTTGTTGGAGGAAGAAGATGACTGAGCTGAAGGAGCGCTTCTCGCTGGCAGACGAGATCGGTGTGCGGGAACTGTGGGGTGAGGCGCGCCGCCGGGCGGCGGCGCCCGAGGCGCCGTCGCGCACCGCCGACTGGGCACCCGTCCCCGGCCGCCGCTTGGCCGCCGGGGCCGTCGCCCTCGCGGTGTTCGCGACCGCCGCGGTGTTCGCGTGGGATCTCTCCCATCCAGACGTCGTGCCGCTACCCCCACCGGCCGCCGACATGTCGGTGGATCTCGCCGCCGAGGTGGGGCCGGGATGGTCCCAGCTGCCGGGTCCCCCGGAAGTTTTCCCGGGCTCGGCGCACGCCTGGACCGGGTCCGAGCTGGTCATGTGGGGAGGGGGATGGAACGGCCCGTTCGTGGATATCGGGTTCTCGTTCGACGGCAGCACCCAGACCTGGAGCGCGATCCCGGACGGTCCCCTTTCGCCGCGGACGCAGCCGGGCTTCGCCTGGACGGGCGAGGAGCTGCTGATCTGGGGCGGTCGAACGGAGGAGTGCTGCGTACGGTCCGAGATGTTCCTCGATGACGGGGCCGCATACGACCCGGTAACCCGAACCTGGCGGGCGCTCCCACCCGCGCCGATCGAGGGTCGGACTCCGTTCGCGGTGTGGACTGGTGAGGAGTTCGTGGTCTGGGGCAATCAAGACCGAGCCCTCCGGTACGAGGACGGAGCGGCCTACGACCCGGCCACCGACACCTGGCGGCGGATCGCAGACGGAGTGGCGGAGGTCACCGACGGCGTCGCGGTCTGGACGGGCACCGAGATGATCGTGTTCGGAGCGGCGCTCCACGGCGGAAACATCCCCGAGACTGAGACGGCGATCGGGGCGGCGTACGACCCGTCCACTGACTCCTGGCGGCGGCTCCCGCCGTCGATCGACACGAACCCGAACGCGAACACTGCGGTCTGGGCGGATGACCGACTGATCGCAGTGGACTACGACAGCGATACCGAGATGCTTGATCCTGCAACGGGTAAGGGACGACGCTTGGACCCGATGCCGCTGGACGAGGGTGAGGACGTTCCGCGGGCAGCGTTCGCTGATAGGTGGATGTTCGTGAACTTCTTCGGACAGGTGGCAGCGTTCTCGACGGCCACTGAACGATGGACGGATCTCACGAAAGGTCTGCCCGGACCCGATCCGGTGACCGGGACTCCGATCCCCGCGGGCGGCGCGTTCCTGCTTCTGACGGAGTCAACCGAGTTGAGCGAGGAGCCGGGCGTGACCTTCGACACGGGGATGTTGGCATACGTCCCGCCCGCGTCGGATGTCGAAGCGGTTGAGAGCCCCGAACCCTTCGTTCCGGGGACGCAGATGATCGGCCACGAGACGCGGATGCCCGTTGTTTTCCCGGACGGGAGCCGAGCCACGCTCGTCTACTCGCGTTCGCTCGATCTCGCTGCGCTCGGCGTCCAGCCGGACCTCTCGTACATCCGGCGCGATGACCCGCCCCCTCGATATCCGATCGTGTTCCTGCACGACCCGAACGCATCGATTCGGACGTACGTCGATGGCGCGAAGCCCATCGCAACGATCGACGGCCGTGAGATCTGGGCGATGTCGGACGAGTGGGAGTCGCACAGGAACCAGCTCCAAGGTGTATGGGTACTCCTCCGGCTCCACTCGTGGAGGGTCCTCGTGGCGGCGACGACCGTCGAGGACGCGGTTGCCGTCGCCGACTACCTCCACGTGCGGGAAACGCGGACGGGGTTCCCGTTCGTGGAGGCCGTGGGGCCGATCGCTCTCGCGAAGGGCTTCGGAGAGGCCGAGGGACCTCAGCTGGCTTTCGGTGACGCCACCGCCGAGCCCGACATCGTATCGCAGCTCGATGCCATGATCTTTCTCTCGCCGGATGGTTGCACGTCCGCCACGAACGGCGCGTGGTCCGGGGGGTATGGGTCGACCTGCCTCGGTGACGGGAGCGTGTTCGCCAGCATCTACGGTGATCGCGAGTTCGTGAGCAGCGTAATTAGTGGACTCCGCGTCGAGGAATTCCGGCAGGTGTGACGTCCTTCACTGCGGGGACGTCACTCCGCACCTAGCGTCCCGCGCATGTCGTTCCGGGAACGCCTGGACATGCTCTCGCGCGGGGAGATCGCCGGGCTGATCGTCGTCCTGGTGGCGGTGCTGGGCGGCGCCGGGCTCTGGTACGCCCGCTCGCTGCCCAAGCCGGTGACGATCGCCGAGGCGGGGCCCGGCGCCGCCCAGCAAGTCTCGTCGTCTCCGAGCCCGTCGGTGACGCTGATCGTGGACGTCGCGGGCGCTGTCCGCCAACCGGGCGTGTACGAGTTCGCTGAAGGAGATCGCGTGATCGATGCGATCGAGCGCGCGGGCGGATCGCTCGTGAAGGCGGACCTGAGCCTCCTGAACCTCGCGGCTCCGCTCGCGGACGGAACCCAGATCCTTGTGCCGAAGGCCGGGCAAGGGGGAGCGGGCGTGCCGGGCGGCTCGACGCCCGGTTCGACGAGCGGCCTCATCAACATCAACTCGGCCTCGGAGACAGAGCTGGAGACGCTGTCGGGTATCGGCGAGGTGCTCGCCGCCACGATCGTCGAGTACCGGACAGAGAACGGGCCGTTCGCCTCGGTCGAGGAACTGATGGACGTGAGCGGGATCGGCCCGGCGACCCTCGACGAGATCCGCGACCAGGTCACGGTGTAGGGCGCGCCGGTGGGCGCGTGGGTGCTGCCGTCCGCGGCGGCTGCGTTCTCTCTCGGGACTTCTCGGCTGGAACTCGTTGCCGAGGTGGGTCGAGCCGTGGATGGCGTTCGTCATCGGGGTCATCGCGCTCGGCGCCGGATGGCTCGTGGCGGGGCACGAGCGTCGCGGCCCCGGGCCGCTGGCGCGCGCGAACCTCCTGCCTCCCGACCACGCCTCCGTCGAGGCCGTCGCGGGCGGAAGGGTCACCCCGGCCGTCGCTCCTGTGGTCGCGGCTTTGCTCTCGACGGTCGGTGTGTTCGCCCTCGGAACCGGCTGGAGCGGGTTCCACCACCGTGGTCTCGACGGCGCGCTCCTCGCGACCCTCGCCCCCGAGCGTGTGGCTCTCGAGGGGACGCTCAAGACCGATCCCCGGCGGACCACCGTGCGGCTGGTCCGCGACGGCGCAGGTGAGCCGAGTGGAGTGGCCGGACGGTGCCGCGACCCTTCGCTCGTCGGTGTGGATCAGCGGAAGTGAGGACGTGCCACGTGCCCGTCGCGGCGACCTCGTCCGGCTCGAGGGCGTGCTCCGAGTGCCCGACGACGAGAGGTTCGCCGAAGCGCTCCGGCACAAGGGGATCCCGGCTCAGCTCCAGCTGCAGACGTTCACGCGGGTCGGCTCCTCGCCGAGCGCGTTCGTCCGGGCGACGCAGGGCGCTCGCAACATCGTAGGTCGCTCGATCGAGGGCGTGTTCCCTCCGAAGGAGGCCGGCCTGCTCCTCGGCCTGCTCCTAGGCGACGACTCCCGGCTCGATCCCGGCCTCGAACGCGACTTCCGCGCCGCCGGTCTCAGTCACCTCCTCGTCGTCTCGGGCGGGAACGTGGCGATGGTGCTCGCACCCGGTTTTGGCGGCGACCGCGCTGCTCCGACTCTCCCGGTGGCCGAAGTTCGCGGTCGGCTTCGGCGCGGTGGCGTTCTTCACGATCCTCACCGGGGCCGAGCCATCCGTGCTCCGCGCGGGTGTGATGGCATGCATCGCGCTCGTCGGCGTGCTCGCCGGGCAGGCCTCGCACCACGGCGTCGATCCTCTCCGCCGCCGTGTTCTGCCTGCTCGTTCTCGATCCGTGGCTCGTGTGGTCTGTGGGGTTCCAGCTGAGCGTCACCGCGACCGCCGGGCATGGTGGCGCTCGCCTCGCCGCTCGCCGATCGGTTCGGACGGTTCCTGCCGAGCCCGGTGGCGACGGCGGCCGGCGCGACCATCTCGGCGCAGCTCGGAGTCACGCCGATCCTGCTGTACCACTTCCACGAGGTTCCTCTCGTGACGCTGCCGGCGAACCTCGCGGCTTTCCCGCTGGTGGCGCCTTCGCTCCTACTCGGCGCCGTGGCTGCCGGGACCGGCCTCGTCTGGTTCCCGCTCGGGAGGCATCGTGGCAGCCGTCGCGCTCCTGCCTATGCGCTGGCTTGGAGCTCGTCGCGGACCATCTCGGCAAGGCTCCGGTCGGCTACTTGACGTCCGAGGGCGGACCGCTGGTCCTCATCGGGGGCACCGCGGTCGTCGCGGCGATCGATCGTCTGGATCCGCACGGGCTGGAAGCCACCTCGGATCGCGACCGCGATCGCGGTCGCGTGTCCTCCCCGTTTTCGTGTGGGCCTCCGCGCTCGGCAGCGGTCCGCCCGGCGGTCTTCACGGTCCGGTTCTTCGACGTCGGACAGGGCGACGCCGCCCTGCTCACCACGCCGGAGGGCGCCACGGTCCTCGTCGACGGCGGACCGGAGCGCGATCAGGTCGCCACCGAGATCTCCGCCCTCGGGATCAAACGACTGGACATCGTCGTGGCGAGCCATCCGCACGCCGACCACATCGTCGGGCTTCCGTCGGTGCTGGCGCGCGTCTGCCGGTGGGACTCCTCCTCCAGCCCGGTTGCGAGGACGAGAACCCTCACCTCTGCAGGCAGATCTGGACCGCGCCATCGCCGACGAGGACGGTGCGAGGTCCGGAACCCACGAGCGGGCGACACGTTCTGGCTCGGCGCTCCTCCGACTCGACGTGCTGTCACCCGACCGGTGCTGGACCGGCACCGAGTCCGACTCCAACAACGATGCGATCGTGATCCGTGCGACGTACGAGGAACACGTCGTGCTGATCGCGACAGAGCCTGAGGAGCCGGCCCAGGAGTGGCTGCTCGAGTCGAGGGTGCGACCTGCGACGCCGACGTCCTCAAGGTGCCGCACCACGGCGCGGCGACCTCCGTGCCGGAGTTCTTCGAGGCCGTCGAGGCGGAGGTGGCCGTCGTCTCGGTCGGGGACAACGACTACGGGCATCCCACGGCGTTCACCCTCGATGCGCTCGCGGCATCCGGGGCCCAGGTGTGGCGCACGGACCGACACGGCACGATCACCGTCAGCTTCGCGGGTCTCGACGCCGACGGTAGAGTCCGAGCGATGGCGGTGAAGACGGCTCCTCCTGTGACGCTCCTCTGGGGCGAGGACGATTTCCTCCTGCGCGAAGCGGCGCTCGCGATCCTCGGCGACACCAAGGCGACCGAGGTCGACGCCGCCGCAGTGGGAGGGCGAGCGAGCTCCAGGGTCTCGCGACGCCGTCGCTCTTCGGTGAGCCTCGGGCGTCTCCTGGTGAACGACGCCAAGTCGCTCCGGAAGGAGACCCTCGAGGAGATCGCCCGATACCTCGACGCTCCCGACCCCGACGCCACGCTCGTCCTCTCCTGCGTCGTCGCCGAGCGCGGGAAGGTCCCCGCGGGGCTCCAGAAGCTCGTGGAGCCGGTCGGTGAGGTCCGCAAGGTCGACATCGCCCGCAGGGAGCTGGAGCCGTGGCTCGTGGCACGGGCCAAGGCAGCGCGAGCTCGACCTGGCGATCCCCGGGCGCCCGCGCGCTCGTCGAGACACTCGGCCCCGAGCCCGGTCAGCTGGTCGCGGCGCTCGAACAGCTCCAGGACGCGTTCGCCGGCCAGCGCGTCGGACCTCGTGAGGTCGCCCAGCAGTTCCGCGGGTCTCGGCGAGCAGAAGACGTGGGACCTGTGCGACCGGGCGTTCGGGAAGGACCTCCCCGGCGCGATCCGCTCTCTCCGGTCGATCGAGGAGGGCGGTGACGAAGCCCTGATGGTCCTCGGCGGGCATCGCCGCGCGTCTCCGTGATCTGCTGAAGGTGCGCTCCCTCCCGGAGCGGATGCCTCCGGCCCAGGTGGCGAAGGAAGCGGGTCTGCGGTTCGACTGGCAGGCTCGCCGCTACCAGCAGCAGGCGAAGAACTTCTCGATGGCGCAGCTGGTGTCGCTCCACGACCGCATCACGGAGGCCGATCGCGCGCTTGAAGTCGGGCGCCATCGGCGACGTCGTGATGCCGACCCTGGTGACCGCGATCGCCGGCTAGCGCCCAAGAACGCGCAAGACCGACCACCACGAACCATCGGCCGTCGAACAGCGGGCGGCCGCCTCCGAGCTCGCTCGCGAGCTGTGACGCGGTGAAGTACCGCTTGAAGACGCGATGCGACGACCCGTCCTTCAAGACCCGTTCCTGGATCTGCTCGGACTCGACATCATCACGGAGTGCCGCATCGAGGACGACGAGCGTCGGTGCGACCCGATGGCTCTCGACCAGGAACCGGGCTCGCTGCTCCGGATCCAGATGACCGTAGAAGTGACCGGTGAAGACGCGGTCGAAGCTGCCGCTCCGGAACGGCAGCGCGAACGCATCCGCCCGGACGAGCGGGTGATCGTGCCTGGCGCGTGACTCTGCGAGCATCCCGGCGCTCGAGTCCATCGCGACGACCCGGCCTCGAAGGTTCCTCGTGATGAAGCCGGTTCCGCAGGCGACGTCCAAGGTCCGGGTGCGGCGGGAGCGAGGAGACCACGATCCTCGACGGCTCGCGAGCTCCTCCTCCCACCCGGGACGATCCCGGTCGGCGAAGAGCCCGGCGCCCAGGTACCAGTCGTCGTACTCGGCCGACCGGCGCTCGTAGTACGGCTCCATCGATCGGTTCGAGCGGATGCCGCGCCATCGCGACCGAGAGTGTAGGGACGTGTGCGAGGGCGAGCGCTGCTACTCGGACGCCGACGGAGCTCGCGGCCTTCGCCAGCCGGCTCTTGCGCCGGGCGGCCGTCCGCTTGTGCACGATGCCCTTGGCGACCGCCTTGTCGAGTGCGCGCGAGGCCTCGCGCTGCCGGGTCGTCGCCTCGTCGGCATCGCCTGCTGTCGACGGCCATCCTGACCTTCTTCGTAGACGTCTTGAGGGCCGTCCGGACGGTCTTGTTCCGCTCGCCGCGCTTCTCGTTCTGGCGGTTGCGCTTGATCTGAGACTTGATGTTCGCCATGGAAGCGCGGCAGTCTACCAGCGGGTTCTTGTCGACCCGGCCCTCGCTCGGCCGGCCCGTACGCATGAGCAGGCCTCAGCATGGAGGTCTCGTGGACATCTCCCATATCCGGAACTTCTGCATCGTGGCGCACATCGACCATGGCAAGTCGACGCTGGCCGATCGGCTGCTGGAGCTCACCCACGCCGTGGCGGACCGCGACATGCGCGCCCAGTACCTGGATCGCATGGACCTGGAGCGGGAGCGCGGGCATCACCATCAAGGCGCAGGCGGTCCGGCTCAACCACGACGGCTACGAGCTGAACCTGATCGACACGCCCGGGCACGTCGACTTCACCTACGAGGTCTCGCGCTCGCTCGAGGCGTGCGAGGGCGCCATCCTCCTCGTGGATGCCGCGCAGGGACTCGAGGCGCAGACGCTCGCGAACTTCCACCTGGCGCGGGACGCTGGCCTCACGATCGTGCCGGCGCTGAACAAGATCGACCTGCCGGCGGCCGAGCCGGACCAGCGGGCGAAGGAGCTGGCGGATCTCCTCGACCGCGATCCCGACGACATCCTCCGGATCTCCGCGAAGACCGGCGACGGGGTCGAGGACCTCTTGAAGGCGGTGATCGAGCACGTACCCGCGCCCGTCGGCGATCCGGGAGCGCCGCTGCGAGCCCTCGTCTTCGACTCGATGTTCGACCCGTACCGGGGCGTGATCGCCTACGTCCGCGTGAAGGACGGCGAGCTGCCGAGCCGGCTCGCGAAGATCCGTCTGATGGCGACCGGCGTCGAGTCCGAGGCCGAGGAGGCAGGCGTCATGGCTCCGGAGCCGCTCCCGGTCGATGCGCTCGGCCCGGGCGAGGTCGGCTACGTCGTCACCGGACTGAAAGACGTCCACCAGGCGAAGGTCGGCGACACGATCACGATCGCCGGTAAGCACGCCGCGCGCGAGCCGCTGCCGGGGTACCGAGAGCCCAAGCCGATGGTGTGGTCGGGTCTGTTCCCCGAACGAGGGCGGCGACTACTCGGAGCTCCGCGAGGCGCTCGACCGCCTGAAGCTCTCCGACTCGGCGCTCAGCTACGAGCCCGAGACCTCGACCGGCGCTCGGGTTCGGATTCCGGGTCGGGTTCCTCGGTCTGCTCCACATGGACATCGTGAAGGAGCGACTCGAGCGCGAGTTCGACCTGGAGCTCATCGCGACCGCGCCCAACGTCGAGTTCCACGTGATCCGTGGAGATGAGACGATCGTCGTCCACAACCCGGCGGAGATGCCCGTGCCAGGGACCTACGACCGGGTCGAGGAGCCCATCGTGTTCGCCACGGTGATCACGCCGAAGGGAGTACCTCGGTGCGGTGCTCGACCTCTGCCAGTCGCGACGGGGCGAGCTGGTGGACACGACGTTCCTCACGCCGGAGCGGGCCGAGGTGCACTACATGCTGCCCGCTCGCCGAGATCGTGTTCGACTTCTTCGACCAGCTGAAGTCCAACACGCGCGGGTACGCATCCCTCGACTACGAGCCCTGGGGCTATCAGGAGTCCGACGTGGTCCGCGTGGACGTCCTGCTGCACGGCGAGCCGGTCGACGCGTTCAGCACGATCGTGCACCGTTCGAAGGCCTACGCGTACGGGAAGCAGATGACGGAGCGGCTCCGCGAGCTGATCCCGCGGCAGATGTTCGACGTCGCGATCCAGGCGGCGATCGGCTCGAAGATCATCGCGCGCGAGACCGTGAAGGCGAAGCGCAAGGACGTGCTGGCGAAGTGCTACGGCGGCGACATCACGCGCAAGCGCAAGCTGCTGGAGACACAGAAGAAGGGGAAGGCGCGGCTGCGCAAGGTCGGTCGGGTGGACGTGCCGCAGGACGCGTTCATCGCGGCGTTGCGTGCGGACGGAGGGGCGAAGAAGAAGTGAACGCCCACGTGGACGCGGCCGGCATCTACGTCCACGTGCCGTTCTGCCTGACCCGCTGCGGCTACTGCGACTTCAACGCGTACGCCGGGCTCGATCATCTGGCCTCTCGGTACGTGTCGGCGTTGCTGCGGGAGGCCGAGCTCGCCGCGCCCGCGTGGGAGGGCGAGGAGATCGTGAGCGTGTTCCTCGGCGGGGGCACTCCGACCACGTTGGAGGTGGCGGATCTGAAGGCGTTGCTCGCGCGACTACGGTCGTCGTTCGCCGTGACGTTCGACGCGGAGGTCACGATCGAGGCGAATCCCGACACGGTGGACGAGCAGAGGCTCACCGGGCTGCGCGAGGCCGGCTACGGGCGGCTCTCGATAGGCGCGCAGTCGTTCGATCGTTCGGTGCTGGCGGCGCTCGAGCGCGTGCATCAGCCGGAAGTCGGTGCGCCGAGCGCTTCCGCGGCCCGAGCGGCCGGATTCGAGAACGTGAGCCTCGACCTGATCTACGGCGCGGCCGGGGAGAGCGTGGAGTCCTGGGAACGAACCCTCAGGGAGGCGATCACGCTGTCGCCGGAGCACGTGAGCGCGTACGCACTCACGATCGAGCCGGCGACAGCGCTCGGCCGTCAGGTGGCACGAGGCCGGACGTCCCGGCGCCCGATCCCGACGTCCAGGCCGACATGTTCGAAGCGGCCTGCGGTCTGCTCGGCGACGCGGGCTACGGCCACTACGAGATCTCGAACTGGGCGCAAGCCCGGATACGAGTGCCGCCACAACCTCGGGTACTGGGAGCGCCGGCCGTATGTCGGCCTTGGCGCGGGTGCGCACGGGTACCGGGACGGCCGGCGATGGTGGAACGTCCGGCCGCCCGAGGAGTACCTGTCGATGGTCGAACGCGGCGAGCTGCCCGTCGGCGGCTCCGAGGAGCTCGAACCCGCCGACGCCTACCTCGAGGAGGTGTTCCTGCGGCTCCGGATCCTCCAGGGCATCCCTGCGAGCTGGATCGAGGACGGCCGCGCGGACCCGTACCTGGAGAGCGGCCTCCTGCTCGACGACGACGGCAACCTGGTCCCGACCGAGCGCGGCATGCTGCTGCTGAACGAGCTCGTCCTCGGCCTGACCGGCTAGGCCCAGGGATTGAAGTCGACCCCGCACGCCTTCGCATCGCCGCCGAAGTCTTCGCTCGACTCAGCCGGAGAGGCGGTGTCCAATACCTGAAACGCAGAGTCCACCAGATCGGGTGAGGTCCGCAGTTCGAGTCGTGTCACGTGGATCTCCAACGTGTTGGTGTCAACGGGTTGGTGCGAGCTGGCCACGACCAGCACCCGGGGCCCATCGGGAGCGGCCTCGCATCGGATCGCGTACGAGAAGCCTTCGTCGCCGCCCGCCCAGATCGTCAGCGGCCGATTCCCGGGGAATCCCGCATCCGGAGCTCCAGGAGGGGCAACGGAGATCGAGTGGATCCCGCTCGATCGAGGAAGGCCTTCGGGCACCGCGAAATAGAAGCCGTATTGCGGTGTCGTGCCTCCCTGGAGCAGCACGACCAGCTCTTGAGCCCCGTTCGCGTCGAGGTCGGTCGTCCCCCACGGTACGCAGTGCACGCAGTGCTCGATCGAGGACCATGTGTCGGCGATACCGTCCCCGTGGAGGTCCGCGGCCACGACGGATGCCGACATGTCCTCGGGGCATCGACCCTCGGGCGTCATGCGCGCGCCCGTCCACGCGACGCCACGGGTCCCGTCGCCGAACCAGTCGATCCCGTCGAGCCGGGCCGCGTCGCAGAGTTGGAAGTTCAGACCCACCTCCACGATGCCGAGATCGGAGCTGTGAGATGGGCTGGGTTGGGGAGGAGGGGTGGGAAGCGGTGAGCTGGTGAGGCCGGTGGGGAGGGGCCGCCACGTGGGCATCGTGCCACTGCCGATCCGGCTGACGTTCGCGGAGGGGGTGCCCGACGGGGTCGAGGCCAGCGCGTAGATCGAAGCGCCGTCGGACACGAGGAGAGCAGAGCCGTCCGAAGTCCACGCGAGGTCGGCGTCCAGGTGAGTTGTCGAGGCGAGGAGCGACGGTTCCCCACCTCTGTCCGGGATGGCCCAGACGCCGTCGCCTTGTCCGTACGGGCGGATGAAGGCGATGAGCGATCCGTCCGGCGACCAGACGGGTGATCGCTCTTCTCCAGGTGAGCGCTCTACCGGCTCGAGGAGGGTCCCATCTCGTCGAACCGAGACGAGGGACCACGGCGTTCCGGGCGCCATCCCCGCACCCCGAGCCACGAAGACGATCCGCGAACCATCGGGAGACCAGGACGGGTCGGCGATCTCGGACTCGATGTCCGTGACGACAGGTTGTGCGTTACGACCGGTCGAGGACGCGACGTAGAGGGTCGTGGAATCGACGACGAACGCGATCTCGGAGCCGTCCGGGGACCATGCCGGGTCGGAGCTGGCCAACGCCGGATCGGTGAGCCAGGCGACGGTGCCGCCCTCGATGGGGATCGTCGCGATCGCGGGGCTCGCGTCCTCGAATCGATGGACGAAGGCGATCGTCCCGCCGTCCGGTGAGACGGCGGGGTCGGTGTCGTGCGTGCCGAAGTCGGTGATCTGTCGTCGCCCGGATCCGTCCGGCTGCATCGCATAGAGGTGCGAGTACCCGTCCTTCCCTTCGGCGGAGAACACGATCTCGCCGTTCCCGGGAAGCACGGGTGACTCGCCGACGTCGCGGGCGGTCTCGCCGAACACCTCTCGGAGGGCAACGAAACCTCCCGCGGTCGCGGCGAGCACCGCGAACGCCAACAGCCCCGCCTGCACCTTCCGGAGCCGTTCGCGGTGCGAGCGCCGGCGCTCGAGCCCCTCGAACAGGCCGTCGGCGTCTACCGGGCGCTCGGCACCGTGGAGCCGGCGCGTCAGCTCGTCATCGACCTTCGACATCGTTCGTCACCTCTTCATGCACGCCGAGCGCCTCCACGAGATGCGCCCTCGCCCGCGCGAGCGAGCTCTTCACGGTCCCTTGTGTGATCCCCAGCGCCGCCGCGACCTCGGCGGTGCTCATCTCCAGCAGGTACCGAAGGACGGCAACCTCGCGCTGCCGGCGGGGGAGCGCTTCGAGCGCCCTCGCCACATCGACGTGCTCCTCGTTGTGTGCCGAGGCGACCGAACCCGATCGCTCGTGCGATAGTCGTCTGGCCCGCCGCTCGGCCATCGCCCGGCGCCACCCGCTCCGCGTCTGGTTGAGCGCTACGGCGGCGACCCACGCCGGGAGCGACTCCACCCTCTCGCCTCGTTCGGATCGCATCCACGCTCGAACCAGTGCCTCCTGCACCGCGTCCTCCGCTGCGGGGTAGCTCCCGGACGCGAGGGCCACGGCGTTCACCAGGCGCGGGTAGTCGCGCGCGAGGAACCCGCGGATCTCGGCTTCGTCCAATCGCGCTTCCCTTCTCGGGATCGTTGACCGTCACCGATCGTAGGACGCCTGAGAGCCGGGAACGGTTGTCACACGACACCCAGTTTCCTCTCCGCGAACCGCCAGAGGGTACGCTCCGCGCGCGATGCAGGGCGCCGGCGCTTCCCCGTTCGCTTCCTCGGTCTCTGAACCGTTCTCCGACGGGAGGAAGGCACGTCGGCTTGCGTCCGCCTGCCTGGCGGCCCTTGCCCTCTCGGTATCCCTGGCGCCGTCGGCGGCGGCGCAGGATGAGCCGACGGACCCTCCCTCGATCCTGCTGATCGTCACCGACGACCAGCGATGGGACACGCTGTGGGCGATGCCGGAGGTGCAGGGATCGCTGGTGGAACAGGGAGTGAACTTCTCGCGAGGCGTTCACCACGAGCTCGCTCTGCTGTCCGAGCCGGGCATCGATCCTGACCGGGGCGTACCCGCACACGACGGGCGTGTATCGCCAGGGTGGTCTCTACGGCGGCTTCAAGTCGTTCGAAGACTCGACCACGATCGCCACGAAGCTGGACGATGCCGGCTACCGGACGGGATTCTTCGGGAAGTACCTCGACTCCTACCAATCCGATGCGCTCTCCGGGTACGTGCCGCCGGGATGGGACCGATGGGTCGCCTTCGTCCACGCGGAGTACTTCGATTACGGCCTCACGATCGACGGGACCGTGCAGCGGTACGGCTCCGACGCCGCTGACTACTCGACCGACGTCCTGGCCGATCAGACCGAGGACTTCATCCGTGAGAGCGAAGGCCCGGTGTTCGCGATCTTCGCCCCGGCGGCGCCGCACGCCCCCGCGATCCCGTCGCCGGCCGACGAGGGAGGGCTTCGGCGACCTCCCCGTGTGGAGACCTCCCTCCTTCAACGAAGCGGACCGCACGGACAAGCCAGGGTATGTCCGGGTCGCTGCCACGGGTGGGGCCGGACCGCACCGAGTACGTCGACACCTTGCGGCGGAACCAGTACCGATCGCTGCAGGCGGTCGACCGGGCGGTCGACCGCTTGCTGGGCGCCATGGAGGACACCGGCACGGCTGGACGACGCCCTCGTGATCTACACCTCCGACAACGGGCTGCTGTGGGGCGAGCATCGATGGATCAAGAAGGAGGTGCCGTACGAGGAGGCGATCAGGGTTCCGTTGATCGTGCGCGCCGATGCGGTCGTCGGAGCGGGGGTCCGCACGGACGACCACGTGGTCGCCAACATCGACCTGGCGCCGACGATCGCGGACGCCGCCGGCGTGGACCTTCCCGACGCCGATGGGAACAGCCTGATCCCCCTGCTCGCGGGACGGTCGGAAGCGTGGCGCCGCGCGGTTCTGATCGAGCATCTCCGGGGAACCAACCCGGTCCCCACGTACTGCGCCGTGCGGACGGCCCGGTATCTCTTCGCGTCGTACGAGACGGGAGAACGAGAGCTCTACGATCTGGACGCGGACCCGTTCCAACTGCAGAACCTGGCCGGCACCACGCCGGGTCTCGAGGCGCGGCTAGGGACCACGCTCAAGGGCCTCTGCGATCCACCGCCGCCAGGGTTCGGTTCCCAGATGGGCCTGGCCGCAACGCTCCTCGGGATCGCAGCGGTAGTGGCGCTGGCCGCCGGGGCGAAGGTGCTCCTGGCCGGGTCGAGCGAGCAGCGAGGGGTAGCATGAGCCGGCCGATGGCCCCGATCACCTGTCCTCAGTGCCAGACGCGCCAGGAGATCGACCCCGACGCGGACGGCTATCGATGCATCGTCTGCGCGGGCACCTGGAGCTTCGTACGGTGCACGGTCTGCAGCGGGCGCTTCCACACGCGCCCGGGCACGCGCGCATGGACCTGTCCGAACTGCGGGACACCCCACGGGAGGAACCGACGAGGGATCTCGAGCGCGGGCTTCTCCCCGCCGATCCTGGTCGGGTGTCGATCCTGGCGATCGGCGCAGTGATCGCCCTCGTGCAAGTGCTCGGTGGCGACGAGGCCGCCACTCCGACCCCGTCGTCCACGTCGCCGTCGGCGATCGCCGAACCCGCGATGAAGGTCTGCCGAGATCTGGTCGACGTCCAGCTGCTCCGGGTGGACGCTCTGGGGCGAGCCGTCGAGGCGCTGACCGAAGATGCCGCTGCTCTCAGAGGACTGGGGGAAACGGACCGCGCCGCGCTCGTGGACGATGTCGTCGCGGCGATCGAGACCTACCAGCAGGTGGCGCAGGGCGGCGGCGACACGCAGGCGGCGACGAACCAGCTCCTGGATGCTCTCAACGCCGTGGACTGGTGCTGATCGGTCCTCACGGGCGTCTTCGGGCCGAACACGAGGGTTCGGCGCTGCCTAGCACTCGGCCACCGAGAGTGCCAGTAGCATGAGAAGCATGGTGGAGCAGCACCACGAGCTCGGTCTGCGGAAGGCGGCGGTCCTCAACGCGTTGGTCGAGGAGTACGTTCGCTCCGGGGAGCCGGTGGGCTCGGAGACGATCGCAGAGAGCTCCGGCCTCGGCGTCTCGAGCGCCACGATCCGCAACGAGATGGCCGCGCTCGAGGAGCTGGGGTTCCTGACCCACCCGCACACGAGCGCCGGACGCATCCCCACCGACACCGGATACCGCCACTACGTGGACACCCAACCCCACGGCGCCCGCCTCCGGAACTCGGACCGGCGGGCGATCGCCGGGTACTTCGCCGAAGCCATCCTCGATCTGGAGGAGGTCCTCAAGGGATCTGTCCAGCTGCTGAGCCGGCTCACGCAGTACGCGGGTCTCGCCGTCCCACCCGGCGCCGCCGAAGAGCCGATCGTCCGGCTCGAGCTGATCGACATGGGCCCCACGGTGATGATCCTGGCCGTCGGCCAGCACGGGCGCGTGGACAAGCGGGTGATCGATCGACCCGAGTCGGTGGATGTCGATGTCCTCCGATCGGTCGAGGATCGGCTCCAGCCGTTGCGAGGGCTGACCTATCTCGACGCACAGGCTCGTCTTGTTGAAGCTGGCTGCCGAGGCGTCCACATCCGACCACGATCTCCTCCTGCATGTCGCAGAGACGCTCCGGACCGCGACCCAGGGGGAGGGTGCCGCACACGTCGTCGTCGGCGGCGTCTCCAACCTCACGGACGAGGCGCAGGCGTGGCGTCGTCAGACGCTCCGGCGTCTCGTCGAGACCCTCGAGCGCGAACAGGAGATGCTCCAGGTCCTGCAGGACGTGACGGCCGATCGCGAGGACGTGTGGGTCACGATCGGCGCAGAGCATCCGACGACCGGCGAGTGGGAGGCCTCCATCGTCACGGCACCGTTCAAGGCCGGCGACGCCACGGTCGGAACGATCGGGGTGGTCGGTCCGACCAGGATGGACTACCTGTCGGCGATGGCGTCCGTCCGTGCCGTTGCGAAGCGGCTCTCGGAGATCGCCACCGAGCACGAGGCGTAGCGATGGCGGCGGTCCGTGACCTGTACGAGATCCTCGGCATCCGGCGAGATGCGTCGCCGGCAGAGATCAAGGCTGCCTACCGGAAGCTCGCGCGGACGCTGCACCCGGACGTGAACGCCGATCCGAGCGATCAGGAGCGGTTCAAGGAGATCACCGGGGCCTACGAGATCCTCTCCGATCCCGCCAAGCGCCGACGCTACGACGAGTTCGGCTCCGCCGGTCCCCAGGGGGCCCCGTTCACCGACATCCAGGACCTCTTCGACATGTTCTTCGGAGGCGGGTTCGGCGGGCGATCGAGGGGACCCAGGTCGAGGATCCGCCGCGGCGAGGACCTCCGCACTCGCGTCCGACTGTCCTTCCGCGGAGTCGGTCTTCGGCGTGCAGCAGGAGATCGAGGTCGAGCGTCTCGCGGCGCTGCGCGCGGTGTCACGGCAGTGGAGCGGAGCCGGGGACGTCGCCGATCGCCTGCCGGACGCTGCGGTGGTGTCGGAGAGGTCCAGAGCGTTCGGCGAAGCATCTTCGGCACCGTGATGACCGCGGCGCCGTGCGTCGCATGTGGCGGCACCGGCGAGGAGATCCTCGATCGATGCGAGGACTGCATGGGAGAAGGTCGCGTCCGCGCGCCCGGGCACGGTCGCCTTCGATGTTCCCGCAGGCGTCGCTGAGGGGATGGATCTCCGCGTGGCGGGCGAGGGCAACGCGGGGGTGGCCGGCGGGCCGCCGGGCGATCTGATCGTCGGCGTGGAGGTCGAGCCGTCGGATGCGTTCGAGCGGCAGGGGCACGATCTCTTCGGCGTCCTGGACGTCTCCGTCACTCAGGCCACGCTCGGTGGGGAGATCGAGATCGAGACCTTCGAGGGACCCGAGCGCCTCTCGATCGATGCGGGAACCGAGTCGGGGACGGTCCTGCGGCTGCGGGGCAAGAGGTGTGCCGCATCTGCAGCGGCGGGGACGCGGCGACCTCTTCGTGACCGTCCACGTCGTCACGCCACGCGATCTCTCCAAGGAGGAGCGCTCGTTGCTCGAGCGGCTCGCGCAGCTGCGGGACGAACCGCCGCCAGCGGGAACGGCACCGCGCCGCGCGCGCTGCGACGGCCCGAGTTCCGTTCCTGATCCTGGCGCCGGCGGTAGGCTCCGGATCGTGGCGGACACCTCGTGTCTCTTCTGCAAGATCGCGGCGCGTGAGATCCCCGCCGAGATCGTTCGCGAGTCCGACCGGCTGGTCGCGTTCCGCGATACCAACCCCCAGGCGCCCACGCACATCCTGATGATCCCCAAGGAGCACGTACGGTCGATCGCGGACATCGACGACGGACACGGGGACCTGCTGGCGGACGTCGCGCAGGCGGCGACGCAGCTCGCGCACGCCGAGGGGATCGCCGACTCCGGGTGGCGCCTCGTCACGAACGTGGGGCCCGACGCAGGGCAGAGCGTGTTCCACCTGCACTTCCACCTGCTCGGCGGCAGGCCGATGGCGTGGCCACCGGGGTAAGAAGCGATAGGATGCGGCCCACGGGACCCGGACGGGTCCCGTTCTCGACAACAGGAGGAACGGGGTCACCCCCGAGAGCGCGACACGTGGCAGCCGCCACCACGCAAGTGAAGATCCTCGTCCCCGGTCACCAGTCGATGGTGGCGCTCCTGGGTCAGCAGGACGCGTTCCTGAAGTTGATCGAGGCCGCGTTCTCCTCCGACATCCTGGTCCGGGGCAACGAGATCACGATCACAGGTCCCGATCACGAGGCCGAACAGCTCGCGCGGCTGTTCGAAGAGCTGCTGGCGCTGCTCGAGAAGGGACACAACCTCTCCGACTCCTCCGTGGGCCAGACGATCGAGCTGATCAAGGGCGGCGTCGGAGAGCGACGGCGTCGAGGCGATCCCGATGCGCCGAGCGAGGTGCTCGGCGACACGCTCCTCACGGCCCGGGGTACGTCGGTGGCACCGAAGACCGTCGGGCAGAAGCGCTTCGTCGACGCGATGCGTGCGATCCACCGTGACCTTCGCGATCGGCCCGGCGGGCACTGGCAAGACCTACCTCGCCGTCGCCACCGCGGTGCGGGCCCTCCACGATCGTCAGGTCTCGAGGCTGATCCTCACGCGACCGGCGGTCGAGGCGGGGGAGCGGCTCGGGTTCCTGCCGGGGACGCTCTACGAGAAGATCGATCCGTACATGCGTCCCGCTCTACGACGCCCTGTTCGAGATGACCGGCGGCGAGAGCCTCTCGCGGCTGATGGAGAGAGGAACCGTGGAGGTCGCGCCCCTGGCGTTCATGCGGGGGCGAACGCTGAACGACGCGTTCATCATCCTCGACGAGGCGCAGAACACGACCCCCGAGCAGATGAAGATGTTCCTCACGAGGATCGGATTCGGATCGAAGGCCGTGGTGAACGGGGACGACACCCAGGTAGACCTCGCGAGCGGTCAGCGATCGGGTCTCCTCGTGATCGAGGAGATCCTCTCCGGGATCCGTGGGATCTCCTTCTGCCGGCTGGGAGGCCGCGACGTCGTTCGGCACAAGATCGTCCAGGAGATCGTCGAGGCGTACGACCGCTACGGTCAGCAGCGCCTCGGGGTGACGAGTGATGGATGACGATGGCCATCCGGTCGCAGGCGACCTGCCCGACGACGCGCGGGACAGCGCCTGGCCCAAGGTCCTGATCTCCAACCGGCAGGACCGGCCAGTCAACGAGGAGGAGCCCTGCTCGAGCTCGCACGCGACACCCTCCGGGGCGAAGGCGTCGAGCGCGCGGAGCTGTCGGTGTCCTTCGTCGATGGAACAGAGATGGCGGAACTCCACGAGCGGTTCATGGACGAGCCGGGTCCGACCGACGTCCTGTCTTTCCCGCTGGACGACGCCGACGAGGATGGCCGCCGCCGCCTCCTCGGCGACGTCGTCGTCGCGCCGACCGAGGCTGAGCGGAACAACCCGGACGATCCGGATGCGGAGCTCCGGCTCCTGGTGGTCCACGGGATCCTGCATCTCCTCGGTTACGACCACGAGGACGACGGCGCGCGCACCCGGATGTGGGAGCGGCAGGAGCGGTACAGCGGGGTGCGCGCGCCGTGATGTGGTGGTGGGCGCTCGCCGCCGGGCTGGTGCTCTTCGGCTCCGTGCTCGCCGCGGCCGAGGCGTCGCTCACGCGGACGTCCCGCGTTCGCGCGCTCGCGCTCCAAGAGGAAGGGAGGAGGAACGCGGAGACGCTGGTCAAGATCGAGTCAGATCCGCCGCGCTATCTGAACGCCGTGTACCTCACGGTGATGTTCGTGCAGAACGGCTCGGCGATCCTCGTGGCGTTCCTCGCCGAGCGTCAGTTCGGGGATACCTGGGTGACGCTGGGGTCGTTCGTGTTCACGCTCCTGTATTTCCTGTTCGTCGAGGCGATGGCCAAGACGTTCGCGGTCCTGCACGCAGATCGCGTCGCGCTCGCGCTCTCACCGATCGTGTGGTTCCTGGGGCGCGTCCTCGAGATCCCCACACGGTTCCTGATCGGCCTCGCGAACGTGCTCCTGCCCGGCAAGGGGCTGAAGCAGGGGCCGTTCGTCTCCGAGGAAGAGATCCGGTCGATGGCAGAGGTCGGCTCGGAGGAGGGCTCGATCGAGGAGGGCGAGAAGGAGCTGATCCATTCGATCTTCGAGTTCGGCGACACGATCGCGCGCGAGGTGATGGTGCCGCGCCCCGACATCGTCGCCGTCGAGGACGACAAGACGCTACGCGACGTCCAGGCGCTCGTCCTAGAGCACGGGTACTCGCGGATCCCCGTGTACCACGAGTCGCTCGACGACGTGAGGGGCGTCGTGTTCGCGAAGGACGTGCTGAAGGCCCTGCATCAGGGCAGGGGCGACATGCCGCTCTCGGAGATCATGCGGAAGGCGCATTTCGTCCCGGAATCGAAGAAGGCGTCGGAGCTGCTGAAGGAGATGCAGCGAGAGAAGTTCCACCAGGCCCTCGTCTACGACGAGCACGGCTCCGTGACCGGCATCGTCGCGCTCGAGGACCTCCTGGAGGAGCTGGTCGGCGAGATCGCCGACGAATACGACCGTGAGGAACCCGAAGTGCTCCAGCTCGGTGACGGGACGTACCGGGTCTCCGGGAAGGCCTCGATCGACGACGTGAACGAACTCCTGGGCGCCGAGCTGCCCGACGAGGAATGGGACACGGTCGCGGGTCTGATGCTCGACCTGCTCGGCCGGATGCCGGAGGCCGGCGAGGAGGTCACGTTCCGTGGCCTGCAACTGAAGGCGGAGACGGTCCAGGGGCGGCGGATCGCGAGCGTTCTGATCTCGCGATCGGCCGAGGAGAACGGCCAGGGATCTGAGATGGCGACATGACATCGATCGAGCCGGAACGCATCGACGAGCTGCTCGCTGCGGCCCGAGAGATCCGGGCGACCGCCTACGCACCGTACAGCGGCTTCCACGTGGGTGCGGCGCTGCTGGCCGGCGATCGAGTGTTCACGGCCGTGAACATGGAGAACGCGAGTTATCCGCTGTCGGTCTGCGCCGAACGCAACGCAGTGGCGATGGCCGTCGCGGCGGGAGAGACGTCGCTCCGGGCGGTTGCCGTCGTGACTGACGCCGAGACGACCCCGACCCCGCCGTGCGGAGGGTGCCGCCAGGTGCTATGGGAGTTCGGGGAAGGGATGGCGGTGATCTCCGAGTCCGCATCGGGCGCCGAGCGCCGGTACTGGGCGCTGGCCGACCTGCTCCCGCACGCGTTCGGTCCCCGCGATCTCGACGAGCGATGAGCGCGTTCCGCGCCGGACTGATCGCCGTCGTCGGCCGGCCGAACGTCGGCAAGTCGACGCTGGTGAACGCGCTCGTCGGTCACAAGGTTTCGATCGTCTCGGACAAGCCGCAGACGACGCGTCGAGGCTTGCACGCGGTGCTGACGACGGAGGATGCGCAAGCGGTCTTCACCGACACTCCCGGATTCCACAAGCCTCGGACGGAGCTCGGCGTCCGGCTCAACGACGTGGTTGGCAACGCCGTGGAGGGGGTGGACGTGATCCTTCATGTGGTCGACGCGGCCTCCGGCATCGGGCGTGGCGACGCGTTCGTCTACGAACGACGCGTCCGGCCGCACGGGTGCCCGAAGATCGCCGTGGTGAACAAGATCGACGCCACCGGCAAGCACGGGGTCGTGCCGCAGCTGGCCGCGGTCGCCGAGATCGGCGACTACGACGAGATCGTCCCCGTATCGGCGAAGGACGGGGAGGGGATCGGGCTGTTGCGGGACCTGGTCCTCGGCCTCGTCCCCGAGGGGCCGGCGCTCTATCCGGAAGAGACGATCAGCGATCTACCGCTCGAGATGCGGCTGGCCGAGATGATCCGCGAGAAGGCGCTCCACGTCACGCGGCAGGAGCTGCCCCACTCCATCACCGTCATGATCGAGGAGATCGACGTCGAGGAGGGGCTCACCAAGATCCACGCGTCCCTCATCGTGGAGCGTGACTCGCAGAAAGGGATCGTGATCGGCAAGGGCGGACTAACGCTCCGCACGATCGGATCGCGGGCCCGCGAGGAGATGGAGTTGGTGCTCGGTACCAAGGTCTTCCTCGATCTTCGGGTGAAGGTCGTCAAGGAGTGGCAGCGAGATCCGAAAGCGCTGGAGCGGCTGGGGTTCTGAGCCTCAGCCGACCGTGAGGGTCGCCTCCATCTGCGGGTGGAGCGTGCACGTCACGGCGTAGGTGCCGGGTCCTACGCCCGAGAGGCTCGCCTCGATCGAGATCCCCGCGTCCAGGCTGAAGTCGACCTCGGTCCCCGTCACGGTGAAGGTGTGGATCGCGTCACCCGTGTTCTCGAGTGTGATCGTGGCTCCCGTATCCACGAACAGGCAGTCGGGTCGGAACGCGAAGTCCGCGAGCTCTACCGTCGTCACGGTGACCGGATCAGTGCAGGTTTCGGGGGGCTTCGCTTCGTCGCCACCGCACGCGACGAGGAGCAACGCGGCCGTGAGGGCGAGCACACGTCCGGTCGTCACGGGGCGGGAGCCTACCGGCCGCGTTCCGGAACGACCGGCTGGGCTACCATCGAGGCATGGCGCACGCAGCGCACATCGAGCGGAGCCGGCCCTCGGCACCGCTGCCCGTCGCGGCCGTGGAGGCCGTACGGATGGCCGTTCGGACGACCGCCGTCGACGCAGTAGGTCTCGAGGAACGGGCAGAGTCGCTCGCGAAGCGTTCGATCAAGCGTGACGCGAAGCTCTGGGCCCTCGACCTCGCGATCCGGTCGATGGATCTCACGACCTTGGAGGGGAGCGACACGGTCGGCAAGATCGTCGCGATCTGCGCGAAGGCGGTCCGTCCGGACCCGGTCGATCGGTCGATCCCTGCCGTCGCGGCGGTCTGCCTGTACCCGCAGCTCGTGTCGGTCGCCCTCGAGCACCTGGAAGGCACGGGAGTGAAAGTCGCGAGTGTGGCGGGCGGCTTCCCGAGCGGCCTCGGACCGCTCGACGCGCGCCTGCAGGAGATCCGCCATGTGGCCGAGACCGGCGCCGATGAGATCGACATCGTGCTGAACCGATCCCTGTTCCTCGGAGGGCGCTACGCGCAGGCCTTCGACGAGCTCGTGGCGGCTCGTGAGGCGGCCGGCACCACCCACCTGAAGGTGATCCTCGAGACGGGGGAGCTCGGCTCCTACGACCGCGTCCGGCAGGCGAGCATGCTCGCGATGGCGGCGGGCGCGGACTTCATCAAGACCTCGACGGGCAAGATCTCCGTCAACGCCACGCTGCCAGTGGCGCTCTGCATGATGGAGGCGATCCGCGATTTCCGCCGTGACACCGGTCGCGTCGTCGGCATCAAGGTGGCCGGTGGGGTTCGCACCGCCAAGCAGGCGATACAGAACCTCGTCCTGCTCCACGAGACCTTGGGCGCCGACTGGATGACGCCGGATCGTTTCCGGATCGGAGCGTCCTCGCTCCTGAACGATGTGTTGATGCAGATCGAGAAGGAGCGCACCGGCCGCTATGCGGGGCCGGACTATTTCACGATCGACTGACGTTGGTCGTTGTTCGGACGATGGGTACTCGGGTGCTGTCCACCACGCACGGTACGCACCGTGGGGCGTTCGCGGGCGTGGACTGGGTGCTGTTCCTGATCGTCGGCACGATCTGGGGCTCGTCGTTCCTGCTCATGGCGATCGGCCTGGAGGCGTTCCGGCCGGGCCTGGTCACCTGGCTCCGGATCCTGTTCGGGGCGTCGGCGCTCTGGCTCATCCCCGGTGTGCGGGCGTCCATCGACCGAGCGGACCGGGGTCGCCTGCTGCTCCTCTCGATCACCTGGGTGGTGATCCCGTTCACGCTCTTCCCGCTGGCGCAGGGGTCGGTGAACTCGGCGATCGCGGGGATGCTCAACGGGGCGGCCCCTATCTTCACCGCCGTCATCGCGACGATCCTGCTCCGACGACCTCCCGGCTCGCGCCAGCTCATCGGGATACCTCTCGGCTTCCTCGGTGTTGCCGCGATCGCTCTGTCCGCTGCCGGGGAGGGTCCCAGCCAGGTCGTCGGCGTGGTCCTCATCCTCGTCGCGACGATCTGCTACGGCATCGCGTTCAACGTGGCCACGCCGCTCCAGCAGCGATACGGGTCGCTGCCGGTGATGGCGCGGATCCTCACGATCGGCGCGGTCCTCACTGCCCCGCTCGGCCTGCTCTCGATTCCCGGTTCTCGCTTCGCCTGGTCAGCGCTGGCCGCGACCGGGGCCGTGGGCATCCTCGGCACCGGTGTGGCCTTCGTGCTGATGGGGAGACTCGTGGGGAGGGTGGGGCCGACGAGGGCTTCGATCGTGGGCTACCTGATCCCGGTGGTCGCCCTCGCGCTCGGGATGCTCTTCCGCCACGACGAGGTGGGGTCGATCGCGGTCGTGGGGGTGGCGCTGGTGATCCTCGGCGCCTATCTGACCTCGCGCCGCGAGACCACGGACGTCGGATCATCCAGTCCCGAGTCGGCTACCGTTGTTCCGTGAGGACGGGCAGATGACCGAGCTCGACACGACGCGGGATCGCGCGCCTGCCGTTCCCGACTGGGAGTACGCGGAGGCGCCGGAGTCGAAGGACGTCGTCCGGCTCCAGGAGCGATACGGGCTGTTCATCGGCGGTGAGTTCGTCGAGCCGAAGAGCGGTCGCTACATGGCGACGATCGACCCGTCGACCGAGGAAGTCCTCGCCGAGGTGCCCGAAGCGGGGCACGAGGATGTCGAGCTCGCGGTCTCGGCGGCGCGCGACGCCTCCGAGTCCCGTTGGAGGGATCTGCCCGGCAAGGAGCGAGCCAAGTACCTGTATCGGATCGCGCGTGCGCTGCAGGAGCGCGCACGCGAGTTCGCCGTCCTCGAGTCGATGAACGGCGGCAAGCCGATCAAGGAGTCGCGTGACATCGACCTGCCGCTCGCCGCGTCCCACTTCTTCTACTACGCCGGGTGGGCCGACAAGCTCGACTACGCGTTCCCCGGTCGCGATGCGAAGCCGATAGGGGTGGCGGGACAGGTGATCCCGTGGAACTTCCCGATGTTGATGGCGGCGTGGAAGCTCGCGCCGGCGCTCGCCACGGGCAACACGACGGTGCTCAAGCCCGCCGAGACGACTCCGCTCACCGCCCTGCTGCTCGCCGAGGTGATCCAGCAGGCGGAGCTGCCGCCGGGCGCGGTGAACGTGATCACGGGCGCGGGAGAGACCGGCGCCGCGCTCGTCGCCGCCGATGTCGACAAGGTCGCATTCACCGGCTCGACCGAGGTCGGCAAGCAGATCCGTCGAACGATCGCCGGCACGAACAAGCGGCTCACGCTCGAGCTGGGCGGCAAGGCGGCCAACATCGTGTTCGAGGACGCCCCATTGGATCAGGCCGTCGAAGGCGTCGTGAACGGGATCTTCTTCAACCAGGGCCATGTCTGCTGCGCCGGCTCACGGCTCCTGGTGCAGGAACCGATCTTCGAGCCGCTCCTCGAGAAGCTGAAAGCGCGACTGCAGACCCTCCGCGTCGGCGATCCACTGGACAAGAACACGGACATCGGCGCGATCAACTCGCGGGCGCAGCTCACGAGGATCGAGGAGCTGGTGGCCGCGGGCGTCGAGGAGGGCGCCGAGATGTACCAGCCCGCCTGCGACCTACCGGAGCGCGGGTTCTGGTTCCGCCCGACCCTGTTCACAGGCGTCAGCCAGTCGCATCGGATCGCGCGGGAGGAGATCTTCGGGCCGGTCCTGTCGATCCTCACGTTCCGGACGCCGGACGAGGCCGTCGAGAAGGCGAACAACACGCCGTACGGCCTATCGGCCGGAGTGTGGACGGAGAAGGGCTCGCGGATCCTGTGGATGGCCGAACGCCTTGAGGCCGGCGTCGTCTGGGCGAACACGTTCAACCGGTTCGACCCCTCGTCGCCGTTCGGCGGCTACAAGGAGTCGGGTTTCGGGCGCGAGGGCGGCTTGCACGGCCTCGAGCCCTACGTGGAGCTGACGCCGTGACCGACGACAGGCTCCCCGTCAAGCGGACCGCGAAGCTCTACATCGGCGGGGAGTTCCCGCGGAGCGAGTCCGGGAGGTCCTACGAGGTCCTCGGCGCCGACGGCCAACTCCTGGCGTGGGCTGCGCGCGCGTCGCGCAAGGATCTCCGCGACGCCGTGCGTGCAGCGCGCGCCGCCCAGCAAGGATGGGCGACGAAGACGGCCTTCAATCGAGGCCAGATCCTCTATCGCGTCGCGGAGCTGATGGAGGGGCGGCGCTCGCAGTTCGAGTCGGAGCTGAGGGACGCGGGCGCGAAGGATCCCGAGAAAGGCGTGAGCGCCGCGATCGACCGCTGGGTCTGGTACGCGGGGTGGGCCGACAAGATCCATCAGATCCAAGGCGCCTCCAACCCCGTGGCCGGGCCGTACTTCAACTTCACGGTCCCCGAGCCGACCGGCGTGGTGGGTGTCGTGGCCCCGCAGGACCAGTCGCTCCTCGGGCTGGTCTCTCGCCTGGCGCCGGCGATCGTCGGCGGCAACACCGCGGTCCTGCTGGCCAGCGAGCAGTCACCGCTTCCGGCGGTCTCGCTCGGAGAAGTACTTGCGACCTCCGACGTGCCCGGGGGGCGTCGTGAACATCCTCACCGGCGTCACGGCGGAGCTCGTGCCGTGGCTCGCCGGGCACATGGACGTGAACGCCATCGACGCGACAGGCGTCCCCGCGAGGCTCCGGAAGCAGGTCGAGGAACTCTCCGCCGAGAACGTGAAGCGCGTGCACTATGCACCGGAGGCCGATCCGTTCGGCGACGAGGCGCAGAGTCCCTACGAGGTCACGGCCCTCGTCGAGTTCAAGACGGTCTGGCACCCGGTGGGCGCCTGAGGAGACTTTCTTCCGCCGCCACGCCCACGGATGCACCGGCCCCAGCGGCCGCAACGGAAACGCCACACGCCTCCTGGGGTGAAGGGCGTTCGGGGGGAGCTACCATCGGCGGATGCCCCCCTACAAGGAGCAGGGCGTCGTCCTCCGGTCGGCGAAGCTCGGTGAGGCCGACAAGATCGTCACCATCATGACCCAGGGCTCCGGCAAGGTTCGTGGCGTGGCCAAGGGCATCCGCAAGACCACCAGTCGCTTCGGGGCGCGGTTGGAACCGTTCACGCACGTGAACCTGATGCTCTATCGGGGTCGTGGATCGCTCGACACGATCACGCAGGCGGAGATCATCGCCCCGCACCGTGCGATCCGAGACGACCTCGCTCTGTTCGCCTCCGGCGAGACGATGCTCGAGGCAGTCGACCGCGTCGCTGAGGAGCACGAGCGGAACGTTCGACTCGTCCTCTTGCTGCTCTCCGGCCTCCGTGCGCTGGAGACGAAGCCCGCCGACCCTGCCGCCGTCGCCGAGTCGTTCGTCCTGAAGCTCCTGTCGGTCTCCGGCTTCCATCCGAGCCTCACGGCGTGCGCCGTCTGCGGCAGCACCGATGTCCAGCTGTTCTCGGCCGGGCTCGGTGGCGCCGTCTGCGCCGGCGACGCCGAGCCCGGCGCCGGCCACGTCTCGGCCTCGGCGCTCGCGTACATGGCCGCGCTCGCCCTCGCGGACCTCGCCGACGCGGGAGCCACGCCCGCCCCCGAGACGCGAACCCGGAAGGAGGCGCGGGGGCTGTTGTTCGGTTTCGCCGAGTACCACCTGGAGCGCCGGATGAGATCGGTGCCGATGCTCGTGCGGACGGCGACATGAGCAGCTACCTCCACGATCTCGATCTGGCCCGCATCCCGGCGCACGTCGCGATCGTGATGGACGGCAACGGGCGGTGGGCGCAGCAGCGGGACTTGCCTCGCACCGAGGGCCACGGCGCCGGAGAAGAGGCACTGTGGGACACGGTCCAGGGGGCCGTGCAGGTGGGCCTCCCGTGGCTCACCGTGTTCGCGTTCTCGACCGAGAACTGGCGCCGCCCGCCCGGCGAGGTGCGGTACCTGATGAACTTCAACCGCGGTCTGCTCCGTCGCCGCCGTGACGAGTTGAACCGGATGAACGTCCGGATCCGCTTCATCGGGCGGCGGAACTGGCGGGTTCCGCGCTCCGTACTGAAGGAGATCCGGGAGGCCGAGGCGCTCACCGCCGCCAACACGGGGACCACCCTCACGATCGCGTTCAACTACGGGGGTCGGGCTGAGGTCGTGGACGCCGTGAAGGACCTGGCACGCGAGGTCCGCGACGGTTCGCTCCGCCCCGAGAGCATCGACGAGGAGAAGATCGCGGAGCGACTGTATCGGCCCGACATGCCGCCCCCGGACCTGCTGATCCGCACGAGCGGCGAGCAACGGATCTCGAACTTCCTCCTGTGGGAGGTGGCCTACTCGGAGCTCTGGTTCACGCCGGTGTTCTGGCCGGACTTCGACCGCGAGCACCTCTTCGAGGCGATCCGCGATTTCCAGAAGCGCTCGAGGCGTTTCGGTGGCCTCGCCGACGAGCCGTGAGGATCGCGTCCGGGCATCCTGACTAGGCCTTCCGATCGCGCCATCCTCCAGAAGGCCTAGCTCCAGTCCGTCGTTCGGCGGTGTCGCTCCCGATACCCAACCCGGTATCGTGCGTGGAACGCGCGCGACCATCGCCTGTGATCCCCATACCGCACCGGCGAGGAGGGGCCGGATGAGCCCGATACAACGGTTCACCAGAGACGGAGTGAGCAGATACGTCTGGGCCGGCATGGCCCTGGCTGCGCTCATCGGGCTCGTGTACGCACTGATCATGGGGGGCCAGGTTCTCGACGAACAGCGAGCGGTCTCCGAGGCTCGCGCCGTCCGATACGTCGAGCGGGTCCTCGGCCCCCGCCTCGACAGCGTCGATCTGACCCAACCGATCACCGGCGAGTCGGCGGATTCGCTCGAGGCGTACGTCGGTCTCTTGATCCTCACCGACGATCGCGTCGAGCGCGTGCGCATCTGGTCGTCGACCGACAAGGGGATGCTCTTGTTCTCGACGGACCGGACTGATCCCATCGATATCGGGTCCAAAGCCAGCCTGAACGACTCCTTGGTCTTCGCAGCCGCACGACAAGGTCCGATCAGTCCCTCCGGTATCTCGGACACGGGGGGATCGGACGACCCCGAACGCAGCCTGTTCAGAACATACGTGCCGCTGCGGGACGAAGCCGTGGCCGAGATCGACCAGACGGACGAGGGGACGATCGCGCCGGTTCGGTCCGAATGGCTCAGGTACCAGATCCTCGCCGGCGCCCTGGTGCTGCTGTTCCTCACTATGAGCGCTCTGTCCCTGCGTGATCCGATCCAGCCGATCAACGTCGGGGTTGCGCCCACAGCCTCGATCCCCGCGGGTTTCTCGCTGATCGACGATGACCGGCTCCATGCCGTCCGCGAGGTGTATCGGCTTTCTGCGGAGAGGGTCAAACGGCTGCAGGACAAGCTGGCCGAGTCGGAGGAGGCTCGGAGGCGGCTCGAGGGCGACATCCAACGAGCCCTGGTGCTTGCCGAGTCGAGCGTGACACATCCCGCCGCACCTGCTCCTCCGGCAGCTCCCTCCTCCTCCGACGCGGGCCCCGCGATCGTCCAGGTTCCCGAGTCCGAAGTCGTCGACGAGGTCGACGCAGGTCGGCGAGGACCGGGTGGCCGCGGCCGCCGGCGGACCCATCGGTGCCTCGCGCCAGCAGAAGCCTCTTCCCCCCACCCCGAAGGAGACGCCGGCGGGCAAGGAACCGAGGCGAGCGTCGAAGCAACAGAAGGCGAGGCGAGTGTCACACGCCGCCTCCACGGGGAACACGGCCGACGCCGAGACCAGAGACGCGAAGGCCCACGCGGCAGCCCTCGAGAACTTCCTCCGGCTCGCCGAGCACGAGCGGCAGCCCAGCGATACAAGCGATCAGGGATCTGTCCGCGCCCTCTCGCCGGCAGCCGCCCGCAAGAAACTGCTCGCGGAGAGGCTCAAGCCGCTGCCGCAGGAGGAAACGGCCGGCGATCCGCGAACCGGTACGGACTAGCGGGCTACACGTCGTTCCACTTCGCGAGCGCGATCGTCAGTCCGGCGACGAGGACGGGTGCCGCGAACACGTAGCGATCGACGTCCTGCTTCGTGAGGAAGAGCACCACCGCGGCGGCGGCTGCAAGAGCGACGACCGCCAGCCGAGCGGTCGGTCCCACGTGGATCTCGCGCTCGAGACCGGGATGGCGATCACGGAACCGCTCGATGCGGCTCGGTGGGGCGCCTTCAGCCACTCGCTCCCTGCGCCAGATGCTCCGCAGGGGCACCGCCAGAGCCCACCACGGGAAGATCAAGAGAAGCCCGACGGTCCAAACGATGCGGCCGATGGGACCCATCGTCGTCGGCCCGGCTCGCCACCGAGACGTCCTTACGTCGGACATCGGTGTTCCCACGAGCGTTCCGGGCTCGTGGAGCGGAGGACGCGCGGCGAACGGCGTCACCGGCGCATAGCACGTCGCGCACCAGCCGAGGTCAGGCCTCAGGGCGGCGCCGCAGGAGCGGCAGAAGTGGCCGATGGGCATGTCAGAGGTATCGGTACGCACCGGACCCCGGTTGACGACGCACGCCGGTAGCATGGACCTACGCCGGCGGCCGCAGCCAGCGGCCGGGAAAGGATCAGAACACTCATGGCCGATCTGATGGAGGCCGTCACCTCCCTCGCCAAACGGCGAGGCATCGCATTCCAGTCCTCGGAGATCTACGGGGGCCTCCGCTCGTCGTGGGACTACGGGCCGCTCGGCACCGAGCTCAAGCGCAACGTCCGCGAGCAGTGGTGGCGCTCGACGGTGCAGCTGCGGGACGACGTCGTCGGCCTCGAGGCCGCCGTGATCATGTCGCCGAAGGTGTGGGAGGCCTCCGGCCACCTCGAGGTCTTCACGGACCCTTTGGTCGAATGCCTGAACTGCCATCAGCGCTTCCGCGCCGATCACCTGGCCGGGTTCCATGCGCCGCAGTCGGGTCACGAAGCCGACGACACCACGCTCGACATGGAGCACGCGCCGAAATGCCCCAACTGTGGGCAGACGGCCTTCACGCAGCCGCGCAACTTCCACCTCATGTTCAAGACGAACATGGGCCCGATCGAAGACGCCGAGAACACCGTGTACCTCCGGCCAGAGACGGCGCAGGCGATGTTCGTGGACTTCGCGACGATCCAGCAGGTGAGCCGCAAGAAGGTTCCGTTCGGGATCGCCCAGATCGGTCGTTCGTTCCGCAACGAGATCACGCCGGGGAACTTCATCTACCGCCTCCGGGAGTTCGAGCAGATGGAGATGGAGTTCTTCGTCGAGCCGGGGACGGACGAGAAGTGGCACGAGTTCTGGATCGGTGAGCGTATGCGCTGGTGGACCGATCTGGGCATGCGTGAAGAGAACCTGCGTACCCGCGAGCACGACGCCGACGAGTTGTCCCACTACTCGAAGCGCACCGTCGACATCGAGTACCGATTCCCTTTCACTGATTGGGGCGAGCTCGAAGGCGTCGCGAACAGGACCGACTTCGACCTGAAGGCGCATCAGGAAGCGTCCGGCGAGGATCTCACCTACTTCGACCAGGAGAAGGAACGGCGGTATCACCCGTACGTGATCGAGCCTGCGGCGGGAGTGGACCGCGCCGTGCTCGCGTTCCTTCTGGACGCGTACCGGGAAGAGGAGGCGCCGACCGCGAAGGGAGGTACGGAGAACCGCACCTACCTGGCCCTCGACCGGCGGCTGGCGCCTACGAAGGTGGCGGTGCTCCCGCTCTCCCGCAACGAGAAGCTCACGCCGGAGGCACGACGCGTCTTCGATCTGGTGAAGGGCGGGTGGACCTGCGACTACGACGACGCGGGCTCGATCGGCCGGCGTTACCGGCGGCAGGACGAGGTGGGCACGCCGTTCTGCGTGACCGTGGATTTCGATTCGTTGGAGGACGCGCAGGTTACGGTCCGCGAGCGGGACTCGATGACCCAAGATCGCCTCCCGATCGACGGGCTCGTGGCGTATCTGTCGGAGCGACTGTGATCGTCTACGCGATGGCGTTCGTCCTCTGGGTCGGAGCGATCGTCGCCCTCGGCGTTTCCGCTGCGGGGTTCCTCGAATCGACGGGCCTGCTGGTCGTCTCCGCGGTGCTCTCGGGTCTGGCCATGCTGGCGGCGGCGAGCGCGCTGGTCCTCTCGAGGCGTCGTTGAAGCGACCGGCGCCGGTGCGTCGGCTCGTGGCGGTGAGCGTCGCGATGCTGCTCGCCGCAACATGCACGGCGGGGGAGGACGCGCGGCCGTCGCCGGCGTCATCACCCTCCCCGAGTCCGGCCGTCGAGGTGAGGACAGGACCGACGACGGCGCTTCAGGCGATGCGCCGGCTCTGCATCCCCGCCGACATCCCCAAGGGCCCTGTGACCAGGGTCCCGACGCCGCCCACGATCGCGGAGGTGGAGAACCAGGTGGAGGCCGTGCGGGGGCTCGCGTTCCAACGACGCGTGAACGTCGAGCCGGTCACACCCGAAGAGATCGACCGGCGGTTGCGCGAGTACCTCGACGTGTACTACCCGAAGCGCTTCTACGCTCGTCGCAGCGATGCGTGGGCGACGATCGGCGCGATCCCCCGCGACGTCGGCATCCTGGGAGCCATCGACGCATATCAACAGGGGCAGGTCCTCGGTTTCTACGATTCGCAGAACGGGGAGCTCGTCTACACCGGCGACGCGGACCTCGACCGTCTCGAGCACTTCGTCCTGGCGCACGAGCTGACGCACGCGATCGACGACCAGCACTTCGACCTCGACCGACTGGACGACCTGGTGGTGCGATGCGACGACGAGCCCTTCCAGGCAGCGTTGGGGATCGTCGAGGGGAGCGCCAACCACTTCGCCACCCAGGTGCTGCTCCGCTTCCCGGTCTCCGCGACCGGCTCGGGATCCGGCGACGGGCCGGCCGTCGAGGTCCCTCCTTTGATGCTCGAGATCTTCGCCTACCCGTACTCGGCAGGGCAGCGGTTCGCGGATGCCCTTGCGGACGAGGGCGGGCCGGCGGCGGTCGACCGCGCGCTGAGGAGGTTCCCGACCACGACGGAGCAGGTCCTGCACCCGTCGAAGTACCCGGACGACGTGTCGGAACGCGTCGACGTGCCGGACTTCGCGCCCACGTTCGGCCCCGGTTGGCGTGACCACGACGTGATGGTCGTGGGCGAGGTGTGGCTGAAGGCGCTCCTGAACCTCCGGCTCGACGAGTCGGTGGCGGAGACGGCCGCTGCCGGTTGGGACGGCGGCACCTACCGGGCCTGGAGTGACGGCGAAGACGTCGCGGTGATCCTCAGCACCGTCTGGGATACACCCATGGACGCGACAGCGTTCAGTGGGGCCTTGGGCGGGTGGCTGGCCGAGGGCGATGCGCCGGGGCTGGTTCTGGCGGCGGACGGCAGTCACGTGCACGCGGGCTTCGGGTCGTCGAATGCCGTGATGAACGCAGTCTCGTCGGCTCTGAGGTCCCTCTAGATGATGAAGCGGGTCGTCACGGCGGCGCTCGCGGCCACGATGGGTCTGGTCGGGTGCGGTGGTGGCGAGGCGGCGCCGAGCCTGTCACGATCGTCGGGCGTCTCGGCCTCGCCTGAGCCGGCGGGCGGCCGGGCCGACGTCGGTGGCTACGAGCTTGCCTACGAGTGCCGCGGCGAGGGCGAGCCGACCGTGATCCTCGAGGCCGGGCTCGGCGCCGCCGGCACGAACGAGTTCGTCGGCTTCCTCGACCGCGTCGCGGTCACCGCGCGCGTTTGCACCTACGATCGTGCAGGGACGGGTGCGAGCGACGAGCGGCCGGCAGGCGAACAGGTGACCGCCGCGCTGATGGCAGAGGAGCTTCACCGGATGCTTGATGTCTTGTCCGTTCGGCTCCCCGTCGTTCTGGTGGGACATTCATACGGCGGCATGCCCGTCCGGGCGTTCGAGGGCGCGTACCCGGACGATGTGGCCGGGATGGTGTTGATCGACATCTCGAGCGAGCCGGAGGTGCCGGTCTACGAGCGGCTCGATGCCGGCCCGTGGATCGACGGCTCCGACAGGATCGACATCCACACGACGGTGCGTGAGCTTCACGCCGCGGGTGACCTCGGCGACATCCCACTCGTCGTGGTGACGGCCGGGATCATCGAGGACGAGTGGCTCGCGACGGTGCCGAAGCTGGCCTCACGCGCCCAGGTCCGTCTCGCCGGTCTCTCATCGAATGCGATCCAGGTCGTCGCGACCGACTCGGGGCATTTCGTCCATCGGCATGCCCCGGACGTGGTGCTCGCAGCGATCGAGCAGGTGGTCGGGGCCGCTCGATCGGGATCAACGCTGGGGGCGTGTGACGAGGTGTTCGGCTCGATGGTCGCGACGTGCGTGGCGCCGGGGACGACGCCCGACCTCGTTCCCGCCTAGCTCGGCGACCGCTCGCCGATGGTCTCGACGGCACCGGTGGTCCGGCGGACGTCGTGCTTCAGCTTCTTCTCGGCCCGTTTCTCCTTGATGCCCTTCGCGGCCTTCTTCTTGACGTTCTTCGCGCCCTTGTCCTTCGCGTGCGCCATCAGGTCCTCCGTGAGGTGAACGGTGAGGAGGTGAGCGTACACCGGCGAGCCCTCGTTCCGTAGACTTCGGCCATGACCAAGTACGTCTACGACTTCTCCGAAGGCAACAAGGACATGAAGGACCTCCTCGGCGGGAAGGGAGCCAACCTCGCCGAGATGACGAACATGGGGCTGCCGGTCCCTCCCGGGTTCACGATCACCACCGAGGCGTGCCTGGCGTTCCTCGAGCGAGGCGGGGCCCCGCCCGAGATGCTCCAGGAGGCGGGGGAGCACCTCGGCCGCCTCGAGGAGGCGATGGGCCGCGAGCTCGGCGACCCCGACGATCCGCTGCTGGTGAGCGTTCGGTCGGGCGCGAAGTTCTCGATGCCGGGGATGATGGACACCGTCCTGAACCTCGGGCTCAACGACCGGTCCGTCGAGGGGCTCGCGAAGCAGTCGGACGGCGACGTGCGCTTCGCCCGCGACGCCTACCGCCGGTTCATCCAGATGTTCGGCAAGATCGTGATGGACGTGCCCGGCGAGGCATTCGAGGAGGCTCTCGACCGTGCCAAGGAGCGCAAGGGGGCGGGTACCCAGGACACCGACCTCGATGCCGACGACCTCACCGCGCTGATCGAGGAGTTCCGCGGGATCTACCGGACGCATACCGGCGAGGAGTTCCCGCAGGACCCGAAGGAGCAGCTCCGGCTGGCGATCGCGGCGGTGTTCCAGTCGTGGAACGGCAAGCGTGCTCGCGACTACCGGCGGCAGAACAAGATCTCCGACGACCTCGGCACCGCGGTGAACGTCCAGGCGATGGTGTTCGGCAACCGCGGCGAGGACTCCGGCACCGGCGTCGCTTTCACGCGCGACCCTTCGACGGGTGAGAAGGTGCCGTACGGCGACTACCTCCCGAACGCGCAAGGCGAGGACGTCGTGGCGGGGATCCGCAACACGCTGCGGATCGTCGAGCTCGAGACGATCGACCCGACGTCGTACCGGGAGCTTCGCCAGCACATGGACACGCTCGAGCGGCACTACCGGGACATGTGCGACATCGAGTTCACGATCGAGAAGATGAAGCTCTGGATCCTCCAGGTACGCGTGGGAAAGCGGACCGCGTTCGCCGAGTGGGTGATGGCGCACGACATGCTGGGGGAGCAGCTGATCGACGCCGACACCGCCTTGCTGCGGGTGGACGCGAACCGGCTGGAGGAGCTGTTCAAGCGGCGCGTCAAGGCCGAGGGCGCCACCCCGATCGCGAAGGGACTGAACGCCTCGCCAGGCGCGGCGATCGGAAAGGTGGTCTTCACGGCCGACGAGGCCGAGCGGCTCGGGAAGCAGGGCGAGCGCGTGATCCTGGTCCGCCGCGAGACGACGCCCGATGACTACCACGGCATGATCGCGGCGCAGGGGATCCTCACGAGCGCCGGCGGCACCAACTCGCACGCGGCGGTCGTCGCGCGCGGCGAGGGCATCCCCGCGGTGTGCGGCGCCGACGCGATCAAGCTCTCGCCGGCCGAGCGGACGTTCTCTGCCAACGGCACGACCGTGAAGGAGGGCGACGTCGTCACGATCGACGGCTTCACGGGCAACGTCTACGTGGGGGAGCTGCCCCTCGAGGAGTCCGTGTTGGAGAAGGCGCGCGCCGGCGACGCGGAGGCGCGCGAGCAGAAGATCTGGAAGGCGTTCGAGTCGCTGATGGCGCACGCGGACCGGGTGCGTCGCCTGCGCGTACGCGCGAACGCCGACACGCCCGAGCAGGCGCGGAACGCGCGCGAGCGCGGCGCGGAGGGGATCGGGCTGTGCCGGACCGAGCACATGTTCCTCGGCGAGGAACGCGTGGAGGCTGTGCGGACGATGATCTTCGCCGAGACGCCGGAGGAGGAGGCGAAGGCTTACGACGCGCTGGCGCCGCTGCAGCGCGAGGACTTCGTCGGGCATCTTCCGCGCCATGGACGGACTGCCGGTGACCGTGCGACTGCTCGACCCGCCGCTGCACGAGTTCCTGCCGAACCAGGTCGACCTGGCCGTTGACGTGGCGCTTGCGGAGGCGCGCGGCGAGGATGTCGACGAGCGGAAGGCCTTGCTGGAGAAGGTGAACGAGCTGCACGAAACCAACCCGATGCTGGGCCTCCGCGGCGTGCGCCTCGGCATCGTGAAGCCGGGGCTCTACGCGATGCAGGTGCGCGCGATCTTCGAGGCCGCCGCGCAGGTCCGGCGCGATGGCGGCGACCCGAAGGTCGAGGTGATGATCCCGCTGGTGGCGACCGCGCCGGAGCTGCGACAGATGCGGGAGGAGCTCGAGCCGGTGGCGGAGGAGTCGCTCGGCGACACCGAGCTCTCGCACCTCGAGTGGGGAACGATGGTCGAGCTGCCGCGGGCGGCCGTCACGGCTGCGGAGATCGCGGAGACGGCCGAGTTCTTCTCGTTCGGGACAAACGACCTGACGCAGACGGCGTTCGGGTTCTCGCGCGACGACATCGGCAAGTTCGTGGGGATGTACGAGGAGCGCAAGCTGGTGCCGGCGAATCCGTTCGTCACCATCGACGTCGAGGGCGTGGGCCGGCTGATGCGGATCGCGAGCGAAGAGGGTCGCGCGGCGAACGCGTCACTGCACCTCGGGATCTGCGGGGAGCACGGCGGTGACCCCGCGAGCGTCGTGTTCTGCCACGAGCTCGGGCTCGACTACGTGAGTTGCTCCCCCTTCCGAGTGGAGACCGCCCGGCTCGCGGCCGGCCAGGCCGCGGTCGGCGCGGCCGAGTCCGCATCGAAGTAGTCGTGGGCTTCTTCGAGTGGCAGGGGATCGACCTCGAACGTCTCACGGCCGGCTCGCTGTTCATCCACGGAGCCGGTGACGTCACCACCTCGCGGATCGCCGGGGACATGTTCCGCGAAGGGGTCAAACCGGACGAGGAGGATCAGGGCCGTCTGGCGCGAAGCCGATGGCTGGAACGAAACCGGGCGGAGTACTCCTTCCCGTGCGGAGTCGTGCCCCAGCCGGAACCGGGGCCTCGAGAGCCACAGCTCAACGTGCTCCCGGCGATGCGGCGTGTTGTCGCCTCGGTGATCGCGGCCGTGCTTCCTCTCGACCTCGTGTTCGTACTCGAGCAGGACTCGGAGGACGTCGTCGAGCTCGGTCGCCTGCCGAGGAACTCGATCCGTGACACGGACGTGGTGGATCCTGCCGGCGTGCACATGCCCGAGCCGATCCACGAGACGTTCGAGTCGGATCGGGCAGTGTTGACCGTCCTGCGATGGTCGAACGCGGGTGTGGACGACGAGGAGCGCTTCGCGTTCCGATCCGTATGGCTCGCATGGAGGGCCGCACGCCGGCTCCGGGACGCGCGCCAACCCTAGTTCCTCAGTCGTGAGATCCGTCACGGTGCCGCGGGTCAGCGTGGGGTAATGTCGCGCGTCCTCCCTCCTCCCCCACGAAGGAGGGGATGTCATGGCACGCTCTCCCGCTTGTGCTCGAACCGTCTCGGTCGCCCTGATCGCGCTGCTCTCGATCTCACTGTTCGCGGGGTCGTCCGCGCTCGCGGGCCATCTGTCGGACTGGACGCATGACCACTCGGATGCCGGCGTCCCGCCTCGGCCGAGCGGTCTCGCCGGTCTCAACGACGTCTTCGGCCCGCGATGCAGTGACAAGGCCAACAACGCGCGATCGTGGTGGCCGCACGCGGACACGGATCCGTTCGGGGCCGGGAAGTACGTCTACTACCACACGTACCTCGCGCGAAACATCGGCTTCAACATCCGGAACCACATCAATGCCGCGCATCGCGACGGGGCCCTGTACCCGGGGATCGGCGGCTACAACTGCCGGCTCATCGCGGGGTCGACGTCGTGGTCGGTCCACTCGTGGGGAGCCGCGATCGACACGAACTGGCAGCGGAACCCGCGGTACCAGACGCACTGGAACGGCCGAGGGCATCGACGGGACCAACTACGGCACGTACATCCCCGACGTGTGGCGCGGCAGGCTTCCCCGGTCATCGCTTCTTCTGGGGCCTCAGCTGGGACTCGGCGCCGGATCCCATGCACTTCCAATACGTCACGAACTACTGATCTTCGAGGAGGTCGAGATGATGCGGAGACTCGTGATCGCGACGGTCGTTGTGGCGTCGACGGCCGCCGGTCTACTCACTGCGGGCGCCGGTGGCACGCCAGTCAGATCCGTTCGAGCGAACCCTTCCCGAGGGTGTCCGGCCTGTCGGCATTCGCTCGAAGAGCGCCGGGCCTCGTTTCGGGCCGAGGGGTCTGGGCGGTGGCCGGCGGGCGGCTCGTATCCGTGGGTGCCGGGCGGGGCGTGACCGCCGAGGGACTCGCGTCGGTGGGGGCGCACCGGGCGCTGGCGACATCGATCGGGCGAGGCACGATCAAGCACCTCGCCGTCCGGCGAGCGGCATCGGCGCCGCCTTCATCATCGACCGGGCGGGCGCTGACGTCGTCGTCGCGATGACGCGCGAGGGAGTGGATGTCCTGCCCCAAGCGGGAGAGGTGTCGCACCCCACGTGGTCGGCGAGCGGCCGGCTCGCCTGGTCGACGGGCTCGTCCATCGTGGTACGCGACCCGGTCACAGGCGAGATCGACGAGCTCTCGGTGCCGGTCCGGGGAGCGAGCGTGTTCGCACCGCGTGTTCCTGTCGGATCGTCGGATCGCGGCGGTGGTGTCAGCGCCGCCCGACGATCGGGTGCCCGAGGGGGAGCGGCTGGGCGATCTCTGGGCGACGGAGGTCTCCGGAACTCGGTGGCGTCGGCTCACGCACTTCCGAGCCGGAGGCGATCGATGGGTGACCGATCCGGACCCCGATCGCTCGAGCGGGTGGCATCGATTTCGTGCGAGTCAGCGCGCGAGGCGTCGTCGACCGAAGCACCCGACGTTCGAGCTGTGGCGCTTCGAGCACGGCGCGGCGTCCCTCGTGAGACGGCTCGACGGCGAGCGTTACCTCGCGGGACGGCTTCGCGGGCGGCTCGTCTGGAGCCGTCCCGATCAGATGCACGGCAGACACTTGCTCCAGGTCGAGCGGGCGGGTGAGATGCACACCATCGGGTGCGGCGCAGTGTTGGTGGATCCGATCGACGTGGTCGATCCGGACCGGCGGGATCGGGGGCTCGTACGTGCCGCTCCGTGGGGATCTGCCGGACGCCAGCGAGAGCCCGAGATGCCAGCGCCGAAGAGGTCGCGGTGATCGTCGGTGACTACCAGACCCCGGCCGAAGCCGAGGCGGTGGTGACCGTGATCCGGCGTGCGTATCCCGGGATCTCTCGTCGAGGTGGTCGACAGCGGCGACGCTCCGCTCGCGATCCGTCCCGGTGTCTTCGGGGCGTTGCTGCATCTTCCCCACGACGTCGATCCGAGCGTCGCGATCGCAGCGTTCCGCGCCACCCTCCCTGCCTACACTTCGAACAGCTGGATCGTGACGCCGTGATGAGGGCGCCGAAGATGCACAAGGTGCTGATCGCGTTCTGTTCGCGCTGATGGTGACGCTGGCCGGCTGCGCCGACGATCCGGACCCCGGGAGGCCTCGACACATCCGCCCCCACGACGTCCGTCTCGCGGCCGTCGGCCACTCCCGACCACGAAGGGAGAGGTGGATCGCGGTCATCGACGTGGCGTCTGATCCCAGCGACCTCGACACCCTGACCCAACGGCTCCTGGATCCGCTCGGAACGCGCGTTGATGGTCGCCCCGACCGAATGCTTCGAGGGCCTGCCGGAAGACGCCGGCGACGGATACATCATCGGCGCCGTCGGCGACTCACGCCGGGAGGTCGAACGATGGGTTGTCGACGCGGGCGAAGAAGTGTCATTCAGCGCGAACGTGACGATCCTCTGCACCGACTGAGCCTTTGAGAGAGGCGTTGCTAGCCTTGGTCAGGTGAGCCGCTCCCACTCCGCCGGCACCCGTTCCTGGCAACGGTCTCGTTCGTCGCTCCTCCTGTCGGTTGGGTTTCGTCGCCGGATGCGCGATCGTCGTGTGGCAGGCCGCCCACCATGACGACGCGTCGGAGATCGACCGGGCCGACGCGATCGTGGTCCTCGGCGCTGCCCAGTACGACGGTGAGCCCTCGCCGGTGTTCGCAGGGCGCCTCGACCACGCCGCGCTCCTCTACGAGCAGGGAAGGGCCGATCGCGTCCTCGTCCTCGGGGCGGGGTCAGCCGGGAGACCGGTTCACCGAGGCTGAGGCCGGCCGGGCCTACCTCGTGGACAAGGGCGTGCCGGCGGACGCGATCATCCCGGTGCCGAAAGGCCACACGACCTTCGAGTCGCTCGGGGCGACCGCTCCCGTGATGCGAGAGGCCGGGATGGACTCGGCGTTCCTCGTGTCGGATCCGTGGCACAACGCCCGCGTGGAGCGGATGGCGCGGGACCTGGGGATCGACGGGCACGCCTCGGCGACGTGGCAGTCCGCGGCGACGTCGCAGGAGACGCGGCTCGAGGGATACGTACGCGAGACGTTCGCGTACCTCTACTACCGGGTGGTGGGCCGCTGACCGGGCTGTCTGTCGTCACGGCTACCATGAAGTCGTGACGACCCCCCGAGAACGAACCGAAGAGATCGAGCGACAGGTCCTCTCATCGAGCGCTTCGCTCGCCTCGGAGACCAAAGGCCGAGAGCGCGACGAGCAGCAGGACGACCTCCGGACCGTCTACCAACGGGACCGCGACCGGATCGTGCACGCCAAGGCGTTCCGCCGACTGAAGCACAAGACGCAGGTGTTCCTGTCGCCCGAAGGCGATCACTATCGAGTGCGGCTCACGCACACGCTCGATGTGTCGCAGATCGCGCGGACGGCAGCGCGGGCGCTCCGTCTGAACGAGGACCTCGCGGAGGCGATCGCCCTGGGGCACGACCTCGGCCACACGCCGTTCGGTCACCTGGGGGAGCAGGCGCTCACGCCGTTCCTGGGCCGGCCGTTCCGTCACTCCGAGCAGTCGCTTCGGGTCGTTGAGCACCTCGAGAACGAGGGCGAAGGGTTGAACCTCACGTGGGAGGTACGGGACGGGATCGTGAACCACCCGTGGTCGATGCCGCCGCCCTCGACGCTGGAGGCGCAGCTCGTGCGGTTCGCCGACCGGATCGCGTACCTGAACCACGACGTCGACGACGCACTGCGCGCGGGCGTGCTGAGCGAGACCGAACTCCCGGCGGGTCCGATGAAGGTGCTGGGCGCGACCCACTCGGCGCGGATCAACACGCTCGTGACGGACCTGGTCGCCGCCAGCGAGGACCAAGCTGAGGTGCAGCTGACGACGCCGGTGTTCGCTGCGCTGGACGCGCTCCGGGACTTCATGTTCGCACAGGTCTACCTGCGGGAGGACACGCACGGCGAACACGAGCGGGCGACCCGTCTGATCCGGGAGCTGTTCCAGCACTTCCTCGATCATCCGGACGACATGCCCGAGGAGTACCATCGGGCGCCGGGCGACCTGCCGATCCGCGTGGCCGACTACATCTCGGGCATGACGGATCGATACGCGCTCCGGACGTACGAGCGACTGTTCCTTCCCCGCGGGTGGCTTCACGACCAGGGGTAGGGCATGGCGCGGATCAGACAAGAGGACATCGACGCGGTCAAAGAGCGGACGGACATCGTCGCGCTCGTCTCGCAGTACCTCGCACTGAAGAAGACCGGGCACGACTCGATGTCGGGCCTGTGCCCGTTCCATCAGGAGAAGACGGCGTCGTTCAGCGTGTCGCCGTCGAAGGGCGTCTTCTACTGCTTCGGCTGCGGCAAGGGCGGTGACGCGATCACGTTCCTCCGCGAGCTGGAGAGCCTGTCCTACGTGGAGGCGGTGGAACGGCTGGCGCAGCTGACAGGAGTGACGCTCCGATACGAGGGTGACTCGGCGGCCGAGCGCCGCGCGGCACAGCGTCGCAACTCGCTGTTCAAGGCGAACGAGGAGGCCGCCAAGCTCTACGCGGGGATGCTCCTCGACGGCCGGGAGGCCGACGACGCGCGGGCCTACGTCGAAGGAGCGCGGGCTCTCGGCGGAGTCGCTCGAAGCGTTCGGGATCGGCTACGCGCCGGGCTACCCGGACTTCCTGCTTCGGCGCCTTGCCAAGGACCTCGGTCCCGAGGTGCTCCTGGAGGCCGGGCTCGCGACGAAGGGTGAAGACGGTGTGGTCCGCGATCGGTTCCGTGGGCGGCTGACGTTCCCCATCCAGGATCTCCAGGGGCGCTATCTGGGCTTCGGGGCCCGGGTGCTGCCCAGCGACGCCCGCGCGTCGGAGCAGGCGAAGTACCTCAACACCGCCGAGACGCCGATCTATCGGAAGGGCGAGGTTCTCTACAACCTGCACCGGGCGCGTCAGACGGTCGCGCGGTCCGGCCAGGTATTCGTCGTCGAGGGCTTCACCGACGTGATCGGGCTCGCCCAGGCGGGGATCGACAGTGCGGTCGCGACCTGCGGCACGGCGCTGGGCGAAGCGCACTTCAAGCTGATGTCCCGGTTCGCGACCAGGGCGGTGCTCGCGTTCGACTCCGACGAAGCGGGCGCGCGCGCGGCCGAGCGGGCCTTCGCGTTCCAGGAACAGTACCCGGTCCAGGCGGTCGTCATGATCATGCCGGAGGGCCTTGACCCGGCGGAGTTCGTGGCGAAGCGCGGACGCGGACGAGGTCCTGGAGGCTGCGAAGGAGGCTCGCCCGATCGTCGAGTACATGGTGAGGCGGACGGTGGAGTCGTCACGACCTGTCCAACGTCGAGGGGCAGTCGGCGGCGGTCGCGGACGCGCTGCCGATGCTGCAGAAGCTGCAGGACCCGGTGAGACGGAGCGAGTACGGGCACCTGCTGGCCGACCTGACGGGAGTGTCCGAGGACTCGGTACGTACGGCGCTGCAGCGTCGGCTCGGCGGCCACCCCGAACAGGTCGCGAAGACGATGAAGCGGCTGTCCGCGCGCGACCGTGTCGAGCGGGAGATGTTGCGGCTCCTCACCCGGGACCGAGCGGTCTTCGACGAGTACGCGCCGCTGCTCACCGACGATCATGTGCGGACGCCGACGGGAAGGGCAGCGCTGGCAGCGTTGCGAGAGTTCTCCGGCGACGTGGGCGCGCTGGCCGGTGCCGACGACCCGAAGGTCGCGGCGGCGGCCAGCGCCCTCGCGGTCGAGCCGATCGAAGGCGAACCGACGCGCGAGTACGCGTCGCACGTCTTCGCGCGTCTACAGGAGTTCGTATTGAAGGCGAAGAGCGACGACCTGCGGATCCGTTTGCAGAAGCTGAACCCGCAGACGGAGGCCGGCTACGACGAGTTGTTCCACGAACTCGTGGCGGTCGACGGCGAGCTCCGCAGGATCCGCCAGGGATTGCTCGACGCCGGATAGGTCCGATCGGTCCAGGGTCGGCGCCGCCGCTCGTTCCGTACACTCTAGGCCGTGCTCCCGACGCAGCTGGATGACCCCCGTTGAGCGCGGCCCGCGAACCGATTTCGGACACCTACAGCCTCGATGAGGTCAAGGAACAGCTCGTCGTGCTCGGCCGCGAACGCGGCTTCGTCACATCTGGCGACGTCTTCGAGGCATTGCCGGAGATCACGCCCGATCAGGTCGAGGACGTTCTCGCGCAGCTGACCGACCACCTGAACACCGCGGGCATCGAGATCATCGAGCTTCCCGGGGACGACACCGATGCCGTGACGCAGATCCGCATCGAGGTCGACGCGCTCAAGGCGCCCACCAACGACCCGGTCCGGATGTACCTGAAGGAGATCGGGAAGGTCCCGCTGCTGAACGCGCCGCAGGAGGTGGACCTCGCGAGGCGGATCGAGGCTGGGGAGCTCTGCACGGAGCTGCAGGAGCAGATCGTCGATCGGACGGGCAAGCCGGACCCCAAGCGGTTCCGCCTTGCCACGACCCGGGTCTGGGAGATCTGGAACCACCAGGTGACGGGCGTTCGGCAAGGTCGAAGGCATCGGCCGGGACCCGCTCGCCCAGAAGAAGTCCTATCGCCCCAAGACCGACGACGACCTCGTCAGCTATCTCCACCGTGTGGAGCGCGACGGTCAGCTCGCCAAGCGCAAGTTGATCGAGGCGAACCTCCGACTCGTCGTCTCGATCGCGAAGCGGTACGTGGGCCGGGGGATGCTCTTCCTCGACCTGATCCAGGAGGGGAACCTGGGCCTGATCCGTGCCGTGGAGAAGTTCGACCACTCCAAGGGCTTCAAGTTCTCGACGTACGCGACGTGGTGGATCCGCCAGGCGATCACGCGCGCGATCGCCGACCAGGCGCGGACGATCCGGATCCCCGTCCACATGGTCGAGACGATCAACAAGCTCGTTCGGGTGCAGCGGCAGCTGCTGCAGGACCTCGGCCGCGAGCCGACCCCAGAGGAGATCGGGAAGGTGATGGGGATCGGCGCCGAGAAGGTGCGCGAGATCCAGAAGGTGTCCCAGGAACCGGTGTCGCTGGAGACGCCGATCGGCGAGGAGGAGGACTCCCACCTCGGAGACTTCATCGAGGACTCCGACGCGGTGGTCCCGGTGGATGCCGCCTCGTTCATCCTGCTACAGGAGCAGCTCGGCTCGGTGCTCCACACGCTCTCGGAGCGGGAGAAGAAGGTGATCGAGCTCCGGTTCGGCCTCGTCGACGGCCATCCGCGGACGCTGGAAGAGGTCGGTCGTGAGTTCGGCGTCACGCGCGAGCGGATCCGCCAGATCGAGTCGAAGACGCTCTCGAAGCTGCGACACCCGTCACGATCGCAACGACTGCGCGACTACCTCGAGTAACCGATCAGGTCAGCCCTTTGAGCAGCTCGGGATTCTCGTACACGCTGTTCGTGCTCTGCCCGAGGAACGTCACTGCTGCCACGACCACGAGTGCGATCAGGGCAACCATCAAGGCATACTCCACGGCGGTCGCTCCCTCTTCGGAGCCCAACCTCCGTTTCAAAGCTGCGTAGAGTCCCATCCTCTCCACTTCCGCTCCTCCGCCTTCCTCCGAGTACGGCGACGGCTCCGGACCAAGTGCTCGCGAGTTCGACAAGCGGCACGGATCCGCGTTGTTTGTACCACGAGTCATCGGCATCCACACCCTTTTTTCTTGAGCACGAACTGGTGTCGAGGATCATGGGCACGCTCGTGGAGACGGGGCGTTCGACCGACACCCTCGCCAGATCCCGGCCGACACCGTGTCCGGTGCGCTTGTGTCCAACGTCGATCTCGCGCCTACCATCGCGGACTTCGCGGGCACGTCGATCTCGGCGGACGGCGTCTCGATGCGACCGCTCCTTACCGACCTGACCTCATCGGTCAGGGAGGCCGTCCTGCTCGAGCACGTGAATGCTCTTCCCCCGGTGCCCACCTACTGCGGTGTCCGAACCCCTTCGTTCACGTTCGTCCACTACGTCACCGGTGAGGAAGAGCTCTACGATCTCGCGAGGGATCCGCGACAGCTCCAGAACGTCGCGTCGTCGAGGCCCAGCAAGGCCGCTCAGCTCCGCGCTCTGACGGAGCAACTTTGCCGGCCGGTCCCGCCCGGCTTCTCCTGGTAGGCGACCCCGATATGCGCTAGTTCCAGGCGGCCGCGTCGTTCTCGCCCAGACGATCGCGGATCCCGCTTCGGACCCGGCGGATCGCATCCAGGCTCTTGCCTGTCGCGACATCGGTGATCCGCTGGACCTGGCCCGAGACGTCCCGCAACGCTGGTCGCTGATCGCTCCGTTTGCGTTGCGGCCCGTGCAGGACGTTGGGGTCATCCTCGCGAAGCTTGGCGGCGAGCTTCATGCCGAGCGCGACGCCGGCGATCAGGAGGAACAGGGATCGGAGCTTCATGGCGACAGCCTACCGGGCTGGGCGGGCGGCGCGGAGGGCGGCCACGGCGGCCTCGCGGAGGAGGTCCGCGTCTACAGCGCAGGAGACGATCCGGAAGCCGCGTGCCGCCATCTCCGCGGCGCGCGGGGGGGAGGGCGCGTGGATGCCCGCCGTGATGCCGTGGTTGTTCGATGCGACCACGATCGTGTCGAGGGTCGCCAACAAGGTCGGATCGGTGAGATCTGCGAACGTCTCGAGGCCCATCGCGAGGCTCAGGTCGGCCGGTCCCACGAACAGACCGTCGAGGCCGGGCGTGGAGGCGATCTCGTCGATGTTCTCGAGGCCGTCGCCCGTCTCGATCATCGCGAAGCGGAGTACCTGCTCGTTGGCGCGCGCCGTCTGGTCATTCCCCTGGCCGAAGGCTCCGTGGATCGGGCCGTAGCTACGGGTGCCTGCAGGCGGGTATCGGCAGGCGGAGACGAACGCCTCGGCCTCGGTTCGAGAACCGACCATCGGGCAGATCACGCCGCGAGCACCGAGATCGAGGGCGCGCATCAGCTCGGCGGGGTCGTTCCAGGCGGCGCGAACGAAGGGGACCGCCGGCGTCGCCGCGAGCGCTCTGAGAACGTGAGGGAGGTCGTGGAGCGTGACGTGGCCGTGCTGGAGGTCCACGACGACGGCGTCGAAGCCGGCCGCCGCAAGGGTTTCCGCGGACGCGGGACTCTCGAGCAGGACCCATGCGGCTATCGCGGCTTCGCCGGCAGCCCAACGGGCGCGAACGGGATCGGTGGTCACGGTGCGGAATCGTAGACGCGAACGCGGGTGTGGGTCGGGTAGCATCGGTGACCGATCCCTTCCGGGGTAGCTCAATCGGCAGAGCGGCGGACTGTTAATCCGTAGGTTGTGGGTTCGAGTCCCACCCCCGGAGCCGAGAACATCGCAGGTCAGAGATGAGATCCTCCTCCTCAGAGGCACAGCTGCTGCGCCGAGAGGATCCGGGTGCTCCCGATTCCGCCCGTCTGTTGCCATCTCCGCAAGTGCGTCGAGCTCGTCGTCGAAGAGGGTGCCGACTCGGACTCCGCTCAGCCGCCTCTCCGAGAGCGATCCGGTGACGAACAGCCGTCGCCGGGTCCGATGAGTGTAGATTTGCGCCGTGACGCCCGCGGGAACCTCAGGCGCCAGACCGGAATGACCCGCCGCTCGAGGGCCCGGGCGACCCTCCTGTGTCTTGCCGGAGCAACCGTCGTCTGGCTCCCCACACATGCCGCGGCTCAGCCCGCGTGCGGTGGCCGGAGCCTCACGATCGTCGGGACGCCGGACGGTGACACCATGGTGGGAACTCACGATGCCGACGTCATCGCTGGCCTTGGCGGCGCTGACGTGATCTATGCGCTTGAGGGCGACGACGTGGTCTGCGGCAATGATGGGAACGACGAGATCATCGGAGGCAGTGGGGCCGACCGCCTCTTCGGCGGGGCGGGCGAGGATGGTCTCTTCGGCGTCGGTGGGAACGACACGCAAAGTGGTAGCACGGGTAACGACATCATGACATCGGGCGGTGGGGACCCCGGTCGGGACCGGCTGTTCGGCGGTATCGGCAACGATGCCCTCATCAATGCTGGTCCGGGGGCCGACGTCCTCAAGGGCGGTCCTGGCCGAGACTATCTGCGAGGCGCGGGGCACGCAGATCTGCTCGAGGGCGGTACCGACGGTGACATGGTCGTGGGGGACGACGGCGGCGATCGGCTGATCGGTGGGAGCGGCCCTGATCTCCTTTACGGACTGGACCATCCCGACCGACTGTCCGGAGAGGCGGGACACGACATCCTCTTCGGCGGCGGAGGCTTCGATATGGCGACGGGAGGTGCCGATCGGGACCTCTGCCTGGAGAGCGAAAGCAGGGCTGGATGCGAGCGCTCCCGCCAGACGCGTCGATCGTCCCGCCTCTGCGGCGGCAGGTCGCCGACGATAGTGGGAACGCAGGGCGATGATCGGCTCTTCGGCACGAAAGGTCCCGATGTGATGTCCGCTCTCGGAGGGAACGACATCGTGCATGGGGCTGGAGGGAACGACTGGGTCTGCGGTGGGCACGGCATGGACGCGCTGGATGGTGGGGAGGGTCGCGACCGGCTCGCCGGCGGGTTCGGACACGATGCCCTCCTCGGTCAGTTCGGTGCCGATACCCTGCTGGGTGGACCCGGGAACGACTTCTGCGACGGTGGCCGAGGGGGCGAGACCGACGTACTGGGGGGTGGCAAGGGCAGCGACGCGCTCGGCGGTCGATTGGGCGATGACGTGATCTCCGGTGGGGCCGGAAACGACGTCATACACGGGGGCTCAGGGGCGGACACCGTTCACGCAGGGCCGGACAACGACGCTGTCTACGGCGATGACGGCGAGGATCTGGTCCTGGGAGGGACAGGGAACGATCGGATCGCCGGCGGGTTCAATCAAGACGACTTGCGTGGCGAGGGGGGAGATGACCTTCTGTTGGGCAACGGCCACAGCGACTCGGCGAGGGGCGGGCCCGGGACCGACCACTGCCTCGACTGGGAAACAGATGCCGTCGCTTGTGAAGTAGCGGTGCCCGGACCCTGATCCTCCGAGGAACGGACGTCCTCATCTCGCGGCGCGATATCTCCGTCGCGAGCGGAGACTGACCCGATCCTGGACACTCTCCACACGCCGATCGCTGGAACGGTCATCCATCAGCTATGCGAAAGGTGGTCGGCAGCGGTCGGCAGCGGTTGGCAGCGTGGGCACACGTAGGCGACACGCTCCTCACCGACAGCACCTTGCATGAATGTGAGGACAGACGTTCCGCACCGCCTGCACGGTTGCCCTCGCCGGCCGTAGACCCACAGCTCGTGGCCCCGCCGGGGATCGTCCGTCGTCATCCGCCTCCCTCCCCCGCGGTTGCGTTCCATCGTCGACTTCATGAGATCGACGAGCTCCGTCGGGTCCGGAACGGCTTCCACGCGTGTTCGTGGATCGATCCCGGCGAGGAAGCACACCTCGGATCGGTAGACGTTGCCGGGACCCGCCATCACCGACTGGTCGACGAGGGCCTCGCCCAGCTCCCGCTGCGGAGATGCGGTGAGCCTGCGGGTCGCCTCGGCGGCGTCCCAGTCCGGTCCCAGGACGTCGGGTCCGAGATTGCGCAGCACCTCCGCCTCCGCTGTGGTCCGGAGCACCTCGAGCCTGCGCAACCGATGCCCGACCGCGACCAGCCGCTCGGTCTCGAGCACGACTCGGATCTCGAAGGAGCGCCCTCGCCACTGCTCGCCGGGCGCGTACAGGCGCCACGAGCCGTCCATCCCGAGGTGGGAGTGGATGGAAACCGCACCGTCCGTGCGTACCAGCAGATGCTTGCCTCGCGACACGACCTCGCGGATGGTCTGTCCGGACAGATCCACCGTCGCGAAGCGGGGAACGCGGAAATCGGTTCGTGTGAGGGCACGTGTTGCGAGCGTCTCATGTAGACGGGCCGCGGTCGCGAACACGGTGTCGCCTTCTGCCACCCCGACATCATCCGGAACCGACCGGCGAACCGCGAGCCCCACCGACCGTCGAGCTGCCTCTCGTGCTCGTCGATCCTTCTTTTCCTGTTCATCCGCCGTACAGCGAGCGTCCCTTCATGCCGAGTAATCCTGTATGAGCGACCTCACGGAGGGAGATCGGATGATCGAGGAGCTCGCATACGCAGCGAACATGATTCCCAGGAGCGAGCAGGAGCTCCAGGACGATCCGACGGCGTTCTTCCGCGGCGCGCTGGTCGCCGTCGCCGTGGGCTTGGCCGTGTGGAGCGGCGTGATCTGGGGAGTGGCGGAGCTCGCCTAGCCATTCGGCTAGCCCAAGAGACACCTGAGACAACGGCTGGCCCTTGCGCCAAAAAGACGGCTACCGAGGCATGAGGACGTGCACGGCGTATCTGAGTGGGTCGGCCTTGGAACGCGCGTCATCGCCATCGACCACGTAGAACCGGCCATCGATCACCTCGACTGCCCGGCTGTCATGGATCCCGAATGCCGTGAGCCCGAAGGTCCACCCGCCAACGAGCCTCTTGGTGGCCCAACGCACGCGACGGAGCTGTTCTACGCTGGTCGTGACGAACAGGTAGCGGCCGTCGGGGGAGAAGCCCATCCCCGAGATGCCGGTGAGTTTGGGAACGCGGAAGGCACGGCCGAGGCTGTTCCTGGCGTAGTCGTAGGTTCGCAGGTCACTCCCGAAGCCGACGAAAAGCCTGCCGTTCGCGGCGTTCCACGCGGCGGCGCTGATCTTCGTGCCGTCCGGCAAGGGTTGGTACGAGGTCACACGGAAGACGCCTCTGGGTCCACGCCTCAGCTGGAACGCCGTCGGCAGCACGGACGGGCCACAGCACGTACTCGAGAAGACGTAGAGGGTGTCGTGGGCGCGGTCGTAGGCGATGCTCTCGAAGTCACGTGTCCGATCGACCCCCGCCATCGGGCCCCCGCCCAGCCGCCTGGCGGACTCGAAGCGCTTCCTCCCGATAGATCGCTTCAGGCCTCCCGTCGCGGCGTTCACCTCGAACACGGCGCGCCCGTTGTCGTCCGCCAGCCACAGGGACTTGTTGCGCGGCACGTACGCGCTGCCTTCGTTGTCCCTCATCGAGACGTTCCTGTTCGCGAACGGGGTCGTGCGGATCGTTCGCGTCCGTTGCAGTCGGGGGGCGGAAAGGGCGAGGCCATGAGCCACCAGGACGGCAAGCATGACGACCAGGGTAAGGCCCACTGATCTCCGGATCTTCTGAGGTTGACGGGGGGTCAAGAGATTCGGCACCTACCCAAGCGAGAACGACGGCACATCTGCGGTGTCCTCAGGGCGTTACCCGGGACACATCCGATGCAAACGTGGCACGCCGGTCCACCCACGGCCATCGGGGCTTCGGCCTACGTTGGTCATCAGGGCCTCTGACCAGGGGTGATGCTTGCTATGGTGCCTCGATGAGCGAACAGCCCGTCCTCGTCACCGGTGGAGCAGGGTTCATCGGCTCCCATCTCTGCGATCGACTGCTCGCGGAAGGTCGTCACGTGGTCGCCGTGGACGATCTGGCCACGGGTCGGAGGGAGAATCTGGAGGACGCGTTCGCCCACGGAGAAGCATTCACTTTCGTGGAGGTCGATGTTCGCTCGGAACGGCTCCTCGAGGTCTTCACCAGTCACCGACCCGAGGTCGTGATGCATCTCGCTGCACAGGCCGGAGTTCGGCCGTCGCTCGAGGATCCCGATCACGATGCCAGCGTGAACATCTTGGGCACGCTGAACGTGCTGAAGTGCGCATCGGCGATGCGGTCCCGCAAGCTCGTCTACGCCGCTTCGGGCGGAACGGTCTACGGGGAACCGACGAGTCTGCCGGTGCGCGAATCATCGGCCGACGGTTCCCATCCGGAATCTCCCTACGGGATCAGCAAGAAGGTGGTGCTCGAGTACCTCGGCTTCTACTCGCGTCAGCGCGGGTTGGACTTCACCGCTCTCGCGCTCGGCAACGTGTACGGGCCTCGCCAGGATCCGACGGGGGAGGCCGGCGTGATCGCGATCTTCGGGTCTTCGATGCTCACCGGCGGGACCCCGACGATCTTCGGAGACGGGGAACAGACGCGAGACTACGTGTTCGTCGAGGACACGGTGAACGCGTTCTTCGCCGCGCTGGACCGTGCTTCGGGAGCGATGGTCAACATCGGGACGGGTCTCGAGACCTCGGTCAACACCCTCCACGCGATGTTGGCCGACGTCGTCGGGACGCGATCCGCCCCTGTCTACGGGCCACAGCCCGAAGGGGAACTTCGCAAGATCGCGCTCGACAACGCGCAGGCGGCGTCGGTGCTCGGATGGAAGCCTCGGACCGATCTTCGTTCAGGGCTCGAAAGAACGGTCGAGTACCTTCGGGGCCTTCAACCGGCGTCGCCCGGCTGAGCATCCGGGTCGGGGCCGGACCGAGCCGAGCTCACGAGGTCGATGAGCTCATCCGGCCTGCGCCCGGCAGCCGATGCGAGCACTTCGACATCTCCGGCTCGGAGGACGACCGCATCGACGTCCCGTTCCCCTCGCTGCGAGAGCACCTGGCGGATGAACCCCGTGATGAGATCGCTCTCCGGCGTTGCCAGTCCCTCGATCTTCGTCAGATCGATCCCGGGTTCCGAGCGTCCTTCGACAGCTCGGAGGATCTCGCCGAGCACCCGTTCGGGAGGAACGTCCAACAACCGGCACAGCTCACAGAAGCGCACGAGCGAGATCTTCCGTTCACCGCGCTCGTACCCAGCCACGGACGTCGGTCGGAACCTGTCGGCAGACGCATCCGCGAGGTCTTTCAGCGTCATCCTGCGCGCGAGACGAGCACGGCGAAGCGCCCGCCCGATCTCCTGTGCCATGGTTCCCATGCTTGCCCAGTCCTCTACATGGTCCTTCTCGGGAGGTGAGGAGCAACTGTAGGCCTCATTGTCCACCACCGCTAACAGGTGCGCAGTGGCTTTGTAACGTAGGTTTCCTGCGGAGGCGGGGTGATTCGCAGAAGGGCACACGGCCGGACGCGCTCCGTGGTTTCCGGGATGGCGGGCGGGCGAACAGCGGCCGACGGGATGCGTCGTGCGACCGGATCCGGCCCCGTATCAGGTGCCTGAAGCGATTTTCCGGAAAGGGCTTTCCAGAACACCTTCCGCGTTGTAGGGTTGCGCCTTACGTTGTTGTAGCTAGTCTGATTGGCGGAGATTTCCTAGGGCACCGTAGGGCCATCCGGGGGACAAATAGCTCCGGAAGGGCTACTTTCCTTGGCGCCGAGGAAGTCTATCGTCGATAGTTGATTCAAGAAGACCCATGGCCGAAAAGAAGGGAAGTGGAGTGGCGAGGAGCTCTCCTCGGCGTGGCGCGGATGATGCGTCGGCCGACACTGCTACGAGCGTAGTTGAGAGCCTTTCCTACGCACTGGCTTCGGCGCACCATCCCGATGAGGCCGCCGCCTCTGCCACCGGATGGATCCGAGAGATCGTGGGTCCTGAGGCTGCTGTGCAGATCTCCAGGCCCGATGCCGCCGGCCGTCTTCGAGTCGTTTGGCGCGAGGGAGCCGGAGCCCATGAGGGCCGTGCGCAGATGACGGCACGGCGGGTGGCCTTCCAAACGAGGGTCTACTCCCATCTCGACCTCCGAGCGGCGGACACGAGAGCGGCGTTCTTCCCCTTGGTCTGGCGGGAGACCTCGTTGGGGGTCCTCGAGGTCCAGGCACGACGAGATGCCATCCTGGAGCGAGCCGGCATGCTGGCAGCTATCGCCTGTCAGTTCGCAGGTGTGCTCGCGGGGCTGGCCGAACGTGGAGAGTTGGAACGGGAGGTGGAGGCTCTCGAGGGAGTCGCGGAGATCGGTCGGGATCTCCTGCATTCCGACGGCCCGGAGATGGGTCTCCGGATGGTCGCGGGCGCCCTCTGGCGCGAGTTCCGTTCGCCTGTTGCCATCTGGTGGGGCGAGGATCACGGTCCTCGTGCCCTCACGTCCGTTGCCGGTCTGAACCCCGGAGACAGCGAGCGGCTGGAGCAGCGCATGGGCCTGGTCCTTCCCTGGGCGAGGACGACGTCGCGTCAGCGGGCCGACCTCAGCAAGCGATTCGCCGATGCGGTGGGAGCCAGTCAGGCCACGGTTCGTGAAGCGGGTGACGCGCTCTTGTTCGTTGCGAACGATGGGCCGCTCCTGCAACGACGGGTCGAGGTGATCGCCTCACTGATCGACGACACCCTGCCGCTGCTGTCCGCGTCGGCGAGGGAAGATCAACGAACGTCGGAACTGAACGTGGGCTTGGCCTGGACGGCGCATGAGCTGCGCACGCCCATCCTCGGCGTGAAGGCCGCGCTCGAGAGCGTCGTCGGCCGAAGCGCATCGCGGGACGAAGCGTTGCTTCGACTCTCGGTTCGCGAGCTCGAGCAACTCGCCACGGACACGGAGGGGATCCTCGGGTGGGCGACAGGAGGCAACGAGCTGAGCCCACGCTACGTCGACGTGGCCCAGCTGGTTGAGGACGCCGTTGCGACCTACCGGCTCCTTCACGGGGCCGACGGTACGGTCCTGGTCGTGGCACCGCCGCCGATCATGGCCCTGGCGGATCCGACGCACCTGCGGGCAGCCGTCGTGAACCTGGTGCGGAACGCGGTGCTCTACTCGGATCCAGGTGGCGTCGTGAGCGTTCACGTGACGGATGAGAACGGAGCCGTACGAGTGAGCGTCGGCGACCAGGGGCCCGGCGTTCCTCTCGCGGAACGCGGCGTCATCTTCGACCCGTTCGTTCGTGGCGGAGCGGGGTCGCGGGCGGGAAATGGAAGCGGCCTTGGCCTCTTCATCACCCGCCGTGTGGTTGAAGCACATGGAGGACGCATCTGGGTGGACTCTGATGAGGGGGGCGCAACGTTCCACATGTTGCTGCCCGTGGATGGGAGGGAACTACAACGGTCCGCATCCTGATCGTCGATGATCACATCTTGTTCGCGGAGGCGATCAGGTCGGCGTTGGAGGACGCCGGGATGGAAGCTGCCGCGGTCGTGACCAGCGGGCGGAGCGCGCTCGCCTATCTCGAGGACGATCGACCGGACCTGGTCCTGCTCGATGTCGGGCTGCCAGACCGAAGTGGCCTCGCGGTGGGACGGGAGATCCTCGATTGGTGGCCCGACGCGAAGCTGGTCGTGGCTGACCGCCCTCGACGATCCGAAAGCGGTCGAGGAGGCGTCGCGCGCCGGCTTCCGTGGCTACCTGACGAAGGACACGCCCATCAGCAGGTTCGTCAGCTCGATCGAGGCGATCGTGGCCGGACAGATGGTGTTCCCTCACCGCCTGGCCAATACCAGCCGTCGCAGCGGTTCCGGCGACAGCGCCTGGTTGCTCATCTCCCAGCTGACCCCTCGTGAGCGAGAGGTGCTCGGGCTCCTGGTGGAGGGTGCCGACGGCCGGACGATCGCGGATCGGCTCGCCATCAGCCGGAACACGGTCCGCACCCACGTGCAGAGCATCCTGACGAAGCTCCAGGTACATTCGCGACTCGAGGCCGCGACGCTGGCGGTTCGCCACCGCGTGGTGCCGATCCCCTCAACCGTAGGCCCGGACTTCGTCGTCGAACGGTCTGTCCCTCGGAAGAGCGCGGCCGACCGCTCCCGCATCACGCGATCGACGTAGCCTCACTACGCTGTCCGGTGCGTGCCGCGTGCCGACGATGTAGGTACTTTTCTCGCGAGCTACGGACGTGACAAAAGGGAGGGTTGGTTTGAGCGATACCCCGGATCCGATCCGCGTGCTGCTGGCGGATCGCCACGCCCTCTTCCGGCAGGCCCTCAGGACGGTGCTCGAAGGCGAGGCCGAGATCCAGGTTGTCGCTGAGGCCCGCAGCGGGCAGGAGGCCATCTCCGAGGCGGAGCGTACGCTTCCACATGTCGCGATCCTCGATGTCGATCTTCCGATGTCGGATGGTTCGCAGACGACGGCCGCGATCAAGGCCAACGTGCCGAGGTGCCAGGTACTCGTCCTGAGCGCCCGGGAGGACTACCGGAGCCTCGTCGAGGTGCTGGACGCCGGCGCGAGCGGATACATCACGCAGAGAATCACCGCTCGCGGACCTGATCAACGCGACGCGAGCGGTCCATCGCGGAGACACCCTCGTGCCGCCGACGATGCTGGGGCCGTTGCTCACGGGCCTGCTCCGTCGGAAGCGGGATCAGGACAGGGCGTTCGAACGCATCGCCCGCCTGACCGTGCGAGAGCGGGAAGTCCTGGCGCTCCTCGCACAGGGCTCCGACAACGAATCCATCGCGCGCGCGCTCGTGATCAGTCCTCAAACCGCGCGGACGCACATCCAGAACATCCTCGGCAAGCTCGAGGTTCACTCGAGACTCGAAGCCGCGGCGTTCGTCACGCACAGCGGGATGCTGGCCAATCTGGTCAGATCGGATGGCGTGCGAGCCGGCGTGGCTGGTGCGCCGGAAGACGATCAGGGCTAGCCGGCCGGGACGTATCGCCTGGATGGCGGAGACGCTACCGCTTCGGACCCGACAGGCCGGCCTCCGACGAGCTCTGCATCCACGCCATGGTCTTGGCGAGGCCGTCACGGAGGGGGACCTGTGGCTCCCAACCGAGGACGATCGCGAGCCATCGAAGGGTCGGGACGCCGCATCTCGGGGTCGTCGACCGGTCGCTCGGTGAACTCGACCCGGGACTCGGTTCCGGCCAGCGAGCGGATCAGCTCAGCGAGCTGCGCCATGGAGACCTCCTCCGTACTGCCGAGGTTGATCGGGCCCGTCAGCTCGGTGTGGAGGACCCGCGAGATCCCCTCGATGAGGTCATCCACGTAGCAGAGCGAACGGGTCTGGGAACCGTCCCCATGGACCGTGATCGGCTCGCCGCGAAGGGCCTGGTCGATGAACGCAGGCACCGCGCGCCCGTCCTGTCGCCGCATCCGTGGGCCATAGGTATTGAAGATCCTGATGATGCGCACCGGCAGGCCATGCACCCGGTGATACGCCATGGTGGCCGCCTCCGCGAACCGCTTGCCTTCGTCGTAGACGGACCTGGGGCCGATCGGATTCACGTTTCCCCAATAGGACTCAGGCTGCGGATGCACCTTGGGATCGCCGTACACCTCCGATGTGGATGCGAGGAACACGCCCGCTCCCTTCCTCTGGGCGAGGCGAAGGCACTCCAAGGACCCCAGAGCGCCGACCTCGAGGGTCTCGATCGGGTGCTCGAGGTAGTCGCGCGGAGACGCGGGAGACGCGAAGTGGAACACCCAGTCCAGCGGACCGTCGATGTCCAGCCCCCGGGTGATGTCCGCTTCGTGGAGCGAGAACCGATCGTTGGCGATAGCAGATCGAGAGGTTCTCCGTCCTTCCGGTGAGGAGGGAGTCGACACAGACGACTTCCCAGCCCTCGTCCAGGAGCCGATCACAGAGATGGGAGCCGACGAAGCCTGCTCCTCCGGTCACGACGGCCCGCGAGGGGCTCACGGCGTGGGGGATCGCTGCTCGACGGAGGCGGATCCCTCGAACGCACCGACCCCGGGTGGGGCCGAGTCGGTGGGCGCCGGCACGACCGGCGGGCGACCCGTCGGGTAGTACCAGAACCCGGCCTCTGCCATCTCGACGGAGTCCAGCAGATTCCGGCCGTCGACGACCAACGGATAGGTCATGATCTCCCGGAGTTTGGCGAGATCCAGGTTGCGGAACTCCTCCCAATCGGTGGCGATGACGATCGCGTGGGCACCGGCCGCTGCCTCGTAGGCGTCGCCTGCGAGCTCGAGCTCGGGGAGCTCGTCCTTCGCGTTGGTCGCGGCGTGCGGGTCGAACCCGACCACGTGCGCTCCCGACGCGAGCAACCGCCGCGCGAGCGTCAGGGCGGGGGAGAAGCGCACGTCGTCGGTGCCGCCCTTGAACGCCAGCCCGAGGAGCGCGATCCGCTTGCCCTCCAGGTTCCACAGCGCCTCCTCCACCTTCGCGGCGGCGGCCTCGACGGCCTCGTCGTTGAGCCGCTCCACCTCCTGCAGCAGCGGGAAGGGATATCCGAGGCGCTCGGACAGCCGCTTCAGCGCGGCCACGTCCTTCGGGAAGCAGTACCCGCCGTAGCCGATCCCCGCGTTCAAGAACGCTCGGCCGATACGTGGATCGGAGCCCATCACGTCGGCCACCGCCGTCACGTCGGCGCCCGCGCGCTCGCAAACGCGTGCGAGCGCGTTCGCGAACGAGATCTTCAGGGAGAGGAATGCGTTGCTCGCGTGCTTCGCGAGCTCGGCCGTGCGGATGTCGGTCACGATCAGATCGATCCCTGCCTCCAGCAACGGCGCGTAGAGAAGCCGGAGGACTTCGAGCGACCGAGGTGATTCGACGCCGATGACGATGCGATCGGGTTCGAGCGCATCGTGCATCGCCGCCCCCTCGCGCAGGAATTCCGGATTGGACGCCAGGTAGAAGCTCTTCTCGCCGCCCTCGCGCTGCAAGGTGGTCCGGACGCGGTCCGCCGTCCCCGCCGGGACGGTCGACTTCTCGACCACGACCGCACCGTCAGGAGCGTGGCGCGCGATCTGACCGGCGGACTGCTCCATCGCGAGGAGGTTCGCATCGCCGTTGGCGCGAGCGGGTGTGCCGACGCAGATGAACACGACCTCAGCGTCACCGAGAGCGTCGGCGGCGATCGTGCTGAAGGACAGTCGTCCCGAGGCTGATTCCCGCTTCATCGCTTCTTCCAGCCCGGGCTCGAAGAACGGTGGGATGCCTCGCCGGAGGAGCTCGATCTTCTCGACATCGACATCGGTTCCGACGACCTCGTGTCCGATGCTGGCGAACGTCACGCACGTCACCAATCCGACGTGCCCGGTACCCATCACCGCAACCTTCACCGGATGCCTCCGCTCTCGTTCGTCTCGCTACTCCAGAGGCTATGGCCTGCAACGCTCCGGGCCGACCCACGCGGTCGGTACGTTCCGTACGGCCCTCGACGTAGCGACGAGGGCTCGCGGAGTACGACTCGGCCGATCAGACCCGGCTCGAGGTCTCTGGGGGCCACGTGGTCTCCTGGCGGAGCGAGGCGAGCTCTCGATCGGTGTCGTCGTACGGAGACCTGTTCAAGAGCCCGCGCCTCTGCTCGTACTCACCGTACCTGTCCGGAGTCATGGACTTGTCCACCCGATTGAGGACCCCGCCCAGGATGTTGGCTCCGACCTGCTCGAGCTGGAGACGCGTTCGCGAGACACCCGCTCGCGTCCCTGACTGAGCGTCCGTGACGAGCAACAGCCCGTCGACCAGGTCGGCCAGCACGAGGCTGTCGGCGACCGGCTCGATCGGGGGGCCGTCCACGATCACGAAGTCGGCCTGGCGGCAGCTGCGGATGACCTCGAACATGCGCTCGGACTGCAGGAGCTCGACCGGCTCATCGATCCCCGTCACCGGTCCGCTCGGGAGGACACGCAGGTCCGGGATGGACGAGTTGACGAGCGCGTCGTCGAGGGACACGGTTCCCAGGAGCACTTGCCCGAGGCCTCGCTCGTTCCCGATCCCCAGCACGGAGTGCACGCGCGGGTACCGGAGGTCCGCCCCGATCAGGACCACGGATCTGCCCACCTGCGCGAGCGCGACCGCCAGATTCACGGCTGTCGTCGTCTTCCCTTCGCCCTGCCGGGCGCCCGTGACCAGGATCGTCCTCACCTTGGTCCCCTTGCAGGCCGCCAGGAGATTCGTCCGTAACGTTCGATAGGCCTCGGCCGCCGGGCTTCGCGGCGCGTCGATCGTCACGAGACGCGGCAGATCTCCGCGGAGCATCGGCGACTCTGGGATGAGCCCCAGGGTCGGCGCCTTCAGGACCTTTCGGAAAGCGGTCGGGCTCTGGATGCGGTCTTGCAGCTGCTCACGCACCGAGGCGAGGGCGACACCAGCCGCGAGCCCCAGGAGGACGCCGAGGGCGATGTCGAGCTGGTGCTTCGGGCTGATCGGCGCCGACGGTCGCTCCGCCCGCTGCACCACCTCGCCGGGGTCGGTGCTAGACGTGGTGATCGTCTGGAGCTGATCGAGCAGGCCCTGCCTGCGGGCCCCGGCGGATCTGCGGTCGGTCTTCGCGATCTGCCACTCGGGAGAGTCCTGTAGTGAGGGTCTCGATCTCGGCATCCAACTCCTGGATCTTCGAACTCGAGATCACGGATGAATCCCTCGAGAGCGAGCGTGTCGGCCGCGATCGCATCCGTTGCCTGCTCGGCCTTGAACTCGAGGTACGCCTGCGCGAACGCCTGCGCACCGGCGCGGGCGCCATCGGCGCTCCGATCCGTGAACGAGATCTGGAGGATCTGCGTGCTCTCGGGGGTCGTGACGGAGACCCGATCGATCAGGTCGACGATCCGGCCCGATCCGAGGGTCTCCCACGCGATCCGGGCGACATCGGTGCTTGCGACCAGCTGCGCCTCGGTTGCCATGCTGATGTTGTCGAGGGGGTCGGTGTCGCCAGGCTGGATGAGGGTCGGCCGGACCAGCACCTTCGAGGTGGCCGAGAAGACCTTGGGGCGCGAATACGAGTAGCCTGCGGCCAGACCGGTCACGAGCACGACCACCGCCAGCACGAGCCACTTGCGATGAGCTACCTTCTGCAAGAACTCACGGAGGTCGACCGACCCGTCCGCGGAGACCGAGCGAGGTTCCTGGAACTGTCTGCTCATCCCATCCCCATCCTGGTTCATCTGACCGGCGTAGAGGCCGGAACGCGGCATCTACGCCGGTTCCCGCCCGGGTTCTCACGGTAGAGGCACCATGAGAGACCACCATCGTGCACACGTCGTAGTGGCGGTACGTCATCGTACCGGTGCCGTTCGCGTGATGTTCGCATAACGTCTGCGGTAACCCAACCGCGGTGGAGCAAGGTATGTCCGAGAGAAGCGCGCCATGAGCGCTGACAGAGGTGCTCACCTGCGTGAGACCCAGGATCCAGGGAAGACCCTGGATGGCGCGGGCGTGCTCGACTCCGAGGTTGAAGCGCCGAAGGGGTTCCAAGAAGTCTCCGCCTCCGGCGACCCGGAGCGTGGGAACCAAGACGACGGCGTGCTCGAGCTGATCGCTGTCCTCTGCAGGTCCCTCGACACCGAGGGCATCAGGTATTGCCACTGGAAGAGCAACGAGGCGATCGGGCGATCCGCGACCGGGCGAGAACGATCTCGATCTGCTGGTGAGCAGATGCGGACGCGGAACGCTTCGAAGAGATCCTCAGGCGGCTGGGCTTCAAGGATGTTCGCCAACCCCGGTGGAAGCAGCTTCCCGGCGTCTATCACTCGTACGGGCTCGATCCGACGGGCGCGTTCGTTCACATCCACGCCCACTATCAGCTCGTCATCGGCGATGACATGACCAAGAACATCCACCTGCCGGTCGAGGAGGCCTACCTCGACTCCGCGACGCTCGATCGGACGTTCAAGATCCCCTCCCCGGAGTTCGAGCTCGCTCTGTTCCTGATCAGGATGACGGTCAAGCACTGCACGTGGGATGCGTTCGTGACCTTCCAGGGATCCCTGTCGCGGAGCGAGCGACGAGAACTGGACGACCTCCTCGGGCAGGTGGATCTCGCCGACCTCTGGGCGCTCACCGACGAACACTTCCCCTTCATCTCGCGCGACCTGTGGGAGCGATGCTCTCCGATCCGTGAAACCTGGATCGTCACGCTGGTTCGGGATCGGGACGGCGAGCCGCCTCCAGCGCACGCTCGCCGGTTGGAGCCGCCGGCCGCCCGCCGTCGATACGTGGGTGCGGATGTGGCGACGGTTCCGGACCGTGTTCCGACGGAAGATCCTCCGTCGGGGCCCGGTCAAGAACCATCTGGCTTCGGGTGGCGCGCTGATCGCCGTCGTGGGTGGGGACGGAGCCGGGAAGACGACGGCGGTCGATGCGCTGTCGCGCTGGTTCTCCTCCGAGAACATCGACTCGCACACGGTGCACATGGGCAAGCCGCGTTGGTCTCCGCTCACCGCGCTCGTCAAGAGCCTGCTGAAACTGGTGGCCGCCGCGAAGCGGTCCTCCACGTCCTCCGCGAAAGCTCTCAGGTCGTCCCTCTCCGCTGCCGACGAGGGCAGGATGACCCTCCGGAACCGGGCGCGACTCGTGTGGGAGGTGCTCACGGCTCGCGATCGTTTCCGCACCTATCGGAGGGCACGGCGTCTCGCATCGAACGGCTCGGTCGTCCTCTGCGACCGCTATCCGCTGCCGCAGGTCTCCCTGATGGACGGAGCCGTGACGGCCCGCATGAAGGATCCGTCGGGATGGGGCGGATGGGCTCGATCCATGGCCGTGGTGGAGCGGAGCTACTACGATCGGATCGCGAGCCCGGACCTCCTGATCGTGCTTCGGCTCGACCCCGATACCGCTGTCGAGCGGAAGCGTGGCGTCGAGCCTGAGTCCTCCGTTCGCCCTCGTTCGGAGGAGATCTGGCGCATGGATTGGCGCGGTTCCCAGGCGATCGTGGTCGACGCTGCTTCGTCCGAGGATCAGGTGCTCTCGGAGATCAGATCCGTGATCTGGTCGAGGCTCTAGAGGATGGCGTCGGGAGGGCTGAAGACGGAAGACGCGACCCCAGCGGCCAAGCCGAAGGGACGCCTCGGGCGTGCCGTCTCGCGAGTGGTCTCCGACGGGAGCCTCACGAAGAAGGCGTCGCTGAACGCCGCCGCGTCGACGGCGGAACAGATCGCACGGATCATCGCGGGGCTGATCATCAGCCCGATCCTGCTGACGCAAGCTCGGTGCCACGTTCTTCGGGATATGGCAGGTGCTGCAGCGCCTGATCGGCCACGCGTCGCCGGCGAGCGGTCGTCCTGGGGAGGCTCTGAAGTGGACGATCGCGCACGAGCAACGATCGACCGACTTCGACTTCAAGCGGCGGCAGGTCGGCAACGCGCTGGCGGTGTGGGTGCTCTTCCTTCCGCTCCTCGTCGCGATCGGTGGCGCGCTCGCGTGGCTGGCGCCGATCTGGCTCGATGTCCCGCAGGCCTCCTACGGGACCGTTCGGGTGGCGGGAGCGATCCTGGTCCTCGACGCAGTCCTCTTCAGCCTGCTCTACCTGCCGCAATCGGTCCTGCAGGGGGAGAACCTCGGCTACAAACGGCTGGGCCTTTCGGTCCTGTTGGTCTTCGTCAGCAAGGCGCTCCTCGTCGCCGCCGTCTACATGGGCTATGGGATCGGTGGTCTCGCCGTCGCGACGACGATCGCCACCGTGCTGTGGGGCGTGACCTACCTGTTCATCGTGCGATCCCGTGTGGTGTGGTTCGGCATCGCGAGGCCGAGTCTGGCCGAGGTCGGCCGGTTCGTGCGCCTCAGCTGGTGGTTCCTCCTGTGGAACCTCGTGATGGTCGTCATGCTCGCGAGCGACGTCGTCGTGCTGGGTGTCGTGGAGTCGCCCGCGCTCGTCACCACGTACACGCTGGCCAAGTACATCCCGCAGGCGATCACCGTCGCCGTGGCGACGGTGATCGTCGCGATCATGCCCGGCCTCGGTGGGCTGATCGGAGCGGGCGAACACGTGCGGGCCGTTCGCATCCGGAAGGAGACGATGGCATCGATCTGGCTCTTCACGATCGTTGCCGGCACGACGGTGCTGGTGTGGGAGGAGTCATTCCTTCGGCTGTGGGTCGGCGGGTACTACCCCGGGTCGGCGGCCATCCTGATGATCATGCTGATGGTGCTCCAGTTCGCCCTCATCCGCACGGACGCCAACATCATCGACCTGACGCTCAACCTTCGCCGGAAGGTGCTCCTCGGCGCGCTCTCGGCCGTGCTCTCGGTTGGCCTCGCGTGGTTCTTCCTCGGCCCCATGGACCTGGGGATCACGGGTCTCGCCCTCGGATTCATCGTGGGACGGACGATCCAGAGCATCAGCTACCCGTGGATGATCGGCCGGTTGCTCGGCATCCCACCCGAGCGACAGCTGAGGGGGATCGTGCGGCCCGCCCTCGCGACCGGCGTGCTCTTCGCCGGCGGAAGTGCTCTCGGCGCCGCCGCCCATGCAGGGTCGTGGTCGACCCTCGTCCTGTCCGTCGGGGTGTCTGCCGGAGTCGTGGCGATCGTCGCGTTCTTCGCCGGGCTGTCGGCCGAGACAAGGCAGCTCCTATGGCATCGGTTCCGCAAGGTGGTGCGACTCACGTGATCGAACCGAGTGGCACATCGAACGGCAAGGTGCGGGTGGCGATCTTCACTTCGAACATGGACGGCGGCGGCGCCGAGCGGGCGATGGCGAAGCTCGCCGGCGGGATCGCGGATCACGGATACGACGTCGACCTCGTGTTGAGCCGGGCGGAAGGGCACTATCTCGCCGAGGTTCCCCACACGGTCCGCATCGTGAACCTGGATTCCGGCCGTGTCCTCACGAGCATCCCGGGCCTCATCCGGTACCTGCGGCGCGAACGTCCGGCGGCGATGCTGACGTCGATGAACTACGTGAACGTCGTGGGCATCTGGGCCAGGGCGCTGGCTAGGGTGGACACGAGGCTGGTCGTGAACGAGCAGAACGCGCTCTCCCTCGAGGCAGCGCATTCACCCCGCCGGAGGCATCGGCTGATGCCCAGGCTGATCGGGCGCTTCTACCCGTGGGCGGATCGCATCGTGTCCGTCGCCCGCGGGACGGCGGATGACCTCGCCCGAACGACCGGCCTGTCCCGAGAGCGCATCGAGGTGGTACACAACCCCATCGTGACCCCCGAGCTGAAGGAGCTGGCGAAGACCCCGTTGGACCATCCCTGGTTCCGTGAGGGGGAGCCGCCCGTCGTGCTGTCGGTGGGGAGATTCTCGAAGCAGAAGGACTTCGGGACGCTCCTGCGTGCGTTCGCTCGCGTCCGGGAGGATCGACCTGCGCGTCTGGTGATCCTTGGTGACGGACCGGAGCGCAGCATGCTCGAGTCGCTCATCTCGGAGCTCGGGCTCGATGAGGTCGCCGCGCTCCCGGGATGGGTGGCCAACCCCTACCCGTGGATGGCGCACGCCGGCGTGTACGTGCTCTCCTCCAGATGGGAAGGCCTTCCCTCCGTGCTGATCGAGGCGCTCTATTGCGCCGTGCCGATCGTCGCGACGGACTGCCTCAGTGGACCTCGCGAGATCCTCGAGGGCGGCGAGCACGGGCTGCTCGTGTCCGTGGGCGACGTGGAGGCGCTCGCCCGAGGGATCGAGTCGGCCCTGGCCGGCGATGTGCCGCCACCCACCGCAGCCAGCTGGCGCCCGTACGAGCAGGAGTCGGTCGTCAAGAGCTACCTCGACGTGCTGGTAGGGGTGTAGCGATGCGCAGGATCGTGTACTGGCTCTCCCTCGTCCTCATCTTCACCATCCCCTGGGAGGGCGCCTTCCACCTGCCGCGTATCGGGACGGCGGCGACGGTGATGGGACTCGTGGTCGGTGCCTGCTGGCTCATGACCATCGTGCTCACGGGCCGGATGCGGGAACCGGTCCCCTACCTATTCGCCCTCGCCGTGTTCGTTGCCTGGATCGCGCTCACCACCTTCTGGAGCGCGGACCCCGGGGAAAGCCTGGGCGCGGTGTTCCTGTGGCTTCAGACCCTGCTTCTCGTTTACATCCTCTGGGATCTCTACCGGACGAAGGCGAAGTTGCTGGCCGGCCTGCAGGCGTACGTCCTGGGTGCGTACACGGCCGTCTTCGGAGCGTTGCTCAACTACCTCGGCGCCAAGGCCTTCTATACGAACATGGACCGGTTCAGCCTGGGGGACACCAATCCCGACGGCTACGGGTTCATCGTCGCGCTCGGCATCCCGCTCGCGTGCTATCTCGCGGCCTCGCCGGAGATCCCCAGGGTCTTCCGTTTGCTCAACTACGGCTATCTCCCCGCCGCGTTCCTCGGCATCGCGCTCTCCGGCACGAGGACGGCCTCGGTCGGGGCGGCCGTGGGGCTGCTGTACGGACTCGCGACCCTCACACGCCTGCGACTCTTCACGCGGCTCGCCGTCGTCGTGCTCCTGGCCGTCGCTCTCTTCGTGCTCCTTCCGATCGTGCAGCCGCTGACCTCGTTCCAACGCCTGGGGACCACGGCCACGGAGGTGACCGAGGGCGATCTGAACGGTCGCATCGCACAGTGGGAGCAAGGCCTCACCGCGTTCGTGGACCATCCGGTGCTCGGCGTCGGGGTGGACCAGTACCGAACGGTCAATACCTTGAGCAAGGTCGCCCACAACTCGTACCTGTCGGTGCTCGTGGAGCTCGGCCTCATCGGGTTCGTGCTGTTCGCGACGATCCTTTGGACCGTCGTCGGTCAAGCTCGGCGCCTCCCGAGGTGGGACCGGAACTTCTGGTTGACCGTGCTGTTGGTCTGGGCGATCGGAGCGTCGACCCTCACGTGGGAGCACAGGAAGACGACCTGGCTCTTCATGACGTTCGTCGTCGCAGCGGCGGCGGCCGGGGTCGAGCGCGTCCGCTCGCGCGCCGACGATCTCATCGACATCTCCGAGCCCGTCCTCGTGGACGGGGAATGGGGTTCGGACGCCGCACCGTCTGAGGGTGGCGGTCGGTGACGCTTCCGACGTTCCTGGGGATCGGCGTGCCTCGCGCCGGCACGACATGGCTGCACACGCTGTTGTCCGCCCATCCCGAGGTGTACCTCCCCTCACGCCGCAAGGAGGTGCGCTTCTTCGATCGCCATCACGACCAGGGTCAGGGGTGGTACGAGGAGTTCTTCTGCACCTCCGACGAGGCCCGTGGGTACAGGGCGATCGGTGAGATCTCGCCCCAATACCTCTACTGCGAGGAGTGTCCCGAGCGGATCTCCACGCTCCTCCCGACGGCGAAGCTGATCGTGATGCTGCGACATCCGGTGGACCGCGCCTACTCGCAGTTCGGTTTCGTGATGCAGCGTCGCGACTTCCGGGGTTCCTTCGAGGAGTTCGTAGCGACCAGGCCTCGGGCACTCGAGATGGGCTTCTACAGCCGGTATCTGGAGGGCTACCTGCCCCATTTCGAAAGGAGCCGGATCCTCCCGGTCGTCTTCGAAGAGGCGGTCTCGGAGCGCAGCGAGGTCCGACACGACCTGGCGGGGTTCCTCGGGATCACCGAGGAGCTGTTCCCGGGTGCCACGGATCGCATCAATCCGAGCACCGTCCCACGGTTCCGCTCGCTCTCGAGTTTCGCCGTGAAGACCGGCCGGCGGCTGCGGAGGCATCACCTCGAGTCGCTCGTCGATGTGGCCGGACGCATGGGCCTCCGGCGACTGCTGACGAGCGGGCGGCGAGTCCCCCCGCTGGAGAAGGGGTTGAAGCGAGAGTTGAGCCAGATGTATGCCGCTGAATTCGAGGAGCTGGAGCGCTCCTGGGGGATCGATCTGGGTCCCTGGCGGGATCGAGCCCCGCTGCCAGGGGGGACCGCCGTCCCCAACAGCCCCGAGCCTCGGGGGTCGGCGTGAATCGACCCCTGGATGTGCTGATCGTCTCGCAACCCGTCGCATACGGCGTGGCGATCTACGTCCGGCAGCTGACCCAGGCCGCGGTGGAGGCCGGCCACCGCGTCACGGTGGTGAGCCCGGGGGCCGAACGAGGGCCGCTGGCGGGCTGGATCGAGGACACCGGCGCGGCGCACCACGCGTTGGACATGGCTCGGCTGCCCGCACCCCGTGACGCGTTCGATCTCGTGACCGTGCGACGACTCGCGCGTGAGAAGGACGTCGTCCATCTGCACTCGTCCAAGGCAGCGGTGTTGGGGCGCGTCGCGGCGCTCTTCATCGGCCGGCGTCACCGTCCGGCGGTCGTGGTCACCGCTCACTATTGGTCCTGGCTCGTCGGCGGGCGGTGGGCGCCGCTCTACCGATGGATCGAACGCTTCCTCGCCCGGCGTTGTGATGTCATCGTCGCGGTGTCCGAGCGAGAGGCGTCGGAAGGCCGCGTCGCGCTCGGCGCGGCGGCGCCCGTGAAGCTGATCCCCAACGGGGTCGATCGCGACCAGTTCTCGCCGCACGGGGTCGTGGCCGAACGCGACTCCGGGGCTCCGCTCCTCGTCTGCGTGGGCCGCCTCAGCCACCAGAAGGGACAGGACGTTGCGATCCGCGCGCTCGCCCTCCTGCGCGACCGGGCGGCCCGCCTTCGCCTCGTCGGGGCCGAGAGCGGCGGGGGAGAGCGGTCTGGCCTGGAGGCGCTCGCCGAGTCCCTAGGGGTGTCCGATCGGATCGAGTGGCGCGGTGGGGTCGACGACACCGCGCCCGAGTACCGTGCGGCGGACGTGGTCGTCACACCTTCGAGGTGGGACGGCCTGTCCCTCGCCCTCCTCGAGGCGATGGCGTCCGGCGCCACGATCGTCGCCAGCGACGTGAACGGCAGCGAATCCCTCGGAGACGCGGGAGTGATCGTGCCGCCGGACGATCCGCAGGCTCTCGCGGACGCGATCGACCCACTCCTGCGCGACGCGTCTGCGAGGCGCCGCCTCGGTGAGGCGGCGAGAGCCCGGAGCGGCTCCTTCGATCTCGCGACAACGATGCAGCAGAACCTCGAACTGTGGTCCGAGCTCACCGTCGGTTCTGCCGGGGCAGGTGCCCCTGCCCCAGCGGGACCGGCCATCGAACAACGGCGCGGGAGGACGTGAGCCATGGATCAACGCGTCGACGTCAAGACCGATCCGCCGCCCGGGATACAGACGCCCATCCCTTATGTGTGCATGCCTGGCAGCCCCTACACCGGGTCGACCCTCCTCGGGATGCTGCTGGGCAACCATCCGGCGTGCGCCTCGATCGGAGCGGCCACGGGACTCACCGCTCGTGTGGACCTCTCCACGTACCTGTGCTCGTGCGGAACCAAGTTCACCGACTGCGGATTCTGGGGCCGGATCGCTCGAAGAACGATCGAGCTCAAGCACCCGGTGACGGTCTTCGAGAAGGGCTTCTGGAACACCCATGTTCGGGTGTCGAACCGCCGATCGCTGAATGGGCTCATCGTGAGCTCGCTCGGCAACTCGTCGCTGAACGCGGCGCGTGACGCGGTGATCGGCAAGGCCGGCCCTCTCGCAAGGAGGGTCTCGGAGGCCAGGCTCTCTTCGTGGAGCCTCGCTCGAGCCGTGCTGGAAGCGACGGGGAAGAGGGTGTTCGTCGACACGGCCCGGGATCACCAGCGACCTCGGCACCTCGCGGCGATGCCTCAGCTCGACGTCAAGGTGATCCATCTCGTCCGAGATCCCCGCGGCAACGTCGCCAGCATCATGAAGCACACGGGAGTCGGTGTTCGGAAGGCCGCCCGTCAGTGGCGGCACTACAACGTCGAGGCCGATCGCATCAGGCGATTCTTCGGGATGGATTCGTGGATGCGGCTGCGGTACGAGGATCTGTGCAGCGACCCACAGGCGACGCTCGATCGGGTGTCCCGTTTCATCGGCGTCGAGCCGGCCCCGATGTCCGCGCTCCTCGAGCCCTCGGAGCGGCACGTGATCGGCAACTCGATGCGGCTCAGGGCCCTGGGCGAGATCCGTGAGGACCTCTCATGGCAACAGACGCTCAACACGCGGGGCCTGCGAACGATCACCCGCGTCGCCGGGACGACGAGTCATCGGCTGGGATACGAGTGGCCATGAGCGGGACGCGGCCGTTGCTGGTGTTCGTCCACATCAACAAGACCGCGGGAACGACGATGCGGTACATCCTGCGCAGCTCGTACGGTGCCCGGCATTGCGACGTCGAGCCGTGGCACGGCGCCTGGTCGGACCCGCCCTTCTCGACCGCGGACCTGCAGCGCGTCCGCAAGCTTTACCCTCGTCTGGCGAGCATCGCTGGACATCGGATCAGTGGCCACGTCGACCTGGAGGAACCGGGCACGGACTTCCGCTACATGACCATCCTGCGGGAGCCGGTCGCGCTCTGCGCCTCTCGCTTCCAGTACCAGCTCGACTATCGGAAGAAGCAGAACGTCGTGTTCGAGGAATGGATCCAGAAGGACTGGGTGCGAGACGCGCAGACCCAGCGGATCGGGGGAACCACCGACCCCGATGACGCGATCGCGGTGATCCGTAAGAAGGAGATGTTCGTCGGGCTGACGGAGCGATTCGATGAATCGATCGTGCTGCTCCGGGCGCTGCGGGCACCGGATCTCGACATCCGATACGCGCCCGTCAACGTCGCCAAGAGCTCTGACGTGGCGAAACGTCTCCTCGCGGACCCCGGGACGCGTCAGATGATCGTGGAGGCGAACCAGGCCGATCTCGAGGTCTATGAACATGTCACGGGGGATGTCTACCCGGCTCTGCAACGTCAGTACGGGCCCTCGTTGCCGGGCGCCGTCGACGCGTTCCGCGAGGATGGAAAGAAGGGATACGACCGTCGGAAGCTCGCCCTCTACGGCCTGAAACAACGGATGCTGCTGAAGCCGACGATCCGCCTCTACCGGGGGAGGCGGACCAGCGGGCTCGTCCAGGCGCTGATGCGCTGAGATCTTCGCTCAGGCCGACGGGAGCCAGTGGTCCAGGCTCCTGCCGATCAGCGCGGAGGTCTTCGCGATGTCGTCCCGGAAGTGCTGGCCCAGCTCGGCCTTCAGAGCATCCGGGAGGGGAGGAGCCTTCTTCAGGTTCTTCGTCCTGAGCCGCCTGGCCATGTCCGCCGCCCGCCGGGGGATCCACGGCTCGAGCGCCTTCTTGAGCGAGCCGCTCGTGAAGAACTTCTCGAGCGTTCTGCTCGATGGCATCCCGCCGATGTTGTGCGGCGTGTCGAGGTCGGGCGCGAAGCCCGGGTCGACACCGACGGCCCGGTAGACGTCGCGTACGGTTCCGATCGCGTCCGCCCTGAGGTCTTCGAACAGGAAGACGTGGATCCGGTCGCGAGGGAAGAGATCGAAGTATCGCGACAACGCCTCGTGGTACCGGCTGATCTGCATCCAATGGGACTCGGGACGCGCCCAGGCGGCCGAGGCGGTCAGGTCGTGAACGGGATCCAGTCGTCGTCCTCGCGCTCGCAGGTACATCAGGTAGTCCGAGTACGCCCGATCGACGGGCTCCCGGAGCCCGCAGATGATGCGGGCGTTCGGCAGCACCTCCTGGATCCGAGCCGCCGACTGCGGGCATTCCAGGTAGATCGGTGAAGCTTCGCCGATCGCCACGGCGTCCGTCGCGCCGGCGAACAGCTCCTCGTAGGCGGCGGAGGACCGGACCGGGAATCGGTGGAGATCCGGATCGCCGTAGAGGAGGTTGCCGTCATCGTCGAGCCCGAAGGCGAAGTAGTTCGTCTCTTTCACGGGACTCATGAACACCTGTGGGTGATCGGCGAGGTACCAATACAGCGCGGTGGTACCCGCCTTGGCGGCGCCGATGATCACGAAGTTCGGCAGCACCGGCGCCTCGTCAGCGAGTGGTCGCGCGGCCGTCATCGATCACTCCTTCGATCTCCCGCACGACGAGCTTGAGGTCTCTGTCGGTGTCGATGGGATACACGGGGGCACCGTCGAATCGGAGCCTCGTGCTGAGCTCATGACGGAACCGCACGTAGTCCTCCGGCTCCCGCTTGTCTCGCGCGGCGTTCCGGGCGAGCGTCACCTCGAGGGGCGCGGACAGATGGAAGACCAGGTCCGGGGCGGGGATGTCGCGATAGAGACGACCCTCCATCATCGCGAGCACCCGTCGGACCGAGAAGCGGCCCGCCGGCATCGGCAGGTGGGCGAGCTGCGGGCCGTCCGGCGCGCCGCTCGTGTCGGACGGGTACCGGTCGCTCAAGACGACCGTGCCCCTGCCGGCGCGGACCGCCCGCGAGATGAGGGCCCGACGCTCGTAGGCGAGCATCACGGACCGGACGCCGAAGAGCAGGGGATAGGTCTTCCTGGTCGATCCATCGCCGTCTTCGTTCCGCTCTTCCACGCGCAGCGTGCGTTGCTTCGGGAACAGCCTCCTGATCGCAGGCAGGAGGACGTGCGGCACGAACGTGATGGGGGTGCTCGGGGGCTTGCCGGCATGGACCCGGCGGACCCGCTGGCTCCGACCGAGCCATCCCTCCACCTCGTTCAGGATCGTCGACTTGCCGGTCGCCTCGGATCCCACGAACGCGATCAGCGTGGCCCTCTCCGGGGAGGTCCGCTCGATCGACGGCACGACCTCGCGTGCGAGCGATCTCTCGACCTCGAGGATCGCCGCGTCGAGATTCTCCGGCTCATCGTCCGCGATCTCGACGGTCACGAGACGGTCCCGGATCGGCTCGATCTCCGCCAGCGCATCGAACAGCTCCACCGCTCGGACGATCCAGCGCCGCACCTCGTCCTCGTCCTTCTGCGCGAGCTCGCGCCGGCGGTCCGACCGGGTCATCGCGCGCTTCAACAGGACATCGATCGGCGCCTTCACAGATACGATCACGTCGGGCAGGGGCACGAGTCGGCCGAAACGCTCGAGATCGGGCTCCGTGAAGGGCGCATCGCTGTAGACGAAGAGCTGATACGCGGTGAGGATGGTGCCCTCATCGACGAGGAACGTCGTTCCCGGGTCCGCTCGCTTCGTCATCTCGTGCATGCCGAGCTTGCGCACCATGTTCCGCATGTAGTTGAGCTTCGCGAAGGTCGACGGAGCGTGCCGCTTCAACCTGTCGAAGGCGAACCGGAGGAAGTCCCGATCGCGATCGAGGGCCCGCACGAACGATGGAAGGGCGGTCACGTCGGCGAGGACGTTTATCGCGTGCGGGTTTCGGATCCACCGACGACCGGGCCGGTCCGTCAGCAGATCCGTCGCCATCCGGACCGGCTGGACGCTCGCTCCTCGGCGAACGAGCGCCCGCGCCAGGGTCGTCTTGCCCGCCCCCGTGGCTCCGATGAATTCGACGATCATCGTGGGCGCGCCACGCTGCCGACCCGGGGAGTGAGCTCTCGATAGACGGCCTCGGTGCCTGCACGCATGATCGGCAGGGTGAAACGCGAGGCCATGTGGTCCCGGCATCGGCGGCCGATCTCGCGGCGCTGCTTGGGCGACATCTCGTGGAACCGGCGGATGGCGGCTGCGAACCCTTCCACGTCTCCGGGTCGCACGAACGGGATGAGGTCAGTGCCTTCCGCGAGCTCGCGGTGTGGCGGGATGTCCGAGAGGATCACCGGGCACCCGGCCGCCATGGCCTCGAGGACGGCCACCGGAAGCCCCTCGCCGTGCGACGTCGATACGAAGACATCGGCATCCGCGCACAGCACGAAGACCTCGTCCCGAGGGATGAGGCCCGTGAGGACGACCCGGTCCTGGAGACCCAACTCCTGCGCACGCTCGGAGACGGTGGCCGAGAGCTCCCCCGCGCCCACGAACACCGCTCTGCTTCCGGCATCCTCACCCACGCTGCGCGAGAAGGCGTCCAGCGCCGCGATCGGATCCTTCACCTGCTCGAGACGACCCACGGACAGGACGGTGAAGCCCGTGCCGTTCCGCGTTGCCTGTCGGGCGGCGACGGCCCGATCGACCCGATCGAGATCGGCGCCGTTCTGGACGACGCGCCACCGGGCGCGCACCAGACGCTTGAGGATCCTCGGAAGACTCTCGTAGGCCGAACGACTGCAGAATACGACCCGAGTGAACGTCGCCAGCGCGATCACCATCATGCCTTGATTGCGCGGCTTGTAGTCGTGGAACGAGTCCTGGACCGTGTAGACGAGCGAAGGGCGAAGCCGCGAGAAGCGCCGCCAGGCCACAGCCGACAGCACCAGAAGCGTGCCCGTCTGCGGTGCGTGGGCGTGCACCACGTCGTACTCCTGCGCGTTCAGGGCCTTCTTCAGCGCTCGGAAGAATCCTCGAAGTGTCCCGTCTCCGGCGAAGAGGGTGATCTCCGGCGGCGGCGTCAGCTTGGGGACGAAGTAGGTGACGATCGAGATGTCTCGCTCGTGCATGAGCGGGAGGCAATGCTCGTTGTACTGCCCGTTCGTCTCGCCGAGGACGATGATCAGGTGCAGGACGCGCATCTTCCGATCCGAGCCGCTATCGACCATGTCGGTTCTCCTCGCGCTCGCTCCGGGGGACCGACGCGGGAGCCAGCGTCGGTCTGATCGTCTCGGCGATCTGCTCGGCGGTCGCCGTACTCGTGTCGAAGCGGAGGACCTCGGGTCCACCGAGCTCCTCCATCCTTCGGAGGAGGACATCGAACGATCGGCGATAGCGGTCGAGGAACGAGTGTCCCGCCTCCGCCTCCTCGCCCTTCGTCCTGTGACCTTGCGAGCGCTCGTTGATCCGGCTCCACAGGACCGGATCCGGAGCGTCCAGCCAGACCACCGCGCTCAGCTCGCTCGCCCAACGCTCGAGCATCGCCTCCCTCCAAGTGTCGAAGGCCGAGACGGAGGTGAAGCCCTTCCCTTCCGCCTTCAAACGGACCAGCGCGTAGAGGGGCCCTTGATCGAAGAGGAGGACCGTGCCGGGAGCCGGCATCCGCCGCTCGAGGAAGAAGCGCCAGCGGGACACGTAGACGAACAGCTTGACCTCAGGCCAGCTGATCCGCGGTCGGCGGCCGATGCCCCAGAGGAGGATCGGCGTCAGGCGAGGGATGCCTCGAGCCACCTGAAGCAGATGCGACGGTTTCCGGGTGTGGATGAACTCGGCTCTCGTGAACCCAGACCCCTCGCCGAGCAGGCGTACCACGGTGGACTTGCCTGCCCCGGCGACGCCGAGTATCTCGACTTTCCTCTCAGGAGGAAGAGCCGACGGGTGCCGGCCGACCGCCGTTGCAACGATCCGCGTCAAGGCCCCTCCGACCTGGTGAGTTGAGTCACAACGCTAAGGCGAGCACTCCGTAGCAGTCATCTGATGAACAGCGTAGGCGGGATACGCATCCCGCCGTGGTCGAGAAGGGAAGGTTCGACGATCCCCGACCTCGCCCAGAGGGGCGACCCCGCCGATCTCGCTCGTGTTGCGTCCCAAGGCTGGAGCATCCGTCGATGTCGTCCCGAAGATCCCGTAGCCTACCTGCGTCGAATGGGTGATGCCGTCTCGGCTCCGCCTGTGCAGGCTATCGGTGAATCCAAAGGTGTATGGGTTTCCGGTCACCAGGGGGGGCTTCGTTTCCGATGAGCATGTCAGGCTTCAGTTCGCGGCGGGTAGGGCTCGTGCTGCTCACGACACTCGGCTTGCTGCTGGCGCCCGGGCTTCCGGCGTTCGCAGCCGATCCGTCGCTGTCTCTCAACCGGACGATCCGGACGACTCCTTTCGCCGGTTCCTCGGTCTCGATGAGGGATCACGAGGGCAGCACGTTCGTGCCCCAGGACAACTCCTTGTGGCTCGTGGATGACAACGCCAACGCCGTCTACGAGGTGGATGCCACGACAGGTGCCTTGAAACGGATGATCCCCCGTGGCGACTTCAACTCCGCCCCGAGGTTCAACGGCGGAGCGGTCGCGGGAACGGCCCGAACGGATGACTTCGAGTCGTTCGCCTACGATCAGGCCAACGACAGGCTCTATCTCTTCTCCGGACCGTGTTGCAGCGGGTCCATCTTGCCGACCGCCTTCCGCCTCACCCGGCAGAGTGGGACCTTCCAGGTTGAGTCCCACCAACCGCTGGCCTCCGGCGCCAACTACACGGCCTCCTCCTGGAACTCCGCCGACGGGAAGATCTACGTGGGAGTAGGCAGTCAGTTGCGCACGTACAACTACGAGCTCGAACACGGCCGGTTCGACGTTCCAGGTCCCCGGCCTCTCGGCGATCTTGGGCATGGGCTTCTCCGTCGGCGGGGCGGACCTCTACGTCGTCACGAATGCGGAGGTCCTCAAGCGGGTCGACTGGGCGACGAGGACGCTCGTTCCCGGTTGGTCGTTCGATCTCACCCCGTTCGGCGTCATGGACAGCCGAGGGGTGGAGTTGATCGGCCAACAGCTCTTCGTCAGTGACGGAGCCGACTCGCGTCCGGCCGGCCCACTCAAGTATGCCGTCTTCGTGTTCGACGTGACCGCTCCTGCCCCCGTTGCGCCCACGGCCTCGTTCACCGCCAACCCGGCGACGGGAGCGGCTCCGCTGAGCGTCACGTTCAACAACACGACGACGGGCAGCACGCCGATGACGTGGGCATGGGACTTCAACGAGGACGGCATCATCGACTCGACCGTCCAGCATCCGACGTTCGTCTTCAACACTGCGGGTACGTATACCGTCGTGCTCACCGCCTCGAACTCGCAGGGCCCGGACACGACGACCAGAGATGTCGTCGTCACCCAGGCGCCGCCCTCCCAGGAGTTCGTCGGGAACCCGGGTTTCGAGACCAACACGGCCGGGTGGGGTATCACCGGATCGGGTGCCGGTGTGGCACTGACCCGGGTCACCACCCCCACGCCGCACACCGGCAGCGGGGCCGCGCTCCTCAGGAACAACAGCACCGGGACCAGGAAATGCGTCCTGAACGATGTTCCGAACTGGGTCACCACCACCCAGGCGGGTCTCCACACGGGGAGCATCTGGGTGCGAGCAGACACCGCGGGGAAGACGATCAAGATCACATTCCGTGAAATGAATGGCGGAAGCACCGTTGGATCGCGGGTCGTGACGTATACGCTGACGACTTCATGGCAGCGGCTGACGCTCACGTACACGCCTGTTCAGGCGGGCACATCCACGCTCGACCTCCAGGTGTTCATGCCCAAGGCCCAGGCTCCTCCCGGAGTCTGCTTCTACGCCGACGACGCCTCGATCATCAGGTCCTGACAAGGCTCGGCGGGCCTCCACATACCAGCTCCCACCGCTCGTCGGGACGAGCTCCGCGTGGGCCGGTTGACCCTTGAATCGAGCAGGATGACCCCCCTCCCCAGCCATCGGTACGTTTCCTACGGCGAACCGCGCATGCGCTGGGTCCCCTCTCCCAGCCAAACTCAGTCCTCGGGACGGGCTGGAGATAGGGGCACCGCTGTGTTCGCTCGGAAGTTACTGCTCGGACCCCATGGAGGTCCCTGAGCCATGGCCCTCCACGAGCCCCTCGAGATCACCATCTCGACCCCCCGGGCGCTCCGCTCCCGCCCCCCGCTGTCGAGCCTGCTGCCGGCCGCCGACGCCGTGATGCTGCTCGGCGCCGCCGCCCTCTTGGGTTTCTCCCGCCCCTCGATCGCTTACGCTGTGGTCGCGTTCTTGATCCTCAACGGGGACACGTCACGGAAGTTCCGGATCAACCCGCGTTTCGGTGACGAGGCGGGATGGCTGCTCGGGCGGGTGTCGATCGCGTTGCTGGTTCTCGTCTCCGTGGGGTGGTCGATCTCCTCGCTGGCCGGGATCGAGATCCTCGGGAGTGCTCTCCGTGGATTCACGCTGGCCGGGCTGGCCGGTTCGGCGGCGATCTTCTTGGGCCGAGGGGCAGCGTACGCGCTGGAGCGAGCGGCGAGGACACGAGGTGTGGTCTCAGAGCGAACGCTGGTCGTCGGTGACGGAGAGATGGCCATGAGGCTCGTCGACGCCCTCGAGGAACACCCGGAGTACGGACTTCGGCCCGTTGGGTTCCTGGGACGGCCCGAGGCGAGAGTGACCGCTTTGCCGTACCTCGGCCAGAGCAAGGATCTCCCGCGGGTGATCCGTGACCACGAAGTGAGGCGCGTCCTCGTCGCCTTCGGGGAGATGCTCGACCAGGAGCTCGTCACGATCCTGCGGGCGAACGAGCGAGCGACGGCGGAGATCCACGTCGTCCCGCGTTTCTTCGAGCTGAGCGGGATCCCACAAGGGGCCGCCGTCGACGACGTGTGCGGCATCCCCTTGCTCCATCTTCGGCGGCCGGCGCTTCGTCCGGCGGCCCGCCTTCAGAAGCGGGCGTTCGACATCGTGGCCGCGTCCACGTTGCTCCTCGTGAGCCTTCCGCTGTTGGCCATCTTGGCGCTCGCGGTGCGGCTGTCCAGCCCGGGCCCCGTCTTGTTCCGACAGAAGCGGGTCGGGTTGAACGGTCAGCTCTTCGAGATCTACAAGTTCAGGACGATGTACGAGAACGATGACTCCGACACGGCCTGGCTCTCCGACGGCGATCACGATCGGGTCACCAGCGTCGGGCATCTCCTGCGGCGGACGAGCTTGGATGAGGTGCCACAGCTGCTGAACGTGCTCCGTGGCGAGATGTCGCTGGTCGGGCCGCGGCCGGAACGGCCCCACTACACGGGCCAGTTCACGGAGACCGTTTCCCGCTACGACGATCGGCACCGGGTGGTCGGCGGCATCACGGGCTGGGCCCAGATCAACGGCCGGAACCGGGGCTTCGACACCGTGCCTCAACGTGCCCGCTTGGACAACTACTACATCGAGAACTGGTCCCTGTGGCGGGACCTGGTGATCATCGCCCGGACGATCGGCGTCCTGTTCCGAGGTCGATAACCCGCCTGAGACTCGTCTCGCCCTAGCGCACGTCCGGCGCTTCGTAGCCTCGATCGCTCAGAGCCTCGTCGATCCGGGAGGAGCCGAACTCGGAAACGAGCCGCCGCAGATCTCGTCGGACGCGGCGACGACCGGTGTAGGCGCGGAATCGCAGGGACCGGGACATCCCGGGCGGCGCGGTCTCATCGGCGTCCAACTCCCACGGATGGAGGTAGAACGTGAACCATGACGTGGATCGGAGCTGCTTCGCGACGCCGCGTCGGAAGACCGGGTAGGGGATGAGCCGGAAGTACGCACCGCCTGCCCAGGGAATCATCAGCGGCCCGATGGGTACGCGAGTCATCTGGATCTCGAGCAGGTCGGGACGGACCTCCACCACCGGGGCCTGCGCGTCGATCGTCATCGAGATGTGGCCGTAGCGGTCGTGCTGGGCGAAGCCGAAGTAGCTCGAGTCGTACCAGTAGCCGGCTTCTGCCAGGACGTCGAGAACCTCGTCGCTCACCGAGAAGTTCGGCGCGCGAACGCCTCGGACGGCCAGCCCACTGACCTGCTCGAGTGCGTCCTTCGCCTGCGCGAGCTCGCGCACCACCTCGTCTCGTGACAACCGGTTCAGGTTGCGATGGAGATGCGTGTGACTCGCGAGCTCGTGACCTTCGTCCACGATGCGGTGGACGATCGTCGGGTAGCGCTCCGCCACCCATCCGAGCACGAACATCGTGGACCGCACTCCCGCTTCGCGCGAGGATGTCGAGGAGCTCGTGTGCGTTCGGCTCGATCCGCGCTTCGAGCGAGTCCGGATCCGCGCTGGGAAGGCTCGCTCGCACGTTCTCCGCATGGAACCAGTCCTCGATGTCGAACGTCGCGAGGAATCGTCGGTGTCGTTCCCGTCGGCGCGGGCTCATGCATCTTGGGCTCCATGGCTCTTCGTCGATCGGCGAGGTTGCGAACGATCCGTTGCAACTACGTTTCCACTCAACAGACTAGAGAGGTCTTCTACTGCCGCCACCGTCTGACGAGCGTAGTCGAGCTACGGCATCGTGGGATGACGGTGAGGCGAGCATCCGAGGTCGGTTTGCCCCCGTTGACAGGAGGACGCAGGTCGATAGGGTAGGTGGCTTCATGCGGTCGGTCCTTCCTTCTCCATGCGCCGCCGCCGGCTCGCCGGCGCTCCTCATCGTCATCGCGCTCGCGATCGGCGTCGTGCCGTTGTCGGCACCGCCGGCGATCGCGAGCCCGAGCATCCACATCGAATGCGACTTCCATCATCTCGCGAGGGCCGACCCCATCGTCCATCCTCACCATCCGGGCATGGGTCACCTTCACGCATTCTTCGGCAACACGTCGACGAACGCGCACTCCACCTGGGCCTCACTCCGCCGGGCGGGCACGAACTGCAACAACAAGGCCGATAAGGCGGCGTACTGGATGCCGGCCCTGTACAGGAACGGGAGGCTTGATCCGTCCCACCGCCGGTCACTTCTACTACCGGGGCCAGCACCGGAACCTGAGTGCGATCAAGGGCGTTCCCGCCGGGACTGAAGATCATCGCCGGCAACTCCCGTGCCACGCAGCCCGCAGAGCACGAGGGTGGTGGCCTGGTCGTGCCAGGGGAGCAGCGGGACAGGGCAAGCGACGATGCGTGACTGCGGCAGCGGCGGGCATGTCAAGGTCCTCATCAAGTTCCCGTCCTGCTGGGACGGCCGACGGAAGGACAGTCCGAACCACAAGTCCCACATGCGCTACGCGACGAGGCTCGGCGGAGGCAGCCGTGGCTGTCCGAGGACACACCCGGTGCCGGTGCCCGAACTCACGATGGCGATCTCCTTCCCGATCCGCAACGGGAGCGGCGTGAGGCTCGCGAGCGGCCCCTTCTTCACGATGCACGGCGATTTCTTCAACGCCTGGAACCAGACGGTTCTGAACACGCTGATCCAGCGCTGCATCCGCTCGAACGGGTCGTGCTAGTCCGGCGACGCCGGAGATGCGAGCGCGAAGGCACACGGCTCACCCGACCCAGCACTCGATGTGTGAACCCTTTCCCTGACGGGTACGGACGGTGAGGACTACCCGACAGGGGGAGGTGACCAAAGATGATCTGGACCATCCTGGCTGTGATCGGATTGATCGCCGTCCTCATGTGGCTGTTCTAGGCGAGCGATCGAGAGCTCTGTAGCGGTCATGCCGCGACTGGCGGCTGGACCGCTCCATGAAGGGGCCGAATTTCGAGGAGGCGGGTGTCGACTACCGTTTCCTCGCCGGCCCCTTCTTCATGCGCCCGGACGCGATGCCGACCCCCGCGAGATCGCGCGCCAGCGAAGGAGACGAGCGAGCCTTACCTGGTGAGGCGCGGGTTGGGCTGGTGCACCAACGGATCGAGCGCTCGACTGAACCGGTTCGCGTTCCGCTCGAAGTCGTAGCGGCGCCGGTAGTCCGTCGGGCTCATCCCCATGTGCCGCCGGAAGGTCGTGGTGAAGTGGCTCGGGCTGTGGAAGCCGACGCGGTGGAGGATCTGGGTGACCGTGAGGTCCGACTCGCGGAGCAGCTGAGCCGATCGCTGGATCCGGAGCGAGATCAGATAGCGGTAGGGAGGCATGCCCACCATCGCCGTGAACTGCCTCGTGAAGTAGTAGGGGCTGAGGGCAGCGTGGGCCGCGATGGTGTTCAGGTCGACGTCGTAGGCCAGGTTCTGAGCAAGGAAGAGTTGGACCTCTTGGATCTTGCGTTGGAGGTGCGGGCTCGGGAGCCCGTCGGCGATCACCGTCATATGGCCCTCATCGCCTCCCCTACAAGGGTACGTCGGGGGACGGGCCGGGGGCTTTCGGAATCCTGCCTGCGCGTTCACACCATCTTCTCCGGTACGACGATGTCGTCGTACTCCTCATCGGTGAGGTAGCCGAGCGCGAGGGCGGCCTCCCTCAGGGTGGTGCCCTCGTGATGCGCCTTCTTCGCGATCTCCGCGGCCTTGTCGTAGCCGATCTTCGGGGTGAGCGCGGTCACGAGCATGAGCGAGTCGGTGCACGAGCTCCTCGATCCGCTCTCGGTTGGGCTCCAGGCCCTCGACGCAGAACTCGCGGAAGGTGCGGCACGCGTCGGCGAGCAGTCCGGCGCGAATGCAGCAGGTTGCGGATCATCACCGGCTTGAACACGTTCAGCTCGAAGTTGCCCTGCGAGCCCGCGATCTTGATCGCGGTGTCGTTGCCGAACACCTGCGTCGCACGACCATCGTCATGGCCTCGCTCTGCGTCGGGTTCACCTTGCCCGGCATGATCGACGAGCCGGGCTCGTTCTCGGGAAGGAGCAGCTCGCCGATGCCGGCGCGCGGTCCGGAGCCGAGCCAGCGGATGTCGTTCGCGATCTTCATCAGCGACGCGGCGAGCGTGCGCGAGCGCGCCGCTCGCGAAGCACGATCGCGTCGTGCGCTGCGAGCGCGGCGAACTTGTTGGGTGCCGGACGAACGGGCAGACCGGTGAGCTCGGCGATCTTCGCCGCGCACGCGTCGCCGAAGCCCTCGGGCGCGTTCAAGCCCGGTGCCGACCGCGGTCCCGCCGATCGCGAGCTCGTAGAGGTCGGGGAGCGTCTGCTCGATCCGCTCGATGTCGTCGTCGAGCTGCGCGACGTAGCCCGAGAACTCCTGGCCGAGCGTGAGCGGGACCGCGTCCTGCAGGTGCGTCCGGCCGATCTTGACGATGTCGGCCCAGGCGGCTCGCCTTGGCGCCGAGCGCGTCGCGGAGCGCCCGGACGGCGGGAAGGAGCCGCTCGGCGAGCTGCTCGCCGCGGCGATGTGCATCGCGGTCGGGAACGTGTCGTTCGAGGACTGCGACATGTTCACGTGGTCGTTCGGATGGATCGGCATCTTGCGAGCCGAGCTCGCCACCCGCGATCTCGATCGCGCGGTTCGAGATCACCTCGTTGACGTTCATGTTCGTCTGCGTGCCCGATCCCGTCTGCCAGACGTACAGCGGGAAATGGTCGTCGAGCGTGCCGTCGATGATCTCGTCGGCGGCGGCGACGATCAGGTCGGCCAGCTTCCGGTCGAGGAGGCCGAGGTCGGCGTTCACCATCGCGGCGGCCTTCTTCAGGAGGGCCATCGCGCGGATCGACCTCGATCGGGCATCCGGTCGCCGCGGGGTCGCCGATCGAGAAGTGGTGCAGCGACCGCTGGGTCTGCGCGCCCCAGTAGCGGTCGGCCGGGACCTCGATGGGTCCGATGCGAGTCGGTCTCGGTGCGGGACTCGGTCATCGCCTGACGAACCTCCGGCACCATCCTCCCACGTCGGACAGCCTCGAAATGGATGGGGCCCTGGGGGTTCGGGCTCGGTCGAGGCGGGTAGGAACCATCGAGAGAGGCAGACGCGGAGGAGGTTCGCATGGACATGCTGGGATGGATCGTCGTGGTCGCGATCGTTCTCGTAGTCGCCGGGCTGGTTTGGTTCCTCGTGGATCGGAACAGGTCCCAGGGGCTGCAGCGCGATTTCGGCCCGGAGTACGAACGGACGATGGCTCGCGCCGGTGACCGAGGTCTCGCGGAATCCGATCTCCAGGAGCGACGAGAGCGCGTGAGTTCACTGGACCTGAGACCCCTTTCGACACCGGATCACGACCGCTACACGGCCGAGTGGACGAAGGTGCAGGCGGCGTTCGTGGACAGGCCGTCGGAGGCTGTCACTCATGCAGACGAGTTGATCCAGCGGGTGATGGCGACGCGGGGCTACCCGGTCGCGGATTTCGACCAGCGATCTGCAGACATCTCCGTGGAGCACCCGGATGTGGTCGAGAACTACCGGTCGGCGCACTCGATCGCTGTGAAGGAGACGGGCGAGGAAGGCGATGGGGACACCGAGGCTCTTCGGAAAGCGATGGTCTACTACCGCTCGCTCTTCGACGAGTTGCTGGTGATCGACCCGGCGGAGGATCGACGCAACTAGGCGAGGATCCCTGTTCGCGGACGGCGCAGGCGTGTTGACGCGCGCCCGCGCCGTCGTCCGGGTCACATCTCGCCGGTATCGCTCATACGATCTTCTGGATCGCCTGCGGGTTCGGTGGCTCGACGGTGGCGCCAGATCCAGATACCGATCAGCAGGACGCCCAGACCAAGGCCGGCCAGGCCGATGCGCGAGAGGATCCGATCGATGGTTCCCACGTTGTTGCCGACGAAGAAGCCGATCAACGCGAGTCCTGTGGTCCAAACGAGCATCGTCGGGATGGCGTACGTGAAGAACGTCCGCGCTCGCACGCCGGAGGCGCCGGCGACGAACGGGACGAACACGGCGGCGCCCGTGATGAACCGTCCCAGCACGATGGTTTTCCCGGCGTTCGCCGCGACCGAGGCCTGCGCCTGATCCATCCGGTCCTGGAAGCGCCGGAGGATCGGCGCTCGTCGCAGGATCGACTTCCCGTATCGGCGACCCAGGAGGTAGCCGGTCGATGACCCGACGACCCCGAAGATGGCGCCGCACGCGATCACAGCGGGAAGGGCGAGCTCTCCTCGGCCCGCGTACACACCGCCGAGAGCGAGGATCACGTCGCCCGGCACCAGGATCCCCGTGAACGCCGCCGATTCGAAGAACATCGCCACGGAGACGATCACGTAGCCGAACGAAGCGAAGAAAGGCTGGAGCCAATCGAGGAGCGGCGTGATCAGGGCAGCGAGCTTCACCGCCACAGCATGTCGCACGATCCCGCGCCTCGTCCGTTCAGCTCGAAACGAGCGGGCGGGAAGCAGCGGCTGGCTCGAGCGGCGTAGACTCCCATTCCCTGCAGCGATGCGGGCGGGGCGGTAGCTCAGTTGGTCAGAGCAGCGGACTCATAATCCGTCGGTCGCAGGTTCGAGGCCTGCCCGCCCCACGGGCCGAAGAGCAGATCAGCCCGCCCGAAAGGGCGGGCTGATCGATGCTCATGACGCGCTCGCGACTGACCAGGTGACTTCGATCAGGGTCGGTGCAGCTGACCCCTCACCGCTCCGGCCGGGAAATCGGTCGTGTGCACGTTCACGTAGTACTGGCGCGGATGGCGCTTGATCGCCGTCAGGAGCGCCTGGTCGACCCCGACACGCAGCCGGCCGAGGTGCCTGTTGCGTCCGGCGCAGTGAGATGCACGACGATCGGACCTGCGACGCCTGGGTGGCGCCTTGTGGATGTGTGCGAGGATCGCCGGAAGCACGATGTCGTCGACCACGATCGCGAAGCACAGCTGGCCCTTGGCCGGATGCACGATGACGGTCGACAAACCGCTGCCGTCCAGGTCGCCTATCGGGACCTCGACCTCTCCGGTCAGTCTGGCCAGGCGAACGGCAGGCCGGCCGGCCTGCGTGGCCGCCGGGGTCCCCTCGGCCAGCATCGCCGTCGTGAGGATCGCCGCTCCGGCGAGCGCGACGATCACAAGGCGGATGGTTCTGGAACGCATGACTCCCTCCCTCTTCCCCTCGGTCGGGGATGTCGCGGTCCATACGACTCCTGTTACGAACGGCCGGGCGACCGGGTTCGGTAGGAACGCCGGGGGTTCAGCCGGCCGAGCCTGCCGACGAGGGAGGTTTGGAGCGGGCCTCGGCAGCCAGCCCTACTCAACGGTACGCTCGGACGATGGAGATCTCGAGGGCGTCCGAAGGCTCGTTCGAACGCGGGGACGAGGGCCGCTTCACGGGCGAGGTGTGGCTCCGTTCCACCCTCGCGACCGACGACGGAACGAACGTCGGCGTGGTCCATTTCGTACCGAACGCACGCACACACTGGCACCGTCACCCGGGTGGGCAGTTCCTGTTCGGGGTGATCGGGCGCGGCCGCGTTCGCTCGAAAGGAGAGGACGGTCATGTGCTCGAGCCCGGCGACGTGATCCACGTCGGCCCGGAGGAGTGGCATTTCCACGGCGGCACCCCCGACACACCCCTGGTTCACGTGGCGGTGAACGGCGGCGGCGCGCCGGAATGGGGCGACGCCGTGAGCGACGACGACTACGAGGAGGGGTTCTGAGCGCTCCGGGCGTCCCCGATGCGGTCCGGGAGCTCTTCACGCTGCCGCCCGAGGAGTTCGTGGCCGCACGAGACCGTCTGGCCGCCGAGCTGAAGGAGGCCGGCAAGACAGACGCGGCCGCGGAGGTCAAGAAGCTGCGCCGCCCGAGCGTCGTCGCCTGGGCCGTGAACGTGACGTCGCGCGAGCGGCCGGAGGACGTGCAGGCGCTTCGGGAAGCGGGCCGGGCGCTCCGGCGAGCGCAGCGGAAGGCACTCTCCGGCGGGGGCGGAGAGGACCTCCGGGAAGCGACCGATGCGCGGCGGGCCCTCGTCCAGGCGCTCGCGGATGCGGGCGTCGCGGCGATCGGGGAGCGGGGTGCCGCGCACCGCGACGCGATCGCGGCGACGTTCGACGCCGCGTCGGTGGACGACGAGCTCGGCGAACGGCTGGAGGCGGCCACGCTGGAGCGCGAGGCTCGTCCCACCGCGGGCTTCGGGGCGATCGAAGGCTTCGAGGTGCTGCAAGGGGGTGGCGCGGAGGACAACGAGGAGGTGCTCGACGAGGATCCGGCCGAGGCCCGTCGGGAGCGGGCGCGTGAGGCGCGCGCCGCCGCGCAGCGAGCCGCCGTCGCCGAGCGCGCCGCGGACAAGGCTCACCGTCGCGCGGAGGAGCTCAAGGGGAAGGCGGCCGCAGCGGTGACCGCGGCGCGCGAGGCCGAGGGCGACGCGAAGCGTCTCGCGGACGAAGCGAAGACCGAGCGCAAGCGCGCCGACCGGGCCGCGAAAGCCGCCGAGTCGAGCAGCCGGTGATCCAGCCCGCCCGCTGATCGGCGGAACCTCGGATCCGGTCAGACCGGGTCGCGGTGGGCCAGGGCGACCGCCCGCTCCACGACTCGTGCCAGCGGTTGCGGAACGGTGTCGGCTCCGAGGTCGGCGAACCGACGCCAGGCCCGAGCCGGCTTCCGACGGTCGCCGTGGATCCCCGCGACGCCTTCGAAATCGGGGGCGAGCTCGACACGATCGTCGCCGGCGACCTCCGCGATCAGAGCGTTGAGCTGTCGCTCCGCCTCGCTCGGCTCGGCCGTGGCCGGTGCGTCCCGGTCGTGCACGGCGACGAACGGGAGCCCCACGGCCTTGCTGATCCGGGCGAAGAGCGGGATGTTCCCTTTCCCGCCGCATTCGATGATCGAGATGCGTTCGCGGTCGGGGTCGTGGCCGAGCGCCTCGAAGACGAACGGGAGCGCGAGCTTCTCGGTGAGTCCCTCGACGAGGACCGCGGCGCGAGCGAGGAAGAGCTCGCTCCGGGACGAGTCGAACTCGGAGTAGGCGCGGAACTCCTCGTCGGCGGGCAGCGGTTCAGGTTGCAGCAGCAGCGTTCCGACCCTCGGCCTCCGCTCCGTGAAGACGAGCTCGTCGAGCCGGACGACGTTCAGGAACGCGGGCGAGTGTGTCGAGTAGAGGACCTGGTTCCCCTGCGACGCGACGTGCCGGAGGAGCCGGTAGAGGTACCGCTGCGCCTGCGGCGGAAGGAAGAGCTCGGGCTCCTCCATGAGGACGATGACGCCGGTGAGCCCGGCTTCACGCCACGACTCGAGGCCGGCGACCAACCCTCGAGCCGAGGCGGTGGGTGTGTCATGCGCGGACGTTGCGTCCCGGTCGACCGCGTCGCGGAAGAGTTCCGCGACGGGATGTGGGAACAGCGCGCGACCCGGCGGGGCGACGAGGGGGCCGTCCCGGAGGCCGGCGGGGAAGAAGAGCGCGGGCGGTCGCGCTGACCCCTGGACCGACGATCCCCCCGGCGGTGCTCCCTCGACCGAGATCGTGGAGCCGTCGGCGAGCTCCCCGACGACCCGGATCGGCCCTTGACCGCCTTCGGCCAGGTCGGTCGCGACGAGCGGCGCGGCGTCGGGATCGAGGAGCGCCCAGATCGCGGTGAGCAGGTTCGACTTGCCGGTGCTGGGTTCGCCGACGATCGCGGAGATCGTCCCGGGACGGAAGCTCGTGTCCTTCAGGGAACGGAAGCCGCGGATGTGGACGCCGGTCAATCCGGATGGGGGCACCGCCGGATGCTAGCCGGACTTGCCGTCGGCGACGTTTCCTCCCGCGGTCTGCGGGAATGATGCATCTACCTGGCGGCCGACGAACGAGGAGGGCACGAGGATGAACGCCATCAGCCTGCTGGAGGAAGACCACCGGAAGATGAAGAAGCTCCTGTCGGAGTTGGAGTCGACGACCGAACGTGGCGTGAAGAGCCGGGAAGAGCTGTTCGGCAAGGTCAAGGAGGAGCTGACGGTTCACGAGCTGATCGAGGAGGAGATCTTCTACCCCGCCCTCAAAGACCACCCCAAGACGAAGGAGATCACGCTCGAGGCGTACGAGGAGCATCACGTGGTCGACATGGTCATGGCGGAGATCGAGGGTGTCCCCTACGACGACGAGGTGTGGGGGGCCAAGTTCAAGGTCATGAAGGAGAACATCGAGCACCACATCGAGGAAGAAGAGAACGAGATGTTCGAGCAGGCTCGGCAGGCGTTCAGCCGGGAGGAGCTGGAGGCCCTCGGCGAGCAGATGGTGGCGCGGAAGGAGCAGCTGGCGGCCTGAGGGGTTCGCTCTCCGGCGGCCCGTCCCCCGGAACCGAGCAGGATCATCGCCTCATCCCGAGAGGATCAGGAGGCCGCTCGCCGTGAAGACGATCATCACGGCGAGCAGCGCGTACTGTGTGCGCACGGCTGCCGCGCGATCGAACATCGCGATCGCGCGGTCGTGCGCCACCACGACACCAGCCGACGTGGCCAAGCACGATCGCCGCGACCTGCACGTACCAGATCGCAGTCGGGGAGAGCAGCGAGAGGTTGATCACCCAGTCGTCGGTCCCGAACAGGTTCCAGCCGGCCCCGAACGGATCCGACAGGCGGACGAGTCCCGAGCTGCCCCTCCAGCACCAGGAACGAGAAGTAGTGCGCGACGACGTACGCGAGCACGATCGGGACGAGCGAGTGCGCGAAGCGCACCGCGAGAGTGTGCCAGTTCATGCCGACGACCCGCGAGGCGGCGCGCATCGCGATCACATACGCGAGCGTCACGAGCCCGATCACGGCGAGGAGTCCCCGCAGGGAAGCCGCGGTTCGTACCACGCCGCTGAGTCCCGCGGTCGCGGTGATCCACAGGCTCGACCTGGAGATGCCGTCGAACGTCGTCGAGCCGAGGGCGACCATGATCACCGCGAGCAGGCCCGGCCGGGCGGGATCTGTGCGAGTCCCGAGAGGAAGGGCCTGAGTCACGACCCGGCCCTCCCGGTCCCGGGTGAGCGGCGCCATCCTTGCGATGAGTCCGAAGTAGACGGCGAACGCCTCCCCGTTCTCGATCCAGGCCCGGCGGCCGAAGGTCTGCATCCCGGCGATCTGGATCAGCGTGTAGACGACGATCAGGATCCCGAGGTGACCGGGGATCGAGCCGAACGGCTCGGCCAGCTCCACCCACACGAACGCGAAGAGGAGGATCGCCGCAGGCCATCTCCCCCACGTCTGCGGGTAGGGCCGGCGGAGGGACCTCGTCGTCATCCCCGTACCCGACGAGTCGGCCGATCGTGTCGAACGGGGAGAGGGTCGCCCACAGGTTCCCGAGCAGCGCGTGGGCGATCGCGAGCCCCACCCAGAACCACGCGTAGACGACGATGGGCCCGATCGTCTCGGTGTCGCTCGCCCGCCGGGCCGAGGCCATCGCCACGACGACGAAGAACAGGAGCATCGAGGATCCTGATCGCCCACTCGAGAGCGTGGTTCGTGAGGATCGACTGGAGCCACGAGGGTCGCGCCGACCGAGTCGGCCGCCCTTCGAACCGAGGCTCCGTCCAGAGCATCGAGAGCGCGACGAACGAGATGAGCAGCGCGGTGGCGGCGCCGAAGACGAAGAGCCAGAGCGGGCACCGGGAGATCCGCCGACCCGCCGATCGCCCGTGGGCGAACGCAGGGGCGGCGGTCACGAGGAGCCAGGTCGCCAGGAGCCGGCGAGGATCGTCCCTCGGCGCGTCAGGGAACGATCTCCAGCTGGAACAGGGTCGCCGGCGTCTTCGAGCTCCACCTCGAAGACGCCGGCCGCGTCTCGCGACGAAGTCGATCCTGGCGGGGTCGCTCGGTGAGACGTCGGCGAGAAGGTCGTAGCCGTGGAGGTGGACCTCGTCGGTGACGTCGGCGCGCACGACGATCCGGACCCGTTCGCCCTGGGTCACCGTGAATCGCGTCGGCCCCTGCACGGCGCCGTCCCGGTACGTGACCTCGACGACGGTTCGCTCGGGTTCGGGCTCTGGGCGGGTGTGCGGACTCCGCGGTCGGAGGGGTCACGGTCGGCGTCGACGGCGTGGGACGCGCCGTCGCTCCCGTCGTCGGGCCGGAGGAGAACGAACAGGACCACGAGCACCACCACCGTGGCCGCGAGGATCGACCAACGGATCCACGGCTTCATGAGCTCGAGGCTACCGCAGTCCCCCGCGACAGCCCGGCTTCCCCCTCGTGTACGCTTTCCCGAACGTCGAGTGGAGGACGGCTCGGTTTGGACATCATCATCGACTTCCTGAAGTTCGGGATCATCTTCGGCATCCTCGGCGACCGCGCCGATCGTCACCTGGGTGGCGGTCTCGTGGCTCTTCACCGACCGACGACGGGCTTCGTCTCGGCCGGACGAGAGCTGAGCAGCTCGACCGGATCGCCGACCCTCACCGCGTCCGTGCTCGAACGACCTCGGCGTACATCCCGAAGGGGAGTCCACCCCGTCCCTCGATCCGCGGCCGGTATCGCGCGATCTGGTTCAGCGTCCCGAAGTCCTTCTCGCCGGTGTCGGGGGCGAGCGTCGTCACGACGCAACGTGGGATCTGCCCGCGGACGCGGATGGTCGCCTCGCCGACGCGGACGAGACTCACCGTCCCACGAATCCTCCTCGTAGGGGTCGCATCCGTCGATCTCGAGATTGATCCGGAACCGACGCGCATCGAGATCTGGGCGATCGCCGCGGCGACCGATGGTCGCGGACGCTCGCGGAGGACACCAGGGTGAGGGGATGGACGTCCTGCCCGTCGCCATCGCGTGTCACGCGGACGAGTCGGACGGACCGGCCGGCGTAGCGCGACATCGCCGCCTCGGAGAGTCCGTCGGACGAGGTGCCCGTCCACCGCCGTCCGAAGAAGTCGGTCGTGACGTCGCGTCCGAGCCCGTCGACGGCATCCTTCCACCACCGATCCGTCGGGGAACGTGCAGCCGAAGTCGCTCGGTCGCGAGGTCGTACCTGGGCACGATCCGCAGGAGTGCGCCCGTGGTCGGTGGCGTCGAAGAGCGCGCCCGCATCTCGTCGATCAGGTAGAACCGGCGGTCTCCCGGGATCCCACCCGCCGTGAGCTCGGCCTCGCGGGGTGCGAAAGGCGTAGGGCTTTCACCGGGGTCACGGACAGACGGACAAGGGTTCGCACGGCCGGAAGAACCGTAGCCGAAAGTCCGATTGGTCGGAGGTGTAGGGTGACATACCATCACCCGTACCGAGGACGGGGAATCGCTGTGGCGGAGACCGAAAGGCGGCGCGGATGAGCGAGTACCAGGAAGAGGTCCTCACGAACCTCCTCGACCTCCAGGCCGAGCTCCGCGGCGACGAGCCGGAGCTCACGACGAGCACCGCCGCGGCAGGTCGCCCCCGAAGGTCGGTGAAGGCAGATCCCGCCGACGGCCAGGAGACCGTCGCCGTCATCGAGGAGAGCGTCACGGTCTCCGTCCCCTCGGTCCCTCCGCCGAGGCGGCGGCGTGAACGAGCGGCTCGCCGCGCTCGACGCGCGCCTCGTCCAGCTCGAGTACGACCTCGCGCGCGTGACGAAGCGCATCGAACGGATCGGAGCCGGACTCCGAGGTCGCTCGGTTCGGGGAGCACCGACGCAGAGGTCGACGAACGGTGGCACGCGTTCCTCGACCTTCAGAAGATCGTCGCGGACCGCCTCGACCAGCGCTGAGATCTCCGGCCGGCCGAGCGGCACCCCGTGGTACGTTCGGCTCGTGCCGTCGGCCCTGCGGTCACCGCCCGAACCCGTCCCGTCCCCGTGAGCGGTTCCCGCGTGCCGATGCATCCGGACCTCGAACCGCTCGCGTTCCTTCTCGGGACGTGGCGCGGGACGGGGAGGGCGAGCTATCCCGGCGTGGAACCGTTCCGCTACACCGAGGAGCTGTCGTTCGAGCACGTCGGCGACCCGTTCCTCCTCGTGACCGAGTCGAGCTGGACGCCGGACGGAGCGCCGCTGCACTTCGAGCGGGGCACGATCCGGCCGCTGGGCGACGGACGGCGTCGATCTCGCACTTGCGCACCCGATCGGCGTGGCCGAGGTCGCGGAGGGAACGGTCGACGGGACGACGTGAACCTGCGATCGACCTCGGTGGTGAGGACCGCCACCGGCTCGCCTGTGACGGAGATCGAGCGCCGTTACCGCGTGGAGGGCGACGGCCTCGCCTACGAGCTCGACATGGCGATGGAGGGCGTGGCCCGGACGTTCCACGTCCGGGCCACGCTCGCGAGGGTCTGATCGGTGGCCGACCTCGCGGGATCTGTCCCGGGTCTGGCTCGCGACCTCGATCCTGGGCCTCGCGACCGGTGGCGTCCTGTGGGTGGTCGACATGCCCGACGCCGCGGACGTCGCGTGGACCGTCACGACCGCCATCGCCCTCGTGTCGCTGCTCCGCGACGTGGTCGAGGGCTCCTGCAACGTCAGCCGGGCGTCGACGTGATCGCCCTGCTCGCGATGGGCGGCTCGCTCGCCCTCGAGGAGTACCTCGCGGGCGCCGTGATCGCGCTGATGCTGGCCACGGGGGAGGCGCTCGAGTCCTACGCGGATCGTCGGGCGCACCGAGAGCTGTCGGCTCTGCTCGATCGCGCGCCGCGAACGGTGTCTCGCTACGAGGACGGTGCGCTCGTCGAGCGTCCGGTCGAGGACGTGCGCCGAGGCGATCGCCTCCTGGTGAAGCAGGGCGCCGTGATCCCGGTGGACGGCGTCGCGTCGACGCACGCCGTCCTGGACGAGTCGGCGCTCACGGGCGAGTCCCGTCCGGTCGAACGCGCCGCCGGGGACCCGATCCGGTCCGGCGCGGTCAACGCCGGCGGCGCGTTCGACCTGATCGCCACGACTTCGGCCGAGGACAGCACGTACGCCGGGATCGTGCGGCTCGTGCAGGAGGCCGAGCGGCAGCAAGGCCCCGTTCGTCCGGCTCGCCGATCGCTACGCGACCGTCTTCGTGCCGATCACGCTGGTCATCGCCGGCGTGGCGCCTGGGCTGTGTCGGGCGATGCGCTCCGGGCGCTCTCGGTCCTGGTCGTGGCCACGCCGTGCCCGCTTGCTGCTGGCCGTGCCGATCGCGATCGTGTCGGGGATCTCACGCGCCGCGCATCGGGGGATCATCGTGAAGGGGGGCGGCGTCCTCGAGACGCTGGCGCGCGCGAAGGTCCTCGTTCTGGACAAGACAGGCACGCTCACGTCGGGCGTTCCTCGAGGTGAGCGACATCGAGACGTTCCCTGACTCTGGCTCGCCTGCCGATGCTTCCGGCGGCCATCTCGAGCCCGACGAGGTGCTTCGACTGGCCGCCTCGCTCGACCAGGTCTCGCCGCACGTGCTCGCGGCGGCGCTCGTCCGGGCCGCCCGGGCCCGGGGGCTCGAGCTGTCCTTCCCGACCGACGTCCACGAACGCCACGGATGCCGGGATCGAGGGCACGGTGGACGGGCATCGCGTGGCGCTCGGCAAGGCGAGCTACGTGTCGGAAGGCGAGCGCCGATGCCCGCCCGCGCCCGTGAGGTGCGTCGGCGCTCGATGCTCGACGGGTCCTCGTGCATCTTCGTCGCGATCGACGGCCGGTCGCGGGCGCCGCTGATCGTCGACGACCCGATCCGCCCCGACGCGCCACGCGTGATCCGCGTCGCTCCGCCGGGCCGGGATCGAGCGCGTGATCATGGTGACCGGCGACCATCCCGACGTGGCCGAATCCGTCGGGGCCGCGCTCGGCGTCGACCGGATCCTCTCCGAGCGTGACCCGATCGGAGAAGGTCGAGGCGCTGGAGGCCGAGCGCGAGGCCGGCGTCGTCGTCATGGTCGGAGACGGGCTGAACGACGCGCCGGCGCTCGCGGCCGCCGACGTCGGCGTCGCGATGGGCGCACGCGGCGCGACCGCCTCGTCGGAGGCGGCCGACGTCGTGCTCGTCGCGGATCGCCTGGACGGTCTGGTGGACGCGATCGCGATCGCGCGCCGCTCGCGCGCGATCGCGATCCAGTCCGTGCTGCTCGGGCATGGGCCTGGCGTTCGCGTTCATGTTCGGCGGCGCCTTCGGTCTGTTCCTTCCGGTCGTGGGTGCGCTGATCCAGGAGCTGATCGACGTGGCGTCGATCCTCAACGCGCTGCGAGCGCTCGGCGGGGGGAGCCGGCCCTCGGTCGAGCCGGGAGACCACCGACGTGGCCGAGCGATTCCGCGCCGAGCACCGCGAGTTCGCTCCGGAGCTCGAGCGGGTGCGGTCGGTGGCCGACCGCCTCGGGGAGCTCGCCGCCGGACGAGGTCCGGCGGGAGCTCGAGGCGGTCCGCCAGTTCGTGGTGGAGCGACTGCCGCAGCACGAGGAGGAGGAGGAGGCCGCCGTCTACCCCGTGGTCGCTCGTCTGGTGGGTGGCGAGGATCCGATGAGCTCGATGGCGCGTGCGCACATCGAGATCTCGCACCTCGCGCGGGTGTTCCGGCAGCTCCTCGACGACCTGCCCGAAGACGGGCCCACGCCCGACGACCTCGTCGACCTCCGCCGCGTCCTGTACGGGCTGCACGCGATCCTCCGCCTGCACTTCGCGCAGGAGGAAGAGGCCTACGCCTGGCTGTCCTCGGGCGAGGAGTCCGTGGCCGTGTCCCTGAGGGCCTCGGGGAGCACGAGAACGTCCGGTCTCGGGCTCGAAGCGCCAGCAGGACCCGGAAGGAGGCGCCGCCGCCGCACGCGCTCCTGGACCCACGCCCGGCCGTCGTGGAGCTCGGCGAACTTCGCGACGAGGGCGAGGCCGATTCCGGCACCGCCCGGTCCCGGGCTCGGCCCCTGCACGAACGGGCTCGAAGATCCGCTCGCGGTCCTCGGGCGCGATCCCCGGGACCGTCGTCCTCGACGGCGATCAGCGCTCCCTCGTCGGTGCGCTCGACCCGGACCCAGATCCGGGCGTCGCCCGGCGTGTGCTTCACCGCGTTGGTCAGGAGGTTCTCGACGATCCGCTCGACCATCGTCGGGTCCGCCTGCGACGTGCACCGGGCCGGTGTCGAGCTGGAGCCGGCGCTCGGTGACGACCTCGGTCCTGGTCACGAGCTGGCGGACGAGCGCATCCGAGATCGACGGGCTTGCAGATCGCGCCGCGAAGCCCTTCCGCTGGAGCCGATCGAGGTCCAGCAGGTCCGTCACGATCCGGTCGAGTCGTCGCGAGTTCTGCACGATGCGGGACGACAGGTCCCGGACGTCCTCGGCCGACATCTCGTCCGGCCTTGTTCTCGAGCGTGACCGCGAGGCCCAGGATCGCCGCGAGCGGTGTCCGGATGTCGTGCGAGACGGCCTGCATCGCGAACGTCTTGGCCTCGTCGGCGGCGGACAGGCGCAAGTTCTGCGCGCGCTCGCTGGCGAGCTCGTGACGGAGCTCGTGCACGCGGCGGCGGTCGGTCACGTCGACGAGCACTCCCAGCCAGTACCGAGGGACGCCTTCGCCGTCGGTGATCAGGCGGGAGCGATCGTGGAGCCAGACGGTCCGCCCGTCCTTCGTGACCGACGCGGTACTCGATCCCGCCCGCGAAGCCCGCCCGATCGCTCGGCCGCTTCGAGTCGGTCCTTGTCGTCGGGGTGGACGATCTTGGTCCAGAGCTCGGGGTCGGTGTACCACTCCTCCGGCGGGTAACCGAGGATCGTCGTGGTCTGCTCGCTGATCGACGAGCGTCTTCTGGGGACCGTCGATCGCGTCGAGGTAGGTGATCGCGGGCACCTGCTCCTCGAGCGCACGGAACCGTTCCTCCGCCTCCACCCACCGTCGAGGCGGCCTCGCGGGTTCGTCCCTCGCTCACGTCGCGCAGCGCCTCGACCCGCTCGAGCTCCAGTCGGCGTCGTCTCCGTGACGTCGACGATCAGCCCCCGCAGGCGCTCGTCGTCGGGAGGACGGACGCGGGCACCAGCTGGCCGATGTGCCAGAGCCTGGCCTCGTCGCCGTCCTTCGTTCGCGAAGCGATACTCGACGTCCAGCCGCTCGCCCTCGGCCGCCTTCGTCCAGGCTTCCATGACTCGATCCCGATCGTCCGGGATGGACGTGCGCGAGCCAGGACAGCCGGATCGTCGATCCATTCGCGGGGCGGGTAGCCGAGCAGACCTTCGACCGTGTTCGAGACGGAGGTGAAGAGGCCCGGCTCCGTCGTCGCCTCCCAGACGATCGTGTCGGTCGTCGCCCAGCACATCGAGGACGCGGCGGAGCCCCCCTCCGGCGGACAGCAGTCGTGGCGACATCGACGGGCTAGTCTGCGAGATGCCCCGGGCGATGCCAAGGGCCGATGGGTGGATGCACCATCCCCCCGATGACCGGTTCTTCCCTCACCACCGACGGGCAGCTCCTCACGAGGCCATGGTGCCGCCATCCGCCCGTGGGTCGCTGCCCGAGGCCAGCGCACCGCCGTCGATCCGGAGGAGCTCGCGTGGCCGACCGCGCGATCCACGTCGTCGAGGGTCTCGCACCTGGAAGCCCTCGCGGCCGAAGGAGGCACGGACCGAGCCGGGCACCGATCCCTCCGCCTCGATCCAGGGATCCCCGCGGAGCGGCGACATCCCGCCGACGAGCCAGCGTGGGCGCGGCGACGGCGTCGGAGGGATCGAGGCCGAGGTCGAAGGCTCGGACCAGGGTCATGAGATCGATCTGGGGCTGGCCGTGGCCGCCGCGCGTGCCGGCGAGGGCCACGAGGTCGCCGTCCCGGTGGACGGCGACCGGCATCAGCGTGTGCGCCGGCCGCTTGCCCGGCGCGAGCTCGTTCGGGTGACCGGGCTCGAGCGTGAAGCAGGCTCCTCGGTCGTGGGGGACGATCCCGGTGGCAGGCTCGAGGATGCCGGCTCCGAAGCCGCTGAAGAGGCTCTGGATCAGCGAGACCCCCCATCCGTCGGCGTCGGCGGTGACGAGCGCGATCGTGTCCCCTGGGACGTGCGGCGTCTCGGAGGTCCGACGAGGGGCGATCCGTGATGTCCGGCGAGGCCCGCCGAGCACCACGTCGCACAGCGCCGCGATGTGCCCATCGTCCAGGAGCGCCGGAGACGTGGAGCGTCATGGCTCGAGGGTCGGCGAGGTGACGATCGCGATCGGACGACGCGGCCATCAGGATCCGCGCGAGCGTCGCGGCATCGGAGCCGATCGGGTCGGGATCGATCCCGAGACGCTCGACCGCGGCGAGCGCCTCGAGGAGCACGAACCCCTGGGAGCCGGCAGGCGTGACCGACACGTCGAGGTCGCGGTAGCGCCCGCGGAGCGGAGCGAGCAGGTCCGCGGTGTGTCCGGCGAGGTCATCGGTCGAGATCGGCGCGCCGAGGGCGCGGAGTCCTTCCACGAATCGGTCGCCGAGTTCGCCTGCGTAGAAGGCGTCGGCGCCCTCCTCGGCGAGCGCGCGGAGCGTCCTGCGCGAGGGCCGGCTGGACGAGGCGGTCGCCCTCCGACGGGACCCCGTCCGCGAAGAAGACCTCCGCGAAGCCCGGATCCGTGCGCAGCTCGTCGGCGCGCCGCGCGATGCTCCACGCGAGATCACGGGAGAGGGGGAAGCTCTCGGCGGCCTCGATCGCGGCTCCGAACGCTTCGCCGCCAAGGCAGGACCGCTCCCTGGCGATGCACCGCGTCCCATCCACCGACCGCGCCGGGCACCGTGATCGTCTGCGGGCCGGCGTCGGGCATCGTGGTGCCGTTGGCGGCGCGGAGCCCCTCGGCGTCCGCGCCGGCCGGCGCCCGACCCGACGAGTCGATCGCGACGAGCTTCCCGTCGGGGTTCTGCACGAGGGCGAACAGATCCCCGCCGACCCCGCACATGTGCGGGTAGACCACCGCGAGCGTCACCGCAGCGTGCAGGGCGGCGTCGACGGCGTTGCCGCCGCTCGCGAAGGCGCCGGCCGCTGCCTCCGAGGCGTACGGATGGGGTGTTGCGACGGCCCATCGCTCGCCGCGAGCGGAGAAGCCCTCGCGGTCGCGCGGCGGCGTCATCCGCGGAGCGTGAGTCCTCGGTAGCCGTCGGCGAACCCCGCGGCCCGGAGGTCGGCGGCGGCGGGGTGCGTCGGACGCTTCCTGGCCGTCGATCCGGCCGAGCTGGATCCGCTTCAAACGGCCGTCCTTCACGAGAGAGGCGAGCGCATCCACCCACTCGGAGGGCTCCACACCGAACGTCACGAGGCTCCGAGCGCCACGCTCCAGGTAGGCGGCCGGCGCGCCGTCGGCGAGCACGACGTAGGCCCCTGCCTGGCGCGCCGGCCGCCCCTCGCTCCCAGGCCAGGGGAGCGCGGCGCCGTAGGGCTGCGCGGGGTCGGCCGCGGCGAGGACCAACGGGCCGCCGTCCTCCTCGTCGTCATCGTCCGCCGGGCGGCGGAACGCGCGCAGTCGCTCGACGGCGCCGGGGTGCGCGAACTGCGCGGCGCCGAGGCCCGCGACGAAGTACCCGCGCCGCACATGGCCCGCCTCCTCCATCGCCCGGAACACCGGATAGATGCCGACGAAGCCACCCGGGACGCCTTCGGCGAGGACCGCCTCCCGGGTGACGACTCCGTGGCGATCGAGGAGCTGGCGCGCCAAGGCGTGCGCGCGCTCGGTGGTGGCCGGCGCCGGCTGCACGGAGCCCGGCGACGAGTGACCAGCGGCCGGCGCCGGCCGGTGGCCCCGTCCGCCGGAGCGCGCCGGGTCGCGGCCGATGTCCCGGGCCGCGTGGTCCGGATCTTCGCGGAGGCGCCCGCGGACGAAGGCCCGCAGGGGCGCGAGCGTGTCGTTGGTGACCTCGCCGGCCCAGACGAGGTCCCAGAGCGCGGCGAGCAGCAGTCGCTCGTCGGCGGTGCCGGCGGCGATGACGAGCTCCGGCCAGAACGACGCGCCCCGCTCGGCGAGATGGCGTGCGGAGCGCGTCGTGCACCTCGCCCTCCGGCGGCTCGGCGGGAGCGGTCCGGGAGCAACGTCGGCGGCGTCCGAGCGGAACACGAGCGTGACGCGGCCGTCGTCGGTCCGCGAGCGGCCCCGCGCCGACCCACGCCACGTGGCCGCCCGCCACGAGCGCGTCGAGGTCCGGCGGGCGATACCCGCGGACCCGGCCGGGAAGGACGTCGGTCTCGAGGATCGACGCGGGCACGGACGTGCCCTGGAGCCGCGCCGATCGCGTCGGCGAGCGCGTCGACGTCGCCGCGCGGGCCGGTCCGCGCCCTGCCACGCGGGGAGGAACCGGCCGAGCGCCGCCGCGTCGACGGGCTCGACCTCGCGACGGAGCAGCGCGAGCGAACGCCGGCGGAGCCGGCGGAGGACGTCGGGATCGCACCATTCCCGGCCCGAGCCGCCGGGCCGGAACTCGCCGCGGATGACCGCCTCCGATGCTTCGAGCGCCGCGAGCGCGTCCCGCACGCGCTCGATCGAGGCGCCGAGTCGGGCGGCGACCTCCTCGGCGACGAACGGTCCGTGCGTCCGCGCGTATCGACGGACCAGACCTTCCAGCGGTCGGTCGGTCTCGCCGGTGAACGCCGCCGGGCAGACCGATCGGGAGCGAGATCCCCAGCGCGTCGCGGAGTCGGGCGGCGTCCTCGACCGCCGCGACGCGCTCGTCGCCCGGCGACCCGGATCGCGGATCGCCCGCCCGTCGGCGACGAGCTGTTCGATGAACGCCGCGCGCATCGCGCGCTCTCGACGCGCGCGACGATCTCGTCCGTCCGTGAGATCGCCGAGCGTGCGGAGGAGGTCGTGCAGGTGATCCGCCGAGCGCGCGCCCCGGCCCTCGCCGAGGCGCTGCAGCTCGGCCTCGACCTCGTCCAGGGCGCGTGGGTCGAGCAGCTCCCGCAGCTCCTCGGACCCGAGGAGCTCGCGGAGCAGGTCGCGGTCGAGGGTCAGCGCGGCCGCGCGCCGCTCGGCGAGCGGCGCGTCGCCCTCGTACATGTAGACGCCCACCCACCGGAACAGCAGCGACTGGGCGAACGGCGACGCGTGCTCGGTATCGACCGCGACGAGGCGCGTGCGCCGGGACCGGAGGTCGGCCATGACCTCGCGGAGCGCCGGGACGTCGAACACGTCGCGCAGGCACTCGCGCGTGGCCTCCAGCAGGATCGGGAAGTCCGGGAACTTCGACGCCTCCGCGAGGAGGTCGGCCGACCGCTGCCGCTGCTGCCACAGCGGCGTGCGCTGGCCCGGGCGGCGGCGGGGGAGCAGGAGCGCCCGCGCCGCCGCCTCCCGGAACACGCTGGCGAACATCGCCGTCTGTGGCACCGCCTGCGACGACCGCCTGCTCGATCGCGTCGGGATCGAACAGGAGCTCCTCGGCGGGGATCCGGTCGACGGCCTCGGGCAGCCGGACGACGATGCCGTCGTCGCTCCACAGGACCTGGGCGCCCGGCCCGAACCGCTCGAGCATCCGTGCCTTCGATCGCCATCGCCCACGGCGCGTGCACGCGCGAGCCGAACGGCGAAAGCACGCACATCCGCCAGTCGCCGATCTCGTCGCGGAAGCGCTCGACCACGACGGTCCGGTCGTCGGGAACGGCGCCGGTCGCCTCCATCTGCTCTTCGAGGTAGGACACGAGGTTCGCCGACGCCAGCTCGTCGAGGCCCACGTCGCGACGCAGTCGCTCGAGCGCGGCGTCACGGCGCGAGCCGCCGCAGCGTGCGCGTGAACGCGCCGACCGCGCGGCCGAGCTCGATCGGACGGCCCGGCTTGTCGCCGTGCCAGAACGGCATCCGTCCCTGCTCGCCCGGCGCCGGCGTGACGATCACCCGGTCTCGCGTGATGTCCTCGATGCGCCAGGACGAGGCGCCGAGCACGATCACGTCGCCGCGCCGGCTCTCGTAGACCATCTCCTCGTCCAGCTCCCCGACACGAACGCCGTCGGCGAGGAACACGGCGAACAGGCCGCGATCCGGGATCGTGCCGCCGGAGGTGATCGCGATCCGGCCGGCGCCGTCGCGTGCGCGGACGGTGCCGGCGGCCCGGTCCCAGACCGACCCGAGGCCGCAGCTCCGCGAACCCGTCGCTCGGGTAGCGCCCCGCCAGCATGTCGAGGACCGCGACGATACACGTCCTTCGAGAGCTCCGCGAACGGCGCCGCGCGCCGGACCGTCTCGAGGAGCTCGTCGACGCCGCGCTCCTCGACCGCGCACATCGCGACGAGCTGCTGGGCCAGCACGTCGAGCGGGTTCCGCGGATAGCGGGTGTGCTCGATCTCGCCCGCGAGCATCCGCTCAGCGACGACGGCTGCCTCCAGCAGGTCGCCGCGGAACTTCGGGAAGATGCGACCCGCGCGAGGGCTCGCCGACCTGGTGGCCGGCGCGGCCGATCCGCTGCAGGCCGCTCGCGACCGAGCCGGGGGACTCGACCTGGATCACCAGGTCGACCGCGCCCATGTCGATGCCGAGCTCGAGCGACGAGGTGGCGACGATCGCCCGCAGCCGTCCTTCCTTCAGGGCGTCCTCGACCTCGAGCCGCTGCTCGCGCGCGAGCGACCCGTGGTGCGCGCGCACGAGGTCCTCCCCGGCGAGCTCGTTCAGGCTGGCCGCCAGCCGCTCCGCGAGCCGCCGTGCGTTCGTGAACACGATCGTGGATCGGTGCGCGCGGATCAGCTCCAGGAGCCGCGGATGGATCGACGGCCAGATGGAGTGCGCCGGCTCGCCGGCCACCGGGGCGCCTCGTCGGCATCCCGACGAGGGCGCACGCGCATCCAGGGCGATGCCCCCGCCCATGTCCTCGACGGGAACCACGACCTGCAGCTCCATCGGCTTGCGATGCCCGGCGTCCACGATCGTGACCGGCCGCTCGGTGCCGTCGAGCGAGCCTCCGAGGAACCGGGCGATCTCCTCGAGCGGCCGCTGCGTGGCGGACAGTCCGATCCGCTGCGGCGGCTCGTCGCAGAGCTCCTCCAGCCGCTCGAGCGACAGGGCGAGGTGCGAGCCGCGCTTGGACGCCGCCATCGCGTGGATCTCGTCGACGATCACCGTCCGGACGCTGCGGAGCGTCTCCCGGGCCGACGACGTGAGCATCAGGTAGAGCGACTCGGGCGTGGTGATCAAGATGTCAGGCGGGCGCCGGATCATCCGCTGACGGTCGCGCGACGGGCGTGTCGCCCGCTGCGGATGGCCGACCACCGGCGCGTGCGCGAGCGGCGTGCCGAGCCGGTCGGCGGCATGCTGGATCCCGGCGAGCGGTGCACGGAGGTTCTTCTCGATGTCGACGGCGAGTGCGCGCAGCGGCGACACGTAGAGCACGCGCGTCCTCGCCTTCGGGTCCTCCGGCGGCGGCTCCGAGGACAGCCGGTCGATCGCCCACAGGAAGGCGGCGAGCGTCTTGCCCGATCCGGTGGGCGCGAGGATCAACGCGTGGTCGCCGGCGGCGATCGCCTTCCATCCGTCCCGCTGGGCGCGCGTGGGCGCGTCGAACGATGTCCCGAACCAGTCGCGGACGGCGGGAGAGAAGACCTCGAGGGCCACGGACACAACCTACCCGGTGTCGCCGACACGCGGGAGGGCGCCGATAGGATGCCGCCGCATGCGTCTCCGCCGCATCTTCGCTCGTTCTCGGCGTTCGCCCTCCTGATCTCACCGGCGGGTCGCCCTGGCCCAGGGCGCATCGCGCCGAGTCGAACCGGAGGACCAGATCGTCCTCGCGGGATCGGTCGCCGTGCCGCGCGGGCAGCGGGTCGGCGAGGTCGTCGTCTTCTCCGGCCGCGTGACGGTGCAACGGCGTCGTGACCGGAGACGTGGTGGTCCTCGAGGGACCGGTCACCGTCACGGGGCAGGTGAACGGATCGGTGATCGCCGCCGACGGGGTCGTGCGCCTCGCCGAGAGCGCTCGCGTCGGCGGCGACGTCCTCGCCAGCGAGACGATCCTGATCCGGCCCGGTGCGAAGGTCGCGCGGGGAGACGCGGGACGGGGTCCGGTTCTCCTTCGAGGCGCCCCTCGCCGTGCTCGGGAAGCTCCTCGGGCCCGTCGCGGTCTCGGTCTCCGTGCTGCTCACCGGCCTCGTCGCTCGTGCTGCTCGCGCCCCGCGGCGCGGACGCCGTCGCGGAGGCGCTCGGCGGACGCGCCGCTCGCCTCGCTGGGGTGGGGGATCCTCGTCGCGATCTCCGTCCCGATCACCGCCGTGGCGCTCGTGGTCTCGGTGCTCGGCCTGCCCGCTGGGCCTCGCGCTGTTCCTGTCCCTCGGCCTGTGGTGGCTGGTCGGGCTCACGTGGGCGGCGTGGTGCGCCGGCCGCGAGCTGGTCCGGGCCCCGCGCGGCCGCGTGCACCGCGTTCGTCGCCGGATGGGCGATCCTCGCGGCCGTCGGACTGGTGCCGATCCTGAACGTGGCGCGTCTGGACGCTCGCGCCGGTCGCTCGGGACTGGGCGCGATGCTCGTCGCGGTGTGGCGGGCCGCCAGCGGACCGCGGCGCCACGGGCGTCACCGTCGCGGCCTGCGGGTGCCGGCGGACGACGAGGTCGAAGCCGGGATCGCCTGAGGGCGCGGCTACTCCCGGAGGTTCGCTCAGCTCCACCGTCGGGCGCCGCCTCGGCGCCGACTCCACGCCGACGATCATCGCGGCCGCCTCCTCGCCGGACGCGCCGCCCCGGCGCAAGCACGAGCGCGACGAGCGCCAGCGCGAACAGGGTCAGGAAGAGCACCAGGGTGGACATCGCGGCGATCTCCGGCCGCAGGACGCTCCGGAGCGAGCTGAACACGTACACCGGCCACGGCGAGGCGTTCGCCGTCGAGACGAACGACGAGATGATCGTGTTGTCCAGGCTCAGGCTGAACGCGAGCAGCGCGCCCGCCAGAACCGCCGGCATCATCAGCGGGAGCGTGATCTTGCGGAACGTCTGGGCGGGAGACGCGTAGAGATCGGCCGAGGCCTCCTCGAGCGACTCGTCGAGGCCCGCGAGGCGCGCGCGGACGATCAGCGTGACCACCGCCGACGCGAAGATCGAGTGGCCGACCAAGAGCCGGATCAGTCCGTAGTTGCAGAGATCGTGGTTGTCCGGGCCGAACGGTCCGCCGATCCGCACGTACCAGATCAGCAGCGCGATCGCGTCGACGATCTCGGGCGTCACGAGCACCAGGAAGACGCAGCGCGAGGAAGCCGATCGTCCACTTGCCCGGCCGACGGGCAAGCGCGATCCCGGCGAGCGAGCCGACGATCGTGGCGATCACGGCGGCGCCGGCGGCCGCGCGGATCGACGTGAAGATCGCGTTCCGGATCGTCGGGTTGTCGAGCGCGTCGGCGTAGGGCCTCAGCCCGAACTCCTTCCAGACGACGAGCGCGCGGCCGTCGTTGAACGAGTAGATCACGATCATCAGGATCGGCAGGAACAGGAAGACGAACACGAGCGACGCCCCAGACGCCGAGGAGCACGTTCAGCGAGGTCGCGCGCTCGCACGGCAGGACGCGTCGTGGCGACGGCGCTCATGCCGGCTCCACCACGATCTCGACCCGTCGCGGCCGACGGATGAGCGCGCGTACGACCAACCCGAGCGCCGCGAAGATCGCGACCGACCGAGGATCATCAGGATCAGGATCACCGCCATCGCCGAGCCCGAGCGCCCAGTTCTGCGCGGTGTTGAACTGGCTCGCCACGAGCGCGCCGACCATGTTGCCCTTCGCGCCGCCGAGGACGGCCGCCGTGATGTAGTCGCCCGTGAGTGGGATGAAGACGAGCAGCAGCCCGGCGACGACGCCGGGCATCGCGAGCGGGAGCGTCACCTGCCGGAACGTCTTCCAGCGGCTCGCCCCCAGATCCTTCGAGGCCTCCCGGAGCGCCGGGTCGAGCCGATCCAGCGCGACGAACAGCGGGAAGATCATCAGCGGCAGGTAGTTGTAGACCACGCCGAACTGGACGGCCTCCCGCGTGTCGAGGACGTCGAGCGGACCGCCGATCAGTTGCAGGTCCTGCAGGACCCCCGACAGCGGGCCGTTCGGCTGCAGCAGGATCAGCCACCCGAGCGTGCGCACGAGGAAGTTCGTCCAGAACGGGCACGATCGTGAGGCCGAGCAGGAGCCCTCGCCATCGTGGCGGCACCTTGACGGCGAGCCAGTACGCGAACGGGAACGCGATCAGCAGGCACAGGATCGTGCCGATGATCGAGATCTGGAGCGTACCGCTGAACACGGTCGCGGAACGTCGCGGAGAACGACTCCCCGTATCGGTCGAACGACAGCTGATCCGTCGCGATCGTGCGGAAGATGTCCGGCTTGTAGCCGAACGAGTACCAGAAGATGAACAGGACCGGGACCGCGAAGAAGAAGATGAAGAAGAGCCACGCCGGGGATCGCGAGGACGAACCGCGGCGCGCGTCGGCGCGGGCGCTCCGCGCCCGCGCCGACGCCGACCGGCTTCGATCCGCGGCCACCCGGGTATCAGGCTCCTGAGGCCGCCTTGGCCTTGTTCCAGATGTCGACGAGACGGCCCTGCGCCTCGTTGACGGCGCCGGCGTCCATCGTGGCGACCTGCTCGTCGGAGAAGAACACGAGGTCGAGGAACTCGAGCCCGGCGGCCTCCGCCTCCTCCTGGACGCCCACGATCCCGGTGTTGTAGCCGTGGTACGCGAGGTCCTTGAGCGAGACCTCCGGGTCGCAGATGTAGTTGATCCACGCGTGGGCGGCGTTCGGGTGCTCGCGCGCCCTTCACGATGCACCAGTTGTCCATCCAGAGCTCGGTCACCGGTGCCCCGAGTCCCCACACGTAGCGGTCGGGCTCGTCGGTCGAGAGCAGACCCTGGCGCGCGTCGCCGTTCCACGCGTGCGAGAGCGCGTACTTGCCCTCGGTGAGCGCGATCCCCGGGTACGAGTCGTAGGCCTTGATATGCGGGGCGAGCTCGTTGACGATGAAGTCCTCGCACGCATCGAGGTCGGCCTCGTCCGTCGTCGTCCACGGGATGTCGTTCGCCCAGAAATAGATGCCGGTCAGGTTGCCCGGGCGTGTCGAGCACCGAGGTCTGGCCGCTCGCTTCGCCCTGCGCGACCGTCGATGAAGTCGTTCCACGTGCTCGATCGTCGCTCGACACCTTGGTCTTGTCGTAGATCCAGCCGGTCGAGCCCCAGTCCTTGCAGACCGAGTACTTGTTCCCCGGGTCCCACGGCTGGTCCCGGTAGATCTCGTCGACGTTCTCGAAGTTCGGGATCAGATCGAGGTTGAGCACCTCGAGCAGGTCGAGCTCCACCATCTGCGGGATGTAGACCCCGGTCGGGATCACCATGTCGTAGCCGCTCGTGCCCGCCGAGGCCTCGAGCTTCGCGATCGCCTCTTCGTTCGATGCGTAGATGTCGATCTTCGTGGATGGCCCGAACTCGTTCGTCGAAGTCCTTGAACACCTCGGGGTCGTCGTACTCGGCCCAGTGGAAGAAGTTCAGCTGGTCCTCGATCTCGCCGCCCGCCGCCGGGACTGCCGTTGCCGCCCGAAGGCGGCGGGTGTCCTCGCCGCAGGCCGCGAGCAGCACGCTGCCCGAGAACACCGCCACGGCCGAGCCCGCCATGAAGTGCCGTCGCGTGATCCGCTGCGCGGTCGCGCGCGATGCGAGGATCTTCACGCCGTCGAACTCATCTGCCATCCGTGTACCCCTTTCGTCATCCTTCTGTTCCGGTCGCGGCCGGATCCGCCAAGACCACCGCCGCCTGTCCGGCGTCGAACACGTGCACGAGCTCCTCGTCCCACCTGCACCAGACGTCGCCGCCCACCTCCAGCTTCGGCGCTCTCGGTCGTGGGCAGCCGGCAGAGGATCTCCTTCCGCTCCCGGGGTGACGACGACGAACTGGATCACGTCGCCGAGATGCGAGATGCCGGCCAGCGTCCCGCGGACCGAGTTCACCGGGTCCTGCGGCTGCTCCTCCGTGGAGCTGCACCGCCTCCGGCCGGATCGCGGCCAGGGCGGGCCGGCCGTCGACCGCATCCGGAGACTGTGTTCGACGAGCGGATCGTCCATCCATCTCCTTCTACGACAGAGCCGCTCTCGCGGGCCGTGCCGTCGAAGAAGTTCTGCTGTCCGATGAAGCCGGCCACGAACGCCGACGCCGGGAAGTCGTAGATCGTGTCGGGGTCAGCGAGCTGCTCCACGTGGCCGTCGAGCATCACCGCGATCCGGTCCGACATGGACAGCGCCTCACCCTGGTCGTGGGTCACGAAGATGAACGTGATGCCGACCTGGGACTGGAGGAGCTTCAGCTCGATCTGCATCTCCTCCCGGAGCTTGCGGTCGAGCGCGCCGAGCGGCTCGTCCAGGAGGAGCAGGCTCGGCCGGTTGACCAGCGCCCGGGCCACCGCGACGCGCTGCTGCTGCCCGCCCGAGAGCTGCTTCGGCTTGCGGTTGGCGAGCGGCGACATCTTCACCATCTCCAGCGCCTCGCCCACCTTCTGGCCGACCTCGGACTTCTCGACCTTCTTCTGTCGGAGGCCGTACGCGACGTTCTCCGCGACGCTCATGTGCGGGAACAGGGCGAAGTGCTGGAAGACGGTGTTCACGTCTCGCTTGTGCGGGGGCGTGCCGCGCACGTCGCGTCCCGAGATGAAGATCTCGCCGGCGGTCGGCTCCTCGAAGCCCGCCAGCATCCTCAGGGTGGTGGTCTTGCCGCACCCCGACGGGCCGAGGAGCGAGAGGAACTCGGCGGGCTGCACCTGCAGGGACACGTCGTCGACGGCGACGACGTCGGCGAATCGCTTCGTCACGTCGACCAGCTCGACGGAGCCCTCCTCGCCCTTCACGAACCCGCTGCGGCCTGCCAGCGCTGCACCCCCTGCGTCGGTTGGACCTTGGGAGTCTGACGAACGGCTCCGGTTCTCGCAACCAAGGTCCTCGGTGACTAGGTACGAGAGAACACGACCCGCCCGGCCGCGAGGGTGTGCTCGACCCGCGCATCGGCGACGGTCGCGTCGGGCTGGTCGAAGAGGTTGCGGTCGAGCACGACGAGATCGGCCCGGTTCCCCTCCTCGATCGAGCCGGCGTCGTCGTCGAAGTTGACGTGGGAGGCACCCTTCGTGAACGCCGCCAGGGCGAGGTGCAGGGGGATGCGCTGATCGCGGAGGAACGGGTCGGCGTCCCGAGTCGAGGGGTCGGCTCGTCGGATCGCGACCTCCATCTCCTCGAGCGGGTCCGCGGTCGAGACCGACCAGTCCGAGCCGAACGCCAGGGTGGCGCCCGGCCGCGTGGAGCGAGGCGAACGGGTACTGGAGGGGTGCCCGCTCCGGGCCGAGGAAGGGCACGGTGAGCTCGTCCATCTGCGGGTCGTGCTGAGCCCAGTAGGGCTGACAGTTCGCGATCACCCCGAGGTCGCGGAACCGGGGCACGTCTTCCGGATGGACCACCTGGAGATGGGCGAGGTGGTGCCTGGAGTCGCGGGCGCCGTTGGCTCCGCGGGCTTCCTCGCAGGCGTCGAGGCCGTTGCGGACGGCTCGATCCCCGATCGCGTGCATGTGGACCTGGAAACCTTCTCGGTCGAGCGCGGTCACCGCCTCCACGAGCTGGTCGCGGTCGAGATAGCTGATGCCCGTCTCGTCGGTCTCGTGACCGGTGGCGTCGCAGTAGGGACGGAGCATCGCGCCGGTGTGGTTCTCCAGCACGCCGTCGGTCATGATCTTCACGGTCGTGGGACGGAAGTTCCCGACGACGCCTCGGTCCCGCCGGGCCACGAGCTCCTCGATCTGCTCCGGCCCGCGATGCCGGTCCCACCAGAGGGCGCCGACGACGCGAGCGGTGAGGTCGCCTCGTTCGGCGAGGGACCGGTAGGCCTCTTCGGTCGGTGACGTCACCCAGGCGTCCTGCCACCCGGTGATGCCGAGGGAGTGCAGATGCTCCTGTGCGAGGAGGATCGCGCGCTCCCACTCCTCCCGCGGTGGCGGCGGCAGGTGCGCGTCGGCGAACGAGTACGCGGCCCCCTCGTGCAAGGTGCCGGTCGGCTCGCCCGTGGCGGGGTCACGCTCGAACCGTCCGTCCCAGGGGTCGGGTGTCTCTCGTGTCACGTGCGCGACCTCGAGCGCCTTCGAGTTCACCCATGCGCCGTGGACGTCGCGATTCAGGAGGAACACGGGCCGGTCGGGAACGATGTCGTCGAGGAGCTCCTTGGTCGGGGTCCCGCCGGGGAAGTGAGCCATCAACCAGCCGCCTCCGAAGATCCACGGTTCTTCCGGGTTGGCCAGGGCGTACGACGCGACCGCGTCACGGTACGCGTCGACGCCCGGGAGGTCGTGCAGCGATACGTGTAACCGGTACCTGCCGGCGAACGGAGCGTGGAGATGCGAGTCCTGGAAGGCGGGGAGCACCATCCGGCCGGGGAGATGCAGGAGATCTTTCGCGTCCGGGAAGCGTTCCCTCACCTCCGGCTCGCTGCCGACCGCCACGATGCGGTCACCTGCGACGGCCACGGCGCCGGCCCATCGCCGCGCCGCGTCCATCGTGTACACGTCGGCCCCGGTGATGACGAGGTCGGCACGCTCCGGCATCCGGCGGAGGATAGCGGGGGAGCGCCCGTCGCCGCTCTCGTCTGCATCGAGATGCGCCGCGTGTAAATGTCTCGACCAGCAGCCGCCCCTGAAGGGCATGACGGACGTCATGGTGAGCGCTCGGCCCGACCTGGAGGTGCTCTACCGGGAGCACGGCAAGCGTCTGTGGTGGGCGCTCGTCGCGTTCACGGGAGATCGGGACGTCGCCAGCGACGCGGAGTCGGAGGCGTTCGCACAGGCGCTGAGGCGAGGCGAGGCCATCAAGGATCCCCTCGCCTGGATCTGGCGGGCCTCGTTCCGCATCGCGGCCGGAGAGCTCAAGGAGCGAGGGAGACAGGAGCCACCACTCTCCGATGCCTCCTACGAACTGCCCGAGCCGGCGGCAGAGGTGACCGCGGCCCTGCAGCAGCTCCCCGCGCAGCAACGGGCGGCGGTCGTCCTGCACTACTACGCGGATCGCCCCATCCGGGAGATCGCCGAGCTCATGGGGACGTCCTCTTCGACGGTCGCGGTGCACCTTCATCGCGGCCGGAACCGCCTTCGAGGCTTGCTGGGAGACGACGATGGCTGATCTGCGGGAGCAACTCAGACGGATCGAAGCGGCCGAGCCGCCCGACCTGTGGGCGGGGATCGAGTCGCGCGCAAGAGAGGAGAGACCTCGGATGGACACGAACATCGGAACGGTCGTCGCATTCCGGAAGCAGGGCTCGGAGCAGCGCCGTCGGGTCGCGGCGGGGCTCCTCGCTGCGGCGGTCGTCGCGCTGATCGACCGTCGTGGCGTGGCGGGCGGTCCGAGACGTATCGCCGCGAACCGCTGCTGACAGGCACGAACCAGAACGTGCCGGACGGCTGGGTTCGGTGCACGAACGGCGTGCTCGGCTACTCGATCGGCTACCCGGGCGAGTGGCACACCACGGATGTCTTCATGGGAGAGCAGGATCCTTCGAACGCCTGCCAGTGGTTCTCGCCGACCCCATTCGGGCCCGAGGGCAACGTCGTGACCGAGGGCTGGGGGTATCCGCTCGAGGTCGCGAGTCGGCGGCTCGTTCGACCAGGAGCTCCAGCAGGTGCTCGATCCCGAGGCTGACGACGATCGTCGAGCAGGAGGCGCTGGCTGATCGAGGGGCACCGGGTCGTGCGGCTCGAGTACGAGACGCTGGTCGACCTGGTCGGGGAGCCCGGGCTCCACTACGAGTACCTGATCGAGCTCGACGCCGGAGACGACGCTGATCGTGCACACGACGGCGACCAGAGGCGTCGCGGGTGTGTACGAGGAGAATCGTCGGATCGTCGATCGAGCGGTGGAGACGCTGCGCTTCGGCTGATCCGAAGCCCGAAGGTCCGGATGCTCAGGGTCGCGCCCGCCTGACCGCGAGCGGTCAGGCGGGCGCCGCCACCCGACGAGGGATATCCTTGTGGATCGTGAGGCCGCCGGACCGGCCGGGCTGCTTCCTCTGCCACCGTCCAACCTTCGATCCCGACAAGCGCGGGGTCCCGTGGGCGCGAGCGGTGGCCGGCGGGGTGCAGGTCCTGATCTGTCCGGACTGCCAGCAGAACCGCCCCGACTGGGCCGAGAGCCTTGATCGGTGCGAGGCTTGCGGCGGGACGCGCCTATCCCTCACACTGGGACAGGTCGTGTGCCGGGCCTGCGGTCACACCGCGAAAGCGGGCGCTTAGCTCAGCTGGAAGAGCGTCGCCCTTACAAGGCGAAGGTCGGGGGTTCGAGTCCCTCAGCGCCCACTATCACCGTCCAGTTACGTCGGCATGGTGAAGCTCTTCGCCACCACGTCGTTGGAGATACGTTCCGCCCCCGCGATCGTCGGCGCGCGCCCGTCCGTCCGCAGCACGAGGGACAAGAGGGCACCTCCGACGGCGAAGCACCATGTTGCGGAAGCCGCGCCGGAGCTGCGTTGGTAGCAGCGCACGGGAGTCCCGGCGACTGCGCCCGACCTGACGGTGATCGGGCCGCCAGCGTCGATCCCGGCCTCATCGCTTGTGGCGCCGACGGCGGCGATCAGCTGATGGAACGGGAACGTCCGCGCGATCGCATCGACCGATCGCGATCGGCATGATTCGCGGATCCCGTGCGTCGGGCCGCACACGATCCCATGGTTGCCAACCACGATCGCCGTGCTGGTCAGCCCCGCCTCGGTGACGTCGATCCGCCACCGCGCCGGCGGGTCCCATGCGAGCGTGACGACCCCGGCAGGGTTGCAGAACCGGAGCCCCATCGGGATCTGGCTCCGTTTCTCGGCGAACTCGCGGAGGCACTGGTGCGCCGAGATGGGCAAGCCGGGGCGTTGCCGCTCCGTCCGATACGTGATCGTGGCGGGCGTCCGATGCCACTTCGCGATCGCGTCGCGAAGGTCGGCGACCGTCGCGCCCTCGAGCGTCTGTGGGCCCGGTGCGGGATCCGCCGGTGGCGACGTGCACGCGACGAGGACGAAGAGCGTGACGAACAGGAGGAGGCCTCGCCTGGTCGTCATGCGACGGAGCGTAGCGTGGGAGGGCGATCGCGGAGGCTGATGTCCTGGTCACCAGGGGATTGGCTGAGCTCAGTAGCATTGGATCTGCCGCCGTCGGCCCCCCTTTCTTCGATGACGAGCGGCTCCCCGCACCTCTCCTGCACCACGAGACACAGTCACTCGGAGGTACTCAAAGGTACCCAGCGTCACAACGCTCCCACTGGTCAGGCCACTGACCGGCGCGTTTCGGTCGCTCATACAAGGTGAAGTTCGGGGGTTCGAGTCCCTCAGCGCCCACCGCCTGACCCGCGGATCTGTCGTGGCAGAGCGCCTGCACATTCAGAGCCCGCCGAGGGTTCATGGATACGACAACGAGCCGCGCCGCATGGCCAACGACGCCTCGTCCGAGTAGGTGGCGCGCATCCCGCGCAAGTCTCCATCCATGGTGAGGTTTTCGAGCCATCAGAGGGAGCGCGGGTTGCCTGATGATCCAGGAGGTGTCTCGTGGCAACGCAGAAGGTCCGGCCAGACCCGGACGCGCTCGAAAGCCAGCACCGAGATGAACGGCCGCCGAGTGGGAAGAACAAGGCAGCCGTGTACGCCCTGATCGCGGTGTTCGTTATCGCAGGTGGCGTGTTCGCGATCAGCACACTAGGGGATGAGGACGTGCCGGTTGTCGGCGCGCCCAGCCCCGCTCCGTCGGAAGCGTCGATCCCAACGGTAGCCGAGGGCGTACTGGAGCCCGGGACGTACGTCTACAAGACGCTCGATGCTGACTTCGACGCGTCTCATCGGATCACGGTCGATGTTCCGGATGGCTACGAGGGAGCTGAAGGTGGATGGGTGGTCAGGAAGGTGGGGAGGGTCTCCCAGACCGCCGTGAGCGTGTGGATCATCGGCGACGTCTACGCCGATCCGTGCAAGTGGAGCAGCACGCTCATCGACCCACCGCCCGTTTCCTCGGTCGATGCTCTCGCCGCCGCCCTCTCGACCCAGCAGGGAGTCCGCGCGTCGATCCCGACCGACATCACGGTCGATGGCCTCTCCGGCAAGTACGTGGAGCGGATGGTCCCCGCCGGAACGAACCTCGACGAGTGCAACGGGGCAGAGTTCCGTCCCTGGCTCGACACCGTTGGGGGGACACGGTTCGTCGATCCGGGTCAGGAGGACCTCCTGTGGATCGTCGACGCTGACGGGGTTCCATTGGTGATCGATGCCGCCGTGGGGCCCGGGAACTCTCCCCAGGTCCGAGCCGAGCTCATCCGCATCGCTCGGTCGATCCGCATCGATCCTGAGTAGGGCCAGGGGGAGGAGGGCGCCGAACGCCGGCGTCCTCCTCCTCTTTCGGCATCATCCGACCAGCCTGAATCCTCAGCCTCCACGAGCGCCCTCTCGCGCCGGGTCGCGGCACCGTCGATACTGGTCCCTGGATCGAAGGGCGCTCGCACTCGAAGAGGACCGATCCCCCTATGTCTCGGCTGGGTGCCTGCACGTTCGGAGCCCGCCGGGGGTTCATCGGGGCATGACGGAGGCGATCCACCTGGCTGCGGAGGTTCCCACCCGCGAGGCGCTCGAGGCGTCGGGGAGCTTCGAGGACTTCTACGACGCCGAAGCCCAGACGCTGTTCCGTCGTCTGTGGCTCGTCACCGGGAACCGCTCGGAAGCGGAGGAGCTGATGCAAGACGCCTTCCTCAAGGTCTGGGAGCGATGGGAGCGGGTCGACGCGATGGACGACTCCGTCGGCTACCTCTATCGCACCGCCATGAACCTGTTCCGCAAGCGGTATCGGCGGGCCGTGATGGCGGTTCGCCGAACGGTCGGGCTCGCGCACTCGAGGGACGACTTCGCCGATGCGGACGACCGCGAGACCGTGCGCCGGATGCTCTCGACGATCCCGCCGCGCCAGCGCGCCGCCCTCGTGCTGACCGAACTGCTGGGGTTCAGTCCGGACGAGGCAGGACGCGCGCTCGGGGTGCAGGCCTCCACGGTTCGTTCGTTGTCGCGTCATGGTCGCGAGTCGTTCCGACGTGCGATGGAGGTGGACGATGCCTGACGTCGCGGAGCTGCTCGAGCGAGAGGGAGCAACCGTCGAACTCGAGCGTGGCCACTTCGAGCGACTGCTGCGCCGGCGCGATCGCAAGCGGCGGAACCAGCGGATCCGCGCGGGCGCCCTCGCGGTCATCCTCGTGCTCGTGACCGTTGCCGCGCTCGCCCGTGCCTTCAACCCGAAGGAGCGAACGGCCACTCCGCCAGGCCCCACCCCAACAGACACTGGGAGGTTGGGAGCCCTCGCGTATGCGCGCGACGGCGACATCTACGTGGCCGATTGGAACGGTGGGAACCCGGTCCGGATCGCGGACGGGCTTCCCCTCGAAGGCGTCCCCGGTTGCTCGGCCGGCGGCTACTGGGCGGAGGGACCGATGTGGTCGCCGGACGGGCGATATCTCGCCTATCGGCACGAGTCCTGTCAGGACGCCCAGGAGTTGCGGGAAGTCATCATCAGTGATCCGGAGGGCAACGTCGTCACCTCGTTCCCTGGGGAGGGCTGGCTGGTCTCATGGTCGCCGGACTCCACGCGCGTCGCGGTATGGGTCCGCTGGGGCAAGACGATCGGTGTCTACGGGCTCGACGGCGTGCGTCAGACACTGCTCACCCTGCCGCCTGGATTGATGGCTGCGGGCGATTTCGACCCGGTGTGGTCGCGGGACGGCGCGTCGCTCCTCGTTCCCCACGGCGTGGAGGTGCCTCTCGACGGTCGCACCCCACTGCAACTTCCACCGGACGACCCGCGAACCGGAGCCGCGTACTCGCCCGACGGAGATCGCGTCGCCTACCACGGCTCGAGGGGGCAGCTCATCGTCGCCGCCGCCGATGGTTCGGGAGCCCGCGACGTGATCCAAGGCCAGGTGACCGACTTCGTCTGGTCACCGACGGGTGATCGGATCGCCTTCTCGTACGCGACCGAACTTCGCGTGATCGATCTGGCGAGTGGAACGGTGACCCCTCTGGCCGGGAATGGGCGGGGCGAACTCGCTCTGGGCACTCGAGTTCTCGCCCGACGGAAAGAAGATCCTCTTCACGAGAGCGGATAGTTCGTATGAGGAGTCGCTCTGGACCGTCGACGCCGACGGCTCCGATCTTCATCGTCTCGTTCGTGGGAGCTACGTGGGCGATTGGCAGTCGCTCGGTTGATTCAGCAAGACGCAAGCCCAGCTGGTGGACTCAGTGGTTCGAGCGGGACTTCTCGAGGAAGAGGTGCCAACCGCCACCTGTCTGAGCACGATGTTGCCTTCGCCTTGCACCACTCCTGCACCACGAGACAGAAGTACTCCGAGGTAGTCCTAGGTACTAGGAGTCACAGCCTTCGCGCTGGTCAGAGCCCTGACCTGCATGTTTCGGTCGCCCTTACAAGGCGAAGGTCGGGGGTTCGAGTCCCTCAGCGCCCACCACTGACAACAACTCGATGGAAGAGCCGAGAGCCCGCGGCCGTCGACGAACCACGGGTTGGCGCCGAGCGCAACAGCAGGTCCATACTCAGCGAGTGAGTGTGCCACCGGATGGCGAGCCGCCGTCCTTGGTTGAGCCGCGAGATGCTCCTCAGCCTCAGACGGACGCAATCGGCGACGCCGACGTCCACGCGTTCCTGATAGGCGATATGCGTGGCTGGACAACGTTTACACAGGAGCACGGGGATGAGGACGCTGCCCGCCTCGCCGCTCGGTTCGCCGAGTCGGCACGCGCGGTGGTCGAGGAACACCGGGGGCGAGTGGTCGAGCTCCGAGGCGACGAGGTTATGGCCGTCTTCGGCTCCCCGCGCTCGGCGATTCGGGCAGCCGTCACCCTCCAGCAGCGGTTCGTCGAGGAGACGATCGCCGACCCGTCGCTCCCGCTCACCGTGGGGATCGGCCTGGACGCAGGCGAAGCGGTGGCCGTCGAGGGCGGCTACCGCGGCGGGGCCCTCAACGTCGCGGGGCGCCTCCAGGCGCGCGCGAAGGCCGGCGAGATCCTCGCGAGCCGGGAGATAGTCCACCTCGCCAGACGCATCGACGGCGTCCTGTACGGCGAGCGCGGCCCTCTGGAACTAAAGGGGCTCGAGCAGCCTGTCCACGTGGTCTCGGTTCGATCCGAGGACCGGGACGCCGCCGACGCGATCGCCCCGTTCGTCCGGACGACCGTTCAGGCACCGACCCGTCGCCGGGGTTGGAAGGTTGCCGCGGCAGTAGCTGCGTTCATCGTGATCGCGGGGCTAATAGTCGTCCCCTTGGCTCGCAACGTCGGAAGCTCGGAGATCGCTCCGAACTCGATCGGCGTCCTGGACCCAGAGTCAGGCGAAGTTACGGCGACACTTGGGCTCGCGGAACGCCCAGGGTCGATTGCGGCCTCGGCGGACGACGTTTGGCTGACCAATCCTGACGCCGATACAGTCACGCGCATCGACCCGGGGACGCAGGCGATCGTCGACACGATCCCCGTTGGTGAGAGCCCAACGGCAATCGCCGTCGGAGAAGGCTCGGTGTGGGTCGTGGAGAGCGGTGGGCCGTCCGTCTCTCGCATCAGCCCGGACACGGGTCGGGTCATTGACACGATCGAGGTGGGGAACGGCCCGGCGGATGTGGCAGTCGGTGAGGGTGCCGTCTGGGTCAGCAATCGGTTCGATGGAACGGTCTTGCGCCTGGACCCGGACAGCGGTGAGATTGTCGAGATCGCGGTCGGGCTCGACCCGCAAGGGATCACCACCGGGTTCGGAAGTGTGTGGACGACGTTGGCCGGGTCGAACCAGGTGGCACGCATCGACCCGCAATCCAATGCGGTGACACGCCTGATCAACGTCGGGAACGCGCCCGGGTCGCTGACCGTGACTGCGGACGACACGTGGGTCGTGAACACCCTCGATGACACCGTGTCGCGGATCAGCCCGGACACCGACGCAGTCGCCGACACAATCGCGGTCGGAGACGACCCGGCGGAGATCGCTTTCGTTGGCGACGTCGTGTGGGTCGCGAACGAAGCCGATGGAACTCTCTCGCGGATCGAGCCGGATCAATCGTCCGCTTCGAGCGAGGACATAGTGAGCGCGCCACACGGGATGGCGGGCGTGGGAAGCGATCTGTGGGTCTCCGTTCGTGACACATCGACGTCTCACCGGGGAGGCGCGCTGAGCGTGCTCGGCAACTACAATCCCGTGTCTCTCGATCCGTCCGCCGCGTATGACTCCGCTTCGTGGTCCATCCTGCATCTGCTCGGGGACGGTCTCGTGGCGTTCCAACCAACCGGTGGCGTCAGCACTCAGCTCGTTCCTGATCTCGCCAGGTCCGCACCGATCCCGACGGACGGCGGCCGAAGATACACATTCGACCTTCGCCCGCGGGATCCCCTACTCGAACGGCGAGACCGTTGCGGCTGTCGACTTCCGCAGAGGGATCGAGCGAGTCTTCGATCTCCAGCCAGACGCCGACTTCCTCTTTCAGGGGCTCGTCGGAGGTAAGGCTTGTCACGACGAGCCTCGAACCTGTGATCTTTCTGGAGGGATCGAGACCGACGATGGCCGTGGCGGGACGACGATCACGTTCAACCTGGTCGAGCCAGATCCAGAGTTCCTCTACAAGCTCACGACGCCGTTCGCTCATCCGGTCCCACCCTCCGTACCGGACGCGGAGCGGGTCCGTGCTGGCGTTCCCGGCACGGGCCCCTACATGCTGGAAGCGCCGATGTCGGCGAAGGGACTCACGCTGATCCGGAACCCGCACTTTCGAGAGTGGTCCTCCTCTGCCCAACCCGATGGATACGTTGATCGGATCGAGTGGACGTTCGGGGTCCCCACAGAGGATCAGATGGAGGCCGTGGCAGCCGGCGAAGCCGATCTGACGTTCGACGCAGCTCGTTCGGATCAGCTCGACAGGCTGTACGTCCGTTTCGCGGCGCGCGTCCACTCGTCTCCGAACGCGCAGACGCAGTTCCTCGTGTTGGACACCCAGTCACCTCCCTTCGATGATCTGGAGGTGAGGCGGGCATTGAACCTGGTGATGGATCGAGAGCGAGTGGCGCAGATCCTCGGTGTCGAAGCCTTCCGGCCAACGTGCCAGCAGCTACCTCCGAATTTCCCCGGGTATGAACCGTATTGCCCGTTCACTTCGAACCCGGGACCCGGGGGGCAGGGGCTCTGGTCCGCCCCAGGCATTCGGATCGAGGAAGCCCGAGCGATCGTTCGCCGTTCCGGCACGGCCGGGATGCGCGTGGTGTTCGAGTACCCACCTGAGTACTGGCCGAAAGGAGCGGCTCTGGGGGAGTACATGGTCGATCTGCTCGGGAAGCTCGGCTACCGTGGCACCGTGAAGCGCCACTCACTCGCAGACTTCTACGATTCCGAGAATGAGTTCCAGATGGCGCTTGGCGCATGGAGCGCCGACTTCAGTGCCGCCTCGAACTTCATCAACGAATTCTTCACGTGCGACGCCGGTATTCCCCCGCGGTCGGGATTCTGTGACCGACGGATCGATGAGATGGTCGAGGAGGCGACCAGGGTACAGATCGACGACCCTGTCGCCGCCGGCGCGCTCTGGGCGGAGATCGATCGAGCGATCGTCGATCAAGCTCCGTGCGATCTGGCTCACGAATCCGAACACCATCGACTTCGTCTCCGAACGCGTGGGCAACTACCAGTTCAATATCCAGTGGGGCATCCTGTTGAATCAGCTCTGGGTCCAGTAGCGTGATGGCGCCATGATTATGACCGGGTGGATGGAAGCCGGCGGCGGAGATGTCGCCGAAGCCCACCACCTTCGGAGAAGGCGGGCGTGTTACAGGAGGCCGTTCGCGTTCAGGAATCCTGTGGCAACGGTGGCCACACTGTGCTCGTCGATCACGACTTGCCCCACGAGCTCCGTCATCCTCTCCGTGGAGAGTCGATCGCTCACGGCATCGAGCCACCTCCGAACCTCGTCGTTCAGCTTCTGCGACCGGATCACGGGCGTGATGTTCTCTGCGTTCTGAAGGTGCCGATCGTCCGCTAGCGGGACGAACCCGTTCTGTTCGATCCTCGGGTCCGTGGAGAACAGCAACCCGACCTGCACCGCGTCTCGCCTAAGCGCGTCGACGGTCAGCGGCCCTCCCGCGTCCAGCGGCGTGAAGTCGTCGAAGAGGATCCCATAGACCTCGTGCAATCCCGGGAGGCAGAACGGCCGCTGGGGGCACTCTGGTGACCCGCCGAACGTGAGCTGGCCGGCGACGGGGGCGAGGGAGCTCATCGTGGTCAGGTCGAACCGCTCGGCCGTCTCAGCGTTCGCCACGAACTGATTGGTGTCCTCCGCGGCCGACGGTGTGAGCAACGTGAGCCCTTCGGACCGGAGCAGCTCGGCAGTCCTTCGGGCGACATCCTGCGCATCTGCGGACGCCTCCGCGTTCGGGTCGAGGAACAGCAGCAACGACGACAGATACTCCGGCTTCACGTCGATCGCCGCTGCCTCGAGCGCGTTCTGCGAGACCTCTCGAGACCGGAGGTCGAACTGTCGCTCGACGGTGTAGCCGGCATGCTCGAGGACCTGCGCATACATCTCTGCGACGATCTTGTTCTCGGCGAAGTCGCCGGAGACGCCGACGACGATCGCCACTTCGCCTCCGGTGGACGGACGCTTGCCCTCGGCGTCGGAGTCGGTGCACGCGACCGTGGATGGTGCACGCGACCATGACGGCAGCCGTGCTCACAAGGCCGCGACGGAAGCGCTTGGTGGTCATTCGGCCTCGGAAGCGAGCGGAATCACGACGGGGGTATTCGAGTGGCGGCCAAGGAGGACCCGCACCGTCGTCGGCCCTTTCCCTCTCACCTCGAGGGTCTCGGAGGGCCCAAAGTTGTACCGATCGGCCAGCTGCGAGGCGGTCGCCTCAGAGATCAGGAAGCGGCCGGGTTCCGCGCTCACCTCGAGCCTGCTCGCGAGGTTCACGGTGTCGCCCCAGAGGTCGTACGCGAACCTCCGATCCCCGATCACTCCGGCGACGGCCGGCCCTGTGGCGATCCCGCCCCGCACCACGATCGGGTCGCCCGACGGCCAGCTGAGTGTCCCGGCGTCGCTGAGGATGTCGACCGCCATCCCGGCGGCTGCGTCGGCGTGATCGGCGACAGGGGTCGGCGCCCCGGCGACGGCGAGATATGCGTCTCCGATCGTCTTGACCTTCTCGAGGCCGTGCCGATCGGCGATCTCGTCGAAACGGCGGAAGAGCGCATCCAGGGCATCGGCGAACTCCTCCGGGGATGACCGTGCTGCTTGTTCGGTGGATCCGACCGCGTCGGCGAAGAACACGCTCACGTGATCGAAGCTCTGCGCGATCCGTCCACCGGACGAGGTCTTGAGCTGCTCGACGATGGCCTCGGGCAGCATGTTGAGCAGGAGCCCGTCGGACCGCGTCCGTTCCTGGTCGAGCTGACGTTCGCGGAGGAACAGCTGGCGCGTGAACCGCTCCATCCGGTAGGCGGCCAGCCCGCCCAGCATGCCGAACGAGACGAGGTAGAGGATGGAGAGCACCAGACTCGCGGGGTCGACGTATTGAGCCGTGAAGGCGTACGGGAGGTATGCGGCGATACCGATCACGGTGACGAGCGCGACCAAGACGAACCGTAGCTGCAGCAGCGTGTAGGTGAATGCCGTGATCAAGATGACGCCGACGTATCCGTACTCCAGCGGCAATGTCGATATCCGCGAGACGTAGAGGACCCAGAACAAGAGCGTGGCCGCTGCGATGGCGACCGACACCCATTCCCAGACGCGCCCGAAGAACCGACGTGAACGTGAGCCCGAAGCCGACGATCAACATGGGGATGAACACGCCGAACCGCATGAGCAGGTCGAGTCGCTGGTCGGACAGCGCCAGCATGCGGGGGCGCAGGAGCAGGCCCCACGCGACCCAGAGGGCGATCCCAGCCAGGAACGCGAAGCGGATGTTGCCCAGGTCGTGGCGGAAACGGTCACGACGATACGCCGACTCGAGGGACGGATCGCGGAACCGCAGTCGCAGCCGCTCCAGGAGAAGCCGCCACCTGGATCGCTCTGGACCAGATGTCGATGTCTCGATCGCGTTCATCTGTCTCCTCGGACCTCCGCCGCAGATGATGGGCGCTGGGCGCCAGCTTGTCAGCCGGAAGACCCTAGGCACGCGCGACCGTTCATCCCGCGAGCCGAGTAGGCGAAGGTCGGGGGTTCGAGTCCCTCAGCGCCCACCGAACGACGTGTGCGCGCAGTGGCCGGGTTACGCTCTGGGAGTGAGTCCTGCCGAGCACCGCCGGTCGCCGATCCGTTCCCTCGTGCGCCGAAGGTCGAGCGGCCAAAATCACGGGGCCGACCGCGACGACGGCCTGTCGGAACCTGAGATCCCGCCACGGGACGGTCGGAGTTCGCGGCTGGTCGACAGTGCGATCTACGTCGACGGCGAACGGGTCGCCTCTCCGGGCTCGCTCCCCGAGACGTTCGAGAGCCTGCGGCGGCACGCCGACGGGATGGCCTGGATCGGTCTGTACCGGCCCGAGGAGCAGGAGGTCCAGTCGCTGGCATCCGAGTTCCAGCTCCATCCTCTCGCAGTCGAGGACGCGATCAACGCTCATCAGCGCCCGAAGATCGAACGTAACGACGACACCCTCTTCGTGGTCCTTCGGCCCGCGCGCTACCTGGACGACATCGAGGAGGTCGAGTTCGGCGAGATCCACGTGTTCGTCGGCCCTCGCTTCGTCCTGACCGTTCGCCACAGCGAAGCGCCGGAGTTCGGTTCGGTGCGCGACCGACTGGAGCGGGAGCCGGACGTCCTGCGTCGCGGGCCCGAGGCCGTGCTCTACGCGATCCTCGACAAGGTCGTCGACGGCTACTACCCGGTCGTCGCCGGTGTCCATCACGACATCGACGAGATCGAGGTCGAGGTGTTCAGCGGCGACCCGAAGGTGTCCCGCCGCATCTACGAGCTGTCCCGGGAAGTGGCCGACTTCCTGCGCGCCACTCGCCCCTTGATCGATGTCATCACGGCGCTCCGTGGAGGATTCGCCAAGTACCACGTCGATGAGCGACTCCAGGACCATCTCCGCGATGTCGAGGACCACCTGATCCAGATCATCGAGCGCGTCGACGAGTTCCGGGTGGCCCTGCGCGACATGCTCACGGTGAATGCCACGCTCGTCGCTCAACGGCAGAACGAGGAGATGCGCAATCTGGCGGAAGCTGCGAATTCCCAGAACGAGGAGGTCAAGAAGATCTCCGCGTGGGCCGCGATCCTGTTCGCACCCACCCTCATCGGGACCATCTACGGGATGAACTTCGTTCACTTGCCCGAGCTCGACTGGGTCTTCGGCTACCCGTTCGCGCTCCTGCTCATGGCCGTGACGTGCGCCGGCCTCTACGCTCTGTTCAAGCGGCGGCGTTGGCTGTGAGCGTGATGGTCGCGGACTGATCGAGGTGTTCGGTCCGCTGCCTACTTCGAGGTCCTCGCGGAAATACCCTCCGCTACCTGGTCGACCACGTCATCGATGACCTGGATCACTTCGGTCACATTCGTACGCTGCCTCTGGATGCCGGTCCTGAATCTCTTCAGGCCGGCGCGAGGACGGGCGAGCGGGGAGATTTCAGCCAACCATCGCTGATACGCGCGATCCCATCTGAAGATCACCACGACCGCCGCGACGGACATGGTGACCGTCGCAGCCAGGACGACGCGTCCGGCACCATCGTTGTCTCGGTGCTCGATCATCCACTCCTCATCCCCAGCCGCGACCCTTCCGTGCTCGTATGCAACTCGATCCCGCCTGGTCACCTGTGATCGGACCCTACTCCATCTCGCACTGAAACCGGATCCCGCGGATCCGCGGGACTGGTGCCGGGGCACAGGCCGATACGGAGTTGCATCCTCCTGGACCACGATACGCACGCACTGTCAGGTACTCAGGGGTACTTGGCGTCAGAGCGTTCCCGCGGTTCAGGCCACTGACCTGCGCGTCTCGGTCCCCCTCGCGCCGCCGTTCGGCCACACACAGCCCCGGCTCACAGGCTAGGCTTCCGCTACACGTCCGGAAAGGGAAACCTGCATGAGTGACATCCCCGGTGGGCCAACGCCGCCAACTCCACCTCCACCGCCGCCGACGATGGGCGGGCCCCAGGGTGGCATCCCGCCGAAGACGCTGGGCGACATCCTGTCCGCAGCCTTCAACATCTATAAGGCGAACGCGTCGCAGCTGGTCCTGGTCATCGCGCTCGTGGTCGTCCCGCTCTCACTCATCGGCGCCCTGTTCTTCGGAGTGGTATTCGCTCCTGAGCGCATCGAGGTGGGGACCACCGGAAGTGGGGTGGTCGTCGATTACGCCGGCCGCAGCTGGGGTGCCAACCTGCTACTCGGGTCGATAGGCGCGCTCATCGCGATCATCATCTCCGCGGTCCTTCAGGCTGCCATCCTCCGGGCCGCCGCCCAAGCAACGATCGGCGACCCGGTCGATGTCGAGGCGAGCTACCGCTACGGCTTCAAGCGGCTGGGAAGCGTGATCCTCCTCTCGCTGCTGGTGGGCCTGATCGTCGCGGCGGGGTTCATCCTGCTGATCGTCCCCGGGATCATCTTCCTCGTGTTCCTCTCAGCGTCGATCCCGGTGCTGATCGTCGAGAACCGGCGCGGCACCGAGGCGATGAGCCGGTCGTGGAACCTGGTGAAGGGACACTTCTGGCATGCCCTCGTCGTGATCCTGGTGGCGGCACTGATCGTGGGCGTCGTCTCAGGCATCATCGGAGCGATCGGCGGGAACAACTGGTTCGTCCGATGGATCTTCACTTCCATCGCGCAGATCGTGACGGCACCGTTCGCGGCGCTCGTCTCGGTTCTCCTCTACCTGGACCTCCGCGCGCGGAGCGAGACGCTGACCGCGGAGACCTTGCGCCGCGAGCTGGCCTCGGGCACCTGACGGTTCGGATGGGTGTTGATGCCGACGTGCCGGCGAGGAAGCGCCCCCTCGAAGCCCTTGGCTGACGTGGGGTGAGACAGCCGATGCTCTCACGGCCACGAAATCGAGCGTCCCGTCATCAGCCCTCGGCTCGCGCGAACTGGCCGCGTGTCTGCGTCGTGAGCTCGACCGCCACCTCCACGGCCTGCCCTCCCGTGTAGTAGGCCTCTTCGAGCAAACCGTTCGCTGTGTCTTCGATCTCCGGCCACGTCGAGATGACCGGAACCGCTCGAAGGCGCGGGATCTGATCGAGGAACACCTGCCCGTTCGCGGGATCGGCGTCTGGATCGAGGAAGGCGTCGGTCTCGGCGACCGAGCGGAGCGATGGCACCGTCCGGCCTGCCTCGGCCGTGATCCGCTGACCCTCCGGGCCGAGCGCGAACTCCATGAACCGCCAGGCGGCGTCCTTCTCGTCCGAGCCGGCGGTCATGCAGTAGGCGTCGGAATGAAGAACCGACACGGGAGCATCGGGCGCGGGGATGCTCGCCACGTCCCAGCCGAAATCGGTGATCGTCCGCAGCGTCGGGACGACCCTCCGGGACTCCATCAGCATCCCGAGCCGGCCGTTCAGGAATCGGCTCTCGAAGTCCTCCGCCTCGGCCTCTTCGTCCGTCGGGGTGACGCCGTGGACGGACCGGAGGTCGAAGAACAGCTGCATGGCCGCCAGTCCAGCTCCGTCGAACGCGAACTGCGTGGGCGGCGCTTCAGCATCGACCAACTCCCCTCCGTTCGACCAGATGAAGGGAGCGATCCGGATGATCTCGGGATCCACGCCCAGCCCGTAGACGTCCGTCGCGCCGTCACCGTCGTCATCTCGCGTGAGTGCCTTAGCTGCGCTCACCATGTCGTCCCACGTCCAGCCATTCTTCGGAGGGTCGAGCCCAGCGCCATCGAAGAGATCGCGGTTGTAGTACACGACGAGGCTCGAGACGTTCTGCGGGAGGCAGACTTGCTCGCCGTCCCACTGGAACGGGGTCATCGCGGTCTCGAAGAAATCCTCCGCTGCGAACATATCCGAGTCCTCGAGGTACGGGTCGACGGGTTCGAGAGCGCCGCGGGCTGCGTACTGCCCGTAGAAGCGGTAGTTCATCAGGAAGAGGTCGGGTGGGTTACCCCCGGCGATGGATGTGGAGAGCCGCAGGATCAGGTCGTCGCGCTCGGCGAACGGGATGAGCTCCGAGTCGACCTGTCCTTGTGACTCGTTGAACGCATCCACGACGGCCCGGTAGGCATCGATCTCCTCGGGGTCCCCGGAGACCATCACGGTGATCCGCGTGGGCCGATCCTCTGAACTTTCTCCTTCACATCCGACCGCGATCGCGAGAACGGTCACGACCAACACAAATTGGGGGGTCCGCCTCATCACCACCTCCAGGAAAGGAACAGTGCGCCAGCATGGGACCCTGATCGGTCAGCGGCAACTCTGACTCGGAGGGCGGTTAGGTGCCGCCAGGATTCACCGCAACCTGTGAGTGCGGCATCGGTGAGTGGGACCGTCTCCACCTCGACCTCGTTCGTTCGACTCGTTGACTCGGGCGATGTCGCTCGCTAGCGTGCGCAGATGCGTTGGCGAGCAACCCGCACCGTCGTCGTTGTCTCGCTCCTGACGATTGCTCAATCCAGCGGCCAATCGTTCGCGTCCGGTGAACCGCGGGATCGCGGAGACGCGTTGCAAGATCAGATGGAGACGCACACAGGACCCAAGCGGCTACCTCCCCTCGTTGCCGTCGCGGAAGCGGACGCGTTGGCTCGTGCCCTCGACACTGGGCTGATCACTTCCGCACAGTTCGCCTTGGAGCGCGTGCGCGCGTTGTTCGACCTGGAGGGCGCGCGGGCCAGGTTCGGGTCGGTCGATCGGCCGGATCCTCGGTCGGCAACGTTGCTGATGCGCGACCTCGCGATCCGTGTCGATCAGCTCGCTCCGATGGAACGAGCGACTGCGCTCAGGATCCTCGCTCGTCCCACGGACGGAGCGGGTGACCCGCTCGGGGATGGATACTCGGTCCTCGAAGCGCCGCCGTTCTGTGCCGCTCACACCTGCATCCACTACGTCACCACAACGCCCGACGCGCCGCCGCCTGGAGATACTGGTGGATCTGCCGGCGTCCCCGACTGGGTCGAGACGGTCTCGGGTATCGCCGAATCGGTTTGGTCCGCTGAGGTCGGGACCCTGGGCTACCGGGCCCCCAAGTCCGACATGTCATCTACGAACAACGGCGGGAACGCACTCCTCGACATCTACCTGTCAAACATCGGCGGGAACGGACTGTTCGGTTACTGCGCCACGGATGATCCGAACGCCCACAACGGGTACGGCTTCTTCGACGTCTCCGCATACTGCGTCTTCGACGATGACTACGCACCGTCCCAGTACGGCTTCCCCAACCCTTCGGATCCACTAAAGGTGACGGCCGCGCACGAGCTCTTCCACGCCGTCCAGTTCGCCTATGACGTCTCGGAGGATGGCTGGCTGATGGAAGGCACCGCCGCTTGGGTGGAAGACGAACTCTACGACGGCGTCAACGACAACCGCATGTTCCTGGGATCCAGCGCGCTCTCACACCCTCTCGTCCCCCTCGATAAGAACGTGGCTCCCCGCTGGTATGGGACATGGCTGTTCTGGCGGTTCCTCGTCGAGTACTTCGGCGGCGCCTCGCCGGATCCATCGATCGTGCGCGCGGTCTGGAAGCGAGCTGACGGCAGTCCGGTTGGCCCCGACATGTACTCAACCGAGGCAACCGCCCAAGCGGTGGCGGCTCGGGCGATAGGCGGCAAGCCATGGCGATTCCGCTGGGCATTCGCAGACTTCGCAGCCTGGAACGCGCGCCCCGGGAAGTACTACGAGGAGGGCAAGGCCTATCCGGCGGCGAAGATCGCGAAGACCGTGACTCTCAGCAGAGCTGTCCGATCCACTCGGTCGAGCGTCAGGCTCGACCACCTCTCGAACTGGTATGGAGTCGTCCGGCGACGATCGGGCCTGAGCGCCACGGCGAAGCTCAGGGTGACGATCGACGGCCCGGCGTACGGGACGGGCCCCGAGGCGAGCGTCGTCGTGATACGCAGGTCCGGCGCGGCCGGATACAAGGTGGTGAGACTGAACAGGTTGGGCAAGGGGTCGATCACCGTCGCCTTCGGTTCGACGGTCGCGAGGGTCGTCGTGATCATGACGAACGCGAGCACCAGGTATCGAGATTGCTATTCGGGCCTGACGACATTCGCCTGCAACGGCGGGACACCTCTGGATCAAGACCGCGTCTATGCGGCCCGGGCTACCGTCGTCTAGCCTAGCCAACCGGGTCAGCTGATGCGGGGAACGATCGAACCGACTGGACGCCGTGGCAGCAACCGCAGCAAGGGCACCAGCAGAGCGGTCCCGATCAGTCCCGTAACGCCCCCGAGCAAGTACGCCCCCTTCGGGCCGATCACCGGCACGACGGCACCTCCGATCAGGAACGCGATCACGAGGGAGACGTGATTGGCGGCTTCCCATGCGCCCATCACGCGGCTTCTCACAACGTCCGGTGTTCGGCGCTGCAGCAGGTTCTGCTCCGCGACCTGTGTCGGGCCATCGGCCAAGCCGAAAAGCGCGACCCAGACGAGCACCAGCCAGAACCACGGCGAGAGGAACACGGCGAAGCCCGTGAGCGCGATCACAGCGCTGCCCCCGACGAGCCACACCCCTTCTTGGTCCTGGCGCACGTTCCGTCCGAGCCAGGCGCCCACGATCGTTCCGGCGCCCCAGCACGAGGTGATGAGGCCGTACCCGAGGGAACCCCACCCGAACTCGTCCGCCAGCACCGGGTCGGCGACGAGGGTCGTTGCCATCCCGACGATGAACACGGACCACGACATCAGCAGCCACGTGAGCACTCGGTCCCGGCGGATGAATCGGAAGCCGGCGGCAAGACCCCTGTGCTCCTCGATCTCCTCGGCGTCCCGCTCGGGATCGGCGAAGTCTGCTCGCACGCTCGCGACCAAGGCCACCGAGACCAGGTACGAGATGGCGTTGCCCGCGAACACCCACGGCGCGCCGATCGAAGCCACGAGCACGCCGCCGAGCAGCGGTCCCAAGGTGAGACCTGCGTAGCGGCCCATGGAGATCAAGCCGTTCGCCCACGAAAGGTTCTCCGCGCCGGCCACGTTGGGGATCGCCGCTCCCGAGGCCGCCGGGAACGGCGCTTCGAACACCGAGGCGAAGAACGCGAGGGCGAGCAGGACGGCGGGCAGGTCGGTCAGGAACGCCATCGCGAACCAGCACGCCGCGGCAGCCGTTTCCCCGACGATCATCACGAGGCGCCTGTCGTAGCGGTCGCCGACCGCCCCGCTGATCGGGCCGAGCAGCCCGATGATGCCCCACGTGAGGATCATCGCCGCTGCGACCCAGGCGGCGGAACCGGTTTCCTCATAGAGCGAGTAGCTCAGTGCCGTGCCGGATGCGATCGTGCCGGTGGAGGAGATGAACCGACCGAGTGCGAGTCGACGCACCGCGGTGCGAGGCGAAGTACGCCTGAGCTCGTAAGTGGCTTTGTCGGCCCGCATCGATGGTTCTCCGCCCGGAACGTCCAAGCATAGTTCGGGAGGCGGGTTCCACCTGACATCATCGACCCCGTGAGTGCGCCCTCCGGCTCCGCTCTCTCTTGGCCTTCGGTGACGATCGGCGACCCTCGGCCACATCGAACGACGGACCAAGGCATCGACGAGGACCTCATCCTTGCGATGCCTCGAGAGGTGATCGCCACTGGGACCGTCAACGAGATCCCCTGGGCGATCCAGGGCTACGTGACCGCACCGGGCCCGAACGCGAAGTGGTGGCACCATGGCCCGCTCGGCCCCGAGCTGGAGTTCCTCCTGGGCAAGGATGGGTCGTTCGGTGGCTTGGGAGGCATCGCGCGGATCCCCGAGGGCACCGACTTCACGAGCTCAGTCGGCTTCACCGGCACGCTTCCCGAGATCGTCGCGTGGGTGGGCGTTGCCTCGGCACGGACGGACCATCTCGAGGTGCAGTTGGACGACGGTTCGACGCGTCGGGTCGAACTGAACGAGGGACCCGAGGGATTCCCCCGCTTCTTCTGGTTCTTCCCTCCCCGCGGAGCCGAGGGCGATGCCGTTGCCGTCGATGCCCGTGGGACAGAGCTTCAGAGGGAACGCCTGGTCGAGCTCGAAGTCCTGCCCGATGCGAACACCGGAACGAGCGTGAACCCGTTCAGTTGGCCGGGCAGCTCGCCACCCCCGGGCTGGCCGGAAGACACGGCCGAGTACGCGCCGGGTGAAGGCCCGAGGTGGGCGGAGGACTTCTATCTCCACGTCGCCGGATTCCCGATCTATGTCGTGCCGCCCGAGCATTGGGAGGGATACGCGATGTTGAGCGGGATGGGATCGACAGGCGACCATGAGGTCACGCAGGTCCGCTTCGCTTATCTCGACGCGATCCCGGATCCCGGTCGTGCCGTGGGCGTGCACTGTCGTCATCCGGACGAACGCTCGTCCGTGCGGCGAGTGGCACGCGAAGACGACATCGGCATCTGGGTCTCTGGAGATTCTGTCGATGAGGACGAGACGGACCTCCTGGGGAGGGTCCTGCCTCGAGCCGAGTTCGATCGCCTGATCCTTCGTCCTGTCGTCGACCTCGGACCTCGGCGATACCTCGGCCGAGCCGCCATCCAGCTCGACGGGGAAACGTCGGCGGAGCGCTGGGAGTACAGGGACTACCCGGACCTCCGCTTGGTTCAGATGCCGTTCCCGGGGGTCGAAGTCACACTGCTTGGGTGGGCTCTCTCCGAAGAACGGCTGCTGTCGTTCGCGTCGCGCCTCGAACGACTTGAACTCGGGAGCGACCTGCTTCAGCGCATGGGCTCGGCGATCGCTGAGAGCAACGCCGCATTCCGCCGGGCCTATCCTCATCTCGGATAAGGGTCATTCTTTCCCATAGCGCCCACCGAGCCGGTGAGTCTCCACAGACGAACGACGGCTCGTCGTCGAAACGAGAAGAGATCTCGTGCAGATGTGAGGTACGTCACTGCACATGGCGGGATTCCCTCCTAGTCTCGAACACATGTACGGATCATTCGCGAGCGCCGATCTCGACGACGACGGGCTGATCCGCGTCGCGGATGCGCTGAACCGCCATATCGCCGCGGCGCACGTGGCCCTGCTTCGCGTCATCACCGAAGTCGAGCGAAGGAGGGCATGGCAGGACTCGGGCGCTCGAGACCTCGCGCATTGGCTCTCCATCCGCTACGGCATGTCGTGGTGGAAGGCGGACCGATGGATCAAGGCAGCGGCTGCGCTGGACAACTTGCCGGCCATCACCGACGCGCTCGAGACCGGCGTGCTGGGCATCGACAAGGTAGTCGAGCTGTGCCGGTTCGCAACCGCGGACACCGAGGGTGAGCTCATCGGATGGGCGAGCGACGCCACGTGTGCGACGATCCGGCGTCGAGCGGATCTCGAGGTGAGGGCGGGTCTGGACGAGACCACGGAGTTCGAGCGGGACAGATCCCTGCGGTATTGGTACGAAGAGGGAGGTCGGCGGTTCGGCCTCGAGGCTCGCATGCCTTCGGCCCAGGGAGCGATCGTCGCGAAGGCACTCGAGAGGGTCGTCGATCAGATCCCCGCCATGCCGGCCCGAACCGACGGGGTCGTCATCGAGGCACGCCGCGCCGACGCCCTGCTGGCCTTGTGTTCGCAGCGCATCGCTGCCGACGCCGATGCCGATCGGGCGACCGTGGTGGTCCATGCGTCCCTCGAGGCCTTGTCGGGGCGACGTAACGCGGAGACCGAGCAGGGTGCGGTCATGCCGCCCGAAGCACTCCAGCGCCTCGCGTGTGACGCTCGGATCCAGGTCGTCGCCGAGAACGAGGCCAGCGACGCGGTCGCTTTGGGGCGCACGAAGCGAGAGCCTTCCGCCTCGATGATGCGGCAGCTCCGCCATCGGGACCGAGGGTGCCGGTTCCCAGGATGCGGGTCTACGGCGTTCGCCATCGCGCACCACATCGTGTGGTGGTCACGGGGAGGCGCCACCGACCTCAATAACCTGCTGCTCATCTGCGGGTTCCACCATCGGCTCGTCCACGAGCACGGATGGACTGTCGAGCGTGCCGACGACGGACGGCTTCGCTGGTTCAGGGCTGACGGCTCCCGCTACCGAGGGGGACCCGAACTCCGGGCGACGCACGCGGATCACGCCGCGTTCCTGGATACGGGCTGACGATTCGAAGTACAGCCAGCCGAGTTATCCGGATGCGGAATAGGGTTCTCGACTCCGGCGCGAGAGCGCCGGCTCACCTTCCGAAGGTCTGCTCGAAGAACGCCTCGAACTCGTCATCGTCGCGGGTGAGCATCGAGATATCGAACGAGGACTTCCCGGGATCGACCCTGACGTTCGCGGCGAAGTGCCCGGGCGAAAGCTGCATCAGCCTCGGTCGGAAGGGCTTGCCGTCCATCGGTGTGATCTTCAGGGCAGCATGGTGAAGTGGCAGCTCCGCGCCGGCCGCGTCGAACGCGGTGATGTGCACCTGGTTGATCCTCGCCGGCCGGCCGGGGTCGACGTAAGCCTGGATCGACACCCCGCCGTCCAGATGGATCGTGTAGACGTCGGGCTGGCCCTCCACGCGTGAGACCTCGACGCGTTGCCCGGCGATCTTCGGTGTCACCTCGAGCGGTACCTCGACCGATCCCGAACCTTCCTCGACCAAGACCGTGACGGCCCACGTCCCGCGGACGGACAGCGCCGTTCCCTCTGCCTGCCACGTCCCGTCCTCGCCTCGGTCGAGCTCGAGCTCTGAGCTCACCTCCGGTCGGTCCGTCAGCGCGAACGTCAGCGTCACCCGCTGCGCGTCGACCGGGGCTCCCGTGTCGAAGTCGGTCACGTCCGCCTCGAACGCGTTCGCCCCGACGATCCCCGGCGAGATCTGCAATCGGACGGTCGTCGTCGTGGCGAAGTCCGAGCCGTTGACCACGAGGGATTCCGGCTCCCGCGGCGTCGGGGCTGCCCGGACCCCTTGTGGCGGGAGCCCTGTCAGCAGGCCGGTCATCGCGAACACCCCGGCCGCGAGCACGAGCTCCCCGCTCACCGTCCGCAGCAGAGGCCGTGTTCCGAGCTCCCCGATGCGCCGGACGTTCCGGAACCGGTTGAGCGCGCCGAGGCCGACCAGCGGGACGACGATCGCCAGCTTCGCGACGAGCGCCGTTCCGTAGTCGGTGTCGAACGCGTGCAGCCACCAGGTGAGCCCGCCGAGCTCGTCGGAGGCGCGGAGGACGCCGGTGACGACCAACACCGCGAGGCCGATGCCGGCGAGATTCGAGTAGGCGCGCACCCGGCCCGGATCCAAGCCTCGACGGAGGCCTGCGACGAGCCACGCGAGGCCCCCGATCCATGCGCCGACGGCAGCGAGGTGAGCGCCCTGCAGCAGCACGTCGAACGTCGAAGGCCCGGCATGCCCGCCCTCCGCGCGCACCAGGAACACGACACCCGCGGACATGGCGAGGAGCAGCAGCGTGATCCTGCCGGGCCTGAACCCCGCGAGCATCGCCGCGAGGCCCATGACGCCGATCGCGATCGCGAGACGGACGAACGCGCCGCCCGAGTCCGATCGGAGCAGCGTCCCGAGCGGGACGCCGACGGCGGCGCGCTCTTCGAGCGTCATCACCACGACCCCCACCGCCGTGAGTGCCCACGCGGACGCGAGGAGCCACGGACGTGCGAGCGACCTCGGGCCGAACACGAGCAACCCGGTGATCGCTCCCCCGAACAGCACGGCAACGCCCACGTACAGCGCCCACCGACCAGCCACGGCGAGGGCGGTGGGGGTCGGCGTCTCCGCCTCGGTGCCCTGCGGCGTAGGCACGACCTCCCCGGGCGAGACCCCCACCCCGAAGCTGAACGCGCCGGACGTCACGTGGCCGTCGACGCTGGAGACCGTTCGCCACGTCACCGTGTAGACGCCGTCGGGCACGCCCTCAAGGTCGACGCGGATCTCGCGCTCCACGCCCGGGACCACCTCCACTGGACCCGTCGGGACGGGCGCACCCGACCGGTCCACCACGCCGATCGTCGTGAGCGACAGGTCCGGCGGTTCCGTGAAGGCGAACCGGATCTCCTTGGGCGGGGCATCGAGCAGCGCGCCGTTCGCAGGATCGGTCCTCTCGAGCGCCGCGTGGGCCGACGCCGGGCTCGCGAGCGCCACCGACCACAGCCCGATGAGCGTGATCCCCAGGGATGCCGCGAGCGCGAGCCGTCTCACGGACCCTCCTTCACGAATGTCACGGTGGCGATCACCCGCGGGTCGAACGGTGCGTGGTCGGCGGCGACGAACTCGGCCCGGAGCCGGTGCGTGCCCGGGGCGAGATCGGCGATCGGCACGTCTTGCTCGCTCCCGTAGGTCATCGAGACGATCTCCCCATCGAGGTACACGTGGATATGGCCGGTGTCGGGGGTCACGTTCATCGTGGTGGCCTCGATGACCCGTCCGCCCTCGAGGCTGAGGCGTACCGTGAGCACATCCTCGCGCACGGTCTCGCCCGGTGACGGTTCGACGAACGCGATGGACGCCGTCGACGCCGGTCGCGGGCCACTCGTCGACGGCTGGGGCCAGATCCGTTGCGGGAGGATGAGTGAGGCGACGAGGAGCGCCGGTGCGAGGCCGAGGAACCCCCAGCCGCCCCATCGGGGCAGGCGTGGGAAGCCGCGCTCGCGCGTACGGCTGAATCCCACCCATCCCGAGAAGACCGCCGCCATGACGAGCATCGACGAGACGGCTTCGTCAGCACCCCCCGCGTGCGCGAGCATCGTCAGCTCCTCTGACGCATCCTCCTCAGGACTCCTTCCGTCTCCCGAGCATCAACGCCATGACGGCCACGATCAGGCCGATCCCGCCGACGACGAGCCCGATCACGCCGAACGTGCGGGCGCTCGATACGTCCGACGCCAGGTTCGCCTGCGCGACGGCCTCGACGCGGGCGTCCTCGATGGCCGAGGCGAGGCGCGGGACCTCTCGATCGATCCGCTCAGCCAGCTCGCCGGTCGTCGGATCCTGGGCCGGGAACTGGATGTCGGCCGGATTGCTCACGTCACTGAACGTGTTGGGACCGGACGTGAAGGTCTCGTCCACTTCCTCGCCGTCGATGGTGCCGGAGAAATGGAACGCGTACTGGCCGGGACGCGTGGGGATGAACCAGGCCCGGTAGTCGCCGGGCTCGCCGAACTCGCCAACGGCGAAGAACGGCTCGATCGGCAGCTCCATGGTCTCGTCACCGAACGACACCTCGACGGCCAGCGTGTCGCCGAGATCGACGACCGGCTTTCCGCCATGGACCAGGATGAGCTGGACGCTGTTGGGCTGGCCCGCGTACGCGGGCTCGGTGCCGAAGCCCACGACCATCTCGAGGTCGCCCTTCTGACGCGGTTCGTGTGCGAGGGCAGCAGGTGCGATGAGCACCATGAGGAGACCCGCGAGCGTCGCGGTCATGATCGGCCGCGCGAGATGCTTGATCATTGCTCGTTCCTCCTATGCAGACGTCTCAGAGCGCGACGCAGGCCGCGCTTGGATCAGAGAGGAACGTCAGCGTAGGGAGGCGCTCGGACGTTTCGAGCGGAGGCGACGATCCGACCGCGCGTGTGGCCAGCGGTCGCTGGGCGAGCTTCGACCAGGATCGGCCGGGGGAGCGCGACCGACCTTCCGATCGCGGCGCGGACGATCTGTGCCGAGGTACGGGCGCACCAAACGAGGATGGCGGCTCCGACGAGGGAAACGGAGATCTGCACGACGACGCCGATGACGAGCAGGTGGTCGCGCACGAGGTCGCCGAGCGGTGCGCCGGCCACGATGCGTTCGAGGATCTCCAGGGCGACGAACGCCCCGATCTGCACGAACGCGAGCTTGCCGGCGATCGCGGTGAACCGTTCGGGTCCGCCGCGGGGAACGCGGTTGGACCACGCCCGCGCGAGGATCGCGGCTGCAGCCGCGAGGATGAGGATCATCGTAGCCTGCGCCGCCGCGGGCAGGTAGCCATGGCCCGTTCGGGTCAGGAGGACGTCGCGGTGATACGGGTCGGGGATCGCGAGCATGTACGACAGCGCGTGCCCGAGGAGGAGCCCGGCCGCGGCGGATCCGAACACGGGCAGGCCATGAAGCCCGGGTGCCCCGCTTGCCGTACGCGATGTGTCCATCGGTTCGATCATCGAGAACCCGCCGATTCTACGCCCTCGTTCTGACAGATCCTCCTTGGCTCACGCTTGGCTCACGCACCCTCACGGGATCGGGGGCCCAGCCGTAAACACGGCATCCGGGAACGGCAACCTCGACTGCGAGGACGACTCGATCGGCTCGGGCACGGCGGGCACCGCCAACACCTGGGTCGGCAACAACGGCGTGACGGACGACCCCAACGGGATCTGCCCGTAGGTCGCTCGATATCGCAAGGAGGAGACGGAAGGCCGCGGGCCGAAGGCCCGCGGCCTTCCTCAGGCCACGGCAACTATCCTCGGGCGCCGTGAGCTCGTATCCGGACCACCCAGCGACGAACGATCGCGCTCCGATGCTGCAGGGGGCGCCGCGCCCACGGGCTCGCGGGTGGATCCACAGGGTCTCGTTCCTGGTGGCAGGCCCCGCGGGAGTCTTCCTGCTCGCCATCGCCCCCACCTGGGGAGCCCGGGTCGCAGTTGCCGTCTACCTGGTCTCGCTCATCACCGTGTTCTGGGTGAGCTCGACGTATCACCGTGGCTCGTGGTCCGTCGAAGAGTTCGCGCGGTGGCAGCGGAGGGACCACGCGGCGATCTTCCTTCTGATCGCGGGCTCCTACACGCCGTACTGCGTGCTGCTCTTGGACGGCGCGTGGAGACGGTGGCTGCTCGTTGCGATCTGGGTCGTCGCTGCCGTCGGTGTCCTGGTGAAGCTCTACCGCGTCGACCTCCATGTGCTCTCGGGCGTGATGTACCTCGGGCTGGGGTGGGTAGGAGTCATCGTCTTCCCGCAGTTCGTCCGTGCGCTGAGCCCGGCGGCGCTGGTGCTCACCATCACTGGCGGCCTCCTGTACTCGATGGGAGCTCTCGTCCTGGCTCTGCACCGGCCGAAGTTGTTCCCGCGGACGTTCGGCTACCACGAGCTGTGGCACGCCGCCACGGCGGCCGCCGCTGCGTGTCATTACATGGCCGTGGTGTTGATCCTGATCGACGCCTAGGTCGCGAAAAGCTCAGACCGGGAGAAGCGCCGGAAGCACCCGGATCGTCCCCTCGCCGTACGTTTCGTCGAGCGAGCGCTCCGCCTCGGCTGTGGTCACGACGACGCCGATCTCGACCCGGTTCGCCATCACGTTCACGCTCGACGAGAGGAGGTCGAAGCCGGCCTCCTCGGCGCCACCCTCGGACAGATCGTCCTGCGTTCGCCGGAGCTCCCGTAGGTGTGTTCGAAGGAGACCACGCAGAGGGGCCCGTCCCACGCGTCACGGAGTATCTGTTCATGGCTCTCCGGGTCTCCCGTGAACGCCACGTTCAGCACCACAGGCCCAGGCTCCGCGAACTCAACCGGTTCTTGGGAGTCGATCCAGAGGCCTGCGTAGGCGGGAATGCCCTCCGCCACGCGCATCGCGGCGTTCAGATCCTTCTCGGTCGTTGCCGGACCGGAGTTCGTCCATCCGTCGGCGGGTTCGGGACACGGCGTGGCGAATGGGTCCCCGTCATCCGGCGGCACGGCTTCGGGCTGCCCGGCCCGCTCGACCGTGAACGACTTGCCGTCGTAGGTGCCGACGACGTGGAAGTCGCCCCACGTCACGCCGCTCGCCGTTTGTTCACCGTCGACGGCATCCCAGCTCCAATCGTCGAGAGGGATGCCGTCGCACTGTGGCGGCAATGATTCGGCAACACCTCCGAGACAAAGCACCGGCCCCGTGCTGTCGTCCAGAACGGTCGCGTTCGTTTCGTAACGTGTTCCATCGGGTGATGATCCGGGCGGGTCGGACGAGGTGTTCGCGCACGCCGCGGCTGAGGAGAGAGCGGTGATGCATGCGAGCATCGTGGGGACCTTGATCGACATCTCACGATGCTATGGCGCGAACGCGCCATCGTGGACAGCCTGACCTGACCGACGACCTCAACCGATCGGCTGAGCCAGGTTCTCGGCCGTCTCCTCGGAGATGCCGAGACGCTTCGCGAGGTCTGGCGTCTTCTGGTCCAAGAGCCTCCTGATCGAGTCCTTCGACAGCCCGAGCTCGTTCCGGATCGTCTCCGGCGTGATGCCGGCCTGGGTGGCCTCGTCCAGCCGTTGCTCGATCAACTGCTGGCGGCGCTCGGCGACCTGTTCGAGCAGAACGAGCTTCTCGATCTCCTCGCGGAGCGCGTCGATGTCGAGCGCGGCGCCTTCCATCGATCAGCTCGACTCGTACTTGAACGAGATGTTCACGCGGGCTCGGTAGCTGGTGACCTTGCCGTTCTCGATCGAGACGTCGAACTTCACGACCTCGCCGACGCGAAGGTCACGGAGGGTCTTGGCCGCGGTCTCGACTGCGTTCTTGGCGGCCTCCTCCCACGAGGTGGCGCTCGTCCCGATCACCTCGGTGACCCGATACACGCTGTCGGTCATACCTCCTCCTCCTACCTCTGGCGATGCCCTGGGGCCCACCCCATGGCGTGGCCCGCACAGGCTATCGTGCCTTCGTGGTCCGCGTGGTGCCCCTCGCTGGTGCTGACGCTCCTCGCTTTCGCGCTCCTCGCCGTGGGGCGCGAGGTGGATCAGGGCGGCGGCCTCCCGGCGGCCGCGCCGTCGGGGCAGCGTTCGCATCGGAAGCTATGAGTTCGACGCCGCGTCGTGACCAGGCGAGACGAAGGCTCAGGGGCGGTGCCGGCCCGGCCGAGCGACGGGACGAGATCGATGGAGTTCCTGAACACCCATGAGGGCGTGGAGGCCTTCGTAGAGCCGAAGACCGTCGTCAGCCCGCAAGTCCGTGGTGCTGATCGACGGGGCGGGGGAGTGGCGCCGCTTCGAGCTCGAAGAGGACTCCTCCCTGACGACGGATCTCGGCGGAACGAGGGTTGCCGATCTTCGACGCCGCGCTGACCGGCTACCCGCCGCGCATGCGCCGGCGCCCGGGACCTGCGGGCTAGGATCCTCAGCTCGAACCAGGCCACGCGATGCAGACGGCCTCGGATCCGCAGGAGTGCCTGCCCCAGGTAGAGGTCCTCGTCGATCCGGACGAGCTCGTCGAGGATGTCGCGGACCAGCCAGGGGCTCTGCGGGTGCTCGTAGTCGATCTTCAGGACGTCGGCTCCGCCGGGGGTGTAGGTGCTCGGCCCCTCCCACGTGGTGAACGGGAAGGTCGCGTACCGACCGTTCCCCTGCGGGTGATCGAGGTCGTAACCGGGCCAGAGCACCCGCTGGACGGGCCGGAAGCCGCTCGTGAAGAGGTTCCGGCCTTCCTTCGCCTCTGGGTTGAACGTCTTGCCCCTCCACGGCATCCACAAGCGGGCGAGGCCACCCGTGATCGCGTCCAGCCCGTACCCGAGCGTCGTGGTGAGCACCCGGCCCGCTCGTGGGGCCGTCGATGGATCCGGGGGTCTCGGCTGCGCGGAAGCAGGCCTCCAGTTCGGAGAGGGCCCCGCTCCGATCGTGCGGGAGATCGGCGAGCGCTCGGAGGTACCGCAGGGTGAGCGCGGAGGCCATGCATCGAGTATCGCACGGCGCCTCCCGACCCACTCCGGACGTACGCTTCGAGGATGAGGGTGCGTCGACGCGCTGCGCTGATCGCGATGGCTCGCGCTCACGGCCGCGTGCACCGGCAGCGGTCCGGACGGGCCGTCCGGGGCGCTGCCGTCTCTGGGTACCTTCCCCGACCCGGGCGCGGGCGATCGACTGCTCGTGCTGATGGACGATGGGAGCCTGCTCACGGTGGACCGCGACGGCGGGGCGGCCACCTCGCTGCGCGGCGAAGAGGATCCGGATCTCGAGGCGCGGCAACCGGTGTGGTCGCCAGACGGTGCGGCCGTCGCGTGGGTGGAGATCGGGACGGCGGCCCCGCCGGCCTCCTCGACGCTCGTGACGAGTCGCCCCGACGGATCCGGACGGCGCGAGGTCCTCGTCGACACGGGCGCCTTCTTCCTCCAGTGGGATCCCACCTCTTCGAGGCTGGCCTACCTGGGGAGCTTCCGCGGAACGGTCGGGATGGGCGTCGCGGAGACCGGCGCCGACGGGGGACCGATCGCGACGACGCTCGGTGTCGGGCAACCCTTCTACCTCTCGTGGGGACCCGAGGGCGACCGGCTCTTGATCCACGTCGGCACGGACACGCTCGGGACGCTCGACCTCAAGGAAGGGCCTCTCGAGCCGATCGAGGAACGGCCCGGTGTGTTCCACGCGCCCGTATGGCTGGAGGACGGGCGATTCGTGTACGCCGCGCACGACGGCGAAGATCAGCGGTTGGTCGTTCGCGAAGGCGACCGGCCGAGAGAGCTCGTCCGATTCCGGGGTGCGATCGAGTTCGTGGTCAGTCCGGATGGCAGCCGGATCGCCTACCGTGTGGACGCGGGCGAGGGCTTCGGCACGGTGTCGGTGATCGGCATCGATTCCGCACGATCACGCGCCGTCTCCGATCTTCCGACCTCCGCGTTCCACTGGAGTCCCGACGGGCGACGACTGCTGTTGATGACACCGGCGGAAGGGAGGCGACCCCACCACCCATCGCTGGCATGTCTGGGACGGGAAGCAGACGAACCCGATCGGGCCGACCTTCGTCCCCAGCCCGACCTACCTGCGCGACTACCTGCCGTTCTTCGGACAGTTCGCGCAGACGATGACGCTCTGGTCGCCGGACGGCCGGTCGTTCGCGTTCCCCGGGTTGATCGGCGATCGGGCGGGGGTCTGGGTGCAGGATCTCGACGCCGCGGAGCCGACGTTCGTCGTCGCAGACGGGTCCGTGGTCGCCTGGTCGCCCGTGAGCGCTCTCCGTAGACTCGCGGGATGCGCGAGGAGATCACCCTCTACGACGCGGTCGGCGGCATGCCGTTCTTCGAGGGACTGGTCGCGCGCTTCTACGAGGGCGTCGCGGACGACCAGTTGTTGCGTCCGCTCTATCCGGATGATCTCGGGCCCTCGACGCGTCACCTGACCCTGTTCCTCGCGCAGTACTGGGGCGGGCCCACGACGTACGACGCTGAACGCGGACACCCTCGGCTCCGGATGCGGCACGCGCCGTTCGCCGTCGGCCCGCGGGAGCGGGATCGCTGGCTGTTCCACATGCGCGCGGCGGTGGATGCGATGGAGCCGCCAGAGCCGGCTCGTCGAGCCCTGCTGGAATACTTCGAGACGGCGGCCGAGGCGATGCGCAACCGCGACTGACCGCTACGCCAAGAGATAGCGACGCGACAATGGCACCTCGGTGACCGGGTCGCTCCGCAGCACCCGCCCGTCGAGTGTCACGGTCCCGTCCTCGGGTGAGACGTCGATCGGCGGGACCGTCCGGTTGCGGGCCAGGTCCTCGCGGCGGATCGCGCGGGTGCCTCGCACCGCGACCAGCCGCCGCCGTGTGCCGAGCGTTCCGGCGATGCCGGCGTCCAGCGCCGCCGCGGAGACGAACGTGGTGGACACCGCGGCCGGGGCGACGCCCGTCGCGCCCCAGTCGGGTCCGTATCGCGTCGGCTGCGCCCCGTGGACGCTGGCGTTGCCCTCGCCGATCGCGCTCCACGCGACCACGCCTCCCTTGAAGACCATCGCCGGCTTCACCCCGAAGGAGGACGCTTCCCACAGCACGAGGTCGGCGAGCCGGCCCGGGGCGAGCGAGCCGACCTCCTCCGAGATGCCGTGGACGCGCGCCGGTTCCTCGGTCACCTTCGCCAGGTAGCGAAGGACCCGCTCGTTGTCGTCACCGGTCTCCGCCGCCCGCGCCGCCTTCATCGTGTGCGCGAGCTGGAACGTCCGCCGGACGGTCTCGCCGATCCGCCCCATCCCCTGCGAGTCCGAGTTCACGATCGAGATCGCCCCGAGGTCGTGCAGCGGCCCCTCGGCCTCCATCGTGGCGGGATGGACGAGCTCTCGGGCCGCGACCACGTCGTCCGGAAGCGCCGGGTTGCCCTCGTGGACGATCAGCTTCATGTCGGGCTGCTCGGCGGCCGTCGAGGGTCCGTAGGGGATCGTCGGCGTGGTGGAGGAACAGAAGACGTTCGGCTCGCGGACGATCCCGATCAGATCGGGGATGTGGCCGCCTCCCGAGCCTTCCACGTGGTACGCGTGGATCGCCCGCCCCGCGATCGCCTCGACGGTGTCCCGCAGCTCGCACGACTCGTTCAGGCCGTCGGTGTGCAGGCAGACCTGGATGTCGTGCGCGTCGGCGATGCGGAGCACCTCGTCGATCACCTCGGGGTAGGCGCCCCAGTCCTCGTGGATCTTGAGGCCGACGGCGCCGGCCTCGATCGCGGCCTCGAGCTGTCCGGGTACGCCCGGTCCGGGCGGACGGCTGGAGCCCGATGTTCACGGGCAGGTGCCTCGAAGGCCTCCAGGGTCCTGAGCATCCGCCACGGCGGCTCCTCGAAGCCCGCGGTGATCGAGCGTGGTCACGCCGGCGGAGAGTGCGACGGGGACGAGGCGCGGCGAGAGCAGGTGCACGTGCGAGTCGACGGCGCCCGCGCGTAGCGATCAACCCGTGACAGGGGACCGGCCACGTGTTCGGCCCGATCGTGAGGTCCACGCCGTCGGTGATGTCGGGGTTGCCCGCCCGCCCGATCCCGGCGATCCGTCCGTCCTTGATCCCGATATCGGCCTTCACGACGCCGAGCGATCGGATCCAGCACGACCGCGCTCGCGACGATCGTGTCGAGCTCGCTCTCGGTGGTCGCGCGGTCGTGCTGGGCCATCCCGGAGCGCCAGTTCTTCGCGTAGCCCCACAACGCCTGGTCGGCGGGATCGGTGAGGTCTCGTTCGATCCGGATCCAGAGATCGGTGTCGCCCAGCCGGATCCGGTCGCCGGCCGTCGGACCGTGGCGCGTCGCGTGCTCGGCGCGCGAGTACCGCTCGGGCACCGGCTAGGCCCCCGTCCCCCCGTACCGGACGAGGTCCACCTCGTGGGTCTCGCCCGGTGCCCATCGCAGGGAGTCGCCGGCGGGCAGGTCCAGCCGGAACCCGTCGGCGGACGTCCGATCGAACTCGAGGTGCTCGTTGGAGCGCCAGAACGGGAAGTGCGACGACACACGGATCGGATGCTCGCCGCGGTTGGTCACGCGCAGGCGGAGCCGGTCGCGGCCCGGGGCGAGCTCGACGTCGCCCTCGCCGAAGCGGATCGCGCCGGGACCGTCGCCGTCTGCCGGGCCGAACGGCTCCCGGAGCACGAAGAGCCGCGTGCCTTCGTCGAGGAGGACCTCCACCCGGATCTCGGGCACGATGTCGGCGATGCCATCCATCACCTGATCGGGACTCACGGCGGCGCGGCCGACCGCGGCGACCTCCTCGAAGGACGCACCGCCGCGGCCGGCCGCGTGCATCTCGTCGCAGACCAGCGCGACCGCCTCGGGCGCGTTCAGCCGCAGTCCTTTCGCGAGCGTCGCCCGCGCGAGCTGCGCGGCGGTGAAGACCCGGAGACGCTCCTCCTCGGTGGGGGTCAGCTGCACTCGGCGAGCGTACCCTCGGTCGCGATGACGCGCTCCCTCGGCACGAAGCACGGCCCTCAGAGATGCCGCGGAGGACCGAGGCACCCGACGTTCCCACTTTCCGCGAGGCGTCACGTTTCTGGATCTGGCTCGGCTTCGTGAACTTCGGCGGACCCGCCGGGTCAGATCGCCCTGATGCACCAGGAGCTCGTCGAACGCCGACGTTGGATCGACGAGGGGCGGTTCCTCCACGCGCTCAGCTACTGCATGCTCCTGCCGGGACCGGAGGCGATGCAGCTGGCCACGTACGTCGGGTGGCTGCTCCATCGGATCCGTGGGGGTCTCGTCGCGGGGATCGCGTTCGTCCTGCCGAGCTTCTTCCTGCTCATGGCGCTCTCGTGGGTCTTCGTGACGCACGGAGATCTCCGGCTGGGTGGCGGGGGCCTTCGCGGGAGCTCGCCGCGGCCGTGGTCGCGATCGTCGCACAGGCGACCGTCCGGCTCGGCCGCACGGCGCTCGCGAACGGGCTGATGGTCGGCGTCGCGGTCGTGTCGTTCGTCGGCGATCTTCGTCCTCGACGTCGCCGTTCCCGATCGTGGTCGCCGTCGCGGTCGTCTTCGGCCTGATCGGCGGGAGCGTCCGGCCCTCGCTGTTCGAGGTCGGCGTCGGACGCGAGCTCGAGGAGCGTGCGTCGGCGTCGGTCGTCGGGGCAACTCGACGCGCCCGCTCCGAGCTGGTGGCGGAGCCTCATGGTGCTGATCGTGGGCCTCGCCGTCGTGGCTCGTTCCCGATCGCGGCAGTCGCGCTGTGGAGGCAGGAGCGCGGGCACGCTCGCCGACATGGGGTGGTTCTTCTCGAAGGCCGCGCTGGTCACGTTCGGCGGCGCCTACGCCGTGCTCGCCTACGTCGACCAGGCGGCGGTGGGGACGTTCGGCTGGCTCCGGCCCGGTCAGATGACGGTGGGCCTCGGGCTCGCCGAATCCACGCCGGGTCCGTTGATCATGGTCGCTCGAGTTCGTCGGCTTCGTCGGGGCGTATCAGCACCCCGGCGGGCTCCCGCCGCTCGTCGCCGGGCATCCTCGGCGCGACCGTCGTCGGTGTGGGCGACGTTCGCGCCGTGCTTCCTGTGGATCTTCCTCGGCGGCGCCGTACGATCGAGCGGATCCGTGGCAACGTCCGGCTCGCGTCCGCCCTGCAGACGGTGATGGCGGCGGTCGTCGGCGTCATCGCCAACCTGGCGGTGACCTTCGCCGATCGTGACGCTGTTCCGGGAGGTGCGGACCGTGTCGGTTCCTCGGCGGCGAGTTCCCGGTCCCGGTGCTGGACCGAGGTCGACCCGTTCGCCGTCGGCGGTCGCCGATCGTGGCGTTCGTGGGTCTGTGGCGCTACCGGTGGAAGGTCGTGCCGGTGATCGCTCGCGAGCGCGGCTGGCCGGTCTCGTCATCAAGGGTCTGCTGTAGCGGGAGCGCCGGTCGCGCCGGAGCAGGATCACGGCCGCCGACGATCGGCGACGGCGGCGAAGCAGAACCATTGGATCGCGTAGGACAGATGGGGGCCCTCGGAGAGCTCAGGCAAGGGGACCGGTATCGGGAGCGACCCGGTCTGGGGCGGGACCTGCTCGGCCAGGAGGAGGGGCAGAGGGAACACGTCGTAGGGGAGAGCCGAGGCGATGCCCGCCGACGTCCAGCACGCGGACGACGCCGTTGGCTCCCGGCGCGATGGATCCGTCGCCCTCGTCGGGCACGAGGAGACCAGACACTTCGACCTCGTCCATCGGGGGCGCGGCCTCGTCGGACCGGCGCCGTCTGCATCGCGAAGGGGACCCAGCCCCGGACGACGAGGATCGCGCCTCCGTCCGCGAGGACGAGCGGCGTGACGACGTGATGGCCGGCTTCGCCCTCGAGGCTCCGGCCGTACAGGAGCACCTCGTGCGCTCGTGTCGTACGCGCCCCGAGCGGCGGCTGGACGCCACGGCTCGGCCCTCGCCCCCGAGCGCTCCCTGGATCGTGACGGGCGCGGCGGATCGCTCGGCTCGAGGATCTTCGGCGTTCAGCATCCGGCGTTCCTCGAGGCGGCGAAGCTGCCAGAGCCCGAGGCCGATGCAGGTCGTCGCGACAAGCACGGCCAGGACCACCACGGACGATGCGTCGAGAACGTCGAACCGGGCATGATCGGCCGGGCGTCCGGCAGACGCTAGGGGCCCTTCGCCTCCTGGATCACGTTCCCCCCGTCGATGACGAGGGCCTGGCCCGTCACGTAGCTCGCCCGATCCGATGCGAGGAACGCGATCAGCTCGCCGACCTCCTCCGGCGTGCCCGACCGTCCCGACCGGCGTGTGGAGTCCGGCCTCGATGCTCGTCCTCGGTCTGCGAGCCGGTCGCGATCCATCCCGGGAGCACGCTGTTCACGGTGACGCCGCTCCGTGCCACCTCGATCGCCAGGCCGCGCATCAGGCCGTCCATCCCGGCCTTGGCCGCGGCGTACCCAGCGGACCCGATGGTGGTCGCCACCGGCCCCGTGACCGAGGAGACCATCACGACCGCCCCCAACCTCGTTCGACCATCCCCGGGACCGTGGCCCTTCGTCACGTTGTAGGCCGTGCCGAGGTTCATCGCGAGGTCGAGATCCCAAGCTGCGTCGTCCAGGTCGAGGAACTCTCGTTCCTCCATCCCGTCCATGCCCACCGTCACCATGCCGGCGTTGTTCACGAGGATGTCGATCCTCCCGAAGCGTCCGAGGACCTCTTCGACCATTCGACGTACCTGATCGCGGTCCGTGAGATCCGCGACGAACCCTCCGGTCTCGACTCCGGCCGCGCTCAGCTCCGCCGACCGCTCATGGATCCGATCGGTCGTCGAGGCGATCGCGAGCGCCGCTCCCTCCCGTCCGAGGATCTTCGCCGTGGCGAATCCGATCCCCGTCGGACTTCCGGCGCCGGTCACGAGCGCCACCCGTCCGTCCGCCTCACCCCGCACGGCCCGAGCGTAGCTGCTCGTCATGCCCGGGCAACCCGCATCGGCTACGCTTCCCCGCCCATGGACCCCGCCCGCCCGTTGCTCGACATCCAGGAGATCGACACCGCGATCGATCGGCTGACGACGCGGATCGCGAGCCCTCGAGGCAGGGAAGGACGTCGAGGTCGCACTCGCCGAAGCGAACGAGGCGGAACGGCTCCTGGGGGAGCTCCGCCTCCGGCTTGGACGAGCTCTCACGTGACCAGATGCGCTTCGAGCACGAGATCGATTCGATCTCGCAGAAGGCGGCTGCCGAGGAGAGGCGCATGTACGACGGCTCGGTCGCGAACGCGAAGGAGCTCGACTCGATCCGCCACGAGGTGGACAACCTCAAGAAGCGCCGCGGCGACCGGGAGGACGAGCTGCTCGGCCTGATGGAGGTTCGGGAGGAGCGCGAGGCCCAGGAACGTGCCGCCGCCGAGCGCTGGGACGGCCTCCGGGCACAGGTGGAGACGGTCGAGGGCATCGGCCGCCGAGGAGCTCGAGACGACTGACGACCGAGCTGAAGGAGCGCTCTGAGGCGCGTGCCGCCCTGGCGGCGACGGTCGACCCCGAGCTGCTCGAGCTGTACGAGGACCTCCGTCCTCAGAAGAAGGGTGTCGCCGCGGTCGCCCTCATCGACGGCGTGTGTCAGGGATGCCACGAGCAGCTCTCGTCCGTCGAGATCGACCGGCTGAAGAAGATCGAGGACACGAAGAGGTGCGAGCACTGCCGGCGGATCCTGGTCATCTGATCGTCGCCTGCGACGGGGCGTCGCGCGGGAACCCTGGCCCGGCGGGCATCGGCGTGGAGATCACGACCGAGGACGGCACGGTCGTCGCAGAGATCGCTCGCGGCATCGGCGAGACGACGAACAACGTCGCCGAGTACACGGCGGTGATCGAGGGCCTCGCGCGGGCGGCAGGAGCTCGGAGCCCGATCCGTCACGCTTCGCTCGGACAGTCTGCTCCTGATCAACCAGCTCACCGGTCGCTTCCGGGTGAAGAGCCCACACCTGCAGCCGCTCCACCGCCGCGCGAGGAGCATCGCCGCCGGGTTCGACCACATCTCGTTCGAACATGTGCCTCGGGAGCAGAACGTCGAGGCCGACCGCTTGGCGAACGAGGGTGTCGACCGATGGTTGGCGGGGGAGCGCTAGGGGGCGGGCGTGGGTGTGGGCGTCGTCGTGCCCGCCGCAGGGATGCCGAACACGAATCCCTTCGCCTCGCCGTCCGGCCCGGCGACGGCGACCCGGAGCTCCAGGTCCTCCGCCGTTGTCGGCGGCCGAAAGCTCACGATGCCCTCGGCCGACTCGCCCGGCCCGATCGGGACCGGAAACGTGACCAGGGGCCGTTCCGAACTCGCCACCTCGTTCCCCGGCGGGAGCAACGAGGTGAGGTTGCGGAGGATCCGCAGCGGACGGTCGGTGTCGTTGGTGATCTCGATCCCGAACTGCCAGCGTTCCAGCTGGACGAGGTTCCTGATCTCCACCGTGACGCGGTCCCGTCGCTGGGTCGCCCCGTCGAACACCTGGAAGAACTCGTCCAGGCGACGGCCGTCGCGAACGAAGTTGATCACGCGGAACGCCCCGTCGGATCCCTGGATCATCACGACGAGTCCATCCATCAGTCGCTGGAGAGGCGGTATCGGCTCGTCGGCCTCATCGGTGAACGAGAACGTGACCGTCGCGCGGACGACGACCCCGTAGGCCACGAGATCGTCGAGCGACCCGTCCTCGGCCCTCACGGGCGTGGCGGGCCCGAGATGTCCCAGCTGCACGCTGCCCTCGATCGAGCCGGGGAAGCCGGCGTTCTGGATCGCGACCCAATGGGCCCACTGCCGGGCGAGGGCGCCTTCGACCAGCGGTGCGAGGGCTCGCCCGCCGTCGGTGGGTGAGCCCGCGTACGCGCGCAGGAACGCGAAGGCGACCGAGCGGGCCTGGCCAGCGATGCGGAGGTCGTCGAGAGCGAGGATCTGCTGGCTCGCGGGCTGTTCGGGTCCTTGCGGCTCGGGCGTTCGGGAGCACGCGGCCGCGGCCGCGACGGCGATCACGAGGCAAGCTGCGATCCGGCGCATCGAGAAGAGCCCATCGTACGCAGTACCCTTGTGATGGAGGAGCCGGCCGGGCGGCCGCGGCCGCGCCTCGTGCGCGGTCGAGGAAAGTCCGGACTCCACAGGGCAGGGTGCTGGGGGCGACCCAGGCGGGGGTGACCTCGCGAAGGCGCCACAGAAAGCAGACCGCCTCCCCACGTTTCCTTCGGGGGGGCAAGGGTGAAACGGTGCGGTAAGAGCGCACCAGCGGCGCGGGCGACCGTGCCGGCTCGGCAAGCCCCACCCGGAGCAAGGCCAAGCAGGCAGCGTTCGAGGACGGCCCGTCCGAGCTGCCGGGTAGGCCGCACGGCGCGGATGAACCGCGACGCGGCGGCGCGGCGGAGCGATCCGCCCGCGCGCCGAGAGAGATGGCCGCCACCGGGACCTCGGTCCCGGCACAGGATCCGGCTTACAGGCCGGCTCCTCCATCCCCGGTCTGTTTCGACGAGAGGCGGCCAGCGACCTCGGATGAGCGCCGGACGGGGTTGACAGACTGACGCCGTGCGGTTGGATCGGGTCTCGGTGACGGAGAGGCTCATCGAGGCGGGCTGCATCGCTGCCGGCGAGGAGGCCGATGAGCTCATCCGGGCTGCTGCCGGCGACCCCGATGTGCTCGATGACTTGATCTCTCGTCGCACCACAGGCGAGCCGATCGCATGGCTGACGGGCGCGGTCGTCTTCTGCGGCATCCGGTTGTTCGTCGCACCGGGCGTCTACGTGCCGCGATGGCAGACCGAGCCGTTGGCGCGACGAGCGATGACGCTCCTCCCGCTCGCGGGAGTGGCCGTGGATCTCTGCACGGGCACAGGTGCGATCGCGGCCGTGCTGGCCGCGGCCGTGCCCACGGCGCAGGTACTTGCGACCGAACTCGACCAGAACGCGGTGCGATGCGCCCGACGGAACGGCGTCGAGGTGTTCGAGGGGTTCCTCGATGATCCGCTCCCGCGGGAGTTCGAGCATCGCGTCGACGTGTTGACGGCGGTCGTGCCGTACGTGCCGACCGATTCGCTCCGCTTCCTCCCGCGTGACGTCCAGGCGTTCGAGCCACGGCTCGCGCTCGATGGTGGGGTCGACGGCACGGACCTCCTGGAGGAGGTTGTGCGAAGAAGCGCACGTTGGCTGAGTCCTGAGGGTTGGTTGCTGCTGGAGCTGGGAGGTGTGCAGGCCGAGCCGATAGGGCAGCTGCTCCGTGAGCTCGGATTCAAGGGACTCGACGTCATGGCCGACGAGGACGGCGATCCTCGCGCGATCTGTGCACATCTCGGCGAGGCAGCAACCGGCGCTTGAGGGCACGCGGGCTCCTGTGAGCTCGATACTCGAGCTCGATACTGAAGCTCATGGTGTACCGTCGCCGGCGCGATGGATATCGAGAAGCTCAGGTCGATCCCTCTGTTCGCAGACCTGAGCGATCACGCGCTCGAGCGGATCGCGGAGCTCGTCACCGAGTTCGAGGCACCGGCCGGCTACGTCCTGGTCGAGGTCGGGTCAGCCCGGGATCGGGCATGTTCGTACTCGAGGAGGGAACCGTCGAGGTCGCAGACGTCGGACGGGCGGACGTGGGAGCTCGGACCGGGGGAGTTCTTCGGCGAGCTCGCGCTGCTCACGGACCATCCTCGGAACGCGCGAGTCCGGGCCAAGACGCCGGTCCGGTGCCTCGCGATCTCACGGATGGACTTCTCGAAGCTGCTGAGCGAGGAGCCGGAGATCGCCGTGGCGATGCTGCCGAAGCTCGCGTCGCGGGTCGAGGCTCCCCACTGAGCCCTCTAGTCAGAATCGAACATACGTTCTATCCTGTCGCGTCCTGGACCAGCTCTTCGAGATCGCCCGGAAGACCTTCGACACGCCCTGAGTTCCGCGGCATCACGTTCATCGAGATCGGAGGCGAAGTCGGTCATCAACCGCGTCCCGGGCGGCGCACTGCCCGTTCGACTGGACGATCAACCCGTACCGAGGATGCAGCCACGCCTGCATCTATTGCTTCGCGCGGCCGACCCACACCTACCTCGACATGAACGCGGGCCGTGACTTCGAGACGAAGATCGTCGTCAAGGTGAACGCGCCCGAGGTTCTACGGCGTGAGCTCGCCGCGAAGCGCTGGAAGGGCGAGCACATCGCGATGGGGACGGACACCGATCCGTACCAGCGAGCGGAAGGCCGCTACCGGCTGATGCGCGGCATCATGGAGGCCCTGATCGACTCATCGGAACCCGTTCTCGATACTCACGAAGGGCACGTTGATCCTCCGCGATCTCGATCTCCTTCAGAGAGGCGGCCGAGGTCGCGCCGGTGTCGGCTGCGTTCTCCATCGGCACGCTCGACGAACAGGTGTGGCGGAGACACGGAACCGGGCACTCCTCATCCGCAGAGCGAGGATGGAAGCGGTTCGGACGCTGACCGACGCGGGGATCCCGACCGGCATCCTGATGGCGCCGATCCTGCCCGGGCATCTCCGACCGCCCGGACCAGCTCCGAGACGTGGTGGAGGCCGCGATCGACGCCGGCGCCACCCACGTCTCGCCGATCATGCTCCACCTCCGCCCCGGCGTTCGTGAGGAGTTCCTCCCGTGGCTGGAGAACGAGCATCCCGACCTCGTCGAGCGCTACCTACAGATGTACCGGCAGCCGTACGGGCCGAAAGCGATGCGCGCGGCGCTGGGCCGACAGGTGTCGTCCCTCGTCGCGGACGCCGGTGGGGTGCGCCGCGGGGCGGACCCGGCGCGCAGGTTCTTCCGGCGCGACCGTTCGCGTGGCGCGGATGAGCGAGCGTCGGAGCAGCTGCGTCTGCTCTGACGCCTAGGCCGGTGCGGCGACCCCGGCCTCGACCGCGCGCCTCAGCTGTTTCCCGGCGTGGTAGCTGGACCTGACGAGCGGTCCGGCCTCGACGTGGGCGATACCCATCTCCTCACCCGCACGCTTGTGCTCCGCGAACTCGTCGGGGTGTACCCAGCGGTCGACGGGCAGGTGATAGGTGGTCGGCTGGAGGTACTGACCCATCGTGAGGATGTCGATCCCGGCGTCGCGAAGGTCGGCCATCGCCGCCGGGATCTCCTGCGCCCGCTCGCCCATCCCGAGGATCAGGTTCGACTTCGTGACCTGGCGGGGGCGCCGCCGCTTGGCGAGCCGGAGCACGTCCAGCGTGCGGTCGTAGCCGAACGCCGGGCGGATCCGATCGTGCAGCCGCCGGACGGTCTCGAGGTTGTGCGCGAACACGTCGGGCTCCGCATCGAGGACGGTCGCGATGTCGCGCTCGCCGCCCTTGAAGTCCGAGGGGAGGATCTCGACGCCGATCCCCGGGACCGCCTCGCGAACGGCGCGGATCGCCGAGGCCCAGATGCCGGCCCCACCGTCCTCCAGGTCGTCGCGAGCGACACCGGTCAGCACCACGTAGCGCAATCCCATCTCGCGCACCGCCTCGGCGATCCGCGCCGGCTCGTCCTCGTCGACGGGGTCGGGCTTCGCGGTCATCACGTCGCAGAACCCGCACCGACGGGTGCACTTGGCGCCGAGGATGAGGAAGGTCGCCTCCCGCTCCTCCCAGCACTCGCGGATGTTCGGACACATCGCCTCCTCGCACACCGTGTGCAGGGATCGGTCGCGCATGATCCCCTTGAGGTCCTCGTAGTTCGGGCCGGAGACGAGACGCACCTTCAGCCAGGGAGGCTTCCTGCCGGCGACCGCTTCCACGGCCGGACCGTTCGTCACCCCGACGATCGGGAGGTGGAGGCGGCGCTTCTGCGGGTTGTGGTCGGAGTTCGCATCGACTCGCGCCATGCGTTCGAGTCTAGCCCGCGTCCCCGCTTTCGACGGACGCCAGCGCGGGCATCCCCGCGGATGTCGCGCGCGGAAGGAACACTCGGAACGACGCGCCGCCCCCGGGCCGGTCTTCCACCCATGCACGTCCACCGTGGAGCTCGGCGAAGCGGGCAACGAGGGAGAGGCCGATCCCCGTGCCCGGCGCGTGCGACGGGGCAGCCGGCCCCTGCCGGAAGGGCTCGAAGATCGTCGTGCGAAGCTCATCCTCCACGCCGGGTCCGTCGTCCTCTACGACGATCATCACACCGTCCGTCCGCCCTTCGACGCGCAGCCAGATCGTGCCGTCGATCGGCGTGTGTCGGACGGCGTTCGTGAGGAGGTTCTCGATGATCCGCTCGACCTTCGCGGCGTCGACGTCGAGCTCCACATCTTCGGTTTCGAGGACCACGTGCCGCCCCGACAGGGTCTCCAACGTGGCAAGCGTTCCCTTCGCGAGCGCCCCCACGTCGCAGGTTCGCCGTTGCGGCTCGACGATCCCACGGTTGAGCCGGTCGAGGTCGAGCAGGTCCTTGAGGAGGCGGTCGAGCTTCTGTGCGTTCGCGGACAAGCGGACGACGAGGTCGTTCCGATCCTCCTCGTCGAGGCCGCTCGTCCGCTCGAGGGTGAGCGACAGCCCCAGGATCGAGGTCAGCGGCGAGCGCAGCTCGTGTGATACGGCGGCGAGGAACGTGTTCTTCATGTCGTCGAGGGTGCGGAGACGCTCCGCAGCCGCATGTTCGCGGCGCTCGGAGTCGCGGAGGGTTTCCTCGGCCTGTTTGCGCGGGGTGACGTCGTAGAGGACCCCGAGGAGGAGGAGCGGCTCGCCGTCTGCGTCCGTGATGAACGTGGTCTCGTCGTGGATCCAGGCGAGTTTCCCGTCCGGTTTGCGGATCCGATACTCGTCTTCCCACGACCTGCCCGACTCCACCGCTTCGAGGTAGTGACGCTCGCACCGGCGGCGGTCCTCGTCGTCCATCATCTGCAACCAGAGATCCGGCTCGTCGATGTAGTGCTCCACGGTGACGCCCATCACGGCCTCGACCTGTGGGCTCACGTAGACGCTCTGCATGCTGCCGTCGGGCATGTCGAGGTAGACGGCGGCGGGGATGTGCTCCACGATCGCTCGGAATCGCTCCTCGGCCGCGCGCACCTGCTCCCAGGCCTCCTTCTGGTCCGTGAGGTCCGTACACACCCCCACCCACTCGAGCGGCATCCCGTTCTCGTCGCGGATGAGCACAGACTCGTTGTGCACCCACACCGTCCGGCCGTCCGGGCGGAGCATCCGGTAATCAACGCTCCAAGAGTCGCCGCCATCGGCCTCGTCCTCGACGAGGACCCGTTCACGATCGGCGGGATGAAGGGCTTTGGCCCAGAGGTCCGGATCGTCCATCCATCGCTGCACGGGGTAGCCGGTGAGCTCTTCGATCTGTGGGCTGAGGTATCGGTATCGAGCGGTCCCCGCCTCCTCCACGTACGTGACCGCGGGGAGGCGTTCCACCAGCGCCTGGAACCGTCGCTGGGTCTCCCGTTGCTGCTCCTCCGCCGCTTTCGTGCGGGTGATGTCGACCATCACGCCCTGCATCAGCTTCGGTGAGTCGCCGTTCTTCCGTTCCACGGGGTGAGCTTCGTCGTGGATCCATACGAGGTGCCCGTCTCGGTGCACGGCTCGATACTCCATCTGGAATCCGCCGCCGGTCCTGTCCGCCTCATCGGAGCGTGCGACCACCTCGTCGCGATCTTCGGGATGGATCCTTTGGATCCGAAGTGCGGGGTCCGCCATCCATTCCTCGGCCGGATAGCCCAGGAGCGCTTCGATCTGGGGACTCACGAACGAAGGGGAGATCTCACCCGTCGGCCTGGTGGGATCCCAGGCGTAGGTCACGACGGGCGACTGTTCGACCAGCAGGCGATACCTCCGTTCGGCCTCGATCCTCTTCCGGGTCTCGACCGCCGCCTGCCGCCATCGGAGCGCGGAGAACACGGCCGCTCCGACGGCGACGAGCGTCAGAAGAGCGAACGCCCCACCCCGTTGCTCCCTGGTCAGGACCCAGTCGCTGAGGTGCTCGAGCACACCGAGGGCTGCCGCGAGAGCGAAGAGCGCGACGAGGACGCCTCCGATGATCAGGAGGTCGCGCAGGCTTCGCGGTGCCACCTCGGGTGGACGGGAACGATCGCTCACTGCCCGGGGTATCGACCGGCGGGGAGGTCACCTGAACGGGCCCAGACGCGAGGAGGCTCAGGTGCGAGCGAGCTCTCGCATCCGCGCGTAGATCTGGTCCGGCTCCGGCTCCATGAAGAAGTGCTCGAGCGGGGCGGCGAAGGGCATCGCCGGGATGTCGGGGCCGCCGATGCGAACGATCGGCGCGTCCAGGTCGAACAGAGCCTGCTCGGCGATCGTCGAGGCGATCTCGGCCCCGGCACCGTAGGTCCGGTTGTCCTCGTAGACGACCATCGCCTTCGAGGTCTTGCGGACCGACCCGACGATCGTGTCGACGTCGAGCGGCGCGAGCGTCCGCACATCCACGACCTCGACGGAGACGTCCTCGTCCTCCTCGAGCCGCTGGGCGGCGTCGAGGCAGAGGTGGAGCGAGTACCCGTAGCTGATGCAGGTCAGGTCGTCGCCTTCGCGCTTGACGTCGGCGACGCCGATCGGGGTGAGGTAGGCGCTCATCGGCCACGTCGCCCTTGATCGCGCGGTAGGTCTTCTTGTGTTCGAGGAACAGGACCGGGTCGGGATCCTTGATCGCGCTCCGCAGCAGTCCGGCGGCGTCGGCCGGTGTCGACGGCATCACGACCTTGATCCCGGGGATGTGGGCGTAGAAGGCCTCGATCGACTGCGAGTGGTACAGGGCGCCGTGGATCCCGCCGCCGCACGGTGTGCGGATCACCATCGGTACGCCGAAGTCGCCGTTCGACCGGTAGCGCAGTCGAGCGGCCTCCGAGACGACCTGATCGAACGCGGGATGGATGAAGTCCGCGAACTGGATCTCGGCGACCGGGAGGAGTCCGTGCAGCGCCATCCCGATCGCGATCCCGACGATGCCGGACTCCGCGAGCGGCGTGTCGATCACGCGCTGCTCGCCGAACTCCTCCATCCATCCGTCGGAGATCCGGAACACGCCGCCACGCGCACCCACGTCCTCACCGAGCAGGACGATGCGCTCGTCGTTCGTCCATCTCGTCGTGGAGCGCGTCGCGGATCGCCGTGACCACGTTCTTCTCCGTCACGCCTGTTCCTCCTGGAACACGTGCAGGAGCGCCGTGTCGGGGTCCGGGTCGGGTGCATCCCATGCGGCCTTGATCGCTTCCTCGATCTCCTCCTTCGATCTCCGCGCGCAGCGTCTCGTCCTTGGCGATCGTCGAGGAGTTCGTGCGCACGGAGGTACGCGCCGAACTGGACCAGCGGATCGCTGCGCCCGCGCCTGCTCGACCTCCTCGCGTGTCCGGTAGCGACTTGTCGTCGTCGTCGGAGGTGTGCGGCATGAACCGGTAGGTCTTGCACTCGATCAGCGTGGGACCCTCGCCGGCGCGTGCGCGCTCGTGGGCCCTCTTCATCGCCCCGTAGCAGGCGAGCACGTCGTTCCCGTCGACCACGACCCCGGGGAAGCCGTAGCCCTCCGCGCGCGAGGCGACGTCCTTGACGGCCATCTGCTTCGACTGCGGGACGCTGATCGCGTACTGGTTGTTCTCGCAGACGAAGATCACCGGGAGCCGGTGGATCCCGCTGAAGTTCAGTCCCTCGTGCCAGTCGCCCTCGCTGGTGGCACCGTCGCCGAACCAGCAGCCGACGACGGTGTCCTCGCCGCGGTACCTCGCGGCGCACGCGATCCCGGCCGCGTGCGGCACCTGGGTGGCGATCGGGGACGACCCGCTGATGATGCCGAGGCGACGCGAGCCCCAGTGCGCCGGCATCTGTCGGCCGCCCGAGGAGGGGTCGTCCGCCTTCGCGAAGACGCCGAGGAAGACCTCGTACGGCGTCATCCCGGCGGTGAGGACGACGCCGAGGTCACGGTAGTAGGGGAGCCAGACGTCGGTGCCCGGGCGCATCGCCCACGCGGTGCCGATCTGACAGCCCTCGTGCCCCGCTGCCGGGCACGACGAATGGCGCGCGGCCCATGCGGTTCTGGCGGAGCGCGGCCTCGTCCAACAGCCGCGACGTGAGGAGCAGTCGGTACATCGCGAGGAGATCGTCGGCGGACAGGCCGAGCGCGCTGTGTGGGGTCTCGGCTACCCGGGTGGACACGCCGTGTCTCCTCGCACCGTACTCGCAGGATAACAGTGGCATTCCGCGCCAGTCCTCTGCCGTTTGGTACCCCCAGGGGGTATGTTGTTGAGGCAAGGGTGATCTCTCGGCGATCTATCGGAAGGAGGCGTGGTGGTCGATCCGGTTTGCGGCATGAAGGTGGAGCGTGAGACTGCCGCCGCCGCATGGGAGCACCGAGGCGAGACCTACTTCTTCTGCTCGGTCGCGTGTCTCGAGCGATTCCGCTCGGATCCAGACCGTTTCCTCGGTCTCGAACCGTCGGAACGCCACATGTGAGGAGGATGCATGTACGGCTACGCGAGGAACAAGGATGACCTCAAGACCCGCTTGCGGCGGATCGAGGGGCAGGTGCGCGGCCTCCAGCGCATGGTCGAGGAAGACGTCTACTGCATCGACATCCTGACGCAGGTCAACTCGGTGACGGCAGCGTTGAAGGCGGTCGGGATGGGACTCCTCGATGCGCACGTCCGTCACTGCGTGACGGAGAGCATCGAGCGTGGCGAGGGGGAAGAGAAGGTCGAGGAGCTGATGAGCGCGGTGGCTCGCTTCTCGGGCCGGTGAGCGCTCCGCGAGAGGAGCTCGTCCTCGACATCGAGGGCATGACGTGCGCGTCATGTGTGACGAAGGTCGAGCGCGCCTTGTCGTCGGTCCCGCAGGTCGAAGAGGCCTCGGTCAACCTCGCGACCCGCACGGCGGTGGTCCGTCCGGTCGCCGATGTCCCGGCGATCACCGACGCCGTCCGCCGGGCCGGCTACCTCGCGTCCCCCCACGATCATCGGGCCGGCCCGGCGGACCGCGAAGGACGGATGTATCGGTGGCGGCTCGCGCTCGCCGTGGCGCTCACGGTGCCGGTCCTGCTGCTCTCCTTCCTGGTGCCGATGGAGCGCTGGAGCCGGATCCTGGCGTGGGCGCTGACCACCCCGGTCGTGTTCGTGGCCGGGTGGCCGTTCCTCCGAGTGGCGGCCCGGGCGGCGCGGTACCGGACGACCACGATGGACACCCTGATCGCCCTGGGCTCGCTCGCCGCCTACGGCTACAGCGTGTGGACGAGCCTGGCCGGTGACGGCGACCACTACTTCGACACGGCGGCCGTGATCGTCACGCTGATCCTGGTCGGGAAGACGCTGGAAGCGCGGGCGCGCCGCACCGCAGGCGACGCCGGCCGGGTCCTGCGCGAGCGCGGCGCGAAGGAGGCGACCGTGCTCGTGGGGGGAGAAGAGCGCACCGTGCCCGTCGACCGCGTGCGGCCCGGCGACCGCGTGGTCGTTCGGCCGGGCGAGAAGGTGCCCGCCGATGGCGTCGTGAACGAGGGCAGGTCGTGGATCGATCTCTCGTTGCTCACGGGCGAGTCCGTGCCCGTCGACGTCGGTCCCGGCGACGAGGTCGTCGGCGCGTCCATCAACGGTCACGGGCGGTTGGTCGTCTTCGTCACGAGGACCGGGACCCACGCGCGCCTCGCGGAGATCGGCCGGCTCCTCGAACACGCACAGAGTTCGAAGGCTCCGATCCAGCGACTCGCGGACCGCGTCTCGGCGGTGTTCGTGCCGGCGGTGCTCGCCCTCGCTGCGCTCACACTCGCGGGATGGCTCGTAGCCGGCGCCTCGACCGGCACCGCGCTCCTGCACGCGACCGCCGTGGTCCTGATCGCCTGCCCGTGCGCCCTCGGTCTCGCGACGCCGGCGGCGATCACATCGGGTGCGGGACGTGCCGCAGAGCTCGGGGCGCTGGTCGCCGACGCCGAGGTGTTCGAGCGGGCCCACCGGATCGACACGATCCTGCTCGACAAGACCGGCACGGTGACCGAAGGATCGATGACCCTCGCGCGCGTCGTCCCGGCTGCCGGACGTTCCGAGGACGAGGTGCTTGGGTTGGCCGCGGCCGTCGAGGCGGGTTCGGAGCACCCGATCGCGACCGCGGTCCGGGAGGGCGCACGCTCGCGGGGCGTCATCGTCCCCGACGCCCAGGCCCACCGGATCACGCCGGGGTCGGGCGCCGAGGCCGTGACGGGTCAACGAACCGTGTCCGTGGGCCGGCCCGACTCGCCGCCCGGTCCAGTGGAATCGGAGGGGGCGCGTCTGGCGGGCGAGGGTTTCACGACGTTCGCCGTGCGGGACGAGGGAGAGGTCGCCGGGCTCGTCGCTGTGGAGGACGCCGTGAAGCCGGGAGCCGCCGGAGCCATCGACCGGCTGCGGGCGATGGGCCTTCGCGTGGCGATGGTGACCGGGGATCGGCGAGCGACGGCCGAAGCGATCGCTTCGCGTGTCGGGATCGAAGAGGTGCTCGCCGACGTGATGCCGGAGGGCAAGGTGGCCGAGGTTGCCCGCCTGCGGGGCGAGGGCCGGCGCGTTGCCTTCGCGGGGGACGGCTTGAACGACGCGCCGGCCCTCGCGCTCGCCGACGTGGGTATCGCGATGGGCACGGGGACCGACGTGGCCATCGCCGCGGCTGACGTGAGCCTGCTGGGCGGAGACCTGCGTGCCGTGCCCGACGTGCTCGCCCTCGCACGGCGGACGTATCGCGTGATCGAGCAGAACCTGGTTTGGGCATTCGGCTACAACGTGGTGATGATCCCGCTGGCCGTGGCCGGGATCCTCACCCCCGCATGGGCCGCCGCTGCGATGGCCGCCTCGAGCCTGTCCGTCGTGTTGAACGCGCTCCGTCTCCGGCGGTTCCGGGGGCAGCGGAACACACGGGGCGGGCCGCGCGTTGTCACACAGGAGGTCGTCGTCGAGACTGACTGAGAGAAAGAGACCTGACTGAGAGAACCAACGGAGCGACGAGGAGCAGGAAGGCACGCATGGGACCGTCCGCCAACGTGATCGAGGTGACCGATCAGACCTTCGAGCAGGTCGTGGTCGAGGGCTCGAAGGACCGTCCGGTCGTGGTCGACATGTGGGCGGAGTGGTGCGGCCCCTGCCGCCAGCTGACCCCGACGCTCGAGAAGGTCGCGGACGAGCGCGACGGTGCATTCCTCCTAGCGAAGCTGGACACCGACGCGAACCCGCTGACGGCGTCTGCCTTCAGGGTGCAGAGCATCCCCACCGTGATCGCGTTCAAGGACGGCCAGGCCGTGACGGGGTTCATCGGGGCCTACCCGGAGCCGGAGGTGAACAGGTTCATCGACTCGATCCTGCCGACGGAGGCCGACAAGCGCGCTGAGGAGGCTCGCTCGGTCGAGGAAGCCGGCGACCTCGAGACCGCCGAGGAGCGCTACCGGCAGGTACTGCGGGACGATCCCGACAACCGCGAAGCGGCGGTCGGCCTCGCTCGCATCCTGGTGGAGCGAAACGAGCTGGACGAGGTGGAGGGGTTGCTCGGGAAACACCGCCCGGATCCCGAGGCGGAGAAGATCCTCGCGGCGGTCACGCTGAGGAGATGGGCGGACGCTCCGGAGGACGGGACCATAGGGCAATCGAAGCGTCTCGTCGCCTCCGGCGACGTGATCGGCGGCCTCGCCGGGCTGATGCAGGGGCTCGCGGAGGACCGCGACGCGGCGAGGGACGCGATGATCACGGTTTTCACCGCGGTGGGTGACGAGGATCCGCTCGTGCAGGAGTACCGGCGGCTCCTGTCTGCAGCTCTGTTCTGACTCAGCGATCCAGCTTCAGGAGCAGTTCCTCGACGCCGTCGCCGTCCGCCGCCGTCGATCCATCATCGGTCCGCTCGAAGCCGCACTTCTCGAGCACCCGGATCGAGCCGACGTTGTGGGCGGCGACGTGTGCGTACAGGGGCCGAGTTTCCAACTCTTCGAGGAACGCCGACAACGCCGCCGTGGCGACGCCCTTGCCCCAATGGTCCCGGCCGATCCAGTACCCGACATCTCGCTCGTCGTCGTGCGTCCAGCTGACGACGTTGCCGGCGACCGCGTCCCGATGCACCACGGTCTTCGCCACGACGGTCTCGTCCACCAGGATCTTCGCCCAGTGGGCCATGAATGCATCGCGATCCCTCGCGTCGAAGTTCGCCATCCGGTTCGCCTCGGGATCCATCTGGTGCTCGAACAGCGTCGGGAGGTCGTCGCCCCGGACATCGCGCAGGTGCACCCGCAGTGACATCGGCGCGGAGGCTACAACGCGTCGTGTTCCCATGGCGTTCCGGTCGCATCTCCATGGCGGGGCTGGCGTCGCGCGATCGAGCGCCCCATCATCGACGCATGGAAGAGACATGGGTCACGCTCGGTGTCGTCTGCATGGGCCTCGGCGGGATCGTCGCCGGGCTGGTCGGGGTGGTGCTCCCCGAGGGGCGTCGGCTCGGAGCGCTCTTCGGGTTGATCGCCGGGGCCGGCGTCGGAGTGGCGCTCATCGGGCTGGGTGCTCTGCTCAACGAGCGCAAGGAACCGACGGAGCTCACCTTCTTCTTCGCGTCGCTCTTCGGACTCCTCGTCGTCGTCGGGTCGTCCTGGATGGTGTGGAGGCGGGCGACCGAGGCGCGATCCGAGCCCGGAGGGTCCCGGCTAGACGGCGACCGGCCGGAGCTCGCTCGCGATCGCTTCCGGCGCCGGGATGAGATCGAGGTCGAAGACGTCGCTGAGGTGGTGCTCGAGCGATGGGGCGACCTCCGCCGCGCCGATGGGGCGGCCGGCGAGGCGGCTGAGCGAGGTGACCCCGTGGCCCGGGAGCCCGCACGCGACGATCCCGTCGAACCAGGACAGGTCGGGATCGCAATTCAGCGCGAATCCGTGGATGGTGACGCGGGCGCGGAGCAGCCGCACCCCGATCGCGCAGACCTTGTCGTCGCCGTGCCACACGCCGGTCTGCACATCTCCGCGTCGATGCAGGGCGACGCCGAGGTCGGATGCGGCGCGGATCACGGCTTCCTCCATCCGTCGCAGGTGCCCCGCTGCGTCGGGCTTGGGGCCGAGATCGAGGATCGGGTAGCCCACGATCTGGCCGGGCCCGTGGAACGTGAACGCTCCGCCGCGGTCGATCCGATGGACCTCGGCGCCGCGCGCGGCCAGTTCGTCCGGTGACCACAGGAGCTCGTCGGGCCGCGCGCGGCGCCCCGCCGTGAACACCGGTGCGTGCTCGAGCAGGATCACGGTGTCGGGGATCTCGCCGGCCAGCCTGCGCGCCGCGAGCCGGTGCATCGCCTCGTTCGCCGGCCCGTAGGGGACCGGCCCCTCGGGCCGGATCGAGGTGTGCTTCCCGGGTCATCGCGTTCCGTTCAGACGGCGACGTCCTCGGCGAAGTCCCAGCTCTCGAGGTTCTGCTTCACCCGCGCGAGGAACCTTGTGGCGATCTCGCCGTCGATCGTGCGGTGGTCCCACGACATCGAGATGTTGACCATCGAGCGGATCGCGATGGTGTCGTCGATCACGACCGGCCGCTTCTGGATGGCGTCGAGGGACAGGATCCCCGTGTTGGGCTGGTTGATGATCGGAAGGCTCGCGATCGAGCCGTACGGGCCCGGGTTGGTGATCGTGAACGTCGAGCTTTGCACCTCGTCGGGCTTGAGCTGGTGGGCCCTCGCCCGCGCCGCCAGGTCGGCGATCGCCCGCGCGAGGCCTACGGTGTTCATCGCATCGGCGCCCTTGATCACCGGGACGATGAGCCCGGCGTCGTACGAGACGGCGACGCCCATGTTCACGTAGCGGTGCATCACGACCTGGTCGCCGCGCAGCTCCGCGTTCACCTCGGGATGGGTCAGGAGCGCGTCGCAGGTCGCCCGGATCACGAACGGCAGATACGTGAGGTTGACGCCGTGCTTCGCCTTGAACGGTTCCTTCGCCCGCTCCCGGAGCTTCACGAGGTGGTCGATGTTCACCTCGACCATCGTCCAGGCACGTGCGGAGGTCTGGAGCGAGGCGATCATGTGCTGTCCGATGGCCTTGCGGATGTGCGTGATGGGCACGACCTCGTCGCCGGGGCCCCCGCCAGCGGGCTGGACGGAGGCGACCGTCGGCGCGGGTGCCGCCGGCGCTTGTGCGGGGGCGGGTGCCGGTACCTCGGCCGGGGTGGGCGCGGTGGCCGGCGCGGCTCCCGTGGCGACAGCGGCCGCGGCGCCGCCGGAGTCGATCGCGGCCATCACGTCCTGCTTGGTGATGCGCCCCCCTGTCCCCGACCCCTCGATCCGCGAGAGGTCGAGGCCGTGCTCGTCCGCGAGTCTGCGCACGAGAGGGGAGAGGATCCGCGACCTCGGACCGCGGTCGGGCATGTCTCCCGATCCGGTGCGTGAGGGTGTGGGCGTCGGCGAGGTTGCGCTCGCCGCGGTCGCCTCCGCGCCTTGCGGCGTGGCCGGCTCCACCGCGGGCATCTCCGCAGCCGAGCCCTCAGCGACCGCCGACGCGCTCTCGGCAGCAGCCGGCGCCTCGGATGTCGCTGCGGACGGCGCTGCAGCCGTCGAAGGCGCCGAGGCCGCCTCGGAGGGGGGCTCGGTGCCCGCCGATGTCCCGGAAGAGGCCTCCTCGGTAGCGGGCGCTGGCCCCCCGACAGGGGCGGTCTCGGCGCCATCCCCGTCACTCGCAGCGGCGCCTTCCTCGGCGATCTCGGCGAGGTCGGTGCCGACGGGCACGGTCTGGCCCTCCTCGACCAGGATCTTGGAGACGGTGCCGTTCACGGGCGAAGGCACTTCGGTGTCGACCTTGTCCGTGGAGATCTCGAAGAGCGGCTCATCGCGCTCGATGGTCTCGCCCTCCCCCTTCAGCCACTTCAGGATCGTTCCTTCGATGATGGTCTCGCCGAGCTGGGGCATCTTGATCGTCGTCATCGGGGTCTCCTCACCAGGCTGAGAGCTTCTGCACCTCTCGGACGATGTCGTCGACCCCTGGCAGGAACGCGTCCTCGAGGGTCGGGGAGAAGGGGACGGGCACGTTCGGGGGCGAGAGACGCACGACCGGAGCGTCGAGGTGCTCGAAGGCCTTCTCGGCGATCGTCGAGGCGACCTCGGCCCCGATCCCGACGAACCGGTACGACTCGGAGAGCACCAGTGCTCGGGAGGTCTTCTCGATCGAGCCGCAGGACCGTCTCCTCGTCCATCGGATAGACGGTGCGGAGATCCACGATCTCCACCGAGACCCCTTCCGCCTCCAGCGCCTGTGCGGCTTCCAGCGCCCGGTGCACCATCGCTCCGTACGTGACGATCGAGACGTCGTCGCCCTCCCGCTTGACGTCGGCCACGCCGATCGGGATCAGGAGAGTCCGGATCCTCCGGCACTTGCTCGCGGATCCGCCGGTAGATCCACTTGTGTTCCAGGAACATCACGGGGTTGTCGTCACGGATCGCCGACTTCATCAAGCCCTTCGCGTCGGTGGGGAACGACGGACAGATCACCTTGATCCCGCCCGCGTGCGAGAACCACGGCTCGGGGTTGATCGAGTGGAACGACGACGCGCGGACCATGCCACCGGAGGGCCCACGGAGCACCACCGGAAGAGGGACGCCGCTGCGGTAGTGGACCCGCGCCAGCGCGGTCGAGATCTCGTCGAACCCGCTGGACATGAAGTCGGCGTACTGGAACTCCGCGACGGGGCGGAAGCCTTCCATCGCGGAGCCGATCGCCATCCCGACCACCGTCTCTTCCGCGATGGGCGTGTCCATCACGCGCTCGGCACCGAACCGTTCGAAGAACCCCTCGGTGACCTTGAACGCGCCGCCGTAGGCGCCGATGTCTTCGCCGAGCATGTAGACGCGCTCGTCGCGCTCCATCTCCTCCCAGAGCGCTTCTGCGATCGCCACGAGGTAGGTCGCCTGGCCATCCTCGGTGCGCTTCCCGCGAGGTTCCGCGCCGTGGCCGGCAGCTCCCGCTTCGACGGTCGTGGAAGCCGTCACGAGGCCTCCGTGCCGCCGCCGCGGCCGGGTTCACTCGTCCAGTAGCCGTCCTCGACCCACAGGCCCTTCGCATGGTCCTCCGGCTCGGGGAACGGCGAGGCCTGCGCGAACCCGTAGCCCTCGTCGAACTCCTTCTCGATCCGTGCCTGGAGGTCGGCGACGTCCTGCTCGTTGACGACGCCTTCCGACAGGAGGCGTTTCTCGAAGTTCTTGACCGGATCCTTGTCCCGCATGTACTCCTCGAGGAGCTCCTTGGGCACGTACTTCGCCGGGTCGTGACCAGCGTGGCCTTTCCACCGGAGCGAGACCGACTCGATCAGCGTCGGGCCTCCGCCGGAGCGGGCTCGCTCGACCGCCTCGCGCGCCGCCGCTTCCACCGCCAAGACGTCGGCCCCGTCCACGCGGATCCCGGGCATCGCGTAGGCGGCAGCGCGCTCGGCGATCGTCGGAACCGGGAACTCGAGCTCGTTGGGCGTCGAGTACGCGTAGAGGTTGTTGTTGACCACCCAGACCACGGGCAGCTGGGCGATCGCGGAGATGTTGAGCGATTCGTGCCATCGCCCGTTCGATGTGGAGCCGTCGCCGCAGATCGCCATGGCGACGTGTGGCTCGCCGCGTCGCTTGTACGCGAGCGCCGCGCCGCACGCCACCGGGTATGCGATCGGCAGGTGGGACATCACGGTCCACGTCTTGTTCCCGTACCAGTCACCGATGTGGCTGTTGCCGTCGCGTCCCCGCGTGTAGCCGTCGATGCGTCCCCAGAACTGCGCCATGATCCGCTTGAGGTCGAGTCCCTTGGCGATCTGCGCGGACAGATCGCGATGCGTGGGGAAGAGCGAGTCTTCGGGACGGAGAGGCAGCACGACCCCGATGTGCGTGCCCTCCTGCCCGCGTCCGGAGTAGATCGCGCCCGGGAGCTTCCCTTGCCGGTACAGGGTCTCCATCCGCTCGTCGAAGTAGCGGCAGAGCTTCAACAGGTACAAGGCACGCTTCAGCTCGTCGTCGGGGAGTCGCCCGTCCGTCTTCTGCGTGTCGTCCTGGCGGGTTTCGGTCGTCGCCACGCGGCTCCTCAGGCTGTGTGCAAGGGCTTGCCGGCGAGGGCCAGATGCGCTTCGCCGATCGCCTCCGACAGGGACGGGTGGGGGTGGAACAGAGCGGCGACCTCGGCCGGCACGGCCTCCCAGTTGGTGATGAGCATCGCCTCGGCGATCAGGTCGGTCACGTGAGGCCCGATCATGTGGACTCCGAGGACGGGCCCGCGGTCCTGCTCGCTCACGACCTTCACGAAGCCTCCCTCGCCGAGGATGTTCGCCTTGCCGATCCCCCTGAAGTCGAGGTGCTCCGTCGCCAGCTTGTGGCCGCGGTCCTTCGCCTGGGCGGCCGTGAGGCCGACGCTCGCGATCTCGGGTGTGCAATACGTGACGCGTGGGATGTTGATGTAGTCGATGTCCGGCACGGTCTCGCCCGCGATCCGTTCCGCGACGGCGTAGCCCTCGGTGAAGGCGACATGCGCGAGCTGGAGCGGGGTGGCCGCCACGTCGCCGACCGCCCACACGTGCTCGACGTTCGTGCGCAGCTGGCCGTCGACGTTCACGAACCCCTTCTCGTGGACAGACACCCCGGCCTCCTCGAGGCCGAGCCCTTCGGTGACCGGCCCGCGACCGATCGCGACGAGGCAGATGTCCGCCGACACCTTGTCCGTCCCGCCCTCCGCCTCGAAGATGATGTCGACCGCCTCGCCCGTGTCGGTGACGCCTTTGACCGATGCGCCCGTCGCGGACTTGATCCCGCGCCGGCGGAACGCCCGGGCGATCTCGGCCGAGACGTCTTCGTCCTCGAGGGGCGCCAAGGTGGGGAGCGCCTCCAGGAGGGTGACCTCCGCGCCGAGCGACCGGTAGAGCGACGCGAACTCGAGGCCCACCGCACCGGCCCCGATCACGACCGCGGAGCTGGGGATCTTGTCGTACCGGAGGGCCTCGTCGCTCGTGATGATCCGCTCGGTCACCTCGATCCCCGGGAGCAGTCGTGGACGCGACCCGGTCGCGACCACCACGTCCCCGGCGTCGATCTTGGTGCCGTCGACCTCCACAGCCGGGCCGGCGACGAGCTTCGCGGTCCCCTTGAGAACAGCGATCCCGCGGGTCTTGATCAGCCCGGTAACGCCCTTGACGAGCTTGTCGACGATCTTGTCCTCGAAGGCACGCACCGCCGACCAATCGGGGTCGCCGGAGGCCTTGATCCCCCACTCTCCTGCGCGGTTGACGGTGTCCATCACCGCAGCGGACTGCAGCAATGCCTTGGTCGGGATGCAACCACGGAGGAGGCACGTGCCACCCAGTCGATCGTCGCGCTCCACGATGGCAACGCGCTTGCCGAGTTGTGCCGCCCTGAGGGCCGTGGAATAGCCGCCGGTGCCGGCGCCGACCACGACAACGTCGTACGCGTCCGCCATCGAACGCCGAGTCTACTCGGCATCTCCCGTACGGCATCCCCATGCTCGCGGTGAGGCCGCTAGCATCCCAACCGATGTCCACCCCGATGCCCGCCGACCCGACGGCCAACGAAGCGGATCGCCCGTCGGAGCTCAAGCGAACGCCGCTCGAAGAGGAACATCTCCGTCTGGGCGCGAAGATGGCTCCCTTCGCGGGTTGGCAGATGCCGATCGAGTACGAGGGCGCTCTCGCGGAGCACCGCAGCGTGCGCACCCACGTCGGGCTGTTCGACCTCACGCACCTCGGGAAGGTCGAGGTGGTCGGGCCGGGGGCCCTCGGGATGCTGCAGCGGCTGGTCACCAACGACCTGTCGAAGGCCGACGTGGGCGAAGCCCTCTACAACCTCGTGTTGAACGAGGGCGGAGGTGTGATCGAGGACCTCATCGTGTACCGGCTCGGCGAGGAACGCTACTTCGTCGTGCCGAACGCCTCCAACGCCCCTCGCGTGCTCCGCATGCTCGAGGAGGAGAGGGCCGACGGACCGCTCCACCTGATGTACCACCAGGACTGGTGCTTCCTCGCGGTCCAGGGGCCGGCGTCGATGCGCGTCATGGCGGGACTGTTCCCCGAAGCCACGGAACTCGCGTTCATGCGATGCCACGAGGCCGAATTCCGTCGCCGGCCCGTCATCGTGACACGGTCCGGATACACGGGCGAGGTGGGGTTCGAGCTCTTCACCTACCAGGACATCGCGCGGGAGCTCTGGCGCGAGCTGCTCGAGTCCGTGCGGTCGTTCGACGGCGGACCTGCCGGGCTCGCCGCCAGGGACGTGCTCCGGCTCGAGATGGGGTATCCGCTCTACGGGCAGGATCTCTTCGAGGCGTCGACGGCGTTCGAGGCGGGCCTCGGCTGGGCGGTCGCGATGCACAAGGGCGAGTTCCGGGGACGCGCCGCGCTGATCCGTCAGCAAGAAGAGGGGCTCCCGAGCCTCTTGCGGGGGCTGCGGATGCATGAGCGCCGGCACATCCCACGCGCGCACTACCCGGTGTTCGTCGGCGATCAGCTCGTCGGCGAGGTGACGAGCGGCACCTTCTCGCCGATGCTCGGCACGGGCATCGCGCTCGCGTATGTGTGGCCGGGAGATGCCGTGGAGCTGGGGGAGGAGGTCGAGGTCGACATCAGAGGGCGACGTGGCGCCGCGACCGTGGTGAAGCCACCGTTCGTCGACAGGAGCCCGCGTTGACGAGGCGCCCGGCCCTGCTCAGGCCGTCTGAGCCGGATGCGCGACCGCCACGAAGTCACGGATGCGGTCGTCGCCGAAGCGCGTGCGGCTGATCAGCTGCTGCAACAGCGTCCGAGCGCCGCGCTCGGCTGGGACGACGGCGACCACGACGTAGAGGCCGCTGCTGGGGATCCCCACCTCGTGGACGGGACCGAAGCCGGGTGCGGCGACGAAGTACGCGTAGCGCGTCGCGAGCGAACCGCGCCTGCATACCCCGGCTCCTCTCGCCATGAAGTGACCGGGCGATCGACGATGCACGTCGAACGTGGGGCGACGATCGAGATAGACGCGGTGCGACTGCTGGAGGCAGTTCGCAGAGGTGGTCAGCCGCGAGAGCAGTGGGCCGTTGGCCGCCAGGTAGTAGAAGTCGGAGGGTACGCCGACCCGGGTGGCATCGACCCATGTGGCCGACATCCCGACGAGGGTTCCATCGACGTGGGGCCACCTTCCGATCCGCGGTGAGGCGACGAAGCCCCCCGGATCCCGAGCTCGGGATCCGCCAGGGCGGCGTGCCAGCCGTCCGGCACCGCACCCTGGACCTGACCCGCCGTCACCAGCGTGAACGGCGTCGGTGAAGGAGAGAGCAGGAGTTCGATGGCGGATGCGGGCTCGGACGAGGCGGGAGCGCAGCCGACCACAGTGAAGACGGCCACGATCCCGAGGAGGAACCTTCGCACCCGCACCAATGATCCTCAGCGTGAGGATACGTCCAGGGCTTCCGTAGGTCCAACGGGGGATTGGAACTCAGGCGACGCTGGCGGGAGGACTCTCCAGCCGTTTCGCCCCGGCGGTGCGGGATGCAGAAGCACGCTCGGGTGCCGCCGCCCGGCAGAGGATCGACCCACATGACTCCCCCGTGCTCGACCACCAGCTGGCGCGCCAGATGGAGGCCGGTGCCCACGCCGGACTTCTCTTTGTTGAGCACCCCTTCTCCGGTGGAGAAGGGCTGCTCGAACGCCCTCGTCGCCACCGCCCGGTCCAACCCTTCGCCACGGTCCGTCACCATCACCGTCACACCCTCAGCGAGGTCCCTGGCCACCAGCTCAACGGCGCGACCGAAGGGCGAGTAACGGCAGGCGTTGTCGAGCAGCTCGCGAACCACGGATCCGAGCCTCGGCGCGTCGGCGATGCAGACCAGACCGTCGGGCACCTCAGCTGCGATCGGGATCCCCGGGTAGCGCATGCGGATCTCGTCCAGCGCGTGGCGGACGAGAGGGGCGAGGTCCGTCTCCACGAGGCTCAGCTCGAACGTGCCGCGCTCGAGCTCGGACAGGGTGATGAGCTCGTCCACGATCCCCATCAGCTTGTCGAGCGAGCCGGTCAACTGACCCAGGAACTCGGTCTTCTCCTCGTCGGGGACCACCGGGTTCTTCAACACGTACGCGATCCCCTTGGCTACGGTGACCGGCGTCCGGAGCTCGTGGGAGATGTTGGAGAGGAAGTCTGCCTTCGCAGTCGAGCCCTTGGCGACGTCATCGCGAAGGGTCTGGAGCTCGATATCGAGCTCGCGTGAACGGTTCACGGCGCCCGCGAGCTCGCTCGAGAGCAGCCCGGCCACCTGACCGGAGAGCGTCACCGCGCCGGCGGATGCGGCCCGGATCGCTCGGAGGAAGTCCTCGATCGGATCTTCCTTGAGCACGTAGCCGGACGCGCCGGCGGCCAGGACCTCGGTCATCCGGACGGGGTCGCGGACCACGGTGAGGGCCACGAACCGCGAGGTCGGGGAGGAGGCGAGGAACCGCTTCACCAGCTCGGCGCCGCCCAGGCCTTCGAGAGTCAGCTCGGACACGATCACGTTCGGCCGCGACCTGACGGCCGCCTCGACGCCTCGGAAGGCATCGGTCGTGACCTCGACCTCGAGATCGTGCTCCCGGAGAAGGTGGTACTGGAAGCGGGCAACCTCGTCGGCCGTGTCGCAGAGCAACACGGAGGTAGGCATCTTCAAGGGGTATCGGCGCTTCGGGGAGGCGGTTGAGGTCAGGCGGTCAGTGGACGATCCCCATCCGGATGGCGATGGCCACCGCCTGTGCGCGGTCCTTCGCCGCGAGCTTCTCGAAGATCCGTTCGAGGTGAGTCTTCACCGTATGGGGGGAGATCCCCAGGTCGGAGGCGACCTGTCGCGTGGTCGAACCATCGGCGACCTTCTGCAGGATCTCGCGTTCACGTTTCGACAGCGGCGCGGCGGTCGACCCCTCCGTGTCGGCGCGCTGCACCTCCTCGATGAATTGCTTGGTGAGGTGCGGCGCGATGACGGCGTTCCCCTCGATCGCGTTCTTGGCCGCGTCGACGAGCGCGTCCGGCGAGGAATCCTTCAGCAGGTATCCGGAGACCCCCGCGTGGATGGCCTCGGAGATCGCTCCGCGCGACTCGTCGATCGTGATCAGGATGACCCGTGTCTCGGGGGAAGCCTCCCGGATCCGGCGCGTGGCTTCGATCCCGTCCATCCCCGGCATCCGGACGTCCATGAAGACGACGTCGGGTGAGAGATCTCTGGCGGCGTCGACGGCCTCTTCGCCGCTCGACGCCTCGCCGATGACCTCCACGACGTCGTCGGACATCCCGAGCGCCGTCCGCAGGCCTTCCCGCGTGACGGGGTGGTCGTCCACGATCAGTGCTCGGATCGGTGCCATGGCTTGGATAGCGCTCCTCCTCAGGTGCCTTCGCGTCGAGGGCGGTAGTCTGGTGCTAAGGATAGTTCGGATCTGGAGCGAGGTATGCATGCCTGAGAGCGAAACCGCCATACCGCACGTGCATGAGGCCCCCACACACACCGAACGCGTGCCCTCGGATCAGGGTGCACCCTCGGAGGACGAGGTGCTCGAGGCCCTGAAGAGCGTCATCGACCCCGAGCTGGGCATCAACATCGTCGACCTTGGTCTGGTGTACGAGGTCGACATCGCCGAGGGCGGTGATGTGGACATCCGATACACCCTCACCACGATGGGATGTCCCATCGGACCTCTCATCGAGGACCAGATGCGTGCATTCCTGTCCCCGGTACCTGGGATAGGGGATGTTCGACCCGAGATGGTGCTGCGCCCGGCCTGGACCCCCGAGATGATGTCGGAGGAGGCCAAGGCCGCCCTGGGGATGTTCTAGGGCGATCGGTCGGCTCTGTCCAAGGCTTCGAGGAGTCGGTCGATCGAAGGCGCGTCCGCGAAGTTGCGATTCCGGTGAGCCATCCGAACCGTGCCACCACGAGCTCGGACCAGGCCACTGGTGTCCACGACGAAGGTGCCGGGCATCTGGAGGAAGTCGCCGCCCTTGAGCCCCCGCTGGCGCGTCTCCGAGGACAGCTCTGCCGTGAGCCAGGGCAGAGCGACCCGAGGACTCAGAACCTGCATCGCCTTCCCCTGCACGAGCCCGTACGCGCGGTAGGTGCCCCGGTCCCGATCCAACAGGAGAGGGAACGGCAACCCCTTCGATGACGCGAACTCGACGGCCGCTTCCGGGTCGCCGTGCCCGACCAGCCCGACGTCGGCTCCGGAGCGCAGGATCCTTTCGTGTTCGTTCCGAAGGGTCACGACCTGCGTCTGGCAGAAGGGACACCCGAAGTAGCGGAGGAAGACCACCACGGCGGGGCGCTCCTTCCAGAACGAGGAGAGTCGAACCTCCCTGCGTTCGAGGTCGGTCAGGAGTGCGTCGGGGGCGGGGTCGCCGACCTCAGGCCCGGCCATGGTGGGGAGCGTACGCGCCCGGGCTCACCGCGTCGTGGGAAGGCGATCCGGACGGGTCGGTTGCTTGGGGAAGCGCGAACGAGAACCTGGCACCCCCGTCGGCCGCGTTCTCGACGACGAGCGTGCTCCCGTGAAGATCAAGGATGCCCAGCGCGAGGGCGAGCCCGAGCCCCAGGCCCTTCGGCCTGGCGTTCACATCCCCGGCCCGGAAGAAGCGTTCACCCAAGAAGGGGAGATCGCCTTCCGCGATGCCTGGACCGTCGTCCACGATCTCGACCATGACCTCTTCATCCCGGTGGTAGCAGGACACGGTGATCGTGGTTCCCGCAGGAGTGTGTGCGGCCGCGTTCTCCAGCAGGTGAGAGACGATGCGGCGGATCAGCACCGTGTCGCCGCTCGCGAGCAGGTCGTCCTGGATCTCCGTCCTGAGGTGACGGTCACCGACCAAGCCTTCGCTCCGCTCACACGCCGCCCGCAGCATGCCCGAGATGTCGAAGGGCTCGAAGCTCACCCAGAGCTCGCCCGCCTCGAGCCGCGCGTAGTCGAGCAGGTTGGTGAGCATGCCATCGAGGATGCGAACGTTGGTGTTCATCCCCGCGAGTAGCCCCATCCGGCTCTCCTCGTCGAGCTCGCTCCACGATCGCTCGAGCATGAGCCCGTTCCCCATCAAGACGGTGAGGGGGGTACGCATCTCGTGGGAGATCGTCGTGAGGAACTCGGTCTTCAGCCGGTCGCCTTGCTCGAGACGCCCGGCCGTCTGCCGTCCTTCCTCGATGCGCTGCGCGTTGTCCAGGGTGAGGCCGGCCTGCGATGCGATCAGTACGAACGCGGCGACCGTGTCTGGTGTCAACCGCTGATCGTCTCTCACGACCCCGACGAGCACGGCCGCGATCCACCCCTCGATCCAGATCGGGCTCGCGATCCCGGCGACGAGGTCGCCGCTCGGTGAAGGAAGAGGAACCTCTCCCTCCTGCGGGGTCGGGCGGGCGACGATGGTCTCGCCCCTCTGCAGCACGAGGTCCGCCATCGCCGCAGGAAGCGTGGACGGATCTCCGGGATCCTCGGCGAGGCCGGCGGACTCCAGTGTTCGATGGGTGACCTGGCGGTCGTCCAGGACTCGGAACGAGGCGCCGTCGCAGCCGAGCTCGATCGCGGCCCGCACGGCGATCGCAGGGACGCGGTCAGGTTCGCGTGTCATATCGGCCCCGGCCGCGGCCACGACGGAGAGCTGGTTGCCTTTCTTCTCTCGCGGTCGGAACACGGAGCTCCTCCCCGGATGGTCTCTTCAGGTCAATCGGCCACCTCGGCGGGGCCCTGAAGCGCACTTGACGCTCACTCCACGGTGCGGTAGTCGTTGCACCTGCATCATCCGACCTGAGGGGTGGGATTTCGAGGATGGTACGGACGCGCGAGCTCGGGCTCGTGGCTGCCATGATCCCCGCGAGGCTCTGCTGTACGCGTGCGGGATCCCTGCGCCGGCGGCCCGCGTAGGCACATCCTCGAGGCATCCGAGCGGCCGCGAGAGCGGCCGCTCACGTGTTCGACTGGCCCGCTACTCAGCGACCGAGAGAGAGAACCAGGAGAAAGGAGTCATCGATGGCGGAGTACGCCAAGCCCGACGTGCTCGTGAGCACGGATTGGCTGGAGGAGCACCTCGACGATCCCGCGGTGCGGGCGATCGAGGTGGACGAGGACACGGAGGCCTACGAGAAGGGGCACGTCCGAGGCGCCGTGGGGTGGAACTGGACGACCGATCTGCACTCGAAGATCGGCCGGGACTACCGGGATCGGGCCGGCTTCTCGGACCTGCTGTCGGCGGCCGGCGTGGGCCCGGACACGACGGTCGTGCTCTACGGCGGGAACAACAACTGGTTCGCGGCGTACGCGTACTGGCTCCTGAAGCTGCGAGGTTTCGACAACGTGAAGCTGCTGGACGGTGGGCGCAAGAAGTGGGAGCTCGAAAGCCGCGAGCTCACGCAAGACGCGCCATCGTACGAACCGACCGCGTTCTCGATCTCCGGGGCGGAGCGGCCTGAGATCCGCGCGCTGCGCGACGAGGTGCTGACGAAGGTGAGCTCGGGCACCGGATTCGTCGACGTCCGCTCACCCGAGGAGTTCCGAGGCGAGAAGCTGGCGCCTGATCACCTCCCGCAGGAGCAGGCGCAGGTGCCGGGCCACATCAAGGGCGCGGCGAACATCCCATGGGCGAAGGCCGCGAACGAGGACGGCACGTTCAAGTCCGCGGACGAGCTGCGCGAGCTGTACGCCGCCGAAGGGATCACCGGCGATGGCGAGGTGATCGCGTACTGCCGGATCGGCGAGCGCTCGTCCCACTCGTGGTTCGCGCTGCAAGAGCTGCTCGGGTTCGAGAACGTGAAGAACTACGACGGCTCGTGGACCGAGTACGGCTCGCTCGTGGGGGCGCCGGTCGAGCTGGGGTAGTCGCTCTCGGCATCCGTCCGGAATCTCATCGCGCCTTGTCCGCTCGGTGGGTTTGCACGGGCGGACCACCGGCTCGATGATGTAGCCACGCCGGTCGTGTCGATGTGGGCGGCCGGTGACATCGGAAGGAGGCACCATGGAGCGAGGACCAACGAACAGCCCTCGGCGCGTTCACGGGGATCTGGTGGGTGTTTCTGGTCGTCGGGATCGCCTGGTTGCTCGTGGCGTTGGTGCTGTTCCGGTTCGATCTCTCATCCGTCGCCGCGGTCGGTGCCCTGCTCGGGGTGCTCTTCTTCGCCGCGGGCGTGAACGAATTCGCTTTGATGGCGGTCCGTCGCGACTGGCGGTGGTTCCACGGCCTGATGGGAGCCCTGTTCGTGATCGGCGGATTCTGGGCCTTCATCCATCCGGTGGGGACGGCGATCGAGCTCGCCTCGATCTTTGGGTTCCTGATGATCTTCAAGGGCAGTTTCGATCTGATCGCGTCGGTGATGTCGAGGGACGTGAGTGAGCTCTGGTGGCTCGGAGTGATCGTTGGCATCCTCGAGATCCTGCTGGGCTTCTGGGCCTCGCAGTCCTTCGTTGCTCCCGTGCTCCAACTGATCATCCTGTGGGCCGGATTCATGGCGATCTTCCGGGGTATCAGCGAGATCGTGATGGCGTTCAGCCTTCGGCGCGTCCGAAAGGAGCTCGCCGTCGCGTCGTAGGAGGTCGCGGGGCGGGTTGAGCTCGTCTCACTCGAGCGCCAATGCTCCGGTTCACTTGCTGAACCGCGCAACCGGAGCGCCGGAAGGCATATAGTGCACCGAGATTTCGGGAAGGGGAAGAGGGATGGGTTGCTTGCTCGCGCTCTTGGGGGCGTTCGCCCCGCGGCTCTTGTTCTTGATCATCTGGATCGCGCGTCCTGCGTACGTGGATGCCGTGTTCGATACGTTCATCCTGCCGCTGCTCGGACTCATCTTCCTTCCCTTCACGACGTTGCTGTGGGTGCTTCTCGATGCGCCGCCCGGTGGCATCGAGGGGTTCGACATATTCTGGATCGTCCTGGCCGTGCTGATGGACCTGAGTCATTACGCTGGGTGCGTACGGGCAGCGTGGGCGGTTCCCCGGGCGGACCGCGACGGCCTGACCATCCCGCTCGGGTCGGATCACCCGGGTGAGAGTGGACGTGCGTCATGGGTGCCTGCAGTCGCAGGCACCCAGTCGTACGCGACCTTCGAACGGACCAGGAGATCGTGCAGAGCACGGTTCCGGCGATCGATCGCGCACCACAGGAGGCCGATCGGGAATGTGGCGCACAGGAGCGCTCGTACGAGCGCTCTGCCACCCCGGAGCCGGCCACCGACCTGGTCCGTCACCCGGAGCCCCATCACCTGCTTGCCGATCGTCCGACCGCTGGCGGTCCAGCTGAACGTGAGGTAGACGACCAGCAGCGCCCACCAGATCCCGCCGAGGCTCAACACCCCTGGGTCGGGCCATCGGAACGAGCGCGGTCGAACGACGAAGGCGATCGCACCGATCCCGAGGTAGAACAAGCAGCACCGCGCCGACGGTCGTCGCCAGATCGATGGATGCGGCGAGGACCCGAGAGATCAGGCCGGCAGGGTTTCCCTGGATCACGCGGGCGTCCTGTGTGGGACGACTCAGGGCGGATCCTCGGTCGAGTCGCCGGCGATGCCGGACGTGGACGGACGTTCCCCGCGCCCGCGCAGGAGGGCCCGGTCGACCAGATGGGAAACGAAACGGTCCGCTCGGATGCTCTGGACGCGAACACCATCCCGGGTTTCGGCCGCCATCGTCTCGGTCGACCCCCGGATGATCTCGGGCAGATCGAGCTCGTCGATCACGCCGCGCGCGATCGCAACGAGATCGAGACGGTCGATGATCCGCTCGACGTCGATCCGGGCGGCGACCTCGTCGACGTCCAGTCGGTCGACGATCGCCGTCAGATCGACGCGCTCGACGATCGAGCCGACGTCCACCCTTGCGACCACGTCGTCGAGGTCGACGCGCTCGAGCACCAGCTTCGTGAGGTCGAGGCGATCGATCACGGCGTCCATGAGGTGCGGCACGAGCGCGTCCGCGAACGCATCCGCGACTCGCTGGCTTTCCAGGCGTTCGTCGCGCCACCCTTCGTTCATCTGGAGTGGCGGATCGTTCCAATCGGCGTGCCGCGCGATCCACCGGCGGGATCATCGCCACGAGGGACAGCGGACGGATCGCTCGGTCGAGGTCTGCGACGGTCCTCGTGAGGAACCTGGCTGCTCCGAAGGCGAGGTTCAAGCCCGCGCCTGCGATCACTGTCATCAACTCGGGCTCGTCTGGCCCGGCGGCCTCGTCCTTCTCTTCCTCACTGGCCGTGTCCGGGAAGGATGGCGAGTCGCTCGCCGAGCGCGGCGACGATCGCACGAGCGACACCCTCTACCACCAGTGTCGCGAGACCGATCGCGACGAGCAAGCCACCTTCGAGGACACCCTGGGGTCCGTCGGAGATCGGAGCTCTGGGCGGACGGGATATCCTCGTCTCCGGATGGCTCGAGATCGATCACCATGACCACCGTCTCGTCGATCGTCATGAGCGTACTCTCCTTCTCCCGGGATCAGCGCATCGGCGGAGGAGCGGCCCCAGTCGGGGGTGCGCCACCTGGGACTATCGAAGAACGCTCGTGGACATCCGCCGCCTGCACCGTGAGTCCGTGGATGATCAGAACGTCCAAAGCGATCACGAGGATCGACCAGAGGGGGTACGCTCCGATCGAGGTGAACGAGATCACCGCGGACAGGGCGGCGAGGATGATCCCCAGCACTCGGCCTTGCCCGGCCAGCAGCATCAGCGCCGCGATCACCTGCAGGACGCCGATGATCAGCCAGGCCCATCCCCAGAACTGGAGGTTGTCGTAAACGAGCGTTCCACCGGCGAAGTACTCCTTCTTCACAACGGCGGAGAGTCCTTGGATGCTGTTGAAGGCGCCGGCGATCCCGAACATCGCGCCGGCGAAGTCGTACCAGCCGCTCTTCCTCTCTTCCATAACACCCCCGAAACACGTCGCGATGCCTGCTTCGGAGCGTAACCTTTCCCTCTGGTGGTTGCACACGGACACCTCGCCAACAGGATGGTGTCCCGTCGGGTGGCGGCTATGCCTCCGGAGAGGCGACGTTCGTGACGTGAGAGGAGTAGGCATGAGAGGGAACCGATGTTGATCCTCGCCATGATCGTCCTCGGCCTCGCCGCGGGGTGGGTCGCGCAACTCGTGCTGGGCGCGGGCCGTCAGATCGATTGGCAACTGGCCCTGGTGACAGGCCTCATCGGATCGTTCGTCGGCGGGCTCCTCGCGAGCCTTGTGGCAGGCGACGGTCTGCACATCCGCCCGAGCGGGCTGATCGGCTCGATCGTGGGAGCGATCGTGGTGCTCGCGATCGTCCAGGGCGTTCGCAGGGGCCGAACCCCCACCCGGTAGTGTGGCTGCATGTCGGGCGAGTCTCCTCGGCCGGCCCCGAACGATCCTCCCGAGCAGCCTGACGCGTCCACCGAAGCACAGCCGGAGCGACCGTCGCTTCGCGAACGCGCCGACGCCGCCAAGCGGCGAGCCGACGGCGCGAGGCGATCGATCGAAGCGCGGGCCGAGTCCCTCCGAACCCGCCACGCGAGCGTGCGACTCGCCTACGCGGCCTTCGAGAGTGACCGGAGCCAGGCGGGTGCCCTGCTCGCTGGCGGGATCGCCTATCGCCTGTTCCTCTGGTTGCTGCCCACGGCGTTGTCGCTCGTCGGGCTGGTCGGTCTCGTCGCGGACCTCTCGTCCACGTCACCGGAACAGGTGGCACGGGATGCGGGCTTCGGCGCCGCCCTCGCGGTGACGGTGGCGCGATCGGCGAGCAGGTCGGGGAGCGGGTCGCTCTACCTGTTGCTACTCGGAGCCGTGCTCACGCTGTGGGCCGGCAGATCGGTGGTGAAGGCCCTTCGCCTCACGTCCGCAGTCGCGTGGCGCGTGCCGCCCTCTCCGCTGGAGAGGTCGATCGTCGCGTCCGTCACGTACACAGGCATCGCGATCGGGCTGATGCTGCTCCCCAGCGTGCTGCCCTTGCTCCACCGAGGTCCCATCGGTCTCGATGTGATCGTCGAGCTCGTCGCCTTGACGGGTCTGGTCGCGCTGAGTGTCTGGATGCAATCGATCCTGCCGCATGCGGAAGGCGCGCGATGGAAGGCGTTCGTGCCGGGCGCCATCGTGCTCGCGGTCGGCGTCGACCTGCTTCGGATCGTCACCCAGGTGTACTTCGCAGGTCGGCTCGGCCGTGTGGACGACCTCTACGGAGCGCTCGGCCTGGCCGCGGTGTTCATGGCGTGGCTCTACCTCGTGGGGCGTCTGATCGTCGCCTCCTTCGCGGTGAGCGCCACGAGGTGGCGTTCCGACGAGGTCGAGCGAGAGCACAACGAGGCGACCTAACCTCTCCCGAGTGAGCGCTCGATCTGGGCCGACCCCCGTCGCGACTTTCGGCCGGCTCCATCGGGATCCCTCGCGGCCGCTGCTACGGTCCGACCGACATGGGCGATGGTGAACGGATCCGCCGAGAGCATTTCGCGGCCGGTGCGATCTACGGCACCGTCGCGTTCCTCACGATCCTGGTGCTCCTGGAAGAAGACCGAACCGATCCGGAAGACGCCGCCGCGATCCTCGTGGGCACGGCCCTCGTGTTCTGGCTCGCCCACGTCTACGCGCACCTCGTCCCCCGGATCGCGGCTGAGGGTCGGTTGCGCACCGACCGCTTCGTGGAGACGGCGAAGGACCAGGTCGGGATCCTCGTGGCGGTCGCGATCCCGCTCATCCCGCTCGTCCTCGCGATGGTGGGTCTGCTGGAGGATCGAATGGCGCTACGAGCGGCGACCGCGGCCGGCGTCCTGTCGCTAGGCGCCTTCGCGGTCCGGGAAGCACGGGTGGCGGGGCTCGGCTGGGCTCGCTCCCTCTGGATCGCGAGCGCTCTCGTTGTTGCGGGAGTCGGACTCCTGTGGCTGGAGGTCTCTCTGCACTGACCGGTGTCTGGAGCGTGATCGCGATTTGTTCCCGTGATCGTCCGGCGTCCTGGGCGACCTGCGCGATCGACACGTTCATCACCGAGCTGATCGAGGGTCATCAGGAACTGACGCGATGCCAGGGTCAGCAGGACGATGCTTGCCGCGCTCTTGCTTGTCTCGGCCACTCGCTCGCTCATGGTCAATCCCTATCCTCCCTGCTCGACCGTCGCGATCAGGAAGGCGAGCGCGAACCCCACCGTCGTCGCGAGGCCGGCGACCGCACCACCATGTTCGAACGCCTCGGGCATCATCGTGTCCGCCAGCATCGTGAGGATCGCTCCGGCCGCGAACCCCTGCACGATGGCGATCGTGGCTGAGGGAGCATCACCGAGGACCGCGAACCCGAGCATCGACGAGAGTCCGCTCACGACCACCACCACGAGCCAGATCAGCATGATCCGCGAGACCGGACGCCCTGCCTTCACGAAGCCTGACGTCGACGCCATCGCTTCTGGCAGGTTCGAGAGGAAGACGGCGACCAGGACGGCGATGCTCACTCCTTCGCCGTCGAGGAGCGTCAGGCCCAGCACGACGGACTCCGGGATGCCGTCCAGGATCGTACCGAGGACGATCGCCATGGCCGATGACGATGAGTCCTGACCTTCGATCGATTTCCGTCCCGAGCCGCCCTTGCGATCGATCAAGAGATCGCCGATGAAGAACGCCGCGGCGCCCGCGAACAACCCGATGACGATGCTCCCGCCGCCGGCGAACTCGAGAGCGTCCGCCACGAGGTCGTACGCGACCGCGCTGATCAACACGCCGGCACCGAATGCCATGACGAGCCCCAAGGTTCGCTCCCGAACCTGGTGGAAGATCGCGATCGCAGCCCCGATGAGAAGCGAAGAACTCGCCACGAGGCCGACGACCAGGGCTTCGATCACCGGCTCGGAGCCTAGAGGGAATTCATCCCAAGTGGGTGATGGCTGGTCGGCGGCACGGTGGGAGGGTCCCCTCCACAGGAGGCGAATCCGATGGCAGACAAGCCGAACATCCTCGTCATCTGGGGTGACGACATCGGCATCACCAACCTCAGCTGCTACAGCGACGGGTTGATGGGGTACCGGACGCCCAACATCGACCGGATCGCCGACGAGGGGATGCGCTTCACCGACTCCTACGGTGAGCAGAGCTGCACCGCCGGGCGGGCGGCGTTCCTCACCGGCCAGAGCGTCTATCGCACCGGCCTCAGCAAGGTCGGCATGCCGGGGTCCGAGGTCGGCTTGCAGGCAGAGGATCCGACGATCGCAGAGCTCTTGAAGCCGCTCGGCTACGCGACGGGGCAGTTCGGCAAGAACCACCTCGGCGACCTGAACAAGTTCCTCCCCACCGTGCATGGGTTCGACGAGTTCTTCGGCAACCTCTACCACCTGAACGCGGAGGAGGAGCCCGAGCTCCCGGACTATCCGCCTGCCGAGGATTTCCCACACTTCCGCGAGCGCTTCGGGCCGCGAGGCGTGATGCATTCGTGGGCGACCGACGAGGACGACGCGACGGAGGAGCCACGCTGGGGCATCGTCGGCAAGCAGCGGATCGAGGACACCGGCCCACTGACCAAGAAGCGGATGGAGACGATCGACGACGAGGTGCTCGAGCACACGGTCGACTTCATCGAACGCCAGCACGCGGCCGAGACGCCGTTCTTCATCTGGTTCAACACCACCCACATGCATCTCCGGACGCATCCGAAGCCCGAGAGCGTCGGCCAGGCCGGCCGATGGCAGTCGCCCTACCACGACACGATGATCGACCACGACAAGGTCGTCGGTTCCCTGCTCGACAAGCTGGACGAGTTGGGGATCGCGGAGGACACGATCGTCATCTACTCGACCGACAATGGGCCGCATATGAACTCGTGGCCGGATGGAGGGATGACGCCATTCCGGGGGGAGAAGAATACGAACTGGGAAGGTGCCTTCCGCATCCCGGAGCTCGTCCGCTGGCCTGGGAAGATCCCCGCGGGCACCATCTCGAACGAGATCGTTCAGCACCACGACTGGTTGCCCACGTTCCTCGCGGCGGCGGGCGAGCCCGATGTCGTCGAGAAGCTGAAGACGGGCCACGAAGCAGGCGACATGACGTTCAAGGTCCACATCGACGGCTACAACCTGTTGCCGTATCTGACCGGCGAGGTCGACAAGAGCCCCAGGCAGGGATTCGTGTACTTCTCCGACGACGGTGACGTGCTCGCCCTGCGCTTCGACAACTGGAAGGTCGTCTTCATGGAGCAGCGGGTCCAAGGGACGTTGCAGGTCTGGGCCGAGCCGTTCGTCGTATTGCGCATCCCGAAGCTGTTCAACCTCCGCACGGATCCGTACGAGCGGGCGGACATCACCTCGAACACGTACTGGGACTGGATCCTCGACAACGCCTACCTGGTGTTGGCGGGGACAACCCTGATGGCGGAGTTCCTTGCCACATTCGTGGAGTTCCCGCCGCGCCAGAAGGCGGCGAGCTTCACGATCGACCAGGCGCTCGCGAAGCTCGAGGCTGTGCTCACGTCCGGTCATTGAGGCGAGCGATGGAAGACACGCTCTCCCTCTGGAACGACGGTGACCCCAGGAGCGCGATCGTCGCCTTCGTCGAGAAGGCGGCACGCGATGTGGCGCCGGAGGAACGCATCGCTGTGTTCGACAACGACGGCACCCTGTGGTGCGAGAAGCCGATGCCGATCCAGCTCGACTTCATCCTCCGCCGCCTCTTCGCGATGGCCGAGGCGGATCCCGAGCTACGCGAGCGACAGCCCTGGAAAGCCGCCCACGAACGTGACTACGCGTGGCTGGGTGCTGTCATGGCCCAGCACTATGCGGGCGATGACACCAACGTCAAGGTACTCGGGGCAGGTGTCCTGGCGGCATACGAGGGGATGAGCGTCGAGGACTTCGAAGCGACGTCGGATGGAGTTCATTCGGAGTAGCCAGCATCCCACCCTGGGTCGCGGGTACATTCGCTGCGCCTACGCGCCCATGGTTGAGCTCCTTCGCTACCTGGACGCGAGCGGCTTCGCCAACTACATCGCCTCCGGCGGCGGTCGTGACTTCATGCGGCCGATCAGCCAGGAGGTATACGGGATCCCGAGAGAGCGGGTCATCGGGAGCAGCGCCGCGCTCTCGTACACGAGCGACGACCATGGTGGCACGATCACGCACACGGCTGAGCCGGACTATCTCGACGACGGGCCACAGAAGCCGATCCGCATCTGGAGCCGTACAGGTCGCAGGCCGCTGCTGGCCGCTGGCAACTCGAACGGCGACGTCCCGATGCTTCACTACACCAAGCACGACGACAAGCCGTCGATGCGACTCCTCGTCCTTCACGACGATGGCGAGCGAGAGTTCGACTACACGGCTGGAGCCGAGCAGGCACTCGAGCAAGCCGACCTGTCTGGCTGGACCGTTGTCAGCATCAAGGACGACTGGGCGACCGTCTTCGACTCCTGATCCGACGCACGGATGCCTGTCGCCTCCAGAGGAGACGGCTATCGTCAGGGGACGCTCCGGAAAGGAAGATGAAGGATCGATGACGAAACCGGTCAACGTCCCCGATCGGCCCGAGGTGACCCATCCACCGGCTGGCGGCTCAGAGGCGGGTTCGCGGACGGCTCCGCCGGCCAGAGACATGCGATGGATCCCCGGTGGCACGTTCCGGATGGGGTCCAACGACTTCTACCCGGAGGAACGTCCGGTTCACGACGTCGCCGTCGACGGATTCTGGATCGACGAGCACACCGTGACGGTCGCGGAGTTCCGGCGGTTCGTGAAGGCCACGGGCTACGTGACGCTCGCCGAGCGTCCCCTCGACGCCGCGCAGTACCCGGAAGCCGACCCCGCGTTGCTGATACCGGGCGCGCTGGTCTTCCGGAAGGCGACCGCGCCGGTCGATCTGCGCGACTACCGCAACTGGTGGGAGTACGTGCCTGGTGCCTCGTGGATGCACCCGGAGGGTCCGGGCAGCACCCTGCACGGCCGGGATCGACACCCGGTGACCCAGGTCGCGTACGAGGATGCCGAGGCGTACGCGACGTGGGTCGGCAAGGACCTGCCGACCGAAGCCGAATGGGAGTTCGCGGCGCGCGGCGGGCTCGAAGGCAAGACGTTCGTGTGGGGAGACGAGTTCGCCCCGAAGAACAAGATGATGGCCAACACGTGGCAGGGGGAGTTCCCCTGGCAGAACCTCCTGCTCGACAAGTACGAGGGGACGTCGCCGGTCGGCACGTTTCCCCCGAACGGCTACGACCTCTTCGACATGGCCGGCAACGTGTGGGAATGGACCAGCGACTTCTACTCGACGCACCCGGACGAGGTGGAGTCTCCATGTTGCGCGCCCCGGAACCCGAGGGTGACGTCGCCCGACGACGAGCTATGGGTCCGACGAGGCGGGTGCGCACATCCCGCGCCGGGTGACCAAGGGTGGGTCGCACCTGTGCGCTCCGAACTACTGCCTGCGCTACCGGCCGGCCGCTCGCCAGGGTGAGGCCGTGGACACCTCCACGGGTCACATCGGCTTCCGCTGTGTGATCCGCGTGCCCGCCGAGACCTAGGTCAGGCCCGCCCGCACCGAGTCCACGAGCATCCCGCCAAGCACGAGGACCCCCGTGCCGACGGCCGCGGTGAGCGCGGCTCGACGTGGGCTCCATCGCTGGATCGAGACCGGGTCGCGCGCGGGCGCGAGCTCCTTGAACCGCTCGATCAGCGGCCGCCCGTCGGCCTTGAGCTTCGCCGCCAACTCCGTCGGGATCGCGAGCCCCACCGCGCTGGCGAACCCCTCCGCGATCTCGTCGGGCGTGAAGACCGACGTCGCTCGCGCGTACACGCGGTCCGCGTCGGTGCGTAACGCGAGGCAGAGCATCATGTTCGCCAGGTCGACGGCCTGGCGCCACGGCGACGGCCGCACCTCCAGAGCCGAGACATCGACGAGCTGCAGGTGGCCACCGACGACCAGGAGGTTCGCAGGCTTCAGATCGCGGTGGGCGAATCCCGCGTCCCAGAGACGCCGAACGAGATCGAGGCCCCCGTCGATCACGGTGTCGTCCACGTCCGAGTCGCTGAGGTTCCGGCCTCCCTCGAAGAACTCCGTGACGAGCATGTACTCGCGGTTCGGGGTCAGCTCGACGACGCCGTAGGTTCGCGCGACGCCGACGCCTGCGTCGCGGAGCGAGCGAAGCGCATAGTCCTCGTAGGTCACCAGGCGCCGCACCGAGCCCATCGGCGTCTCGTCCTCCAGTTGGCCGTACAGGACCTCCCGGATCACGCGATACCAGCGGTCGGCGCGTGCGTGGCTGGTGGAGTACACCTTCGCGAACACCCGGGTGCCGTCGTCCAGGGTCATCCGCAGCGGCGAGGATCCGCCGGAGCCCTCCAGGCCGAACGGCTCGACGTTCGTCACGGTCAGCCCGAGCTGGTCTCGCATCGCCCGGACGATCGCCTCCCCGCGCTCGCCGCCGAGGTCGAGATGCGCGGCATTCCCTCCGCGCCGCAGCGTCACCGGGAACACGTCCTCCGGCACGAACGTCCGGAAGGCCGCCCCGGCGAGGACGGTGGCGAACAACCACGAGTAGCCCATCGGGATGACGTAGTCGGTCGCCAGGATCAGCTCGGCGAGAACGACGGCGAGGAGCGTCCCGTGCACGACCCACGACGGCGATCCGTCGGGCGGCTCCGCGTGGGACGAGCACGAGCGAGATACCGATCAGCGTGATCGCGAGCGCCGCGATCGACAGGGACGGGAATGCGTAGGTTCCCGCCTCGGCGAGCACCGGTCACGTCGGGGGGCTCCAGCGCCACGTGGAGCGCCCGGGCCACCACCCAGTCCGTGACCACGAACGTCGCGAGGAACACCACGAGGTGCCGGAAGCGCCCGAGGACCGCGAGCGCGAGGACCGTTCCCGATCGCAGGACCATGATCAACGGGACGGCGGTGAGGAGGTCCACGGCTTTCGCGACGTCGACGAGCGCCGGCGTTCGCAGATCGACCGCGGCGTCGCCGACCGCTCGGTCGAGGCCGGTCAGGGCACCCGTCGCCTCGCCGATCGCGAGAAGGACGCCGAGCAGAACGACGCCGAGGAGCCCCCACGCCCACCGCTGCCAGCCGGCCCCGCGCACGAGCGGCGGTGGCTCGCCCGAGGGGCGGCGGCGGCGACCGGTCTTCTGGGCAGCTCCCGATCGAGGGCCGTCCTCAGACATCACGGGCACGGTACTCCTGAGACGGCACGAGCGCGGAGATCATCATGCCGAGCCCGGCACCGCCGACCACATCGTGGGGGAGGTGGGCGCCCACGTACATCCGCCCGGATCCGGTGATCGCGGCGACGGCGAGCAGCACCGGCCGAGCCCAGCGCGGCACCGCTTCAGAACCGACGTAGGCGAGCGTGGTCGCGACCGCCATGTGACCCGAGACCCAACCCAGGTCGCCCGTGATCCCTTCGCGAACGTGCACGTCGCCGAGCGCCCCCTCGGGTCGCGCCCTTCCCGCGAGCGGCTTCGCCGCCTTCGCTCCAAGCCAGGCGGCGGTGCCCGAGGCGAGGAGCGCAGCCGCCAGGCGCCGGCGGCCCGCCAGGAGCGCGACGGCGGAGACGGCCGGGACCGTCGCGAACGTCCCGGCCTGCATGACGGCGCGGACGGGAACGCGAAGACGGTCGCTGGCTCCGTTCACGCTGCGGAAGAACCGCTCTTCGTACGCGGGGAGCCGCCCGCCCCTCGCCTCGATGAAGCTGCCGAGGAACAGGACGGTGCCGAGTCCGAATCGGAGGGCGTGACGAGGGCTCGAGAACATCCGTACCAACTCGAGGCACCTCAGTCGGGCTCGCGGCGGCCCGGAGCGTCATCATCCACGGTCGATCGGCGCCCGTGCTGGCGCCGCCAGGGGAGAGCCCCTTCGAGCTCGATCTCGAGGGAGAAGCTGAGGAACGTCCGGACCAGCACGACCAGTCCCAACGTCAGGGCGCTCTCCAGGGTCGTGTCGACCGTGATCGTGAGCACGATGTCGGCGATGATCAGGACCTCGAGTCCCAGCAGGATCGCTCGACCGATCGCCTGACGAACGCGTTCGAACGCTCCTTCGCGCCGTCCGCGCGCCAGCGCGAGGACATATCCCGCAAGCGCGGCGATCGAGCCCGCAACGAGGATCGCCACCCCCACGATCTCGAAGCCGTGGACGACTCCCTCCATCCACTCCTCGAACGTCACGTGCTCCCTCCTCCAGAGTCAGATCGACAGGCTGATCGGGAACGTCGCGATCCACGAGGCAGCCGAGACGAACACGACGCAACCGACGCCGAGGATGACGCCCCGGAGCCTGGTGCTGTTGAGCTTCGTGCGATCCCGCGAAGAACAGCGACGTCGCGAACAGCACCACCCGAGCACGTAGTTAGTCGCGCGCTGGATGTACGTCCGGGCCAGCTCCGCCGACGCCTCGGCCGTCGCCGAGAGCTCGTTCGCCTCCTGGGTCGCGGCCAGTCGGTACTCGTTCATCGCGAACGGGGACGGAGGTGCCGACGGATCCTCGAACGGGTCGGTGCGGAGCCATGCTTGGAAGGCGGCTTGAACTCGTCGCTCCCAGGGCCCACCGCATGGTGACCTAGGTGACCGGTCCTTCGGATATCACGGTGTCATTGGCGAGCCATCGCGATCCGCAGGCGCTCCTCCGGTGAGATCAGATGGTCGACATCCTCGGCGGCCTCGGCGACGTCGATCTCGACCCAGTTGATCCCGCCCGTGAATCGTGTCCTTGGGCCCGGGATAGTCCTCCGCGACGAGTGCGCCGCCCTCCATCCCGACATCGCGTGTCTCGTCCGCGGAGAAGATCATCGGCGCCGTCGCGGCCACGTGCTCCCTTGCCGACCGGCTCGCCGTCGACGAAGAGCGTGACGATCCCCGCCCTTGCCGAGCCCTCCACCGGCGTAGGCGAACTCCATCCGCACCTGGTGCGTGCCCGGCGGAAGCTCGCGATCGCTGCCGACGTAGAAGCGCTGGACGCCGAGAAGGTTGTAGCAGTAGCGCGGTTTCCCGTCCTTCACGTACAGGCTCCAGCCGCCGATGCTGCCCCCTTGGGCGACGATCACGCCCTGGGCGCCACCGTCCGGCACGACGACCTCGGCGGTCACCGCGTGCGACTTGTTCTTGATGCTGACGACCGAGCTCTCGGTCAGTCGGCCCATGCCGCCGAAGAGGAGCTGCCGGTTGCCCTGCACCAACGTCGGCCGACCGGCGATGTCGGCGTTGAGTCGTTCTGCCGCACGATCGTCCAGAGGAAGGACGTTGTATCGGGTGGCTTCGATGAGCCAGAGTCGCTGGAGCTCGTGGAGCTTGTCCGGATGCTCCTTGGACAGGTCGCGCGCCTGGCTCCAGTCCTTCCCGGTGTCGTAGAGCTCCCAGACGTCGTCGTCGAAGGCGATCACCGGCCCGCCGACAAGGATCCACGGCGTCTTGTGCTTGGTCACCGCCGTCCAACCCTTGTGGTAGATGCCACGGTTGCCGAACATCTCGAAGTACTGCGTCTCGCGACGCTCCTCCGCGTCGGCGTCGTCGAACGAGTACCGCATGCTGATCCCGTGGAGTGGGTCCTGCTGCACGCCGTTGACGAACGTAGGGGCGGGGAGCCCGGCCGCGTCGAGCACCGTTGCCGCGACGTCGATCACATGCGCGAACTGCGTGCGGATCTCGTTCCGCGCGCTGATGCCGTTCGGCCAGGACACGATCGTGCCGTTGCGCGTCCCACCCCAGTGCGAGGCCACCTGCTTCGTCCACTGGTACGGGGTGTCCATCGCATGCGCCCACCCGACGGCGTAGTGGTTGTACGAATCGGGACCCCCGAAGTCGTCGATGCGCTCCATCATGAATTCGAGGTGTTTCGATCGCGGCCGCGCCGTTGAAGTTGATCATCTCGTTGTAGCGTGCCGTTCAGCGTGCCCTCGGCTGAGGCGCCGTTGTCGCCGATGATGTAGTAGACGAGCGTGTCGTCGGCGATCTCGAGGTCCCCGAGGGCGTCGAGCAGCCGACCGACGTGATGGTCGGTGAACTCCATGAACCCCGCGTAGACCTCCATCTGTCGGCGGAGCACCGGCTTCAGTTCCTCGGGCATGTCGTCCCAGGCCGGGATCTCGTCGTGCCGGACGGTGAGCTCTGCGTCGGCCGGGATCACCCCGAGCTCCTTCTGCCGGGCGAACGATCCGCTCCCGCTGGGCGTCCCAGCCGTCGTCGAACTGTCCTGCGTACTTGTCCGCCCACTCCTTCGGGACGTGGTGCGGCGCGTGGGTCGCCCCGGCGGCGAAGTACATGAAGAACGGCTTGTCGGGCATGAGCGCCTTCTGCTGACGGACCCATTCGATCGCGCGATCCGTCATGTCGTCATGAAGTGGTAGCCCTCCTCCGGCGTCTTCTCGGGCTCGACGGGGATCGTGCCCTCGTAGATCGCGGGGTACTACTGATTGGCTTCGCCGCCGATGAACCCGAAGAAGTACTCGAACCCCATGCCGGTCGGCCACTGGCGGTACGGTCCCATCGGGCTCGTCTCCCAGACAGGAACCTCGTGACACTTGCCGAACTGCGCGGTGGAGTACCCGTTCAGCTTCAAGATCTCCGCGAGCGGTGCCGCGGTGTTCGGCCAGATCGAGTTGTAGCCGGGGGCCGACGTCGCGATCTCCGTGATCCCTCCCATGCCGACGGCGTGGTGGTTGCGGCCCGTGAGCAGTGCCGAGCGGGTCGGCGAACAGAGCGCGGTCGTATGGAAGCGGTTGAACTTCAGCCCGTTGGCCGCAAGCCGCTCGGCGATCGGCGTGTTGCAGGGTCCGCCGAACGCGCTCGACGCCCCGAAGCCGACGTCGTCGATCAGGACGATCAGGACGTTGGGAGCTCCGTCGGGCGGCCGGAGCGGCTCGATCGGAGGGAAGGAGGTGTCGGGATCCTTCGCGTCGTAGGTGATGAGCCCTCCGTAGGGTCTGTCGGGGATGGGGGAGTACGTCACGCGCGATCGTCACCGATCCTGCGCCATCACGAGAGCTCCTTTCGAAGAGCGAGGGTGCGATCCGCCGTCAGCGGCGGCGACGGCGGCTGCGGCGTCGGACGCCGCTGGTCACCACTGCAGCTGTGGCGACCGTGGCTGCGGTCCGAGCGACGGGCGCGGGACCGATCACGGCTGCGCGCCGCATGCGTCGTCGTGCGAGCCCCATGTCATGCCTCCTCTTGGTCGTCGTCGTCTTCTTCGTCGTCGGCCTCGATCGCGGCCAGCATCGCTTGGATCGGGATCCGGCCGCTGGCCACGAGCTGGCCACCTGCGCGACGCACCGCCGCCCCGAACGGCGCGGCCCACTTGTTCTCCCACACCAGCACCGCGGCCGAGCTTCCCGGCTCGATCGCCGCGGCAACCGCGTTCACGTCCTCCTCGCTGAGGAGCATCGCCAGCTCCGCCTCGTGCGAGCGGAGCCCACCGATCTCGGCTTCGTCGAGATCGGAGAGCTCGAACGCCTCGAGCGTGCCGTCGGACTCCTTCTTCAGGATGAGGAGGTCGAGCACGCGGATGAGATCGCGCTCGACGAGGTCCGCCAAGGCAGGTGCGATCTCCCCGTTGAACTTGCTTCCCGGGAACTCGACCACGATCCAGTCGACCGGACCGAGCTCATCGACATCGGTTTCATCGTCCATGTCTTCACCCTTCTTCCGTCACCTCGCGGCACGCTCACGACGCCGGCGCCCCGCAGCCGCGCTTCGAACGTAGTGCGCCGTTCGACCCGGGACGTCATCCATAACGGATGAAGTCAACGCGCGTCGGAACTTCACCCAGGTGGGATGACGCGGGCAGGTGGTGGCCTGAGCTACCGTTCGTGCGCTGCCCCAAAGGCGCTACCGGGCATCTCGTCCGGTGGCTCGGCGGCGTGGGGGGTAATGCCGAGTCAGCACATGAGCGATCGGGATCCTGACCGGGAGCCGCTCAAGCGTGACCGGCAGCTCGAGCTCGCGCATCGCGTTGCCCGGTTCTGGTGGATCGGGGTCCTCCGCGGAGTGATCGCACTCGTGCTCGGGCTGTCCGCGCTCCTCGCGAGCGGCTCTCCCGAACGACTCGCGACGTTCTTGGCTCTCTACTGGCTCGCGGGCGGCGTGGTGACGTTGCGGCTCGCATGGGCGGTCCGCCCCTCGCTCGGGTTCCGACTCGCAGCCGTCGCAGGCGTGGTCGCGATCATCGCAGCGCTGTTGGTCGTCCTGCGCGAGTTCCTCGCCGGGGCCATCTCGCCGGTGACGACGATCAACATCCTCGGGTTCGCCGCCTTGGCCATGGGCACGCTCCGACTCGTCGGCGCGTTCGAGATCGAACGGCGCACGGGCCATCGATGGACGGTCGGCGGGCTGATCCTCGGTGTCTTGGAGGTGGGCACCGGCATCCTGCTGATCGCGACCGACGCGGTGTCGCGAGGCGCGATGATCACCGTCGGCGTGTGGGCGCTCGCGAGCGGCACGCTCCTCATCGTGGAGGCGGTTCGCGCTCGCGGCGCATGAGCGCTCTCCTCGCGCGCGCCACAAGTCGCCCACCGACCCCTCGGTGCCGTCCGACTCCTTCTTCAGGATGAGGAGATCGAGCACACGGATGAGGTCGCGCTCGACGAGGTCCGCCAAGGCAGGTGCGATCTCTCCGTTGAACTTGCTTCCCGGGAACTCCACCACGATCCAGTCGACCGGACCGAGCTCATCGACGTCGGTGTCGTCGTCCATGTCTTCACCCTTCTTCCGAGACCTCGGGGCACGTTCACGCGCCGGCGTCCCGGCATCGCCATCCGAACCTCGTAGGCGGCCTGGCTCGGGACGTCATCCAGAACGGATGAAGTCGCTTCGGCCGCAGAACTTCACCCGGATGAGATGACGTGGGCCAGTGTTGGCTGAGCTAGGGTTCCACTGTTGCCCAAGAAGACGCTACCGGGCATCTCGTCCCGTGGTTCGGGCGGCGCGGGGGGTATGCCAAGCGGGCCGATGAGCGATAGGGATCCGGCGCGCGGGAACCGCTCAAGCGAGACCGGCAGCTCGAGTTCGCGCATCGCGTGCCCCTCTCTGGTGGATCCGGCGGAGGAGCATCGCTCAGTGAATCGAGGAGGGGCATGAATCATCCACATCGGACGATGCCCGGCCGTCGCAGGGACCCGAACATGACGAGATCGGGGAGCCCTAAGCGTGCCTCGGATACGCACGAACCGTGCAGAAGGAGGAAGGAATGGCCGGTCGCGCACAGATCTCAGGGACCGAGCTCCAGCGACTACTTGACCTCGTCCGCGACGCCGACAGTGTCGAGCTCAAGCTCACCCTCCATGAGAGCGCTCGGGCGAGCACCGGGGCGGCGCTCGGCGTCGATCCCCTCGAAGCGCAGGTGCGCCAAGTGTTCTTCTTCGATACTCCCGAGCTCGCTCTGAACGAAGCGGGAGTCGTCGTTCGAGCCCGGCGTCGGCAGGGCGAGGAGGCCGATACGGTCATCAAGCTTCGGCCGGTCGTGCCCGCCGAGCTTCCCAAGGAGCTCCGCCGCTCCAAGACCTTCAACGTCGAGGTCGACGCGATGCCGGGCGGTGCTTTCGTGTGCTCGGCGTCGTTCAAGGGAACGGCGGACAACGCCGCGATCCGTGAGGTTGCCGCGGGCAAACGCTCGATCAGCAAGCTCTTCTCGAAGGCCCAGCGAGGGTTCTATGCCGCCCACGCACCCGACGGACTCGAGCTCGACCAACTCTCCGTCCTCGGACCCATCCCGATCCTCAAGCTGAAGATCAGGCCGAAGGGCTTCGGGCGCCGGCTGGTGGGGGAGCTGTGGCTGTATCCGGACGGTACTCAGATCGTCGAACTGTCCACGAAAGCCGCGCCCTCCGAAGCGTTCCAGGTCGCTGCCGAGGCGAGGGGGTTCCTCACAGGCATCGGCGTCGATCTCGAGGGGAAGCAGCAGACGAAGACGAAGACGGCGCTCGAGTTCTTCGCGGGGGCCGCGCAAACTGATCAAGGCCACGGATCCTGAGCAAGCTGAGCTGGACCGCCACTCCAAGAGCCGTGCGTGCCCACCAGGGTGGCGATGGAGGAGTGGTTTCTGTTCGACCGAGCGAAGGTGCGTCTATACGTGTGTACGATCTCCTGGCGGCTCGCCGCTTGCGTCTACTCGAGCATCTCGAGGGTGTGAGGAACCTGGATGATGGCGTTGCAGCGCACAGTCCCTCCAACGTGCGCGGCCGCGATCACCTGCTGCATCCAGACGGCACATGGTGGCGGAGACATGGCCGCGACGGCCATGCACTGGCCGACGGGCTCGACGCGAAGGATGAGTTCCGACGGCAGCTCGCGGTACGAGGAGCGCCGCCTGGAGTGCGAAGCTATCGCTGACGCTGAACTCCGCCAGCATCTCCTATCCCTCCGTCCGCGCTCCATCCGGATTCGCTGTGACGATACGGCGAAGCCATGCGGTGTAGGGCCCCGAGTCCTCGACGCGAAGCTGGATCCCGCCCGGCATGGGCTCGGCGAACACGAACGCCGAGGCCGCCTCGAGCGCGTCCCTCCTCCCCTCGGGCGGGCCGCTCGCCTCGAACCCCAAGGTCCACGAGGTCGTCGCGCCCAGGACGATGGCGGTCAGTTCGACGGCGCACCTCGCGCTGTCGTCGATGCCCACCGGTTTCGCCAGCCAATCTCCGGGCATGGCGAGCCAGCTGATGGTGCGGACCTTCCGCACCCGACTCCACGCCCCCGTGTCGCCGGTGTGTTCGCTCTTCGGTCCGAGCGGAAAGGACCACTTCTGCCAGGTGTCCAGGCGACCGCGCGCGCGTCCCGGAACCTCGAGGACCCCAGGGCTTCCCCGGTACGCCTTCACGTCGAGCTCCGAGTCCGCGCGGATCTTCACGGACAGACCATCGAGCCAGGGCGAGAGGAGATAGGTGTCTTCCCTCGTTTCGGTCGACGCTGGAAGACGGCGGAACCATTCGATGGTCGCGGCCTCGAGCGGGCCAGGGAGGATCCACCGAACCTCGAGCGTCGATGGTCCCACGAAGTCCACCCGGAGACGCCGCTCACTCGGCCGCGAGCTGCCGGCGGGCCTCGGCGTGCTTGGCGCGGTCCTCGTCGGATACCTCGGGCCATGACAGGTCGAGCGACCGGACGGACTCAACGAGGATCCGCGCCACCATGGCCTGCATGACCTGCTTGTGGTCGGCCGGGATCACGTACCAGGGGGCCCACGCCTTCGAGGTCGCCGTGATCGCGTCCTCGAACGCCCGCATGTTCTCGTCCCAGTAAGCACGCTCGGCAACGTCGGATCGCTTTGAACTTCCACTCCTTGCCTGGCGTGTCCAGGCGGGCAAGGAACCGGCGCTTCTGCTCAGCCTTGGAGACGTGCAGGAAGAACTTCACGATCTTCGTGCCGCTCCGCTCCAGGTGCCGCTCGAACGCGTTGATGTCTTCGTAACGTCCCTTCCAGAACCGCTTCCCGCGCGGCCCGGGTGGCAGCTTCTGGCCCTCGAGCCACTCCGGGTGCACCCGGAGTGCCACGACCTCCTCGTAGTGTGAGCGGTTGAAGATCCCGATCCGACCCCGCTCCGGGAGCGCCTTGTTGATGCGCCAGAGGAAGTCGTGATCCAGATCCTCGCTCGACGGTTGCCTGAAGGACACGACCTGCACCCCCTGCGGGTTGACGCCCGACATCACGTGCTCGATCGTTGAGTCCTTCCCGGCGGCGTCGAGCGCCTGGAACACGACGAGGAGCGCGTACCTATCGCTCGCCCACAGGAGCTCCTGCGCGTCCGAGAGCTCCTTCACCCCCTGCGTCAGGATCGCCTTCGCGGTGCCCTTCAGCTTCTCCTCCGAGAGCTGCTCGAACTCCTCGCCCCCTTTCCAGGCGGGGTCTCGTTCCGCCAACCCGGCCGGCGTGCCGGGCTCGACGAGCAGCCGCTTCAGGATGCGTTCACGTCGCGCCATCGCTCACTCCTCCTTCGTAGCTCTTGTCCGATCCGTGTGGTCCTCTTCCCTACGCGGCCGCCATCGCCTTCGCGGCACCAGCCGGTGCTTCGCGCCGCGCCCGCCGGCGGACGAAGACCTTGATCAGCTCCTCGACGAGCACGAGGCTCGCCGCGATGCCGATGCAGATCCACCACTGCGAGAAGCTGAGCGACACCGTCGAGAAGATCCGCTGCAGGAACCCGAGCGCCGTGACGGCCACGATCGCGAGAAGCGCGATCCCGTACCGCCGGAGCTGGATCGTCCCCGGGATCGCCGACCGGTCGAAGATCGTGTTCACCTGATCCCGCGCGAGGAGGCCCCCCGCCAAGTGGAACAGCGACAGCGTCGTCAGCAGCATCGTCGAGGCCACCGCCGCGCCGTACTCGGGCTCGGCGATCTGGTAGACCACCAGCGATCCGACCGTCATCACGGCTCCCTGGACGCACAGGCGGACCCAGTTGGCCGCGGACAGCACAGGAGCGCCGACCGGTCTCGGGGCACGCTGCATCAGCCCACCCGTCGGCTCGTCGAAGCCGAGCGCGACCGCGATCGGGACGTCGATGACCATGTTCACCCAGAGGATCTGCAGCGGGTTCAAGGGGACCCCGCCGGCGACGCTGAAGATGCCGGCGCCGATGAACAGCGCGATGTACGCGACAAGCGTCGACATCTGGAACCGCAGGTACTTGAGCAGGTTGTCGTACAGGCCCCGGCCGTATTCGACGGCGTTCACGATCGTTGCGAAGTTGTCGTCCGTCAGGATCATGACGGCCGCCTCCTTGGACACCTCGGTGCCCGTGATGCCCATCGCCACGCCGATGTCCGCGGCCTTGAGCGCGGGCGCGTCGTTCACGCCGTCCCCCGTCATCGCCACGACGTTGCCCGACCGCTGGAGAAGCTGGACGAGACGGATCTTGTCCTCCGGGGCGACACGGGCGACCACGCCGATCTCCGGGAGCTGCGCGAGCAGCTCATCGTCGCTCATCGCCGCGAACTCGGCCCCCGTCAGGGCGAGGCCCTCGATCCCGAGCTCGCCGCCGATCGCGGCCGCGGTGGTCGCGTGGTCGCCGGTGATCATCCGAACCCGGATGCCGGCGCTCGTGCACTCGGCGATCGCCGCTTTCGCCTCAGGCCTCGGCGGGTCGACGATGCCGACCATCGCGAGCAACGTCAGGTCCTGCACCAGCCCGATCAGATCCCCCTCGGCGTCGAACGTCGACGGATCGAAGTCGCGCTGAGCCACCACCATCACTCGCTCGCCGCCCTTGGCCATCCCGTCGTTCGCCTCGAGCGCGAGCTGTCGGTTCTCGTCGGTGACGGGCACGAACGTGCCGTCGGGTGACCGGTACGAGCCGCCTCGCGAGATCAGCACATCCGGTGCGCCCTTGACGTAGCAACGGATGACCGGAGCCCCGTCCACACCCCGCATCTCGTGGAAAGTGCCCATGAACTTGTACTCCGAGTCGAAGGGGATCTCGGCGATCCTGGGGTAGGCCCGTCGGGTCTCGTCGACGTCGAGCCCTCCCTTGGCCCCCAGCACGATCAAGGCGCCCTCGGTCGGGTCCCCGATCAGCTCGACCCCGTCCAGGACGGCGTCGGCGCACAGGATCATCGGGAGCAAGTAGGGGTCGAGGTCGATGTTGTTGCCGCCCACGTGCTTGATCTCTCCCTCGATCGCGTAGCCCTCGCCGGAGACGGTGAAACGGTTGTGTCCCGGGATCACGAGCTCGCGGGCGGTCATCTTGTTGAGCGTCAGCGTCCCGGTCTTGTCCGAGCAGATCGCCGAGGTCGAGCCGAGGGTCTCCACCGCAGGCAGGCGCTTCACGATCGCGTTGCGACGTGCGATCTCGCGCGTGCCGATCGACAGCAGCGCCGTGACCACCGCAGGCAGACCCGTCGGGATCGCGGCCACGGCCAGCGCCACGCCGGTGATGAACAGCGTGTCGAACGTCTCCCCGTTCGCCAGACCGAGCAGGATGACCAGCACCAGCGCGACCCCCGCGATCCCCGCGATGATCTTCGACAGGCTGTCGAGCTGCTTCTGCAGCGGGGTCTTGATGTTCTGGGTCTTCGACAGCAGGTCGGCGATGTGGCCGATCTCGGTCTGCATCCCGGTAGCCGTCACGACCATCTCGCCCCGCCCGCGGGTGACCGAGGTGTTCATGTACGCCATGGAGGTCCGGTCTCCGAGGGCAACCTCGTCACCTGGCACCGGCTCGATCGCCTTGGCGACCGGCAGGCTCTCGCCCGTCAGCGCGCCCTCCTCGATCTCGAGCGTCGCCGCGACGGTGATCCGGCCGTCGGCCGGGACCCGGTTGCCCGCCTCGACCAGGACCACGTCTCCGGGGACCAGCTCCTCGGCGTCGATCTCGATCGCCTGACCGTCGCGACGGACACGGGCGATCGTCTTCATCATCTGTGCCAGCGCCTTGACGCTCTCCCCGGCCTTCGCCTCCTGCCGCAGTCCGACGACCGCGTTGAAGACGGTCAGACCCGCGAGGACGACGGTGGTCGCGGTGTCCCCGGTCACCAGCTGGTTGATCACGGCGGCGGCCAGCAACACCAGCTGCATGAAGTCCTGGTACTGGCGCACGAACGCCTGGAACCCCGACTCCTTCTTCGCCGCGGTCAATCGGTTCGGGCCGTGGCGTCCTGAGCCGTCGTGCAGCTTCGTCGGCGCCGAGGCCCCGTTCGGGCTCAACGTCCAGTTCCTTGACGACGATCGAGGCCTCGATGCCGTGCCAGGCCCGCGACCCCGGACCCGTGGTCGTGATGCCCACCTCGTCACTCGGAGGCGTCATCGCGATTCAGCTCTCACCATCGCGATCAGCACGGTCCTGTCCTTCCCTTACCTCGACGACGACGTAACAGAGATCGATCGACCTCCAGACGCTCTCTGTCGTGCGCGATCATGTTCATGCTGCACATCAGCCCAAGACCATCCCTTCACCGCTCTCCGATGGCGCTGGATCGGGGAGTCGCATCATCCGGGAACGAGTTGACCAACCCGAAGATCGCTGCGAGGAGCGGCACGAGGAGCGCCACCTGGAGTGCGATCGGGCGTGCGTCCGTGTTGATCCGGAGGATCTCGTCCTGGACGTCCTGCGGCTGACCGACGAGGAGCTCCTCGAGCTGCGTGTTGCTTAAGACCTGCGCGTCCTCCTCGAGGCCGTCCGCGACGCGCTGCTGTTCGGCCGGAGAGAACACGGCGCTCGACTGCGCCATGTTCGTGAAGGTGAACTGCGAGCGTCGCCAGCATGATGGCGCCGGCGAACGCCAGGCCGAACGAGAGCCCGAACGAACCACCCGCTGAGTTCACACCCGCAGCCTCGCTCACCCGCTCCTCATCGATCGGGGACAACGTGTAGTTGTTGAGCTGGGACACGAGAAGGCCCAGCCCCGAGCCAGCGATCAGCAACGGGACGAGGAGATACCAGCCTGAATCGCCGCGAGGCACGATCGCGATCAGCATCGCCAAGCCGATCGACAGGAGCGCGAAGCCCAACCGGATGATGCTGCTCGGTCGCCGTGCGCCTGCCCTCTTGCCGGCGAGTAGCGCGACCCCGAACATCGAGAGCGAGAGGGGCGCCATCGACAGACCCGTCTGCATCGCGTTGTACTCGAGCACCATCTGCAGGAAGATCGGTATCGCGATCATCATCCCGCCGAGCGCGATCTGCTGAAGGAATTGTCCGGTGATCCCGAGCCTGAACAAGCTCGATCGGAAAAGGTCCGGGTCGATCAGCGCCGGCTTCCCTGCTACGCTCGCGGTGGACGAGCCAGTAACCGAACGATCCGATGGCAACCGCTCCGACCGCGAGGATCGCCACGACGGACTCCCCGCCTTCCTGCCACACCAGGATGCCCAGGACGAGTCCGCCCATACCGACGACGGAGAGGACCGCCCCGACCGCATCGAGGTGTCGAGGTCCGGTGTAGGAGACGTCGCGGACGCGACCGAGACCCGACAGCACGACCCCGATGATCGCTGACCTCGAGCAGGAAACCGACGCGCCACGAGAGGAATGTGGTGATGAAGCCTCCGAGCAAGGGTCCGATCGCCGCGGCGATCGCGGCCGAGGCACCGACCAGGGCATAGACTCGCTTCTGGGCGGCTCCTTCGAAGTTGCCGTGGATGAGGGATTGCATCGAGGGCAGCAGGAGCGACGCGCCGAGTCCACCGATCACGGCCCAGAACACGATGATCGCGGTCACGCCCTGCGCGAGCGTCATCGCCAGGGCACCGATCGCGTACGCGAGCAAACCGAGCACGTACGCCTTCTTCCGGCCGATGAGGTCGCCCACCTTGCTCCCGATCAAGATGAACGCTGCGGAGACGAGGGCCTCGAGCGCGATGGCCGACTGGATGCTGCTGACGGTCGTGCCGAGATCATGAACGACGGCCGCGATCGAGACGTTCATCAACGAGGTGTCGACGACGAGCACGAACATCGCCATCGCGAGCAGCAGCGCGAGTCTCTGGTCGAACGCGATCTCTTCAGCTTGCCGCCAGCCGGTCTCTCGCTCACCCGGATCCTCCACCCCTCAGAGCGTTGATGGAAATGAGTACAGGGCTGCTCATCGTGTCTCTGATCTGCCGTCGGCGTCGAGGGAGTTGAAGGCGGTCACGGCCGCTTGGATGGTCGGATAGAAGTGCGTCGGGTCGATCGTACGAGTGAGTCCGTACCGCGTCACCTTGCTGCGGACCGGGTCCTTCATCTCGGCGAACACCAAGGAGATGCCGTGGGCGTTCAGCCACTCGTCGAGTTCCTCGAGCATGTCGGCGGCGGTCGTGTCGACATCGGTGATCGGCTCAGCGGCGATCACGATCCAGCGCACGTCTGATCCCTCCGCGAGCTCGGTGACCTGCTCGCTGAACGTGCGGGCGTTCGCGAAGATCAGGGGCGCGTCGAACCGGAACAGCACGAGTCCGGGCGTCGTGGCCGCGTCTGGATGATTGGCCATGTCGTGGAAGCCAGGGAGGTGGGCGTATCCCCGAGGATCGCCTGGTACGGCCACCAGGTCCGGCGGAACACGTTCAGGATCGAGAGGGCGACGGCGATCGCGATCCCGGGGAGAACGCCGAGGAGCGTCACGGCCAGGAACGCGATGACGGCGAGCCACGCCTCCGTCTTCCGTTGATTCCAGAGGCGGGTGACCCCTGGGACATCGGCGAGAGACAATGAAGCCGCGATCACGACGGCCGCGAGGGCGGGCTGCGGTAGGTTCTTCAGAAGTCCGGGGACGGCCACCAAGATCAGCACGATGGTGCCTGCTCCCACGAGACCTGCGACCTGCGTCTTCGCCCCGGCCTGCTCGGCCACGGCGGTCCGGGATCCGCTCGTGCTCACCGGGAACCCCTGGAACAATCCCGCGGCGACGTTGGCCGCGCCGATCCCGATCATCTCCTGGTCCCCATGGACCCGGTCGCCGGCGCGGGCCGCGAACGCCGATGCCGTGGAGATGGTGTCGGCGAGCGCGACGAACACGATGCCGAACGCGCCGGCGACGAGGAGGGAGAGGTCCGACGAGGCGACGACGGGGATCGTGAACGGCGGGAACCCGCTGGGCAGCGGTCCGACCACGGACACGCCTGACGCCGTGAGGTCGAACCAACTCACCGCGAGGATCGCCAGCACGACGGCGACGAGGACCGCTGGGACCTTCGGGATCGCGCGCTGGAGCACGAGGATGAGGACGAGTGCACCGGCCCCGATCGCCAACGACGCTGTCACCGTCTCACCGCTCGTCACACCCTGAACGAACCCTCGGAGCTCGGGGACGAATCCGTCGGCATCCACCGAGAACCCGAACAGCTTCGGGAGCTGGCCGACGAGGATCGTCAGAGCGAGGCCGTTCATGTAGCCGAGCTGGGTCGGTTTCGAGAGTAGGTCCGCGATGAACCCGAGCTTCGCAGCGCCGGCCAGGAGCATGATCGCGCCGACGAGGAGCGCGAGCATCGACGCGAGCATCACGGCTTTCGCTGGATCTCCGTTCGCCCCGACGAGCGGGAGGATCGTCGCGGCGATCATCGGGCCGAGCGATGAGTCGGGGCCCAGAACCAGGATCTTCGATGGTCCCACCACGGCGTACGCGGTCAGACAGAGGATGGATGTGTAGAGACCCGTGATCGGCGGAAGACCGGCGAGTTCGGCGTAGGCCATGCCCTGTGGCACGAGCAACGCGGTCAGGACGAGGCCGGCGACGACGTCCTTCGCGAGCCAAGCGCGCTCGTACGTACGGAGGACGCGAACGCCAGCCGTCGCCATGCGTTTCAACCACGTCGGGAGTACCCGTCGTCTGAGACGACGCGAGCTCCAAGGCTGGTGACCGTATCTTTATCACCGACTTCGGTTTGGATCGGTCCCACTAGCTCGACGGTCGCCCGGTAGGTTGCCGATCTCCTCCTTCGGGTGGACCCAGGCTGCCGGCAACCATGTCCACCCACCCGGTTCGCTGGTCGAGTTGGGAGTCGAGATTCATCGCAGCATTGATCAGCGAAAGGTGAGTGAACGCTTGCGGGAAATTGCCAAGCTGTTCACCGGTCAGCCCGATCTCCTCTGAGAACAGGCCAAGGTGGTTCGCGTAGGTGAGCATCTTCTCGAATGTGAGCCTCGCCTCCTCCAGCCGACCGGCCCGCGTCAACGCGTCGACGTACCAGAACGTGCAGATCGAGAACGTCCCCTCAGAGCCTTGCAACCCGTCCGGTGAAGCACTGGGGTCGTATCGGTACACGAGGCTGTCGGAGACCAGTTCGCTCCGCATCGCGTCGAGCGTCGACAGCCACATCGGGTCGCGCGGGGCGATGAACCCGACCAGCGGCATGAGCAGGTTCGAGGCGTCGAGCACCTGCGAGTCGTAGGCCTGCACGAACGCCGATCGCTCCTTGCTCCACCCCTTCTCCATGATCTGCTCGTAGATCCGATCGCGCTCGGTCATCCATCGCTCGAGATCGCCTGGCCGGCCGAGGGTGCGTGCCATCCGCACAGCGCGATCCAGCGCGACCCAGGACATCAGCCTGCCGTAGGTGAAGTCCTTGCGGCCCCCGCGGGTCTCCCAGATCCCCTCCTCCGGCTGATCCCAATGCTCACAGAGCCAATCGACGATCCGGCAGAGCTCGATCCAACCCTGATGCCCCAGCGTCAAGCCCCGCAGGGTCGCCAGGTAGATCGAGTCGATCGCCTCTCCGTAGATGTCCAACTGAAGCTGGTCCGAGGCTCCATTCCCGATGTGGACGGGACTCGATCCCCGATAGCCCTCGAAGTGATCGAGCACCTCCTCCTCCAGATCCGGTGAGCCGTCGATCCGGTACATGATCTGGAGCGGCCCGGAGCCACCCCCGGCCTGTTCGCTCATGCGATCGCGGAGCCAGCGCATGAACGCCTCGGCTTCCTCCGTGTAGCCGAGGCCCAGCAGTGCGTACACCGAGAACGAGGCGTCGCGGACCCACGTGAAGCGGTAGTCCCAGTTGCGCTCTCCACCGACCTGCTCTGGAAGGCTGGTCGTGGGCGCCGCGACGAGCGCCCCGGTCGGTGCGTACGTCATGAGCTTGAGGGTGATCGCCGAGCGGTCGACGATCTCACGCCACCGACCGTCGTAGCTCGACTTCCCGAGCCAGTCTCGCCAGAACCGCACCGTCTGGTTGAACATGTCGAGGACGTCTTGCGCATCGAGCTTCCGAGACTCGGCCTTGGTCCCTGTCTCCAGAACAACCCCACTCACCTGGCCGGCGCGGAGGCTCCAAGACCCGCGAACGTCGTTCGCCTCTCGGTCGAGATCCATCGTTGCCTGCAGTGTCAGTTGCTGGCCGTTGGATCCGAAGGCCCAGCCGTTTTCGGTGGTCTCGAGCTCATGCTCGGTTCTTCCGTAATCGAAGCGGGGTGCGCATTCCAGCACGAACCTCATCTCTCCGCGTACGACGCGCACCAAACGGACCAACAGGTGCCGATCGGTAGCGATCTGGGGTGCATCGATCGGCATGAAGTCGACCACTTCGCCGACACCGTCCGGTGTCATGAACCGCGTGATCAAGACGGCGGTGTCGGGGAAGTACAGCTGCCTGGTCACGTACTCCTCGCCATCGGGTGCGATCCGGAATCGTCCGCCCTTGTCCCGATCGAGCAGAGAGGCGAAAACGCTGGGCGAGTCGAAGCGGGGGGAGCAGAACCAATCGATAGCGCCGTCGGTTGTGACGAGTGCTGTGGTCTGCAGGTCGCCGATCAATCCGTGCTCCGAGATGAGCGGGTATCGATCCATTCAGGGTTCTCCTCTCGGCATTGGCGCGCCGACGCTCGGCGCGTGAGCTGAGCAGATGTGCTCATCGTGGGTGGTATCCGTGCTCCCGCATCACCCGGTTGGGATGAAGTCACCCCCTTGAGCCGAGCGCGAGTTCCGGGAACCTCTGGCTCCTCCCTCTCGACCCGCCCTCGGCGATTCATCCAAAGAGGGTGATGCGTACGCGTTCCGCCCGAGCCTATGGTCGTGGCCGGGCACCGGGCATCGGATGACGTTGGCGTACGACGGATAGGCGCCGTAGGCGGTGTGAAGCAGACTCAGCGAAAGGCGTCGTAGGAAAGACCGCGGTTGAAGGCTAGGAGGGAGCAGGGGATGGAGCGAAAGAGCGGCATGGCGATCGGCTTCACGATGTTCGCGGCGATCATGCTGATGATCAACGGATCGTTCCAGATCATCGCCGGGCTCACGGGGATCTTCGAGAACGAGTTCTACGTGACCACGCCGAACTACTTCCTGGAGTTCGACGCCTCCGCGTGGGGATGGATCCATCTGATCTGGGGCGTGCTCGTGCTCATCGGCGGATTGGGCCTCCTCTCAGGATCGCTCTGGGGGCGGACCCTGGGAGTCATCGCCGCGGCTGGAAGCATGCTCATCAGCTTCGCCTTCATCCCGCTCTATCCGATCTGGTCGATCGTCGTGATCTCCGTTGACGTGACGGTGATCTGGGCGTTGACCGCACACGGGAGGGACATCGTCGCCGAGTAGCCGCGGCCCGCGGCGAGGGGTGCCAACAACCGGTGGCAGCTGTCGGAGAACAGCCGGCTGAGAACGGGTGACGGATCCGCAGGATCGCGAGGGCCGGAAGGTCCAGCCCTCGGGGCCTCCGGTGGGACCTGCGTACGGTGAGGAGACCTCGCCTTTCAAACGACACGCCCGCAAGCCGGCCGTGCAGCGCTTGCTCCCGGTCTCGGGGGAGTTCCGGGGTATGGAGGGGAACTCTCCGCCGAGACGTGCTCGCCGGGGTCACCGTGGCGGCGCTCGCCCTGGAGCAAACGATCGACGGTCTCCGGGCTGAAGACATCACGTTCGTCGTGGCCCGATTGAAGGGACCGATGCGGACCTCCTTCGACTCCGCCGGTCTGACGGGGCGGATCGGGGAAGGCAACCTCTATCCGACCGTCCGCGCGGCGGTCGATTCGTTCCAGCGAACACGATGAGCTACCCGCTGAAAGTACGGATGGCGCCGATCCGGGAGAAACGCAGAGGTCACTCGTCAACGAGCGCGAGTACGCGCTACGTGCCGAGGATCTTCGCCTTCTGTGCGTCGAACTCCTCTTGGGTGAGGACGCCTGCCGCCTTCAGTTCCCCGAGCTCCTTGAGCTGCGCAAGGGTGTCCTGGCTCGAGGGCGCGGCGCCGGGCGGTGGCGGGGCCGGCTCGGCGTATGACGTCGTGTCCTGCTGAGACCACCTGTTCGCCTGACGGCGCGAAACTCGATTCGAGACAGCCGTCGCCGTTCCGGCGACGACCGCCGTTCGCGCCACTCCGCGGAGCAATCCTGGCATCCTCGTTCACTCCTTCTCTTCGAGCTCGTCCAGCGCCGCGATGATCGCGTTCACGGGGATCCGCCCATTCGCAACGAGCTGCGCGCCGCTTCGACGCAGCGCAGTCGCGAACGGCGCAGCCCACGTGTTCTCGTACACCAGGAGCGCCGCCGAGCAGCCAGGCTCGATCGCGGTCCCGGCCTCCATGTAGTCGTCGTCGCCGAGCAACCCTGACGAAGCTCCCTCGAACAGGGTGAGCTCCGGTGCTCCATCAGCGCCAAGCGCATCCAGGTCGAGGCCCACCACCGACCCATCTTCATCCTTGTGGACGAAGGCGAGATCGAGCACGCGGATGAGGCCTCGGTCGACCAGATCAGCGAGCAGGGGCAACCCCTCGCCCGTAGGCTTCTTCCCCGCAGGCCACTCGACCACGAGGTAGTCGATCGGGCCCAGTTCGACGTCTCCGTCAATCACGCGTTCCCCCTGTTCCGACGCACACTGATGAAAGCCAGTCTGGCTAGCGTAACTATCTCAGGTGGGGAAGGGAGCCGCATCGCCCCTTCCGGTTGATCCGCTTCGCGTCGTCTAGCAGCGGTCGAGCCGGAGAGGGGCGGCGGATTCATCCCGAAAGGATGATGCCGGGATCGCTGGTCGTGCCTAAATGAAACGGACGCAGGGAACACCGACCCCGGGTGATGCATCCGGGAAGGGGGTAAAGCAGTGAATCTTGGTGAGTGGTTGTGGGCCATGCTCGCGTTCTTCTTCTGGTTCATGGCGATCTGGATCTTCATCCAGATCTTCGCGGACATCTTCCACCGACGGGACCTGTCCGGCGGAGCGAAAGCTGGATGGATCCTCCTGCTGTTCGTTCTCCCCTTCTTGGGTGCCCTGATCTATCTGATCGCTCGGCCGAAGATGACCGAGCAGGATCGTGAGGACATCCAGCGCGTGCAAGAAGTGCAGCGGCGCGTGTCCGGTTACTCGGCCGCTGAGGAGATCGAGAAGCTCTCGAAGCTGCGCGACTCGGGTGAGATCTCGGCCGAGGAGTACGAGCGGCTGAAGGCTCGGGCCCTCGTCGAGGTTTAGAGGAGCGCCTGAATGGCCATCGGGCCGGTCGAGTACATGATCGTGGCGCTTCCGGAGGATGAGTTTCGAGGTGAGATCGCGCCCGCGCTCGCCGAACTCTCTCGATCGGGCACGATCAGGATCATCGATCTCGCCTTCGTCGCCAAGGACGGCGACGGAAACGTCGCCGTCCTTGAGGTGAGCGACCTCAAACCGAAGCTCGCGGAGGAATTCTCGTCGTTCGGTGTCGCACCGGGCAACCTGTTCAACGAGGAGGATCTGATGGCTGCCGCGGACCTGCTGGGGCCGAACTCCTCTGCTGCACTCCTCGCCTGGGAGGACCTCTGGGCGGCGAAGCTCGCGGAGGCGATCCGTCAGGCGGATTGGGTGATCCTGGACCACGATCGGATCCCGCACGAGGTTGCGAAGGCGGCACTCGACTTCGAGGAAGCGACAGCATGAAAGAGGGGGCGACGATGATGCGGACGCGCCGGGGTCCTGGCCTCGTTGGCGTTCTCGCGCGTACGGCGGTGATCCCCGGGACAACGTCGGTCCTCGCCGGTCGGGTGGCCAGATGGGAGGCGAGCAGGAGCGAACACGAACATCGAAGAGGGCGCCGTCGACTGCGCTTCCCGCCGCTATGACCGGGCGGAGCACTCACAGGAAGATCGGATCGTCACGTCTGCAGGCGCTCGCACAGGTTGCACGAACAAGGTCTCCTCACCCGAAAAGGAGTTCGCAACGATGAAAGCCAGGATCGTCGGATCCTAGGCTCGGCGGTCGTGGCCAGATCATCGTCACCCGGGTGAAACGGCTATCCGGGGGATGCGCTAGGCGGGGTGGGGTATGAGGATTACAGATGATGTCGGAGCGATCTGCAGGGCTGGAGGGACGGAACGGCCGTGACTCCGTCCGGTACCACGTCGTCATCCGAGGTGAGATCGACTCCTCGCTCGTTGGTCCCCTCGAGGGGATGGTGAAGGAACTCGGCGGACCCGAGCCGACCATGGCTATCGACATCCTCGACCAGTCTCATCTCCACTGCGTCCTACGCGCCCTTCACGAGCGGGGGATCGCGATCGTTCGTCTCCATCCCGCGCCGGACTGACCCGCCCGGCAAGGAACGTTCACTCGGTGTTCGTTTGCGACCGATGCCACCTCATGCAACACTTTTGTTTCTGACACAAGCAGAGTCGGTGCGCGAGATCGGTCGCCCGAGCGAGCCGGTGCTCGTCGGGTCGAAGCTACGCGCGCCCTCGCACCGTCCCGGGATGGTGGAACGCACCGCGCTGCTTGCACAACTCAGTTCACACCACGGGCCGGTTCTCGTCGTCGCGCCGCCCGGATTCGGGAAGTCCACGCTCCTGGCAGGGTGGGATCAGCACGACGAACGTCCCTTCGCCTGGCTCTCGTTGGACGCCGGCGACAACGACCCGATCGTCCTGTGGAGCTATCTCACCGAGGCGGTTCGCGCCATCGCCCCGCGATTCGCAACAAAGGTCGATGCGGCGTTCCGGGTCCCGGGCACCGACCTCCTCAAAGGTATCGTCCCCGAGCTCTTGAACGAGCTGGGAGCGATCGAGGCCCAGATCGTTCTCGTCCTGGACGACTACCAGTGGATCACCGACCCCACGTGTCAGCGATCGGTCGAGTTGCTCCTGGAGCGGCTGCCGAGCAACGTCGCTCTCGTCATCTCGACTCGCGCCGATCCACCCTTCCCGCTCGGGCGGATACGGGCGGGTGGCGAGCTGCTGGAGCTGCGCGCCTCCGAGCTCACCTTCACACGGCCGGAGACGGAGCGGTTCCTCAACGAAGAGATGGGACTCCATCTCAGCGAAGTGGCCTTGACCGCGCTGCAGGATCGGACCGAAGGGTGGCCGGCCGGTCTGTACCTCGCGTACCTGTCGATGCGCGACGCCACCGACCCGGAAGACTTCGTTGCCGAATTCCGTGGTTCCAGCCGCCACGTCGTGGACTACTTGACGGAAGTGGTGATGGACACGCTGGATGGACGGGTGCGCGACTTCCTGCTCGAGACCTCGATCCTGGAACGGATGTCCGGCCCGCTCTGCGACGCGGTCACGGGCCGTGAAGACTCGACCGATCTCTTGGCGGAGCTCGAGCGCGCGAACCATTTCCTTATCCCTCTGGACGACCGACGTGAGTGGTATCGATACCATCGGCTCTTCGCGGATCTCCTCCACGACGAACTTCGCCGTCGGGCGCCCGACCGGGTGCCCGAGCTCCACAACCGAGCCTCTCAGTGGCTGGCATCGGCCGGCCACGTCGGGCCGGCGATCCGTCATGCGATCGCCGGTGGGGAGATCGAGGTGGCGAGTCAGCTGGTCGCCGAGCACTACCTGATGACGATCGAGTGGGGAGGCTTCGCTACGGTCGCGGGTTGGCTCGAATCGTTCCCCCGGGAGGCAGTTGCCGTCGACGCGCGCCTCTCGATCGTCGAGGCCTGGGTGATGAGCTTCCTCAACCGACGCGACGAGGCTGAGCTGGCGCTTCAGAATGCGGTGAACGCGAACTACGACGGGCCTCTCCCCGATATGGCGAGCTCGATCGAGGCGAGCGCTGTGCTGCTGCGCGCCGGGTTCCCTTGGGGCGACGTCGGACGGATGCTGGTCGCCGCGCGGCGCGCCTTCGAGCTCGAAGGACGACACGATTCGATGTGGAGCGTGACCGTCCACGTCCAGCTCGGATGGGCGCTCGTGCTCTCGGGCGACTTCGAGGCGGCCCGTCCGTACCTCCTCCATGCTGCGCGTGTCGCCCCCGTCACGGGGCAGTGGTTGAACGCGTTCGGTGCGGTGTGCAGTCTCGCGTCGGTGTGCCTGGAGGCCCACGAGCTCGATGAGGCCGAGCGATGGGCTCGAGAGGGGCTGCAGGTGGCGGAGGACCACGGTCTGTCCGAGACCGCTCCCGGGGGCTGGGCCTACTCGACGCTGGGCGATGTCCTCGCTCGAGATGGTCGGATGGACGAAGCCGATCGACTGCTGAGCAAAGGAGTGGATCGGCTGCGCTCCGGGGCTCAGCCTCTTCTCTTGATCCAGGCACTCCTCGGACTCGCGCGCGTCCGCAAGGTGCTGGGCGCCTCAGGGGACGCACGCGCGATCCTCGCCGAGGCGAGGGCGATGATCCACGACTGTGTCGATCCAGGCATCCTGGCGGACCGTCTCGAGGAGATCTCGAGCACGCTGCTCGTATCGCGGAGATCCCCAGGCTCGGACAGCCTCACCCATCGTGAGATCGAAGTACTTCATCTGCTGGAGAAGGGACTCTCGAAGCGGGAGATCGCAAACACCCTCTTCCTCTCGTACAACACGATCCACTCCCACACGAGATCGATCTACCGGAAGCTCGAGGCATCCTCGCGTGCGGAAGCCATCGCAGGAGCCAGGGAACAGGGATTCCTTTAGCTGCACTCCGACCCCGCGATCTCACCCGGGTGAAACTAGGGGCCGGGTGGAGACGAGCCGCCAAGTCTTCGGGAGGATTCCCGGTGAGGCGCTGCGCCGGAGCGCGCTCGGGCATCCGTGAGCACTCCCGATCAGCCCTCGGCCTCACGGTGAGATGGTGTTGATGGAACGCAACGGGGCAGTCGCTGAGGGCTGACAGGTCGCTGGTGCGGGCCGGCCGCGAGCACGCGGCCGGTCCGCACCAGCCCATCGGCGGAAGACGTTCGACCGGGAGGACAGACCTTGAAGGCGACGGGGAGTGGCGAAGGAGGCGTCGACGTCCGTGACCCGTCGACGTCTCGGGAACGGCATGCCACGACGGTCGTCAGCCTTCCCGAGTCGCCCCTGCTCGCCTGGAGCCGCTCCGGGCTCGCGCAGACGAAACTCCACCGACCGTCCGTACGTCGCAAGGGCCTCGTCCCGAGGACGGAGTTGGTGGCTCGGCTCCAGGCGTCGCGGGCCATCCCGCTGGTCTCGGTCATGGCTCCCACGGGATACGGGAAGACCACACTCTTGGCGCAGTGGGCGGCGAAGGATCGCCGGCCGTTCGCCTGGCTCACGCTCGATGAACGCGACAACGACCCGACGGTCCTCCTGACCTCGATCGCTGCTGCGCTCGATCGCGTCGGACCGGTCGACCCGACGGTCTTCGACACGCTTGCGTCGATCCGCGTGGCGATGATCCCCGCGGCGGTCCACAGGCTGAGGGAAGTGCTCAACTCGATGTCGCGACCGACGGTCCTCGTCCTCGACAACGTGAACGTGCTCCACAACCTGCATTGCGTCAAGGCGATCGAGGTGTTGTCCGCCGACGTGCCCGACGAAGATGCAGGTGGCGCTCGCGGGGCGAAGCTGGCCGGCGCGCTCCCTCGCTCGCATGCGTTCCGATGGTTCGGTCCTCGAAGTGGGCCCGAGGGATCTCACGATGAACGACCGGGAGACGGCCCAGCTCCTGACCGGCATGGGGCTGGACGTCACGCGACCAACCGTCGCCGCGCTCACGCTCGCGACGGAGGGCTGGCCCGTCGGTGTGTACCTCGCGGCGCTGTCGTGGAGGGAAGGCGCTCGACGACTCTCTCGTGGCGGCGAGGTTCTCCGGCGACGACCGCTTCATGATGGAGTACTTCTGGTCGGAGTTCCTCTCACAGCGGTCGCCGGAGGATGTGCGGTTCCTCGAGGAGACCGCGGTCCTGGATCGGATGTCGGGGCCGCTGTGCGATGCGGTCCTCGAACGGGCGGGGTCGGCCGAGGTCCTTCGATCGCTCGAGTCGGCGAATCTGCTTCTCGTCCCCCTGGATCGGCGTCGGGAGTGGTTCCGGTATCACGGATTGTTCCGAGAAGCGCTCCTGAACCGGTTGCAGCGATCGTGACCCCGATCTCGTGCGTCGAAGTGCGTCGGCGCGCCTCGGACTGGTGCCGAGCACAACGACCTCCTCGAGGAGTCGGTCGGCTACGCGCTCGCCGCCGGCGATGCCGACCGAGTCGCGAGGCGACTCACCGACATCGCCTTGCCGATGTGGGCCGCAGGTCGCGCGGTCACGGTCGAGCGATGGTTCGATTGGCTCGATGCCCACGGGCCGTCCGGATCCCTACCCACCGGCCGCGGTCCAGTGGGCGTGGCTCCGGGCGCTGACGGGACACCCGGCCGATGCGGAGCGCTGGGCGGACGCAGCCGAGCGAGCGTCGTTCGATGGGACCTTGCCGGACGGGAGTTCCTCGATCGCTTCCTGGCTCGCGCTGCTCCGTTCGCTGCTGTGCCGCGATGGGATCGACCAGATGGCCAACGACGCGAGGATCGCCCTCGAAGGTCTGTCCAACGGGAGCCAGTTCCGAGCGACGGCCGTGCTCCTGCTCGGCATCTCACAGAGGCTCGCCGGCGATGCAGAAGCCGCCGACGCCTCGATGGAGGACGCGGCGGAGCTGGGAGATCGATACGGGGCGGTCCCCACCGTCTCGGTGGCCCTGGCCGAACGCTCGGTGTTCGCGATGGAGCGAGGCGACTGGGCAGGACGCCCGGACCTACGCCCAGGCGAGCGCGGAAGGTCGTCGAGGACGGCGGCCTGCAGGACTACATGACGAGCATCCTCGCCTACGCGACCGCCGCTCGGGTCGCCCTGCACGAGGGCGACGTCACCCGTGCGAAGCGTGACCTCGCCCGTGCCCATCGGCTGCGGCCTCTCACCTCGCGCGCCGTCCCTCACCTGGCCGATCCAGGCTCGGCTCGAGCTCGCCCGAGCCCACCTCACGCTCGCGGACCCTGCGGCCGCCCGATTGCTCCTCAGAGAGGTCGGCGACCTCATGCGGAGACGACCCGCGTCTGGGTGTGCTCGCGCAGGAGGCCGAGGACCTGCGGATACAGCTTCGAGCCATCAGCGGAGGAACCCCGGGTGCGTCGACCCTCACCACGGCGGAGCTGAAGCTCCTGCCGTTCCTGCCGACGTACTTCTCGTTCCGCCAGATCGGGGAGCAGATGCACCTGTCGCCCCACACCGTGAAGACGCAGGCGATCTCGGTCTACCGGAAGCTCGGCGTGACATCACGCGGCGAAGCGATCGAGCGCGCCATCGCCCTCGGTCTCTTGGACGCGTAGTCGGATCCGCGCGCCACTCCCTCCGTCCATTTCATCCCGTGAGGATGATGAATACCGTCGGCGAGCTCGGGTCTGATGGACGTGGAGAGGGAGCCCTCCGGGCGGAACCCCGAGAGGAGTCGACCCCGCCATGGAAAGCGAGCGCACGCTGCTTTCGCTGGCCCTCAACGACGAGTCTTCCGTTCGGTCCGCCCTGATGGGAGAGTCGGAACCAGGGATCGGGATGCGCGCTCGATCCGCGGACCCAAGCACTCGTTCGGCTCGGCGTGCTCGTCGCCATCGACGCCGCCCCCGCGTCGTACGGGTGGAGCGTCGACGCCGCGCTCGCGGCCGGTGCGACGGTCGACGAGATCGTCGGCATGCTGTGTCGCGGTCGCGCCTGTCGTCGGGATCGCCCGGGTCGTCGCCGCGGCACCGGCGCTCGCCGGCGCGCTCGGGTACGACATCGAGTCCGCGCTCGAGAGGCTCTAGGCCGTGGGGGAGTGTCGGCGTGCGAGGGACGACGTCGGATGAGAGGCCGCGCCGATGCTGAAGGCGATCGCGCTCGGGACGCTGGCACAGTCCGCGCTGCTGCTGAGCGGGCTCCTGGTGTACTGGATCAACTTCCCGCCGAAGTTCGTCGGGGTACTCGCCGGCTTCGGCGCGGGCGCGCTGATCGAAGCGGTCGCCTTCGATCTGGTCGCGGAAGCACAGGCACTCGATAGCCTCCAGTTCGCCGTCTGGATGTTGGTCGGCGCCGCGATCCTGCTCATCGGAGACGCCATCGTCGATCGACGTTTCGGCGGCGGAGGGGCGATGGGGATCGTGGTCGGCTCCATGGTGGACGGTGTCCCTGAGTCCGCGATCTTCGGGATCCAGGTCGCGACGGGGTTCCCGATCAGCGTCGGTTTCTTCGCAGCGGTGTTCGTCTCCAACTTCCCGCAGGCGATCGCGCCGTCCGCCGATCTCGCGAAACAGGGATGGAAGATCGGTCGACTGGTGGGCATGTGGGCCCTCGTGCTCGTCTCCTGTGGCGTCGCGTCTGGCCTCGGATACCTCCTCGCCGACACGTTCTCGGGCGTGGCCGGGGACCGCATGGCAGCGCTCGCCGCCGGCGGGCTCCTGGCGATGCTTACGAACTCCTTGATGCCGTTCGCGTTCGAACGCGGAGGGCAGCTCGCCGGCGTCGGCACGGTTCTCGGCTTCTGCATCCCGTTGATGTTCTGATGCCGGAGATGCGCGGAACAGCGACCGAGCATCGGCACGCCGGCCGCGGCGGCTGATCGACGCCTTCTACTCGCCGAACAGCTACGGGCTGGTGCTGCTGCTCATCCTGCTCACGTATGTGCTCTCGGTCACCATCACGAGGGCGCGGGCTGTTTCCATCGTCGTCGCGGTGCAGATCGCGACCATCTGGGTGGTCCTTCGAGCATCCGAGGCTCGCCGCAGCCTCCGGGTCTTCACGGGCGTATTCGCCGTCGCTCTCCGCGATCGTCGCGATCGTGAACGTCTTCATCCCCGACCAGGTTGGCGGCAACGGGTTCCTTGGCGTCGTGAGCGCCCTGCTCTATCTGGGCGCTCCGTTCAGCATCGTCCGTCACCTGGTGCTGCGGCGAACGATCGACAGGGAGACGGTGCTCGGCGCGATCGCCGCCTACCTCATGATGGGGATGTTCTTCGCGTTCGCCTACAGGGCGACTGGGGGCGATCCAGGCGGGTCCGTTCTTCGGGGCTTCGGGCGACGGGACGTTCCCGCAGGACCTGTTCTTCTCGTTCACGACGCTCACCACGACCGGCTACGGCAACCTCATCCCGGCAGGGGAACCCCGGACAGTCCTTCGCCGTCCTGGAGATGCTCATCGGGCAGTTGTTCCTCGTGACAGCTGTGGCGAAAGCGGTCAACGCCTGGCAGCCGCAGCCGCGTGGGGACACGCGTGACGTGCCGAGCGACGAGCCGGCCTCGACACCTAGTCCTACGCCGCGACCTCCGACGGTCGAACGCGACGCTCCGCGGTCGAGACTCCCCACAGGAAAAGGCCGAACAGGAGGCCCACGATGGCGACAGGGATCCAGTCGATCCCTGTCAGGAAGAGCACGAACGCGGCGACGACCCCGCCGCCGACCCGCACGGGATCGGCATGGTCGGCGACCCAGACCTCGAGCTCACTGCCTTCCGGCCGGGAGGCCGTGACCCGTTCCAACCATCCTGCGGTTCGCTGGAACCACGGTGGCCGTCCGAGCAGGTACGCGAGGAGCGCGGCGACGATCCCGATCATGAGCACGAGCAAGCCCGCCTGCCGGAGGCTGGAGCTCACCTGGTCGAACACATCCTGTGCGGCGGCCTTGGCGCCGGGACCCTCGATCGACTCGACGATGCTGGCCTCGACGCGACGGAGGAACACACCGGCGAGGAACAGCATCGCGACCACACCGACTCCCAGCCAGATCACCGCCCGGCGGTGGTTGGGCGCCACCACGATCGTGAGAGCCACGAGGATCATGCTCAGCAGGAACGTTGCCACGACGAGTCGCTTCATCGTTCGAACGGCGTCCTGGTAGCCGGACAGCTCCTCGGCGCTCATGATCGTGACCTGGCCGAAGTCCGCCGGCAGCGTCACACCGAGGGCAGAGCTCGATCGATCGATCGCCGCAGACGATCCGAGCGATGTCGGGATGTCCGGTACGGTCACGTCGATGCCGAGGAGATCGACACCGCCCTGCGCCAACCGCTGGATGATCACGACCACGAGACGAGATTCAGCTGAACCTCGCCGCCGGTGACGGCGACGTTCGGCAGTTCCTCGTAGTCCTCGTTCAGGAGGGCTTGCACCTTCCCGTGGACCTGACGATTGAGGTTCACCCACAGCTCGGCGAAAGCCGGCGAGGCAGGAATCCTTCCACCTTCTGCTGGAGAAGCTTTGGACGCCGCCGTGATCGGGCCGGCGAGGAAGGTCGCTGCGGTGGGAGGTTCGGGATGGAGCCAGCGCCTCCTCGACCCGGGTTCCTCCACGTCCAGAGCGAGGAACACCTCTTCCGAGAGCCTCGCGGCGAGCGGGTTGGTGACGGCCGGGTCGTCGGCGAGGGGCGCGACGAGCGCGACGTACCGATCGGTATCCGCGAGGGTGCGCTGGGTCCAGATCCCGATCGTCGCAGCCACGATGCAGAGGCTGGTGAGCACGACGAGGACGCCGGCCAGGACCTGACGCGCCGCCGCCGACCGGTGCGCTTCGGCATCATCTCCGACTCGCGGAGGGGTTCGAGCTCGGCCTGCAGTCGCGCATTCTCCTCCGAGAGGCCGGAGGCGCCCCCACGGCCGACGGTCGGCTCGGACGGCGTGTCTGGCGCGTCTGGGTCTTGAGGTGCGCTCGTGGCTTTGCCTCCCTCGCCTGAGGTGTGCGGAGATCCGGCTGACGGCCGATCATGCACCCTCGGTGGCTAGTCACATCACCCCGATGGGATGAGAACGGCTCCTCGAAGGGATCGACCGCTTTCATGCGGAACGGGTGATGCTCGCTCGCGTGCTAGTGGCTCCAATCATCCCGCCGGCTTCATGATGGCGAGGTCTGGTGACGGAACGCGATCAAGGGGTCGGTTCGAGCGGAGGAGCGAGGCGTCTCGCTGGACCGGTCGGCTGCTCTCCAGGGCGATGACGCCGATCCGGTTCTTCTCGTCGGCGGCCGATGCCCCGCGCGCTCGGCGGCCGACCGACCTCGTCCTGTGCTCGTGTCGATCGTCGCGATCGCGACGACCGCCGCGCTGGCGCCGGACCCGAGGACACGTCGACGACCGCCGCCTTCATCCAGTCGCTCCCGGGGCTCTTCGGCTGGTTCTGGGAGATCGTCCACGTCCTGGCGATCGCGTGGGCCGCGGCGTTGCTCGTCGCGGCGCTCTTCGGAACCGCAGGCGATCGTTGTTCCGGGATCAGGTGCTGGCGCTCGTCCTGGCCGCGCTCGGGGGCCTCCTGCTCGCCGGCGACATCGCCACGGCGATCGACGGACTGACCACCTCCGAGCCTCCGTCGATCTTCCCGGCCGTCGCCGTCGCCCTGGTCGCGGCCGTCCTCGTGACGTCGTCTCCTCATCTCGGGAGGCCCGCGACGAGACGGGCCGGCTCCTCGTCGGTGGCAGCTTCCTGGCGGCGATCGCGCTCGGCGGGACGCTCCCGATGGGCGCGATCGCCGCGATCGCGATCGGAACGGCCGCCGGCACCATCGTGCACCTGATCTTCGGGTCACCAGGCGGCCGGCCCACCGCAGCAGCAGGTCGTCGGCGGCCCTCGCCGACCTGGGTTTCGACACCGTCGATGTCGAGCCGGCCCGGCTCCAGACCCGAGGGGTCGCCGTGATGCGCGCCACCACGACGCGCGGGCGGAACCCTCCTGGTGAAGATCTACGGACGCGACGCGTGGGACGGGCAGCTCCTGTCCACGATCTGGACCTTCCTGTGGTATCGCGATGAGGCGCCGACCCTCACGTTCAGCCGTCTCCAACAGGTCGAGCACGAGGCGTTCGTCACACTGCTCGCCGAACGGGCCGACGTCCCCGTCCTCCCCGTCGTGGCCGCGGGACCGGTCGCGAACGACGCCCTGCTCGTGGTCGAGACCGAGGGGTGCCACTGTCGGCGATCACGGGACGCCACCGACGCGATGCTCGACGATCTGTGGCGGGGCGTCGGACGGATGCATCGGGCCGGCATCGCCCACGGGGCGCTCGACGCCGAGCGGCTGTTCCTTCGAGCCCGATCGCACGCTGGTGATCGGCGATTTCGGGCGGGCGACCGGACTGGCGTCGGACGCGGACGTCCAGGCGGACCGTGCGCAGCTGCTGGTCACGACCGCCCTCGCGTTGGGGACGGACCGTGCGGTCGCCGTGGCCGCGCGCGCGCTCGATGACGGCGCACTCACCGGGCTCCTGCCCTACCTGCAGGAGGCTGCGCTGAGCCACTCGTCCCGGTCGGCGGTCGAAGCCGCCGAACTCGACCTCGACTCGCTCCGGAAGGCGGCCGCCTCCGCCGCCGCGACCGAGGTGCCCGATCTCGTCCCGCTCCGCCGCGTGACGTGGGGCTCGCTACTCCAGATCGCCCTGATCGGGATCGCCGCCTGGGTCGTCATCTCGACCATCGCCGGGGTCGGTGTCGACACGATCGTGGACGAGCTGAGCACCGCGGACTGGACCTGGCTCCTCTTCGCGCTCGTCGATCGCACCGCTGGTCCAGGTCTTCGGGGCGTTCTCGACGATCGGCGCCGCGCTCATGCCGCTGCGCTACGGGCCGGTGCTGCAGCTGCAGTTCGCGATCCAGTTCATCGCCCTGGCGGTCCCGTCATCGGCCGCGCGGATCGCCGTGAGCGTCCGCTTCTTCCAACGAGCGGGCGCGCCGACGGCCAGCCGCGGTCGCGATCGGGGCGATCGACAGCGTCTCCGGCTTCCTCATCCAGGCGGCGATCCTCGGGATCATCGCGCTGGCGAATCTCGTCACGCTGGACCTCTCCCTGAACGGCTCCGACGTGACGTTCAGCGGCAAGTTCCTCGCGATCGGCGCGATCGTCCTGCTGATCCTCGTCGTGGTGGCGGTCTTCATCCCTCGGGTCCGGCGGATGATCGCCCCGCATCTGAGCGAGGCCCGGGACAGCGCCCGGGTGCTCCGCGAGCCTGTGAAGCTCCTTCAGCTGTTCGGCGGCAACTTCGCGGCGCAGCTGATGCTCGCCGTGGTGCTCGGCCTCTGCCTGCGAGCCTTCGGGGAGCAGCGCGACGCTGGCCGAGCTGCTCGTCTGGTCAACACGATGACGAGCCTCTTCTCCGGGGTCATGCCGGTACCGGGCGGGATCGGCGTGACCGAGGCCGCGATGACGACGCTGCTTGATCGGCGTCGGCATCCCGGAGTCGCCGGCGGTCGCCGCGACGCTCGCCTACCGGATCATCACCTTCTACCTGCCCCCGTTGTGGGGCGTGATCTCGATGCGATCCCTCAAACGTCACGGCGAACTGTGATCGATCCTGGTGATCGGACAGGATCTCGCACCCCAGCGGATGCCGGCGAGGAGTAGTGTGGCCGAACGGAGGCAGGGGAAGGAGCCGAGCATGTCGCTACAAGGCCCGGGAGGACCCGGAGGCCGCGATCTGGGGGCCCAGCGCTGGGGAGCCGAGCAGGAACAGATCGACAAGGGCGCACGACAAGACCATCTCGCGCACGAGGCTGAGCGCATCCACGCCGAGGAGGCGGCAGAGCGGGGCGAAGTCCCGAAGTCGAAGCCCTGGTGGAAGTTCTGGGCGTGAGGTAGGTCGTCGCGCTCCGACCTCGAGGTTTGCTCGAGCGGCGCTGGAGCACGAGGATCGGATGGTCGACTCCTATCCCACGACCGATGTGCGAGCATCGGTGGCGTGAAGACATCGACCCTGCCCTGGCCCATCCGGGGCGTGCTCGCCGGAGCGGCCGGGACCGCTGCGATGGCGTTCGCCTATCGCGCGGAACGCCGGCTTCGGCCGAGCAAAGAAGGACCTCTGGACTACGACGACAGTTTGGTGCCGGGCCAGATCGTTGCCAGCGTGCTGCATCTGCCGTCCGTCACCGCGCGCCAGGAGCACGAACTGGGATCGATGTTGCGTTGGGGGTACGGTTCGGCGTTCGGCATGATGCACGAGCAGACTGCGTCGGTTCCTTCCGGAGCCGTGGGCCAGCCTCGTGTTCGGCGGGATGCTCATGACGGCCACGCTGTCCCTGTTCCCCCTGCTCGGCAGGACACCACCCCCGTGGCGCTGGCCGCCAGACGTACTGGCGACCAGCTTCGGTACGCACGTCGCCTACGTCAGCGGGGCGGCGGCGGTCAGCGCCGTCCTCGCGGCCCGCGGGAGCCGCGCACCGAACGGCCGTTGAGCGCTCGGACTGAGCCTTGGATCGCCGCCTCGCTCTCATCGGCCACCCATACCGGGCTGACGCGCGCAGGAGCTGGCTGTAACGAATCCGACCTCCCAGATAGACTTAGGCGGAGACGGGTACCCTGTAGAGGACCGCCGATAGCCGATCCGAGGGAGTGACATGGCAGTCAGCCAGGAAGAGCACCTCAAGGAGCTTTCCAAGGGATACCGTTTCGACTGGAAGGACCCTTCGCACTCGGTCTTCGAGCCGAAGAGAGGTCTGTCGACGCAGGTCGTCGAGGAGATCAGCGAGCTCAAGTCCGAGCCCGACTGGATGCGGAAGTACCGGCTGAAGGCCCTGAAGCACTTCGAGAACCGCCCGATGCCCTGGTGGGGCGCCGATCTGTCGGACATCGACTTCGAGAACATCTACTACTTCATCCGCTCGACCGAGAAGCAGGCCCAGAACTGGGAGGACCTCCCGGAGGACATCCGAGGGCACCTGGGACAAGCTCGGGATCCCCGAGGCGGAGAAGAAGTACCTGGGCGGCGTGATCGGCCCAGTACGAGTCCGAGGTCGTCTACCACAAGATCAAGAAGGAGCTCGACGACATCGGTGTGCTCTTCACCGACATGGACTCCGCGCTCCGCGACTACCCGGACCTCGTCAAGGAGTACTTCGGGACGATCATCCCGCCGAACGACAACAAGTTCGCCGCGCTGAACACGGCCGTGTGGTCGGGCGGCTCGTTCATCTACGTGCCGCCGGGCGTGGCCGTCGACATCCCGCTGCAGGCCTACTTCCGGATCAACGCGGAGAACATGGGGCAGTTCGAGCGGACGCTGATCATCGCCGACGAGGGCTCCTACGTGCACTACGTCGAGGGATGCTCGGCGCCGATCTACACGAGCGACTCGCTGCACTCCGCGGTCGTGGAGATCGTCGCGAAGAAGGGCGCTCGGGTCCGCTACACGACGATCCAGAACTGGTCGACCAACGTGTACAACCTGGTGACCAAGCGTGCCGCGGCCTACGAGGACTGCCGTGATGGAGTGGATCGACGGCAACATCGGCTCGAAGGTGACGATGAAGTACCCGTCGATCTACCTGCTCGGCAAGGGCGCACGCGGCGAGGTGCTCTCCGTGGCGTTCGCCGGTAAGGGCATGCACACGGACGCCGGCGGCAAGGCGATCCACGCGGCGCCGTACACGACGAGCGTGATCAACTCGAAGTCCGTCTCGAAGGACGGCGGCCGCACCGGCTACCGCGGTCTCGTCCGGGTGGAGCCCGACGCCCATCACGCGAAGTCGACGGTGCGCTGCGACGCGCTGATCCTGGACGACGAGATCGCGCTCGGACACGTACCCGTACATCGAGGTCGAGGACGAGACGGCCGCGCTCGGCCACGAGGCGACCGTCTCGAAGGTCGGCGACGACCAGCTCTTCTACCTGATGAGCCGGGGGCTCTCCGAGGCCGAGGCCACCGCGATGATCGTGAACGGGTTCATCGAGCCGATCACTCGCGAGCTCCCGATGGAGTACGCGGTGGAGCTGAACCGCCTGATCGAGCTGCAGATGGAGGGCTCGGTCGGCTAACGGGCTGTGCTCCAACCGGTTTGGCGAAAGCTCCAGTCCCGCCAAGTTGGGCCGAATCCGACCTCTCCGGTAGGATTCGTCTATGACCGCGGTGAGCACGACCACCTTCGACGAACGGGCTCTCGACGTCCTTGCCAGAGGCGCCTGGGTTCACTGTCGAAGTTGCGCTCCCAGGCCCTCGAGGGGTTCGAGGGTCTGCCCGTTCCCTCTCAGGAGACGGAGGAGTGGCGCTACACCGACCTGTCGACCTTCGAGCTCGATTTCCCCCCCCACGTGGAGGGCGGTACCGCAACCCGGCTCGACGACGTGCCGCCTCATCTCCTCGCCGCCGCAGGCGATGTGAGCGCTCGCGCGGGACTCCTGATCCAGCACAACTCCACCACCACGATCGCCCACCTCGATCCCGCGATGCGTGACGGCGTCCATCTCGAGAGCCTCGACGCCGCGGTGGCCGACCATCCGGAGCTGGTCGAGCCCTACCTCCACACGCTCGTGCCATTCGACCGAACGAAGTTCACCGCGCTTCACGCCGCGTTCCGCACCGGAGGCACGTTCGTCTACGTGCCGAAGGACACGGCGATCGAGCTCCCACTCCAGACGCTCACGTACCTCGACGCCGACGGCGCCGCGATCTTCCCCCACACGTTGCTCGTCGTCGACGCGGGGGCGGAGGTGACGTTCATCGATCGCTACGTGTCACCCGACCTCTCGCGCGCCTTCAGCGACGCGATCACCGAGATCTACGTCGGCGACGGCGCCCACGTGCGATACGTCTCGATCCAGGAGTGGGGGAGCGGCGTCACGCACCTCGGGATCCAGCGCGCCACGGTCGGGCGCGACGCCACCCTGCGGACGCTGAACATCGGCTTCGGCGCCTCGCTCGCGCGCGCCGAAGCCGAGACGATCCTCGCCGAGCCCGGGGGCTTCTCCGAGATGCTGGGTGTCTTCTTCGCCGATGAGGACCAGCACTTCGACCACCGCTCGATCCAGGACCACGTCGCGCCGAACTGCACCAGCGACCTCCTCTTCAAGGGCGCCCTCAGGGACCACTCCCGCGCCGTCTACAGCGGCTGGGTTCATGTCCGTCCGGAGGCCCAGAAGACGAACGCGATGCAGACCTCGCGCAACATCGTCCTGTCCGAGCACGCGAAGGCCGACGCGATCCCGAACCTCGAGATCGAGGCGAACGACGTCCGATGTGGTCACGCGGCGAGCGTCGGTCCGGTCGACGAGGACGCGATCTTCTACCTGACCAGCCGTGGCATCCCTCGTGCGGAGGCCGAGCGTCTGATCGTCTCGGGCTTCTTCCAGGAGGTGCTCGACCGCGTGAAGATCGACGAGGTCCGAGAAGGCGCCGAGCAGGCGATCCAGGACGAGCTCGATCGGGCGGCCCGGCCAGCGCCTGATGTCGCGGCTCAAGGTCTGCGAGGTCGCCGACGTGCCGCCGCCCGGTGAGGTGAAGCGTTTCCCCGTCGACGGCCGCCTCGTCGCGGTGGTGAACCTCGGTGACGAGGGACTCCGTGCGATCGACGCGATCTGCAGCCACGCCCACTACTACCTCGACGAAGGGGACGTCGACCCCGACTTCGAGACGATCGAGTGTCCGAAGCACGGGTCCAGCTTCGACCTGAACAGTGGGAAGCCACGGAGCTTGCCGGCCACCGACGCCGATCGACGTGTTCCCGATCATCGACCGAGGACGACGACATCTACATCGAGGTGTGACAGACATGAGCGAAGAGAACGGTCGCGCGACGCTCGAGATCCGAGATCTCCGAGCGGAGGTCGAGGGCAAGGAGATCCTCAAGGGGATCGACCTCACGGTCACCCAAGGGGAGACACACGCGCTGATGGGCCCCAACGGCTCCGGCAAGTCCACCCTGTCCAACATCATCATGGGCCGGCCCGGATACGTGGTGACCGGCGGCGACGTGATCTTCAAGGGAGAGAAGATCTCCGGTCTCACCGCCGACCAGAGGGCCAAGCGGGGGCTCTTCCTCGCGCTGCAGTACCCGACCGAGGTCCCGGGCGTCAGCGTCGTGAACTTCCTGCGGACGGCGTACCAGGCCGTGAAGGGCGAGCAGATCAGCGCGCTCGCGTTCCGCAAGCACATGAAGGGGCAGATGGACCGCCTCGGCATCGAGGACGCGATGGTCCAGCGCTACGTGAACCAGGGGTTCTCCGGTGGCGAGAAGAAGCGGAACGAGATCCTCCAGCTCGCGGTCCTGCAGCCGGAGATCGCGATCCTCGACGAGACGGACTCGGGCCTCGACATCGACTCGCTGAAGCTGGTCGCCGGGGGGGTCGCGGAGCTGGTCGGTCCCGAGCTGGGCGTGCTGCTGATCACCCACTACCAGCGCATCCTCAACTACATCACGGCCGACCGGGTCCACGTGATGATGCAGGGTCGTATCGTGAGGTCGGGCGGACCCGAGCTCGCGCAGCGAGCTCGAGGAGAAGGGCTACGAGGGCATCCGCGAGGAGCTCGGGTGGTCGAGGACGGGGGAGCAGGAGACGAGGGATGAGCGCCGAGAGGCGGAACGAGATGGCGGTGACCGAACGGCGAGCGTGACTCGACGTCGAGCGGATCCGTGCGGACTTCCCGATCCTGGGGCGGACGTCAACGGCCAGCCGATCGTCTACCTCGACTCAGCCGACCACCTCCCAGAAGCCGCGCCAGGTCATCGACGCCGTCTCCGACTTCTACGCGAACCACAACGCGAACGCTCACCGCGCGGATCTACACGCTCGGGAGGAGTCGACCGCGATGCCTTCGAAGCGCACGCGCGAAGCTCGCCGCCTTCTTCGGCGCCCCGGATCCGCCACCATCGTGTTCACCCGTGGAACCACCGAGTCGATCAACCTCGTGGCGCAGGGCTGGGGTCGCAAGTTCCTGAAGGAGGGCGACGAGGTCCTGCTCACCGACATGGAGCACCACTCGAACATCGTGCCCTGGCAGCTCACTGCGCAGGTGACCGGCGCGGTCCTTCGCTACATCCCGCTGACCGACGACGGCGCAGCTCGACCTCTCGGAGCTCGGATCGCTGCTCAACGAACGCACGAAGATCCTGTCCGTGACGGGCATGTCCAACGCCCTCGGGACGATTCCACCCCTCGGCCAGCTGCCTCGAGCCGCGCACGCGGTGGGCGCCGTCGTCGCGGTGGACGCCGCGCAGCTCGTGCCGCACAACGGCGTCTCCGTCGATCGAGCTTGGGACTGCGACTTCCTCGCGTTCAGCGGCCACAAGATGCTCGGCCCCACGGCGAGCGGCGGGCTCTACGCGCAAGGCGCGAGCACCTCGACGCGATGGATCCGATGTTCGGCGGCGGGGAGATGATCCACGGAGGTCTTCCACGACCACTCGACCTGGAAGGAGATCCCGTACAAGTTCGAGGCGGGGACGATGCAGATCGCCCAGCAGGTCGGGCTCGGCGTCGCGATCGACTACCTCGAAGCGCTCGGGATGGACGCCGTCCGCGAGCACGAGGAGCAGATCACCGCGTACGCGATCGACGCGCTGTTGTCGGTGCCGGGGCCACGTCTACGGGCCGAAGGACGCCGCGGTCCGTGGCGGCGCCGTCTAGCTTCTGGTTCCAGCGACGTCCACCCGCACGACCTGGCGCACGGTGCTGGATGCAGGAGGGTGTGGCGATCCGCGCGGGCCATCACTGCGCGCAGCTCGTGATGCGTCGGTTCGGGACGCCGGCGACGGCTCGCGCGTCCTTCTACGTGTACAACACGACGCGACGAGGTGGACGTCCTCGTGGACGCGCTGGCGAAGGCGGAATCAGTTCTCTCAGGCTGGTACGCTAGGCGTCTCGGAGGCGACGTGGCGCTCGACGACATCTACAAGGAAACGATCCTCGACCACTACAAGAACCCTCGGAACAAGCGCGAGCTCCCGGGGGCGGTCGTGACGTGCACGAAGAACAACCCGCTCTGCGGGGACGAGATCACCGTCTCGGCCAACCTCGAGGACGGGAAGCTCCTCGAGGTCACCTTCCAGGGCGCAGGCTGCTCGATCAGCCAGTCGAGCGCCTCGATGATGACCGAGTCGGTCGGCGGCAAGACGGTCGAGGACGCGATGGCGCTCGCGGCCGACGTGCGCGGGATGCTGGCCGGTGAGGTCGACCCCGACGAGGACGCCTTCGGCGACCTCGTCGCGCTGAAGGGCGTCGTGAAGTACCCGATCCGGATCAAGTGCGCGGTGCTGGCGTGGGACGTCCTGCAGGAAGCGGTGTCGGACGGCGGCGCCGCGAGCGGCGCCGCCGCCCACTAGCCGCTCGGCTCTCGCCGACCGTCTACCCTGGCGCCCGTGCCGACGCCGACGCCGACGCGAACGCTCTCCCTGAAGCCCTCGCTCGACTGGCTCCTGGTCCTGGTTCCCGTCGCGATCGTCCTCGAGCTGGCGGCTGGGCCCGACCTCGCGATCTTCCTCACCTCGGCCGGGGCGATCCTGCCGCTCGCGGGACTGATCGGCCGGTCCACCGAGCAGCTCGCGCTGCACGTCGGTCCGCGCCTCGGCGGCCTGATCAACGCGACCTTCGGCAACGTCACCGAGCTGATCCTCGCGATCTTCCTGATCCTCGAGGAGATCGAGATCGTGAAGGCATCCCTCACCGGCTCGATCCTGGGGAACCTGCTCCTCGTGCTCGGCCTGTCCTTCTTCGTCGGCGGGCTGAGGCATGAGGAGCAGGAGTACAACGCCCGGTCGGCCTCGGTGCACGCGACCTCGCTGGTGCTGGCGGTCACCGGTCTGCTGATGCCCGCGCTGTTCGCGCTCGGCGGCAACCACAGCCTGATCCAGCGTGAGGTCGTCTCCGGCACGGTGGCTGCCGTGCTGATCACCCTCTACATCGCGGCGCTCGCCTTCACGCTGATCACACACGAGCACCTGTTCCGCACGCCGGCCGAGCACGAGGAGCCGTCGTGGTCACGCCGGAAGGCGATGGGGATCCTGCTCGCCTCCACCGGCTTGGTCGCTCTGATGTCGGAGTTCCTCGTCGGCTCGCTCGAGCCGGCGATCGAGTCGCTCGGACTCTCCGAGGCCTTCGTCGGGTTGATCCTCATCCCGATCATCGGGAACGCGGCCGAGCACTCCTCGGCGGTGATGTTCGCCCTGCGGAACAAGGTCGACGTGACGCTCGAGATCGCGATCGGCTCCTCCACGCAGATCGCGCTGTTCGTCGCGCCGGCCCTCGTGTTCATCTCGCTGCTCGTGGGGCATCCGATGGACTTCGTGTTCAGCACGTTCGAGGTCGCGGCGGTGGCGCTCTCGACGTTCCTCGTGTTCATGATCTCGGTCGACGGCCGATCGAACTGGCTGGAAGGAGCGCAGCTCATGGGTGCCTACGGGATCATGGCGATCTCCTTCTACTTCGTGCAGTGATGACGACGACGACTCCTTCGCGCGCTGCTCGCCGCCGTTCCGCTCCTGCTGTTGCTGGCAGGGCCCAGCCGGGGCGCAGTCGGCGGCGGAGGTCATCCACGACTACAGGGTGGAGATCCAGATCCTCGACGACGGCGACCTGGAGGATCACGGAGACGATCGACTACGACTTCGGCTACCGAGCTCCGTCACGGCGATCTTCCGCACGATCCCCACGCGCTTCCCGTACGACGACGTGAACGATCGTGTGTTCCCGATCGAGGACGTCACGGTCGAGAGCCCCACCGCCCGAGCCGACATCGAGATCTCGGAGGAAGGTCGGCATCACGACGATCCGGATCGGCGACCCGGACGTGGAGATCTCCGGGCGGCACACGTACACGCTGACCTACCGGGTCGAGGGAGCGCTGAACGGGTTCCCGGATCACGACGAGCTGTTCTGGAACGCGATCGGGGACGAGTGGCAGGCGCCGATCGACGCGGGCGCAGGTCACCGTTCGGCGCCCGGGCGCGATCCAGCGCGTCGACGTGCTTCCAGGGGTACGAGGGCTCGACGGAGCCGTGTGCCGGTCGCCGAGTTCGATGGGCCGAGGGCCCGCTTCTGGCCCGGCCGCGCGCTTGGTCCGCCTTCGAAGGGATGACGGTGGTCGTCGCGATCCCGAAGGGGACCGTTCCAGAGCCCGGGCCGATCCTCGAGGAGCGCTGGTCGGCGGCCCGGGCGTTCAGCTGAACGCGGGCACGGTCGACCGCATCGCTCGCCGTGCTCGGCCTCCTCGGCGGTGGCCTCTGCCGGATGTGGTCCCGGGAGGGGCGCGATCGTCGCTTCCTCGGATCGCCGATCGATCAGGTGATGGGCACGAGGACCGGTGAGGACGAGCCGGTGCCGCTTGGGCGAGGGCGACGCGGAGGCTCCTGTCGAGTTCGCTCCGCCGGAGAACGTCCGGCCGGGGCAGATCGGCACCTTGATCGACGAACGCGCCAACGTGATCGATGTCACCGCGACGATCGTCGACCTCGCGGGCCGGGGGTTCCTGCTGATCCAGGAGATCCCGGACCGGGGGCTCTTCTCGAAGACCGACTGGAACCTGATCCGTCTGGAGAAGGGCGGAGAGCGAGCTGCTCGCCGTACGAGACAGAAGCTCCTCGACGGTCTCTTCCGGGACGGGAACGAGGTCAAGGTCTCGGAGCTCAAGACGACGTTCGCGGAATCGACTGCACGGCGTCGAGCAGTCGCCTCTACGCGGATGCGATGCGCCAGAAGTGGTTCCGCGCCCGACCCGACCAGGTGCGTACGAGGTGGGCGGGGCGCGGCGTGCTGCTGCTCGTCGCCGGCGGCGGTGCTCACCTTCGTCCTCGCCCGGTGGACGCATTGGGGCATCGTCGGGATCCCCGTGATCGTCGGCGGGCGTCGCGCTCGCGCTGATGGCGAGGCAGATGCCGGCGCGGACGGCGAAAGGGACGGCGATGGTCCGGCGCGATCCGCGGTTTCCGTCGCGTGATCGCGACCGCGGAGACAGCACATGTCGCGATGGGCGGAGGAAGAGAACGTCTTCACCCGCTACCTGCCGTACGCGATCGTCTTCGGGCTCACGAAGAAGTGGGCGAAGGCCTTCGAAGACCTGGGGCTCCAACCCGACACGTCGAGCTGGTACGTGGGCCCGCACGCGTTCACCGCGATGGCGTTCGCGGACTCGATCGACGGGTTCGCGGTGACCACCGGGGGCACCCTCGCTTCCACACCGGCGTCGTCGGGCTCGAGCGGGTTCGGCGGCGGAGGGTTCTCGGGCGGCGGCGGGGGCGGCGGGGGCGGCGGCTCCTGGTGACGGGGCTCGAGGTCGTCTTCTCCGAGGACCCGCGCGACTTCCAGCGTCGCGACTGGAGCGACCTCGTGCGAGCCGATCCCGCCGGCACGATCTTCCACACGCCGGACTTCCTCAAGCTCTACTGGGAGGAGTTCGGTGAGGAGCCCGAGCACCTCCTCCTCGCGTTCGGCGAGGAGGACAGCGGGGCGCAGGTGGCAGCGGCGGCCTTCGAACTGATCGGAGACACGCTTCGGTTCCTCGGAGGGACCGAGGTCACCGACTACATGGGTCCCGTGGGACTGCCGGAGGCTCGCGACGGCGATTCGCGAAGGAGCTCTGGGCGGGGGTGCTCGACCGGGACGACTGGCAGCAGGCTGATCTCCGCGGCCTGCCCCGAGGACTCGGCGTGGCTGCTCGCGATCTGCGCGAGGCGGCTGCCGGCCACGGGCTCGCGGTCGAGGAGACCGAGGACCAGAACGGTGTGGCTCCGTTCCTCGAGCTCCCGCCGACCTGGGACGAGTACCTGGCAGCAGATCCCGTCGAAGCTCCGGCACGAGATCCGTCGGAAAGCGAAGAAGCTCGAAGCCGAGACCGGACCGTTCCGCATCGAGACCGCCACCGACGAGACGCTGCTGCCGCTGCTCGACCGGTTCGTGGAGCTGCATCGGATGAGTGAGGGGCCCAAGGGCGTGTTCATGGTCCCGGGGATGGAGATCTTCTTCCGGCGGCTGGGGCAGGCGCTTCTGCGAGCGAGGCGTCTTCCGTCTGACCGTTCATCCGCGTGCGCGAGGAGCTCGCCGCCGGCACGATCGGTTTCGCTTCGAAGGCACCTACTCGCTCTACAACTCCGCGTTCGACCGGCGATGGCAGCAGCTCGCGCCCGGGCATGGTGCTGGTGGCCGAGGACATCCGGCAGGCGATCGAGGAGGGGTGCTCCGTCTTCGACTTCCTGAAGGGGGACTACGCGTACAAGTACCGGTTCGGCGCGCGCAAGCGGCTGGTCAAGCGCCTGTCGGTCTCTCGCGTCTAGGCGTGGCGCAGGCCGGCGGTGGCAAGCACGGAGCCGTCCGGGGCCCTGACGGTCAGGCCCGTCATCGAGGAGATGCTGCGATCGGTGACCCACCACACCGCCGCGTCTCCGTCGCCATCGAACTCGATCGATCCCGGGTCCCAGGTGGTTCCGTCCGATCTGGACACGAGGAGGGAACCCTCGCCCGTGAGCTCCGGGGTTCGGACGAAGACGACGACGAACGACTGGTCGTTGCTGGACTCGTAGGCGACGACGCTGCCCTCCACCGGCGAGGCACTCGCCGCTTGGAGTGTGCCCACCTTGAACCCCGTGCCGCCGAGCGTGGCGAGGACCGTGCCGTAGCTGGTCGCGTCCTTCGCGGCCTCGCGGGCACGACCGAGCTGGATCAGCCCGAACATGCCGGCGATCACCGCGAGGGTGAGCGAGGCCGCGAACGCGATGCGCCAACCGCGAGGAGCCGGCTCGCGCGACCGCAGAGGCTCACTCGACGCCGACCACTCCTGCGACACGACGTTCATCACGCGCTCCCGGAGCTCGGGCGGAGCCGGGTGCTCGAGCGTCGATGCGAACACCCCTAGTCCCTCTCGGAGCGCCTCCAGCTCGCGGCGGCATGCCCCGCACCCCCGCAGGTGCCGTCGTACATCCGAGATCGGTCCGTTCCTCCGGTGAGCCCAGGACGAAGTCGGGGAGCAGAGTGCGCACCCCATCACACGTCGTCACGCTCGACCCCTTCCTGTTTCCTGGGCCGATCTTCCGATCGATCCTCCGAGGACATCAGCTCCCGCAGCCGGAGGAGCGCAGCCCGGATCCGCGTCTTCGCGGTGCCCACGGGGATCCCTTCGAGATCGGAGATCTCGGCGCTCGTCTTCCCGCCGAGGTACGCGAGCTCGAGGGCTGCTCGCTGCTCCGAGGGAAGCGACGACATCGCCCGGCGGGCTCGTTCCGTGAGATCGAGCGTGACCACCTGGTCGTCCGGCCCGGGACGCTGGTCGGCTTCGGGCGGAAGGTCGACCTGCTCCAGAGTGCGCACCTCCAGCACACGCCGCCTGATCGCGTCGATCGCGAGCGATCGGGCCATCAGCAAGACCCACGTCTCGAGCTTCCCCCGAGAACGGTCGTAGCGATCGGCGCTTCGCCAAAGCTTCACGAACGTGTCCTGCACGAGGTCCTGCGCCGCGGCGTCGCTGCCGAGCATCACGAGCCCGAGGCCGTAGATACGACCGGCGAACCGCCGGAAGAGCGTGTCCGCCGCCACCGGGTCCCGCGCGGCGAAGGACCGCATCAGATGTTGGTCGGCGTCGAGCTCCCTCGCCATCTCTGAGCCAAGAACCGTACAGACGTTTCCCACACGCAAGAGGTACGAGCGAGCGACCTGGGCGGTTCCCTCAGACGAAGGAGCGGATATGCCGCAGGACCGCGACGCCCAGCTCGATGTCGAGCCCCACGACGAGGTTCCCGGATGCGAGCGACGTCCACGGCGGAGACGCGTCGGGCCGCCACGAGCGCCGAGCTGGGGCGCGCGCCCGACGATCGTCGCGTCGGGCTCCTTGTCGGCGGGCGGCACCTCGCCGGCTCCCAGGCCCCAGTGCCACGAGCCCTCGCCGGCCCCCTCGACGTCGATCTTGACGCTGTAGCCGGTCAGGTCGAGGCCGGCTCGTCCGAGGGCCCACGGCAGCATCCGGACCCCCATGTCGATCGTCATGTAGATGGGCCAGTGCTGGTACTCGGGACCGAGCCCGTTGGTGGCTCGCATGTCCTCGCCGTGGATCCACCACTCGACCATCCGCGATTGGACCAGGTAGCGCGCCGCGATCTCACCGGCGAGCCACGGGAAGCGTCGCTTCTCCCAATCCTCCTCCGAGAGGAGCCCGACGTAGGCGAGGAACGCATCGGCCGCCTTGCCCCACGTCTCCAGGACATCGCGCGTGGGGAGTCCGGCCCTCCGTTCCACCGACCCACTCGTTGAACCCCTCGACGGTGAACGGCTTCCCGTTCGAGGCTGGCCCGGTACTCCTCGACCTCCTCGGCGGGGTCTCCCTTGACGAGATGCGCCGCCGCCGTGTCGTGCGACGCGAGATGGGCCATCACGTCTCGGTTCCACCAACCGGGGAGCGCGCTCGGCTGCTCCCACGTCTGCGGTTCCGAGTACTGGATGGTCCGGCCGAGCCGCTGGCGCTCGGCATGCGCGACGCCGAGCAGCGTGGTGCGGTCCAGGCTCACGGCGCGGAATCGTACAGTACGGGCCATGCTCGCCCTGGAGCTCGATCCGGTCGTTCCGGACCGCCAACTCTGATGGCTGCGATCGAACGATTCACCGAGGTCCGCACTCATGCTCGGGATCGAGCCGCGGGATCCAGGCGGTTCCCCGAGGGAACGAAGACGGCCGCGGATGCCGCTCAGGGCGATCGGCTGCGACGTGGCGCAGATCGTGAAGTCGCTGGTCTTCATGGCGGACGGGCGACCCGTGATCGCCTTCACTTCGGGGGCCAACCGGGTGGACCCTTCGAAGCTGGCCGCGATAGCAGGGGCGTCCGAGGCGCGCCGGGCCTCGCCCGAGGAGGCGCGCGCCGCCACCGGCTTCGCCGTCGGCGGCACGCCGCCCTTCGGGCATCCCGCGTCGCTGCCCGTCCTACGTCGATCCGGCTCTGCTTGCCTTCCAAGAGGTCTGGGCCGCAGCGGGAACACCGGACTCGGTGTTCCCGCTGTCACCGTCGGAACTCCAGCGGGCCACGGGTGCCGAAACCGCAGATTTCATCGAGAGATGACGGCGACCGAAGGTAGAATCTGGGCCATGACAGCGACCGGAGACACGATGGCCCAGACCGCCGAAGAGACGCAACACCAGAAGTCGATCCAGCTGACGGAGACCGCCGCGGGCGAGGTCCAGAAGCTCATCACCGAAGAGGGCCGTCCCGAGATCGCGCTCCGGATCGCCGTGCAGCCCGGTGGCTGCTCGGGGCTCCGTTACGCGATGTACCTCGACGATCAGGTCTCCGAGAAGGACCTGCTCGAGGAGCAGTTCGGCGTCAAGGTCGTCGTGGACAAGATGAGCGTGCCCGTACCTCACGCAGGCCACCATCGACTGGGTGGATTCGCTGGAGGCCTCGGGGTTCACGATCGACAACCCGGCGGCGCAGAGTTCGTGCGCCTGCGGCCACTCGTTCCACTAGCGCCCTAAACGACGGCGTCGAGGCCGGCGCGGATGCCGTCCACGATCTCCTGGAGTTGTGACTCCTCCAGGATCAATGGCGGACTCACCGCGAGCGCACCACCCACCAGCGGACGGATGAGCACGCCGGCCTGCCGCGTCGCGGCGCCCACGCGAGCTCCCAGCGCGGGGTCAGCTGCGACCAGATCCTGTCGGAGGCCGACCGCCGCGAGCATCCCGACACCGCCGCGGACGTCCTCGACGAGGTCATGGTCGGTGAGCTCTTTGAGTGTGTCGAGGAGCGTGCCCTCCATCGCCTTCGATCTCGCAGGGAGGCCCTCGTTCTCGAGGATGTCGATGTTGACCAGCGCCGCGGCGGCGACGGCCGCGTGCCCGCTGTACGTGTAGCCGTGCCGCCACATCCCGGCGCCCTCGGCCCAGAAGGGCTCGGCGACGCGGGGCGCCGCGAGCACCGCGCCGAGCGGGAGGTAGCCGCTCGTGATGCCCTTCGCGCACACGAGGATGTCGGGTTCGAGTCCGAACCGCGTGGAGGCGAACCAGTCGCCGCAGCGGCCGAACCCGGTGATCACCTCGTCGGCGACGAACAGGACGTCGGTGTCACGGCACACCTGGCGGACGGCTTCGAGGTAGCCGTCGGGCGGCGGGAACACGCCTCCCGCGCCGATCACCGGCTCGCAGAAGAACGCCGCGACACGGTCTTGCCCCACGTCTTCGATCGCGGCCCGCAGCGAGTCCGGGTCGTCCCATGGCACCTCGAGCGACGTCCTCGATCAGCGAGCCGTGCCCGGCGGCGTTGGCCGGGATGCCCGCGAGCGACGTCCCCGCCGTGTGCATCCCGTGATAGGCCTTCTCCCTGCGGACCAGGATCGTGCGGTCCGGCTCCTCGACGAGCTGCCAGTAGTGGCGGGCCATCTTGGTCGCGGTGTCGATCGAGTCGGAGCCACCGCTCGTGAGGAAGACCTTCGGAGCCGGGAGCGGGGCGAGACCGGCCACGCGATCGGCGAGCTCGAGTGTCACCGGGACCACGATGTCGCCGAAGTTGGAGTAGGTCGGGAGCTTCGCCATCTGGGCCGCGGCGGCCTCGCCGATCTCCCGCCGGCCCCAGCCGACGTTGCAGTACCAGAGCGAAGCGGTGGCATCGAGGTAGCGCTTCCCGTCGACGTCCCAGACGTAGCAGCCGTCTCCTCGGTCGAGGACGAGCTCGCCGACCGTCACGACCGCGGCCATGTCCGCGAACGGATGCCAGTACGTCTGGGTCACGGCGTGGACGCTATCAGCAGCGATGCCGGCGACGCGTGGACCTCGGTCGGTGTCTATCCAGGCTCGTAGGCGAGGTTCGGGGCCAGCCAGCGCTCGGCCTCCATGAGCGACTCGCCCTTGCGGCGCGCGTAGTCCTCGACCTGGTCCTTCGCGATCCGCCCCACGTGGAAGTACCGGGCGGCCGGGTGCGCCAGATACAGGCCGCTGACGCTCGCGGCGGGCATCATCGCGCACGAGGTCGTGAGGTCGATGCCCGCGGCCTCGCTCGCGTTGAGGAGCTCGAACAGCGTTCGCTTCTCGCTGTGGTCGGGGCACGCCGGGTACCCGAAGGCCGGCCGGGTGCCGCGGTAGCGCTCCTTGATCAGGTCCTCGCCGGAAAGCTGCTCGTCGGGCGCGTACCACTCGTGGCGGACCTGCTCGTGGAGCTGCTCGGCGAACGCCTCGGCGAGCCGGTCGGCGAGGGCCTTCGCCACGATCGCTCGGTAGTCGTCGTGCTCGGCCTCGTAGGCCTTGGCGAGCTCGTCGGCGCCGAAGCCGGCGGAGACGGCGAAGGCGCCGACGTGATCACGCGATGCCGGACTCGAGGGGCGCGACGAGGTCGGCGATCGACTTGTTCGGCTCACCCTCGCCGCGGTCGGCCTGCTGCCGGAGGCAGTGGAAGACGTAGCCGCCCTCGAGGACGATGTCGTCGCCTTCGGCGTGGGCCGGGAAGTACCCGTACACGCCGCGCGCCTCGAGCAGGCGCTCCGACACGATCCGGTCGAGCACCTCCTGCCCGACCTGGAACAGCTCGCGGGCGGTCTCACCCATCTGCGGCATGGTCGAGGATCTGCGGGTAGCTCCCCTTGAGCTCCCAGGCCGTGAAGAAGAACGTCCAGTCGATGTAGTCGCGGAGCGCCGCGAGGTCGGGCTCGACGGTCCGGGTCCCGACGAACGGGGGCGGCGGGGCGTCCTCCTGCCGCCAGTCCACCTGGAGCCGGTTCTCGAGAGCCTTCCGGTAGGGCAGGAGCGGCGTCTTCAGCTTCTCCTCGTGGAGCTTCCGGAGCCGTTCCTGGTCCTTCCGGTTGTCGGCGTCCAGCTTCGCCTTGCGGGGCTCGTCGAGCAGGGCGCTCATCACCCCGACCACGCGCGAGGCGTCAACGACGTGGACGACGGGCTGCGTCGTAGGCCGGAGCGATCTTCACCGCCGTGTGCTGCTTCGACGTCGTGGCGCCGCCGATCAGCAGCGGGTACTTCAGACCGCGCCGCTGCATCTCCGTGGCCACGTTCACCATCTCGGTCAGCGAGGGCGTGATCAGTCCCGAGAGCCCGATCACGTCCGCCTTCTCCCGCTCGGCCGTGTCCAGGATCGTCTCCGCGGGCGCCATCACGCCGAGGTCGACGACGCGGTAGTTGTTGCAGCCGAGGACCACGCCGACGATGTTCTTGCCGATGTCGTGGACGTCCCCCTTGACCGTCGCGGTCACGATCGTGCCCTGGGCGGAGCCGACCAGGCCGAGCCGCTCCTTCTCCTCCTGCATGAACGGCTCGAGGTAGGCGACCGCCTTCTTCATCGCGCGCGCCGACTTCACGACCTGCGGCAGGAACATCTTCCCGGCGCCGAAGAGGTCGCCGACGATCTGCATCCCGTCCATCAGCGGCCCCTCGATCACCTCGAGCGGCCGGTCGAAGTGCTGCCTGCGCCTCCTCGGCGTCCTCCTCGATGAAGGCGTCGATCCCGTGGACGAGGGCGTGCGAGAGTCGCTCCTCGACCGAGCCCTCGCGCCACGTCAGGTCGTGCTCGGTCCGCATCGCCTCGCCCTTCACGGTCTGCGCGAAGGTGAGCATCCGCTCGGTCGCGTCGGGCCGGCGGTTGAAGATCAGGTCCTCGACGTGCTCCTTGAGGTCCTTCGGGATGTCGTCGTAGACCGGGAGCTGCCCCGCGTTCACGATCGCCATGTCGAGCCCGGCCTGGCGCGCGTGGTAGAGGAAGGCCGAATGCATCGCCTCGCGGACGACGTCGTTCCCGCGGAAGGCGAAGGAGAGGTTGGAGACGCCGCCGGAGACCTTCACGCCGGGGAGGCGCCGCTTGATGATCCGGGTCGCGTCGATGAATGCCCTCGCGTAGTCCGCGTGCTCCTCCATCCCGGTGGCGATCGCCAGGATGTTGGGGTCGAAGATGATGTCGGACGGGTCGTAGCCGGCCCGCTCCGTGAGCAGCCCGTAGGCGCGCTCGCAGATCTCGACCTTCCGCTCGACGGTGTCGGCCTGACCCTGCTCGTCGAAGGCCATCACCACGACGGCCGCGCCGTAGCGCTTGACGCGCCTCGCCTTGTCGAGGAAGTCCTCCTCGCCCTCCTTCATGCTGATCGAGTTCACGACGCCCTTGCCCTGGACGCACTTCAGACCGGCCTCGATCACGTCCCAGCTGGACGAGTCCACCATGATGGGTACACGGGCGACCTCCGGCTCCGTCGCCAACAGGTTCAGGTAGGTCGTCATCGCCTGCGGCCCGTCGAGAAGGTCGGTGTCCATGTTCACGTCCAGCAGGTTCGCGCCGTTCTGTACCTGCTCGCGTGCGATGTCGACGGCAGCCTGGAAGTCGCCGCTCTCGATCAGACGCCGGAACTTCTTCGAGCCCGTGATGTTCTGGCGTTCGCCCACCATCACGAACCCGGTGTCGGAGCGGACGACGAACGGCTCGAGTCCGCTGAACGAGGTGAAGGTCTCCGTGCGGCTCGGGGACCTGGCGCGGCGGCAGATCGCGGACGGCCTCCGCGATCTGCCGGATGTGCTCCGGCGTCGTCCCGCAACAGCCCCCGAGGACGTTGGCCAGCCCTGCCCGCGCGAACTCGCCCACGTAGCCGCTGGTGATCTCCGGGTCCTCGTCGTGCAGGCCGAAGGCGTTCGGCAACCCTGCGTTGGGGTAGCACGCCGTGTACGTGGGAGCGATGCGGGAGAGTGCCTCGAGGTACGGGCGCATCTGCGCCGCTCCGAGCGAACAGTTCACGCCGACGATCATGGGCTCTGCGTGCTCGATCGAGAGCCAGAACGCTTCGGCGGTCTGTCCCGACAGGTTCCTGCCGCTCTGGTCGACTGCCGTGAACGAGAGCCACAGCGGCGTGTTCGGGGCGACGTCCTCTGCGGCGGCGATCGCCGACTTGGCGTTCAGCGTGTCGAAGATCGTCTCGATCTGGAGCACGTCGACGCCCCCGTCCACCAGCCCGCGGACCTGCTCGGCGTAGGCGGTCGTGAGCTCGTCGAACGTGATCGTGCGGAAGGCAGGGTCCTCCACCTTGGGGGAGATCGAGAGCGTACGGTTGGTGGGGCCGACGGAGCCGACGACGAAGCGGTCGTCGGCTCCGTCGAGCGCCCGCCGGGCGGTCTCGGCCGCCGCCTTGTTCATCTCGTAGACGAGATCCTCCAGGCCGTACTCGGACTGAGAGACGGGGCTCGCGTTGAACGTGTTGGTGCTGACGATCCAGGCCCCGGCGGCCACGTAGTCGCGATGGATCGCCTCGACGATGTCTGGCCTCGTGAGGCCGAGCAGGTCGTTGTCCCCGCGAACATCTCTGGGATGGTCCTTCAAGAGGTCGCCACGGAAGTCCTCTTCGGACAGACCCAGCGCCTGGATGGCAGTGCCCTTGGGACCCTCGAGCACCAGGATCCGTTCGGCCATCAGGGCCTCGAGCCTGCTCCGTGCGTCCATCCCTAAACACTACCGCCGGTTGCGCAGACGCCCTGCACGGTGGACGTGTGCAGGAGTACGCTCCGACGATGCGGGCCGTACCGACGCGAGACACGATCCTGCCGTCGTACAGGGGTCGGCTCCGCGGATCGAAGCGACAGCAACCGCATGCGGTGCTCCGTCGATCCGTAGCGGCCCTCGCGGCGGTGCCGCTGTTCGACGGGTTCTCGAAGAGGCATCTGCGTCGGCTCGCGGCGGAGACCGACGCGGTCGATCTCGAGCCAGGTCGGGCGATCGTGGAGGAGGGTCAGGCCGGTGAAGCGATGTTCGTGGTCCTCAGCGGCACGGCCCGGGTCGTCCGGGGGGGTCGGAAGGTGGGCGCCCTGATCCCCGGTGACTTCTTCGGCGAGCTCTCGGCTCTGGACGGCGGCCTGAGGACGGCTTCGGTCGTGTCCGACACCCCCATGGAGGTTCTCCGGCTCTACCGCCACACGCTCCGGAAGATGATCGAGGACGAGCCGGCCCTCGCGATGGGGCTGCTCGAAGGCCTCGCACGCAGACTCCGACAGGTCCAGCCCGGCGTGCCGGTCGCCTGATCAAGGGAGGAGGGCGTCCAGCTCCGCGAGGGTGGACTGGTCCAGCTCGATGTCGCCCGCGGCGGCGTTCGCGCGCACGTGCGAAGGGTTCCGGCTGCCGGCGATCGCGGCCGTGACGCCGGGCTGGTGGACGTTCCAGGCGAGCGCGAGCTGGGACAACGTGCATCCGATCCGCTCCGCGACCGGGCGGATCCGATCGACGACCTCGAGTGACCGAGCCAGGTCCGCGAAAGGTCCGTCATCCTGCTTCTCGCCGCGCCAGTCGCCGGGCGGGAACCGCGTGTCGGCCGTGATCGCACCGGTCAAGAGCCCGAAAGCCAAAGGGCCGTAGGTGACGACCCCGATCCCCTCGTCGCCGCACCATCGGATCAGCTCGGCATGGTCGCGCACCAGCATCGAGAACTCCGGCTGTAGCGAGTCCACATGGCCGATCGCGAGACAGCGCTCGATCTGTTCGCGATCGAAGTTCGAGACGCCGATGGATCGAACCAGGCCCGCGTCCTGGAGCTCGATCATCGCCCCCCACGTGTCCTCGAGTGGTACCCCGGAGGGATCGGGCCAATGGAGTTGGTAGAGGTCGATGCGATCGGTCCCGAGGCGGCCGAGACTCTTCTCACAGGCCTGCCGCACCTGAGCCGGCGCGAAGCCGCTCCCTTCTGGTTGCGGTGCAACCTTGCTCGCGACGGCGACATCGTCTCGGCGACCCGAGATCGCGCGGCCGACGAGCATCTCCGACACGCCGTCGCCGTACACCTCCGCGGTGTCGATCCAATCGATCCCGGCGTCGATGCCCGTCCCGGATGGCGTCGATCACCGACCTCTTCCGACTCATTGGGCCCCCACGCGGTGCCGCCCGCCTCCCAGGCGCCGTAGCCGATGACGGAGATCTCTCGACCTCGTGCTCCGAGTTTCCGTCTCCGCACGCGGGAGAAACTACCAACACGGGAGCCGTCACAGCCGGACCCGCGCAGTAGTGTGTTCGGCGAGATGAGCAAGGCCGTCAAGGAACGCGAACGGATCGTCGTGCGCTTCGCCGGCGACTCGGGAGACGGCATGCAGCTGACCGGCGACCGTTTCACCAGCGCGACGGCGGTGCTCGGCAACGACCTCGCCACCCTGCCGGACTTCCCGGCCGAGATCCGGGCTCCCGCCGGCACGGTGCATGGGGTCTCGGCCTTCCAGATCCAGTTCGCCTCCAGCGACATCACCACGCCCGGCGACCACGCGGACGTGCTGATCGCGATGAACCCCGCGGCCCTCAAGGCCGACCTGCATACGGTTGCGAAGGGCGGCGTGCTCGTGCTGAACGAGGACTCGTTCACCCCGCGCAACATCGAGAAGGCCGGCTACACCTCCGACCCGACGGAGGACGGGACGCTCGACGGCTACCAGGTCTACAAGGTGCCGATGACCTCGATCACCGTCCGGGCGACGGAAGACATCGGGATCGGGAAGAAGGAGGCCGAGCGGGCCAAGAACATGTTCGCCCTCGGTCTCGTGTCGTGGATGTTCGGACGTCCCACGGAGACCACGCTCAACTGGCTGGAGAAGAAGTTCGGGTCGCGCCAGGAGATCTTCGATGCGAACGTCGGCGGCCTTCAAGGCCGGCTATCACTTCGGCGAGACGACGGAGCTGTTCGCCGAGTCCTACAAGGTGGAGGCGGCGCCGCAGGAGCCGGGGACCTACCGGAACATCGCCGGCGCGACCGCGCTCGCCTGGGGGCTCATCGCGGCATCCGAGCGGAGCGGGCTGCCGCTGTTCTACGCGAGCTACCCGATCACGCCGGCCTCCGAGCTCCTCCATGAGCTCTCCCGGCACAAGAACTTCGGCGTGATCACGATCCAGGCGGAGGACGAGATCGCCGCGGCCAACATCGCGCTGGGCGCCGTCGTTCAGCGGCCAGCTCGCGGTGACGGGCACGAGCGGCCCCGGCGTCGACCTGAAGTCCGAGACGATCGGGCTCGCCGTGATCATGGAGCTGCCGATGATCATCGTCGACGTGCAGCGCGCCGGTCCATCGACCGGGATGCCGACCAAGACCGAGCAGGCCGACCTGCTGCTCGCGATGTACGGACGCCACGGGGAATCGCCACTCCCGATCGTGTCCGCGTCCACGCCGTCAGAGTGCTTCACGGCCGCGCTCGAGGCCGCTCGGATCGCCGTGCGGTACCGGACGCCCGTGATCCTCCTGTCCGACACGTTCATCGCGAACTCCTCGGAGCCGTGGTCGATCCCCGACGTCGAGAGCCTGCCGGAGATCGATCCCGCGTTCGCGTCGCCGAACGGGCAGGACTTCCTTCCGTACTCGCGCGACGAGAAGCTCGCGCGTCCCTGGGCGATCCCCGGGACACCCGGGTCTGGTCCATCGGATCGGCGGGCTCGAACGGCAGGACGGCACCGGGAACATCAGCTACGACGCGGCCAACCACGAGCTGATGACCAGGCTCCGACAGGCGAAGGTCGACGGCATCGCCGACGACATCCCGCCGCTCGACGTCGACGATCCGGACGCGGCGACGCCGAGCTGCTGGTGCTCGGCTGGGGCTCCTCGCTCGGCACCATCACGGCAGCCGTGGCGTCGGGTCGCGGGCCGATGGACGGAAGGTCGCGACGGCCCATCTGCGCCACCTGAACCCGTTCCCGGCGAACACCGGCGACGTGGTTCGGTCCTACCCGAAGGTGCTGATCCCCGAGATGAACATGGGCCAGCTCGCATGCTCTCATCCGCGCCAAGTACCTGGTGGACGCGCAGTCCTACACGAAGGTGCAGGGCTTGCCGATCTTCGCGGAGGAGCTCGAACGCGAGATCACGAGGATGCTCGATGAGTGACGTGATGGCGAGCGGCGGGTGCCGCCCCGGGCGACGACCGACCCTCACGAAGAAGGACTTCACCTCCGACCAGGAGCCGCGCTGGTGCCCCGGCTGTGGCGACTACGCGATCCTGTCGGCCGTCCAGGGGTTCATGCCGGAGCTCGGCATCGAACCGCACAAGACCGTGTTCGTTTCCGGCATCGGCTGCAGCGGCCGGTTCACCTACTACATGGACACGTACGGGATGCACGGGATCCACGGCCGCGCGCCGGCCCTCGCGACCGGGATCGCGGTCGCGAATCCCGAGCTTTCCGTGTGGGTCGTCACCGGCGACGGCGACGGGCTCTCGATCGGTGGCAACCATCTGATCCACGCGCTGCGGCGGAACGTGGACATCAAGATCCTGCTGTTCAACAACCAGATCTACGGGCTGACGAAGGGCCAGTACTCGCCGACGTCGGAGGAGGGCAAGGTCACGAAGTCGACCCCGTTCGGGTCGGTCGATCACCCGTTCAATCCGATCGCGCTCGCCCTCGGCGTCGAGGCGACGTTCGTCGCCCGGACGCTCGACAACGACCGCCAGCACCTGACCGAGGTCCTCCGCCGAGCCGCCCAGCACAAGGGGACCGCGTTCATCGAGATCTACCAGAACTGCAACGTGTTCAACGACGGAGCGTTCGATCTCTTGCGCGAGAAGGCGCAGGGGAAGCACAACCAGATCCGGTTGGAGCACGGCGAGCCGATCATGTTCGACGACGGCAACCGGTGCGTGCGCGTCGGAGAGAACGGCCGCTACGAGATCGCACCCACGGTCGAGACGGATCCGGAGCGGCATCGTCGTGCACGACGCGCACGGACGTCCGTCGCTACCGTTCGCACTCGCACACCTCGCGAAAGGGCCCGACGAGCCATCGTGTATCGGGGTCTTCCACGAGGTCGAGCGTCCGGTGTACGGCCAGGCGATCCAGCACCAGCTGCAAGCCGCGACCGAGCGTCTGGGCGGAGGCGACCTGGGGAAGCTCCTTCGCTCCGGCGATACCTGGACGGTGGAGTAGACCACCGCCGGTCCCCGGCCGACGGATGGTGCTCGACCTCAGGCGTCGTCCCGGAGGGCTGTACCGCGCCAGCGCCTCGGATGAGACGGTCTCCATCCGCTGGAGCTCGCGCACGGTCTCCGAGAGCACGTCCAGCAGCGCTTCGAGGTGATCCCGATCACGCCCTCCCCGAGGCTCACCCGGAACCCGGTGGTTCCTGGGAAGCCGATCTGCTCGAGGACAGGGGAGAGGTCTTCCGGTCGACCGCTACAGAGCGAACCGGCGCCAACCCGGAAGCCGCGGTCGTCGAGCGTCATCATCAGCGTCGCCGGATCGAGTCCGGCGACGCTGAAGCCCACCAGGTGCGGCGTCCGGTGCGTGGGGTGCCCGTGGACCGTCGCGCCCGGGCACCTCGGTCGCGATCCGATCCCTGAGCGCGGCGGTGAGCGACCATCTGTGCAGCCGCCCGATCGGCCATCGTGGGAAGGGACGCGGTGAGGGCCGCCGCCATCCCCGCGATCCCGGGGGTGTTCTCCATCCCCGAGCGGCGCTTCCGCTCGCGGTCGTCTCCGCACGGGTAGGCGGTGATCGCCAGGCCCCGGCGCACGTAGAGGGCTCCGACGCCGGGTGGTCCTCCGAACTTGTGGGCCGAGAGCGACAGGAGATCGACGCCGAGCGCTGGTGCGTCGACGGGGAGCCGCCCCACGGTCTGGCACGCGTCCGTGTGGAAGCGGACGCCCGCCTCGTGCGCGAGTCGGGCGGCCTCGGCGACCTGCTGGATCGTTCCGATCTCGTGGTTCGCGTGCTGGACGGAGGCGATGAGCGTGCCCGGTGTCCTCACTTCCACTCCGAACCGGTCCAGATCGACCCGTCCGTACGGGTCGACGGGGATCGTCACGACCTCGAAACCGTCGGACTCCAGGGCGTGGGCCACGCCGCCGACGGCCGGGTGCTCGACGGCCCCGAGGACGATCCTGGTGCCGAGCTCGCGGATGGCTCGCACGCCGCCCCAGATCGCGAGCGCGATCGACTCGGTGCCGCCGGAGGTGAAGACGATCTCGTCGGGCTGGGCGCCGATCGCGCCGGCCACCTGCTCGCGAGCCTCGTCCAGCAGCGCGCGGGCCGTTCTTCCCGGTCCGTGGATGTGGAGCGGGTCGCCGTACAACTCGAGGGACGCGATCATCGCCTCACGCGCCTCGGGGAGCAGGGGAGTGGCCGAGGCGGAATCGAGGTACAGGTCGGCGACCATCGCCGCCTCAGCGTACCCGGCGGTCACCTCGGACTACGGGGTCGCCGGCTCCTTCCCGCGGAGGAACACCGACGTGTACAGGACGCCGGCGATGATGGCTCCGGCGATCGGCCCGACGATCCAGACGACGGCATCGTCCCAGAGCCCACCGACGAGCGCCAGGCCCGAACCAGCGCGCCGGGTTCATCGCGGCGCCGGTGAACGGTCCGAACGCCAGGATGTCGAACGCGATCACCAGCCCGATCGTGAAGCCCGCGGTCTTGTTCCAGGGTCCTCGGTCGTCCACGGCGGTCCCGAAGACCGCGAAGACGAGGAAGAACGTGAGGATCGCTTCGATGACGATGCCTCGGCCGACCGCGACACCCGGTCCGAGTGCGGGAGCGCCCGCACCGCCCGCGTCGAAGAGATCGCCGCCGACCGCGTAGCGAACGAGGAGAGCGCCGACGACGGCGCCGAGCAGCTGCGCGACGATCAGGACGGCACCGCGCTGTGTGGAGATCTTCCCGGCCGTCCAGAGGGCGATCGTGACCGCGGGATTCACCAACCCTCCGGAGATGTGGCCGGTCACCGACACCATGATCGCGAGGACGAGGCCGTGCGCGAGCGCCACGCCCACGAGGTCGAGCTGTCCCGTCCCGGTCGAGAGGATCACCGCCCCCGCACCCACGAAGATCAGCGCGAAGGTCGCCACGAACTCCGCGACCGCCGCCTTCCCCAGACTCTCCATCCGCTGCCTCCTTGGCCGATGCCTCCGTGGCCGTTGCTCCCGATGTGCCCTCCTGGGCTGCGTCGGCGCCGCCGGGATCCCTGGTTCGAGATCGTCGGGAGAACGGGCCGCCGTCGCACCGGACGGGCCGAGCGTAGCGTTCCATCAGGAGTCGTTCAAAGACCGGGGGCGGCGCGGAAGCGAGTAGCATCGCGAGCGTGGACGTGCTGCTGGTGTCACCGAACGAGCGCTCACGCCAGCTGATGGCGCTCGCCGTACGGAGCATCGAGCGCAGACTCGGTCAGGAGCTTCGCTTCCGCGCCGCCCGCGACGGGGAGCTGGGGACCAACGCGGCGCTCCGAGATCGTCCGGACGTGATCGTCGCGGATGAGATCATGTCCCGCGAGGGAGCCTTCGGGCTCGCCAGGACGCTCCGAGATGATGAGGAGCCGTACACCGGGGTCATCGTGATCCTGCTGGAGCGCACAGCACGATTCGTGGCTCGCCAAGTGGTCGGGCGCCGATGCGTGGTTCGTCAAGCCCGTGGACCCGTTCGAGTTGGCCGACCGGCTGCTCGATCTCGTGACCGAGAAGGAGAGCGCGTGAAGATCAAGGGGACCTGCAAGCGGGACGGCCGGGAGTTCTTCGCGGAGCAGGTCGTGGACCTGGGCGGAGAGTGCCCGTGGGACGGGGAACCGTTCAACGCCGACTACGCGGCCGTGCTGGTGGAGTCGTTGCGCGAAGCGGAGCGACTCGGATCGGGGTTCGAGCGAGCGCTCGAGCGGGTGGCGTCCCTGCATCCCGCGTTCACCCTGGACGAAGACAGTGTGCTGGGGGAGCTGAAGAACCAGCTCGGACGGCTCCATCGCGACCTCGTCCGCCAGGGCTGACGGAGAAGTGATCGCAGTGTCGTCGGTCGAGAACGGCTTCGGCGTCGAGGTCCGGGGTGGTGAGGGGACTTGGCGAGTCGCGATCCTCGCCCCGGAAGGCGACGTGGTGGCGGAGCGGGCGTGCCATGACGGAGTGGAGGCGCGGACGTACGCGTCGACGGTGCGCCAGCACATCCACTGGCTCTCGCCGGAGAAGTTCCGTGAGTACTACCGGATCGAGGGAGTAGGACGATGGGCTTCAACGCGATGCAGCCGGGGAAGGTCAAGAAGGCGGACCTGATCATCGCCGGCGTGGCGCTGCTCGTGATCGTCGGACTCGTCCTGTGGGCGGTGCTGTGATCGATGCGCGTCCGCTCGGCGACCTCGACTTCTGCTACCTGACCACCACCGGTCGCCACACCGGGACTCCGCATCGGATCGAGATCTGGTTCGCACTCGGCGACGGGGTCGTCTACATCCTGTCGGGCGGTGGCGATCGCTCAGACTGGGTCAGGAACCTGATGATCTCGCCGGAGGTCGTCCTCGAGATCGGCGACGAGAGGCGGACGACGACGGCCCGGGTGGTGACCGATCCGACCGACGACGAGATGGCGCGGCGGCTCGTTCTCGAGAAGTATCGGCCGCGCGACGACGGGGACCTGGGCGATTGGGGTCGCATGTCGCTCCCGATCGCCGTCGACTGGAGCTGAGAGCTCGCCCGTCTAGCTCTCTTCGAATCCGATCGAGAACATCCGCTCCAGGTCGTGCTTCGAGTACACCTGGAACGCGATCAGCGTCTCGGTCCGCTCGACCCCCTCGACCTTCGAGATCCCTCCCGGGATCACCTTGGCCAGATCGTCGTGCTCGCCGACGCGCACGATCGCGACGAGATCGAACTCTCCGGCGACGGAGTAGACCTCGGACACGCCGCCGATCTCGGCGATCGCCTGGGCAGCTTCGGCGATCTCGTCGATCTCGCACTGGATGAGGACGACGGCGTGGACGGTCATCGCGCTAGGTCCTTTCGAGGACGACGGCGAGCCCTTGCCCGCCGGAGATGCAGAGGGTCGCAAGACCCAGCGCGGCCCCGCGTTCCCGCATCTGGTAAGCGAGCGACAGGAGGATCCGCGCGCCGCTCATCCCGATCGGATGGCCGAGCGAGATGCCGCCGCCGAGGAGGTTCAGTCGATCCCGTTCGAACTTCAGCTCGCGCTCGCACGCGATCACCTGCGCGGCGAACGCCTCGTTGATCTCGATCAGGTCGATGTCCGTGAGCGAGAGGCCGTTCTTCTCGAGCACCTTCTTCGTCGCCGGCACCGGGCCGATGCCCATGATCTCCGGCGGGACCCCGGCCCAGCTCATGCCCGCGATGCGAGCGAGCGGCTCACGGCCCTCGGCGCGCGCTCGCGTCTCCGACATCAGGATCATCGCGGCGGCCCCGTCGGTGATCCCGGCCGAGTTGCCGGCCGTGACGGATCCACCCTCGCGGAACACCGGCGCGAGGGCCGCGAGCCCTTCGATGGTGGTCTCCGGCCGGGGATGCTCGTCCTGGTTCACCGTGACCGTGCCCTTCCCGGATGGATCCTGCACTTCGACCGGAACGATCTCGGCGGCACGAGCGGCGACGCCCGCCGCCGCTTTCCGCTGGGACTCCAGCGCGAACTCGTCCTGCTCTTCCCGCGAGATGTCGTAGCGGTCGACGAGGTTCTCCGCGGTCTCACCCATCAGCAGACCGCAGAGCGGGTCGAGGAGTCCGTCGCGGTACATCGCGTCGTACGCCGTGGCGTTGCCCATCCGGTAGCCCGTGCGCATGCGGTCGAGGAGGAACGGGACCCGGGTCATGTTCTCCATCCCGCCCGTGAGCACGACCTCGGCGTCACCGAGCGCGATCTGCTGCGCGCCCAGCTGGACGGCCTTCATGCCCGACCCGCAGGCGATGTTGACGTTGAACGCGGAGACCTCATCGGGGACGCCGGCATGGATGCTCACCTGCCGCCCCGTATTGGGGCCGTTCCCCGCCTGGCGGGCGTGACCGAAGATCGTTTGGTCGACCGTGTCCGGAGCGACGGCGGCGCGTCGCAGCGCCTCCTTCGCGGCGAGCGTCCCGAGCTCGACGGCCGGCGTCTCGGCGAAGGAGCCCAGGAATCTCCCGATCGGTGTTCGGGCGCCCTCGACGATCACGACGCGCTCCATGCCGGTCAGTCTATCCGCCGACCGGATCTCACCCGGTCACGCGCATCCCTCGGTACAGGTCCCGCAACGCGCCGATCTCGCCGCCGTGGTGCGCGTCGTGGTGGATCATGGTCCAGAAGATCCGCCAGGCCGGCCACTCCTCGCCCCAGTTGGTCGGCACGGGTCGCTCGAGGTCGGCGTCCTCCAGCTCCGCGAGATCCTCCGTGAGCAGCGCGTGGCCCGCGTCCAGCATCTCGAGGGCATCGTTGGGATCGCCCGGCGTCTCGATCGTGAGCCACGTCAGCTCGCCCGGGTCCGAACGCGTGCTCGTGGTACATCACCTTGCACATCGCCACGTGCGTGAGGCGCCAGGCGATCGTGGTGAACGGAGCTGGCTCGGGGTCGGGCTCCTCGTAGTGATGCTCCCAGCGACCTCGTTCGTCTCGGAAGACGGTCCAGCTCCCGGGGACCGGCTCCCAGAAGAACTCGTCATCGGTCAGGCCGTGCAGCCGCGAGCGCATGTCGTGGAAGGTCTCCGACATCTCCCGCGCGAGGAGGTCGACGGTCGCGCCCACGGGTCGAGCCTACCGCCGGCTCACCCGGGGCAGCTCGGTGTCCCGGTCCCATCGGAGGATCCCCGCGATGCGGGCACCGCCGTCGACGGGCTCCGCGAGCGGGACGTCGCAGGCGATGAGTCGAACGGGGTTCCTGGCGAGCCAGGAGCGGACCGCGGTGAGCTCGTCGGCGCGCTCGCGCGGGCAGGGGAAGGGGATCGGTTCCGTCTCGCCTGCGGCTTCCCCCGCCCGCGCGAGCGCGCCCCCCACGAACGAGAGCCGTCGGTCGCCGTCGGCCAACGAGCTCGAGCCTCTTCGCGCCGATCAGCCATGCGTCCTGGCGTGCTCGGTGAAGCGCCGCCGCCAGCGCCCGGAGGCGGTCGCGGACGGAGGCGGCCTCCTCGTATCGCTCGGTATCCGCGAGCCGCTCCATCCTCACCTCGAGCGCTGCGAGGAGCCCGTCCGGGGACTCGAGGGAGGAGAGGAGGTCCCGGACGAGCTCTCCGTAGCGCTCGGGGTCGATCCGGCCGTCGCAGGGCGCCGGACAGCGGCCGATGTCGGCGAGGGCGCACGCCGCGAAGCGGGTTCGAGCGCTCATCGCGCGGGTGCAACGACGGAGCGGCACGACCTCCTCCAGCGCCTCCTTCGCGAGCCGGGCAGCCCCGCTCCCCGAGAACGGCCCCAGGTACGACGCATCCGTCGAGGTGGCCGGCACGATGCACCACCTTCAGGCGTGGATAGGCCTCGGAGGGGTCGAGCTTCAGGTACGCGAACCGGCGCCACGTCTTGCCGCGGCGGTTGTACTTCGGCTCGTGCTGCCGTATGAGTCTCGCCTCGAGGACGAGCGCCTCGAGCTCGCCTCCCGGGGTCTCCTCGCCCTCGACCAGGCGCACTTCGCCGAGGAGGTTCTCGACCTTCTTCCGCCCATCGCCGTAGAAGTAGGACTTCACGCGGGCTCGGAGGTCGCGGGCCTTGCCCACGTAGAGGACGCGTCCGTCCCGGCCGACGAATCGGTACACCCCCGCCTCGTGGGGCAGGGCGTCCGCGAGGCGGATCTTGCCGAAGTGCGGCCGTCCACGGGCGCGAACAGCTTCGCGGAGATCGCCGAGCGTGAGGATCCCGAGCCGGCCCCCGAGGTCGATGAGCCCGTCGAGGACCTCCGCACAGGCCAACGCGTCATCGAGTGCGCGGTGGGTCGGTTTCACGCGGGTCCGGAAGTACTGCGCGAGCGTCTGGAGGCGAACGTTGGGGACGTCGGGCCACACCACCCGGCGGGCGAGCTTGGCGGTACACACCGGCGGCCCCTCCAGCAGGGGGTAGTCGAGCCTGCCGAGGTCCTCGTTCAGGAAGGAGAAGTCGAAGCGAGCGTTGTGGGCCACGAAGATCGCCCCGCGTGCGAACTCCAGGAAGGCAGGCAGCACGGCCTCGATCGGTGGCTCTTCTCTGACGAGGAAGTCGTCGATCCCCGTCAGGTGGGAGATGTACGGCGGGATCGGCTCGCCCGGGTTGATCAGCGCGTGGAACGTGCCGATGCGCTCGCCGCCGGTGACCCGGACCGCTCCGATCTCGGTGATACTCGATTCACGGGGGGACCCGCCCGTGGTCTCCAGGTCCACCACCACGAAGGTGACCTCTCGCAGGGGCACGCCCTCCTCCAGGGTGGTCTGGATGGGTGCCGACAGCACGGGCGCCTCCGATCGGTGGGGCCGAGAGGAGGAGTCACCGTATCGAACAGATGTTCGAGGGTCAAGGATCGGCGGGTGCATCCGAGCATGGTGAGGAGGGGGGCCGACAACGGCCGTTCAGGCGCGACGGAGCTTGAAGAGCTTGGCCCGTTTGCAGGGCTTCTCGGTCGAGCTGCCCTTGAATCGCACGAGGATCCTGTAGGTGCCGCCCGCCTTCGGGCGGAGGAACGTCGCGGTGTACGAGCCGTCCGTCTTGCCGTCGCCGTCGCGATCCCTGAAGGACCGAACCGGAACCCTCTTCGCGGCGACCTTCACGAATCTCCCGTTCCGCTTCCGGAACAGCGTCGCGGTGACGCGATCCCCGGACTTGGCGGGCTCGAGGATCCCCTTCGCCAGCAGGGTACGCGGCTTCTTCACCGTTCGAAGTGTGGCCGTGGTGGGTGCCTTGTCGTCGTTCGTGATCGTCCCCTGAGCGACGACGTCGCCGCTCACGGCATCCGTCGGGCTGCTGAGCGACACCGAAAGGCTCTCGTTGCCCTCGTACGCGAGATCGCCCTTCACGGCGACGTGGACAACCCCGGTCGTCTCGCCCGCGGGGATGGTGAGCGAGCCGGCCGCTGCGACGTAATCCGATCCACTGATGGCGGTCCCGTCAGCGGTGGCGAAGTCGATCGACGCATCGACGCCGGAGGCTGCCGACAGCGAAACGACGAACCCGAGGTCGGAGGTACCCGTGTTGCCTTCGGCCACCGAGGCATTCGCGAGGGACACGATCGGCTCGGCGTCGTCGTTCGTGATCGCGGCGATCCCCTGGATGTCTCCGATCGGTGCACCTGTCGCGTTCGAGAGATCCAGCGCGAGCGTCTCGTCCCTCTCGAAGATGCCGTCGCCGATCAACGTGACCTGGACCGTCTCGGAGGTGTCGAGCGAAGCGAACGTGACCGTGCCGCTCTGGTTGACGTAGTCGCTGCCGCCGGCGGCGGTTCCGTCCGAGGTGCTCCAGTCCACGGTCACGGGCCACGCGGCCGGGTGCGAGAGGGTCACCGAGAAGCTGACCGGCCCTGTCCCGCTCTGACCCTCCGTGACCGTGGGCTCGTCGATGTCGATCACGGGGAGAAGCTCGTCGTCCACGATCGTGCCCACCCCTTCGGCGTCCGTGAGTCCGGCGTTCGACGGGCCTGAGAGGGAGACGAGGAACGACTCGTCGAGCTCGGCGATGCCGTCCCCGATCACCGGGACGAGGATCGATCCGGTCGTGTCGCCAGCCGCGAACGTCAGCGTGCCCGAGGTGGCTGTGAAGTCGGCGAGCTGGTCGGCGCTGTCATCGACGGTGGCCCAGTCGACGGTCACGGTCTTGGCGCTGGCGGCCGACAGCGTGACGTCGAACTGGGCGTTGGCCGTGCCCATGTGGCCTTCGGGGAGGGAGGTATCCGCGATCGCGAGGTTCGGGAGGGGGTCGTCGTCGGTGATCGTGCCCACTCCCGAGCCGTCGGAGATCGTGGCGTTGCCGGGGTTGGACAGTGTGATGTTGAAGGACTCGTTGACCTCGTCCAGGACATCGCCGTTCACCGTGACCGCGATCGTCTCGTTCGCGTCGCTCGGCACGAATCGTCAGCGCCCCCGACCCGGCCAGGTAGTCGCCGGGTTGAGTGGCGCTGGCGTCGGAGGTCGCCCAGTTCACGGTGATGGTCTTGCCGCTGGCGGAGGAGAGCGTCACGTTGAACGTGGCCGTCGTGGAACCCGCGTTGCCCTCCGTGACCGAGACGTCGTTCACCGAAAGGGTTGGAGGGAGATCGTCGTCGGTGATCGTGCCCACTCCAGAGCCGTCGGAGATCGTGGCGTTGCCGGGGTTGGACAGGGTGAGGTTGAAGGACTCGTTGACCTCGTCCAGGACATCGCCGTTCACGGTCACGCCGATCGTGGTGCCGGTGGCCCCGGCCGCGATCGTGCGGCTCCCGATGGCGGAGACGAAGTCCGTGCCCGCGGTCGCGGAGCCGGCGGAGGTCGCCCAGTCGAGGGTCACGGCCTTGGCGCTCGCCGAGGAGAGACTGACGTTGAACGTGGCCGTCGTGGTGCCCGCGTTGCCCTCGGTGACCGTCACGTCGTTCACCGAAAGAGTCGGGGGGAGATCGTCGTCGGTGATCGTGGCGAGACCTTGTGCGTCCCCGATCTGCCCCGGCGATCCGACGAGGTTGGTGAGGTTCACGACGAACGTCTCGTTCGCCTCGTCGGTCGCGTCACCGAGAACCGGAACGGACACGACCTTGGAGGCACCGGTCTTCGTGAGCGAAACGGTTCCGGACGAGGCGGTGAAGTCGGCGGGTGACGTGGCCGATCCGGGAGCGGTTGCCCAGCTGACCTGCAGCGCGCAGCAAGGTTTGGGTGCGGGGGCGGCCTGGATCGTGAAGCTGGCGTTGACGCTGCCGCCGGTGCCCTCGGTCACGGTGACATCGGTGATCGTCACGATCGGCTTGGGGGCCGCGGTCGCAGGGGCGGGGGCGCCGAGGACGAACACGGCAGCGGCCGCTGCCCCTGCCGCGAGACGCCGCACGGGTGCGCGGAAACCACGGAGTTGGCGCGCGAGAAACCCGAAGTCCATGAAGAGGGCATCGACGCGAGGGGCCCATATGGTGGATACCCGTTCCGGGGTGTTTCGGTTCGTTTCGCCTGCCCTGGAGCAGGTGTAGACGTTCGGCCTAGGCGATCAGGCGACCTGACGGGCTATCCGGCGCCGCTGCTGCTCCGTGAGGCCGCCCCACACCCCGTACCGTTCGCCGTTCTTGAGCGCCCACGCGAGGCACTCGTCGCGGATCGTGCAGGCGCTGCAGAACGCGAGCGCGGGACCGGCTTCCTCCTCGGAGATGGGGAAGAACACGTCGGGGTCGATCCCGTAGCACGCCGAACGCTCCTGCCAGACGTCGGGGGGTGAGGGATCTTCAGGCAACACGTCGATATCCAGTGTCGGGAGACGATCGATGCGCACCCTTCTGTTCCTCCCCCCGGGGGACCCGTCGTGACCGGGACCGAAGGAATAGCACGTAGTCACCATTGTGGGGAAGGGGTCGCCGGTCGAGTCGATGCAAACGCCCTGGTGGCCGATACGAAATGACCCGAAGTGTCTACTCTTCGCGCCGTAGGGAAAGTGGTCCCGTCGCTGTGGACAGCTCTCCGAGCGCCGCATCCCACCGCACCCGAACGATCACGTCCGTCCCATCGTTGCTCTCCGCGGCGCTCGTCACTTCCCCGACCGCCACACCGCCTGTCAGAACGGGAGCTCCCGGGGCGACCGGGGTCTGCGAACGAACGTGCCGCAGGACCCGACGAGGGTGTCCCAGGTTCCGCACCTTCGCGACGGACTCCTGACCCAGGAAGCACCCCTTCGTCAGGTCGATCGCACCCTCGAGTCCGGCCTCGGCCGGCAGGGCATCGGACCCGAAGTCAGCCCCCATGCGCACGTCCCCGCGGCGGATCCTCCGGATCTCGAGGTCGTTCTCCGTCAACTCGGCCAGTCCTCGTCCGCGCAGGTGTGCACGGAGGCGGCGAGCCGGCTCGCCTCGGGGCACGATCAGATCGTGCCCCGAGCCGAGTACCGACGGTTCGAGGACGAGAGCGCCCTCGCCGTCCTCGGCGGCGAGGCCGCGGAGGACGGCGACGATCAGCGATCGTTCGCTGCGGTCGTCCATCTCGACGTCGGAGGAGAGCACGTACGGGGCGAGGATCGCGTCGACCGCCTGCGGCTGTCCCGGAGCTTGGAAGAGCAGGAAGGAACCGTCGACCCCGGCGACATGGAAGTCGGCGCGGATGAGGCCGGTCGGGGTCAGGAGTAGCGAGCGACGCGTCTGTCCGTCGGCGAGGCTCTGGACGTCGGCCGTGACGAGGTCGTGGAGCCAGGCACGGGCGTCCCTGCCCCGGACGGAGACCGTGCGCCACTCGGCAAGCTCGGCGAACGTGCTCTCGCGCTCCAGGACGTCCTTTCGGATCGGTTCCGTACCGGCACCTCCTTCTTCCAGGCAGGCTTCGCGAACTGCCTCTGGGAGGATATCGGGCGGATGGAGATCCCAAGGACCCTCGTCGTCACGAACGACTTCCCGCCCAGGGTCGGCGGCATCCAGCGGACGCTCGATTCGCTCTGTCGGGCGCTGCCGGCGGACAAGGTCTCGGTGATCGCTCCCTCCTCGGATGGATCCGAGGCATTCGACGAAGGGGCGGCTTTCGACGTTGTCAGGGAACGACGCCGGTTCATATGGCCGACGGCCTCGTTCGGCGATCGTCTGGATGCCGAGATCGCACGGACGCGCGCGGAGGTCGTCCTGTTCGGAGATGCGTTCCCCTTGGCCCTGCTGGGCCCTCGTCTCGCTTCGCGCGGCGTGCCCTACGTCGTTCTCGCGCATGGTTTCGACTACTGGCTATCCACGGTGCCGGTTGCCCATAGCGTGATGAAGCGGATGACCTCATATGCGTCGCGGGTGGCGGGATGCAGCGAGTTCATCTCACGACGTGTCAGAACGGCTGTACCTCGCCACGTGCCCGTCTCCGTGTTGCGTCCTGGCGCCGACGTGGATCGGTTCCGGCCCGACCTCCCGACGGCAGACATCCGGGAGAAGCATGGGCTCGGCAACCGCCCGCTGATCGTCTGTGTGAGCCGGTTGGTGCCGCGGAAGGGGCAGGACGTGTTGATCCGGTCGATGCGGGCCATCCAGCGCCGCGTTCCCGAGGCCGCCCTGCTGATCGTCGGATCCGGCCCGCACGAGGCGAAGCTCCGCAGCCTCGCCGAACGCGAGCCGCCCGGTTCGGTGTCCTTCGTGGGAGAGGTCACCGAGCAGGACCTTCCTCGGTACTACGCGGTCGGCGACGTCTTCGCGATGCCCTGCCGCACGCGGATGGCGGGACTCGAGGTGGAGGGCTGGGGGAACGTCTTCATCGAGGCCGCCGCATGCGGGCGCCCCGTCGTGGTCGGCGACTCCGGAGGGTCGCGTGAAGCATTGGTGCACGGGGAGACCGGCCTCCTCGTGGACGGCTCGGACGTCGAAGGGGTTGCCGACGCCCTCGCCACGCTGCTCGAGGACCCTCCCTACGCGATGCAGCTCGGGAAGGCGGGTCGGGCGCGGGTCGAGCGGGAGCACACGTGGCCTCGGGTCGCGGAGCGGCTCGCCGGCTGGCTGCAGGCCGCCCCAGCGGATCGTTGACGCCTCCACGGATCACACGGGGCCCGACGGTACGCTGACCGATGTGGAGGAGCTCCGTTGTCCCAACTGCTCGGCGCTCGTGAGCGCCGACGCCGATTGGTGCGGTCAGTGCTTCACCTCCCTCCGGACGAGAACCTCTGATCCCGAACCGTCGACGGGCCCGGTCCTCGTACGACCCGCCGACGAGGCGAACCCTCAGGACCGAGGTTCCGCGGCGGCCTGGCCCTGCCCAACGTGCGGCGCTCAGAACCCGATCGAGCTCGACATGTGCGGCGTGTGCGGGACCTCCTTCGCGCAGCTCCTGCGTCAGGAGGAGCCCCGCTCCACCGTGTCTCCACGAGATGCGTTCCTGTGGTCACTCACCTTCCCCGGGGTCGGGCACGCCAAGGCGGGACGCACCCCCGACGGGATCGCACGCGGCACCCTCTTCGTGCTCACCTTCGGTCTCGCTCTGGTGATCGTGATCTCGGGCGTCTCCAATGCAGCGGTCTTCGCGGTGGTGACCCTGCTCCTCGTATCGGCGCTCACGCTCTACCTGGGGTCGGCGGTCGAGGCCTATCGGATCGCGGACGGCGGATCTCCCTTCGTGTCGGCGCGGACGCTCCTTTGGGCCACCGTCGCGCTGATCATGGTCTCCGTCTCTTTACTCGCGACGGCCGTGGTGACGGTGAGCAGCCGCTAGGAGCCCGCGCCGCTAGGATTCCTGGACCATGGAGCACGCGGAGGGGTCGATCGTCATCGAGGCGCCGCTCGAGGACATCATGGAGGTCCTCGAGGACTACGAGGCCTACCCGGAGTGGGCAGAGGTTCGGACGGCGCAGATCCGCGAGCGAGGGAACGGCGGCCGCGCCACCGAAGTGGCCTTCGAGGTCGATGTCCCCGTACTCGGCAAGGCGACCTACACGCTCTCGTACCGATACGCGCCCGGCGACACCGGTCTGTCGTGGACGACGAGGGAAGCCCGCGGAGCGATCCGTGACATCCGGGGCGAGTACCTCCTGAACGAGATCTCCGACTCCGAGACGAAGGTGACGTATCGACTCGCGGTGGAGATCGGCGTCCTCGTGCCGGGGTTCGTTCGAACGGAGGGCGCCAAACGCGTCATCGAGAACGCCCTCGAGCGGCTCAAGCGGCGCGTGGAGATGGGCTAGGCCGCCGGGGTGCCGGTGCGGCTCCCGTAAGCTGGGCGGATGCGGGTCCTCCTGTTCACCGGCAAGGGCGGTGTCGGCAAGACGACCGTGGCGGCTGCCACGGCCGTACGGTCTGCCGCCGCCGGACAGCGGACGCTGGTGATGTCGACCGACCCCGCGCACTCGTTGGGCGACTCCTTCGAGATGCAGATCGGATCCGATCCCACACAGATCTCCGACCTGCTCTGGGCGCAGCAGATCGACGCGCAGGATCGGCTCGAGGACAACTGGCGCGAGATCCAGGACTACATGATCCAGCTCATGAACTGGGCGGGGACGGAAACGATCCAGGCCGAGGAGCTGACCGTCCTCCCAGGACTGGACGAGATCTTCGCCCTCATCGACGTCAAGACCCATGTCGAGAGCGGCAACTACGACGTGCTGATCGTGGACTGTGCCCCGACGGCGGAGACGCTCCGGCTTCTGTCGCTGCCCGACGTGATGCAGTGGTACATCGAGCGGATCTTCCCTGTGGAGCGGACGGATCGTGAAGACCGTCCGTCCGATCATGTCACGGATGACGACCCTCCCGATCGCGGGTGACCGCGTGTTCGATGCGGTGGAACGGCTCCACAGGAACCTCGACGCGGTGAAGAAGATCCTGACGGATGAGACCACGTCGTCCGTTCGCCTCGTCTTGAACCTGGAGAAGATGGTGATCGCCGAAGCGAGGCGCACCTACACCTACCTGGGGCTGTTCGGGTACCGGGTGGATGCCGTCGTGGTGAACAGGGTGCTGCCACCCGACGTGACCGATCCGTATTTCGGGAAGTGGAAGGACATCCAGGCCGAGCATCTCGCGACGGTGCACGAGTCCTTCGAGCCGGTCCCGATCCTGTCCGCGCGGCTGTTCGATCGAGAGATGGTGGGTGTGGGGCTCCTCGAGGAGATGGGCAACGAGGTGTACGGGGAGCTCGTCGCCGCGGACATCCTCTACCGGGACGACCCGATCCGGGTGCGGAAGCGCGGAACGGGATACGTGATGACGATGCGGCTTCCGTTCGCCTCACGCGACGACATGGACATCCACCGGCGCGGCGAGGAGCTCTTCGTACGGGTCGGTGCCTACAAGCGGAACTTGATCCTGCCGCAGTCGCTGAAGCGGATGACGGTCCGCGAGGCGAACTTCGCAGGCGATCATCTCGAGATCCTGTTCGGGCGGGAACCCCGTCCGGCGGAAAGGAGCTGACATGGCCGAGGCCGCGAAACGCAGCCGAGCAGGGAAGACGGAGCCGCCGGCGACGGAGTCCCATGGCGGGGGCGGCCAGGTCTGCACGGTGGGGTTCTGTCCGATCTGTCTCGCCGTGACCGCCGTGCAGCCGCTGAAGCCGGAGGCCGTCGAGCATCTGCTGAACGCCGGGCGGGAGTTCCTCCTCGCGATGACGGCCGTCCTGGGCGCGCGCGCCGACGAGACGGGTGGCAAGGAGAAAGCGCCGACGCTGACGCGCATCGACATCGAGTGAGCGGCCGGCAGGCCGTCGGGATCGACATCGGCGGCACGAAGATCGCCGCCCTGCGCATCTCCACCGACGGAGAGATCGCGGCGAGGACCGTGGTCCCGACACCGGCGACCGACCAGGCCGCCGCGCTGCCCGCGATCGAGGCCGCCGCCGCCTCGGTCCTCGACGACGAGCGTCGTTGCGATCGGTGTCGGCATGGCGGGCCTCGTTGACGTCATCTCGGGCGTTCTGTTGGACACGCCGAACCTGGTCTGGCGGAACGTGCCGCTGGCCGACGGGCTAGGCCGCCGCGTTCGGCCTCCCCGTGACCGTGGACAACGACGCTACGGCCGCCGCGTGGGCCGAGAGCCGACTCGGCGCCTCGCGTGGGTTTCGAGGATTCCCTGTTCGTCGGGGTCGGCACGGGGATCGGGGGCGGGATCATCGCCGGCGGACGTCTCGTGCGAGGTGCCCACGGTCTGGCCGGGGAGATCGGTCACATCATCGTGGAGCCGGGCGGGCCTCTCTGCGGATGCGGGAACCGGGGGTGCTGGGAGCAGGTGGCGAGCGGCCTGGCGATCTCACGAGCGGGGAGGCGGGCCGTCACCGATGAGCCCCGGTCCGCGATCGCCCGCCTCGCGGGCGGCGATCCCCGTCGCGCGACGGGCGAGCTCGTCACGGTGGCGGCCCGGGAGGGCGACGAGGTGGCCGTGGCGATCCTGGCGACGGTCGCGCGACGGCTCGGCGAGGGAGTGGCGGGTCTCGTGAACGTGTTCGATCCCGACGTCGTCGTGGTCGGGGGAGGGGTTGGTGAGGCGGGAGATCTCCTGTTCCTCCCCCTCCGCGAGGCCTTCCTCGCTGCGGTCGAGGGAGCCGATGTCCGACCGGAGGTGCCGATCGTGCCGGCCCACCTCGACAACGACGCCGGCGCGATCGGCGCCGCGCTCCTCGCGCTCGAGTCGGCGCCCGCATGAAGCTCGGGCTCAGCCTCCCGATGTTCACCGCGGACGTGGAACGGCCGCTCGCGGCCGCGACGCGAGCGGCCGCCGCCGGCTACGACGGGGTGTTCGCGCCGGATCACCTCTTCCCTCCCGGGGCACCGGGTCGACCGGCGCTGGAGCCCTTCGCCGTTCTCGCGGCCGTCGCGGCGCTCCACCCCGGCCTGCATGTCGGGAACCCTGGTCACGAGGGCGTCGCTCCGGCCGGCCGGGCTCCTCGCGAAGCAGGCTGCGGCGCTGGATCAGATGAGCGGCGGCCGCGGGATCCTCGGCGTCGGGGCCGGAGACTCGGTCTCCAAGCCGGAGCATGAGGCCTTCGGGATCCCGTTCGCGCCTGCGGCCGAACGGGTGGCGCATCCTCGAGGAAACGGTGGTCGCGCTGCGTGCGCTGTTCGTCGGTGAGCCCTGGGGCGGGCGGACGCATGTCGCCCCGATCGCCGGGCCTCTGCTTCCGCCCGGACACCCGGAGCTCTGGGTCGGGGGGCCGCTCACCCGAGGTGATCGCCGCCGCCGCGCGGTCCGCCGACGCCTGGAACGGATGGGCGATGGACGCCGGAGGCCTTCGAGGCGGCCGCCGCCGAGCTCGGCCGCGCTCGCCGACGGCCGCACGGTGGTCTCCCACGTGGGGCGGGATCGCCCTCGTCGGAACCGATGCGAGCGACCTGGAACGGCTGCGCGACGAGCGCCGGGCCAAAGGCCTCTCGATGGACGTATGGCAGGGGAGTGCGGAGGACCTCCGAGCATTCGCCGACCGTCTTGCGGCAGGTGGGCTGCTCGTGGCTCATCATGCTTCCCGTGGGCGGCGACGACCGGGTCGAGGTCGTGGCCGGAGCCCTTCGCGGATGAACAGCGGGGGGTTGAAGCGCGCCAAACGCCGGATACGCCGACCGGGTGCTGGAAGAGCGGGACGCCGTCCCCACGACCCTTCGGAAGGAGATGGGGGAGCGGGTGGCGGGGCGATTCCTCTCGCTCCCCGAGGTCCACGACGCGAGGACGGTCATGCTCTTCTGGTCGTTCGGATCGGAGGTTCCGACCGGCCTCCTGATCGATCTTCTCCACGAGCGAGGTGTGACGGTCGGCGCTGCCGAGGATCGAAGCATGCCGATCTGCTGCCCATCCGGTACGTCCCCGGCGACCCCACGGCTGCCACCTCCTTCGGGGCCGAGGAGCCGGTGGGCGGGATGCGGCTCGACCCCTCGTCGATCGACGTCGTCGCCGTGCCCGGTGTGGCGTTCGATCGGCGGGGCGGCCGGATCGGCTACGGCGGCGGCTACTACGATCGGTTCCTGCGAGGGGTGTCGGCGTTCACCGTCGGCCTCGGCTTCGGGCATCAGGTGCTGGACGAGGATCTGCCCGGCGGGAGCTTCGACCTGCCGGTCGACGCGATCGTGACCGAGGACGAGACGATCCGACCTTCGACTTGAACAGCCGTTCAAGCTCGTGATAAGAGGGGCGCATGAGCGATCAGGAGAACCGCGACGGGAGTGAGAGCAGACAGACGGCGTTCCACCGGATCATGTCGAAGACGGCGGCCGGGTTCATGGAGGAGGCCGGCTGGTGGTGGGTGACCGGTTTCGGGGACCCGCAGGCCGAGTACCAGGCGGTCCGTGAGGGCGTCGGCGTCTGGGACGTCTCGCCGCTCAACAAGTGGGACTTCCGCGGACCGGACGCGCTCGAGGCGGCGCAGCGGGTCCACTCGAACGACATCCTCGGGATGCGGACGGGACAGGTCCGCTACGGCGCCTTCCTGGACGAAGACGGTCTCTTGGTCGACGACGGAACGGTCTTCAAGCATGCGGACGATCACGCCTGGGTCTGCACGAACGGCCTCGACCACACGATGTATTTCGCCGACGCCTCGAAGGGACTCGACGTGGCCGTCGAGTACATCGCGCCGGAGCTGCCGCACCTGCAGGTGCAAGGCCCCACGTCTCGCGACGCCCTCCAGCAGCTCACGGAGGTGGATCTCGGACGCTCTCCGCTACTTCCACTTCATCCCCGAGCAGGTCGCGATCGGTGGCGTTCCCGTGTGGCTGTCCAGAACCGGCTTCTCCGGTGAGTTGGGATACGAGCTGTTCACTCGGCCCGAGCACGCCGAGGACCTCTGGACGGTGATCGAGGGAACCGGCGCGGTCCCCTACGGTGTCGACGTCGTCGAGCCGCTGCGTATCGAGGCCGGTATGATCGTGACCGACTACGACTACGAGGCCCATCAGCGGACGCCGTTCGACCTGGGTCTCGATCGCGTCGTGGCGCTCGATGCCGAAGGCGCGTTCATGGGGAAGGACGCGTTGCGAGGGGTCGCCGCCGCGCCGCCGAACCGTTTCAAGACCCTCCGCCTCGAAGGCGACGAGCTTCCCGAGTACGGCGCCGCGGTACTGAAGGACGGCGAGGAGGTCGGGGTGCTGACCTCTCCGGCGACGAGTCCTGTCCACGGCCCGATCGGCCTCGCGATCCTCCGATCCGAGATGGCCTCGGAGGGGACGAAGGTGGACGTCGCGCTCGGCGACGGCAGCATCGGCGCGACCGTCGACGTGTTGGCGGTCCACGATCCCGAGAAGCGGCGTCCCCGGAGCTGAGCGCAGAGCTGAGCGCGACCGTTCGCGTAGGCTCGGTGTCGTGAGCGAGCTCGTCGGCGTGGTACCCAACTTCAGCGAGGGGCGGCGCCGCGACGTGATCGACGCGATCGTCCATGCGTTGGACGTGGAGGGCGCGCGGGTGGTCTTCGCCGAGGCGGACCCCGACCATCACCGCCTGGATACCACCGTGCTGGGTGACGCCGACGCGGTTCGTCGGTCGGCGGTCGCCGGGGCCGCCGCCGCCGCGGAGCGGATCGACATGTTCGAGCACCGCGGCGGGCATCCTCGGATGGGCGCCGCGGACGTGATCCCGTTCATGCCTGTTCGCGAGGTCAGCATGGACACGTGCGTCGAGCTCGCGCGGGACGTCGGACGCGAGCTCGCGGAGACGCTGGGTCTGCCGGTGTACCTGTACGGCGAGGCCGCTCTCGTGCCGGAGCGGCGATCGCTGGCCGACGTCCGGAAAGGCGAGTTCGAGGGGTTGCGGGAAGCCGTCGCCGCCGGCGACCGCCTCCCGGACCTCGGCCCGCACGAGATCGGCCGGGCGGGCGCGACGGCGGTGGGAGCCCGGAAGCCGCTCGTCGCGTTCAACATCTACCTGTCCGGGACGGACGAGGCCGCGGCGAAGGAGATCGCTCGCGCCGTTCGCGAGTCCTCGGGAGGACTTCCCGCCGTTCGCGCGATCGGTTTCTCCGTTCCCGAACGGGGATGCGTGACGGTCTCGATGAACCTCGTGGACTTCGAGGTCACAGGGATCCGGGAGGCATTCGATGCCGTGTCGGCCGAGGCCGCGTCGAGGGATCTGGAGGTCTCCGACTCGGAGATCGTGGGACTGGCGCCGGAGGCTGCGCTCCCGCAGGGGGATGAGGAGCACGTCCGGCTGAAGGGATTCTCGCCCGAGGAGCAGATCCTGGAACGTCTCGATCGAGGCCGGTTGATGCCGGCCCGGGCGGAGAGAGGAGACCGTTCGTGACCACCGCCGACCGACCGATCGGATCGTGGCTTGCCGACCTGGGATCGGACGCGGCGACACCGGGCGGCGGAGCTGCCGCCGGCGTCGCCGCCGCCACCGGGGCGGCTCTGATCGCGATGGTGGGGCGCCTCACGATCGGTAAGGAGGGGTTCGAGGACCTCGACGCGCGGATGCGCTCCCTGGTGGAGACGGCCGACGGGGAGCGCGAGGCATTCCTCTCGCTCGCCGACGAGGACGCACAGGCGTTCGAGTCCGTGATGGCATCCTTCAAGCTCCCGAAGGGCACCGACGAGGAGAAGACGGCGCGGACGCTCCGGATCCAGGAGGCGTACGGAACGGCCGCCGAGGTCCCACTGGAGCTCGCCAAGCGGGCCGTGCAGTTGATGGAGCAGGCCGAGGACGCCACTGCGATGGGGAATCCGCATGCAGCGTCGGACGGCTACTCGGCGGGCACCCTGCTGTTCGCGGCCGCCCTGTGCCGCGATGGCGAACGTCCGCATCAACGCCGCCGGGCTCAAGGACCAGGCGAAGGGACAGGGGCTGGTCGATGAGTGCGACGCGCTCCGGGAGCGAGCCGACACACTCCTGCAGCAGATCGAGGAGGCGTTCCTCCTCCGTCTCGCCACCTGAGCGACGCGGCGCCGCTTCGCCTAGGCTTCTGCAGCGGTGAAGATCGACTCGGTCGTCTTCGATTGCCAGGATGCCGCGCCTCTCGCGCGGTTCTGGGCCGCGGCCCTCGGCTGGACCGTCGCGCCCTACGACGAGGAGGAGCTCGAGCGTCTCGCGTCGAAGGGTATCTACGATCCCGAGGACGACCCCTCGGTGATGGTCGAGCCGCCGGACGGCGGCGATCTCCCGGTCTTGTTCTTCACCGAGGTGCCGGAGGAGAAGGTGGCGAAGAACCGCGTTCACCTGGACCTGTCGGCTGACGGCCCGCTCGAGGACGAGGTGCAGCGACTGGAAGGCCTGGGCGCACAGGTACGGAACTGGGCGGAGGACAGCGGAAGCATGTGGTGTGTGATGCTGGATCCTCAGGGGAACGAGTTCTGTGTCGTCTCGCCCGCTGGCGCCGAAGAGGGCGAGGACTGACGAGGACCGCGAGACGATCGTGCCCGACGACAAGGTCTCCGCGATCCTCAAGACCGAGGACGTCCCCGGCACGATCGAGTGGTACACGCGGGTCGGCTTCCGCCTTCGAGGGGTCTTCCCCGAGACCGGTGAGCCCACATGGTGTGAGCTCGCCCGAGACGGGGTGGTCCTACAGTTCCTCGGCGGCGAGACGCCGTGGCCGGGTCCCCCCGCCTTCACGGGGACGCTCTACTTCTATCCGGAGAGCGTCGACGCGCTCTACGAGGAGATCAAGGATCACACCCCGCCGGCCTGGGGTCCCGAGGTCCGTGATTGGGGCGCTCGTGAGCTCGGGTTGCGAGACCCCAACGGCTACTTCCTCACCTTCACGGAAGATGTCGCGCTCTAGAAGAGGCCGACTGTCCGACCGTCCTCGTCCACGTCGACCTTCATGAACGCCGGCGTCTTCCCGAGGCCCGGCATCCGCTGCATGTCGCCGCAGAGCACGACCACGAATCCAGCGCCGGCGCTCGGCACCACGCCACGGACGGGGAGCCGATAGCCGGTCGGCCGGTTCAGCATCAGCGGGTCGTGGCTGAGCGAGAGGTGGGTCTTGGCCATGCACACCGGCACCTCGCCGAAGCCCGAGCTGCTCCATCCGAGCGATGTCCTTCTCGGCCTGCGGTCTGGTAGTCCACGCCGTCCGCCCCGTAGATCTTCGTGGCGATCGCCTCGATCTGCTCCTTGAACGGCGTGCCGTCCGGCGTGAGGAACCGGAACGAGCTCGGTCGTTCGCACGCAGCGACGACCGCTTCGGCGAGCTCCACGGCGCCGGCGCCGCCTTCCGCGAACGCCCGGTTCACGACGACCGTCTCGGCGCCGGCGCCGCCGGCGAGCTCCTGGATCGTCTCGATCTCTTTCTCCGTGTCGGTCGGGAAGTTGTTGATCGAGACGACGCATGGCAGCCCGTAGGTCGCGGACGATCCCGATGTGCGCCGCGAGGTTGTCGATCCCCCTGCGTAGCGCGTCCACGTCCTCGGTCGCGAGCTGATCGAACGGCATCCCTCCGTGGGACTTCGTGGCCCGCACGGTCGTAACGAGCACGCCCGGCGGACGGGGCGAAGCCGCCCATCCGGCACACGATGTCGCAGAACTTCTGGAAGCCGAGGTCGGACGCGAACCCGGCCTCGGTCACGACGTAGTCCGCCAGCTTCAGCGCGATGCGGTCCTCGATGATCGAGTTGTTCGCGTGCGCGATGTTGCCGAACGGCCCGGCGTGGATCAGCGTGGGCTGACCTTCGAGCGTCTGGACCAGGTTCGGCTTGATCGCCTCCTTCATGATCACCGCCATCGCGCCGGCGACCTTGAGTTCCTCGGCCGTGACCGGGGTCCCGTCGTACGTGGACGCCACCACGACCCTGCCCGAGCCTCGCCCGGAGGTCGGCGAGGTCGCTCGCCAGCGCGAGCACCGCCATGATCTCCGATGCCGCGACGATCACGAACTGGTTCTCTCGCGGGACGCCGTGCGCCTTCCCACCGAGGCCGACGACGCCGTACCGGAGCTCGCGATCGTTCACGTCGAGCGTCCGCGGCCATGTCACGGAGACAGGGTCGATGCCGAGCGGGTTGCCGTGATAGATCGACGCGTCCAACGCGGCCGCCAGGAGGTTGTGCGCCGCCTGCACGGCGTGGAAGTCCCCGTTGAAGTGAAGGTTGATCTCCTCCATCGGGACGACCTGGGCGTACCCGCCGCCGTTGCCGCCACCCTTGATCCCGAAGACGGGGCCCATCGATGGCTCGCGGAGGCAGAGCATCACGTCCTTACCGATCCGCCCCATGCCCTGAGCGAGAGAGATCGAGGTGGTGGTCTTCCCCTCGCCTGCTTTCGTCGGCGTGATCGCGGTCGTGATGACGAGCTTGCCGTCCGGCCGGTCGGCCAGGCGATCGAGGATCGAGAGCGAGATCTTCCCTTTGAAGCGCCCGTACTGCTCGAGCTCCTCCTCGAGGATCCCGGCGTCCGCGGCGACGTCGGTGATCGGACGAAGGACGGCCTCCTGCGCGATCTCCAGCCCGCTCTTCACGGCGTCGCCTCCCGTCGGCTCTTCTGGGACGCGTGAGGATACCCGGTTCGCTTCTGTCACGCGCCGCGCTTGGGCACATGTGCGATGCGATACTCGATCTGTGGATGCAGCGATCCCGGCAGCGCCGTCGTCATCTGAACGGAGGAGGCGCTGGCAGAACGCAGCCTTCGCCGCGCTCGACTTCGAGGCGACGGGCCTCGACTTCTCTCGGGATCGGATCATCTCGTTCGGTGTGGTGCCCATCGACGGCGGCCAGCTCGGGATCGACCGGGCGGTGTACGACCTCGTCGATCCCGGCCCGGTGATCACCGCTCCGTCTCCTCGGTCTGCGCAGGGTCGCGTGAGGATACCCCTTCGCTCCCGCGTGGCGCGCCTCCATCCCGCGTGGCGCGCCACGCGGCGCTCGGCGTAGGATGCGCCCAGCCGGCCCGCACGGGGGCCGCCCGAAGGGAGGCGCGAGTTGGCCACCGACATCGAGGAGTTCGTCGAGCAGTCCGGAGCGCGACGCGGCGATCAAAGAGGTCCGCCGGCAGATCGACGCCGAGGGCGTGACCTACATGTACTACCAGTTCGTCTCTGTCACCGGGCGCATCATGGGCAAGGGCATCCCCGCCAAGCACTGGGAGACGATCGCTCGAAAGGGCTTCCAGCTCGTCTACGGATCCACCGCCAACCTGTTCGTCGACCGCGACGGGAACTACATCGGCTACGGGCCCGAGGCCCGGGAGCTCGTCGGCATCCCCGACGTCGACACCTTCTGCGTGCTCCCGTGGGATCGGAAGACCGCGACGGGTCTTCTGCACGCTGTTCCGTGGCCGCGAGGAGGAGGTCGACGGCGGGGCTTTCCTGACGTCGGACTGCCGCGGCAACCTCAGGCGGCTCCACGACGAGTTCACGGCGGAGACCGGGCTGCACCTTCGGGCCGGCACCGAGCCCGAGATGATGTGGCTGAAGACGAACCCCGACGGCACGCCGTCGGTCGAAGGCAAGACCAAGCCGTACTGCTACCACATCGACCAGTTCTCGGAGCTCCAGCCGATCATCCACAAGGTGATGGAGTACGGCACCGCGATGGGTCTCGACATGATCCAGGGCGACCACGAGGACGCGCCCGGCCAGCTCGAGCTGAACTTCATGTTCGACAAGGCCGAGTTCACGGCCGACCGCCTCACGACCTATCGGCAGATCTGCCGGCAGGTCGGCCGGGAGATGAACGCGTTCGCGTGCTTCATGCCGAAGCCGTTCATGGGCGTGTCCGCCAACGGCTGCCACCACAACATCTCGCTCTGGCAGGGCGACGAGAACATGTTCATGCCCGACGGGGACGATCCCAGAGTGCCGGGCAAGATCGGTCTGCACGCGATCGGCGGAGTGCTCGAGCACCTCCGGGCGCTCACCTGCATCACATCGCCGACCGTGAACTCCTACCGGCGCTTCGCCGACGCAGGGTTCTGGGCGCCGATCTTCGCCGACTGGGGATTCCAGAACCGGACGACCGCGCTGCGGATCTCCGCGCCCGGGCGGTACGAGTACCGGTCCGTGGACTCGGCGGTGAACCCTTACCTGTCCTTCGCGGCGCTCCTCATGGCGATGAAGGACGGGCTGGCGCGCAACCTCGACCCCGGTCCCCCGGAGGAGCGGAACATCTACGAGGCGATCGCCGAGGGCAAGGACGTCCAACGGATCCCCGAAACCCTGGGGGAGGCGCTCGAGGCGCTCGAGGCGGACGACGTGGTGAAGGCGGCATTGCCAGGGGACATGTATCGGGTCTTCATGCACTACAAGACCGACGAGTGGAAGCGGTTCATCGGGACCGTCAGCGACTGGGACGTTCAGGAGTATCTCGACGTCCTTCCATAAGGAACTTCGCCTAGGAAAGGAGCCCTTCCCTCCATGTGCGGCATCGCAGGCATCATCCACCGGGACGGCTCGGCCGACGTCGGGACCGAGATGACCCAGATGCTCCAGGCGATGAAGCACCGGGGACCGGACTCGTCCGGCTACGCGCTCTTCGGAGAGCCGTCCGACCTGGTCGTCATCCGGTTCAAGCTGGCCGATGCGAACGACCCGCGTGATTTCGATTTCAAAGAGCGTCTGGACCGGAACCGCCAGGAGGTGGAGTCCCGCCTCCACAAGATCGGCGCCTCGGTCGACCGCGTCGAGAGTGAGACGGAGTACGCCTACCGAGCCACGGTGCGATACGACGGGGACATGAAGGCCCTCGCCGACTACCTCGAGGACGTCCCTGGATGCGAGGTCCTCTCGTTGGGGCATTCCCTCGAGATCGTGAAGGATCTGGGCGACGCGCAGGAGGTTTCGGATCTGTATCGCCTGGGCGGGTTCACGGGCACCCACGCGATCGGTCACGTCCGCATGGCGACCGAGTCCGACGTGGACATCTCCGGAGCGCACCCGTACTGGGCGTATCCGTTCTCCGATGTCGCCGTCGTGCACAACGGGCAGCTGACGAACTACTTCCAATGGAAGCGGCGACTCGAGTCCAACGGGGAGCGATTCCAGTCGGAATGCGACTCCGAGATCATCGCGGTCTACCTCGCAGAGAAGATGTCCGAAGGCGATTCCCTCGAGGACGCGATGCACAAGAGCCTCGAGGACCTCGACGGCGTCTTCACGTACATGGCGGTCACGAAGGACGCGCTCGGCGTCGCGAAGGACGAGATGGCCGCGAAGCCGTTGGTCCTGTACGAGTCCGACGGGCTGGTCGCGATGGCGTCGGAAGAGATCGCGATCCGGGCGGTGCTCAACCGCGAGATCGACACCTCCGATCCGTACGAGGGGCAGGTGCTCGTGTGGACACGATGAGTGGGTCGAGGCGCACCACCTACGACGCCCGAGGCCTCGCGGAGCCGCATGCCGAGATCCCCAAGGTCTCGGACATCGACGGCGTCACGGCCAGCTTCGATGCGACGGATCTGACCACCCGCGAGATCAACCTCGAGCTGCGCTGGCTGATCTACGAGCAGGGGATCCGCGACGTCACGGTGCGCGACCCCGGGGCGAAGCACTCGATCGGTGTCGGGATCCTGCAGCGCTGCCGGATCCGGTTCGAGGGCTCCCTGGGCTACTTCGGGCTCGGGCTGAACGATGGCCCCGAGATCACCGTGACCGGCCGGGTCGGCTGGTCATCCTGCGAGAACATGATGTCCGGGGTCGTGGTGATCGAGAAGAACGCCGGCTCCCTCACCGGAGCGGCCATGCGAGGTGGAGACCTCATCGTCAATGGCAGCGTCGGCGCCCGGACCGGGATCGACCAGAAGGGCGGGACGATCATCGTCGGGGGCGACGCCGGCACGATGACCGCCTTCATGATGCAGCGAGGCAGGCAGATCATCCTCGGAGACGTGGGTCCCGGGCTCGGTGACTCGATGTATGAGGGTTCGATCTACGTGGCCGGGAAGGTCAAGTCGCTCGGGATCGACTGCGTCGAGGGAGCGTGGACCGACGCGGACACCGAGATGATCGAACGGAAGTTCCGGATCTACGGGCTCGGAAGCCCGCCCGCCTTCCAGAAGTTCGTCTGCGGCAAGATGCTCTACAACTACGACAACCTCGAGCCGAGCGAGAAGAAGTACGTGATCTGAGCGCCGAGCGACACCGAGGAAGCGCGAAGCCAGGGAAGAGCGAAGAGGAGACGTGATGGCAGAGGTCTCGTCCCAGAAGGACGTGCTCGGACGAAGTCCGATCTTCACCGAAGAGGTCATCAACGACATCCACGTGAAGTCGGAGCTCGGGCGGTATCGCATGCGCGGGTTCTCGATGTTCAAGCCGATCCCGCACTGGGACCAGCTGATGTTCCTGCCCGGGACGCTGACGCGCTTCGTCATCGAGGGCTACCGCGAGAAGTGCGAGACCAAGACCGTGCTCGGCGCCCGCTTCGCCAAAGACCCGATCGAGTTGGAGATCCCGATCTACATCACGGGGATGTCGTTCGGTGCGCTCTCGCTCGAGGCGAAGATGGCGCTCGCGAAGGGTGCGTCGATGGCGGGGACGGCGACGTGCTCGGGTGAGGGAGGCATGATCCCGCCGGAGCGCGACCTCTCGACCAAGTGGTACTACCAGAACATCCAGTCCCGGTACGGGTTCAACCCGCATCACCTGATGCTGGCCGACGCCTGCGAGTTCTTCATCGGTCAGGGGTGCAAGGTCGGCCTCGGCGGGCACCTGATGGGTCAGAAGGTGACCGAGCAGGTCGCGGAGATGCGGTCGCTCCCAGCCGGCATCGACCAGCGCTCGCCGGCGCGGCACCCCGACTGGCTGGGACCCGACGACCTCTCGCTGAAGGTCCAGGAAGTGCGCGAAGCCACGGACTACCGGATCCCGATCCAGCTGAAGCTGGGAGCTGCCCGCGTGTACGACGACATCCGGATGGCCGCGAAGTGCGGCCCGGACATCATCTACCTGGACGGCGCCGAGGGGTCCACGGGCGCCGGCCCCCACATCGCCACCGAGGAGACCGGGATCCCGCTCATGGCGGCGATCCCCGAGGCCCGCCGGGCACTGGAGGACGTGGGGCTGGCGGACGACGTCGACCTGGTCGTGGCGGGAGGGATCCGCAACGGCGCCGACGTGGCGAAGTGCATCGCGCTCGGCGCGGATGCGGTCGCCATCGGGACGGCCGCGCTGATGGCGCTCAACTGCAACAAGGAGATCCCCGGTGTCACGGACTACGAAGGGACCGTCGGGGTGCCCGCGGGCCAGTGCTATCACTGCCACACGGGCCGTTGCCCGGTGGGGATCACCACGCAGGACCCTGAGCTCCGGAAGCGCCTCGAGGTGGACTCCGCCGCGACGCGCGTCTACAACCTGCTGACGGCGATGACGATGGAGCTCCAGATGCTCGCGCGGGCGTGCGGGAAGACCGACGTGCACTCGCTGGAGCCCGAGGACCTCTGCGCGCTCACGGTGGAGGCTGCGGCGATGGCCAAGGTGCCGCTCGCCGGCACGAACTACGTCCCGGGCGTCACCGAGCAGGGGACGCTGGACGAGATCAAGACCCTGATGCAGAAGTACATGGCCGACACCGGGCAGTTCCCGAGCTGAGCCACGAGAGAGCAGACGATGGACGAACCGCATCTGTCGACGAAGATCGGGATCGACGCCGAGGAGCTCGCCGGCCGGCGGTTCCCGTACCAGGAGGACATGTCCCTCGTGGAGGACATCGACCTCGACGCGCTGACCCCCGGGGAGGATCTGAACTGGCTCGAGGACGTCACGCTCCTCCAGGAGGACGGCGTCGCCGCGGTGTTCGATCGCTACTCGAACTCGTTCCTGAAGATCTACTTCGAGATCCCCGCCGGTCGAGAAGACGAGTTCGCTCGCAAGGTCCTGATGAAGCACCTGATCGAGGGCAACTCCTACGGCATCCAGCTGAAGACGAAGCACGCGAAGTTCCCGCAGCCGATGCTCGGCCCGTGGGTGGAGGACTCGGAGATCGTCGGCGCGGACTGGAAGCCGGCCGGTGATGGAGGGCTGGGAGCGGCCCGCCGGTCACTGAGCCCGGTGCCAAGGCTCTGATCCATGACGGACCGTCGCCCGCTGATCGCGATCTCGGAGGGGTTCGCCGACTACGGCGACTACTACGGCTACGGGTACGGGCGCCCGCTGCTCGCAGCGGGCGCCCTGCCCGTCCTCCTCCCGTACTACGAACGGGAGGAGGACCGGGTCGAGCTGATCGAGCGGATCGACGGTCTGGTCCTGGCCGGCGGGCGCGACATCGAGGCGTGGCGGTACGGCCGCGAGGATCCTCACCCGAAGCACCTCCCCGGGCAGCCCCACCTGGACGAGATCGATCTCTCCTACGCGCTGCTCGCCGTGGAGGAAGAGGTCCCGGTCCTCGGTGTGTGCCGAGGCTGCCAGGTCCTGAACGTCGCGCTGGGGGGCACGCTCTACGGAGACCTCGACGAGTTCCCAGGCGGTGGTGCGGATCATCCCGGCGCGAAGTGGGACGAATGGCGAGCCTTGGTCGCGGCGACGCTCGAGGGAGCCGACCGTCCTCCGCACCCCACCCATCCGGTCGATGTGAAGCCAGGATCGCTCCTCGCTTCACACCTGGGTGAGCGCTACGAGGTCGACAGCTACCACCATCAGGCCGTGAAGGACCTCGGGACCGGGCTGGAGGCCGTCGCCTGGGCGCCGCACGGGACGATCGAGGCCGTCGAGATGCCCGGTTCGTCGACGTTCGTCCTTGGTGTGCAGTGGGAGCTCCACGAGGAGTGGCAGGAGGACGAGCGGATGCTCGGCATCTGGGAGGCGTTCGTCGACGATGCTCGGTTGGCGGATGCGAGGCACGCGAGGCCGACCGCTCGAGCAGGTTAGACCTTAGAATCCTCCCGAGCCCGACGCTCGGAAAGGTGGTCCGCAGGATGACGCTCCCGGGACATTCGCGGTACGTCGTGATCGGCGCCGGCGTCCACGGCCTTTCCACTGCGTGGCACCTGGCGAGGGAGCTCGAGGCTCGCGCGGTGATGGGGACGGGAAGGACATCGTGATCCTCGACAAGACGGCGTCGGCGCGGGGCCGTCCGGCATCGCCTGCGGCGTGATCCGCAACAACTACTTCCAGCCCGCGATGCGCGAGCTGATGGCGCACTCGGTGCAGGTCTGGGAATCGGATCCGGAGGCGTTCCACTATCACCCCATCGGCTACCTGCAGATCGGGCCGGAGGTGATGCGGCGCCGACGTGGCGCAGATCCACGAGCAGCAGAAGGCGATCGGCTACCCATCGGAGCTGATCGAGGGCGAGGACGACTGCCGGACGTACATGGAGTCGATCTTCTCGGACTGGCAGGCGAAGAACATCTCGGTCGTCCTCCACGAGAAGAAGGGGGGCTACGCCGAGAACATGCCCTCGATGCGGGGCCTCCGTGGGAAGAGCGAGGCGCTCGGGCGTCGAGCTGCATGCGCCGGTGACCGTGACCGGCTTCCGGATCGACGGCGGCGCCGTCGCTGCGGTAGAGACCGATCAGGGGACGATCGCCTGCGAACAGGTCGTCGTGGCGGCCGGGCCCTGGGTCCGGGACTTCTGGCACATGCTCGACCTGCCCGGCGTCGATCGACGTGAAGGGGCGGGACGGGAACGTGTACGCGCGGCCGATGTGGACGTACTGGTGCCTCCAGGAGGGGACCCTCGGTGTCGATCCCACCTACCTGCTCGACAACGCAGGGAACATGCCGCCCGTGGTTCACCTCGACACCGACGCCCCGCTTGTTCGACGACATGGACGGCGCAACGGTGAGCGAGGATCTCTGGGGCATCTACTACAAGCCCGACTTCAACTTCGGCGGGGTCCAGGGTGGCGCGATGCCGTGGGTCGTCGAGCAGCCCGCCGACGATGTCGCGGTCGACCCCTACGGGGAGAAGAGCACGGAGTTCCTCGTGACGGAGGAGTTCGAGCGGATGTGGACGTCGGCGCTCGCGCACTGCCAGAAGCGGTTCGAGGGCAAGCGGCCGCTCTACCGGAAGGCGCCCACCGGCGGGATCGGCGCGTTCACGCCCGACAGCTTCCCGGTGTTCGATCGGTTCCGTCGACAACGCCTACGTGATCGCCGACTCGAACCACGGCTACAAGATGATCGGGATCGGCGCGCTCGTCGCGACAGGAGCTCCTGGGGGAGCAGCAATCGCTCCTCGAGCCGTTCCGGTTCTCCCGGTTCGCCGAAGGCAAGCTGCACCCCGTCAGTCACTCTCCGTACCCCTGGAGCTAGTGGATGGCCGAGCGCCGGATCGCGGGGGCGCCGCCGCTCGAGTTCGACCTGCCGGTCCACGGTGGGTTCGCGCCCGTGGGGATCGGCGAAACGTTCCCGGACGAGGCGGCCGACGCCGAGGAGCTCGAGATCGCCGGCGAGCCGGGTCAGGATCCCGCCGCTGCGTTCCGTCGCACGCTGGGGATGTTCGCGACGGGTGTCACCGTGATCACCACGCAGGACGGCGACCAGGTGCACGGCATGACCGCGAACGCGTTCATGTCGGTGTCGCTGCGTCCGCCGCTCGTCGTGATCTCGGTCGACCGGCGAGCGAAGATGCACGCGCTCCTCCACGAGGGACGGCGGTACGGGATCAGCGTGCTCGCCGACGAGCAGCGAACGCTCTCCGATCGGTTCGCCGGCCGCACCGGTGAGGGCACGGAGGAGGTCGAGTTCGACGTCGTCCACGAGACGCCGCTCGTACGCGGGGCGCTCGCACACCTGGTGGCCCGGGTGGTGCGCTCCAACTGGGGCGGCGACCACTCGTTGTTCGTGGGACAGGTCGAGTACGCGCGCTACGGGGAAGGGCAGCCTCTCCTGTTCCAGGGCGGCCGGTACCAGCATCTCCTCGAGCGCGCCCCCGTGTTCTCGTCGCTGCCGCCCGAGATCCTCGCCGTCGATCACGGCCGAAGGAGTCGAGCGGACGTTCGCAGCCGGGGGAGTTCGTCGTTCGAGAGGGCGACCCCGGAGACGAGCTCTTCGTGATCGTCGAAGGGGAGGCTCGGGTCGAGCGGAAGGGGAGCCCGCTAGCGACGTTCGGCGCGGGGGAGTTCTTCGGGGAGATCGCGGTGATCGACGGCCGGCCACGGAGCGCCGACGTCGTGGCGGCGTCGCCGTCTGCGAGCGCTCGTGATCTCGCGCGACCTCGTACAGGACACGGTCGAGCGCGAGCCGCGAGCCGCGTGGGCGATGCTCGAGGTGCTCGCCGGTCGGCTCCGCGACGACTGAGTCAGTCGATCGTCGGGCAGCTCGGCGAGCCAGGTCGTGCGGTGTCCGGTCTCGTCCCACAGCACCGGGAAGAACGACTCGTCCATCGCGGTGTCGCCGCGGCGCCGGTAGCGCGAGTAGATGAGGTCGACGTTGCGATGGTGGAAGCGCGCGGTGGTGGGGAGCATGTGCGAGACGAGGGCCATCCGCGCCACCGTGCCGCTCGTGTTGGGCTCGGAGCCGTGCCACGTGAGGTTGTGGTGGAAGGCACCGCCGCCGGGCTTCACGACGACCGGCACGATCTCCATCTCCGCGTCCGCGGGCTTCGCGTCCCGGACGCCGGCGAGCCAGTCCTCGGGCGCATGGAACTGCGAGCGCTCCGGCGGGGTCCACGGCCAGTGGTTCGAGCCGCGGACGTACGCGATCGGTCCGGCGTCGGCCTGCGTCTCGTGCAGCGACATCCAGCACGTCACCATCTCCGGAGGCACCAGATAGTCGGCGTACGAGCCGTCCTGGTGGAAGCCGATCGCTTTGGTGCCGGGCGGCTTCCACAGCACGTTGTCCTGGAGGATCCGCACCCCCGGGTAGCTCATCAGCTGCGCGGCGAGGCGACCGATCCTCGCCGACAGGACCTGGGCCGCGATCACGGTGTCGGCGCGCCAAGCGTTGCAGAGCTGCCGGGTGCGGTCCTCGGGATCCCGTCCCTTGACCCAGTTGACCTCGTCCGGCTTGATCCCGGTCTCGTACTCGCCGTCGAAGAGGCGTAGGTATCGCTCCTCGAGGAGATCGAGGGCCTTCTCGGAGACCAGCCCTTCCTCGACGATCAGGAAGCCGTCCCGGTGGAACGCCTCGACCTGCTCCTGCGTGAAGGACTCGATCAGGTCGCCCATCGTCAGGAGCGAGGCCTCGTCTTCTCGGGATCGTAGAAGGGGAACGGGACCACCGTGGCGGGGATCCGCTTCTGGTGGCCGTCGAGCTTGCCGACCTCGAGGGCGACGCCCGGGTCGCGGTGCTGCACCGCGACGCGTGCCAGCGCGATGTTCTTCTTGAGGATCGGCGAGCGCGTCCCGCTGGTCACGACGCCCACCTGCTGCCGACCGGCGTACACGCCGTCGCCGTGGCCGGCCGGTTCGTTCCCCTCCAGGTCGAGTCCGACCAGCGTCCGCTGCGGATGCTCGCGCCGCTCGCGCAGCGCCCCTCGCCCGACGTAGTCCTCGTCCTTGGCCTTCGTGACCGTGAAACCGATGCCTGCCTCGAACGGATCGACCTGGTCGTCGAATTCGTATCCGGCGAAGATCAGCCCGGCCTCGATCCGAAGGATGTCGAGCGCGTTCAAGCCCAGGGGGAGGAGGCCGTGGGGTTCCCCGGCGGTCCAGACCGAGTCCCACACGGTCGGCGCGTCCTTCGGGTGGCAGAAGATCTCGTAGCCGAGCTCGCCCGTGTATCCGGTCCGCGAGATCACCGCGGGGACGCCGGTCGGGCCCGCCGATCCGGCCCACGGAGAACCGGAACCACTCGAGCGCTCCGAACGGCGTCTGTGCGGGGGGCGTCCACACGATCTCCTCGAGGAGCGCACGGCTCGCCGGACCTTGGACCGCCACGTTATGGAGATGGTCGGTGGATTCCTTCACGAAGGCGTTGAGGCCGAGCCGCGAGGACTGTTCCCTGAGCCAGACGCCGTCGAACTCGCTCCCGCCGACGAACCGGAAGTTCGTGTCCGCGATCCGGAAGATCGTCGCGTCGTCGATCATCCCACCGTCCTCGTTGCACATCGCGGTGTAGACGACGTGGCCGTCCGAGAGCCGCCGGACGTCGCGTGTCACGGTCGCCTGCAGCAACGCCTCGGCGTCCGGTCCGAGCACCTCGAACTTCCGGAGCGGCGAGAGGTCCATGATCGCCGCCCGCTCGCGGCAGGCCCAGTACTCGTCCGTCGCGCCGTGGTTATCGAAGCTCGTCGGCAGCCAGTACCCGTTGTACTCCGTGGTCCGGCTCGTGAGCTCGGAGATCCGGGGATGGAAGCCGGTCTCGGTCGTAAGGGTCGGTTCGGCGTCGGGCGTCACCCGGTGCGCGATCGCGGCTGAGAACGTGTGCTCGGGGGAGTAAACACGCACGTGCACCTCGGTCGGGTCCCATCCGTTCGCCGGGTCCACATCGTCGGGGCATGCGCTCGAGGCGCAAACCAGGTCGGTCGCTGCGCGGAGCAGCACGTAGTCGCCGGGACGGGACCAAGGCTCGTCGAAGACCAGCAGGTTATCGGTCGCGAACATCGTGTTGTAGAAGAAGTTGAGCGCCTGCCAGCCCTTCCTCGGCGCGATCGCATACGTCTCGAGCTGCCGGTTGAAGTTGTCGGTGCAGTTCGTATGCCCGAAGTACCCGAGGTTCTCGTAGTACCTGGACGTGCAGGCGAGCAGGAACGAATCGTGCCGCCCGACCGTGTCCCGGATCACCTCGACGAGGACGTCCATGTCGAGATCGAAGAACTTGGAGTAGAGACCGGGCTGCGGGAACGCGTTTCCCATGAGCGTGCGGGTGATCGTCGGGTCGAAGCCGCGCTCGACGCCGTCCTCCAGCTTCCGGCGGTGGAACGCGAGGAAGTCCGAGCATTGCTTGCCCTCCACGTCGACGATCTGGATGTACTCGCCGGCCTTGACCTCGTAGGACAGGGCCGTCGCGCGGTCGACGCGGAAGTCGAGGCGCGGCTCGGCCAGCGGGGGAGGGAGCTCGAACCCGTCGTGCGCCCGAGGCCGCGTCCGACGGACCTCCACGTCGAGGTCGGACGCCGGGACGCCGCCTTCCAACACGGACGCGCCCTCGGGCGCCGCGATGACGACGACGACCGGACGCTCCGCGACGAAGGTCTGGGTAGAGCCGGGCGAGGACCACTCCCCGAACAGCCCGATGGCCATCGCGTCCGCGGTGTTCAGACCGCGACCGGCGAGCGACCCGATCACGTCGGCGGCGCCGTCCGCGTCTGATCCGATCAACGACCGCAGCACCGATGCGGGGGCGTCGGCTCGGGCGCCCAGTGCCGCGGCGTCGTCGGAACCGTCCGGCGCGAGCGCCGTGACCTCCGCGACCTGACCGCCGTCCAGATCGCGCACGGTGAGCCGGTCCTCGCCGTCGAGGGCCACCACGGTGGCTCCTCCGTGCCGGACCCAGTACCGCTCCAGGAACGGGTCCGACGGGATCATCCCCGGGACGGTGATGCGCCGGCGTCCGGTCGAGATCGCCATCGACGTCAGCCCTTGGCTGCCGGCTCCTTCGACACCTGCTCGTCGGCCTCCTTGAAGAGCTGCTCCGCGAGCTCGCGTTTGCCGGCAGCGTCGAGTTTCTTGACCTCGTTCTCCACGGCGCGCCGGTTGTACGACTGGTTCCAGTAGTCCAGCGACTCGAAGCCCAGGAGCACAGCCTTCCCGACGAACTGCCGCAGCACCTCGTTGGTCGGCCCCATCACCCAGCCGGCCTTCGCGTCTCGCAGGTAGCGCTCGAGCTCCATGTCGCGCTTGTACCCCGATCCGCCGCACGCGTGGAGCATCTTGTCCACGACGTGGGCGGTGTTCTTCGCGGCCTCGAACTTGATCTGCCAGGCCCAGTGGAGGAAGTTCCCGCGCGCGAGCTCGCCGGGTCCGGGGTTCACGGTGTTGTTCTCGGTCGCTCCGTCCATCGCCTGGGCGACGGAGAGCGTGAACAGCCGGGAGGCGTTGGTATCCATGACGGCCTCTCCGACGTAGTCCTGGATCGTCGGGTAGTCGGCGACCCGCATGCCGACGTCCACATGCTTCTTCCGGGTCGTGTGGCGCTTCGCGATGTCGATCGCCCCGAGGGCCAGGCCGTTCCAGACCGACGCCGAGCCCACCAGGAACCAGGGGTCGACGGATTCATCGTTCGAGTTGGCGCCGTCGCCGGTCGGCCCCACGAGCTGCTCCGCGGGGATCTCGACGTTGTCGATCTCGATCGGCCCGGACTGGTTCCCCCGCAGCCCGAGGGCGTCCCAGAGCGACGGATGGGCCTCGATGTGCTCGCCGTCCACGACGAAGACGGAGAGATCGTCGTACCCGGTGAAGTCGGGACTCGTCGTTTGCACGACGTAGAAGTCGGCGAACCCGCCCGACGTCGTCCACGAGGCTTTCTTGCGGACCTTGAACCCGCCGTTCGAACGCTCCGCGCCCGAGGAGATCGGGTACCAGAAGTGGGAGCCGGTCTCCGGGTCGGAGTACGAGAGGGTGCCGATCTTGCCCGAATTGAGCGGCCGGATGTACTTGTCCACCAGCTCGGGCGTGGCGCGGAGCATGATCGCGTTCACGGCGCCGATGTGCATCACGTAGCACATCGCGGTGGAGGCGCAGCCGTATCGGGCGATCGTCTCGCAGACCATCGAGTAGGCCACGTGGTCCTCGCCCAGACCGCCGTACTCCTCCGGCACCGTCAATCCCAGGAACCCGTGCTCGCCGAGGAGCTCGAGGTTGCGGCGGGGGAACATGAGCTCGTCGTCGAAGCGCTTGGCGTTCGCGCGCAGCTCCTTCTCGCAGAGCTCGATCAGGGTCGCGCGGAGTTCCTTCTGCTTGTCGGTGTAGACCCAGTCCGGATCCCACTCATAGCCGAGTCCCCAGAAGGGCTCGGCACCCCACATCTTCTCGGTCATCTCTCCTCCAAGGGCTGCGGTCCTGGGCGGGTGTCGCAGCCCCATGCTAGGCGGGCTCCGCGAACCGGGCAATGCGCGGGTCGTCGCCGGATACGAGGAACGGGGCGGCGGAGCCGCCCCGTTCCCGACTACCTGGCCCTTCGGGTACCTTCCGGTCCTACGAGGACCTGTCGGGCATGACCTCCTCGCGGAGCAGACGCATCTGGTCCTCGCTGGGCACCGTCGGCACGTCGCGGTCGCGGAAGGTGACCGGCTTCCGGTCCTGGACGATCCGGCGGTAGAAGAACAGGAGCACCGCCATGACGAGCACCCCGATACCGATCCACAGCGGCGCGCCTGCGAACTCGTAGAAACCGACGAACGCCGCGAGATCGCTCTGTGTGACGCCCCAGATCACGAGGAACAGGTTGAACGCGGCCAGGAGCCAGGCGATGCCGATCCACGCGCCACCCACCTTGATCGGCCTCGGCCAGTCGGGCCGGTCGCGACGGAGCAAGAGGAACCCCGTGAGCGCGAACACGTGCGCCAGCACGTAGCCGATGTTGGACATGTAGAGGATCGCCAGGTTGCTGGCCCCCAGGAGCAGGATCAGGCTCACGTTGACGACCAGGTCGACGGTCATGCCCCGCGCGGGAACGTGGAACCGGTTCAGGTGGTACAGCCACTTGATCGTCATGTCATCGCGCGCGATCCCGTAGAGGGCTCTACCGCCGTCGGCTGTCGCCGAGTTCATCGACAGGATCAGGCTCGCGAGCAGCGAGATGATCGCGAGCCCACCGATCGTATCCCCGACGATCTCCTGGAACGCCGTCACGTAGTACGCGCCCGCGTCCCCAGCCGTTCCTACGACTCCGCCGAGACCCAGGGGCAGCAGGATGTAGACCGCCAGGGAGAAGATCGCGGACGAGCGGAGCGCGAGCGCCGTGTCCCGCTTCGTGTCGTGGTACTCGGGGGCGAAGGTCGCGCACACCTCGATCCCGTACGACGACCAGCACATGATGAACAGCCACATCAACGAGATGCCGAGCAGGCTGAACTCGCCGTTCGAGGCGACGTCCTCGAACGTGATGTTGGATCTGGACCAGTCTCCGGTGAAGTACGGCACGAACATGAAGATCGCGAGGGGAATCATGAGGAGGACGCCCGTCGCGTACCCGACGGCCAGCGACGGCTTGACCCCGAAGATGTTGAACAGCCAAACGGCGATCACGATGCCGATCCCGATCATGTTCGCGGGGGTGATAGCGACGTCGAACGGGGATGTGTACAGGACCGTTTCGGCCGACCCCGGGAACCACTCCGCGACGACGAGAGAGCCGATCAGGTTGCCGAAGATCGCGAGGACCACGGACCACCCGATCCAGTAGCCGAACGCCGAGATCGGACCGATCAGGTTGAAGCGAGAGCGCCAGCCCTCGTGGGCGTACAGGGCGATCCCGCCGGGCTTGTCGGGGAACATCGCCGCGGTCTCCGAGTAGATCCAGTTCTGGAGGAGCCCGACCGTGGCGGAGATCCCCCAGAGCACGACCGACCCGAGCGCGCCGACCGTCGCGAGCGTGAATCCGAGGGACGCGATCAGGAACCCTGGGTTGCACAGGGCGATCACGAACCCGTCCCACCAGTTCAGCGACTTCAGAAGCTGGCGCTCCTCGATCGTCGCTTGCGCCGTGACCTCGTCCGCCACTTGACCCTCCCCTCGCGCTTCGCGGATCCTTGGAGGACCGCTTAGCGCGGTATAGCACGACCTCGGTCGGGCGAGCAATCCAGGCGGGTTGCGCCCAACGACATGCCGGGGACGGTGTGTACCATCGCGCCGTGAAGGGCCCGCCGATCACCGTGACGTGCGACTGCGGGACCGTGGAGCGGATCCCGTACGGCGAGGCGTGGACGTGCCCGTCTTGCGGACGCCGCTGGGACACGGCCCAGATCCCCGCGCAGGAGTACGAGGGCGTGATGCGCGACATGCGCCGGTATCGGATCGATGCGTTCGTGCTCGGTAGTGCGATCGGGGTCGGCGTCGTGGCCCTGGCGGTCCTAGGCGATCGGCCGTTGTTCCCACTCGCCCTGATCGCGATGTCGGGCTGGTGGATCCTGTACATGCCGAGGTGGCGACGCAAGGTGCGCGCTCGGGCTCGCGACCTCCCCACCTGGAAGTTGCGGTCGGGATGAACGTCCGGACCCGGCGTGGCGCGACCTCCCACGCCGACATCCAGGCGAGCGGAGCCCGTCCCGTGATGCTCGCGACGCTCGGCGTCCCGTTCGTCGAAGCCGCCGTCGCCGTGGCGGTCGACGGCGCCGTCGAGACCGGGCAGCCCCTGATCGTCGTGAACGTCACCCGGCTCGAGCCACTCTCGCTCTCACTGCTCATGGGCTACGACGCGCTAGAGGAGTTCACCCCGGAGGTGTCCGCCTCCACGCGACGGCCCGCGGAGATGGCGGCGGGGTTCGGGCTGGAGGTGGAGAGGCTGCGCGTCCGTTCGCCCCGCCCGGTCACGGCACTGCTCGAGGTCGTCCGGGAGCGCGGACCAGGGCTGCTCGTCTTCGGAGCGGATCCGCACCGGATGTCGCCGCGGCGGTTCCGGAAGGCGGCCTCGGCGCTCCGGGCGAACGCCGATTGCGTCGTGTGGCTCCCCGACGACCCGGATTGGCCGGGCCGCGGAATGGTCGGCTAGGCTCGGCGCGTCCTCGGCGCTCGGGGAAGCCGGAGATCGGAGGAGCTGGGGTGACGTTCCTGATCACGTGTCCGAACTGCGGGCCGCGCGAGGCCCTCGAGTTCTCGTTCGGCGGCGAGACGAGCCGGCGTGCCGGTCCCGAGGCGACCGATCGAGAGCTCGCCGCCTACCTGTTCTTCCGTCGCAATGTCGACGGTTGGCAGACGGAATGGTGGGTGCACCAGAGCGGCTGCCGGGCGTGGTTCCTCGCCGAACGACACACGACGACGAACGAGATCAGGCGCACCTACCGGCCAGAAGAACGAGAAGGAGATCGGGAGGCCGCGCCCGCGTGAGCGAACGGCTCCCGGAGCGCCTGGGCGAGGCGATCCGGCGCGACCGGCCGATCAGGTTCCGGTTCGAGCGCCGGACGATCTCTGCTTTCGAGGGAGACACCGTGGGATCCGCGCTGTCGGCCGCCGGCGTGACGATCACGAGCCGCTCGTTCAAGTACCACCGGCCGCGCGGTCTGCATTGCATGACGGGCTCCTGCCCCAACTGCTTGATGCAGATCGACGGGATCCCCAACGTCCGAGCATGCACCGAGCCCGTCCGGGAGGGCATGACGGTGCAGCGCCAGAACGCGTGGCCCTCGGTCGACCGTGACATCCACGGATGGCTGAACACGTTCTCGTTCATGATGCCGCCCGGCTTCTACTACAAGGTCTTCCAGCGACCGCGCTGGGCATGGCCTCTCGTCGAACCGTTCATCCGGTCCAAGGCCGGGCTCGGCACGGTGCCGCACGAGCCCGACCACCGTCGCCGGCGCCGGATCAACCTCCATCCCGATGTACTCGTGATCGGCGCCGGGGCCGCCGGCCTCGCGGCCGCGGCGGAGGCGGCGGAGGCCGGGGCGACCGTCGTCCTGCTCGAGCAGGGCCGCGAGGCCGGTGGCCACCTGCTCGGCGATGCGAGCGGCAGCGTGCGATCGGGACTCGTTCGCCGTGCACTCGAGTCGGGCGTTCGGTTCCTCGCGGACACGGCTGCCTTCGGGGTCTTCGGCGGGGCGCTGGTGGTCGCCGCCGGCCAGGACGCCCTCTATCGGATCCGCGCCAAGCACGTGATCTTCGCGACGGGCGCCGTCGAGCAGTCCGCCGTGTTCCCCGGCAACGATCTCCCCGGGGTCATGGTGTCCTCCGGCGTGCAACTGCTGCTCCACCGCTTCGGCGTGCTCCCCGGCCGTCGCGCCGTCGTCCTGGCCGCCGACAACGCCGGTTACTCGTCCGCCTGGGCGTTGAAGGACGCCGGCGCCGAGGTCACCGTCGTGGATCTTCGTTCCGAGGGAGGCTGGCCGGAGGGGTTCCCGGTCATCTCGGGCTCCGCGATCGTGTCCGCCCACGGGCGCAGGCGCGTGACCTCGGTCACGGTCGGACGACCGGGGTCCGTATCGGGGCAGAGCGTGTCCTGCGACCTCGTCGTGATCGCCTGCGTGCAGGTGCCCTCGACGAATCTGTTGGCGCAGGCGGGCGCGCGGCTGGCGTTCGACGAGGTGACGCAGGCGTTCCTGCCCGTCGAGGTGCCGGGACGGATGCACGCGGTGGGCGCCGTCGCCGGCACTCGGTCGTCCGACGCGGCGGTCGCGCAGGGGAGGCTCGCGGGGCTCGAGGCCGCGGCCGACCTCGGATACGAGATCGAGCGGGCAGAGGTGGACGAGCTGAGGATGGAGGCCGCTGCCGCCGGGGATCCCGTCGTTCTTCCTCCCGAGGTCTCGTCCGCCTCGGGGAAGCAGTTCGCATGCCTGTGCATGGACGTGACCTCCAAGGAGCTGAAGACGGCAGCGACCGAGGGGTTCGACTCGATGGAGCTCCTCAAGCGCTACACCACGATCACGATGGGTCCGTGCCAGGGGAAAGCATGCATGTTGTCCTCCCAACGGCTGTGCGGCCGTGAGACGGGTCGTTCGTACGCGGAGACGACGCCCACGACCGCACGGCCACCTTGGGTCCCGGTGGAGATGGGCACGCTCGCCGGGGCTCGACTCACGCCGCGCAAGGAGTCCACGATGCACGACCGGCACGTGGCGGCCGGGGCGGAGTTCATGTGGGCGGGGGACTGGCGGAGGCCGCACCACTACACGACGCCTGAGGGCGAGGTCGATGCCGTTCGGAACCGGGTCGGTCTGATCGACGTGAGCAGCCTGGGCAAGTTCCGGGTCAAGGGTCCGCAGTCGGTCGAGCTCCTGGAACGCCTCTACCCGTGCCGCTTCTCCGACCTCGCCGTGGGGCGGATCCGGTACGGCGCGATGCTCAACGACGAAGGTGTGATCCTCGATGACGGCGCCGTCGTCCGGCTCGAGGACGACGAGTTCTTCGTGACGGTGACGACGGGCAACACCGCGGCGCTGGAGCGATGGATCACGTGGTGGAACGCCGACTGGCAGCTCGACGCGCGCGTGCTGAACGTGACCGGCGCGTTCGGCGCGGTCAATCTGGCGGGGCCGCGAGCCCGGAGCGTCATGGGGGCGCTCACCGACGCCGACATCTCCGGCGCGCACATGCCGTACATGTCCGGGACGAGGATCGACGTCGCCGGTGTGCCCTCGTTGGTCCTTCGGATCGGGTTCGTGGGGGAGATGGGCTACGAGATCCATTTCCCGTCGGCGTACGGCGAGCACATGTGGGACGCCATCATCGAGACGGGCCGCCCTGGGGGGATCGCCGCGTTCGGTCTCGAGGCCCAGCGGATCCTCCGTCTCGAGAAGCAGCACATCCTGGTGGGACAGGATACCGACGCCGAGTCGGATCCGTTCGAGGTCGGACTCGGGTGGATGGTCAAAGAGGACAAGGACGACTTCCTCGGTCTCCGAGCGCTACGTGACCTGAAGGAACGAGGTCCCCACGAACGCTTGGTGGGGTTCACGGCCCCCGACCGATGGTTGCCGCCCGAGGGAGCCTCGGTGGTCCGCGACGGCGCGTGGGTCGGCCGCGTGACGTCCGCCAGGCGGAGCGCCGCGATCGGGAGCGTCATCGGCCTCGCCTGGGTGCCGGCCGAGTGGGCGTCCGAGGGCACGGCGTTCGAGATCCAGTTCGGAGGCAGCCACACCACGGCGACGGTGCGCACGGCACCGTTCTACGACCCCCGCGGCGAGAGGTTGCGGACGTGAGAACGGCGATCAGGCGTTCGCCCACGGCGCGACTGTCGTCGCGTCCGCGGAGCGGTGTTCGTGGAGGAGGCGGGATGGGAGATCCCGGCCTCCTATGGAGACGACGCGGCGGAGCGAGCCGTCATCCGCGATCGCGTCGCGATCGCGGATATCACCGCACGGGCCAAGGTGGACCTCCGCGGCCGCCTGCCGGCCGCGATCCCCTTGCCGGCCGCCACCGTCGTCGCACGGATCTCGGCGGAGTGGACCGTCGTGTTGGGGGGACCCGACGCCGAGACGAGGCTGATCCGGGCGATCGAACCCGCCGCCGGTCCCGGCGCCATGGTGACGGACGTGACGCACCTCTTCGCGGGGTTCGCCATAGCCGGCCCGGACCTGCCCGCCGTGCTGGAGAGGACCACCTCGTGGGATCCCTCGACCCTCGCCCCCGGGGAGGCGACGGGCGCGCCGATCGCGGAGGTCCGAGCGCTGATGGTTCGGCGAGATCTCTCCGTTCCGGTGTTCGAGGTCTACGTCGCCACCGAATACGCCCGGTACGTCTGGGAGACGCTCTCGGGCGTCGTCTCGGGGCTCGGCGGGGCGCCCGTCGGATGGCAGGCCCTCCGCGCGGAGGGGTGGAGCTGATGCACCCGATCCGGTACTTCCGGCCCTGGAGGATGTGGGGGCATCACGAGCTCAAGGATTCCTATGACGTCGTGATCGTCGGCGGCGGCGCCCACGGGCTCGCGATCGCCTACGAGCTGGCCAAGCGCGGCATCCGCGACGTCGCTGTCCTCGACAAGAGCTACATGGGCGCGGGGGGGTCCGGCAGGAACACGACGATCGTGCGCGCGAACTACCGAACGCCCGAGGGTGTGGCCTTCTACAAGGAGGCCCTCAGGCTGTACGAGCAGCTCGCGCAGGAGCTCGACTACAACCTCCTGCTCTCCCAGCAGGGCCATCTGACGCTCGCGCACGCGGAGCGCGCCGTGATCGTCGCGCACGAACGCGCGGAGGTGAACCGTCTCCTCGGCGTCGAATCCCGCGTGATCTACCCCGATGAGATCGCGAAGCTCTGTCCGGAGCTCGACCTCTCGGATCATCCCGATTTCCCGATCATGGCTGCCCTCTACCATCCCCCCGGAGGTGTGATCCGCCACGACGCCGTGGTCTGGGCATACGCGCGGATGGCCGATCGCATGGGCGTGCACGTACACCAGGGCACTGAGGTGACCGGTGTGGACGTCCGGGGCGGCCGCGTGACCGGTGTCCGGACGAACCGGGGCAACATCGCGACCGGGACCGTGATCTCGGCGGTCGCGGGGTGGACGAGCGAGGTCTGCCGGATGGCGGGCGTCGAGACGCCCATCGTCACCCACCCTCTCCAGGCGTTCGTCACCGAGGCGCTCAAGCCCTTCCTCGACGTGATCCTGGTCTCGGCAACGCTGCACGTCTACATCTCGCAGACGGACCGCGGCGAGGTGCTGATCGGTTCCGAGATCGAGCCGTACACGTCGTACGCGCAAGACTCCACGTTGGACTTCCTCGAGGTCACGGCCGCCCACACGCTCGAGCTCCTGCCGATGCTCGGACGGGTGAAGCTGATGCGTGCGTGGGGCGGCCTGTGCGATGTGACGCCCGATTACTCACCGATCATGGGGCTTACCGACGTCGAGGGGTTCCTGATCGACGGCGGATGGGGCACATACGGATTCAAGGCCACGCCGATCGTGGGCGTCACGATGGCCGACCTGGTGAACGACAACCTCGTGCCCGATCTCATCGCGCCGTTCGCACTGGAGCGGTTCTGGAAGCGGCAGCTCGTCTCGGAGATCGCCGCCGCCGCCGTTTCCCACTGAGGACGTGCCATCATTGGCGGTGATGGCCACCGCAGCGCAGCCGCTCCGACGGAACACCTCGAACGTGCACGTCGTGGCGATGAACGACGGCATCCGTTCGGAGCGAACGGACACCCTCGCCGCGGAGGAGCCGCTCGAGATCAGGGTGCAGGGTCCGGGACAGGAGCAGCGATCGGTGGCCGTCACGATGCGGACGCCCGGCGGAGACTTCGAGCTCGCCGTGGGGTTCCTCTTCACCGAGGGATTGATCGCCCCCGAGTGACGTCAGCCGGGTCGCCTACTGCGACAACCTGCCGGGCGAGGACCAGCAGTACAACGTCGTGTCGGTGACGATCAACCGCCCGTTCGACTTCGACCTGTTGAAGCGGAACTTCTATGCGACCTCCTCCTGCGGGATCTGCGGGAAGGCGGCCCTCGACGACATCGAGGTCAGGTGCGACCCGGTCGCCACGGGGACCACGGTCGATGCCACGACGCTGCTCGGCCTCCCCGACGCGCTCCGGAAGGCGCAGAAGGTCTTCGAACAGACGGGAGGGCTCCATGCCGCCGGTCTCTTCTCGGCGGACGGTCGCGTCGTGTCCGTCCGCGAGGACGTCGGGCGCCACAATGCCGTGGACAAGGTGGTAGGGGAGCAGGTACTCGCCGGGCAGGTCCCGCTCGCCGACCACGTGCTGCAGGTGAGCGGGCGCCTCTCCTTCGAGATCGTGCAGAAGGCGGCCGTCGCGGGCATCCCGATCGTGAGCGCGGTGAGCGCGCCGTCATCCCTTGCGGTCGAGGCCGGCGAGCGATTCGGGATGACGCTCGTCGGCTTCGTCCGCGACGAGCGACTGAACGTGTACACGCACCCCGAACGGGTGCAGGAGGCAGCGGACTAGGAAACGGCGACGCCGACCAGGCTGCCCACCCCGTACGTGATGGCCGCTGCCACCGCGCCGATCGCGAGCATCCTCGCTCCCGAGATCAGCACGCCTCGGCCGGTGAGGACGGTCATGGCACCCCCGACGGCGAAAAGCGTCACAGCAGATAAGCATGCCGACACGACGATCGCGGCCTTGCCCGAGGTGAACAGGAACGGGAGGAGGGGCACGACGGCACCGATCGAGAACATCACGAACGAGGAGCCAGCAGCCGCCCAGGGTGAGCCGAGCCCTTCCTTCATGTCGATCCCGAGCTCTTCCCGAGCGTGGGTCTCGAGGGCGACCTCCGGATCCTCCATGACCTCAGCCGCGATCCGCGCTGCGGTCTCCGAGGAGATCCCCTTCCGCTCGTAGATCTCCGCCAGCTCACGGAGCTCCTCCTCCGGCTGGGTAGCGATCTCGTGCGCCTCCTTGTGGATCAGCTGCTCGTAGACCTCCCGCTGCACCTTCATCGAGATGTACTCGCCGGCTCCCATCGAGAACGCGCCGGCGAGGAGACCCGCGAACCCGGCGATCACGACGACGTCGGCGGCCACGCCGGAGCCTGCCACGCCGAAGATCAGCGAGAGGTTGGACACCAGGCCGTCGTTCATCCCGAAGATCGCCGCGCGGAGGGCCCCCGACTTGCTGCTCGAGGCGTCCTGTTCACCACTCACGGGGCCGGCGTGCGGCACGATCCTCGACGTCATCCCGCACACAGTAGACCGAGGCGGGTCGCCGCCCACCCCGCGGCTCTCCGCGGCGCCTAGAATCGCCGAGCGGCCGGAACGTCCGGCCTCGACGAAAGGAGTGCTCGATGCCGAACGGGCTCACGCGACTCACCGAGCCGATGGTGCGCGAGGACGGCGAGCTGCGCGTCGCGACCTGGGAGGAGGCCCTCGACCGGGCCGCCGAGGGGCTGCGCGCCGCCACCGAGCGTCACGGCGGCAAGGGGGTCGGCCTGTTCAGCTGCTCGAAGGCCACGAACGAGATGAACTTCGCGGCGCAGAAGTTCATCCGGCAGGCCCTGGGCAGCAACAACATCGACAGCTGCAACCGCACCTGACACGCACCGAGCGTGGTCGGTCTGGCCACGGTCTTCGGTGCCGGAGGCGGTACCAGCTCATACGAAGAGGCGGAGCACACCGACCTCATGCTGCTGTGGGGCTCGAACGCCCGCGCGGCGCACCCGATCTTCTTCCACCACGTCCTGAAGGGGATCCACGACGGCATGCGGTTGATCGTGGTCGACCCTCGCCGGACCGAGTCCGCCGAGTGGGGAGACCTGTGGCTCGGACTCGACGTCGGTACCGATATCGCCCTGTCGAACACGATGGCGCGGGAGATCATCGTGAACGACCTGCACCACCGGGCGTTCATCGAACTGGCGACGACCGGCTTCGAGGACTACGTGGCCTCGGTGATGGACTGGACGCTCGATCGCGGCGCGGAGGTCACCGGCATCCCGGCCGAGGTGATCCGTGAGGTGGCGCACGCCTACGCGAAGGCCGATCGCGCGATGATCTGCTGGACCCTCGGGATCACCGAGCACCACAACGCCGCCGACAACGTGCTCGCGTTGATCAACCTGGGACTGCTGACCGGCCATGTGGGGACCTACGGGTCCGGGATGAACCCGCTCCGCGGCCAGAACAACGTCCAGGGCGGCGGCGACATGGGCGCGATCCCGAACAAGCTCACCGGCTTCCAGGACATCGAGACGGACGCGGCGGCCCGCGCCAGGTTCGAGGAGGCCTGGGACGTGCAGCTCGTCCCGAAGCGCGGCTGGCATCTCTCGCAGATGTTCGAGGCGATGGAGGAGGGCGAGCTCACCGCGCTCTACGTGATCGGCGAGAACCCCGCCGCCTCCGAGGCTGACAATCAGAGGACCCACAAGCTCCTGACGAACCTCGACATCTTGATCGTGCAGGACATCTTCATGACGCAGACCGCGAAGATGGCCGACGTCGTGTTGCCCGCGGCGAACTCCGCGTTCGAGTCCGAGGGGACCGTCACGAACAGCGAACGCCGTGTGCAGCGGGTGCGCCCGGCGCTGGTGCCTCCGGGCAACGCGAAGGACGACATCTGGATCATCGCCGAGATGGCGAAGCGCCTGGGTCACGACTGGGGCGACCCGAGCGCGCAAGACGTGTGGGAGGAGGTCCGCCGGCTCTCGCCGATGCACGCCGGGATGTCGTGGGAGCGACTCGAGGAGCTGGGCGGGATCCAGTGGCCGTGCCCTGATGAGTCGCACCCAGGGACGAAGTTCCTCCACGCTCGCCTCTGGTCGGAAGACCCTCGGAGCAGGGGATGAAGGCGCCGTTCTCCGTCGTGCTGTACGAGCCTCCTGTGGACGAGCTGGACGAGGACTACCCGTTCCGACTGACCACGGGCCGTCGGCTCGACTCGTACAACACGGGCGTGCAGACGGGCGGGTACACCTCGCCGCTCCGGCGGGAGGAGACGCTCGACATCTCGCCCGGAGGACGCCGAGCGGCTCGGGGTGCGTGAAGGGGAGCGGGTGCGGATCGCCTCTCGCCGCGGCGAGGTCGAGGCACCGGTGCGTCTCGCGCTCGGTCTGCGGCCCGGTCTGCTGTTCATGACGTTGCACTTCCCGGACCAGGTCGACATCAACAACCTGACGATCGATGCGTGGGACCCGAAGTCGGGGACCGCGGAGTTCAAGGCCACCGCCGTGCAGGTGGAGAAGCTCGCGGCGCCGGCCGTCGCGGCCGGCGCCGAGGACCGCGAGTGAGCGGACGGAGGTGGCGTGGATCTCCATCTGATGGACGCCGCCCCGACGGAGGCGGAGCGATCCGCGGTCGACGGCTTCCTCGGGGTTCCCGGAGACGGGCTGGGAGGGTGGTCTCGAGCGCTCCGCACGCTACCTCCGGGTCGTGCGAGGCGGTCGCGAGGCACGCGACCAGCGCCACCTCCTGCTGCCGGCCCTGCACGCTCTCCAGGCGGGCGTGGGGTGGATCAGCAGGGGAGGCCTCAACTACGTGTCCCAGCGGCTGTCGGTGCCGCCCGCCGAGACCTACGGCGTCGCGACGTTCTACGCGATGTTCAGCGTCGAGGAGCGACCCGCGAACGTCGTGCACGTCTGCGACGACCTCGCGTGCCGGGGGGCGGGCGGCCTGGCCCTCTGTGAGGAGCTGGAGCGCGACGCCGGGCCGGAAGGAGCCGATGCCGGTGGCTGGAGCTGGGTGCGGTCGCCTTGTCTCGGGATGTGCGAGCAGGCGCCGGCCGTCTTCGCGCAACGCGCGGGGCGGCCGGAGGTGGCGATGGGCGACGCGACCCGCGCGACCGTGGACGCGATCGTGGCGCCCGATTCCGACCGTGGTCTGCGCCGGCGGGCTGGGGGCGCCGCAGACCGCTCGACGCCGACGGGCGCGAGGGTCTGCGGCTCCTGAGGCGGGCCGGCGTCGTCGATCCCACCTCGATCGACGACTACCGCGCCCACGGCGGCTACGAGGCGCTCCGCGACCGCGCATCGACATCGGGCCCGAGGCCACGATCGCCGGCGGTCACCGACGCGAAGCTCCTCGGTCGCGGGGGCGCCGCGTTCCCGACCGGGGTGAAGTGGCAGGCGGTCGCCACGCAGCCGGTGCGGCCTCACTACGTGATCTGCAACGCCGACGAATCGGAGCCCGGGACCTTCAAGGATCGGGTCGTGATGGAGCAGGATCCGTTCGCCGTCGTCGAGGCGTTGACGATCGCGGGCTTCGCGTGCGGCGCGGAACGGGGCTTCCTCTACATCCGGGGGGAGTACCCGCTGGCGACCGACCGCCTCGAGCATGCGATCGCCGAGGCGCGTCATCACGGCTTCCTCGGGGATGACGTCATGGGCGGAGGTACGGCGTTCGACATCGAGCTCCGCCGGGGCGCCGGCGCGTACATCTGCGGCGAGGAGACCGCCCTGTTCAACTCGATCGAGGGCAAGCGCGGGTGAACCGCGGAACAAGCCGCCCTTCCCGGTCACCCACGGGGTGTTCGGCAAGCCCACGGCGATCAACAACGTCGAGACCCTGATCAACGTGCTGGAGGTGCTTCGGGTCGGCGCCGATGCGTACGCCGCGATCGGGAGCGAGAGCTCCACGGGGCCACGGTTGTTCTGCCTGTCGGGGCACGTGGAACGGCCGGGCGTCTACGAGGTGGAGCACGGCGCAACCCTTCGAGAGCTGATCGAGATGGCGGGCGGTGTCCGAGGGGGCGCAGCCCTCAAGGCCGTGCTGCTCGGCGGCGCGGCCGGCGGCTTCGTCGGACCGGACATGCTCGACGCGAAGCTCACCTTCGAGGACGCGCGGCAGGGTGGGTACGCACTCGGCTCGGGCGTGATCATGGTCTTCGACGAGAGCGCGGACCTGCGTCGACCTCGTGTCTCCGGATCGCTCGGTTCTTCCGCGACGAGAGCTGCGGGCAGTGTGTCCCATGCCGGGTCGGCACGGTGCGGCAGGAAGAGGCGCTCCACAGGCTCGTCGCGGGCACGACGATCGGCTCGGCGCAAGACGAGCTCGCCCTGATCGACGAGGTGGCTCAGGTGATGCGAGACGCATCGATCTGCGGCCTCGGGCAAACGGCCGCCAGCGCCGTGCAGTCGGCGATCTCGCGGCTCGGCGTCTTCGACGGAGGTGCCGCGTGAGCCAGGCGTACCGCTCGACGTTCCGAGGCGGCTGATCGACGTCGAGATCGACGGGCGAACGGTTCGCGTGCCGGAGGGTGCCACGATCCTCGACGCGTGCCGGGCCGAGGGCGTGGACACGCCCACGATGTGCTACGCGGACAACCTCACCCCGATCAACGCCTGTCGCGTGTGTGTCGTGGAGGTCGAGGGGTCGCGCGTCCTCGTGCCGGCGTGCTCCCGCCGCGTCGAGCCGGAGATGAAGGTGAAGACCGACACGGAACGGGTACGCCACTCGCGCAAGCTCGTGATGGAGTTCCTCGCATCGAGCGTCGACACGTCGCTCGCGAGCCCGGATTGGCACCGATGGACGGAGGAGTACGCGGCGGACCCGGCGCGGTTCGGCGCCGCAGATGGAGCCGATGGCGGCGGGGGAGCGCGACGAGCGATGGCCCGGTCACCACCACGACCCCGATCCGGCCGTGGCGGAGACCGTGGCGCAGCCCGTCAAGGTCGACAACGACCTCTACGTGCGCGACTACGAGCGGTGCGTCCTCTGCTACAAGTGCGTCGAGGCGTGCGGCGTCGACGCGCAGAACACCTTCGCGATCGTGGTCGCCGGTCGCGGCTTCGACGCGAGGATCTCCACGGAATTCTCCGTGCCGCTCGACGAATCGGCGTGCGTCTACTGCGGGAACTGCATCGGCGTCTGCCCGACGGGCGCGTTGATGTTCAAGTCGGAGCACGACATGCGCGCAGAGGGCACGTGGGACGAGGACGCGCAGACCGTCACGAACACGATCTGCCCGTACTGCGGCGTGGGGTGCGAGCTCGAGGTCCACGTGCAGGACAACGAGATCGTGAAGGTCACGTCACCGGAGGATCACTCGGTCACGAGCGGCCATCTCTGCATCAAGGGCCGGTTCGGGTTCGCCTACGTGCAGAGTCGAGGGAAACGCGACGGCCGGGGACGGTAGCGGCGTCGCGGGCATCGTGCTCGCGGGCGGACGGTCCCGGCGGTTCGGTCGCGACAAGCTCGCGGAGGAGTACCAGGGCCGCCCCCTGCTCCAGCATCCGGTCTCGCGCCTGCTCGAGGTCTGCGATCGCGTGATCGTGGTGCTCGCGCCCGACGCCGAGGAGCCCCCGATGCCGGCGGGCGCATCGGTCGAGTTCGCGCGGGATGCGATCGAGGATGAGGGACCGCTCCGCGGTCTGTCCGCCGGGCTGCGAGGTCGCGAAGGCGGAGTGGGCCGTCCTCGCGGGCGGGGACATGCCGGATCTCCAACCCGCGGTGCTGCTGGAGATGCTTCGGGCAGGCCGGGAGACGGGGGTGGTCGCGGTCACGCTCTCCGACGGAGGCAACGGAACAGCCGCTGCCGTGTGTGCTCCGGAGCGCACCGGCGACCGAGGCGGTGGATGCGCTCCTCGAGGCCGGGCGGCGGAGCCTGCGCGAGCTGCTCGCGGCGGTCACGACCGTCGTGATCGACGAACCGACCTGGACCGCGCTCGACCCGGAGCGACGAACGCTGATCGACGTCGACGAGCCCGGGGACCTGGAGCGCTGAGTCCCGATAGGCTCGCTGGGTGCCGCACGAGCCGCTTCACGCTCGGGTCGTTCGAGTCGTGCCCCTGTGCGACGGTGGGCGCCGCTGCCGCTCAGCGACGAGATACCCGGCGTCGACGTGGATTGGAACGCCGAGCGGGACCGGTACCCGTGGGCATTCCCGGTCGACGACCCCACGAGTTGGGCGTGGCATGTCCATGCCTTCCTGGTGCGCGCATCCGGACGGCATCGCCCTCGTCGACACGGGCATCGGTCATTTCGGCCGTCCGCCATTCGACGTGACGGGCCGGATCGACGACGAGCTCCGCGCGATGGGTGTCCTCCAGCAACTCGTGCGCCTGTCTGACGAACACGAGCGCCCCCTTCGCCTCCGCGAGCTCGAGCGCCTCGAGTGCGAAGGCGATCGCCTCGCCCCGCAGGCTCGGGCCGAGCGCACCGGCGACCCGGATCCGGGAGTCACAGCTCGCGCTTGTCCCGAGACCAGTGCCTTTCGCTCGCGATGTCGCGGGCTCCCGTCAGAGTCGATCCTCCTCGCGCGTCGCATCGGCGCTCCGGGCGCGCTCAATCGAACGTCGTCCGCCACACCGGCGAGTCAGCCTCGTCCATCAGGCGGACGGCCGCCGAAGGTGTCGTGCGGCCTCGTCACCATCCGGAGCACGAGCTGACCACGCGCGAGCTCGATCCACGCCTGCGAGGAAGCGTCACCGGATGAGGCGTTCCGCTCGGCGACGCGGAGCCATCGTTCCGCCTCGTCCAGACGTCCGAGGCGGATCTCCGTGTTCGCGAGCTCGGCGGCCGTGGTCGAGAGGAACGCCGTTTCGCCGAGCGCTTCGAGCTGCTCGCACGCTTCGCGGAGCTCACGAGCCCCATGATCATCATCCCCTTCGACATAGTCCACGAACGCGACGACCTGGGCGCTCGACCAGTAGCTCGATCAGATCGCCGAGTTCGAGCAGGATCGCTCGACCCTCGGCGACTCGGGCACTGTCGCCTCGTCGAAGCGACCGAGCAACGCGTCGATGATCGCCGATACCAAGGATGGCGTTCTGTTCGAGCCGACGCTGACCATGGACGCGGGCCTCCTCGATCGCGCCGAGATGGGTCACCAGCGCCTCGATCGAGGGACTGAACGGGTCCTAGCCCCGACTGTGGCCAGGAGCTGTCCGCGCATCTCGACTCGCGATGTAGGCGTCGCCCGCCGCGATGCGCGTGCTCGAGCGCCTTGGAGGCCGAACGGCCGGACTCTCGCGAGCTGCATGCGGAACCACGACACGATCGACTTCTGCGTCCATGCGAGGGCGGCCCCTTGCGCGTCTCCGAGACCCTCGAAGAGCGTGACGAGACGATCCGCGTCGGACGCCCAGAGGCCGAGGTCCAGATCGGGTCCGCGACGATCCGCGCGATCCACAGGACGGACTCCGCGTACCCGGCCGCAAGCTCGTCGCCGCCATCACGAGCACGCTCGACCGTCGTCTCGAGGATCTCGATGGCGGAGGCGATCGCGCCCGACTCGGTCAACGCGGAGCCGAGTCGCCACGCCATCCGCAACCGCTCCGGGTCGTCGGGGGGGAGGAGATCGGCGGCCCGTCCGAGGACATTCGCCGCCCCACCCATGTCCCCTCGCTGGAAGGCCCGGTGGCCCGCGCGGGCGAGGTGCTCGGATGCTCGCCTGCCGATCAGCTCGATGCGCCCGTCCCGGTGTCCGAGCTCCGTTCGGAGCCGGTGGCATCGCTCGAGGTGGTACCCGATGAACTCGTCGAACTCGGAGGCGCGCTCCCCGAGCGCACCGTCCAGACGATCGGCGAACGCCTCGTGGAGGACGGCTCGCTCGGCCTTGGGGATCGCGTCGTAGGCGGCGTCCCGGAGGAGGATGTGTCGGAAGCGCACGGCCTCGGTCGCGCCGACGTCGGACACGCTCGGCCGCACCAGGTCCTTCATCAGCAGTGTCCCGAGGATCTCGGGTAGGCGCTCCGCCACCCTCCTGTCCACGAGCGCGCGGACCGCCTCTGGCTCGAAGACCTCGCCGACGACCGAGGCCGCCTCGAGGACGCGCCGCTCGTCGGGGGAGAGTCGGTCGAGGCGGGCAGCCAACAAGGCCGAGATCGCCGGCGGGACCTGGACCGTGGTGAGATCGACCGTCGCGACCCACTCGTCTTCCTTCAGCACGAGAACACCGTCGTCGAGCAGCATCTGGAGCATCTCCTCGACGAACAGGGGGTTGCCCTGCGCGGCTGCCCGGATCCGTTGACGGATCTCGGGCGTGAGTGCGGGGTGACCGAGGAGGTTCTCGATCAGCGCATCCGCCTCGGGCTCCGACAGCGGCTCGAGATGCACGCTCGTCGCGTTCCGCTTGCCGCCTCCCCATTCCGGCCGCTCCTCGAACAGCTCCGGCCTCGCCATGCACAGCAGCAGGATCGGCGCGTCGCGTGACCAGTCGGCAACGTGCTCGATCACGTCCAGGAGCGTCGGCTCCGCCCAGTGGATGTCATCGAGCACCGCGACGACGGGTCGCTCCAGCGAGAGCGCCTCGAGGAACCGCCGGATCGCCCACGACGCTTCGACGGGGCCGCCTCCGCCGATGCCGAGGACATCCGCCAGCTGGGCGGCGATCGCCTCCGGCGTCCGGCGCATCCCCCAACGCCGTGCGGAGGGCTGCCCGCGCTTGCTCAGGCGGTCGCCTTCATCGGTGATCCCTGCCGCCTGGATCGCCATCTCGGTGATCGGCCAGAACGTGATGCCCTCGCCGTAGGAGAGACACCTGCCGGAGAGCAGCGCCGCCCGTCCATCGACCAGCGATCGGAACTCGCGGGTCAGTCGGGACTTCCCGATACCCGCCGGGCCGAGGACCGTGAAGAGGTGGCACGTGCGATCGGCAACCACGCCCTCGAAGGCGTCGAGGAGAGTCGCGCAACTGCTCGTTCGCGTCCGATCATCGGGGCGTCGAGCCTGCGTTCGTGCCCGGCGACCCCCTTCCGAACGGAGACCAGCCGATACGCGCCGACGGCCTCGGCCTTGCCCTTCAGAGCGAGCGGATCGACCGGCTCCGCCTCCACCGCGTCGCGCGACGAGCTCGAACGTGCGCTCCCCGATCAAGATCTCGCCCGGGGTCGCCGCCTGCTCGAGCCGGGCGGCCGTGTTGACCGCGTCGCCGGTGACGAGCCGCTGGTTCCCACCTCGGTCTCCCGCGACGACCTCGCCGGTGTTGATGCCCGTCCGCACGTCGATCGTGATGCCGAGCTCCGCGTCGAGGTCGCCGTTCAGGTCGGCCAGGGCCTCGCGCATCTCGGCTGCTGCGCGCACCGCCCGGACAGCGTCGTCCTCGTGGAGTCCGAGGCACGCCGAAGACCGCCATGATCGCGTCGCCGATGAACTTCTCGACCGTCCCCCCGTGCGTCTCCAAGCACGGTCTGCATGCGATCGAAGTAGCGTTCCATGGCGCCGCGGAGGGACTCGGGATCGAGGCGCTCACCGAGTTCGGTCGACCCGGTCACGTCGCAGAAGAGGACCGTGACCGTCTTGCGAGCCTCGCGAGCCGGGACGGCCTCGGCGAGACCGGCACCGCACTCCGAGCAGAACTTCGCCCCGAGGCATGTTCTCGGTCCCACAGCTGGGACAGGCCAGACACGGCCGGAGTGTAGGGCGGGATGCCTTCAGACGGAACGCCCCGTACCCGTTCGAGGGCTGCCGCTCGCGAGCCGTTCCGTGGCCACTCCGTGGCGGCGTCCGATGCGGCCTCGTGCCCGGTGATCGCGCGGAGGAACTCGTCGCGGTCGATGCCAGAGCCTGCTCTCGGTCGTGCGACGACGGTCGCCGTCCTCGGACACGTCTCGGATTAGCGCGATCTCGCCGAACGATCCGCCCGGACCGAGGGTCGTGCCGCGACGGCGCCCCGATGACGGCCATGGCACCCTCGACGATCGCGTAGTAGCGATCGCCGGCGTCGCCCTGCGTGATCACGACGGATCCGTTCGGCACCGAGATCGGGATGAGGTTCCTCGCGAGACGCTCGAGCATCGGCGTCGGCAGCGGCGCGAAGAGTCGTGTCGAGCGCAGGTGCGCGATCTCCTCCGAGGGGATCCGGACGCCCACGTCGAGCGCGATGAGGGCACGGCGACCCAGCAGGGCTGCCGTCGGCAGGAGCACGCCGGCGATCACCAGGGTCCACCGAGGCCCGGCGCCACCACGAGGAGCGACGCGAGGAAGGACCCGATTCCTTCTCCGGCCATGTACAGCGATTCCAGGACGCCGAACGCCCTCGAGAGCTGCTTGTCCGGGATCAGGCGCTGCAGCATCATGCGCCCGTTGACGTCGGCGAGCGCCCGCCCGCACCGCTCATCGCCAGGAAGACTCCGGCGAACGAGGGCTGGACGGCGATCCCGGCGACGGAGAGCCCGCTCCAGGTCACCCCCCACCGGAACGAGCGCGACGACCGCCATCGCGCCGCCAGGCCGATCGCGAACGCGGCCCGATCATCGCCCCGACGCCGATCGAGGCGGTCAGGTAGCCGACGCCGGCGTCGCCGGTGCCGACGATGTCGAACGCCAAGATCACGATCAAGCACGTCGACGAACCCGAGCTGGACCATCGCGAGCCCCATCGTCGCGACCAGGAGGAGCGATCGGCGGTCGCGCGCCACGGCACGGACGCCGTCCACGGCCTCGGCTGCGACGACCCGGACGCCGGAGGTTCCGCCGTCGTGAGCCGGTCGGTGCGGATCCGGATCGACGCCGACGCTCACGGTGCCGAGGAGCAGCAGTCACGGCGAGCGCGGCATCCACGACGCCGGACCTGAGAGGGATCCGGGCGCGCAGACTCATCAGTCCGCCTGCGAGGAGCGGGCCCAGCAGCGACGCTGAAGCTCTCGAAGACACCGCTGGCGGCGTAGGCGCTCGAGAGCTCCTCCGGCGTGCGAGCCAGTCGGGGAAGGAGGGAGGCGTGCGTCGGACGGACGAGCGTGATCATCCATCCGGCCGAGGTGCCCGCGGCGTAGACGAGCGGAGGCGGCGCTTCGGTGAGCAGTGCCAGGGCCGCCAGCGCCGTCGTGGCGGCGAGCGACGCATAGGCGAAGATCAGGACCCGCTCGCGACGATGTCGATCCCCGAGCACGATCCGATCGGCGCGAGGATCGCGGCGGGGATCAGCTGCAGGAGGCTCACCAGCCCGACCATGACGCTGCCGCCGTCGTGGTAGGCGTACACGATCAGCGCGATGAACGCCGCCCATTCGGTGATCGTGAACGCGAGGTAGGCGGCCGCGCCTTCGCGATGTCGGGCGACCGAACGTGCTCCCGAGCGCCGTGAGCGACGTTCGCACATCGGCAGTACGCTCCGGACCGCCGAGCCGCGCCTGATCGTCCTTCGCCACGGGGGCGGAGTCTAGGTCAGCATCGCCCGGTTCGGGCTACAGTCGGCGACGAAGAGCGGGGCTCGGCGCAGCCGCCCGCGCATCACACCACCCTCTTCCGAAAGGACCTCGGCCATGCCGCGTCGTGTCCTGATCATGGGAGCCGCCGGGCGCGACTTCCACAACTTCAATGTCGTCTTCCGCGACGACCCCGAGACCGAGGTCGTCGCGTTCACCGCGACGCAGATCCCCTACATCGACGACCGGACGTATCCCGCGACGCTCGCCGGGGCTCGTTACCCCGAGGGCATCCGGATCCACGAAGAAGACGAGCTCCCGCGCCTGATCCGTCAGCTCGACGTGGACGACGTGGTGTTCGCCTATTCCGACGTCTCGCACGAGTACGTGATGCACAAGGCGAGCGAGGCACTCGCGGCCGGAGCGAACTTCCTGCTGCTGGGGCCCAACGCCACGATGCTGAAGCCGGACATCCCTGCGGTGGCCGTGACCGCTGTCCGGACCGGGGTCGGGAAGTCCCAGACGACCCGCGCGGTCGCCGCGACGTTGAAAGGGGCGGGGATGAAGGTGGTCGCCGTCCGACACCCGATGCCGTACGGGGACCTCACGGCCCAGCGCGTCCAGCGGTTCGCGGAGCTGGAGGATCTCGATCGGCATCACTGCACGATCGAGGAGCGTGAGGAGTACGAGCCGCACATCGCGAGCGGGACCGTCATCTACGCCGGCGTCGACTACGCCGCGATCCTCGAGCAGGCGCAGACCGAAGGCGACGTCCTCCTGTGGGACGGCGGCAACAACGACCTCCCGTTCTACCTCCCGGATGTGCACATCGCGCTCGTCGACCCGCTGCGGGTCGGCCACGAGACGAGGTACCACCCCGGGGAGGCCAACCTTCGCCGCGCCGACGTCGTCTTGATCAACAAGATGGATTCGTCGACGCCCGAGCAGGTCGCCCTGCTCGAAGCGACGATCGCCGACACGAACCCGATGGCGACGGTCGTGAAGGCGAACTCCAAAGTGACGGTGGACGACCCCGATGCGATCGCCGGCAAGCGGGTGCTCGTGATCGAGGACGGCCCGACCCTGACGCACGGCGAGATGAAGATCGGTGCCGGTGTGGTGGCCGCGCAGCGCTCCGGCGCGGCCGAGATCGTCGATCCGCGACCCTGGGCGGTGGGGACGATCGCCGAGACGTTCGAGAAGTACGACGTCGGGGCCGTCCTGCCCGCGATGGGTTACAGCCAGGGGCAGCTCGACGAGATGGCGAAGATCATCGACGCGGCCGACGTCGACCTCGTCGTGATCGGGACGCCGATCGATCTCCGCCACGTGATCGAGATCAGCAAGCCCGCGGTCCGTGTGCGCTACGACCTCGAGGTGCTCCCTGATTCCCCGCAGCTGCTCGACGTGCTGAAGCCAGTGCTCTCGAGATAGCCGAGCCGAGGAGGGGCGCCGCCCATGGAACGCGTCGTCGTCGCCCTCGGCGGCAACGCGCTGCTCCGCCGCGGCGCGGACGACACGTTCGAGGAGATGTACCGGGCGGCGCGCGCCGCGGCGGAGCAGATCGCGGAGATCGCGGCGGACGGCTGGGAGGTCGTCGTCACCCACGGCAACGGTCCGCAGGTCGGTCGGATCCTGATCCAACAGGAGGCGGCCGCCAAGACGGTCTCGCCGATGCCGCTCGATGTCTGCGGCGCCGAGAGCCAGGGGTTGATCGGGTACCTGCTCCAGGTCACGATCGGAGACGTCTTCTTCGAGCGCGGGATGGAGCGCCCCGTAGCGACCGTGCTCACCCTGACCCGAGTACGCCCGCAGGATCCCGCCTTCCGCAAGCCGACCAAGTTCATCGGGCCGTTCTACACGGCCGCCCAAGCGAAGAAGCTCGAGGAGCAACGCGGCTGGGTGATGAAGGAGGATCCGCATGGGGGCTGGCGCCGCGTGGTGCCGTCTCCTCGGCCCTACTCGATCGTCGAGACGCCCATCGTGAAGCGGCTCGTCGCCGACGGCGTGATCGTGATCGCCGGCGGCGGTGGAGGCGTGCCGGTGGTCGAGAAGGGTCCGCGGCTGATCGGGAAGGAAGGCGTCGTGGACAAGGACCTCGCGGCGGCCATCCTCGCCGCCGAGGTCGAGGCCACGACCCTGCTGATCCTCACCGACATCCGGACGGTGCAGCGCGGTTACGGCAGCCTCTATCCCGAGGAGATCGAGCGGATGACGACCGACGAGGCGGCCGGACTGCTGAAGGCGGGGGAGTTCGGCACGGGATCGATGGGTCCGAAGATCGAAGCCGCGATCGACTTCCTCGAGGCCGGCGGGGAGCGCGTGCTGATCGGGGATCTCGACGACGCGCCCGCCATCCTCCGCGGCGAGGCAGGGACCACGATCGTGCCCTCGTGAGCTCACAGATCCGGGTCGCCACGTGGAACGTCCACGGTCTCCGCGCCGGCGTGGAGACCGTGGCGAAGGTTGTTCGCGGCGAGCGGGTGGACGTCCTTCTGCTCCAGGAGTCCGGGCCACGCCGCCGCCTTCGCGCTCTCGGCGCGACCCTCGGGATGGTCGTGTGCGGCGATCCTCCGGCGTTCCCACGCCGCAGGATCCAGAACGCGATGCTGGTGCGGCCTCCTCGAGAAGTGCGGTCTGCCCGGCTCGTCCGGTTCGGCGGGCAGTCGTTGATCCATCCGAGGGGAGCACTGATCGCCCAGCTCGGTGACGTCACGGGCGTCTCGGTCCACCTCGGGCTGAAGAGCGCGGAACGAGGCCGCCAGGTCACCGAGCTCCTGGAGATCCTTCGAGGCATCGACGAGCCCGTCGTGATCGGCGGTGACCTGAACGCGCATCCGGAGGACCCTTCACCGACCAGGATCGCGGCGAGTTACCCGGATGCGTGGACGCACGTCGATGGCGGTGAAGGGTGGACGTTCCCATCCGACTTGCCCACCGCTCGGATCGATTTCCTCCTCGTGAGCGCGGCGCTCGAGCCGCTCCGCGCCTGGACCGTCGGCGGGACGGCATCGGACCACCTCATGGTGGTCGCCGATCTCTCGGTCGGCGGCTAGCTGCGCGGACGCGGAGCCCGGCCGGGGTTCCGGAAGAACTGGATCGCCACGAACAGGCCGAAGAGGCTGACCGCCGCCACCAGGAACGTCAGGAGCGCGATGAAGAACCACTCCAGGAAGCCGTTGATCGCCAGCATCGCCGACATCCTATCGAGCGGGTGCGTGGCGACCGTTCGATAGTGTGGCGTCATGCGCCTCGGCGTCCTGACCGGCGGCGGAGACTGTCCCGGACTGAACGCGGTGATCCGCGCGGTCGTCCGCCGCGGTGTCCGCGCCCACGCGATCGAGTTCGTGGGCCTCCAAGACGGGTGGCGCGGTCTCCTCGACGACGCGACCCAGCCTCTCGGGATCGCCCAGACCACCGGCATCCTTCCCCGCGGCGGCACGATCCTCGGTTCGTCGGGTGCGAACCCCTTCCGGTTCGAGGACGGGCCGGAAAGGGTCGTCGCCACGCTCGAACGTCATCAGCTGGACGGACTCGTCGTGATCGGAGGCGAGGGTACCCTCGGGGCTGCGGCTCGCCTCGCGGAGGAAGGGGTTCGGGTCGTCGGGGTCCCGAAGACGATCGACAACGATCTCGGCGGCACCGACGTGACGGTGGGCTTCCACACGGCCGTCCAGGTGGCGACCGACGCCATCGACCGCCTGCACTCGACCGCGGAGAGCCACGACCGGGTGATGCTCGTCGAGGTGATGGGTCGGCACGCGGGCTGGATCGCCGTCTACGCAGGCATGGCCGGAGGTGCCGACGCGATCTTGATCCCCGAGCATCCGTTCGACCTCGACGCGGGATGCGACCACCTGCGCCGTCGTCACGCCAGCAGGAGCTCGTTCTCGATCGTGGTGGTGGCGGAAGGCGCCGTCCCCAAGGAGGGCACGCTCGAGCTGCCCGAGCCCCCCCTCGACGAGAACGGCTTCGCGCGCCTCGGCGGGCTGGCGAACCACCTCGCGCCCGAGATCGAGAAGCGGACAGGGTTCCAGACTCGCGTCACGATCCTCGGGCATCTCCAGCGGGGAGGCTCGCCGGTCGCGTTCGACCGTGTCCTCGGGACCCGATTCGGGATCGCCGCCGCGGATCTGGCCGCCGCGGGGGGCTGGGGGAGGATGGTCGCTCGGAAGGCCCAGGACGTCGAAGACGTCCCGCTCGCGGAGGCCGTCGCCCAACGCAACCTGCTCCCGCCCGAGCTGTACCGGGAAGCCGAGGTCTTCTTCGGGTAGGCCCCTCGGCGGGGGATGCGAGCCGTTCCGGGATGCCCGCCAAGCGGGTTGTAGGGTCGACGGATGCGCATCGGCATCCTCACCGGTGGCGGCGACGTCCCCGGCCTGAACGCGTGTATCAAGGCCGCGACCAACCGTGCCGTCGAGGACGGGCACGAGGTGCTGGGGATCCGCCGTGGGTGGGCGGGTCTGCTCGAGATCGACCCATCCGACGCCTCATCGAGCACGACACACACCCTGCCGCTCGACCCTCGGGCCGTCCGCACGATCGATCGGACCGGCGGCACGATCTTGCACACATCACGCACCAACCCCGCGAAGGTTCGCGCGTCCGACGAGCCGGACTTCCTGAAGGCCGGTCGCGTGTCCGACGAGGCGCGGGACCACACGCCACACATCATGAAGGTGCTCGACCATCTCGGGGTCGACGCGATGATCCCGATCGGTGGCGACGACACGCTGTCCTTCGCGCTCCGACTCCACGACGAGGGAGTCCCCGTCGTCGCGGTGCCGAAGACGATGGACAATGACGTTCACGGCACCGACTACTGCATCGGCTTCTCGACCGCGGTGACCCGGACCGTGATCTTCATCCACCAGCTGCGGACGAGCGCCGGGTCGCATGAGCGTCTGGCGATCGTCGAGGTCTTCGGTCGCTACAGCGGTGAGACCTCACTGGTCTCGGCCTACCTCTCGGGAATGGACCGCGCGATCATCAGCGAGGTCCCGTTCGACGTCGAGAAGCTCGCGACGTTCCTCATGGACGACAAGCGGAAGAACCCGTCCCGCTACGCGATGACGACGATCTCCGAAGGCGCCCATTTCGTGGGCGGCGAGATGGTGATGGGCGGGAGCGCCGACGCGTACGGGCACCGCAAGCTCGGCGGGATCGGCGCGCAGACCGGCGAGGCGCTGAAGGAGATCACCGGGGAGGGGGTCATCTACCAGCAGATCGGGTACCTGATGCGCTCGGGGCAGCCCGATTCGCTCGACCTCATGGTGGCGATCAACTACGCGGTGATGGCGGCCGACCTGCTCCTCGAGGGGACGCACGGGCGACTGGTGGCACTCCGGAACGGCAGCTACGTGAACGTGCCGCTCGAGGTGGTCCGGCAGGGTGTGAAGCGAGCCGACGTCGACGCGCTCTACGACGTGGACGAGTACCGTCCGAAGATCCGCCACGTCGACGGCAAGCCGATGTTCCTGTACTGAGGCGGGCTAGACTCGCGCTCCATGAGCTCCTTCCGGGTCGATCTGCGTTCCGACACCGTCACGAAGCCGTCCGAGGCGATGCGTCGGGCGATGGCCGGGGCAGAGGTCGGCGACGACTGGTACGACGACGACCCAACCGTGAACCTCCTGCAGGAGCGCTGCGCGGAAGCCGTGGGCAAGGAGGCCGGCGCGTTCGTCCCCACCGGCACGATGGCGAACCAGATCGGGCTGCGGCTGCATTTCTCCGGACCCGGCCACCTGGTGGCAGCGGCGGCCGGGCTCCACGTCACGAGCGTCGAGGTGATGACGGCTGCGGCCCTTGCAGGGATCGCGTACCGGACGGTCGAGGCCGGACCGCGTGGTTGGATCGATGCCGAACAGGCAGCCCGACTGCTCGAACCGGACGATTTCTACGACGTCGAGGTCGTGGATCTCCTCTCCGTCGAGAACACCGTCGGAGGCGCCGGCGGACGGGTCATGCCGCTGGAAGAGCTCCGCGCCGTGCGGAAGGTGGCCGACGACGCCGGCGTCCCGGTTCACCTCGACGGTGCACGGATCTTCAACGCGGCCGTCGCCGCAGAGGTCGACCCGGCGGAGATCGCCGCCGAGGCAGACACCGTGATGTTCTGCCTCTCCAAGGGCCTCGGCGCCCCGATCGGCTCTGTCCTGTGCGGACCGGCGGACATGGCCCGTGAAGCTCGCCGACTCAAGATCCTGTACGGCGGCGCGTGGCGTCAGGCGGGGATCGTGGCGGCCGCAGGCCTGATCGCGCTGGAGGAGGGGCCGAAGCGCCTCGACGAGGACCACGAGCGTGCCCGCCACCTCGCCGGCGGCGTGGCCGACCTGCTCCCCGGCTCCGTCGACCTCGAACAGGTTGAAACGAACATGGTCTTCGTCGATACGGATGCCGTGGGGTTGCCGATGCTCGACACGATCGACCGTCTCGCGGCCCTCGGGGTCGGCGTGACCCACTCGGGCGGCAAGATCCGGATGGTCACGCACCTCGATGTCGATGATGCAGGGATCGTGGTCGCGCTGGACGCTTGGCGCGGCCTCGCTGCCGAGGCCAAGGACGAAGGAAGGAACTGATGGCTCTGTTCTCGAAGAAGTATCCGCCCGAGATCGCTCCTCGCATCCCCCCGGGCCAGCGGCTCGTGAAGACGTGGCCCGTGCTGCACTTCGGGCCGATCCCGACGTTCGACGGCCAGAACTGGGACCTCGAGCTGACCGGGCTGGTCGAGAACCCCGTGACGCTCTCGTACCAGGAGCTCCGGGCGCTGCCGAACGTGGACGTGCCGGCGGACATGCACTGCGTCACGGGCTGGACGACTTTGGACAACACATGGCACGGGGTGTCCTTCCGGACCCTGAAGGAGCTCGCGAAGCCGGCGCCCGAGGCGAGATGGGTGATCACCCACTGCGAGTACGGGTACACGTCGAACCTCTCGCTCGAGGCGATGGACGATGACGACGTCCTCGTCGCCTGGGCGAACGGGGGACAGGACCTCGAGCCTGAGCACGGGTGGCCGCTCCGGCTCGTCGTGCCGAAGCGCTACGCGTGGAAGAGTGCGAAGTGGCTCACGGGCCTGGAGTTCGTCGACAAGAACAAGCGGGGCTTCTGGGAGGTTCGCGGCTACCACACCCACGCGGAGCCGTTCGCGGAGGAGCGCTACTCCTACCAGGAGGGTCCGAGGGCCGAGCTCGAGCCGTAGGCGTCGCCCAGGCTCCGGAGGAGGGCGATGTCTGCCCGCTGACGGTCCGCGTCGCCGGGCGTTTCGAGCATCCACGGAACCGACCCGATCACTGGATCGTTCACGAGCGCCCGCCAGCCGTCCGAACCGATCAACCCGTCGCCGATGTCCGCGTGGCGATCCCGCCGGGCGCCGCGCTCGAACACGGAGTCGTTGGCGTGGACGAGGGCGAGCCCCGAGGCGAGCCCTCGTTCACGGAGCTCGTTCGAGAGGGCGGCGACCCCGGAGGGATCGTCGAGCGGCACACCCGCCGCGAACAGGTGTGCGGTGTCGAGGCAGAGGCCGAGGCGATCGTCGGCGACCGCCGCGAACAGCTCCTCTGCCTCGTGGGGGAGCGAGGCCACCGCGCCGGATGTCCCGGCCATCAGCTCGGCGAGCACTCGGATCCCTTCCGCCTCCTGCACGGCCAGCCGGAAGCTCTCCGCGGCGGCCCGCAGGGCCGCTCCGCGCTCCTGCGGGCCGCCCGCCCCCGTGTGGACGACCAACAGATCCACGCCGAGCGCGTCGCAGGCGTGGACCGTCTCCACGAGGAGCTCACGCGTCCTGCGAAGCGTGGTCGGATCCCACGACGCCACGTTCCCGACATAGGAGAGATGAGCGACGCAGGGTCGGAGCCCGCTCGCCCCGAGGGCGGTCCGGAACCCCTCGACCTCGGACTCGCTGTATCGAGGGCCGGCCCACGCTCGCGGGTTCGAGACGAAGATCTGAAGGCAGTCCGCCCCCCGTCGCCCCGCTTCTTCCAGCGCCCCCGTGATGCCAGCTTGCCGGCGCCGGACGTGGGCGCCCAGGATCACGCGTAATAGACGGTGATCGTGGAGCCGTAGCGAACGCGCGTGCCGGCGGGAGGGAGTTGGCTGACGATGGAGCCTCCGCTGCTCCCGGGGACGGGAAGCGCGGTGAGCTCGAGACCGTGGGACTCGGCCAGCCCCCTGGCCGCCTCCACCGTCATCCCCTCGAAGTCCGGGCTGGCAAAGAACTCGGGCCCGAGCGAGACCGTCAGCACGATCGTCTCTCCCGGCTGGAACGCCTCGCCGGCCGCGGGATCCGTGCCGACGGCCTCACCTGGAGCCACCTTTCCCGAGAAGGCTCCCTCGACCACGACCTCGAATCCCCTCGAGCTGAGCGCCTTCACGGCCTTGGCCTCCGCCATCCCACGGACGTCGGGGATCGGCACGGGCCTCGGTCCGTCGCTCACGATCAGCGTGACGGCCGTGCCTCGAGGAAGGAGCTCCCTGGCGGGGCGCACCACGATCACGTGACCGCGTGGGACCCGGTCGTCGTAGCGGCCCACGACCTTCCCCACCTCCAGCCCGGCTCCCACGATCGCACGGCGGGCACCTTTCAGGGCGTCGCCTGCCACGGAGGGGACGTCGACCGGCGGCGGTCCCTTCGACCGCACGATCGTGACCGTGGTGCCCTGGTCGCGTTCTGCCCCGGCCGCGGGCCTCACGGCCAGCACGTGACCCGTCGGCACCTGCATGTCGTACCTGGCCGCGAGCACGACTTCGAATCCGAGCGCCGTCAACCGGTCTCGCGCGAGATCGACGGGCTCACCCACCAACGCCGGGATGACCGCGGTGTGCGGGATCGCGTAGGTCCACGTGCCCCAGGCGGCGGTGGACAAGAGTCCGAGGAGAAGGATCGCGCCGAAGATCCGTTTGAGGGTCCGGCGTCGCCTCAGACGCCGTTCCATCCGCGGGACCGACGCGGTCTCCAGCCGAACGCCGACCTCGGTCGTCTCGCCTCCCTCGACGATGATCGAGGGGATGTCCCGCACGAGCGCCGAGAGTCGTGAGGCCGAGGGGAGCTGGCGCGAGATCACATCGAGGTCCATACGCATCACGTCGGCGGACTCCGGCCGAAGCTCACGGTCGCGATCCGTCGCGGCCGCGACGAAGCCGTCGAGCTCGGCGGGGAGGTTCGGAAGGATCGTCGACGGGGCGGGTACGCGATCCGAAAGATGCTTGTACGCGATGGCCATGGCGGTCTCGCCCGTGAAGGGAAGCTTCCCCGTCAAGAGTTCGTACGCGACGATCCCGAGCGAATACAGGTCGCTCCGTGGGTCGGCGGGCTCGCCGCGGATCTGCTCGGGGGCGAGGTATTGCACCGTCCCCGTGACCGCGCCCGCCTGCGTCACACGGCCGTCCGCGTAGGCTCTCGCCAATCCGAAATCGGCCACCTTGACGGTCCCGTCCTGCGTGACGAGAAGGTTCTCGGGCTTCATGTCGCGATGGACGAATCCCTCACGGTGCGCGTGTCCGAGCGCGAGGAGCGTCTGGCGGAGGATCTCGGCGGCTTGCGCCGGCTCCATCCGACCCTGCTCGTTCAGGAGATGGCGGACGCTCGGGCCTCGGACGTACTCCATGACCATGTAGTAGACGCTGTCGACCGCGCCCCAGTCGTACACGGCGACGATATTGGGATGCGCGAGGCTGGCCGCGGCGCGCGCCTCGCGCCGGAACCGGTCGACGAACGCGGGATCGCCTGCGAGGGAGCGATGGAGCACCTTGATCGCGACCTCGCGAGCGAGGACGGCGTCGTGTGCCCGGAAGACCTCACCCATGCCCCCGGCCGCGATGCGTTCCACCATGTGGTAACGGCCGTCGAGGGTAACGAATGCCTGCCCTCCGCCGTGCGAGGGCGCCGGTTGCGTGATACTCCTTGCGATGGTGCTCTCCTCCCTAGGGAAGCGCTCAAGGGGCAGGTCGGAGCGCGTCCGGCGCATCGTACCGCCGGAGGGGGATCCAACCGTGGAAGCTGGGGAAACTCCGTCCGAGGCGTCCGCAGGGCTCGGAGCAGAGCTCGACCGCATCGAGTCCGCCGTCGACGCCGGAGACGCCGATCTGCGCCGGCTCGGGTTCTGGCGAGTGGTCGCGCACATCAAGGGCAACGACGAGCTGATCGAGCGGCACGCTGATCAGGTGGGCCGCATCGACACGAAGGCGTTCCGAGCTGGGGTCCGGTTCCGCATGCCGGTATGGCTGGGCATCACGCTGATGCTGATCGCTGTGGTCGTCGGGATCGTTGCGGTGGTCATCGCGGTGCGAGCGGGCGCCGATCCGGAACCTGACGACGTCACGGCCGGTGTCGGGCTCCTGGTCGGCGCGGCAGCGTGGGCCGCCGGCCTGCACTCGCTGGCCCACTATCTCGTCGGTCGGGCTGTCGGGATCAGGTTCACGGACCTCTTCGTCGCGTTCCCGCCGCCGCCGCTCCCCGGCCTCAAGACGGACTACGCGACCTACCTGCGAGCGTCGCCGATCGCCAGGGCATGGATGCATGCCTCAGGCGCCATCGCGACGAAGCTGGCCCCGTTCATCGCCTTGGCTTTCGCGCCCGCCGCCCACGCACCGGGCTGGGCGGTCGCGATCCTTCTCGGCCTTGGCATCTTCCAGATCGCGACCGACGTCATCTTCAGCACGAAGGCGAGCGACTGGAAGAAGGTCAAGAGAGAGCTCGCCGTGGTGAAGGCGCGACGAAGATCCGTTCCCCACTGACCTTCTCAAGGGCGTTCGGTAGCGCCACCGTCGGCGTCGAGGAACGGCGGCGAGGTCCCGTAGGGGCAGTCCTGCCGCAGCGGGAGGATCAACCGGCGCATGTCCGGCGGACTCGCGAAGTCGAACGCGCCCGTCAGCGGGTCGGCCTGCCCGTCGCGATGCGTGAGCGACCTGAGCCCGAAGACCTCTTCGATGAACTTCAGTACCGACGCGAACTCGTAGGTGTGGCTGTCGATGGCGCCGCCGAGTGGGTTGTCGCCCTTGCGCGTGTAGGGCGACAGGATCAACGCGGGGGTGCGCGGGCCGAGCCCCATGATGTCGTACTGAGGCGGGACGACATGATCGTAGTAGCCGCCGAAGTCGTCCCAGACGATCACGACCGCCGTGCTCTTCCAGAACGGGCTGCGCTGCAGCTCGTTCATCACCGAAACCGTCCAGTTCTCACCGGCACAGACGCTCGTTTCCTTGTCGGGGAGGTTGGGGTGCTCGTTGTAGGGGGCCGGCGGCTTCAGCCACGTCACGCTCGCGAGCTTCCCATTGCTGAGATCCTCGAAGAAGTCCTCGCCCGGATGCACGTTCCGCCACATGGGTCCTTCCCTGATGTGCCGGATGGCACGGAGCACCTCCCCGATCGGGAACACGTCGGTCGAGTAGTAGCGCCAGCTGATCTCCGCCTCCTCGAGGAGATCCGGCAGTGTCTCGATGTCGAAGCAGGTCCGGATCACGGAGAGGTATTCCGTGATCTCCCATAGGTTGTCCGGGCTGTCGTCCGCGATCCGGTTCTGCAGACCGACGATCCGGGCGACCCGCGGGTGGTTCAGATCGCCGCCGATCACGTCCGGCGGGAACGCCGGCGTGAAGGCCTTCTCGTCATCGCAGTAGCCGCCGGAGCGCGGCACGCCCGGCGCCCGATTGTCCATGATGCCGTTCGACTGCGCCGCCACCGTGTACAGGTGCTCGACGAAGGTGGGGCCGTACTCCGAGGTGAAGAAGCGATCTCCGAGCACGAAGCGGTCCGCGTACTTCCAATAGTTTGGGATCCCGGCACGTCCGAACTGCGTGTACCCCTTGAGTGTGTCGCCCCCCGTGAGCAGGTCGAACCCGTCCATGCGCCCGCCGTCCACGGCGTACAGCCCGGAGAAGAACCCGTGAGCGATGTGCTCGTTCATCACATCGGGCGCCGTCGTGAGAGGGACGGTTCGACCGTCGAACATGATCCCCGTCGTGGCGCCGTCCGCGCCCGGGTAGCTCCCGAAGAAGTGGTCGAACGTCCGATTCTCCTTGATCACGAAGACGACGTGCTCGATCGGCACGTCGTCGGGGAGGTGCAGGGTCTCGGGGGGCGCGGTGGGCCGACCTCCAGGGCCTCTCGCTCCCGGATCGACCGGTCGGTCGCTGAAGCCCTCGCTGAAGTTCCGCCTCTCTTCCGCATCCGATATCGGGAGCACCGGCTGGCCTTGGGTGGGGATCGGAGAACGGGACCCAGAAGCAGGGCTCTCATCGGAAGGGCGCTCGCGATCGACGGCATCGGTACAGGCGGCTGCGAGTGCCAGGAACCCGAGGCCGACGGCGATCAGTCGGAACGTCCTTGGGGTCGGCAGGCACCCTGCCCGTGAGTCACGCATCGGCGGGCAAGTATGTCGGGTATCGTCCGAGATGTACCGGGGAGCTCGGGCGTGGCCGGGCTGAGAGGCGGGACCGTTCCCGCGACCCGCAGGACCTGAACCGGGCAATGCCGGCGGAGGGAGCGATGGGCGGACTGGATCCGAGGACGCTTGGCGTCTACGTCGTCACCTCCGGAAGCTCCGTCGCCGGTCGCAGCCACCGCCTGATCGCGTCCGCCGCCGTCCTGGGCGGTGCGACGGCGGTGCAGCTACGGGCGCCGGAGCTCATCGACGACGAGCTCATGCCGCTCGCCTCGTCCTTGGTCGAGACGTGCGCCGAGGCGGGCATCCCGCTCCTCGTGAACGATCGCATCGAGGTCGCGGTCGGCTCCGGTGCTGCCGGCGCGCATGTCGGCCAGGACGACGACCCCGCCACCGCTCGAGGACGCCTCGGGCCCGAGCGCATACTCGGCGTGAGCGTCGGGAACGTGGAGGATGTGTGGGTGGCCGAGATGGCGGGTGCTGACTACCTCGGCGTCACGGTCTGGGAGACCGACACCAAACCTGACGCCGTTCCGATCGGGCTCGAGGGGCTCCGCGACGTTGCGGCCGCGACGGCGCTCCCGGTGGTCGGGATCGGGGGGGTTCACGTGGGCAACGCGCGTGAGGTGCTGACGGCGGGGGCGGCGGGCATCGCGGTGATCGGCGCCGTCGCGGGCGCGGACGATCCGGTCGAAGCGGTGCGCGAGCTGCGGGCGTTGGTGGACACCTTCTATGCGGGTCGGCCCAGATGAGCGACGAGCGGATCGAGCAGCGGACGGGGAAGGTGACTGCCGAAGTGTTCGAGCAGGTCATCCGACGCCGACTTGGGGCGAGCGATCGAGATGTCCTGGTCGGTCCCCAGCACGGGGTCGACGTGGGCGTCGTGGGGGTCACCGGAGGAGTGGCGATGGCAGTCACCGCCGACCCGGTCTTCATCGTGCCGGCCTACGGGTGGGAGCGCGCGGCGTGGTTCGCCGTGCACATCCTGGCGTCCGACGCCTCGACGAGCGGCCTGCCCCTGCGCTGGATGGCGGTCGACCTCAACCTGCCGCCGGGCATCTCGGATGCGGATCTCACGGCCCTGTGGGACTCCTTCCATACGACGTGCGCGGATCTCGGCATCGCGATCGTGACGGGACACACGGGCCGCTACGACGGATGTGAGTGGCCCATGGTGGGAGGCGCGACCTGCATGGCGCTGGGGCCCGCGGACGCCTACGTGACGCCGACCATGGCTGGCCCCGGCGATGCCGTCGTGGTCACGAAGGGTGCCGCGATCGAGACGACCGCCCTGTTCGCGGCGACCTTCCCCGACCGTCTGGCCGGTGGCGTGGGCAAGGAGACCGTGAGGGCGGCCGATGCCCTGTTCGAGTCGATGACCGTGGTCCCCGAGGCGGTCCTCGCCCGAGAGTTCGGACTCCGCGACGCGGGCGTCACGTCCATGCACGACGCCACGGAGGGTGGCGTGATCGGCGGGTTGCTCGAGGTCGCGACCGCCTCGAACAGGGGGATCCGGGTGGACCACGCCGCGATCCCGATCCGGCCGGAGGTGGTCGCGGTCTGCGAGCACATCGGGATCGATCCGTACACGGCGATCAGCGAAGGCACCCTCATCGCCACCGTCGTCCCTGGACGCGCCGAAGCCTTTGTCTCGGCGCTCGCCGCCGCGGGGATCGACGCGGCGGTCGTAGGAGAGATCCTGCCGCGGGAGGAGGGCCGGACGGTCGTGACCGAGGGTCGCGAGGAACCGCTCACGCATCCGGGGCTCGACCCGTTCTGGGGCGCATTCGGCGCCTGGGCGGCGGACGCGGCCGCGGACACCGCCGTCGGAACCTGAACCTCCCGGTACCCTCGTCGCGGCGATGGACCTGATCTGTGTGGGAGACGTGATGCTCGATGTGCGGGTGGACGCGGGGGAGCTCGCGCGAGGAGGCGACGTCCATGGAAGGGTCTCGCTGCAACCCGGTGGGACGTCGGCCAACGCGGCGGTCTGGGCGGCCACGACGGGCGCGACGACTCGGGTGCACGGCTGTGTGGGGGCCGACACCGTGGGGAGGCTCCTCCGTACCGAGCTCGAGGTCAGAGGCGTCGAGGCGGCACTCGTCGAAGACCCCGAGGCCCCGTCCGGCACGATGCTCGTCGTGTTCGAGGAGGGCGAGCGCTCGATGGTGGCCGACCGTGGGGCGAACGCCCGCCTGGTTCCTGCTGACCTTCCGCCCGTTCTCGAGGCGGGAGCGGTGCTCGTATCCGGCTACCTCCTCCTGCAAGGAGGCGCCCGTGAGGCCGGACTCGAGGCGATCCGTCGGTCTCGGGCGCCGTGGATCGGGGTGGAGGCGGCGTCGTGGCCCCTGGTCGAGGCCGTCGGGCCCGAGGGGTTCGACGAGCTCGCCACGGGTGCGACCGTGATCCTCGCGAACGAGCACGAGGCGAAGGCACTGACCTCGATGGGACCGCTTCCCGCCGCCCACGCGCTCGGCGAGCGCTACCGGGCCGTGTGCATCAAGCGAGGCGCGCAAGGGGCCGTGCTGGTGTTGGACGGACGCGCCTACGAGGCGGCGTCCGAGGCCGTCGAGGAGCGCGATCCGACGGGAGCAGGCGACGCCTTCGACGGTGTCCTGCTCGCGTCGCTCGCGCGAGGGACCGATCCGGAGGAAGCGCTCGACAGGGCATGCCGCGCCGGAGCCGGCGTGGCAGCCAGCGCATCGGTGTGGCCGGCGGTGACCCGGTGACCCAGCGGCTCCGCGTCGGAGACGAGGTCACGTCGGCGCTCGCCGAGCGCAGGCCCGTGGTCGCTCTGGAGACGAGCGTGATCGGCCAGGGTCTGCCGCACCCTCGCAACCTCGAGTGCATCGATCGCATGGCGGGAGCCATCAGGGGCGCGGGAGCCGTCCCCGCGTGGGTCGGAGTGCTCGGAGGAGAGGTGGTGGTGGGGCTCTCGGAGGAGGAGCTCGGTCCGTTCGGCGAGCCGGGCAGGGCGGACAAGGTGGCACGACGCGACCTCCCGGCGGCGTGCGCGCGCGGCGGCCTCGGCGCGACCACCGTGTCCGCGACGATCTGGGCCGCCGCGCGCGCCGGGATCACCGTGAGCGCGACCGGTGGTATCGGCGGCGTGCATCCGGGTGAGCGCTCCGACGTGAGCGCGGACCTGGTGGAGCTGTCGCGCACGCCTGGGCTGCTGGTGTGCAGCGGACCGAAGTCCATCATCGACCCGACTGCGACGGCGGAGCGGCTCGAGGAGCTCGGCGTGACCCTGGTCGGCTACGGGGTCAGCCGCCTCCCCTTCTTCTTGGCGCGGGAGGCGCGGATCGAACTGGAGCATCGCGTCGACACGCCGGAGGAAGCCGCGGCGGTGCTCGGCGCTGCGATCGATCTGGACACGATCTCGACGATCCTTCTCTGCAACCCGATCGCCCCCGAGCTGGCGATGGACGCCGACGAGGTCACAGCCGTGTCGCGCCGGGCTGAGGAGCGAGCGACGAGTGAGGGTGTCCGTGGGAAGGCTCGCACGCCATACCTGCTCGCGGTCATCGCCGAGCTCACGAACGGGCGCTCACTAGAGGCGAATCTCGCCCTCCTGGCCTCGAACGCCGCGCTCGCCGGCGACGTTGCGTCCGCCGCTGCCGGCGTCGGTCGACTCGATCGCGGCCGGTGAGGTCTCGAGGCTCTGGCCATCGGAGGCTCGCAGACGAGAGCCCACCCCGAACGCCACCCACCCGAGCGCCCCGATCGCGAGCGCCACGATCGCCCCACCCCCACGGCCCAGAGGGAATCCCAACCGGCCGGCGAGCAGGCCGCCGATCGACAACGCCGCGAGTCCGATGGCCGGTGACAGGCCGACGGCCGCGAACGCGGGGAGCCCCGTCATGACGAGGGTCCAGCCGAGGCCCACGAGAAGCACCGTCACCACCGAGATTGCCGTCAAGCGCGTCAGCTCGCCGGCGTCGGCCGGCTCGATCGGTGCGACGGACAGTCGTTGCCGAGGCTCCGGGCCCGCGAGCAACGTGACCCCCGGTCCGAGCGCGGTGCCCTTCAGCGGCGGCTGCTGGCTGTAGCCGGCGAGGTACGCGGCGACGGAGCCCGGGAACTTCTCCGCCAGTCGACGCCGGAAGTCCCTCGTATCTCCGAAGAAGTTCACACGCCAGATGAAGACCGTTTCGTACCGCTCGATCGGCAACGTGACCTGGAGCGCACGGAGAGGCCGCCAGATCCCCGGCGCCACGGGGACGACGACTCGGGTCCCGGGGGGGATCGCATGGAGGTAGGCGGCCAACGTCGCGGCCTGCTCCATCTGTGGCTGGGTGAACCCGGCTGGCTGATCAGCCCAGGTGTCGACGCCTGCCCGAACGAGCCATGCGGCAGCCGCCAGCACCAGGACGGCGCTCCCGACGGCGCCCGCGACCCCCCAGGACGCTCCGCCCGGACGTGACGCCCTGGCATCGGTCCAGGAGCGCGTCGCCGCCGCCCCGAGCACGATGAGCGCGGGCACCCCGAGCGCGAACGGGATGATCCGGTGCGGGATCGTCATGTCCAACTCTTTCCACGCGTAGAGTCCGACGGGAGCCGCGAGGGCCCACATCGCAAGTGGCACGGCGGTTCGCCTCGACGCCGACCTTCCGGAGAGCAGCATGATCGCGGCGCCGGCTCCCGCCAACGGGATGGTGATCGCCAGCTTCATGTACGGGAGCCGCGTCGCGATCTTCGCCGCCGCGTCCTGCTTCGTCGAGGGGACCTTGTGGGGGAGCTCCGGGGCCGCGCGCAGCGCGATCACGCCCAGCAACGCGCCCAGCGCCACGACGATCAGGAGGCGCGCCGGGTGCGTGGACCGCGGCCCTGCCGATCGCCTCCGCGTCCAGTCGAACACGAAGACGCCGGTCGCGTAGACCCCGAGCAAGAGGACGAGCCCGATCGCGAAGAGCCAGTGGGCGATCGCCGCGGCACCGATCAGCAGGACAACCGCCGCGGCTCCCCTCCGGCCCGTGCCCACCAGCACGGCGAGGGCGATCGCGGCGACCGCGAACACGTCGAGGAGGAGGTTCGAGGCATACCCGATCGCGGTGAGTGCGACGAAAGGTGACGCCGCCAGCCCCACTCCCAAGGCGACGGCTACCCATCGACGCTCGCCGGCAACCGCCGCCCCGAGGGCGGCCCCCGCCGCGCCGATCGCGATCGCGAACACGGCCGGGTTCACGCGAGCCCAGTCCAGAGGCCTCGCGCCCGAGACGTCACGCAGGATGCTGGTGACGATGGGGTGGGCGGGACGCTCCCCGAACGATTCAAGGGAGTTCAAGCCGACGTCGTGCACCACCCTCGTGCGGAAGACGTACCCGGGTGTGTCGATCCCGTGAGGGAACCGTGCCGGATCGGCCAGGTACGGCCCGAGATAGATGCGCGCCACGACCACGACCAGCACAACGAGCAGGAGTCCCCCCAGCCACCCGTTCGATCCAGACCCGACGACCATCGCCCGACCCTCGGCGCCGCGTGTCGGCCGTCCGGCGCGGCGCTCATCGCAGCCAAGTCTGGATGATGACCTTGAGGAAGTTCCAGCCATAGCGGAAGGACTTCGGCTTCTTGGACTCGCCCCCTGCGCGAGCCAGGAACGTGACCGGCACCTCGACCACGCGGGCCCGGTGGCGGAGAGCCTCGATCAGGATCTCGCTCGTCCAGAACTGATCCTGCTTCAGGACCACCTTCTCCAGGAGGTCGGCGCGGGCCGCTCGATATCCCGACGAGGGATCGGTGATCCGTTGTCCCGTGAGTGTCGTGATGATCCGCGAGAACACGTGTACACCGAGGTGCCTGATCAAGCTCTCACGCTCGAACGAGCCCAGCAGCCGTGACCCGTTGACGTAGTCGGCCTCGCCGGCGAGGATCGGCGCGATCACGACCGATATCTCCTCCGGGAGGTGCTGCCCGTCCGCATCGAGCGTGACCACCACCTCCGCGCCGAGACGGAGGGCGACCTCGTAACCCACGCGCAGCGCCAGCCCGCCGCCACGTCGGATCGGCAGCTCGGCGACCAGAGCGCCCGCTTCACGTGCGACGGCGGCGGTCCGATCGGTCGACGCATCGCTCACCACCAACGGGACGACGTGATGGCCTTCGATCATCGCCGGGATCTGCTTGATCACGGCGGCGACGTTCTCCGCCTCGTTGAAGGCGGGGGAGACCGTCACCAGACGAGGGCCGTCCGGCAGGGTGCTCGCTCGTTCCCAGTCGAACCGTTCCTGCCCGAGCGCCTCCACGAGCAGTCGGATGCTCCGTTCGTTCGTGTCGGAGGTCGTCTGCGCGCGCAGGTAGAGGAAGAAGAGCACGCCGACGGCAACCAGCAGCGCGAAGATCACGCCGTCGGTTCCCCGTTCGAAGTCGAACGTTCGCAGCACCGGGTCGAAGAGGGGTGGGTAGATCGCGAGCGCGAGGACGGCCGCACAGAGGCCGAAAAGGATGATCAGGTTCAGCCGGCTGATCCGGCGGCGGTCGTAGCCGCGGAGGACCATCACGAACAGCGCGACCGTCGCGAGACCCGCCAGGATCCTGATCGCGGGCATCGGCTAGCCCGAGGGAGCCTCGACCCCCGGCCGCCACCGGTCCCGCGGGAGGATGGCGTCGGCGATCACGCGATCCTTGTGCGCCTCGATCACGCCGAACATCGACTCGACGAGCGTCTCCGACAGGTAGTGCGGCTCAAGACCCAGGTCGAGCAACTTGGTGTGCTTCGCGTTGTAGTAGTGCTCCTCGAGCTCGATGCGTGGGTTCTCGATCGGCTCGATCCGGACGTTCAGGCCGTGCTCCTTGCCCGCGCGCTGGACGATCTCGGCGAGCTCCATCACGGAGAACTGCTCGGTGAACTGGTTGAAGACGCGGAACTCGCCGCGGTCGGCCGGATTCAACACCGCGAGCTCCACGCACCTGAGGGTGTCGACGATGTTGAGATAGCCGCGGGTCTGGCCGCCCTTCCCGTAGACGGTGAGCGGGTGGCCGATGATCGCCTGCACGCAGAAGCGGTTGAGAGCCGTTCCGAAGACGTCGTCGTAGTCGAAGCGGGTGGCGAGTCGCTCGTCCCGCTTCGCTTCGTCTGTCTCGATGCCATACACCACGCCCTGGTTCAGGTCCGTCGCGCGGGTCCCCCACATCCGGCAGGCGAAGTGGATGTTGTTGGAGTCATGGACCTTCGAGAGGTGGTACAGGCTGCCTGGCAACTTCGGATACAGGATGGTCTCTTTCCGTCCGTTGTGTTCGACCTCGAGGTACCCCTCCTCGATGTCGATGTTCGGCGTCCCGTACTCGCCCATCGTGCCGAGCTTCACCAGATGAGAATCGGGGGCGAACTGGCGCATCGCCCACAAGACGTTGAGGGTGTTGATGACGTTGTTCTGCTGGGTGAAGACGGCGTGATCGCGATCGCGCATGGAATAGGGGGCCGAGGGCATCTCGCCGTAGTGCACGATCGCCTCCGGACGGAATCCACGGAAGAGGTCGGTGGTGAGGTCCCATTCGACGAGGTCGCCCTCGGTGACGCCGATCTCCTTGCCGGAGACCTCCCTCCACGCGGCCGCCCGTTCGGGCAGGGAACCGGCGATGGGAACGAGGGTGTCGGTGCCGTCCTCTTCGAGGGCGCGCCGCCGTAGGTAGTTGTCGACGACGTGCACCTCGTGGCCACGGTCGGAGAACCGCATCGCGGTCGGCCACCCGAGGTATCCATCGCCGCCAAGGATCAGGATGCGCATGACGTGGGTTCCTTTCGGAGGATCAAAGTCGGAGGTCTGGGGCTCGAGCGAGTCTACCGGAGGGCTTGCGTGCGAAGAGTAACCACCCGGATGAGAGGCAGCGCGTTGCGCCGTCGACCATGAGGGATCCGAGCCGGTCCCTACTGCGGCCTGAGCTATCGTCGCCGGGATGAGGTGGTCGGGACGGCTCTCGGATCCGGGCCACGTACCTCTTCTGGGTGCGCTCTCGGTCGTGCTGGTGGGTACGGCTGTGGTGATCGCTTCCTACACCTCGGCTTTCCCGCCCGGCAGCGTCCGCAACGTCGGCGCTGACGCGGATGGCTACGTCGTACAGATCAAGGCCGCTCGCGTCGGCATCCTCGATCTCCAGGGGGCGCGCCCGGGGGTGGGAGTCGCCGGCGGGGTCTTCGCAGGAGCCGGCATCGTGCCGCCGGGCGTCGCACCGATCTTGCTGTCGATCGTGATCGTCGCATGCCTGGGACTCACCGCCGGGGTGGTCGTACGGACCGCCTATGGACTCCCAGGCTGGAGCGCGGGCATCGTGGCGGTGGTCGTCGCCACCTGGGGCGGAACGTCTCGCCTTGCGTCCGGATACCTCGCCAACCTCCTCAGCCTTTCCCTGTTCCTCCTCTTCCTCGCGCTCGCGCTGAGTCGCGGCCGAGATCGATCGTTGCCGGCCCTGGTCGCCGTCGCCAGCTCGTCGCTGTTCGCGCATCCCGCGCTCCTGCCCGCCTACGGAGCGATCGTCGTCGGATGGGTCCTCGCGTGCGCGCTTCTCCCTCCGGCCGGAGATCGGGCACTCGAACCCCGGTCGGAGGCGACCTCGGCGACGCTGGCGCTCGTCCTCGGGGCGGCGGCGGTCGCGCTCGTGCTCGGCGCATGGGCCGGGCTCCGACCCGACGACGTCGTGGACTTCACGCTCATCAGCGAACACTTCGGCGGACGTGCGGCCGCGCTGATCGAATGGCTGAACCCCACCCTCACGCTGCTTGCGATCGCGGCCGGTGTCTTCGTCGCGTTCCTGCTCCGCAGGGGAAGGAGCGCCGCGGTCGTCGCGCGGCTGGGCATCCCGTGGCTCGCGTTCGCGGGAGCAGGTCTGCTCGCGCCACTCGTGTTCCCCGGTCTCCCGGGACACCGCACGCTCCTCCTCGCGGTTCCGGCCCCGATGCTCGGGGGGCTAGCGGTCGCCGGAGGCGCCCACCTGCTGATGTCGAGGGATCGGGGTGCCAGGAGCCGAGCCGTTGTCGGAGTGGCCGCGATCGCGATCGCGGCGAGCGTCACGCTCGGTATCGCCCTGCTCGGGCTCCGACCGTTGGATCGGCACGTGAGCGCGCAGCGACCGAGCGCCGCGCGGAGCGCCACGTCGGCCCTTGCCGGCTACCTCCGTGCGGTCGATGCGCGCAAGCCGGTCGTGATCGTGTCCGACCCGGCGAGCGATGGCGGGATCAGGTTCCTCAAGGCCCGACAGAACAGCGTGCGAGCGATCGCGCCGGAGGCGATCTTCCTCCGGATCGTGACGTACCTCGGGGACGAACGAGCGCTGCTCGAGGGCCTGCCGACCCGTCGGAGCGGGTCCGATGCGGTCACGTTCAACGCTGCATCCGCCCGGACGTGGCCGGCCGTTCGGTCGGTGCTCGACGACGACCCGATCGTCCTCGCGGTCCGCCATTGGGTACGAGCTCCGACCTGGAGACGGATCGCCGATCGGGTGGTCCCGGGTGCCCCCGATGTCGCCGTGATCCGTGGGCCGATGCCGCAGGGTGACGTGCCGTTGCCTCAGAAGCTCGCCGTATCACGATCGGAGGCCGCGATCCGGATCTCAGCGGCCCTGCTGCTTCTGGGTCTCCTCGGCGGCGGATGGAGCGCAGCGACGTGGCCCCGCCGTGGTGCGGTCCTCGACGTGACCGGCCTCGCGCCGGTGTTCGGCCTGTGTCTCGTCGTGCTCGTCGGGGTCGCGACCGTGATCCTCGGTGGCGATCCCGGAGGCCCGGCCGGGTTGGGAGCCGTCGCACTGGCAGGCTCGGCCGGGTGGATCCTCGCTTGGCGTCGGACGCGCGCGCCCGGTTCCGAGATGCTGCCCTACGAGAGTTCAGCGAGCGCTTCGAGCACACGATCGACCTCGCCCGGCGTGTGATAGTGGCAGAAGCCGATCCGGACGGCGCCCCCGGACTCGAACAGCTCGAGCCTGGTCATGATCTCTCGCGCGTAGTAGTCGCCGTCCCACACGAAGATGCCGCGTTCGGCCAGCCGCTTCGCTGTCTGCCCCGGATGCTCGTCCCCGACGCGGATCGCGAACGTGGGTGTTCGCTCGTCCACACGGGCCCGATCGGCGATGCCCCAGAGCCGGACGTCGGGGAGCGAGGAGATCCCTTCGAGGAATCGATCGGCGAGCGTGTGCTCGTGGGCGGCGATCGCTTCGTAGGAGGCCGCCAGACGCGCCCGGCGAGCCGTGCCCGCGGCGCCGGCGATGCCCGCCAGGTACTCCACGGCCGCCACGAGCCCGGCCAGACCCTCGTGGTTCTGGGTCCCGGTCTCCCAGCGCTCCGGCGTTTCGTCGGGAGCCGGGACGAGCTTGTACGGTGTCCACGTCTCCAGGAGGAGGCTGCGCGCGGCGAGGATGCCGAGATGCGGGCCGAAGAACTTGTAGGGAGAACAGACGAGGATGTCGGCGCCGAACCCGTGCAGGTCGAGGAGGCGGTGCTGCGCCAGATGTACCCCGTCGACCGCGACGACGGCGCCGACCTCTTTGGCGCGCGCTGCGAGGTCGGCGGCCGGCGGGATCGTGCCGACCGCATTGGACGCGAGCGTGAACGCGACGAGCTTCGTCCGTGGGGACAACGCCTCTTGGAACGACCCGACGTCGATCGTGACGTCGTCCTCGCGCACGTCCACCCATCGCACGGTCGCGCCGGCGTCGGCGGCCGCGAGCACCCACGGTCGCACGTTCGCATCGTGATCCAGCCGCGTCACGACGACCTCGTCGCCGGGCACCAGCATCTTCGAGAGCGACCTGGACACGTGGAAGAGGAGGGTCGTCGCGTTGGGACCGAACACGATCTCGCCCGGGTCCGCGCCCGTGACGTCGGCGGCCGCGCGACGCGCCTCCGCGATGACGACATCCGTCTCTTGGCTCGTCGCGAACGCACCGTGCGTGTTGCTCATCCCTCGTCGGTAGTGGCCCGCCACCGCCTCGATCACCGCGTCGGGGACCTGGGAACCGCCGGGAGCATCCGCGAGCACAGGAGGTCGGCCGTCCTCGCCGATGCGAGCGAGTGCGGGGAACCTGGCGCGGACGCTCCGGAGGTCGATCACGGGCACAGGCTCGCGCACGCGGTGTCCGGCGGCAACCGGCGCCTGGGGTCGTTCGATCATCCGACGTCGGCGTCCCATCCGTCCCGCAGCTCGGGGATCGGCCATGCGGGGTCGGGCCGCCAGGCTTCCCACTCTCGATCGAAAGGGGACTCCCTCGAGATGATGCGCTCGACCGCTCGTTCGCCCCAAGCACGGAAATCGGCCGCCTCTTCCACGGAGAAGAGTCCCTCGCGGACCGCCTCTGTCAGCTCCTCCTCGTCCTTCCACCGCCAGGAAGAGCCGTCGAGCTCGACGAGCACATCCAGCACGTGGTCGACCGTGTCGAATCCGATCGACGTGCGTTCGAGCGGGTTCTCGAGGTTCACGTACCAAACCCGTCGCCGGTCCTCCGCGGACCACAGCAGGGCGGAGTAGGGCGTGTCGGGCCAGGCGAACGACAGGATCGGTTGGTTCCCCCGCGGCCGGATCTCCAGATGCCAGGGCCGGTCGGGGAGTCTTCGCTCGCGCCCGTCCTCTCCGATCGGGATGCCGCTCCGAACACCGCCGGGGAGGAAGAACATGGCCTGGTCGGGCTCGTCCTGGACGACGATCATCGGCCGTGCCTCGAACACGCGACCGTGCCAGAGCTCGCGCAGGGTGATCGGTTCGCCCGGACGGAACATGCGTTGCACGCCCGCAAGCGTACGGCGCGGTCGCGAACGGGGAGCGTCGAGCATCCGGTGACGACGACGATCGATCGAGAGCCGACGGAGCGTCAGGACGAGTCCGAGGGCCACTCGGACCGTGAGCGGGCCCTCGCCCGCGGCCTGGTGATCGGCATCGGCCTCACCTTCCTCGCGATCCACCTGCTGTTCATCCCCCGTGATTGGCCGACGGGCTGGGACGAGTCCGTCTACCTCTCCCAGGTCACGCCCGGCATGGAGGGGCTCTTCTTCAACCCGTGGCACGCGCGAGGCATCACGCTCATCGTGGCCCCGGTCACCTCGTTAGGGGGATCCGGCGCCGACGTTCGATCGTTCCTGATGGTGCTCGCGTCGTTCACGATCACGGCGACGTTCTGGCTCTGGGTCCCCCTGGTGGGCATGGCGGCCCCGGTCGCGGCGTTCGTCTTCTCCTTCTCCTGGCAGGGGCAGGTTCTTGCGAGTGAGGTGAAGCCGAACTACTGGGGAGCGCTCCTCGGACTCGCGACGACCGCCTTGGTCGCGAGGAGGCTTGAGAGCGGTCGCACGCTGCATCTGGTGCTCGCCTCGGTCCTCCTGGCGGCGACGGCACTGGTCCGACCGACCGAGGCGACGGTGCTGGCCGGCGCCATAGGCGTGTACATCCTGCTATGGCGGCGGAAGTCGTGGCGAGATCTCGTCTGGTTGGGCGCCGGCCTCGCCGCGGGCTGGCTGCCGTGGGTCATCGAGATGTCGATACGGTTCGGCGGGCTCGGGGGTGCGCTCCGAGAGGCCGGCAAAGGCCAGCACTTCGTGGTGGTCCCGATCGCCGAGAACGTGCTTCGGCATCTGACCTACGCGGACGACAAGAGCGCCCCGTCCGCGATCCCCGGCGTGATCTGGTGGGGCGTGCTCGTCCTGATGGCCGCGGTGGCGATCGCCCGGGGCGTGACGAGGTCGGATCGAGCCGCGGCGTTGCTCTGCGCGCTCGGAGCGCTCGCGCTCGCCACCGAATACCTGATCTTCGTCCCGGCCCTCGCACCGAGGTTCCTGCTGCCCGCGTACGCGATGGCCTCCGTGGCGTTCGCGATCGGGCTGGTCTCGCTGCTGCGAAGGAGCGGCGTCTCCCGGATCATCGGCGCCGTCGTCCTCCTGCTCATGATCCCCTGGACGATCTGGCAGGGGACCGTGACCGCCCAGCGGGCGCCGACGGTGAACAGGGGTTCGGCTCTCCCCTTGCGAGTCGGGTCGGCGATCCGGGGGTTGGCTGCCGGTCGGCCCTGCTACGTGTTGGGTCAGCGCGCGTACCCGCAGATCGCGTACACCGCCAGATGCGCGGGTGCGAAAGGGGATAACCGTCTCCCCTCGGACGAGCAGCTCAAGGCGTTCGCGAGGAGCGGGCGAGTGGTCTTCGTCGTGCGGATCGCGGAGGCTCCGAAGAAGTCGCTGCTCAGCTCGATCGAACCGGTGCGTTTCCCCGCGGGCAGGAAAGACTGGCTCGTGTACGAGCTTCCCCGCTCGTTCGGCTGAGTTCGGGACGTCGCCCGATCAGCCGTCGTCGAGCTCGAAGACCGCGCGCTGGATGAGCCCCACCCGTTGCCGGAGACCGGCCGCCCAGGGCGCCGAGTCGAGGGCCTTGAGACCGGGCACGTCCTTCGGCATGACCAGCGAACGATCGAAGGAGCGCTCCCGCAGGCTCGCGCGCCCCGCCGCCGAGGTGAGATCCTCCCGGGAGCGCCACTCGTGGTCGCCCTCCGGCATCTTCAGGTTGAGGCGCTCGGCCACGTGCAGGATCGGGGACCACAGCGGGTTCGCGGTCACCACGACCGCGACGCCGCGCTCGGTGAGCATCCCCGCAAGGGAGCTCATCAGCTTGTCGAGGTCCGGCACATGCTCCGCCACGTCGGCGGCCACCGCGTAGTCGAACCGCTCGTCGAGCGGACCCTCCATCAGATCGTGGACCCGGAACCGAAGGTCCGGATGCTTCCGGGAGGCCAGCTCGATCATGGCCGGGCTGATGTCCAGGCCCAGGCCCTCGGCCGGCGCGAGCGACGCCAGGATGTCACCCGTCGCGCATCCCACCTCCAGGACCCGGCTCCCCGGGGGAACGATCTCCTGCAGGCTCGTCTTCAGCGCGGCGTAGTAACGATGTGCCTTCGCCTTCCAGCGGTCGTAGTCGGGCGCGACACGATCGAAATGATCGCCGACCGGATCCGGGTTCATCGGAACCGCAGCTTCCGCGCACCGATCAGCGCCATGCGAGCGAGCAGGAGCCCGTGCCGCCACCGATCGATGTTGGTCGTTCCGTATCTGCGCTCCCGATACCTCACCGGTACCTCCCGGATCTTCAAGCCGAGGTTCGCCGCGCCGAAGAGCAGATCGAAGTCTCCGAACGGGTCGAAGTCTCCGAACGTCTTCCGGTTCGCTGCGATCCGGCGGTAGTCGCGTGCCCACAGGACCTTGGTGCCGCACAGGGTATCGGTCACCCGTTCCCCGAGGATCCAACTGAAGATCAGGCTGAACACCTTGTTCCCGGCCGTGTTGGCCAGGCGCATCGCGTTGTCTTCCATGGGGTAGACGAGCCTCGTTCCGTTGATGAATTCGCCTCGCTCGTCGACCAGGGCGGACCAGAACTTCGTGAGATCCTCCGGAGGAACGGTGAGGTCGGCGTCCAGGATCATCAGCACGTCACCGGTCGCGAGCTCGAAGCCCTTCCGGACCGCATCGCCCTTGCCCGTCCCGTCTTGACGTGTCACTTTCACGTCGAGTTCCGGGCGCTCGGCGATCACCGCTTCGATCTCCTCGAAGGTGCCGTCGGTGGAGTGTCCTTCGACGAAGATCAGCTCGGTATGACTCCCGAGACGCGGCAGCCGCTCGACGGCATCCCGGATGTTCCCGCGTTCGTTCCGTGCCGGGATGACGACGGTGCACGTCGGCTCCGCGATCCTGGGAGCCACCTCTGCTTTCCTCGGTCTCGCCGTGATGAAGGAGATCAGCCCGAGACGATTGACGAGGGGGACCGCGGACAGGAGGTTGTTCAGCGGTCGCCTCAACCACGCCGGCCCCACGGGCAGCGGCGTCCGGTAGCCGGACTTCACGACCTCGAGGTCCGCCAGCTCCACGAGGTTCGCCAAGCCGTCGTTGGACAGCCAGCTCTGGACCGGTTGGCGGATCTTCATCCCCATCTGCTCCGCGAGCCACAGGAGGGGTTCCCAGGCGAAGTTGTAGTAGGCGACGATCACCCTGGACGAGGGATGGGTCACACGGGTCAACGTGCGGAAGAGCTCTTGCACATCGATCAGGAAGCCGACCACGTTGCTCGCGATCACGTAGTCGAAGGTTCCCGAGATCGGGAGCCGCTCGACGTCGCCGCAGACGAAGTCGAGATCGGGATGGCGGCGTCGCGCCTCCGCAAGGGTGGGGAGAGAGAAATCGACGCCGACGCCGCGAGAGGGCTGAAGGGAGGCGAGCAGCGAGCCGTCGCCACAGCCCAGATCCAGCACGGTCGACCCGGGCGTCACCTGGTCGCGGATCAATCGATAGAGATCGTCGTAATAGTGCTGGTGCCGAGCTCGCTCCGAGGCCTGCTGTGGGGCGACCCGATCGAAGTGACGGCGGACCCGCCGGCGGGAGTTGTCGTCGAGGCTGCGCGCGCCGTCGGGAGCCGCGGGCGGGGACGGTGACGATCGGCTATCCACGAGGTGTGGAATGATAGGCTTATCGCTCCGCAGGCATCTCGCGGACATCCGCATGGCTTCGAAACGAGCATTGATCACGGGGATCACCGGTCAGGACGGTTCGTACCTGGCCGAACTACTGCTCTCCAAGGACTACGAGGTCCACGGGATCATCCGGAGGTCCAGTTCGTTCAACACCGGACGGCTGGACCATCTGTACACGGATCCACACGATCCGGCGGGGCGCTTGTTCCTCCACTACGGAGACCTGATCGATTCCACGGTCGTGGCGCGGATCGTCCGCGAGGTGGCTCCGGACGAGGTCTACCACCTGGGCGCCCAATCGCATGTCCGGGTGTCGTACGACATCCCCGAGTACACGGGCGACGTCACCGCGATCGGCACCACGCGCCTGCTCGAGGCGATCCGGCAGGAGGGGAGCCCGGCCCGCTTCTACCAGGCGTCGTCCTCGGAGATGTTCGGGACGAATCCGGATGTCCCGTCCAACGAGCAGAGCCGCTTCTATCCGGCGTCTCCGTATGCCGCGGCCAAGGTGTACGCGTACTGGATGGCCGTGAACTATCGCGAGGCCTACGGCATGTTCTGCACCAACGGCATCCTCTTCAACCACGAGAGCGAGCGACGCGGCGAAACGTTCGTAACGCGGAAGATCGCCCGGGGCCTGGTCGACATACTCACGGGACGAGCCGAGGTGATCCATCTCGGGAAGCTCGACAGCCAGAGGGACTGGGGGCACGCGGCCGACTACGTCGAGGCGATGTGGCTGATGTTGCAGGCGGATGAGCCGGATGACTACGTGATCGCCACCGGCGAGTCGCGCTCCGTCCAGGACTTCCTCGAGGAGGCGTTCAGCTACGTCGGTCTCGACTGGGAACCGTACGTCCGCCAGGACCCGCGATACTTCCGTCCGGTCGATCCTCCGATCCTCGTCGGGGACGCATCGAAGGCGCGTGCGAAACTCGGATGGAAGCCGAAGGTGAGTTTCCAGGAGCTGGTCCGCTCGATGGTCGATGCGGAGCTCGCGGCTGCAGGGATCGAACGTCCCGCTCCCGAAAAGAGCAGGACCACGTGAGCCGAGCCCGACCATGAGCGGAACCTGGTCCGGCAGGACGGTGGCGGTTCCCGGAGGATCGGGCTTCCTCGGCTCGCAGGTCGTGAAGCGTCTCGAGTCCGCCGGTGCATCCGTCTTCGTGCCCCGCAGCCGTGACTACGACCTGACCACGGACGATCGGGTCCGGGCGATGTACGAAGATGCGCGCCCCGACGTCGTCGTCCACCTGGCCGCCCGGGTCGGCGGGATCGGGGCGAACCAGCGGTCGCCGGGCTCGTTCTTCTACGACAACCTGATGATGGGTGCGCTTCTCATCGAGCACGCGCGGCGATCGGGGCTCGAGAAGTTCGTGTGCGTGGGGACCGTCTGTTCCTATCCGAAGTTCGCGACCGTGCCGTTCCGTGAGGACGACCTCTGGTCGGGCTACCCCGAGGAGACGAACGCGCCGTACGGCATCGCGAAGAAGGCGCTCCTGGTCCAGCTCCAGGCGTACCGCCAGGAATTCGGGATGCGAGGCATCTACCTGATCCCGGTCAACCTGTACGGACCCCGAGACAACTTCGACCTGGAGAGCTCACACGTGATCCCCGCGCTGATCCGCAAATGCGTGGAAGCGGTCGAGCGGAACGAGGAGGTGATCGAGGTCTGGGGATCGGGTGACCCCACTCGCGAGTTCCTCTTCGTGGACGACGCTGCCGACGGCATCGTGGCCGCCGCGGAACGCTATGAGGGCGGCGAGCCGGTGAATCTCGGAACGGGGAGAGAGATATCGATCCGGGACCTCGCGACCCTCATCGCGGAGCTCACGGGCTTCCAAGGGTCGTTCGCGTGGAACACGACGAGACCGGACGGTCAGCCGCGGCGTGCGCTGGACGTGTCGCGCGCCCGGGAAGAGTTCGGTTGGACGGCCCGGGTCCCGTTCGAAGAGGGGCTCGAGGCGACGATCTCGTGGTACCGCGAGTCTCGGATGCCTTCCCCGACCGGCAGCTGACCATCCACAGGTCCCGACCGTGTCTTGACGCAACTCGTCGGCGGGGCGTATCGTCACCTTCCCGCTCGAACAGGTGTTCGGATGAGAGGGCAGTCCACGGTGACGAAGCGGTTCGACGAGGAGGTCAGGGTCGAGCGGGACGCGGGGATGCCCTCAGGATTCGAATGGCGAGGGCGCCGGTATCTGGTCGTCGACGTGATCGGACGTTGGCGGATCGAGGGCCGATGGTGGGAGGACGGGCGAGATCGCGAGTACTGGCGGGTCGAGGCGCGTGGGGGAGCGGTCTGGGACCTGTACCACGATCGCCAGCACGACCGATGGCACGTGGAACGCCTCTGGGACTGATCTCTTTCGTGGCTCCGCTCGCTCCTTGAGCCCGCGTCAGGCGCGCTCGGCCAGCGCGCTCACGATCCGCTCGAGGGACCACTCCAGGTCTCCACGAGAGACCACCAGCGGCGGCGCCAGCCGGATCGTCGTTTCTTGCGTGTCCTTCGCGAGCACACCCAGCTCAAGGAGACGCTCGCACACCGCGCGCGCGGGCGCGGCCTCGGGCGTGAGCTCGATGCCGAACCACAGGCCGCGCCCGCGCACCTCGGTCACCGAGGTGGGTGCCTCCTCGCGCAGCCGATGGAGGAACCACGCCCCGAGGTCTTTCGAGCGCTGCTGGTACTCCTTCGTCCGCAGGAGCGCGAGCACCTCCAACCCCACCGCGCACGCGATCGGGTTCCCTCCGAACGTGCTCCCGTGCTCGCCCGGTCGGAACACACCCAACACGTCGGCACGCGAGACGACCGCCGAGACCGGGAGGATCCCGCCACCGAGCGCCTTCCCCAGGATGTACACGTCGGGCTTCACGCCCTCGTGATCGCACGCGAACGTCGAGCCGGTTCGCCCGAGCCCCGTCTGGATCTCGTCGGCTAGGAGGAGGACGTCGCGTTCGGTGCAGAGCCGCCGCGCTTCGCGCAGGTACCCCTCGGGCGGGATCCGGACGCCGGCCTCGCCCTGGATCGGTTCGACGAGGAACGCGACGACGTCTGGATCCTCGAGCGCCGTCGCCAGTGCTTCGGCGTCACCGAACGGGACCGACACGAACCCTGGCGTGAACGGGCCGAAGCCCGTCGTCGCCGACGGATCGGAGGAGAACCCGACGATCGTGATCGTCCTGCCGTGGAAGTTCCCGTCGCACACGACGATCTTCGCGCGCCCCTCGGGCACGCCCTTCACGTCGTAGCCCCATCGCCGCGCGGTCTTGAGGGCGGTCTCCACCGCCTCCGCTCCGGAGTTCATCGGAAGCACCATGTCCATCGCGCAGAGCTCGGCCAGCTGTTCGCAGAACGGGCCGAACCGGTCGTTGTGGAACGCCCGGGAGGTGAGCGTGACCAGATCGATCTGTGCCTTGGCCGCCCGGATCAGGTCCCGATGACGATGGCCGAAGTTCAGCGCCGAGTAGGCCGACAGCATGTCGAGGTAGCGCTTGCCCTCGACATCGGTGACCCACGCGCCCTCGGCCTCGGACACGACGACGGGGAGGGGATGGTAGTTGTGCGCGGTGTATCGCTCGGCCAGCGCGATCAACTCGGCCGTCAGGAGCCCGCCTTCGGTTTTCATCGATCGCATCCTCCGTCAACGTCGCGCGCCCATGATAGGGGCTCATCCTCGGGAGACATGCGCGGGGCGAGCGACCCGTCGAAGATCCTTCACGAACGCATCGAACGCCGACCGTCGTTCCTCGTCGGAGCGCGATCGCAGGATCGACGAGGGATGCACCGTGGCGGTGACGAGCGGAGCGAGCGGTGAGTCCACGAACTCACCTCGGTGCTGGGTCACGCGGAAGGTCCGTCCGAGGATCGCCTGGGCCGCCGTGGCGCCCAGGAGCACCAGCACCTCGGGCTCGATCCGCGCGAGTTCGGCCTCGAGCCACGGGATGCACGCCCGGATCTCCTCGAGGTCGGGCTTCTTGTGGATCCGCCGCTTCCCTCGCATCACGAACTTGAAGTGCTTCACGACGTTCGTGAGGTAGATGTCTTCCGCGTGAGGCCCGCCTCCTCGATCCCTCGGTCGAGGAGGGCCCCAGCAGGCCCCACGAACGGATGGCCGGCAAGGTCCTCCTTGTCGCCGGGCTGTTCGCCGACCATCACGATCCGGGCACCCTCGGGTCCCTCGCCGAACACGGTCTGGGTGGCGTCGCGGTAAAGGTCGCAGCCGCGGCACCCCGCCGCGGCCCTGCGAAGGGCGGGGAGCGTGGTGCGTTTCGGTAGGAACTCGGCCGCGGAGCCCATCGTTCCTGTCCCTACCCGAGATAGCAACGCGCCACCCGCGATGTGACTAGCCCGTGTATCCCTCGACGGTCCGCGGATCGCGGACGCTCGCATCGTCGGGGTTGAGTCCCGCGGAGCGCCGCGCCCGGCGCTGGTGTAGGAGATCCCAGCACTGATCGAGCGTGACGCCCAGCTCCTGGAGCCGCTCCCGCTCAGCCGCCGTGATGTCCCCGCGGCCTTCCTTCTCCCAAAGCTGGTGCTCCTCGTGCGCGATCTCGTTGATCCGCCCGATCACCTGCTGGTCATCCATCTCGATCTCCTCTCGGTCTGGTCGATCCACCTCAGCAACGCACTCGAGGCTGTCTCCGTTCCCTCGGATCGGTGGTCTCAGCCTGGATGCTACGGTTCCCGACGTGCCGCCCACCTCGATCACGCCGATGCTGACGGTCAAGGACGCGGCGGCTGCGGTGGACTTCTACGCGCAGGCGTTCGGAGCCATGGAACGGGAGCGGCTCACGACTCCGACGGGGCAGATCGTGGTTGAGATGTCGATCGATGGAGACCCGTTCTTCGTCGTCGATGAGAACCCGAACGCGTTCAACCTCAGTCCGGAGACGCTCGGCGGGACGAGCGTGCGCATCAGCCTGATCGTCGACGACCCGGATGAAAGCGCCGCTCGCGCGATCCGCGCTGGCGGCACCGAGGTGTTCGCGGTCGAGGATCAGGCGTACGGCCTTCGGCAGGGTCGGGTCGCAGATCCGTACGGCCATCACTGGTTGATCGGAAAGCCCCTGAAGTAGAAGTCGCAGGCTGCGTTCAGCCCTGGACAGCATCCGTTCCCGCACCCTACTATCGAACATGTGTTCGAGTTTCCAGGGTTCGCCCATCTCGACGTCCGTTCTGCCTTCTCCCAGAAGGAAGGGGCGTTCGTGCCCGAGCAGCTCGCCACGCTGGCGGCGGAGATGGGGATGCCGGCCGTCGCGCTCACCGACCGCGACGGGCTCTACGGCGCCGCCCGGTTCGTGGCCGCGTGTCAGAAGGAAGGCGTCCATCCGATCCTCGGGGCCTCGATCACGGTCCGGGAGCGAGGCCGTGATGCGCCGCTCGTTCTCCTCGCGCAGGACGAGCGGGGCTACGCCAATCTCTGCCGGCTGATCACCGACGCACACATGCTGGGCGAGCGCGGGGACCCGGCGGTCGTCACCGCACAGATCTGCGCGCACGCCGCCGGTCTCATCGCGATCGCCGGTCCACGTTCGCACGCGGGCCGGCTCGCCGTCCGCGGGCGCACGGATGCGGCCGCGGATGCCCTCCATCCCTTCCGCGAGGCGTTCGGGCGCGACCGCCTCTGGGTCGCAGCCGAACATCGGATGGAGCGCGACTCGAACGCAGAGATCCGCTCGATGCTCCGGCTGACCGATCGCGCGGAGGTCCGTGCGGTCGCCACGAACCCGGTCCGCTACCTCGTGCCCGAGGATGCGTTCGTCGCCGACGCGCTCGAATGCATGCGCGAGATCGTGCCGATCGCCGCCAACCACGTCTCACGCAGGAACGCCGAAGGATGGTTGAAGCCGGCCGAGGCGATGCGCCTGCTGTTCGCCGAGCGTCCGGACCTGTGCGACGCGACGCTCGAGATCGCCGAGGCCTGCCGCTTCGACCTCGGCCTGAAGCAGGTCCATTTCCCGGACTTCCCGACGGCGACGGGACGCAGCCCGGATACGGTCCTCGCCGAGCGCTGCTGGGCCGGCGTGCACGATCGGGGGATGACCGAGGACGAATGCCTGCGCGACCGGATCCATCTCGAGCTCTCGATGATCCGACGGATGGGCTACGCGGCGTTCTTCCTCACTGTCGCCGACATCGTGGCCGACATCCACGCGATGGGGATCCACGTGGCGTGCCGCGGGAGCGCCGCCGGCTCGCTCGTGTGCTATCTGCTCCGGATCTCCGACGTCGACGCGCTCCGGCACGACCTCGCGTTCGAGCGCTTCCTGAACCCGATGCGCGACGAGCTGCCGGACATCGACGTCGACGTCGAGTCGGCTCGCCGCGAGGACGTCTACGACATGGTCCTGTCTCGCCACGGCGACGAACGGACCGGTTGCGTCGCGATGATCGACACCTATCGCGCGCGCTCCGCGGTGCGTGAGGTCGGCAAGGCACTCGGTCTGCCGGAGGTCGAGGTCGGGATGGTGGCGAAGTCGTTCCCGCACATCTCCGCGCGGAACCTCCGGGAGGCGATGGCGAAGCTACCCGAGCTTGACGGGATCAACCTCCCGATGTCCCAGCTCGAGCTGCTGTTCCGCGTGGCCGAGCGTCTCGACGGCTTCCCGCGTCACATCGCGCTGCATCCGTGTGGGATCGTGCTGTCCTCCCACGACCTGATCGACCGGGTGCCACTGGAGCGTTCCGCGAACGGCCACCGGATGATCCAGGCCGACAAGGACGACGTCGAGCTGCTCGGCTACCTGAAGCTCGACGTCCTCGGCGTGAGGATGCTCTCGTCGATGCGTCACGCGACCGACGAGATCGCGCGGACGCTGGGGGAGAAGGTCGACCTCGAGCGGATCCCGCTCGACGACGAGGCCACGTTCGAGATGATCCGCGCCTCCGACACGCTCGGGTGCTTCCAGATCGAGTCACCCGGCCAGCGCGAGCTGCTCCAGAAGCTCCAGCCCAGCCGGTGGGAGGACCTGATCATCGACATCTCGCTGTTCCGACCCGGCCCGGTGAAGTCCGACATGATCACGCCGTACCTGCGGCGGCGCGCGAGCTTCGAATCGCCGGTCTACGTCCACCCCGACCTGCGCCCGGCCCTGCGGGAGACGTTCGGGGTGATCGTCTACCACGAGCAGGTGATGCGGACGCTCGCCGCGATCGCCGGATGGGACCTCACCTACGCCGACCACGTGCGCCGCCACCTCGACCACGAGGAGCTGGTGCCCGGCTTCCGCGAGAAGTTCCTCCGGGGCGCCGACGAGCGGGGCGTGGACGCGGAGGCTGCGGAGCGGACCTGGGACGCCGTGGCCCAGTTCGCGTCCTTCGGGTTCTGCAAAGCGCATGCAGCGGCGTTCGCGGTCCCGACGTACCGGAGCGCATGGTTGAAAGCGCACTACCCGGCGCAGTTCCTGGCCGGGATCCTCACGCACGACCCCGGGATGTATCCGCGGCGGGCGTTGCTGGACGACGCGCGCCGTCGCGGCATCCCGATCTTGCCGCTTGACGTGAACGTGAGCGAGCCCGAGTACACGGCCGAAGAAGTGGGGGGGGAGGAGTACGGCATCCGGTTGGCCCTCCAGGACGTCCACGGGATCTCCGACGCCGAGATCAGGTCGATCCTGATCGCTCGCGCCGAACGGCCGTTCACGAGCGTCGAAGACTTCCTGCGGCGGACCTCGGTCGCCAGGCCGGTGGTCGAGGCGCTCGCGCACGCGGGCGCGTTCGACACGCTCCGGGGGAGCAACCGTCGCGGGCAACTCTTCGCGGCGATCACCACCGAGGCCGGTCGGGAAGGAGACCAGCTGCGACTGTCGCTCTCCGTGACCGACCGCGCGTCCTCCCCGTACGTCTTCCGGGACTACACCGACGCCGAGGTCGTGCGCGCAGAGCTCCAGGTCCTCGGGCTGGACGCCACCCGGCATATCGTGAGCTTCTACGAGCCGCTGTTGCGCGACCTCGGCGTCACGCGTTCGGAAGACGTGTGGCGATGCCGGGCGAACGAGTGGGTGATGGTGGCCGGCGTGAAGGTCTCCTCGCAGACCCCCGCGCTCCGCAGCGGCCAGCGGATCATCTTCGTCACGCTCGACGACGGTACCGGCCCCCTCGAGGTCACGGTCTTCGAGTCGGTGCAGCCGAAGGTGGCCAAGACCGTGTTCCACGCGTTCGCGATGGTGGTGTGGGGGCAGGTCCGCCGGACCGGTCGCAGGGGCGTGAGCGTGGTGGCCGAGGAAGTCTGGGACCTCACGGCGCTGCACCGCGCCCGCGCCGAGGGCACGCTCCGCGAAGCGATGGCGGGCCCGGTGCAGCCGAGCAGCCCGGACCGACGTCTGTGGCACGCGAGTCCCGGATCCGCGGGATGATGTCCTGCGTGGATCGGACCGTGAGCTCTGCGACCACGAGGCCGCCCGAGCCGATCCTGCACGCCGATCTCGACGCGTTCTACGCATCGGTCGCGGTCCTCAAGGATCCCTCCTTGAAGGGGAAGCCGGTGATCGTCGGCGGCACCGGCTCGCGCGGGGTCGTCACCAGCGCCTCGTACGAGGCCAGGAGGTACGGGGTCCACAGCGCGATGCCATCGGTCCGCGCGCGTCGGCTGTGCCCGAACGGGATCTTCCTCCCGCCGGACTTCGACGCCTATCGCGTTCACTCGAACCGCTTCCGCGAGGTCCTGCTCGCACATACACCGCTGGTGGAGCCGATCTCCCTGGACGAAGCGTTCCTGGACGTCGGTGGCGCCATCCTGCTGTTCGGATCGCCCGAGGCGATCGCGATGAAGATCCGGCGTGAGGTCGCCCGGGAGGTCGGGATCACCTGCTCGGTCGGCGTCGCGCCGAGCAAGTTCGTCGCGAAGCTCGCCTCGGACGGATGTAAGCCTGACGGGCTGCTCCACGTGCCGACAGGAGAGGTCGCGAGCTTCCTGGAGCCGCTTCCCGTAGGGAGGCTCTGGGGTGTCGGGGAGAAGACCGCGGAGGTGTTGGGGCGCTTGGCGATCCGGACCGTGGGCGACCTAGGCAGGACACCGTTGACGATCCTCGAGCGGCTCATCGGTGAGGCGGCGGCGAGCCATCTGGCCGGACTGGCGCGGGGGTTCGACGACCGGCCGGTCGTTCCGTACGAAACGCCGAAGTCGATCGGCCACGAGGAGACGTTCGATCGAGATCTGGACGACGAGGGCGAGATCCTGCGGGAGTTGCTGGCGTTGTCGGGCCGCGTGGCCGCTCGTCTCCGTGAGGACGGCTACCGATCGAGGACCGTCACGCTCAAGGTCCGACTCGCGAACTTCACGACCCTCACCCGCTCGCGGACGCAGACCGATCCCACCGATCTCGGCGCCGACCTCCATCGGGTCACGTCCGAGCTCTATCGAGGTCTTCCCGGGACGAAGCGCCGGGTCCGGCTGCTGGGGGTCCAGGCAGGGGGATTGGTTCCGGCGGGTGCCCAGCAGCTGGCGCTCCTGCACGGAGAACGATGGGATGACGTGGAGCGCACCGTCGACCGGATCGATCGCCGCTTCGGGCCCGGCTCGGCGAAGCCCGCGAGCCTCCTCGACCGCACTCGTCGCCGGTAGGTTCCTTCGATCGGGAGCCGTCCCTATAATCGTTGGGGACGGGTCGTTCCCTCGGCCGGAGGTTCAGATGCCCCTCAACGACAACGAGCAGAAGATCCTGGAGGAGATCGAGCGGCGACTCTCGGAGGAAGATCCGAGACTCGTCGAACAGGTCAGTCGCACCGACCTGCATACCCACGCCTGGGCCCGGATGAAGATGGCGATCGCCGGCTTCGTCCTCGGCCTGTTGCTGCTCCTCCTGGTCGGTGTCTCCCCCTGGCTCGCCGCCGCCGGCTTCGTGTTGATGACGCTCTCGGCACTGCTCGCCTACCGCTACGCGGGTCGACTCGGCGACGAGAACGTGGCCCCGGGGACCTTCGGTAGCATCGCCGCCCGGGTCGCGAGACGACTCCGTCGGCCGGCGCCGGGTCGTCCTCCCGAGGAATGATCCACACACACCCGCGTTCATCTCCGCGCGAACACCTCGTCGATCACACCGTCTGACCACTGCGCTTGCCACGCGTTCACCGATGGGTGTAGAACGTGCATTCCTTCCCCTGGGTGCGAGTCGTCGCCGGAGGGCGGGTCTCCCGGGAGAGCCTGTGGCGGTCGCGCCGGATGGTTCGACTCGGTACGTGAACATCGAAAGGGCGCGCGTCCGGATGGAGGGTTTCACCGCTCATCAAGCTTGCAAGTTCACGGGTTGCTCTGCGCGTCAGCTCCGCTACTGGGACGAGATCGGGCTCGTCGAGCCATCGGTCCAGGGCACGGGCGGTCGACCTGGGGTGCCGCGGCTCTATTCGTTCCGTGACCTCGTCGCGCTCCGAGTCGTGAAGTCGCTGCTGGACGGCGGCATGTCGCTCCAGCGGGTCCGACGGTCGTGGGAGTTCCTGACGAAGAAGGCCGGCCTCACCAAGCACCTCTCCGAGGTGAAGCTCGTGACCGACGGGCAGTCGATCTTCAAGATCTGCCGCCGCGACGGTGAGGTGATGGACGCCCTGCGGGACGGGCAGATGGCGTTCTTCGTCGCGATCGACGACATCGCCACGGGAGTGGAGACGAAGGTCCGCCAGTTCGAGGACGATCGGGAACGGTTCGTCCGGGCGTTGCGGGCGGCCGCAGCGCACACGGCGACGGGCCATTCCGCCGCTCGCTGAGGGGTCAGCTCCGCCGGTACAGGCCGACCAACCACCTGGCCGGTCCCACGGCGCGCCTGATCTCACGGATCGCCGTCTCCGCGGCGCGCCCCGCCTCGTCGGCCTGCGTCTCCTCCGGCTCGCGAGGGGCGTAGGCGGCGATCGTCGCCAGCCCGGTTAGCCGATCGAGGTGTCCGTTGGAGACGTAGCCGGTCTCCATCACCTTCCGCCGGTACTCCTCGAGGGTCTCGCCGGGGCCGCGGCCGAGCCCCAGGCCGGCGGCACGCTCGGTGAACTGCTCGTACGTCACCAGGATCATCGTCCGGGGCTCGGCCGCGGCCCCACGGAGCTCGACCCGGCGTCGGAGAGCTCGAGAGGGCGGGATGAGGAGGAGGACGATAGCGGCGGTGATCAGACCCAGCACCAGCAGGAGCCGTGCGCTGATGCCTCCGACGTCGGGGACCCCGCCGATCGAGCCGGGATCCCCCCCGACCGCCCCGCGAGGGCCGGTCACGCGAGGGCGGGGGTCGAGGAGGCCCTGCTGCCCGGCTCCGCGTCCCCCGGCCACCTCACCAGCTCCGGCCCCGGCTCCGGTGTCCGGGCAGTCGGGCCCCGAGCAGGGAACCGCCGGCGGCTCGTAGCGAACCACCGTGGGGTTCACCCGGTTGGGGGTCGGTTCGAACGGCATCCATCCCCAGCCGGGGAAGTACACCTCCACCCAGCTGTGAGCCTGCGTCGTCATGACCGAGTACTGGCCGGGCCTCTCCAAGGAGCGGGTGCCCGCCGCGAAGCCGACGACCACCCGCGCCTGGATGTCGATCGAGCGCAGCATCACGGCCATGGCGGTCGAGAACTGCTGACAGAACCCCGCCTTCGACACCTTCAGGAACTCGAGGATCGAGCGCGTCCCCCCGCGCAGGGGCGTGTCGATCGTGTAGGTGAACTCCGACTGGTCCTGGAACCGATCCTGGATGGCCATGGCCTTGTCGAACTCGGAGTCGGCATCGGCGGTCCATGCGCGGGCCAGCGTCTCGATGTCCTCGATCTCGGGGCCCTCGGGGAGACGGAGGTACCGGCCGTTCTCGAGCGGGGTCGAGGCGGGCGTCTCGCGCAGTTCCTCAGCCGTCGGTTGGACGAGTGCCGCTTCGACCTCGTAGCTGTCGCCCTGCCGAAGAGGATCGTCGACGAACGTGGTCCCCGTCGAGGACACGAACCGGACGGTCCGGCCGATCGACGCCACGGGGTACGGCGTCGGCAACCATCTTTGGGCGAGGTCGGCACTGACGTCGATGAAGACCGCGTTCGTGCCCTCGGCCCGCAGCTCCGGCCCGGGCAGCGGATCGCCCGCATCGACGACCGCACCCTCCTCGGTGCCGGGTTTCCACAGTACCCCGTCGAAATCCGGGAGCGCCACCAGCCTCAGGTACGTCGGCCGGGACGTGCTCACGCGGAGCACCTCGATCGGGCGTCCGCTGACGCAACGAGTGCTGGACGGACACGAACGGATCGATCGCGACGCGATCCTCCGCGGGCGTGCCGAGGTCGATCACGGCCTGTGAGCCGAAGCCCGGGACCACGATCGGCGCCAAGATGGCCACGCCCAGCGCGGTGAAAGCGAGGCGCCGGGCACCGCGGCCGGCGGACGCAGCCACCCCGCGGCGCGCCGACGACCAAACGGGGCCCCATCCCTGGACCCGCGCCAGCCCGTCGGCGAACACCACGAGCAGCGCGGCCGCGAGGAACGCCACGCCGTAGAGGGGCTTCACGAACTCTTCGAGCACCGTGTCGGCGAAGGCAACGAGCGCCACCGGCGGGATGAGCCCCAGCAGCGGGCTTCCGGCACGGAAGGCGAGGGCGTGGGCCGAGAACACCGCCGCCCACAGGGAGACGACGGCGGCCAGGAGGAGCGGAGCGATCGGCTCCGCCGGCGCTGTCTGGAGCCTCGCCTGCTCGCCGACCAGGGCGGCGGCATCGAGGGTCGCACGGAGCGTGTCGGCGGTCGGCAGGCCGTACCAGGTGGTCTCGGGGAAGACGATCAGGCCGACGGCGAGCGTGAGCCCCGCGGCGCTCGCCGTGGTGGCGAGGAGCAGGCCGCGCCGCTCGAACGCGACCGCCAGCAAGGCCGCGGCGATCGCGGCACCGAGCAGCTGCGGGGTGGTCGCGCTGCCCAGGAAGACGCGCCCGAACGCCAAGGCCGTCACCGCCGCCAAGAGCGTTGCGGCGACGAGTCCGATCAGACGATGCGTGCGAGGGGACGTTCCACCGGCGTGTGCCATCGCTCCTGCAATCTCATCGAAGGGGCCAGGACGATCACGTCCCATCCAGCGCGGGCGAGGGACAGGCGGGCCTGGCTGGCCCGCCCTTCGAGCTGCGCCTGTCGCTCCGGTGGCAGGCGCACTGGGTCGGTCGGGTAGATCAGGACGGCCAGTTTCCGCCCGAATCCCGCGCCGGCTCGGATCAGAGCGCCGAGCTCGGCGGGAACGGGAGGCGCCGACACGTACACCAGAGAGGTGTCGGGAGAGGAGCCGGCGCGCAGGTGAGCGAGCGCAGGCCCGATGGATCGGATCTCCGAGTGTGAGATCCCCGTGAGGGCGTCGAGGAAGCGATCCTCGGACAGGGCTGCCGCGGGGAGCTCCGTGGTCCCGAGGCGGAGCACGAATCCGTGCCGGGCCAGGAGCACGCCGACCGAGGCGGCGACGGAGACCCCCCGCTCGAACGCCGGCGTATGCGTGCGGCCGAGCGCCGGAGCGCGCGTGTCGAAGAACACCAAGCCGCTCGCCCGCCGCGTCGATTCGTCCTGGCGGATCATCAGCTCACCTGTTCGAGCGACCGAGGGCCAATGGATCCGTCGCAGGTCGTCACCCTCCTGGTACTCCCGCATCGTGTAGTACTCCTGGCCGGTCCGGAACAGCTGCCGTGCTCGCGAGGCGCCGAACGACGGGCCCGACGAAGGGTCCGGGGCCGCACCGAGGTCCTCGATCTCCGGGGTCACCAGAAGCTCGTCGCGGTCGTCGAACTCGAGACGCAGCCGTGTCAGAGCGAAGGGATCCGAGACGTCGACGACGAGCGGCCCCAGGAGGTACCGTCCGCGCGACTGTGGCACCAGCGTGTAGGTCGCTTGCTCCCGCGACCCCGCCCGGATCCCCCCGATCACGAGCCTCGCCGCCCGGCCGAGCGGAGCGGGGAGCCGGTCCTCCAGGAGGAGGAACGACGTCGCGATCGGCGAGCGGTTCTCGAGGTCGAGCGTCACTACCACCCGCGCGCCGGGTTTGACGCGAACGTCAGAGAGCCGCCGCCGGACCCGGATCCGTTGCCCCCCCCGCTTGGCGGCGAAGGCGGCCAGCAGGGGCAAGGCTGCGATGCCGATCGCGACGACCTCGAGGCCGGGCGAGCCGAGGAGGCGCGCCGCGAGCCACATCGCGAGGCCCGTCACGAAGACGACGACCCCGCGGCCCGCAAACATCACGGGTTCTCCGCGACCGGAACGTCGACCTCGTCGACGATCTCCCTCACCAGGACGTTGGCAGAGCGTCCGCTCATGATCGCGTCCGCGGTGACGATGATGCGATGGGAAAGCGCAACAGGGGCGAGCGTCTTCACATCATCCGGGATGACGTAGTCCCGTTCCTCGGCGGCGGCCAGCGCTCGGGCAGCTCGCAGGATCATGATCGAGGCTCGCGGGCTCGCCCCGAGGTAGACGTCCGAGTGGCGCCGGGTCGCCTCGACCAGATCGACGATGTACCTGCGGATCGCGGGGGCGGCATGGATCCGACGCGCTTCCTCGATCATGTCGCGAACGCCGCGCGCGTCGCTCACCGGCCGGATGTCGTCGAGCGGAGCGCCCGAGGCGTGGCTCGCCAGGATCTCGGCCTCGACGTCGGAAGACGGGTAGCCGATCGCGAGACGCAGCATGAACCGGTCCAGCTGCGCTTCCGGCAGCGGGTAGGTGCCCTCGTGCTCGATCGGGTTCTGTGTCGCGATGACGATGAACGGGGTCCCGAGCGTGTGGGTCTCGGTGTCCACCGTGACCTGCCGCTCCTCCATGCACTCCAACAGGGCGGACTGGGTCTTGGGCGATGCCCGATTGATCTCGTCCCCGAGCACGATGTTGGCGAAGATGGCGCCTGGCTTGAACTCGAAGTCACCGGTCTCCTGGCTGAACACGTTGACCCCTGTGACGTCGGTGGGCAGGAGGTCCGGAGTGAACTGGATCCGCCGGAACGAGCAGTCGATCGAGCGTGCGATGGACTTCGCGAGCATGGTCTTGCCGACGCCGGGCACATCCTCGATCAGCAGGTGGCCTTCGGCGATCAGCGCCACGAGCGCCAGCCTGATCTCCTTGTGCTTGCCCCGGACCACGCGCTCGACGTTCTCCTCGATCTCACGGAACCGAGCCGCGAACGCCTTTGGGTCCGGGAGCTTCTCTCGTACCTCCATACAGTTCTCGACCCCCGACCTCGGCTGTGGGCAGGTGCACAATCTTACGTCTGGGAGGGTAAGCGGGTTGCCCCGCGGAACGCGACGGAACTCGGCGGCGGCAAGTTCCCGACAGGTGCGGAGGATGGAGAGGGGGACCGGCCCACGAACGGACGCCCCGCGCGGCCCCTACTCGCAACGATCAGGCATCGCGCGCGGGCCGGCCCGCCTCGACCGAAGATTACACCGTTGTGATTCTCTCGTCTGTATCCCTCGCAGTTCCTGCGAGGTCGCTACACTGCGCGCATGGGACGCGCCCTCGTGTTGAACGCGTCGGAATCGCCGCTCGCGGTGGTGGCAGCCAGGCGAGCGGTCGTCATGGTGCTCAAGGAGAAGGCAGACGTCGTGGCGAGCAACGGCTTGGTGTTCCATTCGGCCTACCTCACGATCGAGGCACCATCAGTGGTCCGACTGCGCCGGTACGTTCACGTGCCGTACCGGCCCCACGCCCCCCTCACGAGACGAGCGGTGTTCGCCCGCGACCTGAGTACGTGCCAGTACTGTGGGGCCGCGGCGGAGAACCTCGACCACGTGATCCCGCGCTCTCGGGGCGGGCTCCATGTCTGGGAGAACGTCGTGGCCTCGTGCCGCAAGTGCAACGCGCGGAAGGAGGACAGGACCCCGCATGAAGCCGGTTTCTCGCTCCGGCGCCAACCCTTCGCGCCTCGGGACGGCTTCCACCTGACGCTCGGTCGGATCGAACCCGGCTGGGAGCTCTACCTGGCCTCCTAGGCGTCCCTCGTTACTCCGGGGCCTCGCGGCACGCATTCACGGACCTCGTTGCTGGGTCGATCCTCCGGTTCTGTCGCCGGGGCCACCTCTTCGGGCGCTGCCGGCTCCTTCTTTTCGACGCATCGCCTCATTTCCTTCGCTCGGGATATTGACGGAGTGGAGTGTTGGTGGGATAAAGGTGGGGTCAAGTGGAGGAGAGGGGAGGAGGCGTGGCCGAGCTCCTCGGCACGCATAGCTACTCGCTCGACCCGAAAGGCAGGGTGTCGTTGCCCGTGAGGTTCCGCGCGGCGTTCGACGAAGGCCTCTGGCTGACCGTGGGCCAGGACCGCTGCCTCTACTGCTTCCCCAGGGCCGAGTGGGAACGCCGGAGCAATGAAGTCGACGCCTTCGCGCTGTCCGACGGGGACGGCCGAGCCTTCGCCCGGCTGTTCTTCTCTTCCGCCGACCAGGCGAAGCTCGACGCACAGGGACGCGTGACGATCCCGCAACGGCTACGGGACGCGGTCGGGATCAAGAAAGACGTCGTGGTGCTCGGCGTGCGCGAGCGCATCGAGATCTGGGAACGAGGCGAGTTCGAGCGGTACCGGGACGCCCACGCGGACGCATACGAGAACGGCGACCTGGATCCCCGGGGCACCTAAGTACCTGGCCCCATACATCCGGAGGAGCGTGTGATGCAGACGAAGCTTTCGACCGAGGTACGGCAGAGCCTTTCTCTGCTGGCGATGACCGCGGTGACGCTGCTGGCGTCGATCGGCCTGGGGATCTTGGCAGGACAGATCGGGTGACGTGGCGGACGACGAGGCGCCGCACGCACCGGCCATGGTGGCCGAGGTGATCGAGTATCTGGGCGGTCGATCGCTGGTGGCGGACATGACGTTGGGCGCCGGTGGCCATACCGCGGCGCTCCTCGACGCCGGCGTGGGCCGGGTGATCGGGTTCGATCGAGATCACGAGGCGCTCCGTCTCGCCCGCGAGCGTCTGGCCACGTACGGCGACCGCTTCACGGCGGTGCATCGACGCTTCTCCCAGGTCGGAGAGGCCGAAGCCACGGGGCCGCTGCAAGGGGTCCTCTTCGACCTGGGAGTCTCGTCGATGCAGCTCGACGAGCCCGCTCGAGGCTTCGGCTATCGCTCCGACGGGCCGCTCGACATGCGTATGGGCGAGGGCGATCTCACCGCCGCAGACCTCGTCAACGATCTCCCGGAGCGTGAGCTCGCCGATGTGCTCTTCGAGTTCGGCCAGGAGCATCGATCGCGCCGGATCGCAGCCGCGATCGTGCGAGCGCGCCAGCGGGCCCGCATCGAGACGACCGACCAGCTGGCCGGTGTCGTCGTGGGCGCCTTGGGACGACGTCCGGGGGGCCCCCACCCCGCGCGTCGGACGTTCCAGGCGCTCCGCATCGCGGTCAACCGGGAGCTCGAGGAGCTCGCCGCCTCCCTGCCTCGGGCGGTCGGGCTCCTCGACCCCGGTGGCCGTGTGGTCGTGCTGTCGTACCACTCCCTCGAGGACGGGATCGTCAAACGCGCGTTCCGCGACGACGATCGTCTCCGCATCCTGACAAAGAAACCGTTGCGCCCATCGACCGAGGAGACGGTCCGCAATCCGCGGGCTCGCAGCGCCAAGCTCCGTGCCGCCGAGCGGGTCGGTGAGGCGGCATGAGCCTCCCCGCACGCGAGGCGGAGCGATGGATCACGCCCGCCCCGCAGCCCCCCCACCGGCGTGCGGTCGCCCCCGCACGCGTGCCCAAGACGCGCCCGCCGACCCCCAACCCTCCCCATCCCTATCGGCGGGCGCGTCGCAGGCAACACTCCGCGTTCTGGATCCTCACCGCGGTGGTGGTGTCCAGCATGGTCGTGGGCCTCGTATCGCTGAACGCGATGCGGGTCGACGTCGCGTACCGGACCCGCTACGCGACCGAACGGGTCCGGCTGCTCGCGGATGAGCGCCGAGCGCTCGTCAACGATGTCGCGAGGCTCTCGTCGCCGTCTCGGATCGGGTCCTGGGCGCGCGCCGAAGGGCTGGTGGATCCGGCAGCCGGCGACGTGGTGATCCTGCAGGTGCCCGGCACATCCGACCCGACCGCCTCCTCGACGGCCGAGGTCGGGGGGTGAGGCGCCCGCCCGCGCGCCGCCTCGTGGCGCTGCTGGGCGTGATGGTGCTGGCGCTGGTGGGCGTCATCGGGCGACTCGTCGTCCTGCAGGTGGGCGGCCATCGTGCCTTCGCCGCTCAGGGGCTCCGACAGCGCGTCCATCCGATCGAACTCCCAGCAGCACGAGGTCCGATCGTCGACCGCACCGGCGTCCCCCTCGCGATCACCATGGAGGCGCGAGACGTCTACGCGGACCCTCGCTACGTGACCGATCCCGTGGGTGAGGCCGCCAAGATCGCCCGCGTCCTGGGCCTGCGTCCACGAGACGTCGAGCGGCGCCTGCGGACATCCGATTCCACCTTCGTTTACCTGGGTCGTCAGATCGACGTCGACCTCGCGGATCGCCTCCAGGCGCTCGGCCTTCCGGGCATCGGGTTCCTGGAGGTCCCCAAGCGCTATTACCCGGCGGGACCGCTCGCGCCACAGGTCCTCGGTTTCGTCGGCGTGGACGCCACCGGTTTGGCGGGACTCGAGTTCGAGTACGAGCAGATCCTGGCAGGCGTGCCCGGAAGACGCACGGTCGAGTTGTCGGCCGACGGCCTGCCGATCGCGAGCGGCATGGAGGTCGTGGAACCGGCGATACCCGGACGAAGGGTCGTCACGACCCTGGATCGAGAGGTGCAGTACCTCGCACAGGAGGCGCTTCGCCGCGCGGTGAAGGAGAACCACGCCAAGGGGGGCACCATCGTGGTGATGGATGCGCACACCGGGGACGTCTTCGCGATGGCCAGCTACCCGTGGTTCGATCCCAATGATTTCCGGCACGCGAAGCGCGACGCCGTCAGGAACCGCGCCGTCACGGACATGTTCGAGCCCGGGTCCGTGAACAAGGTCGTGACCGCCGCGGCGGCCCTCGAGAGCGGAGCCATCGGCACCCGTGAGGTCTTCCACGTGCCGTGGTGGATGCAGGTCGGCGGGTACACCGTCAACGATGCGCACCCGCATCCGGTCCAGGACATGATGCTGAGCGACATCGTCGCGCAGTCCAGCAACATCGGCTCCGCGATGGTGGCCGCGCGGGTGGGCAGCGCGGAGCTCGCTTCGGTCCTCGCGCGATTCGGTTATGGGGAGCCGACCGGGGTCGGGTTCCCGGGTGAGGCGGGCGGGGTCGTCCCCGAGCTCCAAAGCTGGACGGACATCACTCGGGCCACGGTGGCATACGGCCAGGGCATCTCGATGACACCGCTCCAGATGGCCGCCGTGTACGCAACGGTGGCCAATGACGGGATGTGGGTACATCCTCGTCTCGTGCGCGGGACCTCCGCGCCGGACGGACGGTTCGAGGAGGCACCACTCGGACGGCCGCGCCGGGTGCTGTCGGAGGATACGGCGACGATGCTCACGCGGATGCTCGCGTCGGTGGTGGAGACGGGCACCGGCGGCGCGGCCCAGATCCCCGGGTATCAGGTCGCGGGGAAGACGGGCACGGCTCGCAAGCTCGTGGATGGACGTTACGTCCGACGGTACATGGCCTCCTTCGTCGGCTTCCTGCCGGCGTCGGATCCTCGAGTCGTGATCGTGGTGTCGATCGACGAGCCGCGCACCGTGTACGGCGGGGTCGCGGCTGCACCCGTGTTCTCCGAGATCGCACGCCACGTGATCCAGCGACTCGCGATCCCCGCCGCACCTCCCGTCCGTCTCCCGCCCTTCGCTTCGGACCTGTAGACCTTGCGGGGTCGAAGCAGCCGCCCCCGGTACGCTGGCGGCGGTGAGACAGCTTCCCCACGTGCCGCTGTCGGCGGTACTCGCCGCCGTGCCCGACGCGGAGATCCGCGGTGACACGGGCATCCCGGTCGGTGAGGTCACGCTCGACTCGCGTCAGGTCGTGCCGGGCGCGCTCTTCTTCTGTGTGCGCGGTGCGAGCGCGGATGGGCACGACTTCGCGCGAGAGGCGGTCCGTGCAGGCGCGTCAGCTCTCGTCGTCGAGCGCTGGCTCGATCTCGACGTCCCACAGATCTTGGTTCCGTCCGCGCGAATGGCGATGGGGCCGATGTCGGCCGCCGTGCTCGGCAACCCGGCGAGCTCGCTGACGATCGTCGGGGTCACCGGGACCAACGGCAAGACCACGATCGTGCATCTGCTCGACGCGGTGTTCCGCGCCGCCGGTCATCGCACCGGCGCGATCGGAACGGTCGGCGCCCACGTGGCGGGAGAACCGGTGGCGCTCGCGCGAACCACCCCCGAAGCGCCCGACCTCCAACGGCTGCTCGGGCGGATGCGAGATGCCGGCGTCACGACGGTCGCGATGGAGGTCTCGTCGCATGCGCTGGATCAGGGCCGTGTCGGTGGAGTTACCTTCGACGCGGCGGTGTTCACCAACCTCTCTCAGGATCACCTGGACCATCACGGTTCGATGGAGTCGTACTTCGCGGCGAAGGCGTCGATGTTCGCGGAGGGTCGAGCGAGGCACGCCGTGCTGAACCTCGACGATCCCTGGGGCCGGCGTCTCCTCGGCGTCCCGATGCCCGTCTCCACCTTCGGCCTCGACCCCGGAGCCGACGTGCGCGCCGAGGAAGTTCGGCCGCGTGCGGATGGCCTGTCGTTCCGGGTGGATGGCCGGGTGGTGACGAGCCCGCTCCGGGGTGCCTTCAACGTATCGAACTGCCTCGCGGCGATCGCGTCCTCGAGGGTGGTCGGGATCGACACGACAGATGCGATCCGCGCCCTCGCGGCCGCCGGGCACGTCCCCGGTCGCATGGAACCGGTGGACGCCGGCCAGGATTTCCTGGTGGTGGTGGATTACGCCCACACGCCGGATAGCATCCGAACAGTGCTTGCTGCGGCACGCCCGTTGGCGACGGGCCGGGTGATCGTCGTCTTCGGTTGCGGTGGTGACCGTGACCGCGCGAAGCGGTTCCCGATGGGAGCTGCGGCAACGGAGGGAGCTGATCTCACGGTCATCACGACGGACAATCCACGCTCCGAGGATCCGCTCGAGATCATCGCCGAGGTCGAACGAGGAGCGGCAGACGGCGGTGGACGCTTCGTCGTCGAGCCGGATCGTCGTGCGGCGATCCGGCTCGCCTTGGCCGAGGCTCGCGCCGGCGACGTGGTGGTCGTTGCCGGGAAGGGCCACGAGGCGCTCCAGGAGCTGTCCGGCGGAACCGTCCCGTTCGACGATCGAGTGGTCGTGCGGGAAGAGCTCAAAGCGAGAGGGGGAGAGGCGTGAGGCCACGGCGGCTCTCCGAGGTGGCCCGCGCGGTCGAGGGGTCGCTGGAGGGCGACGACGTGGAGGTCCTGTCGGTGTCGACGGACTCGCGGGACGTCGCCGCCGGATCCCTGTTCATCGCGCTTCCCGGCGAGCGAACGGATGGACATCGTTTCGTGGAGACGGCGTTCGCCGCCGGCGCCGTGGCCGCCGTCGTCGACGAGGCCCGGGACGCGACCTCAGACGTGGTACGGGCCGCGAGCGGCCCCGTCGTGCGGGTGGGCTCGACGTCCGAGGCGCTCATGCGCCTTGCGGCCGCCGAGCGAGGGTCGATGACCGCGGCCGTCGTCGGGATCACGGGCGCGAACGGCAAGACGTCGACGAAGGATCTCGCGGACGCCGTCGCGCGGACGCGCTTCCGCGTCCACGCGAGCCCCGGGTCGTTCAACAACGAGATCGGCCTGCCGCTCACTCTGCTGGGGGCTGCCCCCGACACCCAGGTCCTCGTCGCCGAGATGGGGGCACGGCGCCTCGGCGACGTGAAGCTCCTGTCGGGGATCGCCCGGCCCGACGTCATCGTGGTGACGAACGTGGGCGTCGCGCACATGGAGATCTTCGGATCGTGGGCGTCGATCGTCGAGGCCTCCGCGGAGCCGGTCGATGCCCTCGGTCCCGACGGACTCGCGATCTTGAACGCGGACGACCCCGTCGCGATCGCGTATGCCGACCGGTGCCCCGGCAGGGTCGTGACCTTCGGTTCGGGGGCACATGCCGACGTACGCGCGGAGCAGGTCTCGCTGGGCTCCGACGGCCGCCCGTCGTTCCTGCTCGCCGCGGACGGGACCAACGTGGACGTGACGCTCGCGGTGCCCGGTGAACACATGGTGTCGAACGCGCTCGCAGCCGTCGCCGTGGGCCGCGAGCTCGGGGTCCCTCTGGACGATGCTGCTCTCGCGCTCGCCGAGGCCGGCGTGTCTCGATGGCGGATGGAGACGTTCACGACGCCTTCGGGCGTTCGGGTCCTGAACGACGCGTACAACGCGAACCCCGAGTCCACGGCGGCGGCGCTTCGCACCGCTCGGTGGATGGCCGGCGAAGAGCGCCTGATCGCCGTGCTCGGCGAGATGGCCGAGCTCGGTGCCATCTCGGAGGACGAGCACGACCGCGTGGGGGAGCTGGCCGCTCGGATCCGGGTCGACCGGCTGATCACGGTGGGAGGAGCGGCCGACACCATCGCGCGGGCCGCGATCCGCGAAGGCATGGAGCCGAAGGACGTGGCGACCTACGACGCGCCGAACGAGGCGCTGGAGGACATCGGGCGCTCCGCCACACCCGGTGACCTGATCCTCTTCAAGGGCTCACGGATCGCGGGCCTCGAGACCGCTGGCTGAGGCGTTGCGGTGATCTCGATCCTCGTGGCGGGTGCGGTGGGTCTCGCGGTCACGCTCCTCGGGACCCCGGTGGCGATCCGTCTCTTCCGGGTCTGGGGGTGGGGTCAGCGGATCCGTGAAGACGGCCCGCACACGCACTTCGAGAAGGTGGGCACGCCGACGATGGGCGGGATCGTGATGCTCGGCGCCCTCATCGTCGCCTATCTCGCGACACGGCCCACGATCGCCGCCGGGATCACGTTCAGCCCCGCGGGGCTCGCGCTGATCCTCGCTGCGGTGGGATTCGGGCTGGTCGGGTTCGTGGACGACTACCTGAAGGTCCGGCGACAGCGGTCCCTCGGACTCTCGAAGACCCAGAAGTTCATCGGCACCGCGGTCGTCTCTGTCTTGTTCGCCGTCGTCGTCGCAGCTTTCTCGGGCGAAACCGGCACCTCGACGAGCCTCTCATTCGTCCGGCCGACGGGCTTGGAGCTCGGCATCTTCTTCTACGTCTGGGTCTTCGTCGTACTCTCATCCTCGTCCCATGCCGTGAACCTCACCGACGGGCTGGACGGGCTGGCAGCCGGATCCTCGATCCTCGTGTTGGCGGGGTATCTGTTCATCGCGTTCTGGCAGTTCCGACACGTCTGTGGCCCGGACCCGCAGGCGGCGTTGGCCGCGTGTTACGGGGTCGACCTCCTGGCGATGCAGGACACCGCGATCATCGCCGCGGCCATGATGGGCGCCTCCATGGGCTTCCTCTGGTGGAACGCCGCTCCGGCACGCATCTTCATGGGGGACACGGGTGCGCTTGCACTCGGCGGCCTCTTCGGCGCGCTCGCGATGACGACGAACACGCAGATGCTGTTGATCATCCTCGGCGGCCTCTACGTGATCGAGACGATGTCGGTGATCATCCAGGTGATCTCGTTCCGAGGCTTCGGACGGCGGATCTTCCGGATGTCGCCCATCCATCATCACTTCGAGCTCTCCGGGTGGCCCGAGTTCACCGTGATCGTGCGGTTCTGGATCATCGCGGGGCTGTGCGTCGCCGTCGGGCTCGGCGTGTTCTACGCCGACTTCATCGCGAGAGGAGGTCTCGGATGACCGGGCGGTTCGCGGGGGAACGGGCGGTCGTCGTGGGCGCGGGCGTCGCGGGCACCGGCGCGGCACGTGTCCTGACGGCGGAGGGGGCCGAGGTCCTCGTGACGGAGGCTCGTCCCGAGGCGGATGTCGCGTCGGCCGCGGAGCTTCGAGCGATCGGGGTGGATGTCCGCGCGGGCGGCCACGATCCCAGTCACCTCGAGGAGGCGACGTTGGTCGTCGCCGGGCCGGGGGTGGCACCGGCCGCGAACGTGTTCCGTTGGGCTCGTGAGCTCGGGCTCCCCGTCTGGGGGGAGATGGAGCTCGGCGCCCGTCTCGCCCGCGTGCCGTACCTCGCGGTCACTGGCACGAACGGGAAGACGACCGTCGCGTCGATGATCGAGGCCTGTCTGCGGACCGGAGGGATCGACGCGTTGGCGTGCGGCAACATCGGTCTGTCTTTCCCCGAGGCGGCACGCGAGGAACACGACGTCTTGGTGGTGGAGGTCTCGAGCTTCCAGCTCGCTCTCCAGGAGTCGTTCCACCCGACGATCTCCGTCCTGTTGAACGTCGCGCCCGACCATCTCGACTGGCACGGCACGTTCGAGTCCTACGTCGCAGCCAAGGAGCGGATCCACGAGCTGCAGACAGGGACCGACGTGCACGTCGGCAACCGCGACGACCCGCCGGCGGCCGAGATCTCGTCGAGAGCGAACTGCGTGCTCCGCTGGTTCCGGCGGGGACCGCCCGACGAGGGCGAGGTCGGCTACGTGGACGGCGCCCTCGTGGCCCGCGTCGACGGCACCCATCGTCTCGGCCCCATCGACCCCGAGCGAGCGGGGTATCGGGAGGATGCGGCCGCCGCGGCGGCCGTCGCGATCGCGTACGGAGTGGATCCCGCCGCCGCGGCGGCCGCGCTGGCCGGGTTCCGTCCCGAACCTCACCGCGGCGAGGTCGTGGCGACCGTCGACGGCGTGCGGTTCGTGGACAACTCCAAAGCGACCAACGTCCACGCGGCGGCGGCGGCGATCGACGGTGCCGGCGACACCGTCTTGATCGCCGGCGGCCGCGCCAAAGGGGTGGATCTCTCGCCTCTCAAGGACCACTCCCGTCGTCTTCGGGCCGTGATCGCGATCGGCGAGTCGGCCCCGGACGTCCTGGGAGTGTTCGAAGGATCGGTCCCCACGGAGGTGGCCGGGTCCATCGAGGAGGCCGTGCGGGACGCGTTCGCCGCGGCCGTGCCGGGTGACACCGTACTTCTGGCTCCGGCGTGCGCGAGCTGGGACCAGTTCGAGAGTTACGTCGAGCGCGGAGATCGGTTCGCAGCGGCCGCCAGGTCGTTGCACGCGGAAGCGGGCGCCCGTGGCTGATCGCACGATCGCCGGTCGCCGCCCGAAGACCGCCGCCACCCGGGCGTCTCACCTGCGCCTCGTCCGGGCCGAGGATCTGATCCGACCGGCGCCGACCGCGGTCGCCGCAGCGCGTCGGAACCTCACCCTCCTCCTCGCACCGACCGCCCTGCTCACGGTGATCGGCCTGGTCATGATCCTGTCGGCGGGCTCCATCTCCGCCGTGGAGGGATACGGGACGAGCTTCTGGTACTTCAATCGGCAGAGCCTGTACGCGGTCGCAGGGGTGATCGGTCTCGTGGTGGTGGCGCGCGTGCCGTACACGTTCTGGCGACGAGCCGCGATCCCGATGCTCGTGCTGCTGCTGCCGGTGATGCTGCTGACGCTGCACCCGGCGGTCGGCTCGTCGCTGTACGGCGCCGCTCGTTGGATCGACCTCGGTCCGATCACCCTCCAGCCGGCGGAGTTCGCGAAGCTGCTCACGATCTGTGCGGCCGCCGCGATCCTGTCGCGGCCTTGGAAGGACCTCGACCGGCCGCGGGACGCCTTCCTGCCGCTCGCCCCACTGGTGGCCGTCGTCGCGACCATCGTGATGCTGCAGAAGGACCTCGGGACGACGGTGATCATCTGCGGCAGTGTGTTCCTTCTGTTGTTCGCCGCCGGTCTCCGTCTCCGCTACCTCGTGTGGACCGCCCTCGGAGGCGCGGCGGCGATCGCCTACTTCATCTTCGGCACGGCCTACCGGAAGACCCGGTTGCTCGAGGCGTGGCTCAACTGGGAGCTGGATCCGAGCGGGGCGGGGTGGCAGCTTCGTCAAGGGCTGATCGCGATCGGGTCCGGGGGGTGGCTCGGGATCGGCCTCGGCAACAGCCGTCAGAAGTGGGACTACCTGCCCAACGCGCACAGCGACTTCGTGTTCGCCGTCCTCGGAGAGGAGCTCGGCCTGATCGGCGCCCTCGCGGTCCTGTCCCTGTTCGGCATGCTCCTGTTCGCCGGCATCCGGATCGCGATGAACGCACCGGACGCGTTCGGCCGGCTCCTCGCCGCGGGGATCACCGGCTGGATCGGGCTGCAGACCCTCGTGAACCTCGGCGCCGTGACCGGGCTCCTGCCGATCACCGGTGTGCCGTTGCCGTTCCTCTCCTTCGGAGGCACGGCGCTCGTGGTGACGCTCGCCGGGGTCGGCGTGATAGCCAGCGTCGGACTCCACGGCGTGCGGTCCGTGGAGAGGGGGCGTGCCAGCGAGCGGTCTCGTCCCACCGTCGGAGGGAGCCGGCGGTGAAGATCATGGTCGCCGGCGGGGGCACCGCCGGCCACATCTCACCGTCGCTCGCGGTGGCGGAGCGCCTGCGGGACGGGGGGGCGTCCGTCGAGTTCGTCGGGTCCTCCACCGGCCAGGAGGCTTCGATCGTGCCTGCCGCCGGCTACCGATTCCACCCGGTCCGTGCGGCTCCGTTCCGGCGGGAGCTCTCCCTCCGATCGGCGGCGGCCCCCTTCATCGCGCTTCGCTCGGTGGCCACCTGCCGGCCGCTCGTGCGGGACGCGGCCGCGGTGCTGGGGATGGGGGGATACGCGAGCATCGCCGCCGTGGTGGCGGCGCGGTCGGTCGGGGTTCCCACGATCCTGCACGAGCAAAACGCGATCCCGGGTCTCGCGAACCGTCTCCTTGCCAGGCTCGCCACCGCGATGGCGCTCACCTTCGAGGGCTCGAGCAGCCGGTTCCCCGCATCCCTCCGGACCGAGGTGACCGGGCTCCCGGTCCGACGCGAGATCTTGGATGTGGTGACCCGTCGTGAGCAGCTCGCCGACGAGGCGAGACGCATGTTCGAACTACGGACAGGACGGACGACGGTGCTCGTGACCGGGGGGAGCCAAGGCGCCTTGCACGTCGACCGGACGGTCGCGGAGGCGATCCCGCTCCTGGCCGACAGATCCGACCTCCAGCTCCTCGTGCTCACCGGGAGGGCCCACGAGCAGATCGTCGCGAGGGCGGCGAAAGAGGAGATGGAGCTGGTCGTGCGGACCGTGCCCTTCCTCGAGCGGATGGAGCTGGCGCTCGCGATCGCAGATCTGGCGGTGGCGCGGGCCGGGGCGAACACGATCCAAGAGCTCGCGGTGTGCTCGATCCCCTCGATCCTCGTTCCGTATCCGCACGCGACCGATGATCATCAGACGGCGAACGCGAGAGAGCTGGAGCGCGCCGGAGCCGCGGACATCTATCTCGATCGTGAGCTGACCCCCGAGGGTCTGGCGGGTCGGATCCTCTCGGCCGGCGCCGACTCAGAGCGCCGGGCCGTGATGGGCAAGGCGGCGGCGGACTGGGCGAAGCCCGACGCCGACGAGCGGATGGCTGAGCTGGTGCAGGAGGTGGCGCGCCGATGAGGACACCGCTCTACGACCCTCGGCCCGGCTCCATCCCCACCCTCGGCGTTCCCTCGCTGGTCGGCGTGAAATCCGTCCACCTGATCGGCGTCGGGGGGGCGGGGATGCGGAACCTGGCCCGGCTGTTCCTGGCGAAGGGGATCCGGGTCTCGGGCTCGGACCTCAAGGATTCTGAGGGTCTCCGGGACCTCACTGCCGCGGGCGCTCGTATCCACGTGGGGCACGATGCCGGCGCCCTGGACACTCCCGACGTCGTGGTGATCTCGAGCGCGATCGGCGAAGGGAACCCGGAGCTCGTCGCCGCTCGGGCGCGAGGATTCGTGGTGTGGGCGCGGCAGCAGGCGATCGCTGCCTTCGCGGATACCCATCGGTCCATCGCCGTGGCGGGCACCACGGGGAAGACGACGACTACCTCGATGATCGCGACGGTGCTCGAGCACGCCGGTCTCGATCCGACCTACCTGATCGGGGCGGATCTGAACGAGAGTGGGACCGGTGCCAAGACGGGAGAGGGCGACCTCTTCCTCTTCGAAGCCGACGAGAGCGACGGGTCGTTCCTCCTGACGGATCCCGCGATCGGCGTCGTCACCAACGTCGAGGTGGACCACGTGGACTTCTATCCGGGGGGTGAGGCGGAGCTTCGTCTGGCGTTCGCGGAGTTCTGTGCGCGCGCGGGCACGGTGGTCATCTGCGCCGACGACGAGGGGGCTCGCGAGGCGGTTCGAGTCGCCGACGTCGACGCGATCCGATACGGGGTGGCGCCGAACGCGGACCTTCGCCTCACGATCGAGACGCCCGGCCCGGGCGGGGCACGTGGGATCGTCGACGTCGAGGGGGACACCGTGCCGATCGCGCTCCCGGTCGACGGTGCCCACAACCTGCTGGATGCGGTCGCGGCGATCGCGGTGGGCGGCGTCGTCGGCGTGGCGGCCGATGATGCCGCCCGCGCCCTCACTTCCTTCGGCGGCGTCCACCGCCGCTTCGAACGGCGGGGGAGCGCTCGCGGCGCTGAGTTCTACGACGACTACGCACACGTGCCGACCGAGCTCGCCGTCACGATCGACGTGGCGCGGGCTCGACAGCCCCATCGACTCATCGCCGTGTTCCAGCCACATCGGTACTCGAGGACCCAGGCCCTATGGCGCGAGCTCGGTGCGAGCCTCACCGGCGCCGACCTGATCGTGGTGACCGACGTCTACGGCGCGAACCAGGCGCCGATCCCCGGCATCACCGGCGAGCTCGTCGTCGATGGTGTTCGCCGGACAGCCCCCGACCGCGAGGTGGTCTACGCGCCGCACCGAGAGGACGCGATCTCCTTCCTCGCTCGCGAGGTCCGCGAGGGCGACTTCGTGATCACGCTGGGATGCGGCGACGTGTGGATGCTCGGAGATGCCGCGCTCGCCCGGATCGGCGAGGCGGGTGGCGATGCCTGATCTCGAGGACGCCGAGCGTCTCCTCCGCGAACGGCTCGGCTCGCGGCTGCGTGTGGGCTTCCCACTCGCGCCGTTGACGAGCTTCCGGATCGGGGGTCCGGCCGCGCTCTTCGTGGAGGCCGACGACGACGCGGCGCTCGGTTCCGTCGGGCAGGTGGCGGGCCAGACCGGCGCCTCCGTGGCGGTGATCGGCAAGGGTTCGAACGTGCTCGTGTCGGACGGAGGCTTCCCCGGCATCGTGGTCCGTCTCGGCCGGGGGTACCGATGGGCCGGACGCGATGGGGACCTGCTCACGGCAGGAGGCGCGATGCCGCTGCCGGCGCTCGCCGGTGTCGCGATGCGGCACCGCTTGGCCGGACTCGAGTTCGGCGTGGCCATCCCGGCGAGCCTGGGCGGGGCGGTGAAGATGAACGCCGGCGCGCACGATCGTTCGATGTCCGAGGTGATCGAACGAGTGGAGATCTACTCCCTGGCGCAAGGAGCGCGGCATTCCTTCTCCGCCCACGAGACCGGATTCGGCTACCGACGCTCGAGCCTGCCGGCCGGCGGCATCGTGGTCGGTGCCGTCGCCCGCCTCGAGCCGGGGGGTGAGGACGACATCCGGTCCCGGATGGACGAGGCGAGAGACTGGCGCCGCCGCACGCAGCCGCTCGCCGAGCCGAACTGTGGCTCGGTGTTCAAGAACCCCGACGGCGACCACGCCGCGAGGCTGATCGAGGAGGCCGGAGCGAAGGGCCTTCGGCTCGGCGGTGCGCAAGTGTCCGAGAAGCATTCGAACTTCATCGTGGCGGGCCCCGGTACGTCTTCCTCCGATGTATGGGGGCTGATCGAACGCGTCCGTACGCTCGTGGAGTCGCACACCGGGATCCGACTCGAGACCGAGGTCGAGTTGATGGGGGCCGTCGCCGATGAGGGCCGTTGAGATGGAGCGGCGGAAGATCCTCCGGCGCTTGGCGCTCGCCGGTATCGCGCTGGTGCTCGTGGCGACGCTGGCCGTCGCCACGACGTACACACCTCTTTTCGCGGCGAAGCACATCCGGCTCCGAGGCTCTGCCGGCATCCCCCGAGCGGAGATCCTCTCCGTGGGCGGGGTGGATGACCGTTCCAACGTCTTCCATCTCGACACGCGTGCCGTCGAACGACGCTTGGAGCACGACCCCCGGGTGCTCGAGGCGCGCGTGATCACCTCGCTCCCCGACATGGTGTCGATCGAGATCGTCCCTCGGACGCCGGTGGCGCTGTTGGGCACGCCCGCGGTTCTCGTCGGCGCCGACGGCGTCGTGATCGGGCCGGCAAGCCATGCCGTCGATCTCCCGAAGCTCGTCGAAAGCGACGGCGACCCCGTCGGCGCCGGGGTCCTGGTGAACGCTGCTGCCACGGCCGGCGCGCTCGGTTCGACACTCCGTCGAGCGGTCGAAGCCGTGGTCGTGGCGGCCGATGGAGCGCTGAAGGTTCGGCTGGCAGCAGGGTTCTCCGCCTCCTTCGGAGACACTTCGGAGTTGGAAGCGAAGGCCGCATCGTTGTCCGCACTCCTGGCGTGGGTGGAGGAGCGAGAGGTCACCGTGGTCTCGGCCGATCTCTCGGTGCCCGGGAGCCCGACCGCGCAGTTGGAGCGAGGCTCGGCCGCGGTTGTCGTGCCCTGATCCGATTGTCATCACAAAGCACAAGCGGACCCACCGCTCGGCTGCGGCCACTTCTTGACGGACCTGCGATTTCGAAGTAGGGTCGCTGCCTCTACATGAGCTAGATATAGCAATGACGTTCAAGTGGAGCCTTAGGGTTCCGCACGGTGTTGAGCACGAAGGCGAGATCTCCACGCACGCGGGCCGGGGCCCGGGAGGGATTCGGATGATGGATGCTCCTCAGAACTACCTCGCGGTGATCAAGGTCGTAGGGGTGGGCGGCGGCGGCGTCAACGCCGTGAACCGGATGATCGAGGCAGGCCTCCGGGGCGTGGAGTTCACCGCCGTCAACACCGATGCACAGACCTTGTTGATGTCCGACGCTGAAGTCAAACTCGACATCGGCCGGGAGACCACCCGAGGCCTGGGTGCCGGCTCGGACCCCGATGTCGGGCGGCGCGCCGCAGAGGAGCACGCCGACGAGATCGAGGAGATCCTCAAGGGCGCCGACATGGTGTTCATCACCGCCGGCGAGGGTGGTGGAACCGGGACCGGCGGCGCGCCGATCGTCGCCGAGGTCGCGAGGAACCTCGGAGCCCTCACGATCGGAGTCGTCACGCGACCCTTCGGCTTCGAGGGTCGCAAGCGTGCGACGCAAGCGGACCTCGGTATCACGGAGCTCAAGAAGGCCGTCGACACCTTGATCGTCGTGCCGAACGATCGGCTCCTCCAGGTCGCCGACGCGAACATGCCGATGATCGACGCGTTCCGGATGGCCGACCAGGTCCTGTACCAGGGTGTGGACGGGATCACCTCCCTCATCACGACACCGGGACTGATCAACCTCGACTTCGCCGACGTGAAGTCGATCATGGCCGGAGCCGGGTCGGCACTGATGGGCATCGGCCTCGGGACGGGCCAGGACCGCGCCACGGAGGCGGCCAAGGCGGCGATCAGCTCACCCCTGCTGGAGTCGTCCATCGACGGTGCGAAGGGCGTCCTGCTCTCGATCGCCGGCCCGACCGACCTGACCTTGCACGAGGTGAACGCTGCCGCGGACGCGATCACTCGGGTCGCGCACCCGGACGCGAACATCATCTTCGGCGCGGTCGTCGACGACGCCTTGGGCGAGGAGGTCCGAGTCACGGTCGTGGCCGCGGGCTTCGACAAGGTGACCGCGATCTCCGATAGCCGCTTCGAGAGCCGGCTCTCCCGGCTCCTCGAGGAGCCCACCGACGAAGGAGCCGAGAGTGAAGGGCCGCTCCCGTCGATTCTGGCCGAGGACGACGAGGACCGGGTCTTCACGAGCGGCGAGCGATCCCCGCCGCTCACCTTCGACGCAGAGGAGGATCTGGACATCCCGGACTTCCTCAAGAGCTGAACGTCCGCCCCGCGCGGCCCTCGATCCGGGGCGGGGAGGTCCGAGAGAGGAGGCGCCCTTCCCCCGCCTCCTCCCGGAAGGCCTCCCCGCCCCTTCGTCTTCCCGGGGACGGGCGACGGAAGTCACGCAACCATCACTGGAGGACACACGGTGCCCGCGGGTCGCGAAGGGGTCCATCGCAACATCGAGGAGGTGCGGTCGCGGATCTCGGCCGCGGCCGCGCGTGCGGGACGGAGCCCCGACGACGTCTCGCTCATCGCGGTCACGAAGACCGTCGGGCCCGAGCAGGTCCGCTGGGCCGTCGAGGCGGGGATCGGCTCGCTGGGGGAGAACTACGTCCAGGAGCTGCGCGCGAAGCGACGGGAGATCCCGGACGTGACGTGGCATTTCATCGGCACCCTTCAATCGAGCACGGCGCATCACGTTGCGGATCACGCCGACGTCGTACAGACGATCGCGGGGGAGCGGGCGGCGCGGCGCCTCGCGGGCCGAGCCGCCCGCTCCGACCGGATGCTCGACGCGTTGATCGAGGTGGACCTCACGGAGGGGCGCACAGGCGTGCGGCCGTCCGACCTTCCGTCCTTCGCAGACCTGATCGCATCGCTCGACGGCATCCGCCTGATCGGTCTCATGACGATGCCGCCGATCCCTACGGAGCCCGAGGACTCCCGCCCCTTCTTCGCCCGGCTCGAGCACCTGCGAGACGAGGTGCAGGAACGGCATCCGGATGTGCTGGAATCGTCGATGGGGATGTCGTTGGATTACGAGGTCGCAGTGGAAGAAGGCGCTACGATGGTCCGCATCGGGACGGCGCTGTTCGGCACCCGAGCAACCAGGGAGGAACCGGGATGAGCGGCGTGTGGAAGAAAACACTGAACTACCTCGGTCTGGTCGAGGACGACGAGGAGTTCGTCGAGGAGCTGCCCGACGTCGAACCGGCGGCCGTGCGACGCATGCGCCCTCAGCCGGTCCGCGAGGTGTCGTCGGAGGCAGAGGGAGTGGTGCGCACGATCGCCGCACCTCGCCCTGTAGGCGCGTCGTCGGCGATCCACAAGTCCGAGCCGAAGCGCTTCAACGAGGCCCGAGAGGTGGCCGACCGCTACAAGGAGGGCACGGCCGTCATCATGAACCTGCAGGGGACCGAGGACTCGACAGCCAGGCGGCTCGTCGACTTCGCCTCCGGTCTCGTGTACGGCTTGGACGGCAAGATCGAGCTCGTGGCCAACCGCGTCTACCTGCTCACGCCCGCCGACGTCGAGGTCTCGGCCGAAGAGCGCGAACGCATCGCCGGCGGCGGCTTCTACAACCAATTCTGACGATCGGTCAGTCGGGTGAGCGGACCGGCACTGCTAGCATCCGGCGGCGACAGCGGCACCGACGGGAGCTGATGCGTGACCGAGATCATCTGCTTCGCGCTCTTCGTCTACTGGTTGGTGCTGTTGATCCGCGTGATCCTCAGCTGGCTCCAGTTCGCCGGCTGGCGGCCGCCGTACGCGGGGCCCTTGCGCGCCGGCTACGACCTGATCCTGGACGTGACGGAGCCACCGCTCCGGCTGCTCCGGCGGATCGTGCCACCCGCGGGTGTCCTCGATCTCTCGGTGCTCGTTGCCTTCGTCGTGATCCTCGTGTTGCGTAGAGTGTTCTGTTGATCGAAGAGGCCGAAGGGATGTCCTTGAGGACCACCGGAGGACGATGAGGGCGAGATGAGGAAGAAAGAGGGTTCGTCGGCGGCGCAGTGGAGTGGAGTTCGACTCCCGCAGGGCGGATCACGCCGGCCGACGTCCAGCAGAAGGAGTTCCGGGTCGCCCGCTTCGGCGCGGGTTATCGCGTCCGAGAGGTCGACGAGTTCCTCGACCAGGTCACCGACGCGCTGTCGGCGCTCACCCAGGAGAACGAACGCCTGCTCCGAGGAGCTGGAGCCGGATCGACCTCCAGCCCACCGTCGGTCCGGCCCACGACCGACGACAGCGACAGAGGCACGGTCGACGCGTTCTTACGGCGCGAGAAGGGATTCCTCCAGGACCTGGGCGGGCTCGTTCAGGCACACGCCGAGGAGCTGCGGACGATGATCCGCGCCGTTCGGCGTGACACGGCTCCGCCGACCCCCGATGCACCGCCTCCGGCCGAGGCGCCCTCGGCCGATGAGTCCCCCCACGTCGAGCCGGCACCCACGCCCATGGTTGTGCCGGAGGCACAGACCGAAACCCTGCCCGGAGCGACGGAGACGCCCGGGGCAGCTCCGCAGGAAGGCTCGATCGGCCAGGAGGCGCTGGCGGCCACCCAGGATGCGGCGCCGGATGACGGCGAGGACAGCACGGAGGCGAACGCAGAGGCGACGACCGGGGTTATGGCCGACGAGCCGATCCGTCTCGAAGATCCGGAACCCGCTCGATCGAAGCGATCGGACGAGGAGGAAGACGGCTCGCTCAGAGAGCTGTTCTGGGGCGAGGAGTGAGTCGGGGGCTCACCCGTCTTTCCTGAGACTCACCACCACGGAGGTCCCCTCCAGAGTTCCTTCGTATCGGGATCCGTCGATGCCCTCCGCCGCCACGGTCGCCGCGAGGGTCTCGGCGGCGATCTCCTCACGGTGCAGGGCCAGCGCCTCCGCAAGCTCGCCCGACGTCTCGACGCCGAGCGCGATCCGATCCGTCACCTCGAGGCCCGCCGCCTTCCGCGCATCCTGGATCAACCGGACGAGCTCGCGAGCAACGCCTTCGCGGCGGAGCTCGGATGTGATCTCGAGATCGAGGGCGACCGTGACGCCGCCCTCCGAGGCCACGCCGAGCCCCGAACTGACGTCGTGGCTCAGCTGGACGTCGTTCGGGCCGATCGTGACGGCCGGGCCCTCGCCCGCGGCGACCTCGACCGCCTCGCCGTCTGCCAAACGTGCGGCGAGCGTGCCGTCGTCGGCCGCGAGAGCGGCGGCGACCGCTTGCACGCGCTGGACGAGACGCGGCCCGAGCACCTTGAAGTCCGGCTTCGCCCGCCACCGGCCGAACGCCTCTACCGACGCGGCGAGGTGGACCCTCTTCACGTTCAACTCCTCGGCGACCGTGTCGAGCAACGGCTCGAGCGAGGCCGACGTGTCGGGGAGATGGACCACGGCGGCGGGAAGGGGCTGCCGGGTCCGGGTCTTGGTCTCCGTGCGGATCCGTCGCCCTAGCTCGACGACCTGTCTCGCCAGTGCCATCGCCCCGTCCAGACCGGGGTCGACCGCGGATTCGTGGACCTGCGGATACTCCGCGAGGTGCACGGAATCCGGCCGCTCGGCGCGACCGGCGGCGAGGTTCGACCAGATCGCCTCCGAGACGAACGGGGTGAGCGGCGCGAGGAGCGTGGCCGTCGTGACCAGGCACTCGTGCAGCGTGTGGAACGCCGCGATGCTGTCGGCTCCGCCTCGGCCACCCGGGTTCCAGAACCGTCGGCGCGAGCGTCGCACGTACCAGTTGGAGAGGTCGTCGAGGAACGCTTGGATCCGCCGACCCGCCCCCGTCACGTCGTAAGCATCCATCCCGTTCCGAACCTCGCGAACCGTTCCAGCCAGCCGCGACAGGATCCACCGGTCCAGGAGCGGCCGGGAAGCGAGTGCGGGCCCGGGCTCCGCGTCGGGGTCGAAGTCGTCCGCGTTCGCGTAGAGCACGAAGAAGGAGTAGACGTGCCAGAGGGTGAGCAGGAACTGGCGCACCGCCTCTTCCAGCACCGTGTCGCCGAGCCGCCGCGACGACCAGGGAGAGCCGCTCGTCAGCAGCACCCAGCGCAGCGCGTCCGCTCCGTAGCGCTCCATCACCGTCATCGGATCGACCACGTTGCCGAGAGACTTCGACATCTTCCGGCCCTCTTCGTCGACGATGAAGCCGAAGCAGACGACCGTCCGGTATGCGGTCGAGTCGAAGTGAAGGACCCCTTCGGCCATCAGCGTGTAGAACCAGCCACGGGTCTGGTCGATCGCCTCGGAGATGAAGTCCGCGGGGAATCGCCGTTCGAACGGTTCCTCGCCTCGCCCGAGCTCTGGGTGGTAGCCCCACTGCGCGAACGGCATCGCGCCCGAGTCGTACCAGGCATCGATGACCTCTGGGACCCGACGTGCGTCCTCGCCGCACTCGGGACAGGGGAAGGCGATCTCATCGATGGCGGGGCGGTGCGGATCGAGATCCGTCAGCTCCCGTCCGGCGAGCGTGCCGAGCTCGGCGAGAGATCCGATCGCCGTCACGTGCTCGGCCTGACACCGCCAGATCGGCAGCGGCGTCCCCCAGTAGCGCTCGCGGGAGAGGGCCCAATCGACGTTGTTCTCCAACCAGTTGCCGTACCGGCCGTGCTTGATGTGCTCGGGGTGCCAGTCGACCTCCTCGTTCACCTCCAGGAGCCGTTCCTTGACGGCCGTCGTGCGGACGTACCAGGAGGTGCGCGCGTAGTAGAGGAGCGGCGTCCCGCAACGCCAGCAGAACGGGTACGTGTGCACGATCGTGCCGGCACGGAGCAGACGGCCCCGCGCCGAGAGGTCCTCGACGATCACCGGATCGGCGTCCTTCACGAACAGACCGCGGATGAACTCGGGCGCGAGATCCGTGAACCGTCCGTCGTCGTCGACGGGCTTGAAGACCGGCCAGCCCTGTTCGAGACCGACCTCGAGGTCCTCGGGGCCGAACGCCGGCGCCATGTGCACGATGCCGGTGCCGTCCTCCATCTGGACGAACGCCCCGGCACGACCGTGTGGGCGCCTTCGACGTTCCGATAGGGCGGCTCGTAGCCCGCCCCGAGGAACAGCTTCCCCGGGCACGGTCGTCCGGACGGTCCACCCGTCGCCAAGGGCCTCGGCGGCAAGCGGTTCGGCGACGATCAGTCGATCGCCGCCCTTCTCGGCGACGACGTACTGGGCCTCAGGATCCACGGCGACGCCCGCATTCGAAGGGAGCGTCCATGGCGTCGTCGTCCACACCAGCAGAGACGCGCCGACCAGCTCGGGGTCCGCGGCCTCGACGATCGGGAACCGCACGTAGACGCTCGGGTCCTCGACCGACTCGTAGCCGAGGGCCACCTCCGCGTCCGACAGCGCCGTGCCGCACCGTGGGCAATACGCGGTCACCTTGTCGGCTTCCACGAGCAGGCCGCGCTGGTGCAGGCGCTTCAGCGACCACCAGACGGACTCGACGTATGCGGGGTCCATCGTCCAGTAGGCGTCGTCCATCTCGATCCAGAAACCGATGCGCCGCGTCAGGTCCTCCCAGTCCCGGACGTACCGCCTCACGGACACCCGGCATCGCTCGTTGAACTCGGCGACGCCGAACGCCTCGATGTCACGCTTCCCGGACGTCCCGATCTCCTTCTCCACCTCGATCTCGACCGGCAGCCCGTGGCAGTCCCACCCGGCCTTCCGGTGCACGAGGTGGCCGGTCATCGTGCGGTAGCGTGGGTAGACGTCCTTGAAGGTGCGGGTGACGGCGTGGCCGATATGGGGCTTGGCATTCGCCGTCGGTGGGCCGTCGTAGAAGACCCACTCGGGGGCGCCCGCGCGCTGCTCGAGCGAGCGATGGAACACGTTCGCCTCGTCCCAGAACGCCAGGATCGAACGCTCGAGCTCGGGGAAGCGCACCTTGGGATCCACCGGCCGGAACCGGGGGCCCTCGTCGTTCGCCATCCGTTCGCCTCCCGACACGCGAAACGCCTCGTCCTCGTCTCGCGAGGACGAGGCGTGGGGCCCCGCGGTACCACCTCGCTTGCCGGACGCCTCGCGGCATCCGGCCGCTCGCGGCCGCGCTCACGGCCTGCCGCTGTCACGGGCGGACCCGCCTGCGTCTACTGGGGGCCGGAGGCCGGCCCGGTTCGGGCAGGGGCTCGGGGAGGATGTCCGCGAAGTGCTCGGCGCCGGGCTCCCACCGTCCCCGGCTCGCTCTGGCTTCCGCGTCCTCGCGACGCGATCCCGTCGTCGCCTGTCGGGTGCATGCTACACGCGTGGCCAGTCTCACGGTTCGGGATGGACGAGGACACGCGTCGAGACATCCTGTGAGGGGATCGTGGTGCAGGTGCAGGTATCGCCCGCGCGTGGTCCTGGCACTCCGGTCATCTGCCTCGCCCGGCTGACGAGAGATGGAGCACTGCAACGTCTTCGGGCTCAGTGGCCCATCCGGCGCCCAAGGGATCGCCGATGCGCCAACGTGCTACCCTTCGCCCCCATGGCTCAGGCCAAGCTCACCGCGAAGGAGATCGCCGACCTCCGGGCGCGCCTCCTGGAAGAGCGCGCTCACCTCGAATCCCAGCTCGAGTCGATCGTCGAGGGTTCCTTCGCGGCCACACAGTCGGACATGTCGGGCGACGTGGGGCTCGACGACGAGTCGGCGGACGCGGGCACGGCCACTTTCGAGCGCGAGAAAGACCTCTCGATCGAGAACAACGTTCGAGACCTCCTCCGGAAGATCGACGCCGCGTTGAAGCGGAGTGGATTCGAAGACGTACGGCCTGTGCGAGCGATGCGGCAAACCCATCGAGAAGGCGAGGATCAAGGCCCTGCCCTACGCGGAGCTCTGCATCAAGGACGCGCAGGCGGCGCAGTCGCGTCGCTGATCCCGTGGATCCGCAGCAGAGCCGAGCGGCGCTGACCCTCTTCATCACGGCCTTCGTGTCGTATGGACTCGATCGGGTCACGAAGATCTGGGCGGAGGCCACCCTCCCCGGCGACCCGATCGACGTCGTGCCGGGCGTACTCACGTTGCGGTTCACGACCAACTCGGGAGGTGCGTTCAGCATCGGACAGAGCGCACCTTGGTTCTTCGTCGGGGTAACCGCGGTCGTGGTCGCGATCATCCTCGCCACTTCCTTCCGCCACACCAGCCGGACCGTCGGCGTGTCGCTCGGGCTGATCCTCGGGGGCGCGCTCGGCAACCTCACCGATCGCGCCATCAGGGCTCCGGGTCTGCGGGGTCGCGTCGTGGACTTCATCGACTTCCACGTGTGGCCGGTCTTCAACGTGGCGGACTGTGTGATCGTGGTCGGTGCGATCCTGCTCGCATGGGTAGGTTTCCGCGAACGGACGGAGCGACCCGATGCGATACGGGCGCCTCGGTGAAGCGGACGCTCGACGTGGAGGCGGGCAGGCTGGATGCCGTCCTCGCCCGGATGACGGGCGAGGCGAGGGCGGACGTGCAGCGCGCGATCGCGGCAGGGAAGGTGCGTGTCGACGGCGAACCACGACAGAAGTCCTTCCGCCTCCTCGGGGGCGAACGGGTGACGATCGAGATCGAGCATGACTTGCCGCTCGAGGCCGAAGGGCCGCCCGTCTCCATCCGGTACGAGGACGAACACCTCGCCGTGATCGTGAAGCCCGGCGGGCTCGTGACGCATCCCGCCGCCGGCCGGCGCGGCGGGACGCTCGTGAACCGGCTGCTCGGGATGGGAGTCCCGCTCGCGCCGGCCGGCGGCTCACTCCGCCCCGGCATCGTGCATCGGCTCGACGCGGGTACCTCCGGCCTGATGATCGTGGCCAAGACGGACGAGGCGTACGTGGCCCTGCGGAGCATGTTCCGCACCCATGCCGTGAGGCGTGAGTACCTGGCGCTGGTCAGGGGGTCCGTGGTCAACGACGCCTTCGCGGTCGAGGCCTCACTCGGTCGCCGCGCGGCCAAGATCGTCGTGGACGCAACCGAGGGAAGGCGGGCCGAGACCCGGTTCGAGGTCCGCGAGCGTCTCGCCGGCTCGACCCTGGTGGAGGCCGTTCCCCGGACGGGTCGGACGCACCAGATCCGGGTGCACCTCGCTGCCGTCGGGCATCCGATCCTCGGGGATCGGACCTACGGCGGAGGAGGCGACGATGCCCGCCGGCTCGGGTTGGACCGCCCTTTCCTGCATGCCTGGCGCCTCTCGTTCGTGCATCCGGTGAGCGAGGTGCAGGTGGAGATCCAAGAGGAGCTTCCCGGGGAGCTCGTCTCCGCGCTCGCGCGCCTGCGGTAAGCGGGTCGCTTGACGGCGCAGGAGCGGCAACGTAGGTTGAGGCCTCGACGAATCACAGTCATGTAAGTTTCCACAACCGGCCGGGACGGGTGTGGAAAACCCCTCTCCGGAGGTCGCCACGGCAGCGCGAGACAGCTTCGTTCACCTGCACGTTCACTCCGAGTATTCGCTTCTGGACGGGGCGGCCCGGATCGAAGCTCCCGCGGCCAACCGTTCGGCTCCGACGATCTTCTCGGAAGCGCAACGGATGGAGATGCCGGCGATCGCCGTCACCGATCACGGGGTGATGTTCGGCGCCCTGGGCTTCTACGAAGCGGCGCGCGCCCACGGGATCAAGCCGATCCTCGGCGTCGAGGCCTACGTGGCGCCCGGCTCGCGGTTCGACCGGGAGCCCGGCGAGAACGAGGAGAAGTACCACCACCTCACGCTTCTGGCCCGCGACGACATCGGCTACCGCAACCTGCTGAAACTCGTGTCGGCGGCCCACCTCGAAGGCTTCTACCACCGACCTCGGATGGACAAGCAGCTGCTCGCCGAGCACGCAGAGGGACTGACCTGCCTGTCGGGCTGCCTGTCCTCGGAGCTGTCGAAGCTGTTGCTCGCGGGACAGGAGGCGCGAGCCAGGGACGTGGCCGCGGAGTACCGGGACATCTTCGGTGTCGGCAACTTCTGGATCGAGCTCCAGGACCACGGCCTGGCCGAGCAGCAGCGCGTGACGCCGAGGCAGGTGACGCTCGCCCGGGAGCTCGACATCGGCCTCGTCGCGACGAACGACCTCCACTACACGTCGGCCGCCGACGCCAAGCCGCACGACGTGCTGCTCTGCATCCAGCAGCAGAAGCTGCAGTCGGACCCGAAGCGGCTCCGGTTCGACTCCGAGGAGTTCTACCTCAAGTCGTCGGAGGAGATGCGAGCCCTCTTCGCGGAGCTGCCGGAAGCCTGCGACAACACGCTCGCGATCGCGGAGACCGTGGAGCTCGAGCTGATCTACGGCGACGCCGCTCCGCTCGCGGAGCGGTACCACCTGCCGCGCTTCGAGGCCCCGGACGGACGGTCGCTCGAGGCCTACCTGCGGGAGCTCGCCCTCGCGGGCGCGGGTGTCCGCTACGGCGATCCGCTGCCTTCGGAGATCCGGGATCGACTCGACCTTGAGCTCGGGGTCATCCTCCAGATGGGCCTCGCCGGCTACTTCCTCGTCGTGTGGGATCTGATCCGTTTCGCGCGGGAGCAGGGCATCCGCGTCGGTCCCGGGCGCGGTTCGGCTGCCGGCTCGGTCGTGTCCTACTGCCTCCGTATCACCGACGTCGACCCGCTCCGGTACGGACTGATCTTCGAGCGGTTCCTCAACCCCGAGCGGATCCAGATGCCGGACATCGACATGGACTTCGACGAGCGCCGTCGCGACGAGGTGATCAGGTACGCCAGCACGAGAGTACGGCGCCGACCACGTCGCCCAGATCGTCACCTTCCAGACGATCAAGGGCAAGCAGGGGATCCGCGACGCGGCTCGCGTCCTGGGCTTCCCCCCGTCGGTGGGGGACCGTCTCTGCAAGATGTACCCCTCGCCGGTGATGGGTCGTGACCATCCGATCGAAGAGGCGCTGAAGTTGTCCCCGGAGCTCGCGACCGCCTACGAGCGCGAGCCGGAGGCGAAGGAGATCGTCGACACGGCTCGGGCGCTCGAGGGACTGCGCCGCGAGGACTCGGTGCACGCGGCCGGGGTCGTGATCGGAGATGCGCCGCTCGTCCGTTACCTCCCGCTGAAGCTGTCGAAGGATTCGCGCGACGACTCGAAACGGATCGTCACGCAGTTCGACATGCACGGCGTCGAGAAGCTCGGCCTCCTCAAGATGGATTTCCTGGGGCTGCGCAACCTGTCGGTGATCGAGGACACGCTGCGGCACCTCCGCGCCGACGGGGTGGAGCTGGACATCGATCACGTCCCGCTGGACGACCCCGAGACCTACGCGCTGCTCTGCCGCGGCGAGACCACCGGCGTCTTCCAGATGGAGTCGGGTGGGATGCGGAGTCTGATCAAGCTCTTGGAGCCCGACCGCTTCGAGGACGTGATGGCCCTCGTCGCGCTCTACCGGCCGGGCCCGCTCAACAACGGCCTGCACACCGAGTACGCCGAGCGCAAGCACGGTCGGACGGCGGTCTCGTATCCGCATCCGGACCTCGAGCCGATCCTGCGAGGGACCTACGGGGTGATGGTCTACCAGGAGCAGGTGATGCAGATCGCGGTGACGATGGCGGGCTTCTCGATGGGCGAGGCCGACACGCTCCGGAAGGCGATGGGCAAGAAGAAGATCGAGTACCTGATGCCCTTCAAGGAGCAGTTCGTCAAGGGGGCCGTGGAGCGCGGCTACGCGGAGCGCGCGGCTGCGGACATGTTCGAGATGTTCGTGCCGTTCGCGGACTACGGGTTCAACGCGTCGCACGCGTGCGCCTACGGCCTCGTCGCGTACCAGACCGCCTACCTGATGGCGCACCATCCGGTCGCGTACATGGCGGCGATCCTCACGTCGGTGAAGGACGACAAGGATCGCAAGCCCTATTACCTGTACGCATGCCGGGCGATGGACATCGAGGTGCTGCCGCCCGACGTCAACGACTCCACCCTCGACTTCGCGCCGGCGGCCGGCGGCGGGCGAGCGATCCGCTACGGGCTCTCCGCGGTGCGCAACGTCGGCGAGGGCGCGGTGCTGCAGATCGTCGACGCCCGCGCCGCGAAGGGTCGGTTCGAGTCCTTCTCCGACTTCTGCCGGAAGGTCGATCCGTCGGTCCTCACGAAACGGGCGATCGAGTCGTTGATCCTCGCCGGGGCGTTCGACTCGCTGGGCTACCGGCGGCGGGCGCTGTTGATCGGACAGGACAAGGTCTCGGGCCCGATCGTCGCCGAGCGGAAGGCCGAGGCGGCCGGGCAGTTCTCGCTGTTCGGCGGAGACTCGGAGGTCGGTCAGATCGACGAATCCGTCCTGGCGGGTGAGGACTTCGACAAGCCGGAGCTCCTCCGATACGAGAAGGAGATGCTCGGCCAGTTCGTATCGGACCATCCACTGCTCGAGGTCGCGGAGTCGCTTCGCTCGCAGAGCACGCACGAGATCGGCGAGCTCGGCGGCGCCGACGACGGCGAGCTCGTGACCGTCGCCGGCATCATCGGTGGAGTCGCCAGGAAGTACACGAAACGCGGGGAACCGTACGCGCAGTTCCGCCTCGAGGGCCTCGCCGCGGGGGTGGAGGTGGTCGCCTTCCCGTCGGTGTATGAGGCCGATCCCGACCTGATCTCGGCCGACCGGATCGTGCTGGTGGTCGGGCGGATCGACCGGCGGGGACGCGAGCTCCAGATCCGGGCCAACGATGTGCGCGAACCGATCCTCGCGGGGAGCCGTCCGGAGGCCGGAGCGGAGTCCGTCGTGATCGACCTCACGGCGGCGGCGTGCACCGACGCGGTGCTGGCGAAGATGGCCGAGCTCCTGCGGTCACGCCCGGGATCCGCGCCGGTGAAGGTGCGGTTCCACTCGACCGAGGGTGTGCGGCCGCTCGACATGGGCGAGTTCCTGGTGGACTCCTCGGGAGCGCTGATGGGTGAGCTGACCGGCTTGCTGGGGACCGGCGCCGCCCGCGTGGAGCGCTTCGTCTAAGGCCGGCGCCGGGCGGCGCCGGTCATCGCGTTTCCTCGCCGGGCTCTATCGTGCTCGGCGTGTTCGAGGTCATCCCCGCGATCGACGTGAGTGACGGAGCTCTCGCCGTGTTCACGCCGGGGGGACCTCGGCCCGTGGACGCGTTCGGAGGTGATCCGCTCGCCGCGGCGGAAGCGGCGGTGGCGGTGGGTGCCCGGTGGCTCCACGTCGTGGACATGGATCTCGCGTTTCGAGGGGAGGCGAAGAACCTCGACATCGTGGCAGCGATCGCGGCGCTCCCCGTGGCCGTGCAGGCGGCGGGCGGCGTGCACGGTGCCGAGGAGGTCCGAGCCCTCCTCGAGGCGGGAGCCACGCGGGTCGTCCTGGGATCGGCCGCCCTCGCGGACGAGCACGCCGCGACGACACTCCTTTCGGCGGAGGGACCTCGCCTCGTGGTCGGGATCGAGGTGGACGGAGGGCGGATCTGCTCACGCGGTCTCGACACCGTGGACCTGCCGCTGATGGAGACCCTCGGGTGGGTCGTCTCCGCCGGCGCCGCGCTCCTGCTCGTGACCGCCGTCGACCGGGTGGGGGAACGCGGCCGGGCCGGACCTCGAGTTGGTGAGGCGGGTGTGCCGCGCCGGCCGCCCGGTGCTCGCGGCGGGCGGCGTCGCCTCCATCGCGGACCTGCGTGACCTTCGGGCGGCCGGCGCGGCCGGCGCGGTCGTCGGGAGCGCGGCGCTCCACGGTTCGCTCGACCTCTCGGCCGCGATCGCCGAGCTCCACTGAGCCCGGGTTCGACCGGGGTCTAGACTCGCCGCCCCATGGGGTTCCTCACCGATCTGCTCGACCGGGTTCGCCGGGACCTGCAGGAACACCCCCTCGACGACGCCGCTTTGATGGCGCGGGTTTCCGCCATGCCGCCGGCGAGGGATCTCGAGCGCGCCCTCCGGACTGCCGAACCGCCCGCCCTGATCGCCGAGGTGAAGCGGGCCTCCCCTTCGGCGGGGGTGATCGCGGACGACGTGAATCCAAGCGTGCTCGCGCGCGGGTACGAGGCGGGCGGCGCCACGGCGATCTCGGTCCTGACGGAGCCGCGGCACTTCCACGGATCGCTGGCCGACCTGCAAGCGGTCCGGTCCTCGGTGTCGCTCCCCGTGCTGAGGAAGGACTTCTCGCTCCATCCCTCGCAGCTGATCGAGGCGAGGGCGTCGGGCGCCGATGCGGTCCTGCTGATCGTGGCGGCCCTCACCGACGCCGAGCTTCAGATGCTCGTGTCGGTTGCCCATGACCTCGGACTCGCGACCCTCGTGGAGACGCATTCGGACGAGGACCTCCGCCGAGCGCTCGAGACGGACGCGAAGCTCATCGGTGTGAACGCGAGGGACCTCGAGACACTCGAGGTCGACGTCGAGGCTGCGCTCGCCCAGGTGGGTCGGGTGCCGGAGGATCGGATCGCAGTGCTCGAGAGCGGGATCTCGTCCCGGGCGAACGTCGACGCGGCGCTCGAGGCCGGGGCGTCTGCCATCCTGGTGGGTGAGGCGCTGATGCGTGCGGCCGACCCCGCGCGCGCCGTGAGGAAGCTGCTCTGGAGGGAGATCCGCACGTGACGATCGCGACCACCCTGCCCGACGCTCGCGGTCGGTTCGGCACCTACGGCGGACGCTACGTGCCGGAGGTGTTGATCCCCGCGCTCGACGAGCTCGCCGACGCCTGGTCGACGCTTCGAGCAGACGCTGATTTCCGGGCGGAGCTCTCGTCCTTGGCCGAGCATTTCGTCGGGCGCCCCACACCTCTGACCGGAGCCGAGCGACTGTCCGCGGAGCTCGGGTACCGGATCTGGCTGAAGCGAGAGGACCTGGCGCACACCGGCGCCCACAAGATCAACAACGCCCTCGGCCAGGCGCTGCTCGCGAAGCGCCTCGGCAAGGAGCGGATCATCGCGGAGACCGGCGCGGGCATGCATGGTGTGGCGACCGCGACCGCCTGCGCGCTCCTGGGCCTGCCGTGCGTCGTGTACATGGGAGAGGAGGACACGCGGCGGCAGGCGCCGAACGTGTCCCGGATGAAGCTGCTCGGCGCCGAGGTGGTGCCCGTGACGGCCGGCTCGAAGACCTTGAAGGAAGCCGTGAACGAGGCGCTCCGCGACTGGGCGGCGTCGGTCCGCACGACGCACTACATCATCGGATCCGTGGTCGGCCCCCACCCGTTCCCCGTCTTGGTGCGGGACCTCCAGCGAGTGATCGGCGACGAGGCTCGACCCCAGTTCGCGGATGCGAACGGCGGGGCGGATCCGGACGTCGTCGCGGCGTGCGTCGGCGGCGGCAGCAACGCGATCGGGATGTTCACCGCGTTCGTGGGAGCGTCGGGCGTGCGTCTCATCGGCGTGGAAGCCGGAGGCCGGGGAGCGGTCCTCGGCGAGCATTGCGCGTCGCTCACTCAAGGTGAGCCAGGCATCCTCCACGGCGCGCTCAGCTACCTTCTGCAAGACGAGGACGGGCAGGTCGCGGACACCCACTCGATCTCGGCCGGCCTCGATTATCCGGGTGTCGGGCCGGAGCACGCCTACCTCCGTGACGCCGGACTCGCGGAGTACGTGAGCGCCTCCGATGACGAGGCTCTCGACGGCTTCCGATCGCTCGCCGGGACCGAGGGGATCATCCCCGCGCTCGAGCCCGCGCACGTGATCGGCTGGCTCCTCCGAAGGCCGTTGCCCGAGGGTTCCTCGGTCCTGGTCTGCCTCTCCGGGCGCGGCGACAAGGATCTCGACACGGTGCAGGCCCGCCTCGGGATCACATAGATGGGGCGGCTCGAGTCTGCCCTGCGTGCGCGGCGCGACGCGGGCGGGCGCGCGTTCGTGCCGTACGTGACGGGCGGGTATCCGGGGGTGGACGCGGGTCTGCTCCAGCGGCTCGCGTCCGCGGGAGCGGACGCGATCGAGGTCGGGATCCCTTTCTCGGATCCCGTGATGGACGGAGGGGTGATCCAAGAGGCATCCGCCGAGGCGCTCCGCCTCGGGGTCCGACCGGCCGACGTCCTCGGCACGATCCGAGACGCTGCCATCGAGCTCCCGGTCGCCGTGATGACGTACGTGAACCCGGTCTACCGACACGGCATCGACGCGTTCCTCGACGACGCAGCCGCTGCCGGCGTGGCCGGCGTGATCGTTCCCGACCTGCCCGTCGGTGAGTCCCGCGAGCTCGAGGACGCGGCAGCGGCCCGGAACCTGGACGCCGTGCTCCTGGCCGCGCCGGGCACCAAGGCCGAGCGCTTGACCGAGATCGGGCGCCGGTCACGCGGCTTCGTGTACTGCGTGGCGACGTACGGCGTGACCGGCGCCCGCGATCATCTGGACGCGGCGGCGAGGGCGCTCGTCGACACCCTCCGGCCACTGACGGACCTTCCCCTGCTGCTGGGGGTGGGGATCGGCTCCCCCGGGCAGGCGGCCGAGGCCTGCACCTTCGCGGACGGGGTCGTTGTCGGAAGCGCCCTGATGGCCCTCTTGGCGGCCGGCGACAGCAACGGCGCGGCGGAACTCGCCCGCTCGTTCCGTGCCGCCATCCCGACCTGATCGCATCCCCGCCGTACGCCGGGCACGTATGACCAGGGGAAACGGCCCCGTGGATTGGCCAAGCGGGGCTGGGATGTGATAGTCACAACCCATCCTGGGGAACCGGGAAAGAGAGGGGGCTTCATGAAGCACCGCATATGGTTCAAGACGTTCGCCCTCGTGGCCGTGCTGTCCATCGTGGCGTCGGCGTGTGCCGGGGACGACGGAACGACAGCGGCGGCGGCGACGGCGGCGTGGATTGTGCGACCGTCGAGTTCGGGTGCGTCGAGGTCGGCGCGGACGAGCCGATCAACCTCGGGGCCGCCCAGGTGATCAGCGGCGCGGACGCGACGCTCGGTCAGGACCAGGTGAACGCGATCGAGCTCGCGATCGACCACCTGGACGGCACCTTCGACCAGACACCCGGCACGCTGCTCGACCACCCGGTGAACCTCACCACGGAGGACGAGCTGTGCTCCGCGGAAGGCGGGCAGACGGCCGGCACGGCACTCGCCGCCGACGCGTCGATCGTGGCAGTGATCGGCACGAGCTGCTCGAGCGCAGCGCTCGGGGTGGCGGACACGATCCTCGGCGACAAGGGCATCACGCTCATCTCGGGTTCGAACACCAGCCCGGCGCTGACCGATCCTGCGCTGCACAACCCGTTCTACGCCCGTACCGCCCACAACGACCGTATCCAGGGCGCGATCGGCGCCGAGTTCGCGCTGGGCGAAGACCTCGGCGCCACCACGGCGGCGACGATCGCCGACGAGAGCCCGTACACCCAGGGTCTCGTGGCGTGCGTTCGAGGCGAACTTCGAGGCTGGGGGCGGCACCCTGACGGGATCGGAGCAGGTCAACTCCGAGGACACCGACTTCAAGCCGGTCCTCAGGTCGTTGGCCGAACAGGATCCAGACGTCCTGTACTTCCCGATCTTCGTGGCAGCCTGCACGCTGATCATCAAGCAGGCGCAGGACATCATGCCCGACGCCGAGCTGATCGTGGCTGACGGATGCCTGTCGAGCGACACGCTGAAGAACGCGGGAGCGGCAGCAGATGGCGTCTGGGCATCCTCGCCCGACCTGTCGGCGTTCCAGACGGACGAGTTCTACTCGGGTGAGTTCATCCCCGCGTATCAGGAGGCGTTCGGAAGCGAACCGCTCGCGGTGTTCCACGCGCACTCCTACGACGCCACGAACGTCGTGTTCGCGGCGATCGAGGAGGTCGCGATCGACAACGGCGACGGATCGCTCTCGATCCCTCGCCAGGCGCTCCGTGACGCGATCTTCGCCACGAGTGGATACGACGGCGTCACGGGCACGATCACGTGCCTCGACACGGGTGACTGTGCGACCGACGTGACGATCGGACTGTTCCTCGCTCCGGGCTGGCCCGTCGAGGGAGGCACGGACGATCCGGCGGTCTACACCGACACCAAGTCGCTGGACGACGTGCTGTAGGGAAACGAGAAGAACGGAAGAGGGGCCGCGGGTGAGCCGAGAGGCTCGCCCGCGGCCCCTTCCCTAGAGGGAGGGAACCCTGGCGGGCACCGAGGCCCCCCGTGTGGCCGCCCCTCGGCTGGGTCGCTTCGAGCGGCTGCCGTGGCGGCGCATCATCCTCGTCGTCCTGGGCATCGTCGTCGTCGGCGTGGTCGTGCGTCGGGCGCGACACGGACGCTCACGCTCGACTGCGGCCGAGGGCGGCTACTCGGCCGAGCGCTGGCGCGACTTCATCGTCCAGGGCGCCGCGCAGGGCGCGATCTTCGCGATGATCGCGCTCGGCTACAGCCTCGTGTACGGCATCCTCCGCATGATCAACTTCGCCCACGGCGAGGTGTTCATGGCCGGTGCGTTCGGCTCGTATCTTCTTCGCCAGACGCCTACGCGAAGAGCGGGTTCCTGAACCGGCAACCCCGTCGTCGCGCTCGCGATCGTGACCGCCGTCGCGATCGTCGTCTCGGTGGGCACGGCGCGTCCTGCTGGAGCGGCTCGCCTATCGACCGCTCCGGAACGCGCCCAGGCTGGTTCCGCTCATCACCGCGATCGGTGCCTCGCTGTTCCTGCAGAACGCGTTCCGAGGATTCTTCGGCCCCCAGCCGTACGGCTATCCGAAGCCGGAGGTGCTGGCGGGGAGCATCACGGTCCTCGGGATACCCGATGCAGAAGATCCAGCTGCTGGTGCTCGTCGTGGCGCTGATCTGCATGGTCGTGCTCCAGTGGTTCGTGTCGACGACGACGACGGGACGCTCGATGCGCGCGGTCGCGCAGGATCGGGAGATCGCCAGCCTGATGGGCATCAACGTCGACCGCGTGATCGTCATCACGTTCGCGATCGGCGGGGTGCTCGCCGGCATCGCCGGCGTGTTGTTCTCCCTCACCTTCGAGCAGGTGCAGTTCACGATGGGGTTCCGCCCCGGGATCGCGGCGTTCACCGCCGCCGTCCTGGGCGGGATCGGGAGCATCGGCGGCGCGGCGCTCGGCGGGTTCGTGATCGGGCTGCTGCAGGCGGTCGGGCCGCCGCTGATCCTCACCGGCTTCGGCATCCCGAGCGTCTTCTCGCTCCGAGACGCGTTCGTCGTTCCTCGTGCTCGTCCTCGTCCTGGTCTTCCGTCCCGGAGGGCTGCTCGGGACAGGTGAAGCGGAGAAGGTCTGATGGCGCGCCGGTGGGTCCGCATGGGAGCGCTCTCGGGCATCGTCACCATCTTCCTCGCGCTCGTCGGCCTGATCGGCGAACTTCACCGACGTGTACCTGATCGGCGACGAGATCACGTTCGCCGGGCTGATGCTCGTCCTCCCTGCCGTTCGTCGCCGGTCTCGTGGCGGCCGCGCCTCGGGTCGAGGGTGGGGAGCGGCACGAGATGCGGAGTCGCCGAGGCGGCGGTCGCGGCCGCGGTCGCGCCGGCGCGGCCGCCGGAGCGACGTTCGCCGCTCGCCGTGGTCCTGGCCGACTGGATCGGGGACGAGCGGATCCGAGCGGTGTTCCTCAACGTGACACCGCAGCTGATGGAGTTCGTCACCTTCGGACAGCCGACGGTGGTCGGTGGCCTGATCATCGTCGTGATCTCCGCCGTCGGCGGGCGTCCTGGGCGGGCTCCTGCGGGTGGCTCCCGGTCGATCCGCCGGCCGGTCACGGCGGCGGTCATCACGACGTTGCTGTTCGGCTTCCTCCAGCGGGTCATCCCGATCGCCCTCGACCAGCTGGGTCTCGAGCGTGACTGGCTCTACAGCCCGCAGTTCGACGGACTGACCTGGATCGGGGCGCTCGTCGTCGCGGTGGTCGCCGCCGGGATCAGCGTGCCTCGACGGCGCCCGGTTCGGGGCCTCGGCGTCCGCGGACGCTCGACGAGCGCCCGGCGGACGCGACGGGACGGGGATCAGCCCCCTCCGGCTCGTGGCCGGTGTGGTCGTCCTCGCCCTGTTGCTCGTCGCGCCGCTGCTCCTCGGATCCGTGATCTCCGAGGTCCTCGGCACGGTGATGGTGTTCGCGCTCGCTCGGCATCGGGCTCAACATCGTCGTCGGCTACGCGGGCCTGCTGGATCTCGGCTACGTCTTCTTCTTCGCGCTCGGCGCGTACTCCGTCGCGCTGCTCACCGGCGCGACCCTGCAACGCGTTCGGGATCCCGCCGGAGCCCGCGATCTCCGGAAGCCTGAACTTCTACGTCGCGATCCCGATCGTGATGGTGATCGCCGCCGCGGCGGGGCTGCTGGTCGGTGCCCCCGTGCTGCGGCTCCGCGGGGACTACCTCGCGCTGGTGACGCTCGGCCTCGGCGAGATCGTGACCGTCCTCCTCGCGAGCCCGTGGCTCGTGCCGCTCGTCGGCGGGCCGAGCGGGATGCGCGGCATCACCGACGCGGCGATCGGCGGCTTCGGCTTCCGCGATCCGCAGCACTTCTACTACCTCGCGCTCGCGTTCGTCGGCCTCGCCGCGTTCGTCTCGTGGCGGCTCGCCTCCTCGCGGATCGGCCGGGCGTGGACCGCGATGCGGGAGGACGAGCAGACCGCCGACGCGATGGGGATCAGCACGACCCGCTTCAAGCTGCTCGCGTTCGCGATCGGCGGCGCGATCGGCTCGCTCGGCGGAGCGCTCTTCGCGGTGAAGATCGGGTCGCTCACCCCGGCGAGCTTCCAGGTCATCGTGTCGATCCAGGTGCTCGGTCTGGTGATCCTCGGCGGCATCGGCAGCATCCCCGGCGTGCTCGTGGGCGCGCTCGTGCTCGTCGGGCTGCCGGGCCTGCTTCGAGAGTTCGAGGAGTATCGCTTCCTCGCCTACGGCGCGGCCGATCGTCGCGGTGATGATCCTGCGGCCGGAAGGACTGGTGCCGAACGTCCGCCGCAGCCGCGAGCTCAAGGACGAGGAGAGCGCGCAAGACGAATGGGCGAAAGCCGGCGGAAGCGGGGGACACCCCGCCCGAGATCGCCACCGCGACCGGGGCGACGACGTGAGCGAACCGGCTCCGGCCACGGCAGCGGAAGCGATCCTGGAGGTGCGCGGCCTCGAGAAGCACTTCGGCGGCCTCTACGCTCTCTCCGGGCTTGGACATGGAGGTCCGGACGGGCGAGATCGTGTCGGTGATCGGCCCCAACGGCGCGGGGAAGAGCACGCTCTTCAACGTGATCACCGGCATCTACGAGCCCGACGTCGGCGACATCATCTACGAGAGCGTGAGCATCGTCGGTCTGCGCCCCCACCAGCTCGTGAAGCTCGGGATCGCGAGGACGTTCCAGAACGTTCGGCTGTTCGCGAACATGACGATCCTCGAGAACGCGATGGTCGGTCAGCACTGCCGGAGCCGAGGTGGGGTGTTCGGATCGATCCTCCGGACCCCCGGGATCCGCGCCGAGGAGGAGCGGATCCGGGAGCGCGCGAAGGTAGCGCTTGAGCTTCTTCGGCAAACGCCTCTCGGGCTATCGTTTGGAGCAGCCCGCGTTCTCGCTGTCCTACGCGAACCGCCGGCGGCTGGAGATGGCGCGCGCGATGGCGACCGACCCCGAGGTGCTGCTCCTGGACGAGCCGACGGCCGGCATGAACCCGCGGGAGACGCTGGAGCTCCGCGATCACATCGTTCGGATGCGCGACGAGCTCGGACTCACGGTGGTCGTGATCGAGCACGACATGCGGGTGGTGAAGGGCGTCTCCGACCGTGTGATCGCGTGCGACTACGGGCAGAAGATCGCCGAAGGCACGTACGAAGAGGTCGCCCACGACGAACGGGTCATCGAGGCGTATCTCGGAACGAAGTCCACCGAATGAGCGACGGACCCGACCGATCTCCGGACCGACGGGCGGAAGCCGATCCTGGAGCTTCGAAACGTCTCCACCCACTACGGACTCGTGGCGGTGCTGCGCGACGTCGACATGGAGATCTACGCGGGCGAGATGGTCTGCCTCCTGGGTGGCAACGCGAGCGGGAAGACGACCACCTTGAAGACGATCCTCGGCTACGTGACGCCGTCCGAGGGCGAGGTGGTCCTCGACGGCGAGGTCGTGTCGGGTCTGCACGACGACCGAGGTCGTGAAGCGCGGCGTCTCGATGGTCCCCGAGAACCGCCGGCTGTTCCCGGACATGACGGTCGAGGAGAACCTGCGGCTCGGTGCCTACCTCCGGAGGGATCGCAAAGGGGTCGAGGAGGCACGCGAGACCGTCTTCGAGACGTTCCCTCGGATCCGCGAGCGGCTGAAGCAGAAGGCGGGCACGCTCTCGGGCGGCGAGCAGCAGATGGTGGCGATGGGGCGGGCCCTGATGGCCGACCCGAAGGTCCTGCTCATGGACGAACCTTCGATGGGACTCGCACCGATCCTGGTCGAACAGGTCTTCGAGATCATCAAGAAGATCCGGGAGCTCGGGAAGACCGTCTTCGTCGTGGAACAGAACGCGAACATGGCTCTGTCGATCGCCGATCGCGGCTACGTGATCCAGACCGGTCAGGTGGTCCTGGCGGATACCGCCGAGAACCTCCTCCAGGATCCTCTGATGCGCGAGGCGTACCTGGGTGAGCTCTGAGCTCCACGTCATCGGCGCGGAGGAGCTCCGCGCCCGGCTGCCGATGGTCGCCGCCGTGGATGCGCTCGAGGAAGCCTTCCGGACCAAGGACCCGGGGAGTGGACCGCTCCGAACCCACGTCGAGACGCCGCGTCGGCACGTTGCTGCTGATGCCGGCCGTCGGCGAGGCCGGTGTCGGCGTGAAGCTGGTCTCCCTCACACCGGCGAACCCGGATCGAGGCCTCCCGTTCATCCACGCGAGCTACGTGCTCTTCGACGCCGAGACCCAGGCTCCCGAGGCCGTCCTCGACGGCTCGGCGCTCACGGCGCTCCGGACCGCCGCCGTCTCGGGGCTCGCCACGCGACATCTGAGCCGCCGGACGCGCATCGGCTCGTCGTGTTCGGAGCGGGCGTCCAGGCGACGTCGCACCTCGAAGCGATGTGCGTCGTGCGACCCGTCACGGAGCTCGTGGTCGTGTCCCGGTCGCGCTCGACGGCACAGTCGCTCGTGGAGGACGGCCTCGGCCGCGGTCTCGCTGCACGACTCGGCGAGTCCGATGCAGTGGCCGACGCAGACCTGATCTGCACCTGCACGACGGCCGAGGAGCCTGCTGTTCGATGGGTCGCTCGCTGCCGCCCGGGGTTCACGTGAACGCCGTCGGGTCCTATCGGCCGGAGACCCGCGAGCTCGACACGAGGACCGTGCGCCGGGGAGGGTGGTCGTCGAGACGAGGGAGGTCGCGCTCGCCGAGGCGGGCGATCTGGCTGATCCCGATCGGCGAGGGTGCGATCGAGGCCGCCGATATCGTGCGCCGATCTCGCCGAGACTGGCTCGCGGCGTGACGGTCAGACGGTCGCCGGACGACGTCACCATCTTCAAGAGCGTGGGGATGGCGTTCGAGGACCTCGTCGTCGCTCGCACGGTCGTGGACGCGGCCATCGCTGATACGGGCCGCCTTAGGTGGTAGAACGAGGGGCGTCGAGCGCGGGGACCGAGCGCGATCGAACCGCAGTCAGATAGCGTTCGGCATCGAGACCTCTCGCCACGGCGACGAGACGTTTCGCGTCGAAGGGAAAGGGGTTGGCGGATGATCCGACGAGCGCTCGTCGACCACGCTCGCGATCACGGTGATCGTGATCTCGATCGCGTTCGCATGGACCGGTGGTTCGTGGCTCCCGGAACGGGGGTGAACCCGGCGAGGAAGCGGGGCGAGATCGCCGACGAGACGAAGCCGAGGCGATGCTCTCGGGCCTGCCGCATCCCGAGAACATCATCGAACACCTCGACGGCTACGTGACCCATTTCTACGGACAGCGCTCGGCCCCGGCCGAAACGGATCCCTGCGGGCGCGTTCCCGGCGGCCCTGGAGGAGGCGGCCGCCGTGGACCAGGCCAGCGTGCGGATGGCGGTGGGGGCGACCTCGACATGGGAGAGCGCCGGCCCACAGCCGGTGAACTCTGAGGACCCGACCTATCAGGACCCGGTCGTCAACAACTTCGGGGCCGGCTGGGGCATCGACTCCGGGCGCGTCACCGCGGTGGCCACTCCATCCGCGGTTCCCGACGACACCGTGTACATGGGCGCCGCGGACGGAGGGATCTGGAAGACCACGGACGGCGGCGCGACCTGGGCCTCGATCGGCGACGAGCTCGACACCCAGGCGATCGGGGCGATCGCGATGGCGCGCCGGAGCGCCGGAACACGCTGTACGTGGGCACCGGGTGAGGCCAGTCACGAACCAGGACGCCTACTTCGGCCTCGGTGTCTTCCGATCGACCGACGGGGGCGCCACCTTCGCCAAGGTCGGCGGCTCCCTCTTCGACCGCAAGACGGTGTTCAAGATCCTCGCTCCGACGAACGGCAAGCTCGTCTTCGTGGCGACGAACCAAGGCCTGTACCGGTCGAGGAACTTCGGACGACACCTGGGCGCTCGATCCTGGCCCCCGGTGACACGAACACGTTCGGCAACTTCGTGAGCGACGTCATCACCCTCGATGAGACGGTCGTCAGGCTCCTGGCGGCGATCGGATGGCGGGGGGCGCGCCTTCGAACGGGCTCTATCTCTCGCACAACCGCGGACAGACCTGGACGGCGCTCGGCTCGCCCGCGGGCTTCGCTCCGCAGGAGCGGCTCGGCCGGATGACCCTGGCCCAGGCGCCGTCGGCCCCGAGGCGGCTCTTCGCGATCGTCCAGGACGCCCGGTCTACTTCAACGAGGGAGGTCCGAACGGCACCGTGCTTGAACGGGGTCTACCGCAGCACCAACGGCCCGAGGGGCCCTTGGACGCTCGTCGTGCGACTCGCCCGAGCTGGAGGCCGACCCGGGTTCGGCGATGGACCGGGACAAGATCGGCGACGGGATTCGGGCCGGGTGTGCAGGCCTGGTACAACCAGCACATCGAGGTCGACCCGACCGATCCGGATCACGTGATGCTCGGGCTCGAGGAGATCTACCAATCGCTCGACGGTGGCCAGGAGTGGGACACCGTGGGGCGGTACTGGAACTTCTGCTACGCGAACCCCCCCTGGCCGGAGTCACCCTGGTGCAACGCGGGGCCCGGAACCGAGGAGCACACGCTCACCACGCACCCGGACCAGCACGACGCCGCCTTCACATCGACCGGTGACTACTTCGCCGGGAGCGACGGCGGCATGTACTTCCAGGAGGGACCGATATTCGACAACGACAGCTGGGAGAACCTGAACCGCACGATCTCGACGATCCAGTGCTACTACGGGGACATCTCCGCCGACGGCACGATGCTCTGCGGAACACAGGACAACGGCACCGCCAAGTTCACGGGAGCGGCCGAATGGCCCGTCGTGACCGGGGGTGATGGTGGCGACGTCGCCATCGAGCCGGACAACTCACAGAACATGTGGGCCGAGTACGTGTTCCTCACGATGTTCGCCTCGAGCAACGGCGGCGTGTCCTGGGCGGTCGTCGGGCCTCCCGACGACAACCCGCGCTTCATCGCGCCGTTCGAGATGGACCCGCTCGAGCCGGAGCACGTGGTGGCCGGCGGTCAGCAGATCTGGGAGACATCTCTCGGTGTGGCGACCGAGTCGGACTGATTGGGACGAGCTGTTCGATCTCGGCACTCCCGAGACAGGCCACCGCGATCTCGGTCCAGGGATCCGACATCTACGCCGCCTGGTGCGGGCCGTGCAACCCCGTCCTCGTTCTCACCGGGAACGCCGTTCGCGGCGGGCCTCGTCTCGAACATCGGTGGGACGTTCCACGAGCTCGCCGGCGCAGGCCTGCCGAACCGGTACATCACCTCGACCCTGGTGGATCCGGCGAACGTGAACCACGTGTGGGTGACGGTCTCGGGCTTCTCGCGCCGGTGGATCCCGGCGGCCGGCATCGGCCACGTGTTCGAGTCGACCGACGGAGGAGCCAGCTTCACGGACATCTCCGCCGACCTCCCGGACATCCCGGCCAACGACATCGTCAGCGTCGGGGGCAAGTTGGTGGTCGCCACGGACGTCGGCGTGTACGTGCGCTCCGGCGGCTCATGGTCCATATACGGAGCCGGTCTGCCCAACGTCAGCGTGCTCGACCTCGCCCTTCAGCCGGGAGGGAACCAGCTGATGGCGACGACACACGGCCGAGGGGTGTGGCTGCTGGACGTGAGCTGAGCGAAGCCACGTCGTCGTATGACGTCGGCCCTCCTTCCACGGATATCGTGGGAGGAGGGCCGACGGGCACGGGATCTCGCGGCGAGGGTGGCAGCGATCGGACCGGTCGGCATCCGGTATCTCTCGAGGCTCGCCGGTAACCACTCGCCGAGTCCGGTGCCGGGAGAGGGGGTCGAACCCTCACGGGCCGAAGCCCACGGGTTTTTGAGACCCGCGCGTCTGCCTGTTCCGCCATCCCGGCCGGGCGGCTCTAGGGTAGCCGCCCGACGCCTCCCAGCCGGTCTCTCATGTCTGCTCCTTCTCGTCGCGTGCACCGGGGACACTTCGCCCGCGGAGGAAAACGCCCCCACCATCGCGTTCCTCTTCGACGGGTCCGCTCCCGACGCCGAGCTCGTGACATCGCCCGCCCTCGCCGGCTTGGAGCTCGCGGCGCACGAAGCCGGGGGCATCGAGGTCGAGCCCGTGAACGTCGGGCTGGATCGCGAGGAGGTGGTGGCGTCGCTGCGGTCCTTGGGCGACGACCGCGGCGTCTTCGCCGCGGTCGTCGCCCCATGGACCGCTCCGCCCCCGGGAGCGATCGAGCTCCTCGGCGACGAGGGCGTTCCCGTCGTGACGCTGTCGTGGGCCTGGGGGCCTCCGAGGGACGATGACGGCCTCTGGGTCTCGTTCGTGTCCGGACGGGCGAGGGAGGCGGTGGTCCTGCTCTCGGCGGCGGCCCGCTCCGTTCCCGAGGACGCTGCGGTGTGCCTGGCGGGCGATGATCACGTCACGAGCCGGGCGCTGCTCGAGACCGCCGCGGAACTCGGTCAGGCCGCGGGAGACCCACGTCTCCTGATGGCCGGGATCGCGTCGAGCGGGCGGGCGTCCACTGGGGCGGTCGCCGCCCGCATCGGCGAGGCCGGCTGCCCGGTCCTCGCGTGGATCGGTGGCACGCAGACCGTCGCGTCGGTGCTGTCGTCTATCCGGAACCCGCCGTCGGTCGTCGGGACCTCGAGGATGAAGACGGATGATGGGCTCGAGCTCGGGTCGTCCGGAGTCGCGGTGTCCACGTCGTGTGCGTGCGCAGACGTCACCCTTTCGACCGAAGCGCGATGGCAGCGTTTCGTGCACGACCTTCAGGCGGAGAGCGGAGCGCCCCCGGGCGTGTTCTCGGTCGAGGGCTACGATGCCGGTCGGCTGCTGATCGGTTCGCGCGAAGGCACAGGCGGCGTCAGAAGTGCCGTCGCATCGGCGCTGGGCCATCTCACCAGGTTCAGCGGGCTCGCCGCCACATACGAGTTCGAGAGCGATGGATCACGCGCTTCGGAGCAGTCGGCAGCGGGCATCTGGCAAGCCGTCGGCTCCCGATGGCTCCCCGATTCCACGCCGGCCGGTGCTTCGGCGTGATTGCGTTGCCCTCCCGGGCGTCGCTGCCTATAGTCGCGGCGAGGGCGTGTGCGGAACAGCGCCGCCCGTTCATCGACCCAGGGGGGGAACATGAAGCTCGGATTCCGACGGATGACCTTGGTGATGGGGGTCCTGGCGCTCGTGGCGGCAGGTTGCGGAGAGGACGCGCCGCCGCCGGCCGCCGGTGGCGCGCAGAACGGGGAGGAGGAAACCGTCTGCGCGACGCACGACACCGAAGCGGGGGACCTGCTCGCGGAGATCTGCACCAACGAGGAGATCCGCGTCTCGACGGATCCCGCCTACCCGCCTCAATCGGAGCTGAACCCGGAGACGGCCGAGTACGAGGGCTTCGACATCGACGTCGCCACCGAGATCGCGAACCGACTAGGCGTCGAGATCGCCTGGGAAACGCCCGACTGGGAGGTCCTGACGGCCGGCGGATGGAACGACCGCTGGGACATGAGCGTCGGCTCGATGACGCCGACGAACGAGCGTCAGGAGGTCCTGAACTTCACGGAGCCGTACGCGTTCGTCCCGGCGGTGGTCGTCGTGCACGAGGATTCGACGGTCTCGGACGTCACGACGGACCTCGACGGCAAGGAGATCGGGTTCTGCGCGTCCTGCACGTACGAATTCTTCGTCGATAAGAGCCTGAACATCACCGGGTACGAGTTCGATTTCGTGATCGACGATGCGAAGGGGACCGGATACGACACGGACACGACGGCGTTGCAGGACCTCGCGCTGGGCGACGGCACCCGGCTCGACGCCGTGATGACCTCGGAGCCCACAGCGGTGGCGTTCGCCGAGGAGAACCCCGTGAAGGTCGTCGGTGATCCCGTGTTCGGAGAACCGCTCGCGATCGCGTTCGATAAGGGGTCGGAGCTCGATGGAGCCAGCCTCCAGGAGGCGGTCGACCAGATCGTTGCCGACATGCATGCGGACGGCACGCTCACCGAGCTCTCGGAGAAGTGGTACGACGGCATCGACGTCACGAAGCTCTCGTAGCGCCGATCGCGGGCTGAGTTGACAACACAGGACACGGCGGGGACCGGGGCGACCCGGTCCCCGGTCGTTCCCCCACCGTCCAGGAGGGATCGTCTCGCCCTCGCAAGCGCGGGGGTTCCCTTCCGTGTGAAGGTCGCACTCGTCTGGATCGCGATCTTCGCGGGGCTCGGCTTCCTCTTCTGGGCGGCGTCATTCGACACTGGGTGGATCAGGGAGCACATCAGCTTCATCGCCCGAGGGCTCGTCTTCACGCTGATCATGGCGGCGGGCGGGATCGTGCTCGCGATCGCGCTCGCTCTAGTCGGGGCGCTGGGGCGATTGTCTCGCAACCCGATCGCCTACGGCGTCAGCGGTTTCTACACCTCGTTCTTCCGCGGCACGCCGCTGATCGTGCAGCTGTTCCTCTTCTACCTGGCGATGCCGCAGACGGCGCAGAACCTCGTTGACAAGTTTCCGAACTTCCTCCCGAGATCGTTCGACGACTTCTTCACATGGACCTCGTTCCAGGTGGCGATCGTCGTGCTCGGACTCAACTACGGCGCGTACATGACGGAGATCTTCCGCGCCGGGATCCAGTCGGTCGGCCACGGCCAGGGCGAAGCGGCCGACGCGCTCGGGATGACCTACCGCCAGAAGATGCGCCGCGTCGTGCTCCCACAGGCGCTCCGGGTCATCATCCCGCCGACCGGGAACGAGTTCATCGCGATGATGAAGGACACGGCGCTGATCTCGTTCCTCGGGCAAGCGCTCGAGTCGATGGAGCTCTTCCGCCGGGCCCAGCTCCTCGGGAACGCCGACGTGAGGCCGACCGAGGCGCTCGTCACGGCCGCCGCGCTCTATTGGGCCCTGACCGCGGTCTTCACGTTCTTCCAGAGCCGGCTGGAGCGCCGGGTGAGCAAGGGATACGTGCGGTCCCTGGCTCCGGGCCCCGGGAACCGGGAGCGAAAGGTGACCGTCACGGGCACGGGGGACGGGGGAGCCCATGACGCCGCGACCGGTCACCCGGCGGCTGTACCGGATGCGCTTGGCGTCGGCGGTGGCCATCCGCATGGAGCTGCCCTCCCTATCGTGCCGGAGTCCCCAGATGAGGATCTGCCGTGAGCGCCGACGACTCGAACGCAGTGGTTCGGGTGGAGAACCTCCACAAATCCTTCGGGCACCTGGAGGTCCTGAAGGGCATCGACATGGACGTGGACGAGGGAGAGGTGATCGTGATCTTCGGTCGCTCGGGCTCGGGGAAGTCCACCCTCCTCCGCTGCATCAACTTCCTCGAGGAGCCCAGCGAAGGCACGATCGAGGTGTCCGGCCTTCGGATCGAAGGCGGTCACCGGATCCACTCCAAGCGCGAGCAGATCCGAAGGCTCCGTGCGCGCTGCGGGATGGTCTTCCAGCAGTTCAATCTCTTCCCGCACATGACGGCGCTCGGCAACGTGATGGAAGGTCCGGTCACGGTGAAGGGCGTCGACGAGAAGCACGCGCGCCCTCTCGCCTTGGAGATGCTGGCGAAGGTCGGGCTGTCGGACAAGGCGGCGGAGTATCCGATCCGACTCTCCGGGGGTCAACAACAACGCGTCGCGATCGCTCGCGCGCTCGCGATGGAGCCCGACGTGATGATGTTCGACGAGCCGACGTCGGCGCTGGACCCCGAGCTGATCGGCGAGGTCCTCGGCGTCATGAAAGCGCTGGCGATGGAGATGCACATGACGATGATGGTCGTCACCCACGAGATGGGCTTCGCCCGCGAGGTGGCCAGCCGGATGGCGTTCTTCCACGAAGGGAGGATCCTCGAGGAGGGCACGCCCGACCAGATCTTCGAAGAGACGCGCTTCCCGGAGACGCAGCGGTTCCTGAAAGCGGTCCTCTAGACGCAAAGGCAACGGGCCGCGTCCTCCGATCCGAGCAGCTCGCGCCTTCCCCATACGCGAGCGTCCCTTCTCGGTGACGCGGCCCGTCACGCTCGGTCTCTCCGAACCGCCACCTCGACCGGTCGGAACCGGTCGGGCTCGCGTCCCGTTGAGGACCGTCGCGGACTGTAAACGGGAGGTTGAGGGGTGTCAACCCGACGCCGCGATGACCAGACTCACTGCGGGGCAGAGGTCAGCTTCCATCCTTGCAGGTCGTGGCGTCGGAAGAAGAGTGACACGAACACCTGGGAGTGGCCAGAAGGGTCAGCGAGGCGCGTCGGTCTCGACGTGGGCGGAGGAAGCCACCGAAGTCTCGTGTTCGGGTCGAGACTTCGCTGCGGGCATGCGCGGTGCTCGAAGGAACAAGCCACCGACGACCACGAGGTACCCGGCCCAGCCGACGACCTCGAGCCAGGTCGGATCCGCGTTGTACCCGAGGAGCCCGCGCAGGATCGCGCCAAGACCGCTGTCATCCGGAAGACTCGACGAGACGTCGAACGCGTGCGTTTCGAGGAACGGGAGCCAGCCGGCCTCCTGGAGCTCGTGGAGGGAGAACGCGAACAGGCCGGCGGCGACGACGATCAAGAGCAACCCTGTCACGCGGAAGAACGATCGGAGGTTCATGCGGATGCCGCCGCGATAGAGCAACACGCCGAGGATCACCGCGAGCGCGAGACCGAGGACGGCTCCGGTCACCTGTGCAGCGGGGGCGGCCGCCGTTCCTTCGAGGGCCGTTCCCTTCACGGCGGCGAACAGGAAGAGCGCGGTCTCGATACCTTCCCGGAGAACCGCGAAGAATGCGAGACCGGCGAGCGCGAGGCCGCCGGCGACGAGCGCGGTGTCGACCTTCTCCTGCAGCTCCGACTTGATACGCGCCCCCTGACGTCGCATCCAGAAGATCATCCAGGTCAGGACGCCGACGGCGGCAAGCGTCACCAGGCCTTCGAAGATCTCCTCCGCCTTGCCCTCGAACTCCGCGCCGGCGACGAATACCACGGTACCGACGGCTGCGCTCAGGAGTACGGCGAGCCCGGCGCCCCACCAGACGAGACGAGAACGATTCGAGGCCCCGAGCTGCTTCAGATACGCGAGGACGATCGACACGATCAGCGCTGCCTCGATGCCCTCGCGGAGGGCGATCACGAACGTTGCGCCCACGTATTCCTCCCGTCGGTCCGGTCTGGCGGGGATCCGGTGCCTCTTCCCGACGAATCCTAGTAATCAGGTCGGATTCACGTCAATCTGGTTCGGTACCGAACCATCGGGGGTGCCACGGGCGCCGGTGTCCGCGTCGTCGGGAGGCACGTCGCACGCCGCGGCTACGATAGGCGCCGTGGCGCCCCCTCGATCCGATGCAGCGTCCGGTCACCCCCGCCGGCTCTTCATCCTGGACGGGCATTCCCTCGCGTATCGAGCGTTCTTCGCGCTGCCCAGCACCCTGGCCACCACGACCGGTCAGGTGACCAATGCCGTCTACGGCTTCACCTCGATGCTGATCAAGCTCCTGGCGGAGGAGCGCCCCGATCTGATCGCCGTGGCCTTCGACGTGGGGAAGCCCGTGGTGAGGCTCGCGATGGACGCCGACTACAAGGCGGGACGAAGGGAGACACCCGAGGACTTCAAGCCACAGCTGGGCTTGATCCAGGAGGTCGTGGAGGCGCTGCGGATCCGGATGCTCAGGGTCACGGATCACGAAGCGGATGATGCGATCGGCACCCTCGCCGTCCGGGCGGCGGAGCGCGAGATCGAGGCGACGATCGTGACGGCCGACAGGGACTTCTTCCAGCTCGTCCGGCCGGGAATCCGCGTCCTGTTCAACCGCCGGGGGATCTCCGACATCGCGCTGATGGACGAGGCCGCGGTCGAGGAGCGCTACGGGGTGTCGCCGTCGAAGTACCTCGAGTTCGTGGCCCTGAAAGGCGACGCGTCGGACAACATCCCCGGCGTGCCGGGCGTGGGAGACAAGACCGCGGCCAAGCTCGTCCAGGACTTCGGTTCCGTCGAGGAGCTGCTCGGACGAACCGACGAGCTGAAGGGGAAGTTGAAGGAGAACATCGAGGCGGCGGGCGAGCGGCTCATCCTCAACAAGGACCTCGCGAGGATCGTGATCGACGTTCCCCTCGACCTGGAACCCCAGGACGCGGAGATGGGTGAGTGGGACGTGGAAGAGGTCCGTCGGCTGTTCGTCTCGCTCGAGTTCCGGAGCCTGTTCGACCGGCTGATGGAGTTGGCGAAAGACGCGAAACCCAAGGTCGACGTGACCGAGCTCGACCTCCGACAGGTGACACCGGCCGAGATCGCCGGCCTGCTCGGGGACGGATCCCGTCGGCGTTTCGATCCACGAGGAGGCCGACGAGCTGATCGGCCTCGGAGTTTCCGCGGGCGGGGCGCAGGCCGCCTACGCCGCGCTCGACGGCCCCGGGCCGGTCGGCGAACGACTCGCCGACCCCGCGACCCCGAAGTGGACCCACGACGCGAAGGCGCTCGAACGGGTCACGCTCCGAGCCGGCGCTCTCCTCGAGGGCGTGGCGTTCGACACGATGCTCGCCGGCTACCTCCTGGACCCCGGCACGGCCGACTATCCACTCGCGGCGCTCTCGGAGCGCTACCTGGGCACCGACCTCTTCGGCGACGAGGAAGAGGAAGCCGAGGGTCAGCTCTTCACCGAGGATCCCTGGCGACGCGTCGCTTCCGAGGCCGCCGCGGTGGCACTCCTGGCGCCCGTCCTCGAGGAGCAGATCGATCGCCAGGGCCTCCGGCATCTCCTGGAGGAAGTGGAGCTCCCTCTCGCTTCGGTGCTCGCCAGGATGGAGGCCAGGGGCGTGCGGCTGGACGTGCCCTACCTCGAGGAGATGGGTGAGTCGGTCCGCGACCGGATGGCCACCCTGAAGGCGGAGGTGTTCCAGCACGCCGGGCAGGAGTTCAACCTGAACTCGCCTCCGCAGCTGCGGGCGATCCTGTACGACCAGCTGGGGCTCCAACCAGGGAAGCGCACGCCGAAGGGCGAGCTCTCGACGGACGCGAGCGTCCTCGAGAAGCTCCGCGACGTCCATCCGGTCGTCGACGCGCTCCTGTCGTGGCGCGAGCTGGACAAGTTGAACTCGACCTACCTCGAGGCGCTGCCGAAACTGGTCGACCCGAAGGACGGGCGCCTCCACACGTCGTTCAACCAGACCGTGGCCGCCACCGGGAGGCTCTCCTCCTCCAATCCGAACCTGCAGAACATCCCGATCCGGTCGGAGCTCGGACGCCAGATCCGCCGGGCGTTCATCCCGGGCGCCGACGACCAGGTCCTCCTCGTCGCCGACTACTCCCAGATCGAGCTCCGTATCCTCGCGCACCTGTCGGGCGACGCCGGTCTCCGGGAGGCGTTCGACTCAGGCCTGGACATCCATGCCGCCACCGCGGCGACGGTCTTCGACCTCCCGCCCGAACATGTCGACGCGGAGATGCGGCGCAGGGCGAAGGCCGTGAACTACGGCTTGGCGTACGGCATGAACGCATGGGGTCTCGCCACCCGTCTGGGCATCACGCCCGACGAGGCCCAGGGATTCATCGACGCGTACTTCGAAGGGTTCCCGGCGATCAAGGAGTATCTCCACCACCAGGTGGATCGGGCGACGGTCGAGGGGTTCACGGAGACGCTGCTCGGACGCCGCCGGTACATCCCGGAGCTCCAAGCCGCCAATCCGCGGGTCCGCGATCTCGGTCGCCGGCAGGCGCTGAACGCACCGATCCAGGGAAGCGCCTCGGACGTGTTCAAGGTCGGGATGATCGTCGTCGACAGAGCTCTCCGCGAGAGGCCCGACCTCGACTGCCACATGCTGCTCACCGTGCACGACGAACTGGTCTTCGAGGTCGCCAAAGACCACGCCGAGGAAGCCGTCGACCTGATCCGTGAGCGGATGGAACATGCGGTCGAGCTCGATGTCGACCTCAGGGCCGACGTCGGTCTCGGTGCGAACTGGTCGGAGGCCGCTCCCGAGGGCCACTGAGCCGGAACATGTCGATCCGCCGACATCGCGACGTCGCGGCGCCCTCCTTCGCGCGCCATCCGCGGTCGCCCGGGCTCTCGATGGGGCTGAGATCGCGAACGAGACGATCCTCGCCGATTGACGGCGTTTGCGCTGGTCACCTACCCTTCCTGCGGCTCGCGGGTCGCTCGCGCGCCGCGTCGCAACTCCCAACCGCGATGCGGTGAGCCCCGCGTGCCAGGAGGAGACCCATCGCATGAGTGACATCGAGACCACGACCGAGGAGCCCGGAGCGGCCGAGACGGTCGAAGAAGGAACGGCAGCGGCCGACACGGCGGCGCCCGAGGAGGCGGACACGACCGAGGCCGTGCCCGCGGAGGCCACCGCCCTCGCCGCGGAGACGATCCCCGTCGTCGCCACCCCCGAACCGGAGGGCGAGGACTACACCCCGGAAGAACTGGTGCAGGCCATGGAGGCCTCGCTCCGCGACTTCAAGGACGGCGACATCATGGAGGGCGTCGTCGTGAAGATCGACCGCGACGAGATCCTCCTCGACATCGGCTACAAGTCCGAGGGGGTGATCCCCTCGAAGGAGCTCTCGATCCGCCACGACGTCGACCCCAACGAGGTCGTGTCGGTCGGCGACAGGATCGAGGCCCTGGTCCTGCAGAAAGAGGACAAGGAAGGCCGCCTGATCCTGTCCAAGAAACGCGCCCAGTACGAGCGCGCCTGGGGCCGGATCGAGGAGACGATGGCGTCCGGTCAGACGATCAAGGGCCCCGTCATCGAGGTCGTCAAGGGCGGTCTGATCCTCGACATCGGTCTCCGGGGCTTCCTGCCTGCCTCCCTCGTGGATCTCCGTCGTGTCCGCGACCTTCAGCCCTACATCGGCACGGAGCTCGAGTGCAAGATCATCGAGCTCGATCGCAACCGGAACAACGTCGTGCTGTCTCGCCGCGCGTTCCTCGAGGAGTCGCAGTCGGAGGGCCGCAAGAAGTTCCTCGAGAACCTGCAGAAGGGTGAGCGCCGCAAGGGCACCGTGTCCTCGATCGTCAACTTCGGCGCGTTCGTCGATCTGGGCGGGGTGGACGGCCTGGTGCACGTATCCGAGCTCTCCTGGAAGCACGTCGATCACCCGAGCGAGGTCGTGGCCGTCGGCCAGGAGGTCGAGGTCGAGGTGCTCGACGTGGATCTCGAGCGCGAGCGCGTCTCACTTTCGCTGAAGGCCACCCAGGAAGACCCGTGGAAGGAGTTCGAGCGACGGTACAAGGCCGGCGAGGTGATCCCGGGCCAGGTGACCAAGCTCGTGCCGTTCGGCGCCTTCGTCCGTGTCGCGCAAGGGATCGAGGGGCTGGTGCACATCTCGGAGCTCTCCCATGAGCACGTCGACACGCCCGAGTCCGTGCTCTCCGTCGGCGACGAGGTCCAGGTGAAGGTCGTCGATGTCGACGTTTCCCGGAGGCGCGTCAGCCTGTCGATGCGGCAGGTGACACCCGCCCCGGCTAAACCGCCGCCCACGGAGATCGAGGTCGAGCCCGAGCCAGAGCAAGGGGCGGCCGAGCCGCTGGTCCCCACCGTCCAGGTGCCACAAGCAGTGCTCGACGCCATCGCGGAGGCGGAGACCGACGAGCCGGTACCGGCGACGCAGGCCGAGGTCACGCCAGTGGAGGAGGCCGAGGTCACGACGGCGAAGCAGGCAACGCCAGATGCGGGACCCGTGGAGACGACGGCCGAGCCGATGGCTGAGGCACCGGCCGAGCCCGAGGCGCCTGCCGAGCCCGAGGCGCCTGCCACCGACGAAGAGGTCTCCCTGGAGGCCATCCTCGAGGACCTGAAGCGCCGAGAGGGCAGATCCGAGTAGGGGTCCCCTCGTGCTTCTGGTCGGCCTGACGGGCGGCATCGGCTCGGGCAAGTCGACCGTGGCTCGGCTCCTCGAACGACGCGGCGCCGTCGTGATCGATGCCGATCAGCTCGCGCGCGAAGCGGTGGCGAAGGGTACACCCGGGTTCGAGCGTGTGGTCGACGCCTTCGGACCGGACGTCGTCACGCCGGCAGGCAACCTGGACCGGTCCGCGCTCGCGGCGCGGATCTTCTCCGATCCGGCCCAGAGGAAGACTCTGGAAGCCATCGTGCACCCGGAGGTCGCGCTGCGTTTCGGGGAGCTGGTCGATGCCTATCGCGCCACGGACCGGATCGTCGTCTACGTCACACCGCTGCTCGTCGAGCTCGGATTGGCGCCCGCCTTCGACGTGGTGGTCGTGGTCACGGCGTCTCCGCATCTGCGGGTCTCACGGGTCGCTTCGGATCGTGGCCTCTCACCCGATGAGGTCCGGGGACGGATGGCGGCTCAGGCGACCGACGAACAGCGCATGGAAGTCGCGGACGTGTTGATCGACAACGATGGCTCGCTGGCGGAGCTCGAACCGCAGGTGGACAGGCTCTGGGGTGATCTCGTGGCCCGCGCCGGCGCGTGATGCCCGGCTATCCTCGGAACGTGCGCTTCCGCGCTGTCTTCTTCGACGTCGGGGAGACACTCGTGCACGTCGATCCGTCCTTCCCCGACCTGTTCGTGACCGTGCTCGCCGGCGCGGGTCACGTCCGCACTGAGTCCGAAGTTCGGGATGCCTCCGCTCACGTGTACACGAGGTTCTCCGAGGCCGCTCGCGATCGATCGATGTGGACCACGTCCCCGGAGCGCTCCCGTGCGTTCTGGACCACCGTGTACAACAGGATGCTCGGAGAGCTCGGGGTCGCCGATGACGACGGGCTCTCGGCCAGCCTCCACCGTGAGTTCACCCGCATGGAGAACTACGCCTTGTTCGACGATGTGCGTCCGGCCATAGCGGCCCTGCAGGAGGCAGACGTGCTGCTCGGCATCGTGTCGAACTTCGAGTCGTGGCTCGAGGAGTGGTTCGGGATCCACGAGCTGGTGGAGACCTTCCCCGTTCGCGTGATCTCGGGGATCGAAGGGGTCGAGAAGCCGGATCATCGGATCTTCCTCCTCGCGCTCGAGCGGGCGGGCGTGGACGCGGCCGAGTCGGTCTACGTCGGCGACAACCCGGAGTTCGATGTCGATCCACCTGCCGCGCTCGGGATGTTCCCGGTCCTCATCGATCGACGGGATCGGTTCCCCGATCACGCCGGTCCCCGGGTGCGGGACCTTCGCGATCTGCCGGCGATCCTGGAGGCGGTGTGACGACCGAGCGGCTCTTCACGATCGACGAGGCCAACGCGGAGCTGGACGAGCTCCGCTCGCGGCTGCCGCGACTCCGCGAGGCGAGGCAGCGGTTGATCGACACCAGCGAGCGGATCACCTCCGCCGTGGCGGTGGACGGTGGAGGGGTCGAAGGCAGCGACTGGTTCCGCGCTCAAGAGTCGCTGAAAACCGAGCTCCTGTGGCTCGCCGGCCGTGGGATCCTGATCCGGGATCCGGAGACCGGGCTGATCGACTTCCCGGCCGAACGGGACGGGCGTCGGGTGTTCCTATGCTGGCGACTGGGAGAGGAGCAGGTTGCCTGGTACCACGACGAACAGACTGGGTTCTCGGGCCGGAAACCGCTCTGACCGACCGGAGTAGGCTGCCTCCGATGGCCGAGCGGGTGATCGAGATCAAGGGGCTGCGCAAGTCCTACGGCGACGTCGAAGCCGTCCGCGGCGTCGACCTCCACGTCGAGCGCGGCGAGGTCTTCGCACTCCTCGGACCGAACGGGGCGGGCAAGACCACCACGACCGAGATCCTGGAGGGGTACCGGCCGAGCGATGGCGGCGAGGTGCTGGTCCTCGGTCACGACCCCGCGCGTGGGGATCGGGAGCTGAAGCGGCGCATCGGCATCGTCCTCCAGTCCACCGGCGTCGACCCGTTCCTCACCGTGCGGGAGACGATCGACCAATACGGCGCGTTCTACCCGAACCCGCGTCCGACCGACGAGGTGATCCAACTCGTCGGACTAGGCGAGAAGCGCGACTCGCGCGTGAACAAGCTCTCGGGAGGCCAGCAGCGCCGGCTGGACGTGGCGATCGCCCTTGCCGGCGACCCGGAGCTCCTGTTCCTGGACGAACCGACCACCGGGTTCGACCCGAGCGCTCGGCGGAACGCCTGGCATCTCCTGCGGAACCTCACGTCGCTCGGGAAAACGATCTGGCTCACGACGCACTTCATGGACGAGGCGCAGTACCTCGCGCAAAGGGTCGCGGTGATCAAGGGTGGCGAGATCGTGGCCGAGGGCCCTCCCGATTCGCTCGGCGGCAGAGCGGCGATGAAGACGAGGATCCGTTTCCGGCTGCCCGCAGGCACCACGGACACGCCCCGCCTCGGAGAGACGCCGCTTCCCGACGGTTCCTTCGAGATCTCCGCCGGCGACGTCACCCGCGCGACCCATGAACTCACGGGATGGGCGCTCGAACGCGGGCTCTCGTTCGAGAGCCTCGAGGTCACGAGGCCGTCCCTGGAGGACGTCTACCTCGAGCTGACGGGTGGAGAGGTGGGCGCCGAATGAGCGACCTCGGACTCCTCCTGCGCCAGGTGGTCAACACGAATAGGACGTTCTGGCGGAACCCGGCATCGGCATTCTTCACGTTCGTGTTCCCGCTGCTGTTCCTGGTGATCTTCACCACGCTCCTCGGGAACGACGAGGTGGATACCGGTACGGCCGTGATCAAGACGAGCACGTACTACGTCCCCGCGATGGGCGCGTTCGGCCTGATCTCCGCCTGCTTCACGAACGTCGCCCTGGTCATCGTGTTCGCTCGTGACGGGGGAGTCCTGAAGCGCATGCGCGGCAGCCCCCTCCCCCCTTGGGTATTCCTGCTTGCTCGGGTGATCCATGCCACGCTCATCGGACTGGTCCTCGTGGCGATCACGGTCGCGTTCGGCGCCGTGCTCTACGACGCCTCCGTTCCCACCGGCCTCGCGCTCGCGCAGTTCGTCGCGACGCTCCTTGTGGGTGCCGCATGCTTCTCCGCCTTGGGCCTGGCGGTCTCCGGCCTGATCCCGAACGCGGACGCAGGTCCTCCGATCGTGAACGCGATCATCCTCCCGTTGCTGTTCCTGTCGGGCGTCTTCATCCCGTTCGACAAGGACACGCCCACGTGGGTGGAGGTGCTGGGGAACGTCTTCCCCGTCCGTCACCTCGTCGACGCGATGCGGGACTCCTACCTGGGACTCACGGATTCTTTCGCGTGGAGCGATCTTGGCGTGATGGCGATCTGGGCGGTCGTCGGCGTCGCGGTCGCCTCCCGCACGTTCCGATGGGAGCCGAGTCGCTAGGGAGGCTGTGCTAGGCTCCGCGCTTCCACAGGAACGACGGGGGTGGCGTCATGCGGAAGTGGATCCTTGCGCTCACGGTGATCACGCTGTTCGGGGCGGCGTGCGCCGAGGAAACCCCGCCGGCCGCAAGCGAGACGCCCTCCCAGGAGATCACAGCCGCCGCCTGCGCCGAGTCGCAGGCATCCAACTTCTTCCAGGGGGACACCCTGACGGTCGGCACCGACGTTCCCGCGTTCCAGCCGTGGGTGGCCGGCACGGGTGAGCAAGGCGCGTGGGAAGGTGTGCCCGACGAGGGGACCGGCAACCCCTACAGCGGCGAGGGCTACGAGTGCGGCGGTCGCCTACGCGATCGCGGATCAGCTCGGCTTCTCGGACGACCAGGTGGAGTGGGTCGTCGTGCCGTTCAACAACTCGTACGCCCCCGGACCGAAGGACTTCGACTTCGACATCAACCAGATCTCCGTGACGCCGGAACGGGCAAGGTCGGTGACGTTCAGCGACGGCTACTACGACGTCAGTCAGGCGCTCGTCGTGAACAAGGGAACGCCGATCGCCGCGCCACGAGCATCGCCGACCTGAAGCAGTATCAAGCTGGGCGTCCAGATCGGCACGACGAGCCTCGACATGATCACCGAGGTCATCCAGCCGGATGCCCAGCCCCGGGTCTTCGATCGCTCGGTCGACGTGATCCAGGCCCTGAACAACGGGCAGATCGACGGATACGTGGTCGACGCGCCGACCGCCTACGTCAACGTGCTCATCGGGCAGGTGGAGAACGGCGTCGTCGTCGGTCAGTTCCCCGAGCAAGGAGAGCATTTCGGGCTGGTCTTCGAACAGGATAACCCGCTGGTCGAGTGCGTGAACCTCGCGATCGCCGCTCTCGAGGCCGACGGGTCACTTCAGGCCCTCCGGGACGAGTGGCTGGCAGACCTGACGTATCCGGTCCGCAGTAAGCCACGTGGACCGCTCCAAGGGATGAGCTCGACGCCGGCGGGGGCGCCGCTGCCGCCTGAGCCTCTGCCGACCGGCGACCGGCGGTCCCGGATCCTCAGCGGGGGAACGCGTGTCGAGGGTCGGCGCGCCGTCGCGATCGCGCTCGCGAGCACCGCGATCTTCCTCACCGTGATCGCCGTGGTGGCGGTGAACTCCGCGGGCTGGGGGGAGTTCAGCGACAAGTTCCTCAACTGGCACGAGTTCTGGGATTCGTTCCCCCGTGTTGCTCGTGCGTTCCTCGTGAACATCGAGCTCTTCCTGATCGCCGAGGTCCTCGTGTTGATCCTCGCCCTGGGCGTCGCCGTGCTGCGGAGCCTGCCCGGCCCGGTCTTCTTCCCGATCCGGATCCTGGCGGTCGTCTACACCGACCTCTTCCGTGGGATCCCGACCGTCCTCGTGATCTACACGCTCGGGTTCGGGGCACCGGCGCTGCAGATCCAGGGCGTGCCGAAGTCTCCGTTCTTCTGGGCGGTAGTCTCCCTCGTGCTCGTGTACACGGCCTACGTCGCGGAGGTGTATCGGGCCGGGATCGAGTCGGTCCACGAGAGCCAGGTGGCCGCCGCTCGTTCGCTCGGGCTCACCCGGTGGCAGTCGATGCGCTACGTCGTGCTTCCACAGGCGGTCCGGCGCGTGATCCCGCCTCTCGCTGAACGACTTCATCGGCCTGCAGAAGGACACCGCCCTCGTCGCGACGCATCGGGGTGATCGAGGCGTTCCGGCAGGGCGCAGATCGAGAGCTCCGCCACCTTCAACTTCACGCCGTTCCTGGCGACCGCGTTCCTCTTCGTCCTGATCACGATCCCGCTGGCCCGATTCACGACTGGCTGGTCCTCGGGACCGACGACGACGGCAAGCGGGCGGGCTCGCATGACCGAGGCGTCCGCGTCGAGGGTCTCCACAAGTCCTTCGGGCAGCTCGAGGTCCTGCGAGGCATCGACCTCGTGGTCGACGATCACGAGGTCGTCTGCCTGATCGGGGCGAGCGGCTCCGGCAAGTCGACGCTCCTGCGCTGCATCGACCTGTCTCGAGCCGATCGACGCCGGCCGCATCTGGTTGGAGGGCGTGGAGATCACGGCGACCGATGTCGACGTGAACGCGGTCCGGCGGCGGATCGGGATCGTGTTCCAGGCCTTCAACCTGTTCCCTCACATGACCGTGATGCGCAACGTCACGCTCGCGCAGGAGAAGGCGCTCGATCGCTGATCCGGCCGAGGCGCGCGCGAATGCCACCGAGCTGCTCGCTCGATTCGGGCTCGCGCGAGAAAGCGGACGACTATCCGGACCGGCTTTCCGGTGGCCAGCAGCAGCGGGTGGCCATCGTGCGCGCGCTCGGCGATGGATCCCGACCTGATGCTCCTTGACGAGGTCACGAGCGCGCTCGACCCGGTCCTGGTCGCCGAGGTACTGGACGTCGATCCGCGAGCTCGCCGCCGGCGGCATGACGATGGTGATCGCGACCCACGAGATGGGCTTCGCCCGCGACGTGGCGAACCGGGTCGCGTTCCTCGATCAGGGGCGGATCGCTGGAGGAGGGACCTCCCGAGCAGATGTTCACGAGCCCACGCGAGGAAGCGACGAGGCCGTTCCTGGACCGGATCATCGCCGCCGGCCGGATGTGATCGTTCCCGTCCCCGGCCTTGTCGCCGAGCCGCCCTAAACTGGCGTGCTCATGCCCCCCTTCAAGATCTCCTCCGAGTTCCGTCCGTCGGGCGACCAGCCGGATGCCATCGAACAGCTGGTCCAGGGCGTTCAGGCGGGGGAGAAGCAGGTGACGCTGCTCGGAGCCACGGGGACCGGGAAGACGTTCACGGTGGCCCACCTGGTCGAGCGGGTCCAGCGCCCGACCCTGGTGATCGCCCCCAACAAGTCACTCGGCGCGCAGCTCGCCAACGAGTTCCGGGAGGTCTTCCCCGACAACGCGGTCGAGTACTTCGTGAGCTATTACGACTACTACCAGCCCGAGGCCTACGTCCCGCAGACGGACACCTACATCGAGAAGGACTCGTCGGTCAACGACGAGATCGAACGGCTGCGCCATTCGGCCACGGCCGCGCTGCTGTCTCGCCGGGACGTCCTGATCGTGGCCAGCGTCTCGTGCATCTACGGGCTCGGCTCCCCCGAGCAGTACGAGGGGCAGCTCCTGCGAACGGTGCGCGGGCACCGAGCTTCCGCTCGAGTTCGCGATGCAGCGGCTCGTCGACATCCAGTACCAGCGGAACAACGTGAGCCGCGCGCGTGGCACCTTCCGTGTCCAGGGCGACACGCTCGAGGTGTTCCCGAGCTATGAGCAGACCGGCTATCGGATCGAGTGGTGGGGCGAGACCATCGAGCGGATCAGCCGGTTCGACCCGCTGACGGGAGAGCTGCTCACCGATTCCATCGTGGATCTCACCACGTTCCCCGCGTCGCACTACGTCGCCGGCGACGAGCGGATGAAGCAAGCCCTCGTGACGATCGAGGAGGAGCTGCACGAGCGTCTGGCGGAGCTCGAATCCCAGAGCAAGCTCCTCGAAGCCGAACGGCTGCGGATGCGGACGACCTACGACCTCGAGATGCTCCGCGAGGTCGGATTCTGCTCGGGGATCGAGAACTACTCGCGGCACATCGACGGCCGTTCGCCGGGCAGCGCGCCGTACACGCTGCTCGACTACTTCCCGGACGACTACCTCGTGGTGATCGACGAGTCGCACGTCACCGTGCCGCAGCTCCACGGGATGTACGAGGGAGACATCTCGCGGAAGTCCACGCTCGTCGACTTCGGTTTCCGGCTACCCAGCGCGATCGACAACCGGCCGCTCCGCTTCGAGGAGTTCCAAGAGCGGGTCGGGCAGGTCGTCTACATGTCGGCGACGCCAGGCCCCTGGGAGCTCAAGGTCTCCGAGCGGATCGTGGAGCAGATCGTGCGGCCCACCGGCCTGATCGACCCCGAGGTCGAGATCCGTCCCACGAAGGGTCAGGTCGACGACCTGATCGAGGAGATCCGGCGCCGGACCGAGGTCGAGCAACGAGTGCTGGTCACGACGCTCACCAAGAAGATGGCGGAGGACCTGACGGATTACCTGATCGAGATGGGTATCCGGGTGCGCTATCTCCACTCGGAGGTCGACACGATCCAGCGCATCGAGATCATCCGCGATCTCCGCCTGGGGGAGTTCGACGTCCTCGTCGGCATCAACCTGCTCCGCGAGGGGCTCGACCTGCCCGAGGTCTCGCTCGTCGCGATCCTCGACGCCGACAAAGAGGGGTTCCTGCGCTCCGACACATCGCTGATCCAGACGATCGGGCGCGCGGCGCGCAATGTCGACGGGAAAGTCCTGATGTACGCGGACGCCGTCACGGACTCGATGAAGACCGCGATCAGCGAGACCCAACGGCGGCGGATGATCCAGGAGGCGTACAACACCGAGCACGGGATCGACCCGCAGACGATCCGAAGGCGGGTCACCGACATCCTGCTCGCGATCGAGGAGGACCCGGCCAAGCGAGCGACTTCGCCGCGGAAGGAGAGGCGACGCCGGGCCGCTCGGCCCGAGATGCCGCAGGAAGAGGTGGAACGCCTGCTGCTCGAGCTCGAAGAGGAGATGCATCAGGCGGCAAAGGACCTCCGGTTCGAGTACGCCGCTCGCCTGCGCGACGAGGTCGTCGACCTCCGGAAGGAGCTCAAGGCCCTGCGCGCGGCCGGGGTCGGCGCGTGAACCGCCTCTCGATCCGGGCACCGGCCGCATGGCTGGGCCCGGGATCGTTGGTGGAGGATGCCCAGATCGTCTGCGAGGGAGCCCTGGTGACCTACGCGGGCGCAGCCACGGCCATCGAGGTCGCCGATCGAGAGGTGCGCGTGGATGGCTTCGTGATGCCGGCGGTTGCCGACCGGCACGTCCACATCGAGCTGTCCGAGCCCGCTTCCGTCCTGGCGGGCGGCGTCACCGCCGTCCGCGACCTCGGATGGCCGGTGGAGCGGATCTTCCCGCTGGCGGACGCGTCGGAGATGCCGTCCTTCGACGGACCGTTGATCCGCGCGGCAGGCCCGATGCTCACCGCGCCGGGCGGCTACCCGATGCGGGACGGGTGGGCGCCCCCGGGGACCGGTCGGGAGCTCGCCTCGCCCGAAGACGCGGTCGTAGCCGTCGAGGAGCTGGCGAGACTCGGCGCGGCGGCGATCAAGGTGTCCCTCAATGCCGAGGCCGGGCCCACGCCTACGGACGCAGAGCTCGCGGGGATCTGCGATGCGGCACGCGCAGCCGACCTGCCGGTGACCGCCCACGCGCAGGGCAAGGGGCAGGTCGAACGCGCCCTCGGCGCCGGCGTCGACGAGCTGGCCCACACGCCGTGGATCCGGCTCTCGGACGAGGTGATCCAGGCGGCGTCGGCGCAGATGCGGATCGTCTCGACGCTGGACATCCTCAGCTTCGGCCGTGACACGCCGGAGATCCGAACGGCGCTCGACAATCTCCGGCGGTTCCACGTCGCGGGGGGCACGATCACCTACGGAACCGACCTCGGGAACGGGTCGATACCTCCGGGCATCCACACACGTGAGGCGCGGCTGATGGTCGAGGCTGGGCTGGAGCCCGAGGAGGTCCTCGAGGCGATGATCCGGGCGCCGCTGGAGCCCGACGCGCCCGCCGATCTGATCGCGCTCGGCACCAGTCCGTTGGACGACCTCAGGGCGCTCGAGGACGTGAAGCTGGTGATCCGGGCCGGCCGGGTCGTCGCGGGGGACTGACCGCCTCGGCCGTCCGTGGCAGGATGGCGTCATGGAACGAATGACGGTTGATCCCCGTGGCGAGACCGAGTTCCGAGGCGCCACCCTGGAGGAGATCGGCCAGGCGGCCCGCAACCACGGCATGCCGCTCGAAGGGCTCCGGTACGACGTCACGCCGATCGGGATGCACTACCTCGTGACTCACTTCGATATCCCGCCGGCAGACGAGGGGTCGTGGACCGTCGAGGTCGACGGGCTGGTGGATCGCCCCCTGTCACTCTCGATGGCCGACCTCCGCGCCCGTCCGGCGGTCACTGAGCCGGTCACGATGGAGTGCGCCGGGAACGGGCGAGCCCTGATGTCGCCGCGAGCCGTCAGCCAACCCTGGCTCCTGGAAGCGGTCGGGAACGCCGAATGGACCGGCACCCCGCTTCGGCCCATCCTCGACGAGGCCGGGCTCCGTCCCGAGGTGGTCGAACTCCTTTTCACCGCGGCGGACCACGGGATCCAGGGCGGCGTCGAGCACGACTACCAGTGGAGCTTCGCGCTCGACGACATCGTCAGGGACGACGTCCTGCTGGCGTACGAGGTGAACGGGCAGCCGCTTCCGCCGCAGCACGGGTTCCCGATCCGCTTGCTCGTGCCGGACTGGTACGGGATGTGCAGCGTGAAGTGGCTGCAGAGGATCACGGCGATCGCGGAGGCTTCCGACGCTTTCCAGCTCTCCGCGTACCAGCTCCGTCAGGAGGAGGGTGGCCCGGGGACCCGGGTGACGCGGAAATCGCCCCGCGCGCTGATGCTCCCCCCTGGCTTCACCGACTTCCCGGCACGCCAGCGGTACGTCGACGCCGGACCGTGCGAGCTGACCGGCCGCGCGTGGTCGGGCTGGGGGCACATCGCACGCGTTGAGCTCAGCGACGACGGAGGAGCGACCTGGTTCGACGCCGAACTCGGCCCCGCGCCACCGTCATCGTCCTCCTGGAGGACATGGTTCTTCGACTGGGGCGCCGCGCGGGGCGAGCATGAGCTGCTCGTCCGGGCGACCGACCAGGCCGGCAACGTGCAGCCCGTGGACCCGTCCTGGAACTACGGCGGGTTCATGAACAACATGGCACAGCGGGTCCCGGTCCTCGTTCGCTAACGGAACGCCCGCAGCTCCTCGAAACACCGGTCGACCTCGTCTTCGGTGTTGAAGAAGTGCGGGCTGATCCGAAGGCCGTCCCCCCGGAAGTCCGTGCAGACGTCGCGGGCGAGAAGCTCGTGGCAGATCTTCTCGGCCTCCGGGCCGACCTTCACGTTCACCACGCCGCCGCGCGCCGCGCGATCTCGGGGTGTCCGGACCTCGAGGCCTGCCTCGTCCGCGCGCCCGATCAGTCGGTCGGTGAGTTCTCCCTGCCGCGCCCGTATCGTCGCCGGCCCGACCTCGGAGATGATGTCGATCCCGCCCTGCGCGATGAAGAACACAGGGGCGGGGGGGGTCCCGTGTTCGAGCCGACGTGCGGTGGGGTGATACTCGAGATGCTCAGTGTCGAACGCGAACGGCTCTCGCTGTCCGAACCAGCCGGTCACCGTGGGTTCGAGGGAAGGCAGCAGGTCCCGCCGGGCATAAAGGAACACCAGACCCGGCCCGCCGAGCATCCACTTGAGGACCCCGGCCGTGTAGAGGTCGCACCCGAGGTGGTGCAGGTCGAGCGGCAAGATCCCGAGCCCGTGGTAGTCGTCCACGAACGAGAGCGCGCCGCGTTCACGCGCGATCGCACAGACCGCCTTCGCGTCGACGATCGCGCTCGACCGGTAAAGCACCCGATTGACCATCACGAGTGCGGTTCGCTCGTCGATCGCCCGGTCGTACTCGTCCAAGGGGATCGTCAGACCGTCTGGGCTCCGGAGCCACCGAACCTCGGCTCCGGTCTTCCGGGCCCACGCGATCCACACGTGACCGTCGGTGGGGAAGTCCAGCTCGGACAGGATCACGGTCCGCCGTTCGCCGGAGAGGTCGAGGCACGAGGCGATCGTGGAGAGCGCGATCGAGATGTTGGTCGTGAGCGCCACCTCATCCGGATCGCAGCCCGCGAGCGCGGAGAACGAACGCTTCAAGGACGCCATCCTGGGGAAGATGTCCTCGAACCAGACCTGGTCGGGAGCGCCTTTCGAGGCCCACGCATCCATGTACTCGTCGAGGGAGGTACGTGATCGCCGCGAGACCGGCCCGAGCGACGCGCTGATCAGGTACGTCTTCCGTTCGAGGACCGGGAACTCCGCGCGCCAGTCGGTGAGATCCATCTACTGCACTGCGGGCATGAACCGCTCGAACCAGGCGGTCGTCCGGGTGACGAGGTCGAGGTAGGCCGGGTACTTGCGAACCCCGTGTCCCTCTCCTGGGTAGATCGCGACCTCGACCGGCACGTCGCGCGCGTGCAGCGCCCGATAGAACTCCATCGCCTGCCCGGGCGGAGTGCACCGGTCCTCCGTCCCGGCGGTGAGCAGCGTCGGCGTCGTGACCCTGTCGGCGAAGAACACCGGGCTCCGTTCCCGGTACTGAGGCGCGCCATCTTCGGGATCTCCACCCAGGAACCATGAGTCCCACGCGCCGATGTTGCTGTTCCAGTGCTGGCTGTAGTAGTCGGTCACCGGGGAGACCGCGACCGCGGCCTTGAATCGCTGGTCCACGACTGGGAGCCAGCACGACATGAAGCCCCCGTAGCTGCCGCCGGTGACGCCGATCCGTTCGGGATCTGCGTCACCGCGCGTCACCAACGCGTCGATGCCTGCGAGGTCGTCATGCGCGTCCGCGCCGCCCATGTCGCCGATCACCGCTTCGAGGAAGGCCCGGCCGCGGCCCGTCGAGCCCCTCGGGTTCGGCATCAAGATCGCATAGCCGCGCGAGACGAGCCACGAGAAAGAGGGTCTCGGGAACAACTCCTGATAGGACCAGACCGGGCCGCCGTGGACGTGCAGGATCAGGGGATGCGGTCCGTCGCCTTCGGGCGCGAGGACGAATCCATCCATCTCGAGGCCGTCGGGCGCGTTCCACGTGACGCGATCGGCGCGGCCGACCAGGCGTCGCGAGTGGTCGTGCCCGGCATGATGGAACGAGGCGATCGTCCGGTTCGAGCCACCCTCCACGACGGCCACCTCCGGCGGCCGATCGAATCCCTGGCGAACGAACGCGAAGCCGTCCTTCCCGAACGGCGCCGCGGACGGAGCCCATGCACCGACGGCATCGGTCGTCGACCAGAGCTCGTCCCGATCACCGGTCGCCGGGTCGATGTGTCCGAAGAGGGTGTCTCCGCGCCGGAGCGCCGTGTAGGCGAGGCGCCCGTCCCCACGGAACCCCGCCCAGGTGATGTCCGCGTCCTCGATCTCGACCCGCCGGTCTCCCGTCCCATCGGCGCCCACGATCAGGACGCTGCCGGAAACCAACTGGCGATCGCTGCATGGAGCCTCGATCGCGGCAACACGGGAACCATCCGGCGCCCCCGAGGGGAGCCCGAACTGCACGTCGCTCTTCGCGATCACCTGGTCCTCGCCGTTCGCGACATCGATCAGCACGAGGGGTGCCGTGTACCACGCCGACTCGCCCGGATCATCCGAAGCAACGGCGACGACGGCACTCTCACCGCACCAGCCCGCCTCCCAGCAGTTGAGGTCGTCGCGCGAAAGCGCCTGGATGTCGCCCGTCGACATCTCGACGACCCACAGCCGTCGCCAGACTTGGCGGTCTTCCGACGAGTCCACCTTCGGGGTCCAGTCGGGGAGGTCCTTCTCGGACTCGAGTGCCCCCGAGCCCTCCGCGCCGGCGCTGTCCGCGTGGAGCCCGGCGGCCAGGACGAGGATCCGGGAGCCGTCGGGCGACCACGAGTGGTCCTCGATCGTCCCGTCGATCTCCGGCAGCGCCTCGGCCTCGCCCACGTCGTCCACGGTCAGCACGTGCAGCTGCATCCGGCCTTTCTCCCGGCGGTCGGAGAGGAAGCTGAGCCGTCGCGCATCCGGTGACCACCTCGCCCCGGCGTCGTGTTCGGGCCCGGACGAGATCTCTCTGGCGCCTGTGACGCCGCCCTCGGCGCGGGTCGGCGCGAGGCAGATCCGGGTCCTCGGCGTCCCTTCGAGCTTCTCCCAGATCGAGCCGGTGAAGGCGACCCATCGTCCGTCCGGGGACGGGCGGGGATCGGCCGGCTCGGTGACCTTGCCGAAGCCCGGCTCGTGGATCTTCCGGAAATGCTCCTCGACCGCTCGGTACAGCGGCGACTCTCGCAGGTCCCTTTCCATAGGGCGAAGGATAGGCGCGCAGAAGGCGCACCGGCCGGGCCCGCGCCGGTCGGGGCGCCTCACGCCCAGCTCTGTCCCTGCCCGCCGGTACACTCGACTTCGTGGGCTCCGAGAGACTCGTCATCCACGGCGCCCGTGAGCACAACCTCAAGAACGTCACGCTGGACCTGCCGCGCAACCAGCTGATCGTGTTCACGGGCCTGTCCGGCTCCGGGAAGTCGTCGCTCGCCTTCGACACGATCTACGCCGAAGGCCAGCGGCGATACGTGGAGTCGCTGTCATCGTACGCCCGACAGTTCCTGGGCCAGATGGAGAAGCCGGACGTCGACTTCATCGAGGGCCTCTCGCCCGCGATCTCGATCGACCAGAAATCGACGTCGCGCAACCCTCGATCGACGGTGGGGACGATCACCGAGGTCTACGACTACCTCCGGGTCCTGTTCGCTCGGATCGGTCATCCGCACTGCTTCAACTGCGGCCGCCCGATCGGGCGGCAGACACCCGACCAGATCGTGGACCAGGTGATGCAGTTGCCGGAAGGCACACGCTTCCAGGTGCTCGCTCCGGTCGTCCGGGGGCGCAAGGGCGAGTACGAGAAGCTCCTGCAGGAGCTGGCCCGGAAGGGGTTCCCGCGCGCACGGATCGACGGAGAGGTCCGTGAGCTCTCCGAGACGATCAAGCTCCCCAAGAACTACAAGCACACGATCGAGGTCGTGGTCGACCGGCTCGTGGCCAAGCAGGGTATCCGCCGTCGAGTCGCGGACAGCATCGAGACCGCCCTGGAGCTCGCGGAAGGGGTGGCGTCGATCGCGGTGATGACCCACGAGGGCCACGAGGAGCTCCAGACGTTCTCGCAGAAGCTCGCGTGCACGTTCTGCGGTCTGTCGTTCGACGAGCTCGCGCCCAGGAACTTCTCCTTCAACTCGCCCTACGGAGCGTGTTCCACGTGCGACGGGCTCGGCACCCGTCTGGAGGTGGATCCGGACCTGGTCATACCCGACCCGACGCTCTCGATCAACGAGGGCGCCCTCGCCCCATGGGCCAGCAACACCCTCGAGTACTGGTACCGGGTGCTCGAAGCCGTGGGCGAGACCCACGGGTTCTCACTGGACACCCCGTGGAAGAAGCTCCCCAAGCGGGCGCGGGACGTGATCCTCTACGGCTCCGACGAGGAGATCTACGTCCGCTACCGGAACCGATATGGGCGCCAGCGTACGTACTACACGACCTACGAAGGCGTGCTTCCCAACCTCGAGCGTCGATACAAGGAGACGGAGTCGGACGCCGCGCGGGAGAAGCTCGAGCAGTTCATGCGCGAGATCCCGTGCCGAGCGTGCAAGGGAGCCCGTCTGAGGCCCGAGACCCTCGCCGTCACCGTGGGCGGCATCAACATCTCGCAGTTGACCGATCTGTCGATCCGCAAGACGCTCGACTTCCTCGACCCCATCGAGCTGTCCGAACGGGAGGAGATGATCGCGGAGCGGCTGCTGAAGGAGATCCGCGCGCGACTGGGATTCCTCGTGGACGTCGGCCTCGACTACCTCACGCTGTCGCGGACGGCGGGGACCCTCGCCGGGGGCGAGGCGCAACGGATCCGCCTGGCGACCCAGATCGGCTCGGGACTGGTCGGCGTCCTGTACATCCTCGACGAGCCCTCGATCGGCCTCCATCAGCGGGACAACCGGCGGCTCCTCGATACGCTGATCCGGCTCCGAGACCTCGGCAACACGCTGATCGTCGTCGAGCACGACGAGGCGACGATCCTCGAAGCCGACCACATCGTCGACATCGGTCCGCTGGCCGGTGAGCACGGCGGTCGCATCGTGTACTCGGGCGATCTCAAGGGACTGCTGGACTCCGACGAGTCCCTCACTGGCGCCTACCTCTCGGGCAGGCGGTCGATCCCAGCGCCGACGTCGCGGCGCAAACCCGTTCGGTGGCTTCGCCTCGAGGGCGTGCGACAGCACAACCTGAAGGACATCAACGTGCGGATCCCGCTCGGTCTGTTCGTCTGCATCACCGGTGTGAGCGGCAGTGGCAAGTCCACCCTCGTTCAGGATGTGTTGCTGCGCGCGCTGATGCAGAAGGTGTATCGCTCGCGGGTGCTGCCGGGGAAGCATCGGCGGATGGTGGGCTGGGAGCAGGTGGACAAGGTCATCGACATCGACCAGTCGCCGATCGGCCGGACGCCACGATCCAACCCGGCTACGTACACGGGCGTGTTCGATCACATGCGGAAGCTCTTCGCGCAGGTCCCCGAGGCCAGGCTGCGGGGCTACCAGCCGGGCCGGTTCTCCTTCAATGTGCGTGGCGGGCGCTGCGAGAACTGCGCGGGCGACGGGCAGATCAAGATCGAGATGCACTTCCTCCCGGACGTCTACGTCACGTGCGAGGTCTGCAAGGGCCGCCGCTACAACCGCGAGACGCTCGAGGTGAAGTACAAGGGCCGCACGATCTCCGATGTCCTCGAGATGAGCGTCGACGAGGCGCTCGAATTCTTCCAGAACATCCCGCCGATCAAGCGGCACATGCAGACGCTCTCCGATGTCGGGCTCGGCTACATCAAGCTCGGGCAGCCTGCGCCAACCCTCTCGGGAGGTGAGGCGCAGCGGATCAAACTCTCGAGCGAGCTCCACAAGCGGGCGACCGGAAGCACGGTCTACATCCTCGACGAGCCGACCACGGGCCTGCATTTCGAAGACATACGGAAGCTGCTGCAGGTCCTCCAACGGTTGGTCGCCACGGGGAACACGGTGCTCGTGATCGAGCACAACCTCGACGTCGTGAAGACGGCGGACTGGCTGATCGACCTCGGGCCCGAGGGGGGAGACCAGGGCGGGCGGGTCGTCGCGGAAGGGCCACCCGAGGCCGTCGCCGCGAACGCCGACTCGTACACGGGGCACTTCCTCGAGGAGGTCCTCGGCGTGTTACCGGTGGGTGCCGGCGCGACGGCGTGAACGCCTGTGCTCTTGCCCATGCTTGCTAGGATTCGCCCCGTCGTGTCGAGTCCATCTGCTGTTTCCCGGGCCGCCGCCCCCGGGGATCCCGCGACCCGCCGGCGGCTGAGGACCGTTGTCGCAGGGCTGGTCGTGGTGCTGACCGCCTCGTGCGGCAGCACCCCGGCACCTCAGGTGGAGGTCCCGGAAGGCCGGCAGTTCATCCCGATGGTTCCGGACTCCATCGACGACGTGGGGCTCGCTCCCTCCGTGGCTGTCGACGGGGAGGGGTTGCCCAACATCTCCTACTTCGGATTCACGGCCCCGTTGGAGGAAGGTGAGATCCCCGTCGCCCGCCCCGTCGGGTCACCGTTCCTCCAGACCGAAGACGGGAAGGACGCCGGGGCCGTGCTGCTGGCCAGCCTGACGCCCGAGCAGATCTGGACCCGAGGCGCCGTCGCCCAGCCGAGAGAGTCCCCCGCCGGGGTCCCCGTCCCGTTCGACCCGGCTGCCGAACCGTCCCTCGCGACCATCACGCCCGCGAGGGCGAAGGGCACCGACATCGCCATCAGCGGCGCGGATATCCATGCGACGTGGACCGTGGACACCGGCGTCTGGTACGGCGTGGGCCCGGCCTTCGAGGTTGAGCCCGTGGAGGAGACGCCCGAGGCGGGCGCCCCGTCGATCGTCGTGGACGGCTCAGGCGTGCCGATCGTCGCGTACACGGTGGCGGGGACGCAGCCGGAAGTGCGAGTGGCCGAGCGGTCGGGGGAGCGCTGGCGGATCACGACGGTCGCCAGCCTCTCGGCGTGCGGCCTGGGATGTCCGCCCGCGACCCACGTGGCGATCGTCGGAGGGGAGCCGTTCGTCGTGGTGGCCGATCCTGGCTCCGGCGAGCTGATCGCCGCGCAACGACAGGGCGGTAGCTGGGCCACGGAAGTGGTGGCGACCGATGTCACCGGTGGCGCGTCACTCGCCGCCGCCGGTGACATGGCGACGATCTCCTTCTACACGTCCGGGGGGGTGGCCGTCGCGACCGGCCGGTTCGGATCCTGGTCGATCGAAGAGGTCGCCACGCTTTCCCAGGGTGGCGGCCAGGCAGGGGACACCGCCGCCACTCCGGGCTCCGGCGTCGCCGTCGACGGCCAGGGAACGACGTGGCTGACGTGGGAGGACCCCGAGGGCATCCACCTCGCCTCGGGTGAGGAGGCACAGCTCGAGGAACTCGACCTGCCCGACACGAGCGGCGGCATCAGCCCCTCGGTCGCGACGACCGAGGACGGCGCCTCCGTCTACCTGGCCTGGTACGACCCGGAGAACGGCGACCTCCGGCTGGGGACGTACGCCGAGATCCCCGGCCTGCTGATCGCGGCCCCCAGCCCTGCACCGTCGGCCGCCCCGCCGAGCGAGGAAGGCTGTGGTGAAGACGGCGAGTTCATCCTGGAGATCAGCGCGGAGGGGACCGCGTTCGACACGAACTGCCTCGTCGGCCCAGCGAACGAACCGTTCACGGTAACGTTCGACAATCGGGACGCGACTCCGAACCAACCCCACAACTGGTCGTTGTACGAGGACTCGGAACATCAGAGCGCGATCGTCCAGGACGCGCCATTCCAGGGACCGGACACGGTCGAGTACCCCGTGCCTCCGTTGGACCCGACCACGTACTACTTCCAATGCGACGTCCACCCCACCACGATGTTCGGCGTCCTTGAAGCGATCGAGGGTGCAGCTGGCGGCGGCGGTCAGGGTGGCGGCGCAGGCGGAGGCGGCGGTTAGTCACACTCCGTTCCCGGCCGGGTCGCAACCCGGCGCTACGATAGGTCTGTGAGCTTCACGAAGCCGGTGTCGTCCAGCATCCCGGACGTCCCCGGCGCCTACCTCTTCCGAGACGAGGACGGGCGGGTCGTGTACGTCGGCAAAGCCAGCTCGCTGCGGAAGCGGTTGGCCAGCTACTGGTCACGCCCCCTTCATCCGCGGACGCAGGCCATGGTCGACGCGGCTGCCAGCGTCGAGTGGATCGTCGCGTCCGGTGAGGTCGACGCGCTGATGCTCGAGTTCAACCTGATCCAGCAGTACCGGCCTCGGTTCAACATCCGGTACCGGGACGACAAGTCCTATCCCTACCTGGCCCTCACGGTGGGGGAGAAGTGGCCACGCGCGCAGGTCCTTCGGGGCACCAAACGGAAGAAGGTCCGTTACTTCGGGCCGTACGGGCATGCCTGGGCGATCCGCGACACCCTGGACGCCCTGACGCGGGTGTTCCCCATCCGAACCTGCACCAACCACTTCTTCGACCAGCGGGCGCGAGCCGGCAGGCCCTGTCTCTATTACGACATCGGCCGCTGCTCGGGACCGTGTGTGCCCGCGCAGACCGGCGTCACCGAAGAGTCGTACCGGCGAGACGTTGAGAGCTTGGGGGACTTCCTCGCCGGGAGCTCCAAGCCGGTACTGAAGAGGCTCGATCGCCAGATGGCCGAGGCTTCCGAGCGGGAGGAGTACGAGCAGGCGGCTCGGTTCCGGGACCAGTTGCAGGCGGCGCGGCGAGCGCTGGAGAGCCAGGAGATGGTTCTGGTCCGCCCCGAGGACCTGGACGTGGTCGGCCTCGCCGAGGACGACCTCGAGGCGGCGTTCCAGGTGTTCACGGTTCGAGGGGGGAGGGTCCTCGGGAGGAAGGGCTGGGTCGTCGATCGCGTCGAAGACCTCGACCGCCCCGAGCTCGTTGCATCCTTCCTCCGGCAGGTCTACATGGAGCGGGAGGACGTGCCGCCGCGCATCTTGGTTCCGACGGAGCCGGCCGATCACGCCGTCCTGGAAGCGTGGTTGTCCGGTCGCAGAGGCTCCCGCGTCACGATCGCCGTCCCGGCTCGGGGCGCCAAGCGGAAGCTGATGGAGGTCGTCGGCAGCAACGCCGCGGACGCCTTCCATCGTCACAAGCTGCGCCGAGCCTCGGACTTCGGGGCGCGTTCCCGAGCGCTCTCGGAACTCGCCGACCAGCTCGGGCTGGAGCAGGCTCCACTCCGGATCGAGTGCTACGACATCTCGAACCTGGGACCCACCGACACGGTCGGGTCTATGGTGGTCTTCGAAGACGGGCTGCCGAAGCGCTCCGACTATCGACGCTTCGAGATCAAGAGCGTTGCGGGACAGGACGATCTCGCGAGCATGGAGGAGATGCTGACCAGGCGGTTCTCCCGGCTCCTCAAGGAGAAGGACGAGGCTCCGGGCGGCCGCAGGCGATTCTCGTACCCGCCCGCGCTCGTCGTCGTGGACGGCGGGCGCGGCCAGCTGAGCGTCGCGACGAAGGTCCTTGAGGACCTCGGATTGCACATCCCGCACGTGGGGCTGGCGAAGCGGCTCGAAGAGATCTATTTCCCCGACCGGCCGGATCCGCTGTCGATCCCACGCGGATCGGAGGCGCTCTTCGTACTGCAGCACATCCGCGACGAAGCGCATCGGTTCGCGATCACGTATCACCGGCAGCGGCGCGATCGGCGGGCGCTCGCATCTCCGCTCGACGAGATCCCCGGCGTCGGTCCCTCGCGGAAGCGAGCCCTGATGAAGCGCTTCGGCTCCCTGACCAAGATCCGACAGGCCGAACCGTCCGAGCTCGCCGCGACGCCCGGGGTTGGCCCGAGGCTGGCGGACGAGATCCATCAGCGTCTCCACGCGGTCGCGGCCTCCGATCACCGTGAGAGCGCATGATGGCCAAGACGGCGCGCCGGTCCGATGCGGAGGTCGCGACCGCCCCCGGATTCCTGTTGATCACGGGCCTCTCGGGGGCCGGGAGGTCCGAGGCCGCTCGCAGTCTGGAAGACCTGGGGTACTTCGTCGTGGACAACCTGCCGCCGGCGCTCCTGCCGAAGATGGCGGAGCTGGCCGCCGGTCCCGGCGGGCCCGGCCGGGTCGCGATCGTCGTCGACGCCCGGGGGGGCGTGTTCTTCGGCGAGCTCTCCAGAGCGCTCGAAGAGCTCCGAGGTCAACGCGTGGCGTCACGGATCGTGTTCCTCGACGCATCGGACGAGGACCTCGTCAACCGCTATGAGGCGACGCGCCGGCGCCACCCTCTCGCGCCGGGCGATCGGGTCGCCGAGGGCATCCGCAAGGAGCGGCTGATGATGGAGAGCCTGCGGGAAGACGCCGATCTCGTGATCGACACGAGCGGGCTCACACCTCACGACCTCCGCGACCGGATGCGTGAGATGTTCTCGGAGGCGCCGCCGGAGGCCGGCCTCCTCGTCACGGTCGTGTCCTTCGGCTTCAAGTACGGCAGTCCCCGAGACGCCGATCTCGTGTTGGACGTGCGCTTCCTGCCCAACCCTCATTGGGTAGACGAGCTGCGACCATTGCCAGGCACCAACGCGAAGGTCCGCGGATACGTCGAAGGGCAGGCGCAGTATGGGCCCTTCATGAAGCGGCTGGAGTCTCTTCTCGACGTCGTCGTTCCCGGCTACGTGGACGAGGGGAAGTCGTACCTCACCGTGGCGGTCGGCTGCACCGGAGGCCGACACCGCTCGGTCGTGGTGGCGACCGACCTGGCCGAGTACTTCAGCGAGCGCGGGCATCGGGTCTCGGTCGATTACCGCGACGTCGACCGCGACTGAAAGGGCCGCATCGGCGTGACTACGCTACGGCGCATCGGCTGACGCGCGACTCAGGTGGTGTGTGTGAGCACGCTCGGTAGGATGGGTTCCCAGCGCCGAGCACTCCGAGGGAGGACCCATATGGCTGTCAAGGTCGGGATCAACGGATTCGGGCGGATCGGCCGCAACTTCTTCCGCGCCGTCAGGCAGACGGGGGCGAACGTCGACTTCGTCGGTGTCAACGACATCACGGACGCAAGGACGCTCGCGCACCTGTTGAAGTACGACTCGGTCCTGGGGCGTCTGGACGCGGACGTCACGGTCTCCGAGAACGGCGTCTCGGTCGACGGCGACGAGCTGCGCGTGGTCGCCGAGCGCGATCCGGCGCAGCTCCCGTGGAAAGAGCTGGGCGCCGAGATCGTGATCGAGTCGACCGGTCTATTCACGGACCGCGAGAAGGCGGCCGCCCACCTCGAAGCGGGGGCGCAGAAGGTCATCATCAGCGCGCCGGCGAAGGGTGAGGACATCACGATCGTCATGGGTGTCAACGACGACGCCTACGATCCGACCACCCACCACGTGATCTCGAACGCCTCCTGTACGACGAACTGCGTCGTGCCGCTCGCGAAGGTGCTCGAAGACTCTTTCGGGATCGACCGCGCGCTGATGACCACCGTCCATGCGTACACCAACGACCAGAACCTGCTCGACCTGCCGCACAAGGACCTGCGGCGAGCCCGCGCCGCCGCGATCAACATCGTGCCGGCTTCCACCGGTGCCGCGAAGGCGACCTCCCTCGCGCTCCCACAGCTGAAGGGGAAGATGGACGGCCTCGCGATGCGGGTGCCTGTGCCGGACGGATCGATCACCGACCTCGTGGCGATCCTCAACCGCGACGTCACGGTGGAGGAGGTCAACAAGGCCTATCGAACGGCCTCCGAGAACGGCCCGCTGAAGGACAAGCTCGTCTACACCGAGGATCCGATCGTCTCGAGCGACATCGTGGGGTCGCCCGCCTCGTGCACCTTCGACTCCCTCTCGACGATGGCGCTCGGGAACTTCGTCAAGGTGCTCGGCTGGTACGACAACGAGTGGGGGTACTCGAACCGCCTGGTCGATCTCGTGAATCTGGTCGCGTCGAAGCTCTAGTGGCGCTCCGGACCCTCGACGACCTCGGCGACGTCGCCGGCACCAGGGTCTTCGTCCGTGCCGACTTCAACGTGCCGATCGAGGGAGGCACCGTCGCGGACGACATGCGGATCCGCGCGACCGCTCCGACGCTCCGCGAGCTCATCGACAAGGGGGCCGCCCTCGTGGTGGCGTCGCATCTCGGGAGGCCGAAGGGGGAGCCGCGGGGCGACCTGCGGCTCGGGCCCGTCGCCGATCGCCTAGCCGAGCTGCTCGGCGTCGACGTCATGGCCCTGGACGAGGTCGTCGGCGACGGGCCCGAGGCAGCATGCAGCCACATCGAGCCTGGTGAGGTGGTCCTCCTCGAGAACCTCCGGTTCCATCCGGGGGAGGAGGCCGACGACGTCCGATTCGCCGGGCAGCTGGCGGAGCTCGCCGACGCCTACGTGAACGACGCTTTCGGGGCGGCGCACCGCGCCCATGCCAGTGTCTCGGCCTTGCCGGACCTGATGCTCGCATCGGGGAGGCCGGCGGTGGCGGGCAGGCTGCTCCAGCGAGAGGTCGAGGTGCTCGGCCGGCTCTTGACCGATCCCGATCGTCCCTACGTGGCCGTCCTCGGAGGTGCGAAGGTCTCCGACAAGCTCGGCGTGTTGGGCGCGCTCGTCGAGCGCGTCGACGCGCTGCTGATCGGCGGCGCGATGGCGTTCACGTTGATCGCCGCCGACGGAGGAGAGGTCGGCGAGAGTCTCGTGGAACCCGATCGCTTCGACGAGGTCCGGGCCGTGGCACGGCTCGCCCGCGAGAAGGGCACGCTGGTCGAGCTCCCGCAAGACGTCGTGGCGGCCACGGATGCTCGCGCGGGCGTCCGCCCCCAGACGGTGCCGGCGCGCGAGGTTCCACGCGGCCTCAAGGGATTGGACATCGGCCCCCGCACCGTCGAGGAGTTCGCGCGGATCCTCGCCGACGCGAAGACGATCCTGTGGAACGGGCCGATGGGCGTCTTCGAGCTCGAGCCCTTCTCGGCCGGCACGCGCGGGGTGGCGACGGCGATCGCCGGAGCCCCGGCCTTCTCCGTCGTCGGGGGTGGCGATTCGCTCCTCGCCGTCAAGCGCGCCGGCCTGGAGGAGTCGTTCGACCACCTGTCCACCGGCGGCGGGGCCTCGCTCGAGTTCCTCGAGGGCGAGCCGTTGCCGGGCATCCAGGTCTTGGAGGACTGACGTGGCCGAGAGGATGCCGATCATCGCGGCGAACTGGAAGATGCACAAGACGCACCTGGAGGCGATACAGACGGTGCAGAAGCTCTCCTATCTCCTGGACCGGAAGGAGGCGGATCGCGTCGAGGTCGTGATCTGCCCGCCGTTCACGGCGTTGCGCTCGGTCCAGACGCTGATCGACTCCGACCGGCTCTCATACGGCCTGGGCGCGCAGGACATCCACCCGGAGGACGAGGGCGCGTTCACCGGAGAGGTATCCGGCTCGATGCTGGCGGCGCTCGACGTCGCCTACGTGATCGTGGGTCACTCCGAGCGCCGCCAGCTCTTCGGTGAGGACGACGATACGGTCAACCGGAAGGTGAAAGCCGTCTTCCGCCACGGCATGGTCCCGATCGTCTGCGTGGGGGAGACCCTGGAGGAGCGGGAGTCGGGCGGGACCGAGAGCAAGGTCGCGGAGCAGATCAGGGGAGCGTTCGACGGCGTGGACGCGCATTCCGCCGCTCGCGCCGTGATCGCCTACGAGCCGATCTGGGCGATAGGCACGGGCCGCAACGCGGAACCGACGGACGCGGGACAGGTCGTGGAGGTCATCCGAGCGACCCTTTCGGACGGCGTCTCCTCCGAGGTCGGAGGCGCGGTCCGTGTTCAGTACGGCGGGAGCGTCAAACCGGGGAACATCAGGGAGTTCATGGCGCATCCGGAGATCGACGGAGCGCTGGTGGGCGGCGCGAGCCTCGACCCGGAGGGATTCGCCCTGATCGTCAGATACCGGTGACCCTCTTTCGCTTCCTTGCCTCTCAAAGAGCCTGCGGCGGTGCCGCTCCGGGGGTTGTTGGTTTGCGCGTCTCCCGTAACCTCCGTAGTATCGCCTTCCGGGCATGAGTCGATCCGACACGGACACCGACGTATCCCAGGCCGAGCAGGGCGAGGTTCGCGAGCGCCTCGACCTCGAGGCCGCCGCGCCGTCTGCCGAGACGCCGGCATCGATCATCGGCCGGAGCCCGTGGGAGATCTTCTGGCGGCATTTCCGGCAGGACCGCTTCGCGCTCGCCGGGATCGTGATCATCGCGCTGATGCTGCTGATGGCGATCTTCGCGCCGGTGATCGCGGACATCACCAACCACGAGCCCAACCAGGTGAACCTGAGCTCGCTCGACTCGTACGGGCTGCCGTCGGCCCCCCGATGGTGGCCGGACAAGTACGACCCCACCACGGGCGAGAAGATCACGGAGTCGCCCCCCGGCTACCTCTTGGGCGTGGACGACACGGGGCGTGACCAGTTCGTCCGGATCGCGTACGGCGCTCGCACCTCGCTCACGGTCGCCTTCCTGGCCACTGGCATCGCCCTGGTGATCGGTGTGCTGCTTGGACTCACAGCCGGCTTCTTCCGAGGGAAGACTGACACGGTCATCTCGCGGGCGACCGACGTGGTGCTCGCGCTTCCCGTCCTCCTCCTCGCGCTGGGGATCGCATCCGCATGCGGCGCGAACCAGGAAGGATGCTTCTGGGGCTTCATCAAGCCCGGCCTGCGCCCCGTGATCCTCATCATCGGTCTGTTCAGTTGGCCGTACATCGCGCGTATCGTCCGTGGTCAGGTCCTGTCGATCCGTGAGAAGGAGTTCATCGAGGCGTCGAGGAGCCTGGGCGCGTCCAACCGGCGGATCATCCTCCGCGAGATCCTTCCCAACGTGACCGCGCCGATCATCGTCTACACGACGTTGATCATTCCGAGCAACATCCTGTTCGAGGCCGGACTTTCGTTCCTCGGCGTCGGCGTGCCGGACACCACCCCATCGTGGGGGGGCATGCTCGCCGATGCGGGCACCGCGTTCACGTACGCGCCCTGGCTGATGATCTTCCCGGGACTCGCCCTGTTCCTCACGACCCTCGCGTTCAACCTCGTGGGGGACGGCCTTCGCGACGCCCTCGATCCTCGGAAGGGCGTCTGAGCGTATCGACAGGGGGAACCCGGTGCGAAAGGAGGACGAGCAGCCTCGAAGGCGTTGAAGCTTGTGAATCGTGAATAGGAACACCGAGAAGGGGGGTAGCTTTGAAACGAGTACTCAGAGTGATCGCGGTCGTGACGGTCCTCGGTCTCGTCGGGGCCGCGTGCGGCGACGACGGGGGAACCGAGCAGCCAGCCCGAGTGAGCCGCAAGAGGATCTCTCGGGTGGCACGCTGAACATGGCGATGCTGGCCGACGTGACGGCCGCGTTCGACCCGCAGAAGGAGTATTACTCCGTCACGTGGGAGTACTACCGGTGCTGTCTGCTCCGGAATCTCATGTCCTACGAGGGCGTCCCGACGGATGAGGGTGGTGCCGAGATCTTCCCTGATCTTGCTGCCAGTGAACCCACGCAGTCGGAAGACGGATTGACCTGGACCTTCCAGATCAAGCCGGGACTCATGTACGCGCCACCGAAGGACGACACGGAGATCACAGCCCAGGACTTCATCCGTGCGATGGAGCGGGAGGCGAACCCGACGGCGAACGTCGGCGGCTACTCCTTCTACTACTCGGTGATCGAGGGCTTCGACGATTTCGGGGCCGGCGATGCCGACACGATCTCGGGCCTGAGCGCCCCCGACACCCACACGCTCGAGATCACCACGACCACACCGGTCGGCGACATGAGCTACCGCTTCGCGATGGGCGCAGCGTCGCCGATCCCGCCCGACGATGAGGGCGAGCGGCTGGGCGTCGCCGAGGGGCACGACCGGAACTACGGCAGGTTCCTCGTGGCCTCGGGTCCGTACATGTTCGAGGGGTCAGAGACGATGGACTTCTCGTTGCCTCCCAAGGACCAGACCGAGGCGCCTGGCTACGTCCCGGGACGTCAGATCGTGCTCGTCCGAAACCCTTCCTGGACAGCGGAGTCGGACGAGCTGCGTGACGCCTACCCGGACAAGATCTCGGTCCGGATCGGTGGCGACAACGACGACCTGTACAACCAGGTCGCCGCGGGCGCCCTGGACTTCGTGGTGGACGGCGTCCCGCCGGCCGAGAAGATCCGGGACTACCAGACGAACCCCGATCTGCAGAGTCGGATCAACATCTACGCATCTGACGCGGTCCGTTACGTGTCGTTCAACCTGGGGGTGCCCCCGTTCGACGACATCAATGTCCGCAAGGCGGTCAACTGGGCGTTCGACAAGCAGGGGTTCCGACAGCTGAGAGGTGGCCCGTCGGTCGGTGAGATCGCGGGACACATCTTCGTGAACAGCCTGCAGGACAACATCCTGGGCACCTACGACCCGTACGAGACCGCCAATGCGTCTGGCGACATCGAGAAGGCGAAGGAGGCGATGGCCCTCGCGACCGACTACGACACGGACGGGGACGGGGTCTGCGACGCACCCGAGTGCAAGAACATCCTGACGATCACCGACCGCGAGGATCCGTACCCGGAGCAGTCGGCGTTGCTGATCCAGTTCCTGGAGCCTCTCGGACTGACCCTCGACGTCAAGCAGCTCGAGCGCGGCACGATGTACAACAAGTGCAACGATGCCAACTCGGCGCATGGGCTGTGCGCGGGACCGGGATGGGGCAAGGACTACGCCGACGGCATCACGTTCGGTGAGCCGTTGTTCTCCTCCTCGGGCCTGTGGGAGAGCTGCTGCAACTACTCGCTGGTGGGCGCAACCGCCGAGCAGATGAGTGGTTGGGGCTACGACGTCACCGAGGTTCCTTCGGTCGACGAGAAGGTCGAGGAGTGCTCTGCGCTGGAGCCAGGTGCCGAGCGGTTCCAGTGCTGGGCCGAGCTCGACCAGGATCTGATGGAAAACGTGGTGCCGTGGGTGCCGTACCTGTTCGACAACAGCGTCGACATCATCTCCGAGAACGTCCAGAACTACTCGTTCGACCAGTTCGCTGGTCTGGCGGCGTTCGACTCGATGGCGGTACCCGGCAACACCGGATAGTTCGGTGAGCACGGCGGTCGAGGGGGTCGCGCTCGCGGCCCCCTCGCCGTTCGGACGTGGGAAGGTGGCGGCGTGGGCAGGTACCTGATCAGGCGGGCCCTCTTCATGATCCTCGTGATCGTGATCGTCTCGTTCCTCACCTTCCTCATCTTCGTCAAGCTTCCGGCGGGCGATCCGGCGAGACGCGCCGTCGGGCGCACGACCAACCCGGCAGAGATCGAGCGGGCTCGGGCGGCCTTCGGCCTGGACAAGCCGTTCCACGTCCAGTACTGGCGCTTCCTCGAGGGGATTCATCCCCGCGCCCGGGCTACTGGCTGAGCGAGGAGGTGTACTTCTCGTACGGCAGCTTCGATCCCGGTCAAGGAGGAGCTCGGCGAGGAGGATCCCGATCACCGGTGTCCTCGCGATCGGCGCGGCGGTCATCTGGCTGGCGCTCGGGATCCCGATCGGCATCCTGTCGGCCGTTCGCCGACGATCGGTGGCCGATCGCGCCGCCATGATCTTCGCGATCGTCGGCGTATCGATGCCGATCTTCTGGCTCGCCCAGCTGCTCCTGTACACGTTCTGGTTCAAGTTAGAGCTGCTGCCCCCGAGCGGGATCCCCATCGGCTACAACGGGTGGGCCGGCGCGCTGCGCGCCGCCGCCGAAGGCCGGTTCATCCTGCCCTGGGTGTCCCTCGCGTACATCAACGCGGCCTTCTACGCACGGATGGTTCGCGGCAACCTGATCGAGACGATGAACGAGGACTACATCCGCACCGCGCGCGCGAAGGGTCTCTCCGAGCGCCGCGTGATCTACAAGCACGGGCTGCGGGGCGCCCTCACGCCGGTCGTCACCATGCTGGGGCTCGACGTCGGCCTGCTGCTGGGCGGAGCGTTCATCACCGAAACCGTCTTCGGGTTGCCGGGGGTCGGTCAGCTCGCCGTCCAGTCGATCAGCACGAACGACTTCCCGATGGTGATGGGCGTGACGATCCTGGGCGCGTTCATCATCGCGATCGCGAACCTGGTCGTCGACGTCGCGTACGCGTTCGTGGACCCGAGGGTGAGGTACACCTAGGTGGCGCAGCCTCTCCTCGAGGTCAAGGATCTCAAGGTCCATTTCCCGACCGACGACGGCCTGGTGAAGGCCGTCGACGGGGTGAGCTACTCGCTCCAGGCGGGGGAGACCCTCGGCATCGTGGGCGAGTCCGGCTCCGGCAAGAGCGTCAGCTCCCTCACGGTGATGGGCCTGATCAACGCCAAGCAGGCGAACATCTCCGGAGAGGTCTTCTTCCAGGGCCAGGATCTGCTGAAGGTCCCGAAGGACGAGATGCGGACGATCCGCGGGGCGAAGATCTCGATGATCTTCCAGGATCCGATGACCTCGCTCCACCCTTTCTACAAGGTGGGTTTCCAGATCGCCGAAGCGATCCTCGAGCATCAGGACATCTCCAAGCAAGAAGCGCTGGACCAGGCCGTCGAGATGCTCGCCAGGGTGAACATCCCCCACCCGAAGGATCGCGCCGACCAGTACCCGCACGAGTTCTCGGGCGGGATGCGTCAGCGGGCGATGATCGCGATGGCGCTCGCGCTGAACCCCGACGTCCTGATCGCCGACGAGCCGACGACCGCGCTCGACGTCACCGTCCAGGCGCAGATCCTGGACCTGATCGATCGACTGAAGTCGGAGTTCAACGCTGCGGTGATCATCATCACGCACGACCTCGGCGTGGTGGCCGAGCACTGCGACGACATCATGGTGATGTACGCCGGGAAGGCGGCGGAGTTCGGGAACACCGACGACATCTACTACAAGCCGCTCCACCCGTACACCTGGGGCCTCCTGAGCTCGATCCCGCGCCTGGACGAGGACAAGAAGGAACGCCTGAGTCCGATCCGGGGGCTGCCGCCGTCGTTGATCCAGGTGCCGCCCGGATGCGCGTTCCATCCCCGGTGCCCGTACAAGTTCGATCCCTGCGATCGTGACGTCCCCGAGCTCCTCCCCGTGGACGGCCACCACGCGGCCGCCTGTCACCTGAGCCTCGGCGACAAAGTGAAGATCCGGGACCAGGAGGTCCTGGCCCGTCGATGAGCACTCAGGCTGAACAGCTCTCGGCACAGCCCCCGGCGCCGTCCGGCGAACCGCTCGTGAAGATCGAGGGGATCAAGAAGTACTTCCCGATCACCCAGGGGATCCTCTTCCAGCACCACGTCGGCAACGTGCACGCGGTCGACGGTGTGGACCTCGAGGTCTATCCGGGTCAGACGGTCGGACTCGTCGGCGAGACCGGCTGCGGGAAGTCGACCCTCGCCCGGGTGGTGATGCGGCTCTACGACGCGACCGAGGGCAAGATCTGGTTCAACGGCCAGGACATCACCGACCTGAAGGGCAAGGAGCTCCAGGAGCTGCGCGAAGACATGCAGATGGTGTTCCAGGACCCGTATGCGTCTCTGAACCCGAGGAAGACGGTCGGAACCATCGTGGGGGAGCCGTTCCGCCTGCACAAGACGGTGCCAAGGAACCGGATCAAGTCCGAGGTCCAGCAGCTGATGGAGCTGGTCGGCTTGAACCCCGAGCACTACAACCGCTATCCACACGAGTTCTCGGGCGGACAACGCCAGCGCATCGGCGTGGCGAGATCACTCGCCCTGCGTCCGAAGCTGATCGTCTGCGACGAGCCGGTCTCCGCGCTCGACGTGTCGATCCAGGCGCAGATCCTCAACCTGCTCGACGACCTCCAGGACGAGTTCAAGCTCACGTACCTGTTCATCGCGCACGACCTGTCGGTCGTGAAGCACGTCTCGGACCGTGTCGCCGTCATGTACCTCGGCAAGATCGTGGAGATGGCCGAGGGCGCGAGCCTCTATCGAACGCCGAAGCACCCCTACTCGGGCGCCCTTCTGTCCGCCGTCCCGATGGCCGATCCGGAGCTGGCCCGGCAGAAGCGCCGCATCATCCTGCAGGGCGACGTGCCGTCTCCGATCGATCCGCCGTCGGGCTGCCGGTTCCATCCTCGGTGCCCGCAGTCGCGTGCGATCGCCAAGGCCGAAGGGATCGACGGGCCCCACCCGCGCTGCATCCAGGACGAGCCCGAGCTCACGAGCCAGGGCCCGGGACAGATCGCTGCCTGCCACTTCCCGCTGGAGGGCAGTATCATCGAGGGCGGCGACGCCGTGGACCGTTTCGAAGAGGGCGTCGTCGAGGTGCAGGAGGGGTCGCTCGAGGGTGAGGACTCCGCTCCGAGCTAACCGAACGCCCATGAGTCTCGAGAAGGGATCCGGGTCGTGCTGAACGCCGTCGTGATCGTCATCGACATCATCGCGTCGCTCTTCCTGATCCTCTCGATCCTGTTGCACTCGGGGCGGGGGAGCGGCATGTCGGAGCTGTTCGGCGGGTCGTCCACCCTCGCGGGAGGCACGGCGCTGGAGCGAACCCTCGACCGGGTCACCGTCGTCACCGCGATCGTGTGGGGCCTCTGCACGTTCTGGCTCGCGTGGAAGTGGACACCGTAACGGCTGGTAGCATCCCCGCGGACCTCGTCGGAGTGGCGGAACTTGGTAGACGCGCTAGGTTGAGGGCCTAGTCCCCTTCACAGGGGGTGGGGGTTCAAATCCCCCCTCCGACACCCACACTCCAGGGAATTCGGAGATCTATCCGCTACAGCGCGGCAACCTCGAGCGCTTCCTCGGCGCGCCGGAAACGCACCACGTCTCCGAACGAGAACTCGCCGACCCAGTCCCGCTCGCCTCCGCCTTCGACCTTGCGACGCCAGACGAAGAGAGCGACGGATGCGAGCCCGATGAAGGCCAGGGCCCAGAGCACGAAACCCGGAAGCGTTGGGACGAACCACACCAACAGTGGCACGACGACAGCGGCGAGTGAGGTGTAGAACAGTTTGCCTCGAGCGGTCCTTGGCCATTGGGCCATGACTGCCTCCCTCGATCTCCCAGGAACCGGGAAAGGCAAGGTCGCGAACTCGTCGCGCGTACGCCCCGTCTTGGGCGGTATCCACCAGTGATGGACGCATGCGATCTATCACTACGCAGCCGGCTCTCGACCGAACCTGACCAGGGGGTTGTCCTCATCGTGGCGTGATGGTGACCACCGATCACGGAACGGAGACGGCCGGCGGCGTCTCGGTGACCTGAGACACGTGGAAGGGAACACTGGTCACCACCACTCCAGGTTCGAAGAGGAGCAAGCGCTTGAAGAACAGGGCGCTCTGCGTGTGCAGCAGCTGCTCCCACCAGTGCGCCACCACGAGCTCCGGCAGGACGACCGTCACGATCGTGCCTTCCCTCGCCGTGAACCGGCGCACCTCCTCGAGCATCGGCTCGCCGAGATCTCGGAACGGCGCGTCGACGATCGAGAGGGGGATGTCCATCCGCCACTCGATCCACGACTCTGCGACTTCCTGCTCCTCGCTCCGGTCCGTCGAGAGGTAGACGGCCTCGATCTCCGCCGCCTCCAGCGAGAGGGCATAGGACACCGCCCTCGCCGTCGCCGCGTGCACGCTGGAGATAGGGACCAGGACCACGTGCCGGGTGGGTTCGACAGGCCGAGCGTTCGTCGACGATCGCTCCTCCGGGAGCAACGGCACGTCCGTCACCACGATCCCCACCTCGAAGAACAGCGACACCTTCAACCAGAAGCCCCAGCGACGTCCGAGTTGCCTCAGGAACGACCGGCTGGTGAGCTCCTCCGGCACGATCACCGTGACGAATCCGGAGCCGTTCTCACGGAGCGACCGGAGTTTCGTCCGAAGGGCCCTCGCGGGACGTCCCGAGTCGACATCGAGGTGCTGGAGAGAGCCGAGCCGCGGGGCGAAGCCCGGCCACCGCTCCGCGATCTCTTCGAAGAAGCCGGGATCCCCCACGAACAGAGGGATGACCTGCTCGGGACGGAGGGCGCGGACGTACCCGAGGGCCTTCGCCGTCGCCGGGCCGAGGTCTCGCACCAGGAGGACGAACGTGTTCTTCGCGTCCGGCGTCGGCGGCTGCGTGTCGGCGCGGAGCGCTCGTCCGATCGCCTCGTAGTGCCGGTGCACCGCCACGAAGAAGGCGATGATCACCGGCATCGCCGCGAGCACGATCCAGGCCCCGCCGCTGAACTTCGTGACGGTCACGATGACGAGGACGACGCCGGTCGCCGTCGCACCGATCGCGTTGATGATCATGCTTCGCCGCCAGCCGGGACCCCGCAGCCGCAGCCAACGCCGAACCATCCCCAACTGAGAGAGCGTGAACGCAGTGAAGACACCTACGACGTAGAGCTGGATCAGCCTCGTGAGATCCGCATCGAACGCGTAGACGAGCCCGCTCGCCGCGAGCGCGAGGATGATGATCCCGTTCGAGAAAACGAGACGATCCCCACGGTTGCGGAACTGCGACGGCATGAAGCGATCGCGCGCGAGGATCGCGGAGAGCCTTGGGAAATCTTGGTACGCCGTGTTGGCGGCGAGGATCAGGATCCCCGCGGTGAGCCCCTGCAGCACGAAGTAGAGGAACGTCCGACCGAAGACGGTCTCGCCGATCTGCGACAACACCGAGCGCGAAGCCGCGATCTCGTGGTTCACTCGAACGTCGAGCAGTGCCGTGAGGACCGTGATCCCGAGGAACATCGTCACCGTCATCACGGCCATCATCGCGAGGGTCGTGGCCGCGTTCTTGGCCTGCGGCCTCCGGAAGGCCGGGACTCCGTTGCTGATCGCCTCCACGCCGGTGAGCGCCGTGGCGCCGGACGAGAAGGCCTTCAGTATCAGGAACAGGCTGAGCGGAGCCGTGGCCTCGAGCGGAAGGTGCGCCGTCGCCGCCTGGGGGCACTCGCCCAGGCATCGGAGGAAACCTAGGACGAGAAGGATGTACACGATCACCACGAACCCGTAGGTCGGGACGGCGAACAGGACTCCGGCTTCCTTGACGCCGCGGAGGTTCGCCAGCGTCACCAGCACGACCAGGCCGATCGACAGCACGACCTTGTGTTCGGCCAGGGACGGAACCGCAGAGGTGATCGCCAGGAATCCGGCCACGACCGACACGGCCACGGTCAGCACGTAGTCCATGAGCAACGCGGCGGCCGCCACGAGACCCGGCACGGTCCCCAGGTTGTCGTGCGCCACGATGTAGGATCCGCCCCCGCCAGGGTAGGCCCGCACGGTCTGCCGGTAGGAAGTGACCACGATCACCAGCACCAGCGCGATCGCGATGGCGATAGGGATCCGGAAGGCGAGCGCTCCCGCCCCGGCCGCCACGAGGACGAGCATCATCTCTTCGGTCGCATACGCGTTCGAGGAGAGGGCGTCCGAGGAGAAGACGGGCAGTGCCAGGAACTTGGGGAGCAGTTGATGCTCCGCCTTGTGGCTGGCCAGAGGCCGGCCGACGAGGACGCGTTTCAGCGAAGCGTTCGCCATGCCGACCGGGGAGCCTCGTGGCCGTTCGCGGGAGCGGTCTGTCCGTCGAGATCGGCGTCGATCTCCATCCTGTCCAGCAGCCGATCCGCGAGACGAACCTCTCGCGAGGCCTCCGACCATTCCCGATAGGACTGCCACGACCGGAACGCGGGACCCACCAGGAAGCCGATGCAGCAGCCCACGAGGAGCCCGACGATGAAGTCCCCGGTGCCGTTCCCGCCTGCCGCGACGACGGATACGAGGTCCATGCCTGGAGCGTCCTCGAGGGGGCGTAGCGACGCGGTAAGGAACCGCGAGCTCCCCGTAAGGGTTCTGTAAGGGTTCGTGGATCGCGTGGTGCCCTTGCTACCCTGCCGCGGAGGGACGCTGGATGACGCTCGTGATGGATCGCCACCGGCTGCCGCGGCTCGTGCGAGGCGCGCTCACCAGCGTCGCACCCCCGGGGGTCGTCACCCTCGGGGCGCTCCTGTCGGTCGAGATCCCCACCACGACCGCGGCGTTGTTGTACGTCCTGGCCGTCGTCATCGCGGCGGCCACAGGCGGTCTGGCGTCGGGTCTCGTCGCATCGATCCTTTCCTTCCTCGCGCTGAACTTCTTCTTCACGCCCCCGTTCCATACCTTCGCGGTGGAGGAGACCGCCGACCTCGTGGCTCTTGCCGTCTTCCTCGCGGTCTCCGCCACCGTCGGCACCATGCTTTCCCGCGTCCTCGAGCAGCGGACACGCGCCGAGCGCCGTGAGCGGGAGGCCCGGCTGCTCCACCACCTGGGCACGCGACTCCGCTCGGGGGTACCTACCGAGGAGGTGCTCCGGAGCCTCGCTCGTTCGGTCTTGGAGCTCTTCGATCTCGCGCGGTGCGAGATCATCAGCGAGCTGGCGGAAGGGCCCATCGTCGCGGAGCGCCCGAACGGTCACACTGACGCGGGCCGCGGCGAGGTCATCCCCATCACCGTGCACGATCGCGAGCTCGGCCGCATCGTCGCGGTTCCGAACGGCAACCATCCGGTGCTCACGACCGAGGAACGTGGGGTGATCCAGACCCTGGCCACGCAGATCGCCCTCGCGATCGATGGCATGCGGCTCGGATCGGAGGCGGAGGAGGCGCGGATGGAAGCGGAGACGAACCGGCTCCGGGCTGCGCTCTTCTCCTCGGTCACCCACGACCTTCGCACGCCTCTCGCCTCGATCACGGCTTCGGTGTCGAGCCTCCTCGAGGACGAGTCCCCGCTCAAAGGCGCCGCTCGACGGGAGCTGCTCGAGACGATCGATGAGGAAGCCGGACGTCTGAATCGCGTGATCGGCAACCTCATGGACCTGTCGCGCATGCGCGCGGGTGCGGTCACACCCTCGAAGGCGCCGACGGCGGTCGACGAGCTGATCGAAGGCGTGATCGCTCGGTCGGGGTCGCTGCTCAAGGATCACGACATCCGGCTGATGCTCCGAGAGAACCTCCCCGAGATCCCCCTGGATCTGGCGCAGATCGACCAGGCGTTGACGAACGTCCTCGAGAACGCGGCGAGGTTCACGCCGGCGGGGAGGCGGATCACGGTGGCCGCGGCTCGCTGGCGGGACGGGGTTCAGGTACGGATCGCCGATCGAGGTCCGGGGATCCCACGCGAGGAACGAGAGCGCGTCTTCGAGCCCTTCGTCCGTGGAGAAGGTAGTACCGGCACCGGCCTGGGGCTCGCGATCGCCCGGGCGATCGTGGAGGCACACGGCGGCACGATCCGCGGCGACCGACGAGCCGGGCGGCGGAGCGGCACTCGTGATCGAGCTCCCCGGCCGGCCATGAGCGAGGGGCGGGTCCTCGTGGTCGATGACGACCCGCAGATCCTCCGTGCGGTGCGCACCAGCCTCCAAGGACATTCGTACGAAGTCCTCACCGCGGGGAACGGTGAGACCGCCCTCGACCTGCTGCCGGATGCCGACGTGGACCTGATCGTGCTGGATCTGGGGCTGCCGGGGATCGGCGGGCAGGAGGTGATCAGGCGAGTGAGGGCCTGGTCGGAGGTGCCGATCATCGTCTTGTCGGTCAGGGACGGTCAGCACGACAAGGTCGATGCCTTCGAGGCAGGGGCGGACGACTACGTGACCAAACCCTTCGGCATGCCGGAGCTCCTCGCGAGGATGCGGGCCGTGCGACGCCGCACCGAAGCGAGATCGCCGCCCGCCGGTCGTTCGGTTCGGTGAGCTCGAGATCGACCTCGGCCGGCAACTCGTGCGGATGGGCGAACTCATGATCCATCTGACGCCCACCGAATACCGGCTCCTCGAAGCGTTCGTGCAGAACCCGGGAAAGCTGCTGACGCATCGATGGCTGCTCCAGAAGGCATGGGGTCCGGGCTACGCGAACGAGAACCAGTACCTGCGGGTGTTCATCCGTCAGCTGCGAGCGAAGCTCGCCGACGATCCGGCGCGTCCGCGGTTCATCGTGACGGAAGCCGGCCTCGGTTACCGGTGGAAGCCGGATCCCGACGCTGATCCCGTGTACGGGGGCGACTGAGCGCTACAATCTCGACCGTGAGCTAGCGGGACCTCCTCGAGCACACGGCGGGCGCCCCGGCGCGCCCGTCCGTTCCCGTCCCGATGCAGGAGGTACCGATGTTCGCACAGCCCACATCCCGACCCCCACGCGGCGATGGAGCGCGCCCGTGATCGCCCTCGAGGTATCGGGTCTCTCCGTCGAGGCCGGAGGGATGACCGTGGTCGAGGGTCTCGACCTCACGCTCACGGCGGGCGACAAAGTGGGCGTGGTCGGACGGAACGGAGCCGGGAAGACGAGCACCCTCCAGGTCCTGGCGGGGGAGATGCCCGTCGCGGCCGGCACCCTCAGACGAGGCGGCGCCGTGGGGTACCTCCGGCAGGACCCCCGGCAGCACCGAGACGACGACGGAACGAGCGGCATCGAGTACCTACTGGCCGCGCGGGGCCTGGTCGACCTGCAGCGGGGCGTGGAGAAAGCGCGTCTCCAGCTCGAAGAGCGTGCATCGGAGGACCACGTCGCTCGCTTCGCGCGGCGCGAGGAGGAGTACGAGCGTCTCGGTGGGTATCGCGCGGAAGCCGACGCTCGAACGATCGTCGCCGGGCTAGGGCTCTCGCAGGACCGTCTCGACCTCCCCGTCGGAGCGCTCTCGGGCGGCGAACGACGCCGCCTGGAGCTCGCCCGGATCCTCTTCGGCGGCTCCGACCTCCTCTTGTTGGACGAACCCACGAACCACCTCGACGCGGATGCGAAGGGCTGGTTGATGCGGTTCCTCGCGGGGTATCGGGGCGCGCTTCTGGTCGTCAGCCACGACATCGCCCTCCTGGATGCATCCATCACCAGGATCCTCCATCTCGATCGGGATGGGGTCGTCGAATATCGCGGGACGTACACCCAGTACCGGGAGGCGAGGGCCCTCGATGAGAAGCGTCTGTCGGCCCTGGCCTCCCGCCAGGACGCCGAGATCAAGCGACTGAAGACGCTCGCGGACTCGATGCGCGGGCAGACGGCGAAGCGAGCGCGGAAGGCGAAGACGCTCGACACGCGGGTCGCCCGTCTCCAGGCTCGCAAGGTGGTCGCGCCGTCCCGGGAGCGCGGGGTTCGGTTCCGCTTCCCGGATCCACCGCACTCCGGAAGGACGATGCTCGTGGCAGAAGGGCTGACGAAGGGCTACGGTGGGCCGCCCGTCTTCGCGAGCGTCTCGTTCGACGTCGAGCGAGGGGAGCGACTGCTCGTGATGGGCCTGAACGGCGCCGGGAAGACCAGCCTGCTCCGGATCCTCGCCGGCGAGACCCGGGCGGATGCGGGCTCGTTCCGTCTCGGTCACGGCGCGCAGCTCGGGTACTACGCGCAGGAGCACGAGGGGATCCGCGACGGGATCACGGTGCTCGCCCACATGCACCAGGCGTCACGGGCGGACGACCAGGCGCTCCGTACGCTCCTCGGCATGTTCGGCCTGCCCGGTGACATGGCGTTCCAGGACGCCGGCACGTTGTCGGGTGGTGAGAAGACGAAGCTCGCGCTCTCGCAGCTCGTCGCGGGCCGCAAGAACCTTCTGCTCCTGGACGAGCCGACGAACAACCTCGATCCGCCGTCCCGGGCCGCGATCGCGCAGGCCCTCCGCGACTGGCCGGGGGCGATGGTGATCGTGAGCCACGATACGGAGTTCGTGGAAGCGCTTGCGCCGGAACGTGTCCTGCTGATGCCGGATGGAGGCCTCGACTATTGGAGCGAGAACCTGCTGGATCTCGTGGCGCTGGCATGAGGGCTATGCTCCGCCGATGAGTCCATCCGACCTCGCGTTCGTGAACGGCGCCGTCTACACGGTGGACGCCGCCCGAACCCGAGCGCAGGCGGTCACCGTGGAGGACGGCAGGATCGTCGCGGTCGGGAACGACGAGGCGATCCGCGAGCACATCGGTCCTCGGACCGAGGTCTTCGACCTCGAAGGGCGCATGCTTCTGCCCGGCTTCCAGGACGCGCACGTCCACCCTGTGAGTGGCGGCGTCGGTCGGTTGCAGTGCGACCTGCACGATCTCCACACGCGTGAGGACTACCTCCTGCGCGTGAAGACGTACGCGGAAGAGCATCCGGAGCGAGAGTGGATCCTCGGGGGCGGCTGGTCCATGGACGTGTTCCCGGGAGGGACGCCTACCAGGGACCTGCTCGATGCGGTCGCACCCGACCGCATCGTGTTCCTGCCGAACCGCGACGGCCACAGCGCCTGGGTGAACAGTCGTGCGCTGGAGATCGCCGGGGTCTCAGCGACGACGCTCGATCCGGCCGACGGCCGGATCGAGCGCGACGAGACCGGAGAGCCCAGTGGCACCTTGCACGAGGGCGCCGCGGATCTCGTGGGCCACCTGGCACCCGACCCGACGAACGACGAGATCCACGAGGGGTTGATCGAAGGCCAGCGGTATCTGCACTCCCTGGGGATCACGGCATGGCAAGACGCGATCGTGTCCAACGGCGTTTGGATGGACAACTACTCCGCGTACCTCCGAGCCGCCGGCAGCGGTGATCTCACCGCCCGCGTGATCGGAGCGCTCTGGTGGGACAGGGAGCGGGGAGAGGAGCAGATCGACGACCTCGTGGATCTGAGGGAGCGTGGGCGGTCCGGTAGGTTCGCCGCCACGACGGTCAAGATCATGCAGGACGGCGTCTGCGAGACGTTCACGGCTGCCGTCCTCGAGCCCTACCTCGATGCGCACGGACGGATCACGGACAATCGCGGGATCTCGTTCGTCGATCCCGAAGCACTGAAGGGGTACGTGACCGCCCTCGATCGGCTGGGGTTCCAGGTCCACTTCCACGCGCTGGCCGAACGCGCGGTCCGCGAGGCCCTCGACGCGATCGAAGCCGCCCTGCGGACGAATGGGCCGAACGATCACCGGCATCATCTCGCACACATCCAGGTGGTGCATCCCGACGACGTCCCGCGGTTCCGCGGATTGCGAGCGGTCGCGAACGCCCAGCCCCTCTGGGCCGCGCACGAGGGTCAGATGGACGACCTGACGATCCCGTTCCTCGGAGAGCCCCGCTGGCGGTGGCAGTACCCCTTCGGCTCCTTGGTCCGAGCCGGTGCGAGCCTTGCCATGGGCAGCGATTGGTCGGTCTCGAGCCCCGACCCGCTCGAGGAGATCCACGTCGCGGTGAACCGCGTGATGCCGCCCACGTACCTCTACGGCAACGAGAGCGACGAGGTCTTCCTCCCGGACGAGCGGCTCGACCTCGCGACGTCGATCGCTGCGTTCACGATGGGCTCCGCCTACGTGAACCATCTGGATGACATGACCGGCTCGATCGAGGTGGGGAAACGAGCCGATCTCGCGGTGGTGGATCGTGATCTCTTCGCTCATCCGGTCGAAGAGATCGCGAGCGCGCAGGTGGACGCGACCTTCGTCGACGGGGTGCCGGTGTACGAACGCAACGGCCCACGCTGACTTGGGGTCACAGGGCCTGGTTGCCTGCCCTTGTCGGCGCTCGCACGATACCGAGACCTGCATTCGGGATCCCCAGTTCGTCGCCACCGCGAGGCAGGCGGCCGCCACCGAGAGGAGCACCCACCATGACCGAGCCCTTCGACATGAGCCTGGTCCAGCGAGGCGCGCGCAGCCGCCGGACCCCGTACCACGAGGCCACCCAGCGGTACGGGCCGAAGGGCTACACCGTCTACAACCACATGTACTTCCCGATCCGCTTCGATTCCTTCGAGGCGGAGTTCGACGCGCTCTTGAACGGAGTCACGCTTTGGGACGTCTCGGTGGAGCGATGCCTCGAGATCTCCGGCCCTGACGGCTTCCGCTTCGCGCAGCTCCTCACGCCTCGCGACCTCTCGAAGTGCGAGGTCGGCCAAGGGAAGTACGTGCTCATCTGCGACTCGGACGGTGGCATCGTGAACGATCCCGTCCTCACGCGCATGGCCGACGACACGTTCTGGTTCGCGCTCGCCTCCTCCGATGCCTTGCTGTTCGCGCGCGGCCTCAAGAACGCCTACCCGGACCTCGACGTGACGATCCGTGAGGCCGACGTGGCCCCGCTCCAGGTACAGGGTCCGAAGTCGAAGGACCTGATGGTGAAGCTGCTGGGCCCCGAGATCCTCGCCCTCAAGTACTACTTCTGGACCGAGGCGAAGATCGCGGACGCCCCGGTCGTGGTCACCCGCACCGGTTGGACGTCGGAGATCGGCTACGAGGTCTACCTCACCGACACGACGAAGGGCTCTGATGTCTACGAGGCGATCATGGAAGCCGGTCGGGAGTTCGACATCGTTCCCACCGGTCCGAGCGACATCCGCCGGATCGAGGGCGCGATCTTCAACTGGGGAGCGGACATGACCTACGACAACAACCCGATCGAGATGGGATTCGATCGCCTGGTGGCCTGGGACCTCCCAGATGAGACGTCGATCTCCCTCCCTGCGCTCCGTGGGATCCGCGAGGCGGGTGTGGCCCGCAAGATCAACGGCGTCGAGTTCGACGGCGCACCCTTCCCCGAGCTCAACAACGTGAAGTGGCCCGCCTTAGAGGGGGGAGAACGGATCGGGAAGGTCACATCTGCGATCCACTCGCCACGGCTCGGGAAGAACATCGGCTATTGCTGGCTACCTGCGGAGCGCTCGTCCGAGGGCGTCTCGGTGTCGGTCCAGACCGAGTGGGGGGAGCGGATCGCGACGGTCGTACCGATGCCGTTCGTGGATCCGAACAAGACGATCCCGGTCTCGTAACCTCGACTGAGCTCGATTTCCTAACGCCCCGTTCAGCGTCGTCGTGCCTGTTCAGAGGCGATATCCGAACTTGCTGGAGCCTCTGGATCGAACGATGATTCAACCGAGCCGCGATGGCGGCACCCGAGATGCGGGAAGGAGAGAGGCGATGGTCAATGAACGAGCCGAGATGCTCGCGAAGAGCGCAACCCTGTACTTCGGTCCCTGGTACCGGCAGTCACCCTTCTTCAAGGCGACCCTTCGGGCCGGCTGTACCGCCTACGACATCTACAACCACATGTACCTGCCGGGCTACTTCGACGATCCCGAGGTCGAGTACCACCTGCTGTCGACTGGCGTGACGATGTGGGACGTCGGGGTCGAGCGCACCGTGCAGGTAGCGGGGCCGGACGCCGATCGGTTGATCGACATGATCACGTGCCGAGACCTCACCAGCTGCGCCGTGAAGCAGGGCAAGTACATGATCGTGACCTCGCCGGACGGCGGCATCGTGAACGACCCGGTGCTTCTCCACGTCGCCGAGAACACCTGGTGGATGCAGCTGGCGGACTCCGACGCCGGGCTGTACGCGATGGGCGTCGCCGCGGCCTCCGGCCTCGACGTCGACGTGACCTTCCCCGACGTCCATCCGATGCAGGTGCAGGGACCGCTCTCGGCCAAGACGCTCGAGAAGCTCGTGGGGCCGTCGATCTACGACATCAAGTACTACTGGGTCGACGAGTTCGAGATCCACGGCATCCCCGTGCTCATCAGCAGAACGGGGTGGACCGCGATCCCCGGCTTCGAGGTGAACCTGCTGGACGGCTCGAAGGGCGACGAGCTCTGGGCCGCGATCGCCGACGCGGGAGCGGAATTCGGCATCAAGCCGATCGCGCCCTGCGAGGCACGCCGGATCGAGGCGGGCATCTTCAACTACGGCTCCGATATGACGATCGACGACACACCGCTCCATGTGATGGGGCTCGAACGTCTCGTCGAGGACCAGCCGCAGGACTACGTCGGGAAGGAGGCGCTCGAGCGGATCAAGCAGGAAGGGGTCGACCGGAAGCTCGTCGGCATCGAGCTCGAGGGAGATGAGCTTCGGGCGGAGATGTCGGAGTACTGGCCGGTCCACCACGGCGGCGACGTGGTCGGGCGGATGACCGACGCGATCTGGTCACCAGGGCTCGAGAGGAACATCGGCTACGTGTGGGTGCCGGTCGAACTCTCGGCCCCGGGCACCGCCCTGGATGTCGAAACCGAGGACGGCGACCACCTCGTCGGCAGGACGGCCTCCATCCCGTTCGTGGACCCGAGGAAGGAGCGACCTGCCGGTTCCTTGCTCACGTGACCACGAGATCCGATCGGACGAAGGCGAGTATCGTGATGCTTCGAACCCCCCGAGGACCGGGAGCGAACCCATCGCGTGAAACCGATGACAACCCCCAAGCGCCTCCTGCTGCTCACCGTCTCGCTCGCCCTCTTGCTCGGCGCCTGCCAGGCGACCGTCAAGGACGAGAGCCCGGCGGCATCCCCACTGCCGCCTCTCGATCCGGGGCGTGAGCCCTTCGCGGCGGTCGCCGAACGTGTCTTGCCCTCGGTGGTCAACGTGACGACGAACGTCTACCAAGCGTCGCCCACCGGGCAGCCCGAGCAGGGGAAAGGCGTGGGAACCGGATTCGTCGTTCGGGCGAACGGGGTCGTCGTGACCAACTGCCACGTGGTGCAGGGTGCTTCTCGCATCTCGGTGTTCACTTCGGAGGATCAGCCGACCCGGTTCGACGCTCGAGTGATCGGCGGCGACTGCGAGCACGATCTGGCGGTCCTGAAGATCGATGCGGAGGGGCTACCGACCCTCACCTTCGGCTCCAGCGCCGATCTGCGACTCGGGCAACAGGTCGTCGCGGTCGGATACGCCCTCGCCCTCGAGGGCGGGCCCTCGGTTACCGCAGGCATCGTTTCCTCTTTGGACCGGACCATCCGGGTGCCCGATCCACAGTGCACCGTCTGTCCGAGCGGCGTTCGCACCTACAGCGAAGTCATCCAGACGGACGCGGCGATCAACCACGGGAACTCGGGTGGCCCGCTCGTGGACATGGCCGGTCGGGTCGTCGGGATCAACTCCGCGGGCAGCGAGAACGCAGAGAACATCGGATTCGCGATCGCGATCGATTCGGCGAAGAGCTCGATCGACCAGGCCATCTCGGACCCGCTCAACGCCACGGCGTACCTGGGGGTGTCGACCAGAGACGTCACGGCGGACCTCGCGTTCCAGCTCGGGCTTCCCGTCGAGAGTGGGGCTTTGGTGCTGGCGACGCTCATCGAACGGGCCAGCCGCCGCCGCCGGCATCCGAGAGGGTGATGTGATCGTCGAGGTGGACGGGGAGTCGATCGACGCGGCCGCCGACCTCGGGCGCGTTCTCGACGCCTTGAGGCCCGGCAGCGAGGTCCAGGTACGGGTGATCGGCTCGGACGGCCAGGAGCGAACGCACCGTGTCAGGTTGGGCACGAAGCCGCTCCCAACGGAGTTCCTGGAACCGTAGCCTTCTGCGCTAGCCTCTCGGGGTGAAGGTCAAGCTGCGGAACCCCGACCGGGAGGTCGCAGGTCCAAGGCGGCCGTTCGGTCAGCACGATCCTCGACGAGCTCGGCATCGCTGTGGACACGGTGCTCGTGATCCGGGCGGGTGAGCTCATCACACGCGAGACGTACGCGTGCGGGACGACGACGAGCTGGAGATCCGTCCCGTCATCTCGGGAGGCGCACGATGAAGTGCCGGAGCTGCCGAGGGCCTGCCGTGATCGAGATCAGGCGTCACCACGCTGCCTTCTGCACGGAGCACTTCCTCGCCATGTTCCGGGCCCAGGTGGAGAAGGCGATCCGGCGTTTCCAGATGTTTGGCCCCGGCGACAGGATCCTGGTCGCCGTGTCGGGAGGGAAGGACTCGCTGGCCCTGTGGGACGTGCTCCTCGGGCTCGGCTACGACGTCACTGGTCTCTATCTCGGACTCGGGATCGGGGAGTACTCCGATCGCTCCCACGAGGTGGCCCGCGACTTCGCGGATCGGCGAGGGGTTCCGCTGCTGATCGTCGATCTCAAGCGAGATCACGGCTTCGACATCCCCACCGCCGGGCGCCGCGGTTCGCGATCGACCTGCGCCGTCTGTGGCCTGTCGAAGCGCTACGTCTTCAATCGTGCCGCGCTCGAGGGTGGGTTCGACGTCGTCGCGACCGGACACAACCTCGATGACGAAGCCGCGACCTTGCTCGGCAATACCCTCCGCTGGCAAACAGAGGCGATCGCTCGACAGTCGCCCGCCCTCCCCGCGCACGAAGGGATGGTCCGGAAGGTCAAGCCCCTCCATCGCCTGTCCGAGCTGGAGACGGCTGCATACGCCTTCCTGCGCGGCATCGACTACGTGGTCGAGGAGTGCCCGCTCGTCGCGGGGAACACCCAGCTTCGCTACAAAGAGGCGATGAACGCGGTGGAGCACACGTCACCCGGTACGAAGGCGCAGTTCTTCCTCGGCTACCTCGAACGCGGCGCGCCGCTGTTCCGGTCGGAGGATCGAGCCGAGCTCCGCTCCTGCGAGGCTTGCGGCCAGCCCACGACGGGTCGCTTCTGCGCCTTCTGCCGGGCTCGCGCACAGATCCTCGGGGAACGCCTGGCTCAGGACCGCGAACCCTCGGACCGAGAGGTTGTCGAAGAGCTCGCGGACGAGGTCCTCCCCGTGGAGATCTACGAGGGAGCCGGCCGATGAGCGCGCCCTTCGAAACGGGCGAGAAGGTCCTTCTGATCGACCAGCGGGAGCGGACGTACCTCGTCTCGCTGCAGGCCGGAGCGACGTACCACACGCACGCCGGGACCCTCGCGCACGACGACCTGATCGGCAAGCCAGAGGGGACACGCGTGGTGACCGCGCGTGGTATGGTCCTCGCCGCGTTCCGTCCTCGCTTCGCCGACTTCGTGCTGAAGATGCCGAGAGGAGCCCAGGTCGTCTACCCGAAGGACCTCGGGCCCATCGTCGTGTACGCAGACGTTTTCCCGGGAGCGCGCGTGCTGGAAGCTGGGACGGGGTCGGGAGCACTGACGATCGCGCTCTGTCGGGCGGTAGGGGAGCAGGGGCGCGTCGTGTCCTACGAACTCCGGCCGGGACACCGGGAGCAGGCTCTGGTGAACGTCGAGAGCTTCTTCGGGAAGATCCCGGACCGGCTCGAGATCCGAGACGGGGATGTGAGCGACGCGAGGTTACGAAGCGACCGGTTCGACAGGGTGGTCCTGGATCTCCCCGAACCCTGGGCGCCTCTCGGGGAGCTTCACGCAGCGCTCGAGCCCGGCGCGGTCCTCTGCGCGTACCTCCCTACGACGATCCAGGTCCAGCAGCTCGTCCTGGCGCTGCCGGAGGCGGGCTTCCTCCATATCGAGACGTTCGAGGTGCTCAAGCGGAGCTGGCATGTGACCGCCCGGAGCGTTCGGCCCGACCATCGGATGGTGGGACATACCGGCTTCCTGACCACGGCCCGTGTCTGGCCGAAGGACTAGCATCGAAGAAGTACCCGGTTCCGGGCATCCAGCCGGGCCGGGCCGATTGCCGTATCTACGGAATAGGACCTCAGAAGGGGTGAAGATGCTGCGAGTAGCATCGGAGCCCGGGCGGAAGGTGAGACCGGATGGCGGATCGCCACGAGCAGGCAGAACAGCGCGAGAAGCAGATCCATGAGCTGCAGACACAGATCTCCTTCCTCGAGGAGGAGGTCGGGCTCCTCCGCCGCCGCCTGACCAACGCCCCGCGACAGGTGCAACTCCTCGAAGAGAAGCTCGTCGAGACGCGGGAGGCGCTCGCTCGGGCATCGGGTCAGAACCAGAAGCTGGCGGACGCCCTGCGCGACGAGAAGCAGCGGATCGAGTCCCTCGCCGAAGAGGTGGAGAAGCTCTCGCAGCCGCCCGCTGCCTTCGGCGTGTTCGTGGGCAGCAACGACGACGGGTCCGTCGATGTGGTGACGGCCGGTCGGAAGATGCGGGTGATGCCGGCGCCGGACCTCGATGCCGACAAGCTCCGATCCGGTGCACAGGTGATCCTGAACGACGCGCTCAACGTTGTCGAGGTCCTGGATCCCGACGGCACCGGCCAGGTGGTCAAGGTCAAGGACAGGCTCGGGACCGATCGGGCCGTGGTCGTGAGCCGCGGCGACGAGGAGCATGTGGCCTATCTCGCCGGATCGCTCCTCGGCGTGACCGTGCGAGCGGGCGACCCGGTGCTGTACGACTCGCGTTCGGGGGTGGCTACGGAGCTGCTTCCCAGGGAAGAGGTGGAGGAGCTCGTCCTCGAGGAGATCCCGGACATCACCTACGAAGACATCGGGGGTCTCGAGGGCCAGATCGAGGCCATCCGCGATGCCGTAGAGCTTCCCTTCCTTTACGCGGAGCTCTTCCAGGAGCACGAGCTTGAGGCGCCAAAGGGCGTCCTGCTGTACGGACCGCCCGGCTGCGGCAAGACGCTGATCGCGAAGGCGGTCGCCAAGTCTCTGGCCGACAAGGTCCGAGAGCGCACCGGCCGAGAGGACGCTCGCAGCTACTTCTTGAACGTGAAAGGCCCGGAGCTGCTCAACAAGTACGTCGGAGAGACGGAACGGCAGATCCGCGAGATCTTCCAGCGTGCCAAGGAGCGGAGCGAAGAGGGACTTCCCGTCATCGTCTTCTTCGACGAGATGGACTCGATCTTCCGCACCCGCGGCACGGGCATCTCTTCGGACGTCGAGTCGACCATCGTGCCGCAGCTGCTCTCGGAGCTCGACGGTGTCGAGACGCTCAAGAACGTCATCGTGATCGGCGCCTCCAACCGCGAAGACCTGATCGACCCGGCGATCCTCCGGCCGGGGCGTCTGGATGTGAAGATCAAGATCGAGCGACCCAACGCCGACCAGGCGAAAGACGTCATGTCGAAGTACCTGCACCCCGTCGTCCCGATCCACCCGGACGAGGTCGAGCGGCACGCGGGCGACGTCTTGGTCGCGGTGGCACGCATGATCGAGCGGACCATCGAGCAGATGTACGAACCCTCCGAGCGCAACCGCTTCCTCGAGGTCACCTACGCCTCGGGGGACAAGGAGATCCTCTACTTCAAGGACTTCAACTCGGGGGCGATGATCGAGAACATCGTCCGGCGCGCCAAGAAGGATGCCATCAAGCGCTTCCTCTCCACCGGAGAGAAAGGCATCAAGACCGACGACCTCCTCACCGCGATCCGCGACGAGTTCAAGGAGAACGAGGACCTTCCGAACACCACCAACCCTGACGACTGGGCACGGATCTCGGGCAAGAAGGGCGAGCGGATCGTCTACGTCCGAACCCTGCTCGGCGACGAGGGAGACGGCCGGCAGGTCGAGCGCGTGAGCCCCGGCCAATATCTGTAGGGTCCCCGGGTGGCCATCCCGAAGGTTCTGGGGACCGAAACCGAGTACGGCATAGCCGCGGTCGGTGTGCCCGACTTCAACCCCGTCCTCTCGTCCTCGCTGTTGATCTCGACCTTCGCCGGGTCGCTCCGACGCATCCGCTGGGACTACGAGCAGGAGTCGCCCCTTCGTGATGCGCGGGGCTTCGAGCCGATCCCGTCGCGCGAGGTGTCCGACGAGGACCTCGGCCTCGCCAACGTGATCCTCCCGAACGGCGCGAGGTACTACGTCGATCATGCGCACCCCGAGTACTCGACCCCCGAGTGCCTCACCGCTCGCGAGCTGGTGGTCCACGACAAAGCGGGGGAGCGGATCCTCGAGAGATCGCTGGGGGAGGTCGCGGCCCAGATGCCGGAGGCACCTGCTTTGCTGATCTACAAGAACAACTCCGACGGGAAGGGCAACTCCTACGGAACCCACGAGAACTACCTCGTGGACCGTCAGACCCCGTTCGCCGACATCGTCCGGGATCTGACCCCCTTCTTCGTCTCACGGCAGATCTTCTGCGGTGCCGGGAAGCTGGGCTCGGAAGCACCGTGGGACGAGCGAGGTCGGCCGATCTACCAGCTCACGCAGCGTGCGGACTTCTTCGAGACCGAGGTCGGCCTGGAGACGACGCTGAAGCGGCCGATCATCAACACGAGAGACGAGCCCCATGCCGATCCTGAGAAGTACCGACGTCTGCACGTGATCATCGGCGACGCGAACATGTGCGAGGTCGCGCAGTTCCTGAAGGTCGGCACCACCGCGATCGTCCTCAAGATGATCGAGGATCGATCCCTGCCCGACCTGTCCCTCGAGGGACCGGTGAGGGCGTTGCACGAGATCTCCCGCGACGTGACGTGCACGGTCGACGTTCCACTCGCTGACGGCAGACGTCTCAGCGCGGTACAGCTCCAATGGGAGTACTTCGAACACGCGAAGAAGTACGTCGAGCGCGAGGACGACACGCAGGACAACCGCGAGGTCCTTGAGCGGTGGGAGACCGTGCTCGCCGCACTCGAAACAGAGCCGCTCTCACTGCATCGCGAGCTGGATTGGGTGGCCAAGTTCCGGCTGCTCGAGGCCTACCGCGAGCGGGGAGGGCTCGACCGAGGCGACCCGAAGCTCCGGGCGATCGACCTCCAGTACCACGACGTCCGGAAGGAGAAGGGCCTGTACTACCGGCTGGAGCGATCGGGCAAGGTGGACCGCCTCGTCAACGATGCGGAGATCGAGCGCGCCATCATGGAACCGCCCGAAGATACCCGTGCGTACTTCCGGGGACGATGCATCGCCAAGTTCCCCGATGCGATCGCGGCCGCGTCGTGGGACTCGCTGATCGTCGACACGGGCGCGGAGGCGCTCCAACGGATCCCGATGAGGGAGCCACTTCGCGGCACGAAGGCGCACGTCGACGGCCTGCTCGAGGCGTCCCACGATGCGGCCGCATTGGTAACCGCACTCCAGGGGTAAAGGCGGAGGCGAGGGTCTCCGAGCCTTGCGGCTAGAATCGCCACCGAGGAGGAGCCATGCCCGAGCAAGAGCGCAAGCAGGTGAAGAAGAAGGGCGGCGGGGACGGGGCCGATGCCGACGCCGGACAGGTCGCCTCGACGTCGAAGGCCGCCGAGCTCAAAGAGGAGATGGACGAGATCCTCGATGAGATCGATTCGGTCTTGGAGGAGAACGCCGAGGAGTTCGTGAAGTCCTACGTCCAGAAGGGCGGGGAGTGACAGACAGGGTCGAGCTCCCACTCTCCGGGGCTTCGTTCGGCGCCGACCCGAGCTTCGTCGAGCTGCTCAGAAGGCAGCGCCCCGAAGCGCTGCCGTCGTCGATCCAGATGAGCGGTGCGGTGGAGATGCCCCAGGGGACCACCGTCCTGGGCCTCCGATACGCAGACGGCATCGTGATGGCGGGAGATCGCCGTGCCACGGCCGGGTACACCATCGCCGACGCGAAGATGAAGAAGGTATTCGCGGCAGATGACTTCTCGGCGATCGCGATCGCAGGGGCGGCAGGACAGGCGGTGGAGACCGTCCGGCTCTTCCAACTCGAGCTCGAGCACTACGAGAAGCTCACGGGCGATCGATTGTCGCTCGAGGGGAAAGCGAACAGGCTCGCCCAGATGATCCGCGCGAACTTCCCGCTCGCGGTGCAGGGTCTCGTCGTGGTGCCGCTCTTCGGTGGATACGACGAGGGCCGAGATGAAGGACGGCTCTTCTACTACGACGCGACGGGTGGACGGTGGGAGGAAGAGGACTACCAGTCCACCGGCTCGGGAGCGCAGCCCGCCAAGAACTCTCTGAAGAAGCGCTGGCGACCGGCCCTCGATCACGACGAAGCCATGAGGGTCGCGGTCGAAGCGTTGATCGACGCAGCCGAGGACGACGTCGCCACCGGCGGCCCCGACCTCGCCCGCCGGATCTTCCCCGTGATCGTGACGGTGACCGCGCAGGGCGCCACGGAGTCCACCGACGACGACGTTGCGAACGCCGTGCGCGCCGTCTTGGAGACGAGGTCGTAGATGTCGTTCATGCCGTACGTCTCGCCCGATCAGCTGATGAAAGATCGGTCCGAGTACGCGCACAAAGGCATCGCGCGGGGACGCTCCGTCATCGGGCTCGAGTACGCCGACGGTCTGCTGTTCATCGCCGAGAACCCGAGTGCCACCCTGCACAAGATCAGCGAGATCTACGATCGGATCGCCTTCGCAGGCGTTGGGAAGTACAGCGAGTTCGAGGACCTGAGGATCTCCGGCATCCGTCTCGCGGATCTTCGTGGGTATTCCTACGGCAGAGAGGATGTCAAGGCTCGGGACCTCGCCAACGCCTACTCTCAAGCGTTGTCCACGATCTTCACCCAACAGATGAAGCCGTACGAGGTGGAGATCCTCGTCGGCGAGGTCAACGGGGAGATCGAGGGCACGTCCATCTACCACGTTCTTTTCGATGGGAGCGTGACCGACGAGCACGGGTTCGTTGCGATCGGAGGTCACGCCGACGATCTCACCGAGAGCCTCAAGGGGCGCTACGGGGACGGCTGGGACCTTGCGACGTCCGTGAAAACCTCGGTCCAGGTGCTGGGGGCGCCGGACTCCCGCACGATCGAGCACGATCAGATCGAGGCGGGAGTGCTCGAGCGCAGCCAGCCACGGCGTCGGAAGTTCCGAAGGCTCACGGACTCCGAGATCGCCGGTTTCCTCGCCTGAATGAGTCCCAGGAGCAACCGTGGGTCACCGGAGCAACTCCATCGACGATGATCTCGGCTTCTCGTTCGAGGAGCGGAAGTCGGGCGAGATCCTCATCTCCCGATGGGGGTCACCGGTGACGACGCTCCGGGGTCAGGCGACCGACAGGTTCAAGCGTCTGCTCCGACGACTCGGCCCGCAGCAGGCCATGGCGAGGATAACCGGCAACTATCGCCGCCGAAACGAGCGAGATCGGCCGCCGCAGACGTAGGGATCCGTACCCTGTTCGACCGTCCCTCGGCGTAGGCTTGCCGGATGGAGCGGAGGATCTTCGGCCTCGAGAACGAGTACGGCGTGACCTGCACGTTCCGGGGGCAGCGCCGCCTTTCACCCGATGAGGTCGCTCGTTACCTGTTCCGGCGCGTCGTCCACTGGGGACGGTCCTCCAACGTGTTCCTCGAGAACGGAGCCCGCCTCTATCTGGACGTGGGCTCCCATCCCGAGTACGCGACGCCGGAGTGCGACGACGTCGAGGAGCTGGTCGCGCACGACAAGGCGGGGGAGCGGATCCTGGAGGCGCTCCTCGGCGCGGCCGAGCTCCGACTCCACGAAGAGGGGATCTCGGGGCAGGTCTATCTCTTCAAGAACAACACCGATTCGGCCGGCAACTCCTACGGCTGTCACGAGAACTACCTCGTCGCCCGGCACGGGGAGTTCGCGCGGATGGCCGACGTCCTGATCCCGTTCTTCGTGACCCGTCAGATCTGGTGCGGTGCAGGGAAGGTGCTCCATGGCCCGCGGGGCGCCCAGTACTGTATCTCCCAGCGCGCGGAACACATCTGGGAAGGCGTGTCGTCGGCGACCACCCGCTCCCGTCCGATCATCAACACACGCGACGAGCCGCACGCGGACGCCGAACGCTTCCGTCGACTCCATGTGATCGTCGGCGATTCGAACATGAGCGAATGGACCTCGTTCATGAAGGTGGGGATCACCGATCTGGTGCTGCGGATGGTCGAGGGGAACACGGTGATGCGCGACCTCACGCTCGAGAACCCGATTCGCGCGATCCGCGAGATCAGCCACGACACCACCGGCACGCGGAAGGTCAAGCTGGCGAACGGCCGCGAGCTATCCGCGATCGAGATGCAGCAGGAGTACTTCGAGAAGACCTCGCGATTCCTCGAGCGACGCGGGACCGACGAGACCTCGAAGCTCCTCCTCTACGAGTGGGGCGAGGCACTCGACGCCCTGAGCGCGGGCGACCCGGAACGCCTGGCACGCAAGATCGACTGGGTTACCAAGCGCCTTCTGATCGAGCGCTACATGGCCAAGCACGATCTTTCACTCGCCTCACCCAGGGTCGCATTGCTCGACCTCACGTACCACGATGTCAACCGGGGGCGAGGCCTCTATTACCTGCTGGAGAAGGCGGGGAAGGTGGACCGGATCGCCGCAGAGTCCGCGATCTCCAAGGCCATGCGGGAGCCGCCGCAGACGACGCGCGCGAAGCTGCGCGGCGACTTCATACGGCAGGCCAAGGCCAAGCGCCGCGACTACACGGTGGACTGGGTGCACCTGAAGCTGAACGACCAGGCGCAGCGCACGGTGCTCTGCAAGGATCCGTTCAGATCCGTCGACGAGCGCGTTGAACAGCTGATCGCCCACATGTGATGTCGGTTCTCGGTGCACTGGTCGACGTCGTCGCGATCGGGATCCCCGAGTTCCTCGGGGAGTCCATCACGAACCTCCTCGTGCGAGGTGGGAGAGGTCGGTGGCAGCCCGTCGCGATGGGGGACAGGAAACGAGCGGAACGGGAGGTGAGGTTCCTCAGACGGAATCAGGTCTCCGCCTGGATCAGGCCGGCCAGCCGAAGGGAACACGAGGTCGTCGTGCGAACGAGTCAGGCCGACATCGCCCGCGCGCTCCTCAACGCCCCCGGTTCGCGCCACACCCCGTGACCCGGCTCATCATCACTCTGCCGGCTGACGCCATCGGCGGTTCTCGGCGGCCATGCGGCCGGCGAGAACCCCGGCCGCGCCGGCAGCGAGGAAGAACGCAGGATCGTCCTCGATCCCGCGTCCCATCGTTTCGACATCGATGTCTCTTGCCCGGAGCTCCTCCACGGCCGGCCGCCCGTCCACCTCGATGAGATGGTGCATCTCCTCGAGCTGTCGCGACCGGAGGGCGTCCCAGACCGCGGTCCGCTGCTCCTCCTCGTCGAGTACCGGCACGGGGACGTTCACGTCGACCTTGCAGACGTCGGCCAGGATCGTCAGCGAATGATGCGACACGGCCCGGTGGCGTTCCCGTTCGTCGGCGAAGCTCACCCGGAGCGCGGGGATCGATTGGCCCTCCAACGTCGCAGCGGCCATCAGAGCGTGACCGCTCGCCAGGGCACTGACGCCCCACGTCGTGTCCGTCCCCAGGTTCCCGGGCCCGTCGGCGACGACGATGACCTCGGCATCCAGGATCTCCCTGGCCGCGAGCAGCCCGGTCCACAGGGTCACGGCCTCGAGCTCGCCCCCGAACGCCTGTCCGCACGTGATCCACGCGTCGAGCAGGCCGGCGGCGCGCATCGTCTCCACGAGGCGAGAGAATCCGCCCGCCAGCGCCGCGCCGTCCGTCATCACGTAGACGACGCGAGGGTCCGCTGCTCTCTTCGCGCCCGCAGCGATCGGCGCCAGCATCGAGTGGAGAGGGGCGCACACGACCGGCGTCTGACCCAGCCCGTTCGAGCGCTCCAGAAGATCCGCGTGCGTCTCCTCGACGCTTGCCACCGCGGTCTGGACCGGCGTGTAGCGCAGCTTCATGACGTGGCCGGGCGGATCCTCCGCCGACGACTCCCGCCCTTCGACCGCGATCACGAGATGGACACCTCCGGTCCCGAGGCCGAGCTCGAGCGCCGTCGTGTTGAGGAGAACTGGATCGCCCGGTCGCACGTCGCCGCACAGATGCGGGTAGGCGATGGCCGGCACGGAGGTCCCATCGACCTCGACGTCCAGCTCCTGCGCTCCGGGCCGCGACCTCGTCACGGCGTGGACGATGCCTCGTCTGATATGGATCACCCGGTGCTCCGATCGCGTATCACGGCGCCGATATGATGCCGCAACCATGGGGGAGGGGGACCGCGCGGAGCCACTGGAGCGCCTGCTGAACCTCGTCGGCCTCTTGCTCGAGACCCCCAACCCGCTCACGTTCGAGCAGATCCGCCGAGTGCTGGAGCCGTACGGGCAGAGCAACGCCGACAGCGCCAAGCGCATGTTCGAGCGGGACAAGGACATCCTCCGTGAGTACGGCGTACCCCTCGAGCTCGTCGACGTGGACGCATGGGGCACCGAGCAGGGCTACATGATCCCGAAGGAGAAGTACTACCTCCCGGAGATCGAGTTCGAACCCGGCGAGCTCGTCGCGCTGCTGGTGGCGGCACAGAGCGGCGGTCAAGACCCGGCTGCCGAGAGCGGCGCCCGCAAGCTGCTCTACGGCGCGGACGGCGGCGTGCTCGCAGGCCTGGGGGGCGGCCCGCTCGCCTCGGGTTCCGATGCCCGAAGCAACCTGGTCCATGCAGCGGCTGAGGCAGCCCAGGAGCTCCGGCGGGTTCGCTTCACCTACCGGACGTCGCAGGGAAAGACGAGCGAGCGCGACGTCGACGCCTGGGCGATGGTGTTCCGAGCCGGACATTGGTACCTCGTTGGGCACGACCAGGAACGTGACGACGTCCGGGCGTTCCGGGTGTCGAGGATGGTGGGCGAGATCGTCGACGCCGGGCCGGGCTCCGCCCCTCCCGCCGACTTCCGAGCCGCCGACCACGTCGAGGCGGGCCCGTGGGTGGCCGCAGGTGACGACCGGGCGGTGGTGCTCTTCTCACCCGGACGGGCGTGGTTCGCCGCCTCCCAGTTCCCGGGCGCCGGAGAGATCGGCACCGAGGACGGCGGATGGGTCGCGATGGAGATCCCGATGGCCGACGAGGGTGCGTTCGCGGCCATGCTCCTCGAATACGGGCCGGATGCCTTCGTTCGATCGCCGACCTCGCTGCGCGACGCTGTCGTCTTCCGTCTGGAGACGTTCCTTGCCTGACCGGAAACGCGGCGTCCCCAAGACCTCGGACCGCCTCGGGAGGATGCTCGCGATCGTCCCCTACCTCGTCCAGCATCCCGGGTCAGCGCTCACCGAGGTGGCGAGCGCCTTCGATGTCCCGCCGTCGCAACTCCGGCGCGATCTCGACTTGCTGTTCATGTCGGGGCTACCGCCGTACGGCCCGGGTGATCTGATCGACGTCGACGTGGACGAGGACGGACACATCTGGATCTCGATGGCCGATCATTTCTCTCGGCCACTGCAGCTCACGAGGATCGAGGCGCTCGCGGTGTACCTGCGCGGCACCGAGCTCCTCGCGACACCGGGGATGCCGGACGCGCCCGCGCTGGCGAAGGCGCTCGAGAAACTGCGCAGCTCGCTCGGCGCCGAGACGCTCCGCGAGGCCGAGAGTCGGATCGAGATCGCGCGGGGAGGTCAGGCCCCGGAGCATCTCGACGTGCTCCGTGAGGCCGCGCGGACGCCGGAACGGCTCTCGATCGAGTATTACGCGGCGTCCACGGGGGAGTGGAGCAGCCGCGAGATCGAGCCTGAGGAGGTCTTCTCCGGCATGGGTCACTGGTACGTGGCCGCGTGGGACGTGGATGCCGACGCGGAACGGCTCTTCCGCGTCGACCGTGTGCGGAGCGTGGCACCGACCGGCGAGACGTTCTCACCGCGTGGCCTGCGCGGGGCAGGTCGTGATCTCTACTCACCGACCGGCGAGGACGTGGCGGTCCGCCTCCGATTGCGGCCGCTGGCCCGGTGGATCGCGGAGTACTACGCCACCACCCACGTCGAGGAACTGGAGGACGGCGGCATCGAGGTGACGCTCCCGGCGCGGCAGCTCGGCTGGGTCGCGCGCCTTCTCCTCCGCGTCGGCGGGGACGCCGAGGTCGTGGAGCCGGCGGAGCTGATCGATGCGGCGCAGCGCCTCGCGCGCGAAACGCTGGCTCGGTACGACCAGAAGCCCTAGTCAAACGGGGCTAGCCCCGACAATCGCGGGAACCCTCAAGGCCCGCTCACACCCGGCCGATAGCTGTCGGGAGATGACCACCATCCGAACGACGTGCCCCCGCTGCGGCGAGGTGGATATGGGTCCCGAGGCGATCTCACTCTCCGTGCGGTCGAGCGGCCGCGAAGGGAGCTACCGCTTCAACTGCCCGCGCTGCGACGACTCCGTCGAGAAGCGGGCTGACCGGAAGATCGTCGCGTTGCTCGTCTCGGCGGGGGTCGACCTGGAGCCGAGAGGTGCCTCCGAGACGGGCGAAACGCTCTTCGACCAAGAGCCCGTCGAGACGGTGGAGCCTCTCGAACACGCCGCGGGCGGCCCCGCGTTCACGATCGACGACGTGATCGAGTTCCACTTCCTCCTCGAGGACGATCGATACCTCAAAGAGTTCCTCACGAGCTCCGACGAGTCGTAGGCCCGCCTCACAACTAGCATCCCTCGCATGGAACCTTGGCTCGTCGTGTGGCTCGTGGTCGGGCTCATCACGACCACCGCGTTGCTCGGGATGCTCGGCTTCCTCGTTCGCCACGTGATCCTGCTCGGGCGGACGGCCGGCCGCCTGCAGGACGAGCTCCAGCCGGTCGCCGACGAGTTGGCCGCCGCGTCGTCGCGAGCGGCAGACTCGGCGGCCGACCTCTCCGGGCGGACGGAACCGCGAAGGTCGGCCCGGCGCAGCGGCCACCGATAGAATCCCTTCCGGGCACGTCCCCTATCCCATGCTCAACGTAGGACCTCTCGAGCTCCTCGTCGTCCTCGCCGTGGCGCTGGTCGTGGTGGGGCCGGAGCGGCTGCCCGAGCTCGCCCGGTCCGTCGGGCGGGCGCTCAGGCAGTTCCGCGAGGTCCAGGACGAGGTCCGCGACATGGTCTCGTCCGGGGTCGACGACGACATGCGGGAGGCGGCGTCGGAGTTCCGGAAGGCGACCGGGAACATCAAACGAGCCACCGACGTGAAAGGTGCCGTCGGACGGGTTGAGAGGAGCATCCGGGAACAGACCGCCCCGTCCCAGAAGCCACGAGCCACACCGGCCTCGAGCGAGGCGGGGGAGGCGGGCGGGCCACCCGCCGACCGACTCGTCGAGGACGCGTCCACCGACCGTCCGACGTCGGCGCAGCCCATCCCGCCGCCTGAGCCCGCCGAGCCCGCCGATCACGCCGAGCCGGCGGACGACGCCGAGCCCGAGAGCCCGTCCCGTCCATGAAGACCCTTCCCCGTTGGCGCCGCAAGAGCCCTGAGGAGCGCGAGGGCGCGATGTCGCTGATCGACCACCTCAAGGAGCTCCGCCACCGCCTGTTGATCTGCATCTGGGCCCTGCTCGCGGGCTCGGTCGCCGGCTTCTTCCTTTACGAGCCGGTGATGAGCCTCATCAAGAGCCCCTACTGCGACTTCCTCCGCGATCACCCGGACAAGGCTCCCTTCGAGCAGGAAGAGTGCTCGTTGGTCTTCCTCGGTGCGATCGACGGGTTCCTGATCGTCGTGAAGGTGATCGTCTTCCTGGCGCTCCTGGTCGCGTTGCCGGTGATCCTGTACCAGCTGTGGGCCTTCATCGTGCCCGGACTCACGTCTCGGGAGCGCAAGTGGGCGATCCCGTTCGTGGCGCTCTCCGTCGTGCTGTTCCTGCTCGGAGCCCTGGCCGCCTTTCTGACGCTCCCGAAGGCCCTGGACTTCCTCCTCGGCGTCGGCGGCGACTTCGTCAGCCCCCTCCTCACCGTGGACAAGTACATCGGCTTCGTTATCTTCACGATCCTGGCGTTCGGACTCGGTTTCGAGTTCCCGATCCTGCTGATCTCGCTCTCCGCGGCCGGGGTCCTCACCAGCGAGACGATGCGGAAGTACCGGCGGCAGGTCATCCTCGGCCTCGCGATCTTCGCCGCTGTGATCACGCCGAGCCCGGACCCCATCTCGATGCTCGCGCTGCTGGTCCCGCTCTACCTCTTCTACGAGGGAGCTATCATCGTCAGCCGTTTGCTGAAGCGATAGGACGAAGACCATTGGCGATCAAAGGCAAAGGACGAACGAGGGCCAGGCAGTCCGTACGCGCGCCCAGGCGGGGGCCTGTCCCCGTCCCGATGCCGTTCGCCCGGCGCCGGGGCGTGCAGGTCATGGCGGCGTTCGTGGCCGGCCTGTTGGTCTTCTGGGGAGGGATCTGGCTGACGAACGGTCTCCGCGCGCAGGACACCTCCGAGCGGGACCGCGAGGAAGAGCTCTTGCGGCGTCGGGCGGGCGCGGCCTGGGAGAACGTGGTCGCGACCGAAGTGGGCGCCATCGGGCAGGTCGAGGAGGGCCGGCCTCCCGTGATCCTCCCGCAGGTCCGGGCCGAGATCACCGGGCTCGCCGAGACGACCCCCGCAGATGCCGTGACCACGCTCCAGGCGGCCGCGGAAGCCGCGCAGGAGGCGATCGACGGCATCGAGTCATACAAGCTTTCTGAGTCGCTCGGGGACAAGGGATTCGACCCAGGTCAGGTGATCCGCTTCCTGTCCGCGAAAGACGAGCTGGTCGCTTCGATAGAGCTCTCCCGTCAAGCCGCGCTCGCGGGGGTGCTGGCGGCCGATCTCGAAGGCAAGGATCGTCGTGGGGCGCTCGCTCGCGCGAACGAGCTGCTCTCGCTTGGCGAATCGGCCGTGCTCCGCTTCCAGACGCACCACGGCGAAGCGCTCGCCGCCGCGGGGATCATCCGGCAGCCCTCGATCCCCGGCGCGTAGTCGATGGCGGACGCTCCCGGCCTCGTCGTGGTGGCGAACCCGGCGGCGGGACACGGGAGGGCCGGGCGTTTGATCGGCAGGGTCACCACGGCCCTCCACCGGCTTCGGGTGCCGCATGAGATCCGTGTATCGGAATCGGGAACCGATCTCGAGCAGCTGGCGCGCGTCGCGGCGGAGGCCGGAACGAGGATCGTGGCCGCGCTCGGGGGCGACGGGACCGCTTCCCTGGCCGCAAACGGCATCCTGGGCACCGGTGCCGCGTTGGCCGCACTGCCCGCCGGGACCGGAGACGACTTCGCGAAGGCGATCGGGGCGGGGAAGCTGGATGCCGCGATCGAGCTGCTCGCCGACCCCAAGACCGCCGACCTCGATGTGATCGAGGTCACGACCGGAGCGACCAAGAGGAGCTTCATCAACATCGCCGGCGCGGGGTTCGATTCGGAGGTGAACGAGACCGCGAACGGGATGACCGTCAAGCTCGGGGCCACCGGCACGTACCTCGTCGCGCTGCTGAAGACGCTCTCGAGGTACTCGCCGGCTGCGTTCACGATCCAGGTCGACGACGAGCGGATCGAGCTGGAGGCGATGCTGGTCGAGGTGGGAAGCGGACGCTGGACGGGGGGAGGGATGAAGGTACTGCCCAACGCCGTGATGAACGACGGCATGCTGGACGTGTGCGTCGTCGAAGCACTCTCCAAGCTCGCGTTCCTGCGAGCGTTCCCGCGTGTGTTCCTCGGCTCGCACACCACGCACCCGAAGGTCCGGATGCGCACGGGCACGCGGGTCCAGGTCGAGGCGAACCGGCGCGTGCTCGTGTACGCCGACGGAGAGTTGGTGGGCTCGCTCCCGGCGATCTTCGAGATGCGTCCGGGCGCGCTTCCCGTCGTGGTCGGGCCGGGCGCCAAGGGCGTACGGTGAGCCGGTGACCACCGGCCTCCTCCTGATCCATGCCTTCCCGCTCGACGCCAGGATGTGGGAAACGCAGATCGGCTCGCTCGGAGCCCGACTGCCCATCGTTGCTCCCCATCTCCCCGGTTTCGGCGGGACGGAAGGCCCCGAGGTCCTCACGATGTCGCTCGCGGCCGAGCACTGTGTGCGCGCCCTCGACGAAGCCGGCGTCGAGACGGCGATCGTCTGCGGCCTCTCGATGGGGGGCTACGTCGCCTTCGAGCTCTGGCGGGAGGCGCGGCCGCGCGTCTCGGCCCTGGTGCTCGCGAACACACGCGCCGAGCCCGACCCGCCGGAAGGCGCGGCCGCGCGTCGCGCGCTGGCCGAGCGGTTGAACGCGGAGGGTCACGGCTTCCTCGTGGAGGAGCCGCCCCCGCTCCTCTCCGAGGATGCCCCCGCGGATCTCCGGGAGCGGGTCAAAGCGTTGATCGCCGACCAGACACCCGCGGCGATCGCGGCTGCCTCGCTCGGGATGGCCGAACGTCCGGATTCCGTGCCGGACTTGCCCGGTATCGACGTGCCCACCCTCGTCATCACCGGCACCGCCGACCGACTGATCCCCCCGGACGTCACGGCCGGCATCGCCGAGCGCGTGCCCGACGCGGAGCTCCTCCGGATCGAGGCCGCCGGGCATCTGTCGAATCTCGAGGCGCCCGAGGCGTTCACCACCGCGCTCGACGGAGTACTGACGGCCCTCGGCTCGTAGGGCAGGCTTCTCGACGGAGCCGGCCGGTCCGGGGCTCGCCCGTAGACTGAACGCACCGTGACCACCCCAGACGATTTCGCGCGGCAGTTCCCCTTCGAGCTCGATGAGTTCCAGCGAGACGCCATCGATGCGGTCCATCGAGGGTTGTCGGCGTTGGTGGCAGCGCCGACCGGCTCGGGGAAGACCGTCGTCGCTGAGTTCGCGATCGAACGGGCGCTCGACCGAGGGGGCAAAACCTTCTACACCACGCCGCTGAAGGCGTTGTCCAATCAGAAGTTCGGCGACCTGGTCGCGAAGCACGGCGCAGGAACGGTGGGACTTCTGACGGGCGACAACGCGATCAACCCCGACGCTTCGGTCATCGTGATGACCACCGAAGTGCTCCGCAACATGCTCTACGAGAGGTCCTCGACGCTCACGGGTCTCCTGTCGGTCGTGATGGACGAGGTCCACTACCTGCAGGACCCGTACCGGGGCGCCGTCTGGGAGGAGGTCCTGATCCACCTCCCTCCGTCGGTGGCCGTGGTCGCCCTGTCGGCAACGATCTCCAACGCTGAGGAGTTCGGCGATTGGATCACGACCCTCCGCGGAGACACGCGGGTCGTCATCGAGGAGCGGCGCCCGGTCCCGCTCGAACACCACTACCTGGTCGGCTCGCGCCTACATCCGATGCACGTGGAGCAGGACGGGATCCTCCTTCCGAATCCGTACGTCGTGTCGTTGGATCAGCACGAGCTGAAGACGAAGACCTACTACCGGCGTGGCTCGGGGGTCCCGCAGCACCAACGGATCTCGCGGCCGCGGGAGGGATACCGGCGGGTCTACGTACCTCGGCGCGAAGAGGTGGTGGAGGTGCTCGAGAGGGAAGGGATGCTGCCGGCGATCTATTTCGTCTTCAGCAGGTCGGGCTGCGACAAGAGCGTGCGCTGGTTGCGGGATGCGGCCGTGCGCCTCACGACGAGGGAGGAGTCGTCCATGATCCGGGAGCGGGCCGAGACCCGCGCCGCCTGGGTCGACGAGGAAGACCTCGTCAGCCTCGGCTTCTACGAGTTCCTCGAGTCCCTGACCACCGGCGTGGCCGCCCACCACGCGGGCATGCTTCCGATGTTCAAGGAGACGGTCGAGGAGCTCTTCCAGGAGGGGCTCGTGAAGGTCGTCTTCGCGACGGAGACTCTGTCGCTCGGCATCAACATGCCGGCCAAGAGCGTCGTGATCGAAGACCTGTGGAAGTTCCAGGGCGAGCGGCACGAGTTGGTCACCCCGGGGGAGTACACACAGCTCACCGGCCGGGCCGGCCGGCGGGGGATCGACGCGCTCGGCCATGCCGTCGTCGTCTATCAGCGGCAGGTCCCGTTCGAGCGCGTTGCCGGACTCGCGGCCACGCGGACCTACGACCTCGCCTCCTCGTTCCGACCCTCGTACAACATGGCGGTCAACCTGGTGCGGAACTACACGACGGAGCAGGCGCATCACCTCCTGAACTCGTCGTTCGCCCAGTTCCTTGCGGACCGTGGCGTGGTCGCGCTCGAGCGTTCCCGCCAACAGGATGTGGAGGCGTTGGAGGGCTACCGCAAGAACATGGTGTGTCACCTCGGAGACTTCGAGGAGTACTGGGGATACCTCGAGAAGGCGCGGCGGCTCCGCGACGAAGACCGGCGGGCCCGCGACCAGGGACGCCGTGACGGCGTCCGAGATGGCGTGGCCCGGCTCCGGCCCGGAGACGTCGTTTGGGTGCCTCGCGCACGACGCCGTGGTGTCGCGGTGGTCGTATCGTCGCGTGACGGTAAGCCGACCGTCCTCGCCCAAGACCGTCAGTTCTTCCGGCTGAGCGGCCGTGATTTCGAGGATCCGCCACAGGTCCTCACGAGGATCCCCTTGCCGAAGTCCGGGAGCGTTCGCAATCCGCGGTTCCGCAGGGACGTGGCGGCCAGACTCGTGGCGCTCGACGTCAAGACCGGACGCGGCCAGCCGCGAGGGCAAACCAACCCGAAGGTCGAGCGGGAGGCGGCGCGGCTCGAGGCACTGGCCGAGGGGCACCCGTGCCGTCGGTGTCCGGAACGCGCGAAGCACGAACGGTGGGCGGTGCGCGCGAGCGAGCTCCAGCGACGGCTCGGCGGCGTCGAGCGAAGGATCCGGGTGCGCACGGAAACGCTCGCCCGGCAATTCGATCGGGTCCTCTCCGTCCTCCGCGCCTTGGACTACGTGGATGGCTGGTCCCTGACACGGAAGGGCCGGACCCTGACCCGCATCTACGGCGAGGGGGACTTGTTGGTGGGGGAGGCGCTCGAGGCAGGGCTCCTGGATGAGCTCCAGCCCTCCGAGGTGGTCGCCCTGCTGTCGGCGGTGATCTACGAGGGACGCGAACGCATCCCGCTGTCGGGGGAGATGCCCACGGCGGAGACCAAGGAGCGGTATGAGCGCCTCCAGCGCCTCTGGCGGACGGTCCGCCGGACCGAGGACGAGCATCAGGTCCAGCTCTGCCGCGAGCTGGAGGCGGGCTTCGCGACCCCGATCTACCACTGGGCCGAAGGGGAGGCCCTGGAGGACATCCTCGGGGAGACCGAGATGGCGCCGGGGGACTTCATCCGGAACTGCAAGCAGCTGGTGGACCTGCTTCGGCAGATCGAAGAGGTCGCGGCCCCCGAGACGGCCGCGCAGGTCCGCGCAGGGCGTCAGGCGATCCTCCGAGGCGTCGTCGCCTACTCGGGCGTGTAGCTACCATTCGGGCATGACCAGCCCGTTCGGCACCCTCGCCGTGATCGCGGACCCGCGGGCCGGCGTCCTGGACCAGCTGCCGGTGCTCGAGCGCGCGCTCGACGAACGCGGTCTGGAGCACCGGATCCTCGTGGCCAACGGGGCGGATCCCTCGGCGCTCGCGACGAACGCCCTCGATGACGGGATCCGGTTCCTCGTCGCGGTCGGCGACGACGCGACCGTCCACGACGTCGTGAACGGGATGTTCCGGGACGGTCGGCCGATCCGAGAGGAGCCGGTCCTCGGTGTGATCGGAGCGGGGAGTGGCTGCGACCTCGTACGGAGCTTCGGGATGCCCGGCGACACCGAATCGGCCGCGGCGCACCTGATCGGGGATAACACGTACGGGCTGGACCTCATGAAGATCACCGCGACAGCCCTCAGCGGCGAGCCTGTGACGCGCTACGGGCACAACCTCGCGCAGATAGGGATGGGCGCGCAGCAGGTGGCGTGCGCGGCGAAGGCCCCGGCCTGGCTCGGCGGTTCCCGACGCTTCTACGGGTTCTGGTGCGGCTACCTGAAGACGAAGCCGGCGAGGTTCACCATCGAGCACGACACCCGCACCTGGGAGGGCCGCGCGTGGAACGTGGTCGTGGCCAACGCCCAGTTCACGGGGGGCGGCCTCCGGCTGTCGCCGCGCTCGTTCCCCGGAGACGGCGTGCTCGACGCCCTCGTGTTCACAGGACCCCGGTCGGGCGCCTATACGCAGCTCCCGCGACTCTTCCGTCACGGCGACCATGTCCCCGATCCTCACATCGAGGAGCTGAAGGCGAAGATCCGGTTCGAGGTTCGCCCGGACAGGCCCATGCCGGTTCTCGCGGACGGCATCACACTCGGGACGACGCCCGTGACGTTCCAGATCGTCCCCCGGCCGATCCTCTTCAAGCTGTGAACCGGGTGCACGACGATCGGCTCGGCCGAGCGACGGAGGAGACCAGGGCGCGGGAGCTGGACGCGCTCGTCGTGTCGCCTTCTCCCGACCTGGCATATCTGACCGGGTACGACCCGATCCCGCTGGAACGACCGACGCTCCTCGTGCTCCGGCCCGACCGTGCCCCGATCATGCTCGTTCCCGAGCTCGAGCGGGCGCTCGCGGCGGCGTCGCCGGTGGGGGAGCACCTCGAGCTGGTGGCCTGGCGAGACGGTTCCGACCCGTACGAGGCCGCCGCGAGCCTCCTCGTCGGCGCGACACGGATCGCGGTGGCGGACCGACTGTGGGCAACGCATCTGCTCGGCCTCCAGCGCAGGCTTCCCGGCGCCGACTTCTCGCCCGCGTCTCCCGTGATGGGCCGCCTTCGGGCCGTGAAGGACGAGGACGAGCTGGAGGCGCTCCGTCGCGCCGGCCGCGCCGCCGACGAGACGTTCCGGCAGGTCATCACGATGCGTTTCCAGGGACGGACGGAGGAAGACATCGCTCATGATCTTGCCGACCTCCTCGTTCGGAACGGACATGCACGAGCCGACTTCACGATCGTGGCCAGCGGTCCCAACGCCGCCTCCCCGCATCACGAGCCGGGCGGGCGGACGATCCTGCCGCACGACGCGGTGGTGATGGACTTCGGCGGAGAGTTCGCCGGGTACCTCAGCGATACGACCCGGACCGTGGTGGTGACCGAGCCGCCCGAAGGCTTCGAGCGGGCCTACGCGGCCGTCCTGGAGGCGCAGACGGCCGCGGTCGACGCCGTTCGGCCCGGGCTGGAGGCACAGGAGGTCGATCGTGCCGCCCGGACGATCATCGAGGCCGCGGGGTACGGGGAACGGTTCATCCACCGGACCGGGCACGGGATCGGCCTCGAGTTGCACGAGCCCCCCTACATGGTGGAAGGCGACCGGACGATCCTGGAGCCGGGCATGACCTTCTCGGTGGAACCCGGGATCTACCTGGAAGGGCGCTTCGGGGTCCGGATCGAGGACATCGTGGCCGTGACCGCCGACGGGGTCGAGCGGCTGAACCGGAGCACCCGGGAGCTCCAGACCGTCCCTTGACCGACGCAGTCTGCCCTCGGGTAATCCTGTCGCCGGGGTGGTGCGAATCACGGGGTGAGGTGGCTCATGAGCGGGGTCGGGCTGTCATGAGGGACGAGATCATGAAGATGGACTCGTCCGAGTTCGACCTCGACAAGTACCTCCGCGCGTCCAAGCAGGTCGATCTCTCGACGGTCGAGTGGGATCGCATCCGGATGCATCCCGTCACGACCGACGAGGCTCGATGTCTCACCTACATGATGGACATCGAGACCCACACCGTCGTGTTCCTGCGCGACCTCCTCGCGACGCGCGCCTCCTTCGACCCGGAGGTCACCGCGTTCCTCTCCTGCTGGGTCTACGAGGAGCTCTGGCACGGAGAGGCGTTCAGCCGCTTCCTCGGGGAGGCGGGCTACCGCGTGCCGCCCTCCTACGAGGACGTCGCAGGTGACGATCCGTTCCCCACACGGTTCGATCGCAACCAATGGATCCGTCGGAAGTTCGGGACGAAAGGGTACGTCTCGCACATGGGCACACTCTTGGGCTCGGCTTTGTTCCGGGACTTCGTCGCCGTGCACATGACCTGGGGAGCGGTGAACGAGCTCGGTACGTTGACGGGCTATCACCGGATCATCGCGAAGACCGAGCATCCGGTCCTCATCCAGCTGCTCCAGGCGATCATCAAGGACGAGCGGCGACACTTCGCGTTCTATCGCGCGCAGGCGAGGATGCGACTCGCGAGGTCGAAGCAAGCCCGGAAGATCACGCGCTGGGCGCTCGAGCACCTCTGGGCACCGGTCGGCACGGGGGTCAGGCCGCAGCCGGAGACCGACTTCGTGATCCATTCCCTCTTCGGTGACGCAGACGGGGTGATCGCCGTCAAGGAGATGGAGGACACGTTGGGGGAGTTGCCGGGGCTCCAGGGGAGCAGGTTCCTCTCCGACGCGCTCGAAGCGGCTGCCCGGCGTCTTGGTAGATCGCTCGGCGTCGGCTGAGCCGACCGCCTCAGTCCCGCGGTCGGACCCTCGTACCCTCGGCGGCGTCCATGACCTCCAGCCCGAGCGATTGCAGCCGATCGCGGAGCTCATCGGAGCGCGCGTAGTCCTTCGACGCTCGCGCCATGTCCCGCTCCGCGACGAGCCGCTGTATCTCCTCGTTCGGCTCCCAGCCGGCTCGTGCCTCTCGCTCCAGATCGAGACCGAGGACGTGGTCCCAGGACGCGAGCAGGGCGCGCTTCTCCCCGGCGGGCACGTCGGTCGAATGGTCGAGGTCGTTGACGACCCGGACCGCGGAGGGCATGTCCAGGTCATCCGCGAGCGCCGCCTGGAAGCGAGCCCCGAAGTCCTTCGCTGCCCCACCCAGATCTGCGGATGGACCACGCCACTCGGCAACGTGACGCCGGAGCTGCTTCACGCGCTGGTCCGCGGTCTCCATCACCTCCCAGGTGAAATCCATCTCCGAGCGGTATCGCGATTGGAAGGTGAGCCAGCGGAAGGCGAGGGGATCGAGGCCACGATCGACGAGCTCGGCCGCGCGGATCACGTTGCCGGTCGACTTCGCGATCTTCTGGCCCGTGAGCCGCAGGAATCCGCCGTGCACCCAGGTGGAGACCACCTGGTGGCCCACGGCGCCTTCGGATTGCGCGATCTCGTCCTCGTGATGCGGGAACTTCAGATCGTTGCCCCCGGTGTGGATGTCGAACCGGTCGCCCAGGTACTTCATCGACATCGCGGAGCACTCGATGTGCCAGCCCGGGAATCCATCGCCCCACGGGCTCGGCCACTTCATCAGGCGCCCGGGTCCCGCGGTCTTCCACAGCGCGAAGTCAGCCGGGTGCCGCTTCGCCGGATCGGTCTCGAGGGCCCGGTGACCAGCCTTCAACTTGTCCAGCGTGTTGCCCGAGAGCTTCCCGTAGCCGGGGAAGCTGGCGACGTCGTAGTAGACGGAACCCGAGCCCACGACGTAGGCGTGCTCGCGCTCGATCAAGGCGCTCGTGAGGTCGATCATCTCGGTGATGTGCTCGGTCGCCCTCGGCATGATGTTCGGGAGGCGGATCCCGACGGCCGCCATGTCCCCGAGGGCCTCCCGCGTGTATTTCTCCGCGATCTCGAGCGGCTGCAGACCCTCGTCCTCGACGGCCAGCAGCATCTTGTCCACCGCTTCGGGCGAGGACTCGTCGGTCATGTGCCCGACGTCGGTGATGTTCTGCACCTCGGTGACCTCGTATCCCTCGAACTCGAGCGCACGCCGGATCAGGTCGGTGAGCAAGAACGTACGGAGGTTCCCGAGGTGGACGAAGCGGTACACCGTGGGACCGCACGCGTAGATCTTCACCCGGCCGGGCTCGACCGGGAGGACCTCCTCGACATCTCGTGTGAGCGAGTTGTAGAGACGCACGCGCCAATCCTAGCGGCGGCTGCCGATCGGACGGCCCGGGTCACTCTTCGCTGGGCTCGGTCCCCCCGATGCGTTGCGCTGGCCTCGCTCCGACCGTTCCCGGACGACGGCTGGACCGCGACGAGTGCTCCGACGGGCGGCGGCGGAACCGGGATCGGAATCGTGCCCTCGACCCCTCCATGTTGCATGTGTGCGGAGGCGCACGCGGCGTGGTAGCTCTCGAGCTCGTCCAGGAACCGGGCGTCGTGATAGCGGCGCCCGTCGATATTCGGGCCCCTCGCGGCCCTCGATGATGGCTTCGACATCGTCGCCGGTGATCGTCTTGTACGTCTCGAGGGCATGCGCGACGGTGAGCACGTCGTCGCGATGCTCCTCGAGGAGGGCCATGGTCCGGTCGTAGAGCTCCTTCAGCTTGCCCTCGATCGACTTCCCGAACTCCGTGTCGAACAGAGCCCGGTCCGCACCGGTCTCCGCGGGCTGCACCGGCCCTCGGAGACCGGCCAGCGTGACCGAGCGTGAGGCGATGGTCTCTCCCATCGCGAAGTAGGCGAGCATCTGCGTCGTGAGCGCGGTGGCCCCACGCATGTCGCCACCGACGCCGGTCGAATGGTCGCCGTCGAAGAAGAGCCGCTCGCCCGCGAGAGAGGCGAGAAACGTGATCACGTCGATCTCGCGCTCGGAGCGCCATTGGACGAACTGGTCCTCGGGTGGGATCGAGGAGACGAAGCCGCCGACGTCGCCCCGACGCTCGATCGTCGCCAGGTCGATCGTCATGTGCTTCCGGAGGTGGTAGGCGGCCACCGCGTGGCACGCCTCGTGCACCGCCACCGCGTGGCGCTCTCTCTCGATGTACTCGTGGTCGTCGGGAAGCCCGTGTTGCTTCACATGCTTCGCCTTCACGACGTCCGTCCAACCGACCCGGTCGCGTCCGTCGCGGATCGCGATCACGAGGGACTCGTTCACGATGTCCTTCATGTCCGCGCCGCCCGCGTACGGCGTGATGGTCGCGAGCTTCGTGATCTCGTCGTCGGAGAGTCCATGGTTCACCTTGTCGAAGTAGTACCGGTAGGTGGCGACCCGACCCTCCAGCTGCGGGATAGCGCGACCTTGAACTTCCGATCGATCCGCCCGGGCCGGAGCATCGCTTCGTCGAGCACGTGCGGCTGGTTGGTCGCGAAGATGTGGAGGATCCGGTACCGCGGCGGGGGCTTCGGCTTCATCCCCAGGAGCCGCCGGAGGCGGTTCGTCAAACCCCTCGGCTTCTTCAAGCCGTCCATCTCGGACAGGAGCGCCTGCAGTGTCCCCATGCCGCCGCCCCCCATACCTCCCATCAGGATGCGTTCGGTCTGACCACCGCCGAAGGGGGGCGCCAGCTCGAAGACGGTGTTGCGGCCCGCGTCGGAGACGTACCCCATCCCGTTGCAAGTCAGCTCGTTGGTCCACGGCGTGACCGCGGGGTTCATCGCCCAGCCGCCCTGGGGACCCACGTTGCCGCGGTTGCCGAGCGAGTCGGCCTCGTCGATGAACACGATGACGCCGCCGTAGCGCGTGGCGAGCTTGCGGAGCTTCCGATAGAGGGACTTGACCTTCAGGATGCCGACGCCCATGAACATGTTGATGAAGGCGCCGGGCTCGACGAAGACGAAGGGCTTCGCCGTCTCGCCCGCAACCGCCTGGGCCATCAAGGTCTTCCCCGTGCCCGGGGGGCCCCAGAGGAGGAGGCCGCCCGGGACGTAGCCTCCGCGCTTCTCGATCGCCTCCGGGTCCTCGAGGAAGATGATGTTCTCCTTCACGCGTTCGAGGACGGCGTCCTGCCCCTTCACGTCGGAGAACCGCGTGTCGATGTCGTCGGGCATGTAGACCTCGGTGCCCCCCCGCGACATGAACCAGAAGATCCCGCCGATCTGCAGGATCCCGAACGACATGATGAAGAGGAAGTAGACGATCTGACCGAACGTCTGCTTGATGATCCCCGGGAGCCGGAACCACGCCTCGAGGGCGTTGACCTGGTCGCCCGGCGTGACTGATGAACGAAGCGATGATCGCCCCGAGGATCCAGCCGAACACGAGGAGCCGCGCGAGTCGGCCCAGCCGGAACCGAACGAACGGGTTGATCCTCCCGAGGGCGTCCTCCTCCCGATCGAGCAGCCTCCGCCAGAGGCGGTAGTAGCCCTTCGACTGCTCCTGGAGGTAGTAGTGGAGCTGCCGCAACACCTCGATCGCCGCGAGGGCGAGGAGCCACCAGCGCTTGGCCACCTGCTCCTGGAGCGCACTCCGGAACGACATGTTGCTCGCAGAGACGTCCGCGAGGACGAGGACCAGGAAGGCGCCGAGGAGGAAGATCAGGAGTCGCACGCGATCCCAGGCGTGCACCGGCGTCCGGTACTCCCGCTCGGACTCTTTGGGTCGGCTCGTGAACTCGAATCGAGGTTTGGGCTGCGTTGCTGGGTCGCTCGGCATCGGGAACCCTCTCATCCATCGGTCGGGGACCGGTGTTTCCCCAACATTATGAGGCTTCGGCCGATCGAGATGCGACCCTTGAGCTCAGGTGCGGAAGGGACGGTCCTCGAAGGGGATCGAGAGGGCGATCGTGGTGTTCGTCGTGACACCGGCCTTCTCGCGGAGCCGCCTGATCAGATCCTCCAGGTCCCCGGTCGTGCCGCGTCCGAACCTTGAGGACGTAGTTCGCCTCGCCGGCGACCGAGTAGCAATCTTCGACCTCAGGGAACTCACGAACGCGAGTCGGAAGGTCGTCCGGCTGATGCGGATCCAGTGGGATGACGGCGATCAATGCCGTCACGAAGAGCCCGAGCGCCTCCGGGTCGACGATGGCCCGGTAGCCGCGGATCGCCCCCTGCTGCTCCAGCTTCCGGACCCGGTCGTGGACCGCCGAGGCAGACAGGCCCACCTTCGCGCCCACGTCGGCGAACGTGGCCCGTGCATCGTCCTGCAACGCCGTCAGGATCGCGAGGTCCCGGTCGTCCAGCACGGGGGAATGGTCCCACAGGGGCGGGGGAGGGGGATATCCCCGCGACGGCCGATTGCCTCGACGCTCCGCGCGGCGGTACGGTCCGCGTCTCCTCCTCCGGGCTTCCCCCGAGGAGTCTCCTTCCTTTGGACAAGCCTTTCGCACGACCGCCCACGAGGGAGGACGCCGCACGCCCTCGCTTCGAACCGCATCCCCAAGCCCGGCGGTGGCCTCCGATGGCTCACGCGACTCGATCCGGCCGGCGATGACGAGTACCGGGAAGCCGTACGCCCGCTCGCCGGCCGGATCGAGCGAGCGCTCGGACCGGAGGTGTTCGCGCTCCGCGCCTTGCCGGCATCGGATGGGTGGCGGCTCGCGCCGTGGGGACCGGCCCGTGCTGGATGGCGCAGGACACTGACGAGGGTCGTTCGCGAGGCTCGCCCGGGGACGACGTTCGCCGTGGCCGACGTTCGTGACTGCTACGGATCGATCTCGCCCGAGACGATCGCCGCGCTCCTCGGGCCCGAGGCCGCGCACGCCATCGCCGTCCTCCGCCGGCTCCACGATCGCGGCGTGCGCGGCCTCCCCATCGGCCCGGAGCCGTCCGCGATCCTCGCCAACGCGGTCCTTTCGGAGATGGATCGCGCCATCCGGGGCATCGGCACGCAGCATCTGCGATGGGTCGACGACCTCATCTTGTGGGGGGCGCACGCCGAGGTCGGGCGCGCGCTGGACACCCTCGACGACATAGCGGCTCGGATGGGACTCGAGCTCCACGAGGCGAAAACGAGGCTCCTCGCGGATCGGGAGGAGGCGCGCGCCGTCGCGCTCGGCGGACGAGACTCCTCTATCATCGCGGCTCCGTGAGGACTCTCTACCGCGCATCGCGTATCGTCACGCTGTCCCATCCCACGATGGGGGAGTGGATCCTCGTCGACGGCCGCCACGTCGAGCGAGTCGGCATCGGCGACCCCCCGGAAGCGGACCTCACGATCGAGCTTCCCGGCACCACGATCGTCCCGGGGTTCATCGATAGCCATGTGCACCTCACCGCGACGGGACGCTCGCTGACGAACGAAGACGTCAGAGGCACCAGTTCCAAGCAGGAGCTGCTGGACCTCGTTCGGGAGCGGTCCGCGGCGGGGAGCTCTCCCGTCCACCTCGAAGGCTTCGACGAGTCGCGATGGGATCGGCCGGACCTGCCGACGGGTGCGGAGCTCGACGAGCTGACCGCCCTGCCGGTCGTCGTGACCAGGACGGACGGACACATCTCCGTGGTGAGCTCCGAGGTGCTCGCCGCTATCGATCTCACCGACGCGGAAGGGATCGAGGTCGGAGAAGATGAGCAACCGACCGGCCGGATCACCAAGGAAGCCAACCGGCGCGTCTCGGTCTGGGTGGAATCGTCGTACCCACGCCATCGCATCGAGGAGTTCCAGCTGCAGGCCGCCGGGCTCGCGGCTTCGCGGGGCGTCACGGGCGTTCACGAGATGTCGCTGGATCTCTCGGACCTCGAAGTACTGCTCGGACACCGAGCGCGCCTGCCCGTCGACGTCTCACCGATCCCCGCATCGATGTCGCTGCCTGAGTCGATCGAACGAGGGTTCCTCGCGATCGGGGGCGACCTGCCCGTCGACGGTTCGATCGGGGCGAGGACCGCAGCGTTCGCGCACCCGTACGACGACAGCTCCGAACGGGGGGAGCTTGTACCACGACGACGACTCGCTGGCGGAGTTCTTCCACGCGGGGCACAACGCCGGCCTCCAGGTGGGTGTGCACGCGATCGGAGACCGTGCCATCGAGCAGGTCCTCAAGACTTGGGAACGCGTCTACCTCGCGCTGGACTCACGCGAGCGGAGGCATTTCCGGGCTCGACGGCATCGGATCGAGCATTTCGTCCTGCCGTCCGCGGACCAGATCGAGCGAGCCGCCATGCTCGGGCTGGCCGTCTCGGTCCAGCCCGCCTTCGATCGGCTCTGGGGGCAGGGCGGCGGCATGTACGAGGAGCGTCTCGGGCCCGCGCGCGCGATGGCCGCTCACCCGATCCGCACCATGCTCGAGCGCGGGATCGAGGTCGGCGTCGGATCGGACTCCCCGGTCACGCCGCTCGATCCGATGCTCGCGATCGCGTCCCTCGAAGGCAACCACGAGCCTGCGCAACGGCTCACGAGGCTCGAGGCCCTCAAGCTCCATCGGGTCGGGAGCGCTCGGCTGGGCCACCAGGACGGCAAGAAGGGAGCGCTCGAACCAGGGCGCCATGCGGACTTCGCCGCGTACGGCGACGACCCGCTGGAGGTGAGCTCGCTCGAGGACCTCCGCCCCGTCCTCACGGTGTCGTTGGGCCGCGAGGTCTTCCGGGCCTGACTCCGGGGATCAAGCGGTTGTTCTTGTCACTGTTTCGGGGCACTCCGGCTTGCCGTCCCCGCTCGTCGTCGCTAACGTGCTGGCTGCGTCACCGCCCCGGCGGGGACGCAAGCGGAGCCCGAGAGGCTGAGTAGAGAACGCGGCGCCCCGGCGTCGCGGCCCCAAAGGTCTCTCGGGCTCTCGCGTTTCCATCTTCCGCCGCCGGGGAACAACCTGAATCTCCAGGGCGTAGTTCCATGGCAAGCGGATACTCGAACGCTAGAATCCGCGCCCGGATCGAGGACCCGAACCCGGAGGACAGGGTGGCAGAGCGCACGGAAGAGCGCGAAGACGAGGACGTCGAGGCTGAGGAGAGCCTGGACGACGTCGAACCGACCGAGGAGGACCTCGAGGACGCGGCGGCGACCCCGGACCCGGCAGGGGCCGACGTCGAGTCCATCCACGAGGTCCTCGAGAAGCAAGAGGCGCGGGACGACGAGGACGAGGACGTCGAGGAGGAGCCGGTGGTGCCCGTCGCCGCGGCGAAGGGCGACGACCGGCTCGAGCCGATCGAGTCGCGCGTGGTGCCGATCCAGTCCACCGAGTTCGTCTGCAAGAACTGCTTCCTGGTGAAGCATCGCAGTCAGCTCGCGGACAAACGGCGGATGTTCTGCCGCGACTGCGCCTGACGGGGCACGGGCTGCCGGTCGCGCTCATCCTCTCGGTGATCGGGGGCGTGCTGTACTCGCTCGCCTTCCCGCCCGTCGGCGCCTGGCCGCTCGCGTTCCTCGCGCCCGCACTCTTGCTCGTCGCGCTGCGGGACGCGACGCCGGCTCGAGGCTTCTCCCTCGGGCTCGTCTACGGACTCACGGGGTTCGGGATCACGCTGTCGTGGATCATGCTCTTCGGAGCGCTCGCGTGGAGCGCCCTCACGTTGCTCGCGGCGCTGTCCGTCGCGCTTTTCGGCGCCGTGTTCCCACTCCTTCGCAGATCCGGGCGGCCGGTGCTCACGGCTCTCGGTGCAGCCGCCGCGTGGACGGCGATCGATTGGCTCCGAGGGCTCTGGCCACTCGGGGGATTCACCTGGGGTTCCCTCGGTGTGTCGCAGGTCCCGAACGGCATCACGGTGCGAGTGGCCGTGATCGCGGGCGTGTTCGGGGTCACCTTCGTGGTCGCCTTCGTCGCGGCGTTGCTAGCGGAGGCTGCCTCCGGCGGCCGACCGCTCGGCGTGCGGCTCGGCTTCGTAGGGCTCGCCGCGGCCGCCACGTTCGCGCCCTTCCTCATCCCGTTCGCGAGGCCGGTCGGGCGAGCCATCGACGTCGCAACGATCCAGGTCGACTTCCGGGAAGGGGTGCGCCAGCGCTCGCGGGAAGAGGGGGACATCGCCGTGACGAGACTCAACCTCGACCTTCATAGGACATTGAAGGACGAGCCTCCGGATCTGGCGGTGTGGGGAGAGAGCTCTCTCGACCCCGGCTCCTTGGACATCCTCGACGAGGTCCGAGCGACGATCGCAGACGTCGGGGTGCCGGTCCTTGCCGGGTCGACGTCCGCGGACATCCGGGCGGCGGGGCGCCGGAACGTGGCGCTCTTCAATCAAGCCGTCGTGTTCGACCGCGGGGGAGAGGTGCTCGATGTCTACCGGAAAACCCATCTCGTCCCGTACGGTGAGTACATCCCCTGGAAACCGCTCGTCGGATGGATCTCGGCCCTCGAACAGATCGGATACGAGCTCACGCCGGGGGAGCGCCTGCACACGCTGTCGGCACCGGGACTCCCGAGGTTCGCGGCTCCGATCTGCTTCGAGAACAGCTTCCCGGCGCTCGATCGAGAGCTCGTGCGCCAAGGTGCGGAGTTCCTGGTCGTGCTCACGAACAACGCGTCCTACGACGAGACGGCCGCGTCCGCGCAGCACCTCCAGATGTCCCGGATCCGCGCGATCGAGGACGGACGGTGGGTGGTGCATGCCGCCGTGTCCGGGATCAGCGCGTTCATCGATCCGAGCGGTCGTACGTATCAACAGACGGAGCTCTTCCGACCTGCCGTCATCAGGCGGACGATCCGTGCATCGACGGATCGAACGCTATCCGTTCGTTTGGGTGACTGGCTCCCCATCGTCTCGCTCGCATCCGTCGTTTGTCTGGCGGCGGTCCCGCGGGGCCGTCGGCGCCCGCGCCCCGATCCCGAACCGCTCGGAGCGGACGACCGAACCCTCGTGATCCTGCCCACCTTCGACGAGGCCAGGACGATCCGCGAGGTCGTCGCGGGCGTCTTGGGGTATCCGAGGGTCGACGCCATCGTCGTGGACGATTCTTCGCCAGACGGCACGGGAGGGATCGTCCGGGAGCTGATGGAGGGGGAGCCGCGTCTCCGGCTCGTCGAGCGCCCGGCCAGATCGGGGCTCGCGAGCGCCTATCTCGAGGGCTTCGGCCGGGCGCTCGACGAGGGCTACGACCTGATCGTGGAGATGGACTCCGACCTCTCACATGACCCCACACAGCTCGGATCGCTCCTCGACGCTGCGCGCGATCGGTACCACCTCGTGGTCGGGAGCCGATACGTCCCGGGAGGCTCCGTCACGAACTGGAGTCGCGCCCGGCTGGCCCTGTCGAAGGCAGGCAACATCTACGCCCGACGGATGCTCGGGATCCCCGTGCACGACGCGACGAGCGGCTACCGCGTGTACCGACGCGAGCTGCTCCGAGATCTCGTCTCGGAGCGCTTCCACGCCGACGGCTACGGCTTCCAGGTCGAGCTCGTGCTGCGCTCCTGGCTCCATGGCTGGACCATCGGCGAGGTCCCGATCACGTTCCGCGAACGGGAACACGGCCATTCGAAGCTCTCGCGCTGGATCGTCCTCGAGGCCTTGTGGCTCGTCACGCGATGGGGCGTCGCTCTGCGGGTCCTCGGACGGCCTCACCGGAGCCCGCGAACGCGCTCCTCACCCCAGGATCCCGCCCTTCCCCGATAACGTCCATTATGTCACTTCGCAAGGACGCGCCTTCGCAGACACCTACCCCCTCCCCGGAGAGACCCCGACGTCCCTCGGTCGATCACGCCCGGTTCCCGCGTTCTTGCTTCGTCGCAAGGCGGGTGCGAAGCTCGGCCCGGACCGCTGGGCCGGATCGTGGTCGGAAGGCCTCGTTCGTCGGACTGACGTATCCGCTCCCCCGGACCCCCGGAGGGTCTGGGCTGATCGGCCGAGGTCTCCGCGATCGTCGACGGCCACCTGACGGCGCCAAAGACGAGAAAGGACACATGAGCAGAGCGAAGCCCCGAGCCTCGCCGCGAGGGATCCTCCTCGGATCGATCCTTCTGATGATGCTCGCCATCGGGCAGGCGGGCGCCCTGAACGCCCGGGCAGACCCGCCGATCGACGCGCCCGGCTCCCCTTCGGCTGACGGCGAGGAGCCGGTCGTCCACGACACGGCATCATCGGACGACGTGCCGGCCCTGCCGGACGTCACCGTCGCCGAAGCCAACGATCCGGACGGTCCGATCCTCAGAGGCAGCTCGATCACCTACACGCTCACGGTCACGAACGAGGGCGACGCGACGGCGACGGCCGTGGAGGTCACCGACCAGCTCTCTCCGGACGTCACCTTGACCGATGCGACCGCGGGCTGCGCCGAGTCCGTCGGCCTGGTCACATGCTCGCTCGGTGACATCGACGCCGGCGCGAACGTCGAGATCCGTATCACCGTCGCGGTGCACGAAGGCTCCTGCGGTGCGATCGGCAACTCGGCATCCGTCTCGGCTTCCAACGAGGGCGGCGAAGCCAACGGCAACAACGCCTCGAACGAGGTCAGCAACGACGTCGATTGCGACCGGACCACGCCGCTCGACATCCAGGTTGCCGACGCTCCAGACCTTCTGGTGTCGAAGGGCTCCGACGCCGGAGGGATCCTCCACGAAGGCGACGACTTCCTCTACACGATCACCGTGACGAACGCAGGCGACCGGGTGGCCACGGGTGTGGAACTGTTGGATGTGCTGCCACCCGGAGCGTTGAACGTCGCGGTTCCGCCGTTCCCCTCGTTCGCCGGCGAGGCGTGCAGCGTGACGAGCTCGGTTCCCCCCGGAGGCGGGGTGCCACATGCCGAGGTCCGATGCGGTCCGATCTCCCTCGGCCCAGGTGTGTCGGCCTCCGTTACGGTGAAGGCGATCGTCAGCGGCGACGTCTGCGGCCCGATCACCAACGTCGTCGATGTCGAAGGGGCCAACGAGCCCGCGGAGAACGCCGGATCCGACAACCGCGCGCAGGCGACCGATGAGATCGCGTGCGTGCCGCGGGTCCTGTTGCTGAAGGAAGGGCCCTCGCTCGCGCACGTGGGCGACAGGATCACGTACGTGTTCATGGTGAGGAACCTCGGAGACCTCGATCTGTCGAACATCGACATCACCGACGCCGCCTGCGATACGTCGCCCGCGCTTATCGATGATGGGAACGGCGACGGCGTCCTCTCGGTCGACGAGAAGTGGCGCTTCGGGTGCAACCGGACGATCACCTTCGGCGACGGAGATCCGGTCCACAGCCGGGCGAAGGTCACCGGCGACCACGAGCGTGGCACCGTCACGGACTCAGATACCCACGATGTGCACGTGATCCATCCGAGCATCGCTCTCGAGAACTCGGCGAACCCGACCTCCGGGCCCGTCGGCACGCTCGTCGTCTACACCTACACGGTCACGAACACAGGCGACACGGATCTCTTCGCCATCTCCGTCGACGACGCCGTGGGGCACGTGGGCGAGATCTCGTCGCTCGCTGCCGGGCAGACGGTCGAGCTTACCCGCCGCATGAGGCTGGGCTCCTCCCCCATGACCAACGTCGCCACCGCGGCGGCCTCGGATGCCCTTGGGGCGTCCGTCAGAGACATCGACGATGCGACGGTCACCGACGTGGCGGGCGTCGACGGCGGGGGCGGCGACACGGGCGGGAGTCCCTTCACGGGATCCGACGCGGACACCTTGGCCGGGTGGGTCGTCGTCCTCTCAGCTGTGGGGTCGGCCATGCTCCTCCTGTCGCGCGGACGTTCCGAGTCCAGGGTGAGACCTCCGAGGACCTCCGAGACCACGACCTGAACAGGAACTGAGCATCGAGCGGAACCGCCGTGAGTGCTCCGATGCCGTCTGATCCAAGCCGCGTGTCTTGCCCGAAGGGCCTACTACGTCCGCCGCACAGCTCTAGACGTACGCCCGATGCTGTCCCCCGACTGGCGGAGCTACGGTCCTGAGCAGCGGACTACAGATGTCACCGTAAGGCGTGGGCCGTGCCCATAGGTCACGTGGATGCACCACGAGGAGGAAGCAAGATGCTGAAGAAGCTAGGCGCTGCGATCGCACTGTGCGTCGCGATCATGGGGGTCACTGCACTCCCGGCGTTCGCGCACCATCCCACGGTCTCCGGCGCCATCGTCTGCAACGAGCAGACCGGTAGCTATGACGTGACCTGGACGGTGGCGAACGGGAACTGGGAGAACCGCACGATGACGCTCGACCAGTCCAACCGCTCGGTCGTGCCTCTGTCGAGCTATGCGCCGAACGAGTCGAAGTCCTACGACGAGTCGCTGCCGGGCACGACGAGTGGCGCGACGACGCTCACCGTGCGCGGGGACTGGGATGGCGGGGGGCCGCAGAACGTCGTCGGGTCCGCATCGGTGCAGTCGGCGGGTACCTGCGAGAGGGACGTGCCCCCGGAGCCGGAGCCTGAGCGGAAGCACACGATCTGTCACGCGACGAACAGCACCACCAACCCGTACTCGGGTCAGGACGAGACGATCACCCCGTCGAAGGACGGCGTGTTGAACGGACACCTGGACCACACGGGGCCGGTGCCGACCAGCCAAGCGCACCTGGAACAGCTCAAGGACGACCACATCAAGTGGGGCGACATCATCCCGCCGTTCGAGCACGACGGGCAGTCCTACTCCCTGAACTGGATGGCTGCAGGGCAGGCCATCTTCAACGCCGGATGCGCACTTCCCGACCCGGAGCCGGAGCCGGAGCCGGAGCCGGAAGCACACGATCTGTCACGCGACGAACAGCACCACCAACCCGTACTCGGGTCAGGACGAGACGATCACCCCGTCGAAGGACGGCGTGTTGAACGGACACCTGGACCACACGGGGCCGGTACCGACCAGCCAAGCGCACCTGGAACAGCTCAAGGACGACCACATCAAGTGGGGCGACATCATCCCGCCGTTCGAGCACGACGGGCAGACCTACTCCCTGAACTGGTCGGACGCCGGGCAGGCCATCTTCGGCGAAGGATGCGCGATCCCCGAGACCGAGCCGGAGCCGGAGCCGGTGATCCACATCGTGAAGGAGGCCGATGACGGGTCCGTGGATGCCGGTGAAGAGATCGGCTACACGGTGACCGTCACGAACGACGGTGATGGGACCGCCGAGGACGTGGTGCTCACCGACGACCTCCCCGACGACGATGGCCTCGACTGGGAGATCGCGAGCACGAGCGGTGGATGGGACTGCGAGATCGACGCCGGGACGCTCACCTGCGGAGGCGAGGGCTTCGACCTCGATCCCGGTGACGACGCCTCGGTGCACATCACCTCCCCCACCACACCGGACACCTGCGGCAACGTGAGGAACCAGGCGGAGGCCGAGTGGGATGCAGGCCACGTGCAGCAAGGCCAGGTGTTGACCCTCATCACCGACGCCGGCAACGACGACGTCGAGAGCGAGGTCGTGAAGATCGAGGTCGAGTGCGAACCCGAGCTCGACATCGTGAAGGAGGCCGATGACGGGTCCGTGGATGCCGGTGAAGAGATCGGCTACACGGTGACCGTCACGAACGACGGTGATGGGACCGCCGAGGACGTGGTGCTCACCGACGACCTCCCCGACGACGATGGCCTCGACTGGGAGATCGCGAGCACGAGCGGTGGATGGGACTGCGAGATCGACGCCGGGACGCTCACCTGCGGAGGCGAGGGCTTCGACCTCGATCCCGGTGACGACGCCTCGGTGCACATCACCTCCCCCACCACACCGGACACCTGCGGCAACGTGAGGAACCAGGCGGAGGCCGACACGTCGAACGCGGAGGACGACGAGGAGGGCGACGACGAGGCTGAGCAAGGAGACCAGGAGGCTGATGCTCGAGGTGGCGACGAGGGAGACAACGAGGACGACGTCGAGAGCGAGATCGTGAAGATCGAGGTCGAGTGCACCCCCGCGATCCGGCTCGTGAAGGACGGCCCGGACGTCGTGCATCGCGGTGACACGATCACCTACCTCTTCGAGGTCACGAATGTCGGCCAGCTCGATCTCTACGATGTCGAGCTCACCGATCCGATCTGCGACGAGGGCTCGATCAGCCTCGTCGACGACGGCGATGGCGACCCGATGCTCGCGATCGACGAGGTGTGGCGCTACAGCTGCACACGCCTGGTCACCGACGACGACCCGGACCCGCTCCCGAACACGGCCACGGTACGTGGTGACGCCGAGGAAGGTGAGGGTGAGGATGAGGTCACCGACACCGATGATCACTCGGTCGACATCATCCACCCGGCCATCGATATCGTGAAGACGGTATCCGAAGAGATCGTGGAGATCGGCGACACCGTGACCTACACCTACGTGGTGTGGAACACGGGCGACACCACGCTGTACGACATCAGCGTCGACGACGACATCTTGGGCCACGTCGGGGACGTCCAAGTCCTGGAGCCTGGCACGTCGGCGACGCTCACGAAGGACTTCGTGGTGGGCAACGCGCCTGTGACCAACGTGGCGATCGCGGCGGGTGAGGACGTCCTTGGGCATTCTGTGAGCGCCGATGACGCCGTGACCGTCACCCCGATCGCCGGAGCGACCGCTCCGCCTCCGACGACCCCGTTCACGGGCTCGGACGCGGCACGGCTCGGACTCATCACGATGGTCCTGCTCGGGATCGGCGTGACCGTGGTCGCGTCGACCCGACGTCGACGGCCTGAGCGCGAGGCTGCGTAAGACGACAGCACCATGAGGGGCGGGGTCGCGACACGGGACCCCGCCCTTCGGTTCCTCTCGGGTCTGACCTCAGCCGACGACGATGGCCGTCACAGCGCGGATCTGGCTGAGTCCTCACCAGCGCAGCTTGAGGGCCCGAGCGGCCCTCGCTTCATCGAGCCGGCGGACCGGCGTCGTCAGAGGCGCCTCCCGGAGGATCTCCGGGCTCTCCCGGGCCTCCCGGGCGGCTTGCCGGAGAGCCTCGGCGAACGACTCCAGCGTCGCCTTCGATTCCGTCTCGGTAGGCTCGACCATCATGGCTTCCTCCACGACGAGCGGGAAGTACACCGTCGAGGGGTGGAACCCGAGGTCGATCACACGCTTCGCGACGTCCATGGCCTTGATGCCGACATCGCGAAGCGGTTTCGCCGTGGCGACGAACTCGTGCATCGGCCGCATGTCCGGGTGCGCCAGCGGAAAATCCTCCTTCACGAGGTGAGCGAGGTAGTTGGCGTTGAGCGCCGCGAGCTCGCTCACCGACTTCAGACCGTCCGCCCCGTGGAGGAACACGTAGGAGTACGCGCGCACCAGGATGCCGACGTTCCCATGGAACCCGTGCATGCGGCCGATCGAGCGATCGCCCCCGGCGTCGAGCGAGTAGGTCCCGTCGTCCCTTCGCTGCACCATCGGCGTGGGCAGGTAGGGGACGAGCCCATCCCTCACCCCGACCGGCCCCGCCCCCGGACCTCCTCCCCCGTGCGGCGTCGCGAACGTCTTGTGGGTGTTGATGTGCACGATGTCGAACCCCATGTCGCCCGGACGGCAGCGCCCCAGGATCGCGTTCAGGTTGGCCCCGTCGTAGTACAGGAGTCCGCCCACACCGTGGATCGTGGCCGCGATCTCTTCGATCTCCTCTTCGAAGAGCCCCAGGGTGTTGGGGTTCGTCAGCATCAGGCCGGCGACCGACTCGTCGACCAGCTTGGTGAGCGCACCCACGTCCACCAGTCCACGGGCGTCCGAACGGACCGGGACCGCCTCGAACCCGGCGAGACGAACACTGGCCGGGTTCGTACCGTGCGCGGAGTCCGGGATGATCACCCGGCGACGCGGGTCACCGTGGTCCTCGTGATAGGCCCGCATCAGGAGCAACCCCGTCATCTCGCCGCATGCACCCGCCGGGGGCTGCAACGTGGCGCGCGCCATGCCGGTGATCTCGCAGAGGGCGCGCTCGAGCCTCCACAGGACCTCCAGCACTCCCTGCGCCGTCGAGTCCGGCTGCAGGGGGTGGAGATGCTGGAAGCCCGGGAGGGCGGCCACCGTCTCGGCGACCTTCGGGTTGTATTTCATCGTGCAGGAACCAAGGGGGTACATCCCCGTGTCGAGGCCGTAGTTCATCTGCGCCAAGCGGGTGTAGTGGCGGACCAGGTCCACCTCCCCCACTTCCGGCAAGCTGGGGCGTCCGCTCCGGGCGTTCTCGGCGGAGATCGGGGCTTCAGGGACGTCGAGTGGCGGCAGGCTCCACGCTCGCCGGCCGGCGACGGATCGATCGAGGATCGTTCCGTCGCGGCCCGGCCCCTGGCTCCTGATCGGCGCGCCGATCGCGGTCATCAGAGGACCTCTTCCATCGCTGCGACGAGCCCGTCTATCTGGGCCCGCGTCCTCCGCTCGGTGACCGCCACCAACAGCACGTCCTCCCCCCCGTGGGGGAACGGCACACCACCCAGGTACCCTCTCTCGACCAGCCCCTCGACGACCTGATCGGCTCGGCCCGGTAGCTTCAGGGCGAACTCCTTGAAGAACGGCGCACCGGCGTGAAGCATCGAGACGCCCGGAAGCTCGGAGAGCCGCCCTGCCGCGTACGAGGCCTTCGCCGCGCATTGGCGCCCGACCTCGCCGAGACCTTCGGGTCCGAGCCAGCCGAGGTAGATCGTGGCGGCGATCGCCATCAGGGTCTGGTTGGTGCAGATGTTCGAGTTGGCTTTCTCGCGGCGGATGTGCTGCTCACGAGCCTGGAGCGTGAGCACGTAACCCGGAGCACCATCGAGGTCGACCGTTTCGCCGACGATGCGACCCGGCATCCGCCGCACGTCCGCCATACGAGCCGCGATGAGACCCAGATAGGGTCCGCCGAAGGCGAGATGGTTCCCCAGGGACTGTCCCTCGGCGATGGCGATGTCGGCACCGAGCTCTCCCGGCGGGGCGAGCACGCCCAAGGAAAGCGGGTCGAACACCTGGATCGCCTTCGCGCCGCCCGCTCGAGCGGCGCCGAACAGCTCCCGCGCCGGCTCCAAGATCCCCAGCACGTTGGGATGCTGGACCACCACCGCCGCGACGTCCTCGCCGACGACCGGTGATCCCCCTCTCCCCCCTTCGCCGGAGAAGACCTCGGGCTCGTACCCGGAACCCTTGCCGTACGTTCGGAGAGTCTCGACCAACCTCGGATCAACTCCCTCGGACACGAGGACCCGGCCCCGTTCACCGGTCCTCGCCATGTTCACGGCCTCGACGAGCGCGGTCGCCCCGTCGTAGAGGGAAGCGTTCGACACCTCCATGCCGGTGAGCTCACACACCATCGACTGGAACTCGAAGAGAGCTTGCAGGACCCCTTGGGACAGTTCCGGCTGGTACGGCGTGTAGGCCGTCGAGAACTCGGACCGGGCGGCGAGCGCCCAGACCACGGACGGGATGTGATGGTCGTACGCGCCTGCACCCGCGAAGCACACGAGCTCGTCCAGGTTCCGGTTGCGTGCGGCATGGCGCCGAAGATCCTCGACGATCTCGAGCTCCGAAACCCCGTCCGGAAGCCCGAGGGCTCCGTCGAGACGGACGGCCGGGGGTATCTGATCGAACAACCCGTCGAGCGACGAGAGGCCGACCGCCGACAGCATCTCCTCGATCTCCGATGGTGTGTGCGGGGCGAACTTCACGCCGGGCAGTGTACGGGGAGGTGGGGTTTCAGCCGGAGCGGTCCTCGAGCCCGTACTTCGTGACGAGCGACAGATAGTCCCGCTGGTAGAAGACCTTGCACCGGATCTCCGGATAGCGCTCGCGAAGCTGCCGGACCTTCCTGTTCTTCCTGGTCACCAGCTTCTGGTTGAGCGTGGTGATCTCGATGTAAAGGTCGAACTCCGGGAGGAAGAAATCGGGTGTGAATCGACGGACCACGTGCCCTTCACGGTCCCATTCGATGTCGAAGGAGGTCGGCTCGTAGTCCCATGAGATCCCGTAGAAGTCGAGCAGCTGTGCGAACTGGCGCTCGGAGGCGTGAGCGAAGTGGACGGTGTCGCTCTTGGGCAGAGACGCCAGGGCCTCGGCTCGCGTACTCACGACCCTCCTGCGGCCGCCCGTCTGCGTTTGGAGAGGGTCCCCTCAAGATCGTTCCACACGTTGTCGAGGGCGATCGCGAACACACCCTGACCCTTCTGGAGGAGGTCGATCACCGCCTCCGGTGAGTGCGCCTCGTAGACGCCGCGACCATCCGACATCAGCGTGACCCCGTGGGGCGGCCGCTTCATGGACTGCAGATGCTCAACGGCCTTCCGGACCCGCTGCAGGGACACCCCGGTGTCCAAGAGCTTCTTTATCACCTTGAGTGAGACGAGGTCCTGGAACGAGTACAGCCGCTGGGTTCCCGATCCGTGGGCATCGCGGATCGACGGGGTGACCAGCTCGGTCCTCGCCCAGTAGTCGAGCTGCCGGTAGCTGATGCCAACGATGCGGCAGACGTCCGGTACCCGATAGCCCTCTTCACTCATCACAGCTCCGTAATTACGACCATGTCGCCGCAGCGTAGGTCCCAGGGAGGCACGTGTCAACGGAACGTTTTCCACTCTTGCCGGGCTCAAGTTCCTGGGGGCGGTTGGCCGATGGATGACTACCCACAGATAGGTATCAAAAACTCCACGGCCGGCAGCCGAAGAAAGACCAAACAACATGCGACGCACACGCGCTCAGACCGCGCTCACCAGGATCGCCCTCGTGGCGACGTTCTTGACGGCCTTCACCGCGCTCGCGCCTTCCCCGGCGAACGCGGCAAGCACGTATCCCCGGGCTCGGATGTACCAGGCCACCAACGGCAGCCGCTTACACAACGGGGTAGCGAGGGTCAACATCCACCGGACGATGTCCAGGCTCGCCCGCCGACACAGCATCTCGATGGCGAACAAGGGGTACATCTTCCACACGTCGAACCCGTCCTCGTTCTATCTGAAAGGCGTCAGGTGGTCGAGGTGGGGCGAGAATGTCGGTGTCACCAGCGGCACGGTCGCAGGGATCCAGGATGCGTTCATGCGTTCGCCCGACCATCGCTCGAACATCCTGAACCGGGGATTCCACCGAGTGGCGCTCGGCACCTATCGTGACGCCGACGGCTTGCTCTGGGTGACCGTCTTCTTCTACGGATAGGCCGCGACGTTCCGTCCGGTCGGTACGCCGGGTACCAACGTCAGGCGTTCCCCTCCTCGGGGTTGAAGTCCTCCGGCGTCACGTTGTCGAGGAACTCGCGGAACTTCTCGACCTCCTCCTCCTCCTCGCCCGGGATCAGGATCGCGGCCTCCTCGAGGACGTCCTCGTTGGCGAAGATCGGCACGGCCAACCGTACGGCCAGAGCGATCGCGTCGGATGGCCGCGAGCTCACCTCGTAACGGTCCCCGTTCCGATGGAGCTCGATCGTCGCGTAGAACGTGGAATCCCGGAGCTCCGTCACCACGATCTTCTCGACCGCGACCGAGAGGTCCTCGAGGATGTTCTTCATCAGATCGTGGGTCATCGGCCTCGGCGTCTGGACGCCCTGCAACGAGAGCGCGATCGCCGCCGCCTCGGAGGCACCGATCCAGATCGGGAGGTACCGCTCGCCGTCCCTCTCACGGAGCAGCACGATGGGCTGGTTGGTCGGAAGCTCCACACGAACGCCTTCCAGCTGCATCTCGATCATGGTCGTGCTGGCACTGTACGAGGGGCTCGCGATCGAGCGCAACCTAGCCGGTGACGACGAGATGCGAGAGCAACGCGTTCGGGTCGGCCTTGAGCGCGGCCGTGTCGGAGATCTCGAGGATATCGGCCAGATTGCGGTATCGCTCCTCGAAGTCGAGACCGTACCCGACCACGAAGCTGTCCGGACAGTCGAACCCGACGTAGCGAGGGCGAAGCGGGACGATCCTCCGGATGGACCGGTCGAGCAGAGTGCATAGCTCGAGCGACGCGGGCCGGCGTGCCCGCAGGATCGACAGCAGGTACGAAAGGGTGAGACCGGTGTCGACGATGTCCTCGACGAGGAGCACATCTCGGCCTGTCAGATCGATCTCGACGTCGAGGAGGATCCGGACCCGGCCCATCGACTCCTCAGCACCCCCGTACGGGCTGATAGCCATCATGTGGGTCTCGAGGGGTAGCTGGATCTGGCGGATGAGATCCGCGAGGAACACCGTGCCGCCCTTCAGCACCGAGATGAGGACGGGGTCCCGCCCCACGTAATCCCCGGTGATCGTGCGGCCGAGCTCCTCCACCCGGTGGCGGATGTCCTCGCGGCCGAACAGCACGCGAGCGAGCTCCGTCATCGGGTCCGGAGCCTAGCATCAGCCCGACGTCGGACGGTCACTGCCCATCTCGGATCGCTGCTGCGACGTCACGCCGGCCGAACCACCGCCGCGCGCCGGACCTAGCCGAAGAGGCCGTCGACGATCGAGGCCACTGCACCGGACACGGCGCTCGCAGCCCGGCCCCACCAGGAGCCCGCGGGCTCCTCGGGCGGCTCGAGGTCCCCCACGAGTATCCGGACCCGTCCCAAGGTTTCCCCGGCGAGCGTCATCCGGAGCGTCCCGACGACCGAGCCGATCGGGGGCGGATAGGCGACGGCTGACGACACGCTGACGATCCGTTCGATCGCGCGGCTCTCGCGCACGCGAACGAGCGCTTCCAGCCGCGTTCCTGAAACTATGGGCACCTCTCCTCCGCGCACCCGTACGCTCCCCAGCGACTCCCCATCTTGGAGGATCGAACGGAGCTCGTAGGCGGCGAATCCGTGGTTGAGCAAGGCGGCGGCATCGGAGAACACCTCGTCGCGCCCACCGAGGACGACGACGGCGAGCTGCCTCTCGCCTCGGATGGCCGTGGCCATCAGACAGAATCCGGCGGCCGCTGTGAAGCCGGTCTTGACGCCGGATGCACCCGGGAACAGCCACAGCATCACGTTGCGATTCTGGATCCTCCGCGGCCTCGCCGAGTTCGACCGCACGACCACGAACCTGCGGTCGACCAGATCGCGGAACGTGGGATCCTTCGAGGCCTCTCGAAGCATCACCATCAGATCGGTCGCTGACGATCGCCCACTGTCATCGAGACCATGCGGGGATGTGAACCTCGTTCGCGACATGCCCAGCGCCTTCGCCCGTGCGTTCATGGCGTTCACGAACGCGGGAACGCTGCCCGATTCCTCGATCGCGAGGGCCTCGGCCGCATCGTTCGCGGACCCGAGGAGCAACCCGGCCAGCAGCCCACGGATGGACAAGCGTTCCCCTGCCCGGAGGCCGAGGGTCGATCCCCCCCGTAGTCGTCGCGAGAGAACACAGCATCGGGATGCACTCGCACCGTCCGATCGAGATGCCCTCCTTCTCGCTTCAGGACGACGAGAGCGGTCATGATCTTCGTGAGGCTGGCGACCGCCCGGGGCCGATGGGACGATGTCTGGAAGAGGATCTGCTCGGTACCGAGGTCCATCAGGATCGCCGCCGAGGCGTCCACCCCTGGAACGGGGATCGGATCCCCGGGCGTCGACAGGTTGGAGACGAATGGGGACGGCGAGCCGTTGGGCGGCACCGGTGTGGGCGGCGGGGCAACCTGAGAGCCTCGCGCGCCGAATGCCGAGACCTGAGCGAGGAGGACGAGTAAGGGCAGGACGGCGATCGCGCCGCCGGTGGCCCGCCGCGTCACGCGCTGCGGAGGTGGTCGCGCAGGTTGGTGCGGAGCAGGGCCTGCTTGAACTTCCGCGACGTCGCAGACAGGCTCGCAAGCGTCTGGGCAGCGGTTCGGCGCGCGTCCGGGTTCTTCTGACGGAGCGTGGGCGCGACGATCTGATCGAAGAAGGCTGACTCTCGATCCGCGAAATGCTTGTACATCGTGAGGTGCCTCGCTTCGATCCCGTAGCGGAAGAAGTCCTTCACGATCGAAAGGAGGATGAAGTCGTCGCCGTCGTAGTAGCGCGCGCCTTCCGGACCGTGCGACGAGATGATCCCGAACGCCTCGAGCTCCTTGATCCTGTCTCGGTCGATGCCCGTGGCGGTGGCCATCTCCTCGAGGGACATCTGGAGCCCCGTCGGGGCCTCCGCGATCTCCTCCACCACCGACACGGTGTCGTCCCCCTCGGCCTCCCCGTCGCTCGACAGGTCCAGCTCGTCTGAACCGGCGTCCTGGCGTACCAGTCGCTCCTTGATCACCTTGAGCGGAAGGTACTCGTCTCGCTGCATCCGGAGGATCGACTTCAGGCGCTCGACGTCGTGCGCGTAGAACTTCCGATAGCCGGACGGTGTCCGCTCCGGCTCGATCAGGCCCTCGGCCTCGAGGAAACGGATCTTCGAGATCGTGATGTCCGGGAACTCCGTCTTCACGGACACGAGGACCTCACCGATCGACTGATAATTGCGCGTGCCGGCCATCTGCACCTCACTCCCCTGCCTGGAAGAACGTCAGCCTGAATCGCCCGATCTGCACCTGATCTCCCGTTGCGAGCTTGGTCTCATCGACCTGCTCGCCGTTCACGTAGGTGCCGTTGAGGCTTCCCGCGTCACGGACGAACCACTCCCCGCTCTGGCGGCGTTCGAACCTGGCGTGCGCTCGTGACACCGTGATGTCGTCGAGGAACACACCGCTGTCGGTGCTGCGTCCGACGGTCGTCGAGTCGCTGTCGAGGAGGAACGTCGACCCGGCGTTGGGGCCACGCTTCACTTGAAGAAGGGCCTGCCCCGCCTCCAGTTCATCCTCCGGGAACGGGAACTCGACGTTCTCGTCATCTTCAGGCTCGACCTGTGTGAGCGTGACCGTCGACTCATCCTGAAGAGGAGCTCCGCATTCCGCACAGAACCTTGCGTCGTCGCGGTTGGGATGTCCACAACGCGTACAGAACACCGTCAGCTTCCCCTCTGGTCTGATGTCGGGTCGACGGTCCATGATCGCGCGTACCGTGGACCTCGATGCGTCGTGGACGTTATCGCAGGGTGTGAGGAGGGTCAACCGCGACTTTGCCCAACCCTCGACCAAGCCGACGCATGACCCTCGACACGGGAAGAGCCCGACCCTCAACTCACGCTGAAGCGTGGTTCAGGGTCGAGGCTTCCCACCGTGGGCGACTGACGCTCACCCGCCGGAGGTGTGCTCCTTGTACGCCGCGCTGTCGAGGAGATCGTCGAGCTCAGACCGCTCGGATGCCTCGATCGCGACGAGCCAGCCGTCGCCGTAGGGTTGCTCGTTCACGAGCTCGGGTTTCTCCTCGAGGGCCGCGTTCCGCTCCACGATCGTCCCTGAGACCGGGGCGTACACATCGGAGACCGACTTCGTAGATTCGACCTCGCCGAAGGCTTGCCCCGTCGTGACCTGGGTGCCCGGCTCCGGAAGATCCACGTACACCACGTCACCCAGCGCATCCTGGGCGAAGTCGGTGATCCCGACACGGATCCGCCCGTTCTCCGACCTCGCCCATTCGTGCTCTTTCGAATACCTCAGATCCTCCGGGTACTCCACTCGGTTCCTCCCCGTTCTTCCGCTCGTTCTTCCCTCGTGCGACACCCTCACGAGGGCCTTACTCCTCCAGGATGCCGCGTTCCGCGAGCGTGTCGCGGACGTCGATCGCATAGAGGCCGGCTGCGATGTAGTACTCGACGATGCCGACCACGTAAGCCAACCAGCCACCCGACCAGGAGCAGCTCCCCGAGCGGACCTCCCGCGTTGCCCCAGGCGATCCACGCGATCGCCACCATGAGCGAGAATGTGGCGATCTTCCCTATCCATCGCACCTCGATGCGGATGTCCTTCCCCCACAGCACCGCAGCGCCTCCGAGCAGTACCGCCACGTCTCGCACGAGGATCAGGAGGGCCGCCCAGAACGGGAAGATGCCGGAGATCGCGAACGTGAGCAGACCGGCGCCGATCGCGAGCCGATCGGCGACCGGGTCGAGGATCCGACCCAGCTCGCTCACTTGACCGGTTCGCCTCGCCACGTAACCGTCGACCCAGTCGGTGCTCACCACGACGGCGAACAGGAGGATCCCCCACAGACGCGTCCGCTCGTTCGCCGAGAGCCAGCAGAAGACCGGGATCAGGGCGATACGCGAGAACGACAGCAGGTTGGGAACGGTGACGACGGCGGAGGATGCGGGCATGGTCTCCGTCGTTCCTCTCATCCGTCGGGCCGGCCGGATTCGAACCGGCGACCTTCTGACCCCCAGTCAGACGCGCTAACCAAGCTGCGCCACGGCCCGTCCGGGGAAGTGTAGCCGCGGGGGTTCCGCGCCACACTCTGCACTCATCGCCCACGGGTACGGGTCCGGAAACTCATCCGCATCGGCACCCCGTCCAGATGGAACGTCTCGCGGAATCGGTTCTCGACATATCGGCGGTAGCCGGGGCCGGGAGCTCGGCCACCGCCGAAGACGACGAATGAAGGCGGCCGTGTCGCCACCTGTGCTGCGTAGTGCAAGGTGCCCGACGATCGAGGGGGAGGCTGGGCGCCCTGCGCCTGCTTGGAGCGCGCTCGTTCACCCGCGAGGTCGGCGCCCGGCCCGACCATCGCTCACGGAGGTCGAGGAGCAGCTCCGGGATCCGCGCCACCCCGAGCCCGCGAACGGCGGAGGTGCGGACCACGGTCGCGCGCCCGAGCATCTTCGCTTCCTCGGTCAGCTGCTTGAAGCGACGGTCCTTGTCCTCCACGAGATCCCACTTGTTCGCGACGAGGAGTAACGCCCTCCCGGCCTCGAGCACCCGGAACGCGATCTTCTCGTCCTCGGAGGTCAGGCCCTCGGGGGCGTCGAAGATCACGGCGGCCACGTGGGCTCGGTCGATCGCCTCGCCCGCCCGGACGAAGCTGTAGTACTCCACGCCCTGCACCCGGATCGCGCGGCGCATCCCGGCGGTGTCGACGAATCGGATCCTGCCCGCGCCCGGCCACTCGACCAGCGCATCGACGCTGTCGCGCGTAGTGCCGGCTTCCTCGAAGACGACAGCGCGCTCCTCCCCCACGAGCCGGTTGAACAGGCTCGACTTGCCGACGTTGGGCCGGCCGACCAGCGCGAACCTTGGTTCCTCCGGCTCTCCCTCGAGCGACTCGCCCTCAGCGGCCTCCGGGTCGCCTGGGAGGAGGTCGACCACGCGGTCAAGGAGCTCCCCGATCCCGCGGCCGTGCTGCGCCGAAACGGCGATCGGGTCCCCGAGGCCGAGGGAATGGAACACGGGGACATCCATCTCGTCGTGGCGCGCATCGGCCTTGTTGGCCACCACCACCACCGGGGCGGTCGCTCGCCGCAGGCGGCGAGCGAGCTGTGCGTCTTCCTCGGTGATCCCGGAGGCCACGTCCACGACCAGCAGCACGAGCTGTGCTTCGTCCATGGCTCGGACCGTCTGCTGGCCTGCGAGCGCCTCGACACCCCTCGCACGATGGAGGTAACCGGCCGTGTCGACGAGCCCGAACCGCCTTCCGTTCCACGTCGCCTCGAGCTCCACCCGGTCCCTGGTCACCCCCGGATCATCATGGGCGATCGTTTCCCGCTTGCCGAAGAGCCTGTTGACCAAGGTCGATTTGCCGACGTTCTGCCGTCCCACCACTGCGATCCGGGGAATGCTCATGGCCTGGGACTGCCCATGAGGAGCTCCGGAGCCCGCTCGGTGACGACCGCCAGGGCGGCTCGAAACGTGCCGTCGACATCGAGGTCGCTCGTGTCGATCACGACCGCATCCTCGGCCGGTACGAAGGGGTTCACTCGCGCGTCCCGGCGATCCCGCTCGAGGAGCGCGCCGGCCACCTCCGCTTCCCCCCGTTCGTCCACCCGGCGGCCGGCGCGCTCCTGCGGCGCTGCGACCAGGAACATCTTCACGGGCGCGTCGGGGAACACGGCCGAACCGATGTCGCGCCCCTCCATGACCGCGCCGTCCTCACCCAGGGCACGCTGGGCTGCTCGCATCACGGCTCTGACCTCGGGGTGCTTCGCGACGGCACTCACGTGTGCCTCGACATCGGCGGACTCCAGCTCCTCCGAAGGCGGCGCACCGTCGATCCAGAGCTCTCGAGGCACTACTCCTGACGGCGGGGGGCTCAGCGTGAACTGCAGGGTTGCCATGAGTTGAGCCAGCCCGTCGGCGTCCTCGACGTCGACCTCCGCCCGACGTGCCGCCAGGGTGAGCGCGCGATACATCGAGCCCGTGTTGATGTACGGGAGTCCCAGCGTACCCGCGAGGAGCCGTGCGAGCGTGCTCTTGCCGCTCCCGGCGGCTCCGTCGATGGCGACCACACGGAGCGTCACCCGGACACCTCGATGTCGGCGCCGAGCGAGCGCAGGAGCCGGACGAACCCAGGGAACGACACCGCGGCCGACTCGATCCCCTCGATCTCCGAAGGCCCCCGGGCGGCCAGCGCGGTCACGGTGAGAGCCATGGCGAGCCGATGATCCCCGGCGGACCCGGCGGACCCGCCCGCCAGCCCGCCTCCACCGATCACGAGGTCGTCACCTTCCTCGACCACTTCTCCCCCGAGCCCGCGGATCCCTTGGGCGAGGGAAGAGACCCGATCGCTCTCTTTCACTCGGAGCTCGCCGGCTCCCCCGAAACGCGAGGGGCCGTCCGCATGGGTGGCGAGTGCTGCGAGGAGCGGCACCTCGTCGATGACGAGGGGCAGCTCATCCGCGCTCACACCTACCGGTTGGAGCGCTGCGATCGGACCGACGCGCATCGACCCGACAGGCTCTCCCAACACCTCATGCGCGACGTCGACCTCCACCTCGACCCCCATCCTCCCAAGCACGTCGAGGTGATGGAGCCGGGTCGGGTTGAGACCCACCCCCAGGATCGTGACGTACCCGCCCGTGAGCGCGCCCGCACCCAAGAGATACGCCGATGACGAAGGGTCCCCGGGGATCATGCCGGGGAAACCCTCATGCTGGAACGGCCCTTCGAGCACGATATCGGTCCCGTCTGAGCGGATCGGCGCGCCGAGGGCGCTGAACAGTCGCTCGGTGTGGTCCCTGGTCGTGACGCGCTCTTTGACGGTCGTCGTTCCCTCACCTGCGAGAGCCGCGAACAGCACCGCGCTCTTCACCTGGGCGCTCGGGACATCGGGCTCGAACCGGATCCCTCGCAGTTTCGATCCACGGATCGTGATCGGAGGATGACCATCGTTCGTGGTGACGTACGCACCCATCTCACGCAGCGGCAAGGCGACGCGGTCCATCGGACGCCCGGAGAGGCTCGGATCCCCGGCCAGCACCGTCTCGAACGGTGACGACGACACCAGGCCGGCGAGGAGCCGCATCGTCGTCCCCGAGTTCCCACAGTTGAGCTCACGGCCCGGTTCGTGGAGCGATCTCCGTCCCTCACCTTGAAGGTCGAGGGTGTTCTGGTCGAGGGTCGAGGCCTCGTGGTTCCACGTGGAACCGTGCCTCTCATCGGTGACCGAAGGGCTCGAGGCCCAAGCTTCGAGTGCAGGTCGAGCCGATGGGACGAGCCGCGAAAGGCAGGCCGCCGTCGATGCGACATCGAGGGATCGAGGCAGACCCTCGAGCCGGCTCCGTCCGTTCGCCGTGGCCGCCATGATGAGCCACCGATGAGAGATCGACTTGTCGCCGGGCACACGAGCCTCACCTCCGACGACGGAGCCCGGCGTTAAACGAGCCCGCATCGTTGCCTCACGCCAGCCGGATGGGATCGAGACCGCCGGCGACGAGGACCTCGGTCGCGTGTCCGGCCGCATCCACTGAGACGGTGAGGTGCACGGTCCCTCGTCCGCCTTCGGGCGAGTGGACGATCTGGAGGTCCTCGATGTTGACCTGGCCGTCCGCGAGGATCGACGTGAGCTCGGCGAGGGCGCCGGGCCGGTCGGGCGCCTCGACCTGGAGCACGGCCACCCCCGACTTCACCTGTGGCTTCGTGGCGAGACGGAGTCGCGCTTCCTTGGCCTGAGCGAACGTCGACTCCACCGAATCGCCTCGGCTCCCGAGCACGTCTTCCCGCAGGCTCCTCAAGCGGTCGACGTACAGGTCGATAGCCTCCGCGATCTGGCCCCGGTTCGCGAGGAGGATCGAGGACCAGAGTCGCGCGTCGGAGGCTGCCAACCGCGTGAGGTCCCTGAACCCGCCGGCCGCGAGGAGCAGGATCTCCGGCTCGTCCGCCTCCTCCGTCGCGGCCAGGCTCATCAAAGCGGTCGACGCGACTTGAGGCAGATGGCTCACGAACGCCACGAGACGGTCGTGACGAGCGGCCGGCATGCGAACGGGTCTCGCGCCCAAGCTCTCGATCCAGGACTCGAGGGTGTCCACACCCACGGGATCGGAGACGTCCGACGGCGACACGACCCACACGATCCCGTCGAGCACCGAGGGGGAAGCGTGTTCGGGCCCCGAGCGCTCGCTGCCGCCCATCGGGTGACCGGGCACGTACCGGCGGATATGCTCCGGAGCTGCTTCCTCGGCCACCTGCCGGGACACCGAGTCCATGATGCTCCCGACCTCGGTGACGATCGCGTCGGTCGTCGCGGCCAATGCGGCCGCGACGACCGGCGCGATCGTCGGGATCGGAGTACAGACCACGACCAGGTCGGCGCCTTCCACCGCTTCTTCGAGGGAGGAAGCCTGCGCGAAGCCGCCGATGGCGGCGGCGCGGGCCGTCGTCGCAGGATCGGCGTCCCACCCGGCGACGGTCGCCCCGGCCCGCGCCGCCGCCATCGCGACCGAGGTTCCCATCAGCCCGGTGCCCAGCACGGCCACCCGACCGATGGCTCCGCGTGACCGCGCCGGACCGGCCACCGCGACGCCCTCAGCGGACGTCATCACGGAGGGACTCCGCGCCGTCGAGGTACACGTGCTCGACCTCGTCCAAGGTCCGCTCGGAGTGGAAGTGGAGGAGGATCCGTATCACGGACGGCATCGAGCCCTCGACCGAGATCTCCTGCGCGCACATCAACGGCACGCGGCCGAGGCCCATCCGCCGCGCGGCCTCGGCCGGGAAGGCGGCGCGGAGATCCTCGGTGGCCGTGAACATGATGCTCACCAGGTCCTCTGGGTCGATCCGGTTGCGCTGCAGTACGGCCGACAGGAGCCGCTCGGTGGATCCGAGCAGCGCGTCGCCGTCGTCCGGTGGCACGCGGATGGCCCCGCGCGCCGCACGAAGCCTCATGGGACACCTCCCCCGGGAGCGGCGCCCCGAGGTGACAGAGGCTACCCGTCGACGACCCGCCTGAGCGCGACCACCTCGTCGTGCGTCAGCTCACGCCGCTCCCCCGGCGGGAGCCCGCCCAGTCGGATCGGACCCACGCGCACCCGGACGAGACGCGTCACCGGCAGCCCCACCGCGGCCAGCAGACGGCGAACCTCTCGCTTGCGGCCCTCCGTCATCACGAGACGCACGGCGCCGCGATCGCCCGACCGGCCGGCCACGCGCGCACTCTTCGCCAGCGCGTCGCCGTCCTCGAGCTCCACACCGCGCCGGAGTTGCCCGATGTGCTTCGGCGTCGGCACCCCCTCGACCTCCGCCAGGTACTCCTTCTCGACCCCGAAGCGCGGATGCGTCAGGGCGTTCGCGAGATCCCCGTCGTTCGTGAGGAGCAGGAGTCCCTCGGTGTCCCGGTCCAACCTCCCCACAGGGAAGACCCTCGGTCCCTCGGGAAGGAAGCCTCGGATGTCCGGGCGACCTTGCGGATCGCGCATCGTCGTGACGACACCGGGTGGCTTGTGGAGGGCGTAGTACTTCACGTTGGGGTCGAGGTTGACCTCGAGACCATCGACCCGGACCTCATCCTCGACCGGATCCGCCCTGTCGCCGAGGGTCGCGAGGGTGCCGTTCAGGGTCACGCGGCCCTCGACGATCAGTTCCTCGCAGGCACGACGTGAGCCGTATCCCGCCCGCGCGAGGATACGCTGGAGCCGCTCGACGGCCACGCCGCTACTCGGGCGAGTCGGCCGCGTCGGAGGCGACTGCCTCCTCCTCCGCGCTCCCGCTTCCCTCTTCGGCAACGACGCCGAGGAGGGGAGCCAGGGACGGCAGGCCGGCGAGTGAAGGGAGCCCGAGTCGTTCCAGGAACGCCGGCGTCGTCGCGAACAGGACCGGCCGCCCGGGCGCCTCCTCCCGTCCCGCTTCCTCGACGAGCCCCTTGTCCTGGAGAGCGCGGAGCACACCGTCGGAGTTGACCCCCCGGATCGACGTGATCTGGTGCCTGGTCACCGGCTGCTTGTAGGCGACGATCGCGAGCGTCTCGAGCGCCGCCTTCGTGAGTCGGGCCTGCCGGGACGAGAGTACGAACCGCTCAACCTCCGGGGCCGTGTCCGGATGGGTGAAGAGCCGCCATCCTCCGGCCACGTTCCGGAGGACCACGCCGGCGGCTCGCTCCTCGAGCTCATCCGCGAGCCGATCGCACAACCTGTCGGCCGTGCGCCTGTCCACCTCGAGCGCCTGGGCGATGATCGACGGTGTGAGCGGTTCGTCGGACACGAACAACAGTGCCTCGAGCGCCCGCGTGTCGGTGACGTTCGTCTCCCCCATCGTCATCCCTGCCACTCCACCCGGATCTCTCCGAAGGTCTCCCCCTGGAGCAGCTCGACGCGGCCGTCACGGTACAGCTCGAGCAGCGCGAGGAAGCGGACCACCACCTGGATCCGCTCGTCGCAGTCGGCGACGAGGTCACGGAAGGACGCGGCGAGTCCGAAGTCCTCGATCCGCTGTTCGACCGCGGACATCGCCTCCGCCATCGTGTATCGGATCGGGGTCACGTGGGTGAGATCGAGGGTGGGAGGCGGCCGGAGCAGCTGCGCGGCGATCCGAGCCACGTCCTTGGCATCCACCCTCGTCATCGGATCCGGGTACAGATGCGAGAACTGGGGACCGGGACCCACGTCTCGCGTGAAGAAACCGGCCTCGTCCTCGAGCCGGCGAGCGAGCTCGACCGCCACCTTCCGGAAGGCCGCCAGCTCCAGCGAACGCGCGTACGCGAGGTCCGGGGAGGGACCCAGGAGGTCGTCCTCGTCGGTCTCGGTGTGTCGCGGCATCAGGCGGCCGACCTTCAGCTCCAGCAGCACCGCGCACATCGCGAGGAACCACGTGACCTCTTCCAAGTCCCACCGTTCTGCGTCCTTCGCGTAGGCGAGGAACGCGTCGGTCACCGTCGCCACCTGCACGTCGCACACATCGACCTTCTGCTCGAGGATCAGCTCCGAGAGGAGACGGAACGGACCCGTGAACGCGGGCAGCTCGACCGCGAAGGTGCCGGTGCCTTCGGTCATGGCCGGGAGAATCCCATCGCGTCGCGGACCGTCGCGAGCGTCTCACGCGCCACGGGCCGCGCCCGCTCCCGTCCCTCGTCGAGGACCTTCCACACCAGTCCCGGCTCCTTCGCCAGCTCCTGCCGCCGTTCCCGGATCGGGCGGAGCTCCTCGATGAGCCGGTCGGCCAGGTTCGTCTTGCAGTCGACGCACCCGAGCTCGCCCGAGCGGCAGTGGTCCCGCGTCCAGTCGACGATGTCGTGCGAGAAGCGGGTGTGCAGGGCGAAGACCGGACAGATCTCCGGGCGGCCGGGGTCGCCGAGCCGAACCTTCTGGGGATCGGTGATGAACGAACGCACCTTCGCGCGGATCGTCTCGGGCTCGTCGGCCAACCCGATCGCGTTGTCGAGCGACTTCGACATCTTGCGACCGTCCGAGCCCGGGACGAGCGGGAAGTCGGAGAGGAGAGGCTGCGGCTCCACCAGCGCCTCGCCGAAGAGCCGATTGAAACGCCGGACGATCTCGCGGGAGATCTCGAGATGCGACACCTGGTCCTCCCCTACCGGCACGAGCTCTCCGCGGACGATCGAGATGTCCACGGTCTGCAGGACGGGGTAGCCGAGCAGCCCGAAGTTCGCCACGTCGCGCTCGGCCATGTCACGGAGGCGCTCCTTGTACGTCGGCACTCGCTCGAGCCACCCGAGGGGCGTGATCATCCCGAGGAGCAACGTCATCTCCGCGACCTCGGGCAGGTCAGACTGCAGATAGAGGACCGATCGCTCGGGATCGATGCCGCAGGCCAAGAGATCGAGCACGATGCCCTCGACCAGGGTCGGGAGTTCCGCCGTGCGGTCGTAGTGCGTGGTGAGCATGTGCCAGTCCGCGACGAAGTAGTAGCAGTCGTACCCCTCATCCTGGAGCCGGACGGCGTTGCCGACGTTGCCGGCCCAGTGGCCCACGTGCAGATCGCCGGTCGGCCGGAACCCGGTGAGGACGCGGCCGCGTCGGGTACCGACGGGCTCCGGAGCGTGCGTGTCGGCAGGGGTGGCGGTCACGTTGCGGCGATGATAGCCGCCCAGTCTTCCGCGCCTTGTAGCGGCAGGTCAGAAGCGGAAGAGCCCCAAGCAATCCACTCCGGTCAGGGCATCGCACACCGCGCCAGCGAGGAGCCTCGCGATACCGAGCAGGAAGGTGAAGAGGAACAGGACGCCGAGGACGATCAGGGCGAGGTAGCGATCCGCGTTGCGGAACACCTCTCGGGCGTGCGGAGGCAACAGCAGGGCGAGCAGGCGCCCGCCGTCGAGGCCGGGGATCGGCAGCAGGTGGAACACCAACAGCGAAGCGTTCGTGAACGCGAACGTGACGAACACGAGGAGCGCCTCGCCGGACACGCCGGTCCGCACGATGAGGCCTCCCACGATCGCGAGAACGAGGGAGGCGGCCGGCCCGGCCAGCGACGCGAGCACGACGTCCCTCGGATGGCGCCTGAAGTATCCCGTGTCGATCGGGGCGGGTTTCGCGTACGCGCCCGGCATCATGAACGCCTGGACCGACCAGAGCAGCGCGACCAGCGCGGGGAGGAACCCGCTCCCGAACGGGTCGAACCAGGCCTTGGGTCGCAGGGTCACCCGACCCCACAGCCGCGGCGTGGGATCGCCGAGCGTGGCGGCCGCGCGCGCCCGCGCGTATTCACGCAGCGCGAGGCCGATGAACAGCGACACGGCCATGTAGACGGCCAGCCGCAGCCCGAGCATCGTGAAGTTCCCTATCGTCATCACATCCAGGTGGAGACGAGCGGCGGAGGTTGGACGGGACCGTCGGCGACGTTCATCGCAGCGAGGACCCGACGAGTGGCCTCAGCCGCCGCCTCACGGTCTCGCGCGTGCACCTCCCCGATGGGCGCCCCGGCCTCAAGCCGGTCACCGATCTTCGGATGCACCACGATACCGACGGCGGGGTCGACGGGATCGCCTTTCCGGAGCCGCCCGGCGCCCAGGCCGACACTCGCGAGCCCGATCTCCTCGGCCTCGACCGCGACGAGGACGCCGCTCCGGTCCGCGAGCAGGGGCTCTCGGACCGCGGCCCGCGGCAGGACACCCTCCGGATCGTCCACGACGCGCGGATCACCCCCTTGTGCCTGGACCATGGCGCGGAAGCGCTCGAGCGCCGCTCCTCGGTCGATGGCTTCGGCCGCCTGCGCGAGCGCCTGCTCGCGGGCGACGCTGTTCGTGAGCTCGAGCGCGCGCGCCGCGAAGAGGACCGAGAGCTCGCGCAGGCGGCCCCCACTCTCCCCTCGGAGCAGGCCGACCGCCTCCGCCACGTCGAGGGCGTTGCCGACCGCGTCTCCCAGTGGCTGCGACATGTCGGTCACGGCCACGCTCGCCTTCCGGCCCCAGCCCGCGGCGAGCGCGAGACATGCCTCCGCCAGCTCACGGGCGTCCTCGGGGGTCTTCATGAAGGCGCCCGAGCCCGTCTTCACGTCGAGCAGGATCAGGTCGGTCTCGACCGCGAGCTTCTTGGACATCACGCTGGCGGCGATCAAGGGAACGGACGGAACCGTCGCCGTGGCGTCCCGTAGGGCGTAGAGCGCTCCGTCGGCCGGGACCAGGTTCGGAGACTGCGCCGCGACGGCGCATCCCACCTCCTCGACCTGCCGGCGGATCTCCTCGGGCGACAGATCCGTGCGGAAGCCGGGGATCGACTCGAGCTTGTCCAGCGTCCCCCCGGTGTGCCCGAGCCCACGACCCGAGAGCTTCGCCACCGCCAGACCGAGCGCAGCGGCCAACGGTGCGAACACCAGGGTCACGCCATCCGCGACCCCACCCGTCGAGTGTTTGTCCACGGTGGCTCGTCCCAATCCGGAGAAGCTGAGAGTGTCCCCCGACTCCACCATCGCCCTGGTGAGCGCGAGCGTCTCCTCGGCGTCGAGGCCGCGCAGCACGCACGCCATCAGGAACGCCGCCGCCAGCGCATCGGGGATCTCGCCCTTCGTGTATCCGGCGACGAACGCCCCGACCTCAGCTTCAGACAACGTCTTGCCGTCCCGCTTCGCAGCGACGACCGGCCGAAGATCCTCCACGGTCAACCCTCGACCGCGCTTCGGTTCCAGGCGTGGGCGAGGCGACCCTCCACCAGAGACTGAGGGACCTTGCAGATGACCAGGTCAGGCCCGTATCCCTGAACCCTCGACATCGACATCAGCTCGACCCGTCGATCCCGAGGAGGTCCACGAAACTCTCTCCTTCCAGCCCGGCACCCTCCGCCCCCAGAAGCTCGGCGACCGTCCGTCCGAGGTCGCCGAACGTGCCCCTGGTCCCGAGGTCGTACGGCCCTCCCTGGAGCCCGGCTGCGAGCAACGGCGTCCGCTCCCGCGAATGATCCGTCGGGGGCGTGGTGGGGTCGCACCCGTGGTCGCCCGTGATCAAGAGCACGCCCCCGTCCAGCCCGTCGATCAGCTCCGGGAGCCGCCGATCGAAGGCCTCGATGCAGGCCGCGTAACCGGGCGGATCGTTCCGGTGCCCGTACTTCGAGTCGAAGTCCACGAGGTTCGCGAACACGAAGACCGGCGCCGCTCTCCGCAGATATCCGAGCGTCAGGTCCACTCCGTGATCGTTCGAGTCCGAATAGCGCGCCTCGCTGATCCCCTGGCCGGAGAAGATGTCCTGGATCTTCCCGACCCCCAAGACCGCGACGCTCGCCTCCTGCAGCCGGTCGAGGAACGTGGGACCGGGCGGCGGGACCGAGAAGTCCCGGCGTTCCGGGCTGCGCACGAACGCACCCGGTTCCCCCGCGAATGGACGTGCGATGACCCGGCCGACGTTGTGCGGACCGGTCAGGAGGCGCCGCGCCGCGCGCGACCACTCGTAGAGGGTTGGCAGATCGACGACCGACTTGTGGGTCGCGATCTGGAACACGGAGTCCCCGGACGTGTAGACGATCGGACGGCCGGTCCGCAGATGCTCCTCTCCGAGCTCGGCGATGATCTCGGTGCCGGACGCTGGCCGGTTCCCCAGGATGGGGCGCCCGATCTCTTCCTCGAACGCAGCGATCAGATCCGGGGGGAATCCCTTCGGGTAGAGCGGGAACGGCTCATCGAGACGGATACCCATCATCTCCCAATGGCCGGTCGTGGTGTCCTTCCCCGCAGAGCGCTCGGTCGCGCGTCCATGGGCGGACCCCGGGGCGGCGGTGGCCTCGACCCCACGGATCGTCGTCAGCATCCCGATCCCCAAGGCTTCGAGGTTGGGTGCGTGGATGCCGCCGACCGCTTCGGCCGTGTTCGCGAGGGTGTCCGAGCCCTCGTCACCGTACGCCGCCACGTCGGGCGCGTCCCCGACGCCCCAGGAATCGCACACGACGACCAGCACGCGAGGTACCAGGGCGGCCGTCACCGCACGTCCCCTCGCTGCTTGCAGTCGATGCCCAGCACGGCCCAGGGCAGCGCCTCGAGACGTTCGATCGAGATGGGCTGCCCGCATCGCTCGCACATCCCGTAGGTACCGGCGTCCATCTTCGAAAGAGCACGCTCAACGTCGCGCAGGTTCGATCGCAGGGCGCGCACGACCGCGATCACCTGAGAGCGCGCCTCGGAGCTGTGACCACGGTCGGCGAACCCCGAGTCGTCCACGAACGTGACATCGTCGGAATCAGGATCGGCGCCTTGTGCGCGGATCTCGGCCTGTTGGAAGTCTCGATGCCGCTTCAGCTCGTCGCGGATCCGGGCGAGCGTCGCCTCCTCGAGCTTGGCCCCGTCCATCATGTAGGTGTGCGCCGGCGCGCGCGAGGATGCGACTCCTCGTACACCTCCCGTAGGTGCCCAGCCGAGACCAACGTATAGATCTGGGTGGTCGCAACGCTCGCGTGGCCGAGCAACTCCTGCACGACCCGGACATCTGCGCCTCCTTCCAGGAGATGCGTCGCGAACGAATGGCGGAGGGTGTGGAGGGTGACCCGCCGCTCGATCCCGGCGAGCCGCACGTACCGGCCGAGCAGCCGGGCACAGCTCTGCCGCGAAAGGCGGCCGCCCCGCGCGTTCAGGAACACGGCGCCTCGCGTGCCCGCAGCGGCGAGCGCGGGGCGGCCACGCGTCAGGTACGCGCCCACGGCGTCCCGGCCGAACGACCCGAGGGGGATCTCACGCTCCTTCCCGCCCTTGCCCAGCACGCGGACGCTCCCTTCTTCGAGATCGAGGTCGTCCACGTCCAACCCCGTGAGCTCCGAGATCCGCAAGCCCGACCCGTACAGCAGCTCGAGGATCGCCCGGTCCCGGAGGCCGAGGGGAGATCCTTCGTCAGGCGCCTCCAGGAGGCGCCGGACGTCCTCGACGGGGAGCGGGCGCGGCAGGGATCGGGGCAGTCGTGGCTGCGGCACCCCGGCGGCAGGATCACGGTCGGTGACCCCTTCCCTCAAGAGGAACCGGTGGAACGACCGGACCGCGGACAGAGTCCGCGCGACGGAGGTCGCACGGTAGGGCATGTCGTCCGGGCCGTGTGTGGATGCCGACAGAGACGCCAGGAAGGAACGGATCGTCGCCTCTTCGACGGCCCCTGGCTCGTGCAGGTCCCTCCGCGTGAGGAAGGCGACGTACCGCCGGAGATCCCGCCGGTACGCCACCAGAGTGTTCTCGGAAAGCCCCCGTTCGACGACCAGGTGGTCCAGGTACCGTTCCGCCTCCGCCGCCAGCCCGTCCGCCAACGCAAGCCTCCTCAGCGCACCCCGTCGATCAGCTCGTCGAGCGGCACGTACTCGAGGCCGTGGGCGCCGGACACCCCTTCGTTCGTGATGGAGCCCGCGTAGATGTTCACACCCCCGGCGAGCACCTGGTCCGCTCGCACTGCTTCCTCCAAGCCCTTGCCGGCGATGTCCAGGGCGTACGGGAGGGTCACGTTCGTGAGCGCATACGTAGAGGTGTTGGGAACGGCCCCCGGCATGTTCCCGACGCAGTAGTGCACGACGTCGTGCACCGTGTATGTGGGATCGGAGTGGGTGGTCATGCGCGAGGTCGCAACGCACCCGCCCTGGTCGATCGCGATGTCGACGACCACCGATCCCGGTCGCATCGAGGCCACCATGGCCTCCGACACGATCACGGGGGCCTTCGCCCCGGGGAGCAACACGCTGCCGATCAACGCGTCGGACTCGCGCACGCGCTGCTCGAGCGTGAGCCGATCCGACATCAGCGTGACGATGCGGCCCTTGTGGATCTGGTCGATGAACCGGAGCTTGTCCAGATTCTTGTCGACAACCGTCACCTCGGCCTCCATCCCGGCCGCGATCCATGCCGCGTTCGCGCCGGCCATCCCAGCGCCCAGCACGAGCACCTTGGCGGGCCGAACCCCTGAGACTCCGCCCATCAGCACACCTCGTCCACCGTGCTCCTTCTCCAGGAACCGGGCCGCCACATGCGGGGCCATGCGGCCGGCGATCTCGCTCATCGGGGCGAGGAGCGGCAGGCGACCATCGGCGAGCTGCACGGTCTCGTAGGCGACCGCCTGGACGTTCCGCCGGAGCAGCGCTTCCGTGAGCTCCCGATTCGCCGCGAGATGAAGGTAGGTGAAGAGGATCTGCCCCTCCTGCATCAGCTCGTACTCGGAGGGCAGCGGCTCCTTCACCTTGAGGATCATCGCCGCCTCGCGCCACACGTCCTCTGCGGAGGCCACGAACTGCGCTCCGGCCCGCTTGTACCGGTCCTCCGAGAGGCTCGAACCGAGGCCGGCCCCCTCCTCGATCAAAACCGTATGCCCGGCGTCGACGAGCTCGCGGACGCCCTCCGGGGTCGCGGCAACCCGGTACTCGTTGTCCTTGACCTCTTTCGGGATGCCGACGATCACGACCGCCTCTCCCGTCCTTTCTGGACTTCGGCTGGACTTGGGCGGGACTCTGGACTTCGGGTCAGCCTACCCCGAGGGGGTTCGGGGGAAGGCCAGGAGCAGGGCGAGCGCGGTCTTCACGTCCTCGACACGCCCGGCGCGTGCCTCCGCGAGGATGTCCCCGAAGGGGATACGCACCAGTTCGATGCCCTCCTCCGGATCCCCCTCCGGCTCCGCCCGCGTCCGGGCGAGGAACAGATGGACGAACTCCGCCGAGTGACCCGCGGAAGGGTGGAAGCCGGTCAGGAACTCGAGCGACGCATGACGGAATCCAGTCTCCTCGAAGAGCTCCCGGGCGGCACAGGTCCGCGCATCCTCCCCTTCCACATCGAGGAGACCCGCCGGGATCTCCGTGACGACGTGACGCACCGGAGGACGGAACTGTCTCACCAGCAGCGCATCTCCCTCCGGAGTGATCGGGAGCACTCCGGCAGCCTCGGGGGTTCGCACCACCTCCCACGCTCCGATGCCCGGCCATTCCTCCTCGTCGACGCGAACCCACCGGCCCTCGAACAGGGCCCGCGATCCCACCGGCTCGGACATCAGCTCAGCTGACGGCGACGCGATGCTGACCCGCGCGTTCGTTGGCGCGCAACTTCGCGGCGCCGACGAACTCGCGGAACAACGGATGCGGCCGGGTGGGCCTCGAACGGAGCTCGGGATGGAACTGGACAGCGATGAAGAAAGGATGGTCGGGAAGTTCGATGATCTCGGCGAGACGCCCCTTCTGAGAGCTGCCGCTGATCACGATCCCGTGCCGGCGAAGTACGTCGTGGTAGGCCGGGTTGACCTCCCACCGGTGTCGGTGTCGCTCCTCGACGACTTCCTGCCCGTAGCAGCGGGCTGCCAGCGTGCCGGGCTCGAGGTAACAGGCCTGTGCCCCCAACCGCATCGTGGCGCCCAGATCGGTGACGTTCTTCTGCTCGGGGAGGAGGTCGATCACGGGATGGGACGTGCCCGGCGCGAACTCCGACGAGTTCGCGTCCTCGAGTCCGCACACGTGTCGCGCGAACTCGATCACCGCGCACTGGAGCCCGAGACAGATCCCCAGGAAAGGGATGCCGTGTTCCCGCGCGAACCTGACCGCGTCGACCTTGCCTTCCACGCCTCGGATCCCGAAGCCCCCGGGGATGAGGATGCCGTCGGCATCGCCGAGTGCCAGCGCGGTGGCGTCGCCACCCAGATCGTCCGATGCGATCCAGTCGATGCGCACCTCCGCTCCGTGATGGATCCCGCCATGGTTGAGGGCCTCCATCACGGACAGGTAGGCGTCGCGGAGATTCACGTACTTGCCCACGACCGCGATCCGGACGGGGTCGGTCGCGGCTCGAACCTTGTCCACGAGGCCCTCCCACTCGGAGAGATCGGGCTCGCCGTCGATCCCGAGATGCCGTGCGAGCTCAGCGTCCAGACCCTCCTGGTGCAGCGTCAGCGGCACCTCGTAGATCGACTTCGCGTCGGGCGCGCTGATCACGCCGCTGATCGGCACGTCACAGAGGAGCGAGATCTTCTCCTTCAGGTTGCGGCCGATGGGGCGATCGCTCCGACAGACGATCGCATCGGGCTGGAGACCGAGGGATCGCAGCTCCTTCACCGAGTGCTGGGTCGGCTTGGTCTTGATCTCGCCCGAGGGTCCGATGTAGGGCATGAGCGAGACGTGCACGAACGCGCACCGATCGCGACCGATCTCGTTCCGGAGCTGACGGACCGCTTCGAGGAACGGGAGAGACTCGATGTCGCCCACGGTGCCGCCGATCTCGACGATCTGGATGTCGGCCTGCTCCGTCTCCGCGAGGGCCCGGATCCGCTCTTTGATCTCGTCGGTGATGTGCGGGATCACCTGGACGGTTTTGCCCAGGTAGTCGCCTCGACGCTCTTTGGCCAGGACGCTCGAATAGACGGCTCCGGTGGTGAAGTTGGAGCCGCGGTGGAGATCCTGGTCGAGGAACCGCTCGTAATGACCGAGATCGAGATCCGTCTCCGCCCCGTCGTCCAGGACGAAGACCTCCCCGTGCTCGAACGGGTTCATGGTGCCCGGGTCGACGTTGATGTACGGGTCGAGCTTCTGGACGACGACCTTCGATCCGCGAGCCTTGAAGAGGCGGCCGAGAGAGGCGGTGGTGATGCCCTTGCCGAGTCCCGAAGCGACCCCGCCCGTGACGAAGATGAACCTCGTCTCATTCACCACGGAAACCGACTCTAACAGACGCCGCAGACGAGACTGCCCTTTGGGCGGTCGATATTCACTCCGGAAGGCGTCCGAGGCGGTCGAACCATCGGAGCGGTGGGATCGCCTCGATCGTCCGGGAGAAGGTGACGGTCTCAGCGAGCACATTGAGACCGATGACGACGAGCACGGCGGGGATCAACCACACGTCAGGGAGCCGCCGGACGATCTCCGCCCCGGCGAGGAAGCCGAGGAGGTTCGCGCCCGAATCGCCGAGCATGCCTCGTTCACGCAGGTCGGGGACCAGGACGGCCGTCGCGGCGCCCGTGCAGACGAGGAGGAAGGCTTTGAGGTCGACCGCGAGGAGGACGATCGCGACGACGAGGAACCCCTTCAGCGCTCGCCCCGGCGCGACGTCCAGACCGTTCCAGATGTTCGTGCAACCGGCGATCGCGAGCAGCGCGGATAGGTTCGCCCAGAGGTGATCGCGTGGTGTCCAGGCCACGGTGACGGTCGCCGCCAGGACGGCGGCCGCGAGCTTCAAGCCTCCGGTCGTGAGATGGCCGCTCAGGAGCGCCCGAAGGTGGCCCCGCAGGCCGCGGACCGAGCCTCCGTATCCGTCATCCGCCACGCCGGCGAGGAACACGATCGCGGCCCCGAGAACCTCGCCCGTTTGTGACGCGCGGAGCCCGATCCGGTCGACCTGTTCCCAGATGACGGCGACCAGCCCGACCCACCCGATGGCCAGGGCCCATCCCAGCGTCACCGGGAGCAACCGTCCCCGTCGATTCTCCTTCCGCCAGCGTGGTCCTACGCGTCGGACGAGATGCCACGCGAGCGCCGCGACCGCGAAACCCGCTCCGAAGGCGACGATGAGGCCGAACTCCAGCGAGATCACCTCCCAACGCGCCCGCCAGGACGCGGGATCGCTCTCGCGGCCACCGCCGCGAGGATGTCCGCGCCCTGGCGGGCGCGGTGGGCGAACCCTCGCACACCGCGCCCCGTCGGACGGTGCGACAGCCCTTCGATCGGGATCTCGATCACCCTGAAACCCGCTCGCACGGCGTCGATCGTCATCCCGACCTCGACCCCGAAACCGGAGGCCAGCGGGCGCACCGCCGCGAGGGCCGAGGCGGTGACCGCCCGCTGTCCCGACAGGGGCTCACGGGCGTCGAAGCCACAGGCGGCGCGGATCAACCGTGCCGCGGTTCGCTTCACCACGCCGAACCCACCCCCGTCGAGCTTGGGGAACGCGGCGATCGCGACGTCCGAGCTCCCTTCTCGCACCGCGTCGACCAGTGGACCCAATCGCGAGGCGGTCCCCTCGAGGTCGCCGTCCACCAGGAGCCACACGCCCGCGGGTGGCAACCGTTCCAGAGCTTCCTCGATCGCCCGGCCCTTCCCGCGGCGGCGGGACGCCCGCAGCACGGTCGCTCCCGCGACCAGCGCGAGAGCGCTCGTCGCGTCCTTCGAGCCGTCGTCGACGACGACGACCTCGTCCGCGAGACCCTGCACCGCCGAGACCGTCGCGGCGATCCGCGCGGATTCCTCATACGCGGCGACGAGCGCCACGACCTTGCTGTCCATCAGCGACGGCAGGAGTCGGGCGGCTCCGCAGCGCCCGGTACGATCATGTCCCCACGGACCCCGTAGTGCCCTCCGGGCCGAACCTGCGGGTCGGCGTCGTCCAGGAACCGGTCGATCGCCATCACCAACGTGATGCCACCGATCCCTACGAGGTCGATGTCGTCGACGGTGATCATCGAACAGTCGGCGATGTCGTTCGTATCACGGATCGCGGAGACGAAGCCGTACGCGTCCTCGGTCGGCGCGACGGCGGCCGTGGTGACATCCAGACCGACGAGCCGCTCGGTGAACGGGACCAGGAAGGTGTCGGGTTCGGGGAAACCGGAAGGCCGTGGGCCGCCCGCGGCGATCACCACGATCTGGCCCGCACCACCGATGCCGAGGAGGGCCTCGGGCTCGAGGTCGCGATCCGCGGTCACGAACCCCTCGGCGAGGAGCTCCCCCAGCATGTCGTCCTCTTCTGCGAAAGCGCCGACCGCGAGACGATCCGCGAGCGCCTCCGCGATCTGCCCGCCGAGGGAGTCCGGATCGGACACAGCCAGCCCGAGGATGCCCTCCAGGGCGGCGGCATTCTCCGGGATCTCCGGTTCGAAGAGCCGTCGGGTCAGCTCGAAGGTCGTGAGGACTTCTGCGCCGGCCGCCGTGAGCTCCTCCACGGCCCGCTGGGCCGGCCCGTCGACGCCGTCCACGGTCACGACGACAACGTCCTCCCCCACGAGGACGTCATCTCGGAGGGTGGGCTGCAGTCCCACGGCGAAGCGTTCGTAGAGGTTGGCCAGCGCCACGGCCGCGTCCCGCTCCTGCCTGGTTTCGGCGTTGTTCTGCTCCAACTGTCGGACGAAGCGATCGTCCAGGACCGAGGTCCCTGCCAGGATGCCGAGCCCGAATGCGAGGACGACGGCGACGAGCGAGACGACGTGGTACCGCCACGAGATCACACGATCGACCTGACCCACTCGACGAGCCGGTCGAGCGTCTGCACCAGGTACAGGCGGAGTGCCGGCGAAGCAGCGAACATCAGACCGAATGCCACGAGCACCGCACCCACCAACAGCACGACGTCCCGTGATCGCGCCCTACTGGGATAGAGCCGGGCCACCCCTTTCGCGTCCATCAGGATCTCGCCGACTCGGAGTCGGACGAGGAATGTGGACGACATCCCCGGCCGCCCTTTGTCGAGGAACTCCCGGAGATTGCCGTGGGTGCCCACGGCCACGATCAGCTCCGCACGTCGCTCGTGCGCGAGGAGGAAGGCGACGTCTTCGCTCGTCCCGGCCGATCGCACCTCGACGTGGGGGATGCCGAGGCGCTCGAGGCGAGCCCGCCCCGGCGCCCTGCCATCGGGATAGGCGTGGAGGACGACGTCCGTCCGGACCCCTCGCGAGCGGATCAACTCGAGGGCGCGATCGGAGATGCTGTCCATGTCACCGATCACGACGTCCGGCGAATACCCGGCATCGAGGAGTGCATCGGTCCCTCCGTCCACACCCACCAGTACCGGCTTCGTGTCCCGGATGTAGGAACGCAGGGCCGCCAGATCCTCTCGATAGCCGTACCCGCGGACCACGACCAGCACGTGGCGGCCCACGATGGAGTGACGGAGATCGGGGAGACCGGCGCCGCCGAAGAGCAGGTCACGCTCCTCGCGCATGTACTCGAGCGTGTTGCGGGCGAAGCCCTCGAAGCGCTCATCGACCGCATCCCGGGCAGACTCCATGTCTCGGAGGATCGATGTCCGGTCCTGCCTGATCCCCACCCCGATCAATCGGTCGCCGGCGAAGAGGCGGTCGTCCTCGAGGTGCACCGGATCGCCGTCCCGCACCTTCTGCAGCACCAACGGACCCACTCGGTCGACGAGCGGGATGCCGGCCTCGTCGAGGATCTTGGGTCCGAGGTTCGGGTAGCGGCCGCTGATCGAGGGGGCCGCGTTCACGACGGCGGCCACCCCTGCACGGACGAGTGCTTCGGCGGCCACTCGGTCCAGATCCTCGTGGTCGATCACGGCCACGTCTCCAGGCTCGATCCGAGCCACGAGCTCTTTCGTGCGACGATCGACGCGTGCCCGGCCGCCCGTCTGGCCTCGTGGACGGCCCGTTCGGCGCCGAAGCAGCTTGGAAGCCAGTGCGTCCCTTCCCCGGCCCGGGACCGTCCCCGGCCGTCCCTCGAGTGGTTGGAGGGTAGCCGAGAGCGAGACTCAGGTGACGGCGCCCGCCGTCCCGAGCGCGGCGATGGTCTCCGCCCGGAGCCGGTCGGCTTCGTCGAGCAACTCTTCGGCGTGGGACACGGCGCTCTCGCTACCCGCGAGGCCGGCGAGCATGCGTGAGAGCTCCTCCGCCCGGCCCGCGCCGTCGAGCAGGTCCACCGAGGCGGTGCCTCCGTCCTTGGTGACGCGGAGATGCCTATCCGCGAAGCAGGCGATCTGCGGCAGGTGCGTGACGACGAGCACCTGTCGCCCTATCGCGAGCCTGGCGAGGCGGCGCCCCACGGCCAGTCCCGCCTGCCCTCCGATGCCCGCGTCGACCTCGTCGAACACCAGGATCCCCACCTCGTCGAGATCAGCGAGAACGCTCCGGCAGGCGAGCATCACCCGTGAGAGCTCGCCTCCCGAGGCAGCCTTCGCGAGGGAGCGGACTGGCTGTCCGGGCGTTGGCGAGAACCACAGCTCGGCGCGCTCGGCGCCTCCGGATCCCGGCTCCTCGGTGGCGACCAAACGGACCTCGAACGCGGCGCCGGGCATCCCCAGCTCTTCGAGCTCGTCGCGGACCGCCGCCTCGAGCGATCGTGACGCCTCGGTGCGCCCCGCCGTCACGATCGCCGCCCGATCGTGGGTCTGCTCGCTCAGGGTTGCAGCTTCGGCCTCGAGCTCCGCGATCCTGTCGTCGGCGCCGGCCAACGTTCCGAGCCGATCGGATGCCTCGGCCAAGAAGGCCGACACATCGGCATCGGACGGGCCGTATTTCCGCTGGAGCTGCTTCAGGGCCGCGATCCTCTCGCGCACAGCCTGCAGCCGTTCGGGATCGGGAAGGAGTGCTTCGCCGTACCCGCGGACATCCCGCGCCAGCTCCGAGGCCTCGACCGCGAGTCCCCTGGCCCGCTCCGCGACCTCGGCGCCCGTCGGGTCGAGCTCGGCTGCCGACTCGAGCGCGGTGGCGAGCGCTGCCGCCGCATCCGCGATCCCCTCCTCGCCCGTGAGCGCGTGCTCGGCGGCCGAAGCCTGTTCCATGAGCCGCTCCACGTGTGCGAGCCGTCCCTCCTCCGTCGTGAGCTCCTCGGTCTCTCCTTCCCGAGGGCCGACGGCCTCGATCTCCCGCACCTGGTACGCGAGGAGGTCCAGCTCCCGCTCGCGCCCACGCGCCGCCTCCCGCAGAGCCTCCAGCTCGATGCGGGACGCGCGCAGATGATCGTGCACCTCTCGATAGGCGCCCAGGGCGACCAGATGCACGTCACCCGCGAACCGGTCGAGGAAGGCCGTCTGCGCGGTCGACGCGAGCAGCCGTTGCGTTTGTCCCTGTCCGTGGTGCTCGACGAGACCGGCGCCGAGCTCGGCGAGCGACGATGCCGTCGCGAGCTGGCCCCCGATGCGCGCGGTCGATCGCCCGTCCCGGGCGATCGACCGCGCGAGGATGACCTCGCCGTCTTCCGCCCAGTCTGCTGCGTCATCGGTCGCGTCGAACCGCGCTTGGACCCGAGCGGCGCTCGCGCCCTCCCGGACGAGCGAGGCCGAGCCCCGCTCGCCCAGCGCGAGCAGGAGCCCCACGGTCACCATCGTCTTGCCGGCACCCGTTTCGCCAGTGAGCACGTTCAGGCCTGGCGCCAGCTCGAGCTCGAGGTCGGCGATCACCCCGAGGCCGCTGATGTGGAGCTCGCGCAGCACGGCGCGGATGCTAGCGCCGCCCCCTGACACCCGCCCCCTCACGTCGGGCCCCCGACCTCGGGCGGATCCCCGGGCAGGTCGAACTTGTCCCGAACCCGTGTGAGGAACCCGGGTCCGTCGTCCTTGGCCACCAGCCTGGCGGGCCGTGGCGCGGCCAGGATCCGTACCCTCGATCCGACCGAGAGCTCGATCCCCTCCCGCCCGTCGGCGGACAAGACTCCCGGTTCGTCTCCGACCACTTCGAGGACCACCACCTCCTCGGCGCCGAGCACGAACGACCGGTCGAAGACCATGTGGGCGGCGATCGGGGTGAGGATCAGGCACGCCACGCGGGGACTCACGATCGGACCTCGCGCGGAGAAGGAGTACGCCGTCGATCCTGTCGGCGTCGCCACGATCACACCGTCGGCCGAGAAGGTCGTCACGTATTCGCTGTCCACGTGGACCGCGAGCCGCACCAGACGGTGGCGTGTCCATTTCTCGACCATGATCTCGTTCATCGCCCACTGCGCGGGGAACGAGGTGCCGTTCTCCGACTCCGCCATCACCGCCAGCCGTTCCTCCACGCGTGATCTGCCCTCGAGCGCGTTCCGGACGAGCTCGAGCGCACCCGGCCCCGGCTCGATCTCCGTCAGGAAGCCGAGACGGCCGACCTTGACACCGAGCACCGGGCAATCCGCCTCGGCCGCCACGCGCGCAGCCCGCAGGAACGTGCCGTCGCCGCCGACCGAGACGACCAGGTCGGGCGGGTCCTCACGGACCTCGTCCGGACCCCGCGCGAGCTCGGTCGCGACCCCTTCTTCACCGAGGCCCTGCCGGAGCATCTCGGCCGTCTCGACCGCGCTCGCCCGACCCTCGTGCACGACGAACGCGACCCGGCTCATGATGCATCCGCTTTCCCAGCGGCGTCGATCACGCCGTCGAGGTCGAGGGTGATCCCTTCTCCCCCTAAACGGACGTGCAACAGGAACTCGACGTTGCCGGCCGGTCCCGTCACGGGCGAGACGATCAGACCCATGTTCCCCGCTCCTGCCGCTCGCGTCCCGTCGGCGACCCCTTCGATCGCACGTCGCCAGACGTCGGGATCCCGGACGACGCCGCCGCGCTCCACTTGGTCGCGCCTCGCCTCGAACTGTGGCTTGATCAGGAGCACGAGGTCCGCGCGAGGCTCGGCCGCCTGGATGAGAGGGCCTACGACGAGGCGGAGCGAGATGAACGAGAGGTCGGCCGTCACGAGGGAAGGTCGGTACGGGAGGAGATCGGGATCGAGCTCGCGCACGTTCGTCTTCTCCATCACCGTCACGCGAGCATCGGTGCGGAGCTCCCAGGCGAGCTGCCCGTACCCGACGTCGAGGGCGACGACGTGTCGTGCGCCTCGCTGCAGCAGGCAGTCGGTGAATCCCCCGGTGGATGCGCCCGCGTCGAGGCAGCCCCTCCCCGCAGCGTCGATCCCGAACGCGTCGAGAGCGGCCGCGAGCTTCTCCCCACCCCGGGAGACGAAGGGGTGCTCCGGCCCCGCCATGACGAGCGCCTCGTCGGTCCCCACGAGCGTCGTGCTCTTGGTGGCCGGCGCGCCCCGAACTGTCACGTGACCTGCGCGGACAGCTTCTTGCGCCTCCGCCCGCGTGCCCGCCAGGCCGCGGCGCACCAACTCGGCGTCGAGGCGGCGACGGCCCACCTCGTCCTGCCCGTCAGGAGGCGTTGGACGGCGTCGGGCTGCCGTCGGGATCCGGGGATGTCTTCCGAGCCGTCGTCTTCTTCCGTGCGCTGGGCTTGCGAGCCGCGGTCTTCCTTCCTGCAGTCTTCCGGCCGGACGCGGTCATACCCGCCGCACGCTCGAGGTCCCGGACCCGCTTCCGGAGCGCGTCGAACTCATCCTGCGTCGCAACGCCCATCGAGCGCATCCGCGACGCGACCTCTTTGCGGACCGCCTCGCGAAGTCGCTGCGACAGGTCGACCAGCTCTCCCGCGGTCTTCGCGATCTGGTCCTTGTCGGCGCCGCGCCCGAGGTAGCGCTTCGCCAGTTCTTGCGCCTTCTCCGGGCTCAGCTGCCCGATCAGAGCGTCGAAGACCTTCTTGACATCGTCGAGCACCATCGGGTCACTCCTCCTGCTCTCAGCCATCGTCTGGCGGTTCATCGACCTGCTCCGGCAGGATACCCTCGCCCCCGGGCGACCGGTCCCGTCACAGCAGGGCGGAGAGATCGTCGATGACGAACGTGGGCTTCCAAGGGGAGCCATCGACGTCCTCTCGACGAGTCGTTCCCGTGAGCACCAGGGCCGAGTCCCACCCCAGGCGCGAGGCGCCCGCGATGTCGGTGTCCAGTCGGTCACCCACCACCAGCGGCCGGCCACCGCCGGCCGAAGCGAGCGCGCGCACGAACAGCGGAGCCTCGGGCTTCCCGATGACGTCGCCGCGCGACCCGGTCGTGGTCTCGATCGCGGCCAGGAGCGCCCCGGCGCCCGGCCAGGACTCCCCCCCGGGCGCCGGGAACGAGGGGTCGGCGTTGGAGGCCACGAGGGAGACCCCTCGCTCGACGAGGACCGAGGCGTCCTTCAGCTTCGCGTAATCGGCACCTCGGTCGAACCCGACCACGACGACGTCGACCTCTTCCGCCGAGGCGTCGACGACGCGGATACCGGCATCGCCCAGCGCATCGAGGAGACCCTCCTCACCGACCACGAAAGCCGAACGGACGCCGCGCTCTGCCAGCACCGTCGCCGTCGCGAGCGCCGAGGTCACCACCTCTCCGGGCTTCGCTTCCACGCCGACCGAGGCGAGCCGCTCGGCCACCTGCTCCGGCGTCCGACTCGAGTTGTTGGTCACGAACGCGATCCGCTTGCCCGCTTCCCGCAAGGCGGCCACCGCCTCGGCCGCGCCTGGGATGGGCTCGGGCCATCGGTACAGCACGCCGTCCAGATCGAGCAGGATCGCGTCGTACGGGTCGGCCAGCACGCGCCTCAGGCGGAGAGCCGCTCGAGCGCTTTGACGTAGTCCGGTATCTCCGGCCGCAGGACGACGGCCAGCTTCGCGTGGCCGCGGGCTCGTGAGCGCTGACCCGTGCGCTCACACGCGAGTGCGAGCGCGAAGTGTGCGTAATCGTCGGAAGGGTTGAGCTGCACGGCCTTCGCGAACTCACGGCGAGCCCGAGACGCGCGCCCGCACGCGTAGAGCGCGCGGCCGAGCGCCTCGCGGATCGACGCCTTCTCGGGCTCCAAGAGCTTCGCGCGCGAGAGAAGCATCACGGCCTGATGTGGATGTCCGCCGGAGAGCATGGAGCGACCCCGCGCGTAGAGGTCGTACGCGGACTCATCTCGCCTGCTCGTCTCCGCCGTCACGGCTTTGCCACTCCTTTGCGTCGCCCGGAGGTGACACGTCCACCGCTCGACGTTAGCAGTGACGCGAGGGAACGTGGCTCGGCCGGCGAGAGCGGTCCCGGCCTTTCACGCGGCGGGTTGTTCGAGCTTCTTGATCCCCGTGGCCACCACCTCCGTCAGGCTCCGGGCTCCGGCTCCGCTCCGATAGAACCGCCGGACGAGGTGCCCGTGCACGAGCACGGCGTCGCCCTTGGCGATCCCGTCGACGGTGCGCGCGCCGACCGTGGCGTGCCATGCCGCGACCGGTAGGGGGAGGAGGCGCCTGCCCGCCTCCGGAACGGAGAGTCGGAGCTCGGTGACTTCGTCTCCCGACGGCATCCGGCGCTGGACCGGATCGGCCGCAACGGTGCCCGCAAGCACGACGACGTCTCCCCTACCGTCGTAGGTCACGACATCGCCTCGAGGCTCGATCTCCTCCCGATCCTAAGCACCTCACCGTTTGCGATCGAAGCTGTAGAGGACGGTGAAGCTGGCCCAGGCGCCCGCTTCCGGGGGGCCAGTGAGTCGAGGCCATCGAAACATCGCCGCGTTTCCCTCGTGGAAACGGAGAGGCAGCTCGTCCTCAGCCGGACACGGGAGCTTGGACCCGATCTCGCGATGATTCGACCACATCGTGCGTAACTCGAGCCCGTGGATCCATACGGTCGCGCCCGCGCATTCGACGAGTATCACGCCAACAACGGTCGTGGGCCCATCAGAGGTGTCCTTCCTGGACCGTGCCGCGACGGCGTCAACCGCGAAATCAACATGCACCGCCGCCTGCTGAACCGCTACCGCCCCTTTGGCGGCCTCGGCCGCCCGTTCAGACGCCTGTGCACTCACCCTTCGCGTGATGTCCGGCGCGCCCGTTGAGGATGAAGGCCGCGATGGCGACGACTGTCAGGGCGATGGTGCCGATAGCCGTCCAATCACCGGGTGAGAGTCCGAACACGTTACCGAGCGGCTGCATGCCACCCTCCCCTCACAGCGAGTCGTTGAGGATCTTCCGCAGCGCGCCACGCGGCCTGCCCGACCGACCAGCCGCCGCGGCGCCAGCGATCATGGAACGCGGCCGGGGTTCGTTCCGAGCAGGAGCGCGATGGTGATGAGCCCGCAGAGGACGATGACGCCCGCGATCATCACCGCGATGCCCGGAGCCGGCAGGGGTTCGCCTTCGCGGATCGCGGCGTCCATCGCCCGCCATCGGCGCCGTGCGATGGCAGCGGTCACGACACCCGCGAGGATCAGCAGGACCCCGACCGTCTCCCACGCCCACCGGAGCGTCTGCCCCGCCAGGAGCCTTGCGGTGGCGACGCCGACGGCGACGAGTGCGAGCGCCGTCCGCAGCCACGCCAGGTACGTCCGTTCATTCGCTAGTTGGAACTGCACTTCGGGACTACGCCGTTCCCTCATGTCCGCACCCCCGCTTTCGAGATGCGGCGAGCCTAGCGCGTGCCACTAGACGGCCTTCGCCACCCCGGATCGGTCTGGACCTCAGGGAGATCGGGTCGCGGAGGCGCGTTCAACCAGCCAGGATCTAGTCTGATTGGCTGCTCGCGTGTCAGTTCTGCCGGTCGCTACATCGAAGTGGACGCCCACTAGTCGTCGGTACACTCATCGCGCTATTACCGGTTTGGTCGTCGGTTATGGAAGACTCTAGCTGGGCTCAGGTCAACTCGTTGCTAAGTCGATGTGTACACGACATGGATGCTGGATTGGACAACCAAGCAGCGGACCCGGCGGACTGCCTGGCGGCCTGCCGCCTATGCATCCGATGAAGCGGGCCGCGTTCGTCCTCGTCGGGCTCACTCTCGCGGCGCTCGTCTACGGGCTCCTGACGATGACGGACCCGCCGCCGCGGCATCCGGTCCCGGAGGGCTCGCCCGCCTACGTCGGCGACGTCGAGGCGCCCGAGGTCGGGCCGGTGACGCCGTGAGGGTCGAGTCCCGAGATCGCAGAACTCATCGACAAGCTCCATGAGTCGATGAGCGCCGCTGACAGCAAAGGCGCTGTGGAGTCGCTACCAGTCGTCGCTTGCTTGATTGGTGACCCCCGCCACGCTCATCACGAGCGGGAGATCCAGTCCAGGCCCTTCCTTGCGAACGTCAGCCGGCGCGAGATTCACGACGACACGTCGGAGTGGCCGTTCGAGCTTCGCGCCCTCGACCGCTGGGCGGAGCCGTTCCCGCGCGTCCTGCACCCCAGCTCGGATCGTGCCAGGATCAACCCCATGGCTGAGTCTGTGGCTGCAAGCGAGCCCGAGCCTCGTGACTCCCCTCTCGGCGATGCCGTCCTCGACGCCATGCGCGGAGGTCTGCGCGTCTTCGGCGGGATAGTGCAAATGGCAGCGGGCATCACGAGGGTGTTGGCCATTGCCGTGCTCAAGGCTGCGGCGGCAGCCGAGAAGGCTGTGGAGACTACGGAAGGTGAAGCGAAGCCGGTGCCGCACGGTGATCCCTCAGACTAGAGGTCGAGGCCGCACGCTCTCGCTACTCAAGACCGGAGATCTCGCCGATGTCACGGATCGCGCGGAGCGGTCGTAGCCGGACAACCTCGTCGGTGTCGGCCATCGCGATCAGCGTGGCGACGTCCGCGGCCGCGGTTCCGCCACGAGCCGGCGCAGGACCGCCGTGCGGTAGGTCGAGGGAGCCTCGAGGACGCGGCGCAGCTCGGCCAGTGCGGCCGGGCCGAGCACCGCCAGGTGCGAGCGGACGTCTGCGTCTTCGTCGAAGGGATCAGGCATGCGCGAACGTCTGCGGCCAGCCGTACACCTTGCAGATCACCAGAGCGCCGGGCTAGGCGAGAAGCTGACGTCCGCCTGCATGACCATTCCGCGTGTTTCTTACCTTCTCGGCCGTGGTGCGAGTACCTGGCCCAGGGCTGTGGCGATGTTCCCAGGTTCGAAGTCCTTGCACACAGCTTCAACCGTGGGCTCATCCACCAGCTCACCGAGCCTCCGACGAAACTCCGCCTCCGTTAGGTCGATGGCCGGGATGGCCTCGGGGATCGAGCTACCGTGGCGGACGAACCACGCTGGCGGAACACCCTCGCCCCCCGGGTCGTCGAATCTCACGCTCCCCCACTCGAACCAGACCTTCCACTCACCGAAGGCTCGGGCCTGATGTTCGGACGACGGGGGCTCCACGTTCGTCCTATCGTCCCCGAGACTAGCCCTGTCTGCGACTGGTCACGGCGAGCGCGATCAGCAGGAGAATGATCCCCACGCCACCCACGATGTTCGTAACCACGGCGATTGCACCGGCGAGATCGCTCGTGTCGGCCCAGATCAGACCCACGATCGTTCCCACGATGAGCAGGGCGACCGTTCCGGCGAGCCCGAAGAGGATCCGTCGAGTTCTGATGATGGCATCCTAGCCAGCGGAGCTCTGGGTCGCGAAGGTCTGCGGCCAGCCGTACAGCTTGCAGATCGAGTCCACGTCTCCCAGCTTGGCGAACGCTCGCCGGCCTCGAGCTCCCGGTACTCGCGAACGCTCACGCCGAGCTCGTGCGCGGCTCGCGCGACCGACCAGCCGGCGCGGTTCCGGTCGTCCTCGAGCATCGTCGGGAGCATCGCCACGGGAGGCAGCGTATTGACGGAGACACCAGCGTTCCAGGGATTATGGGCCTCCCCCGCCTTGGGATGGAGCTGCCCAGGTCTGACGCCCCTAGTCGGGACGCTTCGGGGGCGGTGGGATTGCAGGTGTCTCTGGAACTGTCGGTGGCGGGGGCGGTTGCATAGTCTGGCTATCCTTCGCTAACCGGGTCACGGTGGTCTGGGGCTGGACGACGACGTCCGTCTGTTGCGGCTGCGTCCTTGACCGCGCCGCCATCGCTAGCGCGATAACCCAACCGATGACCGTCCAACCCAGGAAGAAGTTGATGACGATGATCGACCCGACGTTGGGCACCTTGCGGACGATTGCGACGGAACTCGGGAGCATGTAGCCCAAGGTGAACATCGCCAGAAGAACCGCGGCCAGGGTGACCAAGGTGTCCGCTTCGCCTGAAGACCGGTAGTTCGGGTAGCGCTGGACCAGCAACACGACAGCGGCGGTGATGGCGAAGAGGAACAGGAGTCCATAGAAGGCTGTCGCTCCGTCCATCTGGGTGTCCTGCTGTGCCAGTTCGCCCATATAGGACACGGCTCAACCTCCTACGGCGACTCGGCCATCAAATCACACCGGAATGGAGCGGTCGAATCCGTTCGAACGGGGGGACGCGCGCGGAGGCGAAGGTTCAGCGATGTCGCTTGAGTGCGAGACTGCGGGAGTTACGGGAGCAGAGTCATTCGTTCCGGCCCGGCTTCGGTGCGAAGCGCGAATAGAGCCAGAGTAGGATCACCGCGACCACGATTCCACCGATCCAGGCGATGCCCTCCTGATCCACGAAGATCGCATTCCATAGGAAGGCACCGGCGATAGCGGCAACAACGCCAAGCAAGATCGTCACGACGATGTTCATCCGCTGGCTTCCCGGCATGAACAGCCGCGCCAGCAGTCCGATCACAAGACCGGCGAACGCGTACCAAACGACGGTCCAGAACGAAACATCGGCCGCGAGCATGCGTTGCCCCCTTTCCGATTGGGCGACGCGACATGAGACCGCACTCAGTCTCGTCCCCTGATGCCGGACAAGCAAATCGGCAGCGGAATCATCTCCAAGGAGGCGGACTCGCATGCACGAGTGTTGGAAAATGTCCCCTGGTGCTCAGTGTCTGCCGTCCTCAGCGTTCCTGCTTTTCCGTTCGGTGATCTTCGCGCGGTACTCCGGTAGGTGGAGCTGAGCCAACGCGTCGAGCGCCGCTGCAGTGAGGGTCGCCAGCCTCACGAGGTTGGCTTCGTCCTGCTCGGTGAAGTCCCCATCCAGCCGGTCGGATGCCTGGATGAAGCCATAGTTCACGCCGTCGGATCCGATCAGCGGGACCGCCAGCCACCCCCGCATCGGAGGATGATCGTCGACCTCGTCGCCGAAGTTCCGCCACTCGGGATGCGCCCGCAGCTCCTCGTCCGTCAGTCGCAGCGGCCGGTCCACCTTGTGGGCATATGCATGGATCCCGACACCCTTCGCCGATGCGCGGTAGTCCGCCCACGCTGCGTACTTCTCCGAGAGCGAGAAGTACTTCCGAGCGTGCGCCCACCCTTCGCCGATCAGCTGCGTCGCGGCGCCCTGATGCGCGCGGGTGATCACCCTCGCCAGTTCGGCCGCCTGCGCGAGGACCGGATCCGCGGCAAGCATGAAGTTCGCCAGGACGGCGGGGACGTTCGGAGGTGGAGGCGTACTCGCGTTGCGATAGGTATTGAGGAACGGCTCACCCCTCACGGCAACGACCTCCCGGGCACCGCGCCGCCTGCCCGACCCACCAGCCGGCCCGCCTTCGATCTTCCTCGAACATCGTCGGGAGCATCGCCACGGGTGAGCGGAGCCTAGCTCACAACCCCGGCGCTTACGTCCGGGCCGTCGGGAACGATGCCCCGGAGAAGACGGCACCGCCCGACGACCGGACTTGAACTAGGAGCCACCCTGCCCCGCCCCTTTTCCGGCCTTCGGCTCCCCCCGTCTCAGCCTTGAGCCGGGTGACGGTTCAGCTCGACACGTTTCTGTAGAACGCGACCGCTCCTGACGACGCGTCGAGCACCCGCGTGCCGTCCGTTCACAGCAGCGCACGGAAGCTCACGGCGTCGTTCGCGAACACGAAGTCGTCCGTCGAACTGGATCCCCACCACGTCGCGGATCACGTAATACGCGGCGAAGTCGTCTCGGTTTGCCACTCCGCTCCGGCCCAAAGAGACGCCACCTCGAACGGAGTCGAATACTCTCTCAGAGGCGTGTTGCGGGTGCTGAATGCGCCTGAGGCCGCGAAGCACCCGGCGACCCACGTGCCCGGTTCGATCATCGGGATCACGTGGCGGACGGATGAATGAGGCTCGAGCTCGAACGCGGTAGACTCGGAGATCCGCTTCGGGTCGCGCATGTAGAGCAGCCGTGCGTCGGTCTGATTCGTCACGGAGACATGTAGCCCATCCGGTTGAACCGCGACGACGTTCCGCTCGACCGCCACAGAACCGTCGGAGCAGACAATCCGGAGCTCGGGAGCGGGTTCAACGATGGCGGGGCCGGCCACCTGCATCGGGCCCATGCGAGCCAGGAACAGGGCGCCGGCCGATGCAGCGATTGCGAAAGCGACAGCTGCCGTCGCAACGCGCGACCGGTGCAGCTCGCGGACCGGGACGACGGATCCCCGTTGGGAAGGCTCATGGACCATCACTTGATCATCATTCGCCTTTCGATCGCTTCCCTCTACGCGAGTGCCTCGACCAGCACGTTCGAGCGGATGGACCCGGCCATCGGAGGGCCTATGCCGGTCCCGGCGGTGGACCCTCCCGGATGTCGGACTCATCGTCGAAGGGATCAGCCATCTGGTTCGGTTGTCGGTTCCCACAGCTGGATCGCGTTCCCCTCGGGGTCCTCGAGCTGGGCGAAGCGCCCGTTCGGGTACTCCTCGGGGTCGACCGTCACGTCGATGCCCGCGGCGCGGAGCTGGGCCACAACCGCGTCGAGGTCGCGCACCCGGAAGTTGATGCCCCATCCGCCCCGACCGAGGTACGGGCTTTCACCCTCGTCGGCCGGGAACGGCGCGAACACGGTCGGGCCCTCCAGCTGGGTCCAGACCTCGGCGTCGTAGGACGCCGGAGGCGGCGAGACGCCGAGGTGTTCCGCGTACCAGGCGGCGAGCGCCTCCGGATCGCTCGCGCTGAAGAAGAACCCGCCGATGCCCTCCACCCGTTCCATCCGGTCCTCCTTCCTGGTGATCGGCTCACCGCGTGAACTCGTGCTCGAGCATCGCCACGGGCGGCAGCCTATGCGGGTTTCAGCGGCGATCGAGCGATGGGCCGAGGAGGGGTGGGACACTTTGGTCCTTGGAGGAAGTACCCATGAACGGGAAGTACATCATCCTCTATTGCGTCACCTGCCGTCAGGATCGCCTCTTTGTCGCAGGACGACCCAGTATTGGCGACTGGCTTCTCGCCAAACCCTAGGTGGCTCCCCCATGAGAAGGTCAGGGAAATTCACCTGTTCAGTCTGTGGCACCACCGCTGATCCAGACGCAGTCGTCTAGCGCCCCACGAACTTCTGAGGCCACCCGTACAGCTCGCAAATCCGGTGGAACGTCTCCCAGTTCGGCCAGCGTTCGCCTGCCTCGATCTCCCGGTACTCACGACCGGAAGCGAGCAAGATCCGCCCGAGGATCTCGAGCCACATCGCGGGCCCTGCCGAGTGCCATCCGGTCAACTGCCACGGCACGAGAACACCGACCACGCCCGGCGCCACCACGAGAAACAGGAGCGTGCCTGCCGCCGCTGGTAGCCGCCGCATCGAGTCAATCCTCGCAGGGCGACGCCGGTCCTTGAGAAGGCGTCCTCCTACGGGCGACCAGCGAACGTCTGCGGCCAGCCGAACAGCTTGCAGATCCGGTCCCACGTCTCGGCGAGCGTGCCCGTCTCTAGCTCCCGGTACTCGCGGAGGGTGATGCCCAGGCGCCACGCGGTCTGACCCATCGACCAGCCCGCCCGGCTTCGATCATGCTTGAGCATCGCGACACGCATCGCCACGGGGCGAGAGCAACGAAGGCCGGCGACATGGGTGACGCTAACCAGATAGGCGCACGTTGGAGGTCCGCACCCAGATCACGCCGCGATCTTCGTCGATCGCGACGGAGGCGGGAGGGCCAGGGAGTGCGAAGCTGGATCGTTCTAGGCTCGTCTCGTCGATCCTCACCAGTCGCTCTCCGCGCTGCTCCGCGATCCACACGAAGCCAGATCCGACCGCGACGTCGACCGGCGTTCCTCCGATGGGTATGGACCGCAGCACCTCGAGTGTCAGAAGGTCGACCTCCACTAGGAGTCCGGCCGAGTCGACGACCCAAAGGTGGTCCTCGGTGGCCGCCAGCGACTTCAAAGTGCCGCCGATTCGGAGACGGTCGGTCTCCCTACCCGTTCGCTCGTCGATCCGGATGAGGTCACCGAACTCGTCGGCGATCCAGACGCCTCCCTCGGCGATCAAGATGTCGCTCGGAAGACCCCCCAGCGAGATGGTTCCCTCGATCGGCAAACCGGGGGTGGGTGACACCCTGTAGAGGGTGCCGTCGATCTTCGTGACCCACACCGCGCCTCCGCCAACGGCGACGGATACCGCGAAGGATTGAACATCCGTGAAGCGGCGGAGGTCGAGGACCTCGTCGTCCGCCGGGTCGATCCGGAAGAGGCCGGATGAGGAGGCCACCCAGACATCCTCGATCCCCGTCGTCACCGGCCCTGACTCGATGCCCTCCACGGTTCCCTCCAGCGTCCCGTCGGTGGGGTCAATATGCGAAACGGCGGCGATGTCCGCGGTCCAGACGCCTCCCTCGCCGACTGCGAGTGCTGGAAACGAGCCGCCCGCGGGCAGGAGGTAGGGCATCATCGTCGTGGCACCTGTCTCGGGATCGACTCGGATGATGCGATTGAGGCCGGTGGGCGGCGGCGGGCGGTAGTCCTCTCCTCGAGTGAGCAGGTACGTCGCAGACGCGCTCGCGACGAGAGCAGCCATGATCGCGACGAGGAAGGTCCGTCGTCGGACCACCGGCGGGCGAGCGGCCGCCTCCCGTCTGCGTGAGGCGGCCTCCTCCTCGGGAAGAGGCGGTGCCACGAGGTCGTCGTCGATGCTCGTGAGGGTGAACAGCGGCCAGGTTCCGGGCACCCCTTTGAGCTCGTGGACCCCGTGCCCTGCGAACCGCAACTTCCCCCCGGAGACAAGATCATGAACTGTTTGCGTGACGATCACTTCGCCGGGCCCACCTGTGCTCATCGTCCTGGCCCCGGTGTGAACGACGATCCCGCCAGGATGCCCCTCGGAGAACTCGCATTCCCCGAAATGCACGCCGGCGCGAATCTCGAGCCCGAGTTCCCGGACGGCGAGAGCGGCCTCGGCAGCGAAATGGACGGCCCGCGCAGGCTCGCGGAAGAGCGCGAACAGCCCGTCCCCGGCCACGTCGACCTCGTGGCCCCCGCCCTGCTTCAGCAGGCGACGAAGAATCGCGAGCTCGCGGCGCAGGAGCACCTGCCAGCCCTCGTCCCCAAGCTCTGAGGCGATGCGGGTCGACCCGACAGTGTCGAGGAACACGACCGTTCTCAGGCTGCGACCGTGTTCGGTACGAGGCACGAACCTAGTGTGCGCTTCCGCGGAACCGATGGGAACCTGGCGCTGCATCGTCGTCATCCGGACCGGCATCTCGATCGATGCCGTGCACGAAGTCCGACCTGATCCCCTCTGCCTGCCCGCGAGCAAATCGACGTGAAACATTGGAAAAGTCCGGCCGCTTCGTCCTTCCGGACATCGCTATGACGCTGAAACTCGCCCAGTCTTCAAGGAAGCCGGGGATGGCAGATCGCGCCGACCGCAACGAGAGTCTGGCACGCTGGGACCGACCGACCGGTCACGTAGCGGGTTGTTCGAGCTTCTTGATCCCCGTGGCCACCACCTCCGTCAGGCTCCGGGCTCCGGCTCCGCTCCGATAGAACCGCCGGACGAGGTGCCCGTGCACGAGCACGGCGTCGCCCTTGGCGATCCCGTCCACGGTGCGCGCGCCGACCGTGGCGTGCCACGCCGCGACCGGGAGGGGGAGGAGGCGCCTGCCCGCCTCCGGAACGGAGAGTCGGAGCTCGGTGACTTCGTCTCCCGACGGCATCCGGCGCTGGACCGGATCGGCCGCAACGGTGCCCGCAAGCACGACGACGTTGACCGTCACCATGTTCTCCTCCCTTCCGCGAGCCGACCATAGCCGCCCTCACCGACACTCCCCTGCGAGACTGAATCGATGCAGGAACGCCCGCCGGTCGTGTTCCCCGTCGCCGACGGCATCATGGCGATCGACACCTTCATGGGGGGCAGAGCTCGCTACACCGCCGCCTACCTCCTCGACGCCGCCGAACCGACCCTCGTCGAGACCGGCCCCGGAACATCCGTCGAGCCAGTCACCGCAGCCCTCGATCACCTGGGGATCGAACCGCGCGCGCTCGCCCACATCGTCCTCACCCACATCCACCTGGACCACGGCGGCGGCGTAGGCCAACTCGCCCAACGTTTCCCGATCGCCACGGTGTGGGTCCACGAGCGCGGCGCCCCGCACCTGGTCGACCCCTCCAGACTCGTCGCGAGCACGGCTCGCGTCTGGGGTGAACGGGAGATGCGGGAGCTCTTCGGCCCAGCCCAGCCCGTGGACGACGAACGTGTGCGATCGCTCCGCGACGGCGACCTGATCCGGATGGGTGACCGCGAGCTCGCGGTCCTCGCCACGCCGGGGCACGCATCGCATCACGTCGCGCTCATCGACTCCCGGACCGGCGCGGCCTTCACCGGTGACGCACTCGGGATCCACGTTCCCGATCTGCCCGTGCTCCGGCCCGCGACACCGCCGCCCGAGTTCGATCTCGAGCAGTACGTGGCGTCCATCGAACGCATCCGAGCAGCCGCGAGTTCGATCCTTCTGTTCGCGCACTTCGGACCGCTCCCCGAGGTGGACGCGACCTGCGACGTGGCGATCCGGAGGGTGCGAGACTGGGCGGACGTCGTGGAGATGGCTCTCCACGAGACCGAGGATCCGGACCAGCTTGCAGCCCGGCTCGAGGCCACGGCCCTCGACGACATCGAAACCGGCGCCGAGGCAACCCTGGACCTCGAGATGCTCGAGGATCGCCTCCGGCTCCTGTCCAGCATCCGGATGAACGCCCAGGGCCTCGCACGCTACTGGCGGAGACGCCAGGAGCGAGGAGAGCGGGAGCCGGGCGCCGGGAGAACTAGCTGATCGCGGCCAGACGCTCCGCCGCGTCGTAGGCGCCCACATCGTGCCGCATGATCCGGCGGAACTCCTTGGCGGCTTCTGCCCGCCGCCCCGCCCGCTCCAAGATGTCGCCCTTCACGTACCAGAGTCGGAGTGTGTACCCCTCCGCCACGTCCTCACGGGTCTTCGCCCGCCCCAAGAACGCGAGCGCTTCGGCGAACCGACCCTGATCCGCGAGTGCGGACGCGGCGACGATCACCGCCTCGGCCTTGGCCTCGTTGCCCACTCCTTTGACGCGCAACACCTCCTCGGCGAGCGGAACGGCATCCGCCGGCCGGCCGAGCCCGCGGAGGCTGTCCGCGATCAGGTGGTTCTGATCGGGACGGCCGCTGATCCGCTTGTAAGCCTTGAGCTCCGTGAGCGCCTCTTGCCATCGCCCGAGGCCATAGAACGCGAGCCCGAGCACTTCGCGAACCGCTCCGGAACGAGGAGCGAGGGCCTTCGCCTTCTCGGCTTCGGCAGCGGCGGCTTTGGGATCGTCGCGATCGAGGAGCTCGATCGCCCGTGCCAACCGGGACATCGCTTCGCGGTCCTTCCCGGGCGGCGCCGTGCGCCGCACCTCCTCCTGGATCGCGCGGGGGAGGCCGCCGGCCGGGGCGACGGCTCGGGAGCCTCCGCGCCCTTTCTTGTGGAAGGCACCGGACATGCGAGCAGCGTACGGAAAACGGGACGGGCCGCCCTTGCGGGTGGCCCGTCCGTCACGAAGTCTCGGCAGCGACCTACTCTCCCACTCCGTCTCCAGAGCAGTACCATCGGCGCTGGAGGGCTTAACTTCCGGGTTCGGGATGGGACCGGGTGTTCCCCCTCCGCCATGGCCACCGAAACACTTCATCTCGATCGGCCTTCCCGAACACGGGTCTGCCCGATCAAGAAGTGGCGAGGATGCGCCCCGAGCAGAGCTCGGAACACGATAGCGAGCGCGAGCAAGAGTCAAGTCCTCGGCCTATTAGTACGGGTCAGCTCCACACGTTGCCGTGCTTCCACTTCCCGCCTATCAACCTCGTGGTCTGCGAGGGGCCTTACCTGGTCGAGCCAGTGGGAGATCTCATCTCGAGGTGGGCTTCGCACTTAGATGCTTTCAGCGCTTATCCCTTCCGAACGTGGCCAACCAGCCATGCCGCTGGCGCGACAACTGGCACACCAGAGGTTCGTCCACCCCGGTCCTCTCGTACTAGGGGTAGCTCCTCTCAAATCTCCTGCGCCCACAGCGGATAGGGACCGAACTGTCTCGCGACGTTCTAAACCCAGCTCGCGTGCCTCTTTAACGGGCGAACAGCCCGACCCTTGGGACCTGCTCCAGCCCCAGGATGAGACGAGCCGACATCGAGGTGCCAAACCCTGCCGTCGATATGGACTCTTGGGCAGGATCAGCCTGTTATCCCCGGCGTACCTTTTAGCCGTTGAGCGACGACCCTTCCACATGGAGTCGTCGGATCACTAGGCCCCGCTTTCGCGCCTGCTCGACCCGTCGGTCTCGCAGTCAAGCTCCCTTGTGTCCTTGCACTCGACGCCTGATTGCCAACCAGGCTGAGGGAACCTTTGGGCGCCTCCGTTACTCTTTAGGAGGCAACCGCCCCAGTTAAACTGCCCACCAGGCGCTGTCCCCGACCCGGATCACGGGCCAAGGTTAGGGTCCCAACAAGTGAAGGGCGGTATTTCAAGGGTGGCTCCACCCGGACCGAGATCCGGGCTTCACAGCCTCCCGCCTATCCTACGCAACACATGTCAGAACGCAACACCAAGCTACAGTAAAGGTGCCGGGGTCTTTCCGTCCTGCTGCGGGTAACGAGCATCTTTACTCGTAGTGCAATTTCGCCGAGTCCCTGGTTGAGACAGTGCCCAAGTCGTTACGCCATTCGTGCAGGTCGGAACTTACCCGACAAGGAATTTCGCTACCTTAGGACCCTTATAGTTAGGGCCGCCGTTTACCGGCGCTTAGGTTCAGAGCTTCGCCCCGAAGGGCTAACCCCTCCCCTTAACGTTCCGGCACCGGGCAGGCGTCAGTCCGTATACATCGTCTTGCGACTTCGCACGGACCTGTGTTTTTAGTAAACAGTCGCTTGGGCCTGGTTTGTGCCACCTCTTCGAGCTCGGGCCGCGAAGGCCTTCACCCTACAGAGGTCGTCCTTCTCCCGAAGTTACGGACGCAATTTGCCGAGTTCCTTAACCAGGGTTCTCTCGATCGCCTTCGTATTCTCTACGTGCCCACCTGTGTCGGTTTGGGGTACGGGCACCTCGTCCACTCGCTAGAGGTTTTTCTCGGCAGCGTGGGATCACTCGCTTCGCCTGGAATGGCTCGGCATCGTGTCTCGAGGTTGACGGCCTCCCGGATTTGCCTAGGAGGCCCCTCTACACACTTGCCCCAGGACAACCAACGCCTGGGTCGAGCTACCCTCCTGCGTCCCCCCTTCGCTGGCCTACTACAGGGAGGGTCGGTAGCCCCCGAAGGGGTTCCCTTAGCGTCCCTGATTGGGCATGGGCGCGGATGAGGTGGTACTGGAATATCAACCAGTCGTCCATCGCCTACGACTCTCGTCCTCGGCTTAGGGCCCGACTAACCCTGGGCGGATGAACCTTCCCCAGGAACCCTTGGGCATTCGGCGGACGGGCTCCTCCCCCGTCTTTCGCTACTCATGCCGGCATTCTCACTTCCCACGCATCCACGACTGGGTTACCCCGCCGCTTCACTCGCGTGGGAACGCTCCCCTACCGATCCCTCCGCCTGGACCCGGGAGGCTTCCCTCCAGGGCCGAGCGATACGAGGGATCCCGCAGCTTCGGTGTCGTGCTTGAGCCCCGTTACATCGTCGGCGCAAGACCACTTGACCAGTGAGCTGTTACGCACTCTTTCAAGGGTGGCTGCTTCTAAGCCAACCTCCTGGTTGTCTGGGCGATCTCACATCCTTACCCACTTAGCACGAACTTAGGGACCTTAGCTGGCGATCTGGGTTGTTTCCCTCTCGGACACGGAGCTTAGCCCCCGCGCCCTCACTCCCGGGCTCTGGTCCGACGGCATTCGGAGTTTGACTGAGTTCGGTAAGCTTGTAGGCCCCCTAGTCCAATCAGTGCTCTACCTCCGTCGGAGAACACCCGAGGCTGCCCCTAAAGGCATTTCGGGGAGAACCAGCTATCACCGAGTTTGATTGGCCTTTCACCCCTATCCACAGGTCATCCCCCAGGTTTTCAACCCTGGTGGGTTCGGTCCTCCACGAGGTCTTACCCTCGCTTCAACCTGCCCATGGGTAGATCACTCGGCTTCGGGTCTAGGGCACGCGACTCTTCGCCCCATGCAGACTCGCTTTCGCTTCGGCTTCGTCAGAAGACTTAACCTTGCCGCGTACCGCTAACTCGCCGGCTCATTCTTCAAAAGGCACGCCGTCACCCGCACTGGTTGCCCAGTACGAGCTCCGACAGCTTGTAGGCTCACGGTTTCAGGTGCTCTTTCACTCCCCTCCCGGGGTGCTTTTCACCTTTCCCTCACGGTACTGGTTCACTATCGGTCGCCAGGGAGTGCTTAGCCTTAGGGGGTGGTCCCCCCAGATTCGCACGGGATTTCAGGGGTCCCGTGCTACTCGGGAACACCGCAAGGAGGCACGTCACCTTTCGTCTACAGGGCTGTTACCTGCTGTGGCGGCCCTTTCCATGGCCTTCGACTAGGTGCGTGCTTTGTGACTCCTCGGATCCTCCGACGAGGATCCATGCGGGTCCCACGACCCCGGTACGGCAACGCCGTCGGGCTGTCACACCGTGCCGGTTTAGGCTCTTCCCCGTTCGCTCGCCGCTACTTGGGGAGTCGCGGTTGCTTTCTCTTCCTCGCCCTACTGAGATGTTTCACTTCGAGCGGTTCCCTCCTCATCGCCTATGCATTCAGCGACGGGTGACCGGGCATGACCCCGGCCGGGTTTCCCCATTCGGACACCCTCGGATCACAGCTTTCTCGGCAGCTCCCCGAGGCTTTTCGCAGCCTGACGCGTCCTTCTTCGGCTCCTGGCGCCAAGGCATCCACCGTAAGCCCTTGTTCACTTGACTTCTAGATGCTCGCGCTCGCTATCGAGTTCTCAAGGTGCTCGAGGGTCGCACCCTCAAAGCTGAACAGCGTGTCTCGAGCAGATGATCAACCTGGAGCTTCCGTGTGCGCCGGATGAAGCACCGGCGGAACGGGTTGCCAATAACTCCTTAGAAAGGAGGTGATCCAGCCGCAGCTTCCGCTACGGCTACCTTGTTACGACTTCACCCCAATCGCGAGCCCCACCTTCGACGGCTCCCTCCACAAGGGTTGGGCCACCGGCTTCGGGTGTTGCCCACTTTCGTGGTGTGACGGGCGGTGTGTACAAGGCCCGGGAACGTATTCACCGCAGCATTGCTGATCTGCGATTACTAGCGACTCCGACTTCACGAGGTCGGGTTGCAGACCTCGATCCGAACTGAGCACGGCTTTCTGGGATTCGCTCCCCCTTACGGGATCGCAGCCCTCTGTACCGCGCATTGTAGCATGCGTGCAGCCCTGGACATAAGGGGCATGATGACTTGACGTCATCCCCACCTTCCTCCGGTTTGGCACCGGCAGTCTCCCTAGAGTTCCCGGCATCACCCGCTGGCAACTAAGGACAGGGGTTGCGCTCGTTGCGCCACTTAAGGCAACACCTCACGGCACGAGCTGACGACAGCCATGCACCACCTGTGCAGGCTCCGAAGAGCACCCGCTTTCACGGGTTTCACCCTGCATGTCAAGCCCAGGTAAGGTTCTTCGCGTCGCATCGAATTAAGCCGCATGCTCCGCCGCTTGTGCGGGCCCCCGTCAATTCCTTTGAGTTTTAGCCTTGCGGCCGTACTCCCCAGGCGGGGTGCTTAATGCGTTAGCTTCGGCACGGACGGGGTTGATATCCGCCCACACCTAGCACCCAACGTTTACGGCTAGGACTACCAGGGTATCTAATCCTGTTCGCTCCCCTAGCTTTCGCGCCTGAGCGTCAGGTAAGGCCCAGAGATCCGCCTTCGCCACCGGTGTTCCTCCTGATATCTGCGCATTTCACCGCTACACCAGGAATTCCGATCTCCCCTACCTACCTCTAGCCTGACAGTATCGGATGCAGTCCCGGGGTTGAGCCCCGGGATTTCACACTCGACTTGCCAAGCCGCCTGCGCGCTCTTTACGCCCAATGATTCCGGACAACGCTCGCCTCCTACGTGTTACCGCGGCTGCTGGCACGTAGTTAGCCGAGGCTTCTTCTGCAGGTACCGTCACGAGATCGCTTCGTCCCTGCCGAAAGGGGTTTACGACCTGAAAGGCCTTCATCCCCCACGCGGTGTCGCTGCGTCAGGCTTTCGCCCATTGCGCAAGATTCCCCACTGCTGCCTCCCGTAGGAGTCTGGGCCGTGTCTCAGTCCCAGTGTGGCTGGTCGTCCTCTCAGACCAGCTACCCGTCGATGCCTTGGTAGGCCGTTACCCCACCAACAAGCTGATAGGCCGCGGGCCCATCCCCGACCGGCGGACCTTTCCTCTTCCAACCAGGTGGTCAGAGGAGAGTATCCGGTATTAGCTCCGGTTTCCCGGGGTTATCCCAGGGTCGGGGGCAGGTTGCCCACGTGTTACGCACCCGTTCGCCACTGATCCCCGGGCCGAAGCCCGGTTCACCGTTCGACTTGCATGTGTTAGGCGCACCGCCAGCGTTCGTCCTGAGCCAGGATCAAACTCTCCGTAGAGATCGACCGGAACCGACGAGTCGGCTCCGTTCGACTTGATGGAGGTTCGGCCCTCCGAGCGAGGCACCGCTCGCAGGGCCTTTCCCCGCCAGACGTTTCCGTCTGGACGGATGAAGCGTGCCTTCGTTCCCAGGCACGGCGAACCGTGCCGATGTGAACGATGGCAAGCATCGGCTCTTGACACGCTGTTCAGTTCTCAAGGTGCGACAAGCGCAACATCCCTGCTCAGGGCAGTCGAACACCCTCGGGAGCTGCGCCGGACCGGTAGGATAGCAGTCCGGGTCGAGGCGTCAACCGGGCCGCACACCTCGAACCGTTGTTCGGGTCCCTCTCACGCGAGCTCGATCCCCGCCAGCCGAGCGAACTTCCTGCGTCCCACCTGCCACACCGACCCCATCAACTGCCCGGGAGGCTCGCCGATGACCCTCACGTCCTCATGGGTCTCCTGCTCGCCGTTGACCCGGACACCCCCTTGTGCCTGGAGGCGCCTCGCCTCCGATCGGCTCCTCACGAGGCCCATGGCCTCCAACAGCGCCGGGACGTACACGACCCAGATGCCGTCCTCTTTCTCGCCGAACACGCTCGCCGGGACGCGGACGTCCGCGATCTCGTCGGGGATCTCGTGCTCACGATGAACGACGTTGAACCGATCCTCCGCGGCCGTGCCCGCCCCCGCCCCGTGGTAGAGGTCGACCACCTCACGCGCAAGCCTGCGTTTCGCTTCGTTCGCGTGCACGGTGCCGTCGCTCAGCCCCCGCTCGATGGCGTCGACCTCGTCTGGTTCCACGGGCGTGCTCAATCGAAAGTACTTCGCGATCAGCCGATCCGGGATCCGCATCAGTTTCCCGAACATCTCCTCGGGCGGCTCCGTGAGCCCGATGAAGTTGTCGAGTGACTTCGACATCTTCCGGACGCCGTCGGTGCCCTCGAGCAGAGGAACGGTCAGCACGACCTGCGGTTCCTGCCGGTGGGCCCGTTGCACCTCGCGCCCCATGAGGAGATTGAATGTCTGATCGGTGCCGCCGATCTCGACATCGGCTCGAACCGCTACCGAGTCGTAGCCCTGGAAGAGCGGGTACAGGAGCTCGACCACGCTGATGGGCCGCTCGTGCTGGTGGCGGTCGCGGAAATCCTCCCGTTCGAGCATCTGCGCGACGGTCGCGGTGGAGGCAAGCTTGATCAACTCACCCATGTCCATCGCCGAGAACCACTCCGCGTTCCCGTGGATCTCCGCCGCGTCGACGTCGATCACCTTCCCGGCCTGCGCCAGGTACGTTTCGGCGTTCGCCTGGATCTGGTGCTCGGTGAGCATCTGACGGGTTTCGGACTGCCCCGACGGATCCCCGATCCGAGCGGTGAAGTCCCCGACGATCAACACCGCCACGTGGCCGGCATCCTGGAACTGCCTGAGCTTCCGCAGGACGACCGCATGGCCCAGGGTGAGATCCGGACGACTGGGATCGACGCCGAGTTTGACGCGAAGAGGCCGGCCGAGCGCGAGCCGCTGCTCCAGCCCGCCTCGTGGAACGAGGTCGACACTGCCGCTCGCGAGCGTCGTCAGCACGTCGGCGGCCATGGCGCGGCGATGCTACCAGCGCACCTCCCCGATCCTGTTCAGGACCCGGGGTACACTCGCCCCCGATGACCCGCCGGTACTTCCCCCTGGCGGCCTTCACGGCGGCCTTTGCCATCTTCGCTGCTGCCTGCGGCGTCCATCTGCAGGACGTTCCGCGACGCGAGCTGGCACAGACATCCTTCGTCTATGCAGCCGACGACAGCGTGATCACCCAGCTCCATGCGGTCGAGGATCGCGTGGTCCTCCCCACGTCGCAGATCCCGTCATGGATCCGCGACGCCGCTGTCGCGATCGAGGATCGCCGTTTCTACCTGCATCACGGGATCGATGGCCGCGCCATCTTGCGGGCCTCCTACGTGAATCTCCGAGACGGGAGCATCGAAGAGGGCGGCTCGACGATCACCCAACAGCTGGTGAAGAACCTGTACACCGGTGCCGACCGGACGATCTCTCGCAAGGTCAGCGAGGCGATGCTCGCCTGGCAGCTCGAGGATCGGCTGTCGAAGGAAGAGATCCTGACTCGCTACTTGAACACGGTCTACTTCGGCAAGGGAGCGTACGGCGTCCAGGCGGCCGCCCGGACGTTCTTCGATACCGACGCCAAGAGACTCGACCTTTCGCAGTCGGCGCTCTTGGCTGGGTTGATGACGAGCCCGGGGCACTTCGATCCGTACGAGTATCCACGCCGTGGCCTGGGGAGACGACGCGTGGTCCTCCGGCTCATGCACGAACTCGGGATGATCACGGCGGCCCAGCGCCGGCACGCTCGCAAGCAGCCGCTCCGCCTCCACCAAGCCTCGGCGCTGGGCCGCAACGACTACCCGTACTTCGTCGACTATCTGAAGGAGTGGTTCCTCACGAACCCCGCCTTCGGGGAGACGCGCGAGGATCGCTACCAGCTCCTGTTCACCGGCGGGCTCCGGATCCACACCACGCTCCATCCGGGTGTCCAGGAGGCCTCCCAGCGCGCGGTCGACTCCGTTCTTTCCTACCCGGAGGACCCCTCCGCCGCGGTGACCGTCCTCGACCCCCGGAACGGATCCGTGCTCGCGATGGTCGGAGGCGATCAGCGCGATTATTGGGGAGACCGAGATGCAGGCCGGGTGAACCTGGCGACAGCCGCGGGCGGGAGCGGACGGCAATCAGGGTCCGCGTTCAAACCGTTCGCGCTGGTGGCCGCGCTCGAGAGCGGTCTGTCCGCGTCGGAGACGTTCGCCGCGCCCTCATCCATGCAGTTCCCCCTCGAAGGTGGGGGCGTCTGGGACGTCACGAACGCCGAAGGGGCCGGATTCGGCGCGATGTCACTCCGTGCCGCGACCGTGCACTCCGTCAACACCGTGTACGCGCAGTTGATCGACCGCGTGGGGCCAGAAACGGTCGTCGAGGTGGCCAAGCGCATGGGGCTCCGGTGCTGCCGCCGCGTGAGCAACCCGCGCCGGTCGCTGAAGCCTCTGTTGTCCGCGGTCCTCGGAACGAACGAGGTCAACACCCTCGAGATGGCGTCGGCGTACGGAACGCTAGCGACAGGCGGTCTCCGGGTCCGACCTGTTCCGGTCTCACGGATCACCGACGCCCGGGGCGAGATCCTCTGGAAGGCGGATACGACCCCCGAACGTGTCCTCGACCCGCAGGTGACCTCGGTCGCGAACGAGATCTTGCACGAGGCCGTGCTGTACGGGACGGGAACCGCCGCGAACATCGGGCGTCCTCAGATCGGCAAGACGGGCACGGCGATGGATCACGCGGACGCCTGGTTCGTGGGCGCGATCCCCCAGATGGTAGGGGCGATCTGGATCGGGTATCCGCACGGCCAATTCCGGATGGAACCCCCGAGGACGCGGATCACCGTCTACGGCGGGACCTGGCCCGCACAGATCTGGCGGCTCCTGATGCTCGAGGCGGCTCGGGGTCTCCCGGTGATGGAGTTCCCCAACCCCGATGTGGGATCCGTCGCCGTCGCCGTCGACGCCACCCAGCAGCCGTACTGCCTCCCCAATCCGTTCACGCTCCCTCAGAACATCCAGACCTTGGAGTTCATCGCTGAGACCGAACCTACGAAGGTGTGCACGACCCCTTCGACCCTGCAGCGGGTGTCCGTCCCCTCCACGATCGGGACCTCGGAGGCGCTCGCGATCGAAGGGCTCACCGAAGCCGGGTTCTACGTCGAGGTCACGACGGCACCCTCCACACAACCCAACGGCACGGTGATCCACCAGAACCCTTCGCCCGGGACGGGCGCGTATCAGACGAGCACGGTGACGATCACGGTGTCGTGGACCGAACCCGAGGAGTCGTCGGCGTAGGTGGGCCGGGCCTCCCTCGGGAGACGAAAGCGTTCCCCTCGAGCCAGTAGCGCCAGGAACGCGTCGTCTCGCGGACGCCGACGCGGAGACCGCTTGCGATCGGCTCCGACCGCGACCCTCGCTCCACCCAGAGTTCGTCACCCTGCACGAGGTCCATCCCATCCTCCGAGCGCGACACCGCGAACGCTTGCGCGAACCGTCCAGGTCCCGAACACAGTTCGAGGATGCGCTCGCGGCTCCGCCGTGAGCGCATCCCTTCCATGCCCTCGAGTGGCTCGCCGGCTCGCAGGAGCACCGCGGTCCCCTCACCCGCTCGTCCCACAACGACGTTCATGCAGAAGTGCATGCCGTAGGTGAAATAGACGTACAGATGCCCGGGGGGTCCGAACATGACCGCGTTGCGCGGCGTCAAGCCCCGGAACGCGTGGCTCGCCGGGTCGTCCGGGCCGTAGGCCTCCACCTCGACGATGCGTGCCGCCGTGCGAGTCCCGTCCGGCTGCCCGTGCACCAAGACGTTACCCAACAGGGCCGGCGCGACCTCTGTCGCGGCCCTCGCATAGAAGGATCGAGGCAGACGGGCACGGTTCACGGACGTCCCCCGGCGAGGAACCGCTGCAGCTTGCGGAGCGGCCACGCGTTGATCACGTCCTCCTTGGTGAGCCACCCGCGCTGCGCGACCCCGACGCCGAAGCGACGGTGGTCCAAGTGCGGCACGGCGTGCGCGTCGGTGTCGACCGCGAAACGCACGCCGTGCCGCCGCGCCCACAGGACGTGCTCGTCGGACAGGTCGAGGCGGTCTGGGTGGGAGTTGATCTCCAGAGCGGTCCCGGTGCGGCCCGCCGCCTCGAACACGGCCTCGAGGTCCAGATCGACGGGCGGACGCTTCCCGATCTGGCGCGTGGTGAGGTGGCCGATGATGTCCACGTACGGGTTCTCGATCGCGCGCAGCACACGTCCCGTCATCTCGTCACGGGACTGATTGAGATGCGAGTGCACCGAGGCGACCGTGAGGTCGAAGCCCGCCAGGAAGTCACCCTCCCAGTCGACGTTCCCGTCCGGATCGATGTTCAGCTCGGTGCCGTGAAGCAGCGTCATCTTCGGATACTTCGACTGCAGCTTCTTCACGCGGTCGCGCTGGGCGAGGATCTTGTCATCGGTCATCCGCTGCATGTACAGGTTCGGCGCATGATCGGTGATCGCGAAGTAGCTGTATCCGAGATCCGCCGCCCGGGCGATCATCTCCTCGAGGCTCGCGAGCCCGTCCGTGAGGTTCGTGTGCGTGTGCAGGTCCCCCTTCAGGTCCTTCTCGAGCAGCACCGTCGGGAGCTCGCCGGCCAGCGCCGCCTCGACCTCGCCACGATCCTCGCGAAGGGTGGGCTCGATGTAGGCGAGGCCCAGTCGGCGGTACACGTCCTCTTCCGTCTCGGCGGCGAGCAGGTCGCCGCTCTTCGCATCGAAGAGGCCGTACTCGTTCAGCTTCAGACCGGCGCGGACGGCCATCTCGCGGATCCGGATGTTGTGCGGCTTCGAGCCGGTGAAGTAGATCATCGCGGCTCCCCACGCCTCCTCAGGGACGACCCGGAGGTCGACCTGGAGCCCGAGCTCGGTCAGGATCGAGGACTTCGCGTCGCCATGCGCGAGGACGCGGGCGACCGACGGATGCGTCACGAATGCCTGCATGACGGGTGGTGCGTCGGCGCCGGCAACGAGGAGGTCGACGTCGCCGATCGTTTCCTTCATCCGCCGGAGCGAGCCGGCGTAGGCCACGCGGCGGGCCTGAGGCAGGGACGAAAGGACATCGCTGAAGACCTCTGCCACGCCGAGCGCCAAGTCGATCTTGATCCGTCCGCCCGCGGCCCGCAGCTGGCCGATCCCTCGTGCGATGTTCTCCTGGGTCTTGGCTCCGAACCTCGGGAGTGCGGCCACCCGGTCTTCGTCGATCGCGGCCACGAGTTCGTCCACCGAGCCCACACCGAGTTCCCGGTAGATCACCATCGCCTTCTTGGGGCCGAGTCCCGGGATCGCCATCATGTCTCGCACGCCGGCCGGGATCTTCTCCCGGAGGGCCTCGAGCTCGGCCATGGTTCCCGTGGTGAGGAACTCCTCGATCTTCTCTCCGATCGAGCGCCCGACCGAGGGGATCTTCAGGACCTCGGGCAGGCCCTTCCCCTCGAGATCCACGGGGTAGCCACCCACCGCACGGGCGGCCTTCTCGTAGGCGCGTGGTTTGTACGGGTCGTCGAACAGGATCGACAGGAGGTCGGCGTACTCGACGAGCATGGCCTCGACGGCGTCGTTCGCCCGGGGCATCGCCTCAGGCTACGCCGAAGAGGCGGAGCAGCAGCGCCTTCTGCGTATGGAGCCGGTTCTCGGCCTGATCCCAGACGACCGACGTCGGTCCGTCGATGACCTCGTCGGTGATCTCTTGGCCTCGGTGGGCCGGGAGGCAGTGGAGCACGATGACCTCTGGATCCGCGAGGTCGACGAGCTTCTGACTCAGCTGATAGCTGGGGAATACGAGCGCGCGTTCGTCGGTCTCGAGGTCCTGGCCCATGCTGGTCCAGACATCCGTGTAGAGCACATGCGCCCCGATCGCGGCTGATTCGGGATCGTGCGTGAGCTCGACCTCGCCGCCCGTCTCGGCCGCGATCTCCTCGGCGCGGTGCACGACCTGAGGGATCGGTTCGAACCCGGGCGGGGTCGCGACCCGGATGGTCATCCCGGCTTTCGTCCCGGCGAGCAGCAGGGAATGCACCACGTTGTTGCCGTCACCGAAGTAGGCGAGAACCTTGCCCGAGAGCTCTCCCTGCTGCTCGCTGATCGTCAAGAGGTCCGCGAGCGCCTGGCAAGGATGCTCGAAATCGGAGAGCGCATTGACGACCGGCACGGTGGACGTCGTGGAGAGCACCTCCAGCCGTTCCTGCTCGAAGGTCCGCAGGACGATCGCGTCCACGTAGCGGGACAACACGCGTCCGGTGTCCTGGATGGTCTCGCCACGACCGAGCTGAAGCTCGCCCGATGACAGGACGACGGCCTGGGCACCGAGCTCAGCGATGCCCACCTCGAAGGACACGCGTGTTCGGGTCGACGGCTTCTCGAAGATCAGAGCGATCGAACGCCCAGAGAGCGCCTGCGCGTGCCGGGACGGGTCGGCCTTCAGCTCGGATGCCAGCTCGAGGATCTGGGGCAGCTCGGCCGTGGAGAGGTCGTCGACGCTCAGGTAGTGGCGCATCGCGTCGGAGTCTAGTGGGACGCCTTCTCGCACTGCTCGGCTCACGCGCGGAGCTCGGCCCCGAGCTCCGACCGCAAGCGATCGACCACGGTGTCGATCACCGGTTCGACCTCCTCGTCGGTGAGGGTGCGGTCGGGTGCCCGGAACTCGAGAGCGAACGCGAGGCTCTTGCGACCTTCGGGGATCGCACCGCCCCGGAAGACGTCGAAGAGCAGGGAACGGTCGAGGAGCCCGCCGGCTGCCGCCTCGAGGGTCGCCTGCATCGTTCCGGCAGGGACATCCTCGTCGACCACGAAGGCGAGGTCCCTACGGATCGGCGGGAATCGAGGGACCTCGACGAGCCGGAAGCTCTTGGAGGCCGCCGCCCGCAGAGGCTCGACCTCGAGCTCGGCGACGGCGACCCGTCCCTCGAGGCCGAGGGACGCCGCCGTGCGCGGGTGGAGCTCGCCGATGACGCCGATGGCACGACCCTCGAGGAGGATCCGGGCCGACCGCCCCGGGTGGAACGGTTCTCCGAGCGGATCGCCGAGCGCCCACCCATCTACGTCGAGATCCTCGAGGAGTGCCTCGACGGCGCCGCGAACGTCCAGGACGTCGGATCCCCTATCGTCGGCGGTCCAGCCTTCTCCCGCCGCTCCGGCAAGGGCCAGCCCCACCTGCCGCCGCTCCTCCACCGGATCGGCCGTTCGGAAGACCGTGCCGACCTCGAAGATGGACACGGATCCCACCCCCCAGCGCTGGTTCCGCGCGACGGTGTGGAGCAATCCGGGGAGCAGACGCGTCCTGAGCCATGCCTCCTCAGCGCGGAGCGGGTTCGCCAGCGGGATCGCATCGCGGTCTTGCATGAGCACGAGGTCGTCTTCGGACACGAACGGGAGAGGTTTGGCCTCCCGGAGACCCACGCGGACGAGGGCGTTCCGGATGCGGCGTGCGAACGCATATCCCTCGGGCAGACCGCCGAGCTCCCGCGACCGCGGGATCGTGGCACCCACGCGCTCGTACCCCTGGATCCGGGCGACCTCTTCGATCAGATCCACCTCTCGTTCGATGTCCACCCGGTAGCCGGGGATCTCGACCTCGACGACGTCGGACTCCTCCCGATGCGTCATGCGGAGTGCATCGAACACCTCGGCCACGTCGGACGAGGTGACGGGGTAGCCCAGGAGGGCGGTCGCGCGGGAGACGCGCATCGAGACCCAGCGGCGCTCGGGCGGGCCGCCCGCCTCCGCGGCGCCGGCGAGCACCCGGGCACCGGTCCACCCTGCGATCAGCGCCGCGCACCTGCGGGCGGCCCGGTCCACGCCCTCGGGATCGGTGCCTCGCTCGAAGCGGTGCGAAGCCTCCGAGTGCAGCTCGAGGCGTCGCGCGGTCCTGATGACCCCGGTCCTCGTGAAGTAGGCGCTCTCGAGGAGGACGTCGGTCGTGGAGTCCGAGACCTCAGATGTCTGGCCGCCCATGATGCCGGCGATCGCCACCGGCTTCTCCAGATCGCAGATCAGGAGGTCCTCCTCGGTGAGCTCCCTCTCCACGCCGTCCAGGGTGACGAGTCGCTCGCCGGCCCCCGCCCGGCGGACGACGATCCCGGGGCCGGCCAGCCGCTGCATGTCGAAGGCGTGCAGCGGCTGGCCCAGCTCCAGCATCGCGTAGTTGGTCGCATCGACGATCGGTGCGACCGGCCGCATCCCCGCCGCAGTGAGTCTCGCCTGCGCCCACAGAGGCGTCGCGCCCGTCGCGGCGTCCCGGAGCACTCGCGCGAGGTAGAGGGGACAGCCCTCCGGTGCGCGCAGCTCCACGGTCGCCACCTCGTCCGCCCGCTCCGGGTGTTCCTCGAGGATCATCTCCGGCTCGGCCAACGGCAGGCCCAAGATGGATGACGTCTCGCGGGCGACCCCGTACACGGAGAGGAAATCCGGCCTGTTGGGCTCGACCTCGATGTCGAGCACCGCGTCATCGAGGTCGAGCGCCGACTTGAGATCGGCCCCGACAGCGAGCTCGTCCGGGAGGATCAGGATCCCCGCCTCGTGCTCATGTGAGATCGCGAGCTCCCGAGGTGAGCAGAGCATCCCGTTCGACACCTCGCCGCGGAGGGGTTTCGACGCGAGGGGCGCGTCGAGCATCGGGACGCGGCTGCCGGGCTTCGCCCAGGGGACGAGATCGCCTGCGGCCATGTTCCGGACGCCGACCACCACCTGGACCGGCCCTTGCCCAGCATCCACGGTCGCGACGCAGAGCTTGTCGGAGTTGGGGTGGTCGCGGACCTCGAGCACCCTCGCAACCACCACCCCCTCGAGCCCGGCCCAAGGCCGATCGATCCCCTCCACCTTGATCCCGCGCGCGTCGATCCGCTCCGCGAGCGCCTCCGCGTCCAGCTCGACCGGCACGAACTCCCGGAGCCACGACAGGGGCACCCTCATGGGTTCGCTCCGAACTGCGCCAGGAATCGGATGTCGCCGTCGACCAGCGATCGGATGTCGGGGATCCGATACTTGAGGATCGCGACACGGTCGATCCCCAACCCGAACGCGAACCCCGTGTACCTCTCCGCGTCGTACCCGCAGTTCTCGAGGACCTGGGGATGGACCATGCCGCACCCGAGCAGCTCGATCCAGCCGTTCCCGCAGACCGGGCAGCCGACGCCGTCGCATCGCATACACGTCACCGCCAGCTCGGCCCCGGGCTCCACGAATGGGAAGAACGCCGGGCTGAGCTTCGTCTCCCGGTCGCTCCCGAACAGGGCGCGCGCGACGGCGTCCAGCGTCCCCTTCAGGTCGGCGAAGGTGATCCCTTCGTCCACGACCAATCCTTCGACCTGGTGGAACACCGGGAGATGCGTGGCATCGGGCGTCTCACGCCGATAGACGCGTCCGGGCGCGACGATGTACACCGGCGGGGGCTGGGACTGCATCGTTCGGATCTGCACCGAGGACGTCTCGGTGCGTAGCAGAAGCTCGGGATGGCCGGGGATGTTCACGTAGATCGAGTCCTTCATCGTCCGCGCGGCGTGATCCGGCGGGATATTGAGCGCATCGAAGTTGTGCCACTCATCCTCGATCTCGGGACCTTCCACGACCCGGTATCCGAGTCGCAGGAAGACGTCGACGATCGCATCCTCGGCGAGCGAGAGGGGATGGAGCGATCCGGATCTGGGTCGCCTGCCGGGCAGCGAGAGATCCACCCGATCGGCGGCGAGGAGCGCCTCCTCGGCAACGGCTTCCAGCCCGGCTCGGCGCGCATCGGCCGCCTGCTGCAGGGCGGCCCGCGTCTCGTTCACCGCTCGGCCGACCGACTTCCGTTCATCGGCGTCGAGGGAACCAACCGCCCGTTGCACTTCGGAGAAGGGTGCTTTGCGACCGAGGATCGCCACCAGCGCCGACTCGAGTTCTTCCATCGTGCTCGCCTCGGAGAAAGCCTTGAGGCCCCGCTCGCGCTCGTGGTCGAGCGACCGAAGCATCTGCTGGGCGTCCATAGAGGTTCGCCGAGTCTACGGCGTGAGCGAGTCGCGACTTGCGATCGGCAGCTCCACGTGGAACGTCAGACGGCCGTCAGTCAGCTCGCCCCATGCACGCCCACCCTGCGCCTCCGCCACCCGGCGCGACACGTACAACCCGATCTTGGAACCTCCACCGGTGCCAGGCCTGCGGGCCTCGAACAGCGCGTCGACGTCCGTCGCGGGGATGCCCGCGTCGCGCGATGCCGACACGAGCAGCCGCCCTTCGCGGACCTCGCTGCCGACCCTGATAGGACCCTCGCCCCCCCACCACACGAGGGCTTCGACGAACGCGAGGATGGTCGTCTTGAGACGGCCGGCGTCGACCAGCACCTTGTCTCCGTCTCCGGTCCACTCGATCGGAGGGTGCTCTGGATCGCGGCTCTGTTGATCGGCGATCTGGCGAACGAGGTCGGCAGCGTCCGCGAGCTCTACGTACGCTTCGAACCGGCCGCTCATGACCTTCGCGGCGTCGACGAGCTGCCGGACGATCGTGTCCATCCGATCGGCGTCGTGGACGATCCCGATGAGCATCAGATCGCGCTGGCCGTCCGTCATATCCACCCATCGCTTGCCGAGCGCGTAGCCGAAACCCTTCATGGCAGTGAGCGGAGACCTGATGTCGTGCGCCGCGGTCGCGACCAGCGCCTCCAGCGTCTCGGCCGACGCGCGACCACGGCGCACCCACTCGAACAGACACACGGTGGCCGCCGCGGCGAGGTTCAGACTTTCGACCCGACCCGCCTGCGGTACCCGCACGCGGTGCTCCGCCGCCTCGAGGATCTCGGGGGGAAGTCCATGGGCCTCGTTCCCGAAGACGAACGCAGACGAGGCGGGGATCTCGGCCTCGAACAGATCCTCGTCGCCGTGCATGTCCATCGCGACCACGGCGAAGCCGCTGGCACGAAGGGCCCCCACCGCCTCTTCCGTCGGCACATCCCGAACGACTGGCACATGGAAGATCGATCCGGCCGACGCGCGCACGCTCTTGGGGTTGTACGCGTCCACCGAGCTTCCCGCGAACACGACCCCCGCGGCTCCGGCCGCGTCCGCCGACCGAAGGATCGTGCCGGCGTTGCCCGGGTCGCGCACGTCGTGGAGCACCGCAACGACACCCGGCGGCATCAGATCGTCGATACGCACGTCCACGAACGGGGCGATCCCCACGACACCTTGGGGCGTGACGGTGGAGGTGAGTCGCTCCATCACCCGATCGCTCACCCGCTCGACCGAGACGCCGGCCTGTCTCGCTCGCATGGCGAGCGGATCCAGATCTTCGCTCACGAAGAGCGACAGGAGGCGACCGTCGTCCGCGAGAGCTTCTGCCACGGCCTGCGCGCCCTCGACCAGGAAGCATCGCTCCTCTTCGCGGAGGGCTCGCTTCTTCAGACGGACAGCTGCGACGACCTTCGGATTCTTCGCCGATGTCAGCACGGTGCCCCTCGCACGGGCCGGAGTCTACGCCGGGCCTCGGGGGCCTCGCGCCTACGGGCGTGCGGGAACCGAGGCCTTGGCTTGCTCGACGAGTTGCGCGAACGTACCGGGGTCACGCACCGCCAGATCCGCGAGGATCTTGCGATCGACCTCGACGCCGGCGGCACGGAGACCGCTCACGAAGCGAGAGTAGGAGAGTCCGTGCGGACGGACGGCCGCGTTGATCCTGGTGATCCACAGACGGCGGAACTGGGCCTTCCGGTCGCGGCGGTCACGGTAGGCGTACATGCCGGAATGCATCACCTGTTCCTTGGCGACACGGAGCCGCTTCCGGCGGCTGCCCGTGTAGCCCTTGGCAGACTCCAGGATCTGGCGGCGCTTCTTCTTGGCGTGTACCGAGCGCTTGACGCGAGCCATCCTCTACTCCCCCAGCAACCGCTTCACGGTCTTGGCGTCTGCCTTCGAACCGACCTCCGCCATGCCCTCGACTCGGCGGCGCCGCGAGGACGACTTCTTCGTGAGCATGTGATTGCCCGTGGCCTTGCGATGCAAGACCTTGCCGTTGCGGGTGATCCGGAAGCGTTTGGCCGTGGCTCGATGACTCTTGTTCTTCGGCATCAGACTCATCCCTCGTCCGTCTCGGCCGCCTTCGCGGTGGCGACCGGCTCCGGCTCCGGCTGAGGCACTGGCTCCGGCTGAGGCGCTGGCTCCGGCTCGATCGCCTTCGCTCGAGCGAGCTGCTCCATGTATCGCTTGTTGGGAGAGATCACCATGATCATGTTCCGCCCCTCTTGCTTGGGCATCGATTCCACCGTCACCATCTCACCCAGGTCCCCTACCAGCCGGTCCAAGATCTTGCGTCCGAGCTCCGTGTGGGTCATCTCGCGACCTCGGAACATGATGGTCACCTTCACCTTGTGCCCGCCCCGCAGGAACCGCTCGACGTGCCCCTTCTTGGTCCCGTAGTCGTGGGCGTCGATCTTGGGACGGAACTTGATCTCCTTGAGCTCGGTCCGGGACTGCTTCTTCCGAGCTTCCTTCTGGCGGATGTCTCGTTCGTACTTGAACTTGCCGTAGTCCATGATCCGACAGACCGGCGGGTTCGCCTGCGGGGCGACCTCGACGAGATCGAGATCGACCTCGCGTGCCATACGCAGCGCTTCTTGGGTCGCGACCACCCCGATCTGGTCACCGTCCGGGCCGACCAGGCGCACCTGGGGGGATCGGATCCTTTCGTTCAAGCGTGGCTCGGTCGAGACCCCGCATCACCCCTTTCGAACACGAAGCACCGGACCGGCCGGTGCTTGTCGCGGATCACGGCGGAACACGTGCGCCAGAGTATAGGGGGATGCCGACGCCTGTCGACGGCCTCACCAGTCGGGTTCGAGTGAGCGCCCATACGCATCCTGGAGCCGCTGCGAATCGTCCTCCGAGGTGTAGCCGTACGCCACCTCGAGGATGCGTCCCGGACCGGAACCCGTGCATCGGATCCGATGAGCCTCCTCCGCAGGGATCACGAACTCCTCGCCCGGCTCGGCATCGACCGCTCGATCGCCGATCTCGACCGTGAGTCCGGGGTCGAGCACGACCCAGGTTTCGTCCCGCATCCGATGATAGTGAACGCTGGTCTCCTGGCCGGGCTCGACGGTGATCACCCGAACCGACGAGGGCTGGTTCAGAGCGTAGGTCACCACCCGACCCCAGGGCTTCTCGACGATCATCGCAAACCCTCCTCTTTGGGCAGCACGTCGAGCAGGTCCGCCATCTCGAGGGCGGCCTGCGCAGCGTCCCAGCCCTTGTTGCCGTGCGCCCCTCCCGCTCTCGCTTCCGCCTGCGCGAGGGACTCCGTCGCCAACACTTCGAAGATGACGGGGATCCCGGTCTCCCGGCTCACCTCCGCCGCCCCGTGAGCCGCCTCGGCGGCCACGAGTTCGAAGTGGGCGGTCTCTCCGCGGACCACTGCCCCGAGGCAGATCACTGCGTCGTAGGCCCCGGTGGCGGCCATGCGCTGGGCCACGATCGGGATCTCGAACGCGCCCGGAACCCAGGCCACGTCCACGGCCTCGTCGGCTACGCCGAGCTCCTTCAGACCCTCGAGTGCTCCTTGCAGGAGCTTGGCCGTCACGTGCTCGTGGAAGTGCGAGACGACGACGGCGACGTGACGCCCCTCCCCGACCGGCTCTCCTCGCATCACGCTCACGCCCGAGCCTCCGCGTCGGCCTCGGGCAGATCGAGCAGGTGACCGAGTTTCTCCCTCTTCGCCCGGAGGTAGCCGACGTTCTGGGCCGTCGGGTCGGTCTGGAGCGGGAGCCGCTCCTTGATCACGAGTCCGTGCCCCTCGAGCCCCGCCCGTTTCTCCGGATTGTTCGTGAGCAGTCGCATCGACCGAACCCCGAGGTCGTGCAGGATCTGCGCGCCGATCCCGTAGTCGCGCTGGTCGGCCGGGAACCCGAGCTCGAGGTTCGCCTCGACGGTGTCACGACCGCGCTCTTGGAGCTCGTACGCGCGGAGCTTGTGCGCGATGCCGATCGCGCGACCCTCGTGCCCGCGGATGTAGAGGATCACCCCGCGCCCCTCGTGCCCGATCATCTCCATCGCCCGGTCCAGCTGCTCGCCGCAATCGCATCGGAGCGAGCCGAACACATCGCCCGTCAGGCACTCGGAGTGCACGCGGGTGAGGACGTCCGCGCCGTCGCCCATGTCGCCAGTCACGAGCGCGACGTGGGTCCGACCGTCCACGATGCTCTCGTACGCGATCGAGCGGAAGTCGCCGTGGTCCGTGGGGATGTTCGCCTCCGCCACCTTCGTCACCAGGATCTCATGCTGCCGCCGGTACCCGATCAGATCGGCGATCGAGATCAGCTTCAAGCCGTGCATCCGAGCGAAGACCGCCAGATCGGGGAGCCGCGCCATCGTGCCGTCCTCGTTGACCGTCTCGCAGAGCACGCCGGCTGGGTAGAACCCCGCCAACCTCGCGAGGTCGACGGCAGCCTCCGTGTGTCCGGCTCGCTTCAGGACACCACCTTCGCGATACCGCAGCGGGAAGATATGACCGGGACGCGAGAGATCCACGGGCTGCGTCGCGGGGTCGATGATCGTCCGGATCGTGTGAGCGCGATCGGCGGCGGAGATGCCGGTCGTGACTCCCGCGCGCGCGTCGACGGAGACGGTGAACGCCGTGCGGCGGCTGTCGGTGTTCGCGGCGACCATCAATGGGATCTCCAACGCATCGAGCCGTTCACCGACCACGGGCATGCAGATCACGCCGCTCGTATGCCGCACGATGAAGGCGATCGCCTCGGGCGTGACACGCTCCGCCGCCATGATCAGATCGCCCTCGTTCTCCCGGTCGGCGTCGTCGACCACGATCACGATGCGGCCCTGCCGGATCTCTTCGATCGCCTGCGGGATCGAGGCGAAGACCTTCTCCTCCGTCACCACGCTCATGCCGTTCTTTCCTTTCCGGACTCGACGGCATCGCTGCCGGTCATGAAGCTCTCGATGTTCCTCGCCACGTACTTCGCCAAGACGTCTACCTCCACGTTCACGGGATCGCCTTCGTGGACCGCGCCGAAGGTCGTCGCGATCAGGGTGTGCGGGATCAGCGCGACGTCGATCACGTCGCCGCGGAGCTCCGCGACCGTCAGGCTCACCCCGTCGAGGGTGATCGACCCCTTCTCGACCACGTAGCGCAGGAGGGGTCCGGGCAGACGGACGGACAGCCGAGCGCCCCCGTCGACCTCCGGCCGGACGGCCGAAACCCGCGCGATCCCGTCCACGTGGCCCTGGACGACGTGACCGCCCAGACGGGAGGCCAGGGTCGCCGGTCGCTCCACGTTCACGGCATCGCCCGAGCGGAGAGCATCGAGACTCGTTCGGTCGAACGTCTCCTGAGAGATGTCGAAGGAGAGCTCGTCGCCGTCGAGGGCGACCACCGTGAGGCACACGCCGTCGATCGAGACGGAATCGCCGATCGCCGCGTCTGAGGCAGCGATCGGCGATCGGAAGACGATCCGCCTTCCCTCCCGAGACACGACGTGTCCGAGCTCCTCAACGATCCCGGTGAACATCCGCCACCACCTTCACGTCCGGCCCCACGTGGATGATCGACACGATGTCGACGGGAGCGGCTCGTCCGATGGGGGCGAATCCGCTTCCGGCGAGCCACCCTGTTGACTCTTGACCGCCGACCAGCATCGGCGCCAGATACAGGACGATCTGATCGACGACTCCGTCGCGAACGGCGCTCCAGGCCAGGGTGGGACCACCTTCGAGCAACACACCCTGCACGTCGCGCTTGCCGAGTATCTCGACCAGCGCCGGCAGCGAGACGCCGCCGGTCGGATCGCGATCAAGCACCGCCACATCCGCTCCGGCGTCCACCCATTCCTGACGCCTCGATGTGGTCGTGAGCTCTGTCGTCGCCACGAGCGTCGGCGCGGCTGCATCGAACGCTCGCCGGTCGCCCGGCACTCGGCCTGACGGATCCACGACGACCCGGATCGGCGGCCGCGCCGATGCGAAAGCCGGATCGCGGACGGTGAGCTGCGGGTCGTCGGCGAGAGCCGTGCCTGAGCCGACGACGATCGCGTCGGACCACGCGCGTAGCTTCTGCACGTCCGCCCGCGCATCCTCCCCGGTGATCCATCTCGAAGACCCGTCACGAGCGGCGGCCTTCCCATCCAGGGACGACGCCATCTTCAGGATGACGAACGGCCGGCCGGTGCGGACATGCGCACGGAAGGCGACGTTCTGCCGGATCGCTTCTTCGCCGAAAAGTCCTTCCTCGACGGTCAGGCCGGCGTCCCGGAGTGCTCGGAACCCGCTGCCGTCCACGATGGGGTTCGGATCCCCCGTGGCCGCGATCACTCCCTCGACGCCAGCATCGATCAGTGCCCGGGCACACGGCGGGGTGCGGCCGTGATGGTCGCATGGCTCGAGCGTCACGAAGGCCGTGGCCCCGGCGGCGCGACGTCCGGCGACCCGCAGGGCCATGGCTTCTGCGTGCTCGGTACCGGGACCTTCGTGCCAACCCTCGGCGACGACCCGGCCGTCGCGGACGAGCACGCAACCGACCAGAGGATTGGGCGAGACGCGCCCCCACCCCCGCGCGGCGAGCTCCAACGCTCGTCGCATGTGCCGCTCCCTGTCCACGCTCCTCCGTTCTCCGGGAGCGGGACACAGGTTGGGATGGCGCTCCGGAACCGCACACGGCGGCTCCCGCGCCTGTTCCCTCCCATCCCGACTATCACGGTCGGTCCCGGGATCGCACCGGGTCCACCCACGCGTGGCTCGCGAGGGGTCGCGGACTGTCACCGCCGGTGGGGATTCTCACCCCGCCCCGGAAACAGGCTTTCGACCAGTATATGACTGCGCCTGGCCGCGATGCTCGGGGCCGTGGAACAGCTAGGGCGGGGCGCGTCGATCGACGGCGTAGGAGGAACCGCCGTCCCGCTTGGCGAACTGCTTCATCTCGGTGGCGACGGCCACGGCCTCCCCGTAATGAGCGAAGGCCCGTTTCGAGGTCGTCGCGATCCCGACCGACACGGTCACGAGCGGGATGTCCTGCTCGACGCCCTTCCGATCCTCCATGCGGACGAAACCTCGATCGAGATCCTCATCCTCGTAATAGAGCGACCGGTCCTGATCGAACCGCTCACACACCGCGCTTGGCGACATCCTCCGCCGTGTCCGGCTCGACCATCGCCACGAAGTCGTCCCCGCCGACGTGACCGACGAACCCGTCGGGGTCGTTCGCCATCACGGCATCCTGGATCATCCTGGCCGTACCCTGGATCAGGCGGTCCCCTCGGACGAAACCGTACTTGTCGTTGTAGGTCTTGAAGTTGTCGAGATCGACGTAGAGGACCGCGAAGGCCCGGTGCTCCCGGACCTGCCGCTCGATCTCCTCCTGGATCCGGATGTTGCCCGGCAGGCCCGTCAGCGGCGAGAGGTTGCGCATCTCCTTGGCCCGCCGCAGGGTCCCCTTCACGCGCGCCAGCAGCTCGATCGGGTCGAACGGCTTGATGATGTAGTCGTCTGCGCCGGACTGGAGGCCCGTGACCTTGTCCGAGGACAGCGCCTTCGCCGTCAGCATGATGATGCTGGTGTTGGCCGTCTGCGGGTTCTTCCGCAGCCGTTGGGCGACCTCGAACCCGTCGAGACGCGGCATCATCACGTCGAGGAGCACGAGATCGGGACGGATCTCCGTCGCTCGCTCGAGCGCCTCCTCACCGTCGCCTGCCACCGAGACCTCGTAGCCCGCGGATCGGAGATTCACCTCCACGAACCGGGCGATGTCCGGGTCGTCGTCGACGACGAGGATCGACTCGGCCATCAGCGCGTCCCTTCACGGGCGGGCTCTGCGCTCCTGCCGCGGGCCGCGATCCCTGCGAGCGCCCGCGCCGCCTCCACCTTGTCCGGCGATCGGTAGATCCCCGAAGCGGACACGAGCACCGTCGCGCCCGCATCCACGGCGAGCTGGGCGTTCTCGACCTTCACCCCGCCGTCGATCTCGATGTCGACGGCCGAACCCCGCCGATCCACCTCGCGCCGAGCCGCCTCGATCCGAGGATAGACATCGGGGTTGAGCGCCTGGCCGCTCCATCCGGGGCGGATGCTCATCAGCATCAGATCGTCGATCTGGTCCAGGTAGGAGAAGGCCGCCTCCACCGGTGTCTCGAGGTTGAGCGTCAGGCCGGTGCGCATGCCCGCAGCCCGCGCCCTCGCGATCGCGGGCACGGGGTCGCCGACCGCCTCGTGGTGGAACGAGACGACATCGAGTCCGGCGTCGGCGAGTTCTTCGAAGTGGGCCTCCGGCGCGTCCACCATGAGATGCCCGTGGAGAACACGGTCGGTCCATGGGCGAAGCGAAGCAACGAATACCGCGCCCAAGGCGATAGGAGGAACGAAGTGGCCATCCATGATGTCGACGTGGATGATGTCGGCATAGGGCTCGACCAGCTTGACCTCGTCGGCCAGATGGGCGAGGTCCGCTGCGAGGATCGATGCCGCCAGCTTCCCCATGGGGGCGGATTGTAGCCCCGGCACGAGCAGGAGCGGTCAGTCGGACCTCTGGAACGCCGCCACGAACATCCCGTCGGTGCCGTGCCGATGCGGCCAGAGGCGGTGGCGCTGGGCGGGAGGCGAGCCCCCCGGGCCTGGTGTTTCGATCGGGAGGAGATCGGGACGATGGCGGAGGATGGCGTCGCATGCCGCGTCCGTCTCCGCCCTGGGGAAGGTGCACACCGAGTACACGAGCCGGCCGCCGGGTCGAAGCAGGTCCGCGCCGGCGGCCGCGATCGCGACCTGGAGCTTCGCCAGACGGGAGAGCTCGTCTCGACGTGCTCGCCACAGCAACTCCGGCCGCCGGCGCGCGGAGCCGATCCCCGAGCACGGGGCGTCCACGAGGACCCGGTCGAAAGGGCCGCGCGCTGCCGGACGGATCGCGTCCTGCGCGAGGACGAGAGCACGCGACCCCGAGCCGGTCGAGCGCGGCGGGGATACGAGCGGCGCGGTCGTAGTTGAGGTCCCCGGCGACGACCCGGCCATCTCCGCCGACCCGGCACGCGACGAAGGCCGTCTTCCCGCCTGGTGCGGCGCATGCGTCGAAGACCCGGTCGCCGGTCTCGGGTGCCAGCGTTTCCACGACGTAGGCCGAGGCCTGATCCTGTACGGCGAACCAGCCGTCCTCCCATCCCGGGAGCGAGGTGGGATCTCCGCCGGAGAGCAGGACACACTCAGGATGGACGCGGCCGACCTCCGGTCTGAGCCCCACCTCGCGGAGGGCGTCCACCACCTCGTCGACGCCGACGCGACACGTGTTCACGCGGAGGGTGAGGGGGCCGCGCTCGCCGAAGGCGAGCGCGGCCCCTTCGACCTCAGCCGTGTCGCAGGATCTTCCGGAGCTCCGCCACGGCCCACGGCGCCATCCCGGTGCGAAGGCCGACCCTGCGATCGTCCCCGCCCACAGGAGCGTCGGGAGGCTCCTTCGCCAGCCGGCGGAGGATCGCGTTCACGAACCCACGCTCCCTGGGGACGACGAGTCCGACGGTCTCACCGACCGCGGCGTGCGCCGGGATCCGCGTATGCAGCAGCTGGTAGGCGCCGAGTCGAAGAGCGGCGCGCGCTCCCGGCGTCATCCGGATGATCGGTCTCGCGGCGCGCGCGCCGATCGCGTCATCAAGGGCCGGGAGTTGTCGGAGCGTCCCGTAGGCCAGCTCGGTGGCGAGCGCGCGGTCGCGCTCGTCCAGACCGGATCGTGCGAGGGCGGCCGGGAGCACGCGGCTCGAGTACGCCCCTTCGTCGGCGACGCGCCGGACGACCTCGAGCGCGACCTCGCGGGCGCTCAGGCTCATCCGAGACGCTCGAGCGGCTCGATCCGCGCCCCGCGTGCCCACTCCGCCCCCGACATCTGCTTTCGCCCCGCCGGCGCGACCTCGACGAGCTCCACCAGACCCGGCCATCCCTGGACCCGCGGGTTGCCGTCTCCACCCAGCACCGCCCCCGGACCCGGCGCATCCGCGTTCGCCTGACCGCCACCGGACTCGGGATGCGCTCGCGCGACGAGCACCTTCAGTCGTCCTTGGCGGAACGTCGTCACCGCTCCCGGATCCGGGGCGAAGGCGCGAACCCTGCTGACGATCGAGTCCGCCGGCCCCGTCCAGTCGATCGCCCTCTCCTCGGGCAGGAGCTTCGGCGCATACGTGGCCACGGTGTGGTCCTGGGACCGCGGCTCCACGGCGTCCTCGTCCAACCCCCGGAGGGTCTCGACCAGGAGCGGCGCACCGAGCTCCGAGAGCCGAGCACCCAACGATCCCGCGTCTTCCTCGGAACCGATGGTCGTCTGCGGTGAACGCGAGGATGGGACCCGTGTCCAGACCCTCATCCATCAGCATCACGGTCACACCCGTCGCCTCATCGCCTCCGAGGATGGCGCGCTGCACCGGCGCCGCTCCACGCCAGCGAGGGAGGAGCGAGAAATGGAGATTGAGCGCGCCGAGCCTCGGGATGTCCAGAACGTCCGGCGTGAGGATCTCGCCGTACGCGACGACCACGATCGCGTCCGGGTCCAGCGAGTCGAGGGCCTCGAAACCCTCACCGTCACGGACCCGGTCCACCTCGAGGAGCGGAAGGTCCATCTCGCCGGCCGCGTCCGCCACGGCGGTCGGCGTCAGCTGCGACCCTCGCCCAGCGGGACGCGGCGGGTTCGTGAGGACGAGCTCGACCTCGACGTCCTGCGCGTCGACGAGAGCCCTGAGGGGTGGGACGGACCAGGTGTCGTTGCCGAGGAACGCGACCCGCATGCCGCGAGGATACGGCCGTCAGTCCCCCGCGGGGCGCCGCGGCTCGGCGAGTCCCATCTCGATCCGTCGGAGCTGCGACATCACGTCACGCCGACCGTCGTCGTCGAGCCGGTCGATGTAGAGCATCCCGTCGAGGTGATCGGTCTCGTGCTGGAAGATCCGCGCGAGAAGCCCTTCCCCGACCATCTCGTGGGGCTTGCCGTCGACGTCCTGGCCGCTACACCGGATACGGGCGAAACGCGGCGTCGGGTAGTAGGGGCCGGGGATGGAGAGGCACCCTTCGTCCTCGAGCTGCTCGCCGACCGGATCGGACAGCTCGGGGTTGGCGATCAGCGTGGGACCGGTTTCGCCGTCGTCGAACACGAAGAGCCGGCTCGAGATCCCCACCTGAGGGGCCGCGAGGCCGACGCCGGGAGCGGCGATCATGGTCTCCACCATGTCGTCGAACAGCTTGCGCAGCGAGGGGCCGAAGTCGGTAACGGGCTTCGCGGGCTCGCGAAGGACCGGATCGCCGAGCGTTCGGATGCGCAGGATCACGATCGTCTCTCTCCCGGTACGGCTCAAGGTACGGCGACAGGTACGGACTACAGGTGCGGCTCGGCCTCGACGCGTTCGATGACACCGTCCGCTGCGAGCTCACGGAGTCTCGTCCCGAGCGCCCTCACCCGCTGGGGGTCGAGGGCGAGCAAGCATACCGTCCGTCCTTCCGAAACGGAGACGAGGAGCGTCGAGGGATCGAACGGTCGCAGCTCGGCCTCAAGGTCCGCGGTCCCCGTGACCCGGAACACGGCGGCGCCGACCGGTAGTCCCGCCTCCCGCCGCCTCCGCATCTCGTCCGCATGGAAGCGATCGGGGTTCCCGCGGACCAGGGCTTGCACGACGGGGTCGCCGGGGTTGGACGCCTGCACGATCGCCCGCCCACGGGGGCGCGCCCAGCCGACCGCCTCCATCCAGGTGGCGAGGCTTCGCTCACGCGCCGCGAGCCCGGGTCTGCGATCGGCCAGATCCGCGTCGAGGATCGCCACCAGATCGAGGTCGACCCGGCCCGAGGTCCCGGACGTCATCCGGTCCCCCGACCAAGATCTCGTCCTTCGCCGGCAGGCGAGCGGGCTCATCGTCACGGAGCCGCCGCACTGGTACGGGGGCGGCGCGGCCGGCCCACTCCTCGACGTCCTCCGCGCCGCCGCGTCTGAGCCCGAAGAACGTGCCACCGCACGACCGGCAGCGCCCGGGGGCACCGCAGACGACGCAGGTCACCGCCCCTTCGGCGGCGCGGAGCAGCCCGCCGCACGAGGCGCATGCTGCCGCCTCCCCGCACGTCCTGCAGACCTGAGCCACTCCGTAACCCGGGAAGCGGTGAGAAGAGGAATCCGCGGCGTGTGGTCGCGAGCGACCTGACGAGCCTGCGGCGCCCGGCCTGCCGGCCCAGGACGGACCACCTCGACCGGGGGCCAGCGTCGTACGGCTGGCTCCAGGAAGGGCAGCCCGAGCGCCGATGACTCCGCCGACGGGCACGCGGCCGCGAGGACGCAAACGGCTTTCTCGAGACGGCTGCGTTCGAGCGCGACGTCACGGCCGTGGTAGTAGGGTGCGCGGTCCTCCCGGTGAGCGGGATGGCTTTCCCGCGCGAGGTAGATCAGACCCAACCTGTCCACGGGCGCGAAGACCGCGGGGCGCGTCCCGATCACGATCTCGTAGCGGCCTGCAGCGATCTCGAGCCACGTTCGGTACCGCGATCGCTTGCCTCCTCCGAGGAACAGCGCCGCCCGATCACCGAAGGCGTCGAGCAGCGCGGACGCCGTCGCAGGCACCGGCACCGCCTCCGGAACGAGGACGATGGCCCGGCGACCGCCGGCGAGGCATGCGGCCACCGCATCGACCGCCAACGCCTGCTCGTCGTCCGGGGCGGGCCGCGCCACGAAGGCTCCCTCGCCGCGACCCATCGCGTCGAGCGATCGCTCCCCGCCCCGATAGCCGGCGAGCACGACGCCGGGTCGCGGCTCTCCGTCCGGTGCGTTCCTACGGTCTCCGTCGTGAGGCCGACCCCAGCCAACCTCCTCCGACGCCACCCGTGGGGGAACCGCCCGCGCGATCACCGACGCGAGCGGCGCGACGTACCGCTCGCTCACCCGATGGAACAGCGCGAGCCGTCGCTCGTCGAAGAACCTGACCGGCGACACGACCTTCTTCACGGCGAGCATCCTCTTCGGCAGATCGTCGGTGGGACCGAGGACCCAGCCGCGGCTGGCGCGCCCGTGGAACGGCAGCTGCACGAGCGAGCCGACCCCCGCGTCCAGCTCCGCGGGCAGGTGGTACGTGAAGGGTCTGTCGAGCGAGAGCAGCGGGCGATCGACGCAGACGCCGACCGGGCCCGAAAGGCCGTCAGCCGACGAGCCGGCGGAGGTCATCGGCGCGCTCCGTCCCCTCCCAGGGGAACTCCTTGCGCCCGAAGTGACCGTAGGCCGCGGTTTCCGCGTAGATCGGCCTGGAGAGGTCGAGGTCGCGGATGATCGCCGCAGGTCGGAAGTCGAACACCTCACGGACCGCGTCGAGGATCTCGTCCGGGTCGGCTTGCTCGGTCCCGAAGGTGTCGAGGTTCATCGACGTGGGATGCGCCGTGCCGATCGCGTACGCGACCTGCAGCTGGGCGCGGTCCGCGAGTCCGGCGGCGACGATGTTCTTCGTGGCGTAACGGGCCATGTACGCGGCCGACCGGTCCACCTTGGTCGGATCCTTGCCGCTGAAGGCCCCGCCGCCGTGGGGCGCCATACCTCCGTAGCTGTCGACGATGATCTTGCGTCCGGTGAGCCCCGTGTCCGCCTTGGGCCCACCGATCTCGAACCGGCCGGTGGGGTTCACCATCGCGGGCTTCATCCGGCTGGCGTCGATCTCGGGGAACTCCCGCAGCACGGGATCGATCACCTCGGCGATGATGTCCGGCTTCAGTAGCGTCTCGATGTCGACCTCCTCTCGGTGCTGCGCGGAGATCAAGACGGAGTCGACCCCGACGGGCCTGTCGTCCCGGTACTGGATGGACACCTGGCTCTTGCCGTCCGGCCGTAGGTACGGAACGACGCCCGCCTTGCGGACGTCGGCCAGGCGCCGTGAGAGCCGGTGCGCCATCGCGATCGGGAGCGGCATCAGCTCCTCGGTCTCGCGGCAGGCGAACCCGAACATCATGCCCTGGTCGCCCGCGCCGAGCATGTCCAGCTCGTCGCCCGAATGGCCCTCCCGATGCTCGAAGGAGTCCTCCACGCCGCGAGCGATGTCCGGCGACTGCTCCTGGATCGCGGTCACGACGCCGCAGGTTTCGCCATCGAGGCCGAACTTGGCATTCGTGTAGCCGACATCCGTGATGGTGGCGCGGACCACCGACGGGATGTCGACCCAACCATCCGTGGTGATCTCGCCCGATACCATCACGAACCCCGTCGTGACGAGCGTCTCGCAAGCGACACGCGAGTGTGGGTCCTCACCCAGCATCGCGTCCAGGATGGAGTCCGAGATCCGGTCGGCCAGCTTGTCGGGATGACCTTCGGTGACGGACTCCGACGAGAAGAGGTAAGACCCGCTCATGCGGGCGCGAGTCTAGCGGGCGGGTCCGACGCCCGTCGCATGAGCTTCGAGGAGCTCCACGACCCGGTCGACGACGGCCGCCGGCCAGCTCGCGCTTGGTCCAGCGCGCGGAGCGGCACGTCCTCACCGTCGGCGGCGAGCAGCATCGCCTCGTTGGTGTCCGCGCCGAAGCCGGTGCCTTCGCGGCCCACGACGTTGACCACCACGAGGTCGAGGTGCTTCGACTCCAGCTTGCCGCGGCCGGCCCGTTCGAGGTCTTCGGTTTCGGCCGCGAACCCGACGAGCACCTGGGCCGTCGCGCCGCTCCCCCAGCTCCGCCGAGGATGTCCGGCGTCGGCTCCAGCATCAGCTCGGGGACGCCCGCGTCCTTCTTGAGCTTCTGAGTCGGCGATCGCTTTCGGACGGAAGTCGGCGACGGCCGCAGCCATCACGACCGCGTCGGCCTCGTCGAACCGTGCGAGCACGGCCTCGCGCATCTCCTCCGCGGTCTCGAACGGGCACGACCTCGACACCCGGCGGCACGATCGCACCCGGGCCGAGCACGACGGTCACGGCCGCGCCGCGGCCGAGTGCCTCGGCCGCGAGCGCGGCCCCCATCTTCCCGGTCGACCGGTTCCCGACGAAGCGCACGGGGTCGATCGGCTCGTGGGTGGGGCCCGACGTGAGCAGCAGCCTGCGGCCGGCGAGGTCCTGCGTTCCGAGGGCTCCTCGCACCGCAGCGACGACGTCTTCCGGTTCGGCCAGCCTGCCGATCCCTTCGTCGCCGTGCGCGAGCGGGCCGGTGGCGGGTCCTACGGAGATGACGCCGCGCTCACGCAGGATCCCGACGTTCGTCTGCGTCGCCGCGTGCTCCCACATCCCCGAGTGCATCGCGGGCGCGATCACCAGGGGACACGTCGCCTCGAGCAACGTCGCGGACAGGAGGTCGTCGGCGTGACCGTGAGCGAGCTTGGCCAGGATGTTCGCCGTGGCCGGCGCCACCACCGCGACGTCGGCCTCGCGTGCGAGCCGCACGTGCAAGACCTCGCCTTGTCGTTCCCACAGCGACGTGTGCGCCGGCTTCCCCGTGAGCGCCGCGAACGTGTCGGGGCCGATGAACCGGGTGGCCGCCTCCGTCAGCACGACCGTGACGTCCGCGCCCGCGGCCTTCAACAGACGGGCGACCAGCGCCGCCTTGTACGCCGCGATCCCGCCGGAGACACCGAGCAACACCCGTCGCCCGGCGAGCGGGTCGCTACTCGGCCTCTGGCTCCTCGGGTCGCTCGTAGTCGATCTTCCCTTCGGCGATCTCCTCGAGGGCGATCGAGAGCGGCTTGTTCGAGAAGCCGGTTTCCACCAGGGGTGGCACGAACTCGCCCCGGCCCTCGCCGAGCTGGTTGTAGTACGAGTTGATCTCGCGCGCTCGCTTGGCCGCGAGGATCACGAGCGAGTACTTGGAATCCACGGCAGCGAGCAGGTCGTCGATCTTCGGTTCGATCACAGACAGGCCTTCTTTCGGCGCTTCATGGGGCCTAGGAGCGGGATGCCTCGATGATAGCAGCGACCTGCGCCGATGCTCGTTCCAGGTCGTCGTTCACGACCACGTGGTCGAACCAGTCGCGCTGCTCCATCTCCCGAGCCGCCGTCTCGAGCCGGACACGGATCCGTTCCTCCGTCTCGGTCCCCCGCCCGCGGAGGCGTCGCTCGAGCTCTTCCATGGACGGCGGCTCGATGAACACGAGGATCGAGCCCGGGACGCGATCACGGATCTGGGACGCGCCGACCACGTCGATCTCCAGGATCACATCCCGGCCGGCGGCCAGCCGGTCCTCCACGAAGCCACGCGGCGTGCCGGAACGGTGTCCGACGATCTCGGCCCATTCGAGCAGCTCGCCCGCCCGGATCATCCGGTCGAAAGCGTCGTCGTCGAGGAAGAAGTAGTCGACCCCGTCGACCTCTCCCGGTCGGGGGGCGCGGGTCGTCACCGAGACCGACAGCGAGAGTCCCTCGGGGTCGCGGGAGACCAGCTGCCGGACGATGCTGCCCTTCCCCACCCCCGAGGGGCCGGCGAGAACGAAGAGCTTCCCGGTGCGGATGGCCGGCTTACTTCTTGAAGCGGTCGAGGAGCTGCGCGCGCTGCTTCGCGCCCAATCCCCGAACACGACGGCTGGCCGAGATGTCGAGCTCTTCCATCAGCTTCTGGGCCCGGACCTTGCCGACACCGGGAAGAGACTCGAGCACCGCCGACACCTTCATCTTCCCGACGGTGTCCTCCGTCGACCGCATCAGCACGTCTCCCAACGTCCGCTTCCCGGACTTCAGCTCTCCCTTGAGCTCCGCGCGCTTCTTCCGCGCCTCCGCAGCCTTCGCGAGGGCCTGCGCGCGCTGTTCCGGGGTGAGGATCGGGAGTGCCATGCCAATGCTCCTTCTGTTCGGTGGCCAAGATCATCGATGGAAGGCGTGAGGGCGCGAGTATATGCACGGGTCGCGGCGACGTGACAAGCGACCGTATCGCGTGTGGCCTGCGGTTTCCGCGATCGGCGGGCAGCGTCAACGAAGGTCTCGGAGGATCCCCCGGGCGACGCCGACCGGGTCGGGCGCCTCCGTCAACGGACGTCCGACCACCAGGTAGTCGGCGCCCTTGTCGATCGCTTCGGCCGGCGTGAGGATCCGCACCTGATCGTGACCGTTCGAGCCCGCCGGGCGGATACCCGGGACGACGAGGCAGAACTCCTCGCCGCAGGCCGCGCGAACATCCTCGACGTCCTCGCCCGAGACGACCACGCCGTCCAGCCCGGCCGCCTTCGCCTCGAACGCGAGCGACGCGGGGCTGGCGAGGCCCTCCCCGGCCTGACTGGACAGGACGGTGACGGCGACCACCAGTGGCACGTCCGCGCCCGCCTCTCCGGCGCCGCGCTCCGCGCCCCGTCGCGCGGCCCGCATCATGGCCTCGCCTCCCAGCGCGTGGACGTTCAGCATCGCCACGCCGATCCGCGCGACATTGGCGGCCGCCCGCTCGACGGTGTGCGGGATGTCGTGCAGCTTGCAGTCGACGAAGACCGGTCCGTGCGCTGCGATGCGGCGCACGGCCGCAGGCCCCGCCGCCCACACGAGCTCCAGGCCCACCTTCAGCAGTCCGACGTGCGGCGAGAGGAGTGCCGCGAGCCGCTCCGCCTCGTCGACCGAGGACACGTCGAGGGCGGCCACGAGGGGATCGGCCGGGCGTGGGATCATGGCTTCGTCGGCCGTCCGGAACCCCGCCGGCACCCGCAGGCGAGCTCGGAGATCCTGCGGCGACGCCAGGCCCTTCCCCTTCAGGTAGCCGGCGACGCCTCGCGCGATCTCGACCGGCGATGCGGGGTCGACGAGCACCGCCGTCCCCACCTGCACCGCGGAAGCGCCGGCAAGGAGCATCTCGACCGCGTCCTCCGCGTTGCGGACACCGCCCACCGCGATGATGGGGGCCTCGGGCACGGCGCGCGCCACCTCGAAGACCGCTCGGAGCGTGAGCGGTTTCAAGGCCGGGCCCGACATCCATCCGGTGACCGCGCCGAGCGCGGGACGGAACGTCGCGGACCGCACCCCGAGCGCCGCCGGGGGCCCGCCGATCGTGAGCCCGTGCGCGCCCGCCCTCACGGCCGCTTGGGCGAGCTCCGGCAGCTCCGACGCCGCCATCGGCAGCTTCGCGAAAACCGGCACCAAGGCCATCCGCGCCACGGCGCCCACGACCTCGCCTGTCCGGTCGAGGTGCTCACCCAGCACGTGGCGCCGAAGCTCCTCGTCCGGTCCCGACAGATGGAGCTCGACCGCCGCGACCTCGGGTCGCGTCTGCAGGGCGCCGATCAGCCGCACGTACTCCTCCAGGGAGCCGCCGGCGATCGAGACGATCACCGGCGCACCGCCTCTCGCGAGGCGTGGCAGCTCCACGTCCACGAACACGTGGATGCCGGGGTTCTGGAGCCCCGTCGTCCACACCGTGCCCGACGGCGTCTCCGCGATCCGCGGGGGCGGGGATCCCTTCCGAGGTTCGAGGGTGATGCTCCGGCTCACCACGCCGCCCACCTTCCTGAGGTCGACGAGTCCGCTCAGCTCCCGGCCGGTGCCGGCGCATCCCGAGGCGATCAGGATCGGCGTGGGCAGCACGAGTCCTGCGCCGAGGTCGACCGAGAGCGTGCGCTTCACGACTCAGGCTCCCTGCGCTTCGCCTGCCCCTTCCCTGACCGCTCCCTCGCCTGAAGCCTCGGACTGATCCCGAGATCGGTCATCCCGGCCACGACCGGACGACCGGCAGCCCTTCGGGAGGAGTCGGCAGCATCGTGGGGCGTTCGCCCAGCCATCGATCCCACAGCACTCGGGCCGGATTGAAGACGGGTCCATCGATGCAGGCCCGCAGGTTGTCGTAGCCGCTCCCGTCCTTCCGCGCCACCGGGACGACACACGTATGACACAGGCCGTAACCGCATCCCATCTGCTCCTCGAGCGCCATCTGCGCCGGGAGTCCGCGCTCCCGGCAGAAGGCCGCGACTCGCTCGAGGGTGCGCGCGGGACCCGCCGCGTACACCACCTGTCCCTTGCTCCGCTCGGCCGCCTCCGGGAGAGCATCCATCACGTCCCCTCGGTCACCGAGGGTGCCGTCGGCCGTGACGATCGCGACGGTCTGCGACAGCCGCTTCGCATCGATCGGCTTCAGAACCCTCTCCATCGTGTCGGCACCGACGACCATGTCGACCCGCTTCCCGCCGGCCACGAGCTCCTGCGCCAGGAAGTAGAGCGTTGCGGCCCCGTGGTGCTCGGCCACGAGGAGGCAGTTCGTCAGGCGACGGGGATGCGAGAACCCCTTTCCCAGCGGGCCGATCAGGTCGAGGAACGAGTGAGCTCGGGCCGACGCGAGCCACGAAGTCCCCGGCCCGACAGGGTCGATCACGAACTCCAAGGTGCCCGCCCATCCTCCGCGGCGGGACGCGTCGTGGATCGCGAGGTGGCGCCGCAGCAGGAACTCTCTGCCCCTTGGCATCTGGACGGCGACGAACTGACCCGGCCTCGCCTTCTCCGCGATCTCCGGCGCCACGACCGTCAGCTGGTGGTAAGCGCCGATCTTGCGCGTCGAGAGCACCTCGGCGCGGACCCGCTTCACGCGACCCCACCTCCGCGGGCGCGGGCGCGGCCCGCCTCGAAGCCGAGTCGCTCCTGGACCGGCCGCGCCCGCGCGCGCGCATGGTGCTCCTGGATCGACATGGGCTCGGTCGCCCCCGCGAGGAGTGCCTCGATCCCGCGGACCGCCGCGAACGCGCCGGGCATCGTCGTGAGGCACGGAACGCCTGCCGCGGCTGCCGCGGTCCGGATGTGATAGCCGTCGGTTCTCGGCCCGCGTCCGAACGGCGTGTTGATCACGAGGTCGACGCTGCCCGCGCGGATCATGTCGGCGACGTTGTCCGGGGACTCGCTCACCTTCGCCACCGCGCTCCGACCGCTATGCCCGCGCGGCGAAGCACCCCCGCCGTCCCGGTCGTGGCGAGCAACGCGAAGCCGAGGTCGGCGAGGCGTTTCGCCGGGAACACGACCGCTCGCTTGTCCCGGTTCGCCACGCTCACGAACACGGTTCCCGATGTCGGGAGCGCGTGGCCGGCGGCGACCATGGCCTTGGCGAGGGCGACACCGGGATCCGTGTCGATCCCCATGACCTCCCCGGTCGAGCGCATCTCTGGACCCAGCACGGTGTCGACGCCCGGGAACCGGCCGAACGGCAGCACCGCCGCCTTCACGGACGTGAAGGGGAGGTGGCGGTAGTGACCGGCATCCGCGGGTAGCAGCCCCTCGGCCTCCAGGTCCGCCAGGGTCTTGCCCGCCAGCACGAGGGTGGCGATGCGGCGCGAGCGACACGCCGATCACCTTGGACACGAACGGCACGGTACGCGACGCGCGAGGATTCGCCTCGAGGACCCAGATCTTCTCGTCCTTGACCGCGAGCTGCAGATTCAGGAGGCCCACGACACCGATCCGGCGCGCGAGGCGGCGGGCGATGTCCTCGATCCGGTCCAGCTCGTCGTCCGAGAGCGTCGCCGGCGGGATCTGGCACGAGGAATCGCCGGAATGCACACCCGCTTCCTCGATGTGCTCCATCACCGCGCCGATGAACACGTCGACGCCGTCGCACACGGCGTCGACGTCGACCTCGATCGCGCCCTCGAGGAAACGGTCGATCAGGACCGGGTGCTCGCGGGAGGCTTCGGCCGCCGATCGCACGAACGTCGCGAGCTCGTCGTCGTCGTAGACGATCTCCATCGCGCGCCCGCCGAGGACATACGAAGGCCGGACGACGACCGGATAGCCGATCCGCCGGGCGACGATGCGAGCCTCCTCGATCGTCCGCGCCTCTCCGTGGGGCGGGGCGGGGATCTCCATCTCTTGAAGGAGCGTCGCGAACCTCCCCCGGTCCTCGGCGAGGTCGATCGCATCCGGCGAGGTCCCGAGGATCGTGAACCCGGCCCCCTGGAGGATCCGTGCCAGCTCGAGAGGCGTCTGGCCACCGAACTGCGCGATCACGCCGACCGGTCGTTCCGCGCGGCAGACGGCGAGCACGTCCTCGGCGGTCAGAGGGCTCGAAGTACAGCCGACTCGACGTGTCGTAGTCCGTGGAAACGGTCTCCGGGTTCGAGTTGATCATGACCGACTCGAACCCGGCATCCTCCAGGGCGAACGCCGCATGCACGCAGACGTAATCGAACTCGATCCCCTGCCCGATCCGATTGGGACCGGCGCCAAGGATCACAACGCGTGGACGGTCGGCATGATCGACCTCCGACTCCTCCTCGTAGGTGGAGTAGTGGTACGGCGTCCGCGCGGGGAACTCCCCGCCGCAGGTGTCGACCGACTTGAACACCGGGAGGAGGTCGAGCTCCTCGCGCCGAGCGCGAACGTCCACCTCGGTCGACCCCGTCTCCCGGGCGATCCGGGCGTCCGACAGGCCGGCGCGCTTCGCGCCGCGGAGGCGATCACGTTCGAGCGCTCCAAGAGAGGTCCCTCGGAGGTCCTCGGCGCGCTCCCACATCTGCGCCATCTGGTCGACGAACCACGGGTCCACCGACGACGCCGTCGCGATCTCGTCCACCGTGTGGCCGGCGTCGAACGCCCGCTCGATCAGATGGAACCGGCCCTCCCCTCCGGCTCGGAGAGCCGTCAGCGGGTCGCCGTGGGGAGCCGCGACGTACGCGGCCCCGAGATCCGAGCCATCCTTCTCGAGACCTCGCCATGCCTTCCCGAACGCTTCCTTGAAGGTTCGTCCGATCGCCATGACCTCGCCCACGGACTTCATCGTCGACGTGAGCACGGCGTTCGCCTCCGGGAACTTCTCGAAGGCGAACCGCGGAACCTTGACGACCACGTAGTCGAGCGTCGGCTCGAACGACGCAGGCGTCTCTCCGGTGATGTCGTTGCGGATCTCATCCAACCGATAGCCGACGGCCAGGAGCGCGGCGATCTTCGCGATGGGGAACCCGGTGGCCTTCGAGGCGAGTGCCGACGAACGGCTCACGCGAGGGTTCATCTCGATCAGCACCCGGCGCCCGGTGACGGGATCCACGGCGAACTGCACGTTGGATCCGCCGGTCTCGACGCCGATCGCTCGCAGGCACGCGAGGGCGTCGTCTCGCATCGATTGATACTCGCGGTCCGTGAGGGTCTGCTGCGGCGCAGCGGTGACGGAGTCTCCGGTGTGGACGCCCATCGGATCGACGTTCTCGATCGAGCAGACGACGACAGCATTGTCGGCGTGGTCGCGCATCACCTCGAGCTCGAACTCCTTCCAGCCTGCGATCGACTCCTCGACGAGGATCTCGGAGACGGGGCTTGCGGCGAGCGAGCGCCGCGCCAGCGTCGTGAGCTCGTCCCGCGACGCCGCGAACCCGCTCCCTCCCCCGCCGAGCGTGAACGACGGCCGGACGATCACCGGGAACCCGAGCTCGTCCCCGAGGGCCAGCGCCTCCTCGAGGGCGTGCGCGATCCCGGCGCGCGGCACGTCCAGACCCGCCTTCGTCATCGTTTCCTTGAATCGACTGCGGTCCTCCGCTCGATGGATCGTCTCCAAGCTCGCGCCGATCAACTCGACACCGAGGCGCGCGAGGTCTCCCGATTCGGCGAGCGCGACGCTCACGTTCAGCCCGGTCTGACCCCCGATCGTCGGCAGCAGCGCATCGGGGCGTTCCCGTTCGATCACGGCGAGCACCGACTCCGGCGTGAGCGGCTCGATGTACGTCCGGTCGGCGAACTCCGGGTCGGTCATGATCGTGGCGGGGTTGGAGTTCACGAGCGCGACCCGATACCCCTCCTGCCGAAGCACCCTGCATGCCTGCGTGCCGGAATAGTCGAACTCGCACGCCTGACCGATCACGATCGGGCCCGACCCGATCACCATGATCGTCGAGAGCTCGCTCCGTCTTGGCATCAGGGGCCCACCTCGACCAGGCTCCGGAACTCCTGGAACAGCCCGCGAGCGTCGTGTGGCCCGGGCGCCGCCTCAGGGTGGTACTGGACGGAGAACGCCGCGACGTCGAGGCAGCGGAGTCCTTCCAGCGTGTCGTCGTTGAGGTTGCGATGGCTCATCTCCACGCGGCCGAACGGGGTTCGGGCGGATCCATCCGAACCCCGTTCCCACGCCGTGGGGTCGACCGCGAAACCGTGGTTGTGGCTGGTGATCCGCACCTCGCCCGTACGGGTGTCCCGGACCGGCTGGTTCACCCCTCGGTGCCCGAACGCCATCTTGTACGTCCGGCCTCCGAGGGCGAGGGCCAGCAACTGGTGGCCCGAGGCAGATGCCGAAGAGCGGGAGCCGGCCGAGCAGCCCCGTCGCGGCGGCGACCCCGTACGGGGTCGCCGCCGGATCGCCCGGGCCGTTCGACAGGAGCACGCCGTCGAAACCGCCGGCGGCGACCGTCGGCGGCGGGTGTCTCGGCGGGGACCACGGTGGCGTCCAAGCCGGTCGCCGCCGCCATCCGCAGGATGTTCCGCTTGACGCCGAAGTCGTAGACCGCGATCCGCAAGACTCGCCCCCGTGACGTGTCCGCGGGGCCGACCATCCCGCTCGCTTCGTACGGCTCCCGCGTCGTGACCGTCCGCGCGAGGTCGGCCCCGGCCATCCCGTTCGTGTCCCTGACCCGGGCGACGAGCGAGGACGGTTCGAGATCAGTCGTGGAGATCGCTGCTCTCATCGCACCGGCATCGCGGATCCGGCGGGTGAGCTTCCGCGTGTCGATCCCCTCGATCCCGACCACGCCGGCCGAGGCGAGGGCCTCGCCGAGGGTGCCATCGGTCCCTGGGCCGAACGCTCGCCGGGAGGCCTCGCGGACCGCGAAACCGGCGACGTGGATCGTTCCGCTCTCTTCGTCGCCGCCGTGCATGCCGTAGTTGCCTTGCTGAGGAGCCGTCATCGTCACGATCTGCCCGGCGTACGAGGGATCCGAGAGCACCTCCTGGTATCCGCCCATGCCCGTGTTGAAGACGGCTTCGCCGAAGGACTCGCCCCCCGCCCCGAACCCCGAGCCCCGGAAGACGGTCCCGTCCTCCAGGGCCAGGAGCGTGGCCCGTGCCGCCGTCACCGAGTGGCCTTCCCCTCCGACACGGTGAGCACCCCGTGCCGCACCGTGTACCGGACGCGTCCGACGAGCTCTCTCCCGGTGAAGGCGCTGTTCCTCGATCTCGACACGAACGGCGGCTCGACGGTCCAGTGCTCCTCGGGATCGAAGAGCACGAGGTTGGCGGGCCGCCCCGCCTCGATCGGACCGCCGTGATCCCTCGCGCCCAGGATGCGGGCCGGGGAGGACGACATCGTCTCCAACGCGCGCGACAGGGTGAGCAGGCCGGGTGTCACGAGCTGGGTCAACACGGCGGCCAGAGCCGTCTCGAGCCCGATCGTGCCGTGGGGAGCGCGGTCGAACTCCGCCTCTTTCTCCTCCACCGCGTGTGGAGCGTGATCGGTCGCGATCGCATCGATCGTGCCGTCGGCGAGCCCCTTCCGGAGTTGCTCCCGATCCTCCGCCGACCGGAACGGAGGGTTCACCTTGAGGTTCGTGTCGTACGAAAGGAGGTCCTCGTCGGTGAAGACGAGGTGATGCGGTGTCACCTCCGCCGACACCCGGAGGCCGTCGGCCTTCGCGCGCCGTACCAGCTCCACCGATCCTGCCGAAGACAGGTGGCAGATGTGCAGCCGGCCGCCCGTGAGGCGCGCCATCTCGATGTCGCGGAAGACGATCGCGTCCTCGGCGGCGGCCGGCTGCCCCGCAAGGCCCAAGGAGTAGGAGCTGAACCCCTCGTGCATCTGCTGGCCCGTCGAGAGCGAGGCGTCCTCACAGTGCTCCGCCAGGACCACGTCGTCGAACGCCCGGGCGTAGGTGAGCGCGTTCCGGAGCGTCCGTGCGGTGGGCACGCACCGACCGTCGTCGCTGAACACGCGGACCCCGGCGGCGACCATCTCTCCGATCTCGGCGAGGACCTCACCCTCGAGTCCCTTGGTGATCGCCCCGACGGGGAACACGTCGGCGAGGTCGGCGCGGGCGGCCGCGGCTCGGACCTCGGCGATCACGGAAGCGTCGTCGGCAACGGGGTCCGTGTTGGCCATCGGTGCGACCGCCGTGTAGCCGCCGGCCGCGGCCGCCCGCGTGCCCGTCTCCACGGTCTCCTTCTGCTCGAAACCGGGCTCACGGAGATGCGTATGCAGGTCCACCAACCCGGGCGAAAGGATGAGTCCGCCGACGTCGATCTTCTGCGCCGATGCGGCGTCGAGGCCTCGTCCCACGTCCGCCACGACCCCATCCCGTACGAACACGTCCGCGACCTCGTCTCGACCACCCGCCGGGTCGACCACGCGAGCCCCCCGGAACAGAAGCTCGGAGCTAGCCACGAGGTGCCTCGTCCCCCGACTCCGCACGCCGCCCCCCGAGGAGCAGGTACAGCAGCGCCATCCTGACCGCGATGCCGTTGGTGACCTGGTCCTCGATCACGCTCTGCGGCAGATCGGCGACATCGGAGTCGATCTCGACGCCGCGGTTCATCGGCCCCGGATGCATGATCAACGACCCCTCGGGCAGGAGCCCGACCCGCGTGCGGTTCAGACCGAACAGGCGCGCGTACTCACGCACGGACGGGAAGTACTCGAGGCGCTGCCGCTCGGTCTGCACCCTCAGCAGGTAGCAGACGTCGAGCTTCGGCAGGACCTCGTCGATGTCGTGACTGACCTCGACACCCCAGGCGGGCGCGTCGGGCGGGATCAGGGTCGCAGGACCGACCAGCGTCACGTCGGCGCCCATCTTCACGAGGCCGAACGAGAGCGACCGCGCCACCCGTGAGTGCAGCACGTCACCGATGATCGCCGCCCGCAGCCCCTCGAGACGGCCGAGCCGCTCGCGCATCGTGTAGAGATCGAGAAGCGCCTGCGTCGGATGCTCGTGCGTGCCGTCTCCCGCGTTCAGCACGTGGCCGCGCACCCACTTCGTGAGCTGGTACGGAGAGCCGGAGGACGAGTGCCGGATCACGATGGCGTCCGCGCCCATCGCCTGCAGGGTGAGGGCCGTGTCCTTCAGCGATTCCCCCTTGGACACGCTCGAGCTCCCGGAGGAGAAGTTGATCACGTCCGCCGACAGGCGCTTTGCCGCCAGCTCGAACGAGATCCGGGTCCGGGTGGAGTTCTCGTAGAAGAGGTTCACGACCGTCCGTCCGCGAAGGGCAGGGACCTTCTTGATCACCCGCGTGCCCACTTCCCGGAAGGACTCGGCGGTATCGAGGATCCGGACCACGTCCTCCGCGCTGACGTCGTGCATCGACAGGAGGTGCTCGTTCACGCGCTCTCCTCGTGACCGGCGATGGCCGGGGCCTCCTTGAGCGTCTTTCCGGCAGACCCTTCCTCGACGACGGCGCCGTCCTCGCCGTCGACCTCCGTGACCATCACGCGGACGTCATCGCCGAGATGCGTCGGTACGTTCTTCCCGACGAAGTCCGCCCGGATCGGCAGCTCGCGATGCCCGCGGTCGACCAGCACGGCCAGACGGATCCGGCGGGGCCTGCCCAGATCCGTCAGCGCGTCCATCGCCGCGCGGATCGTCCGACCCGTGTAGAGAACGTCGTCGACCAACACCACCGTCCGACCCGAGATGTCGAACGGGATCCTGGTCTCGTGGACCTGCGGGGCCTCCGCGATGAGGCCGATGTCGTCCCGATAGAACGTGATGTCCAAGACGCCGACCGGGACATCGGCCCCCTCGATCTTCGAGATCTCTCGCGAGAGGCGGAGCGCGAGGTGGTCGCCGCGATCGGCGATGCCCACGAGCACGAGTCCGTCGGTCCGTTCCCGCTCGACGATCTCGTGAGCGATCCGCGCGAGGGCACGCCGCACGTCGTCGGGGCCGAGGATCTTGCTCACGCGGGAACGCCCCCTCGAGCAGTCGAGGAGGCGCGCAGGTCGTGCTGCATCGGTTGGCTCCCTTCCCGGCCTCACGGGACCGGACTTAAAGGGGAAGTTCCGTCGGAGGATACCCCGGCGCCGGTCCCCGGCGCAACGAACGATCCCCCTGGGCCGGCCGCGGAGCCCGGCGTAGACTGTGGACGACCGAACTGAACAGGGAGCGATCGAGATGCCTGACTGGGGATGGATCGTGCTGGCCGTGGCCGTGGTCTTCGGCGCGAGCAAGCTGCCCGACATCGCGCGGAACCTCGGCCGTTCCTCGGGAGAGTTCAAGAAGGGTCTCAAGGAGGGGAACGAGGTGTCGGGCGACATCGACACCGGGGCTCCACCATCCTCGGGCGTGGGACCGGCACCCGCCGCATCGCCGCCGGGGCTCGCTCCGGACGGAGACGAGCGCCGGCCGGAGTCGACCCTCTAGGGGTTCCCGGGATCCTCGACCGCCGCGGGCCGCATCTCGCTCGCGATCTTCCCGAGGATCCCGTTCACGAACCGCGGCGCGCCCTCCGCAGACAGATCCGTCGCCGCCTCCACCGCCTCACTGATGGCCACGGACGGGGGGATGTCGGGACGGTGGCGAAGCTCGTGGACGGCCACGCGGAGGATCGTCCGGTCGAGCGCCGCCATGCGCGCCACGGTCCAGCCCTCCGTGTGCTCCTCGAGGAGCAGATCGATCTCCGGCAGGTGCTGGTCAACACCCTCTACGAGCTCGGCGGAGAACGGCTCGACGGGGCGGCCTGCCTCGATCCACTCCGCGAGCACGAGGGTCGGCTCCGCGCCGGTGATGTCCGCCTGGTAGAGGATGTCGATCGCGGTCCGGCGGGCCTCGCGCCGCGACGTCACGCTTTCACGCGTTCGATGTACTCGCCCGAGCGCGTGTCGACCTTCACCTGATCGCCCTCTTCGACGAACAGCGGAACCTGCACGACGACTCCCGTCTCGAGTGTCGCCGGTTTGAGCGCGTTGGTGCGCGTGTCCCCCTTGGCGGCCGGGTCCGTGTTCCTGACCGACAGGACCATCGACGCGGGAAGGTCGACCGAGATCGGCACGCCCTGGTGGGTGGCGACGATCGCCTGACCGCCTTCCGTCACGTACCTGACCGCCTCACCGACGACGGCACCCGGGACGTGCAGCTGCTCGTACGTCCGCAGGTCCATGAACACGAAGTCGGAGCCGTCGGGATACAGGTACTGCATCTCCTTGCGCTCGACGATCGCGAGGCCGACCTTGACGCCGGCATTGAACGTCTTGTCCACCACGGCGCCCGTTCTGACGTTCCGGAGCTTCGTGCGGACGAAGGCGCCGCCCTTCCCGGGCTTCACATGCTGGAACTCGACGATCTGGAACAACGTGCCGTCGAGCTCCAGGGTCATCCCGTTCTTCAGGTCGTTGGTGGAGACGCTCATCGGTCGCTACAGTTCGATGAGCTCTCGCGTGGAGGCGCCGAGCACCCTCGGCCCTTCCTCGGAGACCTCGACGGCATCTTCGATCCGCACACCGCCCATGCCCGGGAGATACACACCCGGCTCGACGGTAACCACCGCCCCCGCTGGCAGCACGTCCTCCCCGTCTCGTCGGAGCGACGGACCTTCGTGGATCTCGAGGCCAACGCCGTGTCCGAGGCCGTGCGTGAAGCGGTGCCCGTAGCCCGCATCCTCGATCACGCTGCGAGCCGCACGGTCGACATCGCCCGCCGCCGCGCCGGGGCGCAGCGAGTCGATCCCCGCCTGCTGTGCCGCTGCCACGACATCGTGCACCTTGCGCAGCTCCGGCGCCGGCTCGCCGAACGCGACGGTCCGCGTCATGTCCGTGTGATAGCCACCCACCTGCGCGCCGAAGTCCATCTTGATCACGTCGCCTTCGGCGAGCGCGCGATGACACGGCCGGTGGTGCGGTTCGGCGGCGTGCTCGCCGAAGGCGACGATCGGGTCGAACGACAACCCGTCCGCGCCGTGTCGCGCCATCGCCAGCTCGAGCTGGGCCGCAGCCTGCCGCTCCGTGATACCGACCACGAGTAGCTCCAGGACGTCCTCGAAGGCGCCGTCGGTGGCGTCCTGCGCCGAGCGGAGGAGCGTGAGCTCCTCGGCGTCCTTCGCCCACCTGAGACGCTCGACCTCTTCGCCGACACCGGCCAGCTCGACGCCCTCGAACATCTCCTGCCATCGTTCAAGCTGCGCGACGGTGACGGCGTGGCGTTCGAACCCGAGTCGCCTGACGCCGAGGCGGCGGACGTGATCTCGGATGGCCGTGGCACTCTCCATCGACGCCACCCGAGTGAGGTCCGGCACCTCGTGCCGGGACTGTTCGTCGTACCGGCCGTCCGTGAAGAACACGGACTCCGTCGGACCGATGAGCACCATCGCAGACGAACCGGAGAATCCCGTCAGGTAGCTGACGTTCGCGAGCTTCGTGACCAGCAGCGCGTCGACGCCTAGCTCCGCGCACCGTGGGGTCAGCAGGTTCCTTCTTCTCAGGTGATCCACGGCATGGCCTCCAGAGCGAGATGATAGCCACCGGCCCCCAGACCGATGATGGACGCGCGGCAGACGTCACTGACCACGGATCGGCGACGGAAGTCCTCGCGCGCCTGAGTGTTTGACATGTGTACCTCGATCACGGGGAGGCCACTCGCCTCGATCGCGTCGCGAAGCGCGTAGGAGTAGTGGGTCAATGCGCCCGGATTGATCACGACGGCGCCGACGCCCTCCGCGTCGGCGCCGAGCATCCAGCCCACCAGGTCCCCCTCGTGATCCGACTGTCGCCACGGGACCTCATGACCCAAACGGGTGGCGCGTTCTTCGACGGCACGCATGATGTCCTCGATGCTCTCGGATCCGTAGAGGGATGGCTCCCGGCGCCCCAGAGCCCCCAGGTTCGGACCGAACAGGAACAGCACCTTCATACCGGAGCTCCCATCTCGAGCAGGATGGATCCCACCTCTGCATCGGACACACCATCCACGACGACAGGGCGCCCGACCTGTTCCAGGAGCACGAATCTCACCCCACCGCGGTACTTCTTGTCGAGGCGGAGGCAGCGGAGCACGTCCTCGGCGGCCGGCAGGGGCCTCGCAGCCTCCAGCCCGAGGGACCGGAGGAGCCGTTCGGTGCGCGCCGACAGCCCGGGCGCGAGACCCCGCCTCTCGGCCAGCATCGCAGCGAAGACCATGCCGATGGCCACCGCCTCTCCGTGCGTCCGCCCCTGGAACGCGTCGAGCCGCTCGAGCGCGTGGCCGAGCGTGTGACCGTAGTTGAGGACCTGCCTGGCGCTCGCATCTCGCTCGTCCTCCGCGACGATCCGTGCCTTCGCCGCGACGCATCGGGCGATCACGTCCTCCATGACGACCACGTCGCGCGCGAGGACGGGGGCAGGGTCGTTCTCAAGAACGGCGAGAAGCTCGTCATCCAGCGTGAGCGCGTACTTCGCCACCTCGGCCAGCCCGGACCGGAAGTCCCGCTCGTCGAGGGTGGCGAGGACGTCGACGTCTGCCAAGCACGGCGATCGGCTGCGCGAAGGTCCCCACCAGGTTCTTGCCCTCCGGCAGGTTGACCGCCGTCTTGCCGCCGATCGCCGCGTCCACCTGCGCCGTCAACGTCGTGGGGATCTGGACGAACGGCACTCCTCGCATGTAGGTGGACGCGACGAATCCCGCGAGGTCGCCCACCGCGCCGCCGCCCAGCGCGAGGATCGCGTCGTTCCGATGCGCTTCGCGGCCCGCCAGTTGCCGCAGGAGGCTCTCGTAGCCTCGGAGCGACTTCGCCTCCTCGCCGACCGGGACGAGGAGGAGCACGGAGGCGATGCCTCGGTCTCCCGAGCGTTCGCGAGCGCCCCGTAGTAGCAGATCGGAGACCGCTCGATCAGAGATCACGAACGCGGTCGTCGCACCCGGCAGCGCCGGCAGGTGCCCCTCAGCGACGCGAGGATCCCCGGTCCGATCGTCACCTCGTAGGCCCGCCCCGGCACGGGAACGGTCACACGGACCAACGGAGCTCCTCGACGATCGCGGCCGCCACGACCCCGGGGTCGCCGCTCCCGTCGACGACGTGGGCGGCGAACTCCCGGTACAGAGGTCCGCGCGAGGCGAGCAACCGTTCGAGATCCCCTTCCTGCCTGATCAGCGGACGATCCGACGCCGGCCGCACCCGGCGGCGCAGCTCGTCGAGCGGCACGTCCAGGTAGACGGCGACGCCCGTGTTGCGGAGCGTGATCCGGTTGGCGGGCTCCAGCACGACACCGCCGCCGCACGCGATCACGGCCGGATCGTGCATCGAGGCCTTCACCAGTGCGGCGGCCTCCAGCGCTCGGAACGAGGCCTCGCCCTCGTCCCGGAAGATGTCCGCCACCGCGGCCCCGGCCTCGCGCTCGATCTCCGCGTCCAGGTCGAGGAAAGGGACCCCGAGACGCCCCGCGAGCTCACGACCCACCGTGGACTTGCCGGCTCCCGGCATGCCCACCAGGTAGACGATCACGGGAGCGTCTCCACGAACGCGTCGAGATTGCGCCGCGTCTCGGGGAGCGCGTCTCCCCCGAACTTCTCCAGCACCGCGTTGGCGAGCTCGAACGCGACGACGGACTCGCCGACCACGCCGCCGGCGGGGACGGCGCAGACGTCGGTCCGTTGCTTGATCGCGACCGCGTCCTCGCCGCGTCGCGAGGTCGACGGTCGCCAGCGGCTTCGGCACGCTCGAGAAGGGTTTCATCGCCGCCCGGATCCGGATCGGCTGCCCGGTGCTCATCCCGCCCTCGATCCCGCCCGCCCGAGCGGTCGCCCGAGTGATGCGACCGGCGCGACGGACGATCTCGTCGTGCGCCGAGGAGCCGTAGCGCGCCGCCGACGCGAACCCGTCACCCACGCCGACACCCTTCACCGACTGGATGCTCATCACGCCGAGCGCGAGACGTGCGTCGAGCTTGCGGTCGTAGTGGACGTGGGAGCCGAGGCCCGGCGGACATCCGTACGCGATCACCTCGAACTCGCCTCCCACCGTGTCCCGTGCCTTCCGGACGCGATCGATCTCGGCGACCATCCTCGCCCCCGCGCCTTCGTCGAAGCACCGGACCGGCGACGCGTCCACGGCATCGAGGTCCTCCGGTGCGGGCAGACGGCCCGACGCTCGCGACCGCCACCTTCCCGATGCGGACGACATGCGACACGATCCGGATGTCGAGCTCGGCCAGGAAGGCCTTGCAGACGGACCCGATCGCCACGCGGGCGGCCGTCTCGCGAGCGCTCGCGCGCTCCAAGACGTTGCGGACGTCGTCGAAGCCGTACTTCATCGCGCCGGCGAGGTCCGCGTGTCCCGGCCGAGGGCGCGTGAGCCGGTCGGCCGGATCGCCTTCTCCCTCCACGGCCATCAGGTCCCGGTACTTCGCCTCCCACTCGTTGTTCGGGATCGTGATCGCGATCGGTGACCCGAGGGTTCGACCGTGACGAACGCCGCTCAGGATGTCGAGGGCGTCGGTCTCCAGGCGTCTGCCGCCCGCCGCGGCCGTGCCCGTGGCGACGCCGAGCGAGCTCACCCGCGATCTCCTTGGGAGCCACGGGCACGGCCGCCGGCATGCCCTCCAGAACGGCCACGAGCGCCTTGCCGTGGGACTCGCCGGCCGTGAGCATCCTGAGCACGGCAGCATCGTATCGGACCCCATCGGCGCTGCTCGGAGAGTGCGGGGGCGGCGCGAGCGCCGCCCCCGCGGCCGGCGACCGCTCCCCCCGTGGGCGGGTCGCCGGGGCTATTTCTGCGCGTTGATGCAGAGGCGTGAATCGCTCGTCGCCGAAGAGGAACGTGGCGCAGTTCCCGGCCACCGAGCGCAGCTCGAACCTGTCCGCCCGCGAACTGCTCTCCGACGACCACGTCGTAGACGGTGCCGTCGACCTCGACCTGCGCGTGGGTCGCCCCGTCCCGCTGGAAGATGTCGAGCAGGACGACCGTGGACCCACCGACGTTCTGGCTCGAGCCGTCGCCGGGCGCCGTCGGCGAAGGCGTCCCCGAGCCGCCCGCCGGCGGCTCCGCCGCCGTTCGACGGTGACGGGGCTCCCGCTGCCGCCTGGAACCGTCGGCGAAGGCGAGGGCGAAAGGGCGGGCGGGACGGAGAAGGGGTCCCGCCCGGTGAAGCTCTGGATCGGCGGCACCCCGCCTCCCGGCGAGGGGCTCGGCGACCCGTGTCCGGGGGGAGCGGCGGCGCTGCGGTCGGAGGCGGCTCCTCGCCGCCTCCGAGGACGGAGAACAGCACGAAGCCGGCCAGCAGCACGCCGACGACGATGCCGCCGATCGTCACGGTCCGTCGATCTCGTTCAGAAAGCGCCATCGATCAGGCCTCCGGGATCGTTCCCTGCTCGGTCGGGCCGGGCTCCGACCCCGGTCCCGAGCTGACATCGCTCGTGTACAACGTGATCGTCGCTGCGAAGGTGAGGATCGAACCCTCGTTCGGGTTGAGGTCGATCGACTGCACGGTCGCCGCGCGAGGGAGCGTCTCGATCTCGTGCAGGTAGTTCACGAGAGCGAAGTACGAGCCCTCGCCGCTCGCGGAGACGGCGATGCTCGAGAACCCGCCGGACTCCGCCGTCGTGGGCGTGTTGCCGGTGTGAGGCTCAAGACCTGCACGCCGGAGACGGCCGCTGCGTTCCGGAGGAGGCGGAGCACCGCCGGGAGATCGGCCGTCGGAGGCACCATCCCGTCGACCACGCGGATCGCCGCCTCGTTCTCGGGAGCCTCGTCGCGCGCTTGCTCGGAGCGCGTTCAGCTGCACGCTCAAGGTCTGCTGCTGCGCCTGCGTGTCTTCGAGCTCCTGCTCGCGCCTCCGTGACCTCCGCCATCTTCGGCAGCACGAGGAACAGCACCAGCAAGCAGTGCGAGGATCCCGGCGCCGACGCCGGCGACGATCACGCGACGCCTACCCTGCATCGGCCTACCCCCTCGGCCTGGCGTCCCCGTGGCGTCACCACGGCCGTGGTGAGGTCGACGCCCGAGGTGTAGGTGAGCGGTCCGTCCGCCACGTCCGCGATCGACGTCACCCACGGATTGACCCACCCCCGGACACGCTCGAGTCGGGTCAGCCACGAGGCGATCGTGTCGTAGTCCAGGGCCAGTCCCGCCGACATCGATCCGTCCGATGAGCAGGGTGGTCCCGCCCACCGTCGGTGTCGGCTACCTGCGTCGAAGAGGACATCGCGGTGAAGGCCGCGGTGCTCGGGATCACGCGCGAGACGTCCATGAGCAGGCCGGAGAACGAGACCTCGTTGGCGAAGACGGAGTCCAGGAGCTCCTGCTTCGCCTGCGCCCGGCTCGGAGCTCTTCGAACTCACGGAGGGAATCGATCTCGCTCTGCAGGCTCTGGTTGGACTGCTGCTGCGCCTCGATGTCGCTCCGAACCCCGCTCAGGTTCCCCAGTTGGATGACGTAGAACACGAGGATGAGCCCGATGACGCCGATACCGGCGAGCGCCACGACGCCCGCCAGCCTCCGCTGGCGCTGGGCGGCGAGGATGTCCGGCGGGAGGAGGTTGACCTGGCTCACGAGCCGCTCCACGGGATCGCCGAGGCCGACCGCGGTCGCGAGCACGGGTTCGGCTTCGTTCTGGGCGTCCTCGGAAAGAGACAGCTGCGAGCCGACACGGCTGAAGACTCGGCCGGGCTCGACGGTGACGGGGATCCGCTGCCGCAGGATCTCGATGAACCCCTCGAGCTTGGATCCGCCCCCGGACACGAGGAGCCGGTCGATCCGAGCCCCCTGCGTCTGCGCGGTGTAGAACTCGAGCGACGACCGGATCTCGTCCACGAACTGCGTCGCGCGCTGCATCGCGATCTCGAGCGCCTGCGCGGGCGTCGCCTCGCTCCCTTCGACCGCCTCGCCACGCTTCAGCCGCTCGGCGACCTCGTCCTCTACGGACAGCCCACGGGCGATCGCGACGGTGATGTCGCGCCCACCCGACGGAAGGATCCGCACGAACCGGGTCTCGCCTGCCTGCATGCACGACGATGTTGGTCACGTGGGCTCCGACGTCGACGACAGCCTCGCCACCGGTGTTCTCGAGCTCCCATCCCCGCGCCGGTCGCGCCGACCGCCCGGACCAACGCGAAGGGGACAAGATCCAGCCCCATCGGCTCGAGCTTCGCGTTCGTCGCGGCGGCGACCAGCGTGTCCACCATCGCCTTCTGCGCGGCCACCAACAGCAGACGGATCATCTGGCGACCGTCGATCTCGATCTCCTCGATCAGGTGGTAGTCGAGGACCGCCTCGTCGACCGGCATCGGGATGAACTCCTGGACCTGGAACCCGAGCGACTGCCGAAGCTCCTTCTCGGGCATGGTCGGCAGCGCGATCTCCCGCACCACCACGCGCTGGTTCCCCACGCCCATCCAGACCTTCCTCGACTTGAAGCCTCCTCGCGTCCAGAGCTCACGCAGGGCCTCCGACACGGCCGGCACGTCCCGCACCTCGCCGTTCTCGACGGCACCGGCGGGGAGCGGCACCTGCGCCGCACGGACCACGGTCGGTGGCGACCCTTCCGTCAGCTCGGCAGCCCGGACCGCGGTCGAGCCGACGTCGAGTCCGATCCTCGTCTTCGGCACTACCCGCCCTCCACGTGCACGGACCGACCCTCGAGGAAGCGCTCGAGATCCGCCTCGAAGATCCGGTAGCCCTTCCCCACCCGGAGGGCCGGGAGCTCACCCGATCTGATGAGTCGGTAGACGGTCATGTTGGACACACGCATCGCCGCGGCCACCTCGGCCACGGTGAAGAGCCGACCCGTCACGAACGCTCGTCGATCCGGCCACCAACGCTCCTCCGGGTGACTTCCATCCTGTGTCTCATGTGCCACATGAAGCACATCACTCACACTGAGCAATCAGAAGCACACCTGCCTCTTTGAGCGTGCTCACGAAACACCAGACAACCCGTGAAGTCAAACATCTGGAGGAAGTTGCTTCGACGCAGGTCAGGCCGTTCTTCGGGGCACCATCCCGAGAGGATCCGGCGTGGTCCGGATCAGAGGAAGCGGCCGATGTACCAGGAGGCGATCGGCTCGCCCCAGAGGCCCGCGACCACAGCGCCAGCCGCGAGGTAAGGACCGAACGGGATCGCGCTCTTGCGGCCCCTGCCCCATCGCGAGGGCCACCAGTCCCCCGAGCCCGCCGAACACGATCGCCGCTCCGGCCGCCACGCCGACGAAGCGCAGCCCGAGCGAGCCGAGGACGAGGCCGATCAGCGCGGCGAGCTTCACGTCCCCCATCCCCATCCCCCGAGACACCACCGCGACGACGAAGAGGATCCCGCCGTAGAGCAAGAGCCCTATGCCTGCGCGCGCTGGATCCGCCGCGTCGCCGATGAACCAGGCGAGCAGGATGAGCGGCGCGAAGAGAAGGAGCGCCGGATACATCAGGCGGTTCGGGATGATCCGGTGCCGGATGTCGATCAGGGCGATGCCCGGCATCAGGGCGAGCAGGCCGGCGACCAGCACGGCCTGCCACGGGTTCGGATAGCGGATCGCCGCGAGAACCACCAGCCCGGCGGTGCCCAGCTCGAGCAGCGGGTACACGACGGAGATGCGCTCGCCGCATCGTCGGCACCGGCCTCGAAGGAGCAGCCACGAGAGCACCGGGACGTTGTCGCGAGCACCGATCTCCGCCCCACAGGCTGGGCATCGGGATCTGGGTCGCACGAGGGACTCGCCTTTCGGTATCCGATGGACGGCGACCGTCATGAAGCTGCCCACGACCAGGCCGAACGGCAGGGCGACGATCGCACGGATCAGAGCCTCGTCCACGGGGCGAACCTACCCGCAGGCAGCCCGGCCATGGATGAGGCGTCGCCCTCATTCGTGGATGTAGGAGATGTCCTGCTTGAAGCCGGTGACCCCGGTGATCCCGGGGACGAGCACGGGCTTGTACGTCATCTTGTACTGGTTGCCGATCGACACGTTCGTCGCCAAGACCTGACCGATGTAGGCGTTCTGATTGTTCATCGAGGCCGTGCAGGGCGTGTAGAAGAACACGTTCGTCTGGGCGTTGAAGTTCGTGTTGTTCGCGACGGTGATGTTCTTGGTGGTCGCGAGGTTACTGGCCGGACAGGACCCCGCCGGCGCGATGCTGATGAAGTGCACGCTTCTTGATGCTCCCGGCGGTCCCGTTCCAGTCGGACTTGCTCAGGTTGAAGCCCCAGTCCGTGATGACCGCGACGCTCCCCTTGATCGTGAGGTTGTCGTTGCCCTGGCGTGAACGTGCAGGCGCTGCCGCCGGTGATCCGCAGGACGATGTCGGTGTACGCGCTCCCGTTCCAGACGTTCTTGAGCCAGCTGTACGCCTTCGCGCAGTTGGTGGCACCGGCCTGGGATCCGTAGATGGAGGAGTCGATGATCGTGTAGCCCGTGCTCGTCCAGTTCGCTGCCGTGTACCCGATCACGGGGAACGTCTGCGTCGGGACGTCGGGCATGCTGACGAACTCGGTGACGACGCCACCGATGTTGAGCGTTGCATCGTTCACGTCGCCCGGCCGCGGTCGCGTCGTCGCTGATGGTCCCGCTCCCGAAGATGTCACCCGTCGAGGAGAGCGCGGCTCCCTCCACGGTTGCCGGGTTCGAGATCGAGACGTCGTCTCGAGCCCACACGTTCCCCTTGACGTTCGAGTTGTTCGCCGATCGTGAAGGAACCGGTCGGAACGTAGACGTTGCCGTAGACGAGCGGGGTGTTCGTCGATGACCAGGTTCCCGTTCAGCACGTAGATGTCGCCGTCGTTGCCGCTGTTCCCGTTGATCTGGAAGTTGTTCGAGAACGTGGTGCCGTTGACCGCGAGGATCGCGGCGCCGAACCCACCGTAGTTCGGGGTGAGGCGGACGAACGTCTCGATCGTCCTCGCGGGAGCCCCGTTGATCGTCCCGGTCGGACTCGACCTTCACGAACGAAGGGAAGCTCGTGTCGCTGAACGTGGAGCAGTTCATCGGCGGTAGAGCCGTCGGCGGCGTAGAAGGTCCCGACGGAATCGAACGCGGCCGCCGAGGGCCCGGACTGGACGACGTCGCCGATCGTGAGCTTGCCGGTCGTCGCGTCGCAGCCGGCGTCGCCGGCCATCGTGACGGACGGGGTCGATTGCAGGTACGCGTACCAGTGGTTCGTGCCCGCCTCGGCCGCGTTGACGGACAGGAGGCGCTCGCGGTCGTAGCCGCTGGCGTCGAGCGAGTGGATCGACTGCGCCACCACGACGGTCGAGAGGATCAGCACGACGAAGGCGACCGAGAGGCTCACGATCATCGCGACCCCCCGTTCCTCGTCTCGCAGGCGCTTCAGCATGGTGTGTCTCCTTCGTCTTCTAGCGTCAGATGAGTGGGTCCGGGAGCGTCGCGCAGAGCTGGACCGGATACCCGAACGAGGTGTTCCGGCCGGTCAAGCGATGCCTGGACGACCTGGGTGGCCTGCGCCCGATCCGCGAGATCGGGATTGACGTGGAACTTCACGGCGATCGTGCGGCCGGCGGAGTCCAGCGTGAACGCAGGTTGGTTGAGGTCACGATTCACGATCCCGTCGGCGACGACCCTCCAGTCCGACGCAGCGTCCGGATCGAGCACCGGCCACGTCCGGTACAGCAGCTGCTGCTCCTCGTTCACGAGCCACAGAGCGCAGCGTGGGTCCTCGTCCTCGGTCTGCTCGGCCTGGGTGTAGACGCGGAACAGGTACCCCGTGGCGGTCGCGTCGTACGGATCGTTCCCCGATTCGTCGACCGGGTCGTAGAGGATGTTCCCGGAGCGAACGAGCCGGTCGAGCGACTGCAGAGCCAGGCGGGCCTGATCGTTCAGGCGACCCCGAACGTCTTCCTCCACGACGGCCCGTTGGATGCTCGTGAGCGTCGTGGTCATGACGAGCATCACGATGGACAGGATCGCCATCGCGACGACGAGCTCCACGAGCGTCATCCCCCGCTCTCCACGGAGCCGGCGCAGTATCCAGAGGAACCGGGCCATCCTCCTACGCCCCCTGCTGTGCCGGCGGCGGCTCGTAGATCCCGCGAGCCAAGAGATCGCCGGGATCGAAGGTCGCGGAGAGGTTGATCTGCGTGATGCCGTCCACGATGAACTCGTACCGGATCGTGATCTCGATCGGCTGGGTCGAGGCTGAGGCGTCCCACCTGATCTGCGAGTTGGTGGGATCGGCCGTCTGCGCGGTCGTCGTCGTCGCGTGCGCGATGCCACCGGAGATCGACCGTCACGCGCCACGTCGCGGTGGAGACGCCGACGACCTGGGTCTTCGAGCATGTCACCGTGAGCGTGTCCAGCGTCGCGTCCGTCGAGAGCTTTGTTCGAGAACCCGGCGCCGTTGTAGTAGTAGAAGGTCCCGGCGGAGATCGAAGCCGACGGGTTCGTGGCCGAGCTCTCTCCGGCGAGAGAACGAGCGGTATCCGAATACCCCACGAGACGGACGCAGTAGTTCGTGTCGTTCGTGGCCGTGCTCGACATCCCCGTCGGCGCGGTCATGCCGGCGGTCGGGAACCCGCCGAGCTGGACGGTGCCCAAGGTCCGCGAGGCGACGACGTCGATCAGGCCGTCCTCGCCGACGCCCGCGGCGTCGCGATCGATCTTCACGGTGGTGTTGGTCGCCGGACCCACGACCCGAAGCAGGTTCGCCGACGCCGACCGGCGCGAGCACATGCGAGTGGAGGACCTCGACGGTTGCGATCCCCACCTGGCGGATGTGGGCGCTCGAGCAGGGCAGGAGGTCGGTCTCGCGGGTGCCCGTCGTGGGACAGGCGTACGTGTCGACACCCGAAGCATCCACGGAGGCGGACCGCCCCTCGAGGTCGCCGGCGGCGACCGTGGCGCTGCAGCCCGATCTGACCGCAGCAACCGATGACCAGTCCTCGAGAGCGTGTCGGCCGTCACGTCGGTGGTGGTTCCGCCGCCCGTCACACCCGTCGCGGTCTCCGCCTTGTTATCGGCATCCGCCCTGGCCTGCTGGTTCCCCACACCCTCCTCACCGGCGCTGTCGACGAACGTGATGCCCGAGAGCGTGCTCGTCGCATCCAGGTCGGTCGTCTGCTCCTCCTGGGCCGTGGCGGCGAGCCCCGGGAGCGTGACTTCCAAGGAGTCGAAATCGATCGCGGAGTCGAACAGCTGCCCCGTCACGCTCAGGAGAGGCTGCGGGGAATCCACCTGCCCGTAGAAGAAGGGCTGGCACGGAGCTGCGAACGGGTGGGTGGTCGAGTTGACGCACCCGTCCGGGGACCAGAAGAGGCTCTGGACCCTGACCGAGTTGTTGGGGGCGTTGCCGATGGCTCCATTCGCCCATTCGAGGATCACGGTGACGCGATACGGGTTGGTGGTCGGGGCGTCGTTGGTCACGTAGGTGTGGTAAGTGACGTCGAGGTTGCCGACGGTCAGCGTGTCCGTGTGCGGGACGAGCCACGCGGCGTCATAGCCCGCGGCGAACGTCGACGACACGATCTCCTCGCCGGCGCAGGACTGGAAGCGGTACTCGCCGGAGCAGTTGACGATCCTGCTGTCGGACGTCAGCTCCGACGTCGGGATCCCGCCGGTGATCTTCGTGTACGCGAGGCCTCGGATGTCCTCCATGACGCGGTTCGCCATCCCGGTCGCCTGGATCCGGTCGCGGCCGTAGCCGATGTACCGGAAGCCGTTCGACGCCGTGAAGGCGAGCGCGGTCAACGAGGCGAAGACGACCATCAGGGCGATGACCGTTTCGAGGATGGTGAACCCACGTTCGCCCTGGAGGCGCGCACGGATCCGCCGTATGAACTGACGCCTGCTCATGCTCCGCCCTTCGAAGAGACCTTCCCTCATGGATTCGGCATGCTCTGTCCCCCTCTTGAGGGCCCCCAGGCTTTGCGCCGTACCCGATATGAGGTGACATGCGGAAAGGGCGGCCCCGGGGGGCCGCCCTTCCAGCCTTGATGCGTGGTTCGCCTTGCGGCTTACCAGCTAGTGCCGGCTGCGCCGATGGCGTCCGTGCCGGTGCACGTAGCCGCGGTGCCGGTGCCGTACGCGTACCGGGGCCGGTCGCGTTGTCCTTGATCCAGTAGCAATCACCGGATTCCGACAGCGTCGCGCCGGACCAGACGATGCTGCCCGCGCCAGCTCACCGCCACGCTCACGATCGTGTTCGACGTCGAGTCAGTCACGTCGTCGACGTACGTCAGCGACGGCTCGACGGTCGCAAGATCGCGACGTCGTCCGCGGTGCTGTAGTCGCTGGTGTCCGTGTAGGCAACGTCTTCGCAGCGACCAGTGCATTCCGGAGACTCGACTGAGCCGCCCGGTTCTGCGCCCTCTCACGGGCGCCGAGGAACGTCGGCAGAGCGATGGCGACCAGGATGCCGATGATCAGAACGACCACCATCAACTCGATGAGGGTGAAACCCTCCTCACGCTCACGCAAACGCTTGAGCATTCTGCCTTCGCCTCCCTTCCTTGGGTATTTGGCGCACCACAGCGGTGCGCGTTCTCAACTGATGTCGGCCCCGTCCGAGTCCGAACTGAAGCCGTGCAGGGCAAGAACATCGAAAAATCCCTCAGACCTACCCGGAGCTGGGGAGGTCACGTTGAGCAGACGGTCCGACGAACGACGGGGGCCGGCGGCGCCGAAGGCGCCACCGGCCCACCATCTCCGTCCGGCGATGACGGAGCTCTACTGGATCAGCTTGATGATGTTGAACATCGGCATGTACAGGGCCACGACCGCGGCCCCCGACGCACCCGCCGATGACCGCGATCAGGATCGGCTCGATCAGCGAGGTCAGGGCATCGACCGCCGCTTCGACCTCCTGGTCGTAGAACTGGGCGATCTTCTCGAGCATCTTGTCGACCTGGCCCGGTCTCCTCACCCACCGAGATCATCTGCACGACCATCGGCGGGAAAACCGGGTACTTGGTGAGGGGCTTCGCGATCGACTCGCCGTCGCGCACCGACAGCTGCACCTCCGTGATCGCCTTCCCGATGATCTTGTTGTTCACCGTGTCGCTGACGATCTCGAGGGCCTGGAGGATCGGCACCCCCGACTTCATCAGCATCGCCAGCGTGGACGAGAACCGCGACAACGCGGTCTTGTGGAAGAGGGGCCCGAACACCGGGGCTCGCAGCTTCAGGCCGTCGACGACCTCGCGGCCCTTCTCCGTCCTCTTGTAGCGGCGGAAGAAGAACCGCCCGCCGATCGCACCTCCGAGGACGACGTACCAATAGGACTGGAACTTGTCGGACATGAACATCAGGCCGCGCGTGGGCAGCGGGAGCGTCCCACCGAGCTGGCTGAAGATCGACTCGAACTGCGGGACCACGAACAGCAGCATCGCCGACATGATGAGGATCACGAGGGCGACCACGGCGACCGGGTAGGTCATCGCCGACTTGATCTTTCCGCGGAGCCGGACCTCGCGCTCGATCATCTCGGCCAAGGCCAACAAGGTGGAATCCAGAGAGCCGCCGGTCTCACCCGCCTTCACCATCGAGATGTAGAGGTTGTTGAACACGTGGTCGTGCTTCCCCATCGCCCCCGACAGCGACGAGCCCTGCTCGACGTCGAGACGAGCCTCGTTGAGGACGCGCGCCAGCTCCTTGTTCTCGGTCTGCTCCGCCAGGATGGCCAACGCGCGCAGGATCGGCAGGCCGGAGTTCACCATCGTGGCGAACTGACGGGAGAAGATCGCGACCTGCTTGAGCTTGACCTTCTTGCCGCCGAACTCGATCTGTCCGATGCTCCGCTTCTTGCGCTTGACGTCGAGCGGCGTGAAGCCCTGCTCGCGCAGACGCGCGAGGACGAGCGCCTCGCTGTCGGCGACCAGTGAGCCGGTCGTGACGTTCCCGGTGCGGTCACGAACCTTGTACTGGAAGGTATCTGCCATCTCAGCCTCCCATCAGCATCCCGCCGACGAGCTCCCGTAGGAGCTCGACGGGCGCTGTCGTAGCCGTCGGAGGTGCCGCTCGAGAACGAGCCACCCATGAGCCGCTGGAGCTCCTCGGGATCGTGGCAGCGCTCGAATGCGACCTGCTGCGAGATGCGGCCGGCCTTGATGTGCTGTGCGAGAGCCATGTCCATCGTCTGCATCCCGTAGCGGCCGCCCGCCTGCATCGATGAATAGATCTGGTGGGTCTTGCCCTCGCGGATCAGGTTGCGGACCGCGGGGGTGCAGATGAGCACCTCGACGGCGGCGACGCGTCCCTGCCCGTCGGTCGTGGGGATGAGCTGCTGCGTGACCACGCCCTGGAGCGTGGTCGAGAGCTGCACCCGGACCTGCTGCTGCTGGTGGGGCGGGAACACGTCGATGATGCGGTCGATCGTCTGGGGCGCGTCCTGTGTATGTAGCGTCGCGAAGACGAGGTGACCGGTCTCGGCGGCCGTGATCGCGGTGCCGATCGTCTCGAGGTCGCGCATCTCGCCGACCAGGATCACGTCGGGGTCCTGGCGCAGCACGTGCTTCAGGGCCTGCGCGAAGCCGTGTGTGTCCGCCCCGACCTCTCGCTGGTTGACCACGCAGGCCTTGTGTCGATGCAGGAACTCGATCGGGTCCTCGACCGTCATGATGTGGCCGGCTCGCTCCCGGTTCACGATGTCGACCATCGCGGCGAGCGTCGTCGACTTGCCCGAGCCGGTCGGGCCGGTGACGACGACGAAGCCGCGCTGGAAGCGCGCGAGGTCCATCACGACGTTCGGGAGCCCGAGATCGTCGACGTTCTTGATCTCGAACGGGATCACCCGGAAGACGGCGCCCACGGCGTCGCGCTGCATGAACACGTTCACGCGGAAACGGGACCGTCCCGGGAGCGAATAGGACATGTCCAGCTCGAGCTCCTGCTCGAACCGCTCCCGCAGCTTCTGCGGCAGGATCGCGTAGACCATGCCCTGCAACGCTCGCGGCGTGAGCGACGGGTAGTCGCCCGCCGGCTCGAGCTCACCGTGGACCCGCACCATCGGCGGGGAGCCCGCCGTGAGGTGCAGGTCGGAGCCTCCCTTCTCCAGGAGGGCGCCGAGCAGCTCGGGAACGGGGATCTGGACGTCTTCTTCCTGCTGGATCACTGAGCTCATCTCACTTCACCACCCTCGCGACTTCCTCGATCGACGTGACACCTGCTCGAACCTTCGCTAGACCGTCCTCACGCAGGGTCTGCATCCCCTGCTGGATGGCGACATCCCTGATGGCATCGGCAGATGCACGCTCCACCGTGAGCCTTTCGATCTCTTCGCTTCGGAGCATCACCTCGTAGAGGCCGATCCGGCCCCGATACCCTGTGCCCGCGCACGCCTTGCAGTCGTTCTTGGCGATCCGGAGGTCGGGAGCTCGGAACACGCCCTCGATCTCCGCCCACATGTGCTCCGGGAATCCGGCCTGCGCCAGCTCCGCCTCCTCCGGGCGTATGGCTGCTTGCATTTCTCGCAGAGGATGCGGGCGAGACGCTGGGCCACCACGGCGTCGATCGCGGAGGCGACGAGGAACGTCTCGACGTCCATCTCGACGAGACGGCTGATCGCCGAGGGGGCGTCGTTCGTGTGCAGCGACGACAGCACGAGGTGACCGGTCAGCGCCGCCTCGATCGCGATGGTTGCCGTCTCCTTGTCGCGGATCTCACCGATCAGCACGATGTCGGGGTCGGCGCGGAGTATCGATCGCAGAGCCGAAGCGAACGTGAGGCCCGCCTTCGGATTCACCTGGATCTGGTTCACGCCGGCCAATCGATACTCGACCGGGTCCTCGACCGTGATGATGTTCTTGGATTCCTCGTTCAGGATGTTCAGGGTCGAGTACATCGTGGTCGACTTGCCCGAGCCGGTCGGGCCGGTCACGAGGATCGCCCCGTAGGGCTTGCGGAAGGCGGTCTCGAACCTGTTGTAGGAGTCCTCCATGAAGCCCAACTGCTCGAGCGCCAGCAGCGCGTTGCTCTTGTCGAGCACGCGGATCACGACCTTCTCGCCGTGGACGGTCGGCAGGGTGGCGACACGGAGGTCGAGCTGCCTCGTGCCCACCTTCATCGAGATGCGTCCGTCCTGCGGGATCCGCTTCTCGGCGATGTTGAGGTCCGCCATGACTTTGAGCCGTGAGATGAGCCCACCCTGGAGGTTCTTGGGCTGCGGGCGCATCGGCTCATGGAGCACGCCGTCGACCCGGAATCGGATCCTCACGTCGCGCTCCCCCGGCTCGATGTGCACGTCGGAGGCTCGTTCGGCGACGGCCTGCGACATGATGGCGTTCACCAACTTGACGATCGGCGCGTCCTCGAGAGCTGCTTCGAGGCCGACCTCTTCCCCCTCGCTCCCCTCGGCCGCCTCCGCCGCGAGCTGTTCGACGTGGGAGTCCAGGCCCGCGTACTTCGCGATCGCCTGTTCGACGTCCGCGGACGTGGCGACCACCGGCTGCACATCTCGGCCCGTGATCGTCCGGATGTCGTCCAGCGCATAGACGTTCGCGGGATCGGACATCGCGACCAGCAGCTTCCCGTCGCGGTCACCGATGGGCAGTGCCCGGTAGCGGCGCGCCAGGGCCTCCGGGAGCAACGCGGTCGAGGTGGGATCGATCTGCACCTCGGTGAGGTCGACGAACTCGAGGCCGACCTGCTCCGCGAGCGCGCGGACGAGATCGGCCTCCCTGATCATGCCGAGGTCGATCAATACCCGGCCGAGTGCCTTCGGCGTCTTCTGGTGCTCCTCGAGGGCGGTCTCGAGCTGCTCGGGCGTGATGAGGCCGAGCTCGATCAAGATCTGCCCGAGTTGCTTCGACTTCCGTTTGACGGTCGTCATCGCCGGTCCGTTCGTTCTAGGTCTGTCGCCCGCGGATCTCGCAAATGGAGCTACCTAGCTTGCTTCGTCATCCTCCTTGGGGACCTGAAGCAGCCCTGCGAACTCTTTGGCGAGGAGGATCCGGTCGACTTCCGGCTCGTCTTCCCTCCCCTGGGCGCCGCTCGGAGGCTCGTCTTCCGGACCGGGTTGAGGGGACACTTCACTGTCGGCCGCACGTGCACCGAGATCGGCTCCATCCTCCGAGAGATCGGCTCCTGCCACGGCTTCGTCCGAGGTCGCAACCTCCGCCGATGCCGGCGGCGTGGGCTCCGTCGGATCGGGAGTGCCCGCTCGCTCTTGCTTGTGCAGGCTGGTCCGAGGCTTGCCGGAGGGTGCGAAGGGCAACTCGGGCAACCGCATGGTCTCCCGATCGTGCGCTCGATCCTGCTCGCCGATCATCAGGGCTTGCTCGAGGAGGTCCACGAGCACGCCCGGTCGCACACCCGCGTCGGCGACGGCGAACGCCGAGTAGCCGCCTCTGCGGACGAAGGCCCAGATCTGATCCGGGAATTCGACGTAGGAGCGTTCCGGGTCCCCGACGGCGGCGAACCGCACCCACGAAGCTCTGAGATGCGACTCCGCATCGCCCTCGGGATGGGCGCCGAGGACCATGCCATCCCGAGACAGCATCAAACAGCCGCGGACCCCCGTGAAACTCGTCGAGACCCGCTGTGCGAGAGCCGAGTAGTCGTTCATCCCTTTGGTGAGGGGCATCGACCGTGCTGGGCTCGACGCTTGAGTCGAGCGACCGTCAGCGCTCGGCCAGAGCGGCGAGTGCCGCCGCCGACATCACCTCGAGCGGCGCCGGCGTACCCGTCCACAGCTCGAAGGACAGGGCTGCCTGCTCGAGCAGGTGCCCGAGCCCTCCGTACGCGGTGGCCCCGGCCTCACGCGCTTTCTGTTGAAGATCCGTCGAGGGCGGGTCGTAGAGGAGATCGATCACGAGGACGTCCGGGCCGAGATGCGGATGACTGGGATGGGCCCGTTCCCCCTCCGGTCCACCCACCGGAGTCGCATTCACGACCAGGTCGGCGGCCAGCTCTCCCGTGTCGCTCGGTCGCACGACCGCCACGGGGACATCGAGCGCCTCGATCATCGACACGAGCGGCGCCGCCCGGGCCTCGTCGCGCGCTGCCACCGTGAGCCGGGCCAGCCCCGCTCGGGCGAGGGCGAGGGAGCAAGCCCGGGCGGCGCCGCCGGCTCCGTACACGATCGCCGATCTTCCGTCGGGATCGAATCCCGCGTCCCTCCGGAGGAACCGGTCGAAGCCGGGGGCGTCGGTGTTGTGTCCCTCCAGCTCATCGCCACGGACGGCGATCGTGTTCACGGCTCGGAGGATCCGAGCATCCTCCGACACCCGCTCGATCACCTCCGAGGCCTCGGTCTTGTGTGGCATCGTGACGTTGACACCCCGGAACCCGAGTGGCGCGAGACCCGCGAGCGCATCTCGCAGGTCCTGAGGCGGGACCGGCAGGGACACGTAGACCCAGTCGAGGCCCGCCTCGGCGAAGGCGGCGTTGTGGATGGCCGGTGAGAGGCTGTGCGCAACCGGCCATCCGATGATCCCGGCGACGTGCGTGCCGCCGCCGACCCGCACCTCAGCCGAGGCAGTCATGGACGTTCCGGACGTGCTCCGCGTTGCGTCAGCGCGAACCGATGGTGCCCGTCGGCGCCGCAGAGGACGTAGTAGAGGAACCTCGTGTCCGCCGGATCGAGGGCCGCGCGGAGCGACTCCTCCCCTGGGCTCGCGATCGGCGTCGGTGGCAGTCCCGGGTTGATACGGGTGTTGTAGGGGCTGTCGAACGCCAGGTCCGACGTGGAGAGCTCTCCGTCGGGCGTGGGATCGTCGTACAGGAGCGTCGCGTCGATCCCGAGCGCCATGTCTCTCTCGATCCGGTTGTAGATCACGCCTGCGATCAGCCTCCGGTCACGGTCGACCCCCGCCTCCTCCTCGATCATCGAGGCGATGATCACGAGCTCGTACGGGCTCACCCCCAGTTCCTTCGCGCGGTCGAACGGCAGGTCGGTGGCCTCCGTCTCGAACTGCTCGAGCAGCCGCTCGGCCACGAGCCGAGCCGACACATCCGCCTTCACGAACTCGTAGGTCTTCGGGAACAAGAACCCCTCGGGGCTCGACGTCCCCGCCGGAAGGTACGGGGGCAGCACGTACCGGCCGCTCTGCACCTCAGTCGAGGAAACGCTTGGCGGGGATCTCGAGGTCCTGGTGGACCTTCTCGGCGATCTGGGTGAGGCGGAGGCCCTCGGGGATCACCAGTTCCACGGTGGGGATCTCCGGGGGCGGTGTCGTGAGCACCTCGACCGCCTCGTTCAGGGTCATGCCCGTTGTCAGCTCGTACTCCCCGGCGCGCAGGATCTCGTCTCCCTTGCCCGTGCCTCTCAGCAGGAGGTTCCCCACGATCCCCCCGCATCGGATGACCCCTTCGGCATGGAGATCCTCGATCGCCTTCGTCCATGACGACCCGTCCTCAACGATGAACGTCAGCGACCGCTCCGGCCCAGCAGGATCCTCCTTGCAGGTCTGGTAGTACCGGGTCGCCCACCAGGCCCCTCCCAGAACGCCGAGGAACAGGACGAGCGCGACAACGAGGGACAGCCGGCGGGGGCGCCTGCCGCGCTCGGCCCGCCTGAAGCTCGGGTCCGCCGACATGACCGCGAGGATACCGGGCGTCCCGCGATCAGCCGTTGCTCGGCTGGCCATCGAGCCACGCTTGGAGGATCACCGCCGCGGCGGAGGCATCGACGGCGCGGCGGCGCTCGCGGCCGAGGATCCCCGCGGCCGCGAGCGCTCGCTCGGCCTCGACGGTGGACAGCCGCTCGTCGTGGAGCTCGATCGGGACCTCGACGGCGCTCCGAAGCGCGTCTGCGAACGACTCCGCGTGAGCAGCGCGACCGCCGTGCTCTCCGCTCATCGAAACGGGAAGGCCGATCACGATGAGCGTCGCGCCGCGCTCCCTGACCAGGGTAGCCACCGCGATCAGCTCGCCGGGTGGCTGGCCGACGTGGACGGTGCCGACGGGCACCGCGATCCGGCGGTCCGGATCCGAGATCGCCACGCCGATCCGGGCGTCTCCGAGATCGAGGCCGAGCACCGGGCCGAGGACCGGCTCCAGGACCGTCTCTCGATCCGGTGCGGAGCCGGGGTCCGGATGATCCGACCCGGACACGTCAACTGGCCGCAAGGAGCTCCCGAGCCCGTGCGGGGATGCCGCCGAGCGCTTGGGAGATCGCGGATGCGTCGCGGCCGCCCGCCATGGCGAGGATGTCCTTCCCGCCGGCTCCGCCACCGATGACGCTCGCGGCTTCTCGGAGGAGCTCGGGTGCCGTGACGCCCCGCGCCACGGCCTCGGACGTGGACGCGGCAACCAGCTGCGCCTTGCCGTCGCTCCCTCCGCCCAGGACGACGGCGGCCGGCCGCCCCTGGAGTCGATCTCGGACCTTCTGCGCGAGCTCGCGGAGGCCGCTCGCGTCTTCCCCCGTCACCTCGGAGACGACGAGCGCGAGGCCGCCGATGTCTTGAGCTCCGTCGACGAGGGAGGCGACGATCGTGTCGCGATCGCCCTTCTGGAGCTTCCCGAGCTCGCTCCGCAGACGCTTGTTCTCCTCGATCACCTTCCGAGCGTGGTCGATCGCCGATGGTGGGTCGTTGCTCCCGAGCGTGTCGACCAGAGCATCGAGGAGCGCCCGCTCGGCGTTGATCTCGCGGAGGGCATCGGGGCCCACCAGTGCTTCCACGCGCCGCATGCCGGCACCGATCGAGCCCTCGTGGAGCAGCCGGATCAGGCCGATGTTTCCGGTGCGCTCCACGTGTGTCCCTCCACAGAGCTCGCGCGAGTAGTCACCGATCTCGACGACGCGGACGGTGTCGCTGTACTTCTCCCCGAAGAGCATCACCGCGCCGATCCGCTTCGCCTCGTCCAAGGACGTCTGGAAGATGCTGGGCGCGTCGTCCCTCGCCAGGCGCCTGTTGGCAAGGAGCTCGGCCTCCTGCAGCTGCTCCCGCGGCACGGCCGACGGGTGGGGGAAGTCGAAGCGAAGGCGGCCCGGCTCGACCAGCGAGCCAGCCTGACGAGCGTGCTCGCCCAGCAGCTCCCGGAGAGTGGCGTGCACGACGTGCGTCGAAGTATGCGCACGGGCCGTCGCCTCGCGACGATCGGCGTCGACCTCGGCGTGCGCCTCCTCACCCGGCCGGACCTCGCCCGACTCGACGACGCCGGTGTGCACGATCGATCGGTCACCGGCGGGCACCGTATCCACGACCCTGATCACGCCCGACGGCGTGCGGATCAGCCCTCGGTCGCCGACCTGTCCCCCGCCCTCCGCGTAGAAGGGGGTCCGGTCGAGGAAGACGCGAACCTCCTGACCTTCCACCGCCGCGGGCACCTCGCGGAACTCGGGATCGAGGAGCGACACGACCCTGCCCTCGGACTCGAGGTGGTCGTAGCCCACGAACGTCGACGGCGGGGCCGCGCCCGCGTCCAGGCCGATCGGCACCTTCTTCGCGGCGGCGCGGGCGCGGCCCCGCTGCTCCTCGAGCAATCGTCCGAACCGGTCGCTGTCGACCGTGAGTCCCGCTTCGGCGGCGAGCTCCTCGGTGAGCTGGAGCGGGAACCCGAACGTGTCGGACAGCTTGAACGCGTCGTCGCCGGTGACTCGCCCACCTTCTGCCCGAGTCTTCGCCTCCTCGAACAGGACCAGTCCCTGCCGAAGCGTCGCAGCGAACCGTTCTTCCTCGGATCCTGCCACCTGTCGCACGAAGGCCTCGTTCTCCCGGAGCTCCGGGTAGGCGTCCCCGAACCGGCTCACCACCACGTCGATGATCGGATCCATCACGGAGCGCTCGATGCCCAGGCGTCGTGCATGCGACACCACGCGACGGAGCATCCGTGCGCAAGACGTAGCCGCGGCCCTCGTTCGAAGGCTGCACACCGTCGGCGATCAGGAACGTCGTGGCGCGGCCGTGCTCGGCGATCACCTTCAGGGAGATGTCGTCGGTGGGATCGTGGCCATGGCTCCGACCAGAGAGGGACTCGGCGACCTCGAGGATCGGCCGGAGCAGATCCGTCTCGAACGCGTTGTCCGCCGCCTGGAGCACGAGCGCCACCCGCTCCAGCGACGAGCCCGTGTCGACGTTCTTCGCCGGGAGGGGCTCGATGACGTTGCAGCTTGTCGTCGACCCGATCCTGGATGAAGACGAGGTTCCAGATCTCCATGAACCGCTCCTCGTCGACGTCCGGTCCGCCCTCGGGCCCGTACTTCGGCCCGCGGTCGACGAAGATCTCGCTGCAAGGTCCGCCGGGTCCCGCCGTGTGCGTGTCCGCCAGTAGTTCGCGGCTCGCCGAACTGGCTCGACCAGCCCACGCCGGACGATCCGCTCGGTGGGCAGCCCCACCTCGATCCACGCCTCGACGGACTCCTCGTCCCGCTCGAACACGGTCACCCACAGGAGGTCGTGGTCGATCCCGTACCCCTCCGTGACGAGCTCGTGCGCCCACCGGATCGCCTCGGCCTTGAAGTAGTCGCCGAAGGAGAAGTTGCCGAGCATCTCGAAGAACGTCAGGTGCCGGGCGTCCCTCCCGACGTTCTCGATGTCGTTCGTCCGCATGACCTTCTGTGCGGTGACGGCGCGCGCGTAGTCGGGCTCGGCCTGTCCCAGGAAGAACGGGATGAACTGGTTCATCCCGGCGTTCGTGAGCAGCAAGCCCGGACTCCGGAGGCGGGATCAGCGACGAGCTGGGGACACGCTTGTGTTCGCGTTCCTCGAAGAACGACAGGAACAGCTCGCGGATCCGATCACCCTCCACGACGCGAGTCTACCGAGGGGTCTCCTTCGGCGTCTCAGGCGGCGGTCGGTTCGTCGGGACCGGGCTCGTCCATCGTCGGCGGGTCCAGCTCCGCGCGCAGCTCCCGTTCCCGCTCCTCCATCGCCCGCTTGCCCTCCTCGATCGACTCCGCCACGAGCTTGGAGAGGTCCATCAGTCCGCCCTTCGCCTCCCGAGCGAGCGTCGCCGGGCTTCACCTTGTCCGCCTGGCGCCTGGCCCATCGAGAGGTGAGGACGGCGCCGGTCGCGCCGGCGCCCAAGCCCAGGGCGACCCAGAAGCCCCGGCGCATGTCAGGGCGCCGTCGCGCCCGATGCGCGGTGGGCTCTTGGACCTCTTCTTCTTGCCGAAGGACTCGGCGGCCTTCTTCACACCCGCGCCCACGGTGATGAACTTCATGATCGGGCTCGCAGCAGCGTGCTCGATCAGGCCCGTGAGCCGCTCCACCCGCCCGACGATCCCCCCGACGGAGTCCAGGACCCCACCGACCCGGTCGAGGTGACCGTTGGTCCGTTCGACGGAACCCTTGATCTCCCGGAGCAGTGGGACGGTCTCCTCGCGCATCGCATCCACCGTGAGACGGGTTGCCTCGAGCACCCTGAACGTGTTCAGGAGCACCAGGCAGAGGAACAGGACCAGCAGTCCCCAGAACGCGGCCAGGACGATCAGGGCGGTCTCGCCGCCTGTGAGTGCCAGGAGCGTCATCCGGTACCTCCGTGGCTTCTTCGCGTGGGCATGAGCGTTCGCCCAGCATACCCATGGCTCCGGAGACGATTCAGTCCTTGTTCGGCCTCGACGTCGGCGACGGTGGGTCCGTGCTCTCGCTCACGGGCGCGCCGGTCCCCGGCTCCACCTCGACGTCCCGCCCTTGGTCGGACGGCTCGTAGTACCGAGCGTCCTCGAACCGCTCGGGCCGGTACTGCTGCTCGACGTGGTGACCGTCGAAGTCGTGAGGGTACTCGTAGCCTTCGCCATGCCCCAGCTTCGCGGCGCCGGCGTAATGCGCGTCGCGCAGGTGCGGCGGGACGGGGTCGGTCGAGTCCGCGTCCGCCATCGCCTTCCCCAGCGCCTCCGTCACCGAGTTCGACTTCGGCGCCCTCGCGAGGTACAGCGCCGCCTCGGCGAGATTGAAGCGCGCCTCGGGCAAGCCGACGTGCTCGAGGGCGTGCGCCGCCGCCATCGCGATCGGCAGAGCTTGTGGGTCGGCCAGCCCGACGTCCTCGGAGGCGAAGATGACCATCCGTCGCACGATGAACCGGGGGTCCTCGCCCGCCTGGATCATCCGGGCCAGCCAGAAGAGAGCCGCGTCGGGGTCGGAGCCCCGCATGCTCTTGATGAAGGCGGAGACGACGTCGAAGTGGTTGTCGCCGCGGTCGTAGACGACGATCCGCTTCTGCACGGCGTCGGCGACCCGCGCTGCGTCGATCAAGGTCTCGCCGGCATCGGCGAGCAGGACTGCGGCCTCGAGCGCGGTGAGCGCGGCCCTCGCATCACCGGCGGACAGCTCGACGAGGTGGTCCAGCGCGTCGTCCGTGAGCGTCACGCCGAGCGCACCCATCCCCCGCTCGGCGTCGACGACCGCGAGCTCGAGCAGGCCGCGGATCTCCTTCGGCTCGAGCGGCTCGAGACGGAGCATCAGACACCTCGAGAGCAGCGGGCTGACGAGGCTGTGATAGGGGTTCTCGGTGGTGGCGCCGATCATCGTGATCGAGCCGTCCTCGATCGCGGGGAGGAGGATCTCCTGCTGCGCCTTGTTCCAACGATGGACCTCGTCGACGAACAGGACCGTGCGGAACAGCGTCGTCTTCGAATGGTCCATCACTCGGCGAGCATCCGAGACGCCGGAGCTCACCGCGGAGAGCTGTTGGAAGTCGGCCCCGACCGCGATGGAGAGCAGGTGGGCAAGCGTGGTCTTCCCGGTCCCGGGAGGACCCCAGAGGATGATGGAGGGAAGGTGCCCACCGTCGATCAGCTTCGTGAGCGGCTTGCCCTCACCGAGGAGATGGTGATGCCCGACGAACTCTTTGAAGTTGCGCGGGCGCATCCGCGTCGCGAGTGGTCGATCCATAGGGGAGGGATTCCTTTCCGACGACAAGAGTTCTCGGCTCCGTCCAGCCGAGGATTGAATGATAGGCCTTCGAAACCGAGGGAGGAACCGTCAGGAGTCCTAGGCCGGAGCGGCGATCCGCGCCGTTCCGCGCCCGGACGATCAAGGCCGACCCATGGGCGGACACATTGCGCTGCAAGGTTATCCGTCGTAGCGCCTGAGGATCCTCAGCGGTCTGATCCGATAGATCACGCGCTCCTGCCCGGGCTTGTACGTCCACGCCTCTCCGTCGTGATAGCGGCGGTTCAATGCGTCGATGTGCGCGTCGGCCTCCGGGCCGGTCACGAACTCCTTCACGATCCCGTCGACCCGGAGCCACCGGTAGGGGTCACTGTTCGTCGTGCAGCGTCACGGACACGCGAGGGTCACGGCGAACGTACCGATCCTTGACCCTTCCGACCGCCGTGTTCACGAGGACATGGCCTTCGGCCGCATCGATCCAGGTGACGCTGACGTGTGGCGTCCCGTCGGGCCTGATCACGGCGACGTGCGCGAAGTTCTTCCCCGTGAGCAGCTGGACGTCCTCGTCGCTCAGGGTCGTCATCCTCGATCCCTCTCCTCGGCGGCCTTCGGACGGCCGGAGACCTTCGGCCCCACCAGCTGGAGGCCGAGCTCTCGGAGCTGATCGTCGTCGACGGGTGCCGGCGCGCCGGTCAGCGGATCGGCACCTGACTGAGCCTTCGGGAACGCGGTGACGTCGCGGATCGCATCCTTGCCGGCCATCAGCATCACGATCCTGTCCAGACCCATGGCGATCCCCCCGTGGGGCGGCGCGCCGTAGCGGAACGCACGGATCAGGTGACCGAACTTCTCATCGATCTCGGGCTCATCGAGACCGAGCACCTCGAACACCTTCCTCTGGATCTCCGGCCGATGGATCCTGATGCTGCCGCCCCCCACCTCGAACCCGTTCAGGACGAGGTCGTAGGCCTTCGCTTTCGCGGTCTTCGGATCCAGGTCATCGGTCGCCGGGGCGGAGAACGGATGGTGGTTGGCGACCCATCTCCCCTCCTCGTCGCTCCAGTCGAACAGGGGCGGGTCCGTGTACCACACGTATCGCCACTCGCCGTCGGGGATCAGCCCGAGCCGTTCTGCCAGGTGCCGCCGCAGTCCGTCGAGCGCCACCCGCACACGACCGATCTGGTCGGCCACGATGCAGACGAGGTCGCCATCGGAGGCGCCGGTCGCCCGGAGGACGCCGTCGATCTCCTCCCTCGAAAGATGCTTCTCGACCGGCGAACGAACGCCGTCGGCGCCGACGACCATCCACACGAGACCGGTCGCCCCGCGGCCCTTGGCGTCCTGGACCAGCTGATCGAGCTCCTTGCGCGAGAGCTGCCCGCCGCCCGGTGCGGCGAGGCCCTTGATCGCGCCGTCGTCGGAGGTGAGGACCGATGCGAAGGCGTTGAATCCGGTTCCCTCGAACACGCCCTCGAGATCGGCCAGCTCCATCCCGTAGCGGAGGTCGGGCTTGTCGGTCCCGAACCGCGAGAGCATCTCGTCGTACGGGATCCGCGGGAACGGGGTCGGCACCTCGACGCCGTGGATCTCCCGGACGTAGCGCGCGTACAGCGGCTCGATGACGGCGAACACGTCCTCCTGATCGGCGAACGACATCTCGACATCCAACTGGGTGAACTCGAAGCTCCGATCGGCGCGCGGCGCCTCGTCCCGGAGGCAGCGGACGATCTGGTAGTAGCGGTCCTGGCCCGCGACCATCAGGAGCTGCTTCAACTGCTGCGGCGACTGCGGCAGCGCGTAGAAGCTGCCCGGCCACAGACGGGAGGGGACGAGGAAGTCGCGTGCGCCCTCCGGCGTGGAGCGCGTGAGCAGAGGCGTCTCGACCTCGAGGAAGCCGAGGGACTCCATGTGGTCGCGCGTGATCGCGTTCATCCGATGGCGGATGCGAAGGATCGCGGTCATCTCGGGACGACGCAGGTCGAGGTAGCGGAATCGCAGGCGAAGCTCCTCCCCCGCCTCGATCCGGTCCTCGATCGGGAAGGGGGGCGTCTCCGCCTCGGACAGGACCTCGAGCGATGAGGCGGCGACCTCGACCTCCCCCGTCGGGAGCTGGGGGTTGGCCATGCCTTCGGGTCGCGACCGGACGGTGCCGGTCACGCGGACCACGTCCTCCGAACCGAGCCGCTGCGCCGTCGCGTGCGCGTCCGCCGCCTCCTCCGGATGGAACACCACCTGGACGATGCCTTCGCGGTCACGGAGGTCGATGAAGGTGACGCCGCCGTGGTCCCTCCGGCTGGCGACCCAGCCGCAGAGGACGACGGCGGCGTCGACGTGCTCTGCGGTCAGCTCCCCGCATGCGTGGGTGCGCATCGCGGTCCGGTAGATGCTGTCGCCTCCCTTCATCCCGGGGAACCTCCCCCACCGAGCCTCGCCGCCAGGGCGTCGGCCGCCACGTCCTCCTGCTCCCCGTCCGCGAGCCGGCGCAGCGTGACGGCACCGGTCTCGAGCTCTCGCTCCCCGACGATCGCGGCGTAGGTCGCGCCGGTGCGGTCGGCCATCTTGAGCTGTGCCTTGAGCGGCCGGTCCCCGAAGGCGGTGTCCGCGGCCACGCCGGCCTCGCGAAGCTCGCGCACGAGGTCGAGCGCCCTCGCGCGGCCGGCGTCGCCGACCCCCACCACGAACACCGTGAGCCCGGGCTCCTCCGGCGGCGCGAGCCCTTCCTCCTCGATCGCCATCAGGACCCGATCCAGTCCCATCCCGAACCCCACGCCCGGCACGTGCGGCCCGCCGAGCACCTCGGCCAGCCCGTCGTAACGGCCTCCGCCGAAGAGCGTCGCCTGCTGCGGCGACAGCTCCGGGCTCTCGAACTCGAACGCCGTTCGCGTGTAGTAGTCGAGCCCCCGCACCAGGGTGGGCTCGATCACCCACGAGAGCCCGGCGTCCTTCAGTCCGTCCTGCACGCCGTCGAAGTGCCCGCGGCACGGATCGCACAGCCGGTCGATGAGCTTCGGCGCCTCTCGCGCGACCGCACGGCAGGCGTCGTCCTTGCAGTCCAGTACCCGGAGCGGGTTGTCCTCGAATCGATCCCGGTGCTCGTCGCTCAAACGGTCCCGGTTGGCGCGGAGGAAGGCAACGAGTTCCTCCCGGTAGGCGGGCCGGCAGACCTCGTCACCGATCGAGTTCAGCTGCAGCTCGATCCGGGTGAGGTCCAGCCCCCGCAGGTAGGCGTCGCCGACCGCGATCACCTCGACATCCGCCGCGGGGTCTTCCACACCGAACACCTCGATGCCGAACTGCCGATGCTCGCGGTAGCGGCCCTCCTGCGGGCGCGCGTATCGATACATCCGTGTCAGGTAGTAGGCCTTGAACGGCGAGGGCTGCTCCTGCATCTCCGCGAGGTAGGCGCGCATCACCGGCGCGGTCCCTTCCGGGCGAAGGGTGAGCGACCGGCCCTTGCGATCCTGGAAGGTGTACATCTCCTTGGTCACGACGTCGCTGGTCTCGCCGGACGTCCGAGCGAAGAGCTCGGTGGCCTCGAACACCGGTGTCTCCACGTACCGGTAGCCGTGGAGGCGCGCGAGCGCGGCCGCCCGATCGTAGAGCCCTCGCATCCTGCTCCCCCGCGGGGGAAGCAGATCCAAGGTGCCCCGAGGTGGTCGGAGATCCATCAGCCGCGGATCCATCGGCAAGGATCCATCAGGACAGGCCCACCAGGAACGGGTTCGACACTCGCTCTCGCCCGACGATCGTTCGCGCGCCGTGCCCCGGAAGGACCTCGACGGCGTCGTCCAGCGAGAGGAACCACTCGAGGCTCCCCCGCATGGCTTCGGGCGAGGAGTTCGGGAAGTCCGACCGGCCGATCGAACCCGCGAAGACGAGATCGCCGACGAGCACCGTGGCATCGGTCACGAACGAGCAGTGACCCGGCGTGTGTCCCGGCGTGTGCTGCACCCCGATCGAGAACCCCGCGAGCGCGAGAGCCTCGCCGCCCACCAGCCGACGAAGATCCTTGACGGGCGTCAGCGGGTTGTCGAAGCCCGGGTTCCAGGCATCGATGTCCTCGAACGCGACGGCGTCGTCCTGGTGGACGAAGACCGGCACGTCGTCACCGGCGAGATCGCCTGCAGCGTAGGCGTGGTCGATATGGGCATGAGTGAGCAGGATCGCCGCCGGGCGCTTGCGAGCGCGCTCGAGGAGCGACCGCACCTCATCGGGCTCGAAACCGGGGTCGACGACCAGCGCGTCTTCGCTCCCGTCGGCAGCGAGCAGCCAGCAGTTCGTGCCGAACGGGTTCCGGTCGAAGACATCCAGGTACATCTCGCGGCATCGTACCGGGCGACCCCACGCGTCCGCCCGTACGCTCTCTGCGATGGAACGACACGTCGTGCTCTACGACGAGGAGTGCGGCTTCTGTCGCTGGTCGCTCGATCGGCTGCTCCGGTGGGATCGCCGCGGCCGATTGCGCGCCGCCCCGATCCAGAGCGAGGAAGGCGACCGGCTGCTCTCCGACCTGAGCGAGGAGGACCGGCTCGCCTCATGGCACCTCGTCACGCCCGACGGGCGACGGCACTCTGGGGGTGCCGCGACCGGGCCGCTGGCTCGCCTCCTGCCCGTCGGCGCCCCTGTCGCGCTCCTCGCGGAGACGTTCCCCCGTTCCACCGACCGGCTCTACCGATGGGTGGCCCGCAATCGGGACACACTCGGCCGGCGGCTCGGCGAACAGGCCTGCGCCGTCGATCCGAGCAAACGGACCGGACGCCCTACGTCGGGCTGAGCGTCGACCCCTCGAGGACCAGCGTGAACGGACCGTCGTTCAACAGCTCGACATCCATGATCGCTCCGAACACCCCGCGCGCGACGCGCGCGCCGTGCGCCTCGAGCGCGTCCGCCAACGCCTCGACACGTTCGGCCGCGATCTCCGGATCCTCCGCGTCGCCCCACGACGGCCGCCGGCCCTTCCCCAGATCCGCGTAGAGCGTGAACTGCGAGACCACCAGGATCTCGCCGTCGACCCCGGCGAGCGGCAGGTTGGTCTTCCCCTCGTGGTCCGCGAACAGGCGCAGGTTCAGGATCTTCTCCGCCAGCCGCCCGGGCTCGTCGGGCGGATCGCCGCGTCCCACACCGACGAGCAGCAGGTACCCGCGTCCGATCTCCGAGACGCGCTCGCCGTCCACCGTGACCGACGCCCGCAGGACCCGTTGCAGGACGATCCTCATCGCCCGGTCGGCTCCCGGGCGATCACGTGGAAGACGTGCCAGTGCTTCGGGCCATCGAAGGCCTCGCCGTCTTCCTCTTCCTCTTCGAACGACTCGACCTCCAACCCGTCGAAGAGCTCCTTCGCGGCCCGAGCATCCCGGAACGTCATGTCAGGATCCGAGGCCCACGAATCTCGATCACCGAAGAGCTCGCCGGCGAACCGACCACCAGGGCGCAGCGAAGACCGCAGCTGCTTCCAGAGTCCGGGGAACGCTGCGGGCCGGCAGAACGGGAGGCTGAAGCTCGCGAAGACGAGGTCGGCGTCGGGGATCGCCACGTCCTCCATCGGCGACACGATCGTTCTGAGGAGCGGCGTTCGCTCCGGCGGGATCCTCTCGCGGACACGCCTCATCGCATCCTCCTCGGCGTCGATCGCCGTGACCTCCCAGCCGCGGGCGATCAGCTCCGCCGTGTCCGTGCCGTCGCCGCATCCCAGGTCGATCGGCGCTCCCCACGCGTTCTTCCCGATCGAACGATGCGAGGACCTCACGGAGCAGTTCCCTCGGCTCGCGGCCCGCCTGCGCGTCGTAATACCCGGCCCAGTCGCCGGACGCCATGGGCTAGCTCGGGACGAGGCGGTAGGCCTCGTACACGCTCTCGACGCGTTTGACGGCCGCCAGCAGGGACGACAGGTGCGCCACGTCGGCCATCTCGAACGTGAAGCGCAATCGCGTGATCCGGTCCCGCCCGGTGCTCGACGTCGCCGCCAGGATGTTCACGTGGCTGTCCGAAAGGACCGTCGCCACGTCCGAAAGCAGCCGTGTCCGGTCGAGCGCCTCTACCTGGATGGCCACCGAGAACGATGTCGGCTTGCCCTCGGCCCAGTCGACCTCGATGATCCGCTCGGGCTCACGCCGTTGCAGGGTTCTCAGGTTGGGACAGGTATCACGGTGGACCGAGACGCCCTGTCCCCGGGAGACGAACCCGACGATCGCATCCCCCGGCACCGGCGTGCAGCAACGGCCCAGCTTCACCCACACGTCGCCGAGACCCTTCACGACGACGCCCTTGGAGACGTCGGGCTTGCCGATCTTCACGGGGCGGGCGAGGGGCACCTCGGTGACGTCCTCGTTGGGGGTCCCGGAGACCAGACGCGACATCCGCGCGACGATCGACTGCGGCGAGACGTGGCCCTCCCCCACCGCCACGTACAGGGCCTCCAGGTCCGTGTACGCGAGGTCCTCCGCCACACGCCTGAGCGTCTGCTCGGTCGCGAGCCGCTTGAACGTCTGGTCCTGCTTGCGGACGAACCCTCTAACTGCGTCGCGACCGGACTCCATCGCATCCTCGCGGCGACCGCGACTGAACCACTGGCGGATCTTGGTTCTGGCTCGCGGCGTCTTCACGAACTGGAGCCAATCCTGGCTGGGACCTTCGCCCTGCGCCTTCGACGTGAGGATCTCGACCGTGTCGCCGGTGCGGAGCTCGTAGTCGAGGGGGACGAGCTTCCCATTCACCTTGGCCCCGATCGTGCGGTGTCCGACCTCGGTGTGGATCGAGTACGAGAAGTCCACGGGCGTCGCGCCCTGCGGCAGGTTCTGCACGTCACCCTTCGGCGTGAAGCAGAACACCCGTCCACCCGACAGGTCGATCCGCAGTCCCTCCATGAACTCCTGCGGATCGGCCATCTCTTTCAGCCAGTCCATCATCTGGCCGAGCCAGGCCATGTCCTGCGCTTCCTTCGAGGACTTGCCGCCCTCCTTGTAACGCCAGTGCGCGGCGATCCCGAACCGCGCGGTTCGGTGCATGTCCTGCGTGCGGATCTGGATCTCCAGCGGGATACCCTTCGGACCCGACGACCGTGGTGTGCAGCGACTGGTACATGTTCGACTTGGGCATCGCGACGTAGTCCTTGAAGCGGCCGGGGACAGGCTTCCACAAGGCGTGGACGGCGCCGAGCGCTCCGTAGCAGTCGCGGAGCGACGGGACGAGGACGCGGAGGCCGACGAGGTCGTGGATCTCGTTGAACTCCTTGCCTCGGATCACCATCTTCTCGTAGATCGAGTACAGGTGTTTCGGACGACCCTCGACGTCGGCCTTCACGCCCAGCTCCTTCAGCTTCGCGCGCAGGGCGCTCTTCACTTCCTCGAGGAGCTTCTGCCGCTCGCCTCGGCGCGTCTCGACGAGATTGGCGATCTCACGGTACGGACCCGGGTTCAGTGTCTTGAACGCGAGATCCTCGAGCTCCCACTTGAGCTCCTGGACACCGAGGCGATCGGCGAGAGGGGCGTGGATCTCGAGGGTCTCGTTGGCGATCTTGCGCTGGCGTTGTTCCGATAAGGGCGCGAGCGTTCGCATGTTGTGGAGACGGTCGGCGAGCTTGACGAGCAGGACCCGGATGTCGCCCGCCATCGCGACGATCATCTTGCGGACGTTCTCCGCCTGCGCGAGCTCGCCGCTCCGGAACTCAAGCTTGTCGAGTTTCGTGAGCCCGTCAACGATGCGAGCGACCTCGTTGCCGAACTCCTGCTCGATGTCCCCGAGCCCGACCGTCGTGTCCTCGACGGTGTCGTGCAGGAGGGCTGCCGTGAGGGTCGTGGTGTCGAGCCGGAGATCGGCGAGGATCCCGGCCACGGCGACGGGGTGCTCGACGTAGGGCTCGCCCGAGAGGCGATGCTGCCCTTCGTGCGCCTCCTCGGCGTACCGATAGGCACGTTCCAGCAGCTTCGTGTCGGCCTTGGGGTTGTACGAACGGACCTTCTTCAGCACCGGGGCGAGACGGTCCGGGGGACCGGCGTCGGTGCGTCGGAGGCGGGGCCGGGGGATCCCAGGGAGCAGCCGGCCGCGCTCGGGCGCGGGCGGCTGTTGCTCCTGCCCGACCCGCACGTCACGCCCGGTGGTGTCCACGATCGCCTCCTACCGAAAGTGTAGGGGACACCGTCACCACGGCTCAGTAGTGGATGAACGTGTGGAGCTCGTAGCCGGGCAGCTTCTCCCGCCCCTTCAGGAACTCGAGCTCGATCAGACAAGCGATCCCACGGATCACGCCGCCGCATCGCTCCACGAGCGACGCGGCGGCTTTCGCCGTCCCTCCCGTCGCGAGCACGTCGTCAACGATCAAGACCCGCTCGCCCTGCTCGATGGAGTCCTCGTGCAGCTCGATCGTGGCGGTGCCGTACTCCAGCTCGTACTCCTCCGAGACCGTCTCCCAAGGCAGCTTGCCCTCCTTGCGGATCGGCACGAAACCCGCGTTGAAGTGGTAGGCCACCGGAGCCGCAAGGATGAATCCGCGGGCCTCGATCCCCACCACCTTGTCGACCGTCCCGCGGCCGAAGTGCACGACGATCAGGTCGATGATGGTCGACATCGCGTCCGGATGCGCGAGGACCGGTGTGATGTCCTTGAACACGATCCCGGGCTCGGGGAAATCGGGAACATCCCGGATCAGCGCCTTGATCTGCTCGATCTCCACGCCCTCACCTCCGCTTGCGTTTGGCCGGCGGCTTCCGCCGCTTCGACTTCGACCGTGGCTGCGCGACGGTACCCGTCCTCGCGGTCGCGCGGGCGGCCGCCGCCTCGCCCGTCGCTGCGCCCGTGATCGCGGTCGGGGCGGCCGCCCGTCGCGCCACGATGCGCTCCCGATCCGAGAGCTTCTGCTCGAGTTGGCGGAATCGCACCTCGCGCTTCTTCAGCACCGCGAAGAGCGGGGCCGCGAGGAACACCGACGAGTAGACGCCGATCGCGACGCCGACGAACATCGCGAACGCGAAGTCCTTCAGCGTGTCGCCGCCGAACAGCAGCAGCGACAGGATCGGCAGCAGGACGACCAGCGACGTGTTCACCGAGCGCATCAACACCTGGTTCAGCGAGAGGTCGATCACCGCGTCCGAACCGAGGCGCGCGACCAGGGACTGTGTCTCGAGGTTCTCCTTGATCTTGTCGTAGATCACGACCGTGTCGTACAGCGAGAACCCGAGGATCGTCAGCACCGCGATCACGGTCTCCGGCGTGACCTCTCGCCCGCTGAGCGCGTACACCCCCACCGTGATCAAGACGTCGTGGACCAGCGCGATGATCGCGCCGATCGCCATCTTCAGCTCGAAACGGAGCGTGATGTAGAGCGTGATCGCCGCCAGCACGACGAACAGGCCGATCGCCGCCTTGCGAGAGATCTCCCCGCCCCACGTCGGGCCGACGTCCTCGATGTTCACGTCCACCGTGTCGATACCGGCCTGCTCGGCGAGATCTCGTCGGATCGCCTCCGCGCTCGCCCACGCCCTCGACCGTGAGCGAAGGCGTCCGGATCGAGACCGCCTCGTCGTTCACGATCTGGACCTCCGCATCGTCGATCCCGTGGTCCTCGAGCGTCGCCTGTACCTGCTCGGCGCTCACCGGACGCGCGAACGTGTAGGTGATCCGCGCGCCCCCCTCGAAGTCGATCGAGAAGTTCAGCCCTCGGAACAGCAGCCCGCCCAGCGGACAGCAGGATCAGCACACCGGAGATCGCGAACCACAGGTTCCGACGCTCCACCCAGCGAACGTGCGGGATCGTGTGACCGCGATAGGTGTCGATCGCCTTGCGAACGTTCACAGACCCGCTCCCTCCCGTGCGGCCTCGGCGGCGACGCCGCTCGTGAGCCCGAACCCACGAAGGTTCACGAGCTTCTCGTTCTTCGCGATCAGGAAGACCGTCGGACGTTTGAAGAAGTACACGACGAACAGGTCGAGCAGCGTCGCCACGCCCAGCGTCAGTGCGAACCCTCGCACGGAGCTCACTGCCGTCAGGTACAGCACGACCGCGGCGAGGCCGGCCACGATGTCGGCCGCGACGATCGTCTTGTACGCGCGCGCGAAGGCCGGCTGGACGGCGGCACGGGCCGACTTCCCGGAGCGGACCTCGTCCTTCAGCCGTTCGAAGAACACGATGTAGGAGTCGGCCGTCACGCCGAGCGAGATCACCAGCCCGGCGACCCCTGCGAGCGAGAGCGCGTAGCCGAACTGGTCGCCGGCGATCGAGATCAGGGCGACCGCGAGCACCGCCCAGATCGTCATGCCGAACCATGCGACGACACCGAGCAGCCGGTAATAGAAGAGCAGGTAGAGGAACAGGAGCACCAGCCCCGCGATCCCGGCGATGATCCCCTGCCGGAGCGACTCCTCGCCGAGCGTCGGGCTCACCGTGCGCACCGACTGCCGAGTGAGCTCGACCGGCAGTGCTCCCGCGTTCAGCTGCGTCGCGAGGTCCTTCGCCTCCTGTTCGGAGAAGCCCCCGGTGATCTCGCCGCTCCCTCCGGTGATCGCGGACTGGACCGTCGGCGAGGAGATCACGACCCGGTCGACGACGATCGCGATCTGGTCGGTCGGCGGCGGGGCGCCGACGGCCTGGCCGTCGTCGCGTCCGCGAACCGCTCGGCGCCGTCGCTGTCGAGCTCGAACGTGACGGTCCACGAGGAGACGGCGCCGAGCTGCCCCTGACCGCTCAACACCGCGGCTCGCGCTGTCGAAGTCCTCGCCGCTGATGACCACCTGATCGAGCACGTACTTCGCGACCTGGCCGTTCCCGACGGCGCCGGGGTAGACGACCTCCTCGTTCTTCGAGCGCGTCGAACGAGCAGCGGGGCAAGGTCACGCTCCTCCTCGGTCCCGCAGGTGATGGGCCGGGGGTCGGACGCCGGCACGATCTCGAGCACCGCTCCGTTCCTCCAGGCGAGCCGTCTGTCCGATCACGCGAAGCAGTCGCTCCTGGCCGGACTGACGCCGGAGATCCTCCGCCTGGTCGCGGTCGACCGAGCATCCGAGCTGCTCGCCCGCCGAGCTCACGACGCAGAACTGCTGCTCCTCGTGCACGACCTCGATCGCCGCGAGCGCCTCGTCGGCCGCCTCTCGGGAGCCGAGCTCGCACGGCAAGGGATCGGCCCCGGAGAGATCGAGGTCCGCGAACGTGGCCGGAGATCGGAGAGGCGGATGCCGACGCGGAGGCAGAGCGCCGACGCCGAGGCCGACGGCGATGCGGTCGTCGAAGGGCTCGCGACGGCGTGGGCGACGGCTCCGGCGGGGCCGGGAGCACGCAGATAGGTGCGCTTCGTCACCTCGACCTCGCAGGCGTCCTTCGCGTCCTGGGCCTTCGCCCGCTGTCTGAAGCATCCGATCCGGTCACCGGTCGGCTGCGGTCAGGCAGTAGGCGCTCGCCGCGGGCGACGGCCCGGCCGAGGGCGACGCACGATGGCGACGCGGAGGCCGAAGGGCTGGCGGAGCCGCTCGGCGACGTCCTCTTTCGGTCCGACCTGGACGCCGGCGAGGAACGTGTCGGCCTGCGCTCTGCTCGAGAAGCACTCCACCTTCTCGCCATCCCCGTCCACGACGCAGACCTCGGACGGCTGGGCCTGGACCTCGAGGCTCTCGAGCACGTCCCGGACGTCGTCCTCGTCCTCGGAGCACCCGTGGATCAGATCTTCGCCCTCCAGGCAGAAGAGGTCCGCGTCGCGCCGGTCGCACCGTCGCGTCCGCGCTGCCCGGGATCTGCACCTCGATCGTGGTGCCCGACAGCGCGATGTCCGGCTCACCGACCCCGAACGCGTCGACACGGTTGCGGATGTTCTCGAGCGCCTGCTCCATGACGTCTTGCGGCGTGCCCTCGGGAGCGGTGAGGATCACCGAGGCGCCACCCTGGAGATCGAGTCCGAGCGTCGGCTGCAGGCCGCCGCCGACGAAACCCGATCAGCGACGCGCCGACCAGGACCAGCACGAAGATGATGGACGCCCAGAGGGCGCGGTTGCGCCTCACGCCAGCTCGGCCCCGTTGATGACCAGTCGGAAGCGAGCATCGAGCAGCTCGGCGGCATGGCGACAGAGCTGCATGCGTCCGAGGAAGATCTCGAAGTACTCCATGACCTGGCTGATCTCGGTGTCGATCGTCAGCTCGAGGCTGACGGTGCGGGCGTCCGGAGTCTACCGACAGGAACGAACGCTCGACGGCGATGGTTCACGCGATCGTGCACGTCGAACTCGATCCGGCCGGACTTGCGCACGCGGCTCCGTGCACGTCGGACTTGTCGGCGAGGATCACGGCGGCCGAGATCGGCGAGACGGCGACGCCTTCGGTCTCCTCGTGGTTCGCGATCGCCGCGAGGATCGGCATCAGGTCCGCGCCGTGCACCGAGTCGCGGAGCGATTGGTACACGAGGACGGCGCCGGTCTGGCCGTGGGCGTCGCGGGCGAGCGCGTTCCCCACGTCGTGCAGGTACCCGGCGACCGACGCGAGCGTCGCCTCCCGCTCCGTGTACCCGAGTCGGCTCAGCACCTGGTAGGCGATCTTGGCGACGAGGTTCGCGTGACGGAACCCGTGCTCCGTGTAGCCCATCGCCTCCATCACGCGGTCGGCGGACGCGATGTAGAGCGAGAGCTCCTCGTTCGCCTGGACGTCCTCGAGCGTGACGGTGGCGACGATCGTCCGGGTCCCGGCGGGCGTCGGGTGCCGGATGCGTCGGAACCGGCTCGACCGGCATCCGAGGAGCCGGCTCGTCGGGCTGCGCGGACGGCCGCCGCGGGTTCCTCCGGATCGCGAGGCTGGAGCGGGTCGCTCACGACCCCGGCTCGGCGCCTTCCACCTCGTCCTCGTCCTCGTCCTCGAACTCCTCGTCCATCGAGCGCGCTGCGCGACGGCCGCGCGCGCCAGCCGGATCTCGGTGCCCGGGGCGACCTCGACCGTCACGATGCCGAAGTCGTCGTCGATCTCGGTGACCGTGCCGTAGATGCCGGCCGTGGTCACGATCTCGTCGCCGACCTCGATCGTACGACTGCATCTGCATCTGCGCCCGGCGACGCTGGTTCTGGGGTCGGATCAGCAGGAAGTAGAAGACGACACCGATCAGCAGGAGCGGAAGGAAGCGCCACGATGGGGTTGGCTTGCGTTGTGTCTGAGCGAGGATGGCGAGCATGCAGACCTCCATTGAGGGGACCCGGGAGTCTACCTCGCCACCTCTAAAGCGGCAGTGTGCCGGGGACCGACGTGCCCAGGTGGCGATACGCGTGCTCGGTGGCGACCCGGCCCGCGTGGCGTCCGGCGGAGGAACCCCAGCTGCAGGAGGTACGGCTCCACGACGTCCTCGACGGTGTCGGTCTCCTCGCCGACCGAAGCCGCGAGCGTCGAGAGCCCGACCGGGCCGCCTCCGAACTTGTCGATCAGTGTCTGCGAGGATCGAATGGTCCAGCCGATCGAGGCCCTGATCGTCGACCTCGAAGACCTCGAGGCCCGCCGCGGCGACCTCGAGCGTGACCGAGCCGTCGTGGCGCACCTCGGCGAAATCCCGCACCCGCCGGAGCAGCCGGTTGGCGATCCGCGGCGTGCCGCGCGAGCGTCGGGCGATCTCCGCGGCCGCGTCGCCGTCGACCGGCACCGTCGAGGATCCCGGCCGAGCGCATCACGATCTTGGCCAGGTCCTCGGCCGAGTAGTAGTCGAGGCGGGGCGAGAAGCCGAACCGCTCCCGGAGCGGGAGCGTCAGCCGGCCCGGGCGGGTGGTGGCGCCGACCAGCGTGAACCGAGGCAGCTCCAGCCGGATCGAGCGGGCCGTCGGGTCCCTTCCCGAGGACCACGTCGAGGTTGAAGTCCTCGAGCGCCGGATACAGCACCTCCTCGACCGGCCTCGGCATCCGGTGGATCTCGTCCACGAACAGCACGTCGCCGTGTTCCAGGTTCGTCAGGATCGCCGCGAGGTCGCTGGGGCGATCGAGCGCCGGTCCCGGACGTCGGCTGGAACCCCGCGCCCATCTCGTGGGCCACGATCCGGGCGAGCGTCGTCTTCCCGAGGCCGGGCGGGCCGCTGAACAGGAGATGGTCGACGCCCTCGCCGCGCTTGCGCGCGCCGTCGATCAGCAGATGCAGCTGCTCCTTCACGCGCTCCTGGCCGACGAACTCGTCCGAGCGTCCTCGGACGGAGCGCGATGTCGAACTCGCGGTCCTCCTCCGTGAGCGCGTCGGGGTCGACCGGGCGCTCCGGGTCGTTCCTCCGGCATCCGGATCTGTCTCGTCGTCGGACATCATCGACCCACCTTCTGGAGCGCCTCGCGCAGGATGTCGTCGGCCTCGCGTCCGTCCGCCTCGATGCCGCGCATCGCCTCGCCGGCCTCCGTCGCGGTGAGCCCGAGCGACAGGAGCGCGTCGCGCACGTCGGCCATCGGTCCCTCCGAGGGGAGCTCGGCCTCGCCGCCGAGCTTCTCGGCGAGGTCGAGCACGACGCGCTGCGCGACCTTCTTCCCGACGCCCGGAACGACGGTGAGCGCCGCCGCGTCGCCGTTCACGATCGCGCGCGTGAGAGCCGCCGGGCGCAAGACCGACAGGAACGCGAGCGCGACCTTCGGTCCCACTCCCGTCACGCCGGTCAACAGGTCGAACAGATCGCGCTGGTCGACGGCGGAGAAACCGTAGAGCGTCATCGAGTCCTCGCGCACGACCATCCGGGTGTGCAGCCGCGTCGTCTTCCCGACCGCGTGGGAGCTTCGCGACCACCGACGTGGGGACGAGGACGTCGTAGCCGACTCCGCCGACGCCGATCACCACGCGGGTCGCGCCCTTCTCCACGACCTCACCGTCCAGGAACGAGATCACCGCGACCCCGAGTCGGGCGAGGCCCCGCATGCGGGCTCCCACCAGATGGGTGAGCGCCACCGCCACGGCGTCGGCGGCGTCCGCCTGGACCGGCACCTCCTTCAGCCCGTGCACCTTGACCAGCGCCCGCCGCACCTGCTGCTTGTCGGCGTTGCCCATCCCGGTCACCGCCATCTTCACCTCGTTGGGACCGTACTCCGCCACCGACGAGTCCCGCGTCGGCCGCGACCACCATGATGGCGCCCGTGGCGCGCGCCACCGTGAGGGCGCTCACCTGGTTCTTGTTCCAGGCCACCCGCTCCACGGCCATCGACGCCGGCCGGTGGACCGAGATCGCCTCGCGCACCGCGACGCAGAGCAAGCCGGAGACGCTCGGACTCCTCCGAACCCGCCACCGTGTCGACGGCTCCGGCCCAGATCAGGTCGGCCTTGCGGCCGCTCCCCTCGACGACGGCGAGGCCGAGCCTGGCCAGGCCGGGGTCCACGCCGAGCACACGCCTCTCGAACATCCGTTCGCTCGAGTCTAGGCGGGGCCGGGAGCGCGGGCAACGACCGGCGTACTCCGACGGATCCCCCTCAAAGGGAAGCCATGACCTCTTCGGGGATGTCGAAGTTCGCGTAGACGTTCTGGACGTCCTCGAGGTCGTCGAGCGCTTCGATCAGCTGCAGGACCCTTCGTGCCTCGCCGCCGTCGACCGGGATCGTCGACTGCGGCAGCATCGTGAGCTCCGCCGAGAAGAGCTCGATGCCCGCGTCGCGGAGCGCGTCGCGGACCGCCGCGAGCGTCCGTCGGGTCCGTCACGATCTCCCACGAGCTCTCCGAGTCGTTCAGGTCCTCGGCGCCGGCCTCGAGCGCCAGCTCCAGCAGGCGCTCGTCGTCCGGCGCCGCCGACTTCTCCACGACGATCACGCCCTTGCGCGTGAACATCCAGCCGGTCGAGCCCGTCTCGCCCAGGTTGCCGCCGTTGCGCGTGAACGCGTGCCGGACGTCTTGGGCCGTTCGGTTGCGGTTGTCGGTCAGCGTCTCGACGAACAGTGCGATCCCGCCGGGCGCGTAGCCCTCGTAGGTGATCTCCTCGTACCTCGCGCCGTCGGCATCGGCCCCGCTCCCGCGTTTGATCGCGCGCTCGATGTTGTCGCTCGGGACCGAGGAGGCCTTCGCCTTCTCGACCGCCGACGCGAGCGTCATGTTCGCGGCGGGGTCGCCGCCGCCCTCCCTCGCCGCGACCTCGACCGCGCGGAGGAGCTTCGCGAACTGGTTCGACCGCTTCGCGTCGTTCGCGGCCTTCTTCCGCTTGATCGTCGCCCACTTCGAATGACCGGACATCGCACCTACCTCGACAGGGAAAGGAAGTACTCGTGGAGCGCGGTCTCGCCGACCAGCTCCGGGTGGAACGAGGCGGCGAGCAGATTCCCCTGCTGCAGGACGACCGGCCGGCCCTCGTACGTGGAGAGCACGCGGACGTCGGAGCCGACGTCCTCGATCCAGGGAGCCCGGATGAACACCCCGCGCACGGGATGGTCGATCCCGTCGACGTCCACGTCGGCCTCGAACGAATCCACCTGTCGACCGTACGCGTTGCGGCGAACCGTGACGTCCATCAGCGAGAGCAGCGGATCACCGTCGACGCACCCGCTCCGCCAGCACGATCATCCCGGCGCACGTGCCGAGGATCGGCATGCCGTCCCGCGCTCGCTCCCGGATGGGCTCCACCAGGTCGTACCGCCGAGCCAGCTTCCCGATCGTCGTGGACTCGCCGCCCGGGATCACGAGACGATCGACGTCGGCGAGCTGCGCGGCGCGTACGGACCTCGATCGGCGCGGCGCCCAGCGATCGAGAGGACCCGGACGTGCTCGCGGAAATCGCCCTGCAGCGCGAGCACGCCGGTCTTCATCGCAGAGCGACCTACCAGCCGCGATCCTGGAGCCGGGTCTCCAGCGTGCCGATCTCGAGACCCTGCATCGGCTCACCGAGACCGTGGGACACCTTCGCCAGGATCTCCGGGTCGTTGAAGTGGGTGGTGGCCTCCACGATCGCCCGGGCGCGCGGCGCCGGGTCCGCCGACTTGTAGATGCCCGAGCCGACGAAGACGCCGTCGACGCCGAGCTGCATCATCAGTGCGGCGTCGGCCGGTGTCGCCAGCCCGCCGGCGGCGAAGTTCACGACCGGCAGCCGGCCCTGCTCGGCGACCATCCGCACGAGGTCCACCGGGCGCGCCGAGCTCCTTCGCCTTCGTGACGTACTGCTCGGGCCGGAGCTGGGTGACCTCCGCGATCTGCTGCAGCATCGTGCGCTGGTGCCGTACGGCTTCGACCACGTTGCCGGTCCCGGCCTCACCCTTCGTGCGGATCATCGCGGCGCCCTCGGCGATGCGGCGGAGCGCCTCGCCCAGGTCGCGCGCCCCGCACACGAACGGCACGGTGAACGCCCACTTGTCGATGTGGTACTCCTCGTCTGCCGGCGTGAGCACCTCGGACTCGTCGATGTAGTCGACGCCGAGCGACTGCAGGATCTGCGCCTCCACGAAGTGTCCGATCCGCGCCTTGGCCATCACCGGGATCGAGACCGCCTGCTGGATCTCCTCGACCTTGGTCGCATCGGCCATGCGGGCGACGCCGCCGTCCCGGCGGATGTCGGCGGGCACTCGCTCGAGCGCCATCACGGCGCAGGCGCCGGCGTCCTCAGCGATCTTGGCCTGCTCGGCCGTTGGTGACGTCCATGATGACGCCGCCCTTGAGCATCTCCGCCAGCCCGGACTTCACGGTGAAGGTGCCGGTCTCGCGCTGCATTCGCCCTCCTTCGTGATCGTTGGCGGCGGCGCACGGATGCGCTCGGATGGTCCGAGTGTACCGCCGCGACCTGCGGGGAAGCGTCCCGGCTACCGCTCGAAGGTGACCTCGCCGTCGTCCTTGGGCACCAGTTGGACGAAGGTCGTCCCGGGCGCGAGCGCGATCTCCTCGCCGCCCTTCGTCTCGAACACGGTGACGTCACCCGGCGACGAGCGCTGCCACCGCGCGACGATGAGGCGGCCGTCGCGGAGGATCCACGCGCGGCCCCGGCCCACGAGCTTCACGTTCGGAGAGGGGAACCCTGCCACGTCGACGATGTTGGAGTCCGTCACGACGACCTCCTGGATCACGACATTGTCGACGGCGATCGGTTCGCCGTTCTCCGCGAGCATCGGCTCGCCGTCGAGTTGCCGGACCCAGCGATTCTCCGACCAGACCCACCCCACGACGTTGGAGGAGGAGAACGCCACCGACGCCGACGTCCTCGGCTTGCTCGGTGCCGGCACCTCCTCGTCGAAGCGGAAGAGCGCTTCCGGGAGAGAGAAGTCGGCGCCCTGCTCCTTCGCGATCCGGTACAGCTTGTTCGTCGACGACGAAGAGGTTGTGCGGTGCCGAGCGCGAGTCGTCCCTGAAGAACGCCTCGGTCGCGGTTGTCTCGGTGAGGGAGACGACGCCCGCATCCTCCAGGGCGGCCGTCACCTGAGGGTTCGCCCCCGAGTACGCGAGGATCGGCTCGTCCGAGTACTGGACGAGGATCTTAGGGTCGGTCGTCCGAGCGCTCCGGACGGGCCCCGCCCGGGGGGCTTCTCGGCACTGGAAGAGCGCGGCGAACCGCGTGATGCTGCCCTCGACCGGCTCCTCGTAGATCACGTCCGCCCGTTCGAGCCCTGCGAGCGGGTACGCGTCGTCGGTGTTCTCGATCTTCACCGCGAGCACGGGGCGCGCCGGCGCGCCCTCCCCTCCCACTCGGAGCTCGCCCGTGAGGGGGCACGGCTCCGGCCTCCCCGTCACCTCGTCCACGATCTCCTGGATCGGCTCGGGCGCGTTCCCCGTGAACGCGAGCACGGCCAGCACGGCGACGACGGCCGCCGACGCCACGCCGATCGCGATCTTTCCTCGTTGGGTCAGCGCCATCGAAAGGCCCCCCGGTCATGTCACGTTGCGAACGAAAAAGGTCCCCTTCCTCAGGGACCACGGTTCGAGACTAACCCCGCACCTCGCCTTGCCCAAACACCCACGGGCATCTCGACCGGAACGTCACATCTCCTCCAGGCGGCGGATGCGCTCGGACAGCGGTGGGTGGGTCGAGAACAGGCGCTCCATCACTCCGAGCCGCTCACCCTCGATCCGCGAGGGCTGATTGAGCCACAGGTGGGCGGTGGCGTTGTTCGCGGAGCGCATGGCGGTCGGCGCGGTCTGGAGTTTCTTCAGGGCGGCGATCAGCCCCGGCGGATAGCGCGTGAGCATGGCTCCTTGCGCATCGGCGAGGAACTCACGGTTCCGGGAGACCGCGAGGCGGATCAGCTGGCCGAAGATCGGCGCCAGGATCAGCAAGACGAACCCGACCGCGAAGATCAACGCGGAAACGGCGCCCCCTCCGGAATCGCCGCCCCGCCGCCCACGGAACCCGCCCCACCACCACATCCGCATGAAGAATTCCGCGAGGAGCACGGCGGCCCCGACGAGCGTCGCCACGACGGTGCCCACGAGGATGTCTCGGTCAACGACGTGGGCCATCTCGTGACCGATCACCCCCTCGAGCTCGACGCGGTTCATCGACTCGAGCAGTCCCTGTGTGGCCGCCACGTGACTGTGCTCGGGATCGCGCCCGGTCGCGAAGGCGTTCGGGGCACTCTCCGGCACGATCCACACGCGCGGCTTCGGGATCCCGGCGGCGATCGCGAGGCCTTCGACGATGTTGTGGAGACGAGGCTCGTCTTCCTTGGAGACCTCACGCGCCCGGGTGGATGCCAGCACGATCCGGTCCCCATAGAGATAGGACCCGACCGACATCACGATGGCGACGATCAGTGCGATCACCAGACCCACCGGGCCGCTGTCGGTGAGCACTCCGATCGCGTAGCCGACACCGCCGAGCAGGACGACGGCCAGCACGAAGAGGATCGCGGTCTTGCGCTTGTTCGCGGCGATCTGCTCGTACACGGCTAGGAGAGGTCCACCTGCACGGGACCGCGAGTCGGCTCGTCGATCTCGAAGAAGGGGCGCCCTACGAAGCCGAACGCGCGAGCGACGATCGAGGATGGGAACGACTGGATCAGCGTGTTCAGCCGCATCACTTGATCGTTGTAGAACTGCCTCGCGTACGCGATCTTCGACTCGGTGCCGATGAGCTCCTCCTGAAGCGCGAGGAAGTTCTGGTTGGCCTTGAGGTCGGGATAGTTCTCGACGACCGCGAGGAGCTGCCGGAGACCGGCGGTGACCTGGTTCTCGGCGTCGGCCTGGTCCGCCACGCCCGTCGCCCCGAGGGAGCGTGCCCGCGCCTCCGTCACCTGCTCGAAGAGCTCGCGCTCGTGGGCGGCATACCCCTTCACCGTCTCGACGAGGTTGGGGATCAGGTCGGCGCGGCGACGGAGCTGGACATCGATCTGCGACCATCCGTTCTCGACACGCGTCCGCAGCGTCACCAGTCGGTTGTAGATCCACACACCGGCGAGCGCCACGGCCACGACGATCCCGAGCACGATCCAGAAGGCCGTCATCTGGGCCTATCGTAGCCAGCGCTCTCGATCGCGCGGCCGTACAGCTCCTCCAGGCGGTCGACGACGATCGGCCAGTCGAAGGTACGTGCGCGCTCGCGGCCGGCCTCGCCGAGCCGCGCCGCCAGCTCCGGCTCCGCCAGGACTCGAACCAGGCCGGCCGCGAGCGCCTCCGGGTCCCGGGGCGGCACGAGGAGTCCTTCGACGCCGTCCGATACGACCTCCCGATAGCCGGGGATGTCGGTGGCCACGATCGGCAGACCGGCCGCCATCGCCTCCACCAGAGCGATCCCGAAGCTCTCCTGCCCCACCGCCGGCGACACGAAGGCCTCGCACCCCGCGTGGAACGAGGGGACCTGCTCGTTGGGCACGGCGCCGCGCATGTCGACCCGAGCCCGAGCCGACTCGGTCAGGAGCCCCAATGCCTCCCGATCCTTGCCCTCCCCGACGACCACGAGCACGGCGTCCGGAACCTGCGACAGCACCTTGGAGACCGCGGCGATGGCGATCGGGAAGCCTTTCTGCGCGTCCAGGCGATTCACCCACAGGATCCTCCGTCCGGGCGGCAGGTCCGCGCGGGGCTCCGCCTCGGCGAAGGCTCCGACATCCACACCGTTCGGGACGATCTCGAGCGCCGCGTCATGCACAGCGCGTCGCAGGAACGACGCCGCGGTCTCGGAGACGGCGACGCCGACGGTCACCTTCTGCCAGATGCGGCGGAGGATCGGGGCAGCGAGCTCCATCGCGACCGACCGGTCGAGGTAGGCGTGGACCGTGGCGACGACGGGGACCTTCGCGGCGAGCGTCGCGAACATCGAGGCGCTGGGCGTGAGCGGTTCGTGGACGTGCACCACGTCGGGACGGAGCGAGGCCAGCGCGACCCGGGTCCGCCGGTACGAGAGCGGGGCGATCGGGGCGACCGTGCCCTGGTACGAGACCCCGATCGGCCGGCCCACCGAGCGGACCCACGGCTCCGAGGGCGTCGCGATGGTGGGCGCCAGCACCATCGTCTGATGACCGCGGGCGAGCAGGCGCGTCGCGAGGTTCTTGACGTGCACCTGGACACCGCCCGCCGCCTCCCAGGCGTACGGGCAGACGAGCGCGATCCGCACGGCTGCCTACGCGTCCCAGGCGGGCTGGAACATGTGCCAGTCCGGCGGCGCGGCGGCGATCGCTCGCTCGAACGCCGTGGCCAGGGCCTGCGTGAGCGCGATGACATCTTCCTTCCGTCGACCCGTCGGCTCGATCGACACCGGGGTCAGCACCTCGACCCATCCCTCTCTCGTCGTGTAGGTCGGACCCGAGATCAGCGGCGCTCCGGCAGAGAGCGCCAAGAGGGCAGGCCCCGCCGGCATCCGCCTGGTGCGGCCGAACATCTCGACCTCGACGCCGCCGCCGGACAGATCCCGGTCCGCCACGAGCGCCACGATCCGATTCTGCTCGAGCCGTTGGGTGAGCTGCCTGCCCACGTGGTCGCTCGCGAGGTCGACGATGTCGATCCGGAGCCGGCGCCGGTGCTCGAGGAAGAGCTCGAAGAGCCGGTCGGGCTTCAGGTGCTCGGCCACCGCCACTACAGGCGCCACGCGGATCCCCATCGCCCGGCCGCCGACGTCCCAGTTCCCCGTGTGGGGCAGCGCGATCACGACTCCCTTGCCGTCCGCCAAACCCTTCTCGACGTGCTCGATGCCCTCGAATCGGAACGCGTCGAGCACCTGCTCATCGGTCCAACCGAGGATGTTGAACGTGTCGAACCAGTACCGCCCATAGAGGGCGAACGCCTCGCGGGTGGAAGCCTGGACCAACGTGTCCTCGATCGGGCGGCCGAGGACCTGAGCCTGGTTCGCGGCGACGGTCGCGCGGGCGCGGGCCGCGAGACGGTAGAAGAGCCGGCCCGCCTTCTCGTACGACGATCGCCCGCTCCTCGCGGGCAGGATCTGGCCGAGCCAGCTCATGAACCGGTACACCAGATATGTCGCCGTCTCGCCGGCCGCACGTCGAGCGTTCACGCGGCTCGCTCTTCCTGCGCGACCTGCCCCGCTCGCACGACCGCGGCGAGCCCGGACATCGCCGCCACCGCCCACACCGCCCAGGTCCACCCGAACAGCAGGAACGCGACCACCAAGACGTAGCGCGCCCCTCGCGTCACGTGCCGCTCCTCCACCGAATAGCCGAGCGCCGCGCCACGTGCTCGGATGTAGCCCGCGACGAACGAGAGGCTCAGGGCGGCGAGTGCCGCGACGGCCACCGACGAGCTTCCGTCCCGCGCGACCCACGCGATCCCCGACAGCACAGCGGCGTCCCATGCCCTGTCGAGGAGGTCATCAAGCATCCGGTCGGTAGGGCCGCCGGCGCCGTGGTTGGCCCGATGACCCCCGAGCAGGAGCAGCGCCCCGGAGGCGCCGGCGGCCCAGCCCGCGGGACGTACCTCATGTGCGACCACGAGCCATCCCGCCCCCGCCGCGAGCGCGCCGCCGGCCACGAGGACCGAGCGGGTGATCGCGGTGCCGGGCGGCTGGCGTTCGAACCTCAGCAAGCTCCGCATCGCAGGTCGGGCGAGCGTAGCAACTCTGTAGGATTCCTCCTCTCTGCCGACCCCTCGCCCTCGAAGGAGCCCTGTTGAAGACCTACGACGCGAAGGACATCCGCAACGTCTTGCTGGTGGGGCACGGGGGTTCGGGGAAGACGACGCTGCTGGAGGCGATGCTGTTCGCCTCGGACGCTGTCACCCGGATGGGAACCGTCGAGGACGGCAACACCGTGTCCGACCACGATGCCGACGAACAGCGCAGGCAGATCTCCGTTTCGCTCGCGATGGCCCCGATCGAGTGGAAGGACGCCAAGATCAACGTCCTCGACGCCCCCGGCACCGCGGACTTCGTCGGCGACGTCCGCTCGGCGGTCCGAGCCGCGGACGCGGTCATCGTCGTGGTCTCAGCCGTGGACGGTGTCGAGGTCCAGACGGAGTTCGCGTGGGAGCTCGCCGTCCAGGAGAACCTCCCTCGCGCGATCTTCGTGAACAAGCTAGACCGTGAGCGCGCGGACTTCCAGGGCACGCTCGAGCAGCTCGTATCTTCCTTCGGGAACCAGGTCGCTCCGTTCGAGCTCCCGATCGGCGCGGAGCAGGAGTTCAACGGCATCGCCGATCTCCTCCACGAGAAGGCCGACCTGTACCCATCCGGCCCCAAGGCCGAGGAGTCCGAGTGGCCCGACGAGGTGCACGCGATCGCGGATCCCGCTCGCGAGAAGCTGATCGAAGCGGTCGCGGAGTCCGACGACGCCTTGATCGAGAAGTACCTCGATGAGGGCACGCTCCCGGAGGACGTCATCACGCAGGGAGCGAAGGACGGCTTCACGAACGCCCGCCTCGCACCCGTCTTCGTGGGTTCCGCGTCCAAGGCGATCGGGATCGATCGGCTGCTGGATTTCATCGTCGAGGAGTTCCCGTCGCCGCTGGACCGCGCGGCCGCTGGACGTCATCGGGAAGGGCGGCGAGGAGAAGGAGCGGACGTGCGACCCGAACGGCCCCCTCACGGCCTTCGTGTTCAAGACGCTCTCCGACCCCTTCGTCGGGCACATCACGATGTTCAGGGTGTTCAGCGGGAAGGTGCGTCCCGACTCGTCGGTCCACAACGCGACGCAGGGAACGGAGGAGCGGATCGGACAACTGTTCGCTCTGAAGGGCAAGGACCACGAATCCGTCTCGGAGGTGCCAGCCGGTGACATCGGGGCCGTCGCCAAGCTGCCGCACACCCACACCGGAGACACCTTCGCCACGAAGGACGACCCGGTCCAGCTCCCGCCGGTGGAGCTCCCCGAACCCCTGCTCGCCTACGCGATCTCGCCCAAGACCAAGGGCGACGAGGACAGGCTCGCGACCGGTCTGGCGCGCCTTCGCGAGGAGGACCCGACGTTCCGCGTGGCCCGGAACGACGAGACCCACCAGACGGTGATCTACGGGATGGGCGAGGCGCACCTCGGCGTGCAGATCGAGCGCCTGAAGGCGAAGTTCGGTGTCGAGGTCGAGACGAAGCCGGCGAAGATCGCGTACCGGGAGACGATCCGCGCCAAAGCGAAGGCGCAGGGCCGCCACGTGAAGCAGTCCGGCGGTCACGGCCAGTACGCGGTGTGCGAGATCGAGATCGAACCGCTCCCCCGCGGCGAGGGGTTCGTCTACGAGGACAAGATCTTCGGAGGCGCCATCCCCCAGCAGTTCATCCCCTCGATCGAGAAGGGCATCGTGAAGACGATGTCGGAGGGCGTGCTCTCCGGGAACCCGATGGTCGACATCAAGGTGACGCTCGTCGACGGAAAGTTCCATGCGGTGGACTCCTCCGACATGGCCTTCCAGATCGCGGGCTCATTGGCACTGAAGGACGCGGTCGAGCAGGGCGGCGTCGCGCTGCTCGAGCCGGTCGTGCAGCTCGCGGTGACGGTCCCCGAGTCGTTCACCGGCGACATCATGGGAGACCTGAACGCCAAGCGCGGCAGGATCCAGGGCATGGACCAGATCGGCGGCGGCAAGCAGGTGATCAACGCCTTGGTGCCCCAGGGTGAGGTCGCCCGCTACGTCATCGACCTCCGGTCGATGACCGGCGGGCGCGGCGCGTTCTCGATGACCTTCTCCCACTACGACGAGATGCCGCAGCACCTCGCGCAGAAGGTGATCGACGAGTACCAGCACGCGCGCGAGGAAGCCCACAAGAAGTAGCGCCTTCGCAGCCGCGCTCAGCGCGGGGTCGCGTCGAGCAGGAACGCCAGCACGAGCTCCTCGAACCGCTCGGGCTGGCGAATATTCACGACGTGGTCGGCGCCCTCGACGACCACCTTCCGTGAGCCGATGATCTCGCGGACGAGGAAGTCGGCGAGCCGCTTCATGTCCGGAGGGTCGTGCTCCGCTTCGAGGATCAGCGTCGGAACGTCGACCTCGGTCAGCCGGTGTGCCGCCGGCGGGTCCAGCTGCTCCTCTCCGCTCTCGTCCATCTCGATCTCGTGGAGGTTGTCGAACGCGATCTCGCGGATCCTCCTGCCGCGCTCATCCGAGGTCCCGAGCGGCGCCCAGATCTCGAGCCGGAGCTCCTGCGCTCGCTCGAGGTCGCCGACCTCGATCGCGGCCTCGATCGGGCCGTCGCGCTGCGCCCACCATTCCTCCTCTTCCTCGGTGGCTTCGAAACCACCCAGGCCGGCCGCCACCGGGACCAGCCCCCAGACCTTCGCCGGACGCTCCAGCAGGAAGTCGATCGCGATCGCGCCTCCCATCGAGCACCCGACGAGCGCGGTCTGGGTCACCTCGACGGCATCCAGGAGGGCGTCGAGGTCGCGGACGTGCGAGTACGTCGACCCCGGCTCCGGACGACTGGACCCCCCGTACCCGCGGACGTCGTACCGAAGGACCCGGTTCCCTGCGTCGGCGAACGTTCGGAACTCCCGATCCCAGGTCCGCATGTCCCACAACCCCGGATGGATCAGGGTCACCATCGGTCCCTCGCCGGCGATCTCGTAGTGGAGCGACGCGCCGTCGGATAGGTCGAGCATCGGCATCCGGGTGAGCCTATCGACCGGTCGAATGGGACATCACGGGACGAGCACCAACGGGAACAGCGCCAGCAGCCAGCTCGTGAGCGACCCGATCAAGAGGTACTCGGTCACGACGTCGATCGTGCGAGCCGGCGGTCCCGCCGCACCGGGCTCGTTCCGGAGCCCGTTCAGCTCCGGGTAGCGAAGCAAGCCCTTCGCCCCGATCACGAGGGCCGCCGCGGTCGCCTGGCCTGCCAGGCCCAGACCGAAGATCAGCACGCGCTCCAATGGACCGATCACGCGGCCGCCACGGAGACGCTGCTCGGCGTTCGAGAACCTGGTGCCCATCGCGGTCAGCACCAGCCGGACGATCGCGTTGCTCGTGGCGAAGAGCATCGTGAGGACGCCGGCGACGAAAAGCACCCGCTCCAACGATGCGCCGGCCACGAGCGGGAACGGCAGGTGGTGAACGCCACGCGCGAGGATCGGCTCGTTCCGGAAGCTGGAGACCGGCTCCGCCCCGAACAGCGACACCGCCACGAAGGCCGCGAGGACGAACAACAGCGCGCCCAGCGCCCGGAGCGCGGTCATCCGCGACGGATCCCGCCGCAGCACGATCCACACGGCGATCGTGACGCCGGTCAGGAGCGTGAGGAGGAGGAGCGTCGGGGTCGTCGCACCGCCCGCGAGACCGAGGACGAGCGGAGCGACGAAGCCGGTGACGGTCGCACCGATCGTCCTCGGACCGGCCTTCGGCTCGCCCGAGAGGCCGGCCACGAGATCCGCGAGCCCGATCGACACGAGCCAGATCCCAACGGCGATCACGTGACCGCCTCCCGCAGCTCCTCGTGGGCTCGACGGATCGCGTAGAGGCCACCCCGGATCGCCCGTTGCGAGAGCGCGGAGGCGCTGATGCCTTCCGCCTCCGCGATCCTCGTCAGCGACTCGTCCGCGAGCAGCCCGAGCATCGCCGCCGCATCGCGCGTGTCCATCGCGGCCACCAACTCGTCGCGACACTGCAAGAACGCGTTGACCGTAGCCACGCGGAACGACTGCTCATCGTCGGCGTCGACCCACCGGGTCCGGAGCCCCCTCGGCGACTCCTGCCGCTGCGACAGCTCGCGAACGTGGTCGACCGCCTCCCTGGCGGACCACCACGCGGGCCCGTCCTGGTCGAAGGGCGCGCGCGACTCCCCGAACCTGATCAGGGGTCCCGATCCGATCCCGAAACGCACGTCCACCCCTCCCCGCAACGCCAACCGGACGACCAGCGTCGCCTCCAGCGCCGACACGAGGTCGGCGAAGAGTCCCTGGAACTCGTCGCCGATCGTAGGGGTCAGCGGCTGCATCGGCGCGAGACGATCGTTCGCCAGCGCCAGCGCCTCGGCGACCGAGACTCGGCGTCGTTCGGGATCCGGGTGTCCTCGCGACCCGACGACGTCTCCCAACACCGCGACGACATGCTCCTGCGTCTCCACGAGATGAAGGATATGACTTCACAGTGAAGATGTAAAGGCCTTGCCTTCACGCTGAGGACCTGCAGGTGTGAGCTTCATCTTTCGGGGGAGAATCGTGGTGCGAGTCGCTTCGCCGACTCCTCGACCAGCTCCGGCAGCACGAGCGTCTGGCCAACGACCGGCATGAAGCTCGTGTCCGCGCTCCACCGAGGCACGACGTGCCAGTGGAGATGGTCGGGAACCCCGGCCCCGGCCACCCGCCCCAAGTTCATCCCGATGTTGAAGCCGTGAGGCGCGTACTCCTCCCTCAGAGCCTTCACTGAACGCTGGAGGAGCCGCTGGAGCGCCAGGATCTCGTCGTCGCCGACGGCCTCGAGGTCGCCGACGTGCCGTGACGGGATCACCAGGACGTGGCCCGGGCTGTAGGGGTACCTGTTCAGGACGACGTAGGCCAGGTCCTCCCGGGCGAGGACGCGCTCGGCCTCCTCACCACGCTGGATCCGGCAGAAGATGCACTCGGCATCCTCGGGCTCGACCTTGTTCGCCTGGATGTACTCCATGCGCCACGGGCTCCAGAGGCGCTCCATCTATCTATCGCGCCGACGCTCGGCGCCCATCCGTCTAGAAGGCGCTCTGGCTGAGGGCACGCGTCCGTGCCTCCTCCGCGAGCGTCGACACGATGCGATCGAACGGTACGCCTGCGTGCTCCTCCCCCGACCGGTCTCGGACGGTGAACGTGCCGGCCTCGAGGTCGCGATCGCCGACGACCACGACGTACGGCGCCTTCATCAGCTGCGCCGCGCGGATCTTCTTCCCGACGGTCTCCTTCGTCTCGTCGATCGTGCACCCGGAGACCCGCCGCCCGCGCCTCGGAGGCGAGCTCCTGGCAGTTCGGGACATGCCGGTCGGCCACCGGGACGAGCCTGACCTGCTCCGGCGCGAGCCACAGGGGGAACGCGCCACCGTAGTGCTCGATCAGCACCGCGCTGAACCGCTCGAGGCTCCCGAGGATCGCGCGGTGGATCATCACCGGCCGATGTCGCTGGTTGTCGTCGCCCGTGTACTCCATGTCGAAGCGCTCGGGAAGCGCGAAGTCGCATTGCACGGTGGTGAGCTGCCAGAGGCGGCCGATCGCGTCGCGGAAGTGGAAGTCCACCTTCGGGCCGTAGAACGTGCCCTCCCCCTCGGCGACGCGGTAGTCGAGGCCGCTCTTCTCGAGCGCCTGCGTCAGGGCCTCGGTCGCGCGCGCCGCGGTGGCCTCGTCCACGATCGACTGAGCCACGGGGAGCGTGGAGAGCTCGACGAGGGGATCGGTGAAGCCGAACGTCCGATGGACCTCGAGCGTCAGCTCGAAGACGCCGAGGATCTCGTCGATCAGCTGGTCCGGGGTGCAGATGATGTGCGAGTCGTCCATCGTGAGACCGCGGATCCGGAGCAGGCCGTGGAGGGTCCCGGCCTTCTCGTGGCGGTAGACGTCCCCAGCTCCGACAATCGCATGGGCAGGTCGCGGTAGCTGCGGACCTGCGACTTGTACACCAGCACGTGGAACGGGCAGTTCATCGGCTTGACGTAGTAGTCGCCGGTGTCCGCCTCCATCGGCGGATACATGTTCTCCTTGTACTTCTCGAGATGGCCGCTCGTCTCCCACAGCACCGAGCGGGCGATGTGCGGCGTCACGATCAGGTCGTAGCCGCGCTCGGCGTGGAGGTTTCGGACCCAGTCCTCGAGCTCCTTCCGGAAGATCCCGCCGCGCGGATGCCAGAGCCACAGGCCCGGTCCCAGCTCGTCCGGGCTGGAGAAGAGATCCAGCTCGCGCCCGAGGCGCCGGTGGTCGCGCTTCTCCGCCTCCTCGAGCCGATGCAGGTGCGCCTCGAGGTCCTCCTCGGTGGCCCACGCGGTGCCGTAGATCCGGGTCAGCATCGGGTTGGTCTCGACGCCGCGCCAGTAGGCACCTGCGGTCGAGGTCAGCTTGAAGGCGCCGAGGCGCCCGGTCGACGGCACATGCGGCCCTTCGCACAGGTCGATCCAGCCGTCGTTGCGGTACAGCGACACGATCTCGCCCGACGGTGACCTCGCCCTTCGGCCGTCCCGATCGCCTCGATGATCTCGCGCTTGAAGGGCTGGTCCTCCAGGCGCGCGCCGGCTTCCTCCCGACTGACCTCTTCCCGGACGAACGGCTGGTCCTCCTTGACGACCCCGCGCATCTCGTTCTCGATCGTGGGCAGGTCGTCCTCGCGGATCGGGGACGGAAGATCGAAGTCGTAGTAGAAGCCGTCCTGGATCGGTGGTCCGATCGCGTACTTCGCTCCCGGGAAGAGGCGGCAGACCGCCTGCGCCAGCACGTGGGCGGTGGAGTGGCGAAGGACGTGGAGCCCGTCGGAGGATGCCGGCTCAACCGGCTCGACGGTCGAGTCGGCGGCTTCCTGTGCATCCGGAACGTACGAGAGGTCGCGGAGCACGCCGTCGACGCGCACCGCGATCGCGTCCGGTGTCAGCACGGCGCCGACCGGCTCCCCCTCGGGGAGCTCGACGTGGGCACCGTCTGGGAAGGTCAGTCGAGGCACGGGCGCCATGATATCGGTGGCGTCCGGGCACTCCGACGGGCGCTACTCGTAGGAGATCGCTTCCAGGACCTTGATCCGCGAGGCCCGGATCGCCGGTGCGATCGACGCCACGAGCCCGAGTAGCGCGGCGATCACCGCGAACGCCACCAGGAGTCCCCACGGGACCGCGAGGCGCGACACGCCGAGGTCGGAGAGCGCCTGCTGCATGGCCCAGCCGAAGAGGATCCCGATCATGATCCCGAGCGCGGCACCCAGCAGGGACACGATCACGGCCTCGATCACGATCATCCAGCCGATCTGACTCCGCTGCATGCCGACCGCGCGCAGGAGTCCGAGCTCGCGGACCCGCTCGTAGATCGACAGCGCGAGGGTGTTCGCGATCCCGAAGGCGGAGATGATCACCGACAGCACGAGGAGCACCAGGACGATGCCGAAGACCTGATCGATCAGCCGATCCTGCTCCTCTTTGAACTGCGCCTGATCGTTGATCTCGACGTTCGGGAACTCGCCCGCGACCTCCTCCAGGGCGGCTCTCGCCTGTTCGAGGGAGACGCCGTCGGCCTTCCGAACGAAGACCAGGTAGTCCAATTGCTCCGCGACGTTCTCCTCGTACTCCTCGAGCGAGATCGTGTAGTCGCCGAGCAGGCGGTTGTCCGTGTAGATGCCGACGATCCTCAGTTGCTGCGTTCCGGTCCGAGCGAACCGCACCGGGAGCTCATCCCCCATCTCGAGCCCGCGAGCCCGCGCGGGACCCTTGTGGATCAGGATCGTCCCCGGCTCGGCCAGCGCGGCGGGGGTCCCGGCCTCCATCGGCACGCTCACCACGTCGTCGACCGTGGTCTCGTCCACCCCGGCGATGAAGGTCAGGCCGCCGCCGATCTTCACACCGGCCTGCCGGAACGGCGACACGGCGGCGAACTCGTCGCGCTCCGACAGCTCGTTGGCGATCCCCGGGCTGAAGGGTTGGAACCCGGAGGCGCTGAGGATGAAGTCCGCGCGCAGCGTCTCGTCGAGGGTGTCGGACGCGGACGCCTTCAGCGTCGTCATGAAGACCGAGACGAACACGACCAGACCGAGGCCGATCATCAGCGCTGCGGCCGTCGACGCCGTCCTGCGCGGGTTCCGCTTCGCGTTCTCTTGCCCGAGGCGGCCGGTCATCCCGAGACTCCGCGCGGGCGCCCCGATCGCGGTCGCGAGCGGCCTCGCCACGAACGGGGACAGGACCGCGACGCCGATGAAGGTGAACATAGCGCCGAGGCCAACGATCGCTGCGGGCTGCGGTACGTCTCCGAAGAGTCCCGCGGCGATCGCCGCCACACCGGCCGCCGTGAGCAACCCACCGACGATCGAACGGCGACGGAGCGACGCGGTCGGAGCGACGGTTCCCTCGCGCAGGGCCTCGATCGGCGAGACGCGCGACGCACGACGCGCCGGGAACACCGACGCCACGACGGTCACGACGGTACCGACCACGAACGCTGCGATGATCGTGGTCGGCAGGATCGCGAGCGGGGTCGGCGGCAGCTCCAGCCCGATCAGCTCGAGGCCTTGCTTGAGCAGGACCGCGAGCCCGATCCCCGCGGCGAGCCCGACCGCAGAGCCCAGAAGCCCGATCACCAGGGACTCGATGACCACGGACCTGAACACCTGTCCGCGGCTGGCACCCAGCGCTCGCAGGAGCCCCAGCTCGCGGGTCCGCTGCGTCACCACGATGTTGAACGTGTTGAAGATCACGAAGGCACCGACGAACAACGCGACGAACGCGAACACGAGCAGCGCCGTGCGGAGGAAACCCAAGCCCTCGCGAACCTGTTCCGTCTGCTCGGAGGCGGCGTCGGTCGCAGTGATCGCCTGGAAGCCGGACGGGAGCACCTCCTGGACCTGCGCGGCGACCGAGGCCGCCGACGCGCCCTCTTGCGCCACGATGTAGATCTGATCGAAGCTGCCCTCGCGGTCGAAGAGGCGCTGCGCCGTCTCGAGCTCGAACGACGCGACCGTGGCACCGCCGATCGTGGTGGTGGACGGCAGCGCGATGACGCCGGTCAGCCGGTACGGGTCGACACCGAGCGGCGTGACGATCCGCACCTCGTCACCGATCTCGAGACCCGCCTCCTCGACGGTGTCCGCGTCGATCACGACCTCGTCCTCGGTCCGCGGCGGCTCCCCCGTGAGATCGAACGGGGTGACGTCCGGATCCCACGAGCTCCCGATCGTCGGCGCGCCGCCGCCCGAGATCACCTCGTCGGTCTGCGGGTCGATCACCTGCGCGAAGCCGCCCACGCTGCCGTTGGCCGCCGCCACATCGGGCAAGGCCTCGACATCTTCCAGAACCGCCTCCGGGATCGGGTTCCGCTCCTGGCCTCCTCCCCCACCACCACCGGCCGCGATGTCCTGGAACGCGTTCTCCGCCTGCACCACAACATCGGTCTTCGCGAAGATGTCGCCGAACAGGTCGTCGAACGCGGACAGTGCGGTGTCGGTGAGAACAAGCGTCCCCGCGACGAAGCCGACGCCGAGGACGATCGCGAGCGCCGTGAGCGCGAGGCGGAGCTTCCTCGCGAGGAGGCTCTTCAGCGCGGCGCGCCACATATCAGGTCTCCAGCAACTTCATCCGGTCGAGAACCTTCTCGGCCGTCGGCTCCCGCATCTCGTCTACGATCTGACCGTCGGCGAGGAACACGATCCTGTCCGCGTAGCTCGCGCCGACGGGATCGTGGGTGACCATCACGATCGTCTGTCCGTGGTCGGTCACGGCGGCCTTGAGGAAGGTGAGCAGCTCCTGGGACGCACGCGAGTCGAGGTTCCCGGTCGGCTCGTCCGCGAACACGATCTCCGGGCGCGAGACGAGCGCACGCGCCGCCGCGACACGCTGCTGCTGCCCGCCCGAGAGCTCCGTGGGCAGGTGCGTGAGTCGATCCCGGATCCCGATCGTGTCCACGACCTCGTCGAAGCGCGCCCGGTCGACGTCGTGCCCGGCGATGTCACCGGGAAGCGTGATGTTCTCGGCTGCCGTGAGCGTCGGCACCAGGTTGTACGCCTGGAAGACGAAGCCCACGCGGTCGCGCCGGATCTCGGTGAGGTCTCTGTCTTTGAGGTGGGTGAGGTCCTGGTCGCCGATCCAGACCGTGCCCGATGTGGGCTTGTCCAGACCCGCCATGATGTGCAGCAGTGTGGACTTCCCCGAGCCCGAGGCGCCCATGATCGCCGTGAACTCGCCTGCGGCGAACTCCACGGACACGCCGCGAAGCGCCTCCACAGCCGCCGCCCCCGCGCCGTAGACCTTCTGAAGATCGACCGCGCGGGCGGCAGCGGTTCGGGTTTCCGTGAGCATCGTGGTTCCCCCTCGAGAGACGTGGCCGGGCAGCTTACGCGACAGATGTGAACGCCTCGTGGACGAGGTCGCCGATCCCCAGCCGCTGGCGGGGAACCCGGCGACTGGACGTGGCAATTTCCGACGCCGGGTCTTTGCACCGGCCTTGGTACGCGCTGAGGTGAACCACGGCCTACAGGTGAACGACCTGCGCCACTCCGCCGTTTCCTTCGCCGTGGCCCATTGAGCCAACGTCTATGCCGTGCAGCGGATGGTCGGCCACCTCCAAGCCCTCGATCACCTCGACGTCAACGGGGAGCTTTGGGACGACTCTCAGGAGCAGCTTGCCACCAAGCTGGACGAAGCGATCCGGGCTGAGATGCTGGCCTGATCCCGGGGGTTAGCGCTGCGCGCAATGTGTCCGCGATCCAGCCGAGCTTCCGGCGCAGCTCGTCGCGCTCGGCGCGAACGGCCTTGAGCTGTGCCACGAGTACCGCGTTGCTAGGCATCCTGGTCCCTTCCAGTCGCGCCCTCCGGCGTGGGGGGCGTGATACCGGACTAGCTGAACATCTGAACCACGATTGAATCTATGCGCGAGGCACCGAACTCCATATACGTAAATTGCATTTGTGATCCTGTTTCAGCTCGTTTCCACTTTCAGGCCTCTAAGCGTTGGCCCAAGAGAGCCGCAGGCCTATGACCTGGGGTTTTTCGGTGGGCGCGGGAGGTATTGAACCTCCGACCTCTTGCGTGTGAAGCAAGCGCTCTCCCACTGAGCTACGCGCCCGAGGGTGTAGCTGGGTGCTCGACCGTGCTGATTACCTCCGTTCTCTGGCTCCCGCAATAGTACGAGCCGGTCGCCCGAACCCTATCGCTCAGGTCAGCCCGGGTCACCTATGGGAGGCCGAGCGCCGCATGAGGACGTGGGCGTCGACCGGAGCCGCGGAGCGGTCACCACCCTGATCGCGATGGCCGACGCCGACGAGGTTGTCCGGCTGCGGCTGCTCCGAGCGATCCGGGACACGGGCGCGGCGTGAATCTCACACGAAGCGAAGAATCGATTCGAGGGTCTTCGGGTCGCCAGTGGGCCTCGATCAATCATGTGGCCTGGTCAGCATCCGGCGCTCTCTCACGGGACACCATGCCGCCGATGAAGCCAAGCCCGGTGCCGGCCAATGTCGTCAGGGCGGCGACCGTACTCTCACCAGGGCTGGACCAGGCAACGAGGACCAAGAGGGTAAAGATGATCAAGAGAACGACAGCACCCAGAGTGAAGAGAACCAACGTTCGCTCACGGGTTGCGGGATGAACAAAGCGGCCAAGTGTCGACGGCGGTGGGGGTACGAATCGGCTTCCTAGTTCGAGAGCCCGGAGACGCAGATAGCGTTCGAACTTTTCAGCATCGAGTGCGGTAACCAATTGGAACTCGTTGGGGAACGGCTTTTCCTCTTCGTTCATGATCACCCTCCTTGTACCCGAGAGCGTAGACCCAGTGGGCAACGGGGGGCGACGGGGGCCCCAACCACTTCGAAGCCCGGAGCGCGTCTGTCTTTCGGTCTGGTGGTGCCGTCGGCTGATCGGTGGCCAAGGCCGGCAAGGAGATCGGCCAGGAGTGAGCGGAGAATCTCCTGGCTCTCGCATGAGACTCCCAAGACGCCGACTCTAGGAGAGTTTCCTCCACCGCCGAGTCTCCCACCACACGAGCATGGTCCACCGCTCGATCGTCGCCAGCTTCCACAGCGTCGACCGCCGGCGCCCAGCAAGTATCGCGATCGTTCCGGCGACCGCCAGGATGACGCAGATCAGAATGAAGGTCAGCGCCTCGAATCCGTTGCGGTCGAAGGTGGATCCGCAGTCGGACCCAGGGCAAAGGGACGTACCGTCGGCCGCTCTGACCCGAAGATCTGCGGTTGAGGCGAGTTCGTTGAGGATCGAAGCCACCGAATGGATCCACGAGCCGATGCTGCCCCGCACGTTCTTCTCATCTTCCGACACGTCGCCCGAACCATCTTGGGTGCTCTCCGCGATGATCGACTCTCCCCCAGGATCAAAGGACCCTATGGATGCCGTCACCGCCGGGTCATCGGTTGAACCCCGTGCCTCGGGTGCGGGGTCCGGCGATGGATCGGGTGACGGTTCCGGGGAGGGTTCCGGGGAGGGTTCCGGGGAGGGTTCCGGGGAGGGTTCCGGGGAGGGTTCCGGGGAGGGTTCCGGGGAGGGTTCCGGGGAGGGTTCCGGGGAGGGTTCCGGGGAGGGTTCCGGGGAGGGTTCCGGGGAGGGTTCCGGCGAGGGTTCCGGCGAGGGTTCGGGGGTAGGCGAGGGATCGGTTTGATCGGGCGTCGAGACAACGGCGGCCACGGTCCCATCGAGGGACGACAACATCTCGGCGTTGGCCCCGGGCGCGAAAGCTCCGAGAGTCAGCATTGCTGCGAGGACTAGTACAAGCCTGAGCGAGTGACCCCGTTCACTACCTCGCCGCATGCCTACCCCATCACAATGGGGAAGTTTCGCCAGCCGTCAACCGGAACATCCTAGTACTCCTACCCGGGAATGGCCTGGGTAACTCCCGTAGGCACGAATCATTCGGATCGAAACTCTCGGGGACCAACCAGCGCATACCTGTCGCTGATCTCGGTGGGCTCTCACGTGCATTCATGCAGGTCAGCACACCGTTTAGACCTGGGTGCGTGTGAAGCAAGCGCTCTCCCACTGAAGCTACGCGCCCGAGATGGGCCACGATAGCAGAGGTCCTGTTCAGCTCCGAGTGGCTTCTTCGAGGCGTCCGTCCGCCATCGTGAGCACACGATCGAGGTGGCGGATCACCTCCGGGTTGTGGGTCGCCACGACGACGGCGGTCCCCGCGTCGGCGGAGCGGCGGAGCGCAGCGAAGACCCGCTCCACCGACGCCGTGTCCTGGTGCGCAGTGGGCTCGTCGGCGAGCAGGACGCTCGTGGGCACCGACAGCGCGCGGGCGATGGCGGTCCGCTGCTGCTCCCCCACCGAGGCCTCCCTCGGGTACCGGGACCGGAGCTCGCCGATCCCCAGCACGCCGATCAGGTCCTCGATGTCGTCCGATCGCTCGTCCAGGGTGTCGGACAGCCGAGCCGGATAGGCGATGTTCTCCTCGACCGTGAGCTCCTCCATCAGCCCGAGCTTCTGCGGGACGACCGCCACCGCGGACCAGGCCGGCGACGATGCGTCCACTGGCTCGCGCCACCGCACCTCGCCCGCGCTCGGCCGCTCCCAGCCGGCGATCACGTTGAGCAGCGTGGTCTTGCCCGAACCGGACCGGCCGACGAGACCCACGAGCTCACCCGGCCTCGCCTCGAAGCTCACCGACTCCAGCGCGTGCACGACATCGCCGCCGTGGTGGTGGAACACCTTGCTCAGATCGCGCACCGACACGGCCGCGTCGACATCGTCATCGGCGAGCCGGCCGGCTGCGTAGTAGCGCGCCGCCGCCGTGGGCGGACCGCTCGGCGGCTCCGGATGCGTCCCCTTCACACGCCCGTGATCGAGCTCGATGACCTCGTCGGCGAGTCGCCGGACCGTGCCGTCGTGTGTCGCCACCACGAAAGTCACGCCCGCATCCACCAGCGCGCGGACGCCGTCCATCACGAGCCGCCCCGACTCGCTGTCGAGCTCGGCCGTCGGCTCGTCCGCGACGACGACGGAGGAGCCGGCCGCGACTGCCTGGGCGAAGGCTGCGCGCTGCTGCTCCCCGCCCGAAAGCTCGTCGGGAAGGTGATCGACCCGATGCGCGATGCCGAGCCGATCGAGGATCCCCAGGTCGCCTCCGCCGACCGACCGGCCCGACGCGAGTCGGAGGTGCTCGCCGATCGTGAGGTTCGGCAGGAAGTTGTCCGACGGACGCTGGAACACGTAGCTCACCACGTGGCGGCGGAGGCGCCGGAGTCCACGCGCCGAAGTCCGACCCACGCTCCGCTCTCCGACCCACACATCCCCCGAGGTAGCCCGATCCATGCCGGTCAGCACCCGAAGGAGCGATGACTTCCCGCTGCCCGACGGACCGACCACCGCGCTGAGCGCCCCGGCCGGGAAACTGAGCGTCACGCCGCGGAGCGCGTGCACCGCGCCGGTCGGCGTTCGATACGTCTTCACGAGGTCGACGCAGCGTGCCGGAACAGCCTCATTCGGCAACGCGCAGCACCTCCCCGAGATCGACGGACGAGGCGCGCCTATGCACGAGCCAGCCGCCCACGAGCGCGACCATGCCGAGCCCAACCACCGTCCATGCGACGACGTCAAGCGGGGCGTCGAACAACGGGGCGGGTGGGATCGTCTGGAGCGGGTCCAGGAGCGGGGTGACCAGCCGACCGCGCTACCATCCCGAGCGAGGCGCCGAGGACGAAGGCGACGAGGAGCATCGCCCCCAGCTCCAAGCACCAGCGCGGCGCTCGCCTGCCGATCGCGCATCCCCATCCGCATCGACAGGACGTTCGACACGCTCCTCGCGCGCTGCCGCGCCTGCAGATACACCACCAAGACGCCGATCACGAGGAACGCGGCCGCGAGCCCCAGCACGTTCAGCATCGCGAACGTATCGATCGCGGCCGCGACGAAGGGCACGTCCCTCACCTCGTCGGCGGTGAGCGTGCTCCGAGCGGAAGGCCTCCAACTCGCTCACGGATGCGAGCGCTTCCTCGGTGTCTCCCGCGATCCAGAACTCGGTCCGCGCCCCGGGGCGCCGAAGGGGATTGTGCTGAGCGCCCACACGCTCCTCGAGCGCCGCGGCATCCACCACGAGCATCGGGTCGTCCGAGTAGACACCCGGGAAGGCGCGCGGTCGGCCCACCACCTCGATCGGGGTCGCGACGTCGGACATCTCGATCGCCTGGGGCGTCCCCTGTCCCTGGACGAACAGGACCGGCAACCGCCCGCTCTCCTTGCCGAGTCGAGCCACCATGTCGTCGAGCGGTTCGTCGGCGAACGCGTCGTCCCAGAACGCGGCGCCGACGATCGTCTCGGGGTCGATGCCGACCATGTCGAAGCGTTGCTCGCCGGGCAGCAGCGAACCGGCGTACTTCAGCCGAGTGGCCCGCGTGATCGGCAGGGGGAAGGTCTCCTGCTGGTGGGGCGTCATGGTCGACCCAGACCTGGACGTCGCTCCCGACGAAGACGCCTGCCTTCGCGTCAACGGTCGCCCGAAGCGAGCGAACCATCGTCTGCGCGTTCACGAAGACGCCGAGACAGAGAGCCGCGCCGAACGAGCAACACGGTCAGGCGCGGCAGGCCTGTCAACCGATGGCTGGCCAGGTACACAACCGGTGACCCGTTGCCCGATCCCGTCCGCCGGAGGGCCTCGACCGCGATCCGGGCACCGAGCGCGGCGAAGCCGGCCACGAAGAGGACCGGGAACGCGAGCAGGAGCGCGCTCGGTCGCGTGATGTCGAGCCGGCGTGTCCTCGATGAGCGCGCCGCCGGCGTTCAGTCGCGACAGGACCCAGAGCGCCCCGGCGATGACGAGCACCTCCCACGGTACCCAGGCGAGCCGCCTCTTGAAGGCGTGCACCTCGAAGGTCCGGATGAACGAGACGCCCGAGACGACGCCGAAGACGACCAGACCGGCGGCGCCGGCGGCCACGGCCCACGTGATCGAGACCGGTCCGGGCCGATGGGGCCGCCGGCGCCGCCGGCCCGAACGTGGCGATCAGCCATGACGCCGCTCCGAGCCCCGCGGCCGTTCCGACTCCGATCGGGATGAACGCTTCGACCGTGGCCTTCACGGCGAACCGGAGAGGCCCCCAGCCGTGGGCGTGGAGGAACGCCGCCTCGGTGCGTCGCCCGGCCACCGCGAACGCCGCGGCCGCGGCCACCACGGCGGCCGCCACCCCGAGGCCCGCGATCAGGAGCAGCCGGAGTGGACCTTCGACGGTGGCCGTCCTTCGATCGACCTCACGGAGGACGAGCGGCATCGACGAGCGGAACTCCGTGTCTCGGCGATGAGCGAAGAAGCCCTGCCCCGCCACGTATCCCTGACCGCAGCACGCGAAGAGGCGACCGAACCGGCTGTGTCGATCCGTGACCTCGCGCCAGCACGCGAGATGCGTACACCCTGACGTCGCGCGCCTCGTCCACGTTCGAGCGAGGGGTTCTCGATCGGTGCGACCCACGCGTAGTCCACGTCGCGCGCCTCCGTATCGCGGAGCTCACGCGTGAGTCGAACCGCATCATCGCGGCCCACGAGGATGAATTGGGGCTGCTCAGGGCAGTCCGGACACTCACGGAAGATCTGCTCGCTCCACGGCGACCAGTAGCCGGACGTCGGCGACTTGTAGAGGGCGCGGTAGATGCCGCCGACCCGGACCACGGGCCCCCCGTTGAGCTGGATGTCGTCACCGGGCCCCACGCCGACGAACTCCGCGATCGAATCCGGCACCAGCGCTCCGCTCGACCCGTCGCCGTCGATCAACTCGACGTGTCTCTCGGCGTGAGTGCCCGAGAAGATCCGACCGGTGACCGGGCCGGATTCCGGGTCTCCCTCCCCTGGGAGCGTGACGAGGGTATCCGCTCCGAGGACGAATCGGATCGGCGACGCGAGATGCGGGCCGTCCGCGGCGATCCGACCGAACTCCTCGTCCAGTCGCTCGGCCAGGAGTTTCTGGCCGCGGCCGGCCTTCTCCCTGAAGCCCACGTTCGTGATGCTGTAGAAGAGCCCGGCGCCGTTCCGACCGATCGTGGGATCGGCGATCCTGGCGCGCAGAAGGTCTCCCTCGGTGCCCGAGAGGAACAGCGGGAACGCGGCAGCGACGAGAGTGAGGAGCAGCGCGCCGACCACGACCGACGGCGAGGAGGCCCGGGTAGCGGGCGAGCGCGAGCGGCGCTTTCCTCCAGAGAGGGCTCCCGACACCCTGGCGTTTCCCCGCATGCTGGCCCGTCAGCGGAACCCTCCTCCCGGTTGACCCATTACATACGCCCGTCGAGGGTCCTTCGGTTCCCCGGGAGTGGGTGGGGACCCGTGGCGAAGGATGCTACCGGTTGCGTTGGGCCGCGGGAGACGGGGCGCGGCCGTGTCAGCCGCCGAACTGCTCCTCGTGCCGCAGATCCGGGCAGCGGTTTCCGTCCTCCGCGGGAGCCGGGTGGTGCGAGAGAGGCCGGGTCATCGGGGTAACCGAACGACACGACGAGGTCGCACGTCATCTCGGGTGGATAGCCGAGAAGCCGGCGGACCCGCGGCTCGTCGTAGACGGAGGCGTGGCAGCTCCCGATCCCGAGCTCCCAGGCGGCGAGCATCGCGTTCTCGACCGCTTGACCGAGGTCGAAGGCGATGCTCTCTCGCTCGGAGACCTTCTCCGCTCGCGGCGTGAGGAACGCGATCGCGGCGGCGGCCCTCGCGACGTGACCCGCGTAGTCGCCGGTGCGCGAGAGCTCCTCGAGCCGATCGCGATCTCGGCACACCACGAAGGCCCACCGCTGTTCGTTCATCGAGCTCGGCGCGAGGGCCGCCGCCGCCACGATCCGGTCGATGTCCTCAGGCGGGATCGGGCGGTCGTCGAACCGGCGGACGTTGCGGCGGGTCCTGATCGCGTCCCAGGTGTCCGTCATGCCCTCCACTTTCCCATCCTTCCGACACCCTGAGGCCGAGGCCTGTCATCATCCGCTCGACCCTGAGAGGAGATCCATGCGAGAAGTGGCCTTCGGACCTCGTTCGATCGCTCGGCTGGACGGGCTCGCCCGACCGGCCCATCTCGAGCGGTTCCGCAAGGCGGGCGCGGCCGTCGCCGACGGGCTCGAAGGACGCACCCTCTGGCACGTGAACTCCACCTCTGAGGGCGGGGGCGTGGCCGAATTGCTGCACCAGTTGCTCGGGTACGTGGTCGAGTGCGGGATCGACTGTCGCTGGATGGTCCTCGAGGGAGACCCGGACTTCTTCCGGGTGACGAAGCGGATCCACAACAGGCTCCACGGCTCGCTCGGTGATGGCGGACCGCTGGAGGACGAGGAACGAGAGCAGTACCGTCGCGTCATCCACCGGGAGCTGGCCCCGCTCCTCGACGTGGCCCGTCCGGGCGACGTCGCGATCCTCCACGATCCCCAGACGGCAGGCCTCACAGGACCACTGGTCGACGCGGGGCTCCGCGTCGTGTGGGTCTGTCACGTGGGCGTCGATGCACCCACGGACGTCGTGCGATCGGCCTGGGACTTCCTCCGCGGGGAGGTCGAGCCGGCGCACGCGTACGTCTTCTCCCGCCGGGGCTACATCTGGGAAGGTCTGGCTCGCCGCAAAGCGAGAGTGATCCCTCCCTGCATCGATCCGACCTCGGCGAAGAACGTCGAGCTCGATCCCACCGATATCGACGCCGTGTTGGGCACGGCCGGCGTGCTCTCGACCTTCGAGCCGAAGGAAGTAGTCGACGTGGCGCTCCCCGACCTCGGCGTGGTGCGGGTGAGCCGCCGCGCGATCGCGGTCGAGGAGGCACCTGCGCCGCCTGACGCGCCGCTCGTGGTGCAGGTCTCCCGCTGGGATCGGCTGAAGGACCACGTCGGCGTCCTCCACGGCTTCGCTCGACACGTGCGGCGCGATCTCGACGCGCACCTGTTGCTCGTGGGGCCGGCGACGTCCTCCGTCGCGGACGATCCCGAGGGGGCGGAGGTGCTCGCCGAGAACATCGCGGCGTGGAGCAGGCTTCCCGCGAGGCAACGCGCCTCCGTGCACCTCCTGAGCCTCCCCGTCGAAGATCGCCTCGAGAACGCCGTCGTCGTGAACGCGATCCAGCGGCATGCCGACGTCGTGGCGCAGAAGAGCCTGGCGGAGGGATTCGGGCTCACGGTCGCCGAGGCGATGTGGAAGCGGCGGCCCGTCGTCGGCAGCCGCGTGGGTGGGATCCAGGAGCAGATCGTGGACGGGAGGAGCGGGCTCCTCGTCAACGCGACCGACCTCAAGGCATTCGGCCACGCCGTGTCCTCGCTGATCGGCGACGTGGGGTTCGCACAGGCGATCGGCCACGCGGCGAGGGCACGCGTTCGCGCTCGATACCTCCCGCCCCATTTCCTCGGAGCCCACCTCGAGCTCGTGCATCGGATCCTGATCGAGGGTGAGGGTCGATTGGCCCGCTGAACGATCAGCAGGACGTCAGCGTGAGGCCACTTCCGGCGCGCCCACACGGTCGAGACGTTCGAGCCAAGGGCGAGCCTCCAGCCGCTCGAAGATCGAACGCGCCTCCAGGACCACCGGCATGACGTCAGGTTCCCGGCCCCGAGACTCCAGCCACTCGCCGTACTCGAGCAGCGAGACCGCCAGCCAGAACGGGAACCCGATCTCCTGGAACGACCGGATCGACGACCGGAACAGGCGCTCCGCCTCCTCGTCGTCCGTTTGCCCCGATCGCGCCTCGATCCTCGCAACGTGCGCCGTGAAGAAGGTCGTCCGCCGGCCGATCGGATCGGTCCCGACGATGGTCAGGATCTCGCCGACCTTGGCCTGATCCCCGAGCGCGAGCGCTGCCTCGAGCCCCGTCACCACACCCTCCTTCACGCACGAGTGCGACAGGCCGAGCGCCTCCCGCCCTTCCAGCGCGACCTCGGCGAACCGCAGAGCCTCCGTCGGATCGCCCCCCGCGAGCCGGAGGGTCGCCGCGCCGCACGCGTACTCCGTGACTTCCTGCACGTCCGCCGACGTCTGCAGGTCGGCGAACCGCTCCAGACGGTGGGCTGCGGCGTCCAGGTCGCCGCGATGCACCTCCACGGCGGTCCCGAACGACACGTAGCCCTGGTTGAACGCGCTTCGTGATCGTGCGAACTCGTCCGGTGGGATCTCGCCGAGCGAGGCCATCAGGTCGCCCCACCGACCGAGCGCGTACTTCGGGTAGCCCTGGCCGAGGAACGTCGATTCCCAGAACCAGTTGCCGATGCGGCGCGACAGCGTGAGTCCCTCGTCCACCATCCGGTCGGCTTCCGCGTACCGATCCTCGTAGTCACAGAGGTCGACGAGATTGTTGTAGGCACGGAGGGCCGCCGACGGCTTGTCATGCTCGAGCGCGATCGTCAACGCGTGGCGCATCAGCCCCATCGCCTCGCTCGCCCGGCCGAGAGTCTGGAGGATCAGCGCCTTCGAGTTCAGCCCCTCCGAGAGGATCTCGAGCAGGTCGAGCGCCTCCGCGATCTCGAGAGACCGCTCGATCCAGTCCATCGCTCGTTCGGTCTCGCCGTTGAAAAACGTGAACCGACCGAGCTGGGCGGCGAGCTGCGCGAGGTCGGCGTCGGGCTCCTCGTCGGCCAGCACCCGGTAGGAGGCCGTCATCGACTCGAGGGCGTCGACCCCCTTGCCCTGCGTCCAGACCACCTCTCCCAGCCGCGCCGACACGCGGGCGGCCGGGTGTGTCTCGCCCGCCGCCTCGAACAGCTCGATCGCCCGACGGAAGTGTTCCGTGGCCCCTTCGATGTCGACCCGGACCGTCGCCATCATGCCCGCGCGCTCGTGGAGCTCGGCCTCGGCCACGGGGTTGTCCGCCAGCTCGATCGCACGCTCGGCGTATCGCTGAGCCTCTTCGTTCGCGCCGAGCGAGGCCGCGCGCTCGCTCGCCTTGCCGACCGTCTCGAGGGCGTCGATCCGGATCTGCTTCGCGTCGTCGTCGTCGGGGGCCGCGAGGTACGCGTCGAGGAGGTGCGAGGCGACGACCTCGACGATCTCGTCCTCGTCGAGGGCGGAACGCAGGTACGCGGCAGCCGCGAGGTGTCGCACCTTGCGCTCGCGCTTGGACATCGTCTCGTACGCGACCTTCTTGACCAGGTCCTGAAGGAACCCGTACTGGCCGCGGTCCGACAAGAGCGGATCGACCGAGATCGAGAGCACGTCCTTGCGCATGAGCGAACCGAGGAGCGCCGTCACCTCCTCCCCCGGGAGTCCCGTGATCGCCTCGAGGCCGGGGAGCGTGAACGTGCGGCCGAGGACGGCCGCGTTCTGCAGCAGCCGCCGCTCTTGAGGCTCGAGCCCATCGAGCCTCGCGGCGATCAGCGCCTGCAGCGACTCGGGCACCTCGATCGTGTCCACCGATCCCTCGAGTCGGAACACACCGTTCTCCCGGACCAGGATCCCCCGGTCGATCAACATGCGGACGGTCTCCACCGCGTAGAAGGGGATTCCCTCGGCCCGCTCGAGGATCCGCGCGCGGACCTCCTCCGGAAGTCCCGGGACCGGATCGCGAAGCAGAGAATCCATCTCCGCGCTCTCCAGCGGTTCGAGGAAGATCGACGTGAAGTTCCGCGTTCCTGCCCCCCAGGTCGGCCTGCGCTCCGCGAGGTCGGGCCGCGCGAGCGTCAGCACGAAGATCGGGCGATCGCGGGACCACTCGACCAGGTACTCGATGAAGTCGAGGAGCGCGCTGTCGGCCCAGTGGATGTCCTCGAACACCATGATCGACGGCCCCTGGTCGGCGATCCGCTCGAAGTAGATCCGGCACGCGGCGAAGAGATTCTCCTGGTCCCCGGCGCCCGCCTCTTCCAGCGCGAGGAGGTGGGCCAAGCGAGGCCCGACGAACCGACGTTCAACCTCGTCCGGGATGTGCGCGTGGATCGAGGCGTTGAGCTTCGGCAGGGCCGAGGACGACTCCTCGTCCTCGATGATGCCAGCCCTCCCGCGCAGCATCTCCGCGAGCGCCCAGAACGCCACTCCCTCCCCGTAGGCGAGGCAGCGGCCCTGGTGCCACCACACGTCTTCCGCCAGCCCGTCGATGTACTTGTTGAACTCCCACATCAGCCGGGACTTCCCGATCCCAGCGACGCCCTGCACGGAGACGAGGTGCACCTTGCCGTGGTCGGCCGAGTCGTGGAAGAGCTCCTTGATCATGCGGAGCTCGCCGTCGCGACCCGTGAACGGCGGCTCGAGGGCCGTGGACCTTCCCGTCGCCCCGCGGAGACCCGCGACGTGAGAGGCACGCCAGAGGTCGACGGGCGCTTCCTTGCCCTTCAGCTCGAAGGATCCCGCCGGGTCGTAGGCGATCGTGTCCTCGGTCGTCCGCATCGTCGACTCCCCGACGAGCACCGAGCCGGGCGTCGCGACGGATTGGATACGGGAGGCGGTGTTGACCAGGTCACCCGCCACCATCCCCTGGCCCTCGGCGCCGATGTTGACGGCGGCCTCGCCGGTGAGAACGCCGGCTCGGGCGCGCAGGTCGGGCGCGCCGACCTCCTGGCCGAGATCCCGCACGAGTCCGGTCAGCTCCAGGGCGGCGCGGACGGCGCGCTCGGAGTCGTCCTCGTGGGCGATCGGAGAACCCCAGAGGGCCATCACGGCGTCGCCGATGAACTTCTCGACCACGCCGCCGTACCGGTCGATGACCCGACGGCTCTCGTCGAAGTATCGGGACAGGAGCTCGCGGACCTCCTCCGGATCGCGCGACTCCGAAAGCGACGTGAACCCGACGAGATCGGCGAACAGCACGGATACAAGCCGCCGCTCAGTGGTGGGCGCAGCGCGAGAAACGACCGCGCCGGGCACAGTGCCGTCCTGCGAACCAGCGAGCTGCGTTCCGCATTCGCCACAGAACTTCTGTCCGGGCTGGTTCCGAGCGCCACACGCCCCGCAGATCAGCGAGAGCGCGGTGCCGCATCCTCCGCAGAATCTGTGCTCGCTGGGGTTCTCGGTGCCACAGTTCTCACAACGCATGCGGCTCCTTATGGCGCACTCGGGGCCGAGGCTACCCCACCCGCTGTACCCCCGCCAGCGGTTGTCGTCGGATGATCCACCTGTACAGTCGTGAGACGTGACCAACCGACCGAAGACGAGAACCGGAGCTCCCGTGCTGCGATCGCGCAGCTCCTTCCTGATCGCAGGGGCGGTGATCCTGCTCTCCGCGCTGGCGGCGTCGCCTGCATCGGCACAGGATGCAGGTTCCACCGGCGAGGACGCCGACCAGATCGTGCTCACCGGCCGGCTCGTCGTCGCGGCCGACGAGACCGTGGATACCGCCGTGATCTTCAACGGCCCCGCTCTCGTCGAAGGCACCGTCCGAGAGGAGCTCGTCGTGTTCAACGGCGACACGGAGATCGTGGGCACCGTGCGACAGGACGTCGTCGTGTTCAACGGCGACGTCGTGGTTCGCGCGGGCGCCGAGATCGGCGGCGATCTCGTGACCCAGGGAACGCCCCAGGTCGAGGAGGGCGCGACGATCCGAGGCGATCGGGACAGCGTGACCACGCGGTTCGACTTCGAAGTGTCGGGCTTCGCGAGCCGGGTGGCGTGGTGGATCGGCTACTCGGTCTCGGTCCTGATCCTCGGGCTGTTGCTGCTTGCGTTCGCGCCGCAACTCTTCGAGTCGGTCAGGGGAACTGCCCGCGAGCGGTTGGGCTCGTCGATCGGCTGGGGCGTGGGACTCTTCTTCCTCTTGCCGATCGGGTCGATCCTTCTCCTCATCACGATCGTGGGCATCCCGCTCGGGGTCTCCCTGCTGTTGGCGTTGGCGTTCATCTACACGCTCGGATATGTCGTGGCGACGGTTGCGGTCGGGAGCATGATCATGCGCGCGTCGCCGTCCCGGTACGTGGTGTTCCTGGTGGGATGGGCCGTGCTCCGCGTCCTGGCGTTGATCCCGTTCGTGGGTGGCTGGCTCTGGTTCGTCGGGAGCGTCTGGGGCCTCGGCCTGCTGGCCGTGGCCATCCGGAGCCGTCCCACGGCCGAGATGCACGCGGGGCCTCTGCCGCCGGTCCCCCCCACACCGGTTCCTGCCGCCTAGGCTCGGTCGACGCGAACCGTCTGCGCACCGCGCGCCCGGAGTCTCGCGCGGACGAGGGAGGAAGTAACCTCGGCCGATGGCGGTCGAAGGGACAGCGCGACCTTCGGCCAGTGCCCGGATAGCGGGGATTCCCTTACGAGGCCGAGCCCGGCTCGTCGTGCTGAGCGGACTCATGCTCTTCGTGGAATTGAGCCTGATCCGCTGGCCCGCGGAGAACAACATCTACCTTCGCTACCTGACCAATCTCGTCCTGCTCGCGAGCTTCCTGGGAGTGGGCGTGGGATTCCTCCGCGCGGATGCGAAGCGCGACCTCTTCCGCTATGCGCCGGTCGCACTCGCGCTCTTCGCGCTCTTCGTCGTTCTGTTCCCCGTACAACAGGGACGCAGCGGCGATGTGCCCGTACTTCGCGGGTTGGCGGGACTCCCTGCGCTCCCGGTGTGGCTTTCGTTACCGCTGATCTTCGCGGGCTCCGCCGTCGTCATGGCGCTCATCGCGGAAGGAGTCGCCCGTACGTTCCGGACGTTCGAAGCCTTGCAGGCCTATCGCCTCGATGTGCTCGGCAGTATCGCCGGGATCGTCGGTTTCAGCATGCTCGCGTTCCTTGGGATGCGCCCCGTCGTGTGGATCTTGCTCGCCTGTGTCGGATTCCTCCTCGTCCTCGATCGGCCGATCCGTCCGACGCAGGTCGCATCGCTCGCGGGAGTGACGCTGATCTTCGCGGCGAACTCGCTGTCGGCGCACGATGCGTGGTCGCCGTACTACAAGGTCACCACGATCGAGCCGGGCGACGGGCGGATCGCGCTGCGGGTCAACGGGCTCGCACACCAATCGATGTATCCCCTCGAGCTGCTGCGGAACCAACAGCCGTTCTATGACTACGCGTACGCCCACCTCCCTCCCGGACCACTCGACCGAGTGCTCGTCGTCGGTGCGGGCAGCGGGAACGACGTCGCGGTCGCGCTCGAGCACGGAGCACGGCACGTCGACGCGGTCGAGATCGACCCGGTGCTCCTGGCCAGAGGCATGTCGATGCATCCGGAGAACCCGTACGGGGATCCTCGCGTCGTTCCCCATACCGACGACGGGCGGGCGTTCCTCGAACGCACCCGCGGTCTGTACGACCTGATCGTCTTCGCGCTCCCGGACTCGATGACGCTCGTCTCGGGGCAGGCGGGGCTGCGACTCGAGAGCTATCTCTTCACCGCGGAGGCATTCGAGACCGTCCGTGAACGACTGAAGCCCGACGGGGTCTTCTCGATGTACAACTATTACCGGCCCGACGTCTTCGAGCGCTACGCCAGCACGCTGTCAACGGCGTTCGGCGGAGAGCCCTGCTACGACCCCGGGCCCCGTCGAGGGAGTGGTCGCCGGATGCAGGCGGTCCTCACCGTCGGGCGCGATGGCCAGGTGGCGAACTGCGGGACTCTCTGGGAACCGGCGGGGCTGGTGCCCGAGCCCTCGGTAGACGACCACCCCTTCCCGTACATCGAGGGGAGGACCATCCCCACGTTCTATCTGGTCTCGCTCGCGCTGATCCTCCTCGCCTCGGCTGGAACGGTCCGCTTCGTCACCGGGGGACTGCGGGTGCTTCATCCGTACGCCGACCTCTTCTTCATGGGCGCGGCGTTCCTTCTCCTGGAGACGAAGAACGTCGTGCAGTTCGCCCTATTGTTCGGCACCACCTGGTTCGTGAACTCCCTCGTGTTCACCGGAGTCCTCATCAGCGTCTATCTCGCGATCGAGGTCGCCCGCCGGTTCGCACTCCCCCGACCCGCTCTGCTCTATGCCGGGTTGTTCATCTGCCTCGCCGTCGCCTGGGCCATCCCACCCGAGCGGCTGCTCGAGCTTTCCCTCGGGCCTCGCTTCGCTGTCGCGATCGCTCTCGCGTTCGCTCCGATCTTCGTCGCGAACCTCGTCTTCGCACAGCGTTTCAAGGAGACCTCGACGACGACCGTCGCCTTCGGCGCGAACCTGTTGGGAGCGATGGTGGGCGGCGTCGTCGAGTACGCGGCGATCGCGATCGGCTATCAGGCGCTCCTGCTGGTGGTCGCTGCCTTCTACGCGATCGCCTTCGTCCTGGAACGGCGCCTCGGACGTCGTGGCGTCGAGGCGACGGCTCCCGCGTGAGCGACACTCGGGCGCGGAAGAACTCGGGGAGTCTACCGATAGCCTCGACGAAGGCTACTCACGGGTTCACGGAGTGACGGGAGACGGTTGTTCGGACGCTGCGTTCCGAGACGGGGTGGCACTCGATCGCGGCCTGGAGCAGCGCTTCTACGTCGGCGCGGGTCCTATCGGGAACGAGGCCCGTGTCCTTGAGCACTTCTAGGAACGCCTCCACGCAGAGCGGGTCGAACAGGGTGCCTCCGCCTGCGGCGATGTGGGAGAGGGAGCGATCGAGCGGCCATGCGGGCCGGTACGCGCGGTCGGACGTGAGCGCGTCCCAGACATCGGCCACGGCCACGATCCGACCGACCAGTGGGATCTCGACCCCCACCAGCCGGTCCGGGTAGCCACTCCCGTCCCATCGCTCGTGATGGTGGCGGATCGCCGGCAGGGAGTCGCAGAGTGAACGAGCTCGCTTGGCGAGCTCCCACCCGATGACCGGATGCCCCTTGATCGACTCCCACTCCTCGGCGGTCAGCTCGCCCGGCTTGTTGAGCACCTGGTCGGGGATGCTGATCTTCCCGACATCGTGCAGGTAGGCGCCCTGGTGAAGTCCTCGGAGCGCTTCCGGCTCGAGCCCGATCCGAAGACCGATCCGCGAAGACATCTCGGCGACACGAGCGGAGTGACCGTGCGTGTACGGGTCCTTCACCTCGACCGCGCCGATAAGGGCGTCCAGCGCTTCGGGATGCCCTCGCGTGATCTGCTCGAGTGGATCTCGCACGGAGATGCCCTGGACCACTCCAGCCAGACTCCGCGAACGACGGAACTCCGCGATGACCGCCCACGACGTCGCGCCGAAGCCCGCGAGAAGGTAGAGGTGGTAATCCCACCACGACAGACGCCAGAGCTGGCCGAAACCCAAGGACAGGATGGCCGACATCGCCAGCCAGCTCGCCAGCACGAGCGAGAGCTCGACCCGGTCGCGCCCGAGGCGCCACCGTCGCCAGTGGGTCGAACCTGTCAAGAGCAACGAGAGGCTGCTCGCTCCCAAGATCAGCGACCGGAGGAGGTCCTCGGCCGGAAGCGGTCGCGTTCCCGACAGCGCCGTCGGGTCGACCACGATCACGATGCTGAAGATCGCCATGACCACGATCGATGTGGCGAGCGCGACGCGCGGAGCGCGGGCGACCGATCGAGCGACCGGACCTTCGTCCCAGGCTGCCGCCGCCAGGCAAGCGGCGAAGCCGATCAGCGCGAGCGAACCGAGACGGCCCACCCACATGTTCAGCGGTTGCCCGAGCATGCCTGGGGTCGTGAGCCCGTGAGCGAGCATCAGGAATCCCACGCAGATACACCCCATGGCCAGGAGCACCGGAGCCGGCCGGCCATCTTTCGCCGCCGCGATCGCGGTCGCCAGCGCGAGCAGGAGCGCACACGCCGCGATCGTGCTCACGATGACGAGATGGAAGAGGGGAGATTCGAAGACAGGATCGATCGCCGGGATCGAACGCGCGGCCAGCAACAGGAGGGCAGGAGCGAGCAGGAGCCCTATCAGCAACAGCATCCCCCGGCGTCCGAGCGGACTTCGCATGGGGGAGCTCTTCTGGCTGAGCTTCATTCGTCTTCCTCCGAGGGCGCCTTCGATCTGGACGAAGGCGTGGGACCTGGCTGTTTGCCTTCGGAGTCATCGACCCCGGGCCGCAGCCACTTGAGACGAGCCAGGGTGCGCTCACCGTTGAGCCCGAGATGCGCGAGCACAACCTCCTCATCGCGAGACGCTCCAGCCGGCCTCGGTCCCTAGACTCCGGCACGTGAAGAAGGGTCTACGCGCCGGCGTCCAGCTGCCCGAGGTCGAACGAGGCGTCGGCTGGGCGGAGTACGCCTCGATGGCCCGGGCGGCGGAGGAGGTCGGGTTCGATTCGATCTGGCTCGGCGACCACTACCTCTACCGCCAAGAAGGCTGGGAAGGCGGCCCGTGGGAGGCGTGGACGTTCCTCGCCGGCCTCGCCGCCATCACGGAACGGGTCCGGCTGGGCCCGCTGGTCGCCTGCCTCAACTTCCACAACCCCGCGGTGCTCGCAAAGAAGGCGGCAGCCCTCGATGAGCTCAGCGGTGGACGGTTCGTCTTCGGTCTCGGTGCAGGCTGGAACCGCACGGAGTTCGACGCGTTCGGGCTCCCCTTCGATCATCGCGCGTCGCGGTTCGAGGAGTCGTTCGAGATCGTCCGACGCCTCCTCGACGGCGAACGGGTCACGTTCGATGGCCAGTTCCACCGGGTGCATGACGCCGTGCTCCTTCCCCGGCCCGCCCAGCGCACCCCGCTCATGGTCGGCTCGTCGGGCGAGCGCGTCCTGGCCGCGACGCTCCCAGACGTTGACATCTGGAACACCTGGTACGACTGGTACGGCAACACACCCGAGGGCTTCCGTGCGAAGGTGCGCGAGATCGACGACGCATGCGAACGCGCCGGCCGCAACTCCTCGTCGATCGAGCACAGCGCGTGCGTCCTCGTGCGTCTGGGCGACACGAAGGAGCGACCCGACGAGGAAGGAGTGACACCCCTCGAGGGATCGCTCGACGAGATCGGCGTTGGCCTCCGCGCGATGGCGGAAGCCGGCGCCGACGAGGTGATCCTGGTCCTCGATCCGATCACCGAGACGTCGATCCGAGCCCTCGGCGATGTCGTCCGAGGGCTCCGCGGCTAGCCGAGGAGCGAGCCGAGGGACTTCGCAACCTCACCCACGACGACCTCGATCGCCTTCATCGGAGCGCACCGGAGCACGCCGAAGCGCCGATGCTAAGGTCGCTCGCCGGTTCCCGCGCGAGGGAGAGCACGAGACGGATGATCCGCCGAGAGCGATGACGGACGACAGCCCCGCCCTGCTCTGCGCCGAGCACCCCTGCTGCATCCGCGTCCCGCGGGTCGATACGTCGCCCGAGGTCTCTCACCTGGCCGGCGAGTGGCATCTGATGTGGATGCCCGATGACAGCGCCTGGTTCCTGGCCCCCCCGCAAGGGAACGTGTGGGAGATCCGCGTCACCGGCGACGCCGATCCGACCGGCGAGCTCGCGGTCGACGGCGTCATCTTCGACGACATCCGACGAGCGATCGACCAGAATGCGCTGTTCCCACCCTGCTGAGCCGTCAGCCTTCGGATGACGCCGCCCACGCGTGAAGGGGGATCGGCTCAGCCGCGGCCCGACCGCATCACTTGAGGATGTTCACCGCTCGGCCCGCGACTATCACGACCGGGGTGATCGAAGCCAACGCCTCGATCATCATGAGCACCTTGGCTCGGGACGTCAGTGGCATGGTGTCGGTGGGGCTGAACGCCGTCGCGTTCGTGAACGAGAGGTAGAGGTAGTCCACGAAACCCGGCATCCAGTTCGTCTGGCCGAGCTCGTGCGTCGCCATCTGGGGGAACAGGATAAGCGGGGTTCCGCTGGTCCAGGTGGAACACGAACCGGATCGCTGGGGCGATGTGGAGGCGCCGGCTCTCGCCGGCGCCTCTCCCCCCGTGTTACTGCGGACTGACCTGTATCACGGGATCCCGGTTCTCGTATCACCTTCCCCCGGGTTGAAGTCGGCCGCGGTGTCGGTGCCCTGGCCGCCGTGGAACCCGTCGGCGCCGGTGCCGCCGGTCAGGGTGTCGTTGCCCTGACCACCGAACATCGTGTCATCGCCCGGTCCGCCGTTGATGGTGTCATCGCCCTTACCGCCGGACGCGAGATCGTTGCCGGCGAGGCCGGAGATAACGTCCCCACCGTTCCGACCGAAGAACAGGTCGGCGCCCGCCGTCCCCGTGAGCGTATTCGCACCGTTGCCTCCGACCCTGACGGTGATGGGGACCGACGCCGTCTTGCCCTCGAGATCTGTCACGGTGACGGTGACGACCGCGGTGCCGACCGCAGACGTGGTCGTGATCGTCACCGTTCGGTTGGCCCCGCTGCCACCGAACGTGATGCCACTGTTCGGGACGAGAGCGGTGTTGCTCGACGAGCCGCTCAGGACAAGAGCGGCCTCTGGACTCTCCGCGTCTTCGACCTCGAGGTTCATGGTGCCGACCGTGTCGGAATCGGCGTTCCCGCCGGCCACGACCTTGACCCTCGGCGGCGTGCAGAGGTACACGGTCACGTCGTCGACGTACCAGCCGTCGATCCCCGTGCACCCATCATTTCCGAAGTCGAACCGGAGCTGGATCGTGCTCCCGCCGGCGACCCCCAGCGCCCCGAGGTTGATCTGAGACTCTCCCCAGGTGCTGAAGAGGCTGCCGCCGTCGGTGCCCGTCCAGGCACGCTGTCCCTTCAGCGGGTTGGTGTTGCCCGCCGCGGCCGTTTGCAGCGTCGCGTTGTAGGGGTTGAACGTGTAGGCAGCGTCCGGGACGATCGTGAACGGCCCCCCGTCCACGCTGATCTTGACGTTGCCGCCGTCCCAGCCCGCCTCGGTCGCCACGTAGTGGTCGAACGTCAGGCTGGTCGTGGCCGAGGTGGCAGCAGGTAACGCGATCACCGGACTCTGCATCATCTGCACGCCCGAGACGTCGCCCCCTGCGCCGTCGCAGTTCCCTTCCAGCGGGTCGACCGCGAAGGCCGCGGCGCCCGGCACGCCCGCCCGGCAGCGACGTGTCCTGGACCCAGTTGTACCCTGGCCAGCCGGCGAACACCCCCTGGTTCGTGAGCGTCCAGCCGGTGAGACCGTCCTCGAAGTTCTCCTCGTAGACGATCGCAGCGGGCTGCTCGCCGCACATGGGTGGGTCGCCCGGTTGCAGGATCGGTTGGAAGTTGCACTGGGAAGCCGGATCCGTCCGGAGCTCCACAGCGGCGATCATCTCGGACACCTGCGAGCAGTCGGCAGCCGTGATCATCTGCCCCGAGGGAGGCGCCGGCGTCGGGGAAGTGCTCAGCCCGTTCAACGGCTCTCCGTCCAAGTCGGCGCACGCGGCCACCAGCGCGTCGGCGTGGTCGGTGAAGTCGGTCGTCGGTGTCTGGTAGGCCAACTGCGCCCGGAAGTACAGGTGGGCGGCCTTGACCAGGCCGATCGACCCGATCGTGTGCCCGTTGTAGGTGCCACCGTCCACGAGGAGCGCGTACCCGTGGTTCGGTACGCCCGAGTTCGTGTGCACGCCGCCGCCGTCGGTCGTCGCGCAGAAGTATTCGGCGTCGGTCACGCGGCCCGGGTCTGAGACGCACCTTGGGTTCCACATGTCCCGGATAGCCGCTCCGAATGCCGTGGCGTCCTCGCCCATGAGCCAGCGGTAGTTGTCTGCGGGCGAGGCGTGGTTGATCCGCATCGTGACGTTCACGCCGGTCCCGAGCTGGCCCTTGATCGTGTTCCCGGTACCGAGCGGGATACGGACCGAGGGGATCGTGATCGTCGCGTCGGCGCCAGCCATGGGATCGGCCGGGCCCCAGACGTTGTCGGCGACGAGGACGCCGATCGCGCCCGCGTCCTGCGCGTTCTTGACTTTCACCGTGAAGCCGCAGGTCCCTCGATCCACCAGCGCGATGTTGCCCGCCGGGAATCCGACCAGTGCGGTGCAGGCGTCACTCGTCACGCCTACGCCGTCATTCCCGAGCGTGACGTTGCCGGTCACGCCCGTCGTGGTGAGCGGCGGGCCGAAGGCCGCCGCCCCTGCCGTGCAGAAGCCCGCGATCGATGCGGGGCTGTTGATCATGACGAACGGCCGGCTGAGCGTGTGCGAGGTGCACCCACCGGCGGCGGCCCGTGGCGCGTTCGGGGAATCGGTACCTCGGGCGTTGAGGAAGTCAACCGTCTCGCCCCAGATGTCCGAGTACGCCTCGTTCAACGCGCCCGACTGCCACTGGTAGATCAGGTCGTGCGTGAACTGCGTGTACGCGTGGCCCCACTCGTGCGCGACGACGTCATCGGCGGTGACGCCGTTGCAGTAGTTGGTGGTCGCCCCGTTCCAGTTCGCGTTCGGGCAGTTGATCGTCGGATCGTTGTTCACCGACCGCATGAAGGCGCCGGCGGCATCGTAGGAGTCACGACCGAAGGCGTTGTTGAAGAAGTGGTAGGCCTCACCGCTGCCGAGCACGATGTTCTGCTGATCCTGATTCAGCGCGCCCGGGAAGCCCTGGCCTTCCTCCCAGATCGGAAGCGTGCCGGCGTTTCCCTCGTACAGCACGCGGTGGAGGGCGCTGTCCACTCCGGAGTAGCGGTTCATGATCTTGCCGGCGTTCGCCTGGACGTAGATGAACTCGCGGATGCTCGACCCGTTGGTCACCACGACCTCGTAGGCGAGCTGGTTCGCGCCTCGAACGTCGCGGAGTAGGCCGGTTCGGTAGACGAGCAGGGTCGTCGACTCGGCGGAGAGATCGGCGGCCCTCACCTGCGCCGTTTCCCCCGACTCGTCCGTCGGAGGGTGAGCGACGACCTCTGCGATCGCGCGGCCCACCGCTTGCGCTGCAGACAGCCTCGCAGTCGTTCCGACCGAGATGTCGGGGACATAGACGCCGTTCACCGCCGTCAAGCGGTTCGCGGCGTCGAGGTGGACCTTCAGGACTGCCCCGAACACCGGCACCCCTCGGTAGCTCTGCTCGTAGGTGAGATGCGTGGCGCCGAGCTCGTCGATGAACCGCGAGGTCAGCGTGAGCTGCGAGGTGTCTATGATCCCGAAGGCCTCGCCGTACTTCGCGAGGAAGTCGTCGGACTTCACACGCGACGCATCCGCCGTGTTCGCCGGGAGAAGGTCGCCGTTCGGCTCGACGCGCACGAACCCGGCGACACCGGTGCTCCTGCGGGTCGACACGAAGACCTTGCCGTCTGCGCTCGCGCGCAACTCGCGGATCGTTCGTTGACTGAGGCCGGGTGCGGCGCTCGTTTCGCTCGATCCAGCAGCTGCCGTTGACCCGGCCGCGCCGGTGGCTGCAACCATCGGCTGCGCCACGACGAACAACGCGAAGAGCACGATCAAGCGGCGAGTGCGTCTCATCCGATCCATCCCTTTGACCCCTCTCCTTGGGCTGTCGGGCCGGTCGACCCCGGGCAAGCTGAAGCGTCGCCGCCTGCTGCACACCCGACCGTGGCGGCCAGCTGCGCACCGTGTGACGCGGCTTCTCCGCCGCGTCCCGTTGGCGTCTTCTCCACGCTCAACACGCTCTGCGCGACCGTAGACGCGCTCTGCATTCTTCCGCAATACCTCACACCGCTTCGGGCGATACGCAGAAAGGCGGAGGCGAACGTAGAGAACAGCGTACGAAGCAGGCGTTGACAGCTACGGGGAAACCGAGTGGCGAAGAGCGGAGCGTCGAACTAGAGCTCGCACCACTTCATGCGGTCGAGCCCGAGCCCTCCCCTGCACAGATCCGTTCCCAGGCCCCCGTTCAACGCATCGTTGCCCGATTCCCCCAGGATCGTGTCGGGGCCCAGCCCCCCTCGGAGGTCGTCGCCGCCGGGTCCGCCGACGAGACGATCCGTTCCTCCGCGCCCCAAGAGCAGATCGGATCCGTGTCGTCCCTCCAGCACCTCCATCGCCACGCTCCCCAGCAGCGAGTCCCGGAACGCGGAGCCGACCACTCGCTCGAAGCTCCCGACCACGTCCGACCCATCGCCCGTGGCGAGACCGACCGTGAGGTCGACGGACACCGCCTCGAGGGAACCGGAAAGATCGAGCGTGTCTCTTCCCGCGTTGCCGGTCATCGAATCGTTGCCGGGTCCGCCAACGACCACGTCGTTGCCGGCACCACCTGCCATCGAGTTGGCCCCGACGTCGCCGACGAGGCGGTCGTTCGCAGAGCCTCCCGTCGCGTTCTCGACGGCCGAGAGCGAATCCGTTCCGTCCCCGGTCGCGACCCCGGCGGCGAGGTTGATCGTCAGGGCGCCGGCCTCCGCCGAGTAATCCGCGACGTCGACGCCCGCGCCGCCCGTCAGTGCGTCGGCGCCGTCTGCGCCGGTAAGGGAGTCCGCACCCGCTCCCCCGTCGAGCACGTTGGCCCCGCCGTCCCCGACGAGCGTGTCCGGGCCGGAGCTACCGGTCGCGTTCTCGAACCCCGAAAGCGAGTCGCTCCCTTCGCCGACGCCGGTACCGGCGCCCAGGTTGACCGCCACGCCCGCCAACGAGGTCGAGTAGCTCACGGTGTCGACCCCTGCAGCCCCAACCAGCGTGTCGTCACCCGCGCCACCGATCATCGTGTCGTTGCCGGGCCCGCCCGCCAAGACATTCGCGGCCGCGTTGCCCGTGATCGCATCGTTCCCGGGTCCTCCCGTCACGTGCAGGATGCCGTTCAGGGTGTCGGTTCCGTCACCTGTCGCCGTGCCCGCGGCGAGGTTGACGGTGACGTCTCCGATGACGCTCGCGTAGTCGACCGTATCCGCACCAGTTCCGCCGGCGAGCGTGTCGTTGCCCAGTCCGCCCGCCAGCGTGTCAGCACCGGCTCCGCCGGAGAGGACGTTCGCGTTCGTGTCGCCGGTCAACCCATCGTCACCTGTGCCGCCGATCACGTTGAGGATCCCCACGAGCGTGTCGCTGCCTTCGCCCGTCGCCGAGCCTGAGGCGAGGTTGACAACCACGGCACTCGCCGCCTCGCTGAAATCGGCCGTATCCGTCCCCGATCCCCCGGTGAGCACGTCGTCATCGGGTCCACCGGCAAGGAGGTCGTTGCTCGAACCCCCGTTCAGGGCGTTCGGCCCGCCGTCGCCGGTGAGCGAATCCACGCCTGAGCCTCCGATCAGGTTCTCGATCCCCGAGAGGACATCGGAGCCCGCTCCTCCGGTCGCCGTGGCCGTCACGAGGCTCGCGATCACCGGCGTGGTCGCGGCCCCATAGTCCCCGGTGTCCGTCCCACCACCGCCCGCCAACGTGTCGTTCCCCGTCCCTCCGACGAGCGCGTCTTGAGCACTTCCGCCGTCCAGCGTGTCCGCCCCGGCCGCCCCGTCGAGTGCGTCGTCGCCTCCGCCGCCGATCAGCGCGTTGGCGAACCCGTTTCCGGTCATCGTGTCGGCTCCCGATCCGCCGTTGGCGTTCTCCACGTCGGTCGCCACGTTGTCGCCCTCCCCAGCTTCCCCGTCGTCGAAAACGCCGTCCATCGTCACGACCACACCCGTGCTGCGAGCGGAGTAGGTGACTGTGTCCGTTCCCGTCCCACCTGCGAACGAGTCAGAACCGTTGGCAACCGCCTCCTCGTCGAAGAGATCGTTGTCGATACCTCCCGACTCCGTGTCGGATCCCAGCCCACCGATGATGACATCCGCATCCGCGTCGCCGTTCAGGGTGTCCGCGCCGTCACCGCCGATGATCGAATCGGAATCGTTCCCTCCGCTGATGGTGACCGAGGACACCAGGGCCGACCCCGTCGAGTTCCCGCCGGCGGCACTCAGCACGTCGTTCCCTCCCACCCCCGAGAGCGTCCGAGCCTTGACTCCTATCGTCGTCAGGTCGATGTCGTCCGCGTCATTGAGGTTGACACCGGACCCACCCATCGTGATCAGGTCGGGCTGCGGCGAGCCGCTGATCGTCAGGCTGTCGCCCGCACCCGCACCCAGGTCGATCGCGAACTCGATCTCGTCGGTCGTTCCGGCCTCGTTCACGACGCCCGGTTCGAAGGCGCCTCCCGACAGGTCGATCGTGACCGACTCGTTCCCGCCGGTGCCGGTGATGTTCACCATGTCTCGATTCAGCACGGTCGCTCCGCCGCAGTTGGTCGCGGTGAGCCCGGTCCCCAGAACGCTGAAGGTGCCGGCCTCGGTCCGAGAGATGGTCACCGTGTCGTTGCTGGCGAGCGTGATGTTCACGGCTACCCCCACCGACGCGCAGGTCGCGGCCGCACGCGCGGGGATCGGGCTCAGCAGCAGCATCGCCGCCACAAGCAAGGCGGCGAGCCACACGCGGAACCTTGGAGATGAGGCGCCCATGGCACCCTCCCGATTGATTATCAGCATCGATGAATCCTTGATCAGCGAGGGCGAATCACTCCGTATCAAACAATGCCGCGCGGGTCATTTCGAGCACCTACGGGGCCTTTTCCGCAGGTCAGGGGGCAACACGAGCTGCTCCAGGACGGTGGCTTGACCGACCGGCGCTCGACCTCTCCCGTGAGCGGTGCAGGGCATCGGGGCCGCCCAGGGGACAGCTCCGCAAAGGTCTTCTGGTGGAGTTCGTCAGCGCCCGAGCTCCGCAACCCACTCGGTGAGCCTCGGAAGGTGTTCCGTGTAATGCTCGGGACCGGCTTTCCTGATCCAGCCATCGGCCTCCGGCGAGCCTTCCGGGAGTGAGCGCCATGCACGCAACATCCGGCTGCGGGCCGCGATCGCTTGCGCTCGCACATCCGGGAACGCGACGTCGTGCATCGAGTCGAAGAACGTCCTGTTCATCGCGTCGACGTCGATCTCCTGTGACCGGTACGTGCCGAACCGGATCCGCTCCAAGATGACGCCTGCCTCGGCAAGCCAGCTCCCGATGTGCGCGACGAGATCTTTCGCGGACCACCCTTCGGTGAAGTACCCGGGCTCCTCGACCTTGTCCTCCGGTAGCGAATCGACGATGCCGTGGAGCTCCGTCCAGAGCCGTTCCTCTTCGCCCAGTAATTCGAGGTCCAGGCTCGGCTGCGACATGTCGACAGTATGACGCGCGGGCTTGTGACCTGTGGTCTTCCGTGTGTCGCCTCTCGGATCGCTACCGGGGGCGCCGAGTCGTGTCCTGGTGATGCTGACGTAACGAGGCCGAGACCGCCACTGACCTACGAACCCGTCGCGATGATCACCTCCGTGGCCTTGATGATCACCGTCACGTCTGCGCCTTCTTGGAGGCCCAAGCGCTCGGTGGAGCCGCGCGTGATCGCCGCCACGATCTCCTGACCGCCGATGTCGACCGCTACTTCGGACATGATCGTGCCGAGCTTCACCGATCGAACCGTCCCCTTGAGCTGGTTCCGAGCACTGATCTCCATCCTGCGCTCCTTTTCTTAGTCGATCAGGGCGTCATGCGGGCAGAACCTGGACCTCGACCGCCTTGAACGACGCCCACACACTAACGCCGTCCCGCAGGCCGAGGCGTTCGATCGACCCGAGCGTGACCTCCGCCACCAGCGGCGGCGCGGTCGCGATCCGCACCCGGGCACGCTCGCCCTCGACGGCGATCGAGGTCACCTGCCCGCGGAAGACGTTCCTGGCCGATCCCACCGGTGGTTCGAGGGAGAGCGTGACGTCCGCGGGGCGGAGCAGCCCGATCACGTCACCACCCTCGAAGCCCTCGGGCCATGGGGCGACGACGTCGCCTTCATCTGTCGCGAGCCGCCCGGCGCCCTCCTCGAGCGACTCGAGCCGACCGCGGAACGAGTTCATGCCCACGAAGTCCGCCGCATACCGCGATCGCGGTGCGGACCGGATCTCCTCGGGCGATCCGACCTGGGTCACGTGGCCCTCCTCGAGAAGGACGAGGCGGTCGGCGAGTGTGGAGGCCTCGATCGGGTCGTGCGTAACGATGATGCGAACACCGTCGAAGCGAGCGAGCTCGTCGCGGACGAGCTCCCGGACCCGAACGCGGGCGCCGACGTCGAGCGCCGACAGTGGCTCGTCCAGGAGCAGCAGCGCGGGCTCTGCGATCAGGGCGCGCGCGAGTGCCACCCGCTGTGCCTCGCCGCCCGAAAGATCGCGCGGACGTGCCTGGGCACGGGCGGCGACCCCCAGGCGTTCGAGGAGACTCGCCGCACGCGCATGCGCCTCCGACCTGGCGACGCCCCGAGCCCGAAGCGAGAACGCGACGTTCTCGGTCGCCGACAGGTGCGGGAACAACAACAGGTCCTGGAACACCACACCGATCGGCCGTTTCTCGGGTGGGACGTGCGTGCCTCCAGAAACATCGTCGAGCACCATGCCGTCGAGTGCGATCGTGCCCTCGGTCGGTGGCAGCAGGCCCGCGACGCACGAGACGAGCGTCGACTTCCCCGAGCCGTTCGGCCCGAGAAGGGCGACCGTTTGGCCCGCCGCGGCCTCGAACGCCGCCCGGACCTCGAACGCGCCGCGTCTGGCCGAGACGTCGACCGCCAGCGTCACCGAAGGAACCGCCCTCGGAGCGCGAGGATCACGGCGAACGCGAGCAGGATCAGAAGCAACGAGACCGCGAAGGCGGCGTCGGGGTCGGTCTGCAACTGCTCGAATACGGCGAGCGGGAGCGTCTGGGTCCGGCCCTTCAGGTTTCCAGCGAAGGTGATCGTCGCGCCGAACTCGCCGAGCGCACGCGCCCATGCGAGAACCAGCGCCGCGGCGATCTGCGGCCCCATGAGTGGAAGCGTGACCCGCCGCAGCACGTACCAGCGGGAGGCGCCGAGGGTCGAGGCCGCACCCTCGAGTCGCTCGTCGAGACCGCGCAGACCGGCCTCAAGAGCGAGCACGGCGAGCGGGAACGAGACGAACGTCGCCGCGAGCACCGCGGCGGCGGTCGTGAAGGTGAGCTGGATCCCGAACCACTCATAGAGCCACGATCCGATGATCCCGGTCCGCCTTCCGAACGCCGCGAGCAGGCCGACGCCGGCCACCACCGGGGGCATGACCAGCGGAAGGACCACGAGAACGCGAACGAGCGTCTTCCCCCGGAACGAGCTGCGCACCAACACCCACGCGAGCGGAAATCCGAGAACGAACGAAACTACGGCAGCGGTCGTGGCGACGAGCAGCGAGAGCCGGAGTGCGGTCAGCGCTGTGTCGCTCGTCAGGATCTCAACGGATCGAGACCACGGCGTGCGGGTAACGAGGCCGACGAACGGCAGCGCGACCAGCGCGACGCCGAGCGCCGCAAGGACGGCGAAGCCTGCCGGTGTTCGACCCCTACGAGGCGGGGAGGAACCCGTAGTCGGCGAGGGTTCGCTGCCCCTTGCCGAGGACGTAGTCGACGAAGCGCTGCGCGAGGTCGGCCTCCTGGGATCCCGCCACGACCGCGATCGGGTAGGTGGCGATGACGTTCACGTCGTCGGGGATCGTGATGAGAGAGATCTGGTCCGCGAGCTCGGGGGTGACATCCGTGACGTAGCCGATGCCGGCGTCCGCGTCGCCGGAGAGCACCTTCTGGATGACGGCCTTCACGTCCTCCTCGTTGGAGACCACGTTCGCGAGAGCGGCCTCCGCGATCCCGGCGTTGTCGAATGTCTCCCGAGCGTAATCGCCGACGGGGACGCCTTCGGCGGCGATGACCAGTTGCACACCGTTCTCCGTCAGATCGGTGAGGCTCTCGATCCCAGCGGGATTATCCGATGGGACGATGATCGCGAGCTTGTTGCGCGCGAAGTCAGCTCTGCCCGTCACGCCCGGACCTTCGTCCTGTACAGCATCCATCCACGTCGGGCTCGCCGAGGCGAAGACGTCAACTGGCGCACCCTCGTTGATCTGCGTCGCGAGACCATCCGACGGCCCGAAGTTGAAGGTCACGGTTGCGCCGGGATCCGCATCCTCGAACGCCGCCCCGATGTCGGCGAACGCGGCCGTGAGGGAAGAAGCCGCAGAGACGGTGAGCTCGACCGCCTCGGGGGAGCTCGAGGGACTTCCGCCGCCGCTGTTTCCTGAGTCGCCGCATGCGGCAAGGAACAGTGCTGGCGACAGGATGAGGACCAACAACCTCCTCACTCGTCCACCTGCACCATGACGTTGGTCGCCTTCACGGTCGCGACGGCGTGCATCCCCGGCTTGAGCCCCATCTCGTCCACCGCTTCGCGCGTGATGAAGGCGAGGATGCGGTGTGGACCGGCGAGGATCTCCACCGTCGCGGCCAGCTTGTCGCGCTTGATCTCGGTCACGACGCCGGGGAGCCGGTTCCGCACGCTGCCTGCCGTGACCTTCGTCCGTCCATGTCGCTCACCGAGGAGGCGGGCAACCTCTCTCGCCGGCACCAGACGCTGGCCGCCCGACGTTCGCTCCGTGGTGAGCTTTCGCTCGCGCTCCCAGCGGCGAAGGGTCTCGACCCGTACGCCGAGCATCTCTGCCGCCTCGCCGATCCGGTAGGCATCCGACATCGCCCGCGAAGTCTATAGATTTCAGGCTCGGAACCTCAAGCTATCCCTATCTACGGTAGGGGAGAAACCACCGACGGTACCGCCCTCTCGGCAACGGTATCCTCACGGAGGCATGTCGGAGGATCGGGAGTACATCGAGCAGAACACACGAGAGCGCGAGCGCCTTCGCGCCCTGGTCGACCGCTTGGACGAGGACGAGCTTCTCTCATCGGTGAACGAGCACTGGACGGTCGCTGCCGTGTTCGGTCACATCGCGTTCTGGGATGCCCGGGTGTTATCCCTCGCCGACAAGCTCGAGAGCGGCGTGCCATTCGCCACCTCCGACACCGAGCCGGAGGACGTGGACTGGATCAACGACGCCTCACGCCCGCTGATCCACGCGATCCCGCCGCTGGAGGCCGCTCGACTCGCGTTGCGCATCGCCGAGGAGACCGATGCGCGAGTCGCGACGCTGCCGGTCGACCGCCTCTGGCCATTCGACCCGGACAGCCCGCTCTACGCCCTGCGGGCATCGCACCGGGGCGAGCACCTGGACGAGGCGGAGGCCTCGCTCAAAGCCCGCTCCTGACCGAGGGGCGGCGTCGCGACACCGCCGTAGCTCCTATCGACGCGTCGTTGGTGGTCCTGCCAGCGTATCCACTCCGGGCCTGGGCTTGAGGAAGCGAGGGTTAGGACACCGTGATCGATGCGTCGTCGGCATGGAAGCAGACGCCGGGCGGAGCCTGGGCTTTGGGCAGGAACACCTGGAAGTCGAGCGTGGTCGTCCCCGGCGAGTTCGGTGCGAGCGTGACCGACAGCTGCTGCCACGACGTCGTCGTGGTGTAGGTGACGGTCTTCGCCTTCACCTGGGTCGACCCGTTCATCTCCTTGAACGTGATCTTGATGGTCTTCCCAGCCGTGCCTCCTTGGATCCAGATGCTCCCGCTGTACGTTCCCGCCTGCGTGGTCGTCACCCAGTTGGGGCCGTCGTTGAGGGAGCATTTCCGCGTGCCGGAGCTTGTGTTGGTGAGGATCGCCGCCCAGTCGCCCGTATGGCCCGGCTGTGACCTGCCCAGTGTCACTCCGGTTCCGGAACCGGCCGTGCCCCAACCGATGGTGCCGGTCTCGAAGTCGGGGTTCCCCACGAGGTTGCCCGTGGGCGGGGGCTCGGTGACGTCGAAGACGAAGACCGCATATTCGAGTGGATCGCCGTCGGGCCTCGCGTCGGCCCCGTCGCTCACGAAGAACTGGTCGCCGATCAGCTCGACGGCCCGACTGTCCAGGATCCCGAACGGGAGGAGGTCGAAGGTCCAGCCGCTCACGAGAGTCTTGGTGGCCCAGTCGATCCGTCGGAGCTTCTCGCCGTTCGTCGTGACGAACAGGTCAGTGGCGGTGAAGACCATCCCGGTGATCCCCGAGAGGTTCGGCACGCTGAAGGCGGCTCCCTGGACGTTCGAGTCGTAGTCGTAGGAACGGAGGTCTGCCCCCTTCCCGACGTACAGCTTCCCGTCGGCCGGGTTCCAGGCCGCGCCGGTGTAGTCGGCGCCGCTCACGAGTGGCTGGAAGGACTCCACCTGGAACGTTCCGCCCCCGTCGCGCGTCAGGAGGAAGGCGGTCGGCAGGATGTTGGCGGCGCAGCACGGGCCGGAGAAGACGTAGAGCCGCTCGTTCACGACGTCGTACGCGAGCGATTCGAAGTCGTTCGTCCGGTCTGCTCCCGCGGCCGGCCCGCCACCGACCTGAGGAGCCAGGTTGAAGACCGACCGCGGGATCGTTCGTTGCCAGGCTCCGGTCACCGGGTCGATCTCGTAGATGGCCTTCCCATTGTCATCCGCGAGCCAGAGAGAGTCGTCGGCTGGAACGAACGCGCTCCCCTCGTGATCCTTCATCGAAACCGATGAGCCGGCGAAGGGTGTCGTCTCGATCGTTCGGTCGAGCTGCAAGGAGGGATCGGACGTGTCCGGAAGTGCCGCGAACGCAGCGCCCGCCATGGAAACGAGCGACCAGCTCACGCAGGCCGCGAGGAAACCGATCCGCGGGATGCTTCGGAAGCGAGCATGTCTCGTCACGATCAGATCACCCTCCCACCGCTCTGCCGGACGCATCCGTCATCGCAGGGTGCACCGGGGTCGGTCCACACCGCAACGGGACCTTGGTCCTGCGACCTGGGCGGATGCGGTTCGGTCGGCGAGTGACACGCATCCACCGACGATCGCGCCGAACGCGGCGTGGGCGATGAGGTTCACCGGAGATCCCGCGATGACGATCGACAGCATCGGATGCGGTGCGGGCGAGCCTCGTCGCCCGGAGATCGTCTCGCGTGGCGTCGTGGCCGAGGACGAGCCAGCAGTTGACGCGAACGCGCCCGGAGAAGCGGTAGCAGCCCGAACCCCGGCCGGGGTCCATCCGTAGTACGTCCAACGAGTCCAGCCACCGGAGGTGTCTGATGCGTCGGATCCCGTTGTTGTTCGCCGTCCTCGCTGTCTCGTTCGCCGCCTGTGGGAACGATGATCCGGCGCCCGGGTCCGGCACCTCGCCGGAAGAACAGAGCGAACCGAGCATCTCCGTGGCGAGCACAGACTTCGGAGACGCGCTGGTTGAGGAAGATGGCAGAACCCTCTACATGTTCGTGCCCGACCAGCAGGAGAACGGCACGCCGACGTGCTACGACGACTGCGCACAGGCATGGCCTGCGCTCCTAGGGCCGGTCAGCGCCGGAGAAGGGGTCGATGAGGGGCTGCTCGGAACCGCGGAGCGAACGGACGGGACCGTGCAAGCCACCTACAACGACCTACCGCTCTACTACTTCACTGGAGACCAGGCGGCCGGCGACGTCAACGGCCAGGGTCTCTTCGACGCCTGGTGGATCGTCGACGCGTCCGGTGCTCCGGTCGAGGAGCAGGCGACGAGACTCTCGCTCGCGACCACGGATCTCGGTGACGTGCTCGTCGACGGCGCGGGCAGGACGCTGTACATGTTCGTGCCCGATCAGCAGGCGAACGGGACGCCGACCTGCTACGACGATTGTGAGAAGGCATGGCCGCCGCTCGCGGAAGCCGAGTCCGGAGTCTTCTTGCCCGGCGAAGGCGTCGACGAGTCGCTCTTCGGAACCGTGGCGCGCGACGACGGCACCCAGCAAGTGACCTACAACGATCTACCGCTGTATCTGTTCTCCGGCGATGAAGCCGAGGGCGACGTGAACGGGCAGGGGCTCAGCGAGATCTGGTGGGTGATAGACGCGAAGGGCAAGCCGATCCGGAAGGCGGCAGGTTAGTCGGAGCAACCCCCGAACGGGAGTGAGCTCGCGGGTCTGAGCCCGCAGTCCTCAGTCCTCGTCGGCGGGATGAGGATCGTCGTGGTCCGTGGCGCCCGGCGCGTTGTCGCGCACGGATAACGCCGCCTCCTCGGGCGAAGCGAACTCGTCCCGCTCGAGCACCGCGTCTCCGACAAGCTCGCGCTCGTCGTCGGACACGCCTTCGTCGACCACCGAGAGCGCTTCATCGATGCCCGGCCGTTCCGGCCGTTCCTCCGCGAGGCGGGCGTCGAGGGACTCACCCTCGAGCCCCTCCTCGGCCGTCGTCCCGACCGACTCCGCTCCGAAGGCGTGATCGGTCTGCATGATGGCTGCCTCGAGCTCGTCGCTGTCGTCCGCGTCCCGCGGCTCCTGATCCTCCATGAGTCAGCCCTCCTCGCCGATCTCGGCTGCACGCTCGAGCGCCGGAAGCAGGGTTTCGGCTCCGTAGGAGTCGTCATGGCGCAGTCCGTTGATGAAGAAGGTCGGCGTCCCGTTCACGCCGCTCCGGACGCCGCTCATGAAGTCCTCGTAGACCCGTTCGGCGTGGACGTGCTCGGACAGCTCCTTGTCGAACAGCTCGAGGTCGAGGTCGAGCATTTCGGCGTAGGAGCGGAGATCTCCATCCTGCAGGTGTCGCTGGTTCTCGTAGAGGTGGTCATGCATCTCCCAGAACCTCCCCTGCTCCCCTGCCGCCTCCGCCGCCTCGGCCGCCTGCTCGGCGTGGGGATGCGAGGTGGTGATCGGGAAGTTGCGGAAGACGAATCGCAGCCGCTCACCCATGCGCTCCTGGATGTCCTTGACGATCGGGTACGCCTCTCCGCAGTAGGGGCATTCGTAGTCGCCGTACTCGACGAGCGTGACCCGAGCATCGGCCGACCCCTGGATGTGATCCCGGTCCTGCGTCACCGGCAGGGTCAGTCTGGACTCCCACTGTGTGGCCCTCATGACGTGGCCCCTTCCATCGCGAGCTCCTCGAGGGCGCGCAGGATGCCGTCGGCACCGGGGTTCACACCAACCGGCGACAGGTAGCTCCAGCGCACCATGCCCTCGGCGTCGATCACGAACAGGGCCCGCTCGCTCGTACCGTCGCTGGCTCGATAGGCGTGATAGGCGCGGGCGACCTCGCCCTTGGGCTCGAAGTCCGAGAGCAGTGGGAAGTGCAGGTTCCGGTCCTTCGCGAACGCGAGGTGGCACCAGATCCCGTCCACTGATATCCCGAGCAGCTCCGCGTCGTACCTCCGGAACTCCGGCATCACTTCCTGGTACAACGCCATCTGGTCGCTGCAGACCGGACTCCAGTCTTCCGGATAGAAGGCGATGATCACGGGCCGTCCTCGGAACTCTGAGAGCCTCACCGTCTGGCTCGGCGTCGACCGGAGCTCGAAGTCCGGCGCGGGCGTGCCCGGCTCGATCGGTGTTGCGCGGTCGATCACATGGGTTTCGGTCATCCTCACCCCACTGCCTGATGGATCGGCGTACTCATCCATGCTGGGTTTCGAGCACCGAAACCACTCTACTGCGGAGGCCGGCGAGCACATCGTGATCGGCTGCCGGTTTCGACCTGAGAACCTGCCGTGCTTGCGGCTCGGACTCGCTTGCCGTCCCCAGGGAGAACGCGTGAAGATGCGCCCGTGGAGGTGCTGGAGACCCGCACGCGAGGACGGCCGAAGGCGTGACCGAGGAGACGAAGACGCAGTCCCGGTCCCGCACCCGAGCAAGCAGTGCGTGGATTGACAACGCGGCGGCACGGCTCGCCCGGCTCGGCGCGAATCCCGAGGACGACCAGGACCTCCGCCACAAGAAGACCCTCCTCGTGCTGCTCGCGGTGCTGATCCTGCCCGTGTCTGTGGTATGGGGAACTGTCTACCTCGCCCTCGGCTCGTGGGTTGGCGTGCTTCCGTTCATCTACCTCGCCGTCTCGATCGGCTCGTTGGTGCTCTTCGCGCGGACCGGCAGCTTCCGCGCTCCTCCTCGTCATCCAGCTCCTCGACATCCTCCTCATGACGGCGGTCGGGCAGATGTTCGTGGGCGGGTTCCTCCCGTCGGGAGGCGTCGGACTCTGGGGGATCCTGGCTCCGCTCGGAGCCCTCGTCTTCCTCGAGGTGCGACGCGCGATCCGATGGTTCGGCGTCTTCGTCGTGGTCTTCCTGCTCACCGGCATCGCGGGCGAGGTCCTTTTCCGCGACGCGGACTTCCCGATCTGGTTCACCAGCGCGATGCTGGCGTTGAACATCGTCGGTGCCGGGGCCATCTCCTTCACCCTGCTCGCCTCCTTCGCGAAGCAGCGCAATGAAGCGCTGGCAGCGCTCCGCGTCGAGCAGGAGAGATCCGAGCTCGCTCATCAGGAACGTCCTGCCGAGCTCGATCGCGGAACGCCTGAAGGCAGCGACGGGGTCAATCGCCGACCACGTCGAGGCGGCCTCGATCCTGTTCGCCGACGTCGTGGACTTCACGCCACTCGCACAGCGCCTTTCGCCGGCCGAGGTCGTGGGCGCCCTCGATCACCTGTTCTCCCACTTCGATACGCTCGTGGAGCGGCACGGGCTCGAGAAGATCAAGACGATCGGCGACTGCTACATGGCCGCGGCGGGTGTGCCCGATCCGTGCGCAGATCACGCGAGGAGGGCGGCGCTCCTGGCGCTCGACATGCAGGCCGCGGTCGCGACGTCGGCGATCGCCGACCGAGATGGGCTCGAGCTGAGGATCGGCATCAACTCCGGGCCGGTCACCGCGGGCGTGATCGGCACGAAGCGCTTCCTCTACGACCTCTGGGGCGATGCCGTGAACACAGCGAGCCGCATGGAGTCGAACGGCACGCCCGGAGAGATCCAGATCACGAGAGCGACATACGAGCTGCTGAGGGACGGGTTCGACTGCCGGCTACGGGGAACGATCGAGGTCAAGGGAAAGGGCAGGATGGAGACCTGGTACTTAGGAGGATCGCGGTCGGAGGGTGGCCGAACGGACCTCGGCGTTCAGGAGGCCCGGCGCGGTCCCGGGGAATGATGCTTTGGCGCGGTCCGCGTCAGGCTCTGCAGTATGCGGCGACCGATCTCCAGGCGTGCCAGCCATAGTGTGCGACCGTCCAGGCAGCGACGGCGACGTTCGCCCGTGCGTCGAACACGGAGGTGTCGCTGCGGCCGGCCAATCGGGACAGGCTCGCCCAGGTGGAGGGGATGAACTGGAAAACACCGGCCGCTCCGGTGACGGGGTTCACGACAAGTGGGTCGAAGTTCGATTCTCTTCGGGCGACGCAGAGGGCGACATCCGTGGTTCTCGATCCGAGGGAGGCGAACCGGTCGCGGATCAACGCCGTCACGACGTCCCTCGGCGGCGTCTGGGTCGGCGCGGGTGGACTCGGAGGAGGAGGCGAGCTCGGGGACCCGCCGAAGGACCCGACACCCTGAGCGCTCTCCTCGGTCCGCTCTCGGAGAGCCTCTTGCTGCTGCAGCTTCTCGACGAGGTCGGCAACGGTCGCCTCCAGCCACTCCAGTCCTCCCCGGAGTTCCACCTCGAGCGCTTCGAGTCGGACCCGCTGCCGCTCGACCTTCGCCTTCCGCTGCTCGAGTGCGATGAGCACATCGTGGTCCCTCTGAGAGACCGCGGCGAGGAACTCGAGAGCGTCCTGGAGATCCGAGAACGAGCTCGCGCCGAGCGCTGAGTCGAACGCTCCGGCGAGCCCAGCCATGTACGCCTCCGCGGCGCGTCGGTTCAGGAGCTGTTGCTTCGCCTCGATCTGTCGTGACAGCTGCGAGATCCGAGCACGGGCCCACGCGATATCCGCTCGCACGCTCTCGATGACCTGGCTCACGTGGTCGAACCGGTCGAACAGGTGGACCACCTGCTCCTGAAGGACCACAGGCTCGCGAGTGGCGCCCTTCATGATGGGTGTCGCTGGGGCACGCGCCGCGGTCGTCAGGGAGGCGACCACGATCGCCCCGAGGGCGAGCACGATCCTAATCCTGGGGATCCGTCCGCGAACGCTGCTCAACAGGGAGGAGCGTATACGAACGACCGCCTCCCTGAACAACGGACGCACTTCGACACATCCCTGCCGTGGGAGTTGGTCCTCAGGGGGAACCTGCGCGCATCACGCTCGCGGCGTGATCAGGCACGTACGTGTAGATCTCGCGCGGAGGCCGCACGTAGCCCTCGTCGTCTTGACGCTCGGGCAGCTCCAACTCCTTGAGCGTCTTCGGTACGTACGGGAGTCGGCTCAGCAGGTGCGCCATGCAGTTGAGCCTTGCCCGGCGCTTGTCGTCGGCGTGGACGACGAACCACGGTGCCTCCGGGATGTCGGTGTGCACGAACATCTCGTCCTTCGCCCGCGAGTAGTCGACCCAATGGGTCCGCGAATCCAGATCCGTCTCGGAGAGCTTCCAGCGACGCATCGGGTCGTCGATCCGCGCGTCGAAACGCCGCCCCTGCTCTTGGTCGCTCACGGAGAACCAGTACTTCGTCAGGTGGATGCCGTCGGCGACGAGCAGTCGCTCGAAGATCGGACATTGTTGGAGGAACATCCGGTGCTCCTCGGGTGTGCAGAACCCGAGTACCTTCTCGATGCCGGCGCGGTTGTACCAACTGCGGTCGAGCAACACGATCTCGCCTCCGGCAGGCAGATGCTCCACGTATCGCTGGAAGTACCACTGGGTCGTCTCGCGTTCCGAGGGCACCGGGAGCGCGACCACCCGCGCGATCCTGGGATTCAGATGCTCGGTGATGCGCTTGATGGCGCCCCCCTTGCCCGCTGCGTCTCGCCCCTCGAAGATCACGACCACGCGCTCGCCGGAGGACTTCACCCACTCGGCCATCTTCACGAGCTCCTCCTGGAGCCGAAGGAGCTCAGCGGCGTAGACCTTCTTCGGCACCTTGGGAGTGAGATCCTGGGTGGGACGGTCGGGTGACTCGCGGCCGCGTTGCTTCCCCTTGACCTTCGAATCGCCCATCTCACGCCCTCCTGAGACCACCGTAGAGCATCGACCCCCCGGCGTGCCTGTGGGCGCCGGCGCGCTCGGGTTGTGACCCCGACCAGATGGGGGCAAGCTCGTCGGTGATGGCATCGATCGATCGAGGACGACGCAAGCGAGTGATCCGCGTGGTCCAGGCTTCGCTGTCCGCAGTGGTCATGGTCGCGATCTTCGGATTGATCCTGCCGAAGATCGCCAGCTACGCGGACGTGTGGGAGACCATCAAGGCCCTGACGTGGATCGAGATGGTCTCGCTCATCGCGGCCACCGTCTTCAATCTCTTCACCTATTGGTGGCAGATGCAGTCGGCGATGCCGGGGCTCACGCTCGGACAGGCGGCGGTGAGCAATCAGACCTCGACGACCGTCTCGAACCTCGTCCCGGGGGCCGGCGTCGTCGCAACGGGTCTCATGTACGGGATGTTCCACTCCTGGGGATTCAGGGGCTCCGACGTCGCCCTGCTGGCCTCGACCACCGGCATCTGGAACACCTTCTTGAAGCTCGGTCTCCCGATCGTGGCCGTGGCGCTGCTCGCGATCAGGCGTCAGGCCACGGACGCTCTGCTCGTGCCGGCGGTGATCGGCCTCGCATTCCTCGTCGGCGAGCGTCGTGTTGTTCGCGATGGTGCTGTGGAAGAAGTCCCTCGCGAGGGCCATCGGAGGTTGGCTCGGACGGACGTGGTCGTGGATCCGACGGCTCGTTCGCAAACCCCCCGTCGACACGTGGGGCGAAGCCGCGGTGAGGTTCCGGAAGCAGACGATCAAGCTGGTGGCCGGGCGGTGGCCTGCCCTGACGATCACCACGGTTGCCAGTCACCTCGCGCTCTGGTTCGTGCTGCTCCTCTCGCTTCGTCACGTGGGTGTGTCCGCGCACGAGGTGAGCACGATCCAGGTCCTGGCGGTCTTCGCGTTCGTCAGGTTGATCTCTGCCATCCCCATCACGCCGGGCGGCGTGGGCGTGGTGGAGCTCGGGCTGATCGGTGGTCTCTACGCCGCCGGCAAGACGCACACGGATGTCCCGCTCGACGAGTTCAAGGTCCAGGTGACGGCGGCCGCGCTCTTGTTTCGAACGCTGACGTACGGCGTCCAGATCCCGCTGGGCGGTTTCACGTACCTGATCTGGCAGCGCAAGAAGAGCTGGCGGAAACCTCAACCCGGGGCCCCCCAACCGTCCGCCGTTCCCGCGGGATCTCCGAGATGAGGACTCGGATCCGGCGCTCCGCTCCCCGCGTGTTCAGCCTTCTCGTTCTGCTCGCCGCCTGCACGGAGAGCGCTTCCGCGCCGCCCCCTCGCCAACCCGACGCCATCAGGGTGGCCGCGTTCAGCTTCACCGAGAGTGAGATCCTCGCCGAGCTCTACTCCCAAGCCTTGGACACGAAGGGCTACCCGACCGACCCGGTGCTGAACGCCGGCCCGAGGGAGCTCGTGCAACCGGCGCTCGCGGAGGGGCTCATCGATGTCGTCCCCGAATACGCAGGTTCAGCCCTCGCCTTCCTCACACTCGGTGCCGTCGAGGGAACCGCCAGTGTCAGCGAGACTCATGACGCACTGACGAGGGTGGTCACGCCAACAGGTGTGGTCGCGCTGGCGCCGGCCCCCGCTCAGGATGCGAACGCGATCGTCGTGACGCAGGCGACGGCCGATCGGTACAGGTTACGCGACATCAGCGACCTCGCTGCCGTGGACTCGCGGCTCCTGTTCGGCGGCCCACCTGAGTGCGCACAGCGGCGCTTATGCCTGGTGGGCCTCGAGAGCGTGTACGGGCTCGGCTTCCGGGAGTTCATCCCGCTCGACTCGGGTGGGCCGCTGACGCTCCAGGCGCTCCGATCGGGGGGTATCGACGTGGCTCTCCTGTTCACGACCGATCCTGCGATCGTGTCCGAAGGACTCGTCGTCCTGACCGATGACCGGGGACTCCAGCCGTCCGAGAACGTCACACCCCTCCTGCGTCGAGAGGTGCTGTCCACGCACGGCGACGGAGTCGCCCAGACGCTGGATGCCGTTTCGGCGCTCCTCACGACCTCGGACCTGCGAGCGATGATCGGACGGGTCGTGGCGGGAAGCTCGGCGCGCGAGGTGGCAGCGTCATGGCTGAAGGACCATCGATCGGCCTTGAGAGAGGGCTCGTGACGAACGACCCCAACGCCATCCCGCGCGGCGCGGCCGAGGCGTCGGAGCTGGTGACCGTGCCCGATCACGAGGACACGATCAGGCGAACTCGGAAGCAACGACGTCCGACAGGCGCTCCCCCACCGTTGCGACGGAGGATGGGCGCCAGCGGTCGGTTCTGGCTCGCGATGATGGCATACGCGTCCATCGTGACCGTCCTGGTGCTGCAGATCGACGAGGTCTCTCGGTTCTCCGATCAAAGGGAGAGCTGGTTGTTGCTTCGCCTCGCGGACCTCCGCGCGGACTGGCTGACGCCGATCATGCGCGGGATCAAGGCCGATCGGGTCCGATTGGGGGATGACCGTTCTCGGCCTGGGCCTGGTGTGCGCCTTGATGATCCTCCGCAGATGGCGTCACCTGCTGGTGTTCCTGGCAAGCCTCTTCGTCATGCAGATCGTGGGAGGGATCGTCTACGAGATCCTGACCCGACCACGTCCGTACGGGGTGACGATCATCGCCGGGTGGGGTGGGTTCGCGTTGCCGTCGGCGCCCGTTGCCGCGCTCACGGCCGTCCTGATCGGCATCGTCTATTCGCTGGTCGTTCCCGGGCGCCCCCGTTGGTTCGCGAAGCTCGCGATCGCTGGCCTCATCGGCCTCTTCGTGGCTGCTCGGATGTATCTGGCAGTGGACGGACCTTCGGGCGTGCTGTCCGGGCTGATCCTGGGCGTGGCGTTCCCGCTGACGGCGTTCCGCTGGTTCACGCCGAACGAGGCGTTTCCCGTCGTCTATCGGAAGGGCAGCACGGCGCACCTCGACGTGACAGGGCGACGAGGCGAAGCGATCCGAGAGGCGGTGCAGGAGCAGCTCGGACTCACGGTGCTCGAGATCAAGCCGGTCGGGCTCGAGGGATCGGGAGGTTCCACCCCGCTTCGCCTCAAGGTCGCGGGCGACCCCGACACCTATCTGTTCGCGAAGCTCTACGCGAAGAGTCACGTGCGGGCGGACCGCTGGTACAAGCTGTCGCGGATCGTCCTGTACGGCTCGCTCGAGGACGAGGCCTCGTTCCAATCAGTCCGGCGTTTCGTGGAGTACGAGGACTACACGTTGCGGCTGATGACGGATGAAGGCATCCGCGTGCCGACACCGCAGGGGATCGTCGAGATCTCGCCCGAGCGCGAGTACATGATCGTCATGGAGTTCTTCGAGGGCGCCGAGGAGATCGGGGATGTCGACGTCGACGAGGGAGTCGTGGACGAGGGACTCTCGCTGGTCCGCAAGCTGTGGGACGCGGGTCTGGCGCATCGCGACATCAAACCGGCGAACCTCATGGTCAGAGACGGGCACGTGCTCCTGATCGACGTCTTCTTCGCTCAGGTGAAACCGTCACCGTGGCGGCAGGCGGTGGACCTCGGCAACATGATGCTCGTCCTCGCGGTCCGTTCGGACGTCGACCTCGTGTACCGGCGCGCACTCACATTCTTCACCGCGGACGAGATCGCCGAAGCGTTCGCCGCCACCCGTGGGATCGCGAGTCCCACGCAGCTCCGAGCCTTCATGAAGCGGGACCCCCGCGACCTATTGGGACAGTTCCGCGCACTCGCGCCAGAACGCCGGCCGATCTCGATCCAACGATGGAGCGTCCGCCGGGTCCTCCTCGCGCTCGGGATGCTCGGTGCGTTCGCGATCGCGGTCTCATCCAGCATCAATGCCTTCCTTCCGGCGCAGAACCTGGGCGTCGTGAGTGCACCCGAGTGCGGAGTGAGCCACGCATCCATCCTCTCGGCACAGGCCGTGCCGAGTGCGGCGGCGATCCCCTGTTTGGACGCTTTGCCCTCCGGGTGGACCTATGGTGGCGGCGACATCCACAGCGGCGAGGCGAGCTTCTGGCTGAACTCTGATCTGGCCGGGATGCGAGCGGTCACGGTGACGCTCGCGTCGGCATGCGACGTGTCGAGCGCCCACGAGGTCCCCTCCGATGAAGCCGGCACCCGCAGGTTCGAGGCTCCGTCCAGCCTGACGCCGCAGCTCCTCGACGTCCGCTCCTACGTGTTCCCTGGAGGATGCGCCACGTATCGGTTCGCCTTCACGGCGGGCGCTCCCACGGCGTTGGTGTTCGACGTGGACGAGGCCGTGTCGTTCGTCCCCAGATCCGATCTGGTGGCGCACCTTCGGGAGACGGAGGGTCTCGCCCTGTGCGGCCGAGGCGCACCGTGTCCGCCGTGAGCCGCCGGCCTGTTGAAGCCAAGGAGCCGGAGGACGACCAGGAGCACCCGCTCCTCGGGATGCCGCGACGCGACACCGTGGTGACCGCGGTTCTCGCGGCGGCGACCGTGACCTTCTTCGCTCTCATGGCCACCGATGCCGGCCGCAGACTGATCCAGCCGATCGACGACGCGTTCCTCCGCTGGATCGTGTCGCACCGGACCGGATGGTTGACGGTGGTCGCCCATCTCTTCAACGTGATCGGGCTCACCTACGTGATGGCACCGATACGGCTCGGGATCGCCGGATGGTTAGCGATCCGGCGGAGGTGGTGGCATTTCGCCGCGTTCGTCTCCGCGATCGTCGTCTCGGAGATCGCGATCGGGACGCTCAAGGCGCTCTACGATCGGCCTCGGGCGCTCGGGTCTCTCGTCGAGACGAGCAGCGCCTCGTTCCCCTCGGGGCACGCCGTGGCCGCCTCGGTGACCGCCGTGGCAGCGGTGATCGCGCTGGTCCCCGAGGGTCCGCGCCGCTATCGGTGGGGAGCGGCGGCCGTCGGGTTCTCGTTCCTGATGGGCCTCTCGCGGACCTACCTGGGAGCGCACTGGCTGTCGGATGCGATCGCGGGTGTGCTGCTCGGTACAACGATCGCGCTCGGTTCCGCCCTGATCGTCCACCGCGTGCGCGAACGGCGATCCTCAGGTGACGTCGCGCCGCTGGAACATCAATGACCCTGCCACGATCGCGATGGCGGTCCACGTCAGGAAGAGCGCTGCGCCCACACCCGCGTCGAGAGGTGCCCCCGTCGTCGTGACCGCGTAGAGCTGCTCGCCGGCGGTGAACGGCAGATAGGGCACGAGGTTGGGCAGGAACGCTCCGAGCGCCTGCTCCGCGAACAGCGCCCAGGGGATGAGGACGCCGATCGCGATGGTTGGCTGCCGCACGAGGACCCCGACACCGACGCCGAGGATCGCGCAGATACCGTAGAAGGGGATCGTGCCCATGATGGCCCGTGGGATCTCTCCATCCAACACCGATACGGGCTGGCCCACGATGGACAGCACCGTCAGGCCGGTCACGATGGAGGCGAGTGTGACGACGGCCCCGAGGACGAGCCCGAAGCCTCCGAGGACGATCAGCTTCGCTCCGAGCAGCTCGGTGCGGATGGGCGCCGCGGCAAGTGTCGGCACGATCGTGCCGTAGCGGTACTCGTTCGCGAACGCCAGGATCCCCAGAACGAGGATGAACAGCCGAACGAGCAACGGAGCCGGCGTCAACAGGAGGTCGAGCCGTTCGAGGGAGCTCATCCCATCCTGCACCGTAGCCGTCGCAACCCCCGTGATCGCGATGGCAGTGACGATCGAGAGGGCGGCGAGGATCCAGGTGGTCCGAAGCGTGCTGAGCTTGAGCCACTCCGAGCGGATGAGCTTGTTCACCGGTCCTCCTCGCTCACGGCCGCGGGCTCCTCATCGGGCACGATCACGGGGACGTCCTCGGCGGATCGAGACCTGTACTCACGTGAACCGGCGGTCGCATCGAGGAACGCCTCCTCCAACGAGAACGTCACCAGTGACAGCTCGTGAAGAGCGATCGACCGCTGGGCCGCAAGGTCACCGATCACCGAGGCGTCTGCTCCGGAAACCGTGATGCTGCCGTCGGTTCCGAGCGTCGTCTCCGCCCCGAGGCCCGTGAGCAGCCTCACCAGCTCATCCAATCGCGGGCTCCGAACCCTCACACCTTGACGGGCATTCCCGATGAAGTCGGCGAGCGCCGTCTGCGCGATCAAGCTGCCGCGCCCGATCACGACGAGATCGTCGACGGTCTCGGCCATCTCGGCGAGCAGGTGACTCGAGATGAACACGGTCCTGCCTTCTTCCGCGAGCTGCCTCAAGAGAGCACGGATCCAATGGATCCCCTCCGGGTCGAGGCCGTTCATCGGTTCGTCCAGGATCAGTGTTTCCGGATCGCCCAACAGGGCCGTCGCCAAACCGAGCCGTTGGAACATGCCGAGCGAGAAGCCCCCCGTCCGGCGATCGGCGGCATCGGCCATCCCCACCTGGTCGAAGACCTGGTCGATCCTGGTCTCGGGGATCCGGTTGGCGGCCGCGAGCACGCGAAGATGGTTCCGGGCCGTGACCTTGGGGTGCACCGCGTGCGCCTCGAGCAGTGAACCGACCTTCTTCGTCGGGTACTGGATGTCGGCGTACCGCTGGCCGTCGAACAGCGTCTGACCGGTCTCGGCGCGGTCGAGCTGCAGCATGAGACGCATGGTGGTCGATTTCCCCGATCCGTTGGGGCCGAGGAACCCGGTCACGCGGCCGGGGTGCACCTCGAAGCTCAGGTCGTTGACGGCGACCTTCGACCCGTACCGCTTGCTCAAACCCTTGGCCTCGATCACAACGTTCCCCTCATGCGCAACCTCCGCCACCATCCATCAGCCGCCGGCTCCTGGCAAATCGAGGGGATGGAGCCTTCAGCTCGAGTTCACGACTGGGATCAGATATCGAGGTCGATACCGCCGAAACCGAAGCCACCCGTGTCGTCTTGCTTCAGCGCCGTGTCGACGCCGGCGGCGGAGGCGAACATCAACAGCCGAAGATCCGTCGGCACCTCGGCTGCGATGTGAAGGAGGTATCGATCGGCCGTCGTGAAACCCTCCTGGAGGATGCCTTTCCATCGCTTCGTGATGCGGCCGACCTCGCGACCACCGGCGTCTTCGATGGCGAAGTCCCACGAGCGCCAGTTCTCGGCATCGATGGATCCCAGGCTCTCGCCTCCGGATCCCAGGAGCGAGAAATGCTTCTTCCCCACGACGTTGTTCTGCACGATCCATCCGCGCTCCGTGCCCGTGCCGTCGAGGACCTGCAGCCTCGACTTGAAGACCTTGGCCGGCCGAACGAGATCGAAGACCTTCGCGCCCGCTGCGTCATACATGGAGACGCGGTGCGTGAGGAACTGATCGACGCTGCTGACAAGCCGGAGGAGCTTGCGCGCCTTCGACTGGCCCTCCTGACGGATCACACCGATCTCGTTCCCCGTCTCGTCCAGAACCCTGTACTCGTTCGTGAGCTCGACGAACTTCGGCTTCTGCTCGATGACGAGCACGTTCCGATCCAGGAGTTCTGACACCGATCCTTGCGTTGGCCTGTCAGACACCACCAGCGAGTCTAGTCAGTACCCTCCGAGTAGGGCCCTCGGGAGGGAACGATGCTCGAGCTGCTGGTCTCAGTGCTCATCACGATCCTGGCCGTCGCACTCGTGCGTCGCCTGCTCGGCATCGAGCGTGGACGGTGGGGCGTCACGGTGCTCGCCGTCCTCGTCGGGGAAGCGTTCGCGGTCCTGGTACTGGGGACCGGGGTCGGGAACATCAGAGACCTCCCTCCTCGAGCCGCGTTCGGGGCGTACGCGTTGGTCACGGTGTTCGCGATGCTCGGCATCGTCGTGGCGGAGCTCATCGCCAGGCCCGGCGCCCGCTGGCGCCTGCGGGGCATCCCCCGCCCGATCCAGGGGATCCGCCGGCTTGCCGGGCGGGCCGTCCGCTACGTGAAGGTAAGCGTCATCGCCGTCCGGCACGGCCTCATCAACCCAGCTGGCAACGACGTGGAGGTGCGAGGCTCCCGGCTCGGGAGCGCCCTGAGCGCGTCGTTCGAGGACGCGGGCGGTCTGTTCGTGAAGCTCGGGCAGGCCATGGCCGCGCAGCCCCATCTGGTCACCCGGGCCGTGGCCGCGGAGCTCGCCAGGCTTCAGGATCGAGCTGCGCCGGCAGACCCGGAGGCAGCCCGCGCGGTCATCGAAGAAGAGCTCGGGCCACCGGAGGAGATCTTCACCGAGCTTTCTGCGGATCTCCTCGGATCGGCTTCCATCGCTCAGACGTACGCCGCCCGTCTCCAGAACGGGCGTGAGGTTGTGGTGAAGGTCCAGCGACCGGGAGTCCGCGAGTCCATCGAACAAGACCTCGACATCTTGGCCCGGCTCAGCAACCGTCTCGAGCGGAAGACCACGTGGGCGCGATCGCTCGGACTGAAGGAGCTCGTTGCGGGTTTCGCCGAGCGGACCCTGGAGGAACTCGACTTCTCCATCGAAGCGACGCGCACGTCGGCGTTCGGACGCTCTCTCCAGGACTCGGATCAGGTCAGCGTGCCAGAGGTGTTCGAGGAGTTCTCCACCGGTCGCGTACTCGTGGAGGAGCGGATGGTCGGACAGAGCGTCGGAGCACCCGGCGCCCTCGAAGGGATCGATCCGGACCGGCGACGGGAACTGGCCGACGGGCTGCTGTCGATGACGTTGCGACAGATGCTCGCTGGCGAGCCGTTCCACGCGGACCCTCATCCGGGGAATGTGTTCGTGGGCACTGACGAGCGCCTCGCGCTCATCGACTTCGGAGCTATGGGGCGACTCAACGGTTTCGAACGCTCCGGCCTCGTCGACATGATGCGCGGGCTGCAGACCGAAGATCCCTCGCTCCTACGGGAGGCTGCCCTCCGCATCGGCACGCACACGACGCGGATCGACAAGGAGGCGCTCGACCGCGAGCTCGCCCGTCTGCTCGCAGGGGCTATCAGGCCCAACGGCACGGTGAATCCGGATCTGTTCTCAGACGTCTTGTTCGTGTTCCGCGACTTCGGGATCCTCCTTCCTCGTTCCACGACCACGCTCTTCCGGACGCTCGTGACGTTGCTCGGAACCCTGCAAGTGATCTCACCCGGCCACAACATCCTGGAAGCAGCCCGTCGAGTGGGCGGCGACGTCGTGGCCCAGCAGATGACCCCAGAGAACCTTGAGGAGTTCGTGCTGCAACAGGCGATGGACGCAGGCCCCGCCCTCGCTCGCCTCCCCCGCGAGCTGGACGAGCTTGCGCAAACACTTCTGCGCGGTGAGCTCCGAACTCGCTTGAGTGTCCTGTCAGAGCCGGAGGACGTGCGGGTCGCACGGAGCATGACGAATCGGCTCGTCATGGGGCTGGTCGGCTCGGCCCTCGCCCTGTCCTCGTCGATCCTGCTCGTGGCCCAGTCACCGCCCGGACCCAGCGGGTTGGGTCTGATCAATATCCTGGGAGGTATCGGGCTGTTCTTTTCGGTACTGCTCCTCCTCCGTCTAGTGGTGCAGATCCTGCGCGAGCGGGACTGAGCGAAGGACCCGAGAATTGACCCGTCTTTCCTCGGTATATGGGTATCGGAGAAGCGAACGAGCACACGGAAGGGGCGAGCGATGAAGGGGGAGGTGGGCTGATGGCACCAGGGTGAAGGACACGAGCGTGGGTGAAAGCCACGACGCCGGTGGTGCTCACCCCCCAGTCGCTCAGTAAGGGAGGAGTCCAGATGAACATTCAGGATCCGCGAACCATCGCACGAGTCTTCGGCTGGCTCTTCGTCGCCACCTTCGTCACCTCGATCCCGGCGTACTTCATCTTCTACGCCGATGTGCGGGACAACCCCGGCCTCATCACCGGGACCGGTGCCGACCCGACCGCGAGCGTGGCGATAGGCGCCGTCCTCGAGCTCTTCCTCATCATCGCCAACGTCGGCACCGCCGTGGTGATCTACCCGATCCTCAAACGGCAGAGCGAGATCGGCGCTATCGGGTATGTCTCGGCTCGCCTCGTCGAGCAGCATCTTCATCGCCATCGGCATCATCAGCCTCCTCGCGTTCGTGCTCATGCGGCAGGAGGCCACGGCTGGCACGGACGCCGCTCTCGGCGAGGTCTTCGTCGCGATCCATGCTCGGGCGTTCCTGATCGGGCCTGGCTTCTTCGCGGGTGTCGCGAACGGACTGATCCTGGGCTACCTGATGTACCGGTCCGGCTTGGTGCCACGAGGCATGGCGATGCTCGGGCTCATCGGAGGTCCCCTGGTCATGGCGACGGGCATCGCCATCATGTTCGACGTGACCGAGCGCGGATCGTCCCTGCAGGCCATCGCGACGATCCCGGAGTTCTTCTGGGAGCTGTCGCTCGGCATCTACTGCATCGTCAAGGGATTCAGGTCCTCGTCTCCGATCCTGGCCATGGATGGGACAGTCAGGGTCCCTGAGTCGCCGAGCGCGACGCGAGAAGGGGTCTAGGACCGGTTCTCCCACCGCCCAAGATCAGCATCGGAGCCCGGCTTCGGCCGGGCTCCGACGCCATCCAGAGACGAGCGCGCGTGCCTCTTCAGCGAGCACGAGATCCGTGGTGCTGATCGGGATCGCGATCGAGGAGCGGGCGGTCTCACGGCAGACCGTCCTCCGGTAGTTCGTCGAGTCGCACGAAGTCGGATCCACGCGCTCGCAGTCCGTCCACGATCGCAGGGAGCGCGTCGGCGGTCTGCTCCGGCCAGGTGTGGAGCAGGACCACGGCTCCATCTCCGTGGCGTTCGACCCCGTCGATCGCGTCCCGTGCGATCGCCTCGGCGGTTCGCCACGGCTCCCAGTCCTCGAGCACCACGTGCCAGTGCACGTTCCGATAGCCCAGTTGGCGCAGCAGACCCTGGACGCGTGGATCGCCATGACCGTCACCGAACGGGCATCGGAACCAGGGTCTCGTCGGCACCCCCGTCGCCCCGGAGACGGCCGCATCCGCCTCCTCCACATCCACGCGGATCCCGTCGTCGGACAGCAGCGTCATCCGGGCATGGTAGTGAGAGTGGTTGCCGACCAGATGACCATCGGCAGCGATCCGGCGCGCCGTCGCCGGCTCGGCCTGCGACCAACGTCCCTGGACGAAGAACGTCGCGGGCACCTGGGCGGCCTGGAGCGTCGCGAGGATGCGGTCGACCGTCCCGGCGCCGGCGCCTGGACGGTCGGGGTGTTCCGCGTCGAACGTCAGGGCGACGCGAGGACGGATCTCACTCATTCGTGGTCACCTTCGCTGCACGCAAGTAGGTGCCAGGTTCTCGCCGCGGGCGAACGCCAGCCAGTGCGAGAGCACCTGGAGCGGCACGGTCGAGACGGCCGAGGTCGCGGCCAGGAGGAGATCTCGTCGGAGTGGCTCAGAGAAGTGTGCCGCTTCCACAGGGATTGAGCCTATCGAGAGGGTGCTGGTGCTGGTTCTCGTTCTCTGGTGGCCCGACTCTTCGGCATCGGCGTGCCGTCCATTCGTTGCGAACTCGGCCGCTGTCGATACGATCGGGCGGCCGTCACGATGAGCGGAGGGATCCGATGGGAGCGCATGCCATCACGATGCTGGGGACCGGATTCATCGGCGACTTCTACGCGAGGACGCTGAAGACCGGTCGGACCCTCGACGAGGTTCGGGTCGCCTACTCTCGAACACCCGAACGCGGCATGGCGTTCTGCGAGCGCTGGGGGATCCGCGAGAGCAGTACCGACCTCAAGCAGGCCATCGAGCACCCGGATACCGACGTCATCGTGGTCGGACTCCCCAATCACCTCCACGAGGAGGCGGTGATCCTAGCCGCCGAGGCCGGGAAGGCGGTCCTGTGCACGAAGCCGTTGGCGCGCGATGCGGACGAGGCGAATCGGATCCTCCAGGCGGTGGAGCGGGCTGGCGTGTTCGCGGGTTACCTCGAGGACCTGTGCTACACGCCGAAGACGCTCACCTCGCTCGCCGCCGTCCGCGCGGGGGCGATCGGAGACGTGAACTGGGTACGATCCCGCGAGACCCACCCCGGCCCCCACTCGGCGTGGTTCTGGGACGGTCGGCTCACGGGCGGCGGCGCCATCGTCGACCTCGGCTGCCACTGCATCGAGGTCATCCGCAACTTCGTCGGCAAAGGGAACCGGCCGGTCGAGGTGATGTGCTGGACGGACACGTTCGTCCATCCCATCGAGGACGAGGACAACGCGATCGCTTTGATCCGCTTCGAGTCCGGAGCGATCGGACAGTTCGAGGTGAGCTGGACGTTCCGCGGCGGGATGGACCTGCGCGACGAGGTCGCCGGCACGGAGGGCACGATCTGGCTCAACCACTTCCTGCGGACCGGCCTCGAGTTGTTCACCGCGGTGGGAAGCGGCGGCTACGTGGCGGAGAAGGCAGAGTCCGAGAAGGGCTGGCTCTTCCCGGTCGGTGACGAGGTCGGGGAACTCGGATACACGGACATGTTCGCGGACATGTTCGACGCGATGGACGAAGGCCGGCCTCCCCAGGAGACGTTGTACGACGGGTACGTCGTCAACGCCATCATGGACGCCTGCTATCGATCGGCAGGATCGAAGAGATGGGAGCCGGTCGAGCTCGAGTGGCGAGGCGGCGCGACGCCACGGATCCGGCGAACCGCCGAGACGTACGACGGGCACATCGTGATCAAGTCGGAGATCCTTCCCGACGGCCGTCGCAAGCTGATCCTCAAGGACAAGGACAGCGGAGACTTCGTCGATCGGATCGTCGCCGGCGCGTGAGCTCGCGGCGCCCGCGGCCGTCACTTCACGTACGGAGCCAGCACGTCTCTCGCGAGCAGGAAGCCACGCTTGATCAGCTCGTCCGTGTCTTCGAAGCCACGGTCCTCGTGCTCGATCGAGATCGGACCGTCGTAACCGACCCGGTAGAGCGCCGAGAACACCCTGCCCCAGTCCACGTCGCCCAGACCGGGTAGGCGCGGGATCTGCCAGCCGATCCCGACGGACATCACGCCGTGTTCGTACAGCCCGCGTCGGTCGATCATCACGTCCTTGGCTTGGAAGAAGTAGAAGCGCTCACCGAACTCAACGATCGCCGCCTCGATGTCGATCATCAGCCACACGAGGTGCGACGGGTCGAAGCAGAGCCCGATCGTCTCGCCGAACTCCTCGAAGATCGAGCGCCAGATCGACGGCGAGTAGGCGAGGTTCTTCCCGGAGGGCCACTCGTCCATCGAGAAGATCATCGGGCAGTTCTCGAGCGCGATCCGCACGCCGGAGTCCCGCGCGTGGCTCACGATCTCCGGCCAGATCCGCCTGGCATCGTCCCAATTCTCCGACTGCGATCTTCGCCGGGTCGGCGCCCATGAACGTGTTGACCACCGGCACGCCCATCAGCGAGGCGGCGGTGATGACCTTCTTGAGATGTTCGATCACCTGCCGGCGGTGCTCCGGGTCCGGATCGAGCGGGTTGGGGTAGTAGCCGAGCCCCGGGATCGCGATCCCCCGCCCGGCCATGTCGTCGACGATCTCTTTCGCTCGAGCTGCGGACAGCCCGTCCACGTCGATATGGGAGGTCCCCGCGTACCGTCGGGCGTCGCGCGCGCCGCCGGGCCAGCAGCACACCTCCAGGAAGTCGAACCCGGCGCCGGCGGCCCAGTCGGCCACCTCCTCGAGCGGGGTTTCCGGGAACGGTGCCGTGATGAATCCGAGCTTCACGTTGCCTCCTCCCTCAGCGTTCGACTTTGACCCAGCGTGCCTCGGCGTCGCTACGCTGCACCGCCTCGAGCACGCACAGGGCGTCGTGGCCGTCGGCGAACGTCGGGTAGGCCGGCTCCGGCGACGGGGCGCCCCGCTGCCACGTCTGCGTACACCTTGGCGAACAGCGCGCGGAAGGTGTCCGGGTATCCCTCCGCATGCCCGCCGGGGTAGGCGATCATGCTGTCGGACGTCCGGATCGCACGAGAGCGGGATCGCGGTGCAGGATCTCGTTCGCGCGGCCCCGGTGCCCGATCCACAGTCGGTCGGAGTCCTCGGAGGACCAGGCGATGGCGGACTCGGAACCGGCGACCTCGATGCTCACCGAGTTCTTCCGCCCCGCCGACACCTGGGACACGGTCAGCACACCCTTCGCCTCGTCGTCGAAGCGCAGCAAGATCCCGGCGCCGTCATCCGAGGTCATGGGTTCCTCGATCAGGTCCTGGTCGGCGCGAGGTCGATGCGAACGTCTCGACCGGGCCGGGTGGATGACGCCGCACCGGCACGAGCGTGTAGAGATCCGCCATCACCTCGGACGACGCGCCGCCCGATAACGAAGCGAGCCAGGTCGAGCCAATGTGATCCGATGTCTGCCGATCGCTCGCAGAGCTCCCGCCTTCTCCGGCTCGAGCCGCCAGTTCCAGTCCGTCGGTAGCAGCAGCCAGTCCTGCAGGTACGAGCCCGACACCAGACGCGGCTCCCCGATCGCGCCGGAGGCGACCATCGCACGCATCTGATGGCACAGGGGATAGAAGCGGATGTTGAAGCAGACGGCATGAACGAGGCCGGAGGTCTCGGCCCGCGGAGCAGGTCGGCCGTCTCGTCTGTCGTCAGGGCGAGCGGCTTCTCGCAGACGACGTGCTTGCCCGCAGCGAGCACGGCGCGGACCTGCTCGGCGTGTGCGTGATTCGGGGTCGCCACGTGGACGACGTCGACCGACGGATCGGCGAGGAGCGCCTCGAGGCTCTCGTAGACGCGCGGCAGGTTGGCCGCCCCGGCTCTCGCCTCCGCGCGCTCGGGCGTCGACCCGACGACGCCGATCACGTTGACGCCGATGCGTCGGAGCGCCTCGACGTGCGCCACGCCGACGAACCCGACGCCCACGACGGCCGCGTTGATGTTCGGCCAACGACATCGCGGTCACTCCGCCCTGGTGACGGCTGCGTAGAGCCAGGCGAGCCCGAGGACGATCAACCCGTACACGACCTGCTTCTCGGCCTGGCCGCGTCCAGGAATGTCAACAGGGCGTTCAGCACGCTGAGGATCAGCGCCCCGAGGATCGTCCCCGAGTACGATCCGACACCGCCGAAGATCGACGTCCCGCCGATCACCGAGGCCGCCACCGACGGCAGCAGGAAGTTCTGGGCGAGCCGAAGGTCGACCGCGCCGGTCTGTCCGGCGAGCAGGATCCCGCCCATCGCCGCGAAGAACCCGCTGATGGTGTAGACCGCGAGCAGCACCTGCCAGGTCCGGACGCCCGCCAACCGGACCGCGACCGGGTTGTCGCCGACGCCGTAGATCATGCGTCCGAGACCGGTTCGCCGAAGTCCCCAGATCACCGCAACGCCGACGGTAGCCCAGATCAGGACGTTCCACGGTATCCGGTTGTCGAGGAACGACCCGGCGCCGAGCGTTCTGATGAACGGCGCGACCGAGGTCGACCCTGTAGGAACGTCTGGGCCCACTGGGTGAAGAGCCCGAGCAGGATCCCCGCCATCGCCAGCGTCATGATGAGCGGGTTCACCTGGAAGATCCCGACGCCCGTCCCGTTGATCGCGCCCGCGACAGCACCCGACGACCAGGCCGAGGACGATCGCGATCCCGGCGCCGTTCGGCGACTGGTTGCCGGCCACATAGGCGGCCGCCGTCGCGACCATCGCCACGGACAGGTCGATCCCGCGCGTCAGCATCAGCAGCGTCTGTCCGGCCGCGATGATGCCGAGCGGGGCAGCGAGCAGGAGTGTGTTGCGAAGCCCGCGGAGGCTGAGGTAGCCGGGCTGGATGGCCCCGGTCACGAGCACCAAGACCGCCAGCGACGGCGCCCGAGCACGATCAGCGGTCGCTCCGAAAGGAACCGCATCCATGCCCGTTGCGCGGGTGGCTCGACCCCGAGGCCGGCCTCAGGTCCCGGCTCGGTCCCCCGGAACACGGTGCTCATTCTCTCCTCCGGCGCCGGAGCTCGAGCAGGCCCGCCAACATCATCACGGCGACGATGAGCAGTCCCTGGATCACCTGCGCGGTGTTCGGGTCGATCCGACATCGCCGTCAGGATCGGGTAGAGGATGAACAGGATCACGCCGGCAGCCACCGCTCCCACCACCGATCCGACCCCGCCGGCCAAGGCGATCCCCCCGAGGACGACTGCGGCGACGCTGTTCAGCGTGCCGTTGGCGGCGTTCGTGAATCGCGGGTCGCCTGTGGCCGTGATCGCGGTGATCGCGAGGCCGGCGAGGCCGGCGAACGCGCCGGCGATGGCGTAGGCCGTGATCTTGGCCCGCCCGATGTCCACGCCGGACAGGTACGCCGCATCGCGATCGCTGCCGACCGCGTAGAGGGAGAGCCCTCGCCGCGTTCGCCGCAGCCAGATGCCGACGACGGCCACCGGCAGCGCCAGCGCGAACAGCGAGGGCACGAAGTTGGTGCCGACTCCCGACTCCGAGCCCGTGAAGATCCAGCGGAAGCCGCCGCTCGTCCCTCCTCCGGGCGTCGGCAAGACCATGAGCGCGACGCCGGAGAAGACGAACAGGGTCGAGAGCGTGACGATGATGTCCGGGACGCGTGATCGTACGATGACCCATCCGACGAGGCCGTTCAGGAGCGCGGCCCCAGCGATGACGGCGAAGCCGATCACGCCGGTCATCCAGAACGGCTGTCCGTCCATCAGCCGCGCCGAGACGGAGTTGGCGAGCACCATCATGGCCCCCGCGCCGAGAGTCGATGCCGCCGGCGATGACGGCGACGGACTGCGCGACCGCCAGGTACACGGTGGGCAGGCTGTTCTTCGCGATCGACGCCATCGTGAAGCTGCCGAACGCCGGGATCAGCGTCGTGTACCACCCGATGAGCAACAGGAGGAGGAGCCAGACCCCGGCGGTCCAACCGTACCGCCGGAGGACCCGACGGTGTGCGTCGGTCGACGTACCCGAGTCGAGCCTCCCGGTTGCGGCGCTCACGCCGTGGCCTCCTGTAGGCCGTGGGCGGCACTCAGCAGCTGGGCCTCATCGGCCGTCGCGCCGTCGTGCTCGTGGACGATCTCCCCGTCATACATCACCAGCACCCGATCACAGACCAGCGGGATCTCCGCCAGCTCGCTCGTGTAGTACAGGATCGCGAGGCCCTCGTCGGCCAGCTCCCGAAGCAGTTCGTAGATCTGTTCCTTCGTCCTGATGTCGATGCCCCGGGTCGGGTCGAAGCACAGAAGTGTTCGGAAGCCGGCCGCGAGCCATCGACCGACGACGAGCTTCTGCTGGTTACCGCCGGACAGACGCCTAGCCTGCCGATGCGCCCGGGTATCGATCGCGAGGCGTTCGATCGACTCCGTTCACTCGCTGCTCCTCGTCTTTGACGAGCCGGAGCCAGCGCCCCACTCGGTTGTACAGCGCCGACGCGAGGTTCTCCCGCACCGATCGCTGCGGCAGCAGGGCCTGGAGCCGATCCGATGGGATGAGAACGACGCCGCTTCGGATCGCATCGAACGGCGACCGCGGGCGGATCGGTCGACCGCTCACGATCATCTCTCCGCCGTCGGACGGCCGGTCGCCCGAGAGCACGTCGAAGAGCCGGTCTTGACCCTGGCCTTCGAGCGCGACCAAGCCGAGGATCTCGCCGGCGCGGAGCTCGAAGGACACCCCTCGAAGGTAGTCGCGTGACGTCAACGCTCGAGATTCCAGCGCCACTGGGGCACCGGCCGATCGCGCCGACCGAGCGGTCGGCTCCACCAAACCGGCGGCGACCTCGCCGAGCATCGCCTCGACCAGACGGGCCTCGCCGCCCTCGCCGGGGACGAGGGCGGCCACGTCTCGACCGTCGCGCAGGATCGTCGCCCGGTCGCAGACGCGAAGGACCTCGCCGAGCCGGTGCGTGATGAATAGCACCGATCGCCCCCGCTCCCGCCGTTCCCTCATGACGTCGACCACGCGCGCAGCGAGGTCGGCGGGTAGTGCCGCCGTGATCTCGTCGAGCACGAGCAGCTGGGGGTCGTGCGACGAGCGCCCGCGTGAGATCGAGAACCCGAAGCACGGGAAGGGGCACCTCCTTGACGATCGCGTCGACGTCGAGATCGTCTACGCCCATCCGCTCGAGGCCCTCCCGAACCGGACCGGGCTCGATACCGGTGAGGCGGAGGTTCTGCTCGATGGTCAGGTCGGGGATCAGTGCCGGGTCCTGGAACACGGTCGCCATGCCCGCTACCAGGGCGTCCGAGGGACGACGGAGTCGGACGGGATTCCCGTTCACCTCGACTGACCCGGCGTCTGCAGGGATCACGCCTGCGAGGATCTTGACGAAGGTGCTCTTGCCCGCCCCGTTGGCGCCGAGCAACGCATGGATCTCGCCCGGCTGAACGGTCAGGTCCGCCGAGCGGAGCGCCACGATGCTGCCGTATCGCTTCGCGAGGCCCCGGACGAGCAAGAGTGGTGGTCTGTCGCTCACGAACGCTCCACGCTCGAGCGCGGAGGTCGGGCGCCCGAACTGGCGCCCGACCTCCGCTCCACGACGATCAGCTCACTACTCGCCCGGACCCTTGCAGTCCAAGACGTCCTGCTGTGTGTAGGTGGTATACGGCTCGATCTCCATCGTCGACACGAAGCCCTGCGGCAGGTCTGGAAGGAATAGATCCTCCAGCGCAGCAGTGTCGTTGACGTTGTCGTAGACCGTCGGCGTGAGCAGCGTGTCCCGGGGATGGTCCTTGGCCCCGGTCAGCAGGTCGATCGCGATGGCGGTCGCCACGCCCCCGACCGGCGGCGGGTTCGTCACGATGGCGCCGACGAGTCCCTCACCCTTCAGGTCGATCAGCTGCTCGATGAAGCCGTTGTTGTCGGCCCCGACGATCGGCACGTAGGGCTCGTCCGCGTTCGCGAACTGCTCTACGACCGGGTAGTCGATTCCCGACGTCCAGATCCCGTCGACCTGTTCCGTCGTGATGATCTCGAGCGCCTGCTGAGCACCGGTCGACGGGTCCCAGCCTGTGAACACCTCGCTCACGATCTCGATATCGGGATACTCGGCCAGCGCCGCCTGGAATCCCTCGTCCCGATCCGTATCGGCCGGGACGCCTTCGAAACCACGCATGTACGCGACGCTGCCCGAACCGCCGAGCTGATCGAAGAGCCACGTCGCGCCGAGCTCGGCGTAGGCGACCTGATCGTTGGTCACGTTGTACGCGTCCTCCGCCGTCACGGCCTGGTCGACCGACACGACGATGATCCCCTGCTCCGCCGCTTGCGCGATCACATCGTCCAGCGCCGTGGCATCGGCCGGGTTTACGATGATCGCGTCGACCCCTTGCGAGATCAAGCCTTCGATGTCGGCGATCTGACCCGTCGCATCGGTGTCGCGGTTCGCCAGGACAACCTCGTCGACGACCTCACTGACGCGGGCTTGCGCCTTGATCGCGCAGACCATCTGCTCGCGCCACTGGTTCCCGACCAGCGTGTTGCTGACGCCGATCGTGAACGGACCTTCTTCTCCGCCGCCGCCTCCGCCTCCACCACCGCTACCGCCGTCGTCGCCACACGAGGCCGCGATCAGCCCGGCGATAGCGAGAGCAGCGACCCACCGCACTCCCGTCCTTTTCTGCATACGCCTACCCCTTCCTCCCCTCGCCTCTCGTCAGAGCCGGCGATCGAGCTGTGTAACTCCGGTAGTAGTGACCGGAGGGCCCGCCTCGAAAGGTAGACGCGCTCACGCCCACCCGCAATCCAATCAGTGCCTACCTTTCACCTCCCCGGCAGCATCCGATGCCAGTGCTCCATCCACGACCTCGGGAGAGATCAGGCGCTCGCTGATCATGATCGCCGCCCCGACCATCCCTGCCCGGTCACCGAGGACGCTTTTCTCGATCTTCAGAGCCCGTGTCGCAAGCGGCGTGGAACGCCCGTACACCGCCTCCCTGATACCAGCGAGCAGATGCTGGTCGGCCTCGGCCACGTCGCCCCCGATCACGATGATCGCCGGGTTCAGCAGGTTGACCGCGGCCGCGAGCACTCGACCGATGATCCGGCCCGCATCGCGCACGAGACGCAATGCGTCCCGGTTGCCGGACTTGACGAGGCTGACCACGTCGCGTCCGTCCTTCGCCTCGGTGCCCAGGGCGGTGAGCTGCCGGGCAAGCGCCCTGCCCGAGGCGACGGACTCCAGGCAGCCATGATTCCCGCACTCGCAGAGGATCTCCTCGTACCCTGCGACCCGGACGTGGCCGATGTCGCCGGCGGCTCCCTGCGCCCCGCGATGGATCCGCCAGCCGGCGATGAGGCCGCATCCGATGCCGGTGCCGACCTTGATGAAGAGGAGGCTCTCCTGGTCGGCCCAGTTCGACCAGTGCTCGCCCACCGCCATGATGTTCACGTCGTTGTCGACGAGAACCGGCACGTCGAGCCGCTCCCCGAACCACTCGGGGATCCCGAAGTTGTCCCACCCAGGCATGATCGGCGGGTGGACCGGCCGTCCGGTGGCGAACTCCACCGGCGTCGGGACTCCCATCCCGATCCCACGGACATCGGACTCCGCCCGCCCAACCTCGGCAAGAAGCGCCTGGAAACGGTCGTAGACCCACTCGAGCACCATGTGGGGACCCGAGGCGACGTTCATGTCCCCGCGCGACTCGGCGAGCGCTGTCCCGGCCAGGTCCGCGACGGCGATCCGAGAGTGGGTGGCGCCGACGTCGGCAACGAGGATGACCCCCCCGTCCCGGTTGAACGCGAGGACCGTTGGCCTGCGGCCGCCGGTGGACGGAGCCTCCCCCGCCTCGACGAGCCAGCCCCGCTGTACCAGCGCGTCCACGCGTTGCGAGACAGTCGAGCGCGCAAGGCCGGTGATCAGTGCGAGTTCCGCCCGCGTCTTCGCCTTTCCGGCCACGATGAGCCGCAACAGGTCTCCGGAGGAACGAATGGAGACGCCTGCTTCGGGCAGTCTCGCCATGCCCGAAGTCTAGGATGGCAGACTTCGACCTGTCAACGTCGAAAGATTGGCTTTCCATGAACGAAGTTGACTTACTAACGGCGACGACTCGAGATCCATTCGGCGTGCCCCTCGCGTGTTCCGGATAGGCGGCCATGTACAGAGCTCACGGGGCCGGGCCCGAGGTGGTCGAGGTCGGCTCGGCCGCCAGCCCGCGTGCCGTTCGCCGGGTGCCGTTGTGGTGTGGTCCTGACCTCTTTTGCCGATCGCTCAGGCGGCCGTTCTCGAACGGTACTCGTCGAGGATCGAGGCGGTCTGGGTGGCGCCGATGCGGTCGACTCCGACGGAGATGACCTCCAGGAGAGCGTCGAGCGTGCGCACGCCGCCGGCGGCCTTCACGCGGACGCGCGGCGAAACAGCGTCCCTCATCAGCCGGAGATCCTCCATCGTCGCGCCTCCCGGCGCGAAGCCGGTGGAGGTCTTCACGAAGTCGGCCCCCGCCGATTCGGCGATCTGGCAACCCCGCAGCTTCTCGTCGTCGCTGAGGTACGCGTTCTCGAGGATCACCTTGACGAGCGCGGCGCCGCCGGCCGAGCGCACCACGGCCTCGATGTCATCACCGACTCGCGCGTCCTCACCGGATCGCAGCCAGCCGATGTTGATGACCATGTCCAGCTCGGACGCCCCGGCAGCCAATGCGCGCTCGGCCTCGAAGACTTTCGTCGCCGTCGTGTGTGCGCCGTGGGGGAAACCAACGACCGTCCCCACAGCTACCGAGCTACCGGGGAGAAGCTCGGCCGCGAGTTCGACGTCTGCGGGACGAACGCAGACCGACGCGACGTCATACCTCGCGGCCAGCTCGCACCCCTCCTGTACCTCGCTCAGCATGAGCTCCGGTCTCAAGAGGGAGTGGTCGATCGTCTTGGCCAGTTGCTCGTAGGAGATGTCGTCGACGGTAAGCGCGAGTTCCATGCGGTCATCTTGGACGACGCCCGCTGAAACGTCTCGACACCACCGGTGACCCTCCGGTCGTCTACTGGTGGGCTAGAGGATCTGAACCTCTGACCTCTTCCGTGTCAAGGAAGGGCCCGCGCACAGCGCTGACCTGCACTTTCCCAGGTCAGGGTAGCAGTGGCGTGTCAGAGGAGTACCGTCGGTTACCGTCTGTCTTCGGTCGGCTCCTTGACCTGGTGTTGACTAGTTCCCCACGCCGATTTCGTGAAACCTCCGGCCACCTGGCCCGTGCGACTCATGGGTCGCGTCGATATCAACCCCGAGGTAGCTCGAACCCAGCGATTCCTTCGGGTCGTTTGTGCGAGGGTTAGTAGGAGGCCGCTCATGGACGAGGATGCCAACACCTTCCCGATGGACTTCTATGTTGACGACCCCTCGCCTCGTCCGTGGAAGTTCCGACCCGAGGGCTACCTCGTCTTGATCCTGTCCGATGCCGAGGAGGCTCGACGAGCCGAGGCTGATCTTGTCACCAATGGGTTCGCACAGCGCGACATCAAGATCTACGCGGGCAAACAGATACTGGAGAACTATGAGGTCTACGTGTCGCGGCGGACCGTCACAGACAAGGTGGTCGGCTCCATCGTGGACGACTCCGAGGGTCGAGACCTCTACCTCGAATACGCACGTGAGGATCGAGCCGCGTTGTGGTTGCGCATGCCTGACGAGGACGACGCACGCAAGGCCTTGCGAGTCCTCGCCGATAGCAACTACCTACACGCCCGCTACTACGGCGCCGAGAAGCAGACAGACTTTCACGTCTCTGATCCAGGGATTCGCTAGAAAGTCGCTAGAGGACTTGAACCCACGTTTTCCCCTGCGTCAGCGTTCACGTCTCTACGATGGAATCGGACAGCTCGGCTACGACCCTGAACCCCTACCTCTTCTTCTGGAAATCACCCCCCTAGGATCCGCGAAAGGCCTGGTAGAGCTCCACCGGCCTGATCATCCCCTTGAGACTCACTGGACCGATAGGCTCGAATCGCAATCCTCCTTCGGAGGACCGCCGCACCATCTCGTCGCTTGCCAGAACCTGACCCGCAGTCGCGTGCGACGCGATCCTCGAGGCCAGGTTGACGGTCCTGCCATACACGTCTCCGTCCTGGAAGATGACCGGCCCTGTGTGGACGCCGATATGCATCGGCGGAAGCCCTGACTCCGGAGCGCTCTCGACCATGTCAAGGCCCGCGAGGACGGCAGCGGCAGGCTCCTTGAAGTGGAACATGCCTCCGTCGCCAAGCCAGCGGATCGGTCGTCCACCGCGGCGACGGGAGATGTCTTCCACGAGGGAGGCGAGGTTCGAAGCGAGTTCGGCGGCGAACTCATCTCCCCTCTCCTCGGTCAGTCGCGTGTAGCCCGTGAGATCGACGAAGCAGATCGCGGGCGGTTTGGCCACCTTCTCGAAGAAGCCGGCACGCTCCAAAGCGATCTCGGCGTGATTGATCGAATGCTCGATCCAGATGTGCTCACGGTGGCGATGGTAGATGTCCAGGATGGTCCGCTCGAGGTGAGCGTTGACGCGACCTCCAAATCGCAGCCCGAAGTCGAGCAACTCCCTCTCGCTCCGCCCCGAGCGCCGAAGCGGTTCCTCGATCTCGGACTCGAACAGCTCTGCCTCCGCTTTGGCGATGCGTCGTGTGCTGTCCGCATAGACACGTAGCAATCGAAGCGTCGGTCCCTCCCTAGCTCCTGCTGACAAGAACTCTCGCACCAGCTCCACCAGTTCGCGGTCACCGGTCCTGATGCGGTCAGTAGGTTCGGGCGGAGCGAACCCGATGGCCTCGTACATGGCCCGGACCATCGTGACAGGCACCTCCTCCTCGGAGCAGAGCTGCTCGAAGGTCATATCCAAACGCATGACTCTGGCGATGACGGGCGTGTCGAGCCAGGAGATGGAGAGTTCTCCTGCTCTTACGAGCTCCATGATGTCTTCGGGCGCGAGACCCGCTTCCTGCCATGCATGGAGGAGTCGGACGCGACCCGAATCTGCCGAGACATGCGCCGTATCGCCATCCCTCGGTTCGAGCGCTCCGATATCGATGAGCCGCACCACGAAGTCGGGGCTCACTTCAGCTTGGTTCGCTAGTTCTTCGATCGAGAGTGACGGCATAGGTCTCAGTAGACACGTTCTGTCGTGGCGTGGTGGTCGGGAATGCCTTGTCCCTTGGTGACGAAAGACTATCCTTCTCTAGGCGGGGTTCATCATGGTCGCGAGGCGGAGGCCGTTCTCCTATCGCCGCCTCGGGCGAGATAGAAGCGCCACGCCGAAACCGATACATGCGCCCAACGCGAGAGCGATCGGTGAACTCACCAGCACTCGCCCACCCTCTTCGATCGTGACCCTCGGCGAAGCGACGACGCCGACGAAGGCACTCCGGCCGATCGTGGCTCCCCCAGCTGCGACGATCGCCTGTGTGCCGCCGTTCTGGATCGACACCTCGCCCTTCGCCATCACCGGCCCGCAGCCACCGTTCCGGATCGTGACGCCCCCGCTGGTCATTACCGGACCACACCCTCCATTGAGGATCGACAGGTTCCCTCGTGCGGCCACCAGTCCTGCAGCTGATCGGGTGAAGCGGACGTCATGTGCTTTCACGAGACCGACGAACCTTCCCGTGACATCCTCATCGGACTCGACCCCCAGATCGCTGGCTGGGTTACTGCCCTTCTCGTCCATGTCAACCTCCGCTTTCTCCAGAGGAAGCCGCGGTCAGACCGACCAGTTCGGCGCTCACCTGCCAGAGCCGCGCCGCAACGGCCTCGTCGTAGCTTCGTTCCGAGGATCGCTTGGGTCTTGCCGTTGGCGAAGTAGCGGCCCGTCACCTGCTCGAGTTCGGGATCGGACGCCAAGTGGATCGACGTGGCCGCGCCCTTGGCCGGGGATCTTCATGAACGGCCGCAGGAACGGGATGAGCAGTCGCTGGATGCGGCGGGGATCCTCGGCTCCGAAGGATGTGCTCACCACGCCGGGATGCAGCGCATTGGCGGTGACGGAGGTGCTCTGCAGCCTCCTGGCCAGCTCGTAGGTGAACAGCACGTTGGCGAGCTTGGACTGGTTGTAGGCCCGCGCGCCCGAGTAGGACCGTTCGCCCTGGAGATCGTCGAAGTCGATCTGCCCCATGCCCTGCGCGTTCGAAGAGACCGTGACCACGCGGGCCGGGGCGCTCTGCTTCAACCGGTCGAGGAGCAGGTTGGTGAGCAGGAACGGCGCGAGATGGTTGAGGGCGAAGGTGTGCTCGAGACCGTCGGCGGTGACGTGTCGGGTGTCCCAGTAGCCCCCGACGTTGTTGACCAGCACATCGAGCCGGGGAAGGCTCTGGAGTACCTCGTTGGCCAGCCGTCGCACCTCCGCCTGGGAGGACAGGTCCGCGACGAACGCATCCACCTGCCCACCGCCGGCGTCGCGGATCTCGCGAGCCGCGCTCTCGGTGCGCTCGCGGTCCCGGCCCGTGATCGCGAGGTGCGCACCCAACGCGCCCAGACCCAGTGCGGTCGCCCGGCCGATGCCTCCGCTGGCACCGGTGACCAGCACCGTCTTCCCAGCCATCGGCCGGACATCCGGACTTGATTGTGTTCGAGTGGCCGCGTTCATGGCGCTCCTTCCGATGCTGTCAGATGATCATTGCGATCCCCATCGCGAGGAGCCACAGGGACCAGCCGATGTAGAGGATCGGGACCGCCGCTCCTGCGAGCGCCCAACCATGCTCCTCGTCACGACCCAAGAACTCGGCTGAGCCGACTAACAGTCCGACACCCACGACGATCCCGACCCACCCCATCCAGACAGGTATCAACTCCCTGCCGACGATGGCGACACCAGTGAGGACTGACCAGATCCCGGTGAAGAGGTATCCGAGATGCTCGCCGACACCGACCCCGAGGTACTGATGCATGGCACGGAAGACGGCGATGTTGGCCTCTCGTTGTCCGCTCTCAAGTCCAGGATCCACGTTCGAGCGAGCGAGCGAGGGAACGAGGTAGACCCACCTCAAGAGTCCGAGCATCTGCACGAGCCCGGCGAGGACTCCGACCGTCACGGCGAGCGGGACGATCCCCGTGAAGCCAAGCGCCTGGCCGAGCAGCACAACGGCGGGGATCAATAGCAATCCGGACAGCATGAACATCCACCACAGGAGGATCAGAGACGATCCCCCGGCGCGGAACCGATCGAGGACCTCGGTGGCAGGTCTCCTGAGGATGTCCGGGTAGTCGAACCGCTTCCCGAGCAACGCGAAGTTCGCGTTGAACCACAGCGGCGCGACGATGAGCAGGATCCCGGCTGCGACCTCGACGCTCATGCGTTCACTGAGGAGCTGTGACCGCCGCCCCCCGGCTCTCGGGAGCCGCTCGGAACAGGACCGCGAGGAGGAGCCAGGTCAGCAATCCGAACACGATCGCTCCGCTCGCGCCGAAGATCGGGAACCGCTCATCGATGTTCCTCGAGATCACATAAGAGCTCACGAACCAGCCGAGCGCCCAAGCAGGCGGGTTCGCGACGGCCCACCAGAACGCACCCGGGATCCGATGCCGTGCGAGAACCAACGCCTGCATCACCCCGACCGCGACGCCGTTCAGCGCACCCATGAGGGCGAGGTCTGCTCGGTCGACCCCGAAGTCGACCAGGGCCGCTCCGGCGACGAGGCCGACCGCCATCCCCACTGTCGTCGCCGGGATCCAGACCCAAGAGACCCACCGCCGCAGAGCGAACCACTCTGCCGCTCCGATGATCGCTCCCACGATGATGCCCCCGGCGAGCGCTGCTCCCATGGAATCGACTCCGTCCACTACCGAGTCTGCGATGTACCCGCCGATGGGGAGGCTGACGAGGATCGACACGGGCCAGAGCCAGATCCGACGCGCGGTGCTCACACGTCCACTCCGTCCGCTTGGTCGTTGCGGCGATGGAGGGCTAGTGGTTACGGTGGGTCGGTCTTCTGTGAGTGCCATTCCGCCTCTTTCCTGTTCCTGGTCGTCTTCGGGTGGCGAACTGCGCCTGAGAGCCGAGGCACGGCTGGCCTGGCGCTCCCGACTAGGAGCCAGTCGGTACGAGACCGGGGTCGTCGGGAACGCGTGCCGGAGCCGCCGTGGCGCCCCACGCACGGTTCAAGTGCTCCTGGATGTAGATCCCGTTGGCGAACGAGATCAGGAGCATCAGCACGACCGTGAGGGCAGGCTCCACCGTCTGGACGACGCCGCGTCGGGTCTCAAGATCTTGCACGTGCTTCGCGGTGTTGTACATGGCGATGAAAGGCGGCACGATCAGCAGCCAGCCGAAGATCATGGCCATCAGCGAGCGCGTCGGGCTGATGCTCTCGTCGTTCTGCGCCCGCCGGAGCTCGTCGTTGATCTTGAAGTACCACACCAAGAAGTACACACCCAGCGTGAGGAACGTGAGCCCGAGGACTCCGAGCGGGTTGCGCTTCTTGAACTGCTGTCCATCGATCGTGACCATCTCGGCCATCGTGGTCTCCCTCCCCTGCCTTCGCTGATATCACGCCACTTTCAGCGACCGGCCGTGACCGTGCCGTGACAGCCGTGTGACGGAGGATCCGTCTGTGAGCTGAGTAAAGCCGACCGAGTAGGGTGGTTGTGCGGGAGGGGAATACTCTGAGTAGCCGAATGGATCCCGGGGCGGGCGGAGGCAGTTCAGGTATCCGGATCTCGCTCCTCGGTGGGTTCCAGTTGGAGAAGGAAGGTCCCGCCATCATCCTGCCGGAGGGGTCCCAGCGGCTCCTGGCTTTCCTCGCGTTGAAGGGCAGATTGGTACAGCGACAAGCCGTGGCCGGGACGCTGTGGCCGGTCGCCACCGAGGTCCACGCCTCCTCCAGCCTGCGATCGGCCCTTGCTCGGCTGCAAGGCGGAGCTCGAGCGTCAGTGGCAGCCAGCGCGCGAGACCTCGGCTTGTCCGACGATGTCACCGTCGATCTCTGGGATGCGCGGGCGCTCGCTCACCGACTGCTCACACCGACAGAGGCTTCACTGTCGGCGGATCCGGGACCCGAAGCGATCCCTTCCCTCTCGGCGGAGCTTCTCCCGGACTGGTACGACGACTGGGCGCTCGTCGAGGCCGAGGATTGGCGGCAGCTCCGCCTTCACGCCCTCGAGGCGCTCGCTGACCGTCTCTCGGCCCAGGGGAAGTACGGCGACGCTGCGGCGGCGGCTCTCGCGGCGGTTCGGGCCGAGCCGCTGAGGGAAAGCCCACGTGCTGCCCTGATCCGGGTGCACATCGCAGAGGGCAACCCCACCGAGGCGCTTCGTGAGTTCGCCAGATACGGGGAGCTGCTGATGCTCGAGCTCGGCGTCGAGCCGACCGAACGGCTTCGGGCCTTGGTCGCCGAGCTTTGGGCCGTCACGCGGCCGTGACGGGCGGGCCTGCATCGTGGGGTGCATGCTCGAAGCCACAGGAGTCGCATTGCTCACGATCCGGGCTTGGTGCGAAGAGGGCTCGGAGCACCCCCTCCGTGCGGAGATCAGGATCGCCGATGATGTTTCCTCTGGTTTCGGGTCGAGCCTGACCACGGTCCACTTGGACGCAGTGGTAGGAGCCGTTCGAGAATTCCTCGACAGCGTTGTCTGTCGTTCTTCTCTCCCGGTGATCCTTCCGTAGGTCCCTCGTCACGTCGCCGTCACGGTTGGCTTCGGGCTCCGCAAGCCCAAGGTCCTTGCGCGAGGCCGCGATGTCGCGGTGTCGTCGAGGCGGTCGGGGAGAACGTGACCCGCTTCAAGCCGACCGACGAGGTGTTCGGTACCGCCGACAGCTCCTTCGCGGAGTACGAAGATCCGTCGCGGTCGAGCCGCCTTCAGGAACCCTGCAGGGCGGACACGTTCGCCGACGGCTCGCGAACGGCGATCACGTTGAACGCCGGGATCGGCGTACGGAACCCCTTGAGCGTGAGCTCACCGATCGGTTCCACCTCGACGTCTTCCTCGACCTCCGCATGGAGACGCTGGGTGATCAGGACCTGGCCGGCTGCCGCGTCGTCGGCGAGCCGCGACGCGAGGTTGGTCACCGCGCCGATCGCCGCGTAGTCGGAGCGCCCCTCGAACCCGACCTCGCCGCACGTGGCGTGGCCGAGCGCGATGCCGGCGCCCAGATCCAGGTCGTACCCGCGCTTCCTCCACAAGGGTGTCAGCGTCGCCATCTCCTCCCGGAGCGCACACGCCAGCCGAACCGCGCGCAGGGGCGCGTCGGGGATCTCGTGAGGGTCGTTGAAGAAGAGCTGGACGCCATCGCCCTCGAGGAACCCGACGGTCGCGTCGAACCGCCCGACGAGACGCCCGACCGTGTCGTGGAACTCCCCGAGCACCTGCATCAGCTCCTCGGGCTCGACCGCGTCGACGAAGTTGGTCCATCCGCGGAGGTCGGCGAAGAGCATCGCCACCATCCGGCGATGGCTGCGGAGGATCGTGTCGTCGCCCGACGAAACGATCGCGTCGACGAGCTGCGGCGAGAGGAACCGCCGGAGCTTCTGCGACGCGCTCGAGCTCCACGACCTGGGTGTGCACCCGCTCCTCGAGCGTTCGATTCAGCTCGGTCAGCTCCGCGGCCTGCGTCGTGATCATGTCGTGGTAGCGCTTGATCCGCAGGAGTGACCTGACCCGCGCGAGCAATTCGTCCTGGTCGAACGGCTTGGCGATCAGATCGTCCGCGCCCGCCGCGGATCGCCTCGGTCCTCTCCGACGTGCTGGCCGTGATCATGATCACCGGCAGCATCGCGGTGTCCTCGCGCTCCCGGATCGCGCGACACACCGCGTACCCGTCCGGCTGCGGCATCACGACGTCGAGCATCACCAGATCCGGCTCTGGCCGACTCGACGAAGCTCCAGCGCGGATTCGCCGTCGGTCGCGGAGACGACGTCGTACCCGCGCGGCACGAGCACGGCCTCGAGCAGCCGCACGTTCGGAGCAACGTCGTCCACGACGAGGATCCGGCCGTCGTCGCTCATCCGACCGGACCCTCGCAATGCTGCCGAACGATCCCGATCAGCTCCCGGACGTTCACCGGCTTCGAGACGTAGCCGTCGAAGCCCTCCGCCAGGAACCGCTCGCGATCCCCGTGCATCGCCTGTGCGGTGAGGGCCAGGACGGGGATCGTCGCCGTGCGCTCGTTCGCCCGCAACCGATGGAGCGCTTCGACGCCGTCGAGGTCCGGGAGTTGGATGTCCATCAGCACGAGGTCCGGCGAGTGCTCGGAGGCCATGTCGACCGCCTCGCCGCCCGTCGTCGCCTCAAGCGTTCGATAACCCGTCGCGACCAGGACGTCGCGGAACAGCTTCATGTTCTTCTCGTTGTCCTCGACGACGAGGATCTGCTCGCCCGTCATGAGGTAGTCGACCTCGAGGGCAACGCGAAGGTGAACGTGCTCCCGTGACCGAGCTCGCTCTCGAGCCAGATCCGTCCGCCGTGGAGCTCCACGAACCGCTTCGAGAGCGCCAGGCCCAGGCCGGTCCCTTCGCGCAGTCCGACCCCGGTCTCGCTCTGCTGGAACTCCTCGAAGATCCGATCCCGATCCTCGGGAGCGACTCCCGGGCCGGTATCGGCGACGGAGACCCTGACCTCGCCGTTGGCCCGCGTCGCGCTCACGTCGACCTCCCCGCCGGCGGGCGTGAACTTCACCGCGTTCGAAAGCAGGTTGAAGATGACCTGCTTGATCCGTCGTTCGTCGCCGTCGACCACGTCGACCTCCGGATCGGCGGCGAACGCGACGCGGACCCCGTCCTCCGTCGCACGCTCGCGCACCATCACCACGCCGCGCTCGAGCGCCTCCCGCAGGGAGAACGGGTGCATCTCGAGCTCGACCTGTCCGGCCTCGACCTTGGAGAGGTCGAGGACATCGTTGATCAGCGAGAGCAGATGGTTCCCCGAAGAGATGATGTCGTCGAGGTACTCCGCCTGCTTCTCGTTCACCGAGCCGACCATCTCGTCGCGCAACACCTGCGAGAAGCCGATGATCGCGTTCAGCGGTGTCCGGAGCTCGTGGGACATGTTGGCCAGGAACTCCGACTTGTGCTGACTTGCCGCCTCGAGCTCCGTGTAGAGGCGCCGCAGCTCGTCGTTCATCCGATTGACATTGGCGCCCAAGGCGCCCAGCTCGTCACGGTTCTGGACCTCCACACGGCCCGAGAAGTCGCCCGACGCGATCGAGGCGAGGCGAGCGTCGATGCTCTGGATCGGCCCGATCAATGACCACGAGAGCACGAATCCCAGCAGTAGCGCGAGGACGAGCGCGCCCGCCGCGACGCCGATGAAGAGGGTCCGTGAGCTCGCGAAGGAGCTCGCGTTGCGCGCGATCAGCTCCTTGACGTCCTCCCGGATCCCATCCGATAGGACCGCCGCGTACTGCCCAAGGTCGCTCGCGAGCAGCTCAGCTGACGCTCGAGTAGCCAGCATCTCCTTGGTCGGCTTGCCGCTGTAGCGATAGGACGGGATGAGGTTCTCGCGCATCACCGTCGCGAGCTGATCGGCCGTGCCGCGGATCTTCCGCAGGATCATCCTGGTCTTCCCGAGGCGGCACGAAGCCGAGTTGATCAGCCGCCGTCCCCGACTCGACACGGATCACCGCGTTCACCGCGAGCGCATCTACCTTGCGCGAGCTCTTTCGGCCAGGCTCATTCCAGATGTATCCATAGGCGGGTCCAGCGTTCTCGGACAGGATCTCCCGGACGTGCCGCGCGTCGCGTTGGAGTTGGGCGTACGCGATCGCGCGCCGCTGGAGCGCCCCAAGGCTCCCGACCCGATCGTTCGACCGCCCGAGGACGATCTGTCCCAGCAGGCCGATCGCGACGAGCAGCAGCGAGATGTCCGACGAACCCGATCAGCAGCTTCGTCCGTACCTTGACGGGCAGGCCGGCGACGGCTCGTACGAGCCGATCGCCGATCCGTCGCCGTCCCTCGAGGGCGACCCGAGGCTCCTGCTCCCTGCGCAAGATCGCTCAGGCTTCCAGGATGGTCGAGCCGCCGATCATGTTCGTGATCAGCCACGTCCCGTCGATCCGGGCCACGTCGAAGTCGCCGGCCGTGGCCGCCACGACCTCGCCGGTTTCGGCGTCGATGTAGTGGCACTCGAAGTGCAACGTGCCGCGGTCGCCGTTCACCGTGATCTCCAGCTTGTATGCGGGGTGATCCGAGATCCACCGGTTGCCGGGCTCGAAGAACGCCGCCTCCTCCAAGAAGAACTGTCGGATCTCGTCCAGCCCGGACGCGGTGTCGCCCGTCCCGACGGTGATCGTCGCGTTCGGCGCGTACAGGCTCATCATCGCGTTGATGTCCTGGGTCGTGGTGGCGTGGTGGAAGTCCTTCTCGATCTTGTCGATCTCCCACATGTCCTGGAATCGTCGGGCCTGGTCGTCGGTCGAGTCGGTCCCCGAACCGCCACAGGCGACGAGCACGACCGAAAGGAGGAAGACCCCGATTCCGCCACCGATCAAGAGCCTTCGCATGTCCATCCCCCTTCTCGTCAGGCCGTATGGCCGTCGATGCTCGCCGATGTTCACACCGTCGAGCCGTTCCGTCTAGAGGCTAGGGAGCGCGATGGACCCGGCCCACCGGGCCAACCGTCCTTGTTTCGGGGTGCCAGCACGGTACTCCCCTCGACCTCGTCACTCTGTCCTCACGCAGTAGCGGCGGACCTCCTCGGGAAACGTGCTCACGTGGATCGGCTTCTCGAGCCATCCGGCGAAGCCCGCTTCCTCGAGCCAGTCTTCGCTCCCTTCGAGCGGCGATGCACTCATCGCGACCACCGGGATGAGCGCCGTTCGCTCGTGTGCCGCGAGATCCCGCGTCGCGTCCACGCCATCCATGTCGGGGAGCCGGAGATCCATCAGGATCACGCCCGGCACGTGCTCCCGCGCGAGCGCGATCCCCTGCGCGGCCGTCGCCGCACCGAACGTCCGGAACCCCGCGGCGCTCAGGACGTCGACGGCGAGCTTCCGGTTCCGGTCGTTGTCGTCGACGACGAGGACGCTGGTCACAGGCGTATCCTCGCGCCATGCCGCTCCGACTGGTGATCGCCGAAGATCATCTCCTCGTGCGCGAAGGCGTCCGGCGGTTGCTCGAGGCCGACCCTGAGCTCGAGGTCGCGGCCGTGTGCGGCGACCTCGACTCTTTGCTCGCCGCGGTGGAGGCGGAGCATCCGGACGTGGTCGTCACCGACATCCGCATGCCGCCCGGCAACAGCGACGAGGGGATCCAGGCGGCGGATCGGCTCCGCACCACCCATCCCGATGTGGGCGTCGTCGTGCTGAGCCAGTACGCGACGCCGAGCTACGCCCTCGCCCTCCTGGAGGGCGGCAGCGCCGGGCGCTCGTACCTCCTCAAGGAGCGGGTCCAGGATCCGGGCGAGCTCGTGTCCGCCATCCGTGCGGTCGCGAACGGCGGCTCGGTGATCGACCCGAAGGTCGTGGAGGCGCTGGTCGCGGAGGACGCCCGCGGCGAGCGGTCGCCGCTCAAGAGCCTGACCGCACGCGAACGCGACGTGCTGCGCGAGATGGCGGCGGGCAAGAGCAACGAGGCGATCGGTGAGTCCCTCTTCCTCGCCGAGCGGTCGGTCGAGAAGGTGATCCATTCGATCTTCCTCAAGCTCGGGCTCACGTGGGAGCCCTCGGTCAACAAGCGAGTCAAGGCTGTGATCCTGTACCTCGCGGAGAGCGACTAGCGTCATCGCGGGAGCGGCAGTGAGCCGGCGACGGTTGTCCGGTCGCCCTCCGACGTGATCGTGACGCGCCCGCCCAACGCCTCGACGCGATCGTACGGGGCGCGGCGTTCCGATCCCAGGGCGCCGTCCACGTCGATCTCGAACGCGAGCGCGCCCTCCTCGCCCCGGACGCTCACCATCACCGGAGTGCCGGCAGGCGCGCGCTCGAACGCGTCGAGCGCGCAGAAGTAGACGGCGCCGGCGATCTCCGGCGGAGGGGACGCGGCCACGTCGACGTCGATCCGCGCCGGCACGCCGGCGCGGCTCGCCGCCGCGCGGAGCTCCGCGACCAGCCCGCCCGCCTCGAGCAGCGGAGGGAAGATCCGGTTGGCGAGCTCCTGCATCTCCGTCAACGCCCGCCGCGTTTCGCGCTGCAACTCGTCGAGGAGCGCCTTCGCCGCCGCGGGATCGGAGTCCACCGATCCCGCGGCGACCTCGAGGTTGGCCGCGAGCCCCACCAGATCCTGCTGCACACCCTCATGCAGCGCCCGCTCGATGCCGCGACGTTCGGCATCGGCGGCCAGCGCGAGTCGTTTCCGAGAGGCTCGGAGCTCCTCGATCTGGTGGCGCAACCCATCGAGGGTTGGCTGCTCGTCGGTCTGCTCGGTCTCCAGCGGATGCCTCCTGTGCCCGGATCCCCGCGGCAGTTGTCCGTCATCGCTCGAGCGGCGTCAAGCGGCCAGCACGGTATCGGGCCGGATGGCAGCATCCCGGCGTTCGCCAGGCCGCCACCGTAGAGCCGGACCGGAACGACCTCCTAGCGTCGCGATGGACGAGCGCTCATCGGGAACCGAGAGAGGAGGAAGGCGATAAAGCTCAGTTGCCGGTCTTGCGATGCAGGACCAAAGGCCAACGTTGACTCGGTCACAAGTGGAAAGGAGTCCACCCATGAGTAGGAAGCGAGTCGCAGCGCTCTCAGCGGCACTGGTTGCTGCCGGGCTGATCGGAGCCGGCGTGGTGCCATCGATCGCACAGCAGCCGCCGCCACCGATCGCTGCCGAGTTCCTCACGGGGCGAGCCGTGTTCCCGGACGACGTGGACATGCGGATCGAAACCGAGCCTCGTGACCGGGAGAACGACGGGGACCGCGACCCCCGAGCGGTAGTCGTCAAGGTCGACGATCCCACGCATACCGTGGTCGCGAGGTTCACGGTCCAGCCGGACGCCGAGTTCCCCTGGCACTCGCATCATGGGCCGGTCTTCGTGAACGTGATCCAAGGGACGCTTGTCTACGTCGCCGCCGAAGGTTGCACGCACCGTTCGTACCCGGCGGGAACGGCCTTCGTCGATCCGGGTCACGGCCACGTGCATTCCGCGTTCAACCCAGGCACCGGAGAGACCGTCTTCGTGGCCACGTTCTTCGAGGCTCCTCCCGGGACCGAATCGCTGCTGATCCCGGCAGACGCACCCCAGGGCTGCGTGCTCTAGCAGGAGCGCAGCTCGCCGCCTGCGCGATGGGGAGTGGGCGGGGACGATCGGTCCCCGCCCTGCCCTCCTGTCGCCGAGAGCTCTCGAACGCGCCGGAGGCTGAAACAGATGAATTGAGCCACGCCCCGGGGATATGTCCGGTTCGCGGCAAGCGGGCCGAAGCGACAGGCGCGCGCGCCGGGCGCGCGGCCTTTGGCGACCCCATTCCTCTCTTGGCGGGCGTTGGTGAAGAGCTAAGAAGGGAGCCGCCCCGACTCAAGCGCTCAGGACACACCCCCGCGTCAGGAAACAGACACCTGCGACCGGCGGTGTACCGATCCATTCTCCTGCCGTCTGACCAGCAGAATCGGTGAGCATCTTCCCAGGGCAGGAAGCGCTCAGGCGCCATGGCAGGATACGTCGGCAGAGGCTCGGAAACGGACCGATCAACCAGCGTGCCCGGCCCGGAACAGCCGGACCCCTCCCCCCACCCCCTTCAGTTCGACGAGACCGATCTCCGTGAACGATGCGGACACGGAACTGGCAGCGTCGACTACCTCCTGGCTGACCAGCACCTCATGGGGGCCCGCGTGGTCGGCGATCCGAGACGCGAGGTTGACCGTCCGGCCGTAGTAGTCACCCTCTTGGAACAGGACCGACCCCGCGTGGAGCCCGACGTGCGCCGGCGGCAGGCCGGCCCACGCGAGGCCCTCCATGATCTCGAGCGCGGCCACGACGCCCGGGCCGGGCTCGGGGTAGTAGAGCATCACCCCGTCACCCAACCACTTCGTCGCCTTCCCGCCGTGCTGCGTCGAGGTGCGTCGGACGACACCGGCGACCGTCTCGGCGAGCTCGGCGGCGGCCTCATCCCCCTGCTCCTCGGTCAGCTGCGTGTACCCGGTGATGTCCAGGAAGCAGATCGCCGGCGGTTCCTTCAGCCGGCTGTGGACACCGGCCTCCGCGAGCACGGCCTCGACGCCATCCAGGACATTCTTCGTCCAGGCATGCTCCTGGTGCCCGTGATACAGGCCGAGGATCGCTGCGTCCATGTGGGGCGCGATCCGCTGCGCGGCGCCCGTCTCCGCAGCGAGGAGCATCTCGGTCGGGGTCATGCCGCCGTCCAGCAGCGGCTGCTCGACCTCGGTGTGCCACCAGTGGCCCTCCGTCTCGGCGATGCGCCGGAGGCTGTCGCCGTAGACGCGCAGCCAGCGCTCGATCGCCCTCGGCCTGACGCCGTCGGCGACCTGGGCCTCGCATCAGGCGGATCACCGGGCGCTCGTGCTCGCGGACGCGATCGCGCGAGGTCGGCGCGCCCGACCCCATCGCCTCGCGGAGCCTCAGCAGTAGGTCGAGCGGGACGTTCGCCTCCTCGGCCACCTCTTCGAACGTATCCTCGGTGGTCGCGGAGAGCCGCTCGTACAACGGGAGGTCGTAGAAATCGAGCGACAGCTCGTGTCGCCGCATCGCCTCCGCGATGCCGTCCAGCGGCAGGCCCGCTTGGTCGAGCGTCCGCAGCAGGCGGATCCGCCGCACGTCGCCCGTGGAGAACGTCCCGTTCTCATCCGGCGGCACGATCCCGAGCTCGACGAGATGCGAGACGAACTCCGGCAGCACGTCCGCCGCCTTCGCCGCCTCCTGGGCCTCATACCGGAACGTCGACGCACTCGCCGTGGACGCCGTCATGATGCGGACGCGCTGACGCCCAGTCGCTCGTTGCCCTCCTTTTCGTCATAGACGTAGACCAAAGTCCCTTCCTCAACGCGAGTGGGAAGCATGATCAGCCTTGCGTCGGGCCGAACGGGTCCTGAGAGCGCGTGGCCGGTGCGAGCGTCGAACTGGCTCCCGTGCCATTCACACGTGAAGCGATCGCCTTCGAGAACGAGCGGCCCACCGTGGTGCTGGCAAACGTTGATGTACGCCCTTGGCTTCCCGTTCACCAACGTGACGAGGACCTCCCTGCCGAGGAGGTCTGCTGAGATAGACCCGGTCTGTGGGATGTCACTGACCGGAAGCAACCGATGTCTCATCTGTTCTTCCTCCTCCCCATTCTCTGTTCCTGAGACATCTGACTCTCTCCCTTCGAGGTCGTGATCGGTCACATGCGATCTAGGTGAATCTCTTGACGAAGTCGAGCGCCGTCTGGGCGACCTCGCGCCAGCCGTGGTCGATCGTGAGGGCGTGGCCTCGGTTCGGCATCTTCACGATCTCCGTCACGCCGGGGTTCCGCTTCTGCCGTTTGTAGGCGGCGTTCGCGATCGCCCACGGCACCGTGTGGTCCTTCTCGCCGTCGATGATCAGCAGCGGACCCCGGTCGGGATTCTTCGTGTCCACCTTGGACTCGGTCCACGGGTTCAGGTTCGCGTTGGCCATCTGCGCGAGCGCGATCCCGGAGCCGGCGACGTGGTACGTGTCGTAGAGCTCCTTCGCCTCGTCCTCGTCCAGCGCGTTCGCCCACCCGTACTTGAACTGGTCGAACGTGAGCGTGATCGCGCGGCCCCGCCAGGCAGGGTTGATCAGGAACGGGCCCGCCACCTTGAGCGTGGAGGCTGGCAGCGGCAGCACGCCGCGGAAGACGCCGGGGTCGATCGCCACCGTTACCGCGGCGAGGCCTTGTCCCGCGAGCATCTCCGCCAGCAGGCCCCCGGTCGAGTGCCCCATGATCACCGGTTTCCTGTCCAAGGCCTCGATGACGGCGGTGGTGTGATCGGCGATCTGCCTCAAGCTCTTCTTGGCGAGGACGTCCGGGTTCGCGCGGGCCTCCTCAACCGTTTCCGGATCGTCCGGCCAGACCGGCGTCAGCGGAGCGTAGCCGGCCCGCTTGAAGAAGTCGGCCCAGCTGGCCCAGCTGCTCGGTAGCAACCAGAGGCCATGGATGAAGACCACAGGCGTCGCCTGGCTCGCATTCGCCTGCCGGATCTGCTCGAGTTCGTGATCGATGATCGGCGTTGGGGAAACGGTTCGCGCTCATTCCGCCCTTCACTGCCTGTCGGCCTCCTTGGTCCTCGTCGACGTCGAGCGAGCTTGTGGTGAGCCAGTCCTCGAAGCGGGTCGGAGCGACGTGCGCGTCGTCGCCGGGGATGAGGGAGCCCTCCTCGAGCGCCGCCCCGAAATAGCGCGCACCCTCGTCGGCCGTCACCCGGCGCGCGTCGCCGTTGGCATCCAGCACGCGTTGGATGAGCTCGTCGAAACGGAACCGTTCGGGACCGGCCAGCTCGATCGTGCCGTTCACCGGCGCGCCGACCGCCGCGACCGCCAATGCGGCGGCGACGTCGTCGGCTGCTTCGGGCTGGATCAGCACGGGCGGCAGACGAACCGTCTCGCCGTCGCTGCTCGAATCGGCGATGCGACCGAGGAACTCGAAGAACTGCGTCGCGCGGACGATCGTGTACGGGATCGACCCCGCCTTGATCGCTTCCTCCTGGGCGAGCTTCGCCCGGAAGTATCCGCTCTCCTGGAGCCGATCGGTGCCGACGACCGACAGCGCCACGTGATGGCTGACACCAGCACCTCACCTCTCCGGCGAGGACGTTGCGGGTCGATGTCTGGAAGAACTCGAGCACCGCCGCGTCGTCCCACATCGGCGCGTTCGACACGTCGACCACGACCTGGGCGTTCTCGAGCGCTTCGGCCAGACCCTCGCCGGTGAGCGTGTCGACGCCCGAGTCGGGCGACGCCGACAGCGGGTCGTGCCCGGCCTCGCCGGAGCCTGCTCGACGAGCTTGGATCCGATGAGCCCGCTCCCGCCGATCACGACGACCTTCATCGTTTGCACCTCCCTCCGGCCTTACGCGGTCGCTTCGACCGCCGACAGGATCACGCGCACGACGGCCCCCGGCCGCGTGATCGGGGTGAGATGCCCAGCCCTCACCCTGGTGATCCGAGCATCGGCGCGCTCGTACATCTCTTCCTGGAGGGCCGGCGGGATCACGTGGTCCCGGGTCCCGAGGAGCGCCCACGACGGGATCGTCTCCCACGCGGGTACGCCGGACGGATCGGAGAACTGCGCGGCCGACGCCGGTCGTTGCCCGGCGGCGAGGAGCCTGGCGGTCTGCTCATCGACGCCGTTCGCGAAGCATTCGCGGAACCCGTCGTACGGGGGATCCGCTTCCCAGTTCAGGTACAGATCCAGCCCGCCGCTGAACGGCACCGGCGTTGAACGCGCCGTCGTCGTTCACGCAGGAGGTCGTGGGCTCCCACGAGATCGAGGGCCGTCTCGTTCTCGTCGGGGGCGAACGCGTCGATGTACACGAGCGCCTTCACGTTGGGGTTGCCCGTGGCCGCGTTGGTGATCACGAAGCCGCCGTAGGAGTGCGCCACGAGCACGATCGGACCGGGGATCGTCTGGAGGTAGCTGGCGAGGTACGGGGCGTCCTGGCTCGGTCCGCGCAGCGTGTTGGGCGGAGCCACCACGGTGAAGCCGCGATCCTGCAGAGGCGTGATCACATCGTTCCATGACGAGGCGTCCGCCCAGTCACCGTGCACGAGCACGATCGTCGGTCGGGGCCCGGAACTCTTCTGCACCCCGGCTGCAGCGTGCCCACCCCCGCTGAAGACGAGCGCGACGAGGACAAGAACGGCGCTCATCGCGATGATGCGGATGGGCAGGCGCGTCGACGTTCCGCTGATCATGAGACCTCCTCTTCCGACAGGTGTCGGTCATCGGCCGAGCCGACCTGGCGTGGGATCCCTCGCTAGGCGCTCACGAAGCTGGTGTCGCTGCCGCGTGCTTCAATGCCCAGTCGAGGGCGAAGTCCGCGACAGCCTCCCACCCCGGGATCGCGGGCAACAGATGTGGTCCGTCGAACTCCACGATGTCGGTGACCGACTTGGACTTGTAGTGCTTCGCGTTCGAATGCCCGACCTTCGGAGGGAAGAGGTGATCCTGCTTGCCGACGACGAAGAGCAGCGGCGGCCGCGCGTCGTTGTGGTAGTCGACGTAGGTGTCGTCCTTGCCGGGGTGGATGTTCGCGAGTGCGCTTCCCCAGAAGACGTGCCCCGACGCGGGGATGTGATACCGGTCGTAGAGCGCCTGTGACTCCTGCTCATCGAACGTGTTCGCGAAGACGTAGTGCCAATGCTCGGGTGTGAAGCCGACCGCCCGATGGCGGTTCGCCGGGTTCTTCAGGACCGGGAACCCGGACCTGATCTGCGAGAGCGGGATGACTTTGACGCCTTCCGTCGGCGCCGAGTTGATCGCCACCCCCGCCGCGCCGAATCCATGGTCGAGCAAGATCTGGGTGAACACCCCGCCAGCCGAGTGGCCCATGATGATCGGAGGACGGTCGAGCTTGCCGATCATGTTCTCGAGCATGTCGATGATCTCCGGCACCTCGAGTTGCTCGATCGGTGTCGGATCGGCGCGGAGCGCCTCGACCTCGACCTCGAACCCTGGGTACGCGGGCGTCAAGACCGTGTAGCCCTTGGCCTCGTAGTGCCTCTTCCAGTGCTCCCAGCTGCGAGGTGTCACCCAGAAGCCGTGGATCAGCACGATCGTGTTGGGAGTCGTGTCTGATGCCGATGCCGCCATGACCCTCCTCCTTCCTTCACCATGCCCTCTTCCGACGGATGTCCGTCACGGCGAGGATGTCCCGACCGAGGCGCGGTCGAATCCGCCAACAGGCCTGCCGAGGTCGCCAGTCCCCATCGGCCGAGCCGACCTCGCGTGCGTCTCGCGCGCTGCGGCGCAGGGTGTACGTTGTTCACTCCGTCAATGCCAGCCAGGCGGGGACGCCCGGGATGGCACGTCGGCCGCGATGGAGCACGTGCGGTGCTCCCGCAGCGGGGGGGTCCGGGGACCGATGTCCACGCAGAACACCCTGCGAGGGCGCGATGCAGAGTGCGCGGCTCTTGATCGACTCCTCGACGCGGTCCGTGGGGGTGAGAGCCGCGCCCTCGTGCTCCGCGGCGAACCTGGCGTGGGCAAGTCGGCGCTGCTGCAGTACGTGGTGGGAAGCGCATCTGGATGTCGTGTCGCCCGAGCAGCGGGTGTCGAGTACGAGATGGAACTCGCACACGCGGGTGTACATCAGCTCTGCGCGCCCGTGCTCGATCTACGGGATCGTTTGCCCGGGCCGCAGCGTGATGCGCTCGCGACAGCGTTCGGCCTCAACGCGGGACCACCCCCGGATCGTTTCGTCGTGGCTCTTGCCGTCCTCGGTCTGCTGGCCGAGGTTGCTGAGGAGCAGCCGCTGATCTGTGTGATCGATGACGCCCAGTGGCTGGACAAGGCGTCTGTCCTGTCACTCGCCTTCGTTGCGCGCCGCTTGTTGGCGGAATCGGTCGGCTTGATCTTCGCGGTGCGTGACCCCAGCGAGATGCCGGAGTTGATGGGACTGGATGAACTGCAGGTGGGTGGACTCGGTGAGGATGACGCGCGCGCGCTCCTGGACTCCACGCTGCCAGGACGGTTGGACGGGCGGGTCCGCGAGAGGATCATCGCCGAGACACACGGGAATCCCCTCGGGCTGCTCGAACTCCCCCGCGGCCTGACGCCGGCGGAGCTCGCGGGAGGATTCGCGATCCCTGATGCACGGCCGCTGACGGACCGCATCGAGCGGAGCTTCCTACGCAGGCTCGAGCTCTTCCCCGTCGAGACGCGACGGTTGTTGCTCACGGCGGCGGCTGAGCCATACGGAGACGTGAGCCTGTTGTGGCGCGCGGCAGATCGGCTCGAGCTCGGACCTGAAGCGGCCGCGCCGGCGGAGGCTGCGGGATTGATCCAGCTCGGCGCCCTGGTGCGCTTCCGCCACCCGCTGGTGCGGTCGGCGGTCTATCAGGCGGCCTCGTCGCATGAACGCCGAGAAGCGCATCAGGCGTTGGCCGAGTCGATCGACGCCGATATCGATCCCGATCGACGGGCATGGCACCGTGCGCAGGCGACGCCGGGCTCCGACGAGGAGGTCGCCGGGGAGCTCGAGCGTTCGGCAGGCAGGGCGCAGGCTCGCGGCGGCATCGCGGCTGCGGCCGCGTTCCTCGAGCGCGCCGCCACGCTGACGCCCGATCCCGCCCGCCGAGCGGAGCGCGCTCTGGACGCTGCACAGGCGAAGCTCCACGCCGGGGCCTTCGAGCCCGCAGCCGCGCTCCTCGCGATGGCCGAGGCCGGACCCGACGACGAGCTCAGGCTCGCACGGATCGATCTCCTCCACGCCGGGATCGCGTTCGCGATGAGCCGCGGGAATGAGGCGCCGCCACTGCTGCTCGCCGCCGCTCGCCGGCTCGAGAAACTCGACTACGAGCTTGCCCGTGAGACCTACCTGGACGCCATCGCAGCGGGGATATTCGCCGGCCGTCTGACGCGTGGCCCGGACTTGCGGGAGATAGGCGACGCGGCGCGCGGTGCGCCATTTCCGGAGCGGCCGCGACTACCCGACCAACTGCTGCATTCCCTTGCCGTTCGCCTGACGGACGGCAATGCGCCATCGGCACCGATGATGAGGCGAGTCCTTGGTGCGCTTTGTGACGAGGAGATCCCCCTCGAGGACGCCCTGCGCTGGCTCTGGCTCGGATCTGTCATCGCAGCAGACCTGTGGGACGACGAGGGCTGGCACGTGGTCGCAACCCGTCATGTGACGATCGCCCGCGACGCGGGCGCGCTCAGCGAGCTTCCCCGTGCGCTCGACTCGCTCGCGGTCGGCCAGCTCATCGCGGGAGACTTGGCGGCGGCTGCGTCGCTTTTCGAGGAGGCGCGAACGGTATGTGAAGCGACCGGCAGCAAGCCGCCTCGCGTTGGGCCGCTCGGATTGGCTGCGATGCGTGGTCAAGAGCGCGAGGCCCGCGCGCAGATCGACGCCTTGATAAGCGAGGCCGTGCCGCGCGGCCAGGGGGCCGCCGTAACCGTGGCACACTGGTACCACGCCCTGCTCTGCAACGGCCTCGGCCAATATGCGGACGCGCTGGCCGCGGCGCAACTGGCAGCCGCGCATCAGCGGGTGGGCGGCGCCACGAAATGGAGCCTGGTGGAGCTCGTCGAGGCGGCCGCACACAGTGACGCGCCCCAGCTGGCGTCCGATGCGCTCGAGCGGCTCTCGGAGACGACACAAGCCAGCGGGACGGACTGGGCGCTCGGCGTGGAGGCGCGCTCGCGGGCGCTCCTCACCGAGGGCGACGCTGCGGAGAAGCTCTACCGTGTCGCGATCGAGCGTCTCAGCGGGACGCGGGTCCGCTTCGAGCTCGCCCGCGCGCACCTCGTGTACGGCGAGTGGCTGCGTCGTGAGAACCGGCGCGTGGACGCGCGCGAGCATCTTCGCACCGCCCACGATGCGTTCAGCAGTATGGGCGCTGAAGCGTTCGCCGATCGCGCCCGTCGCGAGTTGCTGGCCACCGGGGAGACCGTCCGCAGCCGCATCGACGAGACCCGCGACGTCCTCACACCTCAGGAGGCACAGATCGCCCGGCTCGCACGGGACGGGTTCTCCAACCCCGATATCGGCGCGAGGCTGTTCATCAGTCCCCGAACCGTCCAGTACCACCTGCACAAGGTCTTCCTGAAGCTGGACATCAGCTCCCGGAACCAGCTCGGCCGCGTCCCCCCGAGTCGTCTCGGCGTGGCATAGGAGTCGGAGCGAGTCTGGGATGCGACCTGGCGACCACGGTCTGGCGAACCTCAGCTCCGATGCGACGCTGCGTCGTCACGATCCGCTGAGGAGCCTCGCTCCGATGGAGCACCTTCGGGGCACAGCGGTCTCGACCGCAGGCCTGTGGACGTGTGGAGGCATGATGAGGACGTCGACCCAGATCCGACGGGCCTACCACCGGCGAGGGCTCGATGCTCGAGGTCGCAGGAGAGGAGTCGATGATGGATGAGATCGGTCCGGCCACGAACGATCGAGCTGGGTTCGGCGAACCCGGCACGCTCCCACCGTGTGGAGCGCCTGCTGATCGTTCAACCACAGGACGACGCTGATGTCGGGGCGGCCGCCTCGGAGCTCGAGGACCTGCCCGGCGTCGTCGGCGTGACCCTCAACACCGCCACGGGGGCTTTCGACATCCTCCTCGATCCCGTAGTCGTCTCGGACGACGAGCTCGCGGCCGCCTTGCACCACCAGGGCTACGACCTCGCCAGCTGGCAGGAGGTGCGAGCGATGCACGCCGTTCAGCAGCGCAGCTGGCTGCTCGAACAGATCCGGTCGCTCGCTGTCACGCGCGGAGCTCGAGCTCGCCGAACGTGGAGCCTACGCGAATGGTGTCACGAAGGGTTCGATCGACGCCTACATCCGAACCGCTAGGGCGTTCGGTCTCGTGACCGACGCCGAGATCGTCGAGCTGATCCCTCGTCGTTCCCTCTCAGAGAGAGGGGCGGGCTAGGCGGAGCAATCTGACACGCAGCGCCGACCTCTTCCGTGTCAAGGAAGGCCCACGCAACGCTCTGACCAGCAACTTCGCAGCTCAGCCCACATTCGAGGTGTCTCAGGAGTCCCGTCTGGTACCGCCTGGTTCGGTCGGCTCCTTGACCTGGTGTTGACCAACCCACCGCCGAAATCCGACTGGCGAGACGCAGGTCTACCCTCTAGCGGCTTCGCCTCCCCTAGAGCCTTTCAACATCGGCCGGTGGTGGCCTCCGGAGCCGGACTGACGCTACGAGATCCGGCTCGCGAGCTGTGTCCGTGACTTCACCTCTAGCTTGCGGAACACCTTGCCCAAGTGGTACTCGACCGTGCTCGGGCTGATGAAGAGCTGTGCGGCGACCTCTCGGTTGGAGTTCCCCTGTGCGACGAGGCGCGAGACCTGTGCCTCCTGGGCGGTGAGCTGGTCGAGAGCATCCGTGGTGCGTTCCCGGACCTGTTCTCCCGTCGCTCGAAGTTCGATGCGGGCCCGCTCGGCGAACGCCTCCATGCCGGACTCCGAGAAGAAATCGTGTGCGATCCTCAGCTGTTCGCGTGCGTCGAGCCGACGGCGTTCGCGTCGCAACCACTCGCCGTAGAGCAGTCGAGCGCGGGCGAGGTCCACCCGTAGCCGCGTCGGCTCGAGACGATCGATCGCCTCACGGTAGAGCTTCTCGGCATCATCCCCGCGAGCCAACAGAGCCCGCGAACGGGCCTGTACACCGAGGGCCCACGGCGTGCCACTCGCGCTCGTCGATGCAGCCAGGATCTCGACGGCCTCAGCGGCACGCTCGTTCCGACCGCTGCGGCTCGCCGCCTCGATCAACTCGACCAACGCGAAGCTCGAGAACCACAACTCGTGTGGATCCTCGCTCCCCTGCTCAGCGGCCGCGAAGGCCTCGTCGTATCGCCCCAGACCGTTTGAAAGCAGCGCCTTCGCCCACTGCGAGAGCGTCAATCCCATCCCCTCGCCGTCCCGCAGGAACCCCTCGGTGCTCGTCGCGATGGATCGCGTGAACTCGTCCTCGCGACCACGGAACGCTGCGACCGTGAGCACGCCGTACGGCGGGACGATGCGGCCGTCGGTGGCCTCGGCGAGTGCGTCCGCTTCTTCGACGAGCGCCGCAGCCGCCGCGACGTCGCCCCCGAACAAGCACACGCCGACGCGGGTGCTGAGAGCGAAAGGAAGCTCGGCGAGCGCGCCCGCCTCGCGTGCGGACCGGACCTGGCGCATCGTCAGCGAGTCCCACGCCTCGTAGTCCCAGATGAAGCCGGCAGCCCGCCCCGCGAGCCATGCCCACCAGCGCTGACCGTCATCCGCTCCGACGTCTCCGCTCGAGAAGGCGCGCAAGGCCTCTCGCAGGGCCGGCGTGCCGCTCGAAGGACCTTCGGTGATCATCCGGGCCAGATCCGTCGAGCAACAGGTCCGCTGCGGCAGGCGCCGACGCGGGAGCGGGGAGGGCTCGCACCGCAGCTGCGACCTCGCGAGCACCACATGAACCCGCCAGACGGCCCGCGAACAGGGCAGCGGACAGTGCGTCGAGATAGATCTGGCGAGCCCGTCGAGCGTCGAACGGCTCGAAGCCTTTCGCGGCCGTGAGGAGCAGCTTCGGTGACTCGTTCCCGCGTTCCGCGACGAACGAGATGCGGGCGCGGAGGAGATCCAGCTCCGCACGCTGGAGACCGTCCAACGGGCCCACCTCTGCGCTCGCAGCCAGCGTGAGTGCCTCGTCGAACGCGCCCGCCTCGTGCTTCGCCTGAGCCGCCGCGAGCGCGCGGGCGGCCCGACGAGCAGGGTCGAGCGTCAGCACGGAGGAGCGCTCGAGGAAGGCGGCGGCAGCGGCGAATCCCCCGCGCGCCTGCGCTCGCGCCGCCGATCGCTCGAGCTCCGCAGCGACGTCCTCGTCGGGCATCGACGTCGCCTGGGCCCGGTGCCACGCACGGCGATCGGGGTCCGTCTCCGGATCGGTCGCATCCGCGAGAGCTCGATGGATCGCGCTTCGCTCATCTGCTGTGGCTGCGCGGTACACGGCCGACCGGGCCAAGGGATGACGGAAGACGACGCCGGCACGCAGATCCAACACGCCGTCCGATTCCATCGCTCGCGCGGCCGACTCGTGGATCCCCGACCCCTCCGCCGCCCGAGACACGAGAGCGAGATCTCCCGTCGGGTCTGCGGCCGCGAGCAACAACAAGCGACGAGCATCCGGCGGAACGGTCGTCAACCGCTGCGTGAAGTGCTCCTCGATCCGGTCGGAAAGCGGCACCGCCGCCGGCAGGCCGAACCCACCAGCGAGCTGTGAGGGCGTCATCCCGCGCGGGAGCTCAAGCAGCGCGAGCGGATTCCCGTTCGTCTCGGCCACGATGCGTTCGAGCACTCGGTCATCCACGCGAGCGGGCAGCACGGACTCCAGCAGGACCCGTGCGTCACGCCGTCCCAAGGGTCCGATATGGACCTCGGGGAACCCGCCCAACGCCTCGCCGGGCTCGCGGGCCGCGAACAGCAGCGCGATCCGCTCGGCCAACAGCCGACGGGCGATGAACGCGAGCGCCCGAGCCGACGCACGGTCGAGCCATTGGGCATCGTCGATCACACACAGGAGCGGCTGATCCTCGCCTGCCTCGGACAGCAGACCCAGCACCGCGAGGCCGACCAGGAACGGGTCCGGCGCGTGTCCCGTAGTGAGTCCGAACGCGACGCTGAGCGCGTCGTGCTGCGGATCGGGCAGGCGCGCGCTCAGCTCGAAGATGGGCACGGAGAGCTGTTGGAGCGCGGCGTAGGGCAGCTCCGTCTCTCCCTCGACACCGGCGGTGCGAACGACCTTGAAGTCGTCTCCGAGCTCAACCGCGAGCTCGAGGAGAGCGGTCTTGCCCGCGCCGGGCTCTCCGTGTAGCACCAACGCCCCGCCGTGCCCGGCGCGTGCGTCATCCAAGAGGCGCTCGAGCACCTCTCGCTCTCGCTGTCGGCCGAGCACCTGCTGTCCCAGCGGCCCCGTGACCACATCGGGACCTTAGCTGCGCTGAGCCGTTCCGTCGTGACAGCTGAACGCGCGAGGAACGCTCGGGCCTGGACTAGGGGTTTCCAGGATTCCATAGCGCACGCAGCTCGGCGACACTCGCCTCATACAGACGAAGGAGGCGGAGGCACATGAGTCAGACGCTGACGATCGACCAGCGGATCGAGGTCCCCCGGAGGTTCATGGCAGAGGTCTTCAACGGGCACGACCCGGAGCGGGCGCGGGACTTCTTCACCCCGGACGCCGTCTGGCACGGCCCTTCGATCGCAGAGGTGACCGGCGTGGACAGCATCGTTGGACTGCTCGGTGCCTTCATCGGCGCACTCTCGGACATCAGAGGCCGAGGAGCAGGACGTCATCGCGAGCGGCGACCTCGTCGCGTTGCGACTCGTCGTCACCGCCACCCAGACCGGCGACCTGCTCGGGATCCCGGCGAGCGGGCGCGACTTCCGGTGGGACGCCGTCGACATCTACCGGGTCAACGAACGACGGCAAGATCAGCGAGCAATGGGCGTTCGAAGACATGGCGGCGATCGGCAGCCAGCTCGGCGCCTTCTCCCTCCCCTGGGCGAACTGACCAGCCGAACGAAGGAGCGATCGATGAGCACCTCGGACACGACAACTCGGCCAGCACCGGGACCGGCCGACGCCCTACCGGACTATGCGCCGATCCCGCCCTCGGCGATCGGCCCCGCTCTCAACGAGCAGGGCTACTACGTCGGACGCGTCGAGCGGAACCTCTACTGGGTCACGGACGGCGTCTACCAGGCCGCGTTCCTGACCACGTCGGACGGCGTCGTTCTCTTCGATGCCCCGCCGAGCATCGGGCACAACCTCCAGCGAGCGATCGACGAGATCGCCGCAGGCCAACGGCGTGAGCAACAAGGTGACCCACCTGGTCCACACCCACCATCACGCCGACCATGCCGGCGCGTCCTCGCTGTTCGGCAACGACGTCGTGCGGATCGGGCACGAGGAGACCCGGCGGCTCCTGCTCCGGGACGACGACCCGGCCCGGCCGGCGCCGGAGGAAACCTTCACCGATCGTCGGACCCTGGAGATCGGCGGCGAGCGGATCGAGCTCGCGTGGCACGGGGCCAACCACACGCCGGACAACAGCGTCATCCACTTCCCCGAGCACGACGCGCTGATGATGGTCGACATCGTGAACGTGGGCTGGGTGCCCGTGTACGTCGTCAACCTGTCCGACGACATCCCGGGCTACCTGTCCATGCCGGCGACCGCCCTGACCTATCCCTGGAAGACCCTCATCAGCGGCCACCTGGGCCGGCTCGGCCAGCGCGAGGACGTCACCCTGCACCAGCAATACATGACGGACCTCGAGGCCAGCGCGAAGACTGCCCTCGCCACCGTCGATCCGACGCCCTACTTCCAGAAGTACGGCGCGGTCGGGAACATGTGGGGCGCCGTGAAGGCCTACCTGAACGCGGTGGGCGAGGCGGCGGCCGCGCCCGTCATCGAGAAGTACACGGGCGTGCTCGCAGCCGCGGACGTGTTCACCCCGGACGTCGCGTTCTGGCTGATGGAGTCGATGCGACTCAACCGCGGGATCGGCCTGCAGGTGCACCCATGAGCGCCGTCGAGACCGCCGCAGACCGAGGGAGATCATCGATGAGCTTCGAGCAGCGACAGACCCTCGACGCGATCCTGCGACAGTCGGCCTTCCCCGCCGACAGCGACGTCAGCGAGCAACGGCGACTCCTGAAAGAGCTGCTGTCGGCGCAGCCGCTGCCTGCCGAGGTGACCGTGACCGCAGCCACGCTGGGCGGCGTCCCCACCGCCGAGATCACGGTCGATGGGATCGAACCCCGCCATGTCGTCATGTACTTCCACGGCGGCGTGTACGTGCTGGGGGACGCCTTCCTCGCCGCCGACCTGGCCTCGCAGGTCGGCCGGCGGACGGACGCCAAGGTCATCTCCGTCGACTACCGGCTCGGACCCGAGCACCCGTATCCGGCCGCGGTCGACGACGCTCTTGCGGCGTACGAAGCCCTCCTCGACGACGGCATCGCCCCATCGGACATCGTCTTCGCGGGAGAGTCCGCCGGCGGCGGACTCGCCATCGCCACCCTGGTCAACGCCCGCGATCACGGGCTGCCGCTGCCTGCCGCGGCCCTCGTCATGTCACCGTATGTCGACCTCACGTTGGCGGGCGCGACGATGGAAACGAAGCGCGAGGTCGACCCGCTGCTCAGCCCAGAGGCACTGCGCGCCCGGGTCACCGACTACACCGCAGGCCAAGATGCCGGACTCGGCCTGATCAGCCCCATCTTCGCCGAGCTGTCCGGCCTGCCGCCGCTGATCATCCAAGCGGGATCGCACGAGGTTCTCCTCGATGACGCGATCCGCCTCGCCGGTGTGGCCGCCAGCGCCGACGTCGAGATCACCCTCGACATCACTCCGGGGGTGCCCCATGTCTTCCAGGCGTATCACCCGATCCTCGAGGAAGCGGTCGAGGCGCTGGAGAGAGCCGGACAGTTCCTGTCGGCGCATCTCGCAGGATCACCGACGTTGGAGGCCCAGATCGCGTGAGTGAGATACGAGGCGTCGCTCGGTTCACGTGAACGACAGGGGTTCGACATGAGCGATTGGAACGCGAAAACCATCGAGGAGTTCCGAGCGAACGAGGGCAGGGTTGGCGGGACGTTCGAAGGCGCCCCGCTGGTCCTCGTGCATCACCGCGGTCGGAAGAGCGGGCGAGAGTACGTCACCCCGATGATGTACCTGCCGCACGACGCCGATCCGAACGTCATCTACGTGTTCGCAACCCGAGGTGGAGCACCCATCAACCCGGACTGGTACTACAACTTGACCGCCGCCGGTGAAGGCAGCGTCGAACGGGGAACGGAGACGTACAACGTGACCGTCCGCGATGTGATCGGCGATGAACGCGATCGCATCTACGCTGAGCAGGCCCGGCGCTACCCGGGTTTCGCCGAGTACGAACGCCAAACTGACGGACTCCGGATCATCCCTGTGCTCGAACTTCGGCGCGCGTAGGCCAGAGCCCGTTCTCGTCGTACCGCTCTCTGGGTGATGGAATCGATCCGCCCCGACCTGGGTTATGCGTCACATGTCTAGCCTGGGGACGGCACCGAGGAAGGTAATCGCACCGGATGTGCCCGTCTTCGACGCTCGGAGAAAGGAGCCAACGATGCCCATGATCGATGTGTACGCCGCCGCCGGAACGTTCGGCGACCCGCACGCCTTGGCCCAAGCCCTCGCGACCGAACTCATGACGATCGAGCAGGTCCCAGACATCCCGATGTTCCGCAAGAACACGGCGGCCTTCGTGCATGAGATGCCGTCCTCGAGCCTGTCGAACGTGGATGGCGACAGCACCTATGTCCGGGTCCAGGTCCTGACGAACGCGGGCGCCCTCGATCGCGACAAGCAGCTGGCGGTCGTCAGCCGTCTCACCGAGATCGTCGCGGATGCCGCCGGCGACCCGTCGCTCGCAGATCGCACCTGGGTCCTTCTGACCGAGGCACCGGACGGTGGCTGGGGTCTGGCGGGTCACGCGAACACGAACGAGGAACTCATCGCTACCGCTCGCGCGCAGATCGCGGAACTCCAGGCGCAGAAGCCGGACGGTTGAGCGTCTCCTGACCTGCGACGAACCGTAGCCGGCGCAGGTCGCCGCTGGTCTGGGAGCGCTCTGACCTGCGGTTCTCGAAGTGTCGTAGCTCGAAAGGCGGGTTGACGGCCCAGTACGCCTGACTACATTCGTATTCGGCAAGCCATCGACATAGGGACGGTGATAGGAATGGCTGCTGAGACTCCGACGATCTTGGCCTCGAGTTGGGCCACGCTGCTCGCCCCGACGAGCGTCGAGGTCACCCGAGGATCGCGCAGGGTCCACGCGAGCGCCATCTCCGCAAGCGTCTGTCCCCGCCGTTGCGCGATCTCGCTCAGCGCGCGAACCTTCGCGAGGTTCTCCACGGAGAGCATGCTTCCGGGGAGCGTGCTGTTCCTGCTCGCCCGTGAACCCTCCGGGATCCCGTGGAGATAGCGGTCCGTGAGCAGCCCCTGCGCGAGCGGCGAGAACACGATGCATCCGACACCCTCTCGACCCAAGACGTCGAGGAGACCGTCCTCGATCCAGCGGTTGAGCATCGAATACGACGGCTGGTGGATCAGCAGCGGCGTGCCCAGACCCTGAAGGATCCGCACGGCATCCTGCGTTCGCTCCGGGGAATACGAGGAGATCCCGACGTACAGAGCTTTCCCCTGTTCGACCGCTGCAGCGAGCGCGCCGAGCGTCTCCTCGAGTGGTGTGTCGGGGTCGGCGCGGTGCGAATAGAAGATGTCAACGTAATCGAGGCCCATCCGGGCCAGGCTCTGGTCGAGGCTCGCGCGGAGATGCTTCCTGGATCCCCACTCACCGTACGGCCGGCCACATGTCGTACCCGGCCTTCGTCGAGATGACCAGCTCATCGCGATAGCGACGCAGGTCGCCGCAAGGACGCGGCCGAAGTTCTCCTCGGCGGAACCGTACGGCGGCCCGTAGTTGTTGGCGAGGTCGAAGTGTGTGACACCCAGGTCGAACGCCCTGTGGATGATGGGCCGCTGTTCCTCGACATGGCCGGTCCCCGCCGAAGTTCTGCCACAGGCCGAGCGAGATCGCGGGGAGCTGCAGTCCGCTCCGACCGGTCCGGCGGTACCGCATGCTGTCGTATCGATCGGCCGCCGGCAAGAAGGTCATCGCGCCACGGCATGATACGAGAGCGTCTCGAAGGCGCCGTCGTTCAATCGTCCGAAGCGGTGTTGACCACAGCGGGTCCGACGGGAACTGCCACCGTCGACCGACACGCAGGAAGGTGCGCTGACCTGGGGATTTGCTGGTGGGCGCTGGAGGATTTGAACCTCCGACCTCTTCCGTGTCAAGGAAGGCCCGCGCAACCCTCTGACCAGCGCTTTCGCAGCTCAGGGCACCTGCGGCGTGTCACAGGAGTACCGTCGGGTACCGTCTGTTTCGGTCGGCTCCTTGACCTGGTGTTGACCAACACACGGCACCCCGCCGGCGGCAGCAGCGGCGGTCGATCACTAGTGGGATCAGCCGTCAGATGGACGTGGGGACAAGAACATCTGTTCGCCGGCCAGCGCGAAGGCGAGAGCGCGATGCCGTCCCGTCATCCTCCTAGCTCTGGGTGCCGGACTCGGGCCCTATCAGCGCGATAGCGGATCGCCTCGTACGCAACCACCAGCGAGCACACGGCACTGACGAGGGCGAGGGTGGCGAGTGCCGGGATCGCGACTGCTGCCGGGACGAGGGCGAGCAACACACCTGCCCCCAGCGAGCGCCGCCGATAAAGGTAGTGGGTCGCTCGGAAGAGGAACGCGATGTGACCTAGCAGATAGAGCGCGGTGCCCCCACACAGCGCCACTGCCGCCACCGTCTCCAGCGCCTCGGCGACGTCATGAAGCATCGTCTCGACGCCGAACGCGAGGAGAACGATGCCCGCAACCATCGGCAAGTGGAGGTAGGCATAGGAGTCGCGCGCCAGGCGGGACCGCTCAACGCCGCTGGTCTGCATGAGCCGCCCGCGTGCGAAGATCGCAGCCACGTCGAAGTAAAGCCACCAAAGCGCAGAGACAAGGACGACGCCAAGAACCACGGCCACGAGAACTCCCAAGTCCAGATCCGGCCCGGCGCCGAGGCCGATGGCGATGATGGACTCGCCGAGTGCGATCAGGATGATCAGCCCGTACCGCTCCGCAAAGTGATCGGCCGCGAAACCCCAGCCGCGTCCCACGCCGATCAGGATCGGGCCGAGGTAGTCGATCGCCAGCGCGGCGACCCACACTGCGATGCGCCCATCGTCGAGGAAGCCGGCGACCACGAGCAGCGAGGCACCGAGGATCGCGGTCGGAGCAAACCGCAGAAGCGCACCCCGGCTGTCCGGATCGTCGCGAGCGACGAGCGCGGAGAGAAGGAGATGCAGCAGACGAACTACGAGATAGGCGACGCCGAAGAGCACGGCATCGTCCCCGAAGGCGCCTGGCACGGCCACCGCGACGACGAGCATTGCCCCCATCGAGGCGAGCATCGCCAACCGCACGCCACCCTCGTCCACATCTGTCGCGCTGGTTAGCCAGGCGTATCCGCTCCACGCCCACCAGAGTGCTGCAAGAACGAGCATTCCGCGAAGAACGCCGCCCCATGTCGGATCGTCCGCGAGAAGCCTTGTGACTTGGGTGAACGCGAAAACCATGACCAGGTCGAAGAAGAGCTCGAGTGGCGTGACCCGATGGTCTTCGCCGCTCCTGAGCCCACGCCTAGGGCGGGACATGGGCCAACCTTAGCCCGGCGACAGGATTCGCCTTGAACTTCCCCCACGCTTCCTCTCCGTTCCCCGCTGGCTCAGGGCTGCGGCAGCGTCTTGATGGCGGCGGCGTTCGTCCATGCCGCGTGGACTCGCCTGCTCGCTCAACCGTCCACCCTGTGCGCCTGAAGTTGGGAGTCCCCGGCTGGTGGTCGGTCCTGCACCACCAGCCGGGGTTTGTTGTCCCCTCTTGTTGACTGTTAGCCGAGCGACTCAGCAGCCTGCAAGATGATCCGCGTCACAGCGCCGGGCCGGGAGATCTGCGGCACGTGCGAAGCCGCGACCTCAGTGGTGTGCTGCTCCGGCGCGTTCGGCCATGAACCGTTGCGTCACCGGCGGGATCGCGCGGTCCTGACTCGTGACCAGGTACCACGACGGGATGGACTCCCACGCTGGCGCCCCGGAGGGGCTCCCGAAGGCTTCCTCGGAGAACGGTCGCTGCGTGGCGAACATGAGATCGGTGGTGCTTCGAGGAAGGTCCGCCGCGAAGGCCGTTCTGATGCCCTCCCGTGTGAGGTACAGGTCGGTCCCAACGGCACCACCGGGCAGAGGGTAGGGACGAGCGACGAGCGTGGCCGGGCCGATCTCACTGCCTGGATTCATGGTGACGAGTTGGAACAAGGACTCGCCTTCGTCCGGCGCGAAGGCTGCGATGAAAACCAGGGCTTCAACATTGTCGTGTCCCTCAGCTGCGTTGGTGATCACTGCGCCGCCGTAAGAATGACCGACGAGGACGATCGAGCCCTCGATCGTGTCGAGCACGCTCGAGATGTAAGCCGAGTCGGAAGCGAGGTCGCGGAGCGGGTTCGCCGGAGCGATGACGTCGTAGCCGCGCTCTTGGAGCTTCGCGACGACGGCGTTCCAACCCGTGGAGTTATCCCAACCACCGTGGACGAGCACGACCGTTGGCTTGCTGCCGGTTCCAGTCCCGGTGGACTGGGTGTTCCCGGACGCTGCGAACGCAGATGCGGTGAGGGAAACCGCAAGCGCGAGGATGACTCCGAGTCCCGCAGTGATGCCGCGACCCCTCTTCAGGTACCGCCTTGCGAGCGAAGACATCTTGTCTCCTTTCTCTAGGGAACCTGAACGTATGGAACCTGTGCCTCGCCAGACATCGGTCGTTTGACTGGCGGCGAGACTGTCCCTGCTGCCCAGGTGCGGTCGGAGCGGTACCGTGTCGTCGCGCGTTTCAGAAGAAACAGTCAGCCGTCGACGCCCTGATCTGCGCCCGGTTGATCGCGGAGAGACTCACCCAGCGCGTCGCGAAGAGCAGCCCGGGACGTGATGCCAAGCTTCGGAAAGATCTGGTACAGGTGGCTTCCGACCGTTCGGTGTGAGAGGAACAGGCGTTCGCCGATCTGTTTGTTGGTCAGGCCGGCGGCCGCGAGCTGCGCGATCTCCCGCTCCTGCGGCGTAAGGGATTGGGGTCCGTGGCCGTAGGCGTGCCCCAAGGACACTCCCGTCGCTCGCAGCTCCTCGCCAGCCCGCCTCGTCCATGGCTCTGCCCCGAGGCGTTGGAACGTGCTGAGCGCCGAACTCAAGTGCGTTCGGGCCTCCTTGGTGGCCTTGTCTCGGCGGAGTCGCTCCCCATAGGCGAGCTGTACCCGCGCCAGATCGAACGGCCAAAGCTCGGCACCCGCAACCGACAACGCCCTCTCGAAAGACCCGTCATCCTGCGCGATCGCAGCGATGCCTGCCGATCCTTCTGTGATCAGGGCAAGGCGGGAGGAGATCGCCCCGAGGTTGGCTCGACGCGCTGCCTCAACATGGGCCACCGCCTCATCGTGGCGGCCCGTACGCACCGCTGCTTCGACAAGATCCATGACCACCCACATCGCATTCGGGACATGCGATGCGATCGTTCCTGCAGGGCTGATCTCACAGGCGTCCTGGTACGCGCCCTCGAAGTCCCCGCCAGCGAGGGAGCCGAGCGCCCGGGTGCGCAAGGCGTAGGTTTGGATCACCCTGGCCCGACGAGGCACGGCCCATTGGAGTATCTCGTCGGTGATGGCAGACGTCGTTTCGCGATCGCCCCGTCCTGCCGCCAGCAGAGCTTGCAGGTTGCGCGAAGGCCAACGCAGCAACTCGTAATTGTGTGAGTCACACAGTTGAACTGCCTCGTCCGCCAACCTCTCCATCTCGTCCCACTGCCCCGTCAGAAACGCGTCGAAGCCGAGGAGCGCCAGTGCCTGAATCGAGAAGGCGATCGCGTCTCCATCGCGTCCGCCCTGGACGACCCGCCACAGCGCCGAGCGACACTGCGGGAGGCGTTCGACATACGAGGAGGCGACAGCGATCCGAACCAGGTGAGCGGGGTTCGCCTCGTGGCTGAGCTGAGCGGTGATCTCGTCAAGACGTCCAAGCACCGGAGCCGCTTGACGTGCAGGATCGGCAAGCGTCTTGGCCAGCAGCGCTAAGAACTCGGGCGGACCCGGTTCCAGACGCCCGACAGCGCGATCGAACGGTTCCCATAGCTCCGCCCGACCCCCGAAGAAGCAGATCTCCAGAAGGTTGTAGATCGCCTCGACCAGGACTTCATCGTTTGCATCGGTGGGGTCGGCGACCGTCTCGATGGCACCGACCAGGAGCCGGTGGGCGGTGTCCACATCGCCCACTCCGTTGAGCAAGTGGTACGCGCCTGCCATCGCCCCAGCCAGCGACCCAGCATGCTCCGGGTCATTCTCACGCACCGAATCGAGTAGTTCCGGTGCGTTGCCAAGATCACCGAGGAAGTTGGCACCCAGGTACGTTGCCTCGGCCATTCGACGGCCCCGGTCGACGGCAGCAGGGCTGATCTCAGCAGCGCGCAGCAGGCCAGCGATCGCGGCAACCGCGTCGCCTCGTCGCAAGACTCTGCGCGCGCTTTGTTCGAGGAGAGACGCTACTTCCTCGTCAGGTCCCTTAGTTGCCTCAGCGAGATGCCATGCACGACGTTCGGGGTCGGTATACAGGGCAAGAGCTCGATGGGCTTCGCGGCGCTCACTGATCGTGGACAGTTCGATCACCGCGGATCGCGTCAGTGGGTGTCTGAACCTAAGTCGCCCGTCCCGGTCGACGTGCACCAGCTTCGCTCGCTCGGCGGGACCTAGCGCCTCCAAGTCTGTCTTGGCGGAGGCTGACTGCAGGATGCGCAGGTCCCCTGTGCCATCCAGAACGGCCAACAGAAGCAGGTGACGGCAAGGAGCCGGTAGTCCGGTGATCCGGGACGCGAAGATCGCCTGGAGGTGCTGACTGAGGGGCAGCGTGAGAGGCGTCTGCGCTGGGGCCGAGCTCTCCGTCCCCATTAGTGCCGCTGGCAGCTCCAGTAGTGCAAGCGGATTGCCCTGTGCCTCCTCCAGAAGACGCTGGCGCACGCGGGAGGCCAGGGTGGGGAAGCGGTCAGCCAGCAACGCGGTCGAGGCCGAAACGTCGAGAGGGCCGAGGTCATGGGTTCGCAGCCCGCCCCGCTCGAAGAAGCTCTCATACCCGGAGCGAAACGCTGCCAGAAACCCCACCCGTGTGCCATGGAGTCGACGAGCGACGAACCCAAGCACAAGAGCACTGGCTCGATCCACCCATTGCAAGTCGTCGACGATCATCAGTACGGACTGTTCCGACCCAGCCTTCGAGAGTAAGGAGAGCGCGGCGTTACACGCGATGAGCTGATCGGGCGGCGGGCCGTCGCCCAAACCCAATGCCACCTCCAGCGCCTCACGATGCGGAGGGCTCAACACCTCGATGTCCTCGAAGAAGGGGTACAGAACCTGATTCAAGTGAGCGAAGCTGAGGTCCGCCTCAAACTCCGCCCCAGCGGCACGCAGCACGCGGACGCCCGCATCCGCTGCTTGAGCTGCCACGACGTCAAGGAGGACGGTCTTGCCCACTCCGGGGGCACCGGACAACAGGAGAGCGTCGCCGTCGGAACTCGACGACTCGACGAACGCGCGAAGGAGCTCGAGATCCTCATCGCGTCCGAATAGCGGCGTCGCATCCTGAAGTAGTGAGCCCGCCACAGACGCCCCCTACGCGCCAAGCCCACGCCCAGCGGCGCTCTCTCTGGCTAGCGCCGCGAGGCGACATCGGATACGAAACGCTACTCCCCTTGATCACAGGGCGCTAATCCGGATCCAGAGGTAGGACGCCTGCCTCACGCAATCACTCTTGGGCTTCGGGCGCGCATCACCGTCGTCTCTCTCAGTCATATGACTCAAGCGGTGTTCGGAGCGACGGCCGAAGCTAGGAGGCGTCCATTCGGCTAGAGCCGTGGATACCGCGGCAGGAAGGAGCTCACGATGAGCCAGCTGACAACGTCCAAGGTGGTGCTCGAGCCGGCGGCGCACGATTTCGCCGAGGCCACAGCCAACCCACCGTACCTGTTCGACCTCCCTCCAGAGGAGGGACGAAAGGCCGTCGACGAGGTGCAAGCCGGGATGATCGCGAAGCCGGAGATCGACGAGGAGTGGATCACCGTCAGTGGCGGCCCAACCGGTGAGGTGCCGGTCCGGATCGTGAAACCCCGTGGCGCGACAGGGACGCTCCCGGTGCTCCTGTACATCCACGGTGCTGGCTGGGTGTTCGGCAACGCTCACACGCACGACCGTCTCGTGCGCGAGCTTGCCGTCGGTGCGGGAGCCGCGGTCGTCTTCCCTGAGTACACCCTCTCGCCGGAGGCGAGATACCCGGTCGCCATCGAGCAGAACTACGCCGTCGCGCAGTGGATCGGACGCGAAGGTGCCGGAATGGGTCTCGACCCGAGCCACTTGGCGATTGCCGGTGACTCGGTCGGCGGCGACATGACCGCTGCGGCGACCCTGATGGCCAAGGATCGCGGGGACGTGCACTTCGTCGCGCAGGTCCTGTTCTATCCGGTCACCGATGCGAACTTCGACACCGATTCCTACCACGAGTTCGCCGAGGGCTACTTCCTGCGGCGTGACGGGATGCAGTGGTTCTGGGATCAGTACACGACGGACGAGACCGAGCGGGCCGAGATCACCGCGTCACCGCTTCGGGCAAGTCTCGATCAGCTCGCAGGGCTGCCGCCAGCATTGGTGATCAATGGCGAAGCGGACGTGCTCCGCGATGAAGGCGAGGCATACGCGAACAAGCTGCGCCAGGCCGGAGTGCCGGTTACGGCCGTGCGCTACCAGGGCATGATCCACGACTTCGTGATGATCAACGCTCTGCGCCAGACTGACGCGGCCGAGGCAGCCATCACGCAGGCGATCGACTTCCTGCGCAAAGCGCTGGGCACAGCGGCTTGAGGCCACCGGATGCTCGCCCACGACCTCAAGAGGAAAGGAGATCGCTATGGACACAGGCTCCGCGATGAAGAATGTCGTTCTCGTCCACGGAGGGTTCGTGGACGGGTCGGGCTGGCAGCAGGTCTACAACCTGCTCAAGCAGGATGGATACAAGGTCGCCATCGTGCAGAACCCGACTCTTTCGCTCGAGGGCGACGCAGCGGCGACGCGTCAGATCCTCAACGCACAAGACGGACCGGTCATCCTCGTCGGCCACTCGTACGGTGGGGCAGTCATCACCGAGGCCGGCACCGACCCAAGTGTCGCGGGTCTCGTGTACATCGCCGCATTCGTGCCCGACAGGGGTGAGTCGGTCAACACGTTGATCGCCGACCCTCCGCCCGGGCGGTCCGCGCCACCCATCCTCCCTCCGCAGGACGGCTTCTTGTTCCTCGACCGGGAGAAGTTCGCCGCATCGTTCGCCGGAGATCTTCCTCAGGAAGAGGCCGAGTTCATGGCGGACTCGCAGGTCCCGTGGGGACTGGGTGCCCTTGAGGGTGCCGTCTCGGAGCCCGCGTGGCGGACGAAGCCGAGCTGGTACCTGGTCACGACAGAGGATCGGATGATCCCGCCGCCGGCGCAGCGCGTCATGTCGGAGCGCGCCGGCTCGACCGTGAGGGAGGCCGCGGGCAGCCACTCCATCTACGTGTCTCGGCCAGACGCGGTCGCTGATCTCATCAAGCAGGCGGCTAAGGAACTCGAGTAGGCATCCACGGCATGACCTTCGACGCCGTCTCCGCCCGGTCCCGGGCGGAGACGGCCGGAGGGTACGGCTGTTTGAAGGGAGTAAGGAACCGTGAAGCGGATCCAGTTGCAGAAGCCCAAGATCCGCAGAGAACGCACATACGATCCCCTCCCACTCGACCCGCGTGACCCCGACATCTTGCGGGCAAGACAGCTGATGTACGCGAGACGCCTGCACCGCGAAGGCGGGAGCCGTGCTTGAGATCCGACGCGACGCCGAGATCCATCAAGAGGAGGGCGGCTGGTTCAGGGCGCGGTGCACTTCTCCTTCGACCACTATCGCGATCCCCGTCAGATGGGCATCGGATCGCTTCGGGTATTCAACGATGACCGTTTGGTGCCCGGCGCCGACTGGCCGATGCACCCGCACGCCGATGTCGAGGGGCTCACCTATGTGGTCGAGGGTACGTTCGAGCACGCCGACTCTCTCGGGAACGGCGGCACGCTGCTACCTGGTGGTGTCCAGCGGATGACGCTCGGCTCCGGCGCCTATCACTCGGAGCGGAACGGGTCGAAGTCAGAGCCGATGAGATTCCTGCAGTTCTGGATCCTCCCGGATACGCTCTCGCTGCCACCGAGCATCGAGCAGCGCCAGTTCACGCTCGAAGACCGTCGGAACCGCTTGCTGCGCGTGATCGGCTCGGATGGCGGCCATGTCGTGAAGGTGCACCAGGACGCGTCGGTCTTCGTAGCTTCGCTCGATGAGGGCATCGGAGCAGAGCACCCATTCGGCGAGAGCCGAGCCGGCTACCTCTACTTCATCAGTGGCACAGGGGAGCTCAACGATGCCGACACGCTCGAGACCGGTGATGCGGTGAAGGTGTTCGGACCGGAGGAAGTTCGCATCCAAGCGTTGGGGCAGGCGGACCTCATCCTTATCGACGTGCCACGGCACTACGAGCCGGTCGGGGTGTGGGCTCGGTGAGACTGCGGCCCCGCCCCGTCCAGTACCCGGCTCGCCAAACTCTCCGGTGAAGCCAGGACGGGAGACGGCCTGCATTATCAGTGTTGACTAGAGGCGTGTTCGCGAGGAATCTAGCACCGTCCGCCGACACGACGAACGGCGGCTTGAGCTGGGGATTTGCTGGTGGGCGCTGGAGGATTTGAACCTCCGACCTCTTCCGTCTCAAGGAAGACCCACGCAACGCTTTGACCAGCGGCTTTGCAGCTCAGCCCGTATTCGGCCTGTCTCAGGAGTTCCGTCTAGTACCGCTTGGTTCGGTCGGCTCCTTGACCTGGTGTTGACCGGGTGGCCCTCGAGATCCTGCCGTCCTAAGGTTGAGGAGGACGGCACATCGATGAAGGGGATGAGGAGAGATGGAACCGATCATCTCCCGGGGCTTCAGGGGTCGCCGCGCCGACGCCGCGTCGGCAGATCGCGTCCCGCCGGGCCAGTACGTGACCGATGACTACCCGGTCCTCTCCGCGGGTCCGACACCGCACCTGCCGCTCGACCGCTGGGACTTCTCGATCGTGGGCAACGTGGAGGAGCCACGCCGCTGGACGTGGGAGGAGTTCCGCGCGCTACCGAGCGAAGAGGTCACCGCGGATATCCATTGCGTGACCAAGTGGTCGAAGCTGGACACTTCGTGGCAGGGCGTCGCCGTCGACACGCTGCTCGATGGGATCGATACCTCGGCGGACTACGTCGTCCAATACAGCGATGGTGGCTACACGACGAACCTCCCGCTCGAGGATCTCACGGGCGGCAAGGCCTGGGTGGCGTTCGGCTACGACGGGAAGCCGTTGGAGCCGGAGCACGGCGGCCCGGCCCGTATGCTCGTGCCCCACCTCTACTTCTGGAAGAGCGCGAAGTGGATCCGAGGACTCCGGCTCCTGGCGGCGGATGAGCCCGGCTTCTGGGAGACGAACGGATACCACAACTACGGAGACCCATGGCAAGAACAGCGGTACTGGGGCGACTGATCTGGACAGCTGGTGAGGTCGTCGAGCTGATCGACGAGACCCCTCGCGTTCGGAGCATCGTTCTGGACGTCCCCGGCTGGCCGGGACATCGTGCCGGGCAGCACGTGGACATCCGGCTGACCGCCGAGGACGGTTACCAGGCGCAGCGCAGCTACTCCATCGCATCGGCGCCGAACGGGACCCGCGTCGAGCTCACGGTCGAACGCCTCGAGGACGGCGAGGTGTCGCCGTACCTGACGGATGAGCTGCGACCGGGCGACCGGATCGAGCTTCGCGGTCCCGTGGGCGGTTACTTCGTCTGGGAGCCAGCGCAGGGGGGCCCGCTCGTGCTCGTCGCCGGCGGATCAGGGGTCGCGCCGTTGATGTCGATGATCCGACTCCGCGCGGCAACGGGAAGCGACGCGGATGCACGGCTGCTCTTCTCCTCGCGAAGCTGGGACGACGTGATCTACCGAGAGGAGCTGGATCGCCTGAACGGCAACAACATGACCGTGGTGCATACGCTCACGCGGTCGCAGCCGCCCGGCTGGCCCGGGTACGCGCGCCGGGTCGACCACGAGATGCTGGCGGAGCTGGGGCCGAGCCCGGCCGAACGGCCAAGGGCGTTCGTGTGCGGCCCTACCCCTTTCGTGGAAGCCGTGGCCGAGGCGCTCGTGCGCATCGGCCACGAGCCGCACCAGGTCAAGACCGAGCGCTTCGGACCGACGGGAGGTTGAGATGGACGCTCTGATGCTCGATGGCAACGCGGTCGCAGGCGTGCTCCAAGAAGTGTTCGCGGCCGAAGTCACAACCGCGATCGGAACGTGCGCCACCTGCGGGGCCTCGGAGCCGCTCGGTGCCGGACACGTCTTCAGGGGAGCGGGCGATGTCCTCCGCTGTCCACATTGCGGCGACACCCTCGTCAAGATCGTCCGGAACGGATCGCGGATGTGGATCGGGGTCGAAGGCATCCGGACGCTGGAGGTTGCGGTCTAGCGTCGCCGACCAGACCTGATCCGGCCGGGACCCAGGAGTCCGAGCCGCCTCTCGGCTCGGTCCGGACAAGGCCACGTGGGAAGACGTGAAGGCCTCTTGGCACCAGTTGGTGGCCAATGTGAGATGGGCAGACGAAGTCGCCAAGAAACAGGGCCAGCCTCACTAGAATCGACGGGTCTTCACGGACGCCCTCAGGTCTGTTGACCACCCGTGTACCGGCGGATTCACATGCTGTCTGACCAGCAAGGACGGCGCGCATCTTCCGAGGTTAGGAAGCGCTCAGGTCGGTTCCTTGACCCTGGTCTTGACAAGCACGAGCCCACTCGCCACGAGACGTGGCACCTGCCGGGAACATCTCGGAGCGGTCAGATCGATAACGTAGCCGAGAGAGAGCACCGTTTTCGCGAACCGTGTGTCGCAGGTTCGATTCCTGCCGGGGCGTGGACCCAGCCGTGCTGTTCGTCCCGTCGAGCTTCGAGACGCAGGCGCGAAGCGTCCTCGACGAGCTCGAGAGCCGGAACGTACGAAGTTCCGGACGAGAACGGTGACGCGTCCGCGTAGATCAGGACTCCCCGTCACGGGACCGCGCATCTGATGGATCTTCGAGATCAGCTGTTGCGGCAGGCCTTGATCCGAGTTCCTTCACGACGCTGATGGCGACCGCGACGACCGGTACGGCGAGCAGTGTGCCAGCGATGCCGAACAAGGCCCCTCCGCCGACGACGCTCACGAGGATCACGACTGGATGGAGGGCGAGTGAGCGCCCATATACCCACGGCGCGAGGATGTCGTTGTCGAGCTGTTGAACCGCGACCGCCACCACACCAACGATCGCCGCGGACACCACGCCGCCAGTCACGAGCGCCACGAGCACGGCCATCACGCCAGCGAACACGGCCCCGATGATGGGCACGAACGCTGCGACGAACGTGAGGACCATCACCGGCACGACCAGTGACGCACCGCTCACCAGGAGCGCCAGTCCGATCGCGATGGACTCGATGATGCCGAGCAACGCCGCGCCCCGGAGATAGCCGCCGAGCGTCGACCATCCACGTTCCGCCGCCCGCTGGGCTCGGTCACGCTGCTCGGGCCGCAACCGGGAACGCAGCCAGCTCGCGAACCGGGGGCCGTCACGCAGCATGAAGAACGTGAAGAGGATCGACAGGAACAAGCCGGCGACGATCTCGGCCGCGAGCGTGGCGCCGTCGACGACCCGACCCCCCGACGTGAGCAGCAGCTCGCGGAAGCGATCAGCGGTCCGGGTGCGGAAGCGGTCGATCGCCTCGCGCGAGACGTCGAAGGGAGAGTCCTCGACCAGCCACCGCTCGATGTCGTCGAGCGCCTCGGTGATCGTTCCGGGGAGGGTCGCTGCTTCCTGGGCGATCGGCCGCCCGACCACGATGGAGATGCCGGTGATCGCGCCGAGGAGCACGAGCATCGCGGCGCCCGCTGCGAGCCCCGGGCCCAGGCGTCCGCGCAGCCGGTCGGAGATCGGCGTCAGGAGCCGCGTGAGGAACAGCGCGACGGTCGCCGGGATCAGCACCGGTGCGAGTTCGCGCGCGAGCCAGAGGACGCCGATGGTCGCGGCTGCGATCACGAGCAGTCGCCAGCTGTAGGCGGCGAGCCGCTCGACGCGCGGGTGGACGGGGGCCCGCGGACTCGTCCTCGACCGAAGTCATGCGCTCCTAAACCACACCCGGGGACGGTGCACCGCACTGCACCGTCCCGAGCGGAACAGCGACTGGACGACGGAAGGCCCTGACCTGGGGACTTCCTGGCGCGAGGATTCGCTCTCCGTCAAGGAAGCTCGAGCAACACCCAGGCCAGCGTTCGCGGCCTGCTTGCCTGGCTCAGGGAGTTCCGTCCGGTATCGCCTGGTTCGGCGCTCCTTGACCTGATGCTGAACTGGCGCCCGCGCCGACTAGGATCTCTGGCCGCTCGGCACGTCATCGGCAGCCACCAGGCGCCGCTAACCACTGGCGACCTCCGCTATGCGCCCTCTTCGGGCGTCGACTCGGTCACCGCAGCATCCGGGCTCTCGACCACGAACGACCCGCCCTCGATCTCCGCGAGGATCCGGCGCGCTCGCGTCTCGAAGCTCGCGGGAACGAGCAGCTCGGCAGGTCCGACCGGGTACGGCCCTTCGTGTTCCCCCGTGAGCTCGACGGGCACACCCTCGGCTTCGAGGCGTCCCTTCACGATCTCGCCCTGGAGCCACGAGTGCGTCGCAAACACCCGGACGAAGCCTTCTCCCACCCGCCTCCCCCTCAGCTCTCGTCGGCCGCGTGCGGATCGTCGTGGTCCGTGGCGCCGGGCGCCTCGTCTCGGACGGAGAGCGCCGCTTCTTCGGGTGAGGCGAACCCGTCCCGTTCGAGGGAGCCCTCCGCGACCAGCTCGCCCTCCTCGTCCGGCACGCCGTCGTCGACGACCTCGAGCGCCTCCTCGATCGTCCGCCCCTCGGGTCGCTCACGGGCGAGCGCCTCGTCGAGGCTCTGGCCGGCGACCGCCTCCTCCGCGGTCGTCCCTCGCAGCTCGGCGCCGAACGCGTGGTCGGCTCGCATGATCTCGGCCTCGAGCTCGCTGCCGTCGTCCCCGTCCCAGGGGTCGTCCGGATCGATCCGCTCGGTCATCGTCGCACCTCCTCGGCAGGGGTCGATGTTCGCATCAGCCGAACGTGAACGCGAACGCGGCCGCGCCCGGATCGATGAACTCGATCGCGAAGACGCGATCGTCGATGGCTCCCGCCTGCCGGATCAGCTGGTACATCCGCGGCAGGTCGAGGCGTCCGTCGCCCGAGCCATCGACGTCCCTCCCGGCGGCACCGCCCGGCGGCTCCCCGTCGATCGAGACGCGGAACCGCACCGACCCACCCGGAGCAGCCGGTCCCATCACCAGATGGACGTCGCGCGCGTGGAAGGCGAGCTCGATCCGGCCGTTCGGCTCGTTCGAGACCACCCGCTCCGCCTCGGCCGTCCAGTCGCCGGTGAGCGACCAGTGGTTCAGCTCCAGGCGTTGTGGAGCCTCGTACACGTGTCGGGCATCGCGGGCCATCCTGCCGGGTGAGGCGAAGTCCCGGGTCCGCTCGGAGCCGAGGTACGTCTCGGCCGAGCGCAGGTCGTCCCAGGCGGCCTCGGCCTCCGGTCCCGCCCCGCTCACGGGGGCGAGAGCGGCCCCGACGTCGGTCGCTCCGGCCTCGGCCAGGAGATCCTGGATCACGACCTCCGAGCGTTCGTAGTCGCCTTCGCCGAACCGGTGGTGGCGGATCCGTCCCTCGGCGTCCACGAAGTAGAGCGCCGGCCAGTACCGGTTGGCGAACGCGTCCCAGACCGCGTAGTCGTTGTCGAGCGCGATCGGGTAGTCCACGTCCATGCCGGCCAGCGCCCGGCGGACGTTCTCGACGTCGTGCTCGAACGAGAACTCCGGCGTGTGGACGCCGATCGTCACGAGACCATGGCCGGCGTACCTCTCGCCCAGGCCCGCACGTACGGGAGCTGCCGGAGCCAGTTGATGCACGTGTAGGTGCAGAAGTCGACGACGACCACCCTCCCACGCAGGTCCGCGGGCTCCAGCGGCGGCGAGTTGAGCCAGCCGGTCGCGCCGTCGAACGACGGGACGTGCCCCTCGCTCGAGGACGGAACCGTCGGACGGGTGATATCCATGCGGGTCGAACGCACCTCCTTCATCGCAAGGACCGGAACGTGGTCCGGACCTCCTCGGAGAAGGACCCCGGCTGCTCCCAGGCGGCGAAGTGCCCGCCCTTCGGGAGCCGGTTGAAGTGGATCAGGTTGGGATACGCCTTCTCCGCCCAGGTCCGCGGAGCCGTGTAGATCTCGTCCGGGTACGCGCTGACGCCGACCGGGAGGGCGACACCTTTCGGAGCGAAGAACGCGAGCTTGCTCTCCCAGTACAGACGAGCCGACGAGATGGCCGTGTTCGTCAACCAGTAGAGGGTCGCGTTGTCGAGGATGTCGTCCTTCGTCAGACCCTCGGACCCTCCGTCGAAGACGCGAGCGATCAGCGACAGGCTGCGCGCGTCGTGGTCCAGCATCCAGGCGGCCAGACCCACGGGCGAATCCTCGAGCGCGTACAGCGTCTGCGGGCGGTTCCCCATCTCCTGAGCGTATGCCAGCCCGTGCTTGTAGAAGAAGTCGAGCTGATCCCACGCGTACCGCTCTTCGTCCGACAGGCCGGCGGGCGCGGGCTCGCCGAGCCCGAGCGCGTTCGCGATCTCGGACGGGATCGTCGCCGGCATGTTCGTGTGGATCCCGAGCAAGCCCGGCGGCTCCAGCAGCGCCATCTGCTCGGTGACGGCGTTCCCCCAGTCGCCGCCCTGCGCCACGTAGCGCGTGTATCCCAGCCGTCCCATCAGCTCGATCCAGGCACGCGCGATCCGGATCGGGTCCCACCCCGTGGTGGTCGGCTTGCCCGAGAACCCGTGCCCCGGCAACGACGGGATCACGAGGTCGAAGGCGTCCTCCGCACTCGCGCCGTGCGTCGTCGGGTCGGTGAGCGGCCCGATGATCTTGAGCTGCTCGATGATCGAGCCGGGCCACCCGTGGGTCACGATCATCGGCAGCGCGCCCTCATGCTGCGAGCGGACGTGGATGAAGTGGATGTCCACGCCGTCGATCTCGGTCGTGAACTGGGGCAGCGCTTGGAGCCTGGCCTCCACGCTTCGCCAGTCGTATCCGGTCGCCCAGTGGCGAGCGAGCTCCCGCATCGTCTCGAGCCGCACGCCCTGGGACTCATCCGGGACGGTCTCGCGGTCCGGCCATCGCATCCCCTCGATGCGTCGCCGGAGATCGTCGAGGGCCTCCTGCGGAACGTCGACCTGGAAGTCGCGGATCTCGTCGTTCATCTTCTTCCCCCTCCTTCGTTCTCGATCGCGTGCCGTTACACCTCGAGGACCGCATCCGCGAAGGCCTGCGGCGCCTCGTGCGGCAGGTTGTGCCCGATGCCGCCGGAGATCGTCCGATGCTCGTACCTGCCGGAGAACTTCGTGGCGTACGCGCTGGGTTCGGGATGCGGGGCGCCGTTCGCGTCTCCTTCCAGCGTGATCGTCGGCACGGTGATCACGGGGCCCCTCAGCCAGGCGGCGTTCGAGGTCGTCGAACCGTCGCTCGCCTCGCGCGACCCCGAGCCGCCACCGGTAGTTGTGGATCACGATGTCGACGTGGTCGGGGTTGTCGAAGGCCGCGGCGCTCCGCTCGAACGTGGCGTCGTCGAAGTCCCACTCCGGTGACGCGGTCTGCCAGATCAGCTTCGCGAACTCCCGCCGGTACCGCTCGTAGCCGGCTCGACCGCGCTCGGTCGCGAAGTAGAACTGGTACCACCAGGCGCGCTCGGCATCTGGCGGGAGCGGCGCCCTGTTGACCTCCCGGTTGCCGATCAGGTAGCCGCTCACGGAGACCAGACCCTCGACGCGCTCGGGCCACAGCGCCGCCACGACGTTCGCGCTCCGGGCTCCCCAGTCGAAGCCCGCGACGATCGCGGAGCCGATCCCGAGCGCATCCATCAGGGCGATCACATCCACCGCCAGCGCCGCCTGCTGGCCGTTCCTGACCGTGTCGTCCGAGAGGAAGCGGGTCGTGCCGTACCCACGCAGGTACGGCACGACCACCCGGTATCCGGCCGAGACCAGGATCGGGGTGACCTCGGCGTAGCTGTGGATGTCGTACGGCCACCCGTGGAGCAGCAGGACCGCCGTGCCCTCGGGGGGGCCGGCATCGACGTACCCCACGCTGAGGTCGCCCGCGTCCACCTGCTTCAGCTCGCCGAAGGGGAGGCGGATCCCCTCCTGCGCGGTCGTGGTCTGGGTCTCCATCGTCGCCTATGACGAGACCGCGCTCCGCGAGCGCGCGGCCTCGAGGATCAACTCGGCGGTTTCCGACGGATGTGAGACGCCCACCACGTGCGAGGCACCCGCGACCTCGACCGTCCTGCGTGCCTCGACGCGCTCGGCCATGATGCGCTGCGCCGCCACCGGGATGTTGCGATCCTGGTCGCCGAAGATGAACCAGCTCGGCACGTGCCGCCAGAGGGGATCGTCTCCAGACCGCTCGGACAGTGCCGCCTCGGCGATCGGCCGCTGCGTGACGGCCAGCAGTCGCGCCTGCCGCTCGGGGAGGTCCGCGCAGAACTGCTGGTGGTACTTCCCGTGCGCGATGTACAGGTCGACGCCTCCGTCGGCCAGCGAGACCGGCTCGAGCGTCTCGGCGAGCGTCCCACCGGGGACCAGCGAGGATGCCTCGCCCGGGCTCTCGCCGGCCTCGAGCGCGAACGCCGCCACGAACACGAGGCCGACGATCGCACCGGCGTCCGCGGGAACGTTCGTGATGACGGCGCCACCGTACGAGTGACCGACGAGCACGACCGGCCCCTCGATCGTCCTGACGACATCGGTCAGGCCGGCGGCGTCACCGGCGAGCGATCGCAGCGGGTTGGCGTACGCGACCACGCGATGCCCTTCGTTCATCAGCGCCTCGGTCACGTCGTTCCAGCTCGACGACTCGGCGAACGCGCCGTGCACGAGGATGACCGTGGGTTCCATGTCCCGACTCCTTTCCAGCGGGTCCTCCGGCACCGTGCCTTCGGTCACGCGAGCCGCTCCGCCGACTGGTGCGCTGGCGCCGGCGTCGCCACCGCCGACTCGGGTATCCGGACCGGCGAGGGGGCGCGCGAGGTGAGGATCGCGCTGAGGACCGCGATCCACACGAGCGCGACGATCGGCAGGATGACCCGCGCGTAGGTGCCATCCGGTGCCCAGATCCCATCGCTCGCCCACGTCGTTCCGCCCGCGACGCCGAGCACAACGACAGCGACCCCGACCGCGAACACCGCGTTCGAGATCGCCTTCGCCTGCCACAGCCCGAACGACCCGGCCATGATCAGCATCGCGGCCGGGAACCAGATCAACACGCTGCCGGCCGCGGCGAAATCGTTCAGTCCGGAGACAAGCGTCTCGCTTCCCGAACCGGCGATCGAATAGGCGAGGGCGGCGTTCACCGCGAGGAGGACCAGGAAGACACCGCCGAAGACCGCGCTGGCGGCGCTTGCGGCCGACGCCCAGATCCCCTGCCCGGCATCCCGCAGGTCCCTCGAGAGCGCCGCGGCGAACCAGAGGAGGTTGAGGAGGTTGAAGCCCAGCAGGAACGTCCCGATCAGGACCCGCCCGCGATCGTCAACGTAGAACGAGGCGAGGGTGTCGGCGGACGCTCCGATCTCCGGCTGCGCTCCACGGATCAGGTACGAGACGACGAACAGCACCGCGAAGCCGATCCCGCTGCTGCGGAACACACGGTCGAACGTCACTTTCTTCATCGGATCCTCCTTGAGGGAAGGGGCTTGGTTCCGGACCTTCTGCTCTGTTGCCGTAACCCCTCTCGTTGGCTTCACCTCCTGGTGCACCGTGGCCGTCAGCTCGATCGCTCCCCCGGTGACGTCGCTATCCGGCCAGCCAGAACGAGCAGTGATGCCTCGCGACGAAGTCCGCCTCGACCTCCGGCTCCGGCGGCACGAGCGACATCACCTGCGCACCGTCCGCGACTGCCGGCCAGGCAACCGCTGAGGTCGACGGGTCGCCGCTGGCCGCGAAGCTCATCCAGGCAGCGTGCATGTTGGCCGAGAGCGACTCCTGGCCGGCGTCGAGCACTCCGGGGACCGGCGCGTTCGGCAGGTCGAACAAGTACTGGAGCTCGGACGAGTGCGTCGCCACGGGCGCCACGGCGCCCGGTGGTGCGTAGCGCTGCGGCGCGTCGTCGTCGTTGAACTCGTAGGCGAACGTCGGCACGCGCGCCGAGGTCCAGCGGTCGACCTGCAGCGCCGTGCACGCGAAGTTGGCGTCACCGACGAGCGCGCTGAGGGCCGCGGACGGCGTCGGGTACGCGTCGAGCGGGTACTCGGCTGCGATCTCCGCAGCCCGCGCGTCCGACACGCCCAACACGAACGCGATGTTGGGTTGGTAATTCTCGGCCGTCACAGGCAGCTCGGGAATCGGCACGAATGTGCCGCCACTGACGGTCACGCCAAGGCCGTCGACGAAGAGCCGCTCCTCGTCGTGGTTGATCCCGTTGAGGATCGGCACACGCGCGAACCGCCCCGCGGCCAGCGCCGTCCCGATCGACTCGGTGAGGACCCTGCCGTCGACGACGCCGGGAATCGCGGCTCCTGGGAAGAACGTCACGAGGTCGTCGACCGGCACGCTGCGCAGGCACGCCGCGCTCTGATCCGGGCAACCCACCGTGGTCGCGAAGCCCTCACCGAAGGCCTCGGCGGCGGCGAGTGGCAGCTGCGTCAGGGCGAAGGCGCCGCTCTGTACGATCGCCCGCTGGAAGAGCCCTCGGGAACCGCGCGAGACGAGGTGGGCGAGGACGGACAGGCCACCGGCCGACTGCCCCGCGATCGCCACCTTGTGGGGGTCGCCCCCGAACCGCTCGATGTTCTCCTGCACCCAGCGCAGGGCGGCCTGCTGATCCATCAGCCCGTAGTTCCCGGAAGGGCCGCCGGGCGACGACGCAAGCGCAGGATGCGACAGGAAGCCGAGGGCGCCGAGCCGGTAGTTGATCGTGACCACGACGGCGCCGTCCGCGGCGAGCTCGGTGCCGTCGTAGTTGCGGGCGGCGTCCTGCGTGAGGCCACCCCCGTGGATCCACACGATCACGGGACGGGCCGCCTTCTTGCGAAGCGTCGGCGTCGAGACGTTGAGGTACAGGCAGTCCTCGTCGATCGGGCCCGGAGGGAAGAACAGATTGAAGCTCGCCGACTGTGGGCAGCTCGGGGCGAACTCGGTCGCGTCGCGGACGCCGCTCCAGTCGGCCGGAGGCCGCGGGGGCCGCCACCGGCAGCCGCCCGGTGGGAGGAGCTGCGTACGGCAGCCCACGGAACGCATAGCCGCCGGACACAGCGACTCCACGGACGGGGCCACCGTCGATGACGACGACTGGGCCGCCGTTGGATCTCGCTGACGCGACGGGGGCGATGCCCACGACCACGATCGTGAGCGCGGCCATCCCCGCGATGAACGCGGCCAGCGGATGCCGCCGGAAGGATGCCTTGCTCCCAGTAGTGACGGACATGTGCGCCTCCTCGGTTCGGTGACGCACGAAGCGTGCTCCGCACGAGCGGGTCGTCGAACCCGTTGAAGTCCCTGGGCTACTCCCTGGTCTGCGGGATCCCAGAGCTCGGAAGCGTGAGGACGCATCCTGCCGCTCAGCCTCGCTCGCTGTGCGGAGGAGACCTGTCAGGTTCTTCCGGCGACCGCGCTGAAGTCGGGCAGCGCTGTTCGAAGCTGTCTGCGAGAGCTGATGCCGAGCTTCGCGAACACCTTTCGGAGGTGCCACTCGACCGTGCGTGGGCTGATGAAGAGCTGCGCGCCGATCTCGGGGTTCGAAAGGCCGTCTCGTGCGAGCCGGGCGATCTGCTCCTCCTGCGGCGTGAGCTCGTCGCGCGTCTCGGGACTGCGCTTGCGCACCTTCTCGCCCGTCGCGAGCAATTCGCGGCGTGTGCGTTCGGCGAACGCCTCCATGCCGATCGCGAGGCACAGGTCGTAAGCCGTGCGCAGCTGCTCGCGCGCGTCGACGCGCTGGCCCTCACGACGAAGCCACTCCCCGTAGAGAAGATGCGCCCGCGCGAGCTCCGGACGCAGCCCGGTCCGACCGAGCCGCTCGATCGCTTCGCGATATAGAAGATCCGCGTTCTCGCCATCGCTCAGCAAGGCCCGCGATCGCGCCTCAGTGCCGAGCGCCCAGTCGGTGCCGGCCGGCCGCGTCACCTCCGCCAGTCGGTCGAGCGCCTTGTGTGCGACGTCGGTCTCGCCCGCGCGTGCTGCCGCCTCGACGAGCTCGGGCAGCACCCACATCTGTGGATAGGGATCGATGTCGTTCGCGGTCACCTGGCGCGCTGCGGACATTGCCTCGTCATAGCGGGCGAGGCCGTTGTAGAGGACCGCGGCAGCCCACTGGGCGACCCTTACGAAGAGACCGCCCCCCACAGCCTCAGCCATCGTGGTCATGGTCTCGATCAAGGCGGATGCCTCAACTTCCCTCCCTTGCAGCGAAAGAAGCCGAAGCGCCGCGAACGGAGGGAGTTGACTCCCGGTCGCCGCCGCCACGGTGTCGCTCTCCACGATGAGCAGGCCGGCACCAGCGAAATCGCCGTTCCACATCTTGTCCAACGCCAGTGCGGAGAGATATGCGGGCAACTCCGCGAGCGCACCAGCGTCGCGGACGATCTGGGCCTGTCGCTCGAAGATGGCGGTCGAGCCATCGGAGTCCCACGTCGCATGGCTGGCGACGGGGGCCATCCAGCCCCAGCGGAGGACGTCTTCGACGGGCATCTGCGCGACCGCGGTCGCCGCGCGCTGCAGGATCGGCGTAGCGACGATGCGTCCGTCGGTGTGCATCCGGGCGAGCCCTTCGAGCAGGAGGTCCGTAGGACGCGGGGCTCCCTTCGGCGGAGGGAGCTCTTCGATGGCTCGGCAGATGTCGAGGAAGACGCCCGGTTGCCCGAGATGCGCGGCAGAGAACGCCGAACCGTAGGCGCTTAGGTACGCCCCGCGAGCGAGCTCGAGGTCGAACGGTTCGAGCTGTCTCGCCGCCTGCAGGAGCAGGGGGGCCGCATCCCTGCCGTAGCTGAGGACCACGGCTATCTGGCCGCGGAGCAGAGCGGCTCGTGCGCCCTGGAACCCGTCCAGCGAAACGGCCTCCGCCGTCGCCACGAGCCCGAGCGCGGCGTCGAACGCGCCGGCCTCGTAGCTCGCCTCCGCCGCGGCCAGCGCCCGCTCCGAGCGTCGCGCTGGATCCTCCGTCAGATCGACGGCCCGTTCCAGGAACGCGGCCGCCGCGGCGACGCCGCCACGAGCCTGTGCACGGCCGGCGGATCGTTCGAGTTCGACGGCGACGTCCTCGTCGGGTCCCAGCGTGGCGCGCGCCCGGTGCCAGGCCCGCCGGTCGGGGTCGGCTTCCGCGTCGGTGGCATCGGCGAGCGCGCGATGGACGCGGTGGCGGTCCTGGGCCGCCGCGGACAGGTAGGCGGAGGATCGGACGAGTGGGTGCGCGAACTCGACGCGCCGACCGACGGTGAGCAGGCCAGCGTCGACCGCGGCGTCTACCGCCGCCATGTCGACCTCGAGGCTCTTGGCGGCTGACTGGAGGAGAACGGGATCGCCGAGCGGCTCGGCGGTCGCCGCGAGGACGAGGAGCTGCGTGTCTGAAGGAAGCAGCCTGAGGCGGCGCACGTAGCTCACCTCGATCTTCCCTGCGACCGGATGGTCCTCGGGCAGACCGAACCCGCCGGCTAGCTCTGCGCTGCTCCACGTTCGCGGGAACTCGAGTAGCGCGAGCGGGTTGCCGTGGCTCTCGGCGACGATCTGGTCGCAGACGGCGGCATCCAGCGGGCCGATCAGGTTCTCCAGCAGCAGGGCGCGGGCATCGCGGTCGTCGAGTGTGCCGACGACGAGCTCAGGGAGAGTCGCCATGACGCCGTCGCCGATCCCCGTGCGCCCGGCGCACACGATCGCGACCCGTTCGGCAAGGAGGCGGCGGGCGACGAACGCCAGGGTGCGCGCGGATGCCTGGTCGAGCCACTGCGAGTCGTCCACGATGCAGACGAGTGGCTCTTCCTCGGACGCATCGGCGAGGAGGCTCAGCGTGGCGAGGCCGACCAGGAACAGGTCGGGGGCCGGGCCTTCGCTCAGTCCGAAGACCGTCTCGAGCGCGGCGCGCTGCGGCACGGGCAACCGCTCGAGGTGATCGAGCATCGTCACGCAGAGTTGATGCAGGCTGCTGTAGGCGAGCTCCATCTCGGACTCGACGCCCGCAGCCTGAGCGAGGCGGGAGCCCGAGGGCTCGACACGCTCGCTCAGGTAGCCGAGTAATGCGCTCTTGCCGACGCCGGCCTCGCCTCGTATCACGAGGACTCTGCTTGTGCCGGCGACCGCATCGGCCAAGAGCTGGTCGAGCGCCTCGCACTCGGCCTGACGCCCGAGGAGTCTCATAACGCGCCTGCCTCCACGTGCCGGAGCCCTTTCGGCACAACCGTACACCTGTCCCTTGTCGGGACGTATGGCCACTCGTGCGGAGGCTCTTTGGGGGACCGACCAGGGAGTCTCCCTGGTGCGACCCTCAGACCCGACCCGCAGGCTGGCCCACGCGATGGGTGGCGAACCGCAGCTCGCCGGTCAGACGCTCCTCGTGATCGGCGGCAGCTCGGGCATCGGCCTCGAGACCGCACGGCGAGCCCGCGCCGAGGGAGCCGAGGTGATCTTGACTGCGCGCGACCCGGAGCGTGTCCACCGTGCCGGCCTGGAGCTCGGAGCCCGCATCGCCGCCTTCGACGCCACCGACTTCGACCGGCTGGGGAGGTTCTTCGACGAGCTGCCGACGCCGATCGACCATGTGTTGCTGACCGGTCCCGGGCCCCCCGCCGTGCCGTTGGCCGAGTTCGACGTCGAGGCGGCGCGCCGCGAGCTGGATGCCCATCTCGTGCTGCCACTGCAAGTCGCGCGGGAGGCCGCTGGCAGCGCCCGTCCAGGCGGATCGCTGCTCTTCACGGGGTGCCTCGACGGTGGCCACTCTGCGGTGGGACGGGCGTTCAGCACGGCATTCACGGCTGCGCTCTCGGCCATGACAAGGCACCTCGCGCATGAGCTCGCACCCATCCGCGTGAACCTGATCGCGGCCGGCTTCGTCAACACGCCGCTGTCGAAGACGGTTCTCGGCGATGGGCTCGAGTCACGACTCGTGCAGCTGCGCACGAGCCTGCCGATCGGCCGCGTCATCGCCGCGACCGACATTGCCGCCCTCGCCGTCCATCTCATGACGAACACGGCGGTCACCGGCGCGACCTTTGATATCGATGGTGGCCAGCAGCTCGTCGAGGACTGAAGGCTCCTACGCGAGGGACACATGGCGTTGACCAAGCGTTGACCTAGGCGCCTGTCGTGGCCGCCTACCAGGCAAGAAAGCCAGCATCTTCCCAGGGCAGGGAACACTCGAAGCGGCCCGGGGCCAGCTGCCAACCCATAGTCACTCCTCGGGTGCGTCGGCGGACCCTCTGGTGGGCGCTGGAGTGTCCGGTTTCGGGAGATAGTTCCGGTCTGTCTCGCGACATCGTACCGACCTCATCACAGGGGGTTGGGCGATGTCATTGGCTCGGCTGGTGGTCACGGCGGTCAGGATCGAGGGACGGACGAAGGCCGAGGTATCCCGCGACTACGGCGTGTCGCCCCGGTGGATCTACGAGCTCTGCTGGCGCTTCGATTGTGAGGGTGAGGCGGGACTGGAGCCTCGGTCACGCCGTCCGCATCGGAGCCCGGGCCGCACCCCGGAGCCGATCGAGGATGAGATCGTGGAGCTCCGCAAGGAGCTCGCCGATCTCGGCGTGGATGCCGGAGCCCACACGATCGCGGTCCACCTGAGCCGTCGCCACGGCGAGGATGTGGTCCCGTCGGTCGCGACGATCTGGCGGATCTTGTCGCGCCGGGGGTTCGTCACCCCGCAGCCCCAGAAGCGACCCCGGAGCTCCTTCATCCGGTTCTGTGCCGAGATGCCGAACGAGCGATGGCAGGCTGATATCACCCACTGGAGGCTCGCCGGCGGCTCCGAGGTCGAGATCTTGAACGTGATCGACGATCACTCGAGGTTCCTGGTGGCCTCGGATGCTCGGGGGGTCTTCAAGGCCGCCGACGTCGTGGCGACGTTCCACGCGGGCGCCGCGACCTGCGGGTTCCCGGCTCAGCTGCTCACCGACAACGGGGCGGTGTTCACCGCGGTGCCCCGCAAGGGCAGGTGCGCGATCGAGGCCGAGACCGCCCGGCTCGGGATCCGCTCGGTCCACTCGAGCCCCTACCACCCGCAGACCTGCGGGAAGGTGGAGCGGTTCCACCAGACGCTCAAGAAGTGGCTGGCCAAACAGCCGGCACCGACGAGCGTGGCAGAGCTGCAGATCCAGCTCGATCGGTTCGCCGCGTACTACAACACCGTGAGGCCGCATCGCGCGATCGGACGGCGCACGCCTGCCGAAGCCTTCTCCGACCGACCCAAGGCGGTCCCGTCAGGTCCTCGGCTCGCGGTCCCCCCGCACTACCGGGTGCGACGCGACAAGGTTGACATCACCGGGGTGATCACGCTCCGCCACAACTCGCGGCTGCACCACATCGGCCTGGGACGCGGGCTCATCGGCACGCGGGTGCTCGCCCTCGTCGATGGCCTCCACGTGCGGGTCCTGACGGAGGAAGGGGAGGTGCTCCGAGACCTGATCCTCGATCCGACGCGGGACTACCAGCCCCACGGACGATCCTGAGGTGGAAGGATGTCGCGAGACATGTCGGCACGATGTCGCGAGACATCACATGGTGGGCGCTGGAGGATTTGAACCTCCGACCTCTTCCGTGTCAAGGAAGGCACACACAACCCTCTGACCAGCGACTTCGCAGCTCAGCCCGTATTCGAGGTGTCTCAGGAGTCCCGTCTAGTGCCGCTTGATTCGGTCGGCTCCTTGACTTGGTGTTGACCAAGAGGCGGTCGAGCCGATCGCGAGACGACGCGAGCGGCCTCGGTTAAGGCCCAACTCCGATCAGCGGTAGCGGCGTAGACGTTCTTGCCGTCGCCCGGGAGTTGTCGGCGAAGACGATCTGGCCGCCGGGCGACCAGCTGACCCGTTGCAGATCAAAGCCGCTGGCCAACGGTGCGGCTGACGCGCTGCTCGTCCGCACGGAACGATGCTCGTTACCCAAGCCGTAGGATACGCCCGACTGGCTGCGGGTCCTTTGGAGGCGCTGTACCGATAGGAGGATGTAATGGCGGCAGAGGCATCACAGACATCCCGGCCGGGTGTCAGCGTCGGTCCCACGAGCGAGTTCAGTCTCTTCTTCCATGTCACGCCGGGCCATGGAGATGACTTGCGGGAAGCCCTCCGGACGCTTCAGGACCATCCCGGCTATCGGCCCGGTGAGTACCACATGGCGATCGCCACGATCCATGAAGCGAGGTTCGTGCTCTTCGACGACGACACGCGGCTGCTGTTCGCGACGAGCTTCGACGGCCCATGGGATGCCTACATGGACGACTTCTTCACGTCGGGGCCAACGCTGCAGCTATTCGACGCGGTCTTCCAGCACGTCGAAGGGTACGAAGGCCTTCCAGGCCTCGCGGCGGTGAAGGCGTTCGTCCTGAGCGCCCAGGAAACGGCGGCTGCCTACGCACGGAATTACGGCGGCACGGTGAAGAGAGATCCGGAAGGCGGACCGTGTGAACAAGGCATTCCAGCAGGTGCTCGACGATCCGGAGGCCGAAGCCGCATTGCAACAGCCGGCCCTGAAGCCGTTGCTCGACGAGGCAGCCGATTAGGCACTGTCGACGAGCGGAGATGGCGGGATGTCGGATCACATCTCGGGACCGCGGGCTCTCGCTGAGCCGATCGCGGACATCACCGATGTGTACGCGTTCCCCAGCCCAGAGCGGTCCGGCCAGCTCGTCCTCGTCATGAACACGCTGCCGTTCGCCCAGCCGTCCGACCTGTTCTCGGATGGGCTGGTCTACCGGTTCCGGATACGGCCGCTCACACCGGGCGCTGCGAGCGACCCGGCGCCCTTCACCGTCGCCGAAGAGGAGCTCGTCTTCGACTGTGTGTTCTCGGCCCCCACCGGCGACGACACAAGATCAGTCGCACAAGAGGGCACGTGCACGACGCCGAGAGGCAAGACGGTCGCCTTCGCCCTGAACGACGAGCGAGGGGGCTCGGCCGACGGCGTTCGCGTCTTCGCCGGGCCACGCTGGGATCCGTTCATCATGGATGCTCCCGCCGCGCTGAAGACGATCGCGACAAGAAAGCTCGCATTCACCGATCCAGGCGCGATCTACCTCGACGGCAAGAACGTCCTGAGCCTCGTCGTCGAGTTCGACTGCGAAGAAGTACTCAACGGTGTGCAGCTTGTCGGGGTGGTGGCGGAGACCCTGACGCGAGGCAAGCTCAACGTTCGGATCGAACGCGTGGGCAGGCCCGAGGTGAAGAACCTGATGCTGGCGCCAAAGCAATTCGACACGGTGAACCGCGACCTCGAGCTTCGCGACCTCTACAACATGGAGGACGCGTTCCACCTGGCCGAGGGATACATGGGCGCATATCGCGCACGGCTGAACGCAAACCTCGCCTTCTGGGACGGCCTCGACGGGAAGCCCGACTGGCCCGTGGACGGCAACGGGAAACACCCGCTGACGGAGCGCGTGCTCGCGGACTACCTCGTCGTAGACGTCACGAAGCCGTACGCGGACCAAGGCTCCTTCTTCGAGATCGAGCGCGCCACCCGCGAGGGCCGCGCACACGAGACCTGCGGTGGACGGGCGCCGAACGACGACGTGATGGACACCATCTTCACGCTGCTCGTGAACGCTGGGAACGGGCCCGTCATCCGCGACGGCGTCGATCGGGCGACGGCGCCGGCGTCGCACACGTTTCCCTACCTAGCACCGCCCAATCCGAAGCCCCCGATGCCTCCCGAGCACCTCTAACGATGGGAGGCCCGTGGACACCTTGACCCCTGCCGAGAGCATCGAGCTCGAGCTCGACGACATCCAGAGCGGAGCGCTGCACGAGCGACCGTCCCCCTACGTCGGCAGGTACCTCCTCCTCCGCATCGACGACCGCAGAGCGGGCCGGGAGCTCGTGCGGCGGCTGCAGGCCGTGGTCGACTCGGGCCGGCCCTCAGCTGACCCCGCGCGCGACGCCTGGATCACGGTCGCCTTCACGTATCACGGTCTCGAGGCGCTCGGCGTGCCGCAGGACTCGCTTGACAGCTTCGCCCCGGAGTTCAGGCAAGGCATGGCGGCGCGCGCGGCCGTGCTGGGCGACGTCGCGGAGAGCAGCCCCGCGCGGTGGGAGAAACCGCTCGGAACGCCGGACGTCCACGTCGCGCTGGCCGCGCTGTCGCCCGACGCCGAGCGACTGGAGGCGGTCGTCGAGAGGGCACGCCGGGCCCACGAGGAGCTGCCTGGCGTCGATGTCATCTGGCGGCAGGACTGCTACCAGCTCCCGACGGGACGCACCTCCTTCGGCTTCAAGGACGGGATCGGCCAGCCGGCGGTGGAGGGAAGCGGCATCCCCGGCTCGAACCCGAAGGAGCGACCGATCAAGGCCGGTGAGATCATCCTCGGCTACCCGGACGAGACCGGCAGCGTGCCGCCGATGCCGACTCCGGAGGTGCTCGGCCGGAACGGCACCTACGTCGTCTTCCGGAAGCTGCACACGCGGGTCGCCGCCTACCGGCAGTACCTCCGCGCGAAAGCTGCGAGCCGCGAGGAGGAGGCGCTGCTCGCCGCCAAGATGGTCGGGCGCTGGCAGAGCGGCGCGCCGCTCGCGCTTGCCCCGGGCAAGGACGACCCCGCGCTTGGCGCCGACCCGAAGCGCAACAACGACTTCAGCTACGGGGACGATCTGCGTGGCTTCAAGTGCCCGGCCGGCGCACACGCGCGTCGCGCCAACCCTCGCGATGCGCTCGACGACGAGGGAAGCATCGACGTTCACCTCCACCGGATGATCCGGCGCGGCACGAGCTATGGCCCGATGCTGCCCGACGGCGTGCTCGACGACGACGGCGTTGACCGGGGCATCATCTTCGTCTTCGCGGGTGCGCACCTGAAGCGCCAGTTCGAGTTCGTCAAGACGCAGTGGCTGAACGACGGCATCTTCATCGGCGCGCCGACGGAGAAGGACCCACTGGTCGGGGCGAACAACGGCTCCGGTGTGTTCACGATTCCGCAGCGCCCGATCCGGCGTCGGCTCGAAAGCCTGCCGCCGTTCGTTGTTACCCGCGGCGGCGAGTACTGCTTCGCGCCGGGCCTGCGCGCGTTGCGCTGGCTGGCGGAGCTCGAGACCTGAGAGATCGAGAGGAGGACGACTTGGCAACGACCCCGACAGGCACCGATCGCTGGAAGGTGCTCGACTTCGGCCCCCCACCGTCGGATCTCGCGGAGCCCGATCAGCCCGTGCTGGTCGAGTACGTGGCGGGCGAGCGCGTGGCGCGAATCACCCTGAACCGGCCGCACGCAGATAACGCGATCACGACCGAGATGGGCGCGCGCCTGACTGAGATCCTCGAGACGATCGCGGTCCGTCCGACGATCCGCGTCGTCGTCATCACCGGCGCTGGCGACCGCGCCTTCTCCGTCGGCAGCGACCTGCGCCAGCGCAAGGACATGACGAAGGAGGACTGGCTGCGCCAGCGCCAGGACTTCGATCGCACGCTCTACACGCTGCGCCAGTTACGGAAGCCGATCTTCGCCGCCGTCAACGGTGTCGCCTACGGTGGGGGCTCGGAGATCGCGCAGAGCACCGACTTCATCATCGCCTCCGAGAACGCGACCTTCGGCCAACCCGAGTCGATGATCGGGCTCGCGGCCGGCGGGGGCTCCCCGGTCCTTCTTCCGCGCCTGCTCCCGCCGGGGAAGGCGCTGCAGATGCTGATGACGGGCGATCCTATCAGCGCGCAGGAGGCCTACCGGCTGGGGATGGTCAACGACGTCTACCCCATGGGGGAGCTCATGGATGCCGCCCAGCGGATCGCGGAGAAGATCGCGAGCAACTCCCCCACGGCCGTGCAAGCGGTCAAGCGGGCCGTTCGCATGGGCGAGGGGCAGCCGATCGAGCAGGCGATCGCGATCATGATGGAGGCGCACTGGCGCTCGGCTGTCCACCCTGACCGCATCGAGGGAATCGGCGCCTTCAACGAGGACCGGGAACCGACCTTTCAGGATCCCGACTACTGATACTTCGCCCGCGAGCGAAACGCATGTATGAGGAGGCTAGGACATGGCAGTAGCAGACAACCTCGAACAGGCGCGCGCCGCACTGCAGATGATCAACCCGGCACCATTCAACGCAGAAGCGCCGCCGGAGGCACTGGCCGGGGACATCACCCCCACCGAGCTCCACTACGTCCGCAGCAACTTCGCGGTGCCAACGCACGATGGCACGCTCGAGATCGGCGGAGCCGTCGAGAGCTCGACCACGCTCACACTCGACGATCTGCGTGCCATGCCAGCGACGGAAAGGGCGGTCACCCTCGAATGTGCGGGGAACGGCCGTCTCGCGACGAGACCGCTACCGGTCGGCGAGCCGTGGGGTGACTACGCGGTCTCGACCGCCCGCTGGACGGGCGCCCTCCTGCACGAGGTGCTGGAGCTGGCCCACCCGGCAGCGGAGGGCGTCGAGGCTCGGTTCGAGGGCGCCGACCACGGCCGTTATCACCTCCAAGCTGTCCTTCCCGAGACCAACCAGCAAGACCTGACCTTCGTGCGCTCGCTGCCCATCGCCCTAGCGACCGATCCGGCGGCGGAGCTCCTGATCGCGTACGAGATGAACGGCGAGCCGCTGGGCCCCGACCACGGGGCGCCGTTCCGGCTCATCGTGCCCCACTGGTATGCCGTCGCCTCCGTGAAGTGGCTGAGGCGGATCGACGTCCTGACCGAGCCGTACACCGGCGAGTTCCAGACGGGCCACTACATCTACGAGTGGCCGGATCGAACCCACGAACCCGTCGCCTTGATGCGCGCGCGCGCGCGCATCACCGACCCCGCTCACGGCGCGACCATCGCCGTCGGAACCTACACGGTGCGCGGGAAGGCCTGGTCCGGAACTGGACCGATCACCAAGGTCGAGATCAGCCTCACCGGCGAAGGAGAATGGCATCCGGCGCGAGTCGATCCCCCGAAAGGCCCCTACCAGTGGCAGGACTGGTCGTTCGCGTGGGAGGCGACCGATGTCGGAAGGCACAGTCTGCGCGCCCGCGCAACCGACGCTGCTGGAAACGTCCAACCAGACGTTCCACCCTGGAACCGGCTGGGCTACGGAAACAATGCGGTCGAGGTGCTGTACGTCGACGTTCGGTAACGCGAAGGAAATCACGTTCGGAACGATAGGTTCATCCGGAAGGGTGGAGATGTGTCGCGTTAGCCCGCTTGGCCCGGTGGGTTCAGGCGTTTGCGGTACCAGAGGACGTCCGTTCCTGATGGGAAGTCTTCGACTCGACCAACCAATTCGTAGCCGGCCCACTCATACAGGCGACGAGACTGGAAACCGTAGGTGAAGAGGACGGTCTGCGTGCACCCGCGCGCCGCCGCCTCGGCTTCCGCGGCGGCAAGGAGCCTAGGCCCGAGCCAGCGACCGCGGAGTCTCGGCTCCACCCAGAGGCTCTGCAGCTCGCAGCAGTCGCCCCATGTCCAGCCGCTGATGCCGGCGACGACCTTGCCGGCCTCGCGCACGAAGATCGCGAGCTCGACTTCGTCACCGAGTTCCATGGCGGCGGACGCCTCACGACGGATCTGCGTTTCGAGGAATCCGATGTCGAGCGGATCCGGATCGTCCTCGACCTGGAACTCCACCTCGGCGGCGTCGTCAGTCGCCCACGATCTGCTCGATCAGCGAGATGTCGTCGAAGTACGTCCGGTACGACCGGATCTTCCCATCGCGGAAGTCGGCCACGGTGGCTCCGGGCAACTTCACATGCCGTCCCGTCGCTTCGACGACCGCATCTTCACTGAGGACGAGCGGCCCCGTGTGGTCGGCTTCGATGATCCATTCCGCGAACGCCTTGTTGCCCACTTCGTCGAGTCCCCGGAACATGATGACGACGTTGGAGAACGCCACCTCGCGGAGGGCGGCGAGCTCGGCGAGTGCCGTGAGCCCCGACACGGTCGCGTAGGGCGACCAACCGACGACATCGTCGGTGAACAGGGTGCCCAGATCAACCGATTCACCACCGACCTCGGCCTCGATCGCCTTCAGCAGCACGTCCTTACGCGATCCACTCATCTGCAGCCACCTACCCTCCGCACGTATCGATCGGACGAACGTCTTCGTCGCGGCGCGTTCAGATCCCCAGAGCCTTCGCCTTGGCCGCTGCGAACTCTTCGTCTGTCAGCACACCCGACGCGTGCAACTGTGCGAGGTGTTCGATCTGGTCAGCCGGGTCTGGCGGAGGCGGCGCGTACTGCGCCGGCTCTTCCTGGTAGTCGGCAGGCGCCTGCTGCGCCTCCGCGTTCTTCGTGGCCATGTGATGACCGATCGCCGCCCCTGCTATGAGCCCCCGGCGCCTCGACCGTCGCCTCATTCCCATGGACAACCCCCTCGTGTTCGCTCGGCCGGCCGTGGTTGGCTGCTGCCGGCATCCGACCAGAACCGACACTTTACAGCACGCCCGCGCGCGCCCCCCGATCTGGAACTCGCCGGACCTGATGTACGCAGAGATCGAGGGTGCATCGCACGAAGAGCGACCGCGCTCGCACCGGGGCCTTCCGGCGTGCGATCGAGTCGGTCGCGCGCCTCGGCGAGGGCGTGCGCCGAACCGATAATCTATGACGAGGAAGAATACTTCGGTCCGACAGAATCAGTGGGCCGTGGTCCGTCCGCTGGTGGGCGCTGGAGGATTTGAACCTCCGACCTCTTCCGTGTCAAGGGAGGCCCGCACAACGCTCCTACCAGCAATTTCGCAGCTCAGGGGGCCTGCGACTCGACTCAGGAGTACGGCTGCTTACAGTCTGTTTCGGTCGGCTCCTTGACCTGGTGTTGACCGATCTACGGCTCGAGCGAGCGAATCGCGTCGGTCCAGCTTGTGGGATGCCCGTCGGGCCCCTCACCGTGGCGCGGCTCGCCGAAGAGATCGAGTCCATCTGACAGCTCGTTTCGCCATCGACTGATGCACAGACGAACGGGCGCGGGCTGTCCCCCGCGCCCGTTCTCAACCCGGACGATTGCCTCTCGTCGACCCTAGTCGTTCGCCTAACCACTTCCCTCGCGGATCCCGGTGTTCAGGTCCGGGAACGAGCCCGGCTGCCCATCCTGCGCGTAGCCCGACCCCTCGCGGATCCCGGTGTTCAGGTCCGGGAACGAGCCCGGCTGCCCATCCTGCGCGTAGCCCGACCCCTCGCGGATCCCGGTGTTCAGGTCCGGGAACGAGCCGGGCTGCCCATCCTGCGCGTAGCCCGACCCCTCGCGGATCCCGGTGTTCAGGTCCGGGAACGAGCCCGGCTGCCCATCCTGCGTGAGCATCACGGCACTCACCGCGAGCAGCACCGCCACCACGATGGCGACGGCCACGAACGGCCAAAGTGGATCCTGCTTGGTCGGGTGGGGGACGACCCCTCCCCGGCCTGGTCCTGATGTGCGCTGCCTCTCTCTGAGATCGGTGGACATCGACCTCTCCTTTCGACCTCGGCCCTCCCGATGAGGACCACCGCAGCGAGGCTCGCATCCGAGGCTTGAGGAACCGGTGCGGCTGGCGTGGAGCCGGCTGAAGCTCGTCTTCAAGCTTTTCTCAAGCGGGGAGTCGATGATCTGTGGGATGAGGGAGGGAGAGACCGCTGGGTCGGGGCTACACGACGGGAGAGGGCCCGTGTACCGTCGCAGGGTGCAGTTCCGTGTCCTGGGACCGCTCGAAGCCGATGCGGGGAGCGGTCCGGTCCCCCTCGGGGGACGGAAGCAGCGAGCCGTTCTGGCTCACCTGCTCGTCCACGCCAATCAGCTCGTCCCCTCCGAGACGCTGATCGATCACATCTGGGGCGACGAGCCGCCGGAGACCGCGCGCAACACCCTCCAGTCTTACGTCTCCCACCTCCGGAAGGCGCTCGGCGACGGCAGGATCCAGAGCCTCGCACCCGGCTACCGCTTGAGGCTCGATCATTCCGAGCTGGACGCCACGCGGTTCGACGAGCTGATGAGGGATGCCAGGAAGGCCCTCCCCGTGGATCCCAACATCGCGGTCGTCACGCTCGATGACGCGTTGGCCCTGTGGCGCGGGCCGGCCCTTGCCGACCTCGCCGACCAGCCCTCCCTCCTGGCCGAGGCCGCCCGGCTCGATGAGCTTCGACTCGAGGCTCAAGAAGTCAGGATCGAAGGGCTGCTGGCGACCGGTGATCAGGCCCGGGCGATCGGGGAACTGGAGACGCTGCTGGCACGGCTCCCCTGGCGGGAAAACCTCTGGGGCCTCCTGATGCTGGCCTACTACCGAGACGGCCGACAGGCCGAGGCGCTGCGCTCTTACCAGCGAGCCAGAGAGATCCTCGCCGACGAGCTCGGAATCGACCCCTCCCCGGAGCTGCTGAGGGTTCACGAACGGGTGCTGCAGCAAGATCCCGGACTCGATCTGCGGGGGGAGCCCCTCCGCGGCTACCGTCTCTTGGAGAAGGTCGACGACGGACCCACCGGGGTCGTTTTCCGGGCGATCCAACCCCTTGTCGAACGCGACGTGGCCGTCAAGGTGTTCCATGAAGGCCTCGCCGGCGATCCGGATTTCGTCCGCCGCTTCGACAGGGATGCCCAAGCCATCGCCGCTCTGGAGCATCCCCACATCGCCCCGATCTACGACTATTGGCGGGAGCCGGGTCGTGCATACATCGTGTCGCGGTACCTGCGCGGCGGCAGCCTTCGAGCCGTCGAGGAGAGAGGGGAAGCGCTGGAGCGGGACCGGGTCCTTCGCATCATGGAGCAAGTGTCTCTAGCACTCGCGTTCGCCCACCGCCAGGGGGTCGCGCACGGGAACGTCGGATCGTCCAACATCCTCTTCGACCCGGAAGGCAACGCCTATCTCGGGGACTTCTTAATCAGGGGGGGATCAGCACCTGACCCCTTGGAGGACGTCCGGGAGCTCGCCCGGTTGGCCAAGCGGTTATTGCCGAACGAAGTCTCCTTCGGGGAGCTCGCTGAGAGAAGCGAGCTCGGGACCGGTGCACCCGAAGCGGATGCATTCGCCGCGACCGCCCAGACCGCCCTCGAACCCGCGGCGATCGTTCCTCCTCGTGTTGAGGAGCGGAACCCGTACAAGGGGCTTCGGGCGTTCACCGAGGCGGACGCCCCCGACTTCTTCGGGCGAGGGCAGCTCATCCGACGCCTTGTCACTCGGCTCAAGGAGGAGGGCCCTGGATCCAGGTTCCTTGCCGTCGTCGGCCCGAGTGGAGGCGGGAAGTCTTCAGTGGTCCGCGCGGGATTGGTTCCGGCCATCAGGCAGGGGGTCTTGGGGGACGAGGAGGGTCCCTTCATCGCCGAGATGTTCCCTGGTTCACATCCCATCGACGAGCTCGAGGCCGCGCTCGTTCGGATCGCGGTGCGTCCCGCGCCACGGTTGCACGACCAGCTCGATTCAGGATCTCGAGGCCTTCTCGAGGCTGTCAATCTGGTTGTGCCGGGTCAGGCGGAGGTCGTGCTCGTCGTCGATCAGTTCGAGGAGGTCTTCACACTCACCACCGACGCGCGGGAGCGGGAGCTGTTCCTCGAGTCGCTTCGCGTGGCCGCCGCCGACCCGGAGAGCCGGCTCCGCGTCATCGTGACCCTCCGGGCAGACTTCTACGACCGCCCACTCATCTACCCTCGTTTCGGCGAGTTGTTGGCTGAACGAACCGAGGCGGTTCCTCCCCTCACACCCGACGAGCTCGAGCAGGCGATCCGAGGGCCTGTCGAACGGGTGGACGTTCGGCCCGAGCCCGGGTTGGTGGCGGAGATGATCGCCGATGTCGCCCATCAACCGGGCGCCCTCCCGCTCTTGCAATACGCCCTCACGGAGCTCTTCGAACGCCGGGATGAGGATCGATTGACCCTCACCGCATACCAGGAGTTCGGCGGGATCACCGGCGCTCTGTCCGCCCGAGCCGAACACATCTACGAAACGCTCGACCAGAGGGGCCGACGGGCCACCAAACAGACCTTCCTGCGGTTGGTCACCCTCGGAGAGGGGCGGCAGGACACGCGCCGCCGGGTCGCTCGCAGCGAGCTGGTCGCCCTCGACGTGGAACGGGGGGCCATCGACATCGTCGTGGATACCTTCGGGCGCCACCGGCTCCTCACCTACGATCGGGAACCCTCCACCAGGGAGCCCACGGTCGAGATCGCCCACGAGGCGCTGCTGAGCGCCTGGGGACGGCTGCGAACATGGATCGACGACGCGAGAGAAGACCTCCGCCAGGAGCGCGGCCTGGCCCGGGCGGCCGCTGAGTGGCGGGGCTCCGACCGCGACCCGAGCTTCCTCATGCGGGGTGGAAGACTGGAGCAACTCGAGACGTGGGCCGCAACCACGGACCTGGCGATCGGCCCACCCGAGCGTGCGTACCTGAAGGCGAGCGTCGATCAGCGCGATCAGGAGCAGGAGGAGGATGAACGGCGGCGAGAGCGCGAAGCCCAGATCGAGTGGCGATCTGCCCGACGCCTGCGGGGCCTGGTCGCCGTGTTCGCGGCCGCGGCTCTCATTGCCGGATCGCTCACCGTCATCGCGACGACCCAGAGCAACAGGGCGGGCCGCGAGGCCATTCGGGCGGAGCGCGAGGCCCGGATTGCGACGACGAGGGAGCTCGCCGCGGCCGCGGTGGCGAACCTCGAGGTCGATCCGGAACTCAGCGTCCGGCTCGCGATCGAGGCCGTCCAGGCCACGCGCTCCTCGGACGGGACCGTTCTTCCGGAAGCCGAGGAAGCGCTCCATCGCGCCGTCGTGGGGTCACGACTCGAGCTCGAGGTACCCGGGGTGGGAGGATCCCTCGCCTGGAGCCCCGCGGGAATTTTCGTGACCGAGGGCCCCGAGGGCTCGGGCATCATCGACATCAGGGACGGCGAGACCGGCGACAGCGTCCTCTCGTTCCAGGGGCACGACGGGGATGTCAACGACGTCGCGTTCAGCTCAGACGGCTCGAGGCTCGCCTCCACCGGGGATGACGGCATGCTGAAGGTGTGGGACCCCTCGACGGCGCGGCTCGTCTCGAGCCTGTCGGGCGGTGGCGGTGCGTGGGGGCCTTCCTTCGGCGCCGACGATTCGCTCGTCGCCGCGGCCTGGGATGAGGGGGAGGGCCGGGTCCTGGATCTGTCCACCGATCGCGTGGTCTCGACCGTTGCTGTGGAAGATCCGACCGACACCGCCCTCAGTCCTGACGGGAAGCTTCTCGCCGTGGCGTTCGAACCTGGAGGGTCTGCAGACGATGGTGCCGTGTTCGACGTGAGGACCGGTGAGGAAGCGTTCAGACTGAACGCGCCGAAGGACAGCGAGCCGATCTTCCGGGTGGTGTCCTGGAGTCCGGATGGCCGGTATGTCGCCGCGGGCAGCGAGAACGCCACTCGCGTGTGGGATGTGGGAACTGAGCGGCTCCTCCATACGGTGGCCGGTCAAGCCGGTTCCGTCCTCGTCGTCGCATGGAGCCCGGAGTCCTCTCGCCTGGTCACGGGAGGCTCAGACGGCACCGCGAGGGTGTGGGAGATCCGGGAGAGCGGTGTCCGAGAGCTGTGGTCGCTGCCGGCTCAAGAGACGAGCAGCTTCATCACGGGAGTGGCCTTCTCGCCCGATGGAACCCGGGTGATGGCCAGCGACGCGGACAGCACCGTGGTGAAGATCTGGGACCTCGGACCGACCGGAGACGCCGAGTGGGCGAACTTTCCCGCCCAACGCGCATACCAGGTGGAGTTCATGCCGGACGGACGACGCCTGGTGACGAGCCGTAGGTACGGCGACGCGGTCGCGATCTGGGATCTGGAAACCGGGCGTGACCTTCGAACGATCGGACCGGCGACCGATCATTTCTGGATCGAATCGTTCGACGTGAGCCCGGACGGCAGGTCGATCGCGCTCGGCGGCGGGAGCAGACCCAACGGCTTCGGCGGTGCGTCAGCGGTAAGGGCGTGGGATACGTCGACCAGTGAGGAACTCTTCCGGATCGGGCACGAGCTCGACGTCAACGACGTCTCCTTCAGCCCGGATGGGGAGTATCTGGTCACCGCGAGCTGGGACGGAACCGCGAAGATCGTCGATCGCTCGGGCGGCGTGATCCGCGTCCTCCGAGAAGGCGGGTTCGTTCTGACTGCGGCGCGGTTCAGCTCCGACGGCCGCCTGGTGGCTGTGGCGGCCGTCGACGATGTTGGGCCGGACCACGTGAGGATCTGGGACTGGGAGCGAGGTAAGGTCGTCCGCACGATTAGCGTCCGCACCATCATCAACGACGCATCCTGGGTGGCATTCGATCCCAGCGGCCCCCGGATCGCGACGGTCAGTCCGAAAGGATTCGTGCAGATAATCGATGTAGAGAACGGATCGCGCGTGGCCGTGCTTCGCGGGCCCTCGGGAGGCGTCACCAGTGTCGCGCATTTCAGTCCCGACGGATCGCGCGTTGCCGTACCGCATATCGATGGCACCGTTCGCCTATTCGACGCGGACACGGGCGCACAGCAGCTTGTTCTGCCGGGTTTCGGATGCCCTGTATCCAGAGTGGCCTTCAGTCCGGAGGGCACGAAACTCGCCTCGGCCAGCCCGTGCGGCGGTGTTCGGATCTGGGCCCTCGACATCGGCGACTTGCTCGAGATCGCGCGTCGGGAGGTCCCGAGGGCGCTCACCGACGAAGAGTGCCGCCAGTACCTTCACGTGGATCAGTGCCCAGACGGATCGCCTGCCCCCGAGCTCGTGCTACGCCCCAAGCGAGTATTCGGTGCTGAAGGAGGACGCGGAGCTTGAGCTTCAAGGCCCTGATGCGAAACCGGAGCGCCGCGGAGTACGCCGACTTCGTGCTCCCTTCGATCGGCAGTCGGGACCGGGTCATCGACGTGGGCTGCGGGCCGGGTCCGATCACTGTCGGCCTTGCGCAGGTTGCGAGGCATGTGACCGGTATCGACGTCGATGAGGCCGAGTTTGCCGATGCCCGCGTGTACGCGGCGGAGCATGGCATCGACAACGTCGAGTTCCTCGAAGGAAGCATCTATGAGCTCGACTTCCCCAATTCATCCATCGACGTATGCACACTATTCGCGATGATGGAGACACCGGACGATCCTCTCGCCGGGCTCGCTGAGGTCCGTCGCGTGGTGAAGCCCGGAGGCCTGGTCGGCGCATCATCCATCGAGTACGGAGGGCTGATACTCCACGGCCCCGGCGAACCGCTGTTGCGCCGCTTCTACGAGCTGCGGCTGCAACTGTGGACGGCGCAGGGCGACGTGCACTTCTACCGCGGACGCGAGCTACGCGGACTGTTGCTGGCAGCGGGGTTCGGGCAAGTCGAAGCGAGCACCACATACTTCAGCTATGGGACCGAGGAGCGCGTTCGAACGTTCGGCCTGGGGCGCGCCGCGGACTGCCGAGACGAGTGGTACGTAGGCGGACTGGCGGAGCACGGACTCGCTGACCAAGACGAGATCAACTCGTTGGAGCAGGCCTGGATCCACTGGGCCGAGTCACCCGACTCGTTCGCCGCCTTTGCGTGGGGCCGGGCGACCGGACGTCGGCGCTGATTGTGGGCGAGGTGCGGCCGAACGTGCCAGGACGCGTGAGGCCGCCACCAGAGCCTCCGAGAATCCAGACTGCCTGAGAGTTTGGGACGGACATCGGGGACACATCGGGTCCTCCGAGCGAAAGGGGAACTCGTGTTGATCAATCCCCCAGGCACGAAGGGACCTAGTTCTCACGTTTGGTCGATCCATTCCGTGACCATCTCAGCCACCGGTGGATATTGACCAGGCGGGTACGCCATCGACAGCGCCTTTGAAGCTGTGGACCGCGCCGGCCGGCGCCACGACGATCGAACCGGCCTCGACCTCGAAGGTGTGCCCTTTGACGGTGAACTCCGCCATCCCCTCCCGGACGACGAATGTCTCCTCGTAAGGATGCCTGTGCGGGTTCGGACCTTCACCGCGACGACAGCTGAGCTGATCCCGTCTCGTTCCCTCGAAGGGCCGACTGACGGGTGAGCATGCGCGTCCAAACGCGAAGCAGTTTGTTGGCCCTTCTGGCCCTTCGACCGGGTGACGCTGTCAGGAAGGAGGGCTGACCTCGGGTTCTGCTGGTGGGCGCTGGAGGATTTGAACCTCCGACCTCTTCCGTGTCAAGGAAGCGCTCTCCCCCTGAGCTAAGCGCCCGAGTCCCACATCGTAGAGGGTTGGAGGCGGGGACCGGAATCGAACCGGTGTGCGAGGCTTTGCAGGCCTCTGCCTAACCACTCGGCCACCCCGCCGAACGAGGGCCAGTCTAGCCGCGGCCTCGCGACCGGACCCTGCCGACTCGCCGCGGCAGGGTACTGGGAAGCGCGCGCGATCCGCCTGGTTCACGGGTCTCCAGGCACCTCAGATCTGTTCACCCACTGTTCACAGGGGATCGGCCCACTGCGACCCATCCTCTCGGTAGCCTCGAAGGGAATAGAGGAAGGGGCTCGCCCGTTACAGGCTGCGTGGGGGGCGCGAGCCCGACGCCGAAGGAGAGGACATCGACATGGTGTGGTTGATCGGAGCAGTGGCGCTGGCGTTGGTGGCAATGGGCACGACCTGGGGCACCGTCGGCACGGTCGCGATCCTGATCACGGCCGTTGCTTGGCTGCTCGTCGCGTTCCAGCCCACTCAGGCGGGGGCGATGGTCGCGGACCTGACACGGCGCCGGTTCGAGTAACAACGGCTGTCCAGGAAGTGCAGGAGGCCGGCCCGATGGGCCGGCCTCCTTGCGTTCGGCGTCGATTGACCCCATCAGGGACGGCCTTGCTCAACAGCGCCTAACCAGGAGGGGTCGAGCCGGGGGGTTCGGCCGATCCGCAAGGTTCGCCCTGTCCAGGTACCTCGTGGCATAGGCCGAGGGAACCCGAAAGGATCGGGGCCTCACCCCGCCGTCTGCCGTCGGGGGTTTGTGGTTGGCTCCTTTCGGGAGATCCGGTTGGCGGAACGAATGAACGGTTCGCGGACGAGAGCGGTTGCGCTCGTGGCAGCGCTGTCGCTGCCACTCGCGGGGCTGGCGCTCCTGCTGGGTATCCCGAGCCTCGACGTGCATGGGAGCACCATCCCTCGCATTTCTTGCTGGTGCTTGGTGTCGCGGTCGTCGACACGGTGCTCGGTCTTGCGATGAGCGAGGCAGCCACGCGCCGAGACGACGGCCGGTTGTTCCTGGTGTCGATGGTCGCTGCTCGCGAGCGCCGGCTTCCTCGCCCTGCACGCGCTCGCCACCCCCGAGGTCCATCGTCCGCGAGCCGAACAACGGGTTCGTGATCGCGACCCCGATCGGGCTGTTCCTTGCAGCAGGATTCGCTGCGGCTTCGGCGATGCAACCGGAGCACGGACGGGCCCGAACGTCACGCTCGACGACGACGCTGGGTCCGATGGGCGCTCATCGTGGTGCTCGTGGCTGGGCGATCGCGTCCCTCACCGGCGTGTCCTTCCTTCGTCGCCCGGCCCCGAGCGAGGCACCCGCGGTGATACGTCTCATCGCACCGGTGGCGATCGGTCTCTACGCCTTCGCCGCGGCGCGCTACCTGACCGTGTACGCCCGTCGCGGCAGCTGCTTCCACTCGCGGTGGCGACCGCGTTCGTCCTCCTCGCCGAGGCCGTGCTCACGATCATCGTCGCTCGCAGTTGGCACGCGATCGTGGTGGGAGTGGCACGTGCTGATGGCGATCGCGTTCCTCGTCGATCCTGCTCGACCGCCCGGGCCGAGTACCAGCGCGAGGGATCGATCACGGCCGCGTTCGGCGGTCTCTACATGGAGCGGACCCTCGAGACGCCTCGATCGCCGACAAGCCGATTCGCTGACGGAGATGGTCGAGGCGGTCCGAGGCGAGCAACCCCTCGCGCCCATCGTGGAACGATTCCGCGCCGACGGGCACGAGCGTCGAGGAGACTGCCTCCCTCGAGCGCGTCTGCCCGAGAGCTGGTCCGGATCGACACGCTGTTCGCGCCTACGCGGCCCTCGACTCGCGGACCGTCTCGCACGAGAGCCCGAGTTCGCGCGACTCGGGGGCAAGGAAACGGACGTGACCGTTCTCTTCGCCGATCTGGCCGACTTCACCTCGTTCAGCGAGAGGAGGCCCGCCTCCGACGTGATCGACATGCTCAACAGCTACTGGGAGCGCGTCGTGCCGGTCGTCGTCGACCAAGAGGGTGGCCTCATCGAACGATTCGCCGGCGACGCCATCATGGCCGTGTTCAATGCGCTCGACGACCAGCCGGATCACGCGCTCCGCGGTGCGAGAGCTGCGCTTGGCCATGCAGGAACACACGCGAAGTGACCGCGGCGGAGCATCCGCACTGGCCGCGGTTCCGGATCGGTCTGAACAGCGGGCTCGCCGTCATCGGCAACGTCGGCGCGACGGGCCAACGGAGCTTCGCGGCCAGTCGGTGACACGACGAACGTCGCGGCACGGGTGCAAGCCACGGCCGAACCGGGACAGGTCCTGCTCGCCGCAACGACGTACTAGAGGATCCGGGATCTCGCGAGCATCGAACCGCTCGGAGCCGCCTCGCTGAAGGGCCGGGCCCAGGCGATCGACCTGTACGAGCTCCGAGCGATCCTCCCGTGATCCCGTCGCACCAGCTGGTGCGGGCATCCAGGTCTCATGGGTTCGTGTAGCTCACGACTTCGGCCTGGGGTTGACCCACGGAGTCGTCCGGAAGCACGACGGTCGCGGATCCCTCGTCGCCCTTCGCCACCAGGTCCACGTTCACCTCGCGAGAGACGTCGCCCGCCGTGATCTCGATGATGACGTTCTCGGCACTGGTTCCGCCGACGTTCTGGATGCTGACCTCGAGTGGCCGGCCGCCGCTTGCCTGTCCCCCCGTCTCGGCGACGGTGACGCGCAGGTCGGCCGGGCCGCTTGGTCCGAGGAGCCCGCCCACCACCAGCCCACCTATCACGGCCAGGGTGGCGGCGAGCGATACGAGCAGAAGCGCCCACTCGAATGGCGTCCGTTCGCGGCTCACACCGCTGCTCCTTGAGCGACCCTTCCCGCTCATATGAGCAACCGCCCGAGCGCCGCCCCGATCGAGGCCGGGAACGCCAGGGTGACCACGCGCGCCGTCGCGGCCCCGTCGACCGCGTCCACTCGACCGAACATCGCGAGCATCGCGGCAGAGACGACGAACGCCACGACGTATGCCAGGAGCGTCTCGGTGAGCGGCCCCTGCGTTGCTCCGTCGCTCGCGACGCGCTGCTCGCGGCCGCCGAACTCGGCGTAGAAGACCATGAGGTACGGGAGAACGAGAGAGGCCACGACCAGAAGGGCGAGACGGACGCCGTCCAGCTGGGCGGCGAGGAGGACCGGCTCTTCCGTGGGAGCGATGTTGAGGGCGAACACGAGCGCGCCGGCCGCCGCAACCAACAGGTCGCCTCCCCCGCCCGGGATCTGCTCGGACTTCTCCGCACCTCCGCGCGGCGCGAGCGCCACCCCAACGGAGAAGCCGATGCTGACCGGGATCGCGGTCAGGGCGGCGACGCCGAGCACGTTTTCCAGCGAGGTCTCTTGCCCCACCCGGTCGAGCAGGAGGAGCAGCAGTGCCGCAAGCAGAAGGGACAGCCCCATCCCGACTACCGCGTCCTCGATCGGTCGATGTGTCCGCCCTGGACGGAACCCCACGAAGTAGGACAGCGCGACGTTCATTGCGAACGTGGCGACGAGCCCGGCGAGGATGACCATCGGCGAGATGCTGCGTCCGTGCAGCCAGGTCTCCTGGGTGTACAGCAGGGGCACGCCGAGCAGGGTGCCCCCCGCCACCCCTCGCATCACGTCTGTGGCAGACGTCGCCCTTCCGGCCATCACAGGACCATCTATCAGGCCCGCCCACCCGATGAGCTGGGAGGGCTAGCCTTGCTGCTCCGCCATCCTCTGCATGTTCTGGATGGCCTCCGTGGGAGAGATGTCGTTGGCTTCTGCCGCGGCAACGATCTGGCTCCAGTTGATGTTCCGCTCGTCACCCTGCTTGTCTTCGGCGATCCCGCATCCACAGGTGGCGCACATCAGCTCCTCCTTCTGCCCGTAACGGTGTTCGACGGCTCCAGACATGCCCCGGAACGGTCGGCTCTAAACGCCGCAGGTGTCTGGAACATGCATTCCGAGCTGCGCAACATCTCCAACTGGCCCTGCAATTCACATCGCCGCGAGGCTCGGCGTCGTGGAGGAGTTATCGCTGTCCAATCGCCAACGCTTCGAAGTTCTCGTAGACGGCCACAACTGCCCGCTCGCGAGCCCGGACGGCGGCTGGCCCGACCCGTTCCCAGCTGCCCGCCACCCGCAGCCAGTCGTAGGGTCGCTGAGCTCGGCGGTAGTGCATCTCATGGCTATCCTCGGCTCAGCTCGTCGAGAACTTCTTCGACCTCTCGCCCCGGGTAGATTCCGAAGCGTGATCGACGTCGACGATGTCCGAGTGTTCGCGCTCACGCTCCCTCGGACGACCGAGGCGCTCGTCCGCGATCGCGTGAAGTTCCGCGTCGGCCGCATCGTCTATCTGGCGTTCTCCCTCGATGAGACGGTCATGGGATTCGCGTTCCCGAAGGAGGAGCGCGAGGCCCTGGTGCATTCGGAGCCCCACAAGTTCCTGATGCCGGACCGCGCGGACCTCAGGTACCAGTGGCTCCAGGTCCGGCTCGACGAGATCGACGAGGACGAGATGCGAGAGCTCGTCCTCGACGCGTGGCGGATGGTGGTCCCGAAGCGGGTCGCCGCCGAGCAAGGAGGCTCTGACGGTCGTGGCAACTTGGGCTGAGTTCGCGAACGCCGAGCCGGATCTGGCCGCCTTCGCCCGAGAACGGATGGAGGGTCGGATCGTCTACCAGGCGACGCTCCAGCTCGACGGCGGACCGCGCGTGCATCCCGTCTCTCCCTGGCTCGGGGCCGGGCTGCTATGCGTCTCGTTCCGCGACACGAGCCCGGAAGTGGCGCGCGACGCGCGCTATGCGTTGCACACCGCGCAGCCGTGGGAGGACCACGCTGGCCACTACGGCGAGTTCATGGTGCGCGGATGGCTCGAACAGATCCCTCCGTCGCACCCGGCGGTGAAGGCGCGACCCGGCCAACCCCTACGGGCTCGTGCACTACGCGTGCTCGATCGAGGAGGCGGTGGCGACGGAGTACGCGGACGATGAGATGGCCGTCTATCGGCGGTGGAAGCCTCCGGGTTGAGATGAGTGGCTGAGTACCAGAAGAGTCGCCCGAAAATGACGAACCAAGGGGGAAACACCAGCCCACCAGGAGCGGACGGCGGGATTCGAACACGCGACCCACCCTGGCAAGGCGATACAGCCGCGATCCGGCGCCGGCCCGAGGACGACCGCCGCCCCGACGTCGCGCGGGCTCAGGCGACGAGGCCCATCTTCGCGGTCTCCTTGATGAGCGCCACGAGCGCCTTCTCGTCGAGGTCCGCGAGCTTCTTGAACCGCACGCAGGACTTGCCGATGCTGGCCTTCGGGAGCCGGTCGACGTACCGCTCGGCGACGTAGCCCTTCGCGTCGGCGGCGAAGCAGTACAGCGAGATGTACGAGGCGTTGCTGGCGATCGAGAGCTTGCAGGCGTCGCCCTCGCGGCCGCTCGCATAGCGGTAGTGAAACGGCCCGTAGCCGAGCATGCCGCCCATGATGACCGGCTCGAGCTTCGGCGCGTGCTTGCGGATCAGCGCATCGAGTGCCGCGATGTCGGACCGGCGCTTGTCGTCCACCGCGGCGATGTACTCGGCCGGGGTCTTCACGTTCAGCTGTCCCTTCATCTTCATCGCGTCCTCCGAGACTCGGCGTCACCAGACCGGCAGCGGCCCGTCGGCCCTTCCATCGATGAACTGTCGCACGACGGGGTCGGCACGTTCCACGAACGCGCGCGGCGGCCCCGGCACGGTGCCATGAACGCGCCGAGCGAGACCCAAGCTGTCACCCGGAACGACAGCAGCGGGGGCGAAACCCCCGCTGACCTGGAGCGGACGACGGGATTCGAACCCGCGACCCCCACCTT
>CAVZUH010000003.1:0-511101 GCA_963778505.1 uncultured Actinomycetota bacterium | reverse complement strand
GCCCACGCATCGCCCTCGTTCTGGACGAACCCTGGAGGATCGCGATCGTCGATCCCTTGCCCTCGTCGGGCATCTCGATCGCGCCGGCCGCGGGCGCCGCGTGCCGGAAGACCGTGCGGTCGGACAGGAAGCGGCCGACCTCGAGCTCCGGATTGATGCCCTCCTCGAGTCGACGGAACAGCTTCAGTACGAGACGGTCCTCGAATGTCACCGAGGTGTTGCTCTGCTCCCCCCAGCTGACCTGGGGTTCGAGCGGGCCGGTCCCGCGGAGCCGGATGAAGCCCTCCGCACGGGTTCCGGCGATCCGGCGTCGTTGACCGCGCGCGACGCGCCGGCGCTCGATCATCTCCAGCATGGCGCCGGCGAACGCCGGATCGCGGAGCCCGTCGACGACGAGCCAGACGCCGTCGGCCGCTTCGACCCGCGCCACCACGTATTCCTGGCCGATGTCGTCACCCTCCCGCCTGCCGGCCAGGGGGAGGGCGTAGGTCGCCGGCTCCCCTTCCGTGAACGTCACGTCGACGAGCGCGATCACACCCTGGCCATCGCTGCCGCGGACGCGGATCGTGTCGGCGATCGTCACGGTGGACACCCGCCTGCCTTTCGCCCCGAACCAACGCTGTCGGACCAGGAAGCGGGGGAGGGATCGCTCGAGGGCACCTCGCGCCGGCGGATCGAGCACCGCGTCCCACGACGCGGACGAGGTCAGGGTCGGCACGGGCGACGAGAGGATCTTCCTCTTCGCGCTCGTCCGGCTGGAGCCGGAACCAGAAGTAGCCGTACGGTCCCAGCGTGATGAAGTAGGGGAGCTGGCCGATCCGTGGGAAGTGGGTCGGGCCGAAGAGCTCGACCGGGATCTGGCCGTCGAAGCGCGAGAGGTCCAGCTCCACGAACTGCGCGCTCCGCGACAGGTTCGCCACGACCAGCGTGCGGTCCTCTCCGAACGTGCGGAGGAACGTGACCACCTTCCGGTTCTCGGGATAGAGGAACTCGATGTCGCCGCGCGAGAGCGAGGGAGAGCGCCTCGCCGCGCCGATCAGTCGACGCATCCACCACAGCAGCGACGTCGGGTTGTTCTGTTGCGCCTCGACGTTGACGGCCGAGGGGTGATGTTCCGGATCCGCGACGAGGGGGAGGTACAGGCGCTGCGGGTTGGCGGCGGAGAATCCCGCGTTCCGGTCCTGGTTCCATTGCATCGGCGTCCGCACGCCGTTGCGATCGCCGAGGTAGATGTTGTCGCCCATCCCGATCTCGTCGCCGTAGTAGATGACCGGTGTGCCGGGCAGCGAGAACAGCAGCGCGTTCATCAGCTCGATCCGGCGCCGGTCGTTGCCGAGGAGCGGAGCGAGGCGCCGTCGGATCCCCAGGTTCACCCGCGCTTGCGGGTCTCCGGCGTAGACCCGGTACATGTAGTCACGCTCCTCGTCGGTGACCATCTCGAGCGTGAGCTCGTCGTGGTTGCGAAGGAACGTCGCCCATTGTCCGCTTTCCGGGATCGGCGGCGTCTGGTTCAGGATGTCGATCAGCGGGAACCGGTCCTCCATCCGGTTCGCCATGAACATCCGTGGCATGAGCGGGAAGTGGAACGCCATGTGGCAGCGGTCTCCGTTCCCGAAGTACGCGACGGCGTCCTCCGGCCACTGGTTCGCCTCCGCGAGCAGCATCCGATCCTCGAACGAGGCGTCGACGTGGCGCCGCAGGTCCAACAGGAACTGCATCGTCTCCGGGAGGTTCTCGCCGTTCGTGCCTTCCCGCTCGAACAGGTAGGGGACGGCGTCCAGCCGCAGCCCGTCCACGCCGAGCCCCAGCCAGAAGTCGACGACGTCGAACATCGCCGCGCGGACCCGCGACTCGTCGAAGTTGAGATCCGGCTGATGGGAGTAGAACCGATGCCAGTAGTACTGGCCGGCCACCTGGTCCCAAGCCCAGTTCGACGACTCGAAGTCGCCGAAGATCACGCGCGCGTCGGGGTATCCCTCCGGCGTGTCGGCCCAGACGTAGAAGTTGCGTTGCCAGGAGTTCGGCTTCGCCGCGCGGGCACGCTGGAACCACGGGTGCTCGTCCGACGTGTGGTTCATCACGACCTCGGTGATCACCTTCAGGTCGCGTCGGTGCGCCTCTTTGAGGAACGTCCGGAAGTCGCGCATCGTGCCGTAGGCGGGGTGGATCGCCTTGTACGCCGAGATGTCGTAGCCGTCGTCCTTGAGCGGCGACGGGTAGAACGGCAGGAGCCACACGGCGGTCGCGCCCAGGTCCCGGATGTGGTCGAGGCGTTGCACGAGCCCGGCCAGGTCGCCCACACCGTCGGCGTTGCTGTCCTGGTAGGCGCGCACGTGGAGCTCGTAGATCACGGCGTCCTGGTACCAGCGCGAAGGTGCGCCGAGGGAGGCGAGACCCTTGGCAGGTTCGGTCGTGGGATCGGTCGCCGTTGTGGACGCGAGTGTTTCGGAAGCCGACGGCTCCGCGGTCGTTGGCACGCGAGGCGTCACGGTGTCCGGCCCTCGCCGGGTCCGATCGCGAGGACGTGACCCGGCTGATGCCCGGGATGGAGCTCGACGAAGTTCCGTGCACCGGTCCACGAGAACGTCTCCCCCCCGAGGAGGTCACGCGCGGTGAAGGGCGCGTCCCACGCCATCCCGAGCTCCGGCATCCGCAGGTCGACCCAGCCGGATCGGGGATGCACGGGATCGAGGTTCACGATGACGACCACGGGGTCCTTCCCGTCGGGGAGCGTCTTGCTGTAGGCGAGCAGCTGGTCGCTGTCCACCGGGTGGAACCGGAGCGTGCGGTCGTGCTGCAGGGCCGGATGCTCGCGGCGGATCAGGTTGACGCGGGCGATCAGCTCGCGCAAGGCACCGGCGGCGGGGGTTCGGGAACGCAGCTCGTACTTCTCGGAGTGGAGGTACTCCTCGGAGCCGGGCTCCCTGGGCTCCCCCTCCATGTGCTCGAACGCGGGTCCGTAGATCCCGTAGTTCGCGCCGAGCGTCGCCGCCAGCAGGAATCGGAGCCGGAACGCCGGCGGTCCGCCCTCCTGCAACTGATCCGTGAGGATGTCCGGCGTGTTCGGCCACAGGTTCGGGCGTCAGGAAGTCTCTGGCGGGTCCCTGCGTGAGCTCGATCAGGTACTGGGTCAGCTCGTCCTTCGTCCGGCGCCACGCGAAGTACGTGTACGACTGATCGAAGCCGATCTTGGCCAGACGCTCCATCACCCGCGGACGCGTGAACGCCTCCGACGAGCAACAGGACGTCGGGGTGATCGCCGCTTCACCTCGGCGAGCAGCCACTCCCAGAACCCGAAGGGCTTCGTGTGCGGATTGTCCACGCGGAAGATCGAGACGCTCTCGATCGACCCAGAACAGCACGACATCCAGGAGCGCGCGCCAGAGCCCCTCCCGATCCTTCGTCTCGAAATCGATCGGGTAGATGTCCTCGTACGTCTTCGGCGGGTTCTCCGCGAAGCGGATCGTGCCGTCGGCGCGATGGCGGAACCACTCGGGATGCTGCGTGACCCACGGGTGATCGGGCGAGCACTGGAACGCGAGGTCGAGGGCGAGCTCCATCTCGTGGCGCTTCAGCTCCGCCAGCAGGTGCTCGAAGTCGTCGAACGTCCCGAGCTCCGGATGGATCGCGGTGTGCCCACCGGCCTCCGATCCGATCGCCCACGGGCTCCCCGGATCGTCGGGTCCGGCCGTCGCGGTGTTGTTCGGGCCCTTCCGGCTTGGTGTCGCCCGATCGGATGGATCGGCGGCAGGTACAGCACGTCGAACCCGAGCTCGGCGATGTCCGGCACGAGCGCGGCGACGTCGCGGAGCGTGCCGTGCCGGCCGGGATCGGGCGACGCCGAGCGCGGGAAGAGCTCGTACCAGGCGCCGTGGCGCGCCCGTTCGCGGGCGGCGACCATCACGAGCTCCTGCGAGGCTGCCGCCCCGCGGCGTCGGTCGGGTGCGAGGACATCAGCGCATGGAGGTCGTCGGACAGGGCGAGCGTCGTCCCCGCGGCGCGCGTCCGCGGGGCGCATGACCGCCGCGGCCGCTCTGAGCCGATCCGCGTCGTCGTCGGCTCCCGCGGCGCGGGCGCGCCGCACCGCGCCGCCCACGAGCGCCGCCCCTTCCTTCAGCTCGACGGCGACGTCCTGGCCCGCCGTCACGGCGCTTCTCGAGGTCCGAGCGCCACGTCGCCCACGTATCGATCCAGCCCTCGATGCGGAAGCGGTACGTGCCGCGCTCCCGTGATCACGAGCTGGGACCGCCAGTGATCGTTCCCGAGGGGAACCATCGGCACCTCGCCCCAGTCGGCATCGTCGTGGCGGATCAGGACGCGCGCAGCCGGCAGGTCGTGCCCGTCGGTGAACACGTCCGCCTCGATCGGCACGATGTCCCCGACCGAGGTCTTCGCGGCGAAGAGCCCGCCGTCGACGGCGGGCGACACGTGCTCGATCACGATCCTCGTCAGCGTGGCCCGTCTCGACTCCTCTCTCCACGTATACAGGTTCGGAGCCGAGACGGCCGCGATGGGAGGATGGGTGTCGTGAAGCGGTTCGCCTCGCGACGTCGATCGGCCTTTCCCTCGTGCTCGCGGCAGCATGCTCCCAGACCTCCGGCCGGTCGACCGCACCGAGGCTCCTCCGAGCCGTTCCTCAGGGAGATCGCGAGCGAGACGTCCGGCTCGTCGTGACGGGCGTCGATGACCCGCGGAGGCGAGTCCGCATCCGGCGACGGAGTCGCAGCCGCCGCGCTTCGAGGGAGGCGTCTTCCGGATCGGGCCGGCGCTCCGGCGACGTGCTGGTCGGCCGGAACTGGACCCGGGGCTGCCCGGTGGCGATCGGCGACCTCCGCGTCTCGTCGCGTGAGCTACTGGAACTTCCGCGGCGGAGGTCCGGACCGGTCCGCTCGTCCTTCACGAGCGGGTGGCGCAGGACGTGCTCTGGGTCTTCCAGCGGCTGTTCCGCGCGAAGTTCCGGATCAAGCGTGTCGTCCTTCGCGGCGAAGGACCGGCCCCCGCGCCCGCAGGACTACTGGAACAAGACCCGACGGAGCGTGACGGCGCTCGTTCAACTGCCGACCCGCGACGGGGAGCACGTCGCTGTCCCAGCATTCGTACGGCTGGGCGATCGACATCAACCCGTCTGCAGAACCCCTACGTGCGGAACGACGGGACGATGCTCCGTCACATCGCGAAGCCGTTCCGCGATCGGTCGCTGCACGCGGAAAGGGATGATCCACGACGGCGACATCGTGGTCCGGTCGTTCGCGCGCGATCGGGTGGGAGTGGGGCGGCCACTGGCACACCCTGAAGGACTACATGCACTTCTCGCTTGACGGGAAGGTAGCGGCCCTTCAGAGCCGAGGTCGTCTCGGGCCCCAAGGGGAACCCTGCTCGACTCCACCGGTCTTCATCGAGACGAGCACCGGCGCAGGAGGGCCACATGCTCTAGGACACGTGATCCGCCGAGCATCGTCGATCGTCGTGGGTGCCGTGCTCATGGTGGGCGTCGGATTCGCCCCCGAGCCTCGCTGACAGCCAGCGCGTGGCGGTGGGTGCGGTCGCGCCGTCACGGACGACGAGGGAACCGAGCGCTCGGCCTCAGCAACTTCTGCGTCGGTCCGACGATCCTGCGTGTGCGGCCCGGAGAGACGGTGACCTGGGTGAACAATGGACGCGATGCCCCACACGGTGCTCCGAGTGCCAACGGCGCCTGGGGCGGCTATGCGCACCCTGAGACGCAACGGTGGAGGGTGGTCAGCCACCGGTTCGTCAGCTCCGGCGTCTATCCGTACGTGTGCACGTACCACCCCGGCATGTATCGGGAGCTCGTCCTGTGGCCGTCGTGGCGATGCTCAGTGGCGGTGCCTCCGCGGTCACCACCAACGCCGGGCCGGTGACCCTCCAGGGGTCGTCGATCGCCGGCAGTCGTGCCGCGGCGATCGAGCAGAACGTGGTCGCCGGCCCCGGTCCCGCCCACGATCGTGGGCCGGCGGTGCGCCCGGGTGGGGCGATCGGCCTGCTCGTTGTCGTGCGCGCTCACGCTCGCTCGGCGCCGCAACGTCACGGCTCCCTGACGACTCCGAGGCACTCGATGTCCGTACCATCGTTGGGGTGATCGGACGGCGCGCGCATGATCCGAGGGGCGTGGGCGATGTCACATGGCTTCGCTCGCTGTCGTCGCGGTCATCCTCTCCGGTGCGTGCGGGGGTGCCGCCACGCCACCGGACCCCTCGGATCCTCCGAGTCCTTCCCCGAGCGTCCGTCCCTCCACCGCATCGCCGATATCGCCTGCGCCCGATCTGGCCGATGTTCGGATCCGTTTGGTGCAGGTGGCGATGCTCGAGCAGCCACTCGCGATGGCGGTTCGACCGGGCGATCCCGGGCTCTACGTGGCCCAGAAGACGGGAAAGGTGATGGCCATCCGCAGCGGTCGCGTGGATCCCATCCCCGTGCTGGATCTCACCGAGCAGGTCTCGCTCGGCAGCGAGCAGGGGCTCCTCGGCCTGGCGTTCTCACCGAGCGGACAGCGCCTGTACGTGAACTACACCGACACGAACGGCGATACCCGCGTCACGGGATACGCGATGCGGGAGAGCGGGCGGATGTGGCCACGCGGCGCGATGTCCTGTTCGTCGATCAGCCGTACTCGAACCACAACGGAGGCAACCTCGCGTTCGGTCCGGACGGGTACCTCTACATCGGGCTCGGGGACGGGGGGAGCGGGGGCGATCCACACGGCAACGGCCAGTCCATGACGACGCTGCTTGGGCAAGATGCTCCGAGTCGATCCGCGAACCGTCGGGCGAGCGTCCGTACGCGATCCCATCGGACAACCCGTTCGTCGATCGCCCCGACGCGCGCCCGGAGATCTGGGCGTACGGCCTGCGAAATCCGTGGCGATACTCGTTCGACCGCGAGACCGGCGACCTCTGGATCGGGGACGTCGGTCAAAGCGCCTGGGAGGAGGTGGACCTCCAGCCGTCCGGCTCCTCGGGGGGTGAGAACTACGGCTGGAACCTGATGGAAGGGGAGCCACCCGTACGGTGGCGAGGAGCCGCCGGCGGATGCCGTCCGTCCCGTCTTCGAGTACTCCCACGACGACGGCGGCTGCACCGTGACCGGAGGATACGTGTATCGGGGCGAGTCCATCCCCGATCTGTACGGCGCATACGTCTTCGGCGACTTCTGCCTCGGTGAGCTCGAGGCTCTCCGTTTGAGGGACGGTCGCGTGATCGATCATCGGGTCCTCGGACCCGTCGTCCCCAACCTGAGCTCGTTCGGAGAGGACGCCCGAGGAGAGCTCTACGCGATGTCCCTCGGTGGAGTGCTGTACAGGTTGGCACCCGGACCCTGAGGGGTCCCCCGGCTAGACTGCTTCATCCGAGACAGATCGCTCGAGTCACTCAAGGAGGCAGGATGAGGCGGATCGTGCTCCTCGCGCTGACCGTGGTGCTGGTGGCGTTGCCGCTGAGAGCAGAGGCGTACCATCGACCGACCAGCTTCTGCAGTTCCACCGGCGACATCTGTCAGAGCACGACGAAGGTCGAACGGCATCCGTCGACTTCGGATCACATTGTTCGCCAAGTACTTCGACCGATACACGCTCTGCGTGAGAGCTCCCGATGGATCGAGAGCGTGTCACCGCCTTCGAGATCCGAGCTCAGGGGTCGAACTTCGGCTCATCTATCCGGTGGGGCCTGAACTTCCCGCACGAAGGCCCCGGTGCGTACGTGGTGACCTGGTGGACCGGCGGGAACCAGGTAGGACGAACGTTGGGCTTCCACAAGAGGTTCCCGGCCTGACCCGGCCGTTCCCCGATCACCGCGCACGTCGTCTCAGAGAAGGAACCGGAACACGCACCTCGCGCCATCGGGCGCTTCGTCGCGCATGTACGCTCCGGGTCCGATGTCGGAGACGGATCCGTCCTTCGCAGAAGGCCGTCTCGTTCACGGAGTCCGTGATCCGTGAGATGACGCGCCTTGCGATGGAGCACGACGCGATCAACCTGTCGCAGGGATTCCCCGACTTCGCGGCGCCCGAGGAGGTCAAGGAGGCCGCCCGCAAGGCGATCGCCGACGACATCAACCAGTACCCGATCACGTGGGGAGCCGAGGGATTCCGCGAGGCGCTCGCGAGGAACTACCGAGAGCGATACGGGATGACCTGGGTCGAGGCCGGAGTCGCGACATCACGGTCACGTGCGGCTCGACCGAGGCGATGATCGCGGCGATGCTCGGTGTCCTCGACCCGGGCGACGAGGTCGTGGTCTTCGAGCCGTTCTACGAGAACTACGGTCCCGACACGATCATCTCGGGCGCCGTCCCCCGGACGGTGACGCTGCACGCTCCGGACTGGACGTTCGACGAGAAGGAGCTCGCGGCCGCGTTCAACGAGCGCACGCGAGGGATCGTGATCAACACGCCGAACAACCCGACCGGGCAAGGTGTTCTCCCACGAGGAGCTGGACGGTGATCGCCGGCCTCTGTCAAACGTGGGGCGTCGTCGTGTTCACCGACGAGATCTACGAGCACATCCTGTACGACGGCGCGGTCCACGTGCCGCCCGGGGCGGTGGCGGGACTCGAGGACCGAACGGTGACGATCAGCGCGCTGTCGAAGACCTACGCGGTCACCGGCTGGCGCGTGGGATGGGTGGTGGCGCCGGCGCCGCTGTCCCGGGGCATCCGTTCCGTCCACGACTTCCTGACCGTCGCGGCGCCGGCGCCGCTGCAGGAGGCCGGCGAGACCGCGCTCGGCCTTCCGGAGGAGTACTACCGCAGGACCGCCGACGAGTACCGCGAGCGCCGGGATCTGTGGATCGAGACGCTTCGCGAGACAGGGTTCGGGGTGGAGCCGCCCGCGGGCGCCTACTACGTGATGGCCGACATCTCGGGCTTCGGGTTCCCGGACGACGTACGGTTCGCTCGGCACATGGTCGAGGACGTCGGCGTCGCGGTCGTGCCCGGCTCGTCGTTCTTCTCTCGACCCGGAGCTCGGCGCCCATCTCGTCCGGTTCGCGTTCTGCAAGAAGCTCGAGACCCTGAAGGAAGCCGGCGAGCGCCTCCGCGGACTCCGACCTCGCGAACGTTCGTTCCTGATCAGAGGTTCCCCCAGAAGCGGCCGGGGGCGAGGATCCCCGCAGGGTCGAACGCAGCCTTCAGTCGCCGATGGACCTCGAGCGCGGCGACCGGCGCGTCGCCGAGGCCGCCGGGACCACGGATCACCGGCGCGATGCCGCCGGCCTCGGCGACGCGCCGGCGGAGCTCGGTCAGGCGCTCGCCGTCGTCGGGAAGGCCCACCCACGCGATCCCCGACGCCCATCAGAGCGCGCCAGAGGGCTTCGCCCTCGAGAACGGCCTCGAGCCTCGAGGGCGGGACGGCGACCTCGACGAGCGTCGGTGCCGTAACCGCTTCGGGGCCTTCGACGTTCCCGTCTTCGATGACCCTCACGTTCCCCGCCGCGCGCCGAACGGCCTCGGTTTGCTCGTCGAGCTCCTCGGGCCAGCCTTCGAGGGCGATCTCGACCCGCTCGGGCGTCGCCACGACGGAGGAAGGGAGCGGCACGGCATCCAGCAGTGTCGCGCCCCGCTCGCAGACCGCCCTCGGATGACGTCACCATCCGCCTCGCCTTCGGTAGCGGCCTCACCTTGACGGCGACCTGCGACGATCGCGCCGAGCGTCCCGAGGGAGCCCGTCGCAAGCCGGTGCAGGTCGTAGCCGGCGACGCTCTTGACGGTCCGCGCGCCGCTCCGCACGAGCCTCCCGTCGCCCGTCACGAGCTCCATCTCGACGACGGTGTCGCGGAGCGGACCCATCTGCAGCCGGCGAGGCGAGGACGGTGCGGTCGCGATCGTCCCGCCGACCGTCGCGTCGTCGGATGCGTCCGGCGGGCCATTCCTGTCCTCCTTCGGCGAGCACGCGCCGCAGCTCGCCGACGCGCATGCCCGCCTCGACGACGGCGAGCATCTCCGCGGGGTCGTACGCGATCACCCGATCGAGCCCGGTCGTCGCGAGCTCGGCGTCGACCTCGGACGGGTTGCCCTTGTCGGCGTGCGTCCTGCCCCCGACGATCGCGACCGAGTCCGGCGTTCGCTCGCGGCTGCGGAGCGCCTCCGACGACCTCCTCCTTCGAGGCGGGCTCGATCAGATCCACGTGCCCTCCGGGATGGCGGTGCTGACATCGGCCGCATCGCCGATCCCGGCCGCATCCGTCCGCGCCACGGCCACGGCGAAGTCTCCGCAGCGGGCGCCGTCGGGCAGGACCTTCTGCGGATTCATCCGTCCCGATGGATCGAACGCGCTTCGCACGCACGCCTGGGCCGCGAGGTCGTCCGTCGGTGAACACGAGCGGCATGAAGTCGCGCTTCTCCAGCCCGATCCCGTGCTCGCCGGAGAGCGAGCCCCCGGCGTCGACGCAGAGCCGGACGATCTCCTCGGACGTCCGGAGCACGCGCTCGAGCACGCCCGGCTCGCTCCGGTCGAACGACAGCAGGGGATGCAGGTTGCCGTCGCCAGCGTGGAACACGTTGGTGACGGTGATGCGCTCGCGCCGGCAGATCGCGTAGACGCCGGTCAGGACCTCGACGAGCTTCGTGCGCGGCACGACGCAGTCGTGGAGGTGGTAGTGGGGCGCGATCTGCGCGATCGCGCCGAACGCCGACTTGCGGCCCTTCCAGAGCAGGCGCGCGTCATCGGGCGACTCGGCCACGCGGATCGCACCGACCGCGTGTCCTCGCGCGGCGGCTCTCCACCTCGCGGGCCTCCGCGTCGACCCCCGCCGCGATCCCGTCCACCTCGACCAGCAGCACGGCGGCGGCGTCCGTCGGATAGCCCGCGTGAGCGAAGGCTTCGACCGCGCGAACGATCCCCTGGTCCATCATCTCGAGCGCCGCGGGCACGACCCCTCTCGCGATGATCGCGGAGACGGTGGCCGCGCAGTCCTCGACGGTCGCGAAGTCCATCAGCATCGTCCGGATCGCCGGCGGCTCCGGTGTGAGGCGCACGCACGCTGCCGTGACGATCCCCACCGTTCCCTCGGCGCCGACGACGACGCCGCGGAGGTCGTAGCCGGCCGCCTCGGGACCCTCGGAGCCCACGCGGGTCACGGTCCCGTCGGAGAGCGCCACGTCGAGCGCGAGCACGTGGGCGGACGTGACGCCGTAGGCGAGGCAGTGCGGCCCGCCCGCGTTCGTCGCCACGTTGCCGCCGATCGACGACACCTGCTGAGAGGACGGGTCGGGCATGTAGGTGAAGCCGGTCCCTTTGAGCGCGGTGCCGAGATCGAGGTTGAACAACCCGGGCTCGACCCACGCGAGCCGATCCTCGGGCCGGACCTCGAGGATCCGGTCCATCTTCGAGGTGACGACGACGAGGGCATCGCCGATCGGCGTGGATGCGCCCGCGAGCCCCGTGCCGCTCCCTCGGGGCACGAGGCTCAGGTCGTGTGCGGCGGCGGCCCGGACGCATGCGACCACGTCGTCGGTGGAACGCGGGAAGACCACGAGCCCGGCGGACGCCCTCGACCATCGATGCGTCGCGGGCGTACAGCCGGAGGGCGAGGGGATCCGACAGGACGGCGTCGGGGCCCAACACCCTCTGCAGCTCGCCTCGGGCCGCGTCCAGGTCCGCCATCGGTGGCTAGGGTAGGCCGGGATGGCCACCTGGGCCGAGTTCGAGCGCGCCGAGCCCGAGCTCGGCCGCGTTCGGACGAGAGCGGCTCGACGGGCACGGTGTGTTTCCACGCGACGCTCCGGCGCCGACGGCTCGCCCCGGGTCCATCCGGTCGAGCCGTGGATCGGCGGCGGGCCTCCTGCTCGTTCGCTTCCGTGCCCGCAGCCCGAAGGTGCGACGAGGTGATGCGCGATGGTCGCTACGCGCTCCACTCGCCGATGGACAATCCCGACGGCATCGGAGGTGAGTTCCTCGTGCGCGGCTGGATGGAGCGGATCGTCGGACGACGCATCCGGCAGCGCAGCGGTTCGCGGTCGATGCGCCGTACCCGCTTGCCTTCTACGCGATGTCGGTCGAGGAGGCCGTGGGCACCACCTACGAGAGAGGACTGAACCCGTCTACCGCCGTTGGCGCGAGGAGCGGTCAGGCCACGCGGCCGGGCGAGCCGTCGGGAGCGGAGAACTCGTAGCCGACAGTGGCCCACGCCTCCATGCCGCCCTCGACGTTCGTCGCGTCGTAGCCGCGGGCCTGCAGCATCACCGAGGCCAGCTCGCTCCGGTTGCCGCTCCGACAGATCACGGCGACGGGCTTCGCGAGATCCAAGACGTCGGTGCCGACCCCCGCCATCACATCGTTCAGCGGGATGTGGAGGGCGCCCTTGATGCGCCCGGCATCCCACTCGTACTGCTCGCGACAGTCGACGAGCTGGATGTCGTCGAGCGACTCGTGGACGCCTTCGACGGTGCTGAGGTCGGCCATCGATCCGATGCTAGCAGCGGGCCGCGCGAACGCTTCAGCCTTCACTCGCCCGTTCGAACGCTGCGTATGCTTCGCGGCCGAACAGCACGAATCGGACCTCATCCACCTCGGTGTCCGCGGTTCTGACCGCCTCGATCGCGACCGTTGCCGCCTCGTCGACCGGATAGCCGTAGACACCCGTGGAGATCGCCGGGAAGGCCACCGTTCGCGGCGCCGAGCTCGTCGGCGATCCGTAGCGACTCGGCATGGCAGCTCCTGAGCAGCGCGGAGCGATCCTCGCGCGTCGAATGGACGGGGCCGACCGTATGGATCACCCATCGAGCGGGCAACGCGCCTGCCGTGGTCGCGACCGCTCTTCCGGTCGGGAGGCCGTCCGGGCCACTCGGTCGCGCGGATCTCCCGGCACTCCTCGAGGATCGCCGGACCGCCCCGACGGTGGATCGCGCCGTCCACGCCGCCGCCGCCGAGCAGCGTCGAGTTCGCCGCGTTCACGATCGCGTCGACGTGCTGCTCGGTGATGTCGCCTTCGACGAGAACGATCCGAGGCACGCCGCTATCGTAGGTCGATGATCGTCTGCCTCGCGGCGAACCCGTCGATCGATCGGCTCTTCGAGGTCGATCGACTCGTCAAGGGTGATATCCATCGGCCGTCCAGCTTCGTGCAGGTCGCGGGCGGCAAGGGTTTCAACGTGGCGCGCGCCGCACGTGCTCTCGGCGCCGACGTCTGCGCGGTCGGGCTCCTGCGGGGGCACAGCGGAAGGTGGCTGCAGGAAGCGGTCGCATCCGAAGGCGTCGAGGGGGAGTTCGTCTGGACGCACGGGGAGAATCGCTCCTCCCTGTCCGTCGCCGACCGGGAGACCGCCGGGCTCACCGAGTTCTACGAGCACGGGGCCGTCGCGCCGGAGTCGGCGTGGGTCGAGCTAACACACGCCGTGGTCACGCGTGTGCTCGTCGGGCAGCTGGCTCACGATCTCGGGATCGATGCCTCGGGGCGCTCCGAACGAGGGCTACCGCGACCTGATCGCGGAGGTGCGAGAAGTCGGGGTACACGTCGCCCTCGATTCCGAGGGCGATCGCCTGCGCCTCGCGCTCACGGCCGGTCCCGACGTGGTCAAGGTGAACGTGGCGGAGGCGGGCGAGCTGCTCGGTGTCCCCACCGCCCGCCGAGACGATTCCCTCGCGGCGGCGTCGAAGATCCGCGACATGGCCGGCGGCGACGGGCACGCGGGCATCGTCACACGGGGATCCCAGGGCGTGATGCTGGCGGCGCCGGACGGCTCGCTCTTCGAAGGCGTGCTGTACGTGCGAGGGCGTTACCCCGTGGGCAGCGGTGATTCGTTCCTCGCCGGTCTCGTCACTGCGCTCGATGGTGGGAGGGACTGGGAGGAGCGCATCTGCGTCTGGCGCTCGGGGCGGGTGCCGCCAACGCGGAGCTTCCCGGCGCAGCCAAGCTGGATCCCTCCAGGCGTCGAGGCGCTCGCGGAGCAGGCCGACGTCCATCTGGTCTAGATCGGTGCGCGTCGTGCGACTCGACGAGGACGATTGGGCATCCTTCCGCGAGCTTCGCCTCGGGTCGCTCCAGGAGAGCCCCGAGGCGTTCGGCTCCACCTACGGCGAGGAGTCGTCGCGGACCGAACGCGCATGGCGGGACTGGGCCGCGGGGCGATGGCGAGGCGGGACCGCGGCCGTCTTCGTCGGCCGCGCTGATAACGGGAAGGCACTCGGCACCGCGACGGGCGCGGAGTACGAAGCCGACACGGGTGTGGCGCACGTGTACGCGATGTGGGTGGCGCCCGACGCCCGCGGCGCGGGCGTCGGGCGCGCGCTGCTCGACGCCGTCGCCGACTGGGCCCGCCTGCGCGGGTGCGACCGTCTGGTCCTGTCCGTCACCGAGTCGAACCAGACCGCACTTCGCTTCTACGAGGCGTGCGGGTTCGCGGACACGGGGGAGCGGGAAGCTCTCCGAGAGGATCCGGGGCTCCAGACGCTGATCCTGGCGAAGCCCCTGTAGGCGGATGAACAGCGTGCCGCTTGCGTACGGGTTATCCCTCCGAGCGCCCTCGTTACACTCGCCCGCATGAGGAGACCGGCCGCCGCGGGCATCTCGCCCGCGGCGGCCGTCCTCGGTCTCTTCCTCACGTTCGGTTTGATCGTCGCGTCGTTCTTCCCGTTCCTCTCCATCTACTTCGCCGGACGTGGCTTCGACCCGAGCCAGATCGGGTTCCTTCTCGGAGCGATGGCGGCGGTGAGGATCGTCGCGATGCCGGTCTGGGGGCACGTGGCCGACACACGGATCGGGCGCCGGCGGGCGCTGCAGCTCGGGCTCGTGGGGATGGTCGTATTCGCGATCGTCGCGTCGGTGCTCGACTCGCTCGTCGGGGTCGCGTTCGGTGCCGTCGGGATCGCGCTGGCGATGGCGGCGTCGGGCCCGAACATCGATGCCCTCGCTCTCGTCCAGCTGGGTGAAGAGCGGATGGCGGACTACGGCCGCATCCGTGGATGGGAGAGCCTGTCGTACGCGGCTGGGTGTCTCGCGTTCGGTTGGTTGCTCGACCTCTACGGCGTGTCGCTCGCCCTTCCCCTGTACGCGGCCGCGGGCGCGATCATGCTCGTCTGGACCACGGTCGCCGTCCGTCCGGACCGTCCGAAGGAGCCCGTGGAGCACGGACGGTTGGGCGCGGTCGGCGCGGTGTTCCGCACCGCGCCTCGGATGTGGGGCTTCCTCGTCGCAACGCTGCTCGTCTGGACCGGGTTCAACGGCGCCTGGAACTTCGTCGGTCTGAAGATCAACGAGCCGCTCCTGATCGGGGTCGGCACGGCCTTGGGTGGGTTGACAGAGGTGGGTGTCATGCGACTCTCCTCGCGCCTGCATCGGCGGCTTGGTCTCCGCAAGGTGTACGCCCTCGGATGCATGGTCTACGCGACCGGGTTCCTGCTCTGGGGGCTCGTCGAGAGCCGCACGATCGTGTCGCTGCTCGCTGTCTTCGAGGGAGCCGGCTTCTCGCTGCTGTTCACGACCTCGATCCTGGTGGTCGGGAAGCTGTTGCCCTCCTCGCTGTATTCGACGGGCAACTCGATCGGCGCCATGGTCGGCTTCGGGATCGGTCCGATCATCGGGGCGGGGCTCGGCGGCGTGGTCTACGGACGGCTCGGATCCACCACGCTCTTCGTGGGCTCCGCGGTCCTCGCGTTGCTCGGAGGTGTCGCGGCGATGGTCGCGCTCCGGACCCGGGAGCTCGACACCCCCCTGCAAGAGACGCTCCCTCCCGGCGATGAGGTGGTTCCCGAGCCCGGCCGGCTCTGACCCGTCTCTACCAGCGCGCTTTGCAGCGGAGTGCTTCGCCGTGACACGATGCATCTTCGCCAGCCCCACCGGGAGGTGGCACCTGATGTCAGACAACAAGAACGGCAACACGAACGGATCCGAGGAACAGCCGCTCTCCGGCCTCGTCGAGAAGGCCAAGGAGGTCGGCGGCACCGTCGCCGAGAAGGCCGGTCCCGCGATGGTGAAGGCCAAGGAGGTCGGCGGCACCGTCGCCGAGAAGGCCGGTCCCGCGATGGTGAAGGCCAAGGAGGTCGGCGGCACCGTCGCCGAGAAGGCCGGTCCCGCGATGGTGAAGGCCAAGGAGGTCGGCGGCACCGTCGCCGAGAAGGCCGGCCCCGCGATGGAGAAGGCCAAGGAGGTCGGCGGCACCGTCGCCGAGAAGGCCGGTCCCGCGATGGAGAAGGCCAAGGAGGTCGGTGGCACCGTCGGCGAGAAGGCCGGTCCGTTGGTCCACAAAGCCAAGGAGGTTGCCGGCACGGTCCTCGACATGGTCGGCCCCGCGATGGAGAGAGCCATGGAGTCTGCGACCGAGTTCGTCGAGAGGACGGTCGACAAGGCGAAGGAATTCCTCGCGAACGACCACGAGGACACGAAATGAGGGGGATCTAGATGGTCAGCGCGTACATCCTCATCCAGACCGAGGTCGGGAAAGCGGCGCAAGTGACGCAGCAGGTCCGTGACATCGACGGCGTCGTCGCCGTCGATCCGGTCACCGGCCCCTACGACGTCATCGCGCGAGCGGAGGCGGACGATCTCGACGGGCTGGCCAAGGGAACCGTGATGCCGATGCAGGAGCTGGACGGCATCACCCGAACGCTCACCTGTCCGGTCATCCAGTTGTGACTCGCGGGCGACGGCCCGATCCCCGATGACCGTCAAGACCCGGCGAGACGCCGAGATCTCCGACGTGGACGGCGGCTGGTTCCGGGCGCGCTGGCATTTCTCCTTCGACACCTACTACGACCCCGAGTACATGAAGTTCGGCACGCTCCGGGTCTTCAACGACGACCGACTGGTGCCGGGCGCGATCTGGCCGATGCACCCACACAAAGACATCGAAGGCCTCACGTACGTGGTCGAGGGCTCGTTCCGTCATGAGGACGACGTCGGCGGGCCACCGGGGCCGTTACCCGCAGGATCCGTGCAACGGATGACGCTGGGCCGCGGGGCGTGGCACTCCGAGCAGAACGCCAGCGAGACGGAGCCGATGCGATTCATCCAGATGTGGATCATGCCGGCCGAGCTCGGCCTGGAGCCGGGGGTAGAGCAGAAGGTGTTCACGGAGCAGGACCGCACCGATCGGCTCCTGAAGGCGATCAGTGGCGAGGGCGGTGACGCCGTGCTCGTACACCAGGACGCGCACGTGTTCGTCTCGCACTTGAACCCGAGTGTCGGGGTTTCGCATGGGCTCGTCGCCGGCCGGGGCTTGTACCTCTACATCATCGAGGGTGACGCCGACGTCGCCGGCGAACGCATGACGACCGGCGACGCCGCGGAGATCTGGGACGAGCCCTCGATCCCGATCCGCGCGAACTCGGCGACCGAGCTGATCGCGGTCGACGTGGCGCTCTCCTGATCAGTCGGCGTCCGCGCTGACCGGGAACGGGAGCGCGATCGGGTCGTAGGACGCCGACCTGCCCTCTTCGTCGAAGCGGTCCATCCCCCAGCCGGAGACGTCGGCGACGACCGATTCCTCCTCGAGCGCCAGGTCGGCGCCGATCTTCGCTACTCCCGGTCCCCACATCATCCCGTGGCCCACGGCGGTCGCGACGGTGACGCCGGGAAGCGTCGCGCCGTCGCTCGTCGACACCGGTCCCACGACAGGGAGGTGATCCGGGCAGTACTCGATGGTCGCGGCCCACGCCTTCCGGATCCCGAGACCCTTCGCGACCGGAACGAAGCCCTGCATCCGCCTTTCCATCTCGCGCAGGTACGGCCAATCGACCTCCTGCGCCGGGCCGGGCGCCTCATCGGGGTTCGACATGCCGAAGAGGAGCCCACCCTCCTCCTGTCGCCAGTAGAGGCCGACCTCGTTCTCGAAGACCATCGCCTGTCGCTCGACATCGAAGGCTTCGTGCGGCTCGGTCACGGCGACCTGATGCCGGACCGCGCCGACGAAGAAGCGGGCGCCCACGAGTTTCCCGACCGCGCGGAGCGTCGGGCCGCCGGTGAGGAGCACGCGTCCGGTGGCGATCGTGCCCTCGGGGGTCTCGACGCCGATCACGGTGCCATCGCTCCGCGAGCGGACGCCGAGGAACGGCGTACGCTCGCGGAGCTCGACCCCGGCTCGCTGCATCGCGAGCGAGTACGCGCGCACGTTCCGCGGCGGGTCGACGTACCCGTCGCCCGGTGCGTACGTCGCGCCGCGGAACGTGCGCGGATCCAGCGTCGGGTTGAACGCGGCCGCTTCCTCCGCGTCGATGTAGCGGACGTCGAGGCCCAGCCTCGCGCTGCATCTGGACGCGCGCGATCGCGTCGCGTTCCTGCGTGTCATCCGTCGCGAGGATCAGGTAGCCGAGCTCGCGGAAACCGCTGTCGGTCCCGTAGCGCTCCCGCTGTGATCGGTAGAAGTCGATCGACCACATCCCGAGGGCCACCGTCTCCGGCGTCCCTCCCTGCGCTCGGACGATGCCGGCCGCGCGCGAGGACGCGCCCTGGCCGGCTTCTCCCTTCTCGAGGACCACGACGCGTTCCGCGCCGAGCTCCTTCGCGAAGACCGACGCCCACCCACCGATCGTGCCCGCGCCGACGACGACGAGATCGGCGGTGTCTCGGTTCGGCATCGCGTCCCTCCGCGTCGAGGAGGCCGAAGTCTAGGCGATGCGTACAGTGGCTCGGATGCAGCCAGGCACGGATGCTCCGCCGATCGACACGCCGGTCCCGCCGCCACCCGTCGGTCGCAGGATGCTCGTCGAGGAGATCCTCGTCGTGCTGTCGCTCTCGATCCTGGCGCGCGTGGCGTTCGCGATCCTGTCGCTCGTCGAGGCGCCGATCGCCGGCGTCGTCGTCGCGGCCGCGGATCAATCGAACGCCTTCATCCGACAGCTCCTCGGGTTCGTCTTCGGTCTCGCGCCCGCGTTCCTCGTGGTGCATCTCGTCCGCCGAAGCGGGGAGGGTATCGCCGTCGATCGGGCTCGGAGTCCGATCAGCCGGCTCGAGACGTCGCGCGCGGAGTCGCTGTTGTTCGTCGTCGTGGGCATCGCCGGCGATCGGGGTGTACCTCGCGGCCGTCGAGCTCGGCGTGAACCGGTTCGTCGTGCCGACGCCTCCGCTCGGTCACTGGTGGACGATCCCGGCGCTCGTCCTCAACGCGGTGGAGGCCGGCGTGGTCGAGGAGGTGATCGTCCTCGGGTACCTCGTCACGAGGCTGCAGCAGCTCTCCTGGTCGCCCGTCCTGGCGGTCGGGGCGAGCGCGCTGCTCCGAGGCTCGTACCACCTGTATCAGGGCTGGGGCGGCTTCGTCGGGAACCTCGCGATGGGGCTCGCTGTTCGGATACCTCTTCCTGCGGTGGGGGAGACGCACCTGGCCGTTCGTGGTCGCCCACGCGCTCCTCGACATCGGCGCCGGAGTGGGCTTCATCCTCTTCCGAGACTCGCCTGCCCGGCTTCTGATCTGGCCGGCCCTGCGCTGATCCTGGCGGATCGCGGTATGATGATCGTCGGATATCCGGAATCACAGACCGATCCCCCGGCCAGCGAGCCGGGGTTTCGTGTTTCCGGGCCCGTCCCGGACGGAGCCCGGGTGCGCGTTCCTACCTCCAGCCCGGGAACCAGACGATCAGCTTCTGAGCGCGTGTCGGAGATCATCACTCCAGGTCAGCACCGGCCAGAACCAGATGAAGAGTCCGACGGCGGCCGCCACGACCGTCCACGCGATCGGCCGATACGGGTGCCAGACGGAGACCGCGGGCCGGCCCGTGCCGGGATCGGTCGCGACCGCGCCACCCGGCTCGCGGACGATGAGCCTCGCATCCGACAGGTCGCGCAGCATGTACACGAGCCCGAGCACGAGGAACGGCGTGAACGGCGCCACGTAGAAGAAGAACTGCGGGCGCGACGCCAGGAACCACGGGCAGGTACTGGAGCAGCGACCGCCATCAGGAAGAACCCGGGCACCCAGTCGCGCTTCCGCCACCAGGCCAACGCGAGGTACGGCAGCGACCAGATGCTCCCCCAGAACACGACCGGATTGCCGATCGCGGTGAGCTGCCGGATCGACGGGTCCGAGGTCCTGCCACGTGATCGAGCAGCGGTCGCTGTCATCACGAGCCACGTCCACGGCCGCGAGTAGCCGTAGTGCGTCGGCGTGAGCGCCCCGGTCTCCGGATCCGAGCGCCGTCGTCCTTCAGCTCGAACAGGTGGTACCTCGCCACCCGGATCTGCTGATCGAGGAACTCGCCGACCTTCCAGTCGAAGTGATGCAGCCACGGGAGGTAGGTCACCACGTAGACGATCGAACGGGATGATCACGAAGGCGACGAGCGAGGGCGAAGCTCTCCTGGAACAGCGCCCGCGCGAACGCCGCGCCGCGGGTCGTGTCGCCGCGGTGACGTCGTGACGTCTCCCAGATCAGTGAGATGACGATCGCGGCGAGCATCCCGAGGCCGCCGGACCACTTGACGGCGACGGCCGCGCCGAACGCGATCCCGGCCGCGTATCGCCACGGCCGCCACAGGGGAGACGGGACGGGGGTCAGCGTCGTCCGTCCGGCGGGCGGCCCGCGGTGTGTCCGCACGGTCGATCCATCGTCGGTCCAGGACCAGGCAGAGGAAGCCCGCCACGATCCAGAGCTGGACGTGGACGTCCAGCAGCGCCTGCCGCGACAGGACGACGCTCAGGTGCTCGAGGGCGAGGAGGAGTCCCGCGAGGAACGTCCAGAGCGGTCGTCCGAACAGAAGCTGCGCGATCAGGGCGACGCCCGTCACCGCCAGCGTGCCCGCGATCGCGGAACCGATCCGCCACCCGAAAGGGTCCATCCCGAACGCCTTGATCCCGAGTGCGATCGTCCACTTCCCGAGCGGCGGGTGGACGAACGAACCCACGTCCCACTCCTGCTCGCGGAACAGCTCGCTCGTTGGGTGACTCGATCTTGCAGACCTCGTCGGAGCCGCCGACGAAGATGCAGGCCGCCTTCGCGTAGTAGTTCTCGTCGAACACGAGCGTCGGCGGGCTGGACAGGCCCCACATCCGGACCAGCGGCCGCGATCGCCGTGACGGCGAGGATCGCGACCCACGGACGGTTCAGCCGTTGCAGGAGCGGTGACGTCGGCGCGATGGGCCACGCGGGGCCAGCGTACCGACGAGAGCCGCGTTCGTCCGTCCTCAGCGCGGGCGGTCCTTGAGGCGAGTAGACGAACTGCAGCCCTGGAACGTCGTCGGTGATCGAGGCGCTCTTGTTGTCGACGAGCCCGGCGTCGAGCCCGATCCGCTGGACCGTGTCGAAGTCGAGGTCGGTCGGGACCGAGGAAGCCTTCTTCGGCCACGCGACCCACAGCCGGCCCGGCGGGGTCGAGGCCGGCCGCGAGCGTCGCGAACCGGGCACGCAGGTCCCGCTCCTCGGTCACGAACAGCAGGACGACGTCCATCGCGGCGCCGGCGCGTCCGAGGCGCTGGACGCCCGTCGGCAGGGGACCGAGGGCGGCGTCGAAGCCCTCGGGCGCGCCGTCGACGTACACCTGCGCGCCCTCGCGGATCCCGAGCTTCTTCGGCAGCGGAGTGCCCGAGTAGTCCTTGTGCGGCTGCGGCCATCCGGCTCATGGTAGGCGGAGGCGAACGTGGGACCATCGACCGCGTGGGCGGCGTCCTCTACCTCGTCGGCACGCCGATCGGGAACCTCGGCGACCTCTCCGACCGAGCGCGCGAGACGCTCGCCTCGGTGGCGGTCGTCGCCGCGGAGGACACGCGGCGGACCGGTCGCCTCCTGCGGGGCCTCGACATCCGCAAGCCCCTCGTCTCGATGTTCGAGGGCAACGAGGACGAGCGCGCGGCCGAGCTCGTCGAGCGGCTCGACGCCGGGCGAGGACGTCGCGGTCGTCACCGACGGCGGCATGCCGAGCGTGTCGGACCCGGGGTACCGGGTCGTCCAGCGCGCCGTCGGAACGAGGGATCGACGTGCGCGTCGTGCCCGGCCCGTCGGCCGCGATCGCCGCCCTCGTCCTCTCCGGACTCCCGACCGACCGGTTCGCGTTCGAGGGCTTCCTGCCGCGGCGCCCCGGCGATCGCGGCCGACGGCTCCAGGCGCTCCGGCACGACCCGCGGACGATCGTCTTCTTCGAATCCCCGCGGCGTGTCCGCACGCTGCTCCGCGAGATCGTCGCGAGCCCTGGGCGATCGGCGGGTCGCGGTCTGCCGGGAGCTGACGAAGCTCCACGAAGAGGTCCTCCGGGGCACCGTCGCCGAGGTCCTCGACGCGATCGGCGAGCGAGAGCTGAAGGGCGAGGTCGCCGTCGTGGTCGAGGGCGAGCACGAAGGAGCCCCGCTCGATCGCGCGGCCCTCCTCGAGGAGGTCCGCCGCCTGATCGACGAGGGCATGCGCACCCGCGACGCCGCTCGCGCCGTGGCGGAACGCCACGGCGCGAGCGCCAACGACCTCTACCGGGCCGCGATCGCCTCGGACTGACACGGCCGATTCCTCGGCGGTGCGCCCTTCCTACACTGCCCGCATGTCCGAGGCGCCTCCCCCGCTCGGGCCGCACCGGTGCCGCCGCGCCCCGACGGCCCGGCGGGCCGAGGCCGATCGGCGAGCGCCACGTCTCTTCGCAGCCTTCGTCGTCACCTCGCTGGCTGGCGATCGTCCTCGGCGTGCTCGCGGTCGTCTCGCTGCTGCGAGGACCGTCGACCCGCGCGAGCTCGCCGCCGGCGTCCGACGCGATCCCGCTTCGAGCGCGACCCCGACCGCCCCGCCTTCGCCGAGCGCCCACGCCGACCCCGCGGCCGAAGGTCGACGGCGCCTTCAAGTTCCTCGAGCGTGTCGGCGGCGCCCCGGTCCGATGGAACCCGTGCGAGACGATCACCTATGCGGTGAACACCGCCGGCGCCTCGTCCTCGATGCGAGCCGACCTGGGCGAGGCCCTCGCGCGGGTGACGCGGGCCACCGGGATCGAGTTCCGGTCCGTCGGGACGACGCGAGGAGACGTTCCTCCGTGCGTACCAGCGGATGCGCTATCAGGGGCGTGATCCGGAAGGCGGAGCTCATCATCGATCTGGGTCGACCACGACGACTACCAGGCGATCCTGCGTCGTCTGCACGATCCGCGTCCGTCGATCGCGTTCGCCAAGACGATGGCCGGCCTCTACGCGACCAGGACCAGTACTTCGGCGGGATCGTCGTGATGGACGCGGAGGCGACCGCGCGTCGCGGCTTCGGCGACTCGGTACGCGCACGGCTCGGTCCTGCTCCACGAGCTCGGGCACATCATGGGTCTCGACCACGTGAAGGACCCCCACCAGCTCATGTATTCGGGGCACCGCACCCGAACGTACGGGCTCCAGCGATTTCGGGCGCCGGCGACCTCGAGGGGCTCCGACGGCTCGGCACGGACGCAGGCTGCCTCGAGTGACGCCTCGGGTCGATCCTCCGCACCAGGGGAACGACGCCCCTGGTACGATGGCGCCCATGGGCCGGGACGTCTTCTACATCACCACGCCGATCTACTACCCCAACGACGTGCCCCACGTCGGGCACGCGTACGATGCCGTGGCCGCCGACGTGATCGCCCGGCACCACCGGCTGCGTGGGGAGGAGGTCTTCCACCTCACCGGCACCGACGAGCACGGCCTGAAGCTCCAGCGCGCGGCCGAGGCGGCCGGCATCGATCCGCAGCGGTGGGTCGACGAGATGGAGCCGCAGTGGCGAGAGGTGTGGGCGCGGCTGGACATCGGCTACGACGACTACATCCGGACCACGGAGCCGCGTCACAAGGCCGTCGGTAGTCAAGTTACTTGACCAAGTGCATCGGGAACGGACGGGACGACATCTACCTGGACACCTACGAGGGCCTCTACTGCGTGTCCTGCGAGCTCTACTACGTGGAGGGGGACCTCCTGGAGGGGCAGCTCTGCCCGATCCACGAGCGCCCGGTCGAGCTGATGAAGGAGCAGAACTACTTCTTCCGGCTCTCGGCGTATCGGGGACCGCCTCCTCGAGCACTACGAGCGGACGCCCGTCCGCCGTGGAGCCCGAGATCCGGCGGAACGAGGTGCTCTCGCTGATCCGGGGCGGTCTCCAGGACTTCTCGATCAGCCGCACGAACTTCGACTGGGGCATCCCGCTGCCATGGGACCCCGACCACGTCTCCTACGTCTGGTTCGATGCCCTCACGAACTACATCACGGCCGCCGGCTACGGCGTCCGACGAGGCAGCGCTTCGCGCGGCGCTGGCCGGCGAACATCCACATGATCGGCAAGGACATCCTGCGGCAGCACGCGATCTACTGGCCGGCGATGCTGATGGCCGCCGGCATCGAGCCGCCCGACCAGGTCTGGGCACACGGGTTCCTCACGGTCGGCGGCAAGAAGATGTCGAAGACGAACGCGACCGGGATCCACCCGTTCGAGCTGATCGACCGGTTCGGCGTCGACTCCTACCGGTGGTACTTCCTGCGCGAGATTCAGTTCGGCCAGGACGGATCGTTCTCGCTCGAGTCGATGGTGGACCGCCACAACGCCGAGCTCGCGAACGGGATCGGCAACCTCGCCTCGCGCGTGCTTGCGATGCTCCGCTCCTACTTCGACGGGGTGCTTCCCGAGCCCATCGTTCCGCGGGCGCGGAGTCCGACCTCCCGCGAGGTGATCGCCGAGGCGGTTCGCCGCTACGACGAGGAGATGCTCGCGGTGCGACCGACCGCCGCGCTCGGCCGCCGTCTACGACGTGGTCGTGCGGGCCAACCGCTACATGGTGGAGCGATCCCCCTGGACCCTCGCGAAGGACCCCGCGAGGCGGGATGAGCTCGGATCGATCCTCTACGCCTCGGCTGAGACCCTGCGCGCGCTCACGATCCTTCTCTCGTGCGTCATGCCGAGCGCCGCCGCGCGGCTGTGGGAGCAGCTCGGCATCGAGGAAACCCTCGACGCACAGCGTCTCGACCACGCGGCGGGCGTGGGGCCGGATGGAGCCGGGCACGAAGCACCACGAAGGGCGAGTCCCTCTTCCCGAGGGTCGACACGCCGAGGATCAGGCCGGCCCCAGGCCCGCGAACGGCCGCGACGGTGCCCGGCCCGGATGTTTCACGTGAATCTCCTCGGATGCACCGGAAGTTGAGACCGCCTATCATCGCGCGCCGATGGCCCGACCGAACCCTGAACTCCCGGTGCAGAGCGGTGTGGTGGACACCCACTGCCACCTGTTCCTGGTGGACCGGGAACCTTCACTCGTGGTCGAGGCCGCGCGGGCAGGCCGGCGTCGACCGCCTGATCTGTGCGTCGGTGTGGACCCGGCGACGTCGGCGCGCGTCGCTCGAGATGGCCGATTCGATCGCCGGGATCTTCGCGACGGCCGGGATGCACCCCCATGACGCGGAGCTGCTTCGACGCCGCGGCGGGAGCGAGGATCGAAGAGCTGCTCCACGACCCTCGCGTGGTCGCGGTCGGTGAGTGCGGCCTGGACTTCTACCGGATGCGATCGCCCGTCGAGGACCAGGTCCGGGCGCTGAAGGCGCACATCGCGCTCTCCAACGAGTCGGGGAAGCCGATGGTCGTCCACGTTCGGGACGCGTGGCCGGATGTCCTTCGAGTCCTGGATGAGGGTTCGGCGGAACGCGTCGTGATCCACTGCTTCAGCGGTGACGCGACGATCGCGAGAGAGTGCGCCGAGCGCGGTTACTGGATCAGCTTCGCCGGCAACGTGACCTATCCCGAAGAACGAACATCTGCGCCAAGCGGCACGCGCGCGTGGATATCGACCGCCTCCTCGTCGAGACCGACTCACCGTTCCTCGCTCCGCAGACGCTTCGAGGGCCACGACAACGAACCGGCGAATGTCGTGTTCGCGATCGCCGAGGTCGCGCGAGTGCGCGACGAGGATCGCGCGGATCGTTGCCGAGGCCACCTCGCGCAACGCGACGACGGCGTTCCCCGGCCTTTCCTAGACTCGAACGCACGTTCGGTGCTCAAGGTTGCAGTGAGAGTTGAGGGTTGCTAGCGTGCGTTTTCCACAACAAGCGCTGAGGTCCGGTCCGGCCCGCCGGATCACCCGGCGTCCTCGAGGAGTGGGAGCGACAGATGGGTGACGATCGGATCACGACTCGACAGGAACTCTCGGGTGTCGCGTGTGATGTCGTCATCGAACGGTCGTCTCCGTCGGTGTGGGGGTCTGGATGGTGGACGGAGCGGAGAGGCCCGGTCGGAAGCGCTCGGGCCTCGCCGCCGAGACCTCGGTTTCCGCCGGAGGCGTCGGGACATCCTCGGCCGCGTCCGTGCGGGTTCTCGCGTTCGGGGAAGGTGCGCGAGGGCTCGACGAACACGGATCACGGACGGGGAGCTCCTCTCGGCCATGGGGATCGTGCCCGTCGCTGACGTCGTCTGGACACCATCCAGCGCCCCCCTTCACGTTCGGTCCCGGGCCTTCGGCCCGGGACCGAACCGTTTCCGCTCTGACTACGCTCCCCGCGTGAACAGCCGATGCAGGTTCGTCGCTCGGCGCCGGCGCGCTGCGGGCGCTCGCCGAACGGCACGGCATCCGGCCGAAGCGATCGCTCGGTCAGCACTTCCTGATCGATCCGAACCTGGCGCGAGCGATCGCGTCCGACGCCGGCGTCGGTCCCGGCGATCGGGTGGTCGAGATCGGTGCCGGCCTCGGCTCGCTCACGCGAGCGCTCGCCGATGCGGGCGCCGAGGTGCTCGCCGTCGAGGTCGATCCGTCGCTGATCCCGGCGTTGGAGGAATCGGTCGTCGGGACTGGATCGCGTTCGCGTGCTGCACGCGGACGCGACGGATCGCGAGTGGCAGGACGAGCTCGGGGGAGGACGACGACTGGGTCCTCGCTGCCAACCTCCCCTACAACGTCGCGACCCGCCTCGTGCTGGACACGCTGCGTGACGTTCCCCAGGTGCGGCGTCTCGTCGTGATGGTCCAGCGCGAGGTCGGGGAGCGCCTGGTCGCAGGTCCCGGCGAGCCGGCGTACGGGATCCCGAGCGTGCGGGTTGCCTACCGGGCGGAGGGAACGCTCGTGCGCCGCGTGCCGCCGTCGGTCTTCTGGCCGCGCCCCAAGGTGGAGTCGGTGATCGTGCGTCTCGTGCGCCGGGACGAGCTGTCGGTCGGGGTCGACGAGGATCGCCTCTGGACGGTGGTGGACGCGGGGTTCGCCGAGCGGCGGAAGACGATGCGGAACGCGTTGCGGCGGCTCGGGGTCGACGGCCGGGACGCGGACCATCTCCTGGAGGGGGCCGGGGTCGCCCCATCGGCGCGTGCCGAGACCCTCTCGCTCGGGGACTTCGCGCGGATCGCGGAGGCACTCCCGGTTCTGGCGCCACCGACATGACGGAGCAACGGATGGAGGCGCTCGAGTCGCCGGCGCACGCGAAGGTGAACGTCTTCCTGCGGGTGCTCGGGCGCCGCGACGACGGATACCACGACGTCGAGACCCTGCTGCTGCCGATCTCGCTCGCCGATCACGTGACCGTGGAGACCGCCGACGAGCTGACCGCTGTCGCTCGAGGGTCCCGCCGCCGAGGGCGTGCCTGCGGACGACACGAACCTCGCGCTGCACGCCGCCCGCGCCCTGGCCGCCGAGGCCGGCGGCGCTCAGACGCGGGGCGCGCGGATCCGCATCGAGAAACGGATCCCGGTGGCCGCCGGCCTCGGCGGCGGTTCGGCCGATGCCGCCACCACCCTCCTGCTGCTCGACGAGCTGTGGGGGACCGAGATGGGCCGCGACGGCCTCGCACGGCTGGCTGCTGAGATCGGTTCCGACGTCCCGGCGCTGCTCCTCGGGGAGCCGGCGTACGCCCGCGGTCGCGGCGAGCATCGTGGAGCCGGTGCTCGCTGCAAACGACCACGTGGGTCGTGAAGCCCTTCGCGTTCGGCGTGTCCTCGAGAGACGCCTACGAGTGGTGGAACGAGCGACGCGGCGACGGGGCCCGACCCGGGAGCGCTGATCGCGGCGGCGGAGGCCGGCAACGACGAGCTTCTCGGGAGCGCCCTGTACAACGACCTCCAGGGCCCCGTCGCCGCGCACCATCCGGAGATCGCGGAGACGGCTCGAGCGTTCGTCGACGCCGGTGCTCGGGGCGCCGTGATGAGCGGCTCGGGTCCGACGGTGGTCGCCCTGTGCTCGTTCGCGTCGGCGCAGGACGTCGCCGATGCCGTTCCCGGCTCGTTCGTCGTGGATGGCGCCGCCGAGGCGCGCCGACGCCTGCGAGAATCGACCCGACCCTTCCGGGGTGGTCTAACGGCAAGACACGGGCCTTTGGAGCCTGGTATGGAGGTTCGACTCCTCCCCCCGGAACGCTGCCTCAGACGCGCGAGGGAAGACCTACGCTTCCGCCATGACGACTCTCCGCGACCAACTCCGCATCTGCGACCACGTGGTCCGTAGTCACCTAGACGCCGAGGAGCAAGTCGTGGCCGTCGGAAGATGCGAAGACATAACGACGGAAGGAACCGTCGAGCGTGGCGGCGCTGGCTGGACCTTCGTGATGGTCACGAGCCACAGGCTCCGATGGGTCCCGCGAGCGAAGCTTGAGAACGAGGCTTCACTTGCTTTCGACGACGTGACCGCTGCATTCGAGACTTCCCTCGGCCACCGGTACGGCATCGCCCTCGAACACGCGCCTCTTTCCCGCCCCCACGTGATGCATCACCGATTCCTAGGCTTCAGATGGGGCAACTTTGTCGTGACCACACCATTGGGGCGCACGAAGCTCGCGTTCAGTCGTCGCGATACGAAGGCGGCTATCGCGCTTCGCGAACAGGTCTCCCGCCGTCTTCACCTCTGATCAGCGATGAGGCTAAGTGGTGGCCGGGCCTATGCGTGCGCCGTGACATCGTGCGCACGCTGAGGCGCGGGGGAACCGGCCACGGTGCTCGCGGGCCGAAGGTCGAGTCGCCGAATCAGGGTCGCATTGATCGCGACGACGATCGTCGAGACGCTCATCGCGAGTGCCCCCGCCGCGGGCGGCAGCACTACCCCCGCCCAGGCGAACGCCCCGGCTGCCAGCGGGATCGCGACCACGTTGTACCCGACCGCCCACGCGAGGTTCTGGGCCATCTTGCGGTAGCTCGCTTTCGACAGGCGCCGGACCGAGACGACGCCGCGTGGATCATCGCTCGCGAGGACGACACCCGCCGACTCGATCGCGACGTCGGTGCCGGCGCCGATCGCGATGCCGACGTCGGCCCGTGCCAGCGCGGGTGCGTCGTTCACGCCGTCTCCAACCATGGCGACGACGAGCCCCCGCCCCTGGAGGTCGCCGACCGCGGCGTCCTTGTCCTCCGGCAGCACCTCCGCCACGACCTCATCGACGCCGAGGTCGTCGGCGACGGCTTCGGCCACCTGCCGCGCATCGCCGGTGATCATCACCACGCGGATCCGTTCGGCGTGAAGCGCACGAACGGCATCGAGCGACTCGGGCCGGATCTCGTCCTCGAGGGCGACCATGCCGATCACACGACCGCTTCGCAGAACCGTGAGCACGGTCGCGCCACGAGCCCTCCACTTCGCGACGTCCTCGGAGATCTCCCCGGGCTCCTCGAGCCCTCGCTCTCGCAGCAGGGCGGGACCGCCGACCTCCACCTCTGACCCTTCGACCACACCGGCGACTCCGCGACCGGTCATGGAACGGAAGTCGGAGACGGCGGGGATCCCGGCGTTCGCCCTGGCCGCGCCGACGATCGCACGGGCGAGCGGGTGCTCGCTGTTCGCCTCGACGGAGCCGGCGATGCGGAGGACCTCCTCGGGCGACACGCCGACGCCCACCACATCGCGCACGACGGGCCTGCCTCGCGTGAGTGTCCCGGTCTTGTCGAACAGCACCGCGTTCACCGCCCGCATCCGTTCGAGGGCGAGACGGTCCTTCACCAGGATCCCCGCTCGCGCCGCCACGCCCGTGGAGATCGCGATCACGAGCGGGATCGCGAGCCCGAGCGCGTGCGGACACGAGATCACGAGCACGGTCACGCTCCGCTCGATGGCCTGGCCTGTTTCGCCGATCGCGCTCCAGACGACGAAGGTCAGCACGCCCGCCGCAACCGCGACGTAGAACAGGATCGCGGCGGCGCGGTCGGCGAGAGCCTGGGCATCAGAACGCGAGGCCTGCGCCTCCCTCACGAGGCGTTGGATGCCCGCGAGGGTGGTGTCGTCGCCGACCGACTCGACACGGATCCGGACCGCGCCGTCGGTGGCCACGGTGCCGGCGACGACCCGGTCGCCCGGCTCGTGGGTGACCGGCTTCGACTCTCCCGTGATCATCGATTCGTCGAACGCCGCGGTCCCCTCCACGACCGTCCCGTCCGCCGGGACACGCCCGCCCGGCCTGACGAGGACGAGATCGCCCGGGCGCAGCTCGGCGACCGGAACCGTGTGGGTCATCGAGCCGTGGATCACCTCGGCGTCGTCAGGCAGGAGGGCCGCGAGCGCCTCGAGCGCCCCCGAAGCCTGCCCGAGCGCCTTCATCTCCTGCCAGTGCCCGAGGAGCATCACGTCGATCAAGAGAGCGAGCTCCCACCAGAACTCGAGATCGAGAGCGCCGAACTCGGAGGCGACGCTCGCGACGAACGAGACCAGGATCGCCAGTGAGATCAGCAGCATCATGCCCGGTTGCCGGTCGCGGATCTCTCGGACACCGCCACGGAGGAACGGCATCCCGCCGTAGATGAAGACGATCGTCCCGAGGATCGCCGGGATGCGATCGGAGAGCTCGAACGTCGGAGCACTGAAGCCCAGCCAGTCCTGCACCATCTCCGACCACACGAGCACCGGGACCGTGAGCAGGACGCTCAGCCAGAAGCGGTCGCGGAACATCGCGACGCTGTGGCCCGCGTGCTTGTCGTGCGCTTCGTGCCCTCCCACGCGCTCCTCAGCGACCTCCGAGTCCGTGCGGTGGGCATGATCGTGATCTCCGTGTTGATCGTGGTTCATCTCTTGACCCGCCCCTCCACACTCACCGAGACGCCTTCCTAGATGACCACATCCTTGCCGCAGTCTCTTACTCACACGTGAGCAGGTGTGAGAGCGATCTTCGTCGAGCAGATGCCGGGCATCTTGCCCGGGGTCCCCATCTCTGACCCGGAACGGCAGTGCGCCATACGTCGCGGGCATGTGGGACGATGACCCGGCTTCCGCACGCCCCCGACGAACGACGAGGCTGAAGGACAGACGTGGGCACCGTACCCAGACGCACCTCCCGTTCGCTCGCTGCCGTGGTGCTCGGCGCGGGCAAAGGCGAGCGACTGAAGTCGGGTACACCCAAGGTCCTCCACCCGGTCTGCGGACGCCCTCTCCTGTGGCACACCCTCCAGGCGGTGCGCGCGGCGAAGCCCGAGCGGGTCATCGTGGTGATCGGCCACGGCGCCGACGACGTCCGTGATGCCGTCACGTCCTGGGGACTGATGCCCGCGCCCGTCTTCGTCGAGCAGGCCGAGCAGCTGGGCACCGGCCACGCGGTCCAGCTCGCGGAGAAGGCGGTGGGCAAGGTGGACGACGTGCTGGTCGCCAACGGCGACTTCGACCCGATCACGCCCGCCGACCTCAGGAAGGTCCTGGCCACGCACCGCCGCACAGCGGCTGCGGTCACGCTCGGGTCGACCGTGCTCGACGAGCCGGGCGGGTATGGACGGGTCGTCCGCGAGGGGTCGCGCGTGATCGACGTGATCGAAGGGCGGGATGCGACTCCGGCGGTCCGAAGGATCCACGAGGTCGCGACGAACTGGATCGCCTTCCGGCGTGATCTCCTCTTCGCGACGCTTCCGCTCCTCGATCGCGAGAACCGTCAGCGGGAGTACTACCTGAACCGCGCGATCTCGATCCTCCTGGACAAGGGCGAGCGGGTCGATGCCGTCATCTGCGACACCGGTGGGATCCTCGGTGCGAACACACGCGCCGGCGTCGCAGCGCTGGAGGCGCTGCTCCGCCGGCGGGTGAACGAGGCTCACATGGCGGCGGGCGTCAGACTGATCGACCCGGCCGCGACCTACATCGACGTCGAGGTGAGGATCGGGCGAGACAGCGTGATCTACCCCAACACCTTCGTGGAGAGCGGCATCGCGGATCGGCGCCAAGTGCACGATCGGGCCCTCGACCGCGATCGCCCGCTCCCGCGTGGGTGACGGCTCCGCGGTGTGGTTCGCCGTCGTCGAGGACTCCAAGGTCGGGAGGGCCTGTGAGGTGGGGCCTTTCGCTCGACTTCGCCCCGGGTCGGTCCTCGAGGACGGAGCCCTGATCGGGAACTTCGTCGAGGTCAAGGCCTCGCGGATCGGGAAGCGCTCGAAAGCGAAGCACCTCGCTTACATCGGGGACGCGGAGGTCGGAGCCGGGGTGAACATCGGGGCCGGGACGGTGGTCGTGAACTACGACGGCTACGAGAAGCATCGCACCGTGATCGCCGACGGCGCGAGGGTCGGGTCGGATACGATGCTGGTGGCGCCGGTCAGGGTCGGCAAGGGCGCCGTGACGGGAGCGGGCTCGGTGATCACGAAAGATGTGCCGGACGGCGCGCTGGCCGTCGAGCGCACCGATCAGAGGAACGTGAAGGGTTACCGGAAGCGGACCGACGCGAAGCACGGATCGAAGGGGAAACGGTAGGGGCGACCGTGGAGATCATCACCAAGAAGCGGATGATGCTGTTCTCCGGCACGATCCATCCGGCGCTCGGCAGCGAGATCGCCGAAAACCTCGGGATCCCCGTGAGCCACAGCGAGCTCCGGCGCTTCGCGTCGGGAGAGATCTACTTCCGATCCGAGGAGAGCGTGCGCGGCGCGGATGTATTCGTCGTGCAGTCGCACTACGAGCCGGTGAACGAGGCGTTGATGGAACAGCTGATCATGATCGACGCGATGAAGCGCGCATCCGCCAAGAGGATCAACGCCGTGATCCCGTACTACGGCTACTCTCGGCAGGACCACAAGGCCCTCTCTCGCGAGCCGATCAGCGCCAAGCTCGTGGCCGACCTGCTCTCGACGGCCGGCGCTGACCGGGTGATCTCGGTCGACCTGCATTCCGGTCAGATCCAGGGCTACTTCGACTTCCCGTTCGATCATCTGACCGCGCTGCCGATCCTTTCCGACTACTTCAAGGACGAGCTGGAGCTGCACGGCGACGATCTGGTCGTGGTGGCCCCCGACGCCGGGCGGATCAAGACGTCGGAGAAGCTGCGCGAGTACCTCCACGCGGACCTCGCGTTCCTCTACAAGCGACGGTCGCGGAAGGAAGCCCACAAGATCGAGGAGATGGCCGTCGTGGGTGAGGTCGATGGCAGACCGTGCGTGATCGTGGACGACATGATCGACACCGCCGCGACGATCTCGAAGGGAGTCCAGGTGCTCGCGGAGATGGGGGCCGGCCCGATCTTCGTGGGGGCGACCCACGGCCTGTTCAGCGGCAAGGCTCGCCAGCTGCTGGAGGAGGCGCCGATCGAGCAGGTCGTCGTCACGAACACGGTGCCGATCACCGAGGAGCGGACGTTCGCGAAGCTGAAGGTGCTGTCGATCGCGCCCCTGATCGCGAACGGTCTGCGCGCCGTGTTCGAGGACTCGTCGGTCTCCGAGATCTTCGGCGGCGACAACCAGGTCTAGTCGACCGGCAGCCCGAGCGCTCGGAGCTCCTCGGGCGTTCGCGGCGAGAACAGCCAATCGCGGAACGCGGGGTGGGGCACGATCCGCCGCCCCTCCTCGAGCCGGGACCTCGTGACGAGGTATCGACGTAGGTCCGCGGCGCGCGAGCAGCTCGTCGAGGCGTGCGCCGTCGGCTTCCGGAAGCACCTCGCAGAGGACGTCGGGACGGAAGGTCCCGAGGAATCGCTGCCCCGCTCCGAAGACCGCGTCCTCCGTACCCTCGACGTCCACCTTCATGATCACCCGCGCTCCCGCCGGCAGGAGCACCCCCACCGAATCGAGCGACCGGAACGGAACGACCTCACCTTCCTCGAAGCGCATCCTCGCCGAGTAGAACGAGGGGAGTGCAGAGCCTCCTTCGCCCGAGGGCACGCGCATGGTCGTGTCGGCGTCGCCGACCCCTTCGCGGTGCACCACGACCCGATCGGCGACACCGTTGCGGCGCAGGTTCGCCTCGAGGGCGTCGGCCACCGCGGGCACGATCTCGAACGAGTGGGCATGGAGGCCGCGGTGCGATCGCCATCGTCGCGAGCGTGAAGAGGCCGGTGTAGGCGCCGACGTCGAGGAACTCATCGGCCTCGCGCGCGAGCGCCGCGACCGTGTCGAGCGCCAGACGGTCGTGCGCCTTCGGGCGCCGGCCGCGCCCCCAGAAGAGCTCCTTCGCGTTCTCGCATCGAGCCGGGTCGAGCATCACGAACGTCGCGCCGCCGACCCGCCCCTCGACCTCCGCTGGTTCGCCGGTGACGGCAGGCGACCGGACCGGAGCGACGGAACGAAAAGCGCGACGAGCCGCAGTAGCGCGTTCGGGAAGCCGAGGCTGAGGAAGCGTTTGACGTGGCGCTTCAGGCCGAACCAGCTCTGGCGCCGGCGTCGATCTTCCATCCGCACATCCTGCCACCGCGCGAGCGGTCGGTCAGTCCAGGCAGTACGTGGTGACCTGGGCGACCACGGGGCCGGCTTCGTGTCCGAGCAGTCCGGCCTGCAGTGCGAACGTGTTCGCCTCGTCCTCCGTCGCGAAGTACACGGCGATGCCATGCTCGGCATCCGTCCCGAGCGTTTCCGCCGCTCCCTGATCGCAGGCGAGCTCGCCCGCGTGCGCCTCGATCCCGAACTCGGCGAGGAGCTGGGCGCTCACGTCGTCCGCCTCGCGGGATCCGGCGGCTCCGACCCACGGATACACGGCCCAGTAGGTGCCGCCGTGGACGAGATCCCAGGGCGCGATCGGCTCCACGGGCTCGGCGGTGCGCGAAGGCGATGGAGACGGGCTCGGCAGCCCCGAGCCACCGGGGCCGCTCCCGACGGGCTGCTTGTCCTCTTCCTGCATGATGCTGGTGACCCCCGCCACCGAGCCGACGATCAGCCCGACGCTGACCGCAGCGGACCCGACGATCGTCCCCACCTGGTGGCGGCGGCCGCGCCGCAGCATCTGATGCGTCGCGGCCGCCGGCGTCGCGGCCGGTGCCTCGCCCGCCTTCTCGCGGAACAGGTCCCGAAGCTCGTTCTCGAAATCCGTGGTCATTCGTCCTCACCCCTGATCCCTTCGCGGAGCGCCGCGTTCCCCGCGCCGTCAGCGACTTCACGGCGGCAACCGAACACCGCAGCGAGTCCGCCGTCTCCCGTTCCGACAGGTCCTCGTAGTAGCGCAGTACGAGCACTGCCCGTTGTCGTGACGGCAGCGTCTGGAGCCGCCGCCACATGTCCTCGCGTCCCGCCACGTCCGGTATGCCGGTCGACCCGGTCCGCTCCCTGACGCGCCCGGCTTCCTTCGACAGCCATTCGCGTTCGACGCGCGATGCGTCGGAGCCTCGACGTGTGGAGGTTCACGATCGTGCGCCGCAGGTACGAGTCGAACGCCTCGCGGGCTCGCAGATGCCCGAACCGTCCGACGCACCGGACGAAGGCGTCGTGTACGAGATCCTCCGCGAGTGCACGGTCGCCCGTCAGGAGGAAGGCCAGCCGGTTCGCCGCCGGGGACGTGCCGGACGTACAGGTCCGCCAGCTCGCCCTTGGGCTCCGTCACCGTCGTCCTTTCCTGCGCCGCCACGAGGATCCGCGCCATGCCTCCAAGACGCACGAGGCGGTCGGAAGGTATCGCCGCGATCCGGGTCAGTTCTCGTCCGCAGCTGGCGCAGCTTGTGGAGCCTCGGGCCCACGCAGTCGTCGCGGAGGGGCAGTTCGAACGGCTCGAGGGGCTCCTGCTCGAAGTCGAAGAGGTAGCTCAGGTTGAACGCGTCCCGGTCCCGATGGGTGAGCTGGGACAGGCCCCAGTTGTCCTCGATGAACCGAAGGACGCTCGAGAACTCGCCGAGCTGCGAGTCGATGTAGCCGGGCTTCGCGTACGGGCTGATCGTGAGCAGCGGGACGCGGAAGCCGAACCCGAAGTCGTCGACCTGCGGTGGCGGGACGTGATCGTAGAACCCGCCGTAGTCGTCCCACGTGATGAAGATCGCGGTGTCCTTCCAGAACGGGCTCCGCATGACAGCGTTCACGATCTCCGTCGTCCAGTTCTCGCCGTGGCAGAAGCTCCACTCGGGGTGCTCGCTCAGCTCGTATCGAGGGGTGACCCACGTGACGGGGGCGAGCCGGCCGTCGTCGACGTCGGCGACGAAGTTGTCGACCGGGAAGATGTGGCGCTGCCAGATCTCCGGGTTCATCCGGACGCGCTCGATCGCGGAGAACGCCGACCAGACGTAGCCGCGCTGGTCGTTCCACGCGGCGTAGTAGCCCCACGGGATCTCGGCGCCGTCCAGGAGGTCGGCCTCGGTCGGGAAGTCGAAGCACGGCGGCACCCTCTCCACCTGCCCCTCGCTGTCGACCACCTCGACGTAGACCTCCTCGAGGGTGTCGCATCCCCACGACTTCGCGAGGCCGGTCTCCTGCGTGAACGATCGTCGCTCGGGCCTGGTCCTGGAACGGGTTGTGGTGCGAGCCGCCCGACTGCGCGGCGATCGTGTAGAGGTGGTTCGGGAACGACGGGCCCTGGGCGGATGCGAAGAAGTTGTCCGACAGCGCGAACTCCTCGGCCCATCGCCAGTAGTTGGGGAGGTGCTCGGGCCCCGGCATCTGCGTGTACGCGAAGCGGTCGCTGATGTCGTTCCTCGCGAACCTGTTCATCCGTCCCTCGTTCCAGGACTCGAGTCCGCACTCGTAGCAGTGGGGGATGTCGTCGGGCAGACGATCCGGCGGAGGCGTGAGCGGTCGCAGGTCGTCGCCGTCGTATCCCTCGGTGACGCCGTTCACGCCGGGGAACCGACCGAAGAGGTGATCCGTCGTCCGGTTCTCCTTGATGACGAACACGACGTGCTTGATCGGCCAACGCGTCTCGAACGCCGACGCATCGGTGCGCTCGGGTCTCCCGGGGGGAAGCAGGTCGGGCGTGTCTCTGGCCCGGGGCGGGTCCTGACAGATCGCCGCGAGCAGGACGAGGCTCAGTGACGCTGCGGCGGCACGGGTGAGTTGCATCGAAGCGGGATGCTACGTGAGTAAGGCTCGTCACTATCGCGATGCGGAGCCGACGACGCCGGTCCTTCCGGCGGCGCTGGTACGATGAGCGACCGAGTCGACCCCTTCGAAAAGGACCTCTGACCTGCCATGGAAGCGATACTTCACGGCCGAACCGCGGAGCGAGACCGGCAAGGGACCCGCACACCGTTTGCGCGCGACGGGCCGCGTCCCCGCGACGCTGTACGGAGCCGGGGTCGAGGCGACATCGATCCACGTGAGCGCGCTCGACCTGCTTCACATCTTCCACGCGATGGGTCAGGCGAGCGTCCTCGTCGACCTGAAGCTCGACGGCCAGGAGTACCTCACGATCGCTCGCGAGATCCAGCGAGACCTGATCCACAACCGCTTCATCCACGTCGACTTCATGGCGGTGCGCCGCGACGAGAAGATCACCGTGAACATCGAGCTTCACGAGATCGGCGATTCCGTCGGCGTCCACGCGGGCGGCGTCGTCGAGCACCACCTCCGCGAGGTCGAGGTCGAGAGCTTGCCGGCCAACGTTCCTCAGCGGATCGAGTTCGACATCACCTCATTGAAGATCGGCGAGTCCCTCCGCGTGGGTGATCTCACTCCGCCCGAGGGTGTCGAGTTCCTGACCGACCCCGACACGATGGTGCTCGCCGTCGTGGAGCCGGCGATGATGGACACCGAGCTGGACCTGGCGGTGGCGGGCGAGGAGGCCCCCGAGGCCGCGCCCGAGGAGGAGGCCGCCGAGGGCGAGGTGCCCGAGGGCGAAGAAGGCGAAGAGGCCGAGGCCGCCGAGGGCGAGGGCGGGGAGGGCGCCGGTTCCGGGGAGGGAGCCGAAGGCGAGTCCACGGCCCCCGAGGGGGACGGCGAGAGCTAGCCGATGGCCTGGCTCGTCGCCGGCCTCGGCAATCCAGAGGATCGCTACGCGAGGACCCGGCACAACGTCGGTCGAATGGTCGCCGAGGAGCTCGCCCGCGAAGCCGGCGAGCGATTCCGGAAGGTGCGGTTCCTGCCCGTCGAGGCGGCGGAGATCCGGGTCGGTGACGAACGGGTCCTCCTCGCGCGTTCCACCCGGTTCATGAACGAGTCGGGTCCGTCGTACGCCTCCCTCGCCAAGAAGCACGCGATCGACCCGTCCAGGCTCATCGCCGTCCACGACGAGCTGGACATCCCGGCAGGCACGCTCCGTGTGAAGCTGGGGGGCGGCAACAGCGGGCACAACGGGCTGCGGTCGCTCGATCAAGCTCTCCGCGGTCCCGACTACCTGCGGGTTCGCGTCGGGATCGGCCGCCCGCCGGGGAGGCAGGATCCGGCCGACTTCGTACTCCAGCCGGTGGCAAAACGGGACGAAGGGGACCTTGCGCTCGTCGTGGGTCACGCGGCCGACGCCGTTCGGGCACTGATCACGGACGGGGTCGAGCGGACCCAGGATCGCTTCAACCGATCCGCTCCCAGCCCGTAGGGCGAACGGGGGACTTCAGCCTTCAGCTCAACCGACCCGGGCCGATACAGAGTGCATGGCGCGACGTCTCCGTTCGGTGAGGCGTGGCCTTCCTCCAGGCCGCCCCCTCCCGCTGCCCAGGGCCGGCACGCGCTCTCTGGAAGAAGGGGTGGTGACCGATGGCGAGCGGGGATGAGACGCCGTCCGTTCACGTCGCCCCCCGGCCTCGCCGCCGCCACGTGCTTCGAGCGTACGAGCTGCTGGTGTCGCTCCCCCTTCTGGCCTATCTGGGCTACACGACATGGCAAGCACCGAGCGGATTCCTCGACTGGAGGCTCCTGGTGTGGTTCGGGGCGATCGCCCTCGTGCACCTCATGCCCATACCCCGGAGGATGCCGTTCCCCTTCAGCCTGAGCTTCCCCCTGGAACTCTCGGTCGCGCTGCTCTACCCGCCGCCCGTCGCGGCCGTGATCGTGTTCGCCGGGTCGATCGATCAGGACGGAGCTCCGTCGCGACCATCCTCCGCTCACGGTCGTCTTCCGGCACGCGCAGCTCGCGCTGTGCGTGCTCGCCCAGGGGACGATCTTCCACAGCCTGACGGACCTCAACGACCGATGGTTCGTGGTCGGCTCCGTGGTCATCCTGGCAGCGCTGATCGGCTACGCGATCAGCACCATCGTGATCGCCGAATGGCAGACGCTTCGCTACCGACATCGCCTCGATCACGTCCTCCGCGCGATGCACGAAGGCGTGATGGCGGAGTTCCTGCTGACGTACCTCGGTCTCGCGCTGTTCAGCCTTCTCGTGGCGAAGACGACCTCGACCGAGACCATCGGCCTGTGGGCGATCGCCGTGTTCATCGCGCCGCTCGCGTTCGCATGGCAGATGTTGCACCGGACGCACTCGCTGGAGCTCGCGACCGAGGAGCTCGCCCGGAAGCAGGCGGAGAACGAGTACCAGGCGCTGCACGACCAACTCACCGACCTCCCCAATCGCTTGCTGTTCCAGCGGAGCCTCGCGGCGACGATCGAGGAAGCCGAGCAGCGCGGCGGCAGGTTCGGCGTGATGTTGATGGATCTCGATCACTTCAAGGAGATCAACGACGCTCTCGGTCACCATTTCGGCGACAAGCTCCTCGCCGCGATCGGGCCGCGGATCGCCCAATCGCTCCGGGACGGTGACCTGATGGCACGGCTCGGCGGCGACGAGTTCGGCGTCCTCCTCGCCGAACTCCCGGACGACGAGACGGCCTCGGTCGTCGCGGAGCGAGTCGTCGAAGGTCTCCGGCGGCCGATCCGCGTGGAGGAGCTCGATCTCGACGTCTCCGGAAGCGTGGGGGTCGCTCTGTATCCGACGCACGCGGAGGATCCCGACATGCTGCTCCGCCACGCAGACGTCGCGATGTACGCCGCGAAGGAATCGGGCGTCGGCTTCGAGATCTACGACGAGATCATCGACCGGTACAAGCCTGAGCTCCTGACCCTCGTGACACAGGTGCGTCCCGCGATCGAAGAGGGCCAGTTCCGGATGTACCTCCAGCCGAAGGTCCGGCTCTCCGACGGCAGGGTCGCCGGCGCCGAGGCCCTGATCCGCTGGGAGCATCCAACGCTGGGGCGATTGTCTCCCGCCGACTTCATCCCGATGGTCGAGAAGACCGTGCTCCTGAAGCCACTGACCTATTGGGTGATCGAGGACGTCGTGCGCACTCTGCGGTCGTGGGGCGACTACGACGTCCGTCTGCCGGTCGCCGTCAACCTGTCCCCGCGAAGCCTGCTCGACCAGAACCTTCCCGGGCTCGTGGGTGGTCTCCTCGAACGCTTCGACGTGCCGCCTCGCTGCCTACGACTCGAGCTGACCGAGAGCTTCCTCGTCGCCGACTCGGGCCGATCCGACGCCGTCCTCAACGAGCTGTCCCACCTCGGAGTGGGCCTCTCGATCGACGATTTCGGGACCGGGTTCTCCTCGCTGTCCTACCTGAAGCGGCTGCCGATCGAGGAGCTCAAGATCGACCGCTCGTTCGTGTCGCACATGCTCGATCGGGCCGAGGACTTCACGATCGTGCGGGCAACCGTCGAGCTGGGCCGCAACCTCGGGCTCCGGGTCGTGGCGGAGGGCGTCCAGGATCGAGCGACGTTCGACCGGCTCGGAGACTTCGGGTGCGACGAGGCGCAGGGCTTCTACATCGCGAAGCCGCTCGAGCCCGAGGCGTTCTGGCGTTGGCTGTCCGCACGAGAAGCGGAGTTCCACATCGAGGACGAGCCCGCGACCTCAGGCGAGCCGGTTCCGAGGAGCCCGCGACCTCCGGCCGCGCAGGCGGAAAGCTCCGCGCCGTCTAAACTCCCATTCCGATGCCCCGTCGCGATCGCGACCGGGGCTGTTCGTGTTGGTGCGAAGGAGGTGGGATGACGCTCCGGGAGGTCCTCGACGTGCTGGTCGGGTCGCCGCCGTTCGAGCGGTTGCTCCTCGAACGCGCCCGCCCGATCGTGGCGAAGGCCGACGCGGGACAGGACTTCCTCCTTGCGGGACTGGCCGTCGCGCTGGATGCCCCACTGATGGTGGTCAGTCCCGGTCCGAGGGAAGCAGAGGAGCTCGCCTCGGAGATCGGCGCGTACCTCGGGCCGGAGACCGTCGCCCTCCTCCCGGCGTGGGACGCGTTGCCGTACGAGGGGATGGACCCGGCGCCGGAGGTGGCGGCCCGAAGGGCCGACGCCATCGGGCGCCTCCGGTCGGCGCGAGGGGCCGTTCGTCCTCGTCGCTCCATACCTCTCAGCGATGCAGGCGGTTCCGCCGAGCTTGGGGACCATCCGTCCCCTGCAGCTCGCGGCCGGCGTGGAGATGGCCCCGGACAGACTCGCGGAGCGGCTCTCGGAGCTCGGCTACGTGCGCGTCGACGTCGTCGAGCACCGAGGAGAGTTCGCCGTCCGAGGAGGAGTCGTCGACGTCTTCCCCGGCATCGCTCGGAGGCCTGCTCGGCTCGAGTACTGGGGTGACGAGATCGACCGGCTCCGCGAGTTCTCGCCGTCGACCCAGCTCTCCACGAAGCAGATCGGCGCGATCGAGGTCTCACCCGTGCGGGAGCTCCTGCCCGACGACGAGCTCCGGTCGGTCGCGGCAGACCGTGCCCCCGGGATGACGGACCGGTTCCGCGACGGACTCCAACGACTCGCCGACGGGCTCCGCTTCGAAGGAGCCGACACGCTCGCTCCCTTCCTGTTCGAGCACATGCCGACGCCGGGCGGGATCCTCCCGCCGGGTTCTTGGGTCGTGGTGACCCACAGCTCAGCGCACGTTCCAGCGAGCGGCGCAGACGTACGCGGAAGCCGAGGCGCTCGCCGAGGCGATCGGATGGCCGGGCCCGACGGTGCTCTCGCCGCTCGAAGGCGCGATCGACGGCCACGTGCAGCTCCGTCTGACGGAGTTCACCGAAGGGATCGATCTCGGTATCTCGAGCTGGGGAACCGCGGAGGGGAACGCGGCGGAGCTCGCGCGCCGTCTCGAGCGGGCCACGGCCGACGGCACGAGGATCGTGCTCGTCGGCCGCGGCCACGGCTCGCTCCAGCGCGCCGCCGAGGTCGTGGGCGACCTCCCGTTCGAGCGGATCGAGGCGACGCTCACCTCCGGCTTCCTCTTCGACGCCGGCCGTCTGGCCGTGGTCACCGAGGAGGACCTCTTCGGTTCCCGGCGTCACACGCGGTCGGCGCCGAGGTTCGCCAGCAGGGCGACCGGTTCCATCGCGGACGAGCTGGAACCCGGCGACTTCGCGGTCCACCGCATCCACGGGGTCGGTCGATACGGGGGCGTCGTCCACCGCGAGCTGGCCGGCGCGGAGCGCGACTACCTCATCCTGGAGTACGCGGGCAACGACAAGCTGTACGTGCCGTCCGAGCAGGTGGGCATGGTGGCGAAGTACCTGGGCGGGGACGCACCCAGGCTCCACCGTCTCGGCGGGTCGGACTGGGCCCGCGCGACCGCGAGGGTGAAGCGCGCCGTCAAGGACATGGCCGGCGAGCTGGTTCGTCTCTACAGCGCCCGCATGGCCGTCCCCGGACACGCGTTCGGCCCGGACACGCCCTGGCAGCTCGAGCTGGAAGACGCGTTCCCGCACGAGGAGACGCCGGACCAGGTGACCGCGATCGACGAGGTGAAGGCGGACATGGAGCGACCGGTTCCGATGGACCGCCTGATCTGTGGCGACGTCGGGTTCGGCAAGACCGAGATCGCCGTTCGCGCCGCCTTCAAGGCGGTGATGGACGGCAAGCAGGTCGCCGTCCTGGTTCCCACGACGTTGCTCGCGGAGCAGCATCACGTCACGTTCAGCGAGCGGTTCGCGCCCTATCCGGTCAAGGTGGCGATGCTCTCGCGTTTCCTGTCGCCGGCGCAGCAGAAGGACGTCGTCGCGGACCTGGCCGCCGGCCGCGTCGACGTCGTGATCGGCACGCATCGGTTGCTCGGCGCCGACGTGTCGTTCCGGGATCTCGGCCTGCTGGTCGTCGACGAGGAGCAGCGGTTCGGCGTGGCGCACAAGGAGCGGCTGAAGCGGTTCCGAGCGCACGTGGATGTCCTCACGATGACGGCAACACCCATACCTCGGACGCTCGAGATGGCGCTCACCGGCATCCGACAGATGTCCACGGTCGACACGCCGCCCGAAGACCGGCAGCCCGTGCTCACCTACGTCGGTGGCTACGACGAGGGACTCGCGCTCGGTGCGGTCCGTCGAGAGCTCCTCCGCGAGGGCCAGGTGTTCTGGGTCCACAACCGCGTCGCGACGATCGACCGACAGGTCGCCTGGTTGCAACGAGAGCTGCCCGAGGCACGGATCGTCATGGCGCACGGGCAGATGGACGAGGACACGCTCGAACGGCAGATGGTCCGATTCTGGGATCGCGACGCCGACGTCTTGGTCTGCACCACGATCATCGAGTCCGGACTCGACGTGCCGAACGCGAACACGTTGGTCGTCGACAGGGGCGACAAGCTGGGCCTGGCGCAGCTCTACCAGCTCCGGGGGCGCGTGGGCAGGAGCAGCGAGCGCGCGTTCGCCTACTTCTTCTTCCCACCGGTGCGGGAGCTGACGGAGGAGGCCCACGAGCGCCTGTCGACGATCTCGCGTCACCAGGCACTCGGGTCCGGGTTCAGGATCGCCCTCCGCGATCTCGAGATCCGCGGCGCCGGCAATCTGCTCGGGGCGGAGCAGCACGGGCACATCGCGGCTGTGGGCTTCGACGCCTACTGCCGGATCCTCCAGCAGTCGGTCGCCGAGTTGCAGGGGCGGCCGATCGCCGAAGAGAAGGAGCTCCGGATCGACCTCCCGGTCCGAGCGTTCGTGCCCCCGGGCTGGGTCGCGCAGGAATCCCTCCGGCTGGAGCTGTACCGGCGGATCTCGCTCGCCGCAGATCACGACGGGCTCGATCGGATCCGCGAGGAGACGATCGACCGATACGGGGCGCTTCCCTCGGAGGTGGAAACGCTGTTCGCGGTCGCATCCCTGCGGGTCACCTGCCGGATCTTCGGGGTCGAGGAGGTCTCCACGTACCGAGAGCAGGTGCGCATCCGGCCGGTGGATCTCCCGGATGCGATGCGCATCGACCTGACGGAGCGGGTGCCGGGCGCCTCGTTCCACGAAGCGAAACGAACACTGAACCTCGCGCCGGAGCGGGTCGCGGGCCACGAGCTCCCCGGATGGGTGGAGGCACATCTGCGGGCGGCGCTCGGCGAGACCGTGTCGATCGGTGAAGAGGTACGCCGATAGACTGGCCGCTCTGATGTCCGCTTCCCGTTCCGTTCGCGTGCTCCTCGTGGCGTCTGGCGTTGTCCGCCTGCGGCCTGAGCAAGCCCGAGGTGGCGCGCGTGGGCGACCAGGACATCGCAGAACGCGGACCTTCGACACGCCGTCGCCTTGCAGAAGGCCCTCGCGGATCTTCAAGGGACCCCGTGTGGAGGCGAGGCCGTCGCCGGAGAGGGCCAGGGAGCTGCCTGCAACCGAGCCGCACTCTCCGGCGAGCTCCTGTGGCTGGCGGTCGCGGGCTACGCCGACGTGAACGGCATCACCCCCGCCGCGGGTGGGGCCGAGGAGGCCGTCTCGCAGCTCGAAGCTCAGTTCGGGGCCGACGCGGTGAAGCAAGCGCTCGGTGTGCACGACGTGACGCGGGATGACCTCCTCGAGCTCGGCCGCAGGATCCTGACCCTCCGCGCCGTAAGGACAGCGGTCGCCGAAGATCGGGTCGGCACCGCGGGGCTCCGAGACCAGTACGAGCAACGCGCGCTCGAGTTCACGATCGTGCGAGGCGAACCACATCCTGGTCGAGACGGAGGCAGAGGCGGAAAGTGTCTACCGCCGCGTACGGGACGCGACGGAAGCCCAGTTCGTCGCGCGTCGCGCGCACGGTCTCGACCGAGCCCGGCGCCGCGGAGAGCGGCGGGGAGCTCGGCAGTGCCCCCGCGACGCAGTACGCGCCCGAGTTCGCCAACGCCGCCGTCGCGCTCGAGCCGGGGGAGATCTCGCGACCGGTCCGGACGCAGTTCGGCTGGCATGTCATCTACCTGGTCGATAAGGAAGTCACCCCGTTCGCAGAAGCGAAGGAGAGGCTGGTCGAGCCGCTCGCCGACCGCGAGTTCCAGGGCTGGTTGACCGACCGCGCAGAGGAGCTGGGCGTCGAGGTGAACCCGCGGTTCGGGCGATTCGCACCCGACACCTTCTCGGTGGAGCCCGCCAGGAGCACCGATCCGGAAGGTGACGCCGCCTCGCCCTCGCCGTGACGGCCGATCGCCTGGATCCGGCGCCGCACATCCCCGAGGGTCGCGTTCCCTCCTCCGAGGAGGGACGCCGCCTCCTCGATCTGGTGAAGGTGATGGCGCGCCTTCGCGGACCGGGCGGATGCCCGTGGGACCGCGAGCAGACGCATGAGACCCTGGCGCGCCACCTGCTCGAGGAGGCGCACGAGCTGCTCGAGGCGATCGACCTGGGGGACTCCGACGCGATCCGTGACGAGCTGGGCGATCTCCTGCTCCAGGTCGTCTTCCACGCGCAGATGGCTTCGGACGACGGCCGCTGGGACGTCGACGACGTCGCCCGCCGGCTCGTCGAGAAGCTCGTCCACCGTCATCCCCACGTGTTCGGCGACGTGGAGGTCTCCGGAGCGGACGAGGTTCTGACGAACTGGGAGAAGCTGAAGGCAGAGGAGGCGGGCGGGCGCTCCGGAGTGGAGGACGAGATCCCGGTGACGCTGCCGGCCCTCGCGCGCGCCGCGAAGGTCCAGCGACGAGCGGCCGGATGGGGCGTCGAGTGGGCGAGCCCGGAAGCCGCCGTGGTCGCGCTCCGTGAGGAGGTCGCGGCGCTGTCCGGACGATCGGATGAGGCGGAGCAGGAGATCGGCGAGATCTTGTTCGCCACCGTGGCGGCCGCGCGCAAGCTCGGGGTCGACGCAGAGAGCGCACTCCGTCGGACGACGCGTGGATTCGCCGAACGCTACGAGCGATTCCTGGCGATCGCGGAAGAGCGTGGCGCTCGACGTCGGAGCGATCTCGGAAGATGAGGTTCGCGAGCTGTTCCGAGAGACGCGCGGTGGATCGGACCCGTCGATCAAGCGCGCGTGAAGACCGCGAGCTGCCACACACGGCGGTGCGCCCCATGTGCCTTGCGGAATCCCGCTCCGGCGATCGTCCGGTCGACCGCGTCGAGGTCGTGGACGAAGGCGCGGAAGCCCCTGGAACTTCCGGTCCCGGATCCGATACCACACGTTCCCGATGCCGATCGAGATGCGGTTGAACCGTCCCATGAGGCCCGTGTGGATCGGGGCGGTGTACGCGTAGAGGTCGCCCGCGGCCCCGAGTGAATTGGCGAGCAGCTGATCCACGCTGGGATAGCAGCACAGGACTCGGTTGAGAGCGACCACGTCGCGTCTTGGGAGCGGATCGACGGCGCCGTTGCCCACCGCGAAGGTCGCCCGATCGGACAGCCCGCGCTCCTCGGTGAGTGACTTCGCCTGCTCGATCGCTCCGCTGGCCCAGGTCGATGCCGTCGGCGCTCGCGGCGCCGCGATCGAGCACCCCGAGTGCCAGATCGCCGGTACCGCACCCCAGATCGAACACCGTCCTTCCCCGTAGGCCTTGGCTCTCGAGTGCGGCGAGCAACGACCGCGTGATGTCGGCAGCCGATGCCTCGCTTGCGCGCCTTGGCGGCGTTGTGGGACGCCCACTCGTCGAAGCAGCAGGGTTGAGGCTGTTCCTCCCGATCCACGGGGCAAGTGTCCGCCCGGCGCCGCATGTCGGCAACCCATCCCCAAGGTCCACCTGGAGTGCTGAAGCTCGCTCCCGGGAGTTGTTCGGTGAGGCCTTCCAAATCCCGGGCCGGGGCCCCCGTCCACTACGATTCAGAGCCCGATGTCTCTGATCGACTCCGTCCGCGCGCGCGAGATCCTCGACTCACGTGGGAACCCCACGATCGAGGTGGACGTGTCGCTGGACGACGGCGCCTTCGGCCGCGCCGCGGTGCCGTCGGGGGCCTCGACGGGTGAGCACGAGGCCCTCGAGCTCCGCGACGGCGAAACGGATCGGTTCGGCGGCAAGGGCGTGCTCAGAGCGGTCGCCAACGTGCACGACGTGATCGCCCCGGCCCTCATGGGGATCGACGCCTACGAGCAGCGATCGACCGACCGCATGCTGCTCGAGCTCGACGGCTCCGATGACAAGTCGACCCTCGGCGCGAACGCGGTCCTCGGCGTTTCCCTCGCCGCAGCCAAGGCCGCGGCTGACTCTCAGGGGTTGCCGCTCTGGCGTTCTCTCGGAGGCCCGAACGCGCACGTCCTGCCCGCGCCGATGCTGAACGTGATCAACGGCGGCGCGCACGCGGACAACGAGCTGGAGCTTCAGGAGTTCATGGTGATGCCGGTCGGTGCCTCGTCGTTCTCCGAGGCGCTCCGATGGGGGGCCGAGTGCTTCCACGCGTTGAAGGGGATCCTCCACGACAAGGGGCTGTCGACGGCGGTCGGCGACGAGGGCGGGTTCGCGCCCCAGCTCGCGACCGGCGCCGAAGCCCTCGAGCTGCTCCTCCAGGCCATCGAGGCGGCGGGATTCGAGCCCGGCGGCGAGATCGCGCTCGCGATGGATCCAGCGATGTCCGAGCTCGAGAACGAGGACGGCCGCTACGGCCTCCAGGGCGCCGATCGAACGGCGGATGACCTGATCGAGTTCTGGTCCGGTCTCCTCGACCGCTTCCCGATCGTCTCGATCGAGGATCCACTGGGAGAGGACGACTGGCAAGGATGGGCGAAGCTGGTCGAGGCGCTCGGCAGGCGGACGCAGATCGTCGGAGACGACCTGTTCGTCACCAACGTGGAACGGTTGGAGCGCGGGATCCGGGAGGGGTGCGCCAACGCGATCCTCGTCAAGGTGAATCAGATCGGCACCCTCACGGAGACGCTCGACGCGATCGCATTGGCGCAGCGGAGCCGGTTCGGCGTGGTCGTGTCCCATCGCAGCGGCGAAACCGAAGACACGACGATCGCCGACCTCGCGGTTGCCACGAACGCGGGACAGATCAAGGCGGGAGCCCCGTCCCGCGGTGAACGCACCGCGAAGTTCAACCAACTCCTGCGCATCGAGGAGCAGCTGGGCGACGACGCTCGATACGCCGGCGCCGAACTGCTCGGTGGGGGCGGCGGGTAGCCCGTGCGCACGGCGGCCTCTTCCCCTGCCGTCGCGGCCGGCGCTCCATCCGGACCGCAGACGCAGCCACGCGACGCCGGCGCCGCCGCGCGCGCCTGACGGCGCGCGCGACCGTTCTGTTGGGCATCATGATCGGCGTGCTCGCGCTCTCCGTCGCTCCCGCTCAGATGTACTTCGAGCAGACGGCGGAGCTCGCCCGCTTCGAGCAGCAGGCAGATGCCCTCGAACGGAGGAACGAGGCGCTCGCCGATCGTGCCGAGCAGCTGCGTGACCACGCCTTCCTCGAGCGGCTCGCGCGGCAATGCCTCGGGATGGTGAAGCCGGGTGAGGTCGCGTTCGTCGTGGTGCCGAAGGAAGGTGCCCCCGCGCCACCTCCTGAGTGCTGATCCCTACGCGGCGTCCCTCGGATCGAACCTGACCTCGCCCGCTTCGGCGATCATCCGGTAGCCGATCCGCCGGTACAGGGCGTTCGACGTCGGGTTCTCGAGGTCGGCATACAGGAAACAGAGTGTTCGACCGGTGTCCAGCAGCCAGCGACTCTGTTCGGCGACGAGCGTCGTGGCGTAGCCGCGTCCGCGCAGCTCAGGCGGCGTATACACGGGGCCGATGCGCATCCCGTTCGGTGTCGCGCCCCCGTACCCCGACACCGACACCGGCCGACCGCCGTCCTCCCAGAACCACAGGCCCGCATCGTCGGTCGACGCGAGTCGAGATTCCACGAAGCGGATCTGACGCTCCGTCTCGTTGTCCTCCGGCAGGGCCTCTTCCGCGAAGGAGATGATCCACGGGATCACCTGATCCCGGTCCTCGGGAGTCACCGGCCGCGCGGAACCGGGAGCTGCCGGGACGGGCAGCACTTCCCGCAGCTCATAGACCCCGTGGCGAAGCACACGCGTGGCATCCAGACCGTTTTCCGACGTCCACGCTCCGACGAATGTCTCGAGCTCGGGGATCGCCGCGATCACTCCCGGGAGCTCCTGCCTCTCCTGAAGCAGTCGGTCGATGAGCGCGTCCATCGCCGCCTCGTTGGAGGGCTGCGCGAGCACGAGGTTGAGCGGGTGTGTGCGGAGCGCAGCTCCCGTCACCTCGTCCCCTTCGGAGACGACCCATAGATCGAACGCCTCGTACAGATCCGGGCGCTGGATCAGCGTGGTGGAGATCCCGAGGAGCAGGTTGTGGCGTGCTTCGTCCCTCAGGAGATAGGGCGTGGCGGCGTCCCGGAATGCGACGGGATCGTCGAAGCGTCGGACCAACATCCGGCGACGGTAGCGCAGGAGGCGGGCCGCGAGTAGGGGTTGACCATGGTGACCTGCGGGTTCTCGGCATCCGCCCATTGACGCCTCGGACCGCTTCGCGCACACTGGCCCTGTCGCGCGGGTCGGCCGCGCCTCGAACGAAGGGACTGCTCTCATCGCAGAGATCGAAGTCGGCGCGGTGATCGACGGCACCGTCGCCCGCATCACCCCTTACGGGGCCTTCCTCCAGCTCGAAGACGGACGTCTCGGGCTCGTCCATATCTCGGAGGTCGATCGGAACTACGTGAAGGACGTCCACGAGCACCTCCGTGAAGGTGACGTCGTCCAGGCGAAGGTCGTCGCCATCAAGGAGGACGGCAAGATCGATCTCTCGATCAAAGCGCTGCAGGACCCGGCTCCCCCTCGGGCCCGCCGTGGGTCCGATCCCGAGTTCGAGCAGATGCTGAAGAAGTTCATGCGCCAGTCGGAGGAGCGGCTCGTCGACTACAAGCGCGCGGTCGAGCACAAGCGCAAGTAGTCCGTGAGCGACGCGCTCCGGGCAGCAGATCTCGAGGCCGTTCGTCAGCAGCTCGGGCGCGAGCCCACGACGCCGTTCTCCGTGATCGCCCGCTGCACGACCGGTCACCCGCTCGTGATCCGCAACCAGCCGCTCGACGCCGAAGGCGCCCCGTTCCCCACCATCTACTGGCTCACGTGCCCGGATTCGGTGCGCGCCGTCTCGCGCCTCGAATCCGAAGGATGGATCGCACGACTCGGCGACGACCCGGCGATCATCTCGCGTGTCGAGGAGGCACACCGAGCGTATGCGGCGGAGCGCGGGGAGATGCTCTCCGGTGCGGAGCGATGGGGAGGCGTCGGCGGCACGCGTCAGGGCATCAAGTGCCTGCACGCCCACTACGCCTACCACCTCTCGGGCGGGGACGACTTCGTGGGGCGTTGGACGGCCGAACGGATTGAGCCCGTCCATGAGAGCGAACGGGGGCGGGTGGCGGCGATCGATCAGGGCACGAACTCGACCCGGCTCCTGGTGATCGAGTCGCGGGATCCGGGCGAGGATCCACTCGAGATCGGCCGCGACATGCGCATCACGCGCCTGGGGAAAGGAGTCGACCGCACCGGGCGGCTCGATCACGATGCGATCGAGCGGACGCTCCGCGTCGTGGCCCGGTTCGCGCGTCGCGCTCGAGCGCTGCGCGCCGAGCGCATCCGTCTCGGGGCGACAAGCGCCGTTCGCGACGCCTCGAACAAGGAGGAGCTCTTCGGTCCCTTTCGAGGGCTGATCGACGGCGAACCGGAGGTGATCGACGGCCAGCGAGAGGCGGCGCTCTCATTCCTGGGAGGCACCCGAGGCCTCCATCCAGATCTGGGGCCGTTCCTCCTTGTCGACATCGGGGGCGGATCCACGGAGCTCGTATCCGGACGAGAACCCGCCGTCGCGGAACACGCGATCTCCACCCAGATAGGCAGTGTCCGGCTCACCGAACGCGTGCAGCCTGCCGACCCGCCATCCGAAGACGATCTTCGAGCGTTCGCCGCGCAGGCCGATCGGGAGCTGGCTCGCGTGGAGGACGCGGTACCGGTTGGCGACGCTCGCACCATGGTGGCCGTCGCGGGCACGGCGACCACCTTGCAGGCGTGCGCGCTCGGACTCGAGCGCTACGACCCCGATCTGATCCACCGTTCGACCCTCACGCTCGCCGCCGCCGAGCGCACCGTCCGGGCGTCTCGCCGCCATGACGAACGAGGAACGCGCAGCGATCCCCGTGATGCCGAAGGGAAGGGGTGACGTGATCGTCGCCGGCGCCATCGATCCTCGTGTGCGCGATGCGACGGTTCGGGTTCGAGGAGGCGATCGTCAGCGAGACCGACATCCTCGACGGGCTGGCACTCGAGCTGCTGGACGTCCGGTAACCTCGACCGCCGATGTCCAAACGGAGCAGGGATCGTCAGCTCGCGAAGCTTGCCGCGCGACGGCAGGCGGAGCGCGACGCAGCCATGCGCCGACGCAACCTGATCACCGGCATCGTCGCCGGGGTGGTCGCGCTGGTCGTCGTGGTCGTGGGTCTGGGTGTCCTCCTGGGCGATGAGACGAACTCTGCGTCTCCTTCGGCCGTCCCCACGACCAGTCCGTCGGCCGCCCCCTCCGCGTCCGCTGAGCCGGGCACGCAGACCGGGACGGTCACGCCGACGGAGGCCACGGAGTCCGGCGAGGTTGCGTGCGGCGCGGAGGCACCCGCGAAAGCCGGGAAGCCGAAGCCCCAGTTCGCGGGTCCGCCGCCGCTCGCGATCGACCCCAAGGCGACGTACACGGCCACCATGGTCACCTCCTGCGGGACGATCGTGATCGAGCTGGATGCGAAACGCGCGCCTCAGACGGTGAACTCGTTCGTCTTCCTGGCGAAGAAGGGCTTCTTCGACGGCCAGTACTTCCACCGGCTCGATACGTCGATCGACGTGATCCAGGGTGGTGATCCTTCCGGCACCGGGGCGGACGGTCCCGGATACGCGATCCCCGACGAGCTCAAGCCCAACGCGTCATACACGCCGGGCACGATCGCCATGGCCAACGCGGGCGCGAACACCGGCGGCAGCCAGTTCTTCATCATCACCGGTCCCAACGGGGCGAACCTCGACGGGAATCCGAACTACACGATCTTCGGGAAGGTCGTCGACGGCCTCTCCGTGGCCCAACGGATCCAGGCACTGCCGATCGTGGACCCGAACGCGGCCGACCTCTCGGGCCAGCGGCCCGCGCAGGCCGTCTACATCGACAAGCTCACGATCAAGAAGTCGGGCGCCAGCGCGTAGCTGCATCGAGATCCGCCTCCGCGGATCGGCAGCGTAGGCGGCTCTCGTTGATCCTGGGAGCGGAACCATCGTTCCTCACCGCGACGCTGGACAGCGCGGTCTCGCCAAAGGCGAGATCCTGCCGGGTGCCCGGGGTGGGATTCGAACCCACACGCCCCTTCCGGGGCAAGCGCTTTTAAGGCGCCGTCGTCTGCCTGTTCCGACACCCGGGCTGGCCCGATGCTAGCGCCCAGCTAGGCCGACCGGTACTCAGGTTGGTCCTCCGGATGACCGATACAGGCGAAGTGAGAGACGAACGTGGATTCACCCTCATCGAGCTGATGACCGTCATCTTGATCGTCGGCATCCTCGTCGTGATCGCGCTTCCCACCATGCTGGGGGCGCGGGTCCGCGCCTACGACGCGGCCGTCAAGTCGGACGTCCGGAACGCGTTCGCGGCCGAGAAGGCCTACTACACGGACACGCTCACCTACACGACCAACCCCGCGACGATGACGGCGATCGAAGCGGCCATCACCTACCTGGACGGAGACACGCCGCTGATCACCGGAGTTGCCTATCTCCACCTCCATCCCATCCCGAACGAGATCTTCGTCTCGGGGATGAGCAAGTCGGGCACCTGCTTCTACCTCCGAGAGATCGACGGTGGTGGGGCGCGGTTCGCCTCGGACGCGGCATGCGGCGTGGCCGACACCCAGGCCTACGTCGCGAGCTGGTAGTGGCGCTCAAGGGCCGATCTCCACACCCACCCCTAGGATCGCTTGACCCTTCCCAAGGCGGTGAATCTCACATGGGTGCCCCTGCTCGCAGGTTGCCTTCGCCGCGTTCGACGGAGGCACCCTTGGCTGCGTTGTTCACCGTCACGATCTTCCTCGGTGCCGCGCTGTTGTTCATCCTCGAGCCGATGTTCGCGCGGATGGTCCTTCCACTCCTCGGTGGCAGCCCGGGAGTCTGGATCACGGTGGTTCTCGTGTTCCAGGCGCTGCTCCTGGCCGGATACGCCTACGCGCACCTGTCGGTGTCGCGTATCGGCCCGCGTCGGCAGTCGATGCTCCACATCGCCTTGGTGGGCATACCCATCCTGCTCCTTCCGATCGCGGTTCCATCCGGATGGACTCCTCCCGCGGACGCGAACCCGGCATCCTGGTTGATCGCTGTGATGGGAGTGTCGGTGGCCCTCCCCTTCCTCATGATCTCCTCGGCGTCTCCGTTGCTCCAACGGTGGTTCGCTGCCACGACACACACCAGGGCGCGTGACCCGTACTTCCTGTTCCGCGCCAGCAACCTCGGGAGCATGGTCGGGCTGCTGCTTTACCCCGTGTTGCTTGAACCCATGTTGGGCCTGGGCGAGCAGAGCCGGCTCTGGTCGGCCGGCTACCTACTGCTGACGCTCCTGGTCGTCGCATGCGCAGTCGTGGTGTGGCGCTCCCCTCGCAGGGCAGAGGAACCGATCGGTTCGCCGGGCGGCCCCGCGACGGGAGCGGTTGCGCCGACCGCTGCTCGCCGCGGCCGATGGCTGGTGCTCGCGTTCGTACCGTCCAGCCTCATGCTCGGGACCACCAACTTCCTCACTACCGACATCTCGCCTATCCCACTCCTGTGGGTGCTTCCGCTCGCCATCTACCTCATCTCATTCGTGATCGCGTTCTCTCCGCGCTACCCGCGGAGACGGGCTCTCGTGAGGAAGGCGGTTCCGTTCCTCGTGCTCACCCTCGCGGCGACGTTGCTGCTGAAGGCGGCAGGTCCCCTCTGGATGCTCCTTTCTCTCCATCTCCTCGTCCTGTTCCTCGCGGCTGTCATGTGTCACGGGGAACTGGCGATCGACCGTCCGTCACCTCGCTATCTCACCGCCTTCTATCTCTGGATCTCCTTCGGGGGCGTTCTCGGTGGGGTTTTCAACGCGATCGTTGCGCCGCTGGTGTTCAACTCGTTCGTCGAGTACCCCCTCGCGATCGCCGCCGCGTGCATGCTGCTGCCATGGCCCGAACGAAGGGCGTCGGAGACATGGTCGAGAGCGCTGGACGTCGCGATCCCGCTCGGTTTGGGGGCGGTCGTCCTGGTGGCAACCTCCCTCACTCGGGACTCCGATGCGATAGGGCCGTACGTCGTCGTGGTCGCGATCCTCCTGCTCGTCGTCTTCAGTCTGCGTGCTCGCCCGATCCGATTCGGGCTGGCCGTGGCTGCGCTCATCCTGGCCGGCGCGATCCCCCAAGGCGACGGAAGAAGCGTTCTGGTGCAGGAGCGGAGCTTCTTCGGCGTGTACCGCGTGGTGGAGGACGTGAGGCCTGTGACGGGCCGCCTGTTGTTCGACGGAACGACGCTGCACGGTGCGCAGAGCCTCGACCCGTCACTTCGCATGGAACCCACGACGTACTACACGACCACGGGGCCGGTCGGGGATGTGTTCGCTGCGTGGAGCGGCAGGCCGACGGGCGCGCGGATCGGTGTCGTCGGACTCGGTACGGGAAGCCTCGCATGCTACGGAGCGACAGGGGAGAAGTGGACCTTCTTCGAGATCGATCCGCTCGTCGAGCAGATCGCCGAGGATCCTTCGCTCTTCACCTTCCTGCGCGATTGTCCGAGCGAACAGCGCGTTGTCATCGGGGACGGCCGGCTCTCTCTCCGCCGGGCGGGCCCTGCCACTTTCGACATGTTGATCCTCGATGCCTTCTCCTCGGATGCGATACCCGTTCACTTGATCACTCGCGAGGCGTTGGCGCTCTATCGGTCCAAGCTGGGTCCGGACGGAGTTCTCCTCTTCCACATCAGCAACAGGTACCTCGACCTTCATCCCGTCCTCGGGACCCTGGCCGAAGACGCAGGACTTGCGAGTCTGGCGAGGGACGACAACTCCGTGACCGATGCCGACCGACGGGTCTGGAAGACGGTGTCGAGTTGGGTCGTGATGGCCCCCGATCTCGCTGCGCTCGGGGGTCTCCGCGACGACGCCGACTGGTATCCGTTGGCCGCCGGTGACGACCTCTGGACGGATGACTACTCGGATGTCTTCGGCGTCGTGAACTGGGGCTGAAGCCGGCGACCACCCTCGCCGCAGGCGAGGGGAGACGAGCCGAAGCTCGAGACTGCCGCGGATCCCTACCGGGAGCGGCGAGAGTGCCTCGTGGGGGCTCACACGCCGCCGACGCTCTCGATCAGGTCGGCGGCGCGTTGCGTGCCTTTCTGATCCCTGATCCGGTCGCCGAGCGCGTCCAGGTTCGAGCGGAGGGTCTCGTCGGCGAGCAGACCGTCGACGGCGCCGATGAGCTCGTCGTCGGAGAAGGAGTAGGTTGCGAGCCGCACGCCGTAGCCGAGCTCGTGCATCCGCTGCGCGTTGTCGTACTGGTCCCAGAACAGAGGAAGGACGACCATCGGCTTCCCGAAGTGCAGCGACTCCGTGACGGTGTTGTTCCCCCCGTGCGTGATCACGAGGTCCACGTCGGGGATGATGCTCGTCTGCGGCACACGAGCCTCTCCCCACATGTTGTCGGCTAGCTCGAACTCGTCTCCACGCGGACCCTTCGACACGATGTACCGATGGCGCGTCCGCGAAAGCACCTCGACGAGTCGGCGCATCAGGTCGACGTCGGCCGATCCGAGCGACCCGAGCGACAGGTAGACGAGGGATCCGTCGCCGTCGAGGACAGGTTCGGGCACGGACCACGGCTCCTCGGTATCGCGCACCGAGGATTCGAGCCGATGCCACGTGGGGTCGAGTGGCAGCGTCCGAAGGTAGTCGGCCGCGTCCGGATAGATCGAGAGGTTCAGATGGTCCGACTCGTGGATGAACTCAAGATCCGGGAGAGCGGGTGCACCTTGTTCGAGCATCCACTCGTTGAAGCCCGACCAGAGCTCCCGATGTGTCCTGTCGTACTCCGCACGGAACTCCTCCCAGCCGGATGGGTCATCGATCGGGTAGCCGCTGAAGGTGGGGGGGAGATCCGGATCCCTCATCTCGAGGGGGTTGCAGCTCATGATCCGCACCCACGGTGCCCCGTGCGTGAGCAGCGCCGGGAAGCCGCTCACGTTGTCCTCGACGATCACGTCGGGCCGCGCTCTGGCGAGGATCTCACGGAGCTGTGGCTCGCAATACCTCGCGCCGTCGATCAGCGACGCCCAGACCGGCCTGATGAAGGTGTCCAGCTGTTCGATCGTCGGTTTGCGGAACTCGGGGGCCGTTTCGGTGATGAAGTCGGTCCAGAACTGGCCGGCATCCTGATCTCCCTCCGCTAGTGGTGTGAGGTCGACGAGGTCTTCCTCGAAGCCGAGTGGCTCGAGTCGGCCTCTCCACGAGGCTTCGGCCGCGAAGACGACGCGGTGCCCTCGCTGTTCGAGGATCTTCCCGATGCCGATGCAGTTGTTCGTGGGTCCGTAGGCGCTCTCGGGCATGAAGACGACGGTGAGCGGCTCGGTCATGGGTTCTCGCCTTCTCCTTCGCTCTGGCTCGTGGCTTCGCGCTCCTGGTCCCGGGGGACGATGGATCGGCTGCCTCGGGTCATCCTTACACTCCGCGATGTGCCCGCTCAACGACGCGCGAGCGACCTGGAGGGCAGGGTTGCAGCCACGGATCCATCCGAGTTCCTGCCGGCCCACCTTTCGAGGGGCCGGCAACCGCTCGAGGCTCCGATGCTGCTCGATCAGCTCGATCTCGATCTCGGTCGTTGGCTGCTCGTGCTCGAGGACGCCTCCCGATGGTTGACGTCGGCCCTCGTGGAGGAAGGGAAGGGCTTCCGTCGAGCGCGGGCGGGTGACGGCATCGCTGAGGAGCTCCTGGCGCGAGCCGTCGCGGGTCGCGGGAGTGAGCGATCCACGTTCCGTCGGCTCGGGGCGGTCGCCCCCTGGAAGGGCGAGAGGCCGATCGAGGTGGATCAGTCGAACGAGTCGATCGTCGTGGGGGGCCAAGCGGTCGTGAAGCGATTCGTGTGGATCACGCCGGGCAACGAACGGCCGATGCTGCTTCCGGCCCATCTCGAGGCCGCTGGGTTCGAGGAGATGCCGGCTCCGCTCGGGGACGCCTCCTGGCGGCATCCCGACGGCGTTGCGCCACTCGCCTCGATCGCCACGTACCTGCCCCACGCCCGAGACGGCTGGGAGTGGTACGTCGAGCTCGTGGAGCGATCGTTCGACGGTCGATCCGCCGACACGGTCGAGCCGGCCGCCGCGCTCGGCGCGATCACAGCCCGTCTCCACGTGGCGCTCGCGACTCCGACGAACGTGCTGCCGGCGCCGGCGGCGGCGGTCGACGAGCACTCGGTCGCCGAGTGGCGACGGAGCGCGGAAGCCGACCTCGATGCCGCCCTCTCAGCGAGCGATGGCGAAAGCTCGCGCCTCCCAGTGCGCGCTGAAAGGATCCGCGAGGAGCTTCTCGAGCTTCGGAGCCGGGAGACCGTCACGATCCCGATCCACGGCGACCTTCACGTCGGCCAATTCCTCAGCTGGGAGGGTGGACTCGCGGTCTCGGATCTGGACGGAGACCCGCTCGATCCCGCCACCCTTCCCGGCCCTCCTGCCCGCGACGTGGCCTCACTCGTGCAGTCTCTCGACCACGTGGGCAGGATCGTGGAACGACGGCGAGGGGGATCCTTGGCGGGGTGGATCAAGGATGCGTCCGGGGCCTGCCTGCGGGCGTATCGGAGCGAGCTCGCCGATCACGGAGCCTCCTCCTTGTTCGACGAGCCACTGCTGCGTCCCTTTCGCGTCGCCCAGGAGCTCCACGAGCTCATCTACGCGGCGAGGTATCTGCCCGGATGGCGCTACGTCCCCGATCGCGCGCTGCCCGCGCTGCTCGAGGAGTCGACGTGAGGCGGCTCGCGCTCGCCGTCGGTTTGGCGGCCTGTGTGGTGGTGCCGTGCCTGGTGTTCCTCGGGCGCTACGCCGTGAGTGGAACGGGGATCGCGCCTGCCGGCAGCGACACGTCGCACCACGTCTGGCGGTCCGAGGTGGTGGCGGGACTCGGCCTCGATGCCATTCCCGCCTTCGACGGAAGATCACAGGCACTGAACACCAACGCGGATCGTCCGGGGTTGCCGCTCGTGCTCTCCGCCCTGTCGACCGTCACCGGCCCCGAGGTCCGCGATCTCGCGTATGTCTTTCCGGCCGTGGCCGCGGCCGCCATCGCGTTGGCGGCCGCCGCCCTCGCCGGGGCGATCCCGGGTGTGCCCGGATGGGGGGTTGCTCTCGCGGGGGTGGCGACCGGGGTCTCCGTCCAGGTGGCGCTCGCCGCGAACGGCTACCTCGACCAGCTCCTGGTCGAGCCGTTGCTGTTGGTGGCCGCCGCCGCCGCGCTCCGCGCGGCCGGCGGCGGCCCGGGCCGGGCACTCGGTGCCGCGGCGCTCCTCGCATCGTGGCTCGTGCACTGGCAATTCGCGATCCTGTTCACAGGTCTCCTCGGGGTGCTGACGATCGCGTGCCTGCCGGCGTCGCTCCGCGATCGCCGGCAGGGTCGCCCGCTGGCCGCGACCGGGTCCGGGCGCGTGGGGACGACCGTCGCGGCAGGTGCCGGCCTCGGGATCGCCGCGCTCCTGCTGGGGACACCCGGGATTCCACGCGCGCCGATAGGTCTGTCGCGCCGTTCGGTGGACCGACACCTCTCGGATCAGCTCGCTCGCTACCGGCTCCCCGCGGCCGCGGGTGTCGCAGCGGTGGGCGGCGCGTGGCTGGCAACCGGCGCCGGTGACTCGCCACGGCGTCGCGCTGCTTGGCTCCTCGTCCCCTGGGCTCTCGTCCCGGCCGCCGCCGCCCTCGTCTACGTCGCCGGCCGCACCGTGCCGCTGCAACGCGCTCTCTCCTTCGCGCTCGCGATCCCGCTCCTCGGCGCGCTCGGCCTCGTGGCTGCGATCGGCTGGGTGCGAGGAAGGTTCGGGGCGGCCGCGGCTGCTGCTGCCGCTCTCGTCGCGATCGTGGCGTTGATCTTCTCCGTGACGTTCGCATGGGAGACCTGGCGGACGAGGAAGCCGTGGAGCGAGGACCGACCTCTGGCCGAGTTCCACACGCTGGGCCGGTACCTGACGGATGCCGATCGGCCTGCGATCGTCGTGGTGGACGAGACCAGAGCGGAGGGCGACTTCGGGACCGTGCCTGTGATGCGGCGGATCCGAGCGGAGCTCCCGGCGCGTCTCGCTCTTGTCTCGACGGTCTATCTCGGCGACCCCGAGCTCCTCGTCGAGGGGCGACCGACCCTTCGCCCGGACGTGTCGGGCTTCGACGAGGTCTCCCGGGAGACCTGGCGAGCGGCTCGTTCACTGCTGCCGCAGGATCCGATCATCGTGATCCTCCGATCCCATCTCACCGGCTTCGCTCGAGCGGTCGATGCGCACCCCGAGTGGAAGACGAACGGCTGGATGGCCGTCCTCTCGGGTCCGCCGCCACCGCCCGCGCGACCGGTCGCTCCGGAGCGACCATCGGAAGCATCGCTCCTGGCCTGGTCGGTGTCCTCGCTCGCGGTGATCGCACTCGCGGGCGCCGGCTGGGCGATCCGTTTCGGAGGGGGGTCACTCTCGATGCGGGTGGCACTGGCGCCGGCCACGGGTCTCGTGGCGCTCGTCGTTGCAGGGCTCCTGGCAGAGCGGCTCGGTGTACGGATGGGCGGGCCTGGCGGGCTCGTGGTGGTGATCGTCGTGGCCGCGGCCGGAGCGATCGCCGCCATCACCCACCGGCGGTCTGAGCCTTCGGGGTGATCCACGATGCGCTACCTCGGCTGCGGGAGTGGACGAACCCGAACGGTCGGGCGCCTGGTGCGCGCTAGGCGTGCACGATCACCGGCGTGCCGTACCGGAGCAGAGGAAGCAGCCGGTCGAGCGTCGACTCGGAGACTCGGACACAACCGGCGCTCACGCTTCGACCGATCGACGACGGGTTGTTGGTGCCGTGGATCGCGAGCTGGTTCCCACCCGACCAGCCGGCGGGAAGGCGAGGCTGGATGCCGCTGATGCCGAACGCGAAAGAACCGAGGGCACTGCCGGCTGAGAACGGCACGCGGTCGGTCACGAAGTATTCGCCGATCGGTGTTGGGGAGGAGGACGATCCGGTCGCGCCGGGCGCTCGGAACAGGACCTTGCCGAACTTCCGAACGGTGACCCTGTGCTGCGAGAGGTCGACGTCCACCTGTACGCGGGTCTCGTCGCGTGTCAGGCCACGGAGTCGGATCCATCCTTCACGCCGGGGCCACGTATAGGGGAGCTCCACGAGTCCCCATCGACCGTCGGACGAAACGATCTCGACCCATGCGACGATCGGGAACCCGTAGTACTTGGACCCCGCCGGAACGACTCCCACCTGTGGAGAGTCTGCCGACGGACGGCCGAAGGCAGGAAGCGTACGAGGCACGCGCACGAGCACGTTCGTCCAGCGGGCGTTGCGCGCGGCCGTCCGCGCGATCCGAGCCGGGTCGGGCCGAACACCGGACGCCGGTGGCGCGAAGCCGCGTGGGCGGCTCGGCGCATCGGCCACGAGGACCCGACGGGCGGGCAGGTCGAGCGCGCCGGCCTGCGCCCCGACGATGTTGGCTGCCATCGGGGTGACCAGTCCCAGCGCGACCGTGAGGACGATCGCGAGCCTCGAGCGTTGGCGGTGGCGCCGCATGCTCTGCTTATCGGCGGTGCCTGCCGCGTACCTAAGTCGAGGTAGTCGATTGCCCGTCCTCCTGAGCTCCCCGTAGGCTGGGGCACGGTTGCGCTGGGCGGTGTTCGCTGTTGGCAGGCAGGCCAGGACGGGATGGCCGGTAGGGAGTAACCCGAGCGAGAAGCTCGGCGCGCAGGAGCGCGCGACTGAAGGAAAGGAACGGGGTTCGGGATGGATCATCCGATGCGCGAAATCGCCCGAGAGCTGGTCGCTCCGGGGCAAGGGGATCCTGGCGGCGGACGAGTCGAGCGGGACGATAGAGAAACGCTTCGACCAGATCGGCGTCGAGTCCACCGAGGAGAACCGGCGAGCGTACCGACAGCTCCTGTTCTCCACACCGGGACTCGGCGACCACATCTCCGGCGTGATCCTGTTCGACGAGACGATCCGTCAGTCCGCCGATGACGGGACGCCCCTGACCGAGCTGCTCGAGAAGGCCGGCGTGATCCCCGGTATCAAGGTCGACACCGGAGCGAAGCCGCTCGCCCTCTTCGAGGGTGAGACCGTGACGGAGGGGCTCGACGGCCTGCGCGAGCGGCTGGCCGAGTACCGCGCAGCTCGGCGCCCGGTTCGCGAAGTGGCGATCGACGTACTTCATCGGCGACGGTCGACCTACCGACTTCGCGGTGCTCGCCAACGGTCACGCGATGGCGCGGTACGCAGCTCTCTGTCAAGAAGGCGGCGATCGTGCCGATCGTGGAGCCGGAGGTCCTGATGGACGGCGATCACGACATCGCTGCATGCGAAGACGCGACCGGGCGCGCGTTGCGCGCTCTCTACTCGCAGATGTCCGATCACCGCGTCGATCTCGCGGGGACGCTCCTGAAAGTGAACATGGTGGTTCCCGGGAAGGGCGCGGCGACGCAGGCCGACGACGCCACGATCGCGCAGGCCACCCTGCGCACGCTCCGGGCCCACGTCCCAGAGGAGGTGCCGGGGATCGTCTTCCTGTCCGGCGGGATGACGGACGAGGAGGCGACGAGCAGGCTGAACGAGATCAACCGGCTCGGGCGACGCGCCGTGGGAGATCTCGTTCTCTTACGGTCGCGCGCTGCAGCAGCGTCCGCTCACGGCGTGGCGCGGAGACGCCTCCAACGTCGAGGCGGCGCAGGCGGCGCTCGCGCATCGCGCGCGGATGAACGGGCTCGCGCGCGACGGCGAGTGGTCGTCGGCCATGGAGGGATCGGCCGCCTGACCGCGTCAGGGTCCGACCGACGGGAAGCCCTCGGCCCGGGACGGTAGGGTCGGCAGCGTGAAGATCCTGACGATCGGCGGCACTCGGTTCTTCGGACGCGCCTTCGTCGAGGAGGCGGCGCGGCGCGGTCACGAGGTGACGGTCTTCCACCGCGGCGAGTCCGAGCCGACGGATCTCCCGCAGGTCGAACACCTCCACGGCGACCGGAAGGACGGGCTGGAGCTCCTTGCCGGGCGATCCTGGGATGCGGTCCTGGACACCTGCGCGTTCGTGCCGCGGGAGGTCAGCGACCTCGCGGCGGCGATCGGCGACCGCATCGGGCACTACACGCTGGTCTCGTCGCTCTCGGTCCATCCCGACGACCTCCCGGTGGGAGCGACGGAGGACACACCCACGCATCAGCCTCCGTTCCCGGACACGGAGGAGGTGACCGAGGAGACCTACGGCCCGCTGAAGGTCGCGTGCGAGGTCGAGGCCGCCGCCGTGTTCGGCGGTCGGCTCCTCGTGATCAGGCCCGGTTACATCGTGGGGCCGCACGACCCGACCGATCGCTTCACGTACTGGGTGCGGCGGGCGGCGGCCGGCGGCGAGATGCTCGCCGCCGGACCGCCGGACGCGCCGATCCAGGGGATCGACGCGCGCGACCTCGGCACGTTCGTCCTCGATCGGGTCGAGGCGTCCGACACGGACACCTACGGCGTCGTCGGGCCGGCAGAGCCGGCGACGACGGCCGACGTGGTCGAGGCGGCCCGGACCGCGGGCGGCGCCGGACACCTCGTTCGTCTGGGCCGACCCGGACTTCGTGCTCGGGCTCGGTGACCGATCCACGAGACCTGGTTCCCGATGTGGCATCCGCACCTCCCCGGGTTCCATGCCTACGACGCCGCGAAGGCGACGGCTGCTGGGTTGCGACCGCGTCCGTTCGACCAGACGATCGCGGACACGCTCGCGTGGGATCGGGAGCGTGGGTTGCCGCCGCTCGAGGCGGGCCTCACCCCGGACAAGGAGCGCGAGCTGCTTGTTCGAATGGCGGTGCTCGCCGAGGCTGATCGCGCCCGGCTACTGCAGGTCGCGTTCGGTCGTCCGCTCCCAGCGCCGCTCGGCGATCCGCTCGTCGCCGTCGTAGACCTCGAGCTCGATCGCCAGATGCCACGTGCTCGGGATCGGAGCGAAGGGTCGCCCGCGACTCCGTTCGCACGGAGACGTCGTCCCAGGACAGGACGAGCTGTGGCACCCGCGGTCGCCCGGCTGTTGCCGGGGTCATGCGAGCCGGCCGTGATCTCGCCCCAGTAGTGATCGGAGCCTTCTGCGAGGCCGTTCCTCCCGCGAACGCCGCCGTGGTCGATCGCGACGGTCCGCTCGCGCGCCAGGACGTCCTCCCGGATCTCCCACCGCACCTGCTCGGGCAGCGACGGCTCCGGAGCGCCCGGCTCGAATCCGGGCGGTGGCAGGATCGGCGGTCCGTCCAGGACCGGCAGGACCAGCGTCGAAGCAGCGCGGTCGATCTCGATCGTGCCGGCGAAGGGCGGGGGCCACGATGACGGGAAATCGCTCGCCGGCCAGGTCGAGTCGGATCGTGTGTCCGGGTTCGAACACGTACGAAGTCGCGTCCAGCTCGATCGTCGCCGTCACCGACTCGCCCTCGGGGAGCGGTTCGGGGTGTTCGTGCGAGTCCCGGTGCGTGAGGTTCAGGATCCCTCGGGTCACCATCGCTGAACGTCCGTCGGGAGCGACGTCGCAGAGCTTCGCGGAGACGAACGCCACGGGGACCGACGCCGCGACCGAGAGCTCGACCCGCGGGCGACCCATGATCTCGGTCTCCTCTGTCGACCGGCCAGTCGTAGCAGAGCGAGAACGCCTCGTCCGGTCGTTGGTCCCACGGGAGACCGAACGGAAGCGTCGCCGCGCACCAGATCGACGCCGGTGACGCCGACGTCGCCACGGATGTCGAGAGCGTCCTTGCCCGCGATCTCGCCGGGCGCTACTGGGGGGAGGCCGCCGCCGAGTCGAGCCGGCGGCGGTCCTCGGCGAGCCGGGCGGGCGGCCACGTCGGCTCGGCTCGCCACTCGCCGGCGTAGGTGTCCACGTCCGGGCTCGGGTCGGTCCACCGTCGGACGAAGATCGAGATCGGAGGCTCGACGTCGATGCTCGCATCCCCGCCGAGCCACCGATGCCACCAGTCGATCATCACCGGGACGTGGTCGATCCGCGGTCCCGGCATCGACAGGCGCGGGCTCATGTGGCTCCACGGTCCGAAGAGGATCTTCTTCGGACCATGGAGCCGCTCGAACGCGCGGAACGCCATGTTGCGATAGCCGTCCGCGTGGCCGGCGATGACCAGCGTGGCCGCTTCGATGGCGCCGTAGTCGAAGATAGACGGAGCCGTGCCGCCAGTAGTCGTCTTCGTTCTGATGCTCGAGCCATCCGAGCTCCCATGGATCGTTCGCCTCGATCCGTCGATGCCACTCCTCCCGCCAGCCTTCCCCGTAGACGGACGGGACCGGGGGGAGCGCGATCGAGCGCGACCATGTACGCGGGGTAGTCGAGGAAATCGATCCCTCGCCGCGCTCCGCCGCCGTAATGGACGTCGTCCGTGTAGCGACGGTCTGTCGCGTAGATCGGGATGATCGCCTTCAGGGCCGGCGGGCGGAGCGCGGCGACCTGGAGCGAGTTGAATCCGGAGTACGAGGTCCCGTACATGCCCACGTTGCCGTTCGACCACTCCTGCTCGGCCAGCCACGCGATCGTCGCGACGTGGTCCTGGAGCTCCGCGGTCGGTGTACTCGTCGACGGCGTCGCCCTCGGACGAACCGGTGCCGCGGACGTCGGCTCGGCAGACCGCGAGGTTCCCCTCGTCACACAGCCGGCGGTAGATCGCCGTCGCGTCCGAGAGATCGTCCTTCCGATAAGGACGAGCCTCGAAGACGACCGGCCACGGGGGCGGTGTCTCTGGGAAGTGCAGGGTGAGCGCGATCCTCACCCCGTCGTCCATCTCGATGGACCGGAACTCGTCGGGCATCCGCGAACGGTACTTGCCAAGCCGCATCCGGGACATGACTCCCGGCCAGTGCGTTTGACGGGTGTCGGCGTCGCGCGGGAAGGTGACGGTCCCCCGGAAGAAGGAGGTTGTGCATGCGAGCACGCTTCTGGAGACGCGCCGCGATCGCCCCTGTGGCCGCGCTCTCGATCGCGACGATCGCTCCCCATGTATCGGCCGTCGCCCCGTTCCTCACCCCGACGCCAGCGATGCTGACGGTCGACGCGTCAGCTCCGGCCGGAACGAAGGTGCTCCCGATCATCAGCGTGGGGGACTCCGTCGGAGGCTTCACGTTCGAAGGGATCCCCGACGGGATCGGCGCGATGCCCGGTTCGGGCGGCAACACGGAGGTCTTCGTCAATCACGAGCAATCGAGGGTGCCGTTCGCCGGTTTCGCCGACTTCGATTGGTCCTCGGTGTCGCACCTCACGCTCGCACCGAGCGGAGGCGTGCTCGCGGGATCGGAGCCGCTTCCCGACTCCGCTGGCTTCCAGCGGTTCTGTTCCTCCACGATGGCCGGCCCGGCCGAAGGCTTGTCTTCGTTCCTCTACTTCACGGGCGAAGAAGCCCCGGAAGCGGTGCCGGTTCCAGCCGGCGCTCCCTACGGACCGGATCCTGCCTACGCTCCTGAGAACCTCCGGCAGTCCGGGTACGCCGTTGTCTTGGATCCCGTCACGGGTGCGTACACGCAGGTCGCCGGGATGGGCCGGCACAACCACGAGAACTCGATGGTGCTGCCGGGCGCCTGGGACAAGATCGCCGTCATCTCCGGCGACGACACCTTCACCGCCCCGTCGTCGCAGCTGTACCTCTACCTGGCGGACGACGAGGATGCGATCTGGGCCGACCAGGGGAATCTCCTGGCCTTCCGAGTCACCCACAAGAACGGTGTGCGGGTCGCCCCGGGGAACGCGTTCAACGGCGCGAATGACTATGGCGATGTCGCGGCGGGCGACCATCTCCAGGGTCGGTTCATCCGGGTGCCCGGCTGCGATCGCCCGAGGGACCACAGCCGTGCCGCCGCAGGACGCGCTCGAGCGCTGGTCGAACCGCAACAACGTCTTCCAGTTCATCCGCGTGGAGGACACGGCGTACGACCCGGACGTCCCGCTGGGACAGAACCCGGTGATGTACTTCTCCGACACCGGCAGCAGCTCGGCGGTCCCCGATCCCACCACGGGTCGCCTCACGACTGGGACCGGCGGCGCCTTCGGGAACGGCCGGATCTTCAAGATGATGTTCGCGAAGCAGGACCCTCGACGGGTCGTCGACTTCTCGATCGTCCTCGACGGGAACGCCGCGACGAACCCGCTGGCTCCCGCGCCGGCGATGAGGAACCCCGACAACCTCGGGATCAGCTCGAACTCCTTGATGATCCAGGAGGACGTCAGCTCCGCTTTCGAGTCGCGGGTCCTCCGGCTCGACCTGAGCACCGGCGCCGTGTCCATCGTCGGGCGCGTCAACACGACCGGGTGGGAGAGCAGCGGGATCGTGGATGCGTCGGACTTCTACGGGCCCGGCGCGTGGCTGCTCGACGTGCAGGCGCACTCGATCTTCGTGGAAGGTCCCACCTTGATCGACGGGATCAACTACAAGACCGAGGGTGGTCAGCTGCTCCTGCTGACCGTCCCCGGAAGCTGAACCCGGGGCGGGGCTCGCCGCGAAGCGGCGAGCCCCGCCTCTCATCGGCTGCGACGGCTAGTGTGCCGACATGACCAAGGTCGGACACGGTCCCATGCTCGCGAAGCTCGAGTCCGAGATCCCCCGTGGTCCGGGCTGGACCTACGAGCCGAAGTGGGATGGGTTCCGCACGATCGTGACGGTTGCCGACGAGATCCGGCTCGAGAGCCGTGACGACCGGCCGATGATGCGATTCTTCCCCGAGCTCGTCTCACTCCTGGACGAGCGCCGCGACGGACCGTTCGTCGCGGACGGGGAGATCGTCCTCGTTCGGCCGGGACAGCTCTCGTTCGACGAGCTGCAGCTGCGGCTGCACCCCGCGGAGTCGCGTGTACGCAAGCTCGCCGCAGAGATCCCGGCCACCCTGATCCTCTTCGATCTGCTGGAGGAGGAGGGTGAGGCGCTCGCCGGGAAGCCGCTCGCGGAGCGGCGGGCGCGACTGTCCTCTCTCAGCTCACGGCTACGCGTCGGCCAGGCGCCTCAGGACCTCGACGAACTCGACGTCGGGCCCGACCTTCTCCTCACACCGTGGACCGACGACGTCGCGGTGGCGGAGATGTGGTTCGGGGACGAGGCGGGGCTGGGCCAGGACGGCATCGTGGCCAAGAGAGCCGACCAGCCCTACCTCCGGGGCTCACGGGGCTGGGTGAAGGTGAAGCATCGGCGGACCGCGGACTGCGTCGTCGGCGGATACCGGGTCGCCAAGACCGGAGATGGCGTGGCTTCACTCCTCCTCGGCCTGTACGACGACGAGGACAACCTCCACTACGTCGGGCATACGTCCTCGTTCAAGGCGAAGGAACGGCGCGAGATCCGCACCTTGCTGAAGCCACTCGAAGGGAGCGAGAGTTTCGCCGGCGCACGTGCGCCGGGTGGGCAGAGCAGATGGTCGGCCGGCAAGGACACCGCGTGGGTCACGGTGGAGCCGAAGCTGGTCTGCGAGGTGGCCTTCGACCGGATCCAGAACGGCCGGATCCGGCACGCGGCGACGTTCCTCCGGTGGCGTCCCGACCGCGATCCGCGGACCTGCACCTGGGCTCAGCTCGGTGAGTCGCCGCCCTCATGGGATGGTTCCGGGGGCTGATCCTTCGCGGGCCGACCCTTCGGCCACTCGATCCCCTCCCATGGGTCGTAGTCCACCTCGAGCGCTTCCTGAGCCGGACGTTCCGCTTCCGGGACGTTCCTCAGGTTCACCCTGATCCGGGTCCACGTCGTGCTCCGGCCTCGCATGGGATCGACCATGACGTCGGCAGGCTCGAGGTGCGGGACGACCTGCGGGTGCCGTGCCTTCCATCGGTCCAAGCCCTCTTTCGCCTCACGCTCGGTCTTGGCGCGCGCGATCTCGATCAGCGGCATCCGGGTGCGGCGCCGCCCGGTCGGCCCGCTCGTCTTGCCGGGCGCGGGCGGTGGCACGGTGCCCTCGGATGTCTGCTCCTTCCCGCGTCGTCTCGACGGCTGGGCGCGCACGGGCTCGCCCTCGGCCTTCGGGAAGTGCGGCGGGTACGGCGCCTCGCCCTGCCCTTCGGCCGCCTGACGCTCCGAGAGCTCGAAGACAGACGGGAGCGTGCCCACGTGGTCGTCGATCGCGGCTCCGGGATCGCCCCGGCTTCGTAGCCTGCCGGGGACCGTCCGCATCGTGAACGCTTCCGGTTCTACGTCCGGCACTTCGTCCCAGGCGAGGGGTGTCGACACCCGGGCGTCCGGAACCGGTCGGACGCTGTACGCCGAGGCGACCGTTCGGTCGCGAGCGTTCTGGTTGTAGTCGAGGAACACGCCGTGGCGCTCCTCCTTCCACCACTTCGTGGTCGCCATGTCGGGGACGCGCCGCTCGACCTCGCGAGCGAGTGCGAGCGCCGCCCGGCGGACCTCGGTGAAGGTCCACTCCGGACGGATCCGCGCGTTCACGTGGATCCCCTTCTTGCCGCTGGTCTTCGGGAAGCCGACGAGCCCGTGCTCCTCCAGGACGTCCCTGGTGACCATCGCCACCTCTTTGACCCACTCGAACGGGATCTCGGGCATGGGATCGAGGTCGAAGCGCAGCTCGTCCGGGTGGTCGACATCGCCGGCCCGCACCGGCCATGGATTGATCTCCAGGCACCCGAGCGTCGCCGTCCATGCCAGGTGGGCGGCGTCCGTCATCACCGGCATGTTCGCGGTTCGCCCGCTCGGGAACGTGATCAGGGCGGTCTCGATCCAGAGCGGAGCGCCTTTCGGCAGCCGCTTCTGATAGAAGCCCTCATCGCCGGCTCCATCGGGGAAGCGGTGCAGGGTCGTGGGTCGATCGCGGCATCCGATGAGGGCAGCGTCAGCCACCTCGATCCAGTACCGGACCAGGTCGAGCTTGGTGATCGGCCCGCCGGGGGCGTCGGGGAAATAGACCTTCTCGGGATTCGTGACCCGGATCTCCCGCCCCGCGACCTCGAGGGTCTCAGCCTGTGTCGCCACCCGACCACCGTACCTGCGCGGCGTTTCCCGGGTCTCGCACGACGGTCGCTACGCTGGCGTCCATGACCTCGTCGGGCGTGATGGAGACCGAACGCCTCAGGTTGCGCCCCTTCGCGTCCGATCTGTCCGACCTGGACGCGCTCCACGAGATCCAGTCCGACCCGGATCACATGCGCTTCTACCCCCACCCGTTCAGCCGTGAGGAGTCCCACGCCTGGCTCGAGAAGTTCATCGAGCTGCACGGGCGGTTGGGCTACAGCCTCTGGGCGATCGAGGACCGCGAGACGGGGGAGTTCCTCGGCAACTGTGGCCCGGTGCCGCAGACGGTCGACGGGGTCGAGGAGGTCGAGCTCGGTTGGTCGGTCACGCCACGCCGCTCACGTCAGGGGATCGCGACCGAAGCGGCCGCGGCGTGGCGTGACCGGTGCCTGGGGCCGCTCGGCATGGATCATGTGATCGCGCTCGTCCGCCCCGAGAACGTCCCGTCGCGCGGCGTCGCGGAGCACATCGGCATGTCCGTGTGGAAGGAGACCCGCCACGGGAGCCTGGGCTGGATCCACCTCGTCTACCGCGTGCAGGCCGTCGACCGGTGGCAGGTGGCGGGTGCGGTGTCAGCCAGCGATCGCTGAGATGACCGCCTACTCCACGTCTACCCGGCGGCGACGCCCTCGCCGACCGGTGGTGGCGCGAACGACCGGATGAGCCGCTCAGGATCCTCCCCACGCTGCTCGATGCGATCTCTGTCGGTCTGGCCGAGGAATCGACCCGCCTCCGCGATGTACGGGATCCGTTCGGGATCGGAACCCATGAGGGATGCGCCGATCGAATCGGCGGCGACCGGGTCGTCCGCGAAGATGAGGACGCCGGAATCGACCGGTTCGCCGGAGATCGGCCCGTTGCCTTCCATCCCCACGATGCCGTCGACGATCGCATAAGACGGTCGGACGGCGCCGGCGATGTCCAGGATCGACGGTTCGATCCCTGCCCAGTGAAGGATGTTCTTCGGCCACCCGTACACTCGACCGGGCAAGGTCCCGAACAGGTTCTTCAGTGACAAGGTGACGCCCGCCCAGTGATGCGTCTTCATCTTGGGCATCGAGACCACCACGTCTGCGTCGAGCACGGGGTTCGGGAGCCACAGCTCGTGGAGATCCGTGTACCGAGACCTCAGCGTCACTCGACTGATGGCGGCGGCGTTCAGATCGATGAACGGAGCATCCACGGCCGCCAAGGCCTCGCCCAACCCGGAGCGTGTCACCACGTCCTGCACGTCCCGGCGATGACCGGGCCCTTCGGCGACTCGCACCGAGGCCGCCCCGAGGCGCCGGAACGCCAGCACGGTGGCCGCGATCAAGCGGGGCTCCGTGTTGATGGCCGTGCTCGGGTCGAACTCGACGAGGTTCGGCTTCAGGAGGACGCTGGCCCCACGGACGTCGGCTTCGATGGCGCGGAGGCCTTCGAGGACCGTCGCCTCCAAGGGACCGTTGTAATCGGAGGCCGTCAGGACCGCGACGTGCGCGTTTCCTGTGGGGGGGAACGCGGCCTCATCCCACGGCTCCGGTTCCCGGAGGAGCGCTCGAAGACCCAAACCGCCCGCGGCCGCCACCGCCGCACCAGCGGCGGTCCGCCGAAGGAACGTTCGGCGATCGAGGGGACTCATCCGCCTGCCCACGGCGGTCGGGCTCTCATCGCGAGTGCGGCCCATCCGAGTGCGACGCCATCGTTCAGGAGCCGGGTGCGTTCCACGAGGTGTTTCAGCGTGGTTCGCACGGCCTCAGCCTCGTTCGCCCGACCGTGTTCGCGGAAGGCCACGAGCGCGGTCGCGAGTGAGAGACCGCCCGCCGACTCCACGCGCCACAGCCGACCGAGCGACCGCAGGCCACGAGCTTCGAGGTCGGCATCCAGGCCGGACAGACCGATCAGCGCGATCGCGGTGGTCTGGGCGAAGGGAGGCAGATCCTCTCCAAGCACCACGCGATTCCCGTAGTTCCATCCACCTCCCACGGATTCCCGATCGCGAAGCAAAGCCACGGCATCTGCGATCCGGGGAGATTCGGGCCTCGCCACCCGCAGGGCCCAAAGGGCTCGCGCCGTGGGTTCGACCCAGGAGGCGGTCCCACGTGCCCACGCCCAGCCGATCGCCGATGGATCGATCGGGACCGCGGTGCTCGACGCGAGGCGGCGCCCGTGCGTCGACTCCAGATGGTCGAGGGCGCGCTCTCGCTCGGGACCCGGACCGAACGCGATCGCGCCCAGACCGGTCGCCGAGTCGTTGACGTACGGTCCTGCGTCGATCGAGAAGGAGCCGTCCTCGCGCTGATGCTCGGCGAGCCACTCCCTCGCTCGGGCGTCGTCGAAGGCGAGCGCGGCCAGGGCCGTGGGCTCCGGCTCGCTCGGCTGGCCCACGTTCGGGCCGAAGCCCCCGTCGGCGTTGCCGAGGCGAGCGAGCAGTTCGGTGGCGTCCACGGGCATATCAAGCATCATCGGCGCCAGACGGCGCCGGCTTACTCAGGTGACCTCGATCCGATCTATCACGACGTCGTCGATCGGACGGTCCTGTGAGCCGGTGGGGACCCCGACGATCGCCTCGACCACCTCGTAGCCCCCGGTCACCTCGCCGAAGATGGTGTGCCGGCCATCGAGCCAGGGCGTCGCGGCGACCGTCACGAAGAATTGTGAGCCATTGGTGCCCGGTCCCGCATTGGCCATCGCAAGGAGTCCAGGCTTGTCGAAGCTCGGCCCGCCCGGGGGGACCTCGTCCTCGAACTGATAGCCGGGCCCCCCCATGCCGGTCCCGGCGGGATCACCGCCTTGCACCATGAACCCCGGGATCACGCGGTGGAAGATCGTGCCCGGATAGAGCGCCGTCGACTTCTTCTGCCCGTCACGCGGGTCCTTCCATTCCTTGGTCCCGGTCGCAAGGCCGACGAAGTTCTCGACGGTCTTGGGTGCGTGATCCGGCATCAGTCGCACGGCGAAAGAACCCTTGTTCGTGTGGATCGTCGCTGTGGGCACGGGGTCCCTCCTTGTCTCTGGGGTTTTCCGTTGTGGCTTCGGGTCGCGGAGCCCGCGAGTCTAACGACCTGCCTCGAGCAACTGGTCGGCGAGATCCTCCGTCGTGGTCACCGGAAGGCGACAGGCGAATCGCCGGCACACGTAGGCCGTCGGGAGTCCGCGCACCTGTTGACGATCGCGGAGGAGCGCGACGGCTTCGCTCGCATCGTGGTCGTCGGCTCCGCCGACCGCGAGGACGGTGTTCGGGAGGAATCGAGCGGCCAGGACCTCGTCGGCGAGAGCCTTGGTGGCGGGCTCCTCCATCGACCCGACGATCGCGACCTCGCGCGAAGGACCGAGGTACAGGTCCAACGCCGACAGCGCGTGTCCGAACCCGGTGGGCGCCCTCCCGAGGACGTCACGGACCACCCGAAGCGCCGAGACGCCGATCCGCTCGAGCTCAGAGTCGCCGGTCAAGAGCGCCATCCGCTGGAGCACGTCCGCGGCGGCTGAGTTCCCGGACGGCACGGCGTTGTCGTAGAGCTCCTTCGGTCGGATCACGAGGGGGTCGACGTCCATGCCGGTCTGGAAGAACCCTCCGTCCTGATCGGCGAAGAGCCTGACGAGATCGTCGACCAGACGCCTCGCCTCGCGGAACCACTGGAGCTTTCCCGTTCTGGAGAACAGGGACAGCATCGCGGATGCGAGCAAGGCATGGTCGTCCGCGTAGCCCGGACCGCCGGGAGAGCCGTCTCGCCAGGAACGAAGGAGTCTGCCGTCCGCTCTCCGCAGGTGTTTCAGGACGAACTCGGCCGCAGCCACCGCTGCTTCACTGAAGGCGTCGTTGCCGAACGCTCTTCCTGCCTCCGCGAACGCCTGGATCGCCATCGCGTTCCACGCAGTCAACACCTTGTCATCGGTCGCGGGCCGCGCGCGATGCTCGCGCTCATCGAACAGGACCCGGCGGGCCTCCTCGAGGTCCACCGTCCCGGAGCTCGTTCCGTCGGGGAGCCGCAGGACGTTCGTCTCCCCGTGTTCACCAGCCCAGTTGCCGCCCGGAGACGCACCGAAGGCCCTCGCGGCGCCCTCGCCCACCAGGCCGTTGAGCTCGTCCCAGGACCACGTGAAGAACTTCCCCTCGACACCCTCGGAGTCGGCGTCCTGGCTCGAGAAGAACGCCGCCTCCCGGATGTCGCATCTCGCGGAGCAGGTACTCGAGGGTCTCGGTCGCGATCCGGCGGTAGCGATCCTCGCGCGTGACCAGCCATGCGCGCGTGTACAGCTGCGCCAGCTGCGCGTTGTCGTAGAGCATCTTCTCGAAGTGGGGGACGAGCCACGTCGCATCGGTCGAGTACCGAGCGAAGCCGCCTCCCAGCTGGTCGTACATGCCCCCGGCCGCCATCCGATCCAGCGTGGTGGTCAGCATCGACAGGGCGTCGGGCGCTCCCCGCAGCGCCATCCGCAACAGGAACTCGAGTGTCATCGGCTGGGGGAACTTCGGCGCCGACCCGAACCCGCCCCAGGTCTCGTCGAACGCTCGGCGCAGCTCGGCCAGCGCCTGCGACGTGATCTCATCGGTGAGCGGCTCGGGCGACGCCGACTGCGACGCGGCGCGCGAGATGGCGTCGACCACTCGTCCCCCTTGCCGTTCGACATCCTCACGCCTTTCCCGCCAGGCGTCGTCGATCCCCTCCAGCACCTGGCGGAACGACGGCAGGCCGTGGGCCGGTTCCTTCGGGAAGTAGGTGCCGGCGAAGAAGGGCTTGCCGTCGGGCGTGAGGAATGCGGACAGGGGCCATCCCCCTTGACCCGTCATCGACTGGACGGCATCCATATAGATGGCGTCGAGGTCAGGTCGCTCTTCGCGATCGACCTTGATCGGCACGAAGTTCGCGTTCAAGAAAGCCGCCGTGCCCTCGTCTTCGAACGATTCGCGCTCCATCACGTGACACCAGTGACACGCTGCGTAGCCGATCGAGAGGAAGATCGGACGATCTTCCGCCGACGGCTCGCGAGAGCGCTTCCTCGCCCCACGGATACCAGTCCACCGGGTTATCGGCGTGCTGTAGGAGATATGGGCTCGTGGCCTCGGCCAGACGGTTCACCCGGACAGTGTCCCGCAGGTACCGGTCGGCGGCTCAGTTCCCGCCCCCCTCGTGCCGATGTTCCGACCAGATGAACGAGATCCGTGTTCTCGTCGTGGACGACAGCCTCTGCCTCACACAGGACCTGGTGTTGGCCCTCCGTCGGCGGCCGGGTCTGGACGTGGTGGGCCCGGTTGCCGACGAGGCCGGCGCGATCGGCGTGCTCGCCGAGATGCCCGTCGACCTCGTGCTGGTGGACCTCGACCGGTCGGACGAGCAGGGCGTCGCCCTCATCGCGGCACTCCGCGACTCGTCCGACACCAGAGTGATGGCCGCGACACGACATGCCGTCTCGCCCCTCGTCGAGCTTGCGCTCGCCGCCGGGGCGTGCGGCGTGCTGCCGACCGAGCGGGAGCCGGCGCAACTGGTGGCCGCGTTCCGGCGAGCCCTCGCCGGCGAGCTCGTCCTGCCCGTCGCGGATCTCCCGTCGCTCGTCGACCGACTGTGGCAGGCGCGGGCTCGCCGCAGTGAGCACGCCCTTCTCGCGTTGTTGACGGTGCGGGAACGCGAGATCCTCACGGCCTTGGCCGACGGAGCAACGACCTCGGAGCTCGCCGGGGAGCTCGGGATCAGTCCTGCCACGGTCCAGACCCATGTCAAGAACGTCCTGTGCAAGCTCGGCGTGCACTCCAAGGTCGAGGCGGTCGGCGCCGCATGGCGAGCCGGTCTGACGCTCACCTCCCGCTCCGCCTGAGGAGCCTCGCTGCGCGGCTCGTCTGCCGGTCCGCCCGAGCGATAGCCTCGCCGACATGGAGATCGTTCGTGCGGTGGTGACCGCGGCGCATCCGGTCGTGCGAAACGTCATCGACCTCGCGTGCCGGGAGGCCGGCGTCACGGTGATCGCGGATCTGGAGACGGCGCTGGCCACGATCGAAGCGTGTCGCTCGGGGAAACCCGATCTGCTCGTCTTGGACATCGAGCTCCCCGACGCCGACGGCTTCCACGTGCTCTCGGCCCTCGAGGATGTCTCCCGTCCGGCGGCGGTCCTGGTGCTGTCCGATCACACGGACGGCGACATGGTGCTTCGAGCGTTGCGGCTGGGCGCGCGCGGCTACGTCACGAAGGCGGAAGGGCTTCGAGGGCTCTCGGGGACCATCCGGCGGGTGCTCGCGAGGCGAGCGAGTGATCGCACCGGGCCTGGAGCAGGACGCGGTGCTCGCGCTCGGTCGGTTCGCGAGGCGCGCGCGAGAGGGCGCCGAGGTCGCGGCCGACCTCACCTCGAGGGAACAGCAGGTGCTCGAGCTGCTGAGCGACGGACACACCATGCGGCAGATCGCGACGCGGCTCAGCATCTCGCCACGGACGGTGGAGACGCACGTCGCGAAGATCTATCGGAAGCTCGGTGTGCGAACGCGGGTGCAGGCGGTATCGCGAGCGGCCACGCTCGGGCTCGTGGAGCTGTAGCCTCAGCCGCGTCGCCACCGATCGGGGGCGTCACACCTGTCGTGCCACGGAGCCGATGAGCGAAACGTTCGTGAACGAGACCAGGAGAGCGCGCGCCGCCAGGCGGCTGGGCGTGGTCGTTGTCGATCCCTTCCCGGTGGTGAGGGCGGGACTCGCGTCGTCGATCGACGCGAGCCCCGGCCTCGAGGTCGTCGCGCAAGCGTCGAGCGCAGACGAGGCGGTCGGTGCCGTCGGCGGCGTACGCCGCGCACGCGTGGTCGTCCTGGTCGCGATGGGCCTCGCGGGCGACAAGGACTCCTTCTGGTTGATCAGGGCGCTCCGCGAGCGGTTCCCGGGCCACGCGATCCTCGGGCTCGGCGCCAACGCCGATCCCCACGTGGTCTCTCGGGCGTTGTTCGTCGGTGCCGACGGCTTCGTCGACAAGAACATCGAGCTCGACGAGTTCCTGGCCGCGATCCGCAGCGCGGGGGAGGAGGAGATGGTGATCGCAGGCCCGGCCGCCGCCTCGGTCGGGCAGATCGCGGAGGGGATCGAGCGTCGGCGGAGCGTGGGCCTCCGGCTCACGAAGCGCGAGCGGGAGGTGCTGGCGATCGCCGCGGAGGGGCTGACGGCGCGCGAGATCGCGGAGCGGCTCGGCGTTCGGGAGCGGACGGTCACGACGCATCTCGCCAGGATCTATGGGAAGCTCGGCGTGGGGAACCGGCTTGCCGCCCTTCGGATGGCCGCCCGCTCGGGGTTGGTGTCGATCGGCCCCGCCGAATAGGTCATCACAACGTACGTTGCCGCCTGTAGGACGCCCGACCAATGGCCGTACGCCGAGCCGAGCTCGGCCTATAGGAAACACGGTCCGTTTGGGGGTTCCCTAGCAGCACACGCCGGGGTACCATCCGGTTCCCTCAGAAGCAAAGAGGGTGCGTACGTTGAAGTACGTAGACAACTCCAGTGGAATTCGGGATTCCCTGGGGACATGGGGCCCTCTAACGTGATCGTCGGCGGAATGGCATTCCGCCGGTGGGGGCGCGGAGGCGCCCCTGAGGACGGATATTGATTTCGGAGGAAGGGGGTGTATCGGATGCTTCAGCTTTTCACCGGTTTTCAGACTTGGTGGGCAGACCTGAAGGAGCGTGCCACGGAGGAGCATGGCGCGACCGCGGTGGAGTACGCACTGATGGTTGCTCTCATCGCGGTGGTGATCATCGTCGCGGTGACGTTCCTCGGACAGGAGTCCTCGAAGAAGTTCGACCAGGTCGGCAAGGCAGTCGCCGGATCTGGCGGCAGCTAAGTTCCAAGAGTGAGAGCGGCTCCGTCGGCCGCTCGCGACGCCGCCCGCGAGGGCGGCGACGCGAGGGGCCGACGGCCCTGTATGGAGACAGGACAAATGAGTATGCGAGCCAAGCTTCGTCGTGAAGAGGGAGCGGCCGCGGTCGAGTTCGCCTTGATCATCGGACTGCTGGCCATCCTGGTTTTCGGCCTGCTCGAATACGGGCTGGCCTTCTGGCAGGTACAGAACCTCCGCGCCGCCGCCCGTGAGGGCGCGCGGGTCGCGGCCGTCCGCGGCAACGACTCGGAGGTCCGGAGTGCCATGGTGGCGTCTTCGGCGGGGTCACTCGGCGGGAGCTGGTCCTTCTCGCGGAACCGTCCGTGCGATGAGGCGAACAGGGGCCAGGCGATCACCATCACCATCAACAACGGCTCCCTTTCCGGACCCGTGCAGGAGGCCTTCGAGGTGTCGATCCCCTTCTTGCCACCCATCACGTTGAACCCCACGCTGAGCGGGACGTTCCGATGCGAGGGGTAACCGAACGGTTCTCGCGCACGAACGGTTCCGACGAGCGCGGCGCGACCGCCGTCATCGTGGCCCTCAGCCTCATCGCGCTCCTCGGCATGATCGTGCTCACGGTCGATGTGGGCCAGCTGCTGTTCAGGCGCCGCGCGATGGTGAACGGCTCGGACGCCGGCGCCCTGGCGGCCGCGCAGTCCTGCGCGGGGCTCACGGACTCGGACTCTCCGGAGGCCATGTCGGACGTGTTCGCGATCGACAACGTGAACGGCCTGGTGGCCGGGAACGGAGGGATCACGGACGTCGCTGGCTGCGACGGGCCGCCTTTCGGCCACGTGACGGTTCAGTACCAGATCCCCCAGGAGCTCTTCTTCGCCGGCGTCCTGGGTTTCAACGGTCCGGCGACGGTGCGGACCGCAAGCCACGGCCGGCTGGGGACCGGCGGGCGGCGCCAACCCGCTGCCGATCGTGGTGTACACGGGCAACGGCCAGGGCAACTGCGACATCCAGGAGGGCATCGGTCCGGGCGTCGCCTGCTACCTCTGGTACGACAACGATCTCTTCAACCAGTTCGTCCTTCGGGTTCCTGAACCTGTGCACGGACACGGACCCGTGTACGCTCGGGTGGGACGTTGGCAGCGGGCGACAACTGCCCGAACGTCGGCGCCAGTCTGCGCAGCGACTGGATCGATGGCAACTGGAGCGGCGGCCCGAACGTCGTGAACTACCCTGCCCCCACATTCGTCTGTCGCGTGAGCGGTCTCACGTCGTCGAACTGGAGCAGCTCTGGAAGACCGGATCGGAGACGACCTGATCTTCCCGGTGAACGACTGCACGACGCAGGTGGACAAGAACGGCAACCAGATCGGCTGCTTCCCGAGCCAGGCGCCGGACAAGTACAACATCATCGGCTTCATCGTGCTCAACCTCGACGCGGTGCTGGACAGCAAGACGCGAGTGGGAGGGTCCGAGCGGCAGCTGCACGACTCGGCCCCGATCAACATGACGGTGACATCGCTGAACATCGACCTCGACAGCATCGCCCCGGGCCTCGGCTGCACGCCGTACGACACGATCGCGAACGTGACGCTGGACGCGCCCGGGAACCCGAAGCTGCAGGAAGGGACGCACTACACGTACGATGCCGTCAACCACGTGGTCGACTGGACCGACGGCGTCCGAAACAACGTGACGATCGAGTGGGACTATTCGGCGGGCGGTCCGTGCGGAGTGCCACCGAACAACTCCAGCGCCGTCTGCCTGCAGGTGCACACGGTCGAGGCTCGATTCGGAGGAAGCGCGCCTGGCCAAGGTGCCAACTTCGGTCTCCGCGCCGTCCGGCTGTGCGACCTGGCGATCGGGAGCTGCCCCCAGGACAACTGAGCGACGAGCCGAACGAGAAAGGAATCATTGAAGCCGGAGGGGGGTCCGGCCGATAAGGAGAACTCTGAGGATGGGCTGAAAGGAGCAAGAGGATGAGGTCACGGGGTCTGGTTGTAGCGATCGCTGTCGTGCTCGCCGTTGCGGCGGCGGCGGCCGTGATCCTGTACACGCAGGGTGTCAAGGAAGAGGCGCGGGGACGGTGGCAGCTCTGGAGACTGTCATCGTGTCCACGCAGGACATCCTGCCGAACGAGCCGCTCGATCCGCTCTTGGGCCAGGGCGCCTTCAAGCAGATCCGTGTTCCCAGGGAGGCGCTGGTCTCCGGCGCCGTGACGGACACGCAGCGAGCTCGAGGGGGCGACCTCGACCTCCACGATCTACGCGAACGAGCAGATCCCGGCCTCGCGCCTGTCGACCGGTGAGCGGCCGAACGCGCTCGGCATCAGCGAAGGACACCTCGGCATCGCGTTCGAGTTCGACGCGCCGCAGGGAGGCGCCGGCAACATCCAACCCGGGGACCAGGTGTCCGTGTTCGCCACCTATCAGAACGTGCAGGCGTCGGGCGCAACCGGCCAGCAGCAGAACGTTCCGGACTTCACCGTGACGCTCGTCCCGACCGTCAGGGTCCTCCGCATCGAGAACCCCCAGGTCGACAGCGAGACCGGTGAGCAGACCAGCACCAGCGAACGGATCCGCGTGACGCTCGACCTCCTCCCCAAGGAAGGGCAGGACCTCGTGTTCGCGCAGGAGAACGGATTGGTGTGGCTCGGCCTCCTGCCGCCGGACGAAGAGGGCACGCAGCCGAGGGGCTCGACCGTTCCGCTGGAACTGCTGCTTGGAGCGAGACTGGGATGACAGACGCGAGCGTCGTCGCCGTCGGGACGCCGCAGTCGTTCCGTCAACAGGTCGCGAGGGCCATCGAGATGGGCCCGGACGAGGTGGGTTGGGTGCAGTCGGCCACGGCTGCGGAGGAGTTGCTGATCAACGCCTTCCTGCCCATCGACGTCCTGGTCCTCTCGCCCGAGGTCAAGGAGCCCGACGCACTCGGCCTGGCCGAGTTCGTCGGGCGCCAGGCCCCCGGCACGGCCATGGTGCTCGTCCGCGATCACACGTGGAACGGGCTGTTGCCGGCCGCCATGCGGGCGGGGATCCGTGATGTCGTCGACATGACGCAGGGCACGGAGGAGCTCCGTGACGCCGTGGAGCGCGCCATCGTCTGGGCATCCAACCTGCGTTCGGTGAACGTCACCCAGAACGACGGGCAGCCCACCACGCGCGGGCGGATCCTGTCGGTCTTCTCCTCGAAGGGCGGGACCGGGAAAACGTTCCTGACCTCCAACCTCGCGACCGCCATCGCCGAGGTCACCGGGCAGGACACGGCGGTCGTCGACCTCGACATCGACATGGGGGACGTGTTCACGTACTTCGGACGAGAGCCGTCCGCCACGATCCAGGACCTCATGGAGCTCGGCGAAGGCGCCGAGCGCTCCCGCATCAAGTCCGTGGGCGTCCAGCTCTCGGAGCATCTGTGGGGGTTCGGCGCGCCGCCGGATCCCGCGGCGGAGGCGCCTGCCGGTGAGGCGATCGGGAAATTCCTGCGAGCGCTGCGGAACGAGTTCGGCTGGGTCGTCGTGGACGCCTCGGTGGACTACTCGGATTCCGCGCTCGTGTGCTTCGATCTCTCCGACGCGATCTGCCTCGTCACGGGTCTCGACGTCGTCGGCGTGAAGCACCTCTCCAAGTCCCTCGACACGCTGCTCACGATCGGTTTGCCGCGGGAACGGTTCCGGGTCGTGCTGAACCGCGCGGATTCGAAGGTCGGCCTGGACGCCTCCGATGTAGAGCGCGTCATGAAGATCAACGTCGACGCGATGATCCCATCGAGTCGGCTCGTCCCGACGTCCCTCAACAAGGGCCGTCCGGTCGTGCTCGACGAGCCCAACTCCGAGGTGGCGCAAGCCGTGCGGCAGCTGGCCGTCCGGTTCGCCGGACAGTCCGAGATGGTCGCCGCAGGCGAGGCGAGGGTCGACACATCCAACAAGAAGAAGCGGAAGCTGTTCGCTCGAAGCTGAGCCCGAGACTGGCGAAGGTAGAGGAGGCACCCGATGTCCCTGGCAGACAGGCTGCAGAAGGCCCAACAGAAAGACAGGATCGCCGAGGTCCGGATCCGGGTGCAAGAGCGCCTGGTCGAGAGCCTCGGCCCCCGCCTGTATGACGCGACCCTCTCCGATACCGAGCTCGAAGGCATGGTGCACCAGCGTTTGCGCGAGCTCCTCGACGAGGAGGAAGGACCGCTCGCCGCGCAGGAGAAGCTCCTGATCGTTCGTCAGATCGGCGACAGCGTCCTCGGCCTGGGGCCCTTGGAGCCCTACATCCGCGACCCGGAGGTCACCGAGGTCATGGTGAACAACTGGGACACGATCTACGTGGAGCGATCGGGCAAGCTCTACTGGACCGGGACCAAATTCCACGACGAGGGCCAGCTGCGTCGCACGATCGACAAGATCGTCGCCAAGGTCGGCCGACGTGTGGACGAGGCGAGCCCGATGGTGGACGCGCGCCTGCCGGATGGGTCGCGTGTGAACGCGATCATCCCGCCCCTCGCGATCGACGGTCCCACGCTCACGATCCGGAAGTTCGCTGCCGACCCGTACCAAGCGGACGACCTGGTCGAGTTCGGCACGATGAGCTCATCGACGTCGAAGTTCCTCGAAGCCTGCGTGCGCGGCCGCATCAACATCATGGTCGCGGGCGGAACAGGCGCGGGGAAGACGACGACGCTGAACGTCATATCGTCGTTCATCCCCGACGACGAGCGGATCGTCACGATCGAGGACGCCGCGGAGCTGAAGCTTCAGCAGCCTCACGTCGTTCGGCTCGAGTCTCGGCCTCCGAACATCGAGGGGAAGGGCCAGGTCTCGATCCGCGACCTCGTCAGGAACTCCCTCCGCATGCGGCCCGATCGGATCGTGGTCGGCGAGGTCCGTGGGGCCGAGGCCCTGGACATGCTCCAGGCCATGAACACCGGTCACGACGGCTCGATCTCCACCATCCACTGCAACTCGCCTCGCGATGCGCTCTCCCGTCTCGAGACGATCACGATGATGGCCGGGATGGATCTCGGGTCGCGCGCGATCCGCGAGCAGATCGCGTCCGCGATCCAGCTGATCGTCTACCAACAACGGCTGAAGGACGGGACACGTCGCTTCACGCATGTGACGGAGGTCGCCGGGATGGAGGGAGAGGTCATCACCCTGCAGGACATCTTCCTGTTCGACTTCTCGGCCGGCTTGGACGAGGAGGGTCGCTTCCGTGGCCGGTTGAAGTCCACGGGCCTGCGGCCGAAGTTCCTCGACAAGCTCGCGGAGCGCGGCGTGAACATCGAGCCCGAGCTCTTCGCGATGGAAGCGAAGGGTCGGTAGATGCTGGCTGCGGACACCTTCTTCTCGAGTCAAGCAATGCTCGCGGTGGTCGTCGCCCTCGTGGGGCTGGCGGCATTCGCCATGGGCTGGCTCCTGCTCGGGACCGCCGCGCGCGTGAAGGCGGACCGAGACATGGCTGCCCGCATGGCAGCGATCGGGCGGCCGGTGCCTCAGTCAGCAGCATCGCCTGTCGGCAGGCCCGGTAGCGGCTGGATCCCCGAGAACGTGTCGGCGTTCGGCCAACGCTTCGCCACGGCGCAGGGTTTCGGCGAGAAGCTCGACGCCCAGCTCGAGGCCGCCGGCGTGAGCCTGCGATCGGGCGAGTTCGTGGTCGCCACGCTCGGAGCCGGACTGCTCGGCGCCGTGCTGGGTGCGGCCATACTCCAGAAACCCCTCCTGGCAGGGGCGATCGGCCTCGTAGGCCTCCTGCTCCCGACGATCGTCCTTCGGATGTCGCTCAACCGCAGGAGCGACAAGATGCGGGAGCAGCTCCCGGACGTCCTGACGATCATCGCGTCCTCTCTGCGGGCGGGTCACTCGTTCCTCCAAGCCCTCGACACGGTCGCTCGGGAGATCCCGGCGCCGGCCAACGTCGAGTTCCAGCGGCTCGTCGCCGAGATCCGGCTGGGCCGTCCGGCGGACGACGCCCTGGAGGCGCTGGCTGACCGTGTGGGGAGCCCCGACTTCCGCTGGGCCGTGCTCGCCGTGAACATCCAGCGCGAGGTCGGTGGCAACCTGGCCGAGATCCTCGACAACGTCTCGGACACGCTGCGCGAGCGCGCGATGTTGCGCCGTCAGATCAGTCGTGTTGACCGCCGAGGGCCGGCTGTCCGCTTGGGTGTTGGCGCTCCTGCCGTTCGGGATCGCGATCTACATGTTCGCCGTGAACCCGGAATACATCTCCTTGCTGTTCACGACGCAGATCGGCTTGTTCATGCTGGGTGTGGCTGGGGTCCTGATGGTGCTCGGGATCCTCTGGATGAGGAAGATCGTGGATATCGATGTCTGACATATGGTTGGTGCTCGCCATCGCATGCGTCTTCGGCGCCGTCGTCCTACTCGGGATCTTCGTCGACCTGAGCCAGTCGGAGCGTCGCCGTGCTGTTCGGCTGCTCGAATCCCAGGTCGCCGGCACGACGAGCGAGAACGTGAACCTGCGGGAGCAGCACCTCTCCGAGAGCTTCACGCGAAGGATATTCGTCCCCGTGGTCGCCGGCGCCTCCAGGGTGGCTCGACGCATCACGCCGATCGATGCACGCGACCGGGTCGCGCGCAAGCTCCTGATCGCCGGGAGTCCGGCCGGATGGGACGCGGAGCGGTTGCTCGCGTTCAAGATCATCGGGTTCTCGGTCGGCATCGCGCTGGGTCTGTTCGTGACGACGCTCATCGGCGACCTCGCGGTGTTCATCAGGATCGTCCTGATCGCGCTGCTGGCGTTCGTGGGATTCATGATCCCCGACTCGATGCTCAGCCGCCGAGTGGGCGAGCGGCAGAAGGAGATCCTCCGAACGCTCTCCGACACGCTCGACCTCTTGACGATCAGCGTGGAGGCGGGACTCTCGCTGAACGCCGCGATCGCCCAGGTGGTTCAGAACGTCCCCGGCGTTCTGTCGTCCGAGTTCGCCCGCATGCTGCAGGAGATCCAGCTTGGGGTTCCGAGAGCCGACGCCTTCCGCAACCTCGCCGAGCGGACCGACGTGGACGAGCTCAACGCGTTCGCCCTGGCGATGATCCAGGCCGACGTCTTCGGTGTGTCGATCGCCAGCGTGCTCCGTACCCAGGCGCAACAGCTGCGGATCAAGCGCCGGCAGCGCGCCGAGGCGAGAGCGCAGCAGACCCCGGTCAAGATCGTGTTCCCGCTGATCCTGTGCATCCTGCCGGCGCTGTTCGTGGTCATCGTCGGTCCCGGGGCGATCCGGATCTGGGAATCCTTCATCACCGCCTGACGCCGCCTGCGGCCCGTCGACGGCCCACTGATACCCTCCCGCGCCATGAAGGTCGCCTATCAGGGTGAGCCGGGGGCGTACAGCGAGCGCGCCGTCCGCTCGCTCTTCACCGACGCCGAGCCGCTTCCCTGCGACACCGTCCGTCACGCGTTCTCGCGGGTGACCAGCGGCGAAGCCGCCTTCGGTGTCGTCCCCCTGGAGAACTCGCAGGCGGGTTCCGTGAACGAGACCTACGAGCTCCTTTCCAACACGAGCCTGCTGCGCATCGTCGGAGAGTCGATCGTGCGGGTCGACCACGCTCTGCTGGGGGTGCCCGGCGCACGCCTGGAAGGCGTGCGCCGGGCCCACTCCCACTGGCAGGCCCTGGCCCAATGCGAAGACTTCCTCTCCGCGATGCGGATCGAGCCGGTGCCGGAGCACGACACGGCGGGGGCCGCGCGCAAGGTCGCGGAGGCGGGTGACGCGAAGGACGGGGCGATCGCGAGCGTGGACGCCGCGGGACTCGCCGGACTGATCGTGCTGGCGGAGCGGATCCAGACCGAGAAGGAGAACTTCACGAAGTTCGCGATCATCGGTTCGACCGACCCGGGGTTCGGTCCCGCCGACAAGACCTCGATGGTGATGGCCGTGCTCGACGAGCCCGGCTCGCTGCTGGGCGCGTTGGAGCCGTTCGCCGCCCGCGGCATCAACCTTCACAAGCTGGAGTCCAGGCCCCGGCATGGCGCGGCGTTCGAGTACCTGATGTACGTGGACCTCATGGCGGCTGCCGATGACCCGGAGGTCCAGGCCGCGCTCGAGGAGGTCGGGGAGCACACCTCGCTGCTGAAGATCCTGGGCTCCTACCGCTCCGCGGGTGAACCGGTCTGACCGCATAGCATGGCCCGATGGCCCGTGTGAGCCGGGGGACACCCATGACGCGGCGGTTCCCCGTGCTCCCGGTGATCTCGGGCGCGCTCGTGATCGGCGCGGCAGTCCTGGTGGTGGCGTTCGTGCTGTCGCGGGTCGAGGACGAGCAGCACCGGGGAGGGCCGTTGCGCAACCCGACGCCGCTCGAGGGGCCCGGGCCCATCAACACGACGTTCGAAGGACTGACCACCTTCCGCGGCAACGCGACGAGGACCTACTACGGGGAAGGCCCGGTTCCCTTGGATCCGGTGATCGGCTGGCGGGCTCCCTCGGAGCGGATGTGCTCGGTCTCCTTCGTCGGGATCGACGCGAGCGAGTGGTGCGGCACCGGTTGGACGGGTCAGCCCAATGTCCTGGTGGGGGAGGACGGGACGATCGAGGTCCGTGAGGGCGCCTACGACGGCATGTATCACTTCCTCGACGGGACCACGGGCCTTCCGGTCCGCCCAGCGCTCCCCACGCGCGATCTGGCGAAGGGGTCCGCGACATCGGATCCCGACGGGTTCCCCCTGTACTACGCGGGCTCACGCGACGGGAGGTTCCGGATCGTCGCGACGGACCGGGAGGAGCCGCTCGTCCTGTGGTCGGTCGACGGCGCGACCAGTGTCGAACGGCCTCTCCGGAACGACGACTGGGACGGCTCGGCCCTCGTGGTCGACGACGTCGTGTTCGAAGGCGGCGAGAACGGGTGGCTGTACATCATCAGGCTCAACCGCAGATACGACGACCTCGGACTGGTCACGGTGGCCCCGAAGATCGTGGCCACCGTGCCGGGGTTCGACGATGAGCTGCTCCGCGTCCTCGGCGACGCGGAGGTTTCCATCGAGAACTCGGTCGCGCTCCACGACGGGATCCTTTACTTCGCCAATTCCGGTGGGCTCGTGCAGGGTTGGGATGTCTCAGCCGTGCTAGGCGGCGGCTCCCGCGTGAAGCGCGTGTTCCGCTTCTGGACGGGGGATGACACCGACGCGACCATCGTGATCGACGGTGCAGGCGACCTGTACGTGGCTAGCGAGTACCAGCGCTTCAGCGAGCGGAGCGACGAGGTGGGACAGCTGATGAGGCTCGACCCGTCGCGCCCGAGCGATCCTCTGTTGTGGTCGATCGATGCCAGGGAGATCGGTTTCGAGGGCGCCGGCGGCAGCTGGTCGACCCCCGCTCTGTACGGCGATCTCGTCTTCTTCACGACCGCGGCGGGTCGCGTCCTGGCGGTCGAGCGTGAGACCGGTGACATCCGCTGGGAACGGCAGGTAGGAGCCCCGGCGATCGGGTCACCGGTGGTGGTGGACGGAGTCTGATCCAGGGTGATTGCGCAGGTGACCTCTGGGCATGGGACGTGTCGGATCCGGAGGCGGATCCGGTGCTCCTCTGGAAGCTGCACTTCAACGACTGCATCGAGTCCACGCCCGCCGTCTGGCGCGGCTGGATCTACCTCGGCACCCGCCAGGGCTACCTCTACGGGCTCACGGAACGACGGGAGCGCGGCCCCGCCGCCTGCGTGCGTCGGATCAGGGCAGCAGGATCGACGGGTCCTGCGTTGATCTGCGCCGTCCGGAAGGCGACCAGCGCGAACGCCACCACGAGCAGCGACACGAGTCCGACGGCGGCGAACGCGCGACGGAGCGCCACCGGCCTCGAGGGATCGACGGCGAAGCCCGCCACCAGCCCCGCGACGAGCCCGCCGACGTGCGCGCGCCAGTCGATCTCGGGGATCGAGAAGCCGATGATGAGGTTGATCACGAGCATGCGTCAGACGCGCCGCGCAGCCGCGCCTGCGCCATCACGTGTTGTCGCCGGAGGTAGTTGTACGCGATGAAGGCACCGACGAGACCGAAGATCGCGCCCGAGGCTCCGACCGCCGACCACGAACCCGGGAGCGAACGCGTAGGAGGTCGCGCTCGCGAACACGCCGGTCACGAGGAACACCGCGAGGGTTTCGAGTCGGCCGATCTGACGCTCGATCTCGTTCCCGAAGATCCACAGGACGTAGGCGTTCAGCGCCAGGTGGATCAGGCCGGCGTGCAGGAACATCGAGCTGAGCAGGCGCCACCATTCGCCGCCGACGATCGCCGACGGTGAAGTCGACCCCGTAGGACTGACCCCCGCCGGGACGAGCGCTCCGGCGTCGATCAGGTCCTGGAAGCCCGGGCCGTTGAAGAGCGACCCGGGCCCACCCGCGACGACGAGCTCCCAGAGGTACCCGATGCCGATCGCGATGAGCAGGATCTTCGTGACGGGGGTGGCCTTCAGGTTGGCCGCCGCGATCTGCCGGCCGGGTCCCTGCCGATACTCCTTCCGGGCCTCCGCCACGCACTCCGGGCACTGATGGCCGACAGGCGCCGGGATCATGCAGTCAGGGCAGATGGGCCGGCCACAGCGCGTGCAATGGACTCCTGTCTCCACATCGGGATGCCGGTAGCACCGCTCCCGCGTCGGGGGTGGGGGCATCGTGGGCGTCTGGTCCACGGAGCTAATCGTACGCGTGGGACGGTCGAACGACGCTGGTCGGCGGACCTACGACTCCATCGGTGGGAGCGCCTCGAGGGCAGCGGCGACCTCCGCGGAGTCGAACAGGGGCCCCCATCGGTCCGCGACGATGCCGTCGGACCCGATCAGGAACAGCCAGGGCTCGGTCATCTCCGGAGTCCCATCGGGAAGCTCGCGGAGGAGCCACTCCGCCGCTCCTTGTTCACGACCCGGTTCTCGGCGTCGTACTTCTTCCAGATCTCGACGTGGATGTACACCGCGCGGTCCGGGTGCTCGGCGGCCAGGCGTTGGAGCTCCACCACCTCGGGGCCGCAGAACCGGCTGGTGCAGAACGCGGGTGTTCCGAAGAGCACGAGCGCGGGCCGTCCTTGCGTCGATCGCGTCGGCGATCGTCCACTCGTGGAGCTCGGGGTCGGGGATCTGATCCGCCACCGCTCGCCATCGAGTCGATGGCCTCCTCCTCGACGTTCTTCGATGTCGAGGGTGAGGGTCTCCGTCTTCGGCGCCGGCATCCCGGGCGCCGGGATCCCCGACTCGGGAGTCGACCCGGAAGTCCGTGGCGAGCTGGCGGGCGACGCCGTCGATCTCGATCGACAGCGTCGCCCGCCAGACGCCCGCGCGATCGAACGTCACGTCCTCCGCCTCGTAGACCCCGTTCGCCCCCGTGACGATCGTCGGGACGCTGCCCGAGGCGTCGCTCCCCGGGACGGGCACGTAGCTCGCGGTGGCAGTCGGGCCCGGCTCCGGCTCGCCGCCGCCGTCCGTCCCCAGGTACGAGAACTCGACGTCGGCCGAGCCCTGGGTGACGACGCGGATGCCGTTCGCATCGCTCGCGACGATGCCCACCTGGACCCGCTGTGGCGCTCCCACGTAGTGCCAGGTGCTGGCCATCTGGGCCGCGAAGGAGGTGTTCAGGCCGTTCGGGGTCGCGCCGTTCTCAGTCGCGCAGGAGACGGTCGCGGTCGCGAGGACGAGCATCGAGAGCAGGAGGCGTCGACGGACCATCCACTTCCACCTTCTCATGGGCGGGAGGGATCGTTGGGGAGAGCTCCCTCCAGCCGGAGCAAGAACCGGCGGCGATCGTCGTGGCGTCCGTAGCTTCCGAGGCCCGGACCGGCGCGGACGACCCGATGGCACGGTAGGAAGAGCTCGATGGGGCAGCGGGCGAGCGCGCTCCCGGCCGCGCGGCCGCCACGGGCCGCGCCCGCGGCGGCCGCCACGTCGCCGTACGTCCACATCTGGCCGTAGGGGATCGTCCTCACGGTCTCCAGGACACGCCGTGCGAACCCGTGACCCGTGTCCGAGAGGTCGGCGGGCGTCTCGAACGCGCGGAGCGCCCCGCGGAAGTAGGCCTCGACCTCGCGACGGATCGGAGCCGCGCGCCGCCGATCCTCCGTGGCGTCGAGGACGGTCCCGTCGCCGGCCCCGTCCTCGAGGAAGAGCGTGTGGACGACACCGGCATCTCCCGCGAAGACGACGAAGGGACCGAGCGGAGTCTCGATCGTGGTTCGGATCATCAGATCGGAGGCCATGGGAAGGGGCGACGGTCCGGCCCCGGGTCCGGGAACCGGTCCATCCCCGCCACGGCGTCGGCTCGAGCCGCGAGGGCCTCCAGCTCGGGCTCGGCCAGGAGGTTGGCGAGCTCATCGCGCACGATGCCTCCGCGAACGTCGCCCGCGAGCCGGCGCAGGTCCCCCCGCACCTGTTCCTCGAGCGGTTCGCCGATGAAGTCCCAGATCACCGTGCGGAGCTTCGGCTCCTGGCTGAAGCACACCCCGTGGTCCACGACGTAGATATGGCCGTCCTGTCCGAGCAAGCAGTGGCCGGCCTTCCGGTCCGCGTTGTTGACGACCAGGTCGAACGCCGCGACGCGACGGAACTCCGCACCGAACCTGTCTCCAAGGGTGAAGTAGTGCTCCTCGGGGTCGAAGGGCACGAATCGTTGGACAGAACCGATGCCGTAGGGACCGTCTCGCAGGACGGTGGCGGGCACGTCGGGCCAGCCAAGCGCTCCGGGCGACGACATACGCCGCGACCTCTCGCGCGCACAGCGTGCCCTCCGGGAAGTCCCACAGCGGCGTCTCTCCCCGGCGCGGCTTGTACACCGCGAGCATGTCCTCGTCGCCCCGGCGGGCGCGGGCGAGGAACGTGTGGTTCGAAGCGTTCGGCAGCAGGCCGAGGACCTCGAGCTCGCCGGCGACGAGGACGCGAGGGACCGCCGGGTCGGTCAGCCCCGCTTCGAGTGCCCGTTCATCGCGGGACACGCGTGGCCCTCCGCATCGATCGGGTTGCCGCAGAACTGGCACGTCGGCCGGCCGCGCGCGGCCACCGCCGCCCCGTGCCGCGACAGCGCCAGCATCTGCGCCGGCGACGCCCAGATCCGGATCGATTCGGGCTCGGTCTCCGGGAGCATCGGTGGCGGGTCCTCGGCGTCGAGGTCCTCGAGATCGGGTTGGAACTCCTCGACCTCGAGCATGAACAGCTCGCGCTCCTCGTCGAAGCCGATCGAGAGGCGGCCGGCTCGCCATCGGGGATAGAGCGGCTCTTCGAGGTTCATCGTCGAGTCGATCTGCCGACAGGTTCGGTGAGCCGGCGCATCCTCCAGCAACTCGAGCACGGAAGCAGCGAGCAGTTGCACCTGCTGCTTCTCCACGATCACCGTGACGAGCTCCTCACCGGCTCTCGCCTGGATGTAGAACGTCCGATCTCCCGGCTCACCGATGGCGTCGGCGGTGATGCGGTCGACGGGTCCCAACTCCATCGACCTATCCTCGCAGCTTCCTCTCGCGAACGTCCTTTCTCGCCGGCCGGTGACTCGAAGTTCTGCCCTTGGAAGTCCCGCGCTCCCAGGGGTCCGGGGCGAAGCGGTGGAGGCTGCCGGTGTCGTTCACCAGGAGGATCCGCGGCACGCCGTCACCCAGATGCACGACCGACACCGATGCCGGATCCGCCATCACGCGCTGGAACTGATCGAGGTGAGCACCCGTGTAGTGGGAGACGAGCACGCGAACGAGATCGCCGTGGGTCCCGACCGCGATGCGGCCTCGCGGGTGCCGGGCGACGATCCGCTCCATCTCGTCAAGCAGGCGGGCCTCCGCGTCGACGAAGCTTTCACCTTTCGGGAACTGGAACCGAGACGGATTGCGCTGCACGGTGTTCCAGAGCTTGTTCCGCCTCAGCGAGGGGAGCGTCCGCCCCGTCCAGTCGCCCGCGTCCATCTCGATCAACGATCCGGAGACCCTGATCTCAAGCCCGCGTGACTCCGCCAGGGGCTCCAGCGTCTCGACGCAACGTTCGAGGGGGCTCGAGTAGATGGCGTTGAGCCGGACGCCGTCGAAGCGCTCGACGAGCGCGGCCGCCTGTCGGCGGCCGCGCTCATCGAGGTGGATCCCCCGAGTCCGGCCGTACAGCCGCGATCCCGTCACGGCGGTGAGGCCGTGACGGATCAGGAAGAGGGTCGTCATCGCGGAGGAGCATACGAGGGACCCGCGGGCGCTTCCTACGCGCGTGCGCCCGCTCCCGGTGCGACGCCCTCGTGTGGGAGCATCGGCTCGTGGAAGCGAGCCTGCGAACCCGACAGGACGATCGGCCGTTCGCGGTCGTGGACGTCGGCTCGAACTCTGCACGGATGATCGTCTTCCGTACTGCGCTCGGGCGAGCACCTGGACGTGCTGGAGGACGCACGTGCCCCGCTCCGACTCGGTCGGGAGCTGCGCGATGATGACAGCCTCGGATCTGAGGCGATCGCCCGGACCCTCGAGACGCTCCGCGATTTCAAAGCGATCGCCGACGGAGCGGGAGCCGACCGGATGATCGCGGTCGCGACGGCTGCGGTCCGCGAGGCCGGCGACGGAGAGCGGCTCGTAGAACAGGCGCGGTCGCTCGGGGTTCCCCTGGAAGTGATCGACGGAGACCTCGAGGCACGGTTCGGATTCATGGGCGCCGTGTACGACCTGCCGGTCGTGCACGGCGCCGCGATGGACGTGGGCGGCGGGAGCATGGAGCTCACGAGCTTCCGTGACCGCCGGCTCGATCGATCCTGGACGTTCCCGTTCGGGTCCCTCCGCGTGAGCGATCGGTTCCTCGCCTCGGATCCGCCTTCGGAGAGAGAGATGAAGGACCTCCGCAAGGCGGTGGCGGCGGCGCTGGAGCGATCGGTCGTGCCCGAGATCGGAGGCGACGGAGATCTCGTGGGGATCGGAGGCACGGTGCGGAACCTCGCGAAGATGGACCTGCGCCGCACCGACCACCCCTTGCCGCTCCTCCACGGATACGAGCTCCACGAGGAGAACCTCGGGATCGATCATCGAGGACCTCGCGGGGCGCACGATGAAGCAGCGCGCGCGGCTCCGTGGGCTCAACCCCGACCGGGCCGACTCCATCGTGGGCGGTGCCATCGTCGTGCTCGCCGGCGATGCGACACGTGGCGGCGGAACGGGTGGTGGTGTCGAGCCGAGGGCTCCGAGAGGGCCTCGCCCTCGGGGACCCGTCGGCCGCCGTCCCGACGCCGCGACAGGTGCGCACGATCTCCGTGGCCACGCTCGCTGCCCGGTTCGCTACCTGGGACGTCATCGCCGCAGGGCGTCGGTCGTCGCTCGCGGCGCAGCTCATCGACGCCCTGGATCCGGAAACCACAGCCTTCATGGCGGAGTTGCTCGAGCACGCGGCCGCGCTCCTCGACGTAGGGAAGGCGATCGACCACTACGAACGGTTCGAACATGCCGCGATGATCGTGACGACCGCAGACCTCGCCGGATTCTCGCATGAGGCTCTCGGCACCCTGTCGGCGATCCTGCGTCACGCCGGAGGCGACACGAGCCTCGGTCCGTACGCTCGGATGATCCCGGCCGGCGACCGACCCGCGGTACGGCGTGCGGCGGTTGCGCTCGCCCTCGCCGAGGAGCTCCATCGCCGGATCCCCGCCGGGGAACCGGCGTCGCTCACCTGCACGCTGGCGGGGCCGGTTCGAGGTCGAGGCCCCTGTGCCCGCGAGATGGCATCCGCGGAGCGTCGCGGATCGGTTCCGAGCCGTCTTCGGAGCGAAGCTCTCCGTCGTCCCGGCGCCGGACGTTCGGCCGCTCAATCCGGTGATGGCACCCGACTAGGGACACGTGGCAGAGTGGGCGTTCCTCAGGACCGGGACGCGGCCGGAAGCTTGACGCGGAACGTCGTCCCGCGACCGAGCTCGCTCGTCGACCTCGATCGTGCCTCCGTGGTTCTCGACCACGTGCTTCACGATCGCGAGCCCGAGTCCCGTGCCGCCCGTCTCCCGGGAACGAGCTCGGTCGACCCGGTAGAAGCGCTCGAAGATCCGGGAGATGTCTCGGGACGGGATCCCGATGCCCTGTGTCGCTGACGCGAAGGGTCACCTCCTCCCCGTCCGAGTCGACCTGGACCACCACCTGACCTCCTTCGTGGCTGTAGCGGATCGCGTTGTCGATGAGGTTGCGGACGAGCAAGGCGAGATCCCTCTGCGATCCACGGACCGGGCGCTCGCCCTCCGTCAGGATCTCTAGCGTGACGCCCGCCCGAACAGCCGTCTCCTCCAACCGCTGCCCTTCCTCCCTCGCGGCAGCTCCGAGCGAAACGAGATCGTCGAGGGCGCTCCCGGATTCCAGCCTCGAGAGATCGAGCAGGTCGGCGACGATCCGCGAGAGCCGAACGGCCTCGCGCTCCAGTTGCGACGCGAAACGGGGGATCGCCGCGGGATCGTCTGCGGCCGCCTGTCGCAGGGTCTCGGCCACGGCCTGGATCGTCGCGGCGGGCGTCTTCAGCTCATGGGACGCATTCGCCACGAAGTCGCGCCGTACGGCCTCGAGTTGCCGTTGCTGCGTGACATCTCGCACGACGACCAGGGTCGCCTCGTCGGCGGCCGGAGTGATCGTCCCCCGGAGCCAGCGAGTCGGCACGCCGGTCTCGATCAGCACGGATGTCGGCTCACGACGTTCCCGGCTGTCCTGGATCGCCGTCCGAAGAGCGAGCGGCAGCACCGCATCGAGAGATGCGGGCACCGACGGAAGGTGACGACCGATGGCGTCGTTCGCGAACGCCACTTCGAGCATCTCGCCCGATCAGCAGGACCCCGTCGTGCATGGTCGACAGGATCAGATCGCGGACCCGACGGTCCTCTTGCGCCTGATGTTGTTGCTCCCGGCCGGTGGTCTCGGCCGTGACTGCGCGTTCCTGCCATCCACCACTCGATCGCACGGCTCGGCGCCACGCCCAGGAAGCGGCTACTGCGACCGCTAGCGCCACCACCAGCACCACCGCCGTCGCCGGGTCCACGCGCGGCAGTGTAGGCGCGCATCCAGCCGATTCATGCGCCGTTCCGACTCCCTTCATCACCCGTCCATCCGCACTTGTGAGGGAAACGTTCGGAGCAGCGAACGATGAGGGAGCTGGGTTCACCACGCGTTCACCTTGGCGCCGCGGGCCCTTCATCCGCCCCGCCTAGCATCGCGCCAGGAGGTCCCCGCCACGGGGACGACGTGAAACGGGAGGAAGAGGTATGAGCAGGAAGCCCTGGATGTCGGTTGGTCCTCGGTGCGCTCGCGCTCTCGATGGTGGCCGCGGCGTGCGGAGACGACAGCTCGAACCCACCGAGTAACGGCGGGGAGGAGATCACCGGTTCGTTGAACATCTCCGGCTCGTCGACCGTGGAGCCGATCACGTCGCTCGTCGCTGAGAAGTTCCAGGCGGTGAACAACGGCGTGGAGATCGCGGTCGACGGCCCCGGGACGAGCGACGGTTTCGAGCTCTTCTGTAACGGGGAGACGGACATCCAGGACGCCTCGCGTGCGATCGACGAGGAGGAGGTCGCCGCGTGTGAGGCCGGAGGCGTCGGATACGTGGAACTGGAGGTCGCCTTCGACGCCCTCTCGGTGATCGGTAACCCGGAGAACAGTGTCGAGTGCCTGAGTTTCGGGGACCTCTACGCCCTGTTCGGACCAGAATCCGTGGGCTTCAACACCTGGGCGGATGCCAACGACCTCGCCGCCGAGGTTGGCGGGAACGGTGGGTTCCCCGACCAGTCCCTCACCATCGTGGCACCGGGCGCCGAATCGGGAACGTTCGGCTCGTTCATCGACCTTGCCATCGGCGATATCGCGGCGGAGCGCGAACAGGAGGAGACGCTCCGGACCGACTACCAGTCGTCGGGCGACGACAACGTGATCATCGACAACGCGGCCGGCAACGCATCCGGCTTGGGGTTCGTCGGCTTCTCGTATCGCGGAGAACGCCGGCGACACGATCAAGGAGTTCCAGGTGGACGGAGGAGATGGCTGCATCCCGCCCTCCGCCGAGACCGTGATCGACAACTCCTATCCGCTCGGTCGGTCGCTGTACATCTACGTCAACCAGGAGAAGCTGTCTTCGAACCCGGCACTCCAGCCGTTCGTCGACTTCTATCTCTCGGACGAGGGCATCGCCTCGGTGGAAGAGGTGCAGTACATCGGCCTGCCGACGGATCGTCTCGAGGCGGCCCGCAGCGCGTGGGAAGCGGCGAAGGCCTGACCTTGGTCAGAGAGTCGCGTTCGGAAGGGCTGGCCTTGAGGGCCAGCCCTTCCGTCGCGACCACGCAAGCTGATAGAACCAGGTCGCCGGTGGCGGGTGGGTGCCGGAACGGAGAGGGACGCCGATGGCGGACATGATCACAGGGGCCGGCACCACTCGTGTCGATCTTCGAGGCGACCCGCGCCGTCAACGCCGTGAGCGGATCGTTCGTACCTCCTTGTTCGTGACCGCCGCCTTCTCGATCCTGATCAGCGTCGCGATCGTGTTCGCTCTCGCAGGCGGTGCCGTGGAATTCCTCCGGCGCCTCGGCGATCTCGGCGTCTTGCTCTCGCCGACGGGGTGGTTCCCTCGGAGCAATGCGTTCGACGTCCGGGCCATCTTCGTCGGTTCGTTAATCGTGTCCGTGATCGCGATGTTCGTGGCCGGTCCGCTCGGCCTCGGCGCCGCCATGTATCTCTCGGAGTTCGCGAGCCCACGCGCCGGAGGTTCCTGAAGCCGATCCTCGAGACGCTCGCGAGCGTGCCGAGCGTGGTGATGGGGTTCTTCGCCCTGCGGTTCATCAGCCCCGAGATCGTGCAATCTCTCTTCTCACAAGCGGAGTTCTTCAATGCACTGGCTGCCGGGATCGGGGTCGGTCTGCTCGTGACGCCGCTCGTGGCCTCGGTCGCAGAGGATGCGATGCACGCGGTGCCCGAGTGCGCTGCGTGAGGCGAGCTTCGGGCTCGGGGCTCGGCCGCGGGCGACCAGCCTCCGCGTCGTGTTCCCGGCTGCCGTCTCGGGCATCACGGCGGCGCTCATCCTCGGGATATCTCGCGGCGATCGGCGAAACGATGATCGTCGCGATCGCCGCGGGCGGCACGTCCGGGACCACGCTCCATTTCGATCCGCTCGTGGGGACGCAAACGATGACGGCAGCCATCACCGCCCTCGCGACGGGATCGGACCAGGTTCGTGGCGCCGGGCCCGCGTACTACAGCTTCTTCTTCGTGGGGATCTTGCTGTTCCTGATGACCCTGAGCCTGAACGTCATCTCTGAACGCTTCGTACGGCGAGTCAGGAGGCAGTACTGATGGCGCGAACAGCGGCCGCAACGGTCGCCGCACGCGAAGAGGTGCGGCGTTCGCTCACCGGCCATCGGCGTGACATCGGTTCCACGCTGTTCCAGTTGGGGCTGCTCCTCACGCTCATCCTCGCACTCGCCATCCTTCTCTTGCTGCTGGGCCAGGTCATCAGCAAGGCGCTCCCGGTCCTTCAGGACCGTGGAGGCCAGATCCTCTCGTCGCCGTATTCCTCGCTGGCCGAACGGGCAGGCGTGCGGTACGCGATCATCGGTTCGCTGTATCTGATGGTGTTCGTGGTCGTGATCGCCTTCCCGCTGGGGATCGGTGCTGCCGTCTACATGGAGGAGTACGCGCGAGACTCGCGGCTCACCCGGATCATCAACGCGAACATCCGCAACCTGGCCGGCGTGCCCGCGATCGTGTACGGGATCCTCGGGCTCGCGATCTTCGTCGAGCTGCTGGGCAACGTCACGAGCTCCGAGGGCGTCGAGGGGAAGAGCCTCCTCTCCGGCGGTCTCACGATCGCGATGCATGGTGCTGCCCATCGTCATCATCACCACCGCAGAGGCGCTGCGCGCCGTGCCGCAAGAGCATCCGCGAGGCGGGGTTCGGGGTCGGGGCCACTCGGTGGGAGGTGGTCCGTAGCCACGTGCTCCCCAATGCGGCTCCCGGGATCCTGACGGGGTCGGTTCTGGCGATGGCGCGCGCGTTCGGTGAGACAGCTCCGCTGATCATGGTGGGGGCGGTCACGGGATTCTTGGCCACCGGGAGGTCGGGTTCACGCGAGACCCTGCAGGATCGGTTCACCGCCCTCCCGACGCTTGATCTTCGCCTACACCAAGAAGCCCCAGCCCGAGTTCCAGGACGTGGCGGCCGCCGCGATCCTCATCTTGATGGGGACCATCTTCCTCGTGAACCTGACGGCGATCCTCCTGAGGAACCGATATGAACGGAGAGTGGTGATCCCATGGATACTGAGGTGGTGAAGACGCCGGACCCCACTGGGACCGACGAGCGAGCCGAGGTGACGCGTCGACACGAGCGCCGGATCGGCGCACGCGGACGACGCGAACCCGCTGATCTTCGACATCAACGGCGTCTCGGTCTACTACGGCGACTTCCGCGCGGTCCGGGACATCACGCTGCCGATCCGCGAGCACGAGATCACGGCGCTGATCGGACCCTCCGGATGCGGGAAGTCGACCGTGCTGCGGTCGCTTCAACCGGATGAACGACCTGATCGAGAGCGCCCGGGTCGAGGGGAAGATCCTGTACCACGGCGTGGACCTCTACGACGAGCGGGTGGATCCCGGTCGAGGTTCGCCGGCGCATCGGGATGGTGTTCCAGAAGCCGAACCCGTTCCCGAAGTCGATCTACGACAACGTCGCGTTCGGGCCGCGGATCGCCGGGTTCAAGGGCAACATGGACGACCTGGTCGAGGAGTCGCTGCAGCGAGCGGCGCTCTGGGACGAGGTGAAGAAGCAAGCTGAAGGACTCGGGGATGGCACTCTCCGGTGGTCAGCAGCAGCGCCTGTGCATCGCTCGCGCGATCGCGACTCGGCCGGACGTGATCCTGATGGACGAGCCGTGCTCGGCACTGGACCCGATCGCGACCGCGAAGATCGAGGACCTGATGCGCGAACCTGGTGTCCGAGTACACGATCGTGATCGTGACGCACAACATGCAGCAGGCGGCGCGTGTCTCGGACCGGACGGCGTTCTTCACGGTCGACGTGGCGGACGACGGGCACCGGACGGGGCACATCGTCGAGTTCGACCGGACCGAGACGATCTTCACCAATCCCATCCGATCAGCGCACCGAGGACTACGTCACGGGGAGGTTCGGATGAGCCGCGAGCACTTCCACGAGCAGCTCGAGCGCGTGGAGCTCCAACTCCTCTCGATGGGCGAGCTGGCCTCCGCGGCCGTCCAGCGCTCCGTCGAGGCGCTCGTGCAGCACGATGACACCAAAGCGCAGGCGGTGATCGACGACGACGACGCCGATCGACGATCTCTATCTGCGAGATCGATCACGACCTGCTGGAGATGCTCGCGCTGCAGTCGCCGGTGGCGACCCAGCTGCGGCTCGTCTCGGCCATCCTCCACAGCTGCCTCCACCTGGAGCGGATCGGGGATCAGGCCGTCAACATCGCGAAGCTCTACCTCGCGAGCCGGGACCTGCCGCCCAGCCAGAGCCTGCTCCAGCAGCTCGACGAGATGGGCTCACACGTCGTCACGATGATCCGCACCGCGATGGAGGCGTTCCGCACGCGCGACCTCGAGCTCTGCCTGAAGCTTCCGACGATGGACGACCCGGTGGATCGGCTCAATCGCGGTACGCACCTCGAGGCCCTGAAGCTCGCCGACGACCCGCGCGCGCTGGACTGGGGTCTGCACATGAACCTCGCGGCTCGGGCGCTGGAGCGCGTGGGCGACAACGCGGTGGACATCGCCGAGCAGGTGGGGTTCCTGATCACGGGGGAGTTCCGCGAGTTCACCGACGCGTCTCACGAAGTGCCGCACGGGAGCGGACGCGTGACGGAGGACGCCGCGGACCGTCGGATCCTCGTCGTCGAGGACGAGGAGTCGCTGGCGGATACCGTCCGCTACAACCTCGAGCGAGAGGGATATGCGGTGGCCGTCGCGGCCGACGGCCGGAAGGCGCTGGAGCGGTTCCGCGCGGAGGGTCCGTCCCTCGTGATCCTGGATCTCATGTTGCCCGAGATGTCCGGGCTCGACGTCTGCCGGCAGATCCGCCAGATCTCCAACGTGCCCATCATCATGGTCACCGCCAAGGATTCGGAGGCCGACAAGGTCTCCGGGCTCGAGCTCGGCGCGGATGACTACGTCACGAAGCCGTTCTCGGTCCGCGAGCTCGTCTCCCGCGTGCGCGCTCATCTCCGCCGGGCGGGGATGCACGCCGCCGAACCCGAGGAGGACGTCCTCAGCGGAGGTCCCGGTCTCGCTCGATGTCGCGAAGCACGAGGTGCTCGTCCGCGGCCAGTCGGTCGGGTTCCCTCCCAAGGAGTTCGAGCTGCTCGAGGCGTTCCTCCGACGTCAGGGACGGCTCCTCACGCGCGACTTCCTCATCGAAGAGGTTTGGGGTGCAGGCTATTTCGGTGATACGAAGACCCTCGACGTCCACGTGAAGCGGATCCGCAAGAAGGTGGAGCAGGATCCGCACCAACCCAAGCACCTCGTCACCGTGCAGAGGTCTCGGCTACAAGTTCGTCGGCTGAGGGTCCGTGGCCGGATGCCGTTCCCGAGAAGGCTTCCTGGCGCCAGACGGCCGACTGGCACACCCCGGCGACCCAGCCGGTAGCATCAGCGCTCCGATGCTGGATGCCTTCCCCCGCACCGATCGGTTCCTCAACCGCGAGCTCTCGTGGCTCGAGTTCAACGCCCGCGTGCTGGCGCTCGGCCGAGGACCCCTCGAATCGGCTCCTCGAGCGAGTGAAGTTCCTCGCGATCTTCGGCTCCAATCTGGACGAGTTCTTCCAGGTGCGTGTCGCGGGCCTGCAGGAGCAGCGGGAAGCGGGCGTCGGCCCCGCCTCGCCCGAGGGACTGACGCCGGAGGAGCAGCTCGCCGGCATCACGGAACGCGTGGCGGAGCTCTATCGCCGCACGGACGCGCTGTGGGTGGAGGACCTGCGGCCCGCGCTCGAGAAGGAGGGCGTGCGGCTCGTCGGATTGGGCCGAGCTCGACGCCCGCGATCGCGAGCACCTCGGTGAGCTCTTCCGCGAGCGCGTCTTCCCGGTGCTCACGCCGCTCTCGGTCGACCCGGCGCACCCGTTCCCGTACATCTCCTCCCTCTCGCTCAACCTCGCGGCCCTCGTTCGCGACCCATCCAGCGGAGAACGACGCTTCGCGCGCGTGAAGGTCCCGCCGCTGCTCCCCCGGTTCATCGAGATGCCGGACGGCGAGCGGTTCGTCCCGATCGAGCAGGTCATCGCCGCGCACCTGGATGTCCTGTTCCCGGGGATGGAGATCGTCGGACCACTCGAGCTTCCGACTCACCCGAGACGCGGACTTCGAGCTGGAGGAGGACGAGGGAGGGGATCTGCTCGAGGCGATCGAGTCCGTGCTGCGACGCCGGCTCCGAGGTGCGACCCCGGTTCGGCTCGAGCTCGACGCCGCCTCGACCGACGAGGTCCGGACGCTCTTGACGCGCGAGCTCGCCCTCCTTCCCGATGAGGTGTACGTCGTGGAGGGGCTGCTCGACCCCTCGGCGCTCTGGTCTCTCCACGAGCTCGATCGTCCGGAGCTCAAGGACGATCCCGTGGACCCCCGTGACCCAGCCGCGGCTGGAAGGTGTCGAGGACTTCTTCGATGTCGTCTCGAAGGGCGACCTGCTCGTCCATCATCCCTACGACTCGTTCGAGACGTCGGTCGAGGCGTTCATCGAGCAGGCGGCGGCAGATCCGTCGGTCCTCGCGATCAAGCTGGCGCTCTACCGCACCTCGGAGGACAGCCCGATCGTGCGCGCCCTGGTCCGCGCCGCCGAGGCGGGGAAGCAGGTCGTCGCGCTCGTCGAGCTGCAGGCGCGCTTCGACGAGCGCGCCAACATCACGCAGGCGCGCACGCTGGAACAGGCCGGCGTCCACGTCGTGTACGGCATCGTGGGCCTGAAGACGCACGCGAAGGTGTGCCTGATCGTTCGCCGCGAGGCATCCGGCATCCGCCGATACGCGCACGTCGGCACCGGCAACTACAACCCGAGCACGGCTCGCCTCTACGAAGACGTAGGCCTGCTGACCGCCGACCCTGACCTCGGAGCGGACCTGAGCGACCTCTTCAACCTGCTGACCGGCTACAGCCGCCAGAAGACCTATCGGCGCTTGCTGGTCGCACCCACGGATCTGAAGCAGAGACTGATCGAGCTGATCCGTGCGGAGGCGGCGGCGGGAGACGGCTCCATCGTCTTGAAGATGAACAGCCTCGTGGATGCGGAGACGATCGACGCGCTCTACGAGGCCTCGCGCGCCGGGGTCGCGTGGACCTGCTCGTCCGAGGGATCTGCTGTCTCCGTCCGGGGGTGCCCGATCTCTCCGAGACCATCCGTGTCCGATCGATCGTCGGCCGGTATCCTCGAGCATTCGCGGATCTTCCGATTCGGGAGCCGAGAGCGTGGCTTCCAGCACTTCATCGGGTCCGCGGACCTCATGCCACGGAACCTCGAGCGCCGCGTCGAGGTCACGGTCCCGGTGCTCGATCCCGCTCTGTGCGCACGGCTCGACACGATCCTCCAGGCGGGATGGGAGGACGATGCGCTCGCGTGGGATCTCGGATCCGACGGTGTGTGGACGAAGGTGAAAACGGAGCGAGGGGTGAGCGCTCAGGAGCGGCTCATGCAGCTCGCCGTCGAGCGGGGGGAGAGCCATCGATGACCAAGGATCGCGACGCGATGGCCCTGGGGCTCGCGGAGCAGGTGGAGCTCGAGCTTGATCAGCTGACCCGTCTCGGCGAGGGAGCGACCGCGCTCGACGTCATCCGGTCCGCGATCGCCGGCTCCACGATCAAGCTGGTCTCCGATGACCAGATCGTCCGGCTCGGCGAGGACCCCGAGGGGGTGCACAGGACGCGTGTCGCCGCTCGGCGGCTTCGCTCGGACCTTCGGACGTTCCGACCCTTCCTCGACGCAGACTGGGCCGAGCCGCTGCGAGCCGAGCTCACGTGGCTGGGTCGGCTCCTCGGGCCGGTTCGCGACGCGGAGGTGCTCGGATCCAGGCTTCAGGAGGAGGTCGGGGAGATGGCTGGCTTCGAGCTGGCATCGGCGAAGGTGCTGCTCGACGGTCTCGAGACCGACCGCCTGCATGCCCGGCGTCGGCTTCTCGAGGGCCTGCGTTCGCGAAGATACGAGGAGCTCGTCGTGCGGCTCGTGCGCGCCGCCCGAGAGCCGATGGCTCGAGAACGACCCGGCTGAACGCCCTGCCGTGAGCATCGGATCACTCATGAAGCGTCCGTGGGCGAAGCTCGTCCAGGAGCGCGGCTTCGCTCGGCTCCGGCTCGAGCGACGGTGCGCTCCACGCCACCCGGATCGAGACCAAGCGGGTGCGGTACGGGGCCGAGGCGCTCGTCCCCGTCTTCGGGAAGCGAGCGGCCCGCTTCGCCTCGGCCGCAGAAGCGCTGCAGGAGGTGCTCGGCGAGCATCAGGACGCCGTCGTGGCGGTGGCCTGGCTCGCGGACAGAGGGATGGAGGTCGACGACCAGGCGGTGGCGTTCACCGCAGGACGCCTCGCGGAGCTGGAGGTCGCGTCACGAGATCGCGCACGAGAGGCCTGGCCGAAGGCGTGGAAGCGCCTCGAGCGAAGGAAGCGCTTCTGGACGTGACGAGCGAGGTTCGCGCGGCGGGCGGGGTCGTGCGTCGCCGTGTCAGACGGACAGGTCCACACCGTGCTCGTGCATCGACCACGCTACGACGACTGGTCGTTGCCGAAGGGGAAGCTGCTCGACGGCGAGTCCTTCGAAGAGGCGGCGACACGCGAGGTGCGGGAGGAGACGGGGCTCGGATGCCGGATCGGTGTCGAGCTCCCACCGTCCCGCTACGTGGACCAGCACGGAGTGCCGAAGCTCGTGCGCTACTGGTCCATGGAGTCGCTCGACGGGCTCGACCTCCACCCGACGGACGAGGTGGATGAAGCGAGGTGGTTCACGATCGCAGAGGCCCGGGACGTCCTCACGTACGACCGCGATCGAGCGGTGCTCGACGCGGCGACCGCGGCCGAAGCCCCTGTCTACCTCGTTCGTCACGCGAAGGCGGGCGATCGGCAAGCGTGGCCGGGAGACGATCTCTCGAGGCCGCTCTCGAAGACCGGGCGCCGCCAGGCCAAGGCGCTCGTCCGCGTGCTGTCGGGCAGGATGATCGAGCGGATCCTGAGCAGTCCGGCGCATCCGGTGCATGGAGACGGTGAAACCGCTCGCGGAGCAGCGGGGGCTCCCGATCGAGCCACGCGACGAGTTGTTGGAGGGAGCTCCGCTCGACGGCACTGCTCGAGCTGCTCGACGAGCTCCGATCCACTCCGTCCGTCCTGTGTGGCCACGGAGACCTGATCCCGGAGGTCATCGAGCATCTCGAGGCGCAGGGGGCGCTCGTCGGACCGGATCGTGGGTGGAAGAAGGGTTCTGTCTGGGTGTTGGAACGCGAAGCCGGCCTCGTCGTGCGCGCGACCTACATCCCGCCGCCCGAAGTCGACCCGAAGTCACGTGCTCGGACTCGATCCTCGGGCAGGACGCTGACGACTCCTGACCTTCCTCCGGTTCAGGAAGATGTCTCACGCGGACCCTTCGTCAGCGAATGGATCTGCTTCGTGAGCTCCAGGATCTGCCGCGAGATGGTGATGAGCTCCTCGTTCTGTTTCTCCTCGGCCTGGATCGAGCTGCCAATGATGCTCCGCGAGCGTCCGCCCGCTTCTCGTCGGCTCGGTTCTGGCTGATCATCACGAACGTCGACAGGAAGATCGCCTCCAGCGACACGAGCATCGTCAGGAGTCCGAAGGGGAACTTCTCCACGCCGAGGGCGATCCACAGCGCGAACCAGACGATGTGGATGTAGACGAACGGCATCGAGCCGGCGAAACGGGTGATGGCGTCGGCGATGCGGTTCTGCAGGTCTCCTGACACGCTCCTCTGCATGACGTCACCAAGACCGGATGTGTCCATCTGGATCCACGTCGTTGCGCCATCTGCCTTCCCTTCCTCGCTCGTCGACCGGGCAAAGGCTAGCCCTGGACCGCCGCGGACCTGGGGGTTCCTTCGTTCGGTTCCGAGCGGCTCCGGTACGCTCCGACGATGGAGGCACACGTCTTCCGGGACGGGGCCCTTCGCGACGACGCGGTACCGCTCGACGAGCTCCGTCAAGCAGGTGGCCGGGCTCGAGGAAGGCGACGTGGATCTGGGTCGACGCCGTCGAGCCGAGCCTCGAGGACCTCACCGCGTTCCAGCAACAGCTGGACCTCCACGACCTCGCCGTGGAAGACGTCCAGCACCGGAACCAGCGGCCCAAGCTCGACCTCTACCCAGGACATGCGTTCGCGGTCTTCCGGCCCCTCTCGCTCGGGGCCGGACGGCCTCGCCGAATCCGAGCTCTTCGTCTTCGTCTCGCAGCGATTCCTCGTGACGCTCCGGTTCCCACCCGCCTTCGACCTCGCGAAGGCGAAGCAGCGATGGCCGATCGCTGTGCGACGCTCGCGCCGGGGACCGGCTCCGCCCTCTACGCCGATCGCCGACGAGATCGTGGACGACTACCTCGAGGTCGTCGAGGAGCTGGAGGACCGGGCGGACGAGCTCGAGGGCGAGGTCTTCCGATCCGAGCCGGAGCCAGGGCGGGAGCGCCGCGCTGCCAGCTCGAGATCCTCCGTCTCCGCACGGGACGCGGTGCGGCTCAGGCGGCACGCGATCCCGATGCGGCAGGCCGATCGACCGTCTCGCCGACGACTCCGAGCTCGTCACGCCGCCGCTCGTCCCGTACCTTCGGGACATCACCGACCACCTGCTCCGCACGATCGAGCTCACGGACGGTGTCCGCGGAGATCCTCACCACGGTCGTGGACATCCGGATGGCCCAGTCGGCCCATCAGCTGAACGAGGTGATGAAGAAGCTCACGGCGTGGGCAGGCATCATCCTCGTCCCGACCCTGATCGCCGGGATCTACGGGATGAACTTCCGACCACATGCCGGAGCTTCACTGGGTCTTCGGCTACCCCCTGGCGCTCGGGACTGATGGCGGCGTCGGCTCGATCGGCTCTACGTCGGGTTCCGGAAGCGGGGGTGGCTCTAGCGGTGTGTCGGGCCGTCAAGGTGCTGTGCGTCGCCGACGGACGACGAGGCGCTCCGAGGCGCTCCGGCGCGCCACGACGGCCGCGGAGTGGGAGCTCACCGCCGGGCGCGACCAACGAGACCGATGCGCTCGGACGTGGTCGATGCCGAGCGGCCCCATGCGATGGTGGCGTTCGGTAGCTTCGAGAGCTGGTCGTCGCTCGTCCGGGACCGGTTCCCGGCGATGCGGATCGTGACGGATCGGGACCTGCCCGGGGCGAGCGCGGTGGCCTCCTCACGCGATGACGTGCGGGAGGCTCCTGCGTGCGCTCGCTCGCCCGGGCGGTCCGATCGTCGAGGGGGCCGAGGCTCAGCCTCCCCAGGGGTCCCAGCCGTAGTCGCCTCACCATGCGCATCGTGACGAAGATGTTGGCCCGGGCGTTGAACGCGGACCAGTTCCTGAAGCCGTAGTCCTGTGCACGGTCGCGGCCAGTACTTCAGGAGGTGCTGGTAGATCCCCGCCGCTTCTCCCGGCGGCGTTGTAGGCGCTCGGTCGATAGCGCGACTCACGCCAGGCGATGTAGAGGCCTTCTGCCGGCTCACTCCGTGATGCGAAGCGGCGCAGCGGATAAGCTGCTTGACGTGCCAGGTGCTCTGTCGCCAGTCGATCGGGCAGATCCTCGACGCGGAGGCGCGTAACTGCATCCCGCTGGACCATCGCCTCGGATGTCGTGGCTGTGGGGAAGCTCATGATGACGGCGGTCAGGATCGATGCCGCGACGAGGGCGCGGCCCTTCCGGATCATCGTGGTCATGGGCTGGATCACCCACGCGGCGGACGTGGCTGGTGGCCTCGTCCCGTGCCGAGCCGCGCGGATCACTCCGCCTCCGGCCCTGGCCACCGCGCTAGGTCGTGGGTGTACGCATCACCTCCTGGTCTCGTCCTCTCCTGTGCGACCTTCGTCGACCTCGATCCGAGATCCCCTTCTCCCACGCATAGACGCACGCCAAACACACCCTGGGAAGGTGGGAAGCGCGCGTCGTGCGCAGGAGGACCGGGCCACTCGGTCCGAAGCCGACAGCGACCACCCTAGCCCGACCGACCGACATACGGCAACCCGGTGCCTTCCGAGCCGGCCCCGGGCGCCGGGCCCAAGGCCCGGCGATGGGTACGATGGGTGCATGGGAACGGTCCTGCTGGCGGCTCCTCGAGGGTATTGCGCGGGCGTCGAACGAGCCGTGGATGCGGTCGAGCGAGCGCTCGAGCAGCACGGTGGTCCCGTGTACGTCCGCAAGCAGATCGTCCACAACCTCCACGTGGTGCGCGACCTGGAGTACAAGGGCGCCGTCTTCGTCGACGAGCTCGACGAGGTGCCCGAGGCGGCGGTCGTGGTCCTTTCCGCCCACGGCTCGTCCCCGACGGTCCACGCCGATGCGGCATCCCGCCGAGCTCGAACTGATCGACGCCACGTGTCCGCTGGTCACCAAGGTGCACCTCGAGGCACGCCGGTTCGCCGAGGACGATCGAACCATCCTCCTGATCGGCCACGCGGGACACGAGGAGGTCGAGGGGACGAGCGGGCAGGCGCCCGACCGGACGATCCTCGTCCAGTCGATCGCAGGAGGCGGAGCGTGTGGAGGTGCCCGATCCCGCCCGGCTCTCCTACCTCACCCAGACCACCCTGTCGGTCGACGAGACGAACCAGATCGTGGACGTCCTCGCGGTCGCGGTTCCCGGAGATCCAGGGCACCGCCTCGCGAGGACATCTGCTACGCAACACAGAACCGCCAGGACGCCGTGAAGGAGGTCGCCCGCCGGGCCGACGTCGTGCTCGTGATCGGCTCCAAGAACTCCTCCAACTCGAATCGACTGGCCGAGGTCAGCCGAGAGCGGGGGACGCCGGCCTATCTGGTGGACGACGAGAGCGAGGTCGACCCGGCCTGGCTCGACGGCGCCGAGGTCGTCGGTCTCACGTCCGGTGCCTCCGCGCCGGAGTGGCTCGTGACCGGACTGATCGAGTGGCTCGCGGCGCAGAGGCTTCGATCGGGTGGAGCAGGCGCTGATCACCGAGGAGAGCGTCCGGTTCGCGCTCCCCCCGGAGGTCCGAGCTACACCGTTCGCTGAGGTCTACGACCGTTTGCTGAGTCTACGACCAGGAGCTGAACTGGTCCCGGTCCTCCTCGGGCTCCTCGTAGTCGACGGAGACGAGCGTGCTGGTCGAGCGGACGCCGGGGAGCGCGTGGATCTTGTCGAGCACGATCCCCGAGGCCGACCTCCCAGGGCTCCGGGATGCAGGCCATCAGGTCCCATCGGCCGCCGAGCACGGCGGCCCCGGACATCCCGCCGATCTCGGAGAGCCGCTCGTAGAGTCCGGCGGCCGCCCCGGGCTCGGCCTCGATGTGGACGTAGCACGCCCCTCGGATGATCTGTGGGGTCGGCAGCCCCCCGAAGCCCACGACGCCGAGCCGATCGGGGGGCACCACCGGCGCCGTGTAGCGTGCGCTCGATGCCCTCGATCATCTGGATCTCCGACAGCACGCCGGTCCCGATCGTCGCGAGGTCGGGTCCGTCGATGCAGGCAGAGGACGTCCCAGTCCCCGATCACCACGACCGAACGGCGCGCGTCGCGGAGGACGTGAGCTGGTTCCGGACGGGCACGATGCTGCCCGGGACGAACGCGCAGGTAGACGAAGGCTTCCATGAGGGGAGGCTAGGCCAGCCCCGAAGGCCGAACAAGGACCGACGGCCTACCCGTGCGCGACGGCGGGGGCTCGGGTCGAGGGCTGCGAGCGCCTCCTCGCCCTCCTCCGGGCCGACGGAGATCACGCGGTCGCCTTCCTGGAACGAGAACCGCGAGCGAGGTCGGTAGATCCAGCGCGAACCGCGCTGGACCGCGAGCACGAACATCCCGGTCTCCGTCTCCAGGCGGAGCTCCTTGAGCGAGTGGCCCGCGGCCTGCGAGCCGCGCTCCACGACCACCTCGGAGCTCGTCTCCTCGGTCTCCTCGAGGGCGAGCTGGACGACCGGATGGAGCGGCTCGCCCTGCTCCACGTACCAGGTCATGTCGCGGGCGGCGTCGCACATGTACTCGGAGGCGGCGCCGAGGCGGAGGAGACCGCGGAGGGCGTCGGGATCGCGAGCCTCGGGCGCCGCCCGGAGGACCCAGGACTCGAGCTCGTCGTGCAGGATGTCGGATCGCGCCTCCAGCGTGCCGACCTCGGCCGCGAGCGAGCGGTTGTTGAACAGGAGCGCGGAGTACGCGAGTCCGACCGCCGCCTCGGCGAGGTCCTTCATCTCCACGAGGATGTCCACGGCCCGGTCGAGCTCGGAGAGCGGTGGCGGCTCCTCGCCGGACGCCTCGGGGAGCGGTGGGGCGCCGGCCAGCTCGCGGACGTGGTTCACGCCCTCCTCGGGGCCCCGGATCAGCAGCACGTCGCCGACGGAGATCACGTCGTCGGCGCCGGGATCGAACCGCCAGTCCATGCCGCTGCGGATCGCGACCACCCACATCCCCGACTCCGTGGGCAGCGACAGGTCGCGGAGCGTGCGTCCGGCTCGCGGGCGCGTCCTCGCGGACCTTGAGCCTCGCCGTCATCTCGTCGGCGTGGCGGAGATCCTGCCGGAGGGCGTCCGGGATCCCGAGCCGGGCGGCCACGACCCGCGCGATGTCGGAGGCGGCATCGCCCACGCGCTCGATCGCGTGCGCGATCCACAGCACGCCGGCCATCCCTTCCGCGTCCTCGGGACTGCGGGCCGCGAGCATCGCCGTGATCCGGAGTCGGCGGAGGTGTCCGCTCATCCGTCTGTTCGAGCCGCTCGACCTCCTGCGCCAGCTTCTCCTCGTTGAAGAAGACGGCCGCGTAGGCCAGGTCGACCATGAGCTCCGAGGCGTCCTTCAGCTCGACGAGGAGGTCTTTGACGTTGCGAGGCTGTTCGTCCATCACGGGAGTACTCCGGATGTTCTCATGACGAGGAGGATGCGCCGCCACGCCGGCGAGGTCCAGGAGCGACGTGATGAAGGGAACGCCCTGGTTGTCGGGGTCGATGCCGAAGCGCGACGGTGAGCACGGCGAGGTAGTAGCCGACCACCAGCGTGATCGGCAGCACGATCGCGCCGGCGAGCATCGTGGCGCCGATCAGACAGCGGCGGCGCCGGATCCGGGCCCGTCCGTCGAGCCTCGAGCAGGGCCCAGACGACGGCGCCGATCGCCGTGAAGACGAGCACGCCCAGCACGATCACGATCGCGCCGTCCACGACGGCCGGGATCTCCGGGCGCCCCCGGGAGGTGATGACGCCGAGCTGGAGCTTGGACGAGAGGCGCGACGAGAGGATCCCGCCGAGCGCGCCCGCCTGCGAGACGAACGGAGGGATCGAGATCGAGCACGGCCGGGACCGCCTGCAGCTCGCCGCGTGCGCCTGGAGCAGTGCCCCCGCGAAGATGTCGAGCAGCGGCGCGAGCGCGACGACCGCCAGCATCTCGAGGAGGATCCGACGGACCGCCGCCTCCGCGCGGAACGCGGCGAGCAGGGCCGCGACGGTCGCGGCCGTGCAGATCCCGCGGTCGACCCCGCTCACGGTGTCGTTGCGCGACCAGGAGGGTCGCGAGGAACAGCGCGGGAGCGTCGACCATGTCGCCGATCGCCGTGACCATCGGTGTCGACACGGCGTCGAGGTCCCATCCCCTGCCGGAACGACAGGACGGCGATGCCGACCGTGACGACGAGGGTGATCAAGCGAGGCGAGCACGCCGCCCACACGGAGATCGTCACGAGGTCCCAGAACGAGATCACCGCCTCCTCGCCGAAGGCGGACGCCACGAGCTTCGCGAGAGCGGCCAGGTAGAAGCGACGTCGAGAAGCGCCGAGAGGATCCCCACGACGACGTTGCGCGAGAGGAGGCTCCCGCGACGGAGGGTCGGGCTCGAAGAGGCCGGCGGCGACGCCGGTGCCGAGGCGGGCGCCCATCGCGCCGAAGATCGTGCCTCGCATGCCGACCGCCGCCGGGATCAGCACGAGGAGTCCGGGGAGCTTCTCGAGCGTGCCGGTGATCGAGCCGAGGACGAGTCCGGCCACGAACCCGGCGCAGGTGCTCAGCACGAGGGCGACGGCGCCCTGGCGAAGGGTGCGGCGCTCCGAGCGCCAGTAGCCGAAGAGGCGGCGGGCGCGGCGCGCGAGGCGGGCGGGCGCGGCGCCGAGACGCTCAGCCACCGTCGAGCCTCCCCCGCGGCTCGGGTCAGGCGCCCGCCCGCCTCGCGCGCACGGACGAGACCGCCCGGCGCGCCGGGTTCGGAGGAGCTCGTCGGTCGCGCGGCTCCGCGGGGACATAAGGGCACCGTCATCGTCTGTGTTCCTGCCGAGAGGTTCCGCCGCCGGGACGCCTCGGCGGCCCGCGCAGTATAGGCCCGAGGGTCAGGCGGGCCCGTCGTCGACCCAGTCGCGGGTCACGTACAGCCAGAACGCGAGCCCGGCGAAGTCACCGTAGGAGCGGAATCGCCGCTCGATCTGCACGATCGGAGACCGGCCTTCGTGCGTCCCGACCAGTCGCGTGTACTTCGGGCGGGTCCAGGAATCGAGGATCAACCGGGAGTGCCGTCCGAGCGTCATCATGATGTGAGCCGCCGCGTACGGGCCCGACGCCGGGGAGCGCGAGCAGCGCGGCCTCGAGCTCGACATCAGGAAGCGTCGCGGGCGTCGCCGTCGCGAAGGCCTCGAGATCGAGCTCGCCGCCGGCGACCGATCTGGCGCGAGCCCGATCAGGTAGGCCCCGCGGTAGCCGGCCCGCACCGACCTCGCGATAGAAGGACTCGGGAGCGCCGGCCATCGCGCTCGGCGTGGGGAACGCGTTCGAGAGCGGCCCGTCGCCGCCGATCGCGGGGTCGCCGAGGTGGGTGACGAGGGCGTCGACCATCCGGACCGTGGCGCTCCACGCGCAATTCGTCGTGCATACCGTTTTCACCACGTCCTCGAACACGGTGGGGGAGCGGAGCATCCGGCCCGCGCCGCGTAGCGGCCCAGGCGAGATCGGGATCGCTTCGATGCTCGGAGATAGAACGGCGAGAGGTCCTGGTCGAGTCGCAGGACGTGCGCGGTGCCTTCGAGGACCGCGCGGACGACCTTCGGCCCGGGTCGGCGGGCCGAGCACCTCGACCCGCGCGCGGCCGTTCCGTCGGCGCGCCTCCGATACACGCACCCGGCGCGGGCGCCCGCCCGGAACCCGGACCGTGAAGGCGAGCGTTCGGTTCGCCTCGTCGAGGACGGTGGGGGAGAGCCCCGCGAATCCGTGGGAGATCAGGGTCCGCCAGAGATCGACCGGCTCGCCACCCGGAGCGCGGAGCTCGAGCTCGAGCGTCGTCACTCCGCTGCCTGCCGCTCGCGGAACGCTCGAACCTTGGCCCTGTTCCCGCACGAGGACATCGAGCACCACTTGCCGCTCTTGTTCTTCGAGCGGTCGAAGAAGACCGAGGCAGCATCCCGGGTCGTGGCAGATGCGGAATCGCTCCCAGCGCCCGTCCAGCTCGGCGAGGAAGGCCGTTCCCAGGATCTGCCCGATCGCACCGCGGACCCCGGTGGCGTCCACGTGGATCGGGTTGTCGTCGCCGCAGCCGAAGCAGACCCGTAGGCCGGTCTGCTCGGCGGCGCGTTGAGGAACTCGATCGCCGTCGCGTTCCGAGGCTCCCCCATGTTCTCTCGCACCTTGGACGTGAGCGCGTCCCGGACGCGAAGCGCCCACGCCAGGTCCTGGTCCTTGACTCGCGTCCTCCGACTCGACCAATCCTCTCGATGCGAGCCACCATCGAAGGCTCTCGCAGGCTCGGGGGCAGGCCGTCCGGGTTCCCCTCGCTCGTGATCGTGCAGGGAGAGGAACCCGCGCACGAGCTCGAGATCGTCGGGGGCGGGGGGTGTCCGGTCCTGCTCGTGGACGGGCTGCGGAAGGAGCTCTGTCTCCACGAGGCGAGGATACCTTCCCGAAACCGTCTATGACCACTTGACGGGTTACATCGGGCACCGATACGATCGCCGTTCGAGCTGTCGAGGCTCATCGTGGACGACCTGAAAGCGGACGCGAAAGCTCGCCGACGGGTGCGCGCGGCGGAGCCGTCCCTTGGGTCGCGGGTCGGCGTGAGCGCGTCTTCGGACCGTAGGTTCGAGCGCGCGCACCGACGCTCGAACGTCGCGACGGTGGGCCGGCGGACGTTTCCGAGGATCCCTCGCGGGCGTGGTCAGTGGTGGAGCCCGACGCCGAGTACCGGCGTCACCCAGCCGCCTAGACTCGGCGGATGCTGGAGTTCACCGATTGGGCGATCGAGATCCTGTCCCGAGCCGACGAAGCGGCTCGCCGCTTCAACCCCGATGTCCGCGTGCGGATCGTGCGCGACGAAGGCGGCGCGGTCCGTTTCGAGCTGACGGACGAAGCGGACTCGACCGATCGGATCGTGGAGCACCCGTCCGGATTCACCCTGCTCGTGCTCAGGAGGCCTCGAAGGGACGGTCGACGTCGTCGAACCGCACGACCAACTGATCCTCCGGCCGCCGGGTGACCCGGAACGGAGCGCGCGGTCAACGTCCTGACCTGCGAGGGAAGGTACGGGCGCCGGATACACTTGCCGCCATGACGGACGGAAGCGCTCTTCGGGCGGTGGGTGGAGCCGGGTCCGTGATGGTGATCGGAGGCGCGGAGGATCGGTTCCGCGACAAGGTGATCCTCGGGACGTTCGCGGAGTCTCGCGGGTGGCGCGGATGGTCACGTCGTGGTGATCTCCACGGCTTCATCGCTGGGCGAGGCCGCGACGGAGGCCTACCGCGAGCTCTTCCTCGGGCTCGGGATCGGACAGGTGAGCGGCATCCGCCCCGAGGAGCGGGAAGAGGCCGAACGACCCCGCGACCGTCGCGCTCCTGGCGCAGGCCACCGGCGTGTTCCTGACCGGCGGGAACCAATCCCGACTGACGCAGGTCGTGGCGGGGACGCGGCTCGGCGATGCGATCTCGAACGCGCACGATCGCGGGGTCGTCCTCGCGGGCACGAGTGCCGGTGCGTCGGCGCTCGCGTCGCACATGGTCGCCTTCGGGCGTCCCGGGCCCGACACCGAAGCATCGGATGGTGCACCTCGCGGCCGGGCTCGGGATCGTCCAAGGCGTCGTGATCGACCAGCACTTCGAGCAGCGGGGCCGGATGGGCCGGCTGCTGGCTCTGGTCGCGCAATCGCCGTCGCTCCTCGGCATCGGGATCGACGAGGACACGTGCGCGGTCGTGAGCGGCCGGCGCGAGCTCCACGTGATCGGGCGCGGGGCGGTCACCCTGGTCGACGGCTCGCACGTCAAGACCGATGCCTATCGCGGGAAGGGCTATCGTCCCGTCATGGTGAGCGGCGCGATCCTGCACTCCCTGCCCTCGGGGTACCGGTTCGACCTGCGCGGTCGCGCGCTGCTCACCGGTCCGGACGCCCTCGAGGACGGGGAGGCGTCGACGTGACGGAGGCGAGCTCCGAAGCAGCGTCAGAGGGGCGAAGAGGCCGACGCGCGCCAGCCGCACCACGATCAAGCGTCAGCCTGCGTCGGCGAAGTCGGGCAAGCCGAAGCCGGATCTGAAGATCGTTCAGACGCAGGTCTTCCGAGGGCCGAACTACTGGTCCTACGAGCCGTCGATCAGGATGCTGGTCGACCTGGGGTCACTCGAGGAGTGGCCCTCCAATCAGATCCCCGGATTCAACGAAGGGCTGCTGGAGCTGCTCCCCGGCGTCGCCGAGCACTCCTGCTCCCTCGGTCGGCGCGGCGGCTTCGGGGAACGCCTCGTCGACGGGACCTGGCTCGGTCACGTCGCCGAGCACGTCGCGCTGGAGCTGCAGCGCGAAACCGGCGCGCACATCTCGCGAGGCAAGACGCGGAGCGCCGGGGAGCCCGGCCGGTACAACGTGATCTACGGCTACTGGGAGGAGACCGTCGGCGTCGAGGCGGGCAAGCTCGCGGTCAGGCTGGTCAACCACCTGGTCAAGCCCGGGAAGGAGTTCGACTTCCTCGCGGAGCTGGAGCGACTGATCAAGCTCGCGGAACGGCGGGCGTTCGGTCCGTCGACGCAGGCGATCATCGACGAGGCCGCGTCGCGCGACATCCCGTGGATGCGCCTGAACGAGGGCTCGCTCATCCAGCTCGGTCAGGGCAAGTATCAACAACGGATCCGGGCCACGATGACGTCGATGACGTCGGCCCTCGCGGTCGACATCGCCTCGGACAAGAAGATGACGAACCAGCTCCTCGCCGCGGCGGGCCTTCCCGTGCCGCGGAGCGAGGTGGTCCGGAACGCCGACGACGCCGTCGCCGCGGCCGGGCGCATCGGCTTCCCCGTCGTCACGAAGCCGCTGGACGGCAACCACGGACGGGGCGTCGGCTTGAACCTGGCCGACGAGAAGTCGATCCGGGTCGGGTTCGAGCGCGCGCTCGAGCAGTCCCGCGACGGTCGGGTCGTCGTGGAGACCTTCGTCAAGGGCAACGACTACCGGATGCTGGTCGTGGACGGCCACATGGTGGCGATCGCCGAGCGCGTGCCGGCGCACGTGCTCGGCGACGGTGAGCACACCGTCCGTGAGCTGGTCGAGATCACGAACCAGGATCCCGCGTCGCGGCATCGGACACGAGAAGGTGCTGACCAGGATCACGGTCGACGCGAAGGCCGAGGAGTTCGTGCGCGCGCCAGGGGTTCGGCCTCGACGAGGTCCCCCCCGAGGGCGAGCGGGTCCTGCTCGTGGCCACCGGCAACATGTCCACCGGCGGCATCTCGATCGACCGCACGTGGGAGGCACACGAGGACAACGTCGAGATCGCCGAGGAGGCCGCGAGGGTCGTCGGGCTCGACGTGGCCGGCATCGACTTCCTTGCGCCGGACATCACCCTCCCGGTCCGCGAGACGGGCGGCGCGATCGTCGAGGTGAACGCCGCACCGGGGTTCCGGATGCACACGCACCCGACCGAAGGAGAACCGCAGTACGTCGCGAAGCCGGTGATCGACGCGCTGTTCCCCCAGGGCAACGCCGTCGCGGATCCCGATCGTCGCCGTCACCGGGTCCAACGGGAAGACGACGACGACGCGGATGATCGCCCACATCTTCCGAGGTCTCGGCCGCAAGATCGGCATGACCTCGACGGACGGGGTGTACATCGACGAGCGGCTCGTGCGAGCGTGTCGACGCGTCGGGGCCGAAGTCGGCCCAGATGGTGCTGCAGAACCCCAGGGTCGACATGGCGATCTTCGAGGTCGCGCGTGGCGGCATCCTCCGGGAAGGGCTCGGCTACGGCCGGAACGACGTCGGGTGTCGTGCTGAACGTGACGGGGGACCACCTCGGGCTTCGCGAGGTGGACACCTTGGAGCAACTCGCCGCGGTGAAGCAGGTGGTCGTCGAGGCCGTCCCGAAGAGCGGGTGGGCCGTGCTGAACGCCGACGACCCGCTGGTGCTCGAGATGCGCCGGCATACCGGCGGCCAGGTGATCCTGTTCTCGATGAAGGAGAAGCACGAGTTCGTGGACCGCTGGATCCGTCGTGGCCGGAAGGCCATCGTGCTGGAGCACGGCCCGCTCGGCGAGCTGATGGTGCTCAAGGAGGGGAGGCGCTCCTCGCCGATCGCCTACGTGCACATGCTGCCGGCGACGTTCGACGGCCGGGCGCGGATGATGGTGCAGAACGCGATGGCTGCGGCTGCGGCGGCGCACGCGGCCGGCGCGCACCTGCACGACATCCGGCAGGGCCTCCGTTCGTTCACGACGTCGATCTACCAGGCGCCGGGCCGGCTGAACGTGTTCGAGATGGACGGCGTGAAGGTGATCCTCGACTACGCACACAACGCCGCCGGGCTGGAGACGCTCGGAGACTTCGTCGACCATCTGGCTTCCGACGCGGCGCTGACGGAACGCCCCGGCGAGGCGTCGCGCGCCGCGAACCTCGTCGTGGGGGTCGTTGCCACCGCGGGTGACCGGCGCGACGAGGACATGCGGCAACTGGGCCGGGTCGCCGCTCGCTACTTCGACATCGTGATCGTTCGGGAGGACAAGCACCCGCGTGGACGCGAGCCGGGTGAGACGGCGGAGCTCGTCGTCGAAGGGGTGCGCGGAGGCGATCAGCGGGCGGCAACGCACGCGCCGGCACGGTGGACATCGTCCTCGACGAGATGGACGCCGCCCGCAAGGCGCTGGATCGTGCGAGGCCCGGGCGACGTGGTCGTCCTCTGCGTCGACTACGCCACCGAGGTCTACAAGGAGCTCGAGAAGCGACGGGGAAGCGCGACGCCGTCGGCGTTGGGAGCCTCCGAGCACGGCCTGATCGAAGCGGTCGGTGGCGACGCGGATCTGATCGATCTCTCGGGCATCACGCGATAGCTCGTGGATACGCGCGAGGTCGCGACCGTGCTTCGTGCGCGCCGAGACGAGCTCGCCGGGCGAGCTGGGCGTCGTCACGACCGTGGAGCGCGACCCCGACGCATCGGTGTCCTTCGGCAAGCGGGTCGGTGACGGAACCACCGAAGCCGTCGAGCGGCTGAACCGCGTCGGCACCGCGCGGGAGCTCGAGGCCATGCTGCGAGACGTCGACCGTGCCCTCCAGAAGCTCGAGGATGGGACGTACGGGATCTGCGACCGCTGCGGCAAGCTCATCCCGGAGGAGCGCCTCGATGCGCGACCGTGGTCGGTCCTGTGCGTCGATTGCGCGGCCCTCCGCACCTGAGCCTCGACGAGGTCCGTAGGATGACGCTTGTGGCGATCGACCGCGTCGTGACGGACCTGGCGTCGCGCGCGCCGCGGGTCGGTGTGTTCCTCGACCTCGACGGGACCCTCGCGCCGATCGTCGCGCGGCCCGAGCTGACCCAGATCCTCCCGGAGGTCCGGCCCGACGCTCGCCAGGATCGCCCGTCGCCTCGATGTCGTCGCGGTGATCTCCGGGCGTCCGTCCGCGCAGGTTCGGGAGCTCGTGGACGTGGACGGCGTCGTGATCGTGGGGACGCACGGACTCGAAGACGAGGACGCGATGCCGGCCGAGGTGCTTCGAAGAGATCGAGGCGGCGGCGGCGGCCGTCGGCGCTTGGGTCGAGGCGAAGGGCGCCGCCGCCGCGGTCCACTTCCGAGGACTGGAGGACCCGGAGGCCGCTGAGGCGGCTTCCGCGGAAAGGCTCGCCGCCGTCGCCGTGACCCGCGATCTTGAGATCCTGCCGGGGAAGCGGATCGTCGAGCTGACGCCCGCCGGTCGTCCACGCAAGGGCGGCGCGGTCGAGCGGATCGTTCGGGAGCGCCGGTTGGAGGGTGCTCTCTTCGCAGGCGACGACGTGGGTGACCTCGACGCCTTCGCAGCGCTCGGCCGCCTCCGCGAGGATGGCGTGTGGACCTGTGGGGTGGCCGCGCGCGGCCCGGACACGCCTCCCGACGTGGAGGCAGCGGCGGATCTGATCGTCGACGGGCCACGCGGGGTGGAGGCGCTCCTCGCGGCGATCGCCGACGAGCTGGACCGACGAGCGCCGGCGCCGCCCTAGGGGCTCGGCGGGCGCACCTCGTCGATCGCTCGGAGCTGCCCGGCGAGCCACGTGGCCGGCGTGTGCGCCAGGGCCGACCGCTGGAGACCTCGGGCGCGGCGGGTGCGCTCCTCCTCCGGCATCTCGAGGGCCTCACGGATCGCCTCGGCCGTCTCCGACAGGTCGAATGGATTGATCGCGAGAGCGTGGCGCCCCAGTCGCCCGAACGCACCGGCGTTCCGTGAGAGGATCAGGACGCCTCCCCGCGTGTTCACGACCGGTCCTTCCATCGCCACCAGGTTCATGCCGTCGTGCACCGGGTTCACGAGCATCGCGTCGTACTGGTCGTACGCGGCGACGGCGTAGGTGAAGTTCTCCTGCACCTTGATCACGATCGGGGTCCACTCCTCCTTCCCGAACGCCGCGTTGATCCGGTCGGCGGTGGCCCGGCAATCGGCCCCGTAGTCGCGATAGGCCGGCACCTCCTCGCGGGAGGGGCTCAGCAGAGCGAGGAAGACCACGCGACCGCGCCACCCCGGATGCTTCTGGAGGAGAAGCTCGAATGCGAGGAAGCCGCGCAGGATGTTCTTCGACGGCTCCATCCGGTCGACGCGCAGGAGGAGCTTCCGATCCCCTCGGATCTTCTCGACCTGGCGCGCGGAGCCGCTTCGCCCGATCGCTCGCGGCGGCTTGGCGGATCTCCTGAGCGCCGACGGCGACCGGGAACGACCGCACCTGGATCTCGCGACCGTCGACCTCCGCGCGATGGGCTCGGATGTCGACATGCACGTCATCCAGCTCCCGAGCCGAGAGGAGAAAGTTCTCGCCCCATTGTCGTCCCTGGAAGCCGACGACGTCGGAGCCCAGCATGCCGCGCAGGATCGACCGCCGCATCTCGTCGGGCAGGGTCCGGAAGTAGGTCCGCCCCGCGAACGGTGTGTGGGAGAAGTGGAGGATCCGCGCCTCCGGGACGATCTCTCGCAGCATGCGGGGAACGAGCGTGAGGTGGTAATCCTGGATCAGGAAGATCGGATCGTGCTTCGCCTCTGCCGAGAGCGACCGAGCGAACGCCCGGTTCGCTTCGACATAGTCGGCCCATTCGGCCTCGGTCTGTTCGCCGAAAGTCGGGGAGCGCGCGATATCCCACAGGTAGTGGTGGACGAACCACAAGACGCCATTGGCGATGCCGTTGTAATAGGCGTCGTACTGCTGCTCGGGGATATCGACGTATCGGACCCTTTGGGCCGCCCCCTCGAGCTTGCGACCCCGGGGCGCGACCTCTCGATCACCCTCCGTGACGGCGGCGGCGACCCAGGTGGCGTCGTCTCGCTCGAGTACCCCTCCAAGCACCGTGACCAGGCCTCCCGACCCTCGGTGGGCGATGAGTTTGCCGTCCTCCCCTCGCTCGAAGGCCACTGGACCTCGGTTCGATGCCACGACGAGGGCGGATTCCATCGCGGAGTGTGAGGTGGAGGCCATACCGCTCAATACTCCCAGGCTGGCGCTGGGTCGCGCCGAAGGACAACATCACGCGGGTGGCCCGGCGGTCCTCGCAGCCTTGACGAGGCGGCGGACGTCCGATGGACCGAGGAGGCGGGCCCCCTGCGTGCGGAGCCACCGGAAGGCCTGATCTCGCTGGGCGAGCGCCGTGATCCCAATCACGTCGCGGGGAGCCGATGCTTTGAGCATCCCTCTGAGCGCTCGCATCTCGTCCGGATACACAGGGACATCGTGCTTCCCAGCGCGAGCTGCCCCCCGCCGGAGCTGTGCGATCACGTCCTCCCTGGTGCGGCCCCGGAGGTACTTCACCAGCTCCGCGATCGCGAGATGGTCCGCGCCGAGCGCCGCACGGACCCCGAACCCCCGAAGGATGTCGTCGGTCCGGTCGCCGGCCGTGCCGATCGCGAGCCAGATCTCCCGGCCCGGGTGGGCGAAGTCCCTGGAGGATCTCCACCAGCCCGTCCATCCCTGCCTCGTTGTGGGCGTAGTCGAGGACCAGGAGGCGGCGGTCGAGGGCGAAGAGGTTGGTCCGTCCCGGGTTCTTCTTCGGATCCAGGACGAAGCTCCGGAGACCCTTCGACACGATCCTGGATGGAAGGCCCACGGCGAGTGCGGCGGCGGCCGCGGCGAGCGCGTTCTGCGTGTACATGCGGGAGAGGCCCGCGAGCGTCACGGGCACTTGGTCGAGATCGACGAGTGGGTGCACAGCGGGGCCGTCCATCCACACGATCGTCCCGTCCAGGACGGTGATCGCACGCCCGCCGTCGGCCAACGCCTCGCGGATCGCCGGGTGGCGAGGATCGAGCGAGAAGAGCCAGGAACGAGCCGAGGCCGTTCGACGCATCGCCAGCACGCGAGGATCGTCCGCGTTCAACACGACCCAGCCGTCCGGTCGTGTGATGCGAGTCACGGTCGCCTTCACCTCGGCCAGCTGATCGACCGTCGAGATCCCCTGGAGGTGGAGGTGATCGGCCGAGACGTTCGTGACGACCGCCACGTCGTTGTGCAACACACCGATCCCACGAAGGAGGATCCCGCCTCGAGCGGTCTCCAGCACGGCGATGTCGGGATGCTGGTCGAGAGCGATCCCCGCCCCCGCGAAACCGGAGTAGTCCCCTTCCTGTACGCGGCGATCGTTGCGGTACACGCCGTCGGTGGACGAGAACGCGACGCGCTTGCCGGACGTCATCACGATGTGGGCGAGGAGCCGCGTCGTGGTGGTCTTCCCGTTGGTGCCGCTTACCTGGATCACCGGGATGTCGGGATCCGGAACGGTGGGCTCGGGCCCCGGCTCGACAGCCGCCACCTCGCGCGCCACCTCGGCGATCACGCGTTCGGGTGAACGGCGGAGCACCGACGCCATCGCGCTCGAGACGGCGCCGGCGAGGGCTTCGGCCGAACCTCGCCGGCGCCACGGGAACACGACGATCACGTGTCCGAACTCGGGACCGGTCCGCCCGCGGACCCCGAGCCACCCCGTGCCGGCGGCGGCCGCGATCCGTCTCGTCAGCTGCACCGCCACGCGCGCGGTGGCTCGCAGGCGCTGCTCGCTCCCGCGCGCTCCGGGATCGATCGCTCGGATCCCGGTCGCGTGGGCGACCGCGGCCACCTTCTCGTCGCCGACACGAAGCCAGCCCGCGACGTCGAGGGTGAGCTTGACGGCGGGGCGGGGGAAGTAGAGGTTCGGACCCTCGAGCACGCGGAGCTCGACGGTTCGGACGGGCGCCGCCACGGCGCTTACTCGCCGTCGATCTCGGCGGCCACGTCGATCTCGGCGGCCGCCGCCACGTCCTTCTCAGTCACCCCGCCGGCGTCGTGGGTCGAGAGCGAGATCTTCACGTGGTTGTAGTGGATCTCGATGTCCGGGTGATGACGGGCTGTCTCGGCTCGTTCCGCCACGCGGTTCACGAACGCGATGGCCGCGCGGAAGCCCGGGAAGGCGAAGTTCTTGTGGATCGCGTCGTCCCGTGAGGTCCATCCCTCATGACTCGAGAGGAACGCCTCGAGCTCCTGCATCCGTCAGCTTCGCCACGCGGCGCGAGCGTACGTCAGGAAGAGGCTGGGGCGCGAGCCCGGCGGAGCTCCGGGTACGCGAGCGCCACGAGTCCCGCGCCGATCACACACGCGATCCCGCCCGAAGACCACGCTGAACGTCGGGGACGACGAGGCCGGCGACCACGCCCGGCCTCGACGTCGCCGAGCCGGGGGCCGCCGGTCACGACGAGGATGTGGATCCCGAAGAGCCTTCCTCGCAAGTCGATCGGGAGCCGCCATCTGGAGGATCGTCGTGCGGAAGATCGCGCTGATCACGTCGGCCCAACCCGCGAGCGCGAGCATCGCGAGTCCGAGCCAGAACGTGTCCGACCAGCCGAACGCGGCGATCGCCACGCCCCAGGCGGCCACGGACACGATCACGGCGAGTCCCTGCCGACGGACCCGGCCGGTCCAGCCGCTGGTCAGCGCCCCGAGGAGCGCCCCGACCGCCGAGCGCCGCGAACAGGAGTCCGATCGCCTTCGGCGACTCGGTGGAACTGCCTCGCGATCAGGAACGGGAACAGCACGCGGGGCAGGCCGAAGATCATCGCGATCAGGTCGATCACGAACGTCGACATGATCAGCCGATGCTTCCGCGCGAAGTAGAACCCCTCCCGGATCGCGCGAGAGCCCGGTGTCGGCGTGATCGCTCGCCATCGGCGGCATCGGTCGCAGGAGCGTGGCCGCGACGAACATGCACGCGATCGAGGCGAGGTCGACCGCGTACGCGACCGTGACGTCCCACCACGCGATCACCAACCCGGCCAGCGAGCGGTCCGAAGAGGGCGGCGGTGTTCCACACGACCTGGTTCAGGGCCTGCGCCGCCGGCAGCTGTGCGGGCTCGAGGACCCGCGGCGTCGATCGCGGATCGGGTGGGGCCGTCGATCGAGCTGCTCGCGGCGAGGACGGCGAGGCCCGCGTAGATCAGCCAGAGCGGCGGCCGGCCCACGATCGCGCCGCCGAGGAGGATCGACGAGCCCGACGGCGAGACCCACCTGCGCCACCATCAGGAGGCGTCGTCGGTCCCACGCGTCGAGGATCGCGCCGCCCGCGAGCGTGCCGGCCACGAGGCCGAGGAGGTAGGCGAGCCCGGTGGCCCCGACCGCCGCCTCCGAGCCGGTGAGTTTCGTGACCTGGACGAACACCGCGACGAGCGTGAACTGGCTCCCCGTGGACGTGACGAGGAGACCGAGCCAGATCAGCCGGAAGTCCCGGGACACCCGCAGGGGCGTCAGGTCGATCGTGAGGCGACGGAGTCGCGCCTCGTTCCGCTCTGGCTCACCCGGCGCCGTGCTCACGGCCTCGAAAGGTAGCAACCGCGTGCCTCGTCGTACGCCGTCAAGCCAGTCGGCCTCAATCGGAGCGGTAGAGCCGAAGAAGCCGGCGGATCGGCTCAGCCGGCCGTCGCGGCGAAGGCCTCCTCCAGCAGGTCGAGACCCTCGTCGAGCAGACCGTCGTCGATCGTGATGGGCGGGAGCAGCCGGACGACGTTGCCGTACGTCCCCGCGGTCAGCACGATCACGCCGCGCTCCAGCGCGGCCGGGCGAGGGCGTTCATCGTCGCCGCGTCGAGCGGCTCCTTCGTGGCGCGGTCGGCGACGAGCTCCATCGCGCGCATCGCGCCGCGTCCGCGCACGTCGCCGACCGCGCCGAACCGACTCCTGGTAGGGCCCGCAGCCGCCTCATCGATCGTCGCGCCGACGGAACGGGACCGCTCGAGCAGTCCCTCGGCCTCGATCTTGTCGAGCACCGCGAGCGCCGCGGCCGCCGCGACCGGGTTCCCGCCGTACGTGCCGCCGAGGCCGCCGACGTGCACGCTGTCCATCAGGTCGGCGCGACCGGTGACGGCGGAGATCGGCAGGCCTCCGCCCAGCGACTTCGCGCTCGAGGACGATGTCGGGGACGACGCCCTCGTCCTCGATCGCGAACCACCGGCCGGCACGGCCCATCCCCGACTGGATCTCGTCGGCGACGAACACGATGCCGTTCGCCGCGGCGAACTCGGCGAGCCCGGCGACGAAGCCCGGCGCCGGCACGATGAACCCACCCTCGCCCTGGATCGGCTCGATCAGGATCGCGGCGATGTTCTCCTCGCCGATGTGCTTGTGCATCTCGTCGATCGCGTAGGCGAGGCAGGACTCGGCGCACGTCTCCTCGTGTCCCGCCGGTCGGGCAGCGGTACGGGTACGCGAGTGGCAAGCCGGTAGATCTCGGGAGCGAACGGCCCCATGCCCTGCTTGTACGGCATCACCTTCGCCGTGAGCGACATGCGCCATCAGCGTCCGGCCGTGGAACGCGTGATCGAACACGACGATCGCCGGACCGGCCCGTGTGCTTCCGCGCGATCTTCACCGCGTTCTCGACGGCCTCCGCACCGGAGTTCGCGAACATCGTCTTCTTCTCGTGGTCGCCGGTGCCGAGCGCGTTCAGCCGCTCCGCCAGCTCGATGTACGGCTCGTTCGCGGTCACGTGGAAGCACGTATGCGTGTCGAGCTCGAGCTGTCGCTGGGCGGCCGCCACCACCTCGGGCGCGGTGTGGCCGACGTTCAGCACCGCGATGCCGGTGGCGAAGTCGATCAGCCGGTTCCCGTCGACGTCCTCGACGATCGCGCCCGGACGCGCGCGCGGTCACGATCGGGTGGAGGTTCGCGACGCCCAGGGGGACGGCGGCCGTCGCGCCGCTCGAACCACTCGCGCGACCGTCGGTCCCGGGATCTCGGTGACGAGCTTCCGCTCCTGCGGGATGTCCATGACAGTCCTCCGTCGTCGGCCTCGGGTGAGTTTCGGTCGCGTCGCTCGGGAGTATCGTGCGGACCAGCTGGGTTGTCAGCCGGCCGGCCGCTCTCGAACCGGCAAGGACCCGGAAGCTCGACGTTCATCTTGACCGTCAACACCGTGGTGGACGTCGCGGACGCGTTCCTCGAACTCGCGTCCGCTACTGAAGGGACCGCCCGCACTGTGGACGTCACGCGGACGCGCTCCCCGGAACCGTCCCGGGCTGCGGCCCGGTTCCGATCGGCGAGAATGTCGCATACTGGCTGCGACATCCACGGTGCGTGGTCGCGAAGCCGCTTCCGCGGCGCCTCCGCCGAGCAAGGAGGGGACGATGGCGGACGCCTACCAGATGTTCATCGACGGCGAGTGGGTGAACTCGTCGGACGGGCAGACCCGCGACGTGATCAACCCCGCGACCGGCGAGGTCATCGCCACGGTGCAGGAAGGCACGAAGGAGGACGCCGACCGGCCGTCGCCGCCGCCAAGCGGGCGTTCGAGGACGACTGGTTCGACTCCACGCCGAAGGATCGCCAGCTCGCGCTGCTCAAGTTCGCCGACGCGATCGAGGAGCACGCCGACGAGATCGTGAAGCTCGAGTCGGAGAACGTCGGGCAAGCCGGCCGACGTGACGATGTCGGAGGAGATCCCTCCGATCGTCGACAACCTCCGGTTCTTCGCGGGCGCCGCCCGGACGATCGAGGGCCGGGCGGCCGGCGAGTACATGGCCGGGTTCACGTAGCTACGTCCGACGTGAGCCGATCGGCGTCGCCGGGCTGATCGCGCCGTGGAACTACCCGCTGATGATGGCGATCTGGAAGATCGGTCCCGCGCTCGCGACCGGGAACACGATCGTGCTGAAGCCCTCGGAGATGACGCCGCTCACGGCCCTCAAGCTGGCCGAGCTGACCGCCGACATCTTGCCGCCCGGCGTGTTCAACGTCGTCACCGGCGACGGCGTCCCCGTCGGCGACACGCTCGTGCGGCACCCCGACGTCGGCATCGTCTCGCTGACCGGCGACACGGCGACGGGCAAGCTGATCGCGGCCGAACTCCGCCGACACGCTCAAGCGCGTGCACCTGGAGCTCGGCGGCAAGGCACCGTTCATCGTCTTCGACGACGCCGACATGGAGCAGGTCGTCGAGTGCATCAAGATCGGCGGCTACTTCAACTCCGGCCAGGACTGCACCGCGTCCGCCGCGGATCCTCGTCGGCTCGGGCGCGCTACGAGAACGTCCTGGCGGAGCTCGTGCCGGCGGTCGAGTCGATCAAGGTCGGCGACCCGTTCGCGGACGACACCGAGATGGGCTCGATGATCTCGAAGGAGCAGCTCGAGCGGGTCACCGGGTTCGTCGATCGCGCCGAGGAGGCCGGCGGCGAAGATCCTGACCGGCGGCAAGGCCATCGACCAGCGACGGGCTACTACTACACGCCCCACCGTCGTGAGCGAGGTCGGCCAGGACGCCGAGATCATCCAGAAGGAGGTCTTCGGTCCGGTCGTCACCGTGCAGCGGTTCGACGACGAGGAGCAGGCGCTCGCGTGGGCCAACGGCGTGCCGACTACGGGCTCGTCGAGCTCCGTGTGGACCCGCGATGTGGGCCGTGCGCTGCGGATGGCGCGCAAGCTCCAGTTCGGGTGCGTCTGGATCAACACCCACATCCCGCTCACGCCGGAGATGCCGCACGGCGGGTACAAGCAGTCCGGGCACGGCAAGGACATGTCGGTCTACTCGCTGGAGGACTACACGAACATCAAGCACGTGATGGTGTCGCTCGACTGAACGCGACGAGCCCCGGACGACGAAGGCGGTGGAGGACATGGCCGTGAGGCCCTACCTGGTGAACGGGGAGTGGCGCACCGGCGAGGGCACGTTCGAGGTCAAGAGCCCGTACGACGACAGCGTCGTCGCGGAGATCGGCGTGCCGACCGAGGCCGACGTGGAGGAGGCCGACGGCGACCGCCGCCGAGACGTTCAAGGAGTCCTCGAAGCTCCCCGGTCCACGCGCGCGCGGACGCGCTCGACCACATCTCGCGCGGCTCGGCGAGACGATCGAGGAGAACGCGGAGCTGATCGCGCAGGAGGGCGGCAAGCCGCTCAAGTGGGCGACCGTCGAGGCGACGCGCGCCGTGTCCACGTTCCGCTGGGCGTCCGAGGTGATCCGTCACGGGGACGACGAGCTGATGCGGCTCGACACCGAGGCGGCGCTCGGCTCGCGGGTGGGGCTGATCCGCCGGTTCCCGATCGGTCCCGTCCTCGGGATCACGCCGTTCAACTTCCCGCTGAACCTCGTCGCGCACAAGGTCGCGCCGTCGCTCGCCGTCGGCGCACCGATCGTGGTGAAGCCGGCGAGCGCCACGCCGATCGGCTCGCTCCGGCTGGCCGAGTTCTTCGCCGAGACCGACCTGCCGAAGGGGATGTACCAGGTCCTGCCGGTGTCGCTCGAAGGTCGCCGACGGGATGGCTCGGGACGAGCGCTTCCGGAAGATCTCGTTCACCGGCTCCGCCGGAGATCGGCTGGTACCTGAAGGGCCTCGACCCGAAGAAGCGCGTGACGCTCGAGCTCGGCGGCAACGCCGGCGTGATCGTGCACGCCGACGCGGACCTCGACTTCGCGGCCCAGCGGGTCGCGTTCGGCGGCTACTACCAGGCCGGGCAGAGCTGCATCAGCGTCCAGCGGGTGCTGGTGTCCTCCGAGGTCTACGACGACTTCGCGGACCGGCTCGTGAAGCAGGTCGAGAGCCTGAAGGTCGGTGACCCGATGGACCCCACCGTCGACGTCGGTCCCGTGATCCAGCGGAGCGAGGTGGACCGGATCGCCGAGTGGGTGCAAGGAGGCCGTGTCGCAGGGCGCCGAGGTGCTCACCGGCGGGAGGGCGACGGACCGTTCTTCCAGCCGACCCTGCTCGCCGAGGTGACGCCCGGAGATGAAGGTCTGCCGCGAGGAGGTCTTCGGGCCGGTCGTCACGATCAGCCCGTACCAGACCTTCGAGGAGGCGCTCGAGATCGTGAACGACTCGAAGTACGGCCTGCAGGCCGGCGTGTTCACGAACGACATCAACCGCGCGTTCGAGGCGCATCGGACGCTCGAGGTCGGCGGCGTGATCGTCAACGACGTCTCGGCGTTCCGCGCCGACCAGATGCCGTACGGCGGGTCGAAGGACTCGGGCTTCGGCCGCGAGGGGCTGCGGTACGCGATGGAGGAGATGACCGAACCGCGGATCATGGTGCTGTCACACGTCCCCCTGTAGGCGAGGACCGTGGACCTGCGCGAGCTGATCCTCGTCGCACTCCCGTTCATCGTTGCCGTCGCGCTCGGCGTCGGCTTCCTCTTCGTCTTCCGCGAGCGAGCGGCGGCGCAGGAAGTGCTCCGCCGCCGCGGCCAGCTCGCGGAGCCGGACCTCGCCACGCCGCTGCGCGACCCGCGGCCGCCGGTCGCGGCCCTGGTGGGGGAACCCTTGGTTGTGGCTCTTGGCGGGGATCGTCGTCGTCGTGCTCGGGATCTTCGTGTGGCCCGGGCTGTTCGGCGGCACGTTCTTCTCCGCTCTGGTCCTGCGCCCGCGTGTCCTCGATGGATCCGGCGACCACGGCCCGTGAGCCGGCGATCCCGGAGGTTGACGCTGACCGGGCGAACGGGCCGAACGACGAGGCGATCCGAGTTCGCTCGGCGGCTGAGGTCAGGCGAACGACAGACGCCGGGCTCGGCGAAGTCGCCGACGATCGCCGCCGCCTCTCGTTCGCGGCGCCACAGGTAGTGGTCGGTGCCGGCCAGGATCACGACCTCGGCCACGCCTTCCGCGTAGCGCACGGAGCTCGGCGGCAGGGCAGTACTCGTCGTGCTCGCCTGCGAGGAACAGCAGGGGGCGCATCAAGAGCCGGAGCTCCGGCGCCGTCGGTAGCGACGGGAGCGCGAGGTCGTTCGGCCGCAGGGGGATCCCGAACAGCGCGAGTGCGCTCACCCGTTCGTCGTCGAAGGACTCCCGGAGCGCCACACTCGCGCCGAACGACCACCCGAACACGAGCGTGGGACCCTCGGCCCGCTCGCGGACCGCGCTGACCGCGGCACGTACATCGCGCAGCTCGTCGCGGCCGCCGCCGTACGTGCCACCCGAGCCCATCGTCCCGCGGAAGTTGAAGACGAGGGTCGCGAGGCCACGCTTGCCAGCCAGCTCGTTCCGGACGGACCAAAGGATCGGGTGGTCCTTGCTGCCACCGTGTCGTGGATGGGCGTGGCAGATCACCGCCGAACCCCGCGGGGGATCGTCGGGCAGGCGAAGCTCCCCCTCCAGCCGAACGCCGTCTTCGGTGAGGAACGTCACGGTCTCCACGTCTGCGACGATGCCAGGGTGAAGGAGATGCGCCAACTGCAGCGGGACCGCGTTCACGATCCGCGATCCTCTGCCGTGGACGGACGTAGCCGGGATCGCGAGCGAGGGCGAGGGACTCCGCTACGCTCGCCGTGTTCCTTCCGGAGACCGGCGCCCGTGACACCCTTGCGACGCTGGCCGCGATCGCGGGAGAGACGGAGCGGCTGCTCCTGGGAACCGGGGTGATCCCGATGGGCGCGAGAACCTCGCGACTGGCGGCCATGGCGGCGGCCACGGTTCAGGAACGTTCCGGAGGTCGACACATCCTCGGTGTCGGAACCGGCGGGGCGGCGCCGGGGGCGCTCGGCCGGCTCCGGACCTACGTGCAAGAGCTCCGTGAGCTGCTGAGCGGGAGCGCACCCGGCGCCGCCCTCAGGCTCCCGCTTCCCGCTCCCGTCCCGATCTGGACCGCTGCCCTGGGCCCGAGAGCCGTTCGCCTCGCCGGCCAGATCGCCGACGGCGTGATCCTCAACTGGTGCACGCCGGATCGCGTCGCGGAGGCCCGCGACGCGATCCGGGCCGCGGCCGGCGAGGCCGGCCGCGACCCCGATGCCGTCACCATCGCGGTCTATGTCCGCGCGTCCTTCTCGGGACGCGCCGACGAAGCCCTTCTTGGCGCTGCCGCCGAGTACTCCTCCTATCCCGCCTACGCCCGTCAGTTCGAGGCGATGGGTGTGGACCCTTCCCCGGAGGCGGTCGTGGATGCCGTGTGCCTCCGAGGGGATCCGGACCGAGCGAACGAGCGACTGGAGGCCTACCGCGCGGCCGGCGCGGATCTGCCGGTCGTCTATCCCGTCCTTGCCCCGGGCGAGGATGCGGAGGCGGCGCTCACGGTGCTCCGAACGCTCTCGCCCTGAAGGTTGCCGGGATTCGTCGGCGGGGTAGACTCACTTTCGCAAGGCCGACACCGTGGAAAAGGGGTAAATGGGATGACCTACACGATCGCAGAGCCGTGCATCGACGTGAAGGACCGTGGGTGCGTCGACGAGTGCCCGGTCGACTGCATCTACGAGGGGCCTCGCATGCTCTACATCCACCCCGACGAGTGCGTCGACTGCGGCGCGTGCGAGCCCGTGTGCCCCGTGACGGCCATCTTCTACGAAGACGACGTGCCCGCCGAGTGGAAGCAGTTCAACGCGATCAACGCCGAGTGGTTCAACGACGACATCAGCGGTGTCGGCTCTCCGGGGGGCGCCGCGCAGGTGGGGCCCGCCTCCAAGGACCACCCGATCGTCGAAGCCTGGCCGGCACCCTGACGACCCGCTGGGGCAGCGGCTCAGCCGAGCCCCGCCGGGTGCACCTTCGGCAGGAACACGCGGAACGACGCGCCGCCTCCCTCGCGCTCCTCGACCCACGCCCGTCCGTGGTGCATCTCCGCGAATCGGCGCACGAGCGAGAGTCCGATCCCCACCCCGGGTGAAGCCTGCGGGGCGTCGGTTCCCTGACGGAACTCCTCGAAGATCTTCTCTCGCAGCTCCCGAGGCACACCGCCTCCCGCATCCTCGACGGCGATCAAGGCGCCGTCGTTCGGAACCGGTGACGGTCACATGGACCGAGGTGCCGGCAGGCGTGTGCTTGACGGCGTTCGCGAGCAGGTTCTCGATGATCCGCTCGACCTTGGGCGCATCGACGGGGACGATGACGGTCTCCGTCGATACCTCGACCTGGTCACCTGACGGATCCGACTCCGTCACCATCCGCCGAACCAGGTCTCCGACGTCGGTCGGCTCGAAGGTCGGCGTCAGCACGCCGCGTGCGAGCCGGTCGAGATCGAGGAGATTCGTGACCAGTCGCTCGAGTCGCCGAGCGTTGTGCTCGATGCGGCCCGCGAGCTCCCTCGTCTCCTCGGGAGCAAGCCCCACGTCTCCTCGTTCGAGCGTGATCGCCATGCCGAGGATCGCGGCCAAAGGGGTCCGGAGGTCGTGAGAGACGGCCTGGAGGAACGTGTCCTTCATCTCGTCGAGCGCTCGGAGCCGAGCGGCCGCTTCTCGCTCGACCTCGAGGGCCCGCTCCAGATCGTCCTGTGCGCGCTTGCGCTCGCTGATGTCCCGGATGAACCCCGAGAAGACGGTCTCCTCGCCCACCGCGACGGGAACGATGGCCAGTTCCACGGGGATCATGCGTCCGTCTTTCGCGGAGGGCCTGGATCTCGATGCGTGAGTTCAGGACGTGTCCCTCGCCCGTTTCGCGCCAGCGCTGGAGTCCTTCGCTGTGGGCGGCGCGATGCGCGTGCGGGACGATCGTTTCCACCAGCGAACGACCGAGCACCTCCTCGGCGCTCCAGCCGAAGGTCGTCTCCGCCTGCGGGTTCCATCCGATGATCAGGCCGTCCGTGTCCATGCTGACCACGGCATCGAGCGCCGAGTCCACCATGAGTCGCAGATGCTCGTGGGCGTCCTGGAGCCGCCGCTCCGCCTCTTTTCGCGCCGTGATGTCCAGCTGGAACCCCTGCCAGTACGGAGGCCGGTCCTCCGGTCGTACGAGCCTCGCTTCGTCGAGGATCCAGACGACCCGCCCGTCCTTCCGGACGATCCGATACTCCTCGGAGAACACGTCCGAGCCGTCGGTGTTGCTCGCGGCGTCGGCCGCGAACACGCGCTCCCGATCGTCCGGGTGCACCAGTCGTTCTCCAGAGCGTCGGGGTCCGCCGCGACCGTCTGCTCGACGGGTACGCCGGTCAGCTCCTCGTCGCCCGGGTCCGACGTACGTGGTGACGGCCTCGATCGGGATCGTCGAGGTCGAGCTCCTGGACGTAGAAGACGGCCGGATTCTGCTCGACCATCGTCCGGAACGTGAGCTCGGCTTCGCGGAGCCGTTCCTCGGCGTCCCGGCGAGAGCTCACATCGGTCAGGAAGCCGAGGAAGTAGTCGAGGTTCCCGTCGTCGTCCAGAACGGCGGTGGAGATGTCGTGCACCCACACCCAATGGCCGTCGGCGTGGCGCATCCGATACTCGTGGTCGAACGCGTTCGAAGTCGGCGTTGTTGAACGCATCGATCGACCGCAGGTGCGCCAGATCGTCGGGGTGCATCAGCTCGAACCAGAACCCGCGCGTCGTCGAGGAATCGTTGCGGATGGGAAGCCCGAGGATCTCTTCCATCTGTGGGCTGACGAAGCCCATCGACGTGATCCCGTCGCTCGCCCACGAAGTCCGTGTACGTGACGGCCGGGATCAGCTCCACCATCGCTCGGTATCGAGCCTCGGCGTGCCGCAGCCGTCCCTCCACCTCCATCTGCTCGCTCACGTCCACCAGGAAGCCCTGCCAGTACAGGATCTGCTCGTCCTCGTCGTGGACCGGGCGCGCCTTGTCGCGCACCCACAGCCAGCGGCCGTCGGCCGTTCTCATCCGGTAGACCTGGTCGAACTCCGCACCGGCGGCGAACGCGTGGCCGTTCGCGCGCTGGACCCGCTCCACGTCGTCGGGATGAACGGTCGCCCACCACCAGGTCCGATCCTCCACCGGGCGCTCCGGCGGGCAACCGAGGAGATCCTCGATCTGCGGGCTGATGAACGTGATCTGGCCGCCTTCCGTATGGTGAGACTCCGTGTACGTCACGGCCGGGTTCTGCGCGACGAGCTGTTGATACCGGGCCTCCGCTTCCAGCCGACGACCCTCCGAACGCTGTCGCTGGACGGCCGCTCCGAGCATGCCCGCCACCGCGCGGAGCGAGTCGAGCTCGTGTGGCGACCATCGGCGCTCCCGGAAGCAGTCGTCGAAGCCGATGAAGGCCCACCAAGCGCCGTCCACGAAGACCGGGAACGACGCGATCGACACGATCTCCTGGCGGATGAGCTCCGCTCGCTCCTCCTCGGGGAAGTCACGGACGATACCGTGGACCGTCTCTTGGCTCGTCATGAGCCGGATCCATCGGTCGAAACCGCTGTGGCCGAGCCCGGCTCCGTTCAGCGTCGGATTCCCGAACTGGGACGCGACGTCGGGGGCGCACCACTCGGCGTGCTGCGTCGCCCGGTACTCGCTCGCTCCGTCTGACTCGACACGGATCAGGTACGCCCGAGAGACCTCCGCGGCGAGACCGAGATGCCGGAGCACGTCGTCGATCGCAGCGCCCCAGTCGGCCGCCAGAAGCAGTCGCTCGGCAGAGAACGCGACGGCCGCGAGCATCGCGTCGCCTCCGAGCAGCTGTTCATGATGTCGGATCGATCGAGCCACTCGCATCCTTCCGGGCGGAGGCCGGGAACCCGCTTCCCGTGTCTCTCCGGAGTATCGGCACCGCAACGACCTCATGGAGTCCCCTGGTTGGGTTCCGGATGTGATCCGTTCGGGGGGCTCAGGCCTGGTCAGGAAGGACTGGAAGCACACCGGGGGTGGAGCCGGCGACCGGAACCTCATCGGGGGAGGGCCACCGCGCACGTGACTTGGCCGCCAGCTTGAACATCAGTTCGACGGCCTTCGGATCCTCGGCCCCCGGTCGGTGCTCGATCACGCCGTCGGCTGTGGCTCGATCCCAGATGTCCTGCCCTCGCTCGGTCCGAACGATCGAGAGCGTCCAGCCCTCCGACTGCCCGAGGCCGCCGAAGGAGATGTCGGCGTGCTCGGCTGCGAAGTCGGGGCAGTGCAGGCAGCCGGGCCTGGTGAAACGTTGGGCGTCCTTCAGGGGATAGACGACCTCGTCGCCGGCGTCCGTGTAGAACAGCAGCTTCCCCTTCACGTTCACGCGAACGAGGTGATCGAGGTCCAGGCCGAGCTCCTTCTGCGCGATCTCGACCATCAAGCCGTCGTACGTGAACGACTTCGAGCACAGGAGCCCGAAGGTCCAGGCGATCTTCCGCCGCCACTTGTTCACCCGCCGAACCTCCAGTGCTCCCGTGGCGCTCGATTGACAACCCATGCCAACGAGGGCGAGCTTCGACAGGCCCATCTCGGCCGCCTTCAGGAGGGCGAGCGGGTTCGCGGAGTAGGTGTAGCGGGAGCCTGCGGTCGCGAGGACTCCTTCTGCATCCGTGACCACGGTCGGCTCGGCGTCCCAGGAGCGTGTGTCCGAGAGCTTCGAGGTCAAGGCTCCGTCGATGTCGCCGTTCGCGAGGCCCCAGAGCAGCAGCGCCGAGACGGCGCCGCCGTCCTGGCCGTGCATGAGCGCCTCTTGCTGAGTGGCCCTGGCCAGGTAGATGTCACGGTACTGCCCGATGACCTCCTCGGGTTTGCGGACCTGGCCGAAGAACAGCTCGTCGATCTCGGACTCCCACTCCCGGAACCTCGGGCAGGCCCGGGTGCAGATGTCGCATCCCTTGTCGCCGTGGCTGCAGCCGTCCGGTCCTTCCTCCTGGAGCTGGACGGGGACGTCGTTCTCGTAGCCCAGCACATGGAACGGACAGGCCACGATGCAGGAGGTGCAGCCGGTGCACAGGCCCGTGAGCACCACCTCGTTGTAGAGGTCCCGCCACTGGGTCTTCTCGACGGCCACCTACGCAGTCTAGTTCGACGGCTGGCCGCGGGCGCGAAAGCCTCGAGCGTTCTCCGGCCGTAGTACCTTCGGGCCTTGCCTGGGATCCAGGCCGCGACCGAGCCCGATGAGACGAGGAGGGAATGGATGCACCGAAGGTGGATGCGCCTGATGGGTGTCGTGTTCGCGCTCACGCTGCTCGCCGCAGCCTGCGGAGGGGACGAGCCGGCGGCGGATACGGGCGGGAGCCCAAGCGAGAGCGCGGACGGTGGTGGCGGGGCGGACCTCACGATCGTGGACTTCAGCTTCTCGCCGGCCGAGCTCTCCGTGAGCGAGGGGCAGACGATCACCGTCACCAACATCGGCGAGACCTCGCACACGTTCACGACCGACGATGAGGCGATCGACGAGACGATCGGCGCGGGCGAGACGGTGGACATCACGCTGACGGGTGTCGCCAGCGGCGGATTCCATTGCCGCTTCCACTCGCAGATGACGGGCACGCTCACCGTCGGGTGAGTGGGAGGTCTCGCCTAGATCGCGAACGAGTCGCCGCAGGCACACTCGTGGGTGGCCTGTGGGTTGATCATCTTGAGGCCGCCGCCGAGGAGCGCGTCGTTGTACTCGAGCGTGGAGCCGCGGACGATCGGGCTGCTCTTCGGGTCGACGAGGACGCGGACGCCGTCCGCGGCCTCGATCACCACGTCATCGTCCGCGGGGCCTTCGGCGAACGACAGTTCGTAGGTGAAACCGGAGCAGCCGCCGGCTGTCACGCGGATGCGGAGGACCGGCAGTGCGCGCCCCTCCTTCAGGGCGAGCGCGGCGATCCTCCTCGCAGCTTTGTCGGTGACCGCGATGGCATCGGTGGCGGGTGCATCCATGTCCTTCAAGGCTACCCGACCTGCTCGTCGATGCCGAGCAGGGCACCCTTCACGGATTCGGAGAGCGTCGGGTAGGCGTGGATCGCGCGGGCGACGGCTGGCGCCGTCGTCCGCGCGACCATCATGAGGACCACCTGATGGATCAGCGCCCCTGCCTCCTCACCCACGATGTGCCCGCCCAGGAGCTCGCCCGTGTCGCGATCGGCGACCAGCTTCACGAGTCCGTATGTGCTGCCCTCGATGTGTGAGCGCTCGTTGTCGTCGAACCGTGTGACCGAGGTGATCACCTCGTCGGCCATCGTCGACGGCCTCGCGTTCCGTGAGGCCCACGCTCGCCACCTCCGGGATCGCAGAACGTCACCCGCGGGACGACCCGGTAGTCGCGGCGCTCCGGTTGCCCCAGGATGTCCTTGACGACGACCTCCGCCTCATAGGTGCCCACGTGGGTGAAGAGCAGGTCACCCGTCGCGTCGCCGGCGACCCAGACGTCGGGGTTCGTGGTGCGAAGCGTCTCCGGTCAGGACGGCGTTCCCGTCGCCGTCCAGCTCGACCCCGGCAGCAGCGAGGTCGTGCGGGTCGAACATCGGCCGGCGTCCGGTCGCGACCAGAAGCTCGTCGGCGATCAGGGGGTCCTTCCCTTGGAGGTGGAGCGTCCAAGCGGGAGCCGTCGTGATGAGCCTGCTCGATCCGCATGTCGGGACAGCAGCGCGATCCCGTCGTCCTCCAGAGCGGGCACGATCGACGCGGCGGCCTCCTCGTCCTCCTGAGGAAGGACGTGGGGAAGGGTCTCGAGCGCGGTCACGCGCGACGCCGAACCTCGCGTAGATCTGCGCGAACTCGATCCCGATCGCCCCGGTACCGATCACCGCCAGCGACTCGGGTGGCGCCTCCGGTTCCCAGATCGCCTCTCGATTCGTCCAGAACGGGCCGTCGGCGAGCCCGGGGATCGGCGGGACGGCTGCGTCCGTGCCGGTGGCGAGCACCACCTTGTCCGCCTCGATCTCCGTGCCGTCCGCGAGCTCCACCCGATGCTCGCCGATGAGGCGCGCCTCCTGCAAGAACACGCGGACGCCCGATGCGTTCGAAGGGCTTCGCGCCTTCCCCCGACTGCGAAGCGATGACGTCACGGGCCCGCTGCTGCACGGCGCCGAAGTCGAGGCGGACCTCGGGGATCCGGAGGCCGAATCGCTCGGCGTCCCGAGCGAGCGCTCGCGATCTTCGCCGATCGAAGCATCACCTTGGTGGGAACACAGCCGTAGTGGTTGCATTCGCCCGCCGAGCTTGTCCCGCTCCGCGAGCGCCACCTTCAGTCCGGACGTGCGTGCCAGCGAGAAGGCCACCTCCGAACCGGTGCCACCGCCGCCGATCACGAAGACGTCGAACCGCTCCATCCCGGACTAACGGGTCCCCAGGTAGCCGACGAAGATCCGCGCGTACGCGCGCGCCGCCGCGACCATCTCATCGACCCCGATCGACTCGTTCGCGGTATGTGCGAGGGAGAGGGAACCCGGTCCCGCGATCACCGTCGGGATGCCTGCGTCGTTGATGTAGAAGCGCGCGTCGGTGATGCCCGTGAAGCCGACGAAAGGCGGCGGCGAGCCCGTCTCGGCGGCGATCGCGTCGCGAACGAGCGCCGCGATCGCCGTGTCTCCCGTCGTCTCCGCCGCCTCGGTCCAGTCCTTCAGGGAGATCTCGATGGAGGTGTCAGGGCGCTCTGCCACGAGGTCCTCGACCAGCCGGCGGAACGGGGCGAGCACCTCCTCGGGGTCGTCCTCCCCCGGCACGATCCGGCGATCGATCTCCACCTCGCAGCGGTCGGGGACGACGTTCGGAGCGCTTCCGCCCGCCACGAGCGCGACGTTGACGGTTGGCCCTCCGACCAGCGGATGGACACGGTCGGGCAGCACCTCGGACAACCGGAGCAGGAACCGCGACATCGTCGAGGATCGCGTTGACGCCTCGGTCCGGTTGCGAGCCATGCGCAGCCTTCCCGTGCGCGACGGCCGTGACCCAGGCGCCGCCACGTTCGGCCAGAGCGATCTGCATCTCGGACGGCTCGCCCACGACGGCCGCGTCCTGATCGAGAAGCCGCTGGTCACGCAGGACCCTCGTGCCGTGGATCCCGGCGATGCTCCTCGTCGGCGACCAGATGCATGCACGAGCGTCCCGGCGAGCGAGAGCCCGGCACGGCGGAGGCGCCGCGACGGCCGCCGAGCGCCGACGCGATCGGTCCCTTCATGTCGCACGCTCCGCGGCCCACGAGCCTGTCGTCGACCACCGCGCCCTCGAACGGTCCGCTCGACCAGGTCGAGACGTCCCCCGCTGGGACGGTGTCCAGGTGTCCGTTCCAGGCGAGGTGTGGTCGTCCCCCGGAGCCGATGCGCGCCACGACGCTGGGACGCCCCTCCTCGGAGCGAACCACCCGGATCTCGGCCCCGAGGTCCGTGAGGATGCCCATCGCCACGTCGGCGACCTCGTCCTCGGTGCCGCCAGGATTCTCCGACGGCGCTGCGATCAACGCCCGTGCATAGCGGAGTACCTCATCGGGCTCGATGGCATCGGCCGCTGCGTCGGCCGTCACGTCCGCGGCCGATGACGCGGGGTCCGCGACGTCCTCGCCTACCATGGCTGCGGATGGTACACGCGCCCTCTCTGCAGGAAGTGCTGCGTTCCGCGCTGGACCCGGCGCCGGCGCACGAGCCGGCGCCGGGCGACCGCCTCGCCGCCGTACTCGCACCGCTCGTCGAGACGCCGGAGCGCTCGATGATCTTCACGGTCCGCTCCGACGCGCTGTCGCGACACCCGGGAGAGGTCTCGTTCCCCGGAGGGCTCGTGGACGAGGGAGAGTCGCCCGCCGACGCCGCTCGCCGGGAGGCGTTCGAAGAGATCGGCCTCGACCCCGCGCTTCCGCAGCTGGTCGGTGCGCTCCCGGCGGTGCACACGTACGTCTCCGCGATCCTCGTGGTCCCGTTCGTCGGCCTGCTGAGGCTGCCGCCGGATCTGTTCGCCGCGGAGGCAGAGATCAAGGAGATCATCCGCGTGCCGCTCGCCCGGCTCGCGACCGTCGAGGAACCGATGGAGCTGCCACGTGCGGACGGGAGGCGTTTGGCGAGGGTGGGCGTACCCCGCGGACGGGCACACGATCTGGGGCGCCACGGGCCTCATCCTCCATTCCTTCCTCGAGGTGCTCAGGGCGGAGGCTCCGTGGGCGCTGATCTGAGTCCGGAGGCTCGCGAGCTCCGGTCGCTGCTGGGCGAGGTCCGCGTCGATCGCGGTCGTCGGGATCTCCTCGAAACCGTCGCGTCCGTCCCACGACGTCGCCTCATACCTGCAGGAGCACGGGTATCGGATCGTGCCGGTGAACCCGAACGAGACGGAGGTCCTGGGGGAGCAGGCCTACGACTCCCTCCTCGACATCCCACGCGATCTCCACGTCGACGTTGTGGACGTGTTCCGGCGTGCGGAGCACACGCCGGAGGTGGCCCGGCAGGCGGTCGCGATCGGGGCTCGCGTCCTCTGGCTCCAGGAAGGGCATCGTGAGCGAGGAGGCGGCACGGATCGCCGCCGAGGGCGGACTCGAGGTGATCATGGGGGTCTGCATCAGACACGTCCGCGAGCGATTGATGGGAGAAGGGGGACGCTGACATGAAGTGGGAGTACTTCGTGGCGCCACTGCTCGAGCACAACCCCGGCGAGATCTTGAACAACTTCGGCGAGGACGGCTGGGAGCTCGTGACGATCCTTCAGCAGCAGACCCCTGCCGGCGGGGTCTCGATGGTGGCCTACATGAAGCGACAGGTGACCTAGCGGCGCCGGGCGGCGAGCCGGAGCGTGACGATCAGGGAAGCGGCGAGGAAGACTCCGATCGAGAGGATCACCCACCCGATCGAACCTCCCTCGGGGGGCATATCGAGGGGTGCCGTGTATCGAGGAGGAGCATCGAACCGCCAGATCGTGTCTCCGGTCGAAGCGTAGAGACGTGCGTCGGGACCCACGGCCAGGTCGAACGCCGGCTGACCGAAACCGAAGACGATGCCCGACGTGCCACCGTCGATGGCGAACCGCCTGAGGAGCCCGTCGCCGTACGTGGCGACGTACAGATGATCCCGCCACACCGCGCAGCCGGTCGGGACGATCGTGTTCGGGAAGTACATGAACGGGTCCGTGTAGCGCTCGTCTCCGAGCGGCCCCGTGCCTTCCGGCCACCCGTAGTTGGCGCCGGCGACCAAGTGATTCACCTCGTCGCCGCCGCCGGGACCGTTCTCGGTCTCCCAGACATCGCCGGTCGCCGCGTCGATGCAGAGGCCGAATGAGTTGCGGTGACCCAGCGTGAACGTACGGGTGCCGGGGATCGGATTGTCGCTGGGGATCCCACCTTCGGGCGTGATGCGGAGGACCTTGCCCCCCAGGTCCGCCGGGTCCTGCGCGCGCTGGCTCTCGTGCGCGTCGCCGACGGTGAGGTAGAGCAACCCGTCGGGGCCGAACAACATGTCGCCGCCGTTGTGATACGCCGCGGCGGTCGGGAGGCCGTCGAGGAGCGTCTCCCGCTCGACCTCTCGGTCGTCTTCGACGCGGAGGCGGATCAGCCGGTTGATCTCGTCCGCCGGGTCGGAGTAGTACAGGTACAGCCAGGACTCGTCGGGCCATCGCGGATGGACCGCAAGTCCGAGCAGGCCCATCTCGAACGAGACGCCGACGTCGACGTGCGCCACCGGCTCCGGCAGGAGAGCGCCATCGACCACCATCCGGACGTTCCCCAGATCCTTCTCCGCGTAGAAGAGCGTCCCGTCCGGGGCCCACGCCATGTTCACGGGGAACCGGAGATCCGTGAGCCACTGCTCCGGCTCGGGGGGAAGCGTGGCGGCCGATGACGGGGCGACGAGGGGAAGAACGACGAACAGCAGGGCGACGAGGGTCGCGCGCACGGCCATCGTCTCCAAGGTACCCGGACCCAACGTTAGGGTTCGAGGATGCTTCGGATCGATCATGTGGTGCTTGCCGTCCGCGATCTCGACGCGTCGGCCGAACGCCTGTGGGGTGAGCACGGGCTCCGGTTCGCGCCGGGCGGGCGCCATCGCCGATGGGGCACCGCCAACATGATCGCGCCGCTGGGAGACGACTACGTCGAGCTTCTCGGCGTCGTCGACGAAGGGGTGGGATCGGAGTCCGTGCTTGGTCGGACGCTCCTGGAGCTGTCCGCCGACGGTGACCGGTGGTTCTCCGTCTGCCTCGCGGACGACGAGATCGATGCGACCGCGGCCAGGCTGGGCCTCGTGGTCCAGCCAGGCGCGCGGACGCGGCCGGACGGCACAGAGGTGCGGTGGCGCGGCGCGGGGATCGAGGAGCGCGGCGAGGAGTTGTGGCTGCCGTTCTTCATCGCCTGGGACGTCCGTCCGGAGCTCCACCCCGGCGCCGCCCCCGCGGTGCATCGGGTCCCGGCCGCAGGGATCGCATGGGTCGAGGTCGGAGGAGACGAGGCCCGGCTGCGCGACTGGCTCGGCGACGGTGAGGTACCTCTCCGCGTGGTCTCCCCGGAGCCATCGGTGCGAGCGGTGGGGATCCGCCTCGGCGACGGCGGTGAGATCGTCCTGCGCTAGCCGAGGACTGCTCGTCGATCGTCATCCGCGCGCGCGATCGTCGCTCGTCAACCGAGCGCCTGAGATAGGTCCGCGATCAGGTCCTCGACGTGCTCGATCCCGACGGACAGGCGCACGAGCTCCGGAGGCACCTCGAGCGGCGATCCGGCGACACTCGCGTGCGTCATGGGCCCCGGCACTTCGACGAGAGACTCCACGCCGCCGAGCGATTCTGCGAGGAAGAACAGCTCCGTTCCCTCGGCCACGGCGATCGCCTCGTCCGCGGAACCGGCCTCGAACGAGACCATCCCGCCGAACGCCGCCATCTGCCGCGCGGCGATCTCGTGGCCCGGATGGGTCGGCAGTCCCGGGAAGTACACACGCCGAACCTTCGGATGTGAGGACAGCCAGTCGGCGATCGCCGATGCGTTCTCGGAATGCTTCAGCATCCGGAGGGAGAGCGTCTTCAGCCCGCGGAGCCCGAGGTAGGAATCCATCGGCCCGGGGACCGCCCCGACGGCGTTCAACAGGAACCCGAGGCGTTCGATCCACTCCGGATCGCTGGTGACGATCGCGCCGCCGATGAGGTCGGAATGTCCGCCTATGTACTTCGTGACGCTGTGCATGACGGCGTCGGCGCCCAGCTCGAGCGGTCGCTGCAGCGCCGGCGTCGCGAACGTGTTGTCGACGACGACGCGAACGCCGGCCTCGTGCGCGATCGCCGAAACCGACTCGATGTCGACGATCTTCAGCAGCGGGTTCGAGGGCGACTCGAACCACACGATGCGCGTCTCGGGGCGCAGCGCTTCACGGATCGCGTCGGCATCGTTGAGGTCGGCGGTGGAGAACGCCAGGCCCCATGGCTCGAGCACCTTCGAGAGGAGCCGATACGTCCCGCCGTAGACGTCGTCGGCCAGGAGCACGTGGTCGCCCGGTCGAAGGGCGAGCAGCAGGGTCGACTCGGCGCCCATCCCGCTGCCGAACGCGAAGCAGCGCTCGCCGCCCTCGAGGGCGGCGAGCGCCTGCTGGAACGCCTCGCGCGTGGGGTTCCCCCCACGCGCATAGTCGAACACCTTGGGCTTGCCGACGGACGGCTGCGCGTAGGTCGACGTCTGGTAGATCGGGACGTTCACCGCCCCGTAAGGCGCGTCGGGATCCTGGCCGGCGTGGATCGCGGCCGTCTCGAACCTCATCGGACCTCGGGGGGTAGCTCCCATCCTCGTCTCCTCAGCTCGTCGGTGGCGTCTCGTCCCTCACGGGCGAGTCGCCACAGCATGGACTTGCGTTTGGCATCGTGACCGGGCGCGAACTCCGCCCGAGTGAGCTCCTGGCACCCGAGATCCCCGCAGCCGCAGAATCGGAAAAGCGGCGATGCGGCCGACGCGGCCGACGAGGACCTGTCCTGGCGGAACGAGACGAACGGGCGGGCCGGGAGCGTCACCACCGGAAGCACGATGACTCCTTCCCTGGGGTCGCCCGGCGCGAAACGCTTGCCCTGCAAAGCGAGCAGGCCGGTGAGCGCGCACAAGCCCGCGTCGACCAGGTCAGGAGAGGTCAACTGGATGGTTCGGACCCCCTGGGCCACGAGGATGTCTTCACGCCACGCCCTCTTGGCGATGCTCTCGGGCCGCAGGAACCCTCGAAGCACCGTGGCCGTCGCGTGGGGAAACACCTCCATGGCCGTTCCGCGAGGGTCTCCCGCCGCGTAGCGCGCGAACCCGGCTCGCGCGGCCGCACGGAACACCCGGAACCCCACCTCCATCCAGTCGTAGAACGGGTTCCCTTTCCCCCGCGCCCGGGAAGGCGTGGCGAAGGTCCGGATGTTGAACTCCGCGAGCGCCCGCTCCGTCAGCCGCGATCTCCCGGCCTTCGCCCACGAAGGCGGCGAGTCGATCGCGACAACGTCTGGCTGCATCTCCGAGATCAGTCCGGATACGTTCGCGACCCCAACCCGCGCCTCCACGTGGAGCGGGACGCGCCGGTCGTCCATCAGCACCAGATCGAGACCCTTGCGGACGCCGACGTCGATCCCCAGCGCGCGCACCGGCGCCGACTACGCCCGACGCTGGCGAGCGAGGAACTCGAGGAGGTCGCTCCGGGTCAGCACCCCGAGCGCCTGTCCCGACTTGGTCACGACCAGTGCGGGCGTGCGTTCGAGTTCCGCGAAGGCCATCTCCACCGGGGCGTCCCACTCGACCATCGGGATCGGCGGTCCCATCGCCTCGGCCACGTCCGACTGCAGGGCGTCGGGATCGCGGAACACCCGCTCCAGCAGTTCGCGGTCTCGGATCGATCCGACGAACTGGGACACGTCATTGGACTCCTCGCGGACCACCGGCGCCTGAGAGATCCCGTGCTCCTGCAGGGTCTCTACGGCCTGGCGGACCTTGACGTGCGCGTTCACGGTCACCAGTCCGGGGATCTCGCCGGACTTGGCCGACAGCACCTCCTCGACCCGGACCACCTCGGGCCGTTCGAGCATCCCGTGCTGCAGCATCCACGTGTCGGAATAGAGCTTCGACATGTATTGCCGCCCCGAGTCGGGGAGTAGCACGACGATCGTGGCCTCTGGATCGTCGAGATCCCGGGCGACCTGCAGGGCCGCGAACACCGCGGTCCCACTCGAGCCTCCGACGAGGATCCCCTCTTGACGGGTGATCGCGCGCGCCGTCAGGAAAGAATCTCGGTCGGAGACCCGCACGTATCGATCCACGACGGAGGGATCGAACGTCGTGGGGAAGAAGTCCTCCCCGATCCCCTCCACGAGGTACGGCCGAGGAGTGTCGCCGGAGTAGAGGGAACCCTCCGGGTCGGCGCCCACCACGAGGACATCCGGTTTCCGCTCCTTCAGGTAGCGGCCCGCCCCTGAGATCGTGCCGCCGGTGCCCACGCCGCAGACGAAGGCCGTGAGCCGGCCGTCCGTCTGCTCCCAGATCTCCGGTCCGGTCGTCTCGTAGTGGGTCTGGGGGTTCACGGGGTTGTGGTACTGGTTCGGCTGGAAGGCGCCCGGGATCTCCGCGGCGAGGCGGTCGGCGACGCGGTAGTAGCTCTCGGGCGAGTCGGGTGAAACGGCGGTGGGACAGATCACGACCTCGGCGCCGTATGCGCGCAGGAGTGAGATCTTCTCTTGGCTCATCTTGTCCGGCATCACGAAGATGCACCGGTAGCCGCGGACCGCCGCGGCGATCGCGAGCCCGTGGCCCGTGTTGCCCGACGTGGGCTCGACGAGTGTCCCGCCCGGCTTGAGCAACCCTTCCCGTTCGGCCGCCTCGATCATCCGGATCCCGATGCGGTCCTTCACCGAGCTTCCCGGATTCAACATCTCGAGCTTGGCCAGGATCGTCGGCTTGACCCCTCGGGTGACCGACCGCAGGCGGACCAGAGGTGTGTTGCCCATCGCATCGAGGAACGAGTCGAGCACCGGCATGGTGTCTCCTTCTAGGCCCGGAGAGGCCGGCTCCATCGTGCCACGCGGCTGGGGGGAACGTCCCGCTTCCTTACCCGGTGGGCTCTTCCTATGGCGGTAGAGTGCCGATGTCCAGGAGACCACGCGTCCCAGGACGACGGGAGAACTCGGTGACGGACGAAGAAGCGCCACAGGAAGAGACGCCACAGGACGAGGATCCGACCGGCGGCGGAGAGAGCCTCCTCGTCGTCGACGACGATCCGTTCATCGCGCGCCTCCTCGAGATCGAGCTGAAGGCCGCCGGCTACGACGTGCGTGTCGCGAGCGATGGGGAGCAGGCGCTGGCGGCCGCGCAGGAACGACCGCCACAGCTGGTACTGGCGGACGTGATGATGCCCAACATGGACGGCTTCGAGCTGACCCGCCGTCTCCGCCAGGATCCGAGGACCGCGACAGTCTCCGTGATCATGCTGACCGCTCGCGGGCTCTCGGCCGACAAGCTGGAGGGCTTCGCGATCGGCGCGGACGACTACATCGTGAAGCCTTTCGACACACCCGAGCTCCTCGCTCGGATCCGGGGCGTGCTGAATCGCGCGAGCGACAAGCGGTCCCTCTCGCCGATGACCGGCCTGGCCGGGAACGTGGCGATCGAGGACGAGATCGAGGGGCGCGTGTCAGCGGGCGACCCGTTCGCGATCCTCTACGTCGACCTCGATCGTTTCAAGTCCTACAACGACCGGTACGGCTTCCTCCGTGGCGACGAATTGATCAGGGAGACGGCGCGGGTGATCGGCGAGGCCGCCGCGCAGATCGTCGGCGCGGACACGTTCGTCGGACATGCCGGCGGGGACGATTTCGTGGTCGTAGTGCCGCCCGAGCACGCGACGGCCACCGCCCAGCAGATCGTCCAAGCGTTCGACGAGATGGTGCCGGCGCTCTACGACGTCGACGACAGGACCAACGGATACGTCGAGGTGACGAACCGGCGCGGCGACCTCCAGCGGTACCCTCTGCTGACCCTGTCGATCGGTATCGCGTCCACCGAGAAGCGGGCGTTCCGTCACTACGCGGAAGCGGTGACCGTGGCGATGGAGATGAAGCAATTCACGAAGGAGACCGGCGCCTCCTCGTGGTCGATCGATCGGCGCTCGAGCTGATCCGCTGAGCGTCGAGACTCCACTCCCGCGGCGCCGGCGTCCGGTGGTGATCGAGGTCTCCGACACGATGCCGGGACCACCCGAGGTGGTGTGGGCGCTGATCACGGATTGGGAGCATCAGGACGACTGGATGCTCGAGGCCTCTCATTTCGAGCTGATCGGCGAGCAGCGAGAGGGCGTCGGCGTCGAATCACGGGCGACCGTCCGCATCGCGGGGATCCGAACACGGGACATGGTGCGCGTCAGCATGTGGGAGCCGCCTCGGATCCTCGTGATCGATCACCTGGGGTGGGTGAAAGGCACCGGCGAGATCCAGCTCCAGCCCGTGTCCGAAGGAACCCGGATGCGCTGGCGAGAGACGCTGTTCCCGCCGTCGAAGCTCGGTCCGATCGGCCGGCTGGGGCTCCGGATGATGTCCCCCCTGATGCGACGCATCTTCCGACGCGATCTCCGGGTCCTCCGAAGCCTCGTCGGCCTGCGCTCGAGGGGCGAGTGATCGTGCGGGCACTCCCGGTGCGGTCGCCGACGACCCCCTAGATGAGCGGGGCCGGGTGAGCCAGGTAGAAGCCCTGGCCGTATCGGACGCCGAGCTCGCGCAAGGCGTCGAGCTCGGCGGCCGTCTCGATGCCCTCGGCCACGATCGTCACGTTCGTCTCACCGGCGAAGGAGATCAGCGCGGTCGCGAGCGCCCGACGCCCGGCGTCGGCGTCGATGCCTCTGGTGAGCGAGATGTCCATCTTCACCATGTCGGGCGCGAGCTGCAGCGCGTGACGGAGGCTCGCATAGCCTGCGCCGACGTCGTCCACTGCGACGCGCAGGCCGCGCTCGCGGAGAGGCGCGAGCGCCTCCGCGAGCGCGCCGTAGTCCTCGATCGCCTCGTGTTCCGTGATCTCAAGGACGATGCGGTCCTCGACGCCTTCCAATCGTTCGGCGAACTCGGGGGACGCGGCGGCGTGGTGCGAGCAGTTGACCGAGAGGAAGGCGCCGTCCGGGATCTTGGGCAGAGCCTCGAGCGCCTCCTTCAAGGTCCGGAGCTGAAGTTGAAGTCCGAGCTCGAGTGCCGTCGCTTCGGCGAACCACTGATCCGGCGGCTTCATGGGGATGGAGCCGAACCGAGCGAGTGCCTCCACCCCGATCTCGTCGCGTGTCTCGAGGTCCACGATCGGATGGAACACCATCCACACGCCGTGGCCGGACACGAACCGCTCGATGTCGCCCCGAAGGGCTTGGTCTGCTTCCTGTTCGATCTCCGCGCGGCGGAGCTGGGTGGCGAGCTCGGCGACGACTCCGCTCAGCACCTCGGCCGAGAGGCTGGTGCCGCCCTGGGCCACCTTCTCGATCCCGTGGACGAGCTCGTCGGCCGCCGTCCCCTTGACCATGTAACCGACGGCCCCGGCCCGGAGCATCTCCAGGACGTTCGTCCGGTCCTCGTAGGCGGAGAGGGCGATCACCCTGGTAGCGGGAGAGACGCGCGAGATGCCGCGCGTTGCGTGGGGGCCGCCGCCTTCCGGCATGCGGACGTCGATGAGCGCGACGTCGGGCAGGTCCGACTCCGCGAGCCGGATGGCCTCCTCGGCGTCCGCGGCCGTCCCGATCAGCTCCACCCGATCCTCGTGACTGAAGAGCTCCGTGAGGGCGGTCCGAAGACCGGGCTCGTCGTCCGCGAGGAGCACCCGGATGGGGTCCACTGGAGCCTCGAGGTCGATGAGGGTTCCGTCGGAGGCCATCGCGCGGACGGTACAGGCCCGCCCAGGGCTTGCTCAAGTATCCGGGTAGCATCCTTGCCGTAGCCCAGATGGTGGGTTACCCGGCCGGGGGTATCGCCCAAGATGACGCGGATGGACGCTCCTGAGGTGCGCGCGCCGAGGGGATCCGAGCTCAGCTGCCGTTCGTGGCCGCAGGAGGCCGCGATGCGGATGCTGATGAACAATCTCGATCCCGAAGTCGCCGAGCGTCCCGAGGACCTCGTCGTCTACGGCGGAACCGGTCGCGCCGCTCGGTCCTGGGAGGCGTTCGACGCGATCGTCCGGTCCTTGCGCGATCTCGGCGACGACGAGACGCTCCTCGTTCAGTCGGGCAAGCCGGTGGGCGTGTTCCGCACCCACGAGATGGCTCCGCGCGTGCTGATCTCGAACGCGATGCTCGTGCCGAAGTGGGCCGACTGGGACACGTTCCGCGAGCTCGAGCAGGCCGGGCTCACGATGTACGGCCAGATGACGGCGGGATCGTGGATCTACATCGGGACCCAGGGGATCCTGCAGGGGACCTACGAGACCCTCGCCGAGTGCGCGACGCAGCGTTTCGGCGGCACGCTCGCCGGCACGGTCACGCTCACGGGTGGTCTCGGAGGGATGGGAGGGGCCCAGCCGCTCGCCGTGACGATGAACGGCGGCGTCGCGATCTGCATCGAGGTCGACCCGGTGAGCATCGAGCGCCGCATCAAGACCAGGTACCTCGATCGCGAGACGGCTTCGGTCGACGAGGCGCTCGCGTGGGCCGAGGAAGCGAGGGACGCTCGCGAGCCTCTCTCGATCGGGTTGCTGGGGAACTGCGCCGATGTGGAGCCGGAGCTTCTCGCGCGGGACTTCCGGCCCGAGGTCGTGACCGACCAGACGAGCGCCCACGATCCGCTCGGGGGATACGTGCCCGCCGGGCTGACCCTCGAGGAGGCGGCGGTGCTGCGGGAACGCGACCCGGAGGACTATCAGCGGAAGGCGCACGGCTCGATGGCTCGGCACGTGGAAGCCATGGTCGGGTTCCTCGATGCCGGCTCGGTGGTCTTCGACTACGGGAACAACCTGCGGGCCGGCGCCGAGGCGGGCGGCTTCGACCGCGCCTACGCCTACCCCGGGTTCGTGCCCGCGTTCGTCCGCCCGATGTTCTGCGAGGGGAAGGGCCCGTTCCGGTGGGCGGCGCTCTCCGGCGATCCGGAGGACATCGAGAAGACGGACCGGGCGGTCGCCGAGCTGTTCCCCGAGGACGAACGGCTGCTTCGGTGGCTGGAGTTGGCCGAGGAGCGCGTCGCGTATCAGGGACTGCCGGCTCGGATCTGCTGGCTCGGCTACGGACAGCGCGCGAGGGCGGGCTTGCGATTCAACGAGATGGTGGCGAGCGGCGAGCTGTCGGCGCCGATCGTGATCGGACGCGACCACCTCGACAGCGGGTCCGTGGCCTCGCCCTACCGAGAGACCGAGGGCATGAAGGACGGCTCGGACGCGATCGCCGACTGGCCGATCCTGAACGCGCTGATCAACACGGCGGCCGGCGCTCACTGGGTGAGCGTGCACCACGGTGGCGGGGTGGGGATCGGCTACTCGATCCACGCCGGGATGGTCGTGGTGGCGGACGGCTCGGAGAACGCGGCGGCGCGGCTCGAGCGTGTGCTCACGACCGACCCCGGGACCGGCGTGATCAGACACGCAGACGCCGGGTACGAGCGGGCGCTCGAGGTGGCGGCTGCTCGCGGTATCCGGTTGCCCTGGCGGGAGTGATACTCGTCGGACAACGTCCCGGCGGTAGGCTCGACCCGTGAAGGTCATCGAGCATCTCGCGAACGCGACGAACCCTCTGGTGAGCGTCGAGATCATCCCTCCGCGCCGGGGCGGCAACGTCGAACGCATCTACGAGGCCGTGTCCTCGCTGATGCCGTACGAGCCGCCGTTCATCGACATCACGAGCCACGCGGCCGAGACGGTGTGGGACGAGGTGCCGGGCGGTACGTATCGCCGTCGAGTGACGCGCAAGGCCCCGGGCACGTTCGGTCTCTGCGCCGCGATCAAGTACCGCTTCGACGTCGACCCGGTCCCGCACGTCTTGTGCAACGGGTTCACGCGCGAGGAGACCGAGGATTCGCTGATCGAGCTGAACTACCTCGGGATCGAGAACGTCCTCGCGATCCGGGGCGACGGCGAGCGCCGGGTGCCGCCCGAGGGGCGGAGCGCGAACGAGGGCGCCCTCGATCTCGTCGGGCAGGTGGCCGCGATGAACCGCGGCGAGTACCTGGAGGAGCTGGCCGAATCCACGCCGACCGACTTCTGCATCGGCGTCGCCGCCTATCCCGAGAAGCACGAAGAGGCGCCGAACCTCGAGCGGGACATCGGCGTGCTCCTGGAGAAGCAGCGGGCCGGCGCCGAGTACGCCGTGACGCAGCTGTTCTACGACAACGAGGTCTTCTTCCGGTTCGTGAAGTCCTGCCGCGACCAGGGCGTGACGATCCCGATCGTCCCGGGGCTCGAAGATCCTCACGCGAAGGACGCACGTCACGAGCATCCCGAGGACCTTCAACGTCGCGGTGCCCGAGGCGCTCGTCGCCGAGGTGGCATCCGTGGATGACGAGGAGGTCGCCGACGTGGGGATCCGATGGGCCTACGAGCAGACGCTCCAGTTGTTCGAGCAGGGCGTGCCGTCGGCGCACTTCTACGTGATGCAGGACACCGGTCCGCTGGTTTCGCTGATGGAGATGCTGAAGAAGAGCCTCTGACTACGGATCAGAAGGTTGGGGGTTCGACTCCCTCACGGCGCGCTACCAGGTGGTCAGGCGATCCGTCGCCGGATCCAGTAGATGGTGGCGAGGACCAGGCTGGCAGTCAGGCGCTCTTGGTGCGGAGGGTCAAGGTCTGGTTGTCGAACTCCCTCCCGGCGCGCCACCGTATGACATTTCGCATAAGACCCTAGTTCGTGATGACCCTCGCCAAGCAGCACGACCAGGGCGTCATCGTCCTCAGCGAGCGCGCGTCGACCAAGGGCCCGGCATCCGCCCGGCCCCGCTTCCGCCCGCTCGTGTACCTCGACCAGGCGAACAACGGACCGTTCAAGGACGCCACGTTCGACGTTGGTGGGATACGGCGTCGACATCGGCGACAAGAAGCAGCAGATCGTCGTCCAGGAGCGACGCTTCACGACCACGTTCCTCGAGAACATTCAGGACGAGGTCGTGGTATTCCAGATCAACGCGAACGACTCGAAGGCCGGTGGTGGTTCGTGCTTCGTGACTCCGGTGGCCCGTCTTCCTGAACGGCTTCGTGTTGGGAAGACGCCTCATACGTGAACTCGCTCACGTGCAAACAGCACCGGTAGCTACCAACGGGCCGACACAGAGTATTCGAGGGCGTTCCTCGCTCAGTTCCTGCCGTAACGGCCACAGCGAGGCGCGGGCGCCGAAACGGCTTCGCCTCTCGTCGCTCTCAGGCCTCCTCGAAGCATCATCGGGGCTGTCCACCCGAGAGAAGTCGGTCGTGCCATCCGGGGTTACGGTTCTCGCGACGGGTTCCTCACCAGGATCGCCGGCGACGAGCAACGCCGTCTCGGGAACCTCGACGATCGAGGGGGGATCGCTGGTGCTCCGGACGGTGTCCGCCTCCGCCTGAGCGGCGCCTGTCCGTGATGCGATCGTTCGGGTCGTCGCGCGAAGCCGCTTGGCGGCGCGCGCGACATCTCCTCCCTCGTCCGACAGCGCGAGCCGAACGGCCGCATCTCGCGCGGCCTCCCCGATGGTCTTGAGCGAAGCGCCGTCGTCGAGGGCGAGGCGGACCGCGCGTTCGAGGTCATGCCTCTGCCAGCCGTGGTTGACCATCCCCAGTTCGAAGCGCTCATCCTGCGGGATCGATCCGACCGTGACGACGCCCGGTCCGGCGTGTCGGGCACTGATACCCCTGATGAGCGTGAGGAGGTCGTGTACGTTCGCCGGATAGTCCCGGCCCTCCAGGAAGACGCCGAGCGCCGGGTCGAGCTGGATCTCTTCTCCGTTCGGTCGCAGCCGGCGAAGGAGGTGTTCGGCGATCGTCGGGATGTCGTCTCGGTGCTCGCGGAGGGGAGGGAGGCGGAACCGGGTGGTGATCCGCTCCCAGAAGTCGTCGGCTCGTCTCGGAGCCCGGTCCCGCCGGCTCCTCGCTCGTCGAGCAGATCAGTCGAAGGTTGGACATCGGTGTGCCCATTCCGCCGACGGGTCGCCGATTCAGTTGCTCGATGTTCCGGAGCAATGACCCTCGAAGCGATGAGGGAAGATCGCCGACCTCGTCGAGGAAGATGGTCCCGGCATCCCGGACACCGAGCGTCTCGAGACCGATCTCGCCGAAGAATGGGGCATCCGCTTCCTCGGACGTGCCCGCCGGGTGCCCGGCGAGGTTCTTCTCCGTCGTGCGTCCCTACGAAGGTTCTGCAGTCGATCGTCACGAACTCATCCTTGAACGGACGAGGGTCGAGTTCGTGGATCAACCGCGCGACGACGTCCTTGCCGGTCCCGCTCTCGCCGATCAGGAGGACGGAGGCGTCGCTGAAGCGGGCGACCTCGACGATCTCCCGCAGGAGGGAGGTCCACGCGAGTGTCCGTCCCGCAAGCGCGTCCTGCACCTCCGAAGAGTGGACGAGTCCATCCACCTCCGCCCAGCGACTCAGGCGCGCCGAGACCTCATCGGCGAGACTTGCGTCGTCCAGTCCGAACCACGACATCCGAGGCCCCGGCGTCGAGGAGCGGCCAGGGGCCGATGTCGTCGACCGCCTCAGGGGATGTCCCGACGGCGAGGATGCGGACCCCGCCTCGGCTGGATCCCCGTACGAGTTCCAGAACGTCTTCGGAGACCCGATCGAAGACGATCAAGCCGATGTCGGACCTATCGGGGGCCGGTGGCGGCGGAGCCCACACCACGTCGGCCAGCGCGGAACGCACGCCGGATGCCGCTGCTGAGGCCTCACTGGTCGCGAAACGGATCCAGCTCGTCATCGGTCGCGAAGCACGCCCCCTCCGGGTGGGTTCGGGATGTTCAGAGGCAAGGGTCGCGCAGCGACGGGCGACGGACAAGTCGCCGCACCTGCCTAGGCGGATAGGCCGACGCTCCGTGGCCGTTCGTCACGGCGGTGTCCCCCCATCGGGGGATGGTCATCGAGCCACCCACCCGACGTGGCTCCCGACCAGTCCTCACGGATGAGCCGTCCCGCTGCTCTCTGTCGAGCCTCGCCGATGATCACCAGCGCGGCTCCGAGATCCTGGAAGCCCTGCGTCTCCACCTTCTTGTCTTCCAGGTCCTTGTAGACGGCGAAGAAGTGTTCGATCTCGGCGAGCAGGCAGGGGCGGAGGTCGTCGAGGTCCAGGAGATGAGACGACGCTGGGTCGCGAAGGGGAACGCACAGGATCTTGTCATCCTGCCCCTTCTCGTCTCTCATCCCGAAGACTCCCACCGGTCGCGCGACGATCCGGCATCCAGGGAAGGTGGGCTCCCCGACGAGAACGAGGGCATCGAGAGGATCACCATCTTCTCCCAACGTCCCCTCGATGAATCCGTAGTCGGCCGGGTATCGGGTCGCCGTGAAGAGCATCCGGTCGAGGTAGATGGATCCGGTCGCGTGGTCCATCTCGTACTTGTTCCGGGATCCACCCGGGATCTCCACGACGACCGTCACGCCTGCCGCGTCCATGTCCGAACCATAGTCGCCTCGTGTGATCCGCTCGCGACCGGCGCCGATCATGCGACACACCCGATACGCTCGGGCGATGGACGTCACGGCATGGGTGGAGGCGCTACCGGACGGCGTGGGAAACAGCCGACACGGACCTCGTCCTCACCCTCTTCACCGAGGACGCCAGCTACCGCTCGAACCCGTTCGAGGAGCCGCACGTCGGACACGACGGGATCCGCGCGTACTGGGACGGTGTGACGAGCCAGCAGCGCGACGCCCGCGTGTCGATGGGCAGGCCGTTCGTGGACGGTGACCGCGTCGCGGTCGAGTGGTGGACGACGATGGTCTCCGAGGGCGAGGAGGTCACGCTCCCGGGGTGCCTCGTGCTCCGGTTCGAGGCCGACGGGCGATGCAGCGACCTGCGGGAGTACTGGAACTTCACCCCGGGACTCCGCGAGCCGTTCGCAGGACTGGGGGGACTAGCCGGACCGGCGGAAGTACTCGGCGATCGCGCTCAGGTCGCGGCCGGAGAATCCGTCGACGATCGCCCGCTCGACGAGTCTCGCGGTTGCGCTCGGCCTGTTCCATCGGGGCACCGACCTCGTGCGCGAGCGACAGGATCAGCTCCAGGTCCTTGGCCATCAGGTCCAGCGTGAACGTGAGCGGCGCGTTGTCCGGATCCTCGAACGCCGGGCGCTTGTACAGCACGAACGGCGCCGCGGCCGCTCCGGCCGCGAAGACGTCGTAGGCGGCGCTCCGGTCGACGCCGGCCTTCTCCGCCAGCACCAGCGCTTCGGACAGACCGACGTCGATCGCGTGGACGAGGGCGTTCACCGCGAGCTTCACCGTGGCGCCGGCGCCGAGCGCGCCGACGTGGAAGACCTTGGCGGCGAGTGCGTCGAGGACGGGCCTGGCTCGCTCGAGCGCCGCGGCGTCCCCGCCGACCATGATCGTGAGCTCGCCCTTCTCGACAGTGGGCACGCTTCCCGAGACCGGCGCGTCGAGGAACGCGGCGCCGGTCGCCGTCGACGGCTTCGCCGACTCGGCGGGCGGTGTCCGGCGCGATCGTGCTCATCTCGAGGACGACCTGATCGGTGGCCGCACCGCGCTCGCGGCTCCGTCCTCGCCGAGATACGTCGCGAGCACGGCCTCGTCGTCGGCGAGGCTGCTGAGCACCACGTCGGCATCGCCGACGGCCGCGGCCGCGGTCGACGCCGTCGTCGCACCGTGGGCCTCCGCGACCGTCTCGGCCGCGCGCCGGGTGCGGTTCCACACGACGACATCGAACCCCGCACGGCGGAGCGTCCCGACCATCGCTCCGGCCATGTTCCCGGCGCCGAGCACGGCGACGCGGGACGTCATGTGAGGGACCAGCCTCCGTCGATCCGGAGCTCGGTCCCGTGCATCGACGGGTTCTCGAGGAGGAACACGGCCGCGTCGGTCACGTCGCGCATCTCGACCAGGCGGCCGGTGGGGGTCTTCGCCTTCGTCGCCTCGAGCGCCTCGGTCTTCGGCGCCCAGAACGGACTGTCGCCGACGATCCCCGGATGGAGGGCGTTCACGCGGATCGGCGGGAGCTCTGCCGCCATCGTCCGCACCAGCCCGTCGACGCCGTGGTTGATCGTCGTGATCGTCGTGGAGCCCGGATACGGCCGCAGCTTCGCGAGCCCTCCGTAGAGCGACGATCGAGGCGTCGGGCGTGAGCCGGTCGAGCAGCGCGTGGACGACCTCGGTGTAGCCGACGAGCTTCAGGGTGACGAGCCGGATCGCCGCCTCGATGTCGTAGTCCTTCACGGTGTTCAGGTCGCGGTCGAGCGCCGCGAGCGCGAGCCGGTCGATCGAGCCGAGCCCCGCGAGAGCCGGCGCGATCGTCGTCGGGCTCGCGAGAGGTCGAACGCGAGCCCCTCGACGGACGCGCCCAGCTCGGTGGCCGCGCGCCGCGGCCCGCTCGGCGTCTCGCCCGGTCACCACGACGTGGCGGCCGCGCCTCGGCGTAGTGCCGCGCGAGATCTCGCCCGAGCCCCTGGGTCCCGCCCACCACGACCACCGTGTGCTCAGCCATCCGCGTCCGTCCCTTCCTCGGTCGAGGTCGCGTCGGTCAGGTACTCCCAGTCCCGGGCGAACCGGTAGGAGTGGCGATGAGGCGGCTGCGGCGCCTGCGTCTCGAGCCACCGCACGATCCCGGGTCCGGGGTTCGTGAAGGCGTGGACGCAGCCCACGCCCGCCCACGCGACGTCGCCCGGGCACGAGGTGGTAGCGCTCGCCGTCGAACTCGGCGTCGACCTCGCCCTCGAGGATCAGGTACGTCTCCTCGTACGGGTGGTCGTGGCGGCCGGCGAGCCCGCGCGGCTCGTACTGCACCATGAACATCGTGAGGAGCTGCGCGCCGAGGTCGGCGTCGACCATCATCTTCACGGTGATGCCGCTGTAGACGAGCAGCGCCGTCCGCATGCTCGCCGAGACCGCCAGCATGTCCTGCGTCTGCTTGTCGACCTCCATGTTCGCGGGATCGATGTGCCCGAACGAGCGCGTGCGCGGATCGCGCACGTCGATCGGCGTGGGCTCGCGCTCGGGCGGTCCCGGGACCGCGTAGGTGTCGCCCTGGACCCGCGAACGCGGCTGCGGCGCCCACATCGCCGCCCATCGCACGGGCGCGTCGGAGACGTTGCGGAGCGCGTGCGGCGCCCCGACCGGCGTCACGCCGTAGTCGCCGGGTCGCAGCAGGTTCGCGCCCTCGCCCGTGTCGACCACGAGCTCCCCCTCGAGCACGTAGACGCTGTCCTCGTAGCTGTGGACGTGCCAGGGGATGCGCCCACCGCCCGCGAGCTCGACGATCGCGAACCCCGTGTGCACGGCGCCCGGCACGGTCTCGTCGACCACCGACCACCGGCGGAGGTCCCCGGCCCACGACCCCGGCGGAGCGGTGAGCTCGAGCTCGCTTCCCGTGCCGGACGAGGTGACGAGAGGTCATGATGCTCCCCTCATCCCAGCGAGCGCCGCACGCCGTCGACGATGCGATCGACCGACGGGATCGCGGCGTCCTCCAGCACGTCGGCGGACGGCAGCGGCAGGTGCGGCGTCGTCACGCGAACGATCGGACCGTCCAGGGCATAGAACTTCTCGTCGGCCACGATCGACGCGATCTCCGCTCCCCAGCCGCACAGCCGTGGGTTCTCCTCGACCGTCACGAGGTGCCCGGTCCGCTCCACCGAGTCCGCGATCGCGCGGACGTCGAGCGGGACCAGGGAGCGGACGTCGATCACGTCGGCCGCGACGCCGTCGTCGGCCAGTCGTCCCGCCGCCTCGAGCGCCTTGGGGACCATCGCACCGAGCGCGCAGATCGTGACGTCCGCGCCCTCCCGCACCGTGCGTGCCACGCCCGAGCTCGTCGACGATCTCGCCGTCCGGCACGTCGCCCTTCGACGCGTACAGCACCTTCGGTTCGACCACGATCGACCGGGTCGGGGTCGCGCACGGCCGCGGCGAACAGCCCGATCATGTCGACGGGGGTCGAGGGGACGACCACCTTCAGTCCGGGGATCGCCATCATCCACGTCTCGACGCTCTGCGAGTGCTGTGCGCCGAATCGCACGCCGCCGCCGTTCGCCGTGCGGATCACGATCGGCAGCTCGACCTGCCCGTTCGTCATGTAGCGGGCCTTCGCGATCTGGTTCGCGACCATGTCCCAGCAGACTGCGAAGAAGTCGCTGAACATCAGCTCCGCGATCGGCCGGAGCCCGTTCATCGCCGCCCCCATCGCGGCGCCGATGATCGCCTGCTCGCTGATCGGCGTGTCGCGGACCCGCTCGGGTCCGAAGCGATCCAGGAGCCCCTCGGTCGTCTTGAAGACGCCGCCCGCGGCAGCGACGTCCTCCCCGAGGAAGTACACGGAGGGATCGCGCTCCATCTCCTGTGCGATCGCGCGGGCGACGGCCTCGCGATATGTCAGTTCCGCCATGCGGAGCCTCCGTCGGCCCAGAGCTCGGTCTCGAGCGTCTCCGGGATCGGGGAACGGTCCCTCGCGCGCCTCGTCGGTCGCGCGATCGACGAGCCTCTCGGACGTCGCGCTCGATGCCTTGCAGCGTCTCTTCCTCGGCTCCCGCGGCGAGCAGTCGCTCGCGATACAGCGGGATCGGGTCGCGGCTCAGCCACTCCTCGACCTCCTCGGCGGGTCGGTACTTCCCGGGGTCGGCGCGCGAGTGTCCGCCGTGCCGGTACGTGACCGCCTCGACGAGGGACGGACCCTCGCCGCCCCGAGCCCGCGCGACGGTCCGGACCGCGACGGCGTGGACCGCGTCGGCGTCGTTCCCGTCGATGAGGATCGGACTCCAGCCCGTAGGCGGCCGCGCGGTCCGCGGCCGGATGCTCGACGGCGGTGACGTCGCCGATCGCCGTGTACTCCATGTAGAGGTTGTTCTCGCAGACGAACACGACCGGGAGCTTCCAGACCGCGGCCAGGTTGAGCGCCTCGTGGAACGTGCCGATGTTCGTCGTCCCGTCGCCGAAGAAGCACACGGTCACCTGTCCCGTCCCGCGCGCCTTGCGCCGCCCACGCGGCGCCCGCGGCGATCGGCATGTGGGCACCGACGATCGCGTAGGACCCCATCGCGCCGTGCGCGACGTCCGTGAGATGCATCGAGCCACCCTTGCCGCCGCAGATCCCGTTCGCGCGTCCGAGGAGCTCCGCCATCAAGGCGCCCATCGGCGCCCCGCGCAGCAACGTGTGTACGTGACCCCGGTACGTGCAGAACACGAGGTCCTCGGGCTGGAGCGCGGCGGCGAAGCCGGCGGCGACGGCCTCCTGGCCGATCCCGAGGTGCGAGGTCCCCTTCACGAGCCCCTCGAGGAACAGGTCCTGGGCGCGCTTCTCGAACAGGCGGCCCTCCTGCATCATCCGGTAGATCGACGAGCCTGGTGTCGAGGTCCGCGATCTTGGACTCGTGTCCACCATCTCGTCCATGTCTCCTCGGCCTCAGTACTCGTTCGCGACCATCAGCTCGTCGCACGGGAACAACGTGATCACCCGACAGCCGTCGGCGGTGACGACGACCTCCTCCTCGATCCGCGCCGCCGACCTCCCGTCGGTGGCGGGACAGTACGTCTCGAGCGCGAAGAGCATGCCCTCCTTGATCTCGAGGGGATCCACGAACGAGTTCAGCCTCGTGATGATCGGTCGCTCGTGCAGGCCGACGCCGACGCCGTGGCCGAACTGCAACCCGAACGCGTCCATCTCGTCGGAGAACCCGAACTCCTCGGCCTTCGGCCACACCGCCGCGATCTGATCGGTGGAGACGCCGGGCTTCACGAGGTCGATCGCGGCGTCCATCCACTCGCGCGAACGCGCGAACGCGTCCCGCTGCGCCTGCGTCGCCCGGCCGACGACGAACGTGCGGTAGTAGCACGTCCGGTAGCCGTTGAAGACGTGGATGATGTCGAAGTATGCCTGGTCGCCCGGCCGGATCAGACGGTCGGAGAAGACGTGCGGGTGCGGGCTGCACCGCTCGCCGGCGATCGAGTTGATCGCCTCGACGAACTCCGAGCCCATCTCGAAGAGCCGGGCGTGCGCGAGCGCGACGATGTCGCTCTCGCGGACGCCCGGCTTGAGCGCCTCGAAGATGTCCTGGTAGACGCCGTCGACCATCGCGCACGCCTGCGTCAGCAGCATGATCTCGTCCGGGCTCTTGATCTCGCGAGCGTCGGCCATCACCTGTTGTCCGTCGCGGACCTCGATCCCTGCGTTCGCGAGCTCGAGGAAGATCGAGGTCTCGGCGACATCCACGCCGAGCGGCATGTCGCCGACCCCTTCCTCGGCCATGATCGACCGGATCTCCTGCACCGCGCGCGCCTGCAGTCCCACGCGAGGATGGATCGCGCCCTGGAGCCCCGTGTTGCCCGCCGACGGAGTTCGTCTCGTCGTACAGGTGGGGGAGCTGCAGGCGGTGGGCCTTGGCCGCCGAGCCGAAGTCGAAGATCCGTGGCCGGCCGGTTCGCGTGAGCAGGGCGTAGCGCTCGCCCTTGTTGAACGCCCAGTAGCCGATCTGCGTCGCCGTGACGTACCGGATGTTGCTGGTCTCGAACAGGAGCAGAGCACCCAGCTCGGACGCCTCGAGCGCCTCCTTCGCGCGATCGAGGCGGTAGGTGCGGAGTCGTTCGAAGTCGACGCGGACCTCCCAGTCGACCCCGGCGATACCGGGGGCGGGGTCGTCGCCACCGGGAACCCGTCCGTCGTCATCGGCCTATCTCCTCTGCTCGGCGGCCCGCCGTCGTAGAGCTCACTTGGCGGGGGCTGCATGATAGGTCAATCCGGCTACATCGGGGTCGCCGTGCGCGAGCGTCCGGTGTCCAGTGGCACGATCCGTCTCGCGACCGCCTCCTCATCAGATGCCCGGGAGCTTGAAGCCCGACGCACGATACGAAGTCCCTGCGACTCGGCGGCCATACGTCGCACCGCCGGCCAGTCGACGTGCAGGAGCTCGCCGTGTCGTTTCATCACCCGACCGCCGATCAAGACGGTGTCGACGTTGCCGGTGTCCATCCCGGCGACGACCGCGGTCGCCGGGTCGTTCAACGGCGTCACGTTCATCCGATCCGTGCGCAGCAGGATGACGTCCGCCTTCTTGCCCGGCGTGAGCGACCCGACCTTCGCGTCGAGCCCGTTCGCCCGGGCCCCTTCGATCGTGGCGCAGGCGAGGACGTCGCTCGGGGAGAGCGGCGGCTTGTCCTCGGCGCGCGGCGAGCGCTCCGTTGCAGGGCCAGCACGGAGCGCATCTGGTTGAACATGTCGGCCGGGACGTTCGTCTCGACGTCGACGCTCAGGCTCGGGCGGAGCCCCCGGTCGAGGAACTTCTGGATCGGGGGCATCCCGTGGCCCATCATCATCTCGACCGGCGAGGCCAGGGACACCGTGCCGCCGGTGTCCACGATCATCTGGATCTCGGTGTCGTTCAGCGTGGTGCAGTGGATGTACGTCGTGTCCGGGCCGAGCAGCCCCGCCTCGCCCATCTCCTGGACCTTGGCGTCCTGTCCGTAGCTCCCGACGCCGACGTGGGTCGTGATCCTGGCGTCCGCCTCGCGGGCGAGCTTCCAGTGATCCCGCGAGACCTCGAAGTCGGTGAACTCGGGCCCGGGGGCCGCGAGGGCGAGCGTCAACATCTGGTCCTTCGTCGAGAAGTGGTCCGTCGCCGCGCGCACGAACCAGCTGGGCTGGCGTTCCTCCCACTTCCCCCACCACGGGAACCCGTAGGCGAAGACGGCGCGCAAGCCCGAGTCCTTCAGCGCCTGGATCACCGCGTCGGTGTGTGCGGGGGAGCCCTGGATGTGCGACCAGTCGAGCAGCGTCGTGACGCCGGCGTCGATCGCGCCCAGCGCCGAGATCAGGTCGCCGATGTACGCGTCCTCCGGTCGGAAGGCGGGCGCCAGCTTGTGCAAGACGAACGAGATGTAGCTGGACCGTCCCTCCAGGGGGACGTCGGTCCCGATGTTCCGGAGGAGCCCCTCCCAGATGTGACGGTGCGAGTCGACGAACCCGGGCATCACGATCATCCCCGACGCGTCGATCGTCTCGACCTCACCGTCGGCCAGACCGGGGCCGACGGCGAGGATCGTGTCTCCTTCGATCAGCACGTCTCCCGCGGTGAAGTCGCCGAGCGCGGGATCCAGGCTCAGGACGGTCCCGCCCTGGATCAGCGTCCTTCCGGACGGCATCACGCCGAAGTCGGTTCCGGCGGGATAGAAGGCGGGAAGGCTGGCGGCCTTCGGCGGGCGGCTCCCGATCACCAGACGCCTGGCTCGCTTGTAGTTCCGTCTTCACCAGCTCCTTGATGTCGCCGAGCTGGAAGAGCACGATCCCGATCAGGACCAGGATGCCGATGATCATCGGTCCGTCGTTGGGGGACAGACCGAGGTACGGCAAGACGGTGAGGATGAGCGCGAGGAGGATCGCCGCCACCGTCCCACCGATGAACGTGGTCCTGCCCCCCTGCGAGGGACGCGCCTCCCAGGACGGCGGCAGTGATGCTGTTCAGCGCGAACGTCGAGCCGACCTGTGCGTTGCCGATCGGGGATCGGGCCATGACGAAGAACGAGGCCACCGCCGCCAGCACCGCCGAGAAGAGGAGGGCGCGGACCCGGAGCCAGTTGGTCCTGACCCCACCGCGTTTCGCCGACCGCTCGTCGAAGCCCGACCGCCCGCAGCGCGAGTCCCGACCCGGACGCGTGGAGCCAGAGATCGGCCAGCCTCGCCCCGACGACGACGACGATGAATGCCACGGGGATCGGTCCGATGCTCGTGGTGAGCACCGAAGCGAAGTCGGGGCTGATGACCCCCTGGGCCGTCGGTCGCAACGTCAGCGAGATCCCGTCCAGGATGCTGAGCGTGGCGAGGGTGGCGATGATCGAGGGGACCTTGAGTCCTCGGATCAGGCCGGCGTTGACGAGACCGAGAGCGACGCCGCAGAGCAGGATGACCCCGACCCCGATCACGATCTCGGAGACGGAGGCCTCGGCGCCGATCAGGAAGGAGGCGACGACCACCCCGAGGCTGATCATGCCGCCGACGGACAGATCGAGGTACCCGACGAGGAGCGCATGGTTCTGCGCCATGGCCGCGACGATCAAGGGGCAGCGCCAGGATGAGGATCTGTGAGATGTTGGTCTCGTTGATGAAGCCGGGGAACCGCGAGTTCGTGTACCCCAGCACGATGCGCGACCAGCAGGATCTGCAGCGACCACCGGCATCCACAGGCGGAACCGGACGATCTTGCGCCACTTGTTCTTGTCGCGAGCGTCGCGGATGACCTTCCGGACGGCGCGTCGTAGCGCCTCGATCCGCTGCGCTCATGGCCCCCCGTTCGCCGAGGTCGCCTTGGGCATCGCGACCCCGAGGGGCGACCGACCGGCCTTGGACAGCCCGGGCCCTCGCACCATCGCCTCGACGATGCGCAACTCGTCGAGCTCGTCGCCGGGGATCTCCTCGATGATCTGGCCCCGGGACATCACGAGCACGCGATCGCACAGCCCGGCGAGCTCGATGGGGTCGCTCGACTTGACGAGCATCGCCGTCCCGCGGTTCGTGCGGGTGCGCAGGGCCTTGTAGATGTCGAAGCGCGAGCCGACGTCGACGCCCTGTGTCGGCTCGTAGGCGAGGATCACCGACGGCTCCTTGAGGAAGCTGCGCGACACCGACACCTTCTGCTGGTTGCCCCCGGAGAGGAACTCGACCGGTTGCTCGAGGGACGGTGTCCGGATCTCCAGCCGTTCGACGAGGTCGGTGACGGCGCGGCGCTCCGTCCGCCTCCTCAGGAGGCCGAGCAAGGAGAACCGGCGCAACGACTGGATGGTCATGTTCACCCTGACGCCGAGCACGCGGCATCAGCGCCTCGTGCGTGCGATCACCGGGCAGCAGCATGATCCCGGCTCCCACCGCCTCGTGGGTCGAGATCAGCGACAGCTCCTTGCCGTCGCAGACGACGCGTCCCGCCTTCGGCGGCTGGCGGCCCGCCAGACAGTCGAAGAGCTGGGGCTGACCGTTGCCTTCGGCGCCGGCGATCCCCACGATCTCGCCGGACTCCAGCGTGAAGCTGACGGGCCCGAACGACTGCCCCTGGAGGCCGTCGACGACGAGCACTTCGCGGAGGGCTCGCCAGCCTCGGGGGCGGGCGGCGGGAAGGCCGCCTCGAAGGGGCGGCCGACGATCAACTCGACGAGCTCCGCCTCGGTCGTGGTCTTCGCGTCGAACGTGCCCTGGTTCCTGCCGTCGCGAAGGACCGTGATCCGGTCGGCGATCTCGAGTACCTCGGGCAGGCGATGGCTCACGTACACCACGCCGACGCCGCGACTCCTGCAGGCGGCGACGGTCCGATGGAGTGCCGCCACCTCGTCCGGTCCCAGCGCCGTCGTCGGCTCGTCGAGCAGCAGCACCTTCGGGTCGGTGACGAGTGCCTTGGCCACCTCGAAGAGCTGGCGGTCGGCCAGGGTGAGGAACCCAGCCGGGGCGTCCGGGAACAGCTCGAGGTCGAGGTCGAACTCGGCCAGGAGCCTCCTCGCCCACTTCTTCCGCCGCCAGAACGGCGGTCGCTGGTCTTCGGGTGCCGCCAGGAACAGATTGTTCTTCACGGGTTCGGCCAGGATCAGCGAGGTGTCCTGGTAGGCCATCGCCAGGCCCAGCTTCCTGGCCCGCGCAGGGGAATCCCGGCGGAGGGGTTCGCCCCCGATCTGGACCGTGCCCAGATCGGGGTCGACGAACCCACTGGCGATCCCGAGGAGCGTCGATTTCCCCGAGCCGTTCTCGCCGACGACGGCGTGGACCTCACCGGCACGGCAGTCGAAGCTGACATCGGTCAGCGCTCGAACCGCCCCGAACTGCCGCGAGACACCGCGCAGCTCGAGGACCCGGCCGCCGGGGACCGACGCTCCTCCGGGATCGCCCCCTTTCATCAGCCGGCGAACATCGCTTCCAGGACCGCGTCCGGCACCAGCGAGGTCCCGGAGACGGCCTCGTTGACACGCTCGGGATCGCAGTCCGCCGCCGTGACCTGCCGCATCACGTGTGGCACGACGAGCTCGGCGGGGATCTCGGCGCCCTTCAGCGACAGCATCGCCGCTGTGACGCCGACCCGTGACTGGAAGTTGCCCCCGGCCGAGTACCAGATGTTGTAGGTCGGCTCGTCCCGTTCTGCCCAGTCGCAGAACAGGTTCTGCTCGTCGGTACGCAACGCGACCGTGAGGTTCTCCACCGGGATGCCCAGGTCCTCGTACGTCTGCAACCCGATGTACATCCCGTCCGCGTACTCGTAGGCCCAGCCGTGGATGTCGGGGTTGGTCGTGAGCAACCCTTGGTAGACCCCGGGGATCGCCGGCGGGTACCAGCTGGTGTCGCCCGTCGTGCTGTTCTGGTTCGCCGGCGGGTTCACCAGATCGACGCCATCGGCGAGGGCGTCGGCGGTGCACCTCTGCCAGCCGAGGGAAAGCGCGTTCCCCGGCGTCCCACCCAGCATCGCCACCTCGCCCGACCCGACGCCGTCGTTCAGGACGTCGGCGAAGCTGTTACCGAGCGCGCAGAGGTCCTCGCCGACGACTGTCAGATAGTCCTCACCGGGGACGAGCGCACCGTCCTGATCCGGAAGACCGACCCAGCCCGCCGAGAACGAAACGTACGGGATGCCCGCAGCGTCCGCTTCCTTGACGGCGTCGGCGAGGGCCACCCCGACGTCGGGGTAGCCGACGATGAAGTCGACTCCCCTCTGGATCAGGAACCTGATGTCGTTCGCGTGGACGGCAGGATCCGGGTTGAAATCGGCCTCGGTGGACACGATGGTCCCGATCTCGTCGTAGGTGAGTGCCTGGAGGATGGCCTCCATGTGGCTCACCGCGCGCCAGACGTTGACCGTGTCGCCGCCGCCGTCGGCGTAGCCCATCACCGTCTCGCCACCGGTCCCGGTTTCACACTCTTGGTTGCTCCAGCACTCCATCGCCTTGTCGATGGTGGCCTGATCGAGGTCTTGGTCCGCCCGCGCGATGGAAGCCAGGATGATGTTCCAGCTTGCCTCATCCGACGGCTCCACGGGCCCGAGGGCCTTGTCCACCAATGCCTGGTCGGCATCGGTGCTCTCCCCGAAATCCGACAGAGCGCCGGTCCCTGTGACGCCGGACGGGGCGGTCGTGGCGCTCGGGGTCTCGCCACCTCCGTCACATGCGGCTACCACCAAAGCCAGCACGGCGATGACGCCGATGATCCTGAACCGTTGCATGTTCCTCCTCCCATGAGTCGATCTTCCAGGTGTTTCGGATCGATAGGACCGTCACATACCCTCCTCCTTCCAGGCACGTCCCCCTGTGGATCCGGGGAGGGTCGGCGTCTGCGAGCGATCCGGTCGCCTCCGTTCTCGGATCAACTGCTCGACGCCCCGGACGATCCGATCGCCCGAGACCAACATGCCCCCGATGATGACCACACCGAACACGACGAACTGGAGGGCGGTGGGCAGCCCCATCGTTCGCAGCATCTGGTTCAGACCCGTGAGGAAGAAGGCAGCCGCGAACGTGGACATCGGGCTGGCCAGACCTCCGGTCAAGGATGCGCCCCCGATCACCACCGCCGCGATCGGCCCCAGGAGATACGTCGAGCCGACGGCGACCCCCGGGGTGCGGAGGAGGCCTGCCAGCGCGACCCCGGCGATGGCGTAGAAGACCGCTGCGACCACGTAGACGAGGATCTGGTTCACGTTCACCCGTACACCGACGACCTGGGAGGCCACCGGGTTGGCGCCCACCGACTGGAACCTGCGGCCGACAGCCGTATAGCGAAGGCCGACGATCAGGACGACGGTCAGCCCGACCCCGATCCAGAAGATGGGGCTGACACCGAAGATGCGGGTCGAGGTCCAATCGGACAATCCGGGCGGCACCGGGCTCTGGACCGGGAAGGTGCTTCCGTAGCGATTCACCCTTCCGACCACGATCAGACCTACCGCCAACGTGACGATGAGTGCGTTCAGCTTGAGCCCGCCGATGAGGATGCCGTTGACGAGTCCGACGACCGCGGCGGCGATGAGCGCCGTGGCGACGGCGATCCAGATGCGCTCGTTCGATCCGTCCCCGACACCGACCATGATCACCGCCGCCAGGCTCATCGTCCCAGGGACGCTGAGGTCGATCCCGCCGGTCATGATCACCAACATCTGGCCGAGGGCGGCGATCCCGAGCACCGCCCCGTAGGGAGCGACCGCGCGCAGCGCCACACCACTCAGGGTCGCCGGGGCCCAGATGGACGCCACGATGACGAGGAGAAGGAGTGCGATGTACACCGGCATGTACCGAGATCCGACGACGAATGAAGTGAGAGCCGAGGAGGGCGTCCGTGCGACCCTCATGCGCCCCCCGCCGACACCTTGCCCGGGACCGCTCCGGATGACTCGGTCAGCCGGCGTCGAGCGACCGTCGCGAGGTTACGGGCTCGGGCCGCGTCCGCGTCGAGGACGCCACCTCGCATCACGGCGCGTCCCGCGACGAACACCCGGTCGACGTTCGACGTGTCCATGCCCCACACCACCGCACCGATCGGGTCGTTGATCGGGAAGATGTTCGGACGGTCGGTCCGCAGCATGACGATGTCGGCCTGCTTGCCCGGCTCGAGGGATCCCGTCACCGTGCCCAGCCCCGCCGTGCGCGCCCCGTCGACGGTGGCATGGCGGATCACGTCGCGCGTGCTCATCAGTCGAGGCACCCCGGACTTGCCGGCGAGCTTGCGATCGAAGACCGTCGCGTGCTGCATCGAGATCGTGGCCCGCATCTGCGCGAACAGGTCACCCGGGGACAGCCGTTCGTCGTCGACGCCGAGACCCGGGCGGATGTCGCGGTCGATCAAGGATTGGATCGGCGGCGTCCCGATGTGGCCCGCCATCTCGCCCGAGCGCGCGAGCGACACCGAGGCTCCGGACGCGGCGACCGCCTCGATGTCCTCGTCGTCGAGCAGAGACCAGTGCACGAGCGTCACGTCCTCACGGAGGAGGCCACGCCGAGCGAGCTCGGCGATCGCTCCTTGGCCGGAGGTCTCGGGGTCGGCGTGTGCGTGGATCCGCAACCCGAGCGCACGGGCTTCGTCCCACTCGGCCGCGACCCGTTCGAGATCGCCCGCGCCGGGGATGTCGGATCCGAACGCGATCGTCGTGAGTGGGCCGGCGGCGTCGGTGAGGCGCGCGACGAGCTGCCGCATCGCCGGTGCGGTCGATCCACGGTCCTCAGTCCCGGCGCGCGGGGCATGGACGAACACCGTTCGCAGTCCTGCGTCGGCGTGCGCCTGGAGCGCGGCGTCTACGAGGGCGTCGTCCGGTCGGATCGGCGACCAGTCGACCACGGTGGTGATCCCGGCCTCGATCGCGCCGAGCAGCCCGATCAGCGTGGCGGCATAGACGTCCTCAGGCCGGAACGCCTCGATCGCCCCCGTCGTCCCGTCGCCCGGCGGCCACGCGCCGATGTTCCGAGAGAGCGACCTCCAGGCATGACGGTGTGTGTCTACGAAGCCGGGCATGACGATCGAGTCGGTGGCATCCACGTGTTCGGCGTCGCGGGCATGGAGCCCGGTCCCGATCTCGGCGACGGTCTCGCCGTCGATCATGACGTCTGCCCGGGTGAAGTTCGGTGTCTTGACGCCCAGCGTGAGTACGCAGCCGCCGCTGAGCAGGATCTTCGACATCACCTCCCACTCCCCGGCTCGCCTGACCGACTCACATCCGATGCCCCCCCGATCGCCTCTGATGAGCGATCACTGCCACTTGAACGGCCGTTCCTGGTTGTTCAGGCACACTACATACCTTGCCACTGGTTGGCTAGGCAAGTTCCTACCGCTCGCATGGCTCAGCCCGGTCTGGACTTGGAGGAACGAGTGATCATCGGCGCTGCACACACGCGGACTCCTCATCGAGTACTGTCAGTGCCACTGAGCGCTCTCCTGTGCGAGAGGCTTTCGAGGTGCTGGTGGCCGGCGAGCTGGAAGACATCGGAACGAGGCTCCGAGAGGAGCGAGATCGTGTCGGGATCAGTCAGCGCGAGCTTGCCCGCCGGATCGGACTCTCCGCGAGCATGATCTCGCAGATCGAGTCGGGTCAGTCCAAGCCGTCCGTGAGCACGCTCTACGACATCGTCACCGAGCTCGGCGTCTCGGTCGACGACATCTTCGGTGGCGGGAACGGCTCGGAGACCCTCGGAGCCGGGGAGGGCGCGGACCCCGGCGAAGCCACCCATCGCGGCCCGATGGTGCGGTTGGAGGATCGACATGTGATCGACCTCGATTCCGGCGTGCAGTGGGAGCGGCTCACGAGCCATCAGCACGAGCACGTGGACTTCCTCCACGTCGTCTACGACGTGGGGGGCTCCTCAGCCTCCGACGAGAAGTTGATGCGCCACCCGGGACGGGAGTACGGCGTGGTCTTGGAAGGACGGCTCGGCGTCCAGCTCGGGTTCGACGAGTACGCGCTCGGTCCCGGTGACTCGATCGCGTTCGACTCGACCCAGCCCCATCGACTGTGGAACGTCGGCGACGTGCCCGTCAAAGGGATCTGGTTCGTCGTCGGCCGCGAGGGCTGATCAGCTGCTTCGCGGTCGGTAGTAGCCTTCGCAGCCGTGACGGTCGCGATCGGGGAGACGCTCACGCTCGCCGACGTCGCCGCGGTCGCGGCGGGCGCCGATGTGTCGTTCTCGGCGGACGCTCGAGAGCGGGTCGCTGCCGCGCGTCGCGTCGTCGAGGATGCCGTTGCCTCGGGCGAGGTCGTGTACGGGGTCACGACCGGGTTCGGCGCGCTCGCCAACGTGCGGATCGATCCCGCCCAGGCGTCGGATCTGCAACACGGGATCGTTCGCTCCCACGCGACCGCGGTCGGGCCTCCGCTCTCACGTCCCGAGGGGCGCGCGATGCTGCTCCTCCGCGCCCACGTCCTGGCGTTGGGCCACTCGGGCGTTCGTGCCGAGCTCGTGGACCTCATGGTGCAGATGCTGAACGCAGACGTGATCCCCGCGGTGCCGGAGCAGGGGTCGCTCGGTGCATCGGGGGACCTGGCGCCGCTCGCCAATCTCGCGCTGCCGACGATCGGCGCGGGCGATGTGCTGACGGATGTCGGCACCGAGCCCGCGGCGGGAGCGATGCAGCGCGCCGGGCTGGTTCCGCTCATGCTGCAAGCGAAGGAAGGGCTCGCCCTCGTGAACGGGACGCAGGGGATGCTGGCGATCGGGACGCTCGCTGCCGAGAGGCTCTCGATGCTGGCCCGTACCGCGGATGTGGTCGCGGCGATGACGATCGAAGCCGCCCTGGGCACGGACGCGCCGTTCGACGATCGGCTCCAGCGCCTGCGGCCGCATCCCGGCCAGGCGACGAGCGCTTCCAACCTCCGTCGGCTCCTCGGGGGCTCGCCGATCCTCGCCTCCCATCGTGACAGCGAGCATCTCGTCCAAGATGCGTACTCCCTGCGGTGCGCGCCGCAGGTGCACGGCGCGACGCGCGACGCGCTCGGGTTCGCGTGCGGTGTCCTCGAGATCGAGCTGAACGCGGTCTCGGACAACCCGATCGTGCTGTCGGCCGATGGCGACATCGTGTCGGGGGGGAACTTCCACGGTCAGCCCGTCGCGGTCGCCATGGATCTCCTCGCAGCTGCCACGGTGGGGATGGCAAGCATCAGCGAGCGCCGTCTGTACCGCCTGCTCGACCCGGCGCTCTCGAACGGTCTTCCTCCGTTCCTGGTTCCCGAGAGCGGCCTGAACAGCGGCTTCATGCTCGTGCAGTACACGGCGGCGTCGCTCGTTTCGGAGTCGAAGTCGCTCGCCCATCCTGCCTCCGTCGATTCGATCCCTTCCTCGGCCGGGCAGGAGGATCATGTCTCGATGGGGATGATCGCGGCTCGGCACGCCAGGGAGATCGTGTCGAACGCCGAGACGGCCATCGCGCTCGAAGCCCTCGGTGCCGCGCAGGCGCTGGATCTGAGGTCACCGCTCGAGCCGGGGGCTGCGACGCGATCCGTGAAGCAGAGGCTGCGGGGGGCCGTGCCGTTCTTCGAGGCGGACCGCGAGTTCGGCCCGGACATCGTCCAGGCTCTTCGGCTCGTGCGGTCCGGCGAGCTCGTGGCCGCGGCAGAGGCGGTGACAGGGCCGCTCGGCTAGGCGCCTCACGCCAACAGCTCGCCGCCGATCACGGTGGTGACGACGGGGTTGTGCCCCGGGCGATACGGCACCTGGGCGAACGAAGGGCCGTCCAGGAGCACGAGGTCGGCTCGCTTACCTGCCTCGAGTGTGCCGATGCGATCATCGAGGCCCAGCACCCACGCGGGGTTCGCCGTGGCGGCCAGTGAGCGCGGAAAGCGGCGTCATCCCGTACAGCGAGCAGGCCATCGCCACCGTCTCCGGCATCGAGCTGACGGGCGAGGTCCCCGGATTGAGGTCGGTGGCGATCGCGAGGGCGGCGCCGGCGTCGCGGAGCGCAGCGACGGGCGCAGGCGCCGCCCTGAGGGTGAAGGTCGAGGTCGGCAGCAATACGGCCGCGGTCTCGCCGCCGCCGAGCGCTGCGATCCCCGTGTCGCTCACGTGGTTCAGATGGTCGGCGCTCCGCGCTCCCAGCGCGGCGGCGGCCTCGGCCGCCCCGCTCGGCCCCAGTTGATCGGCGTGCACCCGAAGCGGCAGCCCCGCGGCCGAGGCCGCCGCCGCCACGCGCTCCAGGTCGCCGAGCGAGAAGGCGATGTCCTCGACGTAGATGTCGACGGCGTCCGCCAGCCCCTCCGGCGCGGCCGCGGGGATGAGCTCCTCGCAGGCCGCCGTGACCCACTCCTCGCGTGACCATCCGTCCGGGATCGCGTGGCACGCGAGCAGCGTCACCGCGCATGTTTGCGACACCGCCTCGGCCAGCCGCCTCGCGAGCCGCAGCTGCCGCAGCTCGCCCTCGACGGAGAGGCCGTACCCGCTCTTCAGCTCCATCGCCGTGGTGCCGTAGGCCGCCATCTCTTGCGCCAGCGCCTTCGAGAACGCGAGCACCTCGTCGTCGCCCGCTTCGGCAAGCATCCTTGCCGAGCGGAAGATGCCGCCTTCCCGGTCGTGGAGATCCCGATACGAGACGCCCGCGAGGCGAGCCTCGAACTCGTCCGCGCGCCATCCGACGAACGGCAGGTGCACGTGGCAGTCGACGAACCCGGGGACGATCGTGCCCTCGTCGACCCTCCCGATGGAGACCGGCTCCCAGGGGAGCTCGTCTGCGGGCCCGGCGAAGACGATCGTGCCGTCGTCGTCCCACGCAACGCCGCCGGGCGAGATCACCGCGGCGGTGGCGGCGACGCCTCTCGCGGGGAGCGGTCCGCGGGCGGTGGCGAGCGTCGCCGCCACCGCCGCCCCCCGCGCCATGGTGGAAGACTAGCCGCGGCTCCCGAACGAAGCCGGCCCGGCCGCATCAGCCGGATGGCGGCGGAGCGACGACCAGCAGCACCACGGCGGGCTCATCGGATGCGTTCCGCACGGTCAGCTCCAGACCCGCGGGCACCTCGACGGTCTCCCACTGCTTCATCCGGGCCCGCCCCTTCCCGACCTGCGTGGCGACCTCGCCGGCGAGCACGATGACGACACCGTCCGCGCCGTCGTCGCGGATCGGACCGACGCCCTGCGCCCGCTGCAGGCAGATGATCTCCGACCACAATCGTTCGCCCTCGATCAGCGTCCGCCGGCGTGGCTCGTCGTCGGAGAAGCGGACGAGGTCGCGGATGTCGAGCGTCTTCACGGACGCAAGGGTACCGGTGTCCCTCGATGCATCGGATAGCTACACTGCTCCTTCCGTTCTGCCTGTTCCGAGGATGCCAAGGAGGTTGCGCGTTGTGACCACGTTCTCGTTCTCCACGGAGGCACCCGTGGCGGTGAAGGCGGGCGTATTGATCTTGCCGGTCTTCAAGGGCCCGGACTTCGGTCCCGGGGTCGAAGAGACCGGCCTCGAGCAGGCCTATCGCGATGCCAAGCTCACCGGCAAGAAGGGCGAATCGCTCCTCGTCACCAAGCGGAACGGAGACCGGTTCGCGGCCAACGCCATTCTCCTCCTGGGCGTCGGCGGACGCGGTGAGTTCGACGTCGCCGCGATGCGTAAGGCGCTCGGCCGCGTCGCGTCGTCGGTCGGCCGGTTCGGGCATGCGGCGACCACCTTCCCCCAGGCCGTGAAGGGGGATGTCGGTGACGTTGCGCAGGCGGCCGCGGAGGGCCTGGGTCTGGGCGGCTACCGCTTCGACCGCTACAAGTCCACGAACGAGCACAAGAGCCTGTCGAAGGTCACGGTCGTCGGGAACGCCAAGGGCGATGTGAAGGCCGCGCGCAAGGCGATCCGGAGCGCCGAGGTCATCGTGGACGCCGTCGCTTGGGCGCGCGATCTCGTCAACACGCCCGCCGGCGATCTTCCACCCGCGCAGCTGGCGCGCGAGGCGCAGGCGATGGCGAAGGCTGAGGGGCTCGCGTGCAGGGTGTGGACGGAGGCCGAGCTCAAGAAGCGCGGATTCGGCGGCATCCTCGGGGTGGGGCAGGGGAGCGTGAACCCGCCTCGGCTGATCGAGCTGACCTACGAAGGTGCCGGCGGATCGACCCCGATCGCCCTCACCGGCAAGGGCGTCGCCTTCGACTCGGGCGGCCTGTCGATCAAGGATGCGAAGGGCATGGAAACGATGAAGATCGACATGGGTGGGGCCGCGTCGATCCTCGCGACGATGAAGGCGATCGCCCGGCTGAAGCCGAAGATCAACGTGATCGCTGCGATCCCCTCCGCGGAGAACATGCCCGGCGGCGCGGCGCAGAAGCCCGGTGACGTGATCAAGCATTACGGCGGGAAGACGTCGGAGGTCCTGAACACCGACGCAGAGGGGCGGTTGATCCTCGCCGACGCCCTGGCGTTGCTCGCAGAGAAGAAGCCGGCGTGCATCGTGGACACGGCGACGCTCACCGGCGCGTGCATGATCGCGCTCGGCACCGACATCACTGGCGCGATGGGCAACGACGACGCGCTCGTCGACGAGATCGTCCAGGCCGGCCGTTCGACCGGCGACTGGATCTGGCCCCTACCGCTGCACAAGGAGTACCGGCGGCTGATCGACTCGAACATCGCCGACATCAAGAACATCGGCGAGCGCTGGGGCGGCGCGATCACCGCGGCATGGTTCCTGGCGGAGTTCGTGGGCGATGTGCCGTGGGTGCACCTGGATATCGCCGGCCCTGCCTTCTCCGAGAAGGGCAACGACCTGGGGCCGAAAGGTGCGACCGGCGTTCCCGTGCGAGCACTCGTGCGCTTCGTGCTCGATCGCGCCGCGTGACGAGGAAGAACAAGGAGCCGCGGACCGGACCGGTCCTGGGTGTGTTCGCGCATCCGGATGACGCCGAGATCTGCGCCGGGGGAGTGCTCGCGAAGTGGGCGGCCGGCGGCCGTGACGTCCATCTGCTGATCCTCACGAACGGCGATCGCGGGTCGCAGGACCCCTCGCAGGATCGAGGCGAGCTCGCTTCCACGAGGGTCCGGGAGACCGAGGATGCGGCCGAGGTGTTGGGGCTCGCGAGCGTCCGGGCGGGGTCGATCTCGGACAGCGAGCTCGAGAATACGGAGGAGGTGCGCGAAGGCGTCGTGCGTCGGATCCGAGAGGTCCGCGCCGAGACCGTCGTGGCGTGCGACCCGACCGCCGTGTTCTTCGGCGGGAGGTACTACAACCACTCCGACCATCGCGCGTCCGGCTTCGTGGCGCTGGACGCGTGCTACCCGGGAAGCGGCAACCCTCACTTCTTCCCCGAGCAGCTCGCGCAGGGTCTCCGGACGCAGGACGTCTACGACCTCTGGCTCGGATGGACGAACGAGCCCAACCATGTGGAGGACATCTCGGGCTACTTCGCGGTGAAGGTGGAGGCACTCGCGAAGCACGACAGCCAGCTCTCCGAGGGGATCCGTTTCTACCAGGAGTTCCTCGGCAAGGACGCCGTCGCAGCCGGCGAGAAGATCGGTGTCCAGCACGCCGAAGAGTTCCGGGTCCTCGATCTCAGCTAGGCAGCGTGCCGACCGCGAGGACCACGTCCCGGAAGTCGTTGAGCGGATCGGGGAAGCGATCCGCGAAGGTCGTCCGTGCCCGTTCGAGGAACGATGCCCAGCTCGACTCGCCGAGCATGTTGCGGGCGAAGCGCCCCACCGCCCAGGTCCCCAAACCCTCCACGAGGTCGTCTCGAGGGTAGGTCCACTGGTAGCGCTTCCGCTCGGTCCGCACGGGGCGGAAGCCGGCCCTGCGCAGTGCCTCTTCGATCGCTTGGGGCTGCTTGAAGCGATCGTGGCCCGGGGCGGCGGCCGCGTAGGCCGGAGCCAGCATGTCTCGAGGGATGACCGTCTCGATGAGCTCGGTCCAGGTGTCCTGGAACGCGTCCTTGCTGTCCGACCACGTGGTGAATCCGATCCTGCCCCCTCGCGAGAGGACGCGCGTGAGTTCGAACAGCGCGGTCTCGACCTTGGCGAAATGCGCGAACACGAAGTTTCCCGCGACGACGTCGAACGTCCGGTCGCGGAAGGGGAGATCGAGGACGTCCGCGGCCACGAACGGCAACGACGAGCGCTCGCGATGCGCGACCGAGAGCATCCTGAGGGAACGGTCGACCCCCACGACCTTCGCATCGGTGCGCGCGATCTCGTCCGCAGCGGCGCCGGTCCCGGTCCCGATGTCGAGCACGCGCTGGCCCCTCTCGATGCCGAGCGCTGCGACGAGATCCCGCGCGGCGTCCGCGAACCGGGGCGCGTGCACGCGTTCGTAGATCTCCGCGACACCGTCGTAGGATCGCCAGTCCTCCATCCGGGCAGCCTACCCGTGCACCGGATCGTACGCGGGACCGAGGCTAGACTCCCGCGCGATGCGGACGGGCGGGGCGTGACCGGGGTCGCGGGCGTCATGGCCCTCGTCCTCGCCGAGACGGTGGCCGGCGCGACGCTGTTCCTGTGGGTAAGCCCGCTCTGGACCGAGGTCAAGCGAGGGTTCTTCAAGCTTCTCGGCGCGATCCTCACGGTGCTCGCGGTGTTCACATGGCTCTCCGTCGAGGCCGGTGTCGGTGGGTCCCGCGGGTTCGCCGACTCGGGGATCCTCCGCGCGACGACGCTCGTGGCCGGCGGGGCGACCCTGCTGTGGACGGTGCTGCTGTTCGCGCGTCAGCAGTCGGCTGCCCGCGTCGTAGGGCTGCTGAGCGTACCGGCTTGGATCGCCGTGCTCGTGTGGATGGGCGGCGTCGGCCGCCAGTCGTATCCGCTCGCGCTCTTCCAACTCGCGGCCGGCGCCGCCCTCCTGGGCTCGGCGACGGATGGTCTGCTCCTCGGCCACTGGTACCTGACCGATCGCAAGCTGCCGCGTGGTCCGATCGACAGGATGACGACGATCCTGCTGGTCTCGGTGGTCGCCGCGGCCGCCGCGGTGATCAGCGCGGGCTTCTCGGGGGTCGAGACGTCGACGTCGATCAACCCGTTGCTCACGGCCGGCGCGTTGGCGCCGTGGATCGCCCTCGGCATGGTCGTCGCGACGGCTCTGATCGCCGCGATGGTCAGGGCAGTGCTCAAGGGTGAGCGAGCGTCCGCCGTGCAGTCGGCCACGGGCTTCTACTACCTGGCGGTCGTCACTGCCTTCACCGCGGAGGTGGCGGTCAAGACCCGATTCCTCGGGACTCCAGGCGGCCCGGTCGCGCCCGGCTGATGACCGAAGCGGCCATCGCCGTCGGCATCGCTGCCCAGGTGGTCGTGTGGCGCCTGGTCGTGCGCGACCGGCTCCCGTTCTGGCCTGCGACCGCGACGACCTTCGCGGTGATCGGGATCGCCTCTCTCCTCGCCGGCGACCCGAGCTGCTGTCGCGAGACCGAGGTCGCGGTGGCATTCGGGGTGGGCGTGGTGTCAGGGCTCATCTTGTACGGCGCGACCCGTGTGGTCGTCGACGTCGCTGTGCAACATCCCTCGGTCCGCGGAGCCGTCGCCAGCGTCTACCGACGTTCGAAGGAGACGACTGTCTTCACGACCATCACTCTCACGCTCATGATCGCGGTGCCTGGCGAGGAGATCTTCTGGCGAGGCCTGGTGCTCCCCCAGCTCAGCGAGGCGACCTCCTCGGGCTACGGGCGCGCTCCTGAGCTGGGCGGCGGCCGTCGGAGTAAGCGCTGCATGGTCGAGTGCACCGTTGCTCGCCGGCGCGGCCGTGGGCGGCGCGCTGTGGACGGGGTTGGCGGCGTGGAGCGGGGGCTTGCTGGCGCCCATCGCGAGTCATCTCGTCTGGACCGGGCTGATGCTCGTGTGGCCCCCTCCGGCCGCCCATGACAAGGTGCCTTCGTGAGCTTCCTCTCGACGGCCGTTCAATCGGTGTTGGAGCAGGGCCAGTTCTGTCACGTGGCCACGTCCGCGCCGAGTGGCCCGCATTGCACACCGCTGGTGTTCGCGTATTCGGGCGGCCGGCTGTGGTTGACCACCTCCCGGCGGTCGGTGAAGACGCGATCGTGGAAGGCCGATCCCTCCGCGGCGGGCGTGGTACGCCACGGCGAGCTGGCGGTCTCGTTCACCGGCCAGGTGAAGCTCTACGACGCGCTCGACCGCAACACCTGGGGGGATGCCGTGGCGGGGGCGACCTCGATCGCTCGCGCGACGGCCGCGTTCAGCAAGAAGAACGCGCGGTTCTTCGCGGGCTACGCCCTCGACGCCAAGCAGGTGCCCTTCGCGTGGACGCCACCCGGGAGGGTGTTCGTCGGTATCGAGCTCGAGCGGACCGCCCTCGTGGACGAGGACGGCGTGCAAGAGGGGAGAGGCCGCTGGGGCGGCGCGTCGACGTCCCACGAGGTGTTCCGTCGCTCCACGCAAGGCCGACGATCCTCTCGTGGGGCTGCCGCCCGAGGTTCGGCGCCCTCTCGGCGCCGGTGGCGACGGCGTCCTGACGCTCGTGGGTGAGCGCGGGCCGGTCGTCGTGCCGGCGCGGTGGCGGGTGGACGGTCCGTCCCTCTATGCGGCCGTGCCCGAAGAGACCCTCGCACTCGCGGCGGCCGGGCCGGACGCGGCCGCGGCGCTCACCGTCGACGAGGCCGCCGCGTGGCGCGCTCGTGACATGGTCGGCGCGATGGTGCAAGGCGCGGCGTCGATCTACGTGCTCGACGCGCTCGGCAACGGTGTGAAGACGGCTCGTGCACTCGCGAAGGAGATCGACCCCGATTCCGATGCTTTGGTCCGGCTCGCGCCGTCGCGGTTGGTGTGGTGGCGCGGCTGGTCCAGCGGAAGCGCCGACCTCGCATGAGCACGGCAGAGTTCTCCGTCGAGGTCGACGCACCCCCCGAACGGGTGTGGGAGGTCGTGAGCAACCCCGGCAACATCCCGCACTGGGAGCGTCATGTCGTGAGTGTGCGGCTTCCGGACGAGGAACTCGGTGTCGGCTCCACGTACTCGGTGGTCATGTCGTTCATGGGGGTTCGTGTCAGGGTTCGCGGCGAGATCCTCCGATGGGAGGCTCCGTCCCACGCGACGATCCGGCTGCGCGGTCCGCTCGATGCGACGATCGACACCTCGGTCGGCCGGCTGCCTCGGGACCGAAGCGTGCTCCGGCACGAGGTCTCCTACACCTTCCGGGGGCCGCTCGGTCGTGTCGTTGCCGCCGGGCTGAACGCCGTCGGTGGGGCGCAGCTCGGGATCCGTCACGGGACCCTGGGACAGAAGCGCCAGATCGAAGCGGGGGCCTAGTCCGTCTTCCTTGCCTTCTTCGGCCGACCGGCCCGCCGGCGGAGCCAGTTGACGCTCCATCCGATCACGAATCCGAGTGTGGCGGCGATGCCGATGGGCAGGGCGACCGCCACATCCCAGTCCCAGAACAGGAAGTCGATGTTCGCGTCGTTGAGGTTCTGGAGGATGAAGATCACGAGGAGCAGGCCGGCGGTGCTGAGCGCGACGGCTTTGAGGCCGGCGTTCTCCCGTCGGTACTCGAAGCTCGGTTTGTCCTCGGGGACGGCGTCGTTCGGGTCTTCCGGCTCTCGTCGCACTCCGTCGACCTCCCTGGCTCGCTCGTTCCCCTCGATCCCTCGGCGATTGTCGCATGATGGTCGGCCGATGAAGTTGAGCAGTGGACTGGGCAGGATCGCCTGGGCGGGAGCGCTCGCTGCGGGCGGAGCGGCGATCGGGCACGCCGCCCTCCGGACCGAGGACGGCCGAGCACTCGATGAGAACCTCTTCAAGGCGGCCAACGCCGAGCACGGCGGGGCAACCGACCGATCCTTCGCGGAGATCACGGAGCTCGGGTCGCTCTACGCGGCGGCGGCTGCGGCCGGCGCGCTCGCGCTGGCCGGCCACCGCCGTGAGGGCGCCCGCGCCCTGGCGGGCGCGGGCGCCACCTGGCTTCTCCTCCAGGGGGTGAAGCGCCTCGTCGACCGCCCCCGGCCCTTCCTGGCGGATCCCGAGGGGACACGCCGGATGATCGCGGAGCCACACGGGACCTCGTGGCCTTCAAGCCATCCGGCGGTCCTCACGACGTTCACGCGTGTTGCCGCGCGCGAGCTCGGGGTCGGTGCCCTCGGCCGCGCCGCACTCACCGGCCTCGACGTCTCGGTCGCCACCTCCCGCGTCGCCCTCGGCGTCCACTACCCGAGCGACGTGGCGAGTGGGCTCCTGTTCGGGCGCGCGGTCGCGCGGCTGTGGCCGCGCGACCGCGCCCCCAGCCTGCGCCGCCGAGACCCACGGTCTCGGTGACGCGAGCGCCGGAGAACGCCCTCGATAGACTCGCCGGCGGTGCTCGAAGCCATCGCGTCCGTCGGCTGGCCCGTCCTCGACCGCTTCCGATTCGGGGACTCCCTCGCGATCTCGCCGCACGGGCTCGGCATCGCGATCGGATTCATGGTCGGAGCGTGGGTGTTCACGAAGCTTGCCGTGCGACGTGGCATGCCCGAGAGTCTCGCGAACTCGATCGTCTTCTGGTCGGTGATCGGCTCGCTCGTAGGCGCCCGCGTCGCCTACGTGATCGCGCACGTGTCCGAGTTCTCGAGCCCGGTCGATTGGTTCAAGATCTGGGAGGGCGGGATCTCCCTTCTGGGAGGGATCGCCGGCGCGACGATCGCGAACGCCGTCAACATCAAGCGACAGGAGTACCGATTCCGATTCTTCCAGGTGGCCGACACGATCGCGCCCTGCCTCGCGCTCGGTATCTCGGTCGGCCGCATCGGCGATCTGATCATCGGCGATCACCTGGGTAAGCCGACGTCGTGGTTGCTCGCGTGGACCTACGAGGGCGGAAGGCTCGCCCCGCCCTTCTCGTGCAACGACGACGTCTGCACGGCGACGCTGCGCGGGGGACTCGTAGAGACGATCGACAAAGGCAGTGCCGTCCTGCGCGACGGGTCCGAGGTCATCGCACGCGGCATCGGGGTGCATCAGACGGCGCTCTACGACATGTTGCTTGCCGGCCTCCTGTTCGTGTTCCTCTGGTGGTTCATCCGCTCGCCCCGTCGTGAAGGGGTGACGACCCTCGCGTTCGCAGTCGCGTACGGGTGCATCAGGCTGCTCGAGGATTCGCTCCGGATCGACAAGCGCTTCGGGCCGTTCACGGGTTCGCAATGGACCGCGCTCATCGTCGCGATCCTCGCGAGCGCGCTTCTCATCTATTGGGCCGTGTCGAAGAGTCCCGGACCGACGACGCCAGGGCGTCTGGAACCGATCCCCGCCGACGCCGAGACCGGGGCCAGCTCCTGAGCTCGCCGAGACGCGACGGCCGATCGTTCAGCGACCGGCCAGATACGACCGACCGATCTGCCGCATCCGCTCGTGCGTACCGCGGTAGGCGTCCGCTTGCGGCAAGTACGACTTCGCCACCTTGGCCAGGAACGTGTAGTTCGGGTCCACGACGTTCGCCACCGGTGACTCGCTGACCTGGGTCAGCAGTTGATAGGCATCGAGGGCCTCGAGTCCGTACTCCTCGCCCATCCAGGCGATCAGATCTGCGTGCGCGATCCGGAACGCGTCCTCGAGCGGACGAGCGGAACCGGTCGACATCACGTGTGTGTCGCTCTCGAGGCGCGGCCACGGAGTCGCGCGACCCTTCACGAGATCGATCGTGATCACCGTGTCCATGGCCGCCTCGACGGCGACGCCGCAGGTCTCACCCTCGCCCTGCCGGCAGTGCCCATCTCCGATCGAGAAGAGCGCGCCCGCGACGTTCACACCCAGATAGCACGTGACACCCGCGCGCATCTCGGGCGTGTCCATGTTCCCGCCGTGGGAATCCGGGACGAGCGACGATCGGGCCTCGAAGGCGGCCGGAGCGACGCCGACCGTCCCGTGCATCGGATCCAGCGGCAGCGCCGCGACGTGATCGCCCTCGGTCGCCCGGTACGTGACGGTGCGAGCGGCTCGGTCGACCTCGTAGATCCAGACACGCTCCGGGAGTGGCTCGTGCAGCGTCGCGGTCTGGTGGGTCGTCGAGAGCGCTCCGAAGAGCGGCACGGTGCACGACGAAGCCCAGTCCCTCGACGGCTCGATCGAGATGAAATGGATCGCGAGGGTGTCGCCAGGCTCCGCGCCCTCGACGAGGAACGGTCCGGTCTGCGGATTCACGAACGGCAACTCGATCACGCGACTGATCCAGTCGTTCGGACCGCGGACCTTCCCGCCGAACGCGTCCTCGGTCCAGATCTCCAAGATGTCTTCCGGTTTCACGGTTCGGACCGGCGGCACGCCGCCGAACGTCCACGCGAACTCGGAGGGATCGGGGCGGTACGACAGCACGTCCGTCACGCCGCCTCCGACTCCACCCGATCCAGGAACTCGTTCACGGCCGCCATGAACTCCTCGCGCTTCTCCCAGAAACACAGGTGAGACGCGCCCTCGAGGATCCTCAGCCGGGCTCCCGGGATGCTGGCGGCGATCGACTCCATGTGGGCGGGGCGAGCCTCGTCGTGCTCGCCCCCCACCACGAGGGCCGGGACACCGATCTCGTCCAGCCGCTCCGTGACGTCCCAGTCCTTGAAGTTTCCGGTCACCGTGAACTCGCTGGGACCGTTCATCGTCGTGTACACGTCGTAGCCGGCTTCGGCGAAGGATCGCTCCAGCCCATCCGGCCACGGGTCCAGTCGGCAGACATGGCGCCGGTAGAAGGTCACCAACGCCCCTTGGTATTCGGGGCAGGCCGTCCACCCGTTGGCCTCGTGCCGATCGAGGATCTCCCGTTCCTCGGCGGGCAGTTGGTCGCGGAGCTCGTTGCACTCCCGGATCCATCGGGGCATCGACGCAGGGCTCCCAGCGAGGACCAGCGAGTCGAGTGGCGCTCGCGTGTCGAGCACGTACTGCATCGCGAGCATCCCTCCCCACGAGCTGCCGAAAAGGTGGACGCGGTCGAGATCGAGGGTCTCGCGAACCGTGGCGAGCTCCCGGACGAACCGATCGACCGTCCAGAGCGACGCATCTCCGGGTCGGTCCGACTTGCCGCACCCGAGCTGGTCGTAGAAGATCACCCGGCGGCCGTCACCGAGGTCCTCGAGCGGCGTGAGGTAGTGATGGGTCATCCCGGGTCCGCCGTGGAGGCAGAGGAGCGGCACGCCCGGTCCGTCACCCACGGAGTACCACCAGACGCGGCCTCCCTCGACGTCGACCCAACCCTCGTCGGTCATGCTCCTCACGCCGTTTGATCGGAACCGCGGACCGCCGCCTCCACAGGATCCTCTCCGACGAACACCTTCGCCGTGTCGGCGATCCTCTGCCGGTTCGCGGCGTACAGGACGATGAGGTAGACGATGCCGAGTACCACCCAGATCGCGACCATCTGGCTTCCGAGCGTGAGCGGCCATCCCAGCGGGATGATGAAGTCGAAGACCTTCAACCCCGCTCCGGCCAGGAATCCGGGGATGAAGGCGACGATCCCGAGGACGGGGATGAGCACGTGCTTCAGCATGCTGAACTCGTCCCGTCGCTCCCGCGAGTAGAAGAGGATGCAGGCGAGGTTCACGAGGATGTAGATGGGGACCAATCCCACGACGAGTGAGGTGGCGATCACGAAGGACGCCGTGAACGGATCCATCGTGGTCTCCATGCCCCACCCGAACCCGAGCCACAACGTTGCGACGACGCCAACGATCAGCTGGATCCACACGGCCACGTGCGGCGATCGGAACCGTGGATGCACCTGGGCGAGGAAGGCTGGCAGGAGGCGGATCCTCCCCATCGCGAACAGCGTTCGCGTCGCGGCGTTCGAGCTCGCGTTCGCGTTCGCGATCGCCGAGTTGATCATCGCCAGCACGACGAGGATCCATCCGATCCCCCAGACGGCGCGCCCGAGGTCGACCCAACCCGTACCGAACTCGCCCATCCGCTCGGGGCCGAAGAAGACGGTGGCCCCGTAGGTGGTGAGGATGTAGTAGGCGCCGACCAAGATGCAGGAGAGGACGACGGCCCTCGGCACCGTCCGTTTCGGATCCCGCGCTTCCTCGGCGAGAGGTGCCGCCGCCTCGAAGCCGATGAAGGCCAGGATGGTGTAGACGGAGGCGGCGAAGACGCCTCCGATGCCCTCCTGGCCCGGGATGTTGGCGAACGTCGTGCTGAAGACCTCGAGCGTGTTCCTGTCCCCGGCCTCGACGATCAGCCAGACGGCGAGGACCGCGAAGACCCCGACCTCGAAGATCCCGAGGATGGTGCCGGTGCGCGTGGAGATCCGGATCCCCAGGTACCCGAGGACGAACACGATGGCAGCGGCGGCGAGGGACCAGATCCACCAGAGGTCCGCGCTCCATCCGAATTCGGGATGCACGTACGTCGCCATGACGTACCCGAGCTGCAGATACAAGATCGGCGCCACCAGCGGCTCGATGAGGGCGTAGACCCATGCCACCAAGAAGCCGACCGACGGGTGGATCCCCCGCGACGTGTAGGTGTAGAAGGATCCGGCCGAGGGAAGATGCTTCGCGAGCTGTCCGATCGCGATCGCGCAGAAGAGGCTCCCGATCAACGCGATGAGTACGGCGAGCGAGGTCGCGCCGCCCCCGAACGTGATCCCGAATGTGATCGAGAACGCGACGGCCATGGCCGGCGCCATGTGGGTGATCGATTGGAAGACGACCTCGCGGAGGCCGATCGCCTCGCGGGCGAGACCTTCCAACGGACGTGATGGCCCGGATGCGATACCGCTCATCGGTTCAGCTCTTCCTCTCGAGCGCCGAGGGAGCCGTCCTCGGTCGCGACGGACGGAACACGAAGCCCGGTCGTATCCGTTGGGCGTCGACCTTGTCAAATCGGGAGCGGCATTCCCCCCGTTCAGATCGCGCCTCCATCACTTCATCGCGGCGTAGCGGAATCCTGACCAGTTCTTCCCCGCAGATGGATCCTCTCGGACGTCAAGGATCCTTGCCCCCTCTTCCTGCAGGAGCGTGATGACGTCTCGCTTCGGCATCCCCCACATCTCCGTGTCCGATCCTTTGCCCCAGCGGACCCTCCTGTACGCGCCGAGCAGCAGGCCTGGCGTGATGGACTTGATGATCGGCTTGAGTCGTCCCCACAGGGCCGACCGACCGGGGATCGCTTCGCTCGGGAGTTGGAAAACGAGCACACCCCCGGGGGCCAGGATCCGAACGAACTCCCTGATGTATGCGCGCTGATAGCGAGGCTTGATGTGTTGAAGCACGATCACGGAGTAGATGAACCCGAAGCTCTCGCTCTCGAACATCTTCAGGTCTGCTCGCTCGTTCACGGAGTAGTGACATGTCCCGTGGTGTCGATCGTAGCGTTCGGCCTGTTCGATCATCGACGGAGCGATGTCGACGCCCCACACAGCCGCGAACCGGTTCGCCAACGCCTGGGTGAGACGACCGGGCCCGCACCCGAAGTCAAGAGCTCTGCCGCGGTCGAGTTCCACTCCCAACGACTCGACGTAGGCCGTGACCTCATCGATCTCTCTCTCTCTCTCACCGCTCGCGAAGAACTCCTCGATGCTCCATCGGTTGTCTCGCTTGTCATCCGCCGTGAGTACAGCCCAGAAAGGATCCGTCTTGCCCAAGACGTCCCATGACGCCGCAGGCGCTTCAGCGTCATGACGCGATGGTAGTCACCTCATGCAGGGAACGTGGGTCCCTCGTTCGTCGTCTCCGCGATCGAGCCCGTACGTGGGTCGGGACTCCGAAGGATCGTCAGCGAGCCATGAGCTGCAGCGGCTTCCCCACCTTCGATTTCGTCGTGCGAACGACCGCCTCGCCCGCCTCCGTCAGCGCGACGGCGGCGGGGGAGTCCGGGTCGGAGAGCACGATCGGCACGCCCTCGTCGGCACCCGCTCGGAGCGCCGGTACCAACGGAACCTGTGCCATCAGCGGGACGCCGAGCGTCTCGGCGGCCTCGCGGCCGCCTCCTTCGCCGAAGATCGTCTCTCGCTCCCCGCAATGCGGGCAGACGAACCACGACATGTTCTCGATGACACCCAGCGGCCGAAGGTTCGTGCGCTCGGCCATCTTCCCGGCCCGCTCGGCGACCTTGCGAGCTGCGTCTTGCGGCGTCGTCACCACGAGCATCGACGCGCCGGGGATGAAGGATGCGAGCGAGATCGAGACGTCGCCCGTGCCTGGGGGTAGGTCACACAGGAGGAAGTCGAGGTCTCCCCACCAGACGTCGCCGAGGAACTGCTGGATCGCCTTGTGCAGCATCGGGCCGCGCCAGATGACCGGCGTCTCCTCGGGCACGAAGTGACCCATCGAGATCACCTTCACGCCGTGCGCCTCGAGGGGCAGGATCATGTCGTTGAACCCGACCGGCTTGCCCACCGCGCCGAGCATCCGGGGGACGCTGAACCCCCACACGTCGGCATCCAGGACGCCGACCGAGCGGCCGGCCTTCGCGAGGGCGGCCGCGAGGTTCACGGTCACGCTCGACTTGCCGACACCGCCCTTGCCTGATGCGATCGCGATGATCGAGGTCTGTGGCGGGAACGAGATCGTGGTCTCTGGGGCGGCCGGCTGTCCGCCGCGGAGATGCGAAACCAGCTTCTCCCGAGCTTCCGCGCTCATCGGGGTGAGCTCGACGTCGACTTGCTCCACGCCCTCGAGCGGCTGGACGGCGGCGGTCACGTCCCTCGGTGATCCGGTCCTTCAGGGGGCATCCCTCGATCGTGATGAGGACGTGCACGCGGACGATGCCGCCGTCCACGGTCACGGATTCCAGCATCCCGATCTCGTCGATCGGCCTCCCGATCTCGGGATCCTTCACGCCCTTCAGCGCCTCGCGGACCTGTGCCTCCGTGGCCACGGGCTCTCCTCTCAGAGGGGGTCTAAGCTCTGGTTGACACGGTGTGAACCGTGCAAAGCCCATCGTACGAGATGCGTGGATGAACGAGCCCGCCCCGATCGAGATCCACAAGGCCCTCGCGGATGACACCCGCTACCGGCTCTACCGCTATCTGCGCCTGTCCGGCCGGCCCGTCCCCGTGCGCGAGCTCGCCACCAGGCTCGGCCTGCACGCGAACACGATCCGTCCCCACCTCCGGAGGTTGGTCGATGCGGGCCTCGTCGCGTCGGAGACGCGTCGAGGTTCGTCGGCGGTCGGCCGCCCCCAGACCGTCTACACCGCGGTCCCGATGGGCAACCGGGAAGGACGCGACTATCGGCTGCTCGCGGACATCCTCGCCACGCTCATCACGGGCACGCGCGCACGAACCGGTGCCGAGTCCCTCGCCAGGGAATGGGGTGACTACCTCATGACGAGGCATGCCCCGCCACCGGGCGCTCGGCGCCCGGGGCCCAACCTGGCGGCCCTGCGGGAGGCGCTGGCGGAAGCCGGCTTCGATCCGCGATTCCGGCGCCGGGGGAGCCGGTCGGTGGAGATCGCCCTGCGAGGCTGTCCGTTCCGGGATCTCCTCGAGGAGCATCGCGAGCTCGTGTGCACCGTGCACCGAGGTTTGCTGGAAGGGATGCTCGAGGGAGCACGCCCGCGGCTGCACCTCCGTTCGTTCGAGCCGCTCGCGGATCGTGGCTCCGTCTGCCGGGTCGTCGCGGGCGGATGACCCCGGAACGACAGGCGAGTGCCGGCTGAAGTTCATCCTCCCAGCGACCGATGGGAGAAGCAGAGGGGGCGCGAGTCGCGCTCCGATCGATCGTTTCCCACTCGAGATGAGGTGTGGCGCAGTGGAGAACACGGATTCCGCGGTGGCGGAGTTCGACGGCTGGCTCAAGGATCCTCATGGAAGGCCAGGGGTCCGACCTGCACGTCAAGGTCGGCTCCGCACCGATGATCCGACTGCCGGATGGGCTGCGGCGCATGGACCGTGATCCGATCACGCCGGTCGAGACGGCCGCGATCGCCGAGAGCATCATCCCCGCCGACCGCAGGGAGGCGTTCGACAAGAACGGTGAGGTCGACTTCGCGTACTCCCTCAAGGAGGTCGGTCGGTTCCGCGCGAACGTGTTCAAGCAGCGCGGGTCGATCTCGATGGTGCTCCGCCGTCTCCGCTTCGGTGGCCCGACGTTCGACGAGATGGGTCTCCCGGACTCGGTCCGTCAGCTCGCGGATGAGCATCGCGGCCTGATCCTCGTCACGGGGCCGACCGGGTCGGGGAAGACCACGACGCTCGCGTCGATGATCGGCTACATCAACGAGACGAAACCCGTGCACATCGTGACGATCGAGGATCCGATCGAGGTCCTCCATCGAGACGCGATCGCTTCGATCAATCAGCGCGAGATCGGCAACGACACGCAGGACTTCCTGTCCGCCTTGCGGGCCGCGCTCCGGCAGGACCCGGATGTGATCTTGATCGGTGAGATGCGCGACACCGAGACCGTGAGGGCCGCGATCCAAGCGGCGGAGACGGGTCACCTCGTCCTGTCCACGCTCCACACCGTGGATGCCACCGAGACCGTCAACCGCGTGATCGACTTCTTCCCTCCGTACCAGCAGAAGCAGGTGCGACTGGCGCTCGCGGGGACGCTCCGCGGGATCATCTGCCAGCGCCTCGTCACGACCGTGGACGGCGGGCGGACCCCCGCCCTCGAGATCCTCGTCAATACGGGTCGTATCGCCGAGCGGATCGTCGACCCCGACCGGACACACGAGATCAAGGACGTGCTCGCCGACGGCCACTTCTACGGGATGATGACCTTCGATCAGTCGCTCCTGATCCTCCTCCAGGAGGGGAAGATCACGACGGAGGCTGCCTTCCAGGCCGTGTCCAGCCGGCACGACTTCGAGCTCGCGATGCAACAGGCGGGGCTCGCGCTGCCGGTCTGAACGCTCAGGCTGCCGGGCGTGGTCCTTCCGAAACGGCTGATCGCGAGCATCGCGACGGCCCCGAGCGCCAGGCCGCCCAGACCCACCCCGACGAGGATGCCGATCGGGAGTCCGTTGTCCGCAGCGGTCACTGGGCTGACGACGCCGGGCGACGACGCTTCGAACGGCTGGACCGTGACGCCTTCGCTGCCGCTCCCCGCTCCCTTCCCGTCGCCCACGACGATCGCGCCGGTCATCCCGGGGTGGTAGTTGCAGGCGAACGGATAGATGCCTGCTTCGTCGAAGGTCGCGGTGAAGGCATCTCCCTCGATCATGTCTTCGAAGTGGCCCCACTGGTTGCCCCCGACGTTGTGGGTGACCCCGAGATCCGTGTTCGCGAACGTCACGGGCGCGCCGGGATCCACCGTGGTCACCGTCGCCGTGAAGCAGGCATCGATCATGCGGACGGTGGCTGTCTTCTCGCCAGTCGCGTCGTTCCGGGTCACGCCGTCGTGGCAGCCGCCGCCGGCAACCGCGGTGCTGGGCACACCCAGGACGATCGTCGCTGTGGCCGCGATCATGCAGAGCAGCATCCCTCGCCTCATGCCGATCCCTCCTCTTTCCGATGACCTGCTTACACCGGCAAGGGTCAGGGGGTTCCCGCCGAGCTCCGCGATCCGGATCGCATCTGCCCTCGGCAGGGAGGTCTCCAGTCGCATCGTGAAGGGACCGTCTCGCCAAAGGAGCACGTTCCCCTCCACGCGCACGAACACGACGCCTTCGCTGGTGAGCAGCTCGAGGACGTGCGCGCCGCTGGTCCAGTAGTACTCCACCCCGTCCACGCTCTCGTACTGCAGCACACCCGTATCCGCGTAGATGTCCTTCGAGGCCTGGTTGGCGTCGCCTTCGAAGACCATCAGAACAACTCCGAACCGCGTGCCCGAGATCTCCGGAAGGTCCGGTCGAGCCCGCCACGCCATCGTCACTCGTGCCACTTCGCCGGCCTCCATGAAGACCTCGTCCGCCCAGATCCGATCGGGCCGGCCGAGTCGTCCGGGAACGGCGACCGCCCGGCCCAGCAGCGCACCCGCCTCCTCCAGGGTGACCGGTTCGCCGGTGGGCGCGACCGACGTCGTGGGGTGTGGACCGGGAACGCTGGGTCGTGACCTCGACGACGACGGCGCCGAGGTCGATCGACGATCTTCGCGGCGACCGCGGCGCCGGCCAGCAGGAGCACGGTGGCGGCGGCGATCAGCAAGATCCGCTTGGAACGTGAGAGGGGGAGATGCACAACCCGCGGCTGCTTTCCGGCCCGTGTGGCGGCCGTGACGGTTGGCGCGAGATCGGGCGTGGGAGGCCACCCGAGGTCGAGGGTGGACAGCGCCCCACCGAGCGCCTCATCGCTCATCGACCGGAGGCGTTCGCTCATGCCGGCTCCTCGAGGGCGCTCCGCAATCGCGCCATCGCCCTGGAGAGCCTCGACTTGACCGTTCCCAAGCGCACGTCGAGCACGTCCGCCGTCTCGATCTCGGAGAGGCCGAGCAGGAACCGGTACCCGATCACCTCGCGGTCGGGAGGCGACAGCCGGTTGATCGCGGCGACCAGCGCTTCGCGATCCTCTCCCGACACGGCCGCGGTCTCCGGGGACGGGGCCGCGTCCCCGTCGGAGACCGCGGCCGCGCGCAGGGCCAGGCCCTGGCGGCGGCGTGTGGATCGCGCTCGGTTCCGAGCCTCGTTCGCGACGATCCTCAACAACCACGGCCGGAACGGAGAGTCCAGCCGGAACCGAGGGAGCGCGTAGTAGGCCTTCACGAATGCCTCCTGGGCCGAGTCCTCCGCCTCGCCGCGATCGCGCGTGATCAACCAGGCGACACGGAAGGCGATCTGCCCGTACCGCTTCACCAGATCCTCGTACGCAGCGTCGTCGCCCTCACGGGCTCGCCGTGCGAGCTCGGCGTCCTCCAGTGGTCGGCCCTCCACGGGAGCTCTTCCCTTCACGGCTGCTTACACCGCGGATGTCGCCGGGGTTCCTCCGATCGCACCCTCGTCTCGTTCGGGTCGAGTGATCCCAGGCCCGCTGCTCGGGCCGGCGTCAGGCGCCCCGACCGCCGTTGTCCCTCGCCTGGTCGGTGAGCGCCACCATCCCCGCAACGAGGCCGGACAGCTCCATCGGCACGACGATCTTCGAGGCCGGCGAAGCGCCGATCTGCTTGAGGGTCTCGAGATATTGGAGGCTGATCGTCTTCTGGTCCGCCGTCGCGGCTTGCTCGTTGATCGTGCTCAGGGCCAGTGCGAAACCCTCGGCACGCAGGATCGCGGCCTGCCGTTCGCCCTCGGCCGTGAGGATCGCCGACGCCTTGCTCCCCTCTGCATTCAGGATCGCCGACGCCTTGTTGCCCTCCGCGACGGTGATCGCGGCGGACTTCGTGCCGTCCGCTTCGAGCACGATGGCCCGGCGGGAGCGCTCGGCGGACATCTGTCGCGTCATCGCCTCTTGGACGCTGGGCGGCGGGATGATCTCGCGGATCTCAACGTTCGTGACCTTCACGCCCCAACGCTCGGTCACCTCGTCGAGCTTCTGCCGCAGGATCTGGTTGATCTCATCGCGTTTCGCGAGCACGTCGTCGAGGGGGATGTCGCCGATGACCGCGCGGAGCGTCGTGGACGCGAGGGCCTGGGCAGCGCCCGCGAAGTTCCCCACCTGTACCACGCTCATCGCCGGATCGACGACCTTGTAGAAGGTGATGAAGTCGACGGCGATCGGCGCGTTGTCCTTCGTGATCGAGTCCTGTCTCGGGATCTCCAGGTAGAACTCGCGGAGATCGACTTTCACGCCTTTGTCCACGATCGGGATCAGCAGGATCAGGCCCGGCCCCTTCACACCCAGCAGGCGGCCAAGACGGAACACCACCAGTCGTTGGAACTCCGGCACGATCCGGATCGCGTTCGCCAGGAACAGGATGACCAGAACGATGACGATGACCGCGCCGATGAAGACCGGGTCCGTGAAGTCCATCAGGTGCTCCCTCCTCGGGCCGGCACGGCGCCGCCGGTGGGCGCGTGCTCCGGTTCCAGCGGCTCGACGGTGAGCACGAGTCCGTCGAGCCTGGTCACGCGGATCTTCGAGCCTCCGGGGATGGAGCCGCTCGCCGATCTGGCCATCCACTCCTCGGCCGCCACCCGGACGACACCCTCGGGGTCGAGCCCCGCGGCGAGCACCACGCCCTCCCGGCCGACGACGGCCTCAGGACCCTGGGCGGCAGGGAGATGCCGCATGGCCAAAGCTTTCGCGACGACGAATCCGAAGAACAGAGCCATGAACGCGGCGACGGGGACGATCACGAACGGCGAAACACGGACGCCCCCGGACGAATCGAACAGGAACAGCCCGCCGAGCACGAGCGACGCGACGCCCGCGGCCGACCACACGCCGAGACCCGGCACCTTCAGCTCGATCACGAAGAAGACGACGGAGGCGACGAGAAAGGCGATCCCGATCAGCCGCACCGGAAGGAGCCCGAACGACGCGATCGAGGTCAGGAGCAGGATCGTCCCGATCGTGCCGGAGAAGACGTGCCCGGGCACGATCAGCTCGAGGACGATCAGCGCGAGGCCGAGCCAGAAGAAGATGAACGCGAGGTTCGGATCGAACAGGTCGTGGAGGAAGGCGGTGCCCGGCGACATCTCGATGTCCTGGATCGGTGCACCCAACGTCTCCAGTGTCGCCGTCGCACCGTCGGCGACCTCGACATGCATCCCATCGATACGCGTCAGCAACTCTCGTTCGGTGTTCGCGATCAGATCGATGACGTTGCCGTCGAGCGCCTCCTGGGCCGTGATGCTCTTCGACTCGGTGACGAAGCTCGAGGCCAGCGCGACGTTCCGTCCCCGCTGCTCGGCGAGCGCCTCCATCGTCGCGGCGGCGTCCTCCTCGACCTTCCGTGAGAGCGTGACCCCGCCGATCCCGACCGGGGTAGACGCGCCGACGTTCGTGGCCGGAGCCATCGCGGCCACGTGGCACGCCATCAGGATGAAGGCGCCGGCGGACGCGGCCCTCGCGCCCTCGGGCGACACGTAGCAGACGACGGGCGTCTTCGATGCCTCGATCGCCTTGATGATCTCCCGCATCGACGAGTCCAAGCCGCCGGGTGTGTCGATCGTGAGGAGCACGGCGGCCGCTTCGTTCGCGCCCTCGATCCCGTTGCGGAGATAGTCGGCGACGAAGGTGTCGACGACGCCCTCGAGCGACAACCGAACGACCGAAGATGGGGCCGACTGGGCGGAGGCGGCGGATGCGAGGCCGGCGACCAGGAGCACGGCGCCGACCAACATCCGGGCGGTCCTCGACCTCTCGATCACCTGGTCAGCGCTCCTGCGCGGGTTTCTTTCCCGTGATGCGCCAGCCTACCCCGGGCGGTTCTCGGCCGGCCTCGGCCCGTACTGGACGTTTCCCTCCCGGTGCAACCGTGCGAATATCAGTGGGCAAGGGTCCGCAAAGTCTTCGACGCCCGGAGGCTCCGTATACCGAGAGGAACCCGAGTGGACGCTCGGCACGAAGGCCCGCTCCTCCCGAGGGAAGAGCAACAACTGATGGAGGGTCTCCTCAACGGTGAAGACGATGCGATCCGCGCTCTGTTCGCGAGGTTCGGACGTCCCGTGTTCTCCCTCGGCATGCGGTTGCTCGGAGCCAGGGAGTCGGCCGAGGAGCTCACGCAGGACGTCTTCCTCACCGCGTGGCGCAAGGCCGCGCGTTTCGATCCGGCGCGGGGACGCCTGTCGACCTGGCTCATGACCATCGCGCACAACCTCGCCGTGGACCGTCTCCGCCGCGAGACCGGTGCCCGCCGACCCACCCTCGTGCTGGTGGACGAGGTTCCCGATGCGCCCGCTGCGAGCGAGCAGGACGTGGTCGAGGAGCGAGATGCGGCGACGCGGGCTCTCGCGTCGCTGACGGAGGCTGAACGGCGCCTGCTGACCCGCGCGTACTTCCGTGGCCTGACGGCGAGGGAGATCTCGGAGGCCGACGGGATCCCGCTCGGAACCGTGAAGACACGGCTCCGTACAGCGATGATCAAGGTCCGGCGCGCGAACGAAGGCAAGGAGATCCTGTGAACTGCCTCGCCGTTCGCGAGCGGCTCGCTGAGCACGCTCTCGGCGTGCTGACGGACGGGGACGGGTCCTCCCTCGACCGCCACCTCGAGTGGTGCGCGGCGTGCAGGAAAGAGGCGGGGGAGCTCCAGAGGGCCGCCGCCACGCTGGCGTACTCCGTGGCGCCGGTTGAGCCGCCCGCGGAGCTCGAGGAGCGGGTCGTCGAAACGGTTCGGGCGGCCGCGAGTCGGCGCCGGGCTGCGGCGCCGCGGCGGAGCCGCGTCGCCGCAGCCGGCGTTCTCGCCGCGATGCTCGCGCTTTCCGGACTCGGTTGGGGGGCGGTGATGGCGGGTCGAGCCGAGCGCGCCGAGCAACAGGCGGCCGACCTCCGCGAGGCGCAAGAGGCAGCGTTCCGTCGCTTCCAAGATGTCTTCCAGCTGCCGGAAGTGGATCCTGCCGCGATCGCCGAGGTCTCGACGTTGCTTTCACCGCGGCTCCGGGAGGGCCGTGGCGACGCGTTGGTGCTGCTCTCGCCATCCGGCGACGACCTCGCCTTCGTCCTGGTGAACGGTCTCAACGAGGTGCGACCCAACCAGCTTCCGCTCGAGGTGCGTCTCGTCGGCAATGGTTCGCGACAGCTGGTCGTCGGGCAGATCAGGACGCTCAATTCGAGCGGAGAAGGCGGCGTGTATCGCACGTTCGTCGAGGGTCTGAGGGGATTCAACGCCGTCGTTATCAGGGACGCCCGCGGCAAGGTGCTGCTGAACGGCACGTTGAGCGTCTACGAGCCGACGTCCTGACTATCCTCGCCGGATGCGCTTCGGGTTGAGTCTGCCGCACTACGGCTTCTCGTTCCCGTCCGGGCAGATCTCGTTCGAGGACGTGAGCGAGTGGGCACGCAGGGCGGAGAACCTGGGCTTCGACTCGGTCTGGATGTCGGATCACTTCTTCTACTCGTTCGCCAGGTACGGTGCGGATCCCTCGCCGATCGCGTCGCTGGAACCGCTCACGACACTCGCGGGTATCGCCGCGGTGACCGACCGCGTCCGGTTGGGGACGCTCGTCCTGTGCGCCGCGTTCCGACATCCGGCGCTCCTCGCGAGGGCGGCGACCGCGATCGACCTCATCTCGGGCGGGCGCTTCGATCTCGGGCTCGGCGCCGGGTGGATGGCGGAGGAGTTCGAGGCGTTCGGGTACCGGTTCGGGTCGGCCGGGGAGCGGTTCGCGGTGCTGGAGGAGGCGGTCGAGGTGTTGGCGAGGCTCTTCGACGGGGAAGCCGTGACGTACGCAGGCCCCACCGTCAGCCTCCGTGAGGCCATCCTCCGTCCGCCGCCCGATCGCCCACCTCCGCTGTGGGTGGGAGGCAAGGGCGGTCCCCGGCTCCTCCGGCTGGCGGCGCGACTGGCGGACGGATGGAACGTGGTGTGGCGGATGTCGCCCGAGGCCTATGGGGGGAAGGTCTCCGAGATCCGCGCGGCATGCGAGGCGGAGGGCCGCGACCCTTCGACGTTCGGCCTCTCCGTCGGTCTCTATTCGCTGATCGGTGAGGACGAGGCGGCAGCGCGGGCCGCGTTCGAACGCGGCCGCGCCGCCGCCCCGGGGAACTCGATGGCAGCTGGCGACTATGCGACGTGGCTCGCCGACACGTTGTCCGGTACCCCCGAACAGATACTCGAGCGCGTCGGCGCGTTCGAGGCGCTCGGCGTCCGTGAGATCATCGTGTCCCCGTGGGTCCTACCGTTCGCGATCCACGAACCTGAGCAGGTCGAGCTGTTCGCGGAGCGCGTGATCGCTCCCGCGCGGGGGAAGTGATGGACCCGCGCGCGGCCGTCCTCGCCGTCCTGACGGAGGAAGCCGCTCCGCTCCACTGGACCAAGATCCAGGACATCGCTCTTCGGCGCGGTTACCTCGATCCCTTCGAGTATCCCGACGTGCGCAGGCAGGTGCAGACGACGCTCCAGGAGCTGGCGCGCGACGGCCTGATCGAGAAACGGACGACGGGCGTGTACTACTTGGCCGAGCGCGTGCCCGACGCTGACGCCTGAGCCTTCCTCCGGCCGCTGGCCGCCTTGCGCCGGCCCGCGGTCGTCTTCTTCCGACCGGCGGAAACCTTCCGAGGGCGACCGCGGCGCTTCGGCGCGGCGGCCTGCGCCGATCCGGCCATCTTGCGAGGGCGTCCCGGGCGCGGCCGACGCGCGCCTGCGATCAGCTCCGTCACGTGGGTCGCGCAGAGGTCCTTCGCGAAGTTGCCCCGCCCGACTTTGATCGTGACCGTTTCACTGGCGGGTTCCCCGCACACGTCGCACACGACGATCGTTCTCTCAGCCATGATGGGTTCCTCTCGGTCGGGGATGTCGGCAGCATAGCCGACGAACCCCTCGGATTCCCGGTGCGCGATACGTCAACGCCGGTAATCGACGCCCGATATCCCCTCGAGTTTCTCGAATCGGTGCTCTGCGTCGACCCATCGGATCGTGCCGGAACGCGATCGCATCACGAGGGAATGCGTCGTGGCGCCATCCGGCCAGTAACGGACGCCACGGAGCAAAGAGCCCTCGGTGATCCCGGTCGCTGCGAAGAACACATCCTTGCCGGACACGAGATCTTCGGTCGTCAACACGCGGTCCGCATCGAGGCCCGCGCTCTCAAGCTGTTCGCGTTCCTCGTCGTTCCTGGGTGCGAGGCGTCCCTGGATCGCTCCACCCATGCATTTCAGCGCTGCGGCAGCGACGACTCCCTCCGGGGTTCCGCCGATCCCGATCAGTAGGTCCACGCCCGCGCGCGGCGCCGCCGCGGATATCGCGCCCTCGACGTCCCCGTCGGTGATCAAGAACACACGGGCACCTATCTCTCGGACGGCGTCGATGATCGACTCGTGGCGGGGGCGATCGAGGATCATCACGGAGACCTCCTCGACCTTGATCCCCTTCGCCTTCGCCACCTGCCGGACGTTCTCCTCGGGCGGCGCGGTCACGTCGATCACGTCGGCAGCCTCCGGTCCCGTTGCGACCTTCTCCATGTAGACGGCGACGTCCGGGAAGAACATCGTCCCTCGTTCGGCCAACGCGATCACCGACACGGCGTTGGGCTGTCCCGTCGCCGTGAGACGTGTGCCGTCGATCGGGTCGACCGCGACATCGACCGCCGGTCCCGACCCGTTCCCGACGGCCTCGCCGTTGTAGAGCATCGGGGCTTCGTCCTTCTCGCCTTCGCCGATGACGACGACGCCGTCCATCGACACCGAGTCGATCATGAAGCGCATCGCATCGACGGCCGCCTGATCGGCACCGATCTTGTCGCCGCGGCCGATCCAGCGTCCGGCGGCGAGCGCGGCGGCTTCGGTCACGCGGGCGAGCTCCATCGCGAGGTTCCGGTCGGGACGGATCCGGTTCGTCATCGAAGCACCTCCAGGACCTCGTGGGGACGGGCGCCCTCGAAGAGCACCCGATGGATCGCTTCGTGATACGGCAGCCGAACGCCGCACTCGGAGGCGAGGCGCCGCACGTCGCGGGTCGATCCGACGCCTTCGACCGTGAGCCCGCCGGCCTCCAGCTCGCGGAGGGTGTCGTCGGGTGGGTCGCCGGCTCCGACGAGCTCCCCGTACAGGCGATTCCGGCCACCCAGGCTCGTGACCAGCTGATCGCCGATCCCCGCCAGGCCCATCGCCGTCTCGGGCCTGCCGCCCAGATCGGTCACGAGTGCGACGATCTCCTGCGCGGCCCTCGTGAACAGCGCCGCTTTCGCATTCTGATAGCCGATGCCGGTGCTCTTGCCGAGCCCGTCCAGCAAGCCGAGGCCGATCGCGGCCACGTTCTTCATCATGGAACAGAGCTCGACGCCAACGACGTCGTCGGAGTACGAGAGCTGGTAATGACGGTCGTCGAACGGTTTGCCCGCTTCTTCGGCGACCGACACGGGGCCGGCGGCCCAGATCGCCGCGGTGGGGAGACCTTCCGCGAGCTCGCGGGCGAGGCACGGGCCGCCCACCACCACGATGTCGGCGCCGGCGATCTCCTCACCGTAGACCTCGCTCATCCGTTTCCCCGTGGTCGGCTCGAGGCCCTTGGCCACGGAGATGGCCACGCGGGCGCCCGCGACGTGTTCGCGGACCATGGACGCCAACGAGCGAGCCCCACCCGAGTTCGCCGCCAGCACGGCGATCTCCACGTCGCGGGCCGCCCCGTCGAGCTCGTTCGGCCCGTGCAGCTCGACCCCGTCCGGCAGATGCTCGGGGAGCAGTGGATGCCTCCGCTCGTCTCGCATCGCCGCGTATGCGGCCAGGTCGTGCTCGTTCGCCCAGAGCGACGTGGGGAGGCCGGCGCGTGCAGAATGCATCGCGAACGCCGTTCCCATCGCGCCGGCCCCGAAGACCGTCACCTGCGCCATGCGCCCACGATAGCTGCGGGCCGACCGGGCCTGCCACGTCGGATACCCTGCGCATCATGGGCGAGCAGCGGTATCTGCAGGTCGACGACTACGAGCCAGTCGCGAAGGAGAAGCTTCCGCCCGACGTCTACGACTACTACGCGGGCGGTGCCGGGGACGAGCGCACGCTCGAGGAGAATCTCAGGGCGTTCGGCCGGTGGGTCCTTCGTCCGCGTGTCCTGCGTGGGTCCGGGCTCCCCGATACATCGACGGTACTCCTCGGCACGCGCGTGGAGTTCCCGGTCCTCGTCGCGCCCTGGGCGTACCAGCGGAGGGCCCATCCCGATGGCGAGCGAGGCACCGTCCGCGGCGCCGCCCGTGCAGGCACGATCGCGGTCGTGTCGTCGACCGCTGTCGACGACCTCGAGCGGATCGCGGAGGCGAGCGATGGATCGAAGTGGTGGCAGCTCTATCTCTTCGCCGATCGAAGGCTGAACGAGGAGATGCTCGCCCGCGTCGTGTCGGCCGGATACGGTGCGATCTGCTGGACGGTCGACTTCCCCGTGGGAGGGCTCCGGCATCGCGACACCCGGAGTGGCTTCGTGATGCCGTTCGGCATCGGCGACGCCGACTACCTCTACGAGCCCGACATGACGTGGGACCACCTCACGTTCATCCGCGAGCACGCGCCGGACCTCCCGGTCCTGGTGAAAGGGATCCTCACGGCCGAGGACGCCGTGCTGGCGATCGAGCACGGGGCCGACGGGATCGTGGTGTCGAACCATGGCGGGCGGCAGCTCGATTCGAGCCCAGCGTCGCTGGATGCGCTGCCCGAGGTGGTCGAGGCGGTCGCCGGACGGCTGCCGGTCCTGATGGACGGCGGCGTGCGTCGAGGGACTGACGTCTTGAAGGCGATGGCGCTGGGGGCGGTGGCCGTGCTGGTGGGAAGGCCGGCCGCCTGGGGTCTCGCCGCCGAAGGCGAGGACGGCGTCGCGGGAGTGCTCGGGATCCTCCGTGCAGAGGTCGAGAACGCGATGGCGCTGACCGGGTGTCGGTCGATCGCGGAGATCGGAAGGGAGCTCGTCGCGCCGGCGCGCTGACGGCACGGCCCGCGTGGACGGCCTCGCCAACGGTCTGACACCCTTCCCGCGATGGCCGGATACGATCTGCATAGCCATTCGAACCGCTCCGACGGGACGCTCACGCCGGCGGAAGAGATGCGGCTCGCCGCTGAGCGGGACCTCGAGGGCGTGGCGCTCACGGATCACGACACGTTCGATGGGCTGGAGGAAGCCGCCGCCAAAGCGGACGAGCTCGGTCTCGAGTTCGTGCCGGGGATCGAGTTCTCGGCTGAGTACGAGGCCGCGAGTCTCCACATCCTCGGGTACTGGGTCGATCCGGCCGATCCGGCGATCGACGCCGAGCTCCTCCGACTCACGGCCACCCGCTTCCGGCGCGGCGAGATGATCGTGGAGAAGCTGCGCGAGCTCGGCCTCGACATCTCGCTCGAGCGAGTCCTCGAGCTCGCCGGCGGGGGAGCGATCGCGAGACCGCACATCGCTGAGGCGATGGTCGAGGCAGGGATCGTCGCGGACGAGAAGGAAGCATTCGACCGCTACATCTCCGACGACGGTTTGGCCTACGTCCCGAAGCATGCGCTGCACCCGATGGAAGCACTTCGATTGATCGGCGAGGCAGGAGGAGTGTGCGTGCTCGCCCATCCCGGCATGTGGCGAGGGAACGACACCGTGCCCGACGAGCTGATCGAGCAGATGGCGGCCAACGGGATGGTGGGGCTCGAAGTGCGCCATCCCGACCACGACGAGCCGATGCGAGCGAAGTACGCGGCGATCGCCGACAAGCTGCACCTGGTGCCGACGGCTTCGTCCGACTGCCATGGCGAGCGATACGGCTTCCGGATGGGGGAGGAGCGCACGGACGCGGACACCTTCGCCGAGCTGAGACGCCGCGCCGGCCGCTGACCCGGATGATGCGATGACGATCGAGATCGTGTTCCTCGATATCGGCGGTGTGCTGTACGACGACACCGTCTACGCGCGCGCCTGGCATCGCGCTCTGCGCGATGCCGGCGCGCGCTTCACCGACGCCGAGTTCGACGAGGAGTACACGCGGGCCCGGACGGAGCAGTCGGGATCGTTCCGACGCCGGCTCGTCGCGCGGTTCCTCCCGGAAGGCGACCTCCACGAACTGGAGACGCTCGCCGGCCGATACTGGCACTATCCGCGCGGCGCCCTCTACGACGACGTGGTTCCGTGTCTCGAGGAGCTGCAGCGTCGGTACCGGCTCGGGGTGATCGCCAATCAGCCCGGGGACGTCCGCGCGGCGATGCGGCGCGACGGGTTGGAACCGTTCTTCGAGGTGTGGGGCGTCTCCGATGAGCTCGGTGTCGGGAAACCGGATCCCGCCCTCTTCGAGCTCACCGTGAAAGCCGCCGGGGTCGCTCCGGAGGCAGGCGTCATGGTCGGGGATCGTCTCGACTACGACATGCGCCCGGCCACACGCGTGGGCATGCGCACGATCTGGATGCTCCGAGGCGAGGCCCCCGACGATCCCAGCCCCGAGCAGCTGGCGGAGACCGACGGAGCGGTCAGGGGCCTGGCTGAGCTCCCTGCGGAGCTGGCGAGGCTTTCCTCGTCGTGAGCGCGACGACGGGTAGGGGGAGCCACATCCTCGTCGTGGGCGCCGGCTTCGCGGGTCTCTACGCGGCGATGGGTTTGAAGCGCGCCGTGGCCGAAGGCCATCGCGTGACGGTCGTGAGCCAGGAGAGCTTCTTCCAGTACCAGCCGTTCCTGCCGGAGGTTGCTTCGGGAACGATCGACCCGCGCGCGGCGGTCGTGCCGCTCCGCAGGGTGTTGAAGCACTGCCGGATCGTGATCGGCGAGGTCACCCGCGTGGATCATGGTGCGCGCGAAGCGCACGTACTGACGGCGATCGGAGACGAGCGGACGATCGACTACGACATCGTCGTGATCGCGCCCGGCTCTCGCTCGCGGGTCCTGCCGGTTCCGGGGCTCGCCGAACACGGGATCGGCTTCAAGACGGTCCAGGAGGCGATCTATCTGCGGAACCACGTCCTGGCGCAGCTCGACGCCGCCGCGTCGTCGGAGGAGGACGCGGGGCGGCGTCGAGCTGCGCTCACCTTCGTCTTCGTGGGCGGCGGATACGCGGGCGTCGAGGCCCTCGGCGAGCTCGAGGACCTCGCGCGCGATGCGATCGAGAACTATCCGGACCTCGATGCCTCCGAGATGCGCTGGGTTCTCCTCGACGCGGCGGACAGGATCCTCCCCGAGCTTCCGGCGGGCCTCGCGTCCTACGCCCTGGCTCTCCTCCAACGGCGCGGGATCGAGATCAAGCTCGAGACCCGGCTCGATTCGGTCGAGGGCGGCGTGGTGCGGCTCTCGGACGGTGAGGTCTTCCGCGCCGAGACGTTGGTCTGGACCGCTGGCGTGAAGCCGTCCCCCCTCGCGGGCGGATCGGGGCTTCCGGTCGACGAGCAGGGCCGCCTCCTCGTCGACCGGTACCTCCGGGTCGAAGGTGTCGACGACGTTTGGGGTGCCGGTGACGCGGCCGCCGTGCCCGACGAGACGACGGGGGGGCTCTCTCCGCCCACCGCGCAGCACGGACTCCGTCAGGGCAAACGGGTGGCTGCGAACGTCGAGGCGGTCCTCGCCGGCGGTCCGCCGCAGCCGTTCGTGTACGCGAACATCGGGGGAGTGTGCTCTCTGGGTCGCTACAAAGGCGTCGCGATCGTGAAGGGTCTGCGGTTCAAGGGGCTCCTCGGGTGGTTCCTGCACCGCTCGTACCATCTGCTCGCGATGCCGACGTGGACGCGGCGCGTGAAGATCGCGACAGACTGGACCGTCGCGCTGCTCTTCCCTCGGGACCTTGCGCAGCTCGGGTCGCTGGGCAGCCCGCGAGAGCCGTTCGAGCGTGCGGCGGACGATCAACCCTCCTGAGCCTTCCGATCGAGCGTGCTCGAAGAGATGCGGTAGTCAGGCGCCGCGCTTGCGCTGGAGCTCGCTCGCCGCCTGCAGCGCCGCGTGCGAGCCTGCGATATCCGGCATCTCGTGTCCGCCCGAGAGCTCCTCGGCCGCCCATCGAGTCATGTCACGGATCGAGACGATCCCCACGACGTTGCCGCCGTCGACGACCGGGAGATGGCGGATGTTGCGCGACACCATCTGCTCGGCGGCCTCGGAGAGCTCCGTCTTGGAGTCGACCGTGATCAGGTCGCCTCGAGTCATGCCGCTCTCGACGGTCGTCGTGTTCGGGTCGCCGCCCTCGGCCACGAGGTTCACGATGTCGCGCTCCGTGACGATGCCTTCGAGCTTCTTGCCGTCCAGCACCACGACCGAGGAGATGCCGTGCGAGCGCATCATCTGAGCGACGTCGGCGAAGGAATCGCTCGTACTCGCCGTCTTCACATCCGAATGCATGATCTCGCCGACGAGCATCGATCCTCCTCGAGGCCGCTGGGGAGGGCCAGCCTACTACGGGGGCCCTTGCGCACACCTCCGGTGGCATGATGTCGTGATGGCGAAACCTACCTACGTCGCCGGCGTCGCGCTGTTCGACGGGCGAACACTGAAGAAGCTTCAGGGTGTCCTCTTCGGGGCGGAAGGTGTCGAGTGGGTCGGCGCGCATGCTCGGGCGCCGAGGCGCGCGAGTGAGGCTCGCGAGGTCGAGGGTGCCGGCAGGACCCTGATGCCGGGGCTCATCGACGTGCACGTCCACCTCCAGTTCGACGGCAGCGCGGACTTCGAGAAGGAGTCGAAGGAGCTCACGACGCCCGGTCACGCGGCGATCAAGGCCGTGGTGAATGCGAAGCGGAACCTGGACGCCGGCGTGACCTCTGTCCGCGACCTCGGGGGGATGGGCGGCGCGAGCATCGACGTCGCGAGGGCCGTGGCCGCCGGCCTCATCCCGGGACCCCGGATCCTCGCGGCCGGTCGTGCGCTCACCGTCACCGGCGGCCACGGCCACAACATCGCGCTCTCCCGGCAGGTCGACGGAGCCGACGCGGTCCGGGCCGCCGTGCGCGAGGAGATCCGCGACGGCGCGACGGCGATCAAACTGATCGCGACAGGCGGCGTCCTCACCCCAGGCATCCCGGCGACGTTCAGCGCCTTCACGGCGGACGAGCTCGAGGCCGGCGTCCGTGAAGCGCATGAGCGGGACCTCCCGGTGGCCGCGCACGCGATCGGCGCGAATGGCGTCCGCGCCGCGGTGCTCGCCGGCGTGGACTCGATCGAGCACTGCAACCAGCTGACGGCCGCCACGGCCCGGGAGATGGTGGTGCGCGGTACGTTCCGCTCTCCGACGATCTGCGCGGTCCGAGGGATCCTCGAGCACGCGGATCGCGTCCCCGAGTACGCCGTCGAGAAGGCTCGACAGATCGAGGCCGATTCGAAGAAGTCCCATCGGACCGCGATCCGGGCCGGCGTCCGTGCCGTGTGCGGGACGGACGCCGGCACCCCGTTCAATACGCACGGCAGCGCGCCTCAGGAGGTCGTCTTCATGGTGGAGTGGGGGATGTCGCCGCTCGACGCCCTCCGCGCGGCGACCGCGAACGGCGCCGAGCTCCTTCGCCTCCGGGACGTCGGCACGATCGACGTCGGGCAAGCGGGCCGACCTGCTGCTCATCGACGGCGACCCGGTGGAGGACCCGCGCGCGCTTGCTGGGTCGGAGACGCGTGTGGCAGGCCGGCCACCTCGTCTAGCGGTCGCGGAGGATCCGCTCGAGGACGTCGACGCCCTTCGCCCAGCGCGGCGAGCTCTCCGGGGGAGAGGGTGGCCAGCGTGCTACTCAGGGTCTCGACCCGTCTCGCCCGCCCTCGCCGGAGCGTGCGGGCGCCGGTCGGCGTCGCGCGGACCCGGACGGCTCTCGCGTCATCTGGATCGGGCTCGCGTACCGCCAGTCCGTCCCGCACCAGGCCGTCCACCAGTCTCGTCATCGTCGGCGGCTCGACCTGTTCCATCCGCGCGAGCTCGCCGATCCGTTTGGGGCCTGCGAACACGAGGACCGACAGGACGGAGAGGCGAGGGGCGGAGATGCCCAGCGCCTCGTCCTCCACGCGCAGGCGCCGCAAGAGGTGGATCGCGGCCGAGTGAAGCCGGTCCGCCACCCGGCCCACCTCTCGCGTCGGGGAAGTCCGCCTTGACGTGGTCATCTTGACGAGAACATCGGTATTTAGTTAGGCTACACAAATAATAGCGAGGAGAGAAGCGATGGCAAGCACCTCGAACGAGCTCTTCGAGGCGATCGACGCAGGTGACGTGGGCCGGGTCGACGCGATACTCGACGACGACCCGGCGGCCGCGTCCTCGCGTGACGCGAGCGGCGTGTCGGCCCTGATGCGTGCGCTGTATCGCTTCGACAAGGCGCTGACCGAATCGGTCAGGAGACGCGTCGACATCCTCGACGTGTTCGAGGCATCGGGGTTCGGCGATGTCGACCGGCTGACCGCAGCTCCTCAGCGACGAGCCCTCGTTGGTGAACTGCCTACTCCGGCGACGGGTTCACGGCGCTGCACTTCGCCGCCTTCTTCGGCAGGCCCGAGGCGGCGTCGCTCCTCATCGATCGAGGTGCCGAGGTCGACGCCCTCGGCCGCGGGTGGATGACGGGCACCGCGCTGCATTCCTCGGTCAGCCGGCTGCAGTCCGACGTCGTCGGCATCCTCCTCGAGGCCGGGGCGAACCCGAACGTGCGTCAGTCGGCGGGATGGACCCCGCTCCACGCGGCCGCGATGAACGGCGACCTGACCAGCGTCGAGCTCCTCCTCGCCGCGGGGGCGGACCCCGCCGCGACCAACGACGAGGGACGAAGCGTCATCGACCTCGCGAACGAGAGCGGCGACGCGACCACGATCGGTCGGATCCGATCGGCGCTTCAGGCAGCCCCGTAGCCGGCGAACACGTACTCCTGCTCCATCGAGTCGCACGGGTTCCCGCGACCGAAGAGGATCCGTCCCTCGGTCACGTCCGCGATGCACCAGAAGACCGTCTTGGATGTCGGGTGGCCCCAGTCGGGATGGCGGCAGACTTCGTCCGGCTGGGTTCTCGTGATCCGAGAGGATGTTCCGCAACACCTCGGACGTCACCGATCCCGGCCGGCTGATCCGCAAGCAGATCGCGAGCCCGGCAGAACCGGACGTCGGATCGGACGGCGTAGTCGGGGTCGCCCTCGTACGGCCGCATCCGTTCGCTCACGTAGTGGTTCGTGTGCGTCAAGTGGTCCTCGCTCGTCGAGATGCGGTGATCTCGACGTCCGTGGCGCTGCCCTCGACGTTCGCCACGTCGCCGTGGCGATCGGCGAGCACGTTGTTGTACGACGACGCTCGATCAGACCGGATCGCCTGCGCGATCATCTCGTGGAGGTTCTGAGCCCGGAGCATCTCGAACACCTGGTGCGATCGTGAGATCCCGACCCGCTCGTCGTTCGGACTGAGCTCGTTGCCGGTGAGGGAGAGCCCGGCCTGGTTCCAGCCGACGCTGATCCACGGCACGCCGCCGATCTGCAGGATCACCGGCTCGTCGTCGACGGTCTTCTCGATCGCGACGATGTCCGCCTCGATCTCCGGGCGGAGATCGTTGTTGTGACCGACCCACAGATGGCCGTCCGCCGTCGCCGCCGGCCCGGCGACGACGTCGCTGCAACGGCCCTGGGTCCGTTTCGCGTACGGCGCGTACCAGAGCTCCTCCACCGTGCTCGCGAAGAACTCCAGGGGATCCACGCCCGCGCCCTCCGCGCAGCCGTCGAGCTCCTCGATCAACCAAGGGAGCGACGGCGCGCTGACGTCACGGTAGGCCCGCGCGAGCTCCAGCTGCGCGTCTCGCGTGCGCCCTTCGGGAAGCTGCTCGTCGAAGGCCTCGATGGCTCGCCGGATCTGGTCGGCGCCGAGCTCGCCCATCTGGATGCCCACCTCGTGATGGGTCCCGCTCAGCCGGTACAGCTCGATCGGATGAGGCGTCACCTGAGGATGGTAGCCCTTCTTTCTGTGCGGCTGTCCGGTTTTGTCACACCCGCGGGGTACGGTTCGGCCATGACCCCCTCAGAGGTGACCGGATGACCAACGACGTCCTGATCGCGGTGCTCGCCGCCTGCGTTGGCGTGGCCGTGGGCGTGCTCGTGGTGCTACGCCGTCAGCAGCCGCAAGGCGAGGACCCGGAGTCCGTCAACGCCCTCAACGCCCTCAGCGCCGTGAACGCCCAGCTCCACGCCGAGCTGACCGCCAGGTTGGAGATCCAGGCGGCCGAGCTCCGCCGGATCGCTGATGCTTCCGGCCAGCGGGACGTGTCGGCCGAGCACCTTCGGACCGGCCTCGAGGCGACGAGGCAGGTCCTGGAACAGCTCCAGGTGCGTGACGAGGAGCGTCGATCGTCGGACACGGAGAACCGCGAGGTCGTCCGCCGGCTGGCCACGGTCCTCGCCGGAGGGAACACCAAGGGCCGGGCCGGAGAGCACGTCCTCCGGGAGCATCTCGGTCAGCTCCCGCCGTCCATGCTCGCGTCGGACTTCCGGGTGAACGGAAAGGTCGTGGAGTTCGGTCTTCGCTTGCCGGACGGGCGGCGCCTGCCCATCGACTCCAAGTGGTCGGCCGTGGCGGAGCTCGAGGCGATGGAGGCCGAAGAAGACCCGACCCGGCGTGACGCATGCGCGCGGAAGGTGGAGAAGGCGGTAGCCGCGCGAGCGAAGGAGGTCGGCCAGTACATCGACACGTCGGTGACGGCGCCGGTCGCCGTCGCGGCTGTACCGGATGCCGCCTACCAGGTGTTGTCCCGGGCCCACACCGAGGCCTTCATGCGCGGCGTGGTGATCGTCCCGTACTCGAGTGCCCTTCCGATCATCATGTTCCTGTACGCGCTGGTCGAGCGCTTCGGTGACGCCGCCGACGTGCAAGCCGCGCTCGCGGAGGTCGGGACGCTCCTGGACGCGATGGACGCGATCGTCGAGAACAAGTTCTCGAAGGCCGGGACGATGATCGCGAACGGTGCCGACGAGTTCCGATCCAGCCTCGGGAAGGCGCGTGGCTCCATCGCGCGCGCGCGCCACGCCGAGCAGCTCCAGCTGACGGACGTTGCGGACGAGGAGGTCCTCTCGATCGTGCGCTGACCGTCGGCTCGGTAGGATGCCGGCCGATGGAGTTCGACGAAGCCCTCGAGCGCTTCGGCTTCCACCTGCGTGAGGAACGTGGCTTCGGCCAAGGGGCGCAAGCTCCACGTCGCGAACCCCAACCGCTATCTGACCTTCACGGTGCACGCCTACCCGGATGGCACCGCGATCTTCAGCTGGGAGTTCGCGCTCGGCGAGTACCTGCTGACGAAGGGCATCCAGGTGGGATCCGACGAAACGCTCAATCAGTTCGCCTACCCACGGGAGGAGATCCGTGGGCCGCAGGACGGAACCTGGCTCACGTCCGCGATCGAGCGGACCGAGGCGATGCTCGCCGACCTCCGCTTCGACCGGCCGGAGTGACCGGACGAAAGGGAAGGGGCGGCGCGCTGCGCGCGCCGCCCCTCCCGGTTCTAGGCTCTTGGGTTCAAACGAGCCGGACGTTCTGGGCTTGGGGGCCCTTCTGTCCGTCGACGATGTCGAACTCGACCGCCTGTCCCTCCTCGAGGTTCTTGTAACCCTCCCCGGTGATACCGGAGAAGTGCACGAACACGTCGGGGCCTTCGGACTGGGTGATGAAGCCGAACCCCTTCTCGGGGCTGAACCACTTCACGGTGCCTGTTGCCACTGGCGTTCCCTCCTTCCGCGGCCGGTGCGGACGTATCGGCGAAGCGTGTCCGTCGGCCTACCCGGCCTCGGCCGGGGAGGGAACTGCCAGAACAACGGTGCCACAAGAACCGGTGCTGCATGAACCCTCGAAATGGAGGGTACCCGATACGGCCGACACGTGCCAGTTGTCACCGACGACGTGAGCGCGAGACGTGTTGCCTCGGACGCACACTGCCTCCGGACGGAGGCGTCAACTGAGAGGCTCCAGGTCGTCCAACCTCGCGCTGATGGTCGGCTTGCGCCCCGAACGCACGACCGATCATCATCCGGCGCGTTCCCCACCTACGAGCTCGAGGTACTCGGATCGGCGTACGAACGTCTCTTTCATCTGCTCCGCGATCCGCTCGACGACCTCCTCCCGGTACGCCTCGTCGAGCTGAGTGGCCGCGGCGTAATAGAGGGCGGCGAACGATGCCATCCCGGTGGCAACCCGGAGCAGCTCCACCGTGATCACGACCACGGTGTCCCCCAAGAACGGGATCCGGAGGAGCTCGGTCCCCGGCTCCCCTAGCCACAGCTCTCGGACGCCGACGCTCACGAGCAACGATCCGAAAACCACGAAGAAGAACCACACCGCGGATGCCACGAACACCACCTGGAGGAACTGGCTGAGGAACATGACCAGCCCCACGTTCACGCGTTGAGGTCGGCTGAGATGCGTCACCCTGCAGCTCGGCCTCGAGGCTCCGAACGCTTCCCGGTAGCCGCAGCAACAGGAACCCCGCTGCCAGGAGCACGAACAACGCCGCCGCCGCGACGAACTTCGGCGCTCTCGGCACGGTCCAGATCTGCCACGTCTCGGTCGTGAAGAAGATCACCAGCAGGAAGAAGAGCAGGAGGGAGAGCGCCCGCACGAGGACCGTGAGCGAGGCGGCGAACAGGCCCGCGAATCTCCGTACGGCCCATTCGAGGATCGACACGGCGCCGAATCCCAGAACCAGGTAGACGAGGCCCAGGAGGACGGTGTTCCCGACGAGAGTGAAGGCGGCACTCGCCTCTTGCCTGCCGAAGATCAGCGGGAGCACGGAGGGGACGAGCACGAACACCACCATCTCCGCAGGCCCGACATGCCGGGGCACGGAGAGGAAGCGTTGTCCGCGAGCAACGTTCAGCGCCCCGATGATGCCGAGCGCGATCCCGATGCCGCCTGCGAGGAAGCCGACGTTCGGTCCAGAATGCCGAAGTCGAAGTTCAGCGCGTTCAGGATCTCGAGCACGAAGACCGCGGTGAGGAGCGGAAGCGCCTTCGCGAACGCCTGACGGGCCGAGTACCCGCGGATGAAGGTGGGAAGTCCCGCCCTCCGGAAGGATCGCTCCAGTTCGGCGATCCGGTTATCGGTTCCCATCCGCGCTATCGAACCACAGTGCTCGCGTCGTCCGGGTGAGCGGCCTAGGCGCGCGCCATCTCCGGGTGTTGGGGATCCTCGCGACCGGTGGGCGCCGGAACCGGGATCGTGACCGTGAACGTCGAGCCATGGCCAACCACGCTGTCCACGGCCACTTCGCCACCGAGGCGGCGTGTGATCAGGCTCGTGATCGCGAATCGCCAGACGATAGAGATGCCACGGAGGCGCTCGGCGGGCATGTGGGTATCGACGGGCCTGGGAACGCGGTAAAGGCCCATCTTCGGGAGGAGGCGCTACCCTCCCGGGGTGGCCTTCTCGAGCGCTCTCGTGCTCTTCGCCCACCCGGACGACGCCGAGTTCTTCTGCGGCGGGACGGTGGCCCGGTGGGTCCGCGAGGGATGCGCGGTGCACTACGTCTGCATCACGGACGGGTCCGCCGGCTCGAACGAGCCGGACACGACCCGCGAGGCGATGCGGGTGGTCCGGGAGCGGGAGATGCGGGCGGCCGCCGAGGTCCTTGGCGTCGCGTCGCGTCGCCTTCCTGGGTGAGCTGGACGGATTCCTCGAGGTGACACCCGAGACGAGGAGGAAGGTGACCCGCGAGGTCCGACGGATCCGTCCCGACGTGATCGTGGCGCCGGACCCCTCGCGCCTGTGGTACGGGAACGGCTACATCAACCACTCGGATCACAAGGCGGCGGGCACGCTCGCACTGGCCGCCGTGATGCCGGACGCGCCGACGCGGGTCATGTTCCAAGAGCTCGAGGAGGAGGGTCTGGAGCCCTACGAGGTGCCCGAACCTCTACCTATCGGTGAACGAGCCCGACACGTTCGTCGACATCACCGACACGCTCGCGATCAAGCTCAAGGCGCTGGCTGCCCACGAGTCGCAGCTGGGACCGGAGGTCGAGGAGCTGGTCACCGCACGTGCACGTGAGATCGGTGAGCTCGCAGGGATGCGAATTCGCGGAGGGTTTCAAGGCCTTCCGGTTCGTTGACGACGAGGACTAGATGGACGACGAACGCGAGGAGCGCGACCAGCCGTACGAGCTCACTGCCGATGAGCGGCGAGACATCCAGGCCGACCTCGACGACCTCTCCTCGATGCGATCGGCGTTCTCGAGCCAGGGCGTGAAGGGCGTCGTGATCGCGTGTCAGGAATGCGGCGCGAATCACTTCTACGAGTGGGAGCTGCTCCGAGACAACCTCGAGCACATGCTGCAGTCGGGTGAGCCCCGGATGCACGAGCCGGCGTTCGACATCGTGGAAGAGGAGTACATCCAGTGGGACTACGGGAAGGGCTACGTGGATGCGCTCGCGGACACGGGACTCGAGCCCGCCCGCCGGATCGAGCTCACGAGCTGCCCCTGGTGTCAGGTCGCCGTTCGCCGAGGACCATGCCTTCTGTCCTCGATGCGGTCGCTCGATGGGCGCCGTCCGGCTCTTCCAAGAACTGATCGGGAAGGGGATGGACGACCGGGACGTGAGGGCGCTGCTCGTGCGAGCCGGCTTCGAGCCGTTCTGAGCCGCGAGGTTCGTTTTCAGCGCTTCTTCCGAACGTGATCGAATGCGGGTGGCTCGAGCACACACTCGTCCGGGGTCTTGTCGGGCCGAAGGCCGCGGAACGACGGAGCGCGCATCTTCCCCGTCGACCGGGTGATCTCGTGGTACTCGACCTCGCACACGAGCTCGGGCTCGACGAACGTCGCACCCTTCAGCTTCCGTAGCCCGGCATCGTCGATCGGCGGATCCTCGCGCACCAGTGGCTCGAGCTGTTCCATCAGCTGCTCGAGCATCCCCTGGGTGAAGCCCGTGCCGACCTGACCGACCCATCGCAGCCGGCCGTCGTCGATCGCGCCGACCAGGAGCGCACCGAAGCTTCCCGCCCGCCCGCCCTGGCCCGGTGTCCACCCGAGGATCACGCAGTCCTGGGTCGAGATCAGCTTGATCTTCCGCCAGTCGGGCGAGCGTCTGCCCGGTACGTACTTCGAGCCCTTCCGTTTGGCGACCACGCCCTCGAGTCCCAGCGATCGAGCACCCTCGACGAAGGCCTTCCCGTCGCCGTCCTCGTAGCCCATCAGCTGGAGCCGGTGGTCCTCCTCGACGATCAGCTGCAGCAGCTCTCGTCGTTCCTCGAGCGAGAGGCCGGTCGTCGTCGTGGCCGTCCAGCCAGAGGAGGTCGAAGGCGACGAAGGCGACCGGGATCTGCTTCGCGACGCGCTTGATCTCCCGTTCGTTCTGGAGGTTCATCCGCTGCTGGAGGGCTTCGAACGAGGTCCGGCCGTCACCGTCCACCGCCACGATCTCGCCGTCGAGCACCCCGTTCACCTGGTCGACCAGCTCGTGGATCATGTGGATGTCGGGGTACTGGAAGGTCACGTCGCGTCCCCTCCGGGTCCTGAACACCGTGCCGCCCGTCTCCATCTCCGCGAGCGCGCGGATCCCGTCGAGCTTGGGCTCGAACCGCCACTTCGGATCGTCGAACGGCTCCCCGCCACCCTCCGCGAGCATCGGTTGGAGCCGGACGGGTCGCGGCAGGGAGGGGGACGGCCTGCGCGGAGGCGAGGAACGCCAGCCAGTCGGTCCTCGTCTTCACGAAGTGGTACTCGACGCCGGGGTATCGACGGCCGTGGAGTCGGAAGCTCACCTTCGAGTCGGTCCACTCCAACGGCTCGTACCACCCGTCATCGAAGATGCGAACCTCGCCGGCACCGTAGTGCCCTTCGGGGATCGTGCCTTCGAACGGTCCCGTACTCGAGCGGATGGACCTCGGTCTGGACGGCGAGTCGTTTCTCCCCCTTCTCGATCGGAAGCCCTCGGGGCACCGCCCACGACCAGAGTCCTCCCTCGTGCTCGAGGCGGACGTCGTAGTGGAGCCGGGTCGCCCGATGCTTGTGGATCACGAAGGAGTTGCCCGTCCCCGGCGAGTCGCCGGGGGCAGGCTCGGTGGTCCCGGCCTCGCCGAACTCCCGCCGGCGAACGTATTCGTAGAGCGCAGGGTCCTTCGATGCCGCGACGATCTCGTCCGAGGTCTTCGTCGGCGGCCTTCTTCGCAGCCGATCGCGGGAGCCGTTCGCTCCGCAGGGGGCTCGTCGTCCTCCGCCCGCACCCCGAGGGCTTCGAAGGCGTTCGAGAGATCCATCTCCTCGGTGCGGACCCCCGCGAACAGATCTCCGACGCTCGGCGAACCGGTCCCAGACGTTGTCGATCCGGAAGTCCTGCGGCTCGAACCCTCCTTCGAACACCTCGTCCCACGTGAGCGGGGTCGACACGGGCGCGCGCGGCTCGGGTCGGAGCGAGTACGACGGCCGCGATGTTGGCTCCCTGCCGGTTCATGTTGTGGTCGATGAAGACCTTGCCCGGCGCGATCCGCGATCTTCCATGCCATCGTGACGCGGTCGGGGTCGGCCTTCGTGATCATCCGTCCGCACGCACCGACGAACGCTCGTACCTGCCCGTAGGTGTACGCGCCTCGCTTCACCGGCACGTAGATCTGCAGACCGGTGGCGCCCGACGTCTTCGGATACGCGGACAGGCCCAGTTGGTCGAGGAGGACCTTGATGTGGCGAGCGACCGTGAGGACGTCCTCGTACGTGTAGGGCTCGAAGGGATCGAGGTCGAAGAACAGGTAGTCGGGGTGCTCGACGTCCTCGCAGCGGGAATGCAGCGGGTGCATCTCGATGCAGCCCAGGTTGACGACGTACAGCAGCGTGGCCGTGTCGTCGACCATCAGGTAGTCGATCTCGCCGCGCTTCGAGTCGTCCGAGTGGCACCTTGCAGCGATGGACCCAGTCCGGCGTATGCGAGGGGGCGGTCTTCTCGTAGAAGTGGGGACCCTCCGCGCCGTCCGGCATCCGCTTCATCGTCAGCGGTCGTCCCTGCGAGGTGGGGACCGATCAGGTCCGCGACGTTCCAGTAGTACGCGAGGAGGTCGCCCTTCGTGTATCCCTCCTTGGGCCAGAAGACCTTGTTCAGGTTGGAGAGGCGAAGGTCGCGTCCGTCGACGTCGACCCACCAGGCGTCGCCGTCCTTGCGAGCCTCGAGCGGCTTCGGAAGCTCGAGCGTGAAGGGCGGGACCGGATGACGTAGTCCGTCGGCGTGGTGGCATCGCCCTCGATGCTACGTCGGCGGCGTTCCGCCTTTCGGGGGGTCAAGCGGTTCGGCCGGTCGGCCGATACCTCCTTCCTCGGAGGAGATGTCGTATGGGTGATGTGGAAAGGACAGACGATGAGCGGCGCTGGCGGCCCCGGCCGCTGGCTGAGCTTCGCGCTGCGGCCGTGTCCGTGCTCGTCCCGGCGGCGGCCGGGGCCGCCAGCGCGTACGGCTATCGTCGTCGCGCTGCCGATGCCCGATGGGCTTCGCCACGATCCCGTGGGTCCTCGGTCTCGTCGTGAGCTCGACGGTCGCGACCGCACTGGCGGAGCGGATCGGGAAGCGATTCCTCCCGCTCGCGATGTTGCTGCGTCTCTCCCTCGTGTTCCCGGATCGCGCTCCCTCCCGCTTCGCGATGGCTCGTGGAGCCGGCAACGTCCGCGTCCTGGAGCGGCGGATCCACGAGGCGCGCGTGAACGGTGTGGATCAGGGCCCCGTCGCGGGCGGCGGAGCAGATCCTCGCGCTCGTCGCCGCGCTGTCCGCGCACGATCGGAAAACCCGCGGCCACAGCGAACGGGTGCGGGCGTTCACGGACCTCGCTCGCGGGTCAACTCCGACTGCCGGACGTCGATCGGGACCGCCTCCGGTGGGCGGCACTCCTTCACGACATCGGCAAGCTGCACGTACCGGCGCGGATCCTGAACAAGGCGGGCCGCCCCGACGCGAGGGAATGGGAGACGCTCCAGGGTCACCCGGCGGTGGGCGCTCGCATCGCGGCCCCCCTGCTCCGTGGTTGGGGCCGTGGGGCGACGCGATCGAGCAGCATCACGAGCGGTTCGGCGGCGGCGGGTATCCGCCGTTCGCTGGCCGGTGAAGAGATCTCCCTCGCCGCCAGGATCGTGAGTGTGGCCGACTCGTTCGAGGTGATGACCGCGGCTCGTTCCTACAAGAAGCCGATGAGTGTCCCGGCCGCCCGCCGCGAGCTCGCGGCGTGCGCCGGGGAGCAGTTCGACCCGGCGATCGTCCGTGCGTTCCTGAACGTGTCACTCGGGCAGGCTCTGGTTGACGGTCGGACCGATGTCGTGGACCGCCCTGGTCCCGGTGCTCGGACCTGCACAGCGGGCCGGCGGCCAGATCGCGGTCGCCGCGAAGGGCGCCGCCGCCGCGATCGTCGTCGGCGTGGCCGGCTTGGTGCCGATGGCGACCGGGACCGCCGCCGCCGCTCCACCCGCGTGGACTGGCAGCTCAGCGGCCGCGTACCCGACACCCGGCGATCCTGCGGTCGGGGACGACGTCAGGACCGGAGGGACCGGCCCCGGCATCGGTGCGGGCGACCACCGTGCGGTCCCTGGCGACCGCGGGGAGCCAGGGGGAGGTTCCGGCGGCGGCGACCCCGGCGGCGACCCGGTCGACGAGATCCCTGTCGATAACCCGAGCGGGACGGTGAATGGCGTCGTGAAGGACACAGTCGGCACGGTCAACGGCGTCGTGGACGGCACGACGGGCGCGGTGAACGAGGTCGTGGACGGAGCGACCGACGTCGTCGATGATCTCCTCGGGGGGACGGACGTGTCGGACGCCGTGGACGAGCCGGTCGAAGACCTCACCGACATCGTCGGCGGCCTCCTCGGACGGTGACACCGATCCTTCAAAGGGCCCTGCGGGCCTGACGCCTGGCGTGTCCTCGAGGCGGACTAGGATAGGTCGACCCCGGAACACGAGGGGATCCGACGACCCCTGGAGGACGACATGCCCAGAGCCATGTGGAAGGGAGCCATCTCCTTCGGCCTGGTGACGATCCCCGTGAGCGTCTACCCGGCCACCGAGGAGAAGACCCTCCGTTTCAACCAGCTCCACGACGAGGACGGTGGGCGGATCCGCATGAAGCGCGTCTGCTCGGTCGATGGCGAAGAGGTTGGTTTCGAGCACATCGTGAAGGGCTACGAGTACGAGAAGGACCGCTACGTGATCCTCACCGACGAGGACTTCGAGGCGATCCCCGTCGAGTCCTCACGGGCGATCGACATCCAGCAGTTCGTCGACCTCGACGAGATCGACCCGATGCAGTACAAGAAGTCCTACTACCTCGTTCCCGAGGAGACCGGCGCAAAGGCCTACGCGCTGCTCCGTGAGGCTCTGAACAAAGCCGGGCAAGGTCGGCATCGCGAAGGTGAGCTTCCGCGACAAGGAGCACCTCGCGGCGCTGCGTTTCCGCGACGACGTCTTCGTCCTCGAGACGATGTACTGGCCGGACGAGATCCGGGAAGCGGACTTCGGCGGGGTCGACGTGACGGCGAAGGTCCGGTCCAACGAGCTCGAGATGGCCCAGACGCTGATCGAGAACCTCACGGCCGAATGGGACCCGACCGAGTTCAAGGACGACTATCGAGAGGCTCTGCTCCGCATCGTCGAGGCCAAGATCAACGGCGAGGAGATCGAGGTGGTCGAGCCCGAGCCGACGGCCAAGGTCGTCGACCTGATGGACGCGCTGAAGGCATCGGTCGCCGCCGCCAAGAAGGAGACCAAGGCCGAGCCAGCCACCAAGAAGAAGTCGGCGGCCAAGAAGACCACGGCCAAGAAGCCTGCGCCGCGGAAGAAGGCCGTCGGGGAGTGACCCCGCCGCCGGTCGGGTACGCGGTCCGGCCGGCGACGCGGGACGACATCGATGCGATCGCCGCCCTGGTGCAGGCGGTCGATCGACACGACGACGGCATCGTCGAGCCGGTCCGCGGCCACATCGAGGACGATTGGGCCAACCCCCTGTTCGACGCCGAGCAGGACACGCTGCTCGTCGCCCCTGCGACCGGCGAGGTCGCGGCCTACGCGACCGCGTGGGGTATCGAACCGTCGGCCTCGGTGGAGGCGTGGATCAGCATCCACCCGGACCACCGCGATCGCGGATTGGGCACGTGGCTGGTGGGCTGGGCGGAGGCCAGGTCGCGCCGGTACCTCCCCGGCCACGGGACGTCCACCCTGCTCCGGCCCATCGTCTCCTCCTCCGGCGCGGGCGGCGCCTTCCTGGAAGGCATGGGGTTCCGGCACGTGCGCACGTTCTGGCACATGGAGCGTCGGCTCGACGGGAGGGAGCGGCGCGGCCCGGATCCCGACGGCGTGACGATCCGCCCGTACCGTGACGATGACGGCCCGGCGTTGCATCGCGTTCTCGAAGCGTCCTTCGAGGATCACTTCGGCTTCGAGCCGATGCCCTACGACGCGTGGGAAGCCGCGACCCTCAAAGCACCCTCGACGGAGCTCGACCTCGTCTTCCTCGCCGAACGTTGCGGGGAGACGGTCGGGGCGATCACGACCGCGTTCGAGGAGGAGGAGTCGTGGGTGGTCGAGCTCGGCGTCCTCGAGGCGCATCGTGGCATCGGGATCGGCCTTGCGCTCCTGCGGAGGGTCTTCGCCGAACTCGCCGCGCGGGGACGGATGATCGTGAAGTTGAACGTCGACGGCGAGAACCGGACGGGCGCCACACGGCTCTACGAGAGCGTGGGCATGCGGGCGGGGCGATCGTGGCACTTCTACGAGAAAAGGATCGACGCCGACTAGGATTCGGCGCATGAAGCTGGTGACCGCGATCGTGAAGCCCCATCGCCTCGACGAGGTGAAGGACGCGCTGCGAGAGATCGGGGTGAACGGCCTCACGACGACGGACGTCGAGGGCTTCGGGCGCCAGCGTGGCCATACCGAGGTGTACCGCGGAGCGGAGTACCAGGTCGACTTCGTCCCGAAGGTCCGCGTGGAGGTCGTCGTGGACGATGCCGATGCCCAGGGGGTGGTGGACGCCATCGTGAAAGCCGCCCGCACCGGGAAGATCGGCGACGGGAAGCTCTGGGTGACCGAGGTGCAGCAGCTCATCCGGATCAGGACGGGCGAGATGGGCCCCGACGCTCTCTAGGGATCGCGTGGGCACCGCCCCCGACCCCGTCGTGAAGCTTCAGGCTGAGTACGAGGCCCTGGAGCGTGCATACTCGCCCGGTCATCACGGGGTGTGGACGGGGCGCCGCCGCGCGGAGCTCGTGGACGTCGCTCTCCGCGAGCTCTTCGAGCGCGCGGGCACGCCGCCGCGAACGGCGCTCGCCGCCGTGGGCGGATACGGTCGGGCACTCCTCTTGCCGCGCTCTGACATCGACGTGCTCCTCCTGCACGACGGGTCCGACGACGACGCGGTGGCGCGCCTCGCTGACGATCTCCTCTACCCGCTCTGGAACGCGGGGTTCGAGGTAGGCCATGCCGTACGCACGCCGCCGGACTGCGAGCAAGCGTGCGAGCACCTGGACGCAGGTGCGGCGATGCTCGACATCCGGCGTCTCGCGGGGGACGAGGGCCTCACGTTGGATGTGGCCGCCAGGGTCGAGGCGTGGGCACAGCGTGATCCGCGCGCGTTCGCGACGGCGATCCGAGGGGACTCGGCGAGACGGGCGGAGCGCTTCGGGTTCAGCGCGCACCGGTTGGAACCCGACCTGAAGGAGGGATCCGGCGGGTGGCGCGACCTGCATTCGATCTCCTTGATCGAGAAGGCGGTCGGAACGCGGCTGGAGGATGCGGGACTGCTCCGCGGCCGCGAGCGCGAGGCGCTCGCGGCCGCGGAGCAGTTCCTGGCCCGGGCCCGCAGTGCCCTGCACCTCGAGACCGGGAAGCGCGCGGATCGGCTGGTGCTCGATCATCAGCCGGCCGTCGCTCGGGCGATGGGGTTCGAGGACGAACCGAGGCTCATCTCGATCGACGGGCTCATGAGGGCCTTGTTCGAGCACGCGCGCCAGATCGAGTTCATCCTCCGGGCCGTGATCGATCGCTCCCTCGCAGACGGGACTCCGGCGGGCTCGCCGGCGACGGCTCCGGCCGGCGTGCTCGACGCACTGGCGAACGAAGCGGAGGCCGGCCGGGAGCCGTCGGCGGCCCTCCTCGACTCGATCGACGATCTCGACTTCTCCGAGGAGATCGTGTGGGACGGGGACGTGCTCCGGGCCTTCTGGCGCCTCCTCCGGGCCGGGGACTCAGGAGCTGCCTCGCTCGAGATCCTCGACCGTCTCGGGCTCCTCGCTCGTTTCATCCCGGAGTGGACCGACGTGCGTTGTCGGCCGCAGCGTGACCCGTATCACCGGTTCACGGTGGATGCGCATCTGACGAACTCGCTGCGCGCGATGGGCAGGATCCTCTCGGGAGAGGGCGCCGACGACGATCCGGTGCAGGCCGAAGCCGTGAAGCAGGTGTCCGACCTCGATGCCGTTCTCCTGGGCGCCCTCCTGCACGACATCGGCAAGAACGGCGAGGGGGGCCACGTGCCGGTCGGCACCCGGGTCGTCGGGTCGATCCTCGACCGGATGGGTGTGGGTTCCTCGGCCGGGGAGCTCGTTCGCTTCATGGTCGAGTGTCATCTCCTCATCCCGGATACGGCGACCCGCCGAGACCTCTCCGACGAGAACCTCGTTCTCGACGTCGCCGCGGCGGTCGGATCCTCAGAGCGGCTCGCGACGCTCTACCTGCTGGCCAAGGCGGACGCGGAGGCGACCGGTCCCGCGGCGTGGACGCCCTGGCGGCGCACCCTGATCCACGAGCTCGTCGCGAAGGTCCAGCATGTCTTCGAGCGCGGCGAGATGGGCACGGCGCTCGCGGAGAAGCTGGTCGGACGCGTCGAGGCTGTCCGCAACCTCCTCGAGGTCGAGCCCGCCGCGGAGGTCGAACGATTCCTCCGAGGCATGCCACGGGCGTACTTCCTGAACGTCGAGCCCGCGCGGGCCGCGAGGCACTTCGCGACGATCGCGCCGCCCGTCGGAGCGAAGGAGGTCCGGGCGGTGCAGTTCGAGGGGATCCGTCCCGGCACATACGAGCTCTTGGTCGTGGCGCAGGACCGATCAGGCCTGTTGTCCTGGATCGCCGGGTCGCTCGCGCTCGCGGGTCTGTCGATCCTCACCGCTCAGGTCTTCACGACGGAGGAAGGGGTCGCCTCAGACCTGTTCGAGGTGGAGGGTGTCTGGGAATCGGACGTGCCCGACCGTCGGTGGCGCGAGTTCCGCGGGATGCTCCGCCGTGCCGTGGATGGCTCGATCTCCCTCGAGCGCCGGGTCGACGAGAAGCGCCGCTGGTATCCGGCGCCGAAGGTGCCGGCGCCCGTCACCGTGATGGTCGACAACGGGGCATCCGATTTCGCAACGGTGATCGAGGTGGGCGCCTCCGACAGGCTGGGTCTCCTGTACGACATCACCAGGACGTTCGCGGAGCTCGGTCTCGACGTGCATCTCGCGAAGGTCGCGACGTACGAAGGTCGGGTCGTGGACTCCTTCTATGTGCGTGATGCGGTGGGTCGGAAGCTCACCGACGAGCCCGAGGGGATCGATCAGGCGCTGAGGCTCAGGCTGGAACCTGGCGAGGTCGAACGGCCGGATCCATCACCCTGACGCCGGGCCCGCCACGCGGCCGCCGAGCGTCGCGCGCAGCCGTTTCGCCATCTTCGGACCGGCGGCGTCCTCCTCGTGTTTGAAGTAACAGAAGACGTCCGCATCCGGACGCGAGTGCGGGTGCGATGCGGTCGGCCCACCCGCCGAGCTCCTCGTCGGAGTACTCGGTCTTGCGCAGACGGAGGTAACCGATCGGCTCCCAGGAGAGATCGTCGGGACCGGGGTCTTTCTCATCCGTCTCGGCGACGCACCAGGCGACGCCCTGGGACAGCAAGAGATCCTTCGCCTCGACCCACGACGGATGGCGGAACTCCATCGCGAAGCGAACCCCCCGGGGGCAGGTAGCCCACGAACGCCTCGATCAGCGCCCGGTCGTAGTGGAGCGACGGCGGGCACTGGAACAGGACACATCCGAGCTTGTCGCCCAAGAGCTTCGCGAGGTCGAGGAAGGCGCGGACGTCCTCATCGGTGTCGGCGAGCCGTTTGAAATGCGTGATCCGCTGGTTGGCCTTGAGCGTGAACGTGAAGCCATCCGCCGCCTGCTCGCGCCAAGTCGTGAGGGACTTCTCGGTCGGGAAGCGGCGGAACGTGTAGTTGATCTCGACCGAGGACAGTTGCTGGGAGTAGTAGGAGAGCATCTCGCGGTTCTTCAGGCCCTCGGGATAGAAGACGCCGTGTTTCCAGCCGTCGAAGGAGAAGCCCGAGGTGCCCAGGTGGAGGGAGCCGGCCATCGTGTGCATCATGGCACGCGATGGCCGGCCCGGAAGAGTCGCTGCGTATCGACACCGTGAAGGGACCGATGTCGGCGAAGTACGCCCGGCCGCCGTCGGCGTTCGCGACCATCGTGGTCGCGCACGGCGCCGGCGCCGGCATGGATCACCCGTTCATCGTCGGCTTCGCTCGGGCGTGTGTCGACGAGGGACTCGCGACGATGCGGTTCAACTTTCCGTACATCGAGGCAGGCCGTCGGTCACCGGACCCCGAGGCCGTGCTCCGCGACGCCTGGCGAGCGGCGTTCGGCGTCGCATCGGACCGCTCGAAGGGCGAGCCGGTCTGGGCGAGCGGGAAGTCGCTCGGCGGCCGGATCGCGTCGATGTGCGCTGCCGACGCGGAGATCCATCCCGCGGGGCTGGTCTTCCTCGGCTACCCCTTGCACCCTCCGGGCAGGCCCGAGCGCATACGAGACGAGCATCTGTATCGGATCGAGGTGCCGATGCTCTTCCTTCAGGGCACGTCGGACCCGTTCGCCTCGACGGATCTCCTCCGCCGGGTCGTGAAGAAGCTCGGCGACCGCGCGACGTTGGTTCCCTTCGAGGGAGCAGGGCATTCCTTCGAGGTCCGCGGCCGGAAGCGGGACGCCCGAGAGGTCGGCGCTGCGCTCGCTCCGCACGCCACCGCCTTCATCCGGGAGCATCCCTGATGCCTCGAAAGAACCGTCGGGATCCCGGGTTCTTCCAGCGACAGGAGGCCCCGAGGCCCCGCTCGGCGGCCCCCGTGTGGGCAGAGTTCCCCGGCTACGACGTGCGGCACGTCGGTGGAGAGAAGGAGTACCGCTGCCCGGGTTGCGATCACATCGTGCGAGCCGGGATCTGGCACCTCGTGGTGATCCCCCTTGACGCCCCCGACGAACGCCGTCATTGGCATACCGAGTGCTGGCGGACGGAGCTTCGCCGGATCGGCGCGTATCGCCCGCCGCCTCCCGAGTGACGTCATGGTGGCGGGTCTAAGGTGTCGGCGATGGAGGCTTCCGTCAGCGCCGAGCAGTGCCTGCCGATCGTCGAGTCGAAGCGGTTGCCGTGCGACCTCTGCGGGCAGCCGATGGAGCCGGAGCACGCGCACTACAAGTGCCCGTCCTGCGGCTACATCCTTCCCTGCTGCGGCTGGTAGTCCTCGGCGGACGGCGTCATACAACCGCGCTAGCATCCGCATCATGGGGCAAGGGGATCCGGCTCGAGCCCGCATGTGGGAGGCCGGAGGCCGATGGTTCGCGCACATCCTCGACGTGCCGGCCTACATCGAGGTCACGGGGACCAGCCGCGGGAGCTGCCTCGCGGAGCTCCGCAAGGTGACCGGTGACGACGTCGACCTCCTGGTCGAGCTGATCCCGGCCGTCGTGGGAGTGGCGGAGGCGGCGGACATCATGGGCTGGGACAAGCGACGCGTGATCACCTACATCGACCGCGGATCCTTCCCCGAGCCGATCACGACACTCGCCTCCGGGCGGATCTGGCTCCGGGAGGACATCGAGGGATACGCCGACCGCTGGCGGGAAACCCACCCATCGAAGGAAGTGTCCACGCCCGGGTGACCGACCGCGTCCTGTACCTCATCCGCCACGGTCAGTCCGACTTCGACTGGGACGGAGAGCGGTTCGCGACGTCGCGGGGGGACCTGTGGAACCCGCCTCTGTCCGAGAAGGGCCGCGAGCAGGCTCGGCTCCTCGCGAAGCGGCTCCTCGTGATGGACCTGGACCCTTTCGTCGCCTATTCATCCCCGCTCCGCCGCGCGAGCGAGACGGCCGAGACCTTCGCTGGCCAGAGCGGCGCCGAGGTGTCCTATCGACGATGAGCTCGTCGAGGCGCACATCGGCGGGTGGGAAGGCAAGCCGTTCGAGGAGATCATCCAGTCGGATCCCGACATCGTGCAGCACATACGGCACCAGCAGGCGATCTGGCACCGAGCGCCCGGCGCGGAACGAGGGGATCGATTCCGGACACGTGTGCACGACGTCGTCGAAGGTCTCCTGCAGGAGCACCCCGACGAGAATCTCCTCTTGTTCGCCCACGGAGGTGTGATCAACGCCTATGTGGGCGAGATCCTCGGTCTCGGCCAGGAGATGTTCTTCCTGCCCGAGAACACGAGCCTGAACAGCGTCGATGTCGACGGCGACATCCGAAGCGTTCGCTTCCTGAACGACGTGCTCCACCTCACCGATCCGCACTTCTTCGAGTAGCGGGGCCCTATACTCGCGGGCACCCTCGAAGCCACCCATCGACATCTCGGAGGTCGGAGCCGTGTCCGTGAAGTTCCTGTCAGACCAGTGGGCTCAGGCACTGAAGGCGGAGCTCAATCAGAGCGAGGACTTCCGGCAGGCGGCCGCCGGGCTCAAGGCCACCATCCAACAGGTGATCACGGGCGGAGACGCCGACTCCCACTACTGGATCACGATCGGTGACGGGAAGATCGACCTCGGTGTCGGCGACATCGAGGGCGAGGACGCGACCATCACCCAGAGCTACGACTCCGCGGCGGCACTGGCGAAGGGCGAGCTCTCACCCGTCACGGCGTTCATGACGGGGAAGCTGAAGATCGCCGGCAACATGGGGATGATCCTCGGCCTCCAGGGAGCGCTCGCGCAACTGCCCGCCGCGATGGCCAGGATCGACGTGGAGTACTAGCTCCCCGCCGCCTCTCTTCCGCTCACCGAGAATCGCGACTGCGCCCGAGCGAGCAGCCTGCCCTCGCCGTCTTCGATCGAGGCCTCGGCGAACGCGAGCGAACGACCCACTCTGATCGCCTTCCCGTGGCCGAACAGCCGCCCCGCCCGTGCGGGTGCGAGGTAGTGGATGTCCAGGTCGGTCGTCACATGGAGACGCCCCGGCTCCATCGAGGAGCGGATCGACAATCCGCACGCGGTGTCCGCGAGGATCGCGATCATCCCTCCATGCACCAGGCCCTGGAGGTTGACGTGTCGATCCAGCACGTCCATCGCGACCGTCACCTCGCCGGCGGATGCCTCCACCACTTCCATCCCTGCCCATGTGTGGAACGCGGAGTCGGCGAGGCGCTTTCGCAGTGCGTGGAACAGGTCCTCGCCCTCGACCATCCCTCACGACCTCCGGTTCCGTAGTCTCCCATGGGGTCCCGCAGGGCGCGTTTGACGGACCCCCGCTCCGCCCGGAGAATCCGTGCGGTCGGGCTGCTCGGCCCGAAGAAGATGCAGCGAAGGGGGAAGCATGCCGAAGTGGCTTCGAACGCTCCTCGTACCCCTGGCCGTCCTCGCACTGATCGCGGCGGCTTGTGGTGATGACCCAGCGGCTGGCCCCGGCGATGGAAGCGCCGCGCCGGAGTGCGATGCGGACCTGAGCGTCGGCGTCGCGTACGACATCGGGGGGATCGGCGACAAGTCGTTCAACGACGCGGCCAACGCCGGTCTCACTGCCGCCGCTCGATGAGGGCCTCGTGTGTGAAGAGAACACCGAGTCGATCGAGCCCGACGCGACCGGCTCGAACAGGGACGACAACGTGATCGCGCTCGCCGATGCCGGTAACAACCTCGTGGTCGCGGTGGGATTCGCGTTCTCACCTGGCATCAACGAGAGCGCCGGCGACTATCCGGACACCCAGTTCGCCATCATCGACGGCTACGCCACCTGTGGGACCGCCTGCGGTCTCACCAACGACGGCCTCACGAACGTGACCGACCTGACGTTCAAGGAGCACGAGGGCTCGTACCTGGTAGGCGCCGCGGCCGCGACCCAGGCCGGGAAGGACAGTTGCGCAACAGTGGGCTTCCTCGGCGGCCAGACCGGCCCGCTGATCGAGAAGTTCCAGGCCGGCTACCAAGCCGGAGTCGAGTCGGTCGACGCCAACATCGAGGTCCTGGTTCAGTACATCGGCGACGACGTGACCGCCTTCAACGACGCGGTGAAGGGCGAGGCATTGTCGACGGGCATGTACGACGACGGCGCGTGCATCATCTACCACGCGGCCGGCGCTTCGGGGGCGGGGCTCTTCAACGCCGCCGTCACCGCGGACAAGCTGGCGATCGGTGTCGACTCCGACCAGTACCTGTTGGTCAGCGCCGAGCAGCAGCCGCACATCATGACGTCGATGCTGAAGCGGGTCGACACGGCCGTGCACGACGCGATCGAGCAGGCCGGTAGCGGCAGTCTCGAAGCCGGCGGTCAGGTCTTCGGCATGGCGGAAGGTGGCGTCGACTACTCGAAGAGCAACACGGACCTGATGACCGACGACATCATCACCCTGCTCGACGACCTGAAGGCGCAGATCATCGCCGGTGACATCACCGTTCCCGAGGCTCCGTAGGCTCGGAGACGGGATCGACCGATGGGCGACGAACGAGGGGCGGGGCGCGGAAGCGCCCCGCCCCTCGTCGTGATGGAGCACATCACCAAGCGGTTCCCCGGGGTGGTGGCCAACGACGACGTCTCGCTCGAGCTGCGCCCGGGCGAGGTCCATGCCCTGATAGGTGAGAACGGGGCCGGCAAGTCCACGCTGATGCGGGTCCTCTACGGGATGTACCCGGCGAGCGAGGGCCGGATCCTCCTTGGAGGCGAGGAGGTCTCGATCGCATCTCCTCGCGTCGCGCTTCAGCACGGGATCGGGATGGTCCACCAGCACTTCGTGTTGGTCGATCCCTTCACGGTCACGGAGAACGTGATCCTCGGTGACGAGGACTCCGTGATCCTCGACATGGAGTCCGCGCATCAGAAGGTCGCCGCGCTCGCGCAGACGTATGGGTTCCAGGTGCGCCCGAGTGCGGTCATCGAGGACCTCTCCGTCGGAGAGGAGCAGCGGGTCGAGATCCTGAAGGCCCTCTTCCGCGGGGTCGAGATCCTCATCCTCGATGAACCCACGGCGGTCCTGACCCCGCTGGAGGCGAAGGATCTCTTCGCCAACCTCCGCCGTCTCCGAGACGACGGGAAGGCGATCGTCTTCATCAGCCACAAGCTTGACGAGGTGCTGGACATCGCCGACCGGATCACCGTGCTCCGCCGGGGCAAGGTCGTCGGCGAGACGGCTCCGGCGCACACCTCCAAGGCCAAGCTCGCCGAGATGATGGTCGGACGGCCTGTCCTGTTCCGGCTCGAGAAGCCCGACGTGGAGATCGGGGAGCCGATCCTGGAGGTGGAGGGTCTCCTGGGAGAGGGCAAGCTGAACGGGGTCGGCTTGCAGGTCCGAGCGCGAGAGATCCTCGGTGTGGCGGGGGTCGAAGGGAACGGCCAGAAGGAGCTGGCCGAGGCGCTGATCGGCCTCAGGAAGCCCGCGGCCGGTACGATCCGCCTCGCCGGGACGGACATCATGGGCTGGTCGGTGGCGGAGATCCGCAACGCCGGCGTCGCGTACATCCCCGAGGATCGTCACGAGCAGGGTCTCGTGCTGGACATGACGGTGTGGGAGAACGCCGTGCTCGGTCGCGAGGACGACCCTCCGTTCACGAGTCGGATAGGGATCCTCTTCATCCAGAAGATCAAAGAGATGGCCAGCCGCCTCGTGAAGCTGTTCGATGTTCGGACCCGCTCGATCAACGTGAAGGCGAGCACGCTCTCGGGTGGGAATCAACAGAAGTTGGTCCTGGCTCGGGAGCTGGACACCAGCCCCAAACTGCTGATCGCGTCGCAGCCGACCCGAGGACTGGACGTGGGAGCGATCGAGTTCGTGTGGCGCCAGATCCTGAATCAGAAGGAAGAGGGACGAGGGGTGCTCTTGATCTCCGCCGAGCTCGACGAGATCTACGCCCTCTCGGATCGGATCGTGACGATCTACGAAGGCCGGATCACCGGTGAGTACACACCCGATACACCCCCTGAGGAGCTGGGGGCCGGGATGCTCGGCGCCGCCAAGACGGCCGAGGCGAGCTGATGTCGACCGGAGCCGAGTCGCTGCCCGCACCCCGCGCGCTGCCGCCGTGGCTGGAGTCGGCGGTAGGCCAGGGTCTCGCCCTGCTCGCCGCCTTCGCCATCGCGATCGGCGTGGGCTCGCTGATCATCATCCTGTACGGCGAGAGCCCGTTCACGGTGTACGGTGCGATGCTCGATTTCGCGTTCAGAGACGTCACGAGCATCGCGACGGTGCTCTCGATCGCAACGCCGTTGATCTTCGCGGCGCTCGCAGTGTCGGTCTGCTTCAAGGGAGGCTTGTTCAACATCGGAGTCGAGGGCCAGTTCCTGGTGGCGATGGTCACGGCGTCGTGGGCCGCGCTCACCTTCGACTTCCTGCCCGGACTGCTCCACCTCACGGCCGCGCTCCTCTTCGCCTGTATCGGCGGCATGGTCTACGCGGCCGTACCGGGGATCCTCAAGGTGAAGACGGGGGCCCACGAGGTCGTGACGACGATCATGATGAACGGCATCGCCGTGAGCATCGTGGCGTACGCCCTCAACGGCCCCCTGAGGTTCACGAAGGCTCCACCCGGCCAGAACGTCGATCTCCGGACCGACATCTTCGAACCGAGTGCCCTCGTGCCGGACCTGGGGCATCTCTTCGGCGTCGGCGGGCTCGGCACACCTCTCCTGGCTCTTCCCGCTCGCGATCGCGGTGAGTGCCATCGTTTGGTTCCTGTTCCGGCGGATGCGTCTGGGTTACGAAGCCCGCGCGGTCGGATCCTCCGCAGGATCCGCCCGCGCGGGCGGGATCGGGATCGGCGCGGTGCAGATCAAGCTGTTCCTGATCTCGGGAGCGCTCGCTGGTCTGACCGGGATGCAGCAGGTGCTGGCCGAACGCGGCGCGCTCGTTCAGAACTACGAGGCGCAGCTCGGCTTCACGGGGATCGCGGTCGCCTTCCTCGGCCAGAACAACCCGATCGGGATCGTCTTCGCCGCGATCCTGTGGGCGATCCTCTCCCGAGGGGAGACCGCTCTGCAGATCGAGACGAACGTCCCGAGGGAGTTCGTGATCATCCTGCAAGGGATCCTGATCTTCTGCGTGGTGGTCGTGCATCAGGTCGCCCAGCGCAGGCTGGCCAGGCGGGAACTGCAGCGAGCCGGCGCGGAGGTGGGGCTTCGCGACACCGAGGTGCCCGCGGCGGACGCGGAGGAAGCCTGATGGACGTCGGCGATATCGGCGCGGCGGTCCGGATCGCGTTCACGTACTTCACGATCCTGTATCTCACCGGTCTCGGGGGGCTGTTCAGCGAACGGTCGGGGATCGTGAACATCGGTCTCGAAGGCCTGATGGTCATCGGGACCGTGTCCGGGGCAGCAGGCGTGGCCCTCTTCGCAGGGCCGGCTCCGGATGGGATGGGTTTGGGCGCCGGTGGAGTGGTCCTCGGACTCCTGTTCGGCGCTCTCTGTGGCGCACTTTTCGCGTCGGTGCATGCGGTGGCCACCATCAACTTCCGCGTCGATCACATCGTCTCCGGTGTCGTGATCAACCTGGTGGCGATAGGACTGGCTCGGTTCCTCTCCTTCGTGTTCTTCGAACAGGCCACCCAATCCGACCCTGGCGGCCCACATCTCCCGAGGTTCGACATCCCGTTGCTCTCGGAGATCCCGTGGGGCCTCGGTCGTGCCTTCCAGAACCTGTCACCCGTGGTGATCTTCGCGGCGCTCCTCGTCTTCCCGGTGACGTTCGCCCTCTACCGGATGCGATGGGGGCTCCGGCTTCGCTCGGCCGGAGAGAATCCCGAGGCGACACGATCCCTCGGCGTGGGCGTGGCGCCGCTCCGATGGCAGGGCGTCCTGCTCTCCGGCGCGCTCGCCGGTCTCTCCGGCGCGTTCCTCTCCGTGGAGGTCGTCGGCAACTGGCGGGAAGGACAGACCCTCGGGCTCGGGTTCATCGCGCTCGCCGCACTCATCCTTTCCAACTGGGATCCGAGGCGACTGCTCGTGGTGGCGTTCCTGTTCGGGTTCGCGCAGGCGATCCCGCTGCGGCTCGACGATGCCCCGTTGATCTCTCTGCTGCCACCGCAGTTCATCAACATGATCCCGTACGTGGTGACCATCGTGGCGATCGCCGGCTTCGTGGGCAAGGTGCGTCCACCGGCTGCAGCGGGGCGAGCCTACGAGGGAGCGGGCGGCACCTAGTCCTTTCGAAGGGGCTAGTCGGTGCCGTGGAGCCGATCGCCGAAGTCCCCGAGCCCCGGCACGATGAACCCCACGTCGTTCAGCTCACGGTCGAGCGCGGCGGCGACGATGGGCACATCGGGATGATCGGCCTCGATCTTCGCGACGCCCTCCGGCGCTGCCACGATGCACACGAACGAGATGGAGGTCGGCCTCGCGTGCGCTTTCACGTGGGCGATGGCAGCGCTGCCCGATCCGCCCGTCGCGAGCATCGGATCGAGCACGAGAGCTCGACGGCCTTCCATCCGGGGGAGCTTCGCGTAGTAGTCGCGCGGCTCGAGCGTCTCCTCGTCGCGCTCCAGACCGAGGTAGCCGACGATCGTGTCGGGATACAGATCCGTCACGGCATCGAGGAGTCCGAGCCCGGCTCGGAGCACCGGGATGGCCACGAGCGGCTCCGCGATCCGCACGGCCTTCGTCTCCTCCATCGGCGTGTGGATCGTGACGCGCTCCGTGAGGAGGTCTCGGGTCGCCTCGATCACGAGGAACCAACCCAATCGGCGGGTGAGGGTCCTGAACTCGAGCGGGGTCCGTTCCTCGCTCCCGGAGTCGTGAAAGGAGATCGTGGGCGAGCGGATGGTCGAGCACCGACGTCGACATCGGGCTGCATCCTAGCTCTGTTGACACCGGCGCCGCCCGGCGGTCACGATGGGCGCCTCATGCAGCGCTTCGACGGCGACTGGTTCTTCTACTTCGGGCATCGCCCGGCGTAGTCACCTGCAGCCGAACGAGCACAGGGGCCCCGGGCGGAAGACCCGGGGCCGTTTCGTTCCCGGGGCCGTCCCGGCGCCGGAGGAGGTCGCGGATGGTCGTCGTGATGAAGCAGGACGCGACGGAGGCGGACATCGAAGCCGTCTCCGAGCGGGTGCGTGGCGCTGGCGGTGAGGCGTTCGTCTCACGCGGTGCCGTGCACACCATCGTCGGCCTCGTCGGCGACACCGATCGCTTCCAGGCCATCGACTGGAAGCAGATGCAGGGCGTCGATCACGTCATCCGGATCGGCAAGCCCTACAAGATGGTCGCGCGAGACCTCCATCCCGAGACGACCACCGTCAAGGTGGGATCGACGCCGGTCGGACGCGGGACGTTCACGCTGATCGCGGGGCCGTGCGCGGTGGAGAGTGCAGAACAGGCGATGGCCGCCGTGGAGGCCTCGAAGGCGGCGGGCGCGACGATCGTGCGGGGTGACGTCTACAAGCCGAGGACGTCGCCGTATTCGTTCCAGGGTCTCGGAGAAGAGGGGCTCGAGATCCTGCAGGACGTCAGACGACGCACGGGCCTGCCATTCGTCGTCGAGGTCGTCGATCTGAACCAGGTCGAGCACGTGGCCGACGTGGCGGACTGCATCAGGATCGGCACGCGCAACGCCCAGAACTTCGAGCTCCTCAAGGAGGTCGGTCTGTCGAACAAGCCGGTGATGCTGAAACGCGGGCTCGCCATGACGATCGACGAATGGTTGCAGGCGGCGGAGTACGTCGCGCAACGGGGGAACTCGGAGATCATCCTGTGCGAACGAGGGATCCGCACGTTCGAACCGGCGACGCGCAACACGCTCGATCTCGCGGGCATGGCGGTAGCCCAGTACGAATCGCACCTGCCAGTGATCGTCGATCCGTCGCACGCGGTGGGGAAACGGCACCTGGTTGCCGCCATGGCGAGGGCGGCGGTCGCCGCCGGCGCGGACGGCGTGATGGTGGACGTCCACCCGAACCCGGAGGAAGCGATGGTGGACGGGGCGCAGGCGCTCCTCCCGCATGAAGTGGTGGAGCTGGGGGAGCAGCTCGCGGCGATCGCGGCGGCCGTGGGCCGAGCGATGAACCGCTAGCTGGCCGGCCGCCTCAACCGGTGGTCTCGAGGGTCCCGACGTTCGGGATGAGCTCGACGATGTCGCACTTCCCGCGCCAGCGCGAGAGCGACTCGGCGGGCGGACCGACTCGGCTTCGACGCCGATCCACCAGCATCTTGGCGGCGGCCTCCCACTCGGCACCCTCGAGAAGCCGCTGCGCCGCCGTGAACTCCTGGAGCGACGTATCGCGGAGCTTGCGCCGGGTCACCACCACCAGCTCCTGTGCGTCCGGGACGCCCGGCACGGTTTGTTCATGAGCCTCCGGATCGTGGCAGGACAACAGGAAGATCTTCCCGTCCTTGAACGCGAACCACACCGGCGCCATGCGTTTGTGGCCGTTCACACGCGTGCCGACCCAGATGACATCCGACTTCCGCAGCCCCTCCTCGGTCTCTTTCGGGAGCTTCTGCGCCGCCGCCTGCACGTACACGGGGAACTCGATCTCTCCGAGGATCTCGCCGTCGAGGATGAAAGAGGCCACGTAGGTACCGGTCTCCTCGAGCACCGCATCGTCGATCCGATCGAGCTCGACGGTGAGATCCATCGCACCCTTCATCCGTCGGACCTGCGGGCCCCATCGGTACAACGTGCGCCCTGACGGGCCGACCAGCCTGATCTCCTCCGAGACGAAGCCCGTCGGGACCTTCCACGCCCTGAAGATCATGAACGGCAGCGCGGGACCGGGCTGACCGATGAGGTAGATACCGTCCGGTGCCGTCTCCTGATACGCGTCCCAGACCCGTTCGTCGACGACGGCCGCCGAGATCAGCTCACCGATGGTCATCGTCGCGCGATGATAGCCGACGAGCCCACGACGCCGGACCCTAGACGGTGCGCGCGAGCCAGAGGCGGGGCTCGTCCAGCTCCGGGAGCGAAGGCATCGCATCCGCCGACTCCCACATCCGCGCGAGTGTGGCCTCGTCCGTCTGCTCCACGACGACCTCGCAGAACGCCCGGCCCTTCCGGTATTGCTCGCGCTTCATATCCACGCCGAGCAGACGCTCGAACACGGGATCGCCGTGCTCGCCGTCGCGGTACCGCTTCATCGCTTCTTCGATGCGGGGATAGGTGCCGAGCAGCTCCGCGCCGAGTGCCTGCATCACGTGGTCGCCGTAGCCTTCTGCGGCCGCCATGAAAGCCTGGATCCTCCCGAGCTTCAGGCGCTGCTCGTCGTCCAGGTCCGCCCAGAAGAAGCCCTCGTCCGACTCGGCGAGCTGGCGCAGGGCCTCGGGATCCGCCGGTGTCGAGCGAGCCGAGCCGCGCCTGCATCCCTTCGACGTCGAGCTTCAGCGTCGACAGGTAGTCATCGACGAGCTCTCGGAACCGGTCGGGAGCCCACGCCTGCGCGAACTCGAAGCGGTGGGTCACCTCGTGCAACGCCACGAACGTCCGGAACTCCCTCGGGTCGAGCGACCAATCCCGCTCGAACGCGGCGAGGTTCGGAACGACGAACAAGAGCTGGCCTGGCCCCGACCTCGGTACGGCGATGTCGTACTGCCCGAGCACCCGTTGCGCGAGCATCCCGAGGACCTGGCCCACCTGCGTGCCGAGCAGGAGCGGTGAGAGCTGTCGCAGGAACGCCGAGAACTGAGCCATCTCCGAAGGAGGTTGATCGCCGGCGCTCCGCTCGATCGCATCGGTCAGTCGCCGCGCGGCCGGTTCGAGGAGGGTCTTCAGGCTCTCGGCGTTGGCGTTCACCCAGCCGGCGCGGCGGACGGCGCGCACCTGCGCGACGTCCGCCGGCGTCGCCAGCCCCGTGAACCTGCCGACCTGCAGCTCGGCGACCCGGACCGCCTCCTCCACCATCCGGATGTCGCCCTCGGTCGGCTCCAGATCGGGTCCCGCTTCGACCGCGTTCGCGACGCCCACCTGCCGGGCGAGCTCCCAGTTCACCGGGCCGCTCGTCGAGGACATCACTCGCTGCAGCTCGCGGAACAAAGGAGCGTCCTTGAAGGCCTCAGGGTCGCCGGTGTCGAAGCCGAACCCGCTGCTCACCCGTCCATCGTACGCGGCTCTCCCGATACGATGTCCGCCGTGTCCGAGGCTGTCCTGGCCCGAATCTCGACCGAGCCCCTCTCCGTCGACGAGGCGCTTGCCTTCGTCGGCGACCCCGGGGCCGGCGGAACGTGCGTGTTCGTCGGGACGGTTCGGGACCGCTCGGATTCCGGAGACGTGACCGGACTGCACTACGAAGCGTGGGACGAGCTGGCGACCGAGCGTCTCGGCGAGATCGCCGCGACGATGCTCGACGGCTGGCCCCTCCGGCGCGTGGCGATCCTGCACCGGACCGGAGACCTCGCGATCGGGGAGGCCTCGGTCGTCGTTGCCTGCTCGGCGCCGCATCGCGCGGAGGCCTTCGAAGCCTGCCGGCACGGGATCGAACGTCTCAAGGAAGACGTCCCGATCTGGAAGAAGGAGGGTCTCGTCTCGGGCGAGGCTCGATGGGTCATGGGGAGCTAGTTGGGCCGGGACCTCGCGGTCGACCTCGGGAGCGCCAATACCCTCGTCTACCGGCAGGGTGACGGCATCGTCTTCGACGAGCCCACCGTCGTGGCGCTGCACGGCAACGGCGAGGTGGTCGCCCTGGGGGATGAAGCCTGGCAGATGCTCGGCGGCGACTCCGGCAACGTGCTCGCCGTCCGTCCGCTCCGTGAAGGCACGATGACGGAGTTCGATGTGACGCAACGGATGTTGGCGATCGTCTTCAGCCGCGTCGGCGTCACGCGATTCCCGAAGCCGAGGGTCCTCGTCTGCGTCCCTCCGTCGGCGTCCGGCGTCGAGCGGCGTGCGATCGAGCGCGCGATCCGCTACGCCGGCGGGCGACAGGTCGTTCCGGTGGAGGAGCCGCTCGCCGCAGCGGTCGGGGCGAACCTTCCCGTTCACGAGCCGCTCGGCAACCTCATCGTCGACATCGGTGGAGGGCGTTCGGAGATGGCCGTCGTCTCGATGGGCGGCGTCGTGTCGGGCCGCTCCGCGAGCGTCGGAGGCTTCGATCTCGACGCCGCCGTGCAGGAGCACATACGGGCGACCTATGGCGTGGCGATCGGGGAGAAGTCGGCCGAGGAGCTGAAGATCGCGATCGGGTCCGCATTCCCCTCTCCGACCGGGAGAGCGGCCAAGGTGATCGGTCGAGAGCTCTCGACCGGGAACACGGTCGAGGTCAAGGTGGACGAGGACGAGATAAGGACAGGCGATGGCTCCCGTGGTCAGCACGATCGTCGAACGAAGTGCGGATGACCCTCGCGGAGGCGCCGCCGGAGCTCACGCACGACGTGTTGGAGACGGGGATGTTCCTCACGGGAGGCGGCGGTCTCCTGAAGGGTCTGGACATGCTCCTCGCCCAGGAATGCGAGGTACCCGTTCACGTGGTCGAGCGGCCTCTCGAGACCGTCGTGAGCGGCGCGGGCAGGATGCTCGAGCATCTCGACGAATACCGGACCTCCTTCCAGCTGCTCCGACGGGGGTAGAGATGACCTTCTCGATCGTGGCGGCGGATCCGGGAGCGGGGGACTGGGGAGTGGCCGTCGCGTCGAAGTTCCCGTGCGTGGGCGCGGTGGTGCCGTGGGCGAAGGCCGGCGTCGGCGCCGTGGCGACTCAGTCCTGGGCGAACACCTCTCTCGGCCCCGAGGGTCTCAGCCTGATGGCCGAAGGGACACGCGCGGAGGTTGCCTTGCGCACGGCTCCTCGACCGGGACGAGGGTCGAGAGGATCGGCAGGTGGGGTTCGTGGACGCGGCCGGTCGCGCCGCCACGTTCACGGGCTCGAAGTGCATGGAGTGGGCGGGCGGCGCGACCGGCCGCGGCTTCGCCGCTCAGGGCAACATCCTCGTCGGGGAGCCCGTCGTCACGGAGATGTCGCGGGCGTTCGAAGAGACCGAGGGCGATCTGTGCGATCGGCTCCTGGCGGCGCTCCTCGCGGGTGACGCGGCGGGGGGAGACCGGCGAGGCCGGCAATCCGCCGCGCTCCTCGTGGTCCGAGAGCGGGGCGGCTACGAGGGCAGGAACGACCGGTACATCGACCTCCGGGTCGACGACCATCCGGACGCACCCCGCGAGCTCGCCCGGATCTTCGAGGTCTGGGATGCCACGATGTTGATCAGGAACGACCCGTTGCTGCCCATCCGGCCCGAGCTCGTCACGGACCTGCAGCGACGCTTGGCGGCCCTCGGGAGATACGAGGGCGACCTGTCCGGCGTCTACGACGCCGCGACCCGGGAAGCTGTGGCGGGGTGGGCGGGAGAGCACAACCTCGAAGGCCGGCTCCGGGACGACGATCAGCTCTCGAACCTTCTGGTGTCGGAGATCCGCGACGTCACGCCGGAGATCCCCTCCCCCTAGGTCGGACCCTCGGCCACCTTCTCGAGGAGGCCGATGACGGTGGAGGCCGCCAAGTAGACCGTGAATGCGAGCACGGCCGCAGCGACCGTCACCGCCACCATGAGGCCGAGGCTCCCGATGATCCGGTCGTGCCAGGTCAGGCCGTCGTGTGAGATCGAGAGCCGTTCGAAGTTGGTTGGGGGCAGGCTCGGGGCCGGCTCCGAAGGCGCCGGCCCAGGTCCCGCCCACGTCTCCGGATCCTGCTCGAGGACGGGCAGGGTCGCCGTCATGCGATAGACGGCCACGCCGACCGCGACGGAGATGGCGATGATCAGCACGTATCCCACGGTGGTCTCGATCGAGCGTACCGCCGCGTCGAGGCGATGGCGACGACTCGGCTCATGGGCAGACCACGGCTACCATCGACCGATGCGACGAGGCCTGCGGACCGGCGGATTCGTGCTCCTCATCGCCTTCGCGTTCGCCGCCGGGTGGATCCCGCTCCCCTTCTTCTCGTTCGGCCCGGGCCCGGCGCGCGAGATCGTGCCGCTGATCCACGTGGACGGCGCACCGACGTACGGCTCGTCGGGGCGTCTCGTGATGACGACGATCCAGTTCACCCAGGTGACCGCGGTCGGGGCCCTGGTCGCGTGGGTCGATCCCCAGGAAGCGGTCGTCGACAGGGATGTCGTCTATCCACCGGGACTCTCGCAGCCGCAGGAAGAGCGGCGGGCGATCTCGCAGATGGACCAGAGCAAGATCGACGCCGCGGCCGTCGTCCTCTCCGACGTGACCGACTATCCCGCGGAGCACGGGTCAGGCGCCCTGGTGGAGTTCGTGGGCGCCGACTGCCCCGCCGACGGTCGCCTGTTCCCGGGGGACCTGATCGAGCGGATCGACGGCGAGCGTGTTGATTCGAAGCGCGAAGCATCGCGTCTGATCGATGCCGTTCCCGCGGAAGAGCCGATCGAGTTCCGTGTCCAGGCCGACGGTGTTGAGCACGACGTCCGAGTGGCCCGCGGCAGCTGTCCTGGGAGCGAGGAGCCGCTGATCGGCATCGTGCTGGTCGAGTCCTTCCCGTTCGAGATCACGATCGAGAGCGGCGACGTGGGCGGACCCTCCGCGGGGCTCATGTGGGCCGTCGGGCCTCTACGACCTCCTCACCCGGGGCGACCTCACGGCCGGCAGGACGATCGCCGGCACCGGGTCGATCGATCTCGAGGGGAAGGTCGGGCCGATCGGCGGGATCCTCGACAAGGTCCTGGCGGCGCGCGACGCGAGCGCGGACGTCATGCTGGTGCCTCGAGACAACTTCCCTGAGCTACGCGACGTCGACACGGGCGATCTCAAGTTGATCCCCGTGTCGACGTTCGACGAGGCCGTCGACGCACTCGCGTCATCCCAAACGCCGACCTGAGCTAGTCTGCAGGCGATGGCCTACGACCGTCCGGATCCCGTATGCGCGCCGCCGCTGGCCGCTGGTCGCGATCGGCCTCATCGTGGCAGCCTTCGTCCTGCTGACCTTCCTGTCCAACTTCTACGTGGACCTCCTCTGGTACCGAGAGGTCCAGCTCTCGCAGGTCTTCTGGACGAGGATCTGGGCCCAGGCCGGGCTCGCCTCCGCCTTCTTCGTCACCTTCTTCGCGATGCTCCTGGTCAACCTCTACGTGACGCGACGCCTCGCGCCGAGGGTGGTCGCGCTCACGCCCGAGCAGGAGATCGTCGAACGCTTCCGGGAGAACGTCGAGCCGTACCTCCGATGGGCCATCCCGCTCGGCGCCGCGGTCCTGTCGATCTTCGTCGGCCTCGCCGCATCCGGGCACTGGCAGGAGTTCCTCCTCTGGCGATCCAGGGGCGGTATCGTGTTCGGGAACCCGGACGGCTTGTTCGAGCGCGATCCCGCGTTCTACGTCTTCACGCTCCCGTGGCTGAAGTACCTCCAGAGCTGGCTCTTCGGATCCCTGGTCGGCATCACGGTGATCGTGGGGATCGGGCATTTCCTCCAGGGAGGGATCCGGCCGCAGGCGGTGGGCCTCGCCGACAAGGTCGATCCGCAGGTGCGCGCCCACCTGTCGGTGCTGCTCGGGCTGATCCTGCTGGCGAGGGCCTGGGGCTACTACCTGGCCCGCTTCGACCTGCTCACCTCCGAGCGGGGTGTGGTCCACGGCGCCTCGTACACCGACGTCAACGCGCAGCTGCCGGCGCTCACGTTCCTGACCATCGTGGCGGTGATCTGCGCCCTGCTCTTCTTCGTGAACGCGCGGTACCGCGTTTGGAGCCTGCCGATCATCGCCGTCGGGCTGCTCCTGGTCGTCTCGATCCTGCTCGGGACGGCGTACCCGGCCTTCATCCAGCAGTTCCGCGTGGCGCCGAACGAGCAGCAGAGGGAGCTCCCCTACATCGAGCGGAACATCGCGGGGACGCGGCGCGCCTTCGGCCTGGACGAGATCCGCCTCGAAGAGCGACCGTTCGAGAGTCGCGTTTCGGCCGCCGGACATCGAGGCCAACGAGGCGACCGTGAGCAATATCCGCCTCTGGCGGCCCTCGGTCCTGAAGGAGAACTTCCAGACCGTGCAGCGGATCCGTCAGTACTACGAATTCGAAGACGTCGACGTCGACCGATACGACATGAGCGACGGGCAGCGACGCGTGCTCATGGTCTCCGGCCGCGAGGTGAGCCAGGAGGGGATCAGCGCCGACGCCCAGACCTGGCAGAACCGTCACCTCGTGTACACCCACGGGTTCGGCGCGGTGGCGGCGCAGGTGAACTCCATCACCGCCGACGGGGCTCCCGTGCTGACGCTCGAGGACATCCCGCCGGAGGGCGAGCCGGTGACCGAGCAACCCCGCATCTACTACGGGGAGGTGCACGATCCGGCCGACGCCGACTTCGTGGTCGTGAACTCCTTGACCGATGAGCTGGACTACGAGGGAGCAACGGGCGAGACGCCGTTCACCTACGACGGGAGGGAGGGATCGAGCTGGGCGGTCTCTTCCGGCGGGCCGTGTTCGCCTGGCGCTTCCGGGACGCGAACCTCCTGATCTCCGGCCAGGTCCAGGCCGAGAGCCGGATCCTCATCAACCGGAGCATCGTGGAACGCGCTGCCCAGCCTCTCCCGTTCCTGACGTTCGACGCCGACCCGTATCTGGCAGTCACGAACGAAGGCTATGTCTGGATCTGGGACGCCTACACGACCTCCGACGGCTATCCCTATTCTCAGTCGTTGGACATGGCGGAGGCGACGGCCGGACTCCTCGGGCCGCAAGAGGTGAACTACCTCCGCAACTCGGTCAAGGCCGTGGTGGACGCCTACGACGGCAGCGTCACCTACTACGCTGACCTGAGCGAGCCCATCATGCAGGTCTGGGATCGGGCGTTCCCCGGCGTCTTCACGCCGATCGAGCAGGCGCCCGACGAGCTCCAGAGCCACTTCCGGTATCCGGAGAACCTCTTCCAGGCCCAGGCCTTCCACTTCGCGAACTACCACGTGGAGGACCCTGCGGGGTTCTACCGGAAGCAGGACTTCTGGGAGATCCCCGCCGACCCGACGCTCCAGCCGGCAGGCACCCTGACCGATGCGTCCACACCGGATCCGGGTGCGTCTGGGAGGAAGCTCCTGCCGAGCTATCTGTTGATGAAGCTGCCGGGTGATGCGGAGGAACGCTTCCACCTCGTGGTCCCGTTCCAGCCGGAGAACCGGCTGAACATGGTGGGGTGGATGGCCGCGAACTCCGATCCGACCGATTACGGGGAGCTCGTCGCCTTCACGTTCCCGTCGGGGCAGGACGTCGACGGTCCAGGACTGGTCTTCTCGCGTATCAACTCCGACCAGGAGTTCTCGGCGGCCCGGACCCTCCTGGGCACGGGTGGATCGGAGGTGCAGTTCGGCGATCTCCTGACGATCCCGATCGAGGATTCGATCCTGTATGTCCTGCCGATGTACGTACGTGCCAACCAAGAGGCGGCGGTTCCGGAGCTCAAGCTCGTGATGGTGGTGAACGGCTCGAGCGTCTCCGTGGCGAACTCGCTCTCGGAGGCGATCGAGGACGCCACGGGCGCGACCGCCGGGGGCGAGCAGCCGCCACCCGACGGCGGAACCGGCACGGTGGACCAACAGATCCAGCAGTTGCTCACCCAGGCGGTGGATCACTTCGCCGCGGCGGAAACCGCGTTGCGCCGAGGCGACCTCGCGACGTACCAGTCGGAGCTGGAGCAGGCCCAATCACTCGTCGAGCGCGCGAACGAGCTGGCGGCCGGATCGCCGGGCGAGCCCTCGGCATCGCCTTCGCCGAGCCCCTAGTCGGCGGGGAGGCGGAACCCCGGGTCGGCCTCGAGCTCCACGGTGTCCATCTGCGCCTTCTGGAGGTGCCCCGAGTAGTCCCAGTTCATCGCCTGCCAGCGCGTGAACTGGTCGAGGACCCACGAGCCCCGACTGTCGGCTCCCGTTGCCGGAGCGGCCGTTGCCGCCGAACGGCAGGTGGGCTTCGGCGCCCGACGTGGAGTTGTTCACGCTCACCATGCCGGCGGAGATCCGATCGCGGAAGCGGAAGACGTGCAGCGGATCGTTCGTGTAGATGCTGCTGGAGAGGCCGTAGCCGTGTGCGTTGGCGAGCTCCATCGCCTGATCGAAGGTGTCGAACGAGGCGACGCCTACGATCGGCCCGAACGTCTCGGTCCGAGAGAGCTCGTCGTCGATCGCGACGCCGTCGACGATCACCGGGTGGTAGTACAGCCCGGCCTCGGGGTCGCCGACGAAGCCCGTTCGCGGGTTCGACGACGTGATGCGCCCGATCCCGTCCGATCCGAGGACGGTGTGGTGCGGGTGGATCAGCTCGAGCCAGTGTTCGAAGCGTTCGCAGAACCGCACGGAGATCATCGGACCGTAGAGGACAACCTGCGTGGGGTCGCCGATCGGGGCGTCGGTCACCGCCTTCGAGAACCGCGCGACGAAGTCGTCGTGGATGTCTCGGTGCACGATCGCCGTGCCCAAAGACGTGCAGCGCTGACCGGCGGTCCCGAACCCGCTGAACAGCGCGCCCTCGACGGCCAGGTCGAGGTCGGCGTCCGGCATCACGACGAGCGGGTTCTTGCCACCGAGCTCGAGGCAGGGCGACTGCAGGTGGCGTCCGCAGAGCTCGCCGATCCGTCGGCCCACCTCCGAAGAACCCGTGAACCCGACCTTGTCGAGCACCTCCTCCTCGAGAGCACGCTCGATGCCGTCGAACGTCGGCGCGCCCTCGGCGAGAACCAGCTGGAAGACGCCGGCCGGGATCCCGGCGTGCAGGATCAGCTGTGCGAAGGCCTCGGCGGTCGCGGGCGTGTACTCGGCCGGCTTCCACACGATGGTGTTCCCGCAGACGAGAGCGGGCACGATGTACCAGGAGGGGACCGCGACCGGGAAGTTCCCGGCGGTGACGATCGCGGCGGCGCCCACCGGCCTCCGGAAGGTGAACAGCTGCTTGTCGGGCATCTCGGACGGCACCGTCTGGCCGTAGAGTCGCCGGCCCTCGCCCAGGAAGAAGTTGCACGTGTCGACGACCTCCTGGACCTCGCCGCGCGATTCCTTGATCGGTTTGCCGATCTCGCGCGTGATGAGCTGCGACAGCGCCTCGAAGTTGTCCTCGACGAGGCGCCCGAGGTGCTGGATCGCCCGGCCTCGCACCGGCGCCGGGATCGCGGCCCATCCCGGCTGCGCCACCTTCGCTTTCCGGCAGGCCTCGAGGAAGGTGGTCGCGTCGCCCAGGCGAGCCTCCGCAACCGTCTCGTCGAGGTGCGCGGGGTTCGGGATCGCGATCGTCCCTCCGGGCGCGTCCTCCACGGGGCGGCCGTCGAGGAGCGATGCGACGTTCCGGCTGGTGCTCATGGGTGCGACCGATGCTACCGGAGCCGGCATGAGGCCCCTTCGCGTTTGCTCCCGGACTCCTCGGGTAGGGTTGTCGCGGAGGAGTGATGACATGGCATACGTGATCGCCGAACCCTGTATCGACGTCAAGGACAAGGCGTGCGTGGACGAGTGTCCCGTGGACTGCATCTACGAAGGTCCACGGATGCTCTACATCCACCCCGACGAGTGCGTGGACTGCGACGCGTGCGTTCCTGTTTGCCCCGTCACCGCCATCTTTCCCGAGGATGATCTTCCGGCGGAGTGGAAGCCGTTCACAGCCGTCAATGCGGAGTGGTTCGAGATCACCGCCCTCGGGTCGCCGGGAGGCGCCGCCCAAGCCGGGCCGCAGCCCAAGGATCATCCGGTGGTGGAGGCCTGGCAAGCCGTCTGATCTCACCGCTCGACGCCCGACGGGAGCAAGCTGAGCAAGGCGAGCGGGGCCGCGAGCAGGAACCACATCGCTGAGCCCAACCCCAGCTGCTGCGCGGCGATGCCGATCGCGAGCGGCAGGGTTGCTCCGACGAGGTCGGCAGGTGCGCCGATCGCGACCGCGGTTCCGCCTCGCGCCGGGAGCTCGGCGTAGAGCCGAGCCTGAGGGATCGAGTACCAACCTGCCCGAAGCAGGCCGATCGGGGCCAAGAGGATCAGCTTCGTCGTGACCGAGCCGGCGAGAAGGAAGGCTGGATACGCGACGAGAGCCGCAGAGGCCGACCAACGAAGGTAACGGATGCCGTCGATCCGCCTCAGGACGGGGAGCAGGACGGCGTCACCGACGAGCGCAGCGGCGGTGAGGATCCCGACGCCGAGGGCCGCGAGCTCCGGCGAGGCGCCTCCGGTGTCGACCAGGTACAGCGCCACGAACCCGAGGAAGACGTCCTGCAGCAGGTCCGTGAGCTGGAGGAGTGTCAACCAGCGGCGGACCCGCGGTTTCCTTATGGCGGCGACCGCGCCACGCAGGGCCGCGCGGAGGCTTGCCGTTCCAGGATGCGGCTCCGGGAACCTGGTGGATGACGCCGCGATCACGACCGGAACGGTCGCGATCGCGGCGGTGAGTGTCGCTCCTCGCCATCCTGCGCCAAGCCAAACAGCTGCCGCCAGTCCCAATGGGCCGAGGACGTTGCCCGCCGAGCCGGCGAGCACCCACCGTCCCATGTTCCGTTCGGTCGAGGTCGGTTCGAGATCCATCCATGTCGCCTGTGCGAGGCCCACGAACGCGCCGGACGCAGGGGAGAAGAGACACGATGCTGCGAGCAGCACGGCGAAGTTCGGAGCCGCCGCGAAGAAGATCAGCGCGAGTACGAAGGCACCGCCGCCGCCGAGGACGACTCGCCGGCGGCGGCCGGTGTCCGAGAGCAGCGCGAGCCCGGGCTCGACGAGGGTGCTGACGATCCCCGGGATCGACAGAAGGAGGCCGATCTTCAGGTACGTGAGCGAGAGCTCTTCGCGGATGAGCGGCCAGGCCGCTTCCCGAACACCGAAGACCAGCTCGTCCAGGAACTCGATCGCGAGGAAGACCGCGACCGGGGCGAGGGTGAAACGGCGAGGTCAGCCGAAAGGCTGGGGCAGGCGCACGATCGAATGCTACCGCGTCGATCCGCGCCGTACGGCAGGATAGCCGCGCATGGATATGCCCAGCGACGCCGAGATCGCGCTCGCGAGGAGGCTGCTCCTCGTCGTGGGGGTCGGGTACCTGGTCGTCCAGTTGTTCGCGTTCTCGCTCGACCGTCCCCCGAGCTGGGACGAGGCGATCTACCTGTCGCAGGTCAACCCGGGAGCCGCGACGTTGCCGTTCCTTCCGTACCGCGCGCGGGGGATCACGTTCATCGCGCTCCCGGTCCTCCAGCTCGGGGGGTCCCTGCCGCAGCTTCGCCTTTTCCTGGCGGTGGCATCTGCCGCCACGCTGACCGCGTCGTTCCGTGTGTGGGCCTCCGTCATCGGCTTCGGCGCGGTCGGAGCAGCAGCGCTGTTCGCCGGAGCCTGGCCGACTCTGTTCTACGGCTCGGAGCTGATGCCGAACCTGTGGGTGGCGCTGATCGGTGTGGCGGTGACCGCCGTCCTCGCCCGCCGGGTCACGCGCGGCGAAGGTCGCTACGACGAGCTGCTCGCGGGCGGGCTCGTCGCAGTCGTGGCCCTGATCCGTCCACTCGATGCGGTCGTGCTGACCGCCGCACTCCTGGTGCTCCCGATCGTGTTCCGTCGGGCGACGCTTGCCTGGACGGTCCATCTCGTGCTCGGCGTCGGCGCGGGGTTGGCGCCGTGGCTGGTGGAGATGGCAACGCGGTTCGGATCGCCGGGCGCGGCTCTCTCGGCCGCAAGTCGACTCGGTCCGGCCGGCCGTTGGTCGTTCTTCGAGAACGTGCGTCAGTATCTCGCGCTCAGCGATGGGCCCATGATCGGTCCCGATCCCCGGCCCGGAGTCCCGGTGATCGGGTTGTTCTGGCTCCTCGGGCTCGTGGCCCTCCTGATACTCGGGGTTCGAACGGGGAAGGCGCGAGGCCTGATCGCTGCGCTCCTGGTCCCGACAACGGCGGGCGTCGCGCTCGCGGCCGAGTACGTGGCGTTCACCGACGCGCTCGCTCCTCGGTTCCTGTTGCCGGCGCTCGCCCTGCTCTCCGTCCCCGCCGGACTCGGGCTGGCCTCGATGTTCGCCGGGATCCGAGGCCCGGACGGACCGGAGTCGGCCAGGGTCATGGTGATCGTGGTGGCCTCGACGCTCGTGGCGGTGTGGACGATCGTCCAGCTCGGGATCGCCACGAGCGTCGAGGCCGGCGCTGCAGGACGACGGGCGTCGGCCGAACGGGCCGGCTTCCAGGTCGGTGAACTCGCCGCAGGGCAGCCGTGCCATGTGTCCACCGAGGTGAACTACCCGATCGTGGCGTATGCCGCCGGCTGCCGCGGGGCTCAGCTCGGCAAGGTCCTCGACGAGTGGGAAGAGCGGGCGGGGCGCCTCGAACGCAGGGGGATCCGGCCGTTCCTCGTGCTCGTCCGTGCGAACGAGCCGACCGCACCCGCGGGCGCCGTCCTCATCGAGGAGGCGCGCTCCCTGGGAGGTCCGACGTGGTTCATCTACGTTCGCCGGTGATCCGCCCCGAGGCTGAACGGCTCGGGCGCGCGTGGATGGGCGAGGGGCCGGCGGAGACAACATCACCCTCACGTCCATCTGTCATCTCCGGCGCGCATCGCTATCCTGGGTGTGCGGGGTGGAGCAGTCCGGTAGCTCGCTGGGCTCATAACCCAGAGGTCGCAGGTTCAAATCCTGCCCCCGCGACGGTGTGATGTCTCGCGACATCGTGCCGACATGTCTCGCGACATCCTTCCACCTCAGGATCGTCCGTGGGGCTGGTAGTCCCGCGTCGGATCGAGGATCAGGTCTCGGAGCACCTCTCCTTCCTCCGTCAGGACCGGCGCCACGTCGAGCCGCCATCGATCGAGGGCGAGCACCCGTCCGTGCCGTGTCCGCAGCCGACGCGTCCCAGGTCGCGAATGTGAGTGCAGCCGCGACGTTCCGTGGATCGGAGTCGATGATCACCCCGGTGTGTCAACCTCGCGCACATGTCGTCGAGGGTCTGCACCCGCGTAGATGCGGGTACTTGTCGGACCCATCGCGACCTCGCCGATACGGACCTGACGGCGACCGCCTTGGTCCGAGCGAACGATCATGTACTGGCTGAACTCGCAGCACTCCACGTCGGTTCTGAGAAGGCTTCGGCAGGCGTGCGCCGTCCTGATCGCGCGATGCGGCCTCACGGTGTCTCGTCGTACGCCGGCGCGTCGACGTCCCCGAGCTGGATCTGCAGCTCTGCCACGCTCGTCGGTGCTCTCCTGCTTCGCGGACCAGCCACTTCTCTGAGCGTCTGGTAGGCGAGGCCGCTCCACGTATCGCGCAGATGTCGCCGGTAGGGCTCGGAGTCGGACCGGGATCCACGTGCCGTACAGGCGGTCGGTCGGCGCTCCGATCGGCGCACCTGCCCTTGCGGCGCACCGTCCGGATGAACGTCGCCCCGTTGTCGGTGAGCAGCTGGCCGTGGAAGACCCGCAGGTCGCGGCGCCCGCCGTCGTGAACCGTCGCCACGACGTCGGCGGCCTTGAAGACCCCCCGAGCATCCGAGGCCACCAGGAACCTCGAGTGATCGTCGATCACGTTCAAGATCTCTGACCTCGGAGCCGCCGGCGAGCCTCCAGTGGGTCGCATCATCAGCCTGCCCATACGCTCGTTCGGCATCTCGGCACAGGAACCCGATGAAGGAGCTCCGGGGTCGCTTCTGGGGCTGCGGGGGTGACGAACCCCCGCGCGCGACAAGATCCGCCAGATCCGCCTCCGCGACCGACGGGACCACATCCTCGCCGTGGCGACGGCTCAGGTGGACCCGCGATCGTGCTTGGGCTCTCGGCATCCACACCGAGATCGGCGAGCTCCTTGCGGAGCCTCCACGATCTCATCCTCGATCGCTCCGGGGTGCGGCCCGGGCTCCGATGCGGACGGCGTGACCGAGGCTCCAGTCCCGCCTCACCCTCACTATCGAAGCGCCGGCAGAGCTCGTAGATCCACCGGGGCGACACGCCGTAGTCGCGGGATACCTCGGCCTTCGTCCGTCCCTCGATCCTGACCGCCGTGACCACCAGCCGAGCCAATGACATCGCCCAACCCCCTGTGATGAGGTCGGTACGATGTCGCGAGACAGACCGGAACTATCTCCCGAAACCGGACACTGCCCCCGCGACGGGATCTACAAGCGCAAGCGGAGGGGGGTCGGTACAGCCGGGCCCCCTTCCTATTCCCTATTTCCCCAGGATTCCCCGCGAACCCCGATCGCACGCCCCACGATCTCGGCTGCCTCAGCCGCCGCCGCATCGCTGTCGTGGCTGTACTGGTCGGCGGTGAAGGAACGCCGATGTCTCGGCCGATGCGGATCAGCTCTGGCACTGGGAAGGGTCTTACAGCTTCAGTTGGCATACTGTCCTCCCCCGGAGGCAGACCACGGGGAGGGAAGAACGGGTGAGCGTTCGCGACGTCCTGACGCCCGCGGCAGCGGATGGGTTAGGCGGCTGCGAAGACGAACACTGCGTGCCTGAGGGGGTCCCCCTTCGCCCGCGAGTCCGCTCCGTCGCTGACGAAATAGCGACCACCGATCACCGCGACCGCCCGGCTATCTTGCACGCCGAAGGGAGTCAGGTCGAGGTTCCAGCCGCTGACGATGGTCCTGGTTCCCCAGTTGATCCGGATCAGCCGTTCGTTGTTGTTGGTGATGAAGAGGTCGGCGCCGTTCGCGGAGAAGTCCATGCCCATGATCCCCGAAACGCCTTGCACTCTGAAAGCAGGTCCCTCCGCCGCCGTCGTGTAGTCGAAGGAGCGGAACTGACGACCCTTGCCCACGTAGATCCTGTCGCCGCCGGGGTTCCAGCCCGCCCCGGTGTAGTCGGCGGTCGAAGCCAACGGCTGCCAGTCCGCTACCCGAAGGGCGCCGCTCTGGCGCGTGAGCCGGAAGGCCGTCGGCAGCATCGAGGACGAGCAGCACAGGCCGGAGAAGACGTACAGCGTATCGCTGTTCACATCGTAGGCGAGGGCCTCGAAGTCCTCGGTGCGGTTCGCACCGGCCTGCGGACCGCCGCCGAACCTGGGCGCCGCGTTGAAGTCGGCCTGCGGGATCTTCCGCTTGAAGGCTCCCGTCGTCGGGTTCACCTCGTAGACCGCATCGCCGTTGTCGTCCGCGAGCCAAAGGGAGTTGTCCACCGGCACGAACGCGCTGCCCTCGTGATCTCTCATCGACACCGACGTCCCGGCGAAGGGCGTGGTTCGGATGGTGCGTTCGAGCGAGATCGCCGCCGCGAACGCGGAGGCCGCCGGAAGGATCAGCGCGACGATCAAGCTGATAAGCGTGCCGTTCCTGATAGCTCGACGGTGACGGTGCATGGACTTCCTCCGTGGCGGGGGTTGTGCGCTGGGCGATTTGCTTGACCTTGCGGGAGCGAGCACCGTCAGTCATCGTGCATCCGGTGTACGTGCGCTACGGAGGCGCAGGAATGACATGGACGGAGCCGATCCCTTCGCCGACGTGCTCGGCCGCGGTCGAGAACGGGCCGGACCCGTCGCTCGACGACCCGCGCGGCGCCTCCGCGTCCCACCAGCGACCTCCAGGGGGCTTCGAGGTCAGCGAGCGACTGGGAGACGTTCCACCGGATCTGCAAGCTGTACGGGTGGCCGCAGACGTTCGGTGGCGGTTCTGTAGCGGCCGTTGCTCAGGGGCGCATGCTCGTGCTTCCATCCGGGGATGGTCGGTGGGGCTATCGCGATCGTCTGGGGGCTTTGCCTTGCCGGCATCTCTTGGGAATCGATGTTTCCGAAGGGCACGTCCCCGGGGATCAGTCCTCAGCAACTCCTGACTCAGTGGGTGGTCGGCTCCCTGCTCGTGGGAGGAGTCCTTCTCCTCGGAGGGGCGCGGGCGCCTGGGGCGGCGTTGGTCGGTTCCTCGTTTTGTTCTTTCCTCGCTTTCCTCCTGAAAGGGGTCTACGGAGGCAAGAACCTCGAAACCCTGGTGCACGGCGCGGTCATCGCGGGGAGCGTCGGCCTGGTCGTGTTCGGTCTCTCCTGGCTCCGTGGAGCTGCTAGCGACGTGCGTCGACGGCGAGCCCTAGCCGAAGACTTCCGCGTGCCCCGCTTCCTGGTTGGCGCCCCGCTGGGTCGATACCCCATGGCGGTAGCCCTGGCGCTCGGAACCGTCGTCGCCGGGGCGGAGCTGGTCCACCGGATCCAGGCGGACGGATGGGGGCCCCAGAACCAGGCGAACCCCGTCCATGGGTTCGAGGACCCTTGGGTCCAGCCGCTGCTTGCGTTCAACGTCGCCTTCCTCGCGCTGCTGTTCCTGGTGCAGGCGTGGCAGGTGTCGCGGTCATCGGGGGAGGAAGAAGGGGACGGCCCAATGAGCGCCCCGCGGGGCCGGTTGATGGAGGGTCTCGCTCGTGGCGGCGGGCCGCCGTTCCTCTTGTAGGTGCCCCCCCTGGCGCCGGCCCGCGACCCGCTCCGGTATGCCGTTTTCGTCTTCAACGTGCTCCCGTGAGTCTCCGATGCCGCAAGCGCTGAATCCACCGCGCGGTCCTCCGATCCGGGATCGACGCCGCACCGTCGGATCGAGCCGGCTCATCTCTCCCGCCGAACGATCCGATGAGATCCGGGATGGACTCCCTCGCTCCCGTGGAGCTTCCCGACGGTCTCCAGGCGCGCCTGACCGTCTACAAGGCGGTGGCCGCGCTGCTCCTGATCGCCGTGTGGGGCTGGTTCGCACTCGTGAAGAACGATCAGACCCCGATCTTCGTGTACCTCAACATCGCTGTGCACGAGAGCGGGCACGTCTTCTTCCGACCGTTCGGGGAGCTGACGATGTTGATCATGGGGTCGGGCTTCGAGGTGCTCTTCCCGCTCTCGGTGGGTGTGGTGTTCCTGGTTCGCGAGCGAGACCTCGTGGCGACCGCGGTCTGCTGGGGCTGGGCGGCGAGCGCTCTCGCCAGCGCGGCCACCTACATCGCGGACGCCGACGACGGACAGCTCACGCTCCTGGGGGCGACGGGGCCGGATGCGGCAGGTGACTGGGAGCGGATCCTCGGCGAGGAGTTCCTCGACAAGGTCTACTTGGCCGACTCGATCGCAGGCACCGTCCGGACCTTCGGGTACGTGCTCTGGTTCGTGGCGCTCGGCCTGGCCGCGTGGGCGATCGTTCGGAGTCGCCGGCAGGAACGGGCCGCGCTCCCGATCGCCGGCCCCGGAGCGACCGCGACCCCGAGATCGCCGTTCCCTGCGCTGGACGACGAGCAGATGTGGCGGTAGCGGGCGCTTCAGGTCCCTTCCTGAGTTGGAGTACGATGCTCCGGCGTCGGACCGAGGGAGCGCTCCATGGCTGGAAGCACCGTCATGATGGAATGGCTTCGGCAGGTACCGCTGTTCTCCGCGTGCTCGAACCGTGAGCTCCGTGCGATCGCGGCGGTGGTGAAGGATGTGAAGCATCCCAAGGGGACCGTGATCGCCACGGAGGGCGACCCCGGGGTCGGACTCTTCGTGATCGTCCACGGCGAGGCGGAGGTCACGATCGGCGGCAAGCGGATGGCGATCCTCCGCCGGGGCGACTTCTTCGGAGAGATCGCGCTGCTGGATGGCGGTCCACGATCGGCGACGGTGACGGCCCGCTCCGACATGCGGCTCCTCGGCCTGACCGAGTGGGTGTTCCGAGGGCTGCTCCAGGAGCATCCCTCCATCGCGGTGAAAACGCTCGAGTCGATGGCCGGGCGGCTCCGCGCCGCGACGCAGGCTGCGACGGCGTAGGTCCCGCCGGCCGATGCCGGTGCTCACGCGTCCTGACGGAGTCCATCTCAACTACGAGCTCCACGGCCCGGAGGACGCGACACCGATGATCCTGCTCGAAGGCATGGGCGGCGACATCCCGGGCTGGCGTCGGAACATCCCCACGCTCGCGAGTGAGCTCAGGGTGATCGCCTACGACTTCCGCGGCAACGGGAACAGCGACGAGCCGCAGGGCCCGGTGACGATGGGAACGTTCGTGGACGACACCATCGCGCTGCTGGACTTCCTGGAGTGTCAACGCTCCCACGTCTACGGGCAGTCCTTCGGCGGGATGGTGGCACAAGAGCTCGCGCTCAGGAGCGTGGACCGCGTCCGCACCCTGATCCTGGGTTGCACTCACGCGGGGCCGGCCCGCTCCGTCCGAGCGCAGGACTCGAAGGTGCCGAAGGGGGAGCCGTGGCGGGCCATGTACGCGCCCGGTTTCCCCGACCGTCATCCGGAGCACGTTGCGGATGACCTGCGGATCGGCGCCGCGCAGCCGACACATCCGGAGGGCGGACGGAGACAATGGGAGGCGATGCAAGGGTTCGACAGCTTCGATCGGTTGCCGTCGATACGCGTGCCGACCCTCGTGCTCCATGGGACCGAGGACCTCGCCGTCTCGCCTGAGAACGCGAAGATCCTCGCGGAGAGGATCCCCGGCGCCGAGCTCGTCCTGCTCGAAGGTGCCGGGCATCTGTATCACTCGGAACAGGCAGCCGAAGCTGATGCCGCCGTCCTCGACTTCGTCGCGAGGCATGAGGATGCCTGACCCACCCGCGGACGTTGCCCGGCTGGCGGAGGAGCGCTCCGGCGCGCGCGCGTCGAGGGACTTCGCGTCGGCCGACACCCTGCGCGATCGGATCGCCGAGGCGGGCTGGATGGTCGTCGACGAACCCGGGGGTTACCGGTTGGAGCCTGTCGCGAGCGCAGACGCGGAGCCAGTCATCAGGCGTCGCCCAGCTGACGTTCCCTCCGTCCTCGAGGACGAGCCCGACATGGACGTGAGCGTCCACTGGGTCTGCGAAGGCTGGCACGAGGACATCGAGAGGGCGATCGCCGGCTTCCGCGCGAACGAAGGGGGACGATCCGTGCAGTACGTGGTCGCCGACGTCACCGATCAGGAGCCGGCATCGTGGGGCGAAGGGGTCGAGGTCGTATGGCTGGAAGAGGGGACCGGGTGGGGGGCCGCCCGGAACGCGGGGCTCAAGCGGACCCGCAGCAACACCGTGCTGGTGGTGGATGGCTCGGTGGAGCCGACCGGCGACGTGTTCGGGCCGTTGGAGGCGGCTCTCGAGGATCCCGAGGTGGGTGTCTGCGGTCCGTATGGGATCGTGACCCACGACCTCCGTCAGTTCGACGAGGCACGCGCGGGCGATGTCGACGCGATCGAGGGCTACCTGATGGCCATGCGGCGGGAGACGGTGCTCGCCGCGGGTCTTTTCGACGAGAAGTTCAGGTGGTACCGCACGGCCGACATCGAGTACTCGTTCCGGGTCAGGGACCTCGATCGGCGTGCGACGGTGGTGGATCTCCCCGTCACCAAGCACGAGCATCGGATGTGGTTCACCACCGAGCCCGAAGATCGAGCGCGATGGTCGAAGAAGAACTTCTACCGGTTCCTCGACAGGTTCCGTGACCGCTGGGACCTGCTGGTGGACCCACTACCCGAGGACGAGCGTCCACATCAGCATCAGCACGAGAACGATCACGACTGAGGGGCGCCGCTAGTCGGTGGCGGGCATGGGTGGTGCGGGAGGCATCGAGACGGCGCGTGCGCCGACGATCGGCTCGGCGGGCGCCTTGTCCCGATCGGTCGAGGGCTCGGGCTTCGGTGTCGGTCTGACGGTCGCCGGATCCGGGATCTCCTTGCGACCCTCGAAGTAAGCCTTCAGCTCGTCGCCGTCGATCACCTCGGTGGCGATCAACAGCGCGGACAACCGGTTCAGGAGGTCGCGGTTCTGCTCCAGGATCCGCTCTGCGCGTACGTGCGCCTCGTCCAGTAGCCGCCGGACCTCCTTGTCGATCAGCTCCGAGGTGTGCGCGCTCACCTTGGGCATCGCGCCGGGCATCCAGGCGTTCGGGTCGTCTCGGCCGAGCGAGATAGGGCCGACCGCGTCGCTCATCCCGAACTGCGACACCATCGCCCGGGCGAGGTCGGTGGCCTTCTCGAGATCGTTCTGCGCGCCTGTCGAGATCACGCCGTCGAAATAGATCTCCTCCGCGGCCTGTCCTCCCATCGCGAAGGCCATCTGGTCCTTGAGCTGGGGCTCCGTCACGACGTAGCGGTCTTCGAGGGGCCGCGTCATCGTGATGCCGAGGGCGGCGGCACCACGCGGGATGATCGTCACCCGGTGGAGGGGGTCGATCTCCTTGCAGTTGAGTGCGACCAGTGCGTGCCCCATCTCATGCACGGCTACGCGCTCCTTCTGGGTGTCGGAGACGACACGCGACTTCCGCTCGAGGCCCGCCGTGGCTCGGTCGATCGCCTCCTCGAGCTCCTCCATCGTCACCGAGTTCCTCTCGCGGCGCGCGGCGAGCAGGGCGGCCTCGTTCACGACGTTCTCGAGATCCGCGCCCGTGAAGCCCGGGGTCCTCGCCGCGATCGTCTTCAGATCCACGCTGGGGTCGAGCGCCACACCTCGTGCGTGGACCCTGAGGATCTCCTCACGGCCGTTCAGGTCCGGGAGGTCCACGACGACCTGCCGGTCGAAGCGGCCCGGACGGATCAGCGCCGGGTCCAGCACGTCGGGTCGGTTGGTCGCGGCCATGATGATCACGCCCTTGGATGCGTCGAAGCCATCCATCTCGACGAGGAGCTGGTTCAGCGTCTGCTCGCGCTCGTCGTGCCCGCCGAAGCTGCCGCTCATCGGGCCGGCGCGACCCTTGCCGATCGTGTCGATCTCGTCGAGGAAGACCAGCGCCGGCGCCTTCTCCTTCGCCTGCTGGAAGAGCTCGCGCACCCGCGCGGCGCCGAGTCCCACGAACATCTCGACGAACTCCGATCCGGACATGAAGAAGAAGGGGACGTTCGCCTCGCCGGCGACCGCGCGGGCCAGCAGGGTCTTCCCGCAGCCGGGAGGCCCGAGGAGCAGGACGCCCTTGGGGATCCGACCGCCGAGCCGCTGGTACTTCTTCGGGTTCTTCAGGAAGTCGACGATCTCGCGGAGCTCCTCCTTCGCCTCGTCGACCCCGGCGACGTCCGCGAAGGAGGTCTTCATCTCCTTGCGGTCGTAGATCTTCACCTTGTTGCGTCCGAGGTTGAGCGCCGAGCTCGCGCCGCCGCCGATCCGCCGGAAGAGGAAGTAGTAGAGCCCGCCGAACAGGGCGATGAACAAGACCGTCTGGACGATGAACCCGGTGAGCGCGTTCGGTTGCGTCCCGTCCACCTCGTAGCCCTGCTCGGAGAGCTGGTCGACCAGCGCGGTCGGGTCGTAGCCCGGAGGGATGGTCGCGACGAAGGCCTGCTCGCCCTCGGGCGTGCGCCGTACTCCCGTGACGGTGGTGGTCGTGATCGTGACGGGCTTCTCCTTGTCCTTCACCAGTTGGCCGTTGTCCACAGCCGCCCGGAACTGCGAGAAGGAGATCTTCTCCACCGACGCCTGGGTGAGGAACGTGTTGAACACGAACAATGCCCCCGCCACCACGAGCACGACGAGCAACGCCGATCGCGGCCTCGGCTGGGGTGCGCCGGCTGCGGGGCGGCGTCCGAAGGGACTCTTGTCTTGCTCGGGCATGACCCAATCTTCCCACCCCCTTGTGGTTGTGACGACCGACAGCGCGCGTGAGCGCGCCGACCAGGGATACTGGGGCCTTCATGGCGAACACGAGCAGCATGCCGGCCCCGGCCGACCAGGATCTCCTGGAGCGGTTCGAGCGGGACGTGCTTCCCGTGCTGCCCAGCCTGTACGGCGCGGCCCTCAGGATGACCAGGAATCCCGCCGACGCGGAGGATCTGCTTCAGGAGACGACCCTGCGGGCCTATCGTGGGTTCGCGTCGTTCCAGGAGGGGACGAACCTGAAAGCGTGGCTCTACCGGATCCTCACGAACTCGTTCATCAACATCTACCGGAAGAAGCAGCGGGAGCCGAAGACCGTCGACGGCCCCGAGGATCTGGACGAGTGGTTCCTGTTCGATCGGCTCGGCGCCCAGAGCGTCCAGCGATCGGCCGAGGAAGACGTGCTGGAGAACATCCCCGACGCCGATGTGAAGGCGGCGCTCGAGTCGATACCCGAGAACTTCAGGATGGCGGTGCTGTTGGCCGATGTGGAAGGATTCTCGTACAAGGAGATCGCAGACATCACCGACGTCCCGATCGGCACGGTGATGTCGCGGCTCCACCGGGGAAGGAAAGCTCTGGAGAAGGCGTTGTACGCCGTGGCGAAGGAGCGAGGGCTCGTCGATGGGTGACATGGGATGTCGAGAGACGCGGCGTGAGATCGAGCGCTACGTGGACGGCGAGTGCCTGCAGGCGCTCACCGTCCAGGTGGAGACCCATCTCGCGGGCTGCGCCGACTGCAACGACCATGCCGAGTTCAAGCGACACATGAAGCTCCTGATCGCCACGAAGTGTGGCGGGGAGGCGCTCCCCGAGGGGCTGGCGGAGCGGATCCGCGAGCGGATCCGCTCCGCCAGCCCCTAGCCGCGTTCACGCTGCCCCGTTAGCATCGCTCGGCATGCAAGACGTAGGGGACCTCGGGACCGTCCTCGGCGTCTGGGCCCATCCAGACGACGACATCTATCTGACGGCCGGCTTGATGGCGGCGGCAGTGGACGGGGGTCAGCGTGTCGTGGACGTGACGGCGACCCGCGGCGAGGGCGGCTCGATGGACGACGAGAAGTGGCCTCCCGACACCATGGGCGAGGTCCGGACCGAAGAGCTCCTGCGGAGCCTGGACGTGCTCGGCGTGAAGGAGCACCACTTCCTCGAGGGCCCTGTGGACATCGACATGGAGACGGGCCTGGATCCGGCCGGCGCGGAGCAGGTCCGTCAGATCATGCAGCGAGTCGATCCGGACACCGTGCTCACCTTCGGGCCCGAGGGGATGACGGGCCACGTGGCGCACCAGGATGTGTCCCGATGGGCAGGCGAGGCGTTCGCCCAGATCGCGAAGCCCGGTGCACGCCTGTACCACGCGGTCTTCCCGAAGAGCCTGGGCGACGAATGGCTCGAGAAGCTCACCCCGTTCAACATCTTCCGTCCCGGCACCCCTCACGTCGTCGCGGACGACGAGATGGATCTCTTCTTCGAGCTCCCGTCTGGCCTCTTGGACCTGAAGATCGCCTCGATCAAGGAGCACGCGAGCCAGATCGAGGCGCTCTATGAGGTGTTCGGTGACGAGGGTTTCCGCCGATTCATGGCGAAGGAGGGGTTCGTGCTGGCGGCGACGAAGGAGCCGTGATGGTCGAACGACCTACCCCCGTCCGCGACCTCGACTGGGACCCGAAACGGGCGCGTGCGTTCACCGACGGCGTCGCGGACATCTACGAGGAGCTCCTGACCAGGCTCCGTGATCTCCCGGTCTCGCGAGGTTGGGGCGTCCAGGAGGTCCGCGACGCCGTCGCGATCCCGGTGCCCGACGATCCGATGCCCGAGGACGAGATCCTCGAGTACCTCCGCTCGATGACGTTCGACTACTCGGGGTACCTCGGTCACCCGCGGTTCTACGCGTACATCTCGGGCGCGGGGACGGTCCCCGGCGCCGCCGCGGATCTCCTGGCGTCCGGCGTGAACATGAATACCGGCGGGTGGCGGCTCGCGCCGTCGGCGACGGAGATCGAGATGGGGTTCACCCGCTGGTTCGCGCAGGACGTGTTCGGGCTGCCCGCCAGTTCGGGCGGCGCGCTCACTTCGGGCGGCGCGATGGCCAACTTCATCGCGCTGAAGGTGGCGCGAGACGCGAAGGCGGGATGGGACATCCGGAAGGACGGTGTCGCGGCAGGTCCGACGCTCAGCCTGTACGTGTCCACCGAGACCCACATCGTGTCGATCCGGGGCGCCGACATGCTCGGCCTCGGGTCAGGCAATGTTCGGAAGATCGCGGTCGGCGATGACTACCGGATCCGGGTGGACGAGCTGGGGGAGGCGATCGCGGCTGACCGGGCGGCCGGCATCCGTCCGATCGCCGTCGTGGCGAACGCCGGGACCGTCTCGACCGGTGTCGTCGATCCGCTCGAACAGATCGCGGATCTCTGCAGGGACGACGACCTCTGGTTCCACGTCGACGCCGCGTACGGAGGCCCGGCGATGCTGGCCGACGACCTCCGCCCGCTGTTCGCGGGCATCGAGCGCGCGGACTCGATCGCGTTCGATCCCCACAAGTGGCTCTACACGCCGCAATCGGGCGGGTGCGTCATCGTCCGTGACATGGAGCTGATGCGGCGGGCGTTCGACGTCGACTACGTGGCCTACGTCGTGAAGGACGAGGAGCACACGGACTGGGGCATCGACCTCGGCCGGCACTCGCCGAACTTCAGTCGAGGGTTCTGGGCGCTGAAGGTGTGGGTGTCCCTGCTCGCGCACGGACGGACCGCCTACGGGCGCCGGATCTCGCACGACGCGGCGCTCGCGCGCTACCTGGGCGCCCGAGCGGAGGAGTCCGACGAGTTCGAGCTGATGACACCCGTCGGCCTGTCGATCACGTGCTTCCGGTTCATCCCGGCCGATCTCTCGTCCGGTCCCCAGGCGAGCGCGCCCGGTCGTGACGAGTACCTCGACCTGCTCAACAACCGGCTGATGACTGAGATCCAGCTCGACGGACGCGTCTACTGCTCGAACGCGGTCCTCGGCGATCGGTTCTGCCTCCGGTCGTGCATCGTGAACTACCGGACGGAGGCCGAGGACATGGATGCACTCCTCGATGTGGCGTCGGAGCTCGGGGGAAAGCTCGACGTCGAGCTCCGTCCTGAGGCGCTCCGATGACATGGTGGTCGCTGCTCGGCTCGGGGGAGTTCCAGCCCTGGTCCGAACCGGTCGACCGCCGCCTGGTGGAGGAGGCGGACGGCGACGGCCGCGTGCTGATCGTGCCCGCCGCGTCCGCTCCCGAGGGCAAGGACGTGTTCGAGCGCTGGGGATCGCTCGGCCTCGCGCACTTCTCGCGCCTCGACATCCAGGCGGAGGTCCTCGAGCTGAAGACGAAGGAGGACACGGACGACCCGCGCCTGCTCGAGCGGCTCGACGGCGCGTCCGCGATCTACTTCTCGGGCGGCAACCCCGCCTACCTCGCGGCGACGCTGGCCGAGAGCGACTTCCTCGACGTTCTCCTGAAGCAGCTCGACCGCGGCATGGCCTACGCGGGCTGCAGCGCCGGGGTCGCGTGCCTCAACGAGATCACGTTCGACAGCGACACGACCGACATCGACGCGGTGTTCAAGCCGGGCCTGGGGCTCGTTCAGCGGACGGTGTTCGCTCCCCATTGGGACATCGTGGACACCTGGATCCCCGGCGCCACGGAGTTCCTGGTGAGCTCAGCGCCCGAGGGGTTCACGTTCATCGGGATGGACGAGGACACGGCGATGGTCGGCGACGGTGCGGCGTGGGAGGTCCTCGGGAAGAGCGGTATCCACGTGCGCATCGACGACACGTGGACGACGTACCGGGACGGCGAGCGGTTCGACCTCGCGCTGATCTGAGGGGTGGCAGGTATGCAGGAGATGTACCACGACGGCAACCGAGAGCTGCAGGATCGCTTCGACACGCGCAGGCTCGCCGACCGCATCGAAGACGTGTTGGTCCACGACGTCTTTTCGGAGCACGACCGCGCGTTCGTCGAGACGCGGGACATGTTCTTCCTCGCCACGGCTGACGAGGGCGGCAAGCCGAACGTGAGCTACAAGGGCGGCGACCCGGGCTTCATCCGCGTCGTCGACGAGCACACGCTCGCGTTCCCCAACTACAACGGCAACGGGATGTACCTGTCGGCGGGAAACCTCCTCCGGAACCCGCATGTGGGGATCCTGTTCATCGACTTCGAGAGGCGTCATCGGATGCGAGTGAACGGCGAGGCCTCGGTGGACTTCGACGACGAGCTCCGGTCGTGGTGGCCGGAGGCCCAGTTCATGGTCCGGGTCCGGGCGCGCGAGATCTTCCCGAACTGTCCGCGCTACGTGCACCGGTACCAGAAGGTCGCTCCGTCCGAATTCGTGCCGCGTGAGGACTGCGAGACGCCGGTGCCGTCATGGAAGCGCGCCGACTGGGCCGCCGACGTGCTGCCCGAGGGCGATCCGGCACTCGATCCTGATGCGACGGTGGTCTGAGATGCAACGATGGTTCGAGAACTCCACGAAGGCTCGGTCGACATGGAGACGGTGACCGTCGCGGCCGTTCAGGCGGCACCGGAGTTCCGGCGATAGTCGATCCCGACGGTCAGCTGCTCGCGGGGCCGCTCGTCGAGGAGGAGGGCATCCTCACGGCGGAGATCGACGCGCAGGTCGCTCGGGCGCAGCGGTACCGGTTCGATCCCGTCGGCCACTACAGCCGGCCCGACGTGTTCACGCTGGTCGTCAACGACGCGCCGAAGCGGTCGGTGACGTCCGAGTAGCATCCGGGCGTGGCCGCGAAGAAGCAACTGACCCGCGACGACCCGATCGAGGAGCGCGCGCCCGAGATCGTCCGGCGCCTGTCCGAGGCGTACCCGGGCGCGAAGGTCGCGCTCCACTTCACGAACCCGCTCGAGTGCTTGGTCGCGACGGTTCTCTCGGCCCAGTCCACCGACGAGACGGTGAACAGGGTCACGGCGACGCTGTTCCAGAAGTACCGGACCGCCGAGGATTACCTGCGCGTGCCCGAGGACGAGCTGAAGGCCGACATCCACGCGACCGGGTTCTTCAACCAGAAGGCGATCTCGATCCGCGAGGCTTGCCGCCGGATCGTCGAGGAGTACGGCGGCGAGGTCCCCGGCACGATGGATGACCTGATCACCCTGCGGGGGGTCGCGCGCAAGACGGCGAACATCGTCCTCGGGAACTCGTTCGGCATCGTCGAGGGGATCGCGGTCGACACCCACGTGAATCGGCTCGCCCATAGGCTGGGGTTCTCCGAGCAGAAGAACCCGGACAAGATCGAGCAGGACCTGATGCGGTTGGTGCCGAAGGACCGCTGGTTCGACTTCACGTACGTGCTGATCGACCACGGCCGCACGCTCTGCACGGCGAAGAATCCCAAGTGCACCGAGTGCCCGGTCGAGGACCTGTGCCCCTCCAGCCGGGCGTGAGCTTCGAGCAGCCATCGAAGCCGCTCGTCGTTGCCCACCGCGGGGCGTCGGTCGAGCAGCCCGAGAACACGATCGCGGCGTTCGAGGCAGCGATAGTCGCCGGCGCCGACGCGGTCGAGTTCGACGTTCGGATGACGGCGGACGGGCACGCTGTCGTCCTCCATGATCCCGACGTTTCGCGGACCACGAACGGCACAGGGGTCGTGTCCGAGTTGACGCTGGAGGAGATCCGGAAGCTGGGTGTGCCGACGCTGCAGGAGGCGTTGCAGTGCCTGTCCGGCCGCGCCGCCGCCGACATCGAGATCAAGAACTCGCCGGACGAGCCCGGGCACACGCCCGACGCGGAGCCCGCGGTCGAAGCGGCGCTCGCCGCCCTCGACGAGCTCGGGTTCTCGAGCTCAGTGATCATGTCCAGCTTCAATCCGAGGTCTATCGCACACAGCCGAGCCCTTCGTCCCGACGTCCCCACGGGTCTGCTGACCTGGATCGACGTGGACGCCGACGATGCGCTCGATCGAGCGACTGGCCAGGGCCATACGTGGGTGCTCCCTTTCGTGACGAATGTCCTCGAGGCAGGCGCCAGTTTCGCAGCCCGTGTGCATGCCGCGGGCGCGTTCCTCGGCGTCTGGATCGCGGACGACCCGAACACGGCGCGACGGCTCTTCGATCTCGGTGCCGACGCGGTCGCGACGAACGACCCAAGGACGATCGTCCCCGTCCGCGACCGGTCTCACGGTCGGTGATCTCTCCTGTGATCAGGCGCAAGCGGCTTCCCGACGATCTGCTGAGCCCGCTCGAAGGGCTCCGGTCGGTCGTCCGAGAGGTCGAGGCAGCGAAGCGGGCGATGACCGGGACGGTCCCGTCGACGCGGTCGGCGGGGACTCCGCTCGCGGAGGGGATCCTCGAGCTGGAGCAGTGGCTCGCGGCTGCCCAGGAATCAATGCCGACCTGGCGACACCCGGATCTCGAAGACGAGTGGCTCGCCTGCGAAGCGGGGATCCGCGAGTCGTTGGAGCGAGCCAGGCGGCTCCGAGAGGATCCCCCGGAACTCGCTGGCTTCGAGGGCCTGATCTGGGCCGTCGACCAGCTCCTCCAGCCACTGGAGGCATTCCAGGCGGCGTCCGAGCGGTTCCGTACGCTTCGTCGCTGAGATGTCCGTCGTCAGCCTCGTCGGGGTGCACAAGTCGTACGGCACATGGCCCGTGCTTCAGGGGGTCGATTTCATGGTGCCCGACGGTGCGCGGATCGGGGTCATCGGGCCGAACGGCGCAGGCAAGTCGACGCTGCTCCGGATCGTCGGCGGCACCGAGGACGTGAACGAGGGCGAAGTCGTGCGCCGCCGCGGCGTGACCGTCAGCTACCTCGAGCAGAACCCCGAGGGCGACGATCTGTCCGCGGAGGCGTGGGTGCTCGCCGGCCGGCCCGACATCGCCTCGCTCGACGACGAGCTCCGCGCGATCGAGGCGGAGCTCGCGCGGCCCGCGGTCACGGCCGACCTCGCGAAGATGGATCGCGTCCTCGTCAAACAGCAGGCGGTGCTCGACCGATGGGTGGAAGCGGGCGGACCTGGGCTCGCGGGGGAGGCGCGGAGCCTGCTCGTCCGCCTCGGCTTCGACGATCACGACCTGACGCTTCCCACCATCGCGCTCTCCGGGGGGCAGCGCAAGCTCGCGGCGTTCGCCGCGTGCTTGATCCGCGATCCGGACCTACTCCTCCTCGACGAGCCCGAGACGCACCTCGACGCCGACAAGCGAGAGATCCTCGAGGAGGTCGTCGCGGAGTTCCCCGGCGCCGTCGTGACCGTCTCCCACGACCGGTATCTCCTGGACGACACCGTGAACCAGATCGCCGAGCTGGATCGCGGCGCCGTCACGATTTGGCCGGGCACCTATTCGGCCTACGCCCTGGCCAAGGAGCTCGCGCTCCAGCGCCAGCAGCGGATCTGGGTCACGCAGCAGAAGGAGATCGCTCGGCTCGAAGCCGCGATCGCGCGGTTCGAGCTCTGGGCGTCATGGGTGCCGAACGAGCGACACATCAGGCAGGCGAGGAACAAGCAGCGCCAGATCGACCAGATGGACAAGGTCGATCGCCCTGTGTTCGAGCGCCGGAGGATGGCACTCGAGATGCGCCCGGCTGCGCGCGGCGGCCAACGCGTCGTCCGGCTCAGGGGCATCTCGATGGCGTTCGACGACGACCCCGTGCTCCTCGATGTCTCGTTCGACGTCTTCCGGCGGGAACGGCTCGGCGTCGTGGGCCCGAACGGCGCGGGCAAGAGCGTGCTGGGGCAGATCGTCGTCGGCGAGCTGCAGCCGACGTCGGGCGAGCTCTGGGTGGGCCCCTCGGTCCGGATCGGGTACCTGGCCCAAGGCTTCGTGGGCCAAGACCCGGCGCTCACGCCCGTCGAAACCGTCCGCAAGACGAAGGCGATGTACGAAGGGGAGGCCGTCGCCCTCCTCGCGAAGTTCCTGTTCCGCTACGACCAGATGCGCACGCCGGTCGGGTCACTCTCGGGCGGGGAGCGGACGCGGCTCGAGCTCTGCTCGCTGATGCTCTCGGGTGCGAACTGCCTCGTCCTCGACGAGCCCACGAACCACCTCGACATCGAGAGCATGGAGGTGCTGGAGGGCGCGGTGGAGTCGTTCGACGGGACCGCGATCCTGATCTCGCACGACCGCTATCTGCTGGACCGGCTCTGCGACCGGATCCTCGAGGTCCGCGACGGCGACGTGAAGAGCTTCGAAGGCGGCTACGACGACTGGGTAGCCGCGAAGGCCGCCGCCGTGTGAGCGCGTGAGCGACACCCTCCAGAGGATCCACGACGATGTTGTCGCGTGCCGGGCGTGTCCGCGCCTCGTCGAGTGGCGCGAGCGGGTCGCGCGCGAGAAGGTCGCTCGTTTCGCGGACCATGTGTACTGGGGGAGACCGGTCCCGGGCTGGGGTGACCCGGGTGCGGCGATCATGATCCTCGGTCTGGCTCCCGCCGCTCACGGCGGGAACCGAACCGGCCGCATCTTCACGGGCGACCGGAGCGGCGATTTCCTGTTCGCCGCGCTGCACAGGACCAGGCTTCGCGAATCAACCTACGTCGGTCTCCGTGGACGACGGCCTTTTGATCGACGGCGTGTACGTCGCCGCGGTCAACCGGTGCGCGCCGCCGGCCAACAAGCCGACGCCCCAGGAACGCGACCGCTGTCTCCCGTACCTCGAGCGAGAGATCGCCGCGCTCCTCGAACTGAGGGTGATCGTTGCGCTGGGCGCGTTGGCCTGGGACGGAGCGCTGCGTGCCCTGGGCGCGCTCGGTCACGCAGTGAAGCCACGTCCTCGCTTCGGTCATCTCGCCGAATCGCGTGTAGGGCCGTACGTTCTCCTCGGCTGCTTCCACCCGAGTCAACAGAACACGTTCACGGGCAAGCTCACGCCGCGGATGATGGACGAGGTCTTCGAGCGTGCGCGGGAGCTCGTGAGTCGCTAGGTCTGATCTTCGTCGTCCATGTCCGGTCGCCCAGTGACGCGGCGATGCAGCCCACGCAAGCCCGGCATCCGATCGAACTCCAGGATGAACAGGGCGAGCGCGGTCCCGAGGATGGCGGCGAGGTAGAGGCCGATCCCCGTGACCACGCCGAGCGCGGCGACGCAGAGGATCGAGGCGGCGGTCGTGAGGCCGCGCGTCTCACCTCCCTCGTGGCGCCAGATGATGCCGACCCCGAGGAAGCCGATCCCTGTGGCCACTCCCGCCACGGCCTGACCCGCGGTGTCGGGGAACATCGAGATCGCGGTGCCGGCGAACCCGGCGGCCCCGAGCGCCACGATCGCGAACGTGCGCTCGCCGGCGCTCTTGCCACGGGACTCGCGTTCCAGCCCGATGAGGAATCCGAGCACAGCAGCCAATCCCATCCGGCCGGCGATCGTGAGCTCGAGCGTTACCCGTCCTTCGTCGAATATCCCCACGCGTCTCGAAGCCTAGTCGGCGAGGCGGCCCCACCCCGCTGGATGGGTCGGCGAACGTAGTCGGCCGTCGCCCGTATGCTCGAACCATGGGCCGACACGGCTTCTTCCGCGTCCCTCCGGCCGACGAGGATCGCCGGAAGGTCGACCGCGCGACCGTCCGTCGCGTGATCGGGACCTTCCGCCCGTACAAGGGCAAGGTCGGGTTGGTCGGCCTGCTGATCGGCCTCACGTCGGGCCTCGGCGTCATCAACCCCCTGATGATCGTCCTGGTCTTCGACCAAGCGCTCTTCGGTGACAACGGCGTCTGCCAGGGCCAGCCGTGCCCGAACCTGCCGCTCCTCTATCTCTACGTCGGGATCATGATCGCCGTCCCCATCGTGACGAGCATCCTCGGAATCGCGCAGACCTACCTCACGAACCTCGTCGGCCTGAACGTGATGCAGGACATCCGGAACAAGCTCTACGAGCATCTGCAGGGGATGCCGCTGCGGTTCTTCACGACGACGCGCACGGGAGAGATCCAGTCGAGGCTGGCGAACGACGTGGGTGGCGTCCAGTCGGTCGTGACCGACACCGCGTCCACGGTGCTCTCGAACGTGGTGACGATCATCAGCACGATCGTCGCGATGATCCTGATCTCGATACCTTTGACGATCCTGTCGCTGCTGCTGATGCCGCTCTTCCTGTGGCTCACGGTGAAGGTCGGCAGAGCCCGGCGCGAGGTCGCCACCAACACGCAGCGGACCCTCGCGGACATGACCACCATCACCGAGGAGACGCTCAGCGTGAGCGGGATCCTGCTATCGAAGGCCTTCGGACGACAGCAGTTCGAGATCGGCAGGTTCCGGGGGGAGAACGAGCGGCTGACCGGATTCCTGCTCCGTCAGACGATGATCGGCCGGTCGTTCTTCGCGCTGGTCGGCACGTTCTTCTCGATCACCCCTGCGCTCGTCTACCTGGTGGCGGGCTGGGTTAACGCGGACGCGGGCTTCGACGTGATCAGGTCCGGGATGCTCGTCGGATTCACCACATTGCAGTCCCGGCTCTTCTTCCCGATCGGCTCGATGCTGCAGGTCTCGACCGAAGTGCAATCCTCCCTCGCGCTGTTCGACCGGATCTTCGAGTACCTGGACCTGCCGCACGAGATCCAGGACGCGCCGGATGCCGTGTCGGTCGAGCACGTGGCCGGCCACGTACGGCTGCGGGACGTCCGCTTCCGATACGAGGAGCCGCCGGATGGGATCCCCGTGTCGCCGGACGCGCCGCCTCTCGGCGACGACGACCCGGTCCCGCGGTACTGGACACTCGAAGATGTCGACCTGGATATCCGGCCCGGGCAGCTGGCCGCGCTGGTCGGTCCGTCGGGCGCCGGAAAAACGACGGTCACGTACCTGGTGCCTCGCCTCTACGACGTACAGGAGGGGGCCGTCGAGATCGATGGTCTGGATGTCCGGAAGATCAAGCTGGAGTCGCTGGGTGAGGCGATCGGCGTGGTCACGCAGGAGACGTACCTGTTCCACGACACGGTCCGCCGGAACCTGCTCTACGGGAGGCCTGACGCGACCGAAGAGCAACTGATCGCGGCCGCGCGGGCGGCGAACATCCACGATCGGATCATGGAGCTGCCCGACGGCTATGACACGGTCGTCGGCGAGCGGGGCTACAAGCTCTCCGGCGGGGAGAAGCAGCGACTTGCGATCGCCCGCGTGGTCCTGAAGGACCCGAGGATCTTGATCCTGGACGAGGCCACCTCCTCCCTGGACACGACGTCCGAGCGTCTCGTGCAGTCGGCGCTGGTGCCGTTGATGAAGGGACGGACCACGATCGCGATCGCGCACCGCCTCTCCACGATCCTGTCGGCCGACGTGATCTTCGTCCTGGATCGGGGCCGGATCGTCGAACACGGGACGCACGCGGAGCTGCTGGAGCGGGGCGGGCTCTACGCGCAGGTCTACGAGCAGCAGTTCCGCGGCGGCCAGGTGGAGGCCGAGTACGAGGACGGCGTGATCCTCGCCTCCGGTGAGGTCGTGCGCACCGAGAGCTGAACGGAAGGGAGCCGCCTCGCGAGTGGCGATTCCTGCCTAGTAGCCGCCGTTCCCGCCGCCGGGGCAGGCGGCCAAGAGAAGCGTCATCACCAACAACGCCAGCCACGACCGATGCGGCCGAGAGCGCGACGGAGCGATGTCTCATGCCTCCTCCTTCCCCGTGCGGTCGCGAGCGTGCAAACCTAGAGTTGCTTGGAGTAGCCGAGCAGGACGAAGCCGTCCGGGAACACGACGTCCTCGGTTCGCTCGTAGCCCAGGCGCTCGTACATCGCCTGCGCCGCCTTCATCCGCTGTGTCGTGTTCAGGGTCATGAACGTCTTGCCGGCCGCGCGGGCCCGCGCCTCCGACTCCGCCATCAGTGCTCGAGCCACACCGCGGGCCCGCGCGGCCGGATCGACCCCGAGCATCCGGATGTGAGCCTCCTCCGGGTCGAGCGGTCGTTCAGCTCCTCACCTTCGTCACGAACCCGTGCATCGAGCTCCAGCGTCAGCGACCCGAGGACCCGCCCGTTCTCGACCGCGACGAGGATCGTGGTTCGATCGGCGCGATCCGCTACATCCGCGATCCGTCAGGAGGTAGCGCTCCCAGTCCTCGTCACCGGGCCGGATGAACTCACGATACGCGTCGGCCGTCACGCGCCCTGCGTCGGCGTGCTCCGCGACGGGCGGCTTCCGGATCTCCACGAGCGGAAGGCTAGCGAGGTGACCCGGCACCCGACCGTCAGGTACATTGACTTCTCACCGAGAGCGAGGAGGATGGACAGGTGACGGAACCGCAGCTCGGTCGTCTCTTGCTCGCCGCCCACCGCTCCTTCGCGGCCGACCTCGTGGTGGAGCTGGAGGAACGCGGCTGGCCGGACCTGCGTGCGTCCCAGGCGGCACTGGTGCTGAACGTGGACCGGCGCTTCGGGACGCGGCTGACGGAGCTCGCTCGGCGTGCCGGCGTCACGAAGCAGGCGATCATGGTCGTCGTCGACGAACTGGAGCTCCGGGGCCTCGTCCGTCGGACGCCCGATCCGGACGACGGCCGGGCGAAGGTGGTCCGGCTCACGGCCCGCGGGCGGACGTTCGCGGCCGAATGCAGGCGAGCCGTCGCAGCGGTCGAGGCGCGAGCGAGGCGGGCGCTCGGCGGTCGGAGGTACGAAGGGCTCCGGGAATCGCTCGAGCTCATGCTCGAGTCGGCCGACGAGGGACCTTGACGTCGAGCCTCAGCCACCGAGAGCCGGGCGATCCACGCGGAACCGATCGAGTGGGATCGAAGGCTGCTCGCCCGTCGCGACATCGGCGAGCACCTCGCCGAGCAGCGGAGCGAACTTGAAGCCGTGGCCGGTGCAGGGTGATGCGACCACCAGCGGCCCGGCTCGGTCGATCACGAAATCCTCGTCCGGTGTCGTCGTGTACAGGCACGTCTCCGTCCGCAGGAGCCGGGCGGGGGCGGACAGTCGCTCGGCGATCCACATCGACGATCCTTGCCTCTCGATAAGCGTCCGGCTTCGAACGATCTCCGGTCCGGGTCGATCACGGGCCCGGACAGGTGGGCGCCTGCTTTGATCTCCCCGGGCCGGAAGGGGTTCGGGACGATGTACGGAGGCTGCTCGTGGTGCGGCGTCCCAATCGATGATCGTCGGGATCGACGATGCATCGCTCGCCGGCCTCGAAGTGCGTCGACTGCTCGAGGGTCGGTCGAGAGAGCCAGGTCGATGCCTGCGCCACGGAGAAGTGGGCCGGCCCAGGCGCCGGCGGCGACGATGGCCACCGGCGCCTGGATCGACCTCGCCGTTGGATATCACCACCTCGACGCCTTCACGCGCTGGGCGGAGGGACGTCCACGACCGTTCGCTCACGCAGCTCCGCCCCGCCAGAGACGGGCGAGTCGCGCCTGGGCCCCGATCGCTTCGTCCGCCCGCAGGATCGCCCCCTCGGGCTGGTACAGGAACGCCGACCGTTCCGTCGAAGCGGAGCATCGGCCACCGCTCGATCACCTCGGCCGCCGAGGGCCGTTCGAAGGACTCGCCCGCGGCTCTCGAGGGCGGCCGCCGAGGCGGCCGTCGCCTCACCGACGTCGAGCCCGCCCACGATCCGGAGGAGCTCGGTGCCTGACTCCGACTCGAGCTCGCGCCATCGCTGCCAGCGCAGCCCGAGCCATCCGGACGTAGAGGGGGTCGTGATAGGTGAGACGGAAGTTCCGGGTGGGCCCGCCCGAGCTGCCGCTCGCGTGGCCGAGCGTGAAGCGCTCCAGCAGGAGCACGGCGCGGCCGCGTGAAGCGAGCGCTCGCGCGGCCGCCGTCCCCATGATGCCCCCGCCCACGATCACCACATCCGGTCGTTCCACGACGGCGCCGAGCGTACCGGGTGTTGGCATCGGGCCTCGACGCGCGGCGAGACTCGGACCGTGACCGAGCCCGGGCACCGCTCCTTCAGGTACGTCGTCCGACCCGGCCGTCGAGCCTGAGACGGAGGCGTGGCGGCGTCGATGGCCGCCGATGTCCTACTGGGTCCGGGTCCTGCTCACGATCGCCGCCGTCTCCGCGGTCCTGATCGCCCTGTGGTCGGTCATCAACATCGTGATCCTGGTGCTGATCGCGGCCGTGCTGGCGATCGGATTGGACCCCGCTGTTCGCGCCATCGAGCGGCGCGGGAGGACAAGAGGCCGGGCGGTGACGCTGATCTTCGTGGGGGCTCTCGCAATCGCGATCCTTTTCGCATGGCTGGTGATCCCGCCGCTCGTCTCTCAGGTGGGAGGGCTCGCCGACGATATCCCGGGCTACGTCGAGGAACTGTCCGAGCGGGATGACGCGATCGGCCGGTACGTCAGAGAGAACGACGTCGCCGAGCGACTCCAGAGGTTCGTCGAGCGATTGCCGCAGACGATCACGGGCTCGTTCGGCACGATCATCGGCGTCGCCGGGAAGGTCGGCAGCGTGATCTTCAACACGGTCACGGTCGCCATCCTCACGATCTACTTCATGCTCTCGTTGCCGAGGATGCGCAGGACCGCGGCGATCTGGTTCGTGCCCGTGATGCGGCAGCGTGCCGAGGAGGTGATGGATCAGGCGATCGATCGGATCGGCGGGTACGTGGCCGGCATCCTCACGACCGCGACGATCGCCGGCGCCTCCGCGCTCCTGTTCTTCACGATCCTGGCTCTGTTCGGGGTCGGGATCCGGTTCGCGGTTCCGCTGGCGGTCTTCGCAGCACTCGCCGGCCTGATCCCGGCGGTGGGCGCGTACATCGGGGCCGCGCCCGCCGTGATCGTCGGCTTCTTCCAGTCCGGCCTTACCGGCGTCCTGATCCTCGTCTACTTCATCGTGTACCAGCAGGTCGAGAACTACGCGATCCAGCCGAGGATCATGAAGAACGCGGTGAACCTGTCGCCGACAGCGGTGATCCTCTCCACCTTAGTGTTGGGTTCCCTCGCCGGCTTCGCCGGCGCCGTACTCGCCCTGCCTGTGGCGGCCATCATCAAGGTCATCATCGTGGAGCTCGTCTTGCGCGACCGGGTCGCCGAGGGCGACCCGGTCGCACAGGAGACGCTCGCGGCGCACGATCGCGCCGAAGCCGAAGCCGAGGCCGAGGCGAAAGCCAGGGCGAGTGCCCGCAAGCGGTTGCTGCGTCGGTTCCAGGAGCGCATGAGACCCAAACCCCGCGAGTAGCATGGCCGCGTGTCTCCCAAGGAAGACTCCGTGCCTGGGAACAGGGAAGAGGCGCGAGGGAAGACGGGCAAGCCCACGGAGACGCGGAACAAGCCCGAACGCCCTCGGGATCGTTTGGGCCGGCCCCTGCCGTGGAAGGCCGACAGCGAGCTCGCGCTCGAAGACTTCGATTCGCTGAGCCTGGAGGCGAATCACGAGCTCGGCGTGGCGCACGCGCGCGCCGGAAGGTGGTTCCCGGCGCACGAGGCGTGGGAGACGGCCTGGAAGCAGGCGCGAGACACCGGCGAAGCCGAGCTGTTCAAGGGTCTCTCGCAGATGGGCGCGGGCTACGTTCATCTGTTCCGTGGCAACGCACATGGGGCCGCGACGCTGCTCCGTCGGGCCGCCAGGCGGATCGCCGGCTACGAGGCCGGGACCCGAGGGGTGCCCACGATGACGCTCGCGGAGCGCCTGGATGCGGACGCCGATGCCGTGGAGAGTGGAGAGCTCGGGACGGGTGAGGGAGCGACGATAGAGCCCGTGGAGTTGTAGCCTCTGCGCGCATGAGCGAGGCCATCACCGAGATCAAGTGGACGGGGCGGACGGGCCCGTTCGAGTTCCGAGTGAATCCGGGCGTCTTCGCGCCGACCCACACGAGCAAGACGATCGCCGAAGCGCTCGACGTGGGACCGGACGACACCGTCATCGACGTGGGCTGCGGTTCCGGCGTGCTCTCGTTCGTCGCGGCGAGGATGGGCGCCGGCCGCGTGGTCGGCTGCGACATCTCGGAGGAAGCCGTGGAGATCGCTCGTTTGAACGCGAAGCGGCTGGGCCTGGAGGGCACGTGCGAGTTCCGGGTCGGCAGCCTGCTCGATCCCGTCCGCGACCTCCGGGCCGATGTCCTGATCGGTGATGTCTCCGGGATCCCCGACGAGATCGCGCAAGTGGCCGGCTGGTTCCCCGACGGCAGAGCCGGCGGCCCGACCGGCGCGGAGCTCCCCTCGGCGATGCTCGAGTCGATCGGTGACACGCTGAAGCGCGGCGGGCACCTGTACCTGCCGACCGGCACGATCCAGGACGAGCGGACGATCCTCGCGAAGGCTCGAGAGCTCTTCGGAGAGCGGATGCAGGCGGTCATCGAGCGGGACTTCCCGCTGCCGGACGTCGTCGGCAAGTCACTCGCGGCCGCGCGCATGATGAAGGACGGGCTCCTGAACCTCCACAAGCGAGGGTCCCGATGGTTGTGGCGTCTCCGTGTGTGGCGCTGCGAGCGCTAGTCCGCCTTACGCTTCGGGCCTGAGCACCGCGATCGCTCCGACCGCGTAGCCGGCTTCTCGCAAGTGATCGGCGCCGCCGCGATCGATCGCCAAGACGATCGTGACGATCTCGGCTCCGGCGGCCTCAAGGATCTCCGCCGCCCGCCGCACCTGGTGTCCCGTCGTCGAAACATCCTCGATCAAAGCGATGCGCGCGCCGGCCTCGACGACCCCTTCGACCTGCGCCTTCGTGCCGTACTCCTTGGGTTGCTTGCGGACGACCGTCACCGGGAGACCCGTCTCCAGCGCCACCGCGGCAACGAGGAGCATCGCCGCGCCTTCCGGCGCCCCCAGCATCGTCACGCCGGGCGGAAGGAGCGACGCCGTGGCCTTCGCCACGTCGCGGAGCAGGCTCGGCTCGGTCAGGAAGCGGAACTTGTCGAAGTACACCGAGGATCGTTGCCCGCTCGACAGGACGAAGTCTCCGTGTAGCTCCGACGCCGCCACCATCCGTCGCACGAGGTCGTCGTTCACGGGCGGCTAGCATACGGGCGTGGGTCGTGGCGACGGCCGAGACGGGTGGTACGGAGCCGTCGGGCGCCCGGCGTTCTTCGCGCTTCCTCCGGAAACCTCGCATCGCCTCGCGACCGCGCTTCTGGCCCTGCCGTTCCCCTGGGAACGGATCGGGGGTGCCGCCCGCGATCCATCCTTCGAGGTCGACCTCTGCGGGATCACGCTCCCCAACCCGATCGGGCTGGCCGCGGGCTTCGACAAAGCGTGCCGGCACCTCGACGCCCTCGGCCGGCTGGGGTTCGGGTTCGTCGTCGGGGGCACGATCACACGAGCACCGAGGAGCGGGAACCCGAAGCCGAGGATCGTCCGTTCGCCTCGTCGCGGCGCGATCGTGAACTCGATGGGGCTGCCCAATCCGGGCGCGGAAGCCGCGGCCGCCAACCTGGCCAGGACCCGGCGGACGGCGCCCCGGTTCGCGAGCGTGGCGGACGAGGACCTCGAAGCGGCGACCGACACGGTCGAGCTCCTGGCTCCCCACGTGGACGGGTTCGAGCTGAACGCCAGCAGTCCGAACGCGCCCTGGCGCCACGATGCGGCCCACATGGGCACCCTGCTGAAGACCATCCGGGGACGGACGGAGCTGCCGGTGCTCCTGAAGCTGCCGCCGTTCACGAGCGACGAGGAGCGCGCACCCGTCCTGGACCTGGCGCGCGCCGCCGTCGATTCCGGGGGCGCAGGGGCTCGTCTGCTCGAACACGATCCCGGTCCAGGAGCCACGGCTGGCGGCCGGTCGCGGCGGCCTCTCCGGTGCCCCGCTCCGTGAGCTGACGCCTCGGATCGTCTCGGACGTGGCCGCCGCGACCGGCCGCTCGGTCCCCATCGTTGCGTCGCGGAGGCATCTCCACGACCGAGGACGTACGGGCCTGTCTCGGTGCGGGCGCTACGGCCGTCCAGCTCTACACGGGGCTGATCTACCGGGGCCCAGGGATCCTCGGCGACCTCACCCGAGGGTTGTCGGCCCCTCCGCCGGCGAGGGGGCCAGGAGCCACCGCCTGAGCGCGGCGTTGCGCGACCCTCGCTACGCGGTCAGTATTGCCGGGTTCGCGACGCTGCCAGGCAGGAGAGAGGGGGAGCGGGCGCGTGTCCGAGGCCGTCCGAGTGGAGGCCGCACGGCATGAGGTCGCCGGTTCGGCGCTCGCCGTCGCGCTCGAGGACGTGGTCAAGCGCTTCGGCGACGTCGTCGCCGTGGACGGGGTCAGCCTGGAGGTCCGATCAGGGGAGTTCTTCTCCCTGCTCGGCCCCTCCGGCTCCGGCAAGACCACCTGTCTCCGGATGATCGCGGGGTTCGAGCAACCGACCCAGGGCCGCATACTCCTCGACGGCAAGGACGTCTCCGACCTCGCCCCGTTCGAGCGCGACGTGAACACGGTGTTCCAGGACTACGCGCTCTTCCCGCATATGACCGTCGCCCAGAACGTCGGCTACGGCCTCATGGTGCGGAAGGTGCCGAAGGACGAGCGGACCATGCGTATCGCCGACGCGCTCGAGATGGTTCGACTCGAGCACATGGGGGACAGGAAGCCCGGGACAGCTCTCCGGCGGGCAGCGACAGCGGGTGGCGCTCGCGCGATCGCTCGTGATGCGTCCCGACGGTGCTCCTGCTGGACGAGCCGCTCGGCGCGCTCGACCTGAAGCTCCGGCAGGCGATGCAGATCGAGCTGAAGGAGATCCAGCAGGAGGTGAGCCTGACCTTCATCTACGTGACCCACGACCAGGAAGAGGCGCTCACGATGAGCGATCGTCTCGCCGTCTTCAACCAGGGGAAGGTCGAGCAGATCGGATCGCCGGCCGAGGTGTACGAGCGCCCCGCGACCGCGTTCGTCGCAGGGTTCATCGGCGTCTCGAACGTCCTGGAGGGTGAGGTCGCCCATCGGATCACCGGGAGCGACCATGCGTTCACGATCCGGCCCGAGAAGATCGCGATCGTGCCGATCGACGCGGAGGTCGGCGAGTCACATTGCACGGCAACCGGCCGCGTCCGAGAAGTCGTATACCTCGGTGCGATCACTCGCTACATCGTCGAGCTCGACGAGGGCGGCGAGCTGGTCGTGATGCAGCAGAACCTCGAGACGAGCTCGATGGAGGCGCTGCAGGTCCGCGGCAAGGCCGTTCGATTGCGGTGGGATCGAAGCAACAACCGGCCCGTGGAGGCAACGGGAGGGAGCGAGGGGTCCGTGACGGACCCGGAAGAGGGGGCTGTATGAGGAAGGTGAGCCGATGGCTCGTCGGATTCGCCGCGCTGACACTGATCGCGTCGGCGTGTGGCGATGACACACCGGAGCCGGGCAGCGGTGACGACGTGAAGACCTACGACTCGATCGGTGAGGGAGAGGGCCAACTCAAGCTGATCGCATGGCACGGATACACCGAGGACGGCACGACCGAGGGGTACGAGGAGTACGACTGGGTCACGCCGTTCGAGGACGAGACGGGGTGTCAGGTCGACGTCACGTACGGCGACACTTCGGACGAGATGGTCCAGCTGATGCGTCAGGGTGGCGGGGCCGAGTACGACGGAGTGTCAGCATCGGGCGACGCCTCGAATCGCCTGATCGCGGGCGGAGACGTTGGGGCGGTGGATCCGTCCCTGTTCCCGGAGATGGAGAACGTGATCGCGCCGCTCAACCCCGACGGCGGGACGAACAAGGACCACTACGTCGTGGACGGGACAACGTCTTCGGCACGCCCTACATGTACGGGCCGAACTTCCTCATGTACAACACCGAGGAGGTCAGTCCCGGCACCCACGAGCTGGGACGTGACGTTCGAGTCCGACTCGCCGTACGCGGGCAAGGTGACGGCCTACGACTCGCCGATCTTCATCGCCGACGCGGCCCTCTACCTGATGGCGCACCAGCCCGATCTTGGGATCACCGATCCCTACGCGCTGACGCAGGAGCAGTTCGACGCTGCAGTCGACCTCCTGCCGCAGCAGCAGTCGGACCTCATCAGCTCGTACTGGGCGCTGTACGTCGACGAGATCGACGGGTTCGTGGACGGGTCGATGGTGGTCGGGACCGCGTGGCCCGTGAACCTCACCTACACGAAAGGTCCCGAGGCAGCCAACACCGCGGCCGTGATCCCGTCCGAGGGTGTGACCGGCTGGGCAGACACGTGGATGATCTCGGCCAACGCGCCGCAACCCGAACTGCATGCTGAAGTGGATGGACTGGACTCTCCAGCCCGACGTGCAGGCCGAGGTCGGGATCTATTACGGCGCCGCCGGCTCCAACGCGGAGTCCTGTCAGGTGATCGCCGACACCCTCGGCGAAGGGGGCGAGGACCTGGTCGACTCGGTCGAGTACTCCTTCTGCGGCAACGAGGAGTTCCTGGACTCGATCCACCTGTGGAAGACGCCGCAGGTTGCCTGCGGCGACGACCGAGGCAACGTGTGCGTCGACTACTCGCAGTGGACGCAGGCCTGGACTGAGATCCGCGGTACCTAGGGGCGCTGTGGCATCGGGGACCGAGGCGGCGGACGGCGGAGCCGTCCGCCGCCTCAGCGCCGCGCTGTACCGCCACCGCGCGGGGAGGCTCCTGCTCACGCTGGGGCCTCCCCTGGCGTGGATGGTCGTCATCTACCTCGGTTCGCTGGCGCTGCTGCTCGCGTCATCGCTCTGGCGCCTGGACGTGTTCACGACCAAGATCGTCCACGACTGGGGTTTCACCAACTTCCAGACGCTGTGGGAAGGGGAGGTCTATCGGAACATCGTGCTCCGGACGGTCGGGATCGCCATAGCCGTCACCGTGACGGACATCGTCCTCGCGTTCCCGCTCGCGTACTACGCGGCTCGACTGGCGACACCCCGGATGCGCAACGTGCTGCTGATCGCGGTGGTGCTGCCGCTGTGGGCCAACTACCTCGTGCGGGTGTTCGCGTGGCGGATCATCCTCACGCCGAACGGCTTCCTCAACTGGCTCGCCGGGACGGTCGGCCTCGGCTCCCTCCAGCTCGGTCGGTCCAACTGGGCCATCTGGCTCACGTCGGTCTACCTGTGGCTGCCGTTCACGCTGCTGCCGATCTACGCGGCGCTCGAACGCGTGCCGGAGTCGTTCCTCGAAGCGTCACAAGACCTCGGCGCTCGTGGCTGGTTCACGTTCCGCCGGGTCGTGTTCCCGCTGATCCTGCCAGGGATCGTGGCGGGGTCGATCTTCTCCTTCTCCCTCACGCTCGGCGACTACATCGTGCCGGAGCTGGTGGGGAACACGCAGTTCATCGGGAACGTGATCTACGACAACGTCGGGATCGCCGGGAACACCCCGCTGGCCGCGGCGTTCGCACTCGTGCCGATCGCGATCATGGCCGTCTACCTGACGCTCGCGAAACGAGCGGGCGCGTTCGAGGCGCTGTAGCGATGGAGTCGATGGCGGCGCGCGCGCTGATCAAGGGAGGGACTCTCCTCACGCTCGCGTTCCTGTACGTGCCGCTCGGGATCGTGGCGATCTACGCGTTCAACGACAGCATCGGCCAGGCGTGGCCGATCCAGGACTACACGACGAAGTGGTTCGGCATCGCGTTCCGGGAAGCGACGGTGCGGGAAGCACTCGTCACCTCCCTGCAGATCGCTCTTCTCGCGACGGCGCTCGCGCTGATCCTCGGCAGCGCGGCGGCGTTCGCCGTTCACCGGTTCGACTTCTTCGGCCGCAACACGGTGTCGTTCCTGTTGGTGCTCCCCATCGCGCTCCCAGGGATCGTGACCGCCATCGCCCTGCGGTCGGCGATCGAGACGTTCGGCGTGTCCTTCGGCGTGATGACGATCGTGATCGGACACGCCACGTTCTGCATCGTCGTCGTCTACAACAACGTGCTGGCGCGACTGCGGCGGACCCCGACCTCGCTGGTGGAGGCGTCGATGGACCTCGGCGCCGACGGGTGGCAGACGTTCCGCTACGTCACCTTCCCGGCGATCCGAACGGCCGTCCTCGCCGGCGGGTTGCTCGCGTTCGCGCTCTCCTTCGACGAGATCATCGTGACGAACTTCCTCGCCGGCAGCACACTCACACTCCCGAAGTTCATCTACAACAGCATCCACCTGCCGCGGAACCGTCCGGTGGTGAACGTCGTGGCGGTGGTGGTCGTCCTGTTGATGCTGATCCCGGTGTACATCGCCCAACGGCTGGCGGGGGGGCCCAGGCTCGCCGGCGGCAGCCGGTCGGGGAAGGACGAGGGCTCCTAGAGGTATTGCCCCCGCGGCGGGGCGCCAGGTTGCTCCTGCTGCGGATTCTGCGCCATGAGGCCACGGCGCCGGATCTCCTCGAACTGCTGCCGAGCGGCCATCTGCTGAGCGAACATCGCCGCCTGGATCCCGTGGAACAACCCTTCGAGCCAGCCAACAAGCTGCGCCTGCGCGACGCGCATCTCGGATTCGCTGGGCACACCGTCGAGGGGCGGCACCAACTCCTGCAGCTCGTCCTTCAGGTCCTGGCTGACCGAGCCGCCGAGCTCGTCGACCGACCGGTGATAGATCTCCACGAGTCGCTTGCGTCCGGCCTCGTCCATCGAGGCGTGGCGTGTCTCCTCGAGCAGCTCCCGAACCATCGACGCGATCCGTAGGAGCTTGGCCGGTTCGGTGATGGTCTCCGCGGGCGGCGGCTCGTCCTTCCCCGGCTCTCGCACGGGTTCGACGGGGACCGCCTCAACGGGCTGCAGCGGCGGTGAGTCCTGGGGAGTGCTCACGCCTCCAACCTAGCACCCGGCCCGACAGCCACCCCGCCCAGGCTTCGGATGAAGAGCGCCTCGGCGAGCGCGATGCGCTCGATCTCCGACAGATCGACGCTCTCGTTCACCGAATGGATGAACGAGCGCTCGTCCATCGCGCCCCAGATCAGCACCTCGATGCCAGGGAAGGTCTCCGTGAGCATGGGGACGAGAGGGATCGAGCCGCCCGAGCCGACCTCGATCGCATCGCGTCCGTACGCCTGTGAGAGCGCGTCCATCGCCGCCTGACTCGCCGGCGACGTCGTGTCGACCATCCACCCGTGCCCGGCCTCGAAACCGGACCCGGCCTCGAACGTCACCTGGACGCCCCACGGGGCATGGCGCCGGAGATGCTCGATGAGTGCCTGACGTGCAGCGGCAGGATCGTCGCCGGGCGCGAGCCTGAGACTCACGCGCGCGCGGGCGACCGGCACGATCTGGTTCGACGAGCCGGCGATGGCCGGGGCATCGATCCCCAGCACCGCGACCGCGGGCCCGGCCATCAACCGATCGGCGAGCGTCCCGGAGCCGATCAACTCGACCGATCCGAGTACACCGGATTCCTCCCGGAACTCGTCCTCGGGGATCTGCATGCCCGCCCATCCGAAACGCTTGAGTCCCTCGATCGCGACGTCGCCCTTGTCGTCGTGGAGGGAGGCGATCATCCGCGCGAGAGCGGTGACCGCGTCCGGGATCGGCCCTCCGTACGAGCCCGAGTGCTGGGCGCTTGGCAGCACGCGAACCTGCACGACGATGTCGGTGACCCCGCGGATCGACGTGTTCATCGTGGGGACGCCGGTGCGATAGTTGCCGCCGTCCGCGATCACCGCGACGTCGGCTCTGAGCAGGTGGGCGTGGCCGCGGACGAGCTGCGGCAGGTGCTCGGTGGAGCACTCCTCCTCCCCTTCGACGACGACCTTGATCGTGACCGGGGGATCGCCGTCGGCGAGCAGCGCGCGGATCGCGGTGGCGTGCACCACGATGCCGCTCTTGTCGTCCGCGGCGCCGCGCCCGTACATGCGTCCGTCCCGGACGACAGGCTCGAAGGGAGGCGTGTCCCACTGGTCGACAGGACCCTCGGGTTGCACGTCGTGGTGCGCGTAGAGCAACACCGTCGGCGTGCCCTCGGGCCCGGGGATCTCACCGAAGACCGCGGGATGCCCGCCGTCCAGCTCCAGGAGCCGGGCGTCCACCGCCCCCGCCTCCTCGAGGATGTCCCTGGTTGCCTCGGCCGAGGCCCGGACGTTGGCCGGGTCGTAGTCCGGGTAGCCCATCGATGGGATGCGCACCAGTCGCTCGAGCTCGGCGACGGTGCGATGCATGTCGGCGGCGATGCGTTCGCGAAGCTGTCGGTCGTCGCTCATGGGCAGCGAAGCCTACCGGCTACGGCGAAAGTCGCCGGATCGTCCACCCATCGCCAGCCCGCTCGTAGTGGAACCGGTCGTGGAGCCGGTGCTGACGGCCCTGCCAGAACTCCACGGTGAGCGGCTCGATCCGGTAGCCGCCCCAGAACGGTGGTCGTGGCACCTGGTCGCCCGGGTATTCGGCATCGAAGGCGGCGAAGCGTTCCATGAGCTCGTCGCGAGAGGCGAGCTCCGTGCTCTGTCGCGAAGCCCAGGCGCCGAGGCGCGCATCGCGTGGTCGCGTTGCGAAGTACGCGTCGGATTCCTCATCGCTCACGCGAGACACGTCGCCCGTGACCGAGATCTGCCGGTCCAGCTCTCGCCAATAGATCGACAGGGCCGCGCGCGGATTCTCGGCGAGCTCGCCACCCTTGCGGCTGCCGTGATTCGTGTAGAAGACGAAGCCACGATCCTCGATCCCGCGGAGCAGCACGTGACGGATCGAAGGGCACCCGTCGGCGGACGCCGTGGCGAGGGCGATCGCGTTCGGAAGCCGGATGCCCGCGCGCTCCGCGTCCTCGAACCAGCGCCGGAACAACACGACGGGGTCGGACGGGAGGCGTTCGAGCTCCAGCGGCGGATCGTCGTCGGCGCTGCCCACGGCGCAACCGTACCGCGACGCTCCCGGGCGGGTCTCAGTCCGGGAGCAGGGGCACCGACAAGCCCGGGTCGCGGCCGAGGAGCACCGCCCGCGTGATGGCGGACGATCCGAACCGATCACGCACCTCGTCGAGCGTGGGGTCGATGCCGGCGATCGAGCGATCGAAGGGCAGCGCGAGCTGGATCGCGCGATCGTCCTGGAGGTTGCTGAAGGTGATCCCGATGAGCGTGATCCCGCGGCGTTCGATCAACGGCATCGCCGTCGCGAGCAACTCCCGCGCCGCGGCGAGGATCGTCTCGGTGCGCGCGGTCGCCTCCCACAGGGTGTGCGACCGCGTGGCGCGTGAGAAGTCCTCGAACCGCAACCGAAGCATGATGGTGCGGCAGACCCGGTGAGCGCCGCGCAGCCTGCGCGCGAGCCGGTCGACCAGCGCGACGAGGTCGGTGTCGAGCATTCCGAGTGACCTTGGTCTGCGGCCGAGGGCACGCTGGGTTCCCATCGAGCGCCGACGGCGGCCGACCTGGACCGGCCGTGGGTCACGGTTGTGGGCGAGGGCATGGATGCGACGACCGAGAGCTCGCCCGAGCATCCGAACCAGCGTCGCCTCGCCGAGCCGAGCCACCTGCTCCACGGTCCTGATGCCACGCTCGCGGAGCTTGATGGCGGTGACGGGCCCGACCCCCCAGAGCCGTTCGACCGGGAGCGGACGCAGGAACGCCAACTCGTTGTCCGGTGGCACGACCAGCAGACCGTCGGGCTTCGCGACCCCGCTGGCCACCTTGGCGAGGAACTTCGTCCTGGCAACCCCCACGGTGACGGTCAGGCCGACCTTCTCGAGGACGTCCCTCCGCAATCGGACGGCGATCTCCATGGGCGTGCCCGAGATCCGTCGGAGCCCACCCACGTCGAGGAACGCCTCGTCGATCGACAGGCCCTCGACGAACGGCGTGGTGTCGTTGAACACCTCGAACAGCGCCTTGCTCGCCTCGCTGTAGGCATCCATGCGTGGCCGAACGACGACCGCGTGCGGGCACAGTCGGCGAGCCTGTGCTCCGCCCATCGGCGTGGTGATGCCGAACGCCTTCGCCTCGTAGCTGGCCGCGAGCACTACGCCCGCCCCCACGATGACGGGGCGGCCGCGGAGGCTCGGGTCGTCCCGCTGCTCGACCGACGCGTAGAAGGAGTCTGACGTCCGCATGCAGGATCGTCGCCTCGTTCGACACGAACGTATGTTCGCATCTCCCGGTGACGCGGGCTCACGTCGGGCGCGCTGGCCCGCGAGTCGCGTCCTCGACCTGCTCCCTGATGCCGGCCGCGCCCCGAGTCACGGCACCGTCACCACCGGCACGAGCGCGACAAAGTGCGTATCGAGTCGGCGCCCCCGGCAGGATTCGAACCTGCGCCCCCGGCTCCGGAGGCCGGTGCTCTATCCCCTGAGCTACGGGGGCTCGGGTGCGGAAGTCTAGCAACCGACCTCTCTCGGCTTCGGCGCTCGGTGGCGAGGATATCCTCGGCGGGTGTCCGAGTCTGTCCCACCTCGCGTCCTGTTCGCCGACGACGATCCCATCCTGCACCGGCTCCTCGAGGTGAACTTCCGGGTCGCCGGCATCACGCTCGAATCGGTGGGGCGCGGCGACGACGCGCTCGCGCGCGTCGTCGCCGCGCCCCCCGACGCCTTGGTCCTGGACGCCACGATGCCGGGCATGGACGGCCATGAGGTATTCCAGCGCCTCCGTGCGGAGCCTGATCTCGGCGCGCTCCCCGTCATCTTCCTGACTGGACGAGGGGCCGAGGAGTTCGATGCCTATGCGGGCGAGCACGTCCGGGTGGTGACCAAACCCTTCGACCCCGGCAGGCTCGTGGAGATCGTGCTCGATGCGATGGGGATCCACGGATGATCGAGGAGCGGCTGACGGATCTGCTCACCGAGGCGATGGCGTTGGCCGCTCCCGTTCTCGGTCTCGAACCCCCTTTCCCTCAGCCGGAGCTCCAGCGGCCCCGCCGGAAGGGATTCGGCGACTTCACCACCAACGTCGCGATGGTCGCGGCCTCCAAGGCCGGCGCCGATCCACGGAAGACGGCCGGCGCCATCGTGGAAGCGCTTCCTCCCGCGCCGTTCCTGGCGAAGGCCGAGGTGGCGGGGCCCGGCTTCATCAACCTGTGGACCACCGACGACTGGCTCCACGATGTCCTACGGCAGATCGTCCGGGAAGGCGACCGGTACGGCGGCGGGGAGCCGACGGGCCGGCGGATCCAGGTGGAGTTCGTGTCCGCGAATCCGACCGGCCCGCTCACGATCGGCCACGCGCGGAACGCCGCGATCGGAGACGCCCTCGCCCGGTTGCTGACGTTCGCCGGCCACGCCGTCGAACGCGAGTACTACTTCAACGACGCCGGCGGGCAGATGGACCGGTTCGGCGCCTCGGTCGAAGCTCGATACCTGCAGCTCCTCGGCCATGACGCGGAGATGCCCGAGGACGGCTACCACGGGGACTACATCACCGACCTCGCACGGGACATCCTGGAAGCGGAGGGACCCGGCCTCGCCGAGCTGCCTCCGGTGGAACGGTTCGTCCGGCTCCGGGGGGAGGGCGCTCGCCGCGCGATGGAGCAGATCCGCGTCACCCTCGAGCGGTTCGGTGTCACCTTCGACTCGTACTTCCTCGAAGCCTCGCTGGTGGAGAAGGGCGAGATCGCGCAGGCGATCGAGCGGCTGCGCGAGGCCGGCTACGTCTACGAGGCCGAAGGTGCGACGTGGTTCCGGTCGACCGCGTTCGGCGACGACAAGGACCGCGTGGCGATCCGGTCGGATGGGACGCACACGTACTTCGGTGCCGACATCGCCTACGTCCTCGACAAGTTCTCGCGTGGCTTCGACCACCTGATCTATGTGTGGGGGGCCGATCACCACGGTGACATCGCGAGGGTGAAGGGGGTCGCGACGGCCCTCGGCTTCGACCCCGACCTGGTCGAGATCGTCATGTACCAGTTCGTTTCCTTCCTGCGCGGGGGCCAGCCCGTGAAGATGAGCAAGCGGGCCGGAACCTTCGTCTCGCTGGACGAGCTGATCGACGAGGTGGGGACCGACGCCGCCCGTTTCCATCTCCTCTTGTTCTCCAACGACCGTCCGATGAACTTCGACATCGCCGAGGTCGCACGGCAGACGCTCGAGAACCCCGTCTACTACGTGCAGTACGGCCACGCGCGGATCGCGTCGATCCTGCGGAAGGCGATCGAGGAAGGGGTCGAGCTCGGTCCGATCGAGGAGGCGAACCTGTCGCTGCTCGCATCCGAGCCCGAGCAGGACCTGCTCCGAGCGCTCGCCGACGTCCCCCGCCTGATCGCCACGGCCGCGGAACAGCGCGCTCCACACAGGCTCACCCACGCTGGACAGGACCTCGCGGCCACCTTCCATCGCTTCTACACCGCCTGTCGCGTGGTCTCCGATGACGCCGCGTTGACGCAGGCGCGGCTCTGGCTCTCATCGGCGACGAAGCAGGTCCTGGCGAACCTCCTCCAGCTCGTGGGTGTCTCGGCGCCGGAGTCGATGGAGAAGCTGGAAGAGCCCCGGCCTGACGGGTCCGGCCCTGATGGCTGAGGGCCTCGATGGTGACGCCCTGGAGGTACGACCTGCGCGACCGGGTGACGCTCGTGCGTTCCTCGAGTTCTGGACCGCGATCGTGGCGGAGGAGCGGTTCGTCCGCACCGAAGAGGTCGACATGCCGGCCCGCGCGTATCGACGGCGATTCAGGAAGGGGTCGGACGCGGAGACACATCTGGTCGCGTTGGAGAACGGACGTCTGGTGGGCTACGTCACGGTGCAGCGCGAGCGGCACCCAGTGACGAGGCACGTCGGGTCGCTCGCGATCGCGGTGGCCGCCGACGCCCGTGGGCGAGGGATCGGACGCCGTCTGATGGAAGAGGCGATCGCGTGGTCCACGGAAGCCGGCGTCGAGAAGCTCGTGCTGGCTGTGTATCCGCACAACGAGGCGGCGATCTCCCTCTACCGGAGCTTCGACTTCGTCGAAGAGGGGAGGCTCGCGAGGCACTCGCGCAAGTCCTACGGTTACGAGGACGAGATACTCATGGCGGCCTGGATCGGGAGCGACGGGTGACGGCGGACCACGCGGATGCGGTGACCGAGCGCACCGTGCGCATCGGTCTCCTGGGAAGCGGCAACGTCGGCGCCGCGGTGATCCGGCTCCTGCATGACCATGCGGAGGATGTGGCTCGGAAGGCGGGCGCACGGCTGGAGGTGGCCCGGGTGGCGGTGCGCGATCCCGGCCGCGACCGAGGTGTCTCGGTCCCGCCGGACCGGTTCACCGACGACCCGGGCGTCGTCATCGACGACCCGGCCATCGATATCGTGTGCGAGCTCATGGGTGGTGTGGAGCCGGCGCGTGAGCTGCTCATGCGTGCCCTCGCCAGCGGGAAGTCGGTCGTCACCGCGAACAAGGAGCTCCTCGCGACCCACGGGGTGGAGCTGTTCACCGCGGCGGATCGGGCGGGGAGCGACCTGTACTTCGAAGCCGCCGTGGCCGGCGGGATCCCGCTCATCCGGCCGCTGCGGGAATCGCTCGCCGGCGAACGCGTCAACCGGATCCTCGGGATCGTGAACGGGACGACCAACTTCATCCTGACGCAGATGTCCGAGCACGGCTGGACGTCCGACCGGGCGGTCGCCGAGGCGCAGCGACTCGGGTTCGCCGAGTCGGATCCGACAGCGGACGTCGAGGGGTACGACGCGGCCGCGAAGTGCGCGATCCTCGCGTCGGTTGCGTTCGGTGCACGCGTCGTCGCGGACGATGTCTACCGCGAGGGGATCTCGAGCGTCACACCGCAGGACTTCGTGGACGCGGCGAGGCTCGGCTATGTCATCAAGCTCCTCGCGATCGCGGAGCTGGACGACGACGAGATCGCGGTCCGCGTGCACCCGTCGATGATCCCGGCGGAGCATCCGCTGGCCGCGGTCCGCGGCGCCTCCAACGCCGTCTTCGTCGAAGGCCCGAGGATCGGACAGCTGATGTTCTACGGGGCCGGCGCGGGGGGCGACCCGACCGCGACCGCGGTGGTGGGCGATCTGGTGAGCGTCGCGAGGAACCTCCTGCAGGGTGCGCGGGGTCCAGGCTCCTCCCCGACGAACGCTCGCCGCGTTCGCCCGATGGACGACACGCGCGACCAGTACTACCTCAAGCTTCGCGTCGACGATCGGCCCGGTGTCCTGGCCGAGATCGCCGACCGCTTCGGACGCAACGGCATCTCGCTCGAACGCGTGTGGCAGGAGGGCTCCGGGGACGAAGCGACGCTCTCGTTCATCACCCACCGAGCGCAGGAAGGCGCGTTCCAGAAGACGATGCGAGAGCTCCGAGAGCTGGATGCGGTCCACGCGGTCGCGAGCATCATCCGCGTGGAGGGCGAGGAGTGACGTCCATCGGCCCGGCGCCGCAGTGGCGCGGCATCATCGAGGAGTACCGCGCGCGGTTGCCGGTCTCGGCCGACACGCCCGTGGTCACCCTCGGTGAAGGAGGGACGCCGCTCGTCCGCTCGGACGCTCTGTCGGCCGAGACCGGCTGCGAGGTCTGGCTGAAGTACGACGGCGCGAACCCCACGGGGTCCTTCAAGGACCGCGGGATGACGCTCGCGATCTCGAAGGCGCTCGAGGAGGGGGCCAAGGCGGTCGTCTGCGCCTCCACGGGGAACACGAGCGCGAGCGCGGCCGCGTTCGCGGCGAAGGCGGGGCTGACGTGCGGGGTGCTCGTACCGAAGGGGAAGATCGCGCTCGGCAAGATGGCGCAGACGCTCGTGCACGGCGCCCGGGTGCTCGAGGTCGACGGCAACTTCGACGCGTCGCTCGAACTGGCGAAGGGCCTCGCGGACCGCTACCCGGTGACGCTCGTAAACAGCGTGAATGAGTACCGCCTCCAAGGACAGAAGACGGCGGCGTTCGAGATCTGCGACGCGCTCGGCCGCCCGCCCGATCTCCACCTCGTTCCCGTCGGGAACGCAGGGAACATCTCGAGCCACTGGCTCGGCTACACGGAGTACCTGGAGGCGGGCGTGATCCACGACCCGCCCCGACTCTTCGGGTTCCAGGCGCAGGGCGCGGCGCCGATCGTGCTCGGCGAGGCGGTGAAGGACCCGCAGACGATCGCGACCGCGATCCGGATCGGGAACCCGGCTTCGTGGGACAAGGCGGTCGCGGCGGCGAAGGAGTCCGAGGGAGCGATCCTCGCGGTGACCGACCGGGAGATCCTGGCTGCGTACCGACGTGTCGCCCGGGAGGGCCTGTTCGCCGAACCCGCGTCGGCCGCGAGCGTCGCCGGACTGCTGCACCTGCATGCGGAGGGCAAGCTCGCGGCCGACGCGACCGTGGTGTGCGTGCTCACCGGGCACGGGCTGAAGGACCCCGAATGGGCGATCTCCGGGGCCGCGGTGCCCCGAACCGTTGCTCCCGATCCGGCGGCGGTCGCGGCCGAGCTGGGGCTGTAGGTGCGCATCACCGTCAGGGTGCCGGCCACGTCGGCGAACCTCGGCCCGGGGTTCGACTGCTTCGGGCTCGCGCTCGATCTCTGCAACGAGGTGACCGTCGACACCGAAGCCGAGCCCGCGAGTCACGTGGGAAGGGCGAGGGCGCGGACGAGCTCCCGACCGACGGGTCCGACATGGTGAGCCGGGCCATCTCGTTCACGGTCGAGCAGCAGCAGCGCCAGCTCCATCCGATCGCGGAGCTCGCATCGTTCTCGCTCCACGGCATCAACCGGATCCCGCTCGAGCGGGGCCTGGGCTCCTCATCGGCCGCGGCGGTGGCTGGCGTCGCGATCGGTCGACTGCTCGTCGAGGGGGCCGGCGACGACGATCCGTACACGACGTTCGCCTACGCGGCGGAGCTGGAAGGACATCCCGACAATGCGGCTCCCGCGACCTTCGGAGGTCTCACGGTGTTCGCACCGGGCTCGGGATACGTGCATCGCTTGGAGCCGCATCGCGATCTGGATCCGGTCGTGGTGCTGCCGGATGGGCTGCGACTCGCCACCACCGAAGCTCGAAGCGTTCTTTCGAACACCGTCGAGAGGCGCGACGCCGTGTTCAACATCGGCCACGCGGCACTCGCCGTCGAGGCGTTCACACGCGAGCCGGAGTTGCTTCTCGTCGCCCTCCACGACCGTCTCCACGAAGACGCCCGGACGGCGCTGGTTCCCGGATCGGCGGCACTCCTCGATGACCTCCGCCACCGGCAGATCCCCGCGTGCCTGTCCGGCGCTGGGCCGTCATTGCTCGCGTTCGAGCGAGACGGCCATACGGTCGGCGAGCTGCCGGAAGGGTGGCGTGCGATCCGACCCGGCGTGCGGGCGAAGGGCGTCGAGGTCTTCGCCGAGGACTGAAGGCCTCAGCGGACGCAGCGACCGGTACTGATCGGTTCGGTTCGGGTGGCTGCCCGCTCGACCAGGGGGATCAGTTCCGGCGACGCGATCGCGTACCCGAGGTTGGGGTGGCTGAGCGACGCGCCGAAGACGAGGCCCGCCGCCACCCCGTCCGGCAGTACGAATGGCCCTCCGCTGTTGCCGTGCCGGACCTTCGCCTGCAGCTCGTAGACGCGCCGGAGCACCTCCTCCCGTGAGTAGATGTCCCGGCCGACCGCTTCCAGCAGACGCCGAACGCCGGCCGGCATCTCCACGTACCGCCCCGCCGGATAACCCAGAACGGCGCCCCCCGCACCCCGGTTCACCTCGGTCGGCAGCAACCTCAGCGCAGGCGCGTCCAGCCCATCCACGCGGAGCACGGCGGCGTCGATCTCCGGGTCGAAGAGCACGGGCGTGGCCTCGAAGGTTCGATCCTCCCACTCAACCCTCGGAAGTCCGCCCGCGACCACGTGCGCATTGGTGAGGACGAGATCGTCCGCGACGACGAACCCGGTGCCCTGGAGGATCCGATCGCAGGCCGGTCCGGCGATCAGCACGACCGAGGGGCGTCCTGCTTGCGCCGCCCGCGAGGCGAGTCCCCGACCGGGCTGCGGCACCGGATCCGCCGGCAGCGGCGGCAGGCCCGAGAAGACGTCCGGGAACCCGATGAGATCGAGCACGTTCCCGAGCTGCGCGGAGAGCACCGGCGGGGCAGGGAGCGCGGCGTCGACGGCCCGGACGACCGCCGAGCTCTGGAGCGAGCGTGCGACGGCGGGGAACGGGCCGGCTGCCAGGTTGATCCCGAGGAACCAGATCGCGAGGACGAGCGCGCTGACGGAGAGCGCGGACCCTCCCACGGCGTCCGCGGTCTTGAATCGCGTCCCGAGCGCGCGTTTCCGGAGCTTGAGCCCGAGGACGGATCCCACGGCGTCACCGAGCGCCCCGAGAAGCAGGACCGTCCCGAGTGCCGCACCCGCCTTCGCCAGGTCGGTGCGGACGAGGTCCGCCGCGTGGGGCGCGAGCCACACCCCCACGATGAAACCGATCGCGAGTCCCACGAGTCCCGCGACCTGGAGTACCGCTCCGCGTCGGTAGCCGCCGTAGGCCGACAGCGCGAGCAACAGGAGGAGGGCCACGTCGAGGACGGTCACGGACCGATATCGTCCCATGCGACGGCGGATCCCCGGCCGTCAACGGGTGTCGTCGCCCCCTACACTGCCGACGTGGTCACCATCGTCCACATCTCCGATCCGCACGTCGGGTCACCCCACTTCGTGCCGAACATGCTCCATAGGGTGATCGAGGAGATCAACGAGCTCGGCCCCGACGCAGTGATCTGCAGTGGGGACCTGACGACCGACGGCTTCCGGCAGGAGTACCAGGCGTGGCTCTCGTACGCGGAGCGGATCCAGGCGCCTCTCCATACGATCCCCGGCAACCACGACTCGCGCAACGTCGGCTACCTGCATTTCGAAGAACTGATCGGTGCTCGCAACTGGTCCGTGGAGGTGGAGGGGATCCGGATCGTGGGCGTCGACTCGAGCGAGCCCGACCTGAACGAGGGGATGGTCGGACGGAGCCACTACACGTGGATCCGTGAGCAGTTCGCCGAACCCGCCGACTTCAAGGTGTTCGTCCTGCACCATCACCTGATCCCGATCCCCGGCACCGGCCGCGAACGAAGCACCGTGATGGACGCGGGGGACCTCCTGGAGGTGCTCGTCCACGCCGGCGTGCACGTGGTCCTCGCCGGACACAAACATGTTCCCTACGTCTGGCGGCTCGAGGACATGTATCTGGCGAGTGCCGGCACCTGCTCGTCGCTCCGTGTGCGCGGGCACACCAAACCCTGCTACAACGTGCTCGAGATCGACGGCGGGGAGGTCACGATCTTCCGCAAGTTCCCGTTCGGCGAACGACAGCAGATGGCCAAGGTCGCGATCGCCACCGGGACCCAGATGCAGCGCGAAGACGAAGGCTTCATCCAGGAGTCCGCCAAGATCTCTGGCCAGGTTCCCGAACAGGTTTCGGGCCAGGTGCCTGCCGACTGATCGTCGGCAGATCTCACGCTATCCAGGAGACATCCATGCGAACGCTCGCCCTCGTGGACGGTGAGCACTACCCACCGGTCACGCGTGCCGCGTTGGACGCGGCGAAGGATCGCGGCCACGAGGTCGTGGCCGCGATCCTCGTGGGCGGGACCGAGAAGCTCGCCGTCGGCGACGATCCTCCCGACCTCGGCGTACCGGTCCTGACCGTCGTCGACGAGCCGATGCGCGCCCTGCGGGCCGCGATCGCCGAGCACTCCCCCGAGCTCGTCTTGGACCTCTCCGACGAGCCGGTCCTGGGGTATCGGGAGCGGATGGAGCTGGTGGCGGTCGCTCTGGCGGCGAAGGTCCCGTACGTCGGCCCCGACTTCCGGTTGGATCCACCCGAGAAGGGTCCGCCGCTCGCGGCGCCGACGCTCGCGGTCATCGGGACCGGGAAGCGGGCCGGGAAGACGGCGATCGCGGGCGCGGTGGCTCGCCTGGCGGTCCGCCGCGGTCTCGAGCCGGTGGTCGTGGCGATGGGCCGCGGCGGACCGACGGAGCCCACGGTCGCCATGGCCGGTTCGATCGATCTCGAACATCTCGTCCGGCTGGTGGCCGACGGCCAGCACGCCGCCTCGGACTACCTGGAGGACGCGATCACGACGGGCGTCACCACCGTCGGGGCCCGGCGCGCCGGCGGCGGGCTGGCCGGCGCGCCATACCTTTCCAACGTCCGGGAGGCCGCCGAGCTGGCGGCCTCCCTGGGCCCCGGGCTCGTGATCCTCGAGGGGAGCGGCGCCGCGATCCCGCCGCTCCCCTGGGACGGGGGGATCCTCGTGGTGCCAGCCGCGACCCCCGCTGAGTACTTGAGGGGCTACCTGGGCCCCTACCGGCTGTTGCGGTCGGACCTAGTGGTTGTTACCATGGCAGGCGACCCATCCGGGTCCGAAAACCTTTCCGCGCTCCGTTCTCCTGTTCGGCGCTACCTGGACGATGCGGCGTTCATCGTGACGGACTTCGTTCCGGTACCGTTGGGAGACATCCGGGGCAAGGAAGCGTTCTTCGCCACGACTGCTCCCCTTGCGGTCGTCGAGGGGCTGATCCGACGGCTCGAAGGCGACCACGGGTGCACGGTCGTGGGCTGGAGCGCTCGACTGGCGGATCGCGCCGGTCTGGTTGAAGACCTCGATGCAGTCCAAGGATACGACGTCCTCCTCACGGAGCTGAAGGCGGCGGCTGTCGACACGGCGGTCACCGGGGCCCTCGACCGAGGGGCGGAGGTCGTGTTCGTGGATAACCGCGCAGAGGCCATGGAGGGATCCGTGGACCTCGACACCGCGCTCGGCAACGCGATCGACATCGCGCTCGCACGGGCGGAAAAGCGACGATGACCAGAGACAAGAACCCACACATCACGATCTCCGACCAGGATCCCGGCCTGCCCTACTCCAAGGGTCTGATGGCCTCTCAGGTCATGGTCACGGGGCTGTCCGCCTATCGCGCCTACGAGGTCGCGGAGACGATCGAGGCCCGACTCCTGGACGAGGGCCGCTCCTCGATCAACAGCATCGAGCTCTCTGACCTGGCCCTGGACATCATCCGGGAACTCGCCGGCGACCGGTACGCGACCAACTTCGCGCGATGGCAGGACGTCCAGCGGCTGGACGTGCCGCTCGTGATCTTGATCGGAGGTGCCGTCGGTGTGGGCAAGTCCACGATCGCGACGCACCTCGCCCATCGGCTCGGCATCGTGCGGGTGGTCGCGACCGACGGGTCGATCCGCGAGATCATGCGCGCGATGCTGTCGGCAGAGCTCATGCCCGCTCTGCACGTGTCGTCCTTCCAGACCGATCGAGCCGTCCGGGAGCCGACCCGCCGGTCCGACGCGCTCGTCGCCGGTTTCCGGGAGCAGACCCAGGCGGTGTCGGTCGGCATCGAGGCGATGATCAAACGCTCGCTCACCGAGGGCACCAGCATCGTGATCGAGGGCGTGCACGTGGTCCCCGGGTTCTTCGACGTCGACACCTACGGAGATCGGATCGTTGCCGTGCCTTTGATCCTCGAGGTCGATGACGAGAGCCGGCATCTGAACCACTTCGCCGTGCGCGAGACGGGCGTCCGCCCGGCCGCGCGCTACGCGCAGAACTTCGAGAACATCAGGAAGCTCCAGCGCTACATCAAGAGCCAGGCGCTCTCGCACGGCGTGCCCATCGTTCCGAACCACAGCTTCGATCAGGCGATCTCCGCCGTGCTGGATCTCGTGATGGAACGCACGACGGCGCGGGCGGCGCAGCATGCCGAGCAGCTCGGACGACAGGGGAGGACGGCGTGAGACTGTTCTTGGACACCGCCAGCATCGAGGAGATCCGCGAGATCAACCGGTGGGGCGTGCTCTCCGGCGTCACGACGAACCCGTCGCTGGTGGCGAAGGAGGGCGAGGATCCCGAAACCGTGTGGAAGGAGATCCTCGCGGAGGTCGAGGGCGACATCTCGCTCGAGACCACCGAGCCGGAAGCGGGCCCGATGTACGAGGAAGGGGAACGGCTCGCCGGGATGGCCCCGAACGCCGTCGTGAAGGTGCCGATGACGCCAGCGGGCCTGGAAGCGGGGAAGCGCCTCGCGGGCGCGGGGATCCGCGTGAACGTGACGCTCGTCTTCTCACCGGCGCAGGCGATCCTGGCCGCCGAGATCGGGGCGTATTGCGTCTCGCCGTTCCTGGGCAGACTGGACGACGTCGGCGCGGACGGGATGAAGGTCCTGCACGATATCTGCGAGATCTACGCGGTGCAGGGCTACGCGTCGAACGTGCTCGCGGCCTCACTCCGTCATCCGATGCACGTGGTGGAGGCCGCGCTCGCGGGCGCAGACATCGCCACGATGCCGTACGACGTCTTCACGAAGCTCGTGAAGCATCCATTGACCGACTCAGGACTGGAGCGATTCCTCGCCGACTGGCGAAAGCTCCAGGCCTGAGAGCTATCAGAGAAGGAACGAACAGCCCTAGCGAGAAAGAGAGGCAGGGCACAGATGGACACCATGGACCGCGGCACGTTGGAGGGGAAGCTCCTCCCGGAGCTGCAGCAGATCGCGCAGACGATGGGTATCGAGGGTACCCAGCGTCTGCGCAAGGCGGGGCTGATCGACGCGATCGTGGAGGCCTCGTCGAACGGCGAACGACCCGGCAACGGGGAAGCAACGGCCTCCTCGTCCCGTGAGGCGACCGACGCGACGGGTGGCGTCACGACGGACGCGCCCGTGCCCGAGAGCGCGATGGAAGAGGCTGGGACCGACGCGGGAACCGACGCGCCGTCCGAAGAACGTCGGCCCGCTGAGGACCGGCACTCAGACGACCGGACTTCGGACGACCGTCGCCCGGACGGCGCGGTCGACACGGACCGTCGCCCGGACGACCGCCAGGGCGGTCCCGGCGACTCCCGTCCGCAGGACCGCGGCGACCGCCCCCAGGACCGTGGCGATCGAGGCGGCGGTGACCGGAACGACCCACGCAACCGGCGGCGCCGGCCTACTCGAGAAGAGCGTCGGCAGCAGCGAGAAGAGCGCCGGGAGCGCGAGGAGCAGGAGCGCGTCGAGGCGCTCAAGACCGCTCCGTCCGCAGCCGGCATCCTCGACCTGCTCCCGGACGGCTACGGCTTCATGCGCACCTCCGGCTACCTGCCCGGTCCGGACGACATCTACGTTTCCATGTCACAGGTGCGCAAGCACCATCTCCGAAAGGGCGACGTCGTCACGGGGAAGGTGCGCCAGCCGAAGGACAGCGAGAAGTACTGGGCGCTCCTCGAGGTCGAGAAGATCAACGACGTCGGTGTCGATGACGTCAAGGAGCGGAGGAACTTCGACAAGCTCACACCGTTGTTCCCCGACGAGCGATTCCGGCTGGAATCCGGCCCGACGGCCGTGACCGAGCGGATCATCGACATGATCGCGCCGATCGGCAAGGGTCAGCGCGGGATGGTCGTGTCGCCGCCGAAGGCGGGGAAGACCACGGTCCTCAAGCAGATCGCGAACGGGATCATCAACTCGAGCCCGGACACGCACGTGATCGTGCTGCTCGTGGACGAGCGGCCGGAGGAGGTCACGGACTGGCAGCGCACCGTCGAGGCCGCCGAGGTCGTCTACTCCACGTTCGACAAGCCGACCGACCAGCACATCCAGGTGACGGAGCTCGTCCTCGAGCGCGCCCGGCGCCTCGCAGAGTCCGGCAGGGACGTGGCGGTGATCCTCGACTCGATCACCCGTCTGGCCCGTGCCTACAACCTGGCGGCGCCGTCCTCGGGCAAGATCCTGTCGGGTGGCATCGATTCGGGTGCCCTCTACCCGCCGAGACGGTTCTTCGGCGCGGCGCGGAACATCGAAGAGGGCGGATCCCTCACGATCATCGCGAGCGCGCTGGTCGAGACCGGCTCCCGGATGGACGACGGCATCTTCGAGGAGTTCAAGGGAACCGGGAACATGGAGCTGCGGCTCGATCGTTCATTGTCGGAGAAGCGGTTGTTCCCCGCGATCAACGTCGACGCCTCGGGAACCCGCAAGGAAGAGCTGCTGATGCCGGCCGAGGAGCTGGCGTTGGTGATCAAGCTGCGACGGGTGCTCCACGCGCTCGACGTGGGCGCGGCGCTCGAGCTGCTGGTCGACAAGGTCAGGGCGACCAAGTCGAACGAGCAGTTCCTGAAGGAGATCGCGAAGGCTCCGTCGGGGAGCTAGCAGGCCCGCCGACCAGAGAAGGTGACGGCCTCGGCTACCCTGGATGGGCGAAGAGGAGACGAGATGAAACAGGGCATCCACCCCGAATATCAGATCGCGAGCGTCCATTGCTCGTGCGGCAACACGTTCCAGACCCGTTCCACGGTGAGCGAGATCCGCGCGGAGCTCTGCTCGAACTGCCACCCCTTCTACACCGGCAAGCAGAAGTTCGTGGACGCGGGCGGCCGGGTCGAGCGGTTCCAGCGCAGGTACGCGAAGACGCAGGCGGCTCAGCAGGCGCAGCAGGGCTAGCCGAACCGTGGCGGAGGCAGTCGCCCCCAAAGCAGCGTCGCCGCGCACACATCTCTACGGGGGCCAGGCCGTCGTCGAGGGCGTGATGATGCGGGGCGCAGGTTTCTGGGCGATCGCCGTCCGCCGGCCGGACACCACGATCCACGTCGAGTCCCACGAGATCGACTCGGTCGTCCTGCGCTACCCGCTCCTCGGGAAGCCGTTCTTCCGCGGCATCATCGTGCTCGGTCAGTCGCTCGCGATCGGCATGCGGGCGTTGATGATCTCGGCCAACCAGTCGTTGGAGGAGGAGGAGCGGCTCACCCCTCGGCAGGTCGTCCTGTCGATCGTCCTGGCTCTGGCGCTGTTCATCGGGATCTTCATCATCGGCCCGACCACGCTCTTCGCGTGGTTCGAGAACCGCACGGGCAGCGCCGGGATCCTCACGCTGATGGGCGAGGGTGTGTTCCGCGTTGCGCTCTTCGTCGCCTACCTGTGGTTGATCGGAAGGACCAAAGACATCCACCGCGTGTTCGAGTATCACGGCGCCGAACACAAGACGATCGCCGCCTTCGAGCACGGCGAGGAGCTGGAGCCCGAGCTGATCGATCGGTACCCGAAGGAGCACGTCCGTTGCGGCACGAACTTCTTGATCATCGTCATGATCATCACGATCTTCGTGTTCACGCTCTTCGGCACGCCGGCCCTCGTGTGGCGGATCGTTTCCCGGGTGATCGCGATCCCGATCATCGCCGCCTTGTCCTACGAGGCGTTGCGGTTCGGCGCCAAGCATCCCGAGTCGCTCCTGATGCGAAGCCTGATGAAACCCGGGATCTGGCTGCAGAGGATCACCACGCAGCAGCCCGACCACTCCCAGATCGAGATCGCCATCACGTCGTTCCGCGAGCTGCTCCGCCGGGAGGCGGAAGCGACCGCTCCCGAGCGGTAACCGGCCACAGACGTTTCGCCGGAGGTCGTTGCATCGGCCGTTTCTTGCGCGAAGATGATGCGGTCCCCACGACTCGGGAGGTTTCCCCATGCCGACCAGCGACCTGGACATGCCGCTGCTACCGAGCGCGGAGCAGATCCGGAGACGAGAGTTCGCGACGGTTCGTCGCGGCTACGACCCACAGCAGGTGCGCACCTACCTCACCTCGATCGCCAACCAGGTCGGGACGCTGGAGCGCGAGCTGAGTCAGCTGCGCCTCGAGGTGGGCTCGGCTGCTGCCAGGGACGAGCAGACCGCCGGACCGATCATCACTTCGCACTCAGTGCAGGAGGCGGAGGACCCGTACGAGGCCTTGTCCAAGCGATTCGCCGCGCTGATCGAGATGGCGGATCAGGAGGCCGAGAGGATCCTGGAGAACGCCAGATCCGAAGCCACGCAGGCGGTCGACGAAGCGACGAGCGAGGCCGATCGGATCAGGGTCGATGCGCAGGCGCATGCCGAGGAAGCTCGGCAAGCGGGCACGGAACTCCTTGCACGCGCGAAGACGGAATCGGAACGTCTGCTCTCCGGTCTCGCCGAGCGGCGGCGGGGCCTCGTCACCCAGCTGGAGGAGATGCGGAGCAAGTTGATCAGGGTCGCGGAGGATCTCACCGTCCCGATCGAGGACGCCGCGCGAGCCGATGCGGCGGAGGAAGACCTCCTCGCGGACATGGGCGACGAGGACGCCGAGGCCGACGGCGAAGCGGCCGTCGACCCTCGGTACGAGGATCTCTGGGTGAACAAGGAAGAGTCGCTCCAGATCCCCGATCTCGCAGGGATCGACCTGGACTTCGACGAACGCGAGGAGTAGCGCCACAGCCGCTCGGACATCGCCTGGGAGAATCAGCGGCGTCATGGACGTCGAGGATCGCCTGAACGAGATCGAGGCTCGCTTCGAGCAGATCCAAGCGGAGATGTCCACGCTCGAGGCCGCGACCGACCACGACCGCATGCGCACGCTCGGCCAGCTCTTCGCCGAGCTCGAGCAGATCGTCAAGCCCTACCGTGACTACCGTCGGGCGGTGACCGACGAGGCCGAGGCGCGTGAGCTCGCCGCGGCGGAGCCGGACCCCGAGATGGCGGAGGCCTTCGAAGAAGAGGCCCGTACGGCTTCGCAGCGGGCGGAGGCCCTCCGCGGACGGCTCGAGAGGCTGCTCGTGCCCAAGGACCCGAACGAGGGGAAGGATGTCATCCTCGAGATCCGGGCGGGGGCGGGCGGTCAGGAGGCCGCCCTGTGGGCGGGGGACCTCTTCGAGATGTACCAACGCCTGGCCGACCGCCGGAAGTGGAAGTCGGAGGTGCTGGCGTCGGCGCCGGCGGAGATGGGCGGCTACAAGGAGGTCGTGCTCGGGATCCGCGGACGCGATGCGTACGGCAAGTTGAAGCACGAGTCGGGTGTGCATCGGGTGCAGCGCGTGCCGGTGACCGAGTCGCAGGGCCGGATCCACACCTCGACCGCGACGGTCGCTGTCATGCCCGAGGCCGAGGAGGTGGAGGTGGAGATCCGGCCGGAAGACCTCGACATCGACGTCTATCGATCGAGCGGTCCCGGCGGGCAGTCGGTGAACACGACCGACTCGGCGGTACGGATCATGCACAAGCCCACCGGCATCAAGGTCGAGGTCCAAGAGGAGCGTTCCCAGCTGCAGAACCGGGAGAAGGCGATGCGGTACCTGCGCGCCCGGCTTTACCAGAAGGCGCTCGACGAGCAACAGGAGAAGGAGGCCGCCGCGCGCCGGTCGATGGTCGGCACGGGCGAACGCTCCGAGAAGATCCGGACGTACAACTTCCCCGACGGACGGGTCACGGACCATCGGATCAAGCACACCTCCCACCAGCTCCCGGACGTGCTCGCGGGCGGCGAGGAGCTCGACGGCTTCACGGAACGGTTGAACGCCGCGGAGCGATCGGCGCAACTCGCCGAGGTCGAGAAGGTGCCGACTGAACAGACGGGCGCGAAGGCCAAGGAAGTGCGGCCGGCGCAGCCGGGGGCGAAAGGCTGACGTGCGGCCCGCGCAAGTCATCCGGCGCGCGGCCGAGTACCTGGACCGGCATGGCGTCGAGAGTCCGGTTCCCACCGCCGAGCGGCTCCTGTCGCACGTCCTCGGGACGGATCGCACGGGGATCTACGCTCGGGAAGGCCTCTCGTCGCAGGAAGCGAAGCTCTACGGGCGGGCGCTCTGCCGGCGGTGCACGGGCGAGCCGCTCCAGCACGTGACGGGAGAGCAGGGGTTCCGGCGGCTCAACCTCCTCGTCCGTCCGGGCGTGTTCGTTCCTCGGCCGGAGACCGAGATCCTCGTGCAGGGGGTGCTCGACGGCCTCGCGGCGATGGAGGCGCCGGTGGTGGTCGACGTGTGCACCGGCAGCGGCGCCGTGGCGCTCGCGATCAAGGATGAGCGGCCGGACGCGACGGTCTACGCCATCGACCTGTCGCCCGAGGCCGCCGCTCTGGCTCGCGAGAACGCGGACACGCTCCGCCTGTCGATGACCGTCCTCCAGGGGGACCTGCTCGAGCCTCTCCCACGCGATCTTCTTGGTGGGGTGGACGCGGTTGCATGCAACCCCCCCTACGTGGCCCCGGAGGCGCGCGCGTCGCTGCCGCCGGACGTAGTGGCCGAACCCGAGCTCGCGGTGTTCGGCGGGATCGATCTCTACGAGCGGTTGTTCACACAGGCGCTCGTGTGGCTCCGACCCGGGGGGCTCATCGGCGTGGAGATCGAGGAGAGCATGGCGGCGTCGGTATCGAAGGCCGCCGAACGGGAGGGCTTCGAGGATCTCTCCGTGCGGCGAGACCTCACCGGGCGGGACCGCGTCGTGGAGGGGCGGCGACCACCGATCCCGTGACGGCGCTTGAGGGCCCGATGCGCGACGCGGCGGCCGCCGCCCGAGGCGGGGAGCTGATCGTCTTCCCGACCGACACCGTCTACGGGATCGGCACGCGCCCGGACGATCCCGCGGCGACCGCGCGGCTGTTCGAAGCGAAGCGGCGACCGCGCGCTCTCGAGCTGCCGGTGTTGGTCGCGACGGTGTCGGTGGCTCGCCAGATGGCGGTGTTCGACGAGCGGGCCGAGCGGCTCGCCGCGGCGCTCTGGCCGGGACCTCTCACCCTCGTCCTGCCGCGGGGCGCGGACGCCTCCCAGTGGGACCTGGGAGGCGACCCTGCGACCGTTGGCGTCCGCGCTCCGCACCACCCGATGGCGCTCGCCCTCCTCGCGGAAACCGGTCCGCTCGCCGTCACCAGCGCGAACCTCTCCGGCCGCCCGCCCGCCGGGACGTGCGCCGAACTCCAGGCGGTCTTCGGCGAACACGTTGCGGTCTACCTCTGTCAGGAGGATCCCCTGATCGGAGTCGCGTCGACCGTCCTCGACCTCGCGCATGGGGCCGCGACGATCATCCGCGAGGGCTCGCTTCCTCGCGACTGGCTCATCCGGCTCCTACCCGATGAGCTCTCGTTGCTAGACTCGTCTCCTTCCTCATGAGCGAGATCCTGGTTGTGTGCACGGGGAACATCTGCCGCTCGCCGATGGCGGAGGGGTTCCTGCGGGCGGCGTTCGTCGGACAGCTCGGCGAGGCCGCGCCGGTCGTGGCCTCGGCAGGCACGGCCGGCTGGGACGGGTCCAGGGCTATGGACGAGGCGATCCGCTCCGCGGAGGAACGCGGCGCCGACATCCGAGCGCATCTCGCCCGCAAGCTGCGCGGCGAGATGCTCGAGGACGCCGACCTGATCGTGTGTATGGCCGCCGAACACCGCAAGGCCATCGTCGGCGCGATGCCGGACCTCGAAAGCAAGACGTTCACGATCAAGGAGCTGGTCCGGTTGCTGGAGTCCTCGCCCTCCGAAGGCTCACTCGAGGCTCGTGTCGCCGCCGCCGCGGCCGCCCGGAACGGTTCCTCGCCGCCGGACGAGGACGTTCGTGACCCGCTCGGTGACACGATCGACGGATACCGACAGGTGGCCGACGAGCTCTTCGACCTCTCCGATCGGCTCGCTGCGGCGCTCAGCCGGGATCCCGGCTGATGCGCATCGCGTTCGGCGCGGATCATGCCGGGTTCCCTCTCAAGGAGGATCTGAAGGTTTTCGTCGCCGATGAGGGTCACGAAGTACTCGACCACGGCACGGATTCCACCGAGCCGGTCGACTACCCCCCGTTCTGTGCCGCCGCGGCCCGAGCCGTCGCGACCGGCGCGGCCGACCGCGGGATCGTGCTCGGCGGCTCGGGTCAGGGAGAGCAGATCGCCGCGAACAAGGTGGATGGTGTCCGAGCCGCGCTCTGCCACGACCCGTTCTTGGCGCGCCTGTCCCGCGAGCACAACGACGCCAACGTCCTCGCGATGGGGGCACGCGTGGTCGCGCCCGCGTACGCTCGGGAGATCGTGCGCGTCTGGTTGGTCACCTCTTTCGAAGGAGGACGTCACGTGCGGAGGCTCGACGAGATCTCGCAGATCGAGCGAGGGGAGCTGTAGCGATGAGGGAGTACGCGGCCGACTGGGAGGCGCTGAAGGCTACCGACCCCGAGGTGGCCGACGCGATCGCCAACGAGCTGCAACGTGAGCGTACGAATCTCCGCTTGATCGCCTCCGAGAACTACGCGAGCCCCGCCGTCCTGGCCGCGCTCGGCTCCACGATGACGGACAAGTACGCCGAGGGATACCCGGGCCGTCGCTACTACGGAGGGTGCGAGTTCGTCGACGTGACGGAGCAGCTCGCGATCGATCGTGCGAAGGAGTTGTTCGGCGCCGAGCACGCGAACGTTCAGCCGCACGCCGGCGCGCAGGCGAACCTGGCCGTCTTCGGTGCCTTCCTCGAGCCGAACAACCCGGACGACAAGGTCCTCGGGATGGAGCTCGCGCACGGCGGGCACCTCACGCACGGCTCGCCGGTGAACGTGTCCGGGATGTGGTTCCACTTCATCGGCTACCAGGTGGACCGTGAGACCGAGCAACTCGACATGGACAGGGTTCGCGACCTCGCTAGGGAGCACCGGCCGAAGATCATCCTGTCCGGGTACACGGCGTATCCCCGTTCGATCGACTTCGCGGCCTTCAGGGAGATCGCCGACGAGGTGGGGGCGTTGCTGTGGGTGGACGCCTCCCATTTCATCGGGCTCGTGGCCGGCGGCGCGTATCCGTCGCCCGTCCCCCACGCCGACGTGGTGACGTTCACCACGCACAAGGCGTTGCGCGGACCGCGCGGCGCGATGATCGTCTGCAAGGAGGAGCACGCCAAGGCGATCGACAAAGCCGTGTTCCCGATGATGCAGGGCGGTCCGCTCGAGCACGTGATCGCGGCGAAGGCGGTCGCGCTCAAGGAGGCCATGACGCCGGCGTTCCGCGAGTACGCACACCGCGTGGTCCGTGACGCGAGGGTTCTCGCGACCGGCCTCGCCGACGAGGGTCTCCGGGTGATCTCCGGCGGGACGGACTCGCACCTGATCCTCGCGGACGTCCGCCCGGTCGGTGTCGACGGCAAGGCAGCCGAGGCCGTGTGCGACGAAGTGGGGATCGCGATCAACAAGAACCAGATCCCGTACGATCCCAACCCGCCGTCGGCACCCTCCGGCATCCGTGTCGGCACACCGGGCCCGGCCACACTCGGGATGGATGAAGGCGAGATGGGTGAGATCGCGTCGATCATCGGGGAGGTCTTGAAGAACCCGGAGGACGCGGCTACCAAGGAGAAGTCCGGCCAGCGCGTCCGAGACCTGATGGAGCGGTTCCCTCTCTACGCGTAGAGGAAGCGGGGGCGGTTGCCGGACGGCAACCGCCCCCGCAGACTGTCGCCACCGTGGTCGCCTACCTGGTCGTCTTCTTCGTCGCAGCGGGAACGACCTTCGGCTTGACGCCCCTCGTCAGGAGATTCGCCGTCAAGTTCGGCGCGATCGATCATCCTTCCGAGCGGAAGCTCCACGTGGTCCCGACCCCCACGATGGGTGGTCTGGCGATGTGGGCCGGTTTCATCGTGGCCATGGGGGCGGCCTGGTTGCTTCCTTTCTTCGCCCCGCTGAAGGACAGTGCGGCCGAGCCCGTCGCGGCGATCGTCACGTGCACATTGATGGCCGGTCTCGGTGTGATCGACGACCGGCGCGGTACGTCGGCGCTCGCGAAACTGACGGCCCAGATCTTCATCGCCGGCATCCTCGTCCTGCTCGGCGTGCAGCTCGCATTCTTCGTTCTTCCTGGCCAGGGTCTCGCCGTTCTCGGGACGGACGAGGCGGTGCCGCTCACGATCTTGTGGGTCGTGGCGGCCGCGAACGCGATCAACCTCGTGGACGGGTTGGACGGGCTGGCGGCGGGGATGGTCGGGATCGCGGCCACCACGTTCTTCATCTACCTGGTCCGGGGCGGCGACATCTCCGAGTCGGGCTCGGCCGCGGCGCTCCTCTCTCTGATCACCGTCGGCATCTGCGTGGGGTTCCTCCCCTGGAACTTCCATCCGGCGAGGATCTTCATGGGCGACACGGGATCGATGCTCCTCGGCATGCTCGTGGCGATCGCGACGATCTCCGGGGTCGGCAGGAACCCCGTCCCGCCGAGTCAAGGGGAGGTGGCGGTGATCGCCCTGCCCATCCTGGTGCCGATGCTCGTGCTGGGGATCCCGCTCCTCGACGTGCTCCTCGCGATCGTGCGGCGCACCCGCAAAGGCCTCGGGATCGATCACGCGGACAAGGAGCACATCTTCCACCGGCTCATGGATATCGGGCACGGACATCGTCAGACCGTGCTCCTGATGTACCTGTGGTCCGCGCTCGTATGCGGTTCCGCCCTCGCGATCGGGACGATCGACGGAGGGTTGGTCGTCGGCGCCATCGTCGGATGCGCGTTGGTGCTGTTCCTCATGACGGCCCTGCCACGACTCCTCGAGCACCGGCGGAACGGGGACCTCGACGGCAGACACGCAGCTCCCCGCGCAGGGAAGCACGCCGCCCACGACAAGCCGAAGCCCACGACCTCACGCGCCGCCGATGCAGCGTCGGTGGACCAGCCTCGGCATTGACCGCCAGTCTCTTCCAACGCATGTGAAATCCTTCACAAGCGGACCTACGATGATCGTCTAAACGGCCTCTGACCAGCGGAAACATGAGGTCCGGCGGTTTGACGGCATGTGAAGGGGCCGTTTAGAGTGTGCGCCTCCGATGAGCGGATCCCGCAAGAGCGAGGCGTGGTCCGGCATGGGAACCGGCTGGGCGATCACCTCGACGCTCGTGGGGGGGATGGCCACGGTCGGAGGGCTGGGCTATCTGCTCGACCGGCTCCTCGACACGGGATCCGGGTTCACGGCGCTCGGAATCGTCCTCGGAGCGGCGAGCGCGATCTACATCGTGTATCTGCGGTACGGCAGGGGAGGCGAGTGACGACCACGGTGGAGCCGGAGCGCGAGCTGGTGCGCCGGCTCCTGCCGTTCGCCGTGCCCGCCCTCGCGATCGCGGCAGGGGCCGGCGCCGCGCTCGGCGGGGCCGGGGCTGCCTGGTCGGCGGCGATCGCGATCGCCGTCGTCGCGTTGAACTTCGTCGCCCACGCCGGCTCGATGGCGTGGGCTGCACGGGTCTCCCCGATGGTCCTGATGGCCGTCGGATTGGGGGGCTACGTCGTGCGCCTCGCCGCGTTCACGATCGCCCTGGTGCTCCTGGATCGGCTCACCTGGTTCTCCCCGCTGGCGTTCGTCGCCGCCTTCGCCCCGGCCACGATCGTGCTCCTCGTGGTGGAGATGCGGCTGCTCGCGGGACGGATGCAGGGTGATTTCTGGTACTTCCCGGAGCGGACCACGTGATCGCGGCGATCCTGGCGGAGGAGTTCCATCCGCCCTCGACGAAGGACTTCGTCTTCGACTGCTACTTCAGCGTCGACCTGTTCGGCATCGAGTTCTGCTTCAACTTCATCATCGCGTTGGTCGTGGCGTCCGTGCTGGTCTACGTCCTCCTGTTCCTGTTCGCGTTCCGGAAGCCGCGAACGGTGCCCGGCAAGCTCCAGTCGATGATGGAGTTGGGGCTCGAGTTCGTGCGTGAGCAGATCGCGCTGCCGATGCTCGGGCCCGCCGCCGATCGATTCCTGGCCCTGCTGGTGACGTTCTTCTTCTTCATCTTCTTCATGAACATGTTCGAGATCATGCCGTGGGTGAACTTCTCGGCGAGCAGCCGCGTGGCGTTCCCGCTCGTCCTCGCGCTGATCGCCTGGGTCACCTACAACGCCGTCGGCATCGCGAAACACGGGTTCTTCGGGTACCTCAGGTTCACCTGCATCATCCCGAGCGCGCCCGCGATCCTGCGCTACACGCTGCTCTTGGTCATCGAGTTCGTCTCGAACATCATCATCCGGCCGATCACGCTGACGATCCGTCTCGCGGCCAACTTCGTCGCGGGGCACTTCCTGCTCGCGCTCGCGTTCCTCGGGACCGAGTTCTTCTTCCTGAACGGAGGATTGAGCTATCTCGGGCTCACGGTGACCCTCCCGATCTCCGTAGCGCTCGTCGCGTTCGAAGTGTTCGTGGCGGTCCTGCAGGCATTCATCTTCGCCATCCTGACCGCGTCGTACATCGGCGGGGCACTAGCGGAAGAGCATTAGAGACCAAGCCGAATCCAAGCCAGATATCAAGGGGAATATCAAGGAGGAATGGATGTTGGGGTTGCTCGCACAAGCCGCCAGTGATTTCTCGGGGCTGGAGACGATCGGCAAGGGGCTCATCATCGGGCTCGCGGCGATCGGTCCGGGGATCGGGCTGGGGATCCTGATCGGGAAGTCGGTCGAGGCGATGGCTCGACAGCCCGAGTACGCGAACCAGGTCCGGACCACCATGTTCATCGGCATCGGCTTGATCGAGGCGCTCGCGCTGTTCGGCATCGCGTTCTCGTTCATCATCTGAGGGGCGGACGATGCTCGCGTTGATCGCATCGATCCTCGCCCAGGCCGAGGAGGGCGCCGAGGAGGTCTCGGAGGCCAAGGACCTCTACCCCGCAGTGGGGGAGCTCATCGTCGGGCTGTTCGCGTTCGCCGTCCTGTTCTTCTTCACCTGGAAGTGGGTGATCCCCCGGTTCAAGCAGGTCCTCGAGGAGCGCCGGGAGAAGATCCAGGGCGAGATGGAGCGCGCGGAGGCCACGCGGACGGAGGCCGAGCAGCTCCAGGAGGAGTACCGGAAACAGCTCGCCGGCGCCCGCGACGACGCGAACCGGATCATCGAGGAAGCCCGGGCGACAGCGGATCAGCTCCGCCGCGATCTCCAGGCGAAGGCCGAGGAGGAGTCGCAGGCGATCGTGGCCCGGGCGCAGGAGGAGATCCGTGCCGAGCGCGATCGTGTCTTCCAGGAGCTCCGTACGCAGGTGGGATCGATCGCCGTGGAGATCGCGGGGCGGATCGTCGGGGAGAGCCTCGACGAGCGAACGCACCAGCGGCTGATCGACGAGTTCATCGACGAGGTCGCCTCGGGCGCCTCGACGAACGGCAACGGCTCGGCCAAGGACAGCGGGAGTGGTGACTGAGTGGCGACCGACGACACGGTCCGCGGATACGCCCAGGCGTTGTTGTCGGTCGCGGAGGCCGAGGGCGCGCTCGACCGAGTCCAGGATGAGCTCTACGCGTTCGCGAAGGCCGTCGAACGCAACGGCGAGCTCCGCGAGGCGCTCACCGATCCTGCGCTCCCCGACGAGCGGAAGCGCGCCGTGATCGAGGAGCTGCTGGGGACGCGCGCGCATCCCGTGACCACCACTCTGGTCGGGTTCCTGATCGACGCAGGCCAGGCCGGGCGGATCGGGCCCATCTCGGAGGAGCTGGCGAAGGAGGCGGCCCACCGGTCGGAGCGGACGCTCGCCGAGGTGCGGGTGGCGGTGCCGCTGAGCGATGCGAAGCGGTCGCTTCTCGCCGATGCGCTCGAAAGGGCCACGGGCCACCCCGTGGAGCTCAAGATCGACGTCGATCCCTCCGTCATCGGTGGTGCGGTGGCCCGGGTGGGCGACGAGGTCTTCGACGGCTCGCTCGCGAGTCGGCTGGCCGAGGCGAGGCAGTACCTCATAGGGAGCGTGTGACCGTATGGCGATCGACTTCAAAGACTTCGACCCCGACGACATCGCCGAGGCACTCCGGAAGCACGTCGAGAGCTGGACCCCTTCGGTCGAACGGGGCGAGCTCGGCCGGGTGATGGAGGCGGGCGACGGGATCGCTCGCGTCTCCGGTCTGCCGCGAACGATGGCGAACGAACTGCTGGAGTTCCCGGGGGGGATCCTGGGGCTGGCGTTCAACCTCGATGTCTCCGAGATCGGCTGCATCGTCCTGGGTGATGAGTCACACATCCAGGAGGGCGACCCGGTGAAGCAGACGGGGCAGATCCTCTCCGTGCCGGTGGGCGACGGCTTCCTCGGGCGGGTCGTGAACGCCCTCGGGGAGCCGTTGGACGACAAGGGCCCGATCCAAGCGGAGGACCGACGGATCCTCGAAGTGCAGGCCCCGAACGTCGTGAACCGGCAGCCGGTGAAGGAGCCGCTCTACACGGGGATCACGGCGATCGACGCGATGACGGCGATCGGGCGAGGCCAGCGCGAGCTGATCATCGGCGACCGCCAGACTGGGAAGACGGCGGTCGCGATCGACGCCATCATCGCTCAGAAGGAGCACTGGGCCGGAGGAGACCCAAGGAGGCGGGTGAAGTGCATCTACGTCGCCGTCGGGCAGAAGTCCTCGACCGTGGCAGAGGTCGTGGCAACCCTGAAGGAGAACGGCGCGCTCGAGTACACGGTGGTCGTGAACGCACCGGCTTCGGATCCGGCCCCGTTCCAGTACATCGCTCCGTACTCCGGCGCAGCCCTCGGCGCGCACTGGATGTACAACGGGGAGCACGCGCTGATCGTGTACGACGACCTGTCGAAGCAGGCCACCGCCTACCGGACGCTGTCGCTCCTGCTCCGCCGCCCGCCCGGACGCGAGGCGTTCCCCGGCGATGTCTTCTATCTGCACTCGCGCCTGCTGGAGCGCGCCGCCAAGCTTTCCGACGGGCTCGGCGGAGGGTCGCTGACCGCGTTGCCGATCATCGAGACCAAGGGCAACGACATCTCCGCCTACATCCCGACCAACGTGATCTCGATCACCGACGGCCAGATCTTCCTGGAGCCGGACCTGTTCTTCGCGGGCGTCCGGCCGGCGATCAATATCGGGATCTCGGTCTCCCGGGTCGGCGGAAGCGCCCAGACCAAGGCGATGAGGAAAGTGGCGGGGCGTCTGCGACTGGATCTCGCGCAGTTCCGAGCGCTGGAGGCGTTCGCCCAGTTCGGTTCCGAGCTGGACAAGGCCTCGCAGCAGCAGCTCGCGCGCGGCGCTCGGGTCGTCGAGGTCCTCAAGCAGCCGCAGTACGAGCCGCTTCCCGTGGAGCGAGAGGTCGTCATGATCTGGACCGCCACGGGGGGATACCTCGATCCGTTCCCGGTCGAAGACGCGAAGCGGTTCGTGGTGGACTTCACCACCTACCTGGAGTCTCGGACCGACGTCCTGGGGACGATCCGGGAGTCGGGCGACATGTCGGATGAGACCGAGGCGACGCTCAAGGAGTCCGTCGAGGCGTTCGCGCAGACCTTCCAGCCCGCCGGGGCCGGGGCCGGCAGCGAGGCCGGCCGCGGCACCGGCACGCCCCCCGACGAGGTGAAGCCCGACATCGGGTGGGACCGGATGTCCTCCGTCGACGACGAAGACGAGGATCAGGCACGGCAGGGGGCGACCGGAGGTCCCTCCACGGCCGAGGAGGACGACGTCGAGGGCCAGGTGCCCTTGCCGGAAGAAGACGAGACGGACGGGGCGGGCACGTAGCCGATGGGTGCCCAGCTCCGCATCGTCCGCCGGCGGATCCGCACGGTCCAGTCGACGAAGAAGATCACGCGCGCGATGGAGCTCATCGCGTCCTCACGGATAGTGAAGGCGCAGCAGCGCGTCGAGGCGTCCCGCCCCTATGCGATCCAGCTCACGAAAGCGATGGAGGACCTCGCCCGCCAGACAGGTTCGGTGCAACATCCCCTCCTCGAAGACCGAGAGAGCCCGTCGAAGGCCGGCATCCTTGTGGTGACCTCGGACCGAGGACTCGCCGGCGCCTACAACGCCAACGTGCTCAAGATCGCCGAGGGGCTGTTCCGCGAGGTTCGCGGCCGGGACCTCGAGCCCGTGCTCTACGTCGTGGGGAAGAAGGGCATCGGCTACTTCCGGTTCCGCCGTGTGCCGATGCGCAAGACCTGGCAGGGGTTCAGCGAGGTTCCGCCCTACGAGGAGGCCGAACGGATCGGCCGCACCCTCATCAGAGACTTCGCGGACGAGGAGATCGACGAGCTCCATGCTGCCTACACCGACTTCCGCTCCGCATTCACACTCCGCGCGACCGCGAAGCGTTTCCTCCCGATCGCGCCCGAGGAGGTCACCGGCAAGGGGCTGGGGGTCGTCCATCCTGAGTACCTGTTCGAGCCCGAGCCGGAGCAGATCCTCGACCACCTCCTCCCGCAGTACGTGGTGACGAAGGTGTACGCGGGGCTTCTCGAGTCGGCCGCATCCGAGAACGCGGCTCGGCGCCGTGCGATGAAGGCGGCGACCGACAACGCGGAAGACCTCATCAAGGTCCTGACGCGCCAGGCGAACCGCGCGCGTCAGGACGAGATCACGACCGAGATCATGGAGATCGCCGGCGGGGCCGAAGCGTTGGGCGCCACTGCGGAGGGATGACGATGGCTGAGAAGAACGGACACCCGGAAGGACGTGTGGTGCGGGTGATCGGCCCGGTGATCGACGTCGGGTTCCCCCCGGCCGAGCTGCCCGAGATCCATACGGCCCTGACGGTAGACCTCACCCTCGAGGGACAGACGACGACGATCACGTGCGAGGTCGCCCAGCACATCGGGGACTCGACGGTCCGGACGATCGCCCTGCGACCGACCGACGGTCTGGTGCGAGGGACTCCGGTGAAGAACACGGGCTCCCCGATCCGAGTGCCGGTTGGCGAAGGCGTCCTGGGTCACGTCTACAACGTGATCGGGGAGCCGCTTGACACCGACGCCTCGGAGATCCATCCCGCGGACCGGTGGCCGATCCACCGCGACCCGCCACCGTTCTTCGAGCTCGAGCCGAAGCAGCAGATGCTGGAGACCGGCATCAAGGTGATCGACCTGCTCGAGCCGTACGTGCAGGGCGGGAAGATCGGGATGTTCGGCGGGGCCGGTGTGGGCAAGACCGTGATCATCCAGGAGATGATCCGGCGCCAGGCCGAGCAGCACGGGGGCGTGTCCGTGTTCGCCGGCGTGGGTGAGCGCACCCGCGAGGGGAACGACCTGTTCCTCGAGATGACCGAGTCCGGCGTCTTGGAGAAGACCGCGCTGGTGTTCGGGCAGATGGACGAGCCGCCGGGCGTGCGGCTACGCGTGGCGCTCTCGGCCCTCACGATGGCCGAGTACTTCCGCGACGTCGAGCGGAAGGACGTCCTGCTCTTCATCGACAACATCTTCCGGTTCACCCAGGCCGGCTCCGAGGTATCCACGCTGCTCGGCCGTATGCCGAGCGCGGTGGGCTACCAGCCCACCCTCGCGGACGAGATGGGCGAGCTCCAGGAGCGGATCACGTCGGCCGGCGGCCGTGCGATCACGTCGCTCCAGGCGATCTACGTTCCCGCCGACGACATCACCGACCCTGCCCCGCACACGGCGTTCGCGCACCTGGATGCGACGACCGTCCTGTCCCGTGACATCGCCTCACTCGGCATCTACCCGGCCGTGGACCCACTGGACTCCACCTCGCGGATCCTCGACGCGCGGTATGTCGGTCAGGCTCACTACGACACGGCGCGGCGCGTGCAGGAGATCCTCCAGCGCTACCGGGACCTGCAGGACATCATCGCGATCCTCGGCATCGACGAGCTCTCCGAGGAAGACAAGGTGATCGTGTCGCGGGCGCGCAAGATCCAGCGGTTCCTGTCGCAGCCGTTCTTCGTGGCCGAGCAGTTCACCGGACTGCCGGGCAAGTACACGCCGATCGACGAGACGATCGCCTCCTTCCGCGCGCTCTGCGAGGGGGAGTACGACCACCTCCCCGAGCAGGCGTTCTTCCTGGTCGGAGGGATCGAGGAAGCCGTGGAGCAGGCGAAGAAGCTCGAGGCTGCCTAGTGGCCCTCGAGGTCCACGTCGTCACGCCCGAGCGCGAGGTCTGGGCGGGCCAGGCGACCGAGGTCGTCGCGCACGGTGTCGACGGCGACGTCGGGATCCTGACCGGCCATGCGCCCTTACTGGTGCAGCTCGCGATCGGACCGCTCCAGATCCAGCAGGAGGACGGCACGTGGCTGAGAGCCGTCGTGGACGGCGGCTTCCTGCACGTGTCGTCCGAGGAGGAATCCACCAGGGTGGACGTGCTGGCCACGAACGCGCAGCTCGAGACCGAGATCGACGTGGACGCGGTCAACCGGCGTCTCGAGGAGCTGCGGTCTGCGGCCACCGAGGGCGACGAGCACGCGAAGACCGAGATGGCAAGGGCCGAGGCCAGGATCACATTGACGGCATCGCACTGACCGGCTCGCGTCGAGCAGCCCGCGGCGCTCGCGCCGGTACGATGCCCCGCATGGACCGCCTCTTCGTGACGGGCGGCGCCCGCCTCGCGGGATCCGTCGGGATCTCGGGCGCCAAGAACTCCGCCCTCAAGCTCATGGCGGCCTCGCTGCTCGCGCCGGGACGTTCGGTGCTGCGCAACATCCCTCGCATCCAGGATTGCTACACGATGGGAGAGGTCCTCGAACACCTCGGGGCGGGGGTGGCCTGGGAAGAAGGGGGCGTCGTGGTGGACGCGACACACCTGTCCTCGGTCGACGCCCCCTACGAGCTCGTGCGGCGCATGCGGGCCTCGATCGCCGTCCTCGGGCCGTTGTTGGCTCGGACCGGCGAGGCGCGCGTCGCGATGCCGGGGGGCGACAACATCGGCTCGCGTCCGATCGACCTCCATCTCGACGGACTCCGACGGATGGGCGCCCGCATCGACGCCGAACACGGGTTCCTGGTCGCCCGAGCCGAACGTCTGACCGGCGCGTCGATCACCCTCGACTACCCCAGTGTGGGCGCCACGGAGAACCTGATGATGGCCGCCGTCGCGGCGGAGGGCGCGTCGGTGATCGACAACGCCGCCCGCGAGCCCGAGATCGTGGATCTCGCGGCGTTCCTGGCCGCGATGGGAGCGGGGATCCAGGGCGCCGGATCCGCGACGATCCGCGTGCAGGCGCTCGAGGAGTTGCGGCCGGCCGACCACACGGCGATCCCCGATCGGATCGAGGCGGGAACGTGGGCCGCGGCAACCGTCGCGACCCGTGGCGACGTGGTGCTCGACGGCGCGCGCCCTGACCATCTCGAGCTGTTCCTCGACAAGCTCGGGGAAGGCGGCGCGGAGATCCGGATGACCGACGAGGGGCTGCGAGTGCGGCAGCCGGAGCGCACGCGCGCCGCCGATTTCGTCACCCTGCCGTACCCCGGCCTGGCAACCGACTTCCAGCCGATCCTGCTCGCGATGCTCGCGACGGCGAACGGCACGAGCATCGCTACGGAGAACGTCTTCGAGGGACGGTTCACCTACGTGGACGAGCTGCGGCGGATGGGCGCCGACATCCGCACCGAGGGCCATCACGCGGTGATCCGCGGCGTGGAGCAGCTGTCCGCGGCACCGGTCCGCGCGATGGATATCCGGGCCGGGGCCGCGATGGCGATCGCGGCGCTCACGGCGGACGGCGTCAGCGAGATCGCCGACATCGACCACGTCGATCGGGGATACGAGGACTTCGAGGCGAAGCTCACGGGACTCGGCGCCGAGGTCCGGCGCGACCCCGAGCTCGTCCGCCTCCCGTGAGACGAGGCATCGCCACGGGGGTGCTGACACTGGTCTGCCTGGCCCCGCCCGCCGTCGCCCAGGCGTCGAAGCGGGAAGCCATCGTGATCGTGGTGGACGAGGCGACCCTCCCCGAGCTGCTGGCGATCCGCCCGGTGCGAGCCCTGGCGACGCAGGGCGGCGCTGCCATGATGAACGGGAGGACAGGGGTCCGGCAGGCGTTCTCCGATCTGCTTCGCCAGCAGGCGCCCACCTCGGTCGGGATCGCGCCGGACCCACGGCCGTTCCTCTTCATCGACCTCGAGGAGGCCGGCCGATCCGAGGTCGCTCCGACCTTGGAGGCAGCGCTGCCGGCGCTCGACCGTCCGACGCTCGTCATGGTGGTGTCGGCGTCGCCGTCCGCGGCGTCGGCGGCGGACGGCGACGAGCTCGGGACCGTGATCGCCGCCTGGGGCCATCCGGACGAGCTGCTTGCAGCCGAGGGCGAGCCTCGTGCCCTCACCTCCGATTCCACTCGCCGTGCCGGCGTCGTCGCTGACGTAGACCCGGCCGCGACGGTGGCCGAATGGCTGAACCTGCCCTACGACGCCGGCGCGCCGGTCGAGCGCACCGGCGAGCCGGCGCCGCTGGATCTCTACGAGCGCTACCTCCAGCAGCGCCGGCTCGCGGTCCCTGCGGCCGCCGCCGCGTGGGGGCTGATGGCGATCTTCGGCCTCGCGGGGGTCCTCGCGCTGGCGTTCCGCCAACGCTTTTCCCCACGTACCCTCACGGTGGTCGAGGCGCTCGTCGGCTCATTGCCTTGGCTCGCCCTCGGGCTCCTGCTCGTGGGGCATCTGCCCTCCCTCATCGTCGCGACAGTGGTCCCGTTCCTGCTCGCGGTGATCGTCATCGGCGTAGCGTTCACGCGATGGGTGGCGGCGCGTCGGGGGGTCTTCGCCGCCGTGGCTGCCTGCGGGGCCGCCATCCTGGTGGTCCTCGGCGTCGAAGCCGCGTTCGGCTGGGCGGCGGCCGTGACTCCGCTCGCCGGGGGCGGGCAATTGGACGGCGGCCGCTTCTTCGGGATGCCGAACATCGAGATCGGCATCGTCCTCGGGTCCGCGTTGTTCGTCGCACAGCACCTGCGCGTGGGCGCCGGCGCGGTGCTCCTCGCGACATGCGCCCTCGTGGCCGGCTCGCCGTGGACCGGCTCGAACTTCGGCGCGGCGATCACGCTCTTCGCCGCCGCCGGCCTGTGGCTCGGGATCAGACGCCGCCGGCCGTGGTGGATGGTCGCCTCGATCACCGGCGTGATCACCGCGATCGGCATGGCGACGATCGCGCTGATGCATCGCTACCTGCCCGTCCGGCCGACCCACGTCACGGCGTTCCTCGAGGAAACCGACGGAGTCGTCCGCGCCATCGAGCGGCAGTTCGAGCGTCTGGGCGTAGGACTCGACCTGATCGTCGAGAACCCCTTCGCGCTGATCCCGGTGGTGGGCACGCTGGTGCTGTTGATCGTGCTGCTGCGACCGCCGACCGCCATCGCTCGCAGCTTCGAGGGACACGATGCCTGGCGCGATGCCGTGCTGGTGATCGTGCTCGGTTCGATCGTCGCCTACCTCGCCGAAGACACCGGAGCGGCGGCCGTCGGCTTCGCGTTCGGGTTCGCCTTGTCCGGCCTCATCGAGGTGTCTCTCGCGTCCGCCCGCGGGATGATGACCCGATGAGCGCGTACATGCCCCCGCCGGACACGCCGTACGTGCCCCCGCGACCAGACGCGCCGCACGAGGCGGACGTGGCGGAGGCCGCGGCGAGAGCCACCTGGCGGTGGTGGGAGGTCATCGCGCTCACGCTCGGCGGATTCGTGTTGGGCTCGGTCGCATCGATACCTGTCTTCATCGCGCTCGGAGGCCAAGCGAGCGGCCGGATGGACGGAGCGGGAGCCGCCGCCGCCGCCTTCACCTACCTCGTGCTCGCCGCAACGCTCCTCGTATGGCTCCAGGTCGCGCACAAGGGGTGGTGGCGAGCCGTCGGCTGGCCCACGCGAGGGAAGCGCCTCCGGGAGACCGCGGTGGGAGTTGGCCTGGGGCTCGTCTCACAGGTGGGCGTGACGGCCTTCGCCGCCCTCGCCACCTTCATCCTCGCGACCCTGGCGGGCACGAGCGTCGAGGTCCCTCCGCAGGTCCAGTCAACGCTCACCGGGTGGGAGGCGGTGGCACTCGTTGTGTACGCCGTGATCGTGGCGCCGCCCACGGAGGAGCTGATCTTCCGGGGTCTCCTCTACCACTCGGTCGCCGACCGCCATGGTTTCTGGGCGGGGGCAGCGGCCTCGGCCATCCCGTTCGGTCTGATCCACGTGATCCCCGGCGCCGCACTCGGCGTCGGCGTGCTGGTCTTCACGATGATGGTCACGGGTGTCTTCTGGGCGTGGATCCACCAGCGGCGCCGGAACCTCCTCGTGAACATCGCGATCCATGCCTCCTTCAACGCGGTCGGGGTGCTCGTCGTGTTGGGGCTGGTGGTCTGACCATGCCGGAGTTCCCGACCGAAGCGTGGTTCCAGGCCTACATCGATGCGATCGACAACTCGGCTGAGTACGGGGAGTACGCGGCCACCTGGGAAGGGGACGTGATCATCCAGGTCGAAGCCGAGCCGGACAGGGGTCTGGTCGCGGACGTACACGGTCTCCTCGACCTCTGGCACGGGGGATGTCGCGGCGGGGGCATCGTCGACGAGGAGAGGGCAGCGGCCGCCGAGTTCGTGGTCCGAGCTCCGTACTCGCGGTGGAAGGACGTGATCCACGGGGATCTCGAGCCGATCAAGGGACTGGTGCAGGGCAAGCTGCGGGTACGAGGGGATCTGCCGAAGATCCTCCGCTACGTGAAGGGCACGCAGGAGCTCGCCTACATCGCCGGCCAGGTGGACACGACGTTCCCAGATGAGTCCTGATGCGCGGAGTGGTCTTCGATGGAGATGGTCGCGTCCGCGTGACGGATCTCGCCCGACCCAGAGATCGAAGGCCCGGGCGACGCGATCGTGCGGGTGACGGCCTCTGCGATCTGCGGGAGCGACCTCCACCTGCTCCACGGGAAGGCACCGATGGAGCCCGGCGAGCCGCTCGGTCACGAGGCCGTCGGTATCGTCGAGGCGGTCGGGACGGGGATCGCGCGGATCCGTGTGGGCGACCGCGTGGCCGTGGCGTTCAACGTGGCGTGCGGACACTGCTGGTTCTGCGGGAACGGACAGTCCGCCCTGTGCGAAGACGATGCGATCTTCGGCTACGGGATCTTCGGTGGAGCGCTGCCGGGGGCGCAGGCCGAACAGCTTCGGGTCCCGAACGCCGACGTCAACCTGCTCCGGATCCCGGACGGGGTCGAGGACGAGGCCGCGGTCTTCGTGGGAGACGTGCTGTCGACGGGGTTCTACGGGGCGTCGCTCGCCGATGCCGGCCCGAACGACGTCGTGGCCGTCCTCGGCTGCGGGCCGGTCGGGTTCTGCACGATCGAAGGGTTGCGGGCGCTCGGCGCGCCGACGGTGTACGCGCTCGACCGCGAGCCGTCGCGGCTCGCGCTCGCCGAGGCTGCCGGCGCGATCCCGGTGCATGTCGACGAGCGGAACCCCGTGACGGCGCTCGCCGAGGTGACCGACGGCCGGGGGGCCGACGCGGTGATAGACGCCGTCGGTCATCCCACAGCCTTCGAAGGGGCGATCGACACGGTCCGGCGCGGCGGCACCGTCGTAGTGCTCGGGGTCTACTCGTCCGAGACGACCGAGCTGCAGCTCGGCGCGTACTGGTCGCGCGCGCTCACCCTCCGGTTCGCAGGACTCACGCCGGTCCTCGCGTGGTGGGACCGGGCGGCGCGATCCCTCGAGCGAGGTGAGGTCGATCCGACGCCCTTGATCAGCCATCGACTGCAACTGGAGGATGCCGCCGAGGGCTACGCCCTCTTCGATCGACGCGAGGCGACCAAGGTCGTGCTGGAGCCGTGACCGTCACCACCGTCGGCCCCGAGCCGAGCGGTCTCGCGTCGATGGTCGCAGAGCTGATCGAACAGAACCTGTCTCGCGATCCGGGCCGCCTGGCACTCCTGCGCCCATCGGTGGTCGTGCTGGACGCGCAGGACGCGGACGTGACGGTCTTCCTGCGTATCGCTCCCGGCGAGGTGCGCATCGGGGACGGCCGCGTCCCAGACGCGCACCTCTCGATCAGGGCGGACTCGGGGCGCCTTCTCGACCTCACGACCACGCCGATCCGCTTCGGGTTGCCCGATGTTCTGAGCGCCGAGGGGCGCGCGATCGTCGGCGATCTCCTCGGCCGGCGTGTGCGCATCCGGGGGCTGTTGCGTCATCCGATGCGGCTCGCGCGACTCACCAAGCTGCTGTCCGTGGCCGACACCGGAACCGCGTCGTGATCCGTCCCTCATCCGAGGTGCCGGTCCGGCCGGACGCGCCCGGCGGCGTCGGCCGGCCGGGCCGCCGCTGGCTCCCTGCCGGTCTGGTCGCGCTCGTCATATCGGTGACCGTGCTGGGTGGGTTCGTCGTCGCGGAGACCCTGCCGCAGCCGGAGGTTCGTCCGGTCGCGCTCGGAGGTGTTCTCACGATCCGCCCCCTCTCCGGCTGGGAGTTAGTTCGCCGGCAGCAGGCGACGGTGCCCCTGCCCTCGGGAGGCGCGCTCTCGACCGAGTTCGCGCAGCTCACCAGGGGGAGCGGTGCCCTCGATCTCCTCGCGATTCCTGGTTTCGGCGGCACGGCGCTCGAGCTGTCGGACCTGTATGTGGGCGAAGTCCTCACGAGCCAGCTCGAGCGCCTTTCGGTCTCCGATCGGGTGGAGAGGATCCTGCTTCCGAGTGGTCTGGAGGCGGTCCGTTTCGGATACATCGGATCCGAATCGCGCAGCGGCGCGGCCGTCGAGGGATCGGTGACGGTCGTCGTCGCGGCGTCCGGCAACGGCGCCGTGTTCGACGGATGGGCCTTCCAGGGCCAGTTGGAGCTGATCTCCGAGGAGCTCGTGGCGATGATCGGCGGGGCGGAGGTGGTCTGAATGGCCCTCGCCCGCTCGCTCTCACGCTCGCCACTGCATCACGCGCGCTTCTTCCAGCCGCGTCTCCCGGCGTTCTGGCTGTACACGGTCGTCGTGGCGCTGACCGGGGTCGTGGCGATCGCGGAACAGAGCCTGTTCCGCCAGATGTCGCCGGGAGGCTGGGCTCTGTCCTGGGGGCTCGTCATCCTGTATGCCGCGCCGGTGGCAGTGCTCGTCTATCTGCTCGACCTCTACGAGCGAGAGCCCATCCCTCTGCTGGTGGCGGCGTTCGTCTGGGGGGCCGTGGCCGCCACGACCCTGTCGGCGATCGGGAACGCCGGCTGGGGGGTCGTCGTCGCCCGTCTCGCAGGTCCCGAGTTCGCGTCCCGATGGACCGCGGCGCTCACGGCGCCGTTCGTCGAGGAGATCCTGAAGGGCGTCGGCGTCGTCCTGATCGTCCTGATCGCCCGCGACGAGGTCGACGACGTGTTGGACGGTTTCGTCTACGGCGCGCTGTGCGGGCTCGGGTTCGCCGTCGTCGAGGACGTCTTCTACTTCATCGCTGTGTTCGGCGGCGACGTGCAGGGGGTGCTGCAGGGGTTCTTCGTTCGTGTGATCGCGAGCGGCCTCTACTCCCATGTTCTGTACACGGGGCTGGTCGGGATGGCGATCGGGATCGTCACCACCCGTCGCGACGACCGGCCTCTCCGCGATCGTCTCCGCCCCGCGGGTCTGCTCGCCGGCGCCGCCGTCTTCGGCCACTTCCTCTGGAATTCGCCGATCCTCGAGTTCTTCCCGCCGCACCCGTGGGACGGGGCGGAGTGGTTCGTGATCCCGCTGGCCACGGCGGTGAAGGGCCTGCCGCTCCTGCTGTTCTTGGTGTTGGCGATCCGGCTGGCACACTCGCGAGAGCGTCGATGGCTTCGCGAGACGCTCGCCTCGGAGATCGCCGAGGATGCCGTGACCCCGCAGGAGCTGGCGATCCTCGAGAGCCCGAGACGCCGAGCGCGCGCGCGGCGGGAGCTCCGGCGCCGAGCGGGAGATCGCGCGGCCGGGCTGCTGAAGCGCCTCCAACGCGAGCAGGTCAACCTGGCGATGCTTCGTTCGCGCGTGGCAGCCGATCACGATCCGGCGTTGCTGCAGCAGCGAGCGGTGTGCCGCTCGCTCCGCGACGCGCTGGAGGCGATCCCCGGCGCCGCGCAGGCCGGCGGGTCGGGCGGATCGGGCCGGATCGGACCCGATCGGTCGGTAGGGTAACGCCGCCATGGAGGTCACGGCGCTCGTCGAAGGGGTGTTGGGCGGCGACCGGCGCGCCGTCGCACGCGCGATCTCCGCGGTCGAGGACGATGCGCCCGAGCTGGCCGAGCTCTCCGCCGGGATCTACGGGAAGACTGGGCGAGCGACCACGATCGGCCTGACCGGGGCGCCCGGTGTCGGGAAGTCGACGCTCGCGGGGGAGTTCGTCCGCATCGTTCGAGGCGAGGACCTCCGCGCCGCCGTGCTCGCGGTCGATCCGACGTCCCCCTACACCGGCGGCGCCCTGCTCGGCGACCGGGTGCGGATGCAGGACCACGCCGTCGATCCCGGTGTGTTCATCCGATCGATGGCGACGCGAGGCCACCTCGGCGGGATGGCGCTCGCGGCGCCCGAGGCCGTGCGGATCCTGGACGCGGCCGGCTACGACGTGATCTTCGTGGAGACCGTCGGCGTGGGGCAGGCCGAGGTCGATGTCGCGGCCGCGACGGACACGGCGGTCGTGGTGATGGCGCCCGGGATGGGCGATGCGGTGCAGATGGCGAAGGCAGGCATCCTGGAATCAGCGGACGTCTTCGTCGTGAACAAGGCGGATCGGGACGGCGCGCCGGACGTCGCGAAGGAACTCCGTCAGATGCTGCACCTCGGTGCCGAGCGTGACTGGGACCCCCCGGTGCTCATCGCGACCGCGGCGAAAGGGGAAGGAGTCGACGCGGTCTGGGTAGCGGTGCGGGAGCACCGCGACCAGGCGGAGGCGTCTGGCGCGCTCGCCGCGAAGCGGCGAGCGCGCCTTCTCCGAGAAGCCGAGAGCCTTGCGGCGGAACGCTTCCGGGTTCGGGCGGCGCAGGCGCTGGAAGCCGACCCGGCACTCGCGGACGATCTCGCCGAGCGCCGTATCGACCCGTATCGCGCGGCGCAGGATCTCCTGCGCCGCGCAGGGACTCCATGAGCGCACGGGACCGGGTCCACATGCCGTGAGGGGCACGTATCCTCGAGGGGTGAGTTCCGAGCGACCCCGCGCTCCCTGGAGCGAGCGTTCGCACCGCTCCCTCTCCGGCGAACCGGTCCCCGCCGTGGTCGGTCCCGCCGCCCTCGACGGATGGAACCCGAACGAGAAGCTCGGGGAACCGGGCGGCTACCCGTTCACCCGCGGCGCCTACCCCTCGATGTACCGGGGCAAGCTCTGGACCATGCGGCAGTTCGCCGGATACGGCACCCCGGCAGAGACCAACGCCCGCTACCGCTTCCTGACCGAGCATGGGCAGACCGGCCTCTCGGTCGCCTTCGACATGCCGACGCTCATGGGTCTGGACTCCGACGATCCGCGCAGCGAGGGCGAGGTCGGGCGCTGCGGTGTCGCGACGGATTCCCTCGACGACTTCGAGACGCTGTTCGACAGGATCCCTCTCGGCGACGTCACGACCTCGATGACGATCAGTGGTCCCGCGGTCGTGGTGTTCGCGTTCTTCCTCGCGACGGCCGAGGAACAAGGCGTCGATTGGACGACCCTCGACGGCACCCTCCAGACCGACATCTTCAAGGAGTACATCGCGCAGAAGGAGTGGGTCTTCCCACCACGGCCACACCTGCGCCTCATCGGCGACCTGATGGCGTTCTGCGCCGAACGAGTACCCAAGTGGCATCCGATCAGCGTCTCCGGCTACCACATCCGCGAGGCCGGGGCGACCGCCGCAGAAGAGCTCGCCTTCACGCTGGCGGACGGGTTCGCCTACGTGGAGCTGGGGGTGCAGCGTGGGCTCGACGTCGACGCCTTCTCCCCGGCCCTGTCGTTCTTCTTCAACGCGCACATCGACTTCTTCGAGGAGATCGCGAAGCTCCGCGCTGCCAGACGCATCTGGGCGCGATGGATGCGTGATCGCTACGGCGCGAAGAGCCCCGAGTCGATGCGACTCCGCTTCCACACCCAGACCGCGGGCGTCTCCCTCACGGCTCAGCAGCCGATGAACAACGTCGTCCGCACCGCGATCGAGGCCCTGGCCGCGGTCCTCGGCGGCACGCAGTCGCTGCACACGAACGCGCTCGACGAGGTGCTGGCCCTTCCCACGGAGGACACCGCGAAGCTCGCGCTCCGGACCCAGCAGGTGATCGCGTTCGAGTCGGGCGTTCCCGATGTGATCGACCCGCTCGGAGGCTCATGGTTCGTCGAGGAGGCGACGGACCGCATCGAGGCGCTCGCGGAGGAGATCTTCACGGAGATCGATCGGATGGGGAACGGCTCGATGCTCGAGGGTGTCCTCGAGGGCATCGAGCAGGGCTGGTTCCAACGGCGGATCGCGGAGTCGGCGTTCCAGGAGCAGCGCCGTTACGAGGACGGCGACCTCGTGAAGGTGGGCGTGACGGACTTCGTGGACGCGAACGAGACCCCGATCGACACCTTGGTGATCGGGGAAGACGCCGAGCGAACCCAGCTCGAGAGCGTCCGCCGCACCCGCGCCGCTCGCGACGCAGGCGCGGCGGACGACGCGCTCATCGCCTTGAAGGAGGCGGCCACGACCGACGCGAACCTGATGGAGCCTCTCGTCGCCTGTGCGCGCGCACGCTGCACGGAGGGGGAGATCGTGGGGGCGCTCTCATCCGTGTTCGGAACCTATCGGGAGACGCCCGCGTTCTGACTCAGTTGCAACAACTTGCAAGAACGGAGTAGCCTGTCTGCATGGCACTGCGGCACGCGGGCTGGTCCGCCCTCCTCTCGATATCCCTCCTCGCGGGCGCGTGCTCGAACGGCACGTCCGCCGACGAGTCTCTCGTCGAGGTGGTGACGACCGTGTCGCCGATCACGAACATCGTGCAGAACGTCGGTGGTGACCGGGTCTCCGTCAACGGGATCGTGCCGGAGGGGACCAACAGCCACACGTTCGAACCCGCGCCAGCCGACGCAGGCGTGATGGAGGAGGCCGAGATCGTCTTCATGAACGGGCTGCACCTCGAGGAGCCGACGCGAGAGCTCGCCGAGGCGAACGTCGGCCAGGGCGTGCCCGTCGTGGAGCTTGCGGACCGCACGATCTCGGAGGACGAGTACATCTTCGACTTCTCGTTTCCGGAGTCCGAGGGGTTCCCGAACCCGCACCTGTGGACGAACCCGCCGTACGCGAAGGAGTACGCCGAGATCGTGAGGTCCGAGCTTTCGGAGCTGGATCCCGAGGGCGCGTCGACCTACCAGGAGAACTACGACGCGTTCGCCCTGCGCCTCGACGGCCTCGATGAGGCCGTCCGGGCCGCGACAACGACCGTACCCGAGGAGGACCGGAGGCTGCTCACCTATCACGACTCCTTCCCGTATTTCGCGCGCGAGTACGGGTGGGAGGTCGTGGGGGCGATCCAACCCTCGGACTTCGCCGAGCCCACACCGCAGGAGGTCGCGAGATTGATCGACCAGATCCGCGCCGAGGACCTGCCCGCGATCTTCGGCTCGGAGGTGTTCCCCAGCCCGGTGCTCGAGCAGATCGCGGCGGAGACCGGGACGACCTACGTGGACGATCTTCGCGACGACGATCTTCCGGGCGAGGCGGGCGACCCCGATCACAGTTACCTCGGGCTGATGGTCTTCGACTTCACGACGATCGTGCGCGCGCTCGGAGGCGACCCCTCGGTCTTCCAGGACATCGACGTCACGAACCTCTCGACCGGCGGGGCGGGAGGCGCCCGGTACTGATGGACGATCTCGTTCGCTTCGAGCGGGTCACCTGCCGCTACGGCAGGGATCCCGTGCTGGTGAACGTGGATCTGGAGATCGGCTCGGGTGAGTTCGTGGGAGTCGTCGGCCCGTCGGGCAGCGGCAAGAGCACGCTCCTGAAAGCGATCGCAGGATCGGTCGAGCCCATCGCGGGCCGGATCGAACGCGCCTCCGATCTGTCGATCGGCTACGTCCCTCAGGTCGAGACGGTGAACTGGTATTTCCCCGTGACCGTGCGCGAGGCGATCCTCATGGCTCGGATCGACGGCCGCCGGCTCCCTTGGCCGTCGAAGCAGGAGGTCGTCGAGGCCCAGGAGGTGCTCGAACGGCTCGGCCTCGAGGGGCTCGCGGACCGGCATATCCGGGAGCTCTCCGGCGGACAGCAGCAACGGGTCTTCATCGCGCGCGCGATGCTCGGCCGTCCGCGGTTACTCCTCTTGGATGAGCCGACGAGCGGGGTCGACGTGCGGACACGTCATGACGTGATGCACGTGATCCACGACCTGCACCACGAAGGTCTCGCGATCGTGCTGACGACCCATGACCTGAACGGGATCGCGTCGCACCTGCCGCGGCTCGTGTGCCTGAACCGTGAGGTGATCGCGACGGGCTCGCCGCGGCAGGTCATCACGAGCGACGTGCTGGAAAGGACCTACGGCGCGCCGCTCGAGGTCCTGTCGCACGGCGGGATGCCGGTGGTGCTCGAGCAGTATCCCGAGCTCCTCGACGAGGAGGAGGGCGCGAAGGTGCTGCCGCTCCGGGAGGACCATCATGAGCACCGTGCTTGAGCCCTTCGGCTACGAGTTCTTCCAGCGGGCGCTCGTCGTCGCCACGATCACCGGCGCCCTCTGCGGCCTGATCGGTGTCTACGTCGTGCTGCGAGGGATGAGTTACATCGGTCACGGTCTCTCGCACGCGATCTTCGGTGGTGCGGTGGCGAGCTACATCGTGGGTGTGAGCGTCTTCCTGGGCGCCGGTTTGTGGGGACTGGTCGCCGCGCTGTTCATCAACAAGGTCGCTCGCCGACGCTCGATCGGCGCCGATGCGGCTATCGGCGCGATCACGTCGGCGAGCTTCGCCATCGGCATCATCCTGATCTCGGCGCAGCGGACGTTCGTCGTCAACTTCGAAGCCCTGCTGTGGGGCAACGTGCTCGGCGTCGCCCCGGCCGACGTGCTCGTCGTGCTCGGCGTGGCGATCGCGTCGACACTGTTCGTCTTCTTCGGCTACCGCCAGCTGCTCTTCTCGACGTTCGATCCGGAGGTGGCTGAGGTCTCCGGCGTGCGGACCGCCCGCGTCGACGTCGGGTTGGCGGTGATGCTCACCGCCACGATCGCGGCGACCATGAACGTGATCGGTGTGACGATGATCGCGGCGATGCTCGTGATCCCACCCGTGATCGGTCGGCTGCTCACCGACTCCTTCGGCAGGATGCTGTGGATCTCGGTCGGCTCGGGGACGCTGTGCGGGTTCGTGGGGGTCTACGGGTCCTACTACCTGAACTGGTCGTCGGGCGGCACCGTCGTCCTGGCCGCGGGGCTCCTCTTCGTCCTAGCCTTCGCGTTCAGCGGTTGGCGCCGCAGGATCCCGGCGCTCGGTGCCGGGGCGCACTGACCGTCACGCTGCGGCGCAGTCTCTGCACAGACCCGTGATCGCGAAGTGTGTGAGGTCGGCGACGAAGCCGTGGTGGTTGCGGATCAGGCGCTGGAGCTTGTCGGCCTCGTCCAGCGACAGCTCGTCGTCCTGGCCGCAGTTCCGGCAGGTGAGGTGGACGTGGTGCGCTTCGTCGGCTCGGTGGTACTCGGCGCCGGTCTCGACGTGTGAATGCTGGAGCACGCCGACGCTCTCGAGGAGCGTCAGCGTTCGGTAGACGGTCGACGCGTTCACGCCCGGCATGTCTCCCTGGACCTTGCGAGCGATCGCGGTGGGCGAGATGTGACCCTTTGCCCGCATCACCTCCGAGACGATGGCCCGGCGCTGCGGCGTCATGCGCAGCCCACGGCTTCGGAGCTCGTCCATCAGGTCGGCGTAAGGGGAGTCCACGGCCCGAATAGTAGCAGTGTGTTGCAGGTGCAACGAACGGCGCCGTTAGACGGGGGAGGAAGGCCGAGCGCTCGAGCGGCCCACGGCAGAGCCGTCTTCGACTGCATCAGTTGCAGGGGTCGTGCGTGGGGTGCCTGCGGGATCGCCGGCAGACCGGCGCGCGCACAGAAGTAGCCGGCCAGCAGCGAGGCGATGGCGGGCAATCCGGGCGTCTCGTCGGGAAGGATCACGTGGGGCGACGGACCGCCTTCGGCTTCGAGGCTGGGAAGCCAGGAGGCGATGTCCAGCAAGGCGTTCCCGACGCATGCGTTGTTCCAGTCGACCAGCAGGACCCGACCGTCCCGCAGACACAGGTTGTCGCTGCGCACGTCGAAGTGCAGGAACGAGGTTCCGTCGGTCTCGGCGGCGGCCGACGCATCCGCGAGGGCGGACAGGTGGTCGCGAAGCCATCCCGGCGAGCACAAGCCGAGCGAAAGGAAGGGTTCAGGGTCGGCGGCCACGTCCGGCCAGCCGTCCATGCCGAACTGGCTCTCGGTGGCAGGAGACACGGCCATGGGTGGCGGCGTCGCATGCACGGACGCGAGGGTCGCCAGGACGGCGTCGATGCGAGCGGCGTCCCACGGCGGTGGCCACGTCGCTCTGGAGAGGTCCTCGAGGACGAGCGCCGGGGCGAGCCCGTCGTCGTCCCAGCCGAGCAGTCGCGGCAGGAACGGCTGCCCGTCCAGAGCCGCGTAGACGCGGAACTCCTCCCGCAGCCACTCCGCGGTGTAGTCGAGAGCGGCGATCTTCACGAAGGCGGTACGCCCGCCCTCGAAGTCGACGACGAACCTCCGATTCGAGGGAGCGCCGTGCCCGGACGCGTCGCGCCAGGCGAGCGGCGCCGCCCCGAGGGCACGGCGCACCCGCTCGACGTCGGCGCCATCTGGCTGCATGTCTCCGAGGCTATCGATGTGCGCCGTGGCTCCGTCGGTAGCATCAGCGCACATGACGGTGATGGTCACGGGCGCCTCCGGCGTCCTCGGTCGCGCGATCGCGGCAGCACTCGTCGAGCGCGATGAAGTGCGAGCCACGGTCCGACGTCCCGAGTCGGGTGACGCTCTCCGGGCGCTCGGCGCGAAGGTCGCCGTGCTCCCCATCGACGAGCCCGAAGAGCTGAGAGAGATCCTGCCTCGGGTCCACACGATCGTGCATCTCGTCGGGGGTGTGAACCAGTCGAGCGACGACGAGATCCTGGCCGCGAACCACGGATCGACCCTCACGGTGGTGGCGGCCGCGAAGGAAGCGGGCGTTCGCCGCCTGATCCTGCTCTCGGTACCGGGCGCCTCGCTCGATCACCCGCACCCGTTCGTCCGTGCGAAGGGGCTCGCGGAGGAGGTCGTCGTGCAGAGCGGGCTCGAGCATGCCGTGCTCCGCGCATCGCATGTCTACGGTCTCGGTGGCCTCTGGTTCGCCTCCACCGTGGTCGGCGCGGACCACGGGTTCGTCGTCGGCGACGGCAGCCAAGGGTGGGCGCCGGTACTCGCGCATGACGTGGCGAAGGTGGTCGTCGCGATCGACGACCGGCGTGACCCGATCGAGGGCGTGTGGAGCCTCGGCGGTCCCGACGAGCTCACCGCGGACGAGGTGTTCTCGATCGCGGGTGAAGGCGGTACTCCGGCGCACCTCGACCCCTCGGATGCCGCGGAGCGCTTGACGACGCTTCTCGAGATCCCGGTCTCCGTCCGCGCCACGGAGTTCTTCGCAGCGCCGTCGATCGCCGACGCGCCCGACGCCGCTGCCCACTTCGGCGTTTCGACGACCTCGTTCGAAGTCGGCCTCCGCGCGGTCGCCGCGAAGGTCGCGGCGGCCGAGGAGAAGGCAGGCGCTGATAGGGTGCGCCGCGATGCCTGAGCTCGTGCATCTCGAGGTGGATGACGGCGTCGGGATCGTCCGCTTGGACCGTCCGCCGGCCAACGCGATCTCCCTCCAGCTCTCGCTCGAGCTCCTCGACGCGCTCGAGGAGGGGAACTCCCGCGACGACGTCGGCGCATTAGTGTTGTGGGGAGGTCCGAAGCTCTTCGCGGCCGGCGCGGACATCAAGGAGATGGTCGACCACGGGCCCGACGAGATCCGCGAGCAGGTGACGAAGCTCGGCGCCGCCTGCGATCTCCTTGAGGCGATGCCGAAGGTCTCGATCGCCGCGATCACCGGCTTCGCGTTGGGCGGAGGGTTCGAGCTCTCGCTCGCCTGCGACCTTCGGTACGCCGCCGATGACGCGAAGGTCGGTCAGCCCGAGGTCAAGATCGGCGTCATCCCGGGCGCGGGCGGCACCCAGAGGATGACCTGGCTCGCGGGCGCCGGCGTCGCACGGGAACTGACCTACACGGGCAGGCAGGTCGAAGCCGGGGAGGCGAAGGCCCTCGGGCTGATCGAGCGGACCCTCCCCTCCGACCAGGTCTTCGAGGCGGCGGTGCAAGACGCTCGCGCGTTCGCCCACGGTCCCCGGCTGGCTCTCGCCGCGGCGAAGGAAGCCATCCAGGCGGCCGTGCGGACCCCCGGCCCGGCGGGCATCGCTCGGGAGAAGGCGCTCTTCGTCGCTCTGTTCGGCACCGATGACCAGCGCGAGGGGATGAAGGCCTTCATCGAGAAGCGCCCGCCGGAGTTCAAAGGCAGCTGAAACATCGTGCCCCCCAAGGGCTGAGGCGCGGGTGCGGGGAACGGAATGAACCGGTCCCTCACATCGTTCGAATCACACGACGAGGACGGGCGCCCGATCCGTCCTCCGGTCAGAACGACGAAGGGACGTGAACGAGATGGCGGAGGAGAGTTTCCGGGGCCAGTCGGTCCGGTCGCTCCCGAGGGCCAACAAGCGCTACCAGGGCGATCGCGTCTGCGCGGCCTCGGGGTGCGCGACCAAGCTTTCGATCTACAACAAGTGGGACTACTGCTGGCAGCACGAACCCGTCCACACCTATGTGGCGCGCGGCAAGCGCCGTAGCCGCAAGGAGATGGAAGCCGCCTAGACGAGCGCCGATTGGCCACGGACCAGCAGACCGCGACCCTCCCCATCAGGGAGGGTCGTTGTGTGTCCTGACGCGGCAGCGGAGCGAGGACGATCACTCCGAGTTCCGACCTCTGCCTGATTCAAGGTAGGCGGGATCTTGCCGATGCATGAGTGGACCGCTCCCCCCGAGCGGCATGCCGATGCCGAACGAAACGGAACAACCCGCGATGCGAGAAGCGGATTGCCCGTACTGCGAGCGCACCGTGCTCGTGTACGAGGAACCGCCTCGCTGTCCCCTCTGTGACTGCCCGCTGGAAGAGCACGGCATGCGACCATTCTCGTTCCCGGTGGAACCCGAGCGGGATTAGACCAGGACCGCGTTGCGCCATCCGCGCGCGTCACTGATCAGCGCGATCTCCTCTGAGGACCGCAACGCGTCGATCGTCACCGGGGATTCGGTCAGGATCCTCTCCTCGAGCGCTATCTCGCGGCCGATCCCTGGCAGCAACCCTGCCTCGATCGGCGGTGTCACCCACTTCCCCTCCACGCGCACCGCTACGTTCGCGATCGTCGACTCGGTTACCTCGCCACGGTCGTTGACGAGCAGGACGTCGTCGACGCCCTGATGGCGGCGCCGCGCATCCTCGTAGCGCTGCCGACGTGAGGTCTTGTGGAACAGGAAGATGTCCCGAGGATCCTGGGGCGCGTCATCGAGCGCCACGCGGACGACGTTCGGCTCGCTCGCGATCGGCGTGAGGACCACCCTCACCGTGCCGTCCTTGCTCAGTGCGAGTCGGACCCGGCACGGCGCGGGCGGCGCGGAGGCCTTCGCCTTCTCCACCGCTTCGCGCACGTCGGTCTCGTCGCACCGGAAGCCGAAGTAGTCCGCGGAGGCGGCCAGCCGCCGGAGGTGCCGGTCGAGATGCTTCACGACTTCCTCCGGGTCACGGCGCATCGTCTCCAGGAGCTCGAAGCCGGGGCGACGCGCGGTGAGGACGCGTGCCTTCGCAACGGCTTCTTCGTACTCGGCCTCGGCGTCGGAGTCCCACGTGATACCACCACCCGCCCCGTACTCCGCCGTTCCGGTGACCGTATCCACCGCGACGGTCCGGATCGCGACGTTGAATCGCGCGTCTGGACGCCCGGATCCGGCGGGCGCGAGGTAGCCGACCGAACCGCAGTAGATCCCTCGCGGTGAGTCCTCGAGCTCGCGGATGATCTCCATCGTCCGGACCTTCGGGGCGCCGGTGACCGATCCGCTTGGGAACAACCCTCGGAACACGTCTGCCAAACCGACACCGCTCTCGAGCGTTGACGACACCGTCGTAGTGAGCTGCCAGATGGTCTCGTAGCGCTCGACCTCGAAGACATCCGCCCAGGCGACAGAGCCGGTCCGGCTGATCCGGCCGAGGTCGTTGCGAAGGAGGTCCACGATCATCGCGTTCTCGGCACGGTCTTTCGCCGACGCGAGGAGACGCTCCGCGACGGCGCGATCTTCCTCCGGCCACCGGCCGCGTGGTGCGGTGCCCTTCATCGGCCGTGTGACGATCGCGCCGTCGCGGACCTCGAAGAAGAGCTCAGGTGATGCGGAGAGGATGCGATAGCGCCCGAGGTCGAGGTAGGCGGCGAAGGCCCCTCGCTGTGCGTAGCAGAGGTCGCGGTAGAGGCCGCGCGGGTCCCCCTCCACTCGGGAGCGCAATCGCATCGTGTGATTCACCTGGTAGGTCTCCCCGGCCGCGATCAGTTCCCGGATGCGGTCCACGGAGGTCTCGTACCGATCGCGAGTGGTCGTCGGCACCCATGTGTCTTGGGGGGCAGCCGCCACGCCCTCATCGCGGGGGAGCGGCAGCGTCGTCTCCTCGGCCCGTTCGAACATCGCGAACCACGCCAAGGGAAGGGCGGCGAAGGGGTCGTCGGGGTCGCGGTCATGGACGACGAGGAGCGGGTCCAGGCCGGGCGCGGCCTCGTATGCCACGAAGCCCGCGACCCAAAGGCCGCGCCCGGCCGCCGCCTCGGCCGCCTCGACGGTGGAGACGACCTCACCGACGCGCGTCGCCTCCAATACCCCGACCGGTTCCACCAGCCGGAACGACGGCGAGGCGCCGGTGAGGTCGTCGAATCGCGCTTCCAGCATGCGGGCCACGATACGGGCCGCGGCGGCCGATTCCCTCGGAGAGGACGGTCGATCAGGCTCGGCGCCTGAGAGGCGGTGACCCTCGGCGCCATGTTCTTGGTCGGTCCGAGAACCCGTCGCTGATAGCCTCATCGCATGCCTTCCGTGCTGGTCGCGATGTCCGGCGGTGTCGACTCCTCGGTCGCCGCGTGCCTGCTCCACGAGCAGGGTTACGACGTGCTCGGCTCGCACATGCGCCTCGTCCAACTGGATGGTGTCGATCACGGCTGCTGCGGCCCGAGCGCGAGGCGAGATGCCTCCGAAACCGCCAGGATCGCCGGGTTCCCCTTCGAGATCTGCGACTTGACGGAGCAGTTCGAACGGGCCGTGCTCGCGGACTTCGCCTCCGAACACGAGGCGGGCCGGACGCCGAACCCCTGCGCCCGTTGCAACGGCGAGATCAAGTTCGGCGCCTTCCTGCGTCGGGCGGATGAGCTCGGGATCGACCTGGTCGCGAGCGGACACTACGTGCGTCGCGCCGGGGGCCCGACCGGCTGGCGGTTGCTCCGCGGGACGGACCGTTCGAAGGATCAGTCGTACATGCTCCACATGCTGGGACAGCGAGCGCTCGCTCGATCGATGTTCCCGGTCGGCGAGATCCCGAAGAGCGCGACGCGCGCGCTGGCCGAGCGCTTCGGTCTGCCTGTCGCGACGAAGCCCGATTCGCAGGAGCTCTGCTTCGCGCCGTCCGGCGATGCACGCGCGTACTCGCGAGCGAACCTGCCGCACCTCGTGCGTGACGGTGACGTCGTCGATCCCGCCGGCGCCGTGATCGGACACCACGAGGGAGCGTTCGGGTTCACGATCGGGCAGCGGCGAGGGACAGGCGTCGCGACGGGGGAGCGCCGATACGTGGTCGAGGTGGATCCGAAGGCGAACAGGGTGGTCGTGGGACCGGGCGAGCTCCTCGACCGTCGTGGACTGGTGGCGGATCGATTCTCGTGGATCGCCGGCGAGCCGCCGGGTGGCGGACCTTTCGAGGCCGAGGTACGGATCCGCTACCAGGGAGACGACGTACCCTGCGCGGTGGAGCCGCTGGGCGACGCAGAGGTCCGCGTGGAGTTCCGATCGCCGCAGCGCGCCGTGGCGCCCGGTCAGAGCGCCGTCTTGTACCGGGGCGACGAGTTGCTCGGCGGAGGCAGGATCGTCGAGGCGACCCGCTAGCGGGGACCACTCATGGAAGAGCATCCGAACGGCGCGCTTCTGCGGGGTCTCCTCGAGGCGTTCAGCGCCCGAGACGTCCAGGCGATGGCAACCGCCCTCGACGACGACGTGACCTGGCATGCGCCGGGAACGAACCGGTTCAGCGGCCAGTTCCGAGGTCGGTCGGCGGCGATGCAACGGCTGGCGCAGATGCGGGAGGCAGGTATCTCGACCGGCTTCGACGTGCACGACGTGGTCGCGAACGACGAGCACGCCATCGCGCTCGTGCATCTCCATCTCGAAGTGGCCGACGGACGCCGCTACGACCAGCCGCAGGTCCAGGTCGCGCACGTTCGGGAGGGCCGGATCGTCGAGTTCTGGACGATGAACCAGGACCAGGCCGTGCTCGACCTTCTGATCGGAGGCTGACGGTCTCGGGGCGGTCTGACCCCTCGACTATCATCGATCCACCGCCCGTCGAAAGAGACCGTTGAGGCTCCTCCGCCGCAAGACCAAGAGTTTCGAGATCCAGGTGCAGGACCTCGTCCTGCGGATCACGGGCGACGACGACTTCGCCGAGGAGTCGAGGGCGGCGGCGCTGTCCTTCTGGGAGCAGCTCCAGTCCTACGCGCTCCAGCACCCGGAGTTCCGGACCAGCAAGCGACCGCTTGTCCCGCCGGCGGCCGAGGCCCCCACGATCGTCCAAGAGATGGTGGCCTCGGCCACGGCCGCCGGCGTGGGTCCGATGTTCACGTTCCGGGGAGCCGTGGTCGACCAGGTGGGTCGGTTCCTCAGCCAGTCGCTCAACGAGGTCACCGTGGCCTGTGGGGGCGACTACTTCATCAAGGCGAAGAAGCGAGTGAAGCTGGCGGTCAAGCGCCACGGCGGGGAGCCGATCACTGTCGCCCTGGAGCCGGATCCCAAGGGGGTCGGCGTTTCCACGACGCTCGGCAGGGGTCGCGGCGGCGGCGGTCCCGACGGGCTCGCCGTGATCGCCGAATCGTGCATGGCCGCCGACGCCGCCGCGGCCGGCATCCAGGCGCTCCTGCCGAAGGAGTTCGGCTTCGCCCAAGCGGTCCGCTACCTCAAAGGCGTCCCCGGTGTCCGCGGAGGCGTCTTCGTGGTGGGGGAGCGGATCGGCGTGGCCGGAAACCTGGAGATCGCCGGGTGAAGGAAGCGCGGAAAGAGGAGCGCGACCTCGCCGAGGCCGAGCTCCGGGTCGAGGAGCTTCGCGAGCTCGTGAACCACCACCTGTATCGCTATCACGTGCTCGACGATCCGGAGATCTCCGACGCCGAGTACGACGAGCTGATAAGTGAGCTACGGGCGCTCGAAGACCGGTTCCCGGAGTTGATCACCCCCGATTCGCCCACCCAGCGCGTCGGCGCGGCGCCCGCCGAGCTGTTCCGGCCGATCCAGCACCGGGCGCCGATGCTCTCGCTCGACAACGCGTTCTCGGAGGAAGAGCTCCGTGCGTGGGGCGCGCGCGTCGATCGTGGACTGGCCGGCGCGACCCCCACGTTCGTCTGCGAGCTCAAGATCGACGGCGTCGCCTGCGCTTTGACGTACGAGGGCGGCGTCCTCACGGTGGCGGCGACCCGCGGGGACGGGCGGGTCGGCGAGGACATCACGGCGAACGTTCGGACCCTCAAGACGATCCCACGACAACTCGACACCGAGGTCCCCCCGTCGGTGATCGAGGTCCGAGGCGAGGTCTACTTCCCGGTGAAGGCGTTCGAGGAGCTGAACGTCCGGCTGACCGAGGCGGGCGATCGACCCTTCGCCAATCCCCGCAACGGCGCGGCGGGTTCGCTCCGGCAGAAGGACGCGAAGATCACCGCATCACGCCCGCTCCGGATGTGGGTCCACTCGTTCGGCGCCGCGGAGGGCATCACCTTCGATTCCCATTCCGATTTCCTCGCGTGGTCCGAGAAGGTGGGGCTGCCGGTGCCGCCCACCACGCACCGGACGAAGAGCCTGAAAGAGGTCCTCACCTTCCTCCGGCGCTGGGAGAAGAAGCGGCACTCCCTCGATTGGGAGATCGACGGCGCCGTGATCAAGGTCGACGACGCGAAGCTCCAGCGACGACTCGGCTCCACGAGTCACGCCCCTCGGTGGGCGATCGCCTACAAGTTTCCGCCGGAAGAGCGGACGGCGCTGTTGAGGTCGATCGAGGTCCACACGGGCCGCACGGGCAAGGTGACGCCGTTCGCGGTCCTGGAGCCGGTGTTCGTGGGGGGCGTCACCATCACGAACGCCACCTTGCACAACGAGGACGAGACCCGGCGCAAGGATGTTCGCAAGGGCGACACCGTGATCGTCCGCCGAGCCGGGGACGTGATCCCCGAGATCGTCGGTCCCGTCCTGGCGAAACGGCCGAAGAACGCCCGCAAGTGGAAGATGCCCAAGAACTGCCCGTCGTGCCGCACCACTCTGGTCCGCGCCGTGGGCGAGGCCGACTGGCGATGCCCCAACAAGGCCGGCTGCCCCGATCAGTCCGTGGAGTGGCTGTTCCACTTCGCCGGGCGCGGAGCGATGGATATCGAAGGCCTCGGCTACAAGACCGGGATCGCGCTGCTCAGCAAGGGGTTCATCAAGGATCCCGCCGACATCTACCGGGTGACCGACGAGCAGATGGCCGAGCTCGAGGGGTTCGCCGCGAGATCGATCGAGAACCTCCGGCGGGCGATCGAGGCGTCCAAGGACCGGCCGCTCTGGCGACTGCTGGCGGGCCTCAACATCCGACACGTCGGCTCCCACGTCGCGCAGGTCCTCGCGTCCGCGTTCCTCGAGCTCGATGCGCTCGCTGCGGCGTCCGCCGACGAGATCGATGCCGTCCCAGAGATCGGTCCGGAGGTCGCCGCCACCGTCGCCGCATGGTTCGAGGATCCGGACAACCGTGCCCTGATCGAGAAGCTCCGCGAGGCCGGCGTGCGCCTCCGGGACGAGCCACCTCCCGACGAGGGCCCGAAACCGCTCGAGGGCAAGGCGATCGTGCTGACCGGAGGGCTCGACACGCTGTCGAGGGACGAGGCGACCAAGCTCGCGCAGCGGGCGGGGGCCCGTGTCTCCTCGAGCGTGTCCAAGAAGACGGACTTCGTCGTGGCGGGTGAGAATCCGGGCTCGAAGCACGACCAGGCCGTGAAGCTCGGCGTCGAGATCGTCGACGAGCAGGAGCTCCTGCGAAGGCTCGGTCGAGGGTAGTCGTCGACGGAAGGACGTGGCATGACAGGGACCGTGATCGACGGGAACAAGCTCGCCGAGGAGCTCTCCGAGCACGTGCACGAGGAGCTCCGTCAGCTCAAGGTCTCCGGCGCGCGCCCCGGCCTAGCCACGATCCTGGTCGGGGACGACCACGCCGCGGCGGCGTACGAGCGCCACGTCCGGAGGTTGGCCGAGCGTCTGGAGTGCGAGTACGCGAACGAACATCTCCCGGACGACGCGGAGCTCGCCGACGTCCTCGCCGTCGTCGGCAAGCTCAACGCCGACCCCCGCATCACCGGCATCCTCGTGCTGCGGCCGTTGCCCGCCGGGATCTCCGAGCCGCTCGTGTATCGCGCGCTCGACCCTTACAAGGACGTCGAGGCCGTGCATCCGGAGAACGCCGGGTTGCTCGCGCAGGGGCGCCCACGGTTCGTCCCTTCCACGCCCGCCTCGTGCTTCTACCTCCTGGACGAGTACGTGAAGTCGACGGGCCGGGACCCCGAGTCCTTCTATCCGGGGAAGACACTCGTGGTCGTGGGGCGGTCGGACTCGGTCGGCAAGCCCGCGGCGTCGCTCGGCCTCCAGCGGCACGCCACCGTGGTGACGTGCCATTCGCGGACGACGGATCTGGGCGAGTTCACGAAGCAGGCGGACATCCTGATCGTGGCAGCAGGCGTGGCCGGGCTGGTGAAGGGCGACATGGTGCGCGACGGCGTGATCGCCGTCGACGTCGGCATCGACCCGGTGAAGGATCCGAAGACCGGCAAGGTGCGATTCGTAGGGGACATCGAGTTCGACGGCGTGGCGGCCAAGGCCGAGGCGATCACACCGGTCCCGGGCGGCGTCGGGCCGATCACGGACGTGTGGCTGATCGGGAACGCCGTGAGCGCCGCCGCCGCGGCTCTCCGCGTCGAGCCCCGGTTCGGCGTCTCGATCTGAGGTCCCTAGACTGCCGCGCATGGCGATCCAGATCGACATCGATCACGTCGCGCGTCTCGCGCGGTTGGCGCTCACCGATGAGGAGAAGGCGCAGCTGCGAAGCCAGCTCGCGCTGATCCTGGAGCACGCGGCGAAGGTCAGTGAGGTCGCCGCGGGCGACGTTCCGCCGACCGCTTACGCGATCCCCCGCTCGAACGTCTATCGCGACGACACGCCCGAGCCCTCGATCCCGCAGGCCGAGGCGCTGTCGAACGCGCCCCAGCGTGAGGACGGCCGGTTCAAGGTGCCCCGGATAGTCGAGGCGGACCGGTGACGCCGGCGCTCTGCGATCTCAGCGGCTCCGAGCTCGCCGCCACGATCTCCGGAGGCGAGGTCTCGGCGACGGAGGTCGTGGAGTCCTCGCTCGAGCGCATCGAGGCAGTGGACGACGAGATCCACGCCTTCCTCACGCGCACGCCCGAGGTCGCCCTGGAACGGGCGGCTGAGCTGGACGCCCACCGGGGGACGGGCGCGCCGCAGCACGCCGTCGCCGGGATCCCGCTCGCGCTGAAGGATGTGCTCGCGACGATGGGTATCCGTACGACGTGCGGCTCCCTGATCCTCGAGAACTACGTCCCGCCGTACGAGTCGACCGCGTGGGCGCGTCTGTCCGGGCACGGCAGCGTGCTGGCGGGCAAGACGAACTGCGACGAGTTCGCGATGGGATCCTCGAACGAGAACTCCGCCTACGGGCCCGTCCGCAACCCGTGGGACCTCGAGCGCGTCCCCGGCGGCTCCAGCGGCGGCAGCGCCGCCGCGGTCGCCGCCGGGGAGGTCGTCTGGGCGCTCGGGACCGACACGGGCGGCTCGGTCCGCCAGCCGGCCTCGCTCTGCGGCGTCGTCGGGCTGAAGCCGACGTACGGGCTGATCTCGCGCTACGGGTTGATCGCGTTCGCGTCATCGCTGGACACGGTCGGGACGCTCACCCGGAGCTGTCCGCGACGCCGCCGTGCTGCTCGGTGCGATGGCGGGCAAGGATCACCGTGATGCGACGAGCCTCGATGAGGACGTCCCCGACTACCTCGCGGGGCTCGAGGGTGGTGTGGACGGCCTCCGCATCGGCGTCGTGGCGGAGGCGTTCGGTGAGGGCGTCGAGCCGGGGGTCCGCGACTCCGTGCGAGCCTCGGTCGACCGCCTCGCGGACCTCGGCGCCTCCGTGGGCGAGGCGACGCTCCCGCACGCGGAGTACACCCTGTCGGCCTACTACCTGATCGCGCCGTCGGAGGCGTCGTCGAACCTGGCTCGCTACGACGGCGTTCGCTACGGCTACCGCGCCGAGGGAGCGGCCGACTCGATCGACATGATGTTCCGCACGCGCGGCGAGGGATTCGGCCCCGAGGTCAAACGGCGGATCATGCTCGGCACCTACGCGCTCTCCGCCGGCTACTACGACGCCTACTACGGCCAGGCGCAGAAGGTCCGGACGCTGATCATCCGCGACTACGAGAAGGCGTTCGCGGATTTCGACGTGCTGGTGTCTCCGACGTCGCCCACCACCGCGTTCCGGGTGGGGGAGAAGGTCGACGACCCGATGGCGATGTACCTGAACGACATCTTCACGATCCCGGCGAACCTCGCCGGAGTCCCGGCGATCAGCGTCCCGTGCGGCCTGGACGGAGCGGGCCTGCCGATCGGACTGCAGCTCACGGCTCCCGTCCTCGGCGAGCAGGTCCTCCTCCGCGCGGCGCACGCGCTAGAGCGGAACCTCGGCCTCGTCCTCCGCCCGCCGCTCCTCGCCGGCACCTGACCCACCGTCATCCCGGGCGACGCTCCCGGCCGAGACGGTGAGGGCAACCGCCACGAGGACCACGCCGCCCGCGATCAGAGATCGGCTCCGGAGGGTCTCGTCGGCGATCAGGTGGCCGAGGTACACGGCCAGCATCGGGGTGACCCAGGCGTACGTGGCGACCAGCGACGTCCGCGCGTTCCGCAAGAGCCAGAGATAGGCGGAGAACGCGATCCACGAACCGAAGACGATGAGGTAGCCGAGCGCGAGGAGCGAAGCGGCGGAGAACCGATCCGGGTCGATCAGCGCGAGCTCGCCGCGCGCGACGCCCCACAGGAGCGAGAGCGCGCCACCGGCCATCATCACCATCGCGTTGCCGACGAGCGGACGGTGTGGAAGCCGCGCGCCGCGGGCGAAGAGGGAACCGGCCGCCCAGCTCATCGACGCCGAGATCGCGAGCAGCAGCCCGGACACCGGGACCTCGGCCAGACGGGCGTCGTTCACGAGGAGCGCGGCGCCCGTGAACCCGAGCAGGATGCCGATCGCGACCCGGCCCGGCAGCTGCCGATGGCCGACGAGGCGATCCCAGAGCGCGATCCAGAGGGGGACCAGCGCGAAGATCAGGGCGACCGTCCCCGATGGGACGGTCCGTTCCGCCAGGACCACGGAGCCGTTGCCGAGTGCGATCAGCCCGGTTCCCACGAGGAGGGCGGCCCGCCACTGCGGCTTGCCGATCGGATCGGCGTCGGCGTCGCGACGCCTGGTGGACACGGCGAACAGGATGGCGCCGGCGACCACGAAGCGCGTCCCGGCGGCGATCAGGGGCGGGAGGGTCTCGTTGGTGATGCGGATCCCGAGGTAGGTCGTTCCCCAGATCACGTACACGGTTCCGAGGGCGGCCCAGATCAACCACGTGGGCGCCGTCGTCCCGCGAACGAGCATCCGCACAGGATACGGACACGCCCCGACGGCCCCGTCGGAAGGGTCCGATAGGCTGGCCCGCGCGATGGCCGATTGGGAGACCGTGATCGGGCTCGAGTGTCACGTCGAGCTCAGCACGCGTACCAAGATGTTCTGCGGGTGCCGCAACGAGTTCGGCGCCGAGCCCAATACCCTCACCTGCCCCGTCTGCCTGGGACACCCCGGGTCGTTGCCGGTCCCCAATCGGGAGGCGATCGCGCGGATCGTGAAGATCGGACTCGCCCTCGGGAGCCGGATCGCTCCTCGATCGGTGTTCCACCGGAAGAACTACTTCTATCCGGACATGCCGAAGAACTACCAGATCAGCCAATACGACCTGCCGGTGTGCGTGGGCGGACGACTCGACGTGGAGCTCGCCGACGCGTCGACGACGCGCGTCGGCATCACGCGGGTTCACATGGAGGAGGACACCGGCAAGACCGCGCACGGCAGCGCGTCGGGCCGCATCCACGAGGCCGAGTACGCGTTGGTCGACTACAACCGCGCCGGCGTCCCGTTGGTCGAGTGCGTGTCGGAGCCGGACATGCGCTCGCCCGAGGAGGCCGGCGCCTACCTGCGGGAGCTCCGCGCGCTCCTGGGGTCGCTCGACGTCTCCGATGTCCGGATGGAGGAGGGTTCGCTCCGCTGCGACGCGAACATCTCGGTGCGGCCCGTCGGCGCCGACGCGTTGGGCGTCAAGGTCGAGATCAAGAACATGAACTCGGTCCGTTCACTCGAGCGCGCGCTCGTGTTCGAAGCTGCCCGGCAGATCGCGGCACTCGAGGCGGGCGAGCCACTCGTGCAAGAGACGCGAGGCTGGGACGAGGGCTCGGGCACGACGAAGACGATGCGCTCAAAGGAGGAGGCGTTCGACTACCGCTACTTCCCGGAGCCGGACATCCCCGCCCTCGAGCCGGACGAGTCCTGGATCGAGGAGATCCGCCGGAGCCTGCCGGAGCTCCCGCGGGCGCGGCGGACCCGATACGTGGATGGGCTCGGGCTGAAGCCCGACGTCGCCCGCGTCCTGGTCGCCGATCGTGAGGCCACGGTCCTGTTCGAGGCAACCGTCGCCCTCGGCGCCGAGCCGGCGGCGTCGGCAAACTGGATCACGCAGGACCTGGCGGGTCTGCGGAAGGAGGCGATCGTGGCGGACGCGGCCGCCGACGCCACCGTCGGACCGCAGCACATCGCCGACCTGGTCGCCCTCGTCGCCGACGGGACGATCGGGGGCGCGGGTGCGAAGCGGGCGCTCGAGGAGGCGTTCCGGACCGGAGCGGCGATCGCGGACATCGTGGAGACGCGAGGGCTCCGGCAGGTCTCGGACGCGGGGGCGCTGAGCGCCCTCGTGGATCGCGTGCTCACCGAGAACGCGGATGCGGCCGAGAAGTTCCGCGCCGGCAACGACGGCGTGATCGGGTTCCTCGTCGGACAGGTGATGAAGGCTTCCGGCGGCTCTGCCAACCCGACGCTCGCGCAGGAGCTCCTTCGCGAGCGGCTCTCGGGGTAACCCAAGCGGTGCGCCTCGATCCCAAGCGGAATCGGGTCCCGTTCTGGCAGCTCACGCTTTACGCCGTCGCGGCGGCTGCCTCGGGCGTCACCCATCCGATCCGGAAGATGTGGCATTCGGGGAACGCGATCGATCGGTACGCGCTCTGTCACCTCACGAGCGCCGCCGGCGACTCGCTCCTCGCGATCTCTCTCGCCGACTCGGTCTTCTTCTCTCCGCCGGTGGGTGAGGCGCAGTGGCGCGTCGTCGCGTACCTCGGCCTCACGATGCTCCCGCTCGCCGTCGCGGCCCCGCTCCTGGTGGTGCCGCTCGACCGGGCGGGGCCGCGACGGGTGATCTCGTTCCTGGCCGCGATCGTCCGCGCGGGTATCGCGTTCTTCGTGGCCGGACGTTTGGACACCGTCGCCCTCTACCCGGCGGCGCTGGCGATCCTCGTGGCCGCGCGGGTCCACGGGATCACGAAGAACGGGCTCACCATGGCGTACGCGGGTCCGGGCGAGGGATTGATGCGATCGAACGCGCGGCTCGGCCGCGTGGCGGTGGCGGGAGCGCTCACGGCGGCCCCGTTCGGCGTGCTCGCCGTGAGGGTCTGGGACTCGGGAGGGGCGATGGTCCTGGCCGGGATCGTCTACTCGATCTGCGCGCTGGTCACGCTCCGCCTGCCGCACCCGCGAGTGCGCACCGAGCCCATGCCCATCGGCCGGCGAGGTCGGATCCCCGTCCTCACCGGCCCGGCGATCGGCGCGGCCGGCATGCGCGCGGCCACGGGCTTCATCCTGTTCCTGTCGGCGTTCGCGATCCGGCGCGAGGACTTCCCCTCCACGTGGTTCGCCGCGATGGCGATATCGGCCGCCGCGGGCGGTTTCCTCGCCGACCTCCTCGCCCCGAAGTTGCCGGAGACGCTGCGCGAGGAGTTCATCGTCGTCGGCTGCACGATCGCGGCCGGCCTCGGGGCATTCCTCGCGTTCCAGGCGTTCTCGCTCCCGGTGCTCTCGCTCTTCGCGCTCACGGCCGGCGCGGCCACGGAGCTCGGCCGGCTCGCGTTCCAGAGCCTGATGCAGGCCCACGCGCCGGAAGGCGCGCTCGGCCGCGTCTTCGTTCGTTACGAGGTGATGTTCCAGCTCTCGTGGGTCGCGGGGGCGCTCGGCCCCGCGGTGCTCTCGATCGACCTCAAGGAAGGGATCCTGATGATGGCGGGGTTCTACCTGGCGCTCGCGGCCGCGTGGGCCGTTCGGTTCTTCCGCGGCGGCCGGGAGCCGCTCGGAGCTTCGGCGCAGGTGCCGTAGGCTGACGCCGTTCCGCGGCCCGCGGGCAGAGGGAGGTATCGATCGATGGCGGATTTCGTGACGGTCGGTGATTCGGCCGAGGTTCCGGAGGGAGAGGCGAAGGCTTTCGACGTGAGCGGCGCGGAGATCGCCGTCGCGCGCGTGGAAGGTCAGGTCTTCGCGTTCACCGACATCTGCACCCACCGCCATTGCAACCTCGCCAACGGCGGCGAGATCGACGGCTTCGAGATCGAGTGCGAATGTCACGGTAGCGTCTTCGACATGCGGACGGGCGAGGTGCGCAACCCTCCGGCCACCGAGCCGCTCGAGACCTACGCGGCCCGCGAGGTCGACGGACAGATCCAGGTCGGTGTCTGAGGAGGGCGACGCCCCCCGCTCGATCGTCATCGTCGGAGCGAGCGTCGCCGGCGGCACCACCGCGGGAGTGCTCCGGGACGAGGGCTACGGCGGGCGCCTCAGCCTCATCGGCGCGGAGGAGGAGCCCCCCTACGAGCGGCCGCCGCTTTCGAAGGAGTTCCTTCGAGGTGAGCTCGGCTTCGAGGACGCTCTGGTCAGGCCTGCGTCCTGGTACAAGGAGCACGACGTCGACGCCCGCTTCGGGACGATGGCGGTGCAGATCGACGTCCACGCCCGTGAGGTGGTGGCGGCGGGCGGCGAGCGGCTCCCGTTCGATCGCCTCCTGGTGAGCACGGGGGGCCGGAACAGGCGGCTGGAAGTGCCCGGCGCCGGACTGCCCGGCGTGTTCGACCTCCGCCATCACCGCGACGCTGTGCGGATCCGCGACGCCGCCACGGAGGGCGCCCGCGTGGTGTGTATCGGTATGGGGTTCATCGGCGCGGAGGTGGCGGCGTCCCTCCGCACGATCGGTCGCGACGTCACGGTCGTGGAGATCTTCGAGACGACCCTCTACAGGATCCTCGGGCCCGAGATCGGCCGTGTGGTCGAAGGGATCCATCGCGATCGAGGGGTGACGATGCACTTCAACGACTCGGTGGAACGGTTCGAGGGCGACGGAAGGCTCGAGCGCGTCGTCACGGAGAGCGGCAAGGAGATCGATGCCGATGTGGCGGTGATCGGTGTGGGCACCGAGCCGGCCGTGGAGATCATGGCCGGCACCGGCCTCGACCAGGGTGGCGGGATCCCCGTCGGCCCCGGTCTGGAGACGGCCGTGCCGGGCGTCTTCGCCGCCGGCGACGTCGCCCTGCACGCTCACCCCGTCTTCGGACCCATCCGCGTCGAGCATTACGACAACGCCGTGAAGATGGGGGAGCACGTCGCGCACGCGATGCTCGGCTCCCGCGAGGTCTTCGACCACCCGCACTGGTTCTGGTCGGACCAATACGATTCGAAGATCGAGATGGCCGGGTACGCGCCGACGTGGGACCGGATGGTGGTCCGAGGATCACTCGAAGAGCGCTCGTTCTGCGCGTTCCTGTTGGATGATGGTGGGGTGATCCGTTCGACGGTGTCGCTCGACTGGAAGCGTGACGTTCGTCGCTCGTTCGGTCTTCTCAAAGCCCAGGTGGCGCCCGACCCGAACGCGCTGGCCGACCCGGACGTGGATCTACGCACTCTGGTGCCTCCAAGGTCAGACGAGGAGGAGGGTTAGTTGTTCGGTTCGCCGGTCGTCACGCATCCAGTCTGCGACCTCGACCTGCACCAGCGGATCCGGGACGCGCGGCGGGACGCCGTCGCCCGATCCATCCGAGGGAAGGTCCGGCATCGTCGGCGCGGTCGCGAGGTCGACGTCGACGGCGAGGTCTTCCGACCATCCGCCGAAGACGTGGGCCAGGCCTTCCGCTTCTAGGTCGTCGCGCGTCTCCTTGGCGGGAAACTCGATCAATCTACCGTGAGGTGTGGGGCAACCTCTTGCGGGGTCCCTTCCTCCTCGACGAGGCCGTCGCGGAAGAGGACGACGCGGTTGGCATAGCGGAGCGCCTCGGGGTTGTGCGTCGCCGCCAGCACCGCGCCGCCTCGCTGGACCACGTCCCAGAGCGCTTCGAGGATCACATCGGCGTTCTCCGTGTCGACTTCCGCGATGGGCTCGTCCGCCATCACGATCTCCGGCTCGGGGATCAGCGCGCGGGCCACGGCCACACGCTGCTGCTGGCCCGCCGACAGCTCGTAGGTCCGGTTGTGCATGCGCGTCTCCAGACCGAGCCGGCGCAGCCATCCCTCGGCTCGCTCGCGCGCCTCCGTGAGGTCGACCTGATTCACGCGGAGCGGCAGCTCGACGTTCTCGACCGCGGAGAGCGCGGGCAGCAGGCCGAAGCTCTGGAAGACGACGCCGATCCCTTGCCGCCGGAGCACGCGACGCTCGTCCGCCGAGAGCGAATCCATCGGCTGTCCCTTCCAGCGCACCTCGCCCTGATCGGGAGGGTCCAGGCCGGCCAGCACGCCGAGGAACGTGGTCTTGCCCGAACCGCTCGGGCCCATCAATGCGACGAAGTCCCTCGACCGGACCGTGACCGATGCGCCGCGGACCGCGACCACACCCTGCGAGCCGGGGTACCGCCGGACGATGTCGGTTCCTTCGACGAGCCCGTCGGGCTCAGGCATGGCCGGTCTCGCTCCGCCGTCGCAGGCGCACCTCGTCCGCGGTGACTTCGGCCTCAAGGTCGACGCCTCCCAGCGCTGCCACCGCGTCGTCGGGGAGCCGGATGCGGCCGTCGTCGGCGATGGGGTCGACCGGCACGCCCTCGTGAAGGACGCGGCCGTCGCGCACCCGGATCCGCCGATCCGCGCGCCTCGCGGCCACCAGGTCGTGCGTCACCATGATGATCGTGACGTTGAACTCGTGGTTGACCGCCCGGAACGCGTCCAGGACGCGAGCGGCGGACTCCGAGTCCAGCTCGGCGGTCGGCTCGTCGGCCAGCAGGATCGCGGGAGTGTTGGACAGAGCCGCGGCGATCGCCACCCGCTGCTGCTCGCCGCCGGAGAGCATGCCGGGGGTGTGCTTCGATCGATCGGTCAGGCCGACGAGATCGAGGAGCCCGTCGACGTCGTGCTTGCCGGCCACCTGTGTCCGGCGCACGGTCGCCGGGAGACGGATGTTGTCGCGGACCGACAGGTAGGGGACGAGGTTGCGCGCCGTGCCCTGCCAGACGAAGCCGACCCGCTCCGCCCGGTAGGTCGTGAGCGCGTCGTCGCCGAGCAGGCCAAGGTCCCGTCCCTCGACCTCGACGATGCCGGCCGAGGCCCGGTCGAGCCCGCCCACCAGGTTCAAGATCGTGGACTTCCCTGCGCCGCTCGGCCCGACGACGGCCAGGAACTCGCCGGCCGTCACGTCGAGATCGACGCCGGCGAGCGCCACCACGCCGACGTCGCTCACGCGATACACCTTGTACGCGTGGCGGAGGCGCACCAACGCGTCGGCTCCCTCCGGTCGGTACCGATCCGGGCTGACCACGTTCTCGATCACTCGGCCTCCCCTCGGAGCACGCCGGTGACAGATGCGCGCAGGAGCGCTCGCGCGGACAGGGCGAGGGCGATCGCCGTCGCGGTCACGATGGCCGCGAGAGCGATGCCGAGCGACACCCAATCCATCAGGAACACCGGGGGCGGATACGCGACCGAGAGGCTCGGTCCCACGTACGGCATCATCAGCCGCAGCAGGAGATAGCCGAGGCCGAGGCCCGCCACGACCGCGAAGCCGAGGAGTAGGACCTGTTCGAGCGCGAGCGTCCGGACGATCTGTCCGGGAGCGGTCCCCATCGCCCGGAGTGCCGCGAACTCGTAGTCACGGCGGCGCTGTGCGAAGTACAGCGCCGCCGCGACCCCCACCACCACGAGGCCGGCGCCGCCCGCCGCCGCGACGAAGTTCATCCCGAGAGCGAGGCTCTGGGGCAGCTGCGCCAGGAACCCCTCGATCGGTGCCGTCCGCGCGACATCGCCCGGGATGAACCCTTCGCGGCGGAGCAGCGGGACGGGGTTGCCCTCGCCCTCGGCCCAGACCTCGTTCAGGACGAGGCCGACCTCCGGTACGGCGGCGGCGCGTTCGAGGAGCGCCGAGCCGGACAACACGATGAACGGCTGATTGGGGAGCATCGAGGGGAACTGGATCGCGCCCGCCACCGGATCCAGTTCCATGTCCTGTCCGCCGAGGCTGGCGGGGAAGACCGGTCCGCCGGGCGCGGCGATGCCGGGCGAGACGAGGACGGGCAACGGGTCCGAGCCCGGCACGATCCCGCCGATCACGTCGGAGGCGCCCGAGTCCATCTCGTAGCGAACGCCCGATCCCTCTGGTTCGACGCTGCCGGCGCTCCCTCGCCAGGTCAGCGGCTCCCATCCCTCCAATGACAGCGGCTCCCCGTCGGCAGCGAGCGACGAGATCTCGAAGGTCACCTCGTCGGGAGCGTCCAGCGACGTCCGATGGATCGTGATCGACAGGACCCGCACCGCGCCCTCGACCGACATCTCGTAGGTCGTGGGCCCCGGCTCGAGCCGCTGGAGACCTGCCGTGTGGACGACCCCGGTTTCATCCACGGCCGTCACCGTGACCTGGAGGTCGCGCACCTGCTCGCCGGAGTCCATCTCGAGCGCCAGCGTCGACGACTCGGCCGGCAGGTCCATCCCGAAGGTCGGAGCCCGCAGCCGACGCAGGATCTCGGTCAGCGGCATCTCGGAGAAATCCTCGCGCCACCACGCGGCGGCGGCGTACGTGGCCGGATCGATGCCGAGCGCGCTCGGCGGAAGCTGGAAGGTCCCGCTCTCGAGGCGCGGTTCGGTTCGCACGACCGGCGTCGTCAGCTCGGGCATGCTCCGAGCGACCGACAGGATGTCCTCCGGTGGCGTGACGTTGACGCGCCAGTCGGCTCCCACCTGCGCGTGTGCCGCGTCCTCGTGGTTGCGCAGGACGATCGCCCGATACGAGGTCGATACGACGAGGAGCCCCATCGAGAGCAGCAGGAGCAAGGCTGCGGCGAACCCGGTCCCCGGCGAACGTCCGATCCGTCGGCCCGCGAGGTACCGGGGCAGGCGTGTGGACCGGCCGATCCGGGAGTCGAGTGCTCGGAACACGAGAAGCAGGAGCCTAAGCGCGAGGAACGATCCGCCGAACAGCAGGAGCGTCGGGGCGACGAGGATAAGGGGGTCGATCCCGCCGGATCCAGCCTCGGGCCGCGTCCCGGCCCGCAACTGGAGGAACGCGAAGACACCCATCGGCAGGACGAACAGCTCGACCGGCACCCGCGCCAGCAGCGGACGGTCCTCTCGGGACGCGACCCTGCGTTCCTCCAGGATCGTTCGCGACACGTACGGGATCGAGAGGCCGAGGAGGATCACACTTCCGACGAGCGCGGCGACGAGCCCGAGCAGCTGACCCGTGGAGTTCAGCCGGATCGGGAAGATCACCCCCGGAAGATCGGGTCCGTTCGCGGTGCTGGCGAGGGCCGCGAGGCCCATCCCCAGGAGCAATCCGAGCGGGAACGCGACGATCGCGGCGAAAACGGCCTGGATGGCCTGCGCGGTGAGGAGCACGCCCCGGCGGAAGCCCCGGCTGTGCAGGACGGCCAGTTCGAATCCCTGCCGGGTGAGCGCGAGCGCGCCGACGCCGGCAAGCACGGCGAGCGTGACTGCGCCGATCTGGAAGACGACGAGCAGGATCGGCACGGCGAGATCGGCGACGCGTTGCCGGACGATGTCCAGGAGCGTGTCGAGTCCCGAGATCAGATCGATCGTGCTCAGGCCGAGATCTTCCTCTGCCTGCAGGCTCGAGAAGACACGTTCGACGCGGTCCGGGATCAGCGACGCTTCTTCGAACGGAACGCCGATGAGGTCGAGATACGCGTCCCATGAGTACTGGGTGGTCAGTGTCAACGCTCGCGTGCCTCGGACCATCGTGTCGAGGCCGACGATCGCGGGCTGCGGCTGGGTCGAATCGGGATCGGGGAACGGGTTCTGCGAGCCGAACCAGAAGGGGTCGTCCCGATCGGGGCTGACGTAGGTGCCGACGAGGACGAGCTGCAACCGTTCGCCGGTGGGACCGATGATGTCCAGACGGTCACCTCGGCGGACGCGGAGCAGCTGCGCCATGCCCGCGTGCAGGAGGATCCCATCCTCGCTCGGGGGCTCGCCGCGGATCTCCAGGTGTTCCTCGATGCCCTCCCGCGCGAGGATCGGCGCGGAGGGCCCGGCGGGCGAGCCGAGACGTACGGTTCCCAGGCCTTGCCGAACGAGCTGGCGCAAGGGCAGCTGATCGGCCCGATCGGTGATGACCTCGTCGGCCGCGGCCCAATCGAAGCTCTCGTCGCCGAAGACCTGGAGCCGGACGTTGCGCACCGTCGGGGGAGCGCCGGTGAGCTCCGAGGAAAGGATCGCCTCGCGCGCGGCGTCCGCGTAGATCGGACCCGCGACGAGCACCCCCACCGAGAAGGCCAACGTGACCACGATGGCGAGGCCCAGCGAGCGCTGAGCGACGAAGCGTTTCAACAGGAACCGAAGGGTCGCCATACGTATCTCGGGGCCCGGCGAGGGCCCCGTCCGCTCGATGATACGGACCTGCGCTTCCTTGCCGATGCCCGGGAGTGTCGGAACCTTGCCCTCGGGTGGGCGCTTGTTAGGCTGCGAGCGACCGACCGCGCTCGTGGGAGAGACCGGAAGAGTCGCCAGAGAACGCGACAGGAGACCAGATGGACAGGCCCGAGATCATCCTGGCGCCCGGCCCCACGCCTATCCCGCCCGAGGTGCTCCTCGCACAGGGGAGCCCGCTGGTGTATCACCGGGGCCCCGGTTTCGGACGGCTGATGCGCGACGTGACGGCGCGCCTGAAGGAGCTGTATCGGACGGCCCGGGCCGACGTGCTGCTGATGACCTCATCGGGCACGGGCGGGCTGGAATCCGCCGTCCAGAACGTGTTCTCGCCCGGCGACGAGGTCTTGATCCCCTTGGCCGGCTTCTTCTCCGAGCGGTGGCGCAGCCTGGCCACGGCGATGGGTCTCGCCGTTCGCACGGTGGACCACGAGTGGGGAGAGAAGGTCGACGCGTCGCGGGTCGGGGAGGCGCTCGCGGAGCACCCGGTGAAAGCGGTCCTCCTCACCCACTCGGAGACGTCGACCGGCGTGATCCAGCCGATGGAGGAGCTCGCCCGCGTCGCGAACGAAGCCGGCGCGATGGTGGTCGTCGACGTCGTGAGCAGCCTGGGCGCCGTGCCGTTCGACTTCGACGGTTGGGGGATCGACGTGGCCGTCGGCGGTTCGCAGAAGGCGCTGTCGGCGAGCCCGGGGATCGCCTTCGTCGCCATCAGCGAACGCGCGTGGGAAGCGCACGTCGCGGCGACCCTGCCCCGGTTCTACTTCGACTGGTCGATCTACCGCCGCTTCGCCGAACTGTCCGATCCGGAGAACCCGTGGACGCCGGCGATCAGCGTGATGCAGGGGCTCCATGCGGCCCTCGAGCTGTACTTCCAGGACGGGGTCGACGCCGCGTACCGCCGGCATGAGCTTCTGTCGCGCGCGGTCAAGGAAGGCGTGAGAGCGCTCGGCCTCGACCTGTTCGGTGAAGGCTTGGAGCAGAACTGGACGGTCACGGCGATCCGGGCTCCGGAGGGGATCGACGCGGACGCGATCAGCGACCGGATCCGCTCGGACTTCGGCTGCGTCCTCGCGCCCGGCCAGGGCCCGCTGAAGGGGAAGGTCTTCCGCATCGGTCACTTCGGCTATGTCAGCGAGCTCGACATCATCCGCGGCCTGGCCGCCCTGGAGATGACCCTCGAACGCCTCGGCCACCCCGTGAAACGGGGCGCGGCCGTGGCCTCGGCCGAGGGCGTCTTCCAGGATGCGGCGACGTAGGCGTGCGGGTCCTCGTCACCGAGAAGCTGTCCGAGGCCGGCCTCGCGCTCCTGCGCCAACGGTTCCAGGTCGACGTGCGCGAGGACCTCGCGCACGGCGACCTGGCTGCGGAGATCGCCCCGTACGACGCCCTCGTGATCCGGAGCGCAACTCGGGTGACCGCGGACGTCCTGGATGCGGCGACGCGCCTCAAGGTGGTCGCTCGCGCCGGCATCGGCGTCGACAACGTCGACGTCGATGCCGCGACCCGCCGAGGGGTCATGGTCGTGAACGCGCCGCAGTCGAACACGATCAGCGCGGCGGAGCACACGATGGCGCTCCTGCTCGCCCAAGCCCGGAACGTCCCTCAGGCGAACAGCGAGCTGCACGATGGTCGATGGGATCGCGAACGGTGGGAGGGCGTCGAGCTCGCGGGCAAGACCCTGGGCCTCATCGGGCTCGGCCGCGTCGGCACACTGGTCGCTCCTCGCGCACAGGGGTTCGGCATGCGCGTCATCGCGTTCGATCCCTACGTGTCTGGGGAGCGCGCCAAGGAACTGGGCGTCGACGTGATGCCCACCCTCGAGTCACTCCTCGTGCAGTCCGACTTCGTCTCGATCCACCTGCCGGGCTCACCGGAGACCCAGGGGCTGATCGGATCGCACCAGCTCGCGATGCTGAAGCCCGGAGCTCGTCTCGTGAACACCTCCCGCGGCGGCATCGTGGACGAGGAGGCGCTGGCGAAGGCGCTGGAGGACGGCCGCCTGGCCGGCGCCGCGTTGGACGTCTTCGCGGAAGAGCCTTCCCTCGACTCCCCCTTGTTCGGCTTCGATCAGGTGGTGGTTACACCGCATCTCGGGGCATCGACGGTCGAGGCGCAGGACAAGGCCGGGACCACCGTCGCCGAGATGGTGCGCCTCGCTCTCGAGGGGCAGTTCGTCCCGTATGCCGTGAACGTGTCCGCCGGCGCCGAGGTGAGCGAGGCGGTGCGTCCGTTCGTCGGCCTGGCCGAGCGCCTCGGGGCCCTGGCGGCGGGACTCGCCGACGGCGGCGTTCGGTCGATCGTCGCGTCCTACCTCGGGAGGATCGCGGAACACGACACCAGGGTGCTCACGCTGGCGATCCTGAAAGGCATCCTCGGCCGATCCGTCAACGAGCCGGTGTCGTTCGTGAACGCACCCATCCTCGCCCGCGATCGCGGCCTCACCGTGAGCGAGATGCGCTCGACCGGTTCGCAGGACTACGTGAGCCAGATCTCCGTGCGCGCGGAGACCGAGTCCGAGTCCGACGTCGCAGTCGCCGGGACGCTGCTCGGCAAGAAGAACTCGGAGCGCGTGATCCAGGTCTGGGACTTCGAGGTCGAGATCGAGCCCGCGCCGCACATGATCTTCTTCGTCTACGAGGATCGCCCCGGGATCATCGGCAAGGTCGGCACGATCTTGGGCGAGCACGACATCAACATCGCGACGATGGAGGTGGGCCGAAAGGGCGCGGGCGGCGACGCCCTCATGGGTCTCACCGTCGATTCACCCGTGCCGCCGGACGTCTTGCAAACGGTCGCGGACGCGATCGACGCCCACACGATCCGCGCCGTCACGCTCGAGACGTGACCCGAGGTGCTCCGGGCCGTGGAGTCCTCGTGCTACCCTGGACGGACCATGAAGCGGTACATGACGAAACGACCAGTGCACGGGGCCCTCTGACGCGTCTCACGCGTCGCGCCCCCTAGTTCGTTCGTCGATCCTCTGCAGCACAAGGAGACCGCTCCATGAACCGCTCACCGAAGTCCAACGTCCGTCGTCTGGCCATCGGACGACTCATCTCCGTCACCGGCGGCGCCGCCGCGTACACGGCTCTCAACTACACCGTGTGGGAGCGGACCCACTCGCCCTTCATGCAGGCGCTGTCGCTCCTGTTCACGTTCGGTGTGGCGGGACTGGTCGGTCCCCTCACGGGAGCGCTGGGGGACCGGTTCAACCGGAGGACCGTGATGATCTGGTCCGAGGCCATCTCCGCCTTCTTCTTCGCGGCGATGGTGTTCGCGAAGGACCCCGGACTTCTGATCGCTCTCGCGTTCGGCTCGGCGATCGCCGAGCTCCCGTTCTTCTCGGCTTCGAGGGCTGCGATCCCCAACCTCGTCGAGTCCGAGGACGACCTTTCGTGGGCCAACAGCCTGGTCTCGATGGGCGTCCATGCCGGCATCGCGGTCGGCCCGGTCATCGGCGGAGGCCTCGTCGCGATCCTCGCGCCGGGAGAGATGCCCTCCTCGGACCGGCTCTACCTGGCCGGCGCCGTCGTCTTCGGCCTGAACGCGATCTCCTTCCTCGTCTCGCTCGCCGTCACGCTGACGGTCCGCGGCCGGTTCGAGGAGGAGCGGACCAGCGAGCCGCACCCGGAGCACGATGGGCTGATGGCCGGGGCCATGTACCTGTTCCGCGAGCGGGTGCTCCGTCGGATGGCGTTCGCTTGGCTCGTGTTCGTCCTCGGGATGGGCATGGGGATGGTGGCCGACGCGCCTCTCGCCGAGTCGTTCGGGACGGGCGGTTGGGGCTTCGGACTGCTGATCGCGTGCTGGGGGACGGGCTCCGTGCTCGGCACCGTGTTCGGACGTTGGATGAATGCCCGTACGGAGCCGCTCTGGATGGTGTTCGGCGCCGCCGGGGTAGCCGTCTCGGCGTTCGGGGTCGGCCTCTTCGGCCTGTTCCCGCTCGTCCTCGTGTCCCTGCTCGTGATGGGTACCTCGGACGGGATCTCGATCGTCGCCGAGAACGGCATCATGCAGCGCCGCACGCCGGATGCCGTCCGGAGCCGGACCATGGCCGCGCTCGAGGCCGTGTTGTCCCTGGGCCTCGCGATCGCCTACCTCGCCGCAGGGCCCGTGCTCCGCGTGGTGGAGGCGCAATCGGTCTACGTGATCGCCGGGGCCTTCGCCCTTGGTGCAACCTTCGTACTCCTACCGCTCATCCGCCTGAGGGCGGACGACGGTAGGACGGGAAGCCGAGGAGACGCTGTGCCGGAACCGACTACCGAGGAGCGTGCCACTGTGTGATTCTTGCCCTCGATGACCGAGGGCAACGGGCGCTCAGCGGTACGGCGGGTCGCCGCGGCGCGGGGCATCTCCCTGACCGGCAGTGGGGCCGCGTTCGCGGTCCTCGCCTACATCGTGTACCGACTGACGGGCGAGTCGGCCATCTGGCTGTCGATGACCTTGCTGCTCACGATGGGCGTCCAGGGCATGGTGCAGCCGATCGCGAGCTGGCTGGGGGACCGCTTCGACCGCCGGCGCGTGCTCGTCATCTCGGATCTGTGCGCCGCCGGCGGGTTCGTTGCTCTCGCGTTCGCACGGACTCCCGGCCAGCTCCTGGTCATCGCGTCGATCACGGCGATCCTCGAGTCGCCGGTCTGGGCGGTAGCTGGCGCGTCGATCCCGAACCTGATCGAGGAAGAGCAGCTCCCCTGGGCGAACGGACAGGTGGCGATCGGGAGGCACCTAGGGAGCTTCGTGGGGCCGCTCCTGGGCACCCTGTTGATCAGCTCGCTCGCGGGCGACGGGGCGTCCGCCGACCGCCTTCTTGCCGCAGGTGCCTTCGTGTTCGGTCTCAACGCGGTGTCGTTCCTCGTTTCCGCCTGGCTCATCGGGACCACGCCCGGCCGGTTCAACGACGAACGGCCCGCCGAGAGCGAGCACACCGGGATCAGGGCGGGCTTCCGGTACGCGATGAGCGACCCGGTCCTGCGGGCGATCCTCCTCGGCTGGTCCGTCTTGCTCTTCGGGGTCGGCCTGATCCTCGTGGCGGAGCTGCCCTACGCGGTCGAGTTCGGCCAGGGAGCGTTCGGTTACGGGTTGATCTCCGCCCTGTGGGGAGGGGGAGCGGCGCTCGGCGCGGTGTTCGCCGCGCGCTGGCTCACTGCCAGGCGCGAACCGTCCACGCTGCTCTTCTCCGTGCTGCTCGGCGGCCTGATCATGTTCGCGATCGGATGGTCGCCCGTGTGGATCGCCGCGCTGGCGTTCATGGTGGCCGAGGGGATCTGCGAGGGGTTCGCGAGCGTGGCCGAGCAGGGGTTGCTCCAGCGGCGCACCCCCGACGACGTCCGTAGCCGTGTCGCGGGAGCGGTCGAAGCCGCCACGCTGATCGCCCTCGCGAGTTCGCTCACCGTGGGGGGTCCGATCGTCGACACGCTGGGTCCCCGCACCGCGTACTCCATCGGCGGGATCATGACCGTGCTAGCTGCGCTGATCATGGCCAGCCCGATGCGCCACCCGGGCCTCCCTCCGCATCAGGCGGACGAGGCATTCGAATTCGGACCCGTGGAGAAAGTCTCTGCCGATCGGACGAACCCCTAGGGGTCGAGCCGGCTCGGGGGATCCGGGAACAACACGCGGAACGAGGCGCCGCCGCCCTCGCGGTCCTCCACCCATGCGCGCCCGCCATGGGCTTCGGCGAACCGGGCCACCAGCGAGAGGCCGACGCCGAGTCCGGGCGAGGGAGCCGAGCGCTCTCCTCGCTCGAACGGCTCGAAGAGACGGTCGCGCTCGTCGAGCGCGATGCCGGGTCCGTCGTCCTCGACCCTGAGGATGACGCCGTTCGGCACCTGGCGCGCGCAGACCCAGATCGAAGAGGTCGGCGGAGTGTGCTTGACGGCGTTCACGAGCAGGTTCTCGACGATCCTCACCACCATCGATTCGTCGATCCACGCGTCGATCGGCTCGGCCTGTACGTGGACCGTCCGCTCCTCGAGGACGTCGGACTCGGCGGCCGTGCGGCCGAGCAGGGCGCCCAGATCCGTCAGCTCCCGCCGTGGTTGCACCTGTCCGCGCGTCAGGCGATCGATGTCGAGCAGGTCGTTGACCATCGCCGTGAGGCGCTTCGCCTTCTTCGAGAGGCTCCGGATGAGCTGTCGGCGATCCTCCTCCGGGATCCCCAGCTCGTCGGCGCTCTCCAGCGTGATCGCACTCCCGAGGATCGCCGACAGCGGTGTGCGCAGGTCGTGCGACACGGCGGTCAGGAACGTGTTCTTCATGTCGTCTGCCTCGCGCAATCGCTCGACGGCCATGTGCTCCATGTCGAGCGCCTGTGCCAGCTCCTGCTCCGCCCGCTTCTGCTCGGTGACGTCGTACATCACGCCCTGGTAGAAGAGGGGCTCCCCCGACTCGTCGCGAACCAGCACGGTCGTGTCGTGGACCCAGACGACCCGGCCGTCGCGCGCGACCATCCGGTAGTCCTCGCTGAACGGATGATCGTCGTCGGCTCGCTGCTCGGCGAGGAGCACGCGTTTCCGATCGTCGGGATGGAGCAGCTCGCGCCACAAGGTCGGGCGAGCCTGTCGCTCCTCCGGCGTGTACCCGAACAGCTCCTCGTACTGGGGGCTCATGTAGAGGGGGGCGTCGTTCGATCCGCCCTCGCCTTCGATGTACACGACGGCGGGGATCTGCTCGGCGAGCGACTTGAACTTCACGGCCTCCGATCGAAGGTCCGACTCGAGCCTCTTCTGGTCGGAGATGTCGACGTAGAGCCCCTGTACGTACGAGGGACGTCCCGAATCGTCTTTGACCACGGTCCCCTGGTCGCGGATCCACACGACGCTCTCGTCGGGCCGGATCATCCGGTACTCGAGAGTGAAGGGAACCCCCACCCGTATCGCCTCACGGAGTCTCTGGAGCGCCTGCTCCCGATCATCGGGGTGGAGATGCGAAGCCCACGCGTCGTCGCTGATGAACGCGTCGGCCGAGAGCCCGAGCACCTTCTCGACCTGCGGGCTCACGTAGATCGACGACATGTCTTCGTCCGCCGTATCCATGTAGGTCACCGCGGGCAGCTGCTCCACCAGGTTGCGATATCGACGCTCCAGCTCCTCGAGGCGAAGCTCGGCCTCCTTCCGTTGCGTGATGTCGAAGAAGAACCCGAGGACGTACTCGGGTTCGCCCGCGTCGTTCCGCACGGTCGTGGCCGAGTCGCGCACCCATATCTCACGACCGTCGTCACGGACCATCCGGTACTCGAGGGTGAACGGCTCGCCGGAGCGGACACCGTCGACGGTCTCTCGATGTGCTCGATCGCGATCCTCGGGATGGACGCGCTCCGCCCACTCCTCGCCGGTCGCCCCGGACGGGCGCCCGAGCAGTTCGTTGATCTGCTGGCTCACGAAGAGGTTGGCCAGGCTCTCGTCCGGAGCGTCGATGTACGTCACGATCGGGAGGTGCTCGATCAGGGTTCGGTAGCGTTGCTCGACCTCCGCGACGCGGGTTTCCGCTTGCTTCTCGCGTGTGATGTCCACCAGGAGGCCGATCCAGTGGGCGGGGCGACGCTCCGTCGCCGGGACACGGACGGCCTCGTCTCGCACCCAGAGGACGCGGCCGTCCGCGGCCACCATCCGGTATTCCTCGAGATAGGACGACGATGTGTTCGCGGCCTCCGCGGCCGCCTCCACGCGTTCGCGGTCATCTGGATGCACGAGGGTGAGCCAGAAGCCCTTGGATTCGAAGAACCGCGCCGGCTGATGCCCGGTCAGCCTCTCGATCCGCGGGCTCATGTACACGGTGGGCCCGCCCAACCCCTCGGCCTCGACGTAGGCGACGCCGGGCATCGACCCGAGCACGTGATGGAACCCCGGATCGATGTCCGGGAAGTCGTCCGCGAGCGGCGTCGGCGTGCTCATGCGTGCTCATGTCCTCAGAGTGGGGTCCGTGGATACATCGGTCGCCTCGGCCCTCGACGTGAATGATCCCTCCTTACCCCTTCCTCTGGGGATGAGGACCCTGAACGAGGCGCCGCCACCGTTCCGGTCCTGCACCCAGACCCGCCCTCCATGGAGCTCAGCGAACTTGGCCACGAGGGAGAGTCCGACGCCGACCCCGGGGTTGTGCACCGAGGTCATGGGACCGTGCTCGAAAGCCTGGAACACGGAGTCGCGGTGCTCCTCGGAGATGCCGGGTCCCTCATCGTCGACCGCGATGAGCACGTTGTCGCCCTCCGGCAGGACGCGGACCCACACCTGCGTTCCGGAAGGCGTATGCCGTGCGGCGTTCATCAGCAGGTTCTCGACGATGCGGGCGATCATCTGGGGATCCACCCGCGCCGTCACCCCCAGGGTGTCCAGGTGTACCTGACGCCCCACCATCGCTTCGGAGTCCCTGACGAGGAGCGAGATGAAACTGCCGAGGTCGACCTCCTGGAGCCTCGGCTCCACCACGCCGCCGGCCAGGCGTTCGGTGTCCAGCAGGTCGGTCACGATCGTGTTCAGACGCCGTGCCTTCGCCGCCAGGCTGTGGATCAGTTGGTCCCGCTCCTCATCCGTGATGCCGAGCCGGTCGCCCTCCTCCAGGGTCAGGGCGTTGCCGAGGATCGCGGACAACGGAGTGCGGATGTCGTGCGACACCGCGGTGAGGAAGGTCATCTTGATCTCGTCGGCTCGCCGCATGTCCTCGGTGGCCTTCCTCTCCAGGGCCAAGGCTCGGACGAGGTCGTCGTTCGCCTGCTTGGGATCGGTGATGTCCATCATCACGCCCTGCCAATGGACGGGTTTCCCTTCGTCGTCACGCAGGAGCACGGCCTCGTCGCGGATCCACACGCTCCGCCCGTCGGCGGCGATCAGCCGGTACTCACCGATGTACGGTTCGCCGGTCTCGTCGCTCTCGGTCCACTCCGCCAGCACGCGCTCCCGATCGTCGGGATGGAGCGTCTTCGCCCACCACTGAGGATCCCCGGTCGCGACCTCGGGGGAGTAGCCGAGCAGCTGCTCGATGAACGGGCTCACGTAGGTCGGCGAAGTGGGTTCCGGGCCGGCCGGATCGACGTAGACGATCGCGGGGACGCGCTCGACCAGTGACCGATAGGGAAGCTCCGCATCGGGGCCGGTGGCGACGGCGCGGCCTTTCCGTCTCTTGGCCTTCGGTGTCATGCGCACAAACCTCCGATCCCGTCATCGGAGCGGGGGTGCCGGTCCTTGATGTCGCCTGCATCGTAGGCTCCGGCGGTCCCTTCACCGAGGAGCCTCGATGCCAGAGACGTTCACGTTCTACATACAGCCTTGGTACCGGAAGTCCCCGTACTTCGAGTCGACGAAACGCGCGGGGTGCCGGAGCTGGGGCCTGTACAACCACATGCTGCTCCCGACCCTCTACGACGACCCGGTCACCGAGTACTGGGCGCTCCTCAACGACGTGACGATGTGGGACGTGGCGGTCGAGCGATGCGTCGAGATCTCCGGCCCGGACGCGTCGGCGTTCACGAACCTGCTCACGTGCCGCGACCTCACGGCCTGCGCGGTCGGCCAGTGCAAGTACGTGCTGCTGACGGATGCTCGCGGAGGCATCGTGAACGATCCCGTGCTGCTGAGGCTCGAGGAGGATCGGTTCTGGCTCGCCCTCGCCGATTCCGACGCGCTCCTGTTCGCCAAGGGCGTGGCCGCCCTGGCGGGGATGGACGTCGACATCATCGAGGCCGACGTCTCGCCGATGCAGATCCAGGGTCCGAAGTCCAAGGAGGTCGTTCGCGGTCTGTTCGGGGACGAGATCGCCGACCTCCGGTACTACTGGTGCGCCGAGGCGGAGGTGAACGGGATCCCGGTCCTGGTGTCGCGGACCGGTTGGACGGGGGAAGTCGGCTACGAGGTCTACCTTCGAGACTCCTCGCGGGGCGACGACCTGTGGCGGCTCGTCGAGGAGGCGGGCGCGCCGTTCGGCATCCGGGCGATCGCGCCGTCCGAGGCGCGACGGATCGAGGCGGGAATCTTCAACTACGGCTCGGACATGCGGACCGACGACACCCCGTTCCACATCACGGGACTGGAGCGACTGGTGGAGCTCGACCAGAACGCAGACTTCATCGGGAAGGGATCGCTGAGGCGGATCGCCGAGGAAGGTGTCGATCGCAAGCTCGTCGGGATCGACATCGAGGGTCCCCCGATGAGCGACGAGGGCGCGCTCAGCGATCTCTGGCCAGTGCACGAGCCGGCGGGCCCCCGGATCGGACGGGTCACCGCGGGCGCATGGTCGCCACGCCTCGAGCGGAACATCGGCTACGCCTGGGTGCCGGCGAGCCACATCGCGGTTGGTACGCCGCTCGCACTGGAGGTTCGTGACGGGAAGCGGGATGCGAACGTGGCGGCGCTCCCGTTCGTCGACCCGACCAAGGAGATCCCGAAGTCGTGAGCGAGTCGATGCGCTTCGACCGAGCGGTCGAGTATTACGACCGCACCCGAGGCCTGTCCGATGATGCATCTCGGCAGATGACCTCACTCCTCACGAACGAGCTCCAGGATCGCGGTCGGACGCTCGAGATCGGCGTGGGCACCGGGCTCGTCGCGCTGCCACTCGCGGCGGCGGGCGTGCCGCTCGTCGGCCTCGATCTGTCCGCGCCGATGCTCGGCAAGCTCGTCGAGAAGGCGGGTGGACGGCGACCGTTCCCGCTCGTTGTCGGAGACGCAACGACGCTGCCGTTCGCCGATCATCGCCTTGGCGCGGCGGTGGTCCGTCACGTCCTGCATCTGGTGCCGGGGTGGCGGCAGGTCGTGGCGGAGCTCGTCCGCGTCGTGGTACAGGGCGGGCGCGTGCTGGTCTCGAGCGGCCAGGTCCCGGACCCGTGGCACGAGCTGACGGAACGGTTCATCGAACAGGTTGGCCGCCCTTCCTTCGCCGACGCGTTCGACGCCTGGGAGAGCGGCGCGATCGAGAGGGCCTTCCGGGAGCACGGTGCCGTGAGCCGGCCGCTCCCTACGATCACCGAGCGGGTCGGGCAGACGCTGGGGGAGTTCCTCGACCAGATGGAGGCCGGGATGCACTCGTGGACCTGGGAGGTCGACGAGGAGGCTCGTCGGGAGGCCGTCGCCCAGGTCCGGGCCTGGGCGCTCGAGCGGTGGGGGACGTTGGATCCGCCGGGTGGGCGGGACATCGCGATCGAGTGGTTCGCGTTCGACCTGCCCTGAACAGCGCCGGGTATCCTGAGAGCCCGCCGAAGCCGCTGCCCACATTCGGGGAAGAGAGTCACTGAAGGAGGATCGGGTGCCGATCACGCAGGTCGAGAAGATCTGGATGGACGGCGAGCTGGTGCCGTGGCAGGACGCCCAGGTCCACGTGCTCTCGCATGCCGTGCACTACGGCAGCGGCGTGTTCGAGGGGATCCGGGCCTACGAGACCTCGCGCGGCGCCGCCGTCTGGCACCTGGACGAGCACCTGAAGCGGTTGTTCCGCTCCGCGAAGCTGTATCACACCGACATCCCGTACTCACGCGAGGCGATCACGCAGGCCACCAAGGACGTGATCAACGCGAATGAGCTGAACGCGTGCTACGTGCGTCCGCTCGTCATCCGGGGGTACGGCGAGATGGGCGTGAACCCGCTGCAGGCCCCGATCAACGTCGTGATCGCGGTCTGGCCGTGGGGCGCTTATCTCGGCGAGGATGCCCTCGAGCAGGGCGTTCGGATCAAGATCAGCAGCTGGCGGCGCAACGGCCAGAACTCGCTGCCCGCGGCCGCGAAAGCCACCGGCCAGTACATCAACTCGGTCCTCGCCAAGGTGGAGAGCCTGAAGGCGGGCTACGACGAGGCGATCATGCTGAACGAGGCCGGCTTCGTGACCGACGGCTCCGGGGAGAACGTGTTCGTCGTCAGGGACGGCGTGCTCACCACGCCGCCGATCTCGGCCGGGTGCCTCGACGGGATCACGCGCGGCTCGGTGATCATCCTCGCGCGGGACCTCGGGTACGAGATCCGTGAGGAGAACCTGGTCCGCACGGATCTGTACAACGCAGAGGAGTGCTTCTTCACCGGGACCGCGGCCGAGCTCACGCCGATCCGCGAGGTGGACGACCGGGTCGTCGGCGAGGGACACCGCGGGCCGGTGACGAAGGAGCTACAGGGAGCCTTCTTCGCCGCGACCAAGGGCGAGAACGAGAAGTACGCCCACTGGCTCACCTACGTGAACGACTGATGGGGGAGACCGAGGAGCGATACCGGCTCCCGCGGACGGTCGTACCGAGGCGGTACGACCTGACGCTCGAGCCGGACCTGGACGCCGGCACGTTCGACGGAACCGTCGAGGTCGCGCTCGAGGTCCACGAGCCGGTCACCGAGATCGTCCTGAACGCGAACGAGCTGCGTCTCGATGAAGCCACACTCACCGCCTCCGGCGGGCGCACGGTCGAGGTGTCGAAGATCCGCACGGACGACGACGCCGAACGTGCAACCGTGGACCTGGCCGAGACGGCCGAGCCGGGAGCGTGGACGCTCAAGGTCTCGTTCCGAGGCGAGCTGAACCCGCGGCTGACCGGCTTCTACCGGAGCACCTACACGGACGAGGACGGCAAGACCCAGGTGATCGGGACCACGCACTTCGAGGCGACGGATGCCCGCCGAGCGTTCCCCTGCTGGGACGAACCCGATCTCAAGGCCGTCTTCGCGATCACCTTGGTCGTGGAAGACGGACTCGCCGCCGTCTCCAATGGTCCCGAGACCGAGCGCGAATCCCTCGGCGATGGCCGGGTGCGCATCCGGTTCGCCGACACCATGAAGATGTCGACCTACCTGGCAGCCTGGGTGGTCGGTCGGCTCGAGCTCACCAGATCCGCCGACGCGCACGGCGTCCCCGTCCGGATCGTCCACGTGCCCGGGAAGGAGCACCTGACGTCGTTCGCGACGGAGGTTTCCGTCCACTCACTGAACTGGTTCGCCGACTACTACGGGATCCCGTACCCCGAGGCCAAGCTCGACAACGTCGGCCTTCCGGACTTCGCGCAAGGCGCGATGGAGAACGTCGGCTGCGTGACGTATCGCGAGCAGGTGCTGCTGATCGATCCGGCTCGGTCTACCCAGGAGGAGCAGCTCGGTGTCGCGGAGACCGTGGCGCACGAGCTCGCTCACATGTGGTTCGGCGACCTGGTCACGATGCGCTGGTGGAACGGGATCTGGCTGAACGAGGCCTTCGCGACGTTCATGTCGATGCTCGCCGTCGACGACTTCCGGCCCGACTGGGAGATCTGGAACATGTTCACGCGCGATCGGACGAACGCGTTCGAGGTCGACGCGCTCGAGAGCACCCGCCCGATCGAGTACGAGGTCCGCTCGCCGGACGACGCGAGCGGGATGTTCGACACCCTCACGTACGTGAAGGGCGGCGCCGTGCTCCGGATGCTCGAGCAGTGGCTCGGCGCCGGGCGGTTCCGCGACGGGATCCGTCGCTATCTGGAGAAGCACGCCTACGGCAACACGGAGACGCACGACCTGTGGGACGCGCTCGAGGAGGAGACCGGGGAGCCGGTCCGGCGGATCATGGACGCGTGGATCTTCCAGCCCGGGTACCCGGCGATCTCCGTCACCCTCGACGGGAACCGCGTCCGGTTCTCGCAGCGGCGCTTCATCCCGTCGAGGGACGACGACGAGACGACGTGGCCGGTGCCGCTGACGGTCCGCCAGGTCTCCGGTGACGAGGAGCGCGTCGATCGGATCCTGATCGAAGCGGACGGCGCCGAGCTCGAACTGCTCGCGTCCGACGCGGTCGTCGTCGCGAACGCCGGCTCGGCGAGCTTCGTACGCATCTGGTACGACGACGAGCTGCGTTCGCGGGTAGTGGCGCCCGCGATGGATGTCCTGTCGCCGATCGAGCGGTACAGCCTCGTCGACGACGCGTGGGCCGCGGTCGTGGCGGGGAAGGCGTCCGCGGGGTCGTTCCTCGACCTGGTGCAGGGCCTCCTGGACGAGACCGACCTCCGGGTGTGGCAGGCGATCCTCGGCGGCCTCGGCTGGCTCGACCGGTTCGTCGAGGGCGAGCCCCGTGAGCGCTTGCGAGCGTTCGTGCGGGACCTCGTACGCCCGGCGCTCACGCGGCTCGGCTGGGACCCCTCGGAGGACGAGCCCGACCTCACCCGCGCCCTCCGCGGACAACTGGTGCAATCGCTCGCCGTGCTGGGGGCCGATCCCGAGACCCTCGCGCAGTGCCGGGAGCTGGAGCTCGAAGGCGAGGGTGATCCGCAGCTCCTGCAGGCCGCCGTGGAAGCGGTGGCTGCGGAGGGAACCGCGGCAGATCTCGACCGGTACTGGCAGCGCTACCGCAGCGCCACGACGCCACAGGAGGAGGAGCGCTACCTGTTCGCGACGTCGCGATTCCCGGGCGAGGCCGAGGTCGAGCGCATCCTCGCGTCGGCGATGTCGGACGACGTTCGGACGCAGGACGCGCCGTACCTGCTCGCTCGCTCGACGACCAACCGTCACCAGGGACCCAAGGTGTGGCGGTTCATCGCGGATCGATGGGACCAGATGCAGGATCGGTTCGCTTCCTCCAACATCATCGGCCTCGTCTCCGGCATCCGGTACCTCACCGACCCTGAGGTCGTCCACGAGGTCGATGCTTTCTTCCGCGAGCACGACATCCCGCAGAACCACCTGATGCTCCAGCAGGGTCTCGAGCGCATGCGCGTGGCCGCGAAGCTCCGCGAACGCGTGACCCCGGAGCTGCTCCAGCGCTTCGGTAGCTGACCGCCGTCACGAACCGGCCCCTCCCGGGCATGGACCCATCGGTCGGAACCTCTCGGAGATCCGCGGAACCCATCGGGGTCGAGGGGCCGTCCAAGGAAGATCCAGACCGGCCGAGATCCTGGCCATCAGGGCCACGATCGTCGAAAGGAGTCCCGCCATGCGGAACCGGCTCGCACGTGCAGCCATCCTCACGATGCTCACCGCGATCTTCCTCACGGGAGCCGCCGGGAGCGCTCTCGCCTGCGGCGGGCTGGTCACGCCCAACGGCACGGTCAACCTGCTGAAGACGACGACGCTCGCGGCCTACCACGAGGGGATCGAGCACTACGTCACCTCGTTCGAGTTCGCGGGCGAAGGCTCGGAGGTTGGGTCGATCATCCCGCTGCCGGGCGTCCCGACCGACGTGATCAAGGGCGGTGATTGGACCCTCCAGCGCCTGATACAGGAGACCCAGCCGCAGCCCGAGGAGCGTGCGCTCTTCGACGCAGTCGGGCTGGCCGCCGCAGCGGACGCCGAGGTGATCCTCGAGAAGAAGATCGACGCGCTCGACATCACCGTCCTGAAGGGCGGCTCCGTCGAGGTCGGCAACTGGGCTCGCGAGCACGGCTACTTCCTGCCCCCGGATGCTCCTGAGATGCTGGCGTTCTACGCGGAGCGGAGCCCGATCTTCCTCGCCGCGCGGTTCAACGCCGAGCGCGCAGAGAACCGCGGTGTCCAGACCGGCCAGGGCACGCCCGTCCACATCGTGATCCCGACGCCGAATCCGTGGGTGCCGCTCCGGATCCTGGCGCTCGGACGCAAGGACGCGGAGATCGTGCAAGCGGACGTCTACCTGCTCACCGACCGGCGGCCGGAAACACTTCCCCAGGCCGAGCGCTCGAAGGGGTTCGGCAGCGATCAGCGAGGTCTGATCCAGGAGGTCAGCGAGCCGGCCTCGAGCACGCTCCTGGCCGACCTCCGGTCCGACCGCGGGATGAAGTGGCTGCCGGAGAGCGGCATGTGGCTGACGTACATCCGGATCAACGAGACCGCGGCGAACCTGAAGCACGACCTGGCGATCGACGCGAGCGGCTACGGACGGCCGAGCCCCGTCGCTGCCGGCTATCCCGCCGCCGAGGGCGCCGCTCCGTGGCCGGTCGTCTGGACCGTGATGGCGGCGCTCGTCGCCGTCGCGTTCTTGATGGTCCTCACGGATCCCGCGGTCCGTCGTCACGTGCAGCGGGTGTTCCGGCGATGAAGCTGCGGGCGGCGGCGGCCGCGGTGGCGCTGACGCTCCTGGTCGGGGCGGCAGCGGCATCCCGCGGCGCCGCCGCCCGCGCCAACGACGGCACGATCGACATCACGATCCACTACTCGAAGTTCGAAGCGGCCGATCTCGCCGTCGATCCCGGCGAGACCGTCCGTTTCGTCATCAAGAACACCGACCCGATCGACCATGAGTTCATCCTCGGCGACGAGCGGGTGCAGCTCGTCCACGAGGAGGGCACGGAGGCGCACCACGCGCCGCGGCCCGGAGAGGTCTCCGTGCCCGCGGGCGAGACCGTCGTCACGACCTTCACGTTCCCGAAGGCCCCCGGCGAGCTGATCTTCGGCTGCCATCTGCCCGGCCATTACGACTTCGGCATGCGCGGCACCGTCACCATCGCCTGACAACCGAGCGATTGACATAACCTCACCGGCCTCCATACCGTTCGGATACGAACGAGTCTGAGGGAGGACGGCACTGAGCGGGCGCGTCGAGATCGAAGGCGTCGAGGTCTCGACCGACCATTGGATCGGCGGTCAACGCGTCGCGTCCGGCTCGACCTTCAGCGACGTCTCGCCGATCGACGAGGCGCCGATCGCCGAGGTCGCTCGAGGCGGCGAGGACGAAGCCGCACGCGCGGTGGACGCAGCCAAGAAGGGTTTCGAGACCTGGGGCTCGATGGCGCCCAAGGAGCGCGCCGAGATCATCCGCCGCGTCGGGGAGCTGATCGAGGAACGAGCTCCCGACATCGCCAAGGTCGAGACCCGCGACAACGGCTCCCTCCTCCGCTCGATGACGAACTCCGTGATCCCCCGCGCCGGGTACAACTTCCGCTTCTTCGCCGACGAGCTCGACAAGCTCGCCTTCGACGACTTCGACACCCGAGGTCACACGAACCACGTGAGCTGGAACCCCTCCGGGGTCGCCGTCGTGATCACGCCGTGGAACGCGCCGCTGATGCTCGCGACGTGGCGCATCGCGCCCGCGCTCGCGGCCGGGGACGCCGTGATCGCGAAGCCACCCGAGTGGGCGCCGCTCACCGCCTCGCTCCTCGCCGACATCACACGCGACGCCGGGATGCCCGACGGCGCCTTCAACGTGGTTCAGGGGATCGGCGAGGAGGCCGGCGCGGCGCTCGTCGCCCATCCCGACGTGGGCAGGGTCGCGTTCACCGGCTCGGTCGACACCGGGAAGCTCGTCGCCGCCTCGGCCGGCGCGAACCTCACGGCGGTCTCCCTCGAGCTCGGCGGCAAGGCACCCTTCTTGATCTTCGCGGACACCGACCTCGACGCGGCCGTGAAGCAGGCCGTGAACCAGTACGACAACGCGGGGCAGGTCTGCCTGGCGGGGACGAGGCTCCTCGTCGAGCACGCGATCCACGATGAGTTCCTCGCACGGTTCACCGAGGCGGTCGGCGTGTTACGGCAGGGCGATCCCGCGCGAAGACACCACCGACATCGGGCCGCAGATCACCCGGCAGCACGTCGATCGGGTCGACGGCTACGTGCAGCGCGCGAAGGCCGAGGGGATCGACGTCGTGTTCGGCGGTGGACCGAACGAGGAGCTCGGTGGCCTCTACTACCGGCCGACGCTCTTCCGCGAGCCACCGCGCGACGCCGAGATCCTTCAGCACGAGGTCTTCGGGCCGGTCCTCACGATCCAACGGTTCGGCTCGGAGGAGGAGGGCGTGGCCTTGGCGAACGACACGACCTACGGCCTGTCGGCGATCGTATACACGGGCGACCGAGATCGCGCGGAGCGCGTCTCCTCGGCGCTGGTGGCCGGCACCGTGTGGGTCAACTCCTTCTACGTCAGGGATCTCCGCGCGCCGTTCGGTGGTTCGCGCAACAGCGGGATCGGCCGAGAGGGTGGCTTCTGGAGCTTCGACTTCTATTCCGACGTCAAGAACGTCTGCATGGCCCCCTGGACATGAACTGAGAGGAGCACGCGATGGGTGAGATCGTCGGCGCGGGGATCGTCTCGCACGTCCCCACGATCATGCTGCCGGAGGAAGTCCGCCTGGAGATCAACGAGGGGAAGGAGATCACCCTGGTCCCCGGGCTGCAGGCGCCTGCGATCCGAGGTCCTCGACCGGGTCAAGGCGGACACGTTCGTCGTGATGGACACCCACTGGGAGGTGACGTTCGAGCACATCATCACCGCGCATGAGAAGCGCGAGGGCATCTTCACCTCGCACGAGCTACCGCGCGGGATGCGCCAGATCCCCTACGACATGCCAGGCGATCCCGAGCTGGCCTTCGCGGTTTCGAAGGAGGCGGAGAACCGCGACGACACCTGGGTGCTCGCCTCCGACGACCCCTACCTGCCGATCTTCTACGGGACCATCAACATCTGGTCCTACCTGAAGGACGGTCCGGAGAACTGGGTGAGCGTCGGCATCAACCAGTGCGGTACCACCGAGGACTTCCTGCTCCTGGGACGGCTGATCGGGGAGGCCGTCCTCTCACTCGACCGGAGGGTCGTGCTCCTGGCGTCCGGCGGGCTCTCGCACCGGTTCCTGCCGTTCCGCGAGCTGCGCGGCAGGGAGAGCTCGGACCCGATGAAGAACATCATCACCCCGGAGGCGCGCGAGGCCGATCTGCACGTGCTCGATCTGCTCCAGAAGGGAGACCACGCCGGAGTGATCGATTGGGTGCCCGAATACCGGAAGGTCGGGCCCGAGGGCAAGTTCGGGCACTACCTGATCATGGCCGGCGCGCTCGGTGGGGCGGCGTGCACGGCGCCCGGCGAGCTGTTCAGCGAGTACGAAGCCTCGGTCGGGACCGGCCAGGTGCACGTGTGGTTCGAACGCCCGGCGACCGGTTGGACCGGCTCGACGGCGGCGGCGTAGGGTTCGCGAAGTCAACCGAAGGGGGCTTGCGTGGCGACCGAGATGGACAAGTTGGACGACGGCACCGGGTACGAACGGCTGGGCGGCGCGAAGCTGTCGCTGGTCGACGTGGTCGCGCAGTCCGTGGGGTTCATGGGGCCGGTGTTCTCCGCGGCCTTCATCATCCCGCTGATCGTCGGCATCATCAGCGCCACCGGGAAGGGCGCTGGTGTCGCGGCGCCGCTCTCGGTGTTGCTCGCCGGCATCGGGGTGTTCGCGCTGGGGTGGATCGTGGCCCAGTACGCGAAGCGGATCCACGCCGCGGGCGCCGTCTACGACTACGTCTCGAACGGGTTGGGGCGGACGATCGGAGCTGCGACCGGATGGCTGTACTACGCGGGCACGACGGTGCTCACGACCGGTCTCGGCGTCCTGATCGGCGGCTACTGTCCACGACACGCTCCTCGCGGAGTTCGCGATCGAACCCCTGCCGATCTGGGCGTGGAACGTCGTCTGGGCCGTGGTGCTGTTCGCGGTCCTCTACTTCGGCGTGCAGATCTCGACCCGGGTGCAGCTGACCCTCGCCCTCGTCTCCGCCGTGGTGGTGCTGGCGTTCTTCGTGTACGTGATCACGCAGGTGGAGAACGACGTGGCTCTGGCGTTCAACCCGAACGAGGCTCCGAACGGACTCACCGGCGTCCTGTTCGGCATCCTCTACGGGGTGCTGATCTTCGTGGGGTTCGAGACGGCCGCGAACCTCGCCGAGGAGACCCACCAACCGAAGCGAGCGATCCCACGGGCCGTGCTGTTCTCGGTGATCGTGGTCTCGATCTTCTACCTGATCGCCTCATACGCGCAGGTGGCCGGGTTCGGCTTCAGCATCGAGACGTTCGCGTCCGCGGCCGCCGCCCCACTGTTCGCCCTCGCATCCCCGGAGGCCGCCGGGGGGTACGGGTCCACGGCGATCCTGCGGCTCATGGAGCTGGTAGTGCTGCTCGACATCATGGCCGTGGGGATCGGGGCCGCTGTCGCGTCCACGCGCGGGATCTTCGCGATGGCGCGTGACCGCCGGCTGCCGGCGCCGCTCGCGGCCGTCTCGAGGAAGTACGAGACCCCCGTCGGCGCGATCGTGTTCCTGATGGTCGTCCAGGTTGCCTTCATCCTCGCGACCGAGTTCTGGGACGACCTGTTCGCGATCCCGGATCTGCCGCACTACTTCGCGATCTTCGCGTGGGCGTCGACGTTCGGCGGGTTCGCGCTCGTGGTCGTCTACCTCCTGATGGCCGTGGGGGCGCTCCGAGGACTGCGCGACCATCCGAACTACGTCGGGGTCGTGATCGCGGCGGTCGTCGGGATCGCGCTGACCGGCGGCGCGATCTACGGCTCGTTCGCCGACGTGCCGAGCCCGACGATCCTCGCGCCGATCTACGCCTTGATCTGGGCGGGGGTGGGGCTCCTGTACATGATCGTCGTCCGCGGCAGGGAGCCGGCGCGCGTCGCGCTCTCCGACCTGACGACCGGCGAGGAGCACTGACACGCCCTGGGGGCTCGCGAGGGATGACCGAACCGGACCGGCCGCTGCGACTCGACGCGCCTCGCGAGGAGGCGCTCGACCACGCGGCGAAGCTGGTCGCGGAGGCATGGCGGAGCTTCGACCGCGCCCGGCCGGAGGAGCCGCCGCTCGACGAGCGGATCAAGAGGCTCCTCGCGATTGGGCTCCCCGAGGAGCCCGTCAGCGCGCACGAGGCCCTCGATGACGCGGCGCGGGCGCTCGACGAGTCGATCGCCCAGCCGAGGCCCCGCTACTTCGCGTTCATCGGTTCCTCGGGCCTCGAGATCGGGGCGCTGGCCGACCTACTCGCGGCCACGTACGACATGAACCTCGCGGTGGATGCCCGCGCGGCCACGATGCTGGAGCAGCAGGCGGTGCGGTGGGTCGGCGACTTCGTCGGCTACCCGGCCGCGAACGGGGCGTTCACGAGCGGCGGCACGATCTCGAACGTGACGGCGCTGGCGGCGGCGCGCGAGCGGGCGCTGCCAGGTTCGCGCGCCGCCGGCCTGGGCGGTTTGCGGATCGCGGTCTACGCGTCCTCGGAGGTGCACTACTCGATCACCCGCGCGGTCGAGCTCCTGGGGATCGGGAGCGACCAGCTCCGGGACATCCCGATCGACGAGGAGCATCGGATGCGACCGGGCCTCCTGGCCGAGGCGCTCGACCGTGACGTCGCGGCGGGCGTGACGCCGGTCGCCGTGGTCGCGACCGCCGGGACCACCCTCACGGGCTCCGTCGACCCGATCGCGGCGATCGCCGATGTCTGCGAGGAGCGCGGCGTCTGGCTCCACGTCGACGGGGCGTACGGGCTGCCGGCGGCCGCGGTCGATCCGGCCCGGTTCGCGGGGATCGATCGCGCGGATTCGGTGAGCATCGACGCGCACAAATGGCTCTACGTGCCCAAGGCGTGCAGCGTCGTCCTGGTCCGGGAGGCGAACTCGCTGTCGGACGCCTTCGCCCACCAGGAGGGGTATCTGCCGCACCAACGCCACGAGCTCCACGCGGTCGACATCACGCTCGAGTACTCCCGGCCGCTCCGGGCGCTGAAGGTCTGGCTCGCCTTCCGAGCGCACGGCGCCGCGCAGTTCCGGGAGGCGATCCGCCGGAACCTCGCGGAGGCGGCGCTGCTGCATCGGGAGGCCGAGGCCAGACCGGACTTCGAGACGTTCGACGCCGCACCGCACCTGTCGATCGTGCCCGTGCGCCACGTGGCCACCGGGGTTGAGGATCTCGACGCGCACAACCAGGCCCTGGCCGACGCTATCCAGGCGGACGGCCGCGTGTACCTGGCATCCGCGTTGATCGAGGACCGTGTCTGGCTCCGGCCCTGCTTCGTGAACTATCGGACGACGGAGGACGACGTCCTCGCGGTGCTGGACGTCGCGGCCGAGCTGGGGACGAGACTGGCCGCCGGGCGACGATGACGGGCGACGGCCTGCTCCCCGCCGAGTCGAAGGTCCTCGAGGAGCTGGGCCATCTCCCCCTCGACTTCCGGGCGATGTGGGCGATCTCCAACGTGTTCCGCAGTGGGGCAGCGCTCCGCCGGCATCTCGAAGCCACCGTGCTCGCGCGGGATCGCCTCTCCTGGACGGCGTTCACCGCGCTGTGGGTCCTCTGGATCTGGGGCGAGCTCGAGGCTCGGGACTTCGCCGGGGCCGTCGGGATCTCGCGCTCGACCGCGAGCGGTGTCCTATCCACGCTCCAGGCCCGCCGGTACGTCCGGCGGCGGAAGGCCGCGTCCGACGGGCGTGTCGTGCTGGTCTCGCTCACGCCGAGCGGCCGCCGGAAGATCGAGGAGCTCTTCCCTCGCTTCAACGAGGCGGAGCGGCGGCTCGCGTCGGTCCTCGGTCCGGACGAGCAGGAACGGCTCGCGTCGATGTTGCGGTCGCTGATGCGCGGCGTGCAGTCGGACGCCACCTCCCCCGCGAGGCGTTAGCGCGAGCGGTCGGTCAGCTCGGCGACGCGCTCGACGATCCGCGTGAGCAGGGCCGGGATCTCGCGGGAGTCGTCGGTGAACTGGCTCGGCTTCACACAGATCGTCGTGAAGCCGAGCTCCATCTGCTGGGGGATCGACGCAAGCGTCTCCTCGAGGTCCGCGACGCCGCCCGTGTCGGGGAACCGGCCGCGCGTACCGCCGACGAGCTCGAGCTCCCCAAGATCCCTACCGGCGGCGGCCATCGCTTCCCGGAGGCGTGCGAGATCTCCCTCGGTGGCTCGCCCGAGCGGGTTGAACCCGTGCCCGTAGCGGACGAGGCGTCGGAGCATCGCGTCGTGCAGACGCCTTCCACCGAACCACAGCCTCGGCCCCCCGGGTCGGAACGGCTTCGGCTCGAGGTGGACGTCCTCGAAGGCGTAGTGGCGTCCTCGGAAGGAGGCCGGTCCCGCTCGCCAGAGCCCGTCCCAGGCGGCGAGATGCTCGTCGAGGCGCTCACCGCGCGATGCGAACGGCACCCCGAGCGCCTCGTACTCGGCGCGGTGCCAGCTCACCGTCGGCTGGACGACCAGTCGGCCCTCGGAGAGGAGATCGAGCGTCGCGAGCTCCTTCACGATCAACAGGGGGTGGCGCAACGGTGGGATCACCGCGCCGGCGACGAGACGGATCCGGTCCGTCACGGCGGCCACGGCCGCGAGGAGCAACAGGGACGACGGCCACGGCGTGGCAGGGTCCTGGTTGCCCGGCAGCGCGTAGTCGCGAGGGTTGGCCGGCCTTCCCTCGCCGTCCGATCCTGCGCCCAGGACGACGTGCTCGCTCACCATCACGGCGTCGAACCCGGCGCGCTCGGCCTCGACGGCCATCTCGACCAGGCCGCGGAGATCCCTCGGCGGAATCAGCGTGTGGTTCTCGCTCAGGATGCAGACCAGTCGCACGGATCGCTCAGATGTGCTCGAAGTACCGGCGCCGCTCCCACTCCGTGACGGCGTCGGGCGCGAGGAACCGTTCCCACTCCCACCGGCCCGCCTCCGTGTAGTGGGCAACGACTGCTTCGCCGAAGACGTCCTTCGCGAACGCGCTCGCGCGGAAAGCGTCCACGGCCTCCCCGAGGGTGGCGGGCAACGGCGGGACGGGATCCGCGTACGCCTCTCCCTCGAGCGGCTCGCCCGGATCCGAGCCGTTCGCGATCCCGTCGTGGGCCGAGGCCAGCAACGCGGCGATCGCGAGGTAGGGATTCGCATCGGCGCCCGGTACGCGCCACTCGAGCCGCGTCTCGTCCTCGGAGCCGGCGAGGACGCGGCACGAGACCATCCGGCTGTCCCATGCCCACGAGGCTCCGTTCCCGCTGAACTCGCCGCTCGTCGTTCGTCGGTAGGAGTTCACCGTGGGGGCGTACAGGAGCATGACCTCGGGCGCTCGTTCGAGCACACCGCCGACGGCGGCCCGGAGCCTCGCGGACGTGCCGTGCGCTCCTTGCGGGTCGGCGAACGCGTTCCGCCCGTCCGCGCCGACAAGGGACAGGTGGAGGTGACCGGAGGATCCGGTGGTCGTCCCGAAGGGCTTGGCCATGAACGTGACGGCCATCCCCGTCGCGGCCGCCAGGTCACGGAGGCACAGCTTGAAGAGCGCGTGCCGGTCGGCCATCTCGATCGCCGACGTGTGTCGGAGGTTGATCTCCCACTGGCCGAGCCCCCATTCGGCCTGCGTGGTCCAAGGGTCGAGGCCGGACGCGTCGAGCGCTTCCCGGACCTCGGTGAAGAACCCCTCGTCACGGTCACCTGCCTGGATCGTGTAGTCGGCGCGCGTGAGCGTTGTCGGCAGCAGCGACGCGAATGCGTCTCCACGTCCCTCGTCGTATGTGCCCCGATAGAGCGCGAACTCCAGCTCCGAGGCGATCTGTGCCTCGAGGCCGGTCTCGGCGGTCCGTTCGACCTGCCGGCGGAGGATCGTCCGGGGCGCGACCTCGACGAGATCGCCGCGGATCTCGGCGAAGTCGGCCATGCAGATCGCGGTTCGGTCGAGCCACGCCGCCGTTCGCAGCGTCGAGAGGTCCGGGACGAGTCGCACGTCGTGCCAGCCGGTGTGGTGGCCCGTGTAGGCCTGCGACGGGCCCGGCCACTGGTCGATGTCCCAGCCGAGGACGCACGAGGACAGGGCCACGCCCTCCTCGAGGAGGGACGAGAAGACGTCCGGCGAGAAGCGCTTGCCGACGAGGCGTCCGGTCACGTCGGCGGACGTCACGATCACCGTGCGGAACCCCTCGCTCGCGAGGTCCTCGGGTCGCAGGTTCACGTCGACGTCACCGTGTCTCCTCGGCCGTGGGAGACGACCAGGGGATCGACGTGACGTCCACGACGGTCGCGCCCCCGTCCACCGTCAGCGCGGCACCGTTCACGTAGGACGCCTCGTCGCTCGCGAGGAAGGCGCAGCAGGCGGCGACCTCCTCGGGCGTGCCGGCTCGTCGGAGCGGCACGGGCTCGTTCACCAGTGCGTAGGCCTCGTCGAGGGAGATCCCTCGCTCCTCGGAGATCTCGAGGACCGCCCCGTCCCCCATCGCCGTGTGGATCCACCCCGGACAGACCGCGTTGCAGCGGACGCCCAGGGGCCCGTAGTCGAGCGCGACCGAGCGCATCAGCGCGAGGAGACCCGCCTTCGAGACCTCGTAGGCCGCGCTCCGCGGCGAAGCCACGAGTCCGGAGACCGAGGAGACCAGCACGATCGATGCGCCCGGCCGCTCCACGAGGCGGGGGAGCGCCGAACGCACCAGCCGCATCGCGCCGGTGAGGTTCACGTCCAGCGTCCGGCGCCAGGCGTCGTCCGAGACCTCGCCGGCCGCGCCACCGAAGCCGACCCCCGCGTTCGCGACCACGACGTCGAGGCCTCCGAACCGGTCGACGGTGGTGGCCACCGCGGCCTCGACGGCGTCCTCCGACGACGTGTCGCCGGGGATCGCCGTCGAGCCGATCGCGGCGGCTACCCGTTCGAGCGGCTCCGGTCGCCTGCCGGTGATCGTGACCGACGCCCCCTCCCGGGCGAACAGGGCCGCGGTGGCCGCACCGATCCCGGTGCCGCCACCGCTCACGATCGCGACCTTCCCCTCGAACCGCATCCCCGTCCTCGGCAGGGGGCGAACCTACCCGATGCTCGCCCACTACGCTGTCGCCGCGCGATGGCGAACATGGAGCCCCTGCGGCGGGAGGACCACCCCGAGCTCGAGGAGCTGTTCGCGCTCTACGACCAGACACTGAGCTTCGTCCCCAACAGCCTGTTCACCATGGCGAGAAGACCCGAGATCCTTCGGGCCTTCTCGGAGCTGATCACGCAGATCTGGCGTACGGGGACACTGCCGCAGCCGCTGAAACCTCTGATCGCGATCGTCTCGAGCGTGGCGGCCGGGTGCCGCTACTGCCAGGCCCACGAGGCCGTGGACGCGAAGATGCGGGGCGTGAGCGACGAGAAGATCTCCGCGATGTGGGATTTCGACCGCAGCCCGCTCTTCGACGAGGCCGAGCGAGCCGCTCTGCGCTTCGCGCGGGACGCCTCGCTCGTCCCGAACGAGGTGACCCGCGAGTCCTTCGCGGCACTGCGGCGGCACTTCGATGACGGCCAGATCGTCGAGATCCTGTCCGTCGTCGGTCTGTTCGGCTTCCTGAACCGCTGGAACGACTCGATGGCCACCGACCTCGAAGCCGTCCCTCTCGCCTTCGCGGCGCAGCGGTATGACGATCGATGGCACCCCGGCAAGCACGCCCACGTCTCCGACGGAGGGGCGCCCGTGTGACCGTCGGCGAGTCGATCACCCTGGAGGAGCTGGAACGCGATCCTTACCCGGCGTACGCCCGGCTCCGCGACGAGGAGCCGGTGAGCTGGGTGCCGGCCGTCCAGTTGTGGCTCGTGACTCGCAACGACGACGTCCGGGCGCTCGACCTCGACGCCGAGACGTTCACGGGTGCGACGGACCCCTCGACCCTCAACCGCACGATGGGAGTGAGCATGCTCGGGTCGGAGGGGCCGCACCAGCGGTGGTTGCGCGCGATCGCCGAGCCTCCCTTCCGACCCCGCGACGTCGAGGCGCGTACGCAGGGCATGATCCCGAAGCTCGCCCACGAGCTGATCGACGGGTTCGCCGACCGAGGGGAGGCGGACCTGTTTACCGAGTACGCGGATCCGATGAGCGTGCGATCCCTGCGGTTCATGCTCGGGCTGGACGAGGTCCCTTGGCAGGACCTCCTGCGATGGAATCAGGGGCTGATGCTCGGCCTCGCGAACTTCGAGGGGGATCTCGAGAAGCAGGCACCCGCGGATCGAGCCAGCGCCGAGCTCGGCGAGGCGATCGAGCGGGTCCTCGCCCGTCTCGAACACGATCGCGACGCATCCGTGCTCTCGTGGATGCTCCACCACGAAGGGGACGGCCGCCGGATGACCCGCGAGGAGATCGTGGCGAACACCAAGCTGATGCTCTCGGGCGGCCTGCAGGAGCCTCGGGACGTGATCGCGTTGATCGTGTGGGCGCTCGGCTCGCACCCGGCGCAGCTCACCCAGGTGGACGAGGACCGATCGCTGGTGAAGGCCGCGGTGGAGGAGACGCTCCGATGGGCGGGCCCCGTCGGCACCTCGACGAGGCAGACCACGCGCGAGATCGAGCTGGCCGGAACGACCCTTCCGGCCGGGGCGTTGGTTGGTGCCGTCCTGTCCTCCGCCAATCGCGACCCGAGGCGCTGGACGGACCCCGACCGTTTCGACGTCCATCGGAAGGAGGGCGCGCACCTCGCCTTCGCGATCGGGAACCACTTCTGTCTTGGGGCGTGGTTCGGGCGCCACCTCGCCCGCGTGTCCCTCGAGATCCTGCTCGACCGGCTCCCCGGTCTCCGCCTCGACCCCGACCGGCTCCCGACGCTCTCCGGCTGGGAGTTCCGGGCGCCGGACTCGACCTGGGTCCGATGGGACCCGGCGTGAGGACGCCCGCCCGGGCGGAGACGGTCGGATCGCTCCTGCGCCCGCCCCAGCTCCGCGCGGCGATCGATGCGTTCTACGCGCCCGGTCACTCCGCCGTGCTCGACGAGGAGCGGCAGAAGGACCGGAGCGAGCTCAGGGCGCGGGAGGACGAGGCCATCCGAGCGGTCGTGCAGCGTCAGATCGAGGCAGGGCTGGACGTCGTCTCCGACGGCGAGCTGCGTCGGTGGATGTTCATGAACTCCTTCTACGACGCGGTCGAGGGCGTGCGGACCGACAAGACGGTCCGGTTCCGAAGGTCCGGCGGCGGCGAGGTCGAGCTCCGTGTGCACGAGATCGTCGACCGGCTCCGGCGGGTGGACTCGCCGGCAATGCGGGAGGCTGCCTTCCTCGCGGAGGCGACCGATGGGCACCCGTTCAAGGTGACGTTCCCCGCGGCCTCGATCTTCGGGCATCCCCTCACCACGGTAGAACACGCGTACGACTCGCTCGATGCGTTCGTGGCGCACGCGATCGAGATCGAGCGCGGGCTGGTCGCTGATGCGATCGAGGCAGGCGCCCGATACATCCAGTTCGACTTCCCGCTCTACCCGTACCTCGTCGATCCCTCCTGGACCGCTCGCTTCATCGCGGAAGGCTTCGACCCCGCGCCGCTCGTCGACGCGGCGATCGCCGCGGACCGGGCGGTCCTGGCGGGCCTTCCCGACGACGTGACCACGGCGCTCCACATCTGCCGCGGCAACTACCGGTCTTCGTGGATGTGCGAGGGATCGCTGGAGCCGGTGGCCGAGCGATTGTTCGGGGAGCTCCCCTACGACGTGTTCCTCGTCGAGTGGGACGACCTCGGTCGCGACGGAGGGTTCGAGCCGATCCGCTACCTGCGACCGTCCTCGATCATGGTGATGGGCCTCATCTCCACGAAGTCACCCGAGCTCGAGGAGGAGAGCGATGTTCTCCGGCGGATGAAGGAGGCGGCGGCGATCGCCGGCGGGATCGAGCGTCTCGGGATCAGTCCGCAGTGCGGTTTCGCGTCGGTGATGGTGGGCAACGAGATCACCGACGAGGATCAGTGGCGGAAACTCGATCTCATCGGGAGGGTGGCGGCGCGCCTCTGGGGATGAGGTGCGACGGAGCAGCCCTCCGATGGGTGCGTCACTCAGGCTGATGGTTGCGACGAGCCCGTGTCGGGATCGTGCTGCCTTCCGCGCAGTATCCGGCCGAAGAGCCCGATGCCCTTCACGTGGGAGGCACCCGATGCAGCGGGAACGTCCTCGGGCTCTGTGGCGCCGTTGGCCGTCTCCTGCTCGAGAGGATCCGGTGTCTCCTGCGTGAGATCGATGACGTCACTCTCATCGACCGTTCGTTCGACCGGCTCGGCCGACCCCGCTGCCGCGAAGCTCGCGCGCTGAAGGGTGGTCCACGGGGCCTCGCTGGGCGCCTTGGCGGGAGACTCCGCGGGGCTCTCAGTGCGGGCCTCAGTGCCGGCCTCAGTGAGGGTCCCAGTCCGAGCCTCCGTGCGGGCCTGCGTACGCTTCGACCCGAGGACGTTCGGGGGAGCCTCTGGCTCCGTTTCCGAGGGGCCGCGTTCGTTCGTGAGCTTCACGATCCGCCGCTCTGCCGCGAGGAGCTGGGACTGGAGCTCGGCCGCCCTCAGGTTGGCCTCCGCGGCGCGTCGCCGATCCTCGGCCGCGAGCCGGCGTTCGGCGGAGGCGCGATCACGCGCCTCGTTCCGTTCCCGCTCGGTCCTGCTTGCTTCCGCGCGCGCGACCGTGGCCGCGGCCACCTCCCTCGCGAGCCTGCTGAGATCGGTTTCGAGCTCCGAGCATCTGGATCGCAGTCGTTCGATCTCCGCCCGTCGCGCATCGGCCTCGGCCTGCGCGAGCGTCAGCTTCCGATTGGCTTCGGCCGCGACGGTCTCCTCCTCGCGCCGGGCCGCCTCACTCGTCGCGACCCGGGTGGCGATCGCGCTCATCTCGGCGAGGCGCGACTCGCTGTCCGCGATCGCCGCCTGGTCGCGGATCGACTGCACCGTGAGGCTGTCTTCTCGCTCGCGAGCCCGCGCGAGCATCTGTTCGAGCGTCGCTACGCGCTCCTGCGCCTGAAGCATCCGCTCGATCGCCTCCCGGCCACGGTCCTGGTCCGGCGGCGCCAGGATCTCCACCTGGGCACGCAGCTCCGCGAGGCGGGAGACCAACCGGTCGGTACTCTTCGATGGGGGTAGGTCGTTGTCGGGATACGGCGTGCTCTCTGACAGGGGGTCCGGCGCGGAGCCATCATCGTTCGCCTTCTCGTCCATGGACCTCGAATGCTATGTCCGCTGGTCGGGGGACCGTAGACGTCAAAGGGCGATACATTTCTAGACCATTCCGGCTAGGCCGAAAGGCGGGTCGTAGTTCTTGGCAGACATAGGAGGTTGTGATCGCCGATGAGAGCGATCGTGTACACGGAGACCGGAGCCCCGGATGTCCTGAGGATCTCCGAACGGCCGGAACCTGAGCCGAGCAGCGGCGAAGTGCTCGTCCGCATCGCGGTTTCTGGAGTGAACCCGACCGATTGGAAGGCGCGCAGGGGCGACGGTCCCGGGCAGCGCCTCGCCTTCCGAGAAGTCGTCCCGAACCAGGACGGCGCGGGCACGGTGGTGGCGGTGGGGACGAACGTCGATCCCGCCCGAGTGGGTCAACGCGTCTGGCTATGGGAGGCCGCCTGGCGGAGAGCGGGCGGGACCGCTCAGGAGCTGGTGGCGTTGCCCGGATCCCAGGCGGTTGCGATGCCCGACGATGCTTCCTTCGATCTGGGTGCGAGCCTGGGTATCCCGGCCCTCACGGCGCACCGGTGTCTGACCGTGGGCGCCGACGGCCCGGCAATGCTCGGCCCGGGCACGCTCGACGGACGGAAGGTGCTCGTCGCGGGTGGGGCAGGGGCCGTGGGCCACGCTGCGATCGAGCTCGCCCGCTGGGCGGGGGCCAACGTCATCGCGACGGTGAGCTCTTCAGGAAAGGCGGAGCTCGCCGCGGCCGCGGGCGCACACGACGTCGTGAACTATCGGACGGAAGACGCGACGGATGCCGTTCGTCGGGTCGCTCCGGATGGGGTCGACGTGATCGTCGAGGTCGCTGCGAGTGTGAACGCGGCGCTCGACGCCTCTGTGATCGGTGCCAACGGCACCGTGGCGATCTATGCGAGCGAACCGGAGGACGTGACCGTCCAGGCTGGTTCGGCGATGAGGAGCAACACGCGCTACCAGTTCGTGCTCGTCTACACGGTGACCCGGCAGGTGAAGGAGCAAGCGGTCCGGGACGTGCAGGCAGCCGCGGCCGCCGGGGCGCTGCAGGTCGGCGATGAGGCCGGCCTGCCCCTACACCGATTCCCCTTGGAGCAGACGGCCGACGCCCACGCGGCGGTCGAGAGCGGCGCGGTCGGCAAGGTGCTCATCGACGTCGAAGGGGCGTGACCTATCTCGTCGAGACCCGTACCGGCATTCGCTTGATCCCGTTCACGAAGTCGGACCTGATCCGTTCCACCGGCCCCGCATGCTCGATCGACTTCAGGCGCGGGAGCAGCTCCTGGAACAGGATCTTCGTCTCCAGGCGGGCGAGGTGCGCACCCAGGCAGAAATGGGGGCCCCCGGGACCGAACGTCACGTGGTCGTTCGGCTTCCTGGTGACGTCGAACGTGTAGGGGTCGGGGAAGACCTCCTCGTCGCGGTTGGCGCTCGTGAACCACGTGACGACCTTGTCGCCCTGCTTGATCTCCGCGCCCCGGAGCTCGACGTCGCGCGTCGCCGTCCGGCGGAAGTGGTGTACCGGCGTCGCCCACCTCAGGATCTCTTCGGTGGCCCTCGGGATCCGCTCGGGTTCCTCCTGGAGCAGCTTCAGCTGGTCCGGATGCTCCATCAGCGCAAGCATCCCGTGGCTGATCGTGTGCCGCGTCGTCTCGTTGCCCGCGATCATCAGCACGCCGAAGTAGTTGTGGAACTCCTGCTCGTTCAGGATGCCCTCCGACTGCGCGACCGTGAGCGCGTTGATCACGTCGTCCTGGGGATCCTGCAAGCGCATGTCCCGCTGGCCGTCGGCGTAGTCGAACACCTCGTAGGCGGCGGGGGAGCGGAACGGCAGCAGTCGATAGGCCTCGGTGTCCTCTCGGTCGACCACCGCACGGGAGTACTCGGGGTCCTGGTTCGCGATCATCTGGTCGCCCCAGGAGATCAGCTGCGGCGCGTCCTCTTGCGGGACCGTGAAGATCGAGCAGAGGAACCGGATCGGCAGGTCCCGGCTGATCTCGGGCACGAAGTCGAACTCGCCTGCGGGGAGCGCCTTGTCGAGGACGTCGCTGGCGACCTCGCGGATCCAATCCTCGTACTTGCCGACCCCGCGGGCGGAGAATCGCTTCGAGCAGATCGCCCTCAGCTGGGTGTGCCGGGGAGGGTCGGTCTCGAGCATCGACTTCCTGATCTCGAGCTGCTCGTCGTCGAGCTCCTCGAGGGCGACCGCGCCGAGCTCCGAGGAATAGGTCTGCCAGTCCATGTGGATCGCGGTCAGGTCGTCGTAGCGGGTCACCGCCCAGAATCCCTTGTTGGGCGGGCGCTCCGGATGCCAGAAGACGGGGTGCTCGTGCCGCAGGTGATCGAACCAGTCGTAGGGGACGCCTTCGACGTAGTTGTCCGGGTTCGCGAGATCGATCTCGGGGTGCGCCTCGGCCATCGCGCGAATCATACGGGCAGGCCCTCGCCTCCCGTCCGCCGAGCGAGCAGATCCGCTCAACCGCCCGCTTCGGCGAGCCGCTTCAGGTTGCGGAGCGACTTCATCTGGTCGGCGCGGACCGCCGGGTAGGCGATGAAGAAGATCGCCGGGTTCCCGTTCGAGGTGACCCGCTTCGAGAGGCGTGTGCCGGCGCTGTCGGGGGTGAGCGTGTAGTCGTTCACGTACCAGACGTCCTTCTTGCCCTCCTGATGTTGCTCCGAGCGGATCGCGAACCGTCGGGGCGGGTCGAAGGCCGTCACCGCGGTGACCGCCGACATCTCGGTTTGCCCACGAAGACGCCCGACGAGCGGTACGAGGAATCTGGTCCGGGGCCCACACCGGCTGTCTGTTCCATCCTCATGTCCGCCTTCGGGTTCGCCCACGAAGGATGTGTCGTAACGTCGGCGAGGTGTTCGAACACGCGCTCCGGGGGTGCGTCGATATCGATCGAGAACTTCACTCCGCTCATCCGCTCGGCCTCCCCGCCGGGTTCCTGTTCAAGCTTATGTAAGCCATCACTTACAGAATGTCAAGGCCGGTGCTCCCGGTGGCCGCGGACCGGGCCTAGAAGTAGGGGAGGTAGTACTCGAGTTCCCACGGAGTGACTTCGGTATCGGACGTGTCGCCGGCCGCCACGTATCGGTCCCACTCCGCTCGTTTCAGCGCGACGAACGACTCCACCAACCACTCACCAAGCGCACCCACCAACTTCGCGTCCGACTGCAGCTCGTCCAGCGCCTCCGAGAGCGTGTTGGGGACCGCGACGTCCGTGTTAGGCTCCGCGCCCGGCTCCTGGGGGTGTCCAAGCTCGAGCTCCTCCACGACGCCGATCCTGGCCGCGTGCAGGAGCGCGGCACCGGTGAGGTAGGGGTTGGCGGCAGCGTCGGCCATCCGATGCTCGAGGCGCGAACCCTCTCCCCGCGCGGGCGGGATGCGAACGCCGACGGTCCTGTCGTCGAAGCCCCAGTTCGCCACGTAGCCGTTCAGCATGTCGGGCTTCAGGCGTTTGTAGGCGTTGACCGTGGGCGCGCAGATCGCCGACATGCCACGGTGATGGGCGAGCAGGCCGGCGATCGACTTCCGAGCGAGGTCGGACAGGCCGTCCGGATCGTCGGGGTCGTGGAAGGCGTTGGAGCCGTCCCGGCGGCGGAGCGAGAAGTTCATGTGCATGCCGCTGCCGCCGCGATCGTTGAACGGTCGTCCAAGGAACGTGGCGTGCCTGCCGTGCCGGGCGGCGATCTCGTGAACGAGCACGCGGAAGAGGAACGCCTCGTCGGCCGCGGCCGTCGCGTCCCGATAGCGCCAGTTGACTTCGTACGCCGCGGAGTCGAATTCGCTACACCAGCTCTCCACGTGGAAACCCGAGGCGAGCGAGGCGCTCACCATGTCGTGCACGGCACCGCTGGGATCCACCGACATCCCTGTGCCGTAGACGCGGTGCGAGGGCAGTTCGGCCGGTGCCCATGCGCCGTCCTCGGCTCGCTCGCAGAGGTAGAACTCCAGCTCGTAAGCCATCTGCGGCTCGAGGTCCATGTCGCGCCACGCCTGGATCGCCTGCTTCAACACGTATCGCGGGTCGAGCTCGAGCGGCTGGCCGTGCTGCGTCACGTCGGCGATGCCGACCACGGTGTCGTCCTCCCAGCCGGGTCGGAGGGTCTCCCGGTCCAGCTGGGCCTCCACATCCGGGAGGCCGATGTCGAAGTGCTGCCGCGGGGTCGGCAGGATCTCCCTGTCCGTGGTCAGCGGGTAGAGCCCGATGCAGAACGCGGCGTGGCCCGTCTCCGCAACGTCGCCGAACAGATACTTCCCGCGCTCCAGCCCGAGGATGTCCGAGATGAGCAACCGCAGCCGCCTACCGCTCAGGTCCATGCACGTCCTCCTGGTGTGGCCCCCGGAAGGTATCGGATGCGGCTGCATCTCGCTCGGCTGGTCCGGTCTGCGCGACGGCCCCCCATACCGGGCCTCCGTCCGGACCGGGGAGGACCCGGACCGGACGGGTCTCAGCCCCGCTTCGGCGCCCTGACCCCCCGGAACTCCCAGTCCCCTCCGAACGCGGTCGAGATCACCTCTTCGGACTCCGATGGCTGGGCTCCGACGTCTTCCCGTACCGGCACGTCCCCTTCGACGATGAAGTTGCGGAGGATCCCGAGGCCTTCGACCTCGACCTCCACGACGTCACCCGGCTCGACCGGTCGGGAGTTGGCGGGCGTCCCGGACAGGATCACGTCGTTGGGCAGGAGCGTGATCGTGCGGGCGATGTCGGCCACCAAGTACCGCATGTCCCAGATCATCTCGTCGGTGTTGCCGTCCTGCCGCACATCGCCGTTCACGCGCGTCTGGATCCTCTTGCCGCGGAAGTCCCAGCCCGTGACGAGGCCGGGACCGAGCGGACAGAGCGTGTCGGAGCCCTTCACGCGGAGCATGGAGCCGGCGTCGGTGTCGCGGAAGTCGTGGAGGCCGTAGTCGTTGGCCACGGTGTAGCCGAGGATGTAGTCGTCAGCTTCGTCCGGCGGGATGTGCTTGCAGCGCTCGCCGATCACGATCGCGATCTCGCCCTCGTAGTTCAGATAGCGGCATCGAGGAGGTCGAACGACCTCGCCACCGTGCGCGTTGAGCGAGGTCGTCGGCTTGTGGAAGAAGGTGGGCGCCGGCCCGAGCTCGATCTGGAATTCCGCGCGGCGACTCTCGTAGTTGAGGTGAACGCAGACTATCTTCGAGGGCTGGACCGGAGGGAGGTGCGCCGGCTCGTCCATCGGGATGCGCCGGCCGTCCGGCGCGACCAGCTCCTCGCCCTCACGGGTGACGGTGGTGGCCACGCCGTCCAGGAGGATCCGTCGGGTCTCCATCTGTCGATAGCCTAGAGGTCATGCGCTGGGTCGTCGGAACCGCGGAGGGGCTCGTCGGAAGCGAGGGCGAGCTCTGGCTCGCACGAAGGGAGATCACCGCGCTGGCGTGGGACGGCCGCGCGTGGCTCGTGCTCGTCGACGGCCGCGACGTGAAACGCGTCCATGGAGACGAGGTCGAAACGCTCGGTGCGATCGACGGCGAGCTCGGGCGGTGCGTTCTGCCGGCGGCCGACGGGGTCGTGCTCGGCACGGCGCGTGCGCGGCTCGCGTTGCTTCGCGACGGCGCACTCTCGATGCTCCGCTCCTTCGACGAGGCCGAAGGCCGTGACGAGTGGTACACGCCGTGGGGCGGGCCTCCGGACACGAGGTCGCTCTCCGCCGCGGCCGACGGCGCCCTGTTCGCCAACGTCCACGTCGGCGGGATCCTGCGGGCGGAGGTCCCCGACGGGGTCTGGTCACCGACGATCGACATCGACGCCGACGTCCATCAGGTCCTCGCGGATCCCGCTGACGCGTCGCACGTCGTCGCCGCGACGGCGCGCGGGCTCGCCGAGACCCGCGACGCGGGGGACACCTGGCACTTCACCGCGGAGGGACTGCACGCTTCGTACACGCGCGCCGTCGCTCTCGACGGGGACCGACTGTTCCTGAGCGCCTCCACGGGCCCTCGCGGCGGCCGGGCTGCGGTCTATCGGCGGGAGCCGGACGCGGAGGTGTTCGAGCGGTGTGCGGGCACGCTCCCGGACTGGTTCCCCGGCAACGTCGACAGTCACTGCCTCGCCGCCGGCGGCGGCACGGTCCTGTTCGGGACCGAGGACGGCCGCGGATTCGCCTCCGACGACGGTGGCGGGTCCTGGCGCGAGGTCCTCGGCGGGAACGCGCGCGCGACGTGCGTCGGCGTGGCCGCCTCGGATGGACCCGGCACGTAGACTCCGCATCCGTGGCTGAGCTGAAGGGCTTCTTCCCACCGCGTTCACCCGAAGGCAAGGCATCGCTGGTACCGGCGCCACCGTGGCACTATTCCGGAGACGTCCTGACCGTCGAATACCGCACGGATCCAGATCGAGTCGGCGCGCTTCTCCCGGAGGGCGTCGAGCCCGCCGACGAGGATCCCGGAGCCGTCGCGATCGTCTGGGCCGACTGGCAGTCGTGCAGTGACTCCGGCGAGGAGCTGCTCGATCCCGTCCGCTCCCAGTACAAGGAGTGCTTCGTCGTCGTCCGATGCCGCTACGGCGGCGAGACGTACTCGCGCTGCGTCTACATCTGGGTCGACAAGGACTTCGCGCTCGCCCGTGGCTGGTACCAGGGCTATCCGAAGAAGATCGGGTCGATCTGGATGACCCGCCCCGTGTCGGTCGGGCGCGCCGGTCCTCGGCTCGGCGCCGGCGGCGTCTTCGGGGCCTCGCTCCAAGCGAACGACCGGCGCCTCGCCGAGGCCCGCCTCACGCTCGCCGGAGAGTCCGAGACGGGGGGATTCGTCAACGCCCTGCCGATGTTGCATTCGAGGTGGATGCCCGCGATCGAGAAAGACGGCGGGGACTCGCTGGCCGAGCTGGTCACGATGCGCTCGCGGGACGTCGATCTCGGTCCCGCCTACACCGGCGACGCGGAGGCCCGGTTGTTCGAGGCCCCCGGGGAGGAGCTCGCGGCCTTGGAGCCACGAGAGATGATCGCCGGCTACTGGCGGCAGGTCGGGGCCACCTTCGACGGCGGCACCAGGCTCGGCTAGATGCGTCTGGTCCGTTTCCGCCACGGCGACCGCATCGCGACGGGTGCGATCGAATCGGGTTCCGATGAGATCAGGCTCCTCCGCGGCACGTTCTTCGAGGATCCACTGCCGACGGGCGAAACGGTGCCGCTCGGCGACGTCCTCATGCTCGCGCCCGTGCTGCCTTCCAAGCTCGTGTGCGTGGGGAGGAACTACGCCGCGCACGCCGAGGAGTGGGGCCTCACGGTGCCGGAGGAGCCGCTGCTGTTCCTCAAGCCGTCCACGGCGGTGATCGGTCCCGGCGACCCGATCCGGCTGCTCCCGATCAGCCGGCGGATCGACTTCGAGGGCGAGCTCGCGGTCGTGATCGGCCGGCTGGCCCGCGGTGTCCGCGCGGAGGACGCCTTCAAGTTCATCCTCGGCTACACGTGCGCCAACGACGTCACGCTCCGTGACCTGCAGAAGACGGATGACCAGTGGGCTCGCGCGAAGGGCTTCGACGGCTCGGCGCCCCTCGGGCCATGGATCGAGACCGACCTCGACCCCAACGACGCGATCGTCCGCACGCGCCTGAACGGTGAGATCCGCCAGCAGGCGTCGACGTCCGAGATGGTCTTCGGCGTCGCGACGCTGATCGAATACATCACGGTCTTCATGACGCTGCTGCCCGGCGACGTCCTGCTGACCGGCACGCCGGAGGGCGTGGGCAAGGTCGCGGACGGAGACGTCGTCGAAGTCGAGGTCGAGGGTGTGGGCGTGTTGCGGAACGAGGTGCGCGCGTGACGGTCCGATGCCGGTTCGCACCCGCCCCCTCGGGATCGATCCACGTGGGGAACGCGAGGAGCGCCCTTTTCTCGTGGCTCTACGCGCGCCACCACCACGGGGTCTTCACGCTTCGGGTCGAGGACACGGACGCGAGCCGCGTCACCGAAGAGGCGTACCGGGGCGTCGTCGAGGACCTCCGCTGGCTGGGCCTGGATTGGGACGAGGGTCCCGACGTCGGCGGTCCGCACGGTCCGTATCGGCAATCCGAGCGGCTGGACATCTACCGCGAGATGACCAAGCGGCTGCTCGACTCGGGCCATGCGTACCGGTGCTGGTGCACGCCCGAGGAGCTCGAGGAGCGGCGGAGAGCGGCGCTCGCCCGTGGCGAGCCACCGGGCTACGACGGCCGTTGCCGGAACCTGTCCGACGAAGAGCGCGCGGCGTTCGAAGCCGAAGGCCGGTCGTTCGCGATCCGGTTCCACATGCCCGAGCGGGAGTGGGTGGTCGACGATCTGGTCAAGGGCGAGGTGCGCTGGGCCGCCCGGGACCTCGGGGACTTCGTGATCGTGCGCTCGGACGGCTCGCCGGTGTTCCTGCTGGCGGTGGCGGTCGACGACATGCTGATGGAGGTCACCCACGTGGTCCGCGGGGACGATCTCCTGGCGAGCGCTCCTCGCAACACAGCGGTGATCGAGGCGCTCGGCGGAGAGCCGCCCACCTACGCCCACCTGCCGCAGGTACTGGGCCAGGACGCGAAGCCGCTGTCGAAACGACACGGCGCCACGAGCGTCGCCGCGTTCCGAGAAGAGGGGTTCCTGCCGGAGGCGATGGTGAACTACCTCGCCCTCCTCGGATGGGCGAAGGACGACCATACGACGTTCCTTTCTCGCGAGGAGCTGGTCGAGGCCTTCGATCTGGCGCACGTTTCCCACAATCCCGCGGTCTTCGACACGCAGAAGCTCGAGTGGATGAACAACCACTACATCCAGTCGCTCGAGGAGGACGACCTCGCGGCCCGCAGTGTCCCCTTCCTCACGGCGGAGGGTCTGTCCGTCGACCCGGAGCTGCTCCGCCGAGCGGTTCCGATCGTCCGCGAGCGGATGAAGAGGCTCACCGAGGCGCCTGCCCTCCTTCGGTTCCTGTTCACCGATGACATCGAGCCGAACGAGAAGGCGAAGGAGCTGATCGCGAAGGCGCCCGAGGGATATCTCAAGGAGACGGCCGACGCGCTCGATGCCTTGGGGACATGGGACACCGAGCACATCCAGGCAGTGCTGGACGAGCGGGCGTCGGAAGCGGGATTGAGCCGCACGAAGGGCTGGCAGCCGATCCGCGCTGCAGTCACCGGTTCGAACGTGTCGCCACCTCTGCCCGAGTCCTTGGTGTTGCTGGGCAAGGAACGCACCGTGGCCCGGCTGCGCGCCGTCGCCGGATGACGGCCGCGGGGCTCCTGATCCTGTCGATGGTCTTCGTCCTGACGCCTGCCGTCGTGGCGCCGGCGCTCGAGGCGGGCCCTACCCACGGCGCGGCGGCGGCGGTCGCCGCGACCGCACCGCGCGCACCGAACCCCGCGTCCCTCCGGCCCAGGATCGTATGGAAGCCGATCCCGTACGGCGACCGCCGCCGCCAGCAGATGGCCGCCTACTCCCAGCGCCACTACGGCAGGTGGAGATGGCGGCTCACGAGTCCCGCGGCGGTCGTCGAGCACTACACGACGGGCACGACGTGGCAGGGCGCCTGGAACACGTTCGCCGCGAACTCGAGTCACCTCGGCGAGTACCCGGGCACGTGCACCCATTTCATCGTCCACACCGACGGCAGGATCTACCAGCTCGTGCCGCTCTGGATCCGATGCCGGCACACGATCGGGATGAATAATCTCTCCATCGGGATCGAGCACGTGGGGCGGTCCGACGCCGAGGTGCTCAGGAACGCCCGGCAGATGAACGCGTCATCGAAGCTCACGCTCTGGCTCGTGGCCAGGTTCGGGATCCAGACGCGGAACGTGATCGGGCACGGCGAGAGCCTCCAGAGCCCGCTCCGATATGAGCGCTATCCGGCGTGGAAGTGCAGGACCCACACCGACATGTCGCGGCCCGCGATGCAGACCTACCGCGGTCGACTGCGGGATCGTGCCCGTGCCGCGGGGGTTCCCATCGGGCCGCCGCCGGCATGGGTCGACATCGGCTGCTGAACCCCCGATTTCCCTCGGCCGGCTCCTCGGTCTAGGATTGGCTTCCAGGAGGCGCCGTGTCGAAGGTCCTGAACCTGCCGGAGCGCCAGGATGCCGAGGGAACCTGGCACATGGTCCTGAAGGATGTCTGTGGCTGGTGCGGCTGCGGGTACCTCGTCGCCGAGGATGATCACGATCTCGTCTGGGAGCCGGGTCGTCATCATGATCTGCACTGCTCAGACGATGAGTGCGAGTGTCACACTCGCGCGCGGGTGGGCAAGCGGCACGACGAGTGGTGAGACCCTCGATCCCCTGACCCCGGGACGGCGCCCGGACCCCTCGTGAGCGCATTCTGGCGTGGGGCTAGACTCGGGCCGCGAAGAGAGGGGTTGCCGTGGATGATGCCTCCGATCGTTTGCTGAAGGCCATCGAGGAGTACGAGCGCGTTGCCGGGGCAGCGACCCCTGATGAGGCGGCGGGCTCCTTCGACGAGGCCACGCTGCAGGTCTTCTGGCAGAGCTGGCCGCACATCAGCTCGTGGGCGGGGGCTCTGTGGCGGCGACTCAACGAGAACCTCGCCGACGCGGCGAAGCCGGAAGAGGAGTCTGAGTTCCACGAGGTCGGCGGCGAGGGCGGCTGAGAGGATCTGGGGGAGTACCGAATGGCCATCCTGAAGGAGATCATGACCGGCGAGGTGTTCACGACCACGCGAGAGACGCCGGTCGCAGAGGTGGCCGGCAGCATGCTGAAGGGCCAGTTCGGATCCGCCGTCGTGATGGAAGGGAAGTGGCTGAGCGGCATCTTCACCGAACGCGACGTCCTCCGGGCGGCGGCGGCGGGAGCCGATCTGACCTCGTCCCCGGTCTCGGACTGGATGACCAACGACCCCGTGACCGCCCCCGCCGACATGGATGCGGGCGAGGCCACCGAGATCATGATGAGCCACGGTTTCCGGCATCTGCCCGTGGTCGACGGTCAGGCGGTCCTCGGGATCGTCAGCCTCCGCGACATCCTGAGGACGCGGATCCGTCGGCCCCAGAGCTAGGACGTGCGCCGTCGATCGAAATCGGTGAGATGAAGCGAGTCGACGAAGGGCCTGACGATGGCCACATACGTCCTGATCCACGGCGCCGGTGACGTCGGGTGGTACTGGCACCTGGTAGAGGCCGAGCTGCGGGCACGAGGTCACGACGTCGTGGCGCCGGACCTTCCGTGCGAGGACGACTCGGCAGGCCTGTCCGAGTACGCGGACGCCGTGATCGAGGCGATCGGCCACCGGACGGATCTGGTCGTGGTCGCGCAATCGTTCGGCGCGTTCACGGCACCGATCGTCTGCGATCGCGCAGCCACGGATCTGCTCGTCCTGGTTGCTCCCATGATCCCCGCTCCGGGAGAGGCGCCCGGGGACTACTGGACGAACACGAGATACGAGGACGAGGCGCGCGAGTCTTACGAGGACGAGGTCGCGCTCTTCTACCAGGACGTTCCGCCCCAGCTCGCAGCCGAGGCGTTGAAACGGGGAAGGTCGCAATCCGAAGCGCGGATGCATGAACCGTCGCCGATGAAGACGTGGCCCGATGCGCCGACGCGCATCCTGCTCTGTCGGGACGATCGGCTGTTCCCGCCACCGTTCCTTCGCCGCGTCGCTCGCGAGCGCCTCGGCATCACCCCCGATGAGATCGAGGGCGGACACACACCGGCCCTCAGCCGCCCGAAGGAACTGGCGGAGCGTCTCGAGGCGTACCGAGTCTCGATCGTCCGCCACGATCCGGATGCTCGGTCGCAGGGCGACGTGCGCTGAGGGCTCGAGCGCCGTCGCCTGGTTCCCGACGGCAGGCGAGGTAGCCTGCGGCTACGCGAATGGGAGGGGGCGGTCTGATGTCCCAGGCAGACACGGACAAGGTCATCGGCTTCCGGGTAGGCCGGGTGCTGGTCCTGTTCATCTACGGCTTCGCGATCGTCTGCACCGTGATCCTGGCGATGGCGTTCTTTCTCCAGCTGTTCAACGCGAACGAGGCGACGCCTTTCGTCAGGTGGGTGTTTCGAGCGACCGATCGAATCATGCAGCCGTTCCGCGGGATATTCCCAGCGGTCGAGGGCGAGAGCGGCTCGCTCTTCGATCCGGCGCTGCTCTTCGCGATGTTCATGTACTGGTTGCTCGCGCTCGGGATGCATGCCCTGATCGGTTGGATCGATCGGAGGATCGCGACCGCCAGCTAATCAAGAACGGTGGAACGCTCAGCTGCGCGGATCGAGCGCTCCGACCCGGACCATCCTCGAAACCTGAAAGCCGCCGACCACTCGGGCATCGCCCCAGTCGCACGCCCCGAGCACGCTGCGCCACCGAAGCCCGACCGTGAAGTCGCGCGAGCGCGACCTGCTGTTCACGGCGAGCGAGGCGGAGTGCGTCGACACGTGTTCCGTGCCTCGTGGCGTCGCGCCTGCGACGACGCCAGCGTGCCGTACGTTCGCCCCGAGTGGCTTCGTCACACCGGCGCGAGCCTCGCCCTGGCTGTCTCGGGCGATCTCAAGACCGTGGCGCGGATGCTCGGCTGCAGCATCGTGCGGATGCCCGACACCGTCCTATGCTCAGCTCTACTGGGAACGGATCCGCGAGATCGGTCGGATGAAGTTCAGGCATGGTGCCTGAGCGCGGGCGGAGCCGAGAGCGGCTTCAGCTCATCGGTCACTCGTGGTTGGACGGCTGGCCATATTCCAACAACAAACTCACAGCGTCGCCCCACGTCCCTTTGTCGTCGTAGACCGCGACGGATGCGGTGGACGGAAGCGAACCCTCGAACGAAGCCGCAACCGAGGGAAGAGGGGCGCCCCCGTTCGTTGATCCAGTGCACGCGGCCAGCATCATCACGAGCCCCGTAGGGATCGAGCCGGCAGACACGTCTACGACCTCTCCGCGAACGTCTGCGACCAGCCGAACGTCTTGCAGATCCGGTCCCACGTCTCCCAGTACGGCGAGCGTTCCCCAGCCTCGATCTCCCGGTACTCGCGGACGCTCACGCCGAGCCGCCAGGCAACCTGTCCCATCGACCAGCCTGACCGTTTCCGATCCTCCGCGAGCATCGCCCGGAATGCCAGTTCCACGGAAGCGCAGCGTACTCGGGCAGGACCCCCGGCGTGCTAGGGGAAACCCCTAGAATGTTTGGGTTGCAAGCAATCTCCCTGAATCCCTGCGATGCACGGATGCGCTACTAGCTGACGGAGCCTCTTGGATTTGACTGGCCAGGGTTGGTATGTCTACGGTCCCCCGCATGGACATCAGAAGGATCGCGACAATCACCGGCTGGCTGTGGATCGTCACCTTCGTCACCTCGATCCCGGCCCGATTCATCTTCTACGCCCCGGTGCTGGACGAGCCCAACTACGTCACCGGAGCCGGCGACCTTTCCCTCGCGCTTCTGGCCACAGGGGCTGTACTCGAACTGATCCTCATCATCTCGGCCGTCGGCACCGCGGTGGTGCCGTTCTCGGTCCACAAGCGTTACAGCGAAGTTGGAGCGGTTGCGTACGTATCAGCCCGCATCGTCGAGTGCATCTTCATCGCGATCGGGATCGTCAGCATGCTCGCGATCGTGACCCTGCGGCAGGACGCCCCAAGTGGCACCACTGCTGCCCTCGGCCAGGGGATCGAAGCGATCTACGAGTGGTCGTTCCGGATCGGCCCGGGCTTCTTCGTCGGCGTCGGGAACGGACTGATCCTCGGCTACATGATGTACAAGTCGGGCTTGGTTCCCCGGCGGATGGCGATGCTCGGGCTCGTCGGCGGACCGCTCATCATCCTGGCGGGGATCCTCGTCATCTTCGACGTGATCGAGACCGGCGGCCCGGTCGATCGGGTCATGACGATCCCGGAGGGGCTCTGGGAGCTGTCGCTCGGCATCTATCTCGTCGCCAAGGGGTACCGACGCGACGCCCCGATCCTCGCCGCTGATGCGACGGTCAGGGTCCCCGAATCGCCAAGCGCTGTCCGAGATAGTGGCTAGGGCTAGATTCAAAAGAGCGATCTCGCCGAGTTACTCGGGAGTCATCCCGGATTCCACCGGCTGGCCGCCGGCGATAGGCTCCCGACGAAGGTCCGGCCGACCAGCCCGCCCGCTTCCGATCTGCTCGAGCATCGCGGGGAGCATCGCCACCGTCTAGGGCGTTGAGCCGTCCTGCAACGCCTGCATGTTCTTCATCATGACCGCCTCGGCCGTGTGCAGTTCCTCGCTGGGGCTGAACGACACGAACTCGGTGCCGGGCTCGTTCGCCACCGGGACGTGGCCGGGCGGCGTATAGAAGGCGTCGCCTGCCTCGAAAACCTCATCACGGTCGGCGTACCGAGCGGTCATCTTGCCCTTGATGACGTAGCCCCAATGCGGGGCGTTCCCCCGACTCGATCGCCCGGTACTCGCGGATGCTCACGCCGAGCCGCCGCGCGGCCTGCTCGACCGACCAGTCCGCCCGCTTCCGATTCTGCTCGAGCATCGTTGGGAGCATGCCCATCGGAGGACGGTAGGCCACTGGACAGAGAGTGAGAAGCCGCCGGAACCCGAAGGCCCCAGCGGCTTCTCGACGCGGAACCTAGCCGCGAGCGTCCTTTCCGTCAAGCCGGGACGACTCCCAACAACGTCTGGGCCAGTCGTTCCGCCTACAGGAATGGAGGGAGCCGAAAGCTGGGTATACCTCTTGCATGCGAATCGTCCGCGAAGAGCCGGACGATGATCTTCGCGCCGAGGTAGGTCAGAGCGTCGTCCTCCTCGGTCTGGTGGCCGTGATCGTCGTGATTGGTCTCACGATGGGTCTCGCCTTCTCGGCGAGGAAGATGGTGCCGGCGCATTTGGCCCCCAGCATCCTCGACTGGCGGCACGTGGCCTTCGCTCGCAGATCCTGTGGAACGTCTCACAGTTCGGCCAGCCCAACGCGATGCGTACGCGTGCCCGTTACGCTGCCACTGATGCCCGCCCCTCGAGCATTCCGACGCCGTCTCGCCGCGTTCATCTTGGTCCTCGCGCTCGCTGTGTCGGCGCTGCCGGGCGAGGTGATGGCGGCCGGTCCCGTCATCGTGGCTGCCGGCGACATCGCTTGTCCGGATCCGTGTCGCGCACGCGCCGGACAGCGCGTCTGATTCGGGTGCTGGATCCAGAGCAGTCCTGACGCTCGGTGACAACCAGTACGAGGACGGTCGGTTCACCGACTTCATGGACTCGTACCGACCGACGTGGGGGCGGTTCAAGCGCCGGACCTACCCGACGCCGGGCAACCACGCTCCACGTCCCGGGAGCGCGCGGGTACTTCAATTACTTCGGTCGGCGGGCGCATCGCCGCTCGGGCGCATGTACAGCGTGAACATCGGCAACTGGCACGTCGTGTCGATCAACACGGGGAACCGCCTCTCGGATCAGAAGCTCCGATGGGTCGGCCGGAACCTCTCGAACGACCGCCACCGGTGCGAGCTCGCCTTCTGGCACCACCCCCGCTGGTCTTCCGGTTCGTCCACGATCGAACCCGCGGATGGGGCGGCTATGGCGGGTCCTCTTCCGATACGGCGTCGACGTCGCGTTGAACGGTCATGACCATCTCTACGAGCGGTTCGCGCTGATGAACCCACGCGGGAGGCTCGCGCCGTCCGTCGGGATCCGCCAGTTCACCGTCGGAACGGGCGGACGCCGCCTCTACGCGGCCGGCCCGCCGATCCGAGGGTCGCAGCGGGTGATCGACGATCGGTTCGGTGTCGTTCGGATGAAGCTCCATCCGCGCGGATACTCCTGGCGGTTCGTCGCCGTGGGAGGCAGGGTGCTCGACCGCGGCTCCCACGCATGTCACGGCTGATTCCGCTGGCCCGCGGCGAGGCAGCGGGGCGTCGTCACCCGACGCTCTCCGCGGGCGCAGTGCGAAACCTTCCAGGCCGTATGGCAGGGCCGCAAGGTTCGAGATTGAGATGGACGAAAGGGCCTAGCGCCGGATTACGCCGAGGATCGACCAGGACCACTACGACTACGAGGACGATCCACAACCAGTTAGGCATCAGTGCTCTCCTCTCCCACACGTCCCTATAGAATGGCCCCGCTACTCAGCGATCCGGCGAGGCCGAGCTGATGTCGGCTAGCGCCGAGCTGGGCGCCGTCTCCACCGATATGTCACCTAGCGAGACGATGCCGATCGCTTTCCCACGCTCGACGACGGGCAGGCGCCGCACGTTGCGGGCTCGCATCAGCTGCACGGCGTCGTGCACCGTGCCCGTCGGGGCGAGGGCCGTCACGTCATGCGTGAAGACACCTTCGACGGTCGTTCTCGTGGGGTCCGCCCCATCGGCCGTTGCGCGGATCGCGACGTCTCGGTCGGTGATGATGCCGGCAAGCAGACCTTGATCGTCTTCAACGATAACGTCGCCGATGTCCTTCGCTTTCATCAAGCGCGTGGCTTTCTGCAGGGTGTCGGTCATCCGCACGGAATCGGGTGCCGCCGTCATCACCTGCCGGATTCTCGCGCGCATCGACCGAGGAGCCGTCGTCGCCTAAGCCACGCTGAGACACGGCCTGCCGCACGCGAGTGGAAAGTTGCTCGACCCCCTCTCGCCCCAATACGGTGCCTGCCGCGTAACCGATGCCGAAGGTCGCGATCGTGCCAAGGAACCCCATCTTCATGCCTCCCGTTCATCCGCCAGTACCTGCTTCGTACCCACCGAAGCCCAGTATCACGCCTTCTGCCTTAGGGGTGAGGGCGTTGTGTCAGCGATTAGTCGGGCGGGGAATCCCTGAGACGTCCTAAGCGCGAAGTGAGCCGATACGAGCGGAATGGCTTAGTCGGAGGCGACCCGCTCCGTTTGGGCTGAACGGCCGGGGCGGGGTATCTCCCATCCGATGGAAGCGCTTCTGGGGAAGTTGTTCGAGGCGCCGAGTGGTGGGAACGCGCCGCGTGCGGAAGCAAAGAAGAGAGTTGGGCCTCTGGCGGGGAGGACCACAAGCGCGATCCGAAAGGAGGTCCCAGGTAGTCGTCGGAGGCGGACGGAATGGACAGCCTGGGGCGTTCCGCGCCAGGGGGAGGTCGGGGGGAAGTTCGTTCAAAGCTCCTCTCCCCAAGCGGGGCCAAGTCGCCCCTAGGCTGCCCTCGGAGTGTTGTCCGTAGGAGGGGACCGCGAACCGTGCAGGTGACGTAGGGATGCCGCTCTGTTGGAGGGAGCCCTTCCTCATCACAATAGGCGTGCCCGCATCACGTGGTGCTTGTCCGCGCAAGTCCACGGGACAGCCACGCCACGAACGTCTGCGGCCAGCCATACAGCTTGCAGATCCGATCCCACGTCTCAAGCTCGGATCGCGCGCAGGCCTCAGGGAGCCCGGCGTGCATAGCTTCAACGGGGATCAACGCAACCGCCCTAATGCATAGGTCCGACGTCGGGGGCGCACGTAGCATCGGGGCATGGACGGAGAGGCATCCGAGGGCGGTGACGGCCTCGCGATCGCGGCCGTCGCCCGCGCGCTGGAGATCCCGATCCCCACGATCCGTTCGTGGGAGCGACGCTACGGGTTGCCCACGCCGCCGCGGACGAAAGGGAAGCATCGTCGGTACTCGCGCACGGAGATTGACGAGCTGCGAGGTCTGCGTGACCTGATCGTGCGCGGCTACCCGGCCCGGACGGCGGCGGCGATGATCCGCGCCCGACGATCCGGCGATGACGACGACGGAGCGATGGAGCAGATGGTCCGGTCCGCGATGCGCCTCGACAGCGAGGGCGTGCGGACGGAGCTCGACCGAGCGGCCGAACGTGTCGGCGTCGAAGCGACGCTCCGAGACGTCGCGCTGCCGGCGATGCACGAGATCGGTGATCGCTGGAAGACCGGCGCATGCGGGATCGAACAGGAGCACCTGGCCACCGACGTGGTCCGCAGGTGGTGCGCCCGTCGGTCGGCGATGGCGCCTCCGCCCTCGCGTCCCAGCCCGGTCGTCCTCGCGTGCGGTCCCAATGATCTCCATACGATCGGGCTCGAGGCGTTCGCCGTGGTCCTCGCGCGACGCGGATGGCCGAGCCGCGTCCTGGGGGCGCTGACCCCGACCGGATCCCTGGTCGGTGCGATCCGCGCCCTGAAGGCGCCGGCCGCTGTGGTAGTCGCCCAGCGTGGCGTCACGCGCCGCGCCGCGATCGAGTCGATCGCTGCCGTGGCTGCACTCCGCCGTGTGCGGGCGTTCTACGCGGGGGATGCCTTCGCCGCGCCGACAGTTCGCCGTGGCGTGCCGGGGGCCTACCTCGGAACCGATGTGGTCGCCGCGGCCGAGATCCTCGAGTCCGAGCTGACGCGGCTCGGCCTCGCCCAGCTCGACGCCTAACCGAAGAGTCGCTGACCGCCCCAGTTGACTCGGGCTGGGATTGCATAGGTTCATGCATGGTTTCGCTCGTCTCCTTCCTGAAGGATGGTTCCAGGTCAACACAGAGAGAGGTGATGTCGATCGATGGTGGCGAGGCGGACTGCTTGGAAGCACCGGAACGATCGAGGAAAGGGAGGACATCCATGAAGCGAATCATCGGTCTGGCCCTCGCGCTGACCGCGACGATGGCCCTGGGCGCCAACGCGCCCGTTGCCGCGTCGGAGCGCGAGGAGTTCTCGTTGAACGTCGTGCACGGGATCCCCGGTGTGACAGTCGACGTGTGCGTGAACGGCGCGAAGGCGATCACCGACTTCCGGCCGGGTGACGTCGTGAGCGACGTTCGGCTGCGGGAGGGCGAGTATCGCCTGAAGGTCACGCCGGCGGGGGAGCCGTGCAGCGCGGCGATCCTGCAGGCGCGAGCCGAGCTCGAAGGCGGGCGCTACCGCAGCTACACGGTGGTCGCGAACCTCGACGACGACGGCACGCCGAACCTGTTGCTCTTCCGGAACCCGACGCGCCTGACGGCGGCCGGCTCCGCCCGTCTCGTCATCCGGCACACGGCCGACGCGCCCCCGGTGACCGTGTGGGCCGACGGCTCGAAGCTGAACCGCGGCCGTGGGTTCGAGTGGGGCGAGACCCGTCGCTACCCCGTTCCCGCCGGGACGTACTCGGTGGCGGTTTCGCCCGCGGGCTCGACGACCCCGGTGATCGGTCCGACCGAGCTGACGGTTCGGGCCGGCTTCAGCTACCAGGTGTACGCCTGGGGGAACGGTGACGCCGGGTACGCGCTGGCGATCGTGGCGACGCGGGTCGGTCAGGCGCACTGACCCCAACCGTCACGGCTCCTCACCGTGGAAGGCGGCGGCTCCGGCCGCCGCCCTCCGCTTTTCAGCCTGCGATCTGCGCGGCATAGTGCGAAACCTGCCAGCCGTGATCGCAGACGCCGCACTCCACCCACCAGTACCCCCGGCCCTCGCCTTCCCGAACCTTCAGGATCGCCCGGAGCACAGCGGGATCGGTCGTGTCCCGGTGCTCGCGCTGCGGCGCGTGGCCGTCTGGCTCGCCGGGATCATCGTGAAACCTGCTCCGGCCGAGCCGCCCGAGTACTACGACATGGCGTTGCGTGACTTCGGGGCTGCTGCTCGGGGCGCTGGCTTCGCGAGGGCGTGACATGCTCGAAGCTCGACGGGACGAACAGCTCGGCTGAGCCCACGGGATTGGATGAGTGGGAGAGGGATTCGTCGCCGCGTGGATCGATCGCGGACGCGCGACGCCGGGCGTCGGTGGAGAAATCGACTGGCTATGGGCTCATCCAGGTCCCACGCGTGGGGATATCGAGCGACAGTTGGCCGAAGCGGCTGTTAGGTGGCTGCGGGATGCGGGAGCAGGACCGATCTTCCATCTAGAAGACGCGGAGCATCCGAACCGTGCTCTATGGGAAGGTCTCGGCTTCGTCGGCGACGTGACCCGCTTCTCCCTCTACGACTAGAGGGGAGGTCCAACGACTCCCGGGCGGAACAAGGGGGGAACGGGAAGGTCGGGAGAAAGCCCTGGGCCTCATTCGTCGCCAAAGCGGCAGGTCAGGGGTGGTAGTCCCAACGGGATTTGAACCCGTGTCTTCACCTTGAGAGGGTGATGTCCTAGGCCTCTAGACGATGGGACCGGGGGCCCTGTCGGGTCCGGAGAGCGAGGATAGCACCGGCCGGTATCCGCTCAGTCGCCGTCGATGATCCGAGCGAGGACCGTGGAGTAGTCCCGGTCGCCGAAGCCCGCTTCCTCTGCGTCCGCCAGCCAATGCCGGGCGGCCTCCAGGAGCCGGAGGTCGACCCCCGCCGATCTCGCCGCATCGGTGATCAGTTCCGCGTCCTTCCTCGCGAGCGCGAGCGTGAAGCGGAGCGGGTATCCACCTTCCTCGATCCATGGGCGCCGGCGCCCGGCGGGGCCGGCGAGCGGCGTCGCCGCTAGCACGTGGAAGGTGACGTCCCGGGAGAGGCCGAGCCCGTCGGCGAACGCGACCACCTCGCCGAGCAAGGAGAGGGTCCCGAAGAGGGTGGCGTTCGCGACCAGTTTGGCCGATGCCCCCGCGCCGAGAGGACCGACGTGCACGGGGGAGCCCAACGCGGACAGGAGTGGTGTCCAACGCTCGGCGAGGGGCGCCGGCCCACCCACGAAGACCTGCAGCTTGCCCGCCTCCGCCTCCGAGAGGCTTCCCAACACCGGAGCATCGAGCAGCCCTGCCTCGGGCGGTAGCGCCGACGCGAGCCATCGCACGGTGTCCGGCCCCACCGTCGACATCTCGATCACCGTGGTCGACTCGTCCGCGCCCGCGGCGATGCCGTCGGGTCCCTCGGTCACCGCCCGCAACGCCGCGGGGTCGGCGACCATCGTGATGACCGCTTCGGCTCGACGGGCGGCGTCGGCGGAACTCGCGGCCGACGCGGCCCCCACTTCCACGTGCTCGGCGGCCTTCTCTGGGGTCCGGTTCCACACGATCACTTCGTGGCCGGCGGCGAGGAACCGGCGCACGAACCGCCCGCCCATCGCCCCCAGCCCGATCACGGCCACCGTCGTCACGCGAACCATCATGGCGGCCGGACGTGACCTGCGACACGCTCGTCCCGTGCCCAAGGTCACGGTGCGTCCGTGCCCGCGGGCACAGCCTCGGAGCCCTGTTCCGCATACCGTCAGAGCCGTTACCGACGAAGGGGGCGGACGATGATCACGGGAGACATGGCGAGGGAGCAGATCCGCGATCGCGTGCGCGAGGCCGATTCTTTCCGTCGGTCCCGGGCCACGCGGACGGCCCAGCTGCACGACCGTCGCGCGGTCGCACGCAAGGTCAAGAGCGGCTTCCTGGCAGCACTCGCGGCGCCCTTCCGGCACTGATCGCACCCGACGAAGGGCCTTGCGAGCCGGGACGGACGGCGAAGCCGCCCGTCCCGGCTTCAGTTCTCGCCCTGATCCCGGGTGAAGCCGAGCTCGCCGTCGAACTCCTGCAGCTTCTCGATGTGCATCCAGCGGTGCCGCCGGCTGATCGCCACCAGCAGCTGATGCACGTCGTCGTCGGTGAGGTCGCCGGGGCTCTCTTTGATGACGAACCGGCACCGGTAGTGATCGACGGTGTCGGTGATGGCCCCCGTCGGCGGGAACACCTTGGTCCCCCGCGAGGACACCAGCTTCAGGGAGAGCGGCGTCTCGTGCGTCAGCTCCATCAAGGACGCGCCCAACTCGCCGGGGCCCAAGGGCGATTCGACGAACACGTCCATGCCCACCACGGCTCGCGAGGCCGGCTTCACGTAGTCGATGTCATCGGAGAGCTTCGGCAGGGCGAGCGGCCGGTGCTCGCGGACGGCCCAGCCCTCGGACCGACGGCCGAGGTTCCCGATGATCGCGTCGGTGTAGTCCGTCGTCGACGCGCCGTTGTCGTAGCCGACGACGTCGCCGGTGAGGACGCCGTCTTCCAGCGTCACCAGCACCGCGTGCTCGATCGCCGCGGCCTGATCGAACAACCCCAGGTACCGCAGCATCAGCACGGCGGACAGGATCAGCGCGGTCGGATTGATCACGTTCCTGCCCGCGTACTTCGGCGCCGACCCGTGCACGGCTTCGAAGATCGCGACCTCGCTGCCGATGTTCGCGCTGGGGGCGAATCCGAGGCCGCCGACGAGCGCGCTAGACAGGTCCGACAGGATGTCCCCGTTCATGTTCGTCATCACCAGCACGTCGAACTGCTCCGGTCGCTTGACGAGTTGATGTGCGCAGTTGTCGACGATCAGGTGCCAGGCCTCGATGTCCGGGTAGTCGGGCGCGACCTGCTCGAAGACGCGTTTCAACGTTCCCTCGGAGAGCTTCATGATGTTCGCCTTCGTCGCGCAGGTCACCTGCGTGCGCTGCTCGCTCCGGGCGTACTCGAAGGCGAACCGCGCGATCTTCTCGCAGCCCTTGACCGAGATGAGCTTCAGCGCCTCGGCGACCCCCGGTGTCTGCATGTATTCGATGCCGGCGTAGAGATCTTCGACGTTCTCCCGAACCATCACGAGATCGATGCCTCGTCCGCTGTACGGCGTCTTCACTCCGGGGAGCTCTCGCACCGGCCTCACGTTCGCGTAGGTCTCGAAGAGTTTCCGCAGCGTGACGTTCGCGCTCTTCTCGCCGAACCCGACGGGTGTCTCGAGGGGTCCTTTCAACATGACGCGCGTCCGCGACAGCGACGCGATCGTCTCGTCGGGAACGCCCGAGGGGAGGCCCTTCTTGAAGACCTCGGCGCCGGCCTCGGACTCCTCCCAGTCGATGGGGGCTCCCGAGGCCTCGACGATCCGCCGGGCCGCCTCGGTCACCTCGGGGCCGATGCCGTCGCCCGGCACCAGGGTGACGGGGATCCGTTGGTCGGTCGATGTGGCCACGCGCGCCTCCTCGAGATGGGGGCGCCATGGTATCGGCGTGGTGAGAAGGCTCAGGCCGTCAGGGCGTCGACGTCCGCCCGGTCGGGTCCCCATTCGGACACCATCGCGTCGAGATCGCGGTACAGCGGCACTCTGGACGCGGCAGCGGCCGCGCCGAGCTCCCGCGTGTGGCTCGTGACGTTGGGATCCGCGTAGAGCGCCAGGATCCTGCCGAACCTGGCGCGCCAGCCCTCGGTCCCGATGAGCACTCGACCGGAGCCGGCGGCGATGCCGAGCACGAGGCCGTGCCGGCCGCCCGAGGTCGCCGTGTCGATCTCCCAGATCGCCCTGTCGAACCCTTCGTTCAGCTCGGGGAGCGAGTGCAGCGCATAGAAGCCGCACTCGCACGCGGCCGCGGGGCACCCACGGGGGTGCGAGGCATGGGACCTCTTCCACCCGAACAGCCCACGCCGGGCGAGGCACGATGCTTCGTTCTCGCCCGGTCGCCAACGGACTGGTCCACGCCAGGGCGAGAGGAGTTCGGCGTTGCCGGACAGGCGCCACCACCGGAAGCCCCGGACAGCCCCGACGATCGGAACGACCTCTGCCATCGCTCAGACGGGCAGTAGTGCGGGCTCCGGGACGGGCTCCGGCGCGGGTTCCGAGAGCGGCAGTGGTTCTTCCTCCGTGTCGGGAAGCGCCTCGACCTCGCGGACGATCCTCCCGATGTTCATGAGCGCCCCTTACCCGGACTCGGCACGGACTAACACGATGTCGACGTGCTTGTGAGTTTGCCGAAGGGCAGTCGCGGGTAGCTTCATACCGCTTGCCCCCGAAGCCATGACTGCCCTCCCCACGACACGACCCCCTTCGATCGGACCCCCGGGCCCGGCCGACGATGACGCGTGGGTCGCGGTGCCGCCGGCCCCGGCGACGAGCCGGCGCCGGCGGTTCGCCTGGATCGCGCTCCTGTCGGTGCTTCTCCCGCTCCTTTCCGTCGCGGGCGCGCTCTTCGCGCTGTACGTGACGACGGAGCTCCCGGACATCCCGCCGCTGTCGGAGTCGACGATGCTGCTGGATCGCGACGGGAACCAGGTCGCGAAGCTGCACGCGGGAGTGGACCGCGTGCTGATCCCGTTCGCCGAGATGCCGAAGCCGCTCCGCGATGCCGTGGTGGCGGTCGAGGACGCCGACTTCTACCGGCACGACGGTCTCGACATGCTTGCCATCGCGCGCGCCACGTGGGCCAACGTGACCAGCGGCTCGATGAGCCAAGGGGGCTCGACGATCACCCAGCAGTACGTGAAGAACGTCCTCACCGGGTCGGAGCGCTCGATCGCCCGGAAGGTCCACGAAGCGATCCTCGCTACGAAGCTCGAGCGGACCTCATCCAAGGAAGAGATCCTCGAGGGGTACCTGAACACCGTCTACTTCGGGCACGGCGCCTACGGGGTCCAGGCCGCGGCCCGCACGTACTTCGACCGCGACGCGAAGGACCTGACCCTGCTGCAGTCGGCGACCCTGGCGGGCCTGATCGCGGCTCCGTCCGCGCGTGATCCCTTCGAGCATCCGGAGGCGGCACTCCGGTCCCGCAACTTCGCCCTCGCCCGGATGGCGGAGGTCGGGTCGCTCGGCGACGAACGAGCCGGGCGGCTGCACGCCCGGGCGCTCGGACTGATCGAGGAGGCACTGGTGCGCTCGGCGGCACCCCACTTCATGGAACACGTGCGGCTCAGCCTGAAAGCCAGCTACGGGCTCGACGCGCTCTACCGTGGAGGGCTGCGTGTCCGCACGACGCTCGACATGGACTGGCAACGCTCGGCGGAGCGCGTGATCCGCTCCTATCTCCCCGCCCCGACGGACCCCGAGGTTGCGCTGGTCGCCGTCGATCCGAGGACCGGCGCGATCCGCGCGATGGTGGGCGGACGGAGCTTCGTTCGCAGTGAGTTCAACCTCGCGACCCAGGCGAAGCGCCAGGCGGGGAGCGCCTTCAAGCCGTTCGTCCTGCTCGCAGCCCTCGAGCAGGGGATCTCACCACTCGAGACGCGCTACGGACCCTCATCGATGACGATCCCGGATCCGTTCTGCGGAACGGACGGGAAGCCGTGGACGGTCTCGAACGCGGGCGATCAGTCGGCCGGCACGATGTCGATCGAGAACGCGATGGCCGGCTCGGTGAACACGATCTACGCGCAGGTCACGGTCGAGGTGAGCCCCGAGGCGGTCGCGGATGTGGCCCATCGGATGGGGATCCGCTCAGCGCTCGCCGAAGTTTGCTCGATCGGCCTCGGCACCTCCGACGTGACCCCGCTGGAGATGACCTCGGCTTTCTCCACGCTGGCGGCGAGGGGCGTCTACGTCGAGCCGACGGCCGTCGAGCGAGTGACCGGGTCCGATGGAGCGATCCTCCAGGGGCCGCTCCGAGGGGTCGCCGACGCGGGCAGCACCGCGGTGTCCGCTCAGGACGCGGACGCGACGACGCGGGTCCTGCAGGGCGTGATCGACCACGGGACCGGAACGGCGGCCCGTCTCGCCGGCCGCTCCGCGGCCGGCAAGACGGGCACCTCGCAAGATGCGACGGATGCGTGGTTCTGTGGCTACGTCCCGCAGCTCGCGACCTGCGTGTGGGTCGGGTACCCGAACGAAAAGCGGCCGATGCGTGACGTGGCCGGCTTCCCTGAGGTCTACGGGGGGACGATCCCCGCCCTGATCTGGCACGACTTCATGACCGAGGCGACGGCCGGGATGCCGTTCGTCGGGTTTCCGTCCGCGAGCTACGAGATCTACGAGGACCCGCCGCCACCTCCCCCATCTCCGGGGCCGGAGCAGACTCCGTCCCCTTCGCCCTCGCCGTCATCGGAGCCGTCGGTCTCGCCGGAGCCGTCTCCGTCGGCGGAGCCGTCCCCAGAACCCTCGCCGTCGTCCGTGCCGACGCCCTCGCCTTCACCAGAGTCGTCTGCGGATCCTCAGGTGACGTCTGAGGAGCCTCAGGGAACGGCCGCGCCGACCGTCACCCGGTCCCGTGGACCTTGAGCCCGCCTACTCGTCATCCGGAGTAGGCGCCGCGGCCTCTGCCGAGGTCCGCTGCTCGACATCCAGGCGATCCGTGTCGGCGACCTCGAGCGGGGCTCGCGGTACCTCGTGACCGCAGGTGTAGGTATCCACCTGGCGACTCTCGGGGTCTTGGAACTGGTCGTCTCCGTCGAAGTCGATGTCCGCGAGCGTGCCGTCGCCGCACACGGGACAACGGCCCTGGGAACCGGCGGCATCGGAAGGCGTCATGATGACAGCGTACCCAGCCGTATCCGTCTCGACCCCCGCGTTTGACCCCGAGGGGGCCGGGGAAGGAATCCGGTCATGACGGCAGCGAGAGACGGCGCGGTGCAGCGGATACTGCGCCGCGTCGACAACCTCCAGCGGAGGCACACGGTCCTGGCGTTCCCGTTCGCCGTCCTCAAGAAGTTCGGCGACGATCGCGCGGGCCAGCTCGCGGCGTTGATCGCGTACTACGGGTTCTTCTCGCTGTTCCCACTCCTGCTGGTCTTCGCCACCGTCGCGGCCTTCGTGCTCCAGGGAGACCCCGAACTCCAGCAACGCCTCATCGACAACGTCTTGGAGCAGTTCCCCGTGGTCGGGGAGGAGATCGGGAAGACGATCGACGAGAGCGTCAAGCAGCTCGCTGGTTCGCCGGTCGCCTTGACCGTCGGCATCGTCGGCGCGTTGTGGACCGGGACGGCGGTCGTTGCCGCGGCGCAACAGGCGATGGACGACATCTGGGATGTACCACGCGTGGCCCGGCCCGGCCTGTTGGGGCGAGTGGTGCGCGCCTTCCTGCTCCTATTCGTGTTCGCCGCATCGATCGTGCTGTCGACCTTCCTCGCCGGAACGGGAACGGAAACCGGATGGGGCGACTTCCTCCTGCGAGGGATCTCGATCGTCGGCCTGGTCCTCGTGTCGGTGGGGATGTTCGCGTTCGCGTTCCGCGTTCTCACGGTTGCGGCCGTCACGTGGGGACAGGTGCTGCCAGGCGCGATCGTCGGCGCGATCGGCTGGACCGTGCTCCTGATGGTGGGCGGGTGGATCGTCGACCGGCAGATCAGTCAGGCTTCCGCGATCTACGGGTTCTTCGCGACCGTGATCGGTCTGCTCGCATGGATCTACCTCGCGGCCCAGCTCTTCCTGTTGGCCGCCGAGGTCAACGTGGTCCGTGCCCGACGGTTGTGGCCACGATCGCTCGTCGCGGCCCCGCTCGCGAGCCAGGACGAGCAGGTCCTCGCGGCTCAGGTCGAGGAGGAGCGGGCGCGCCCCGAAGAACAGGTGGATGTGAGGTTCGAGGAACGAGCGGGCGAGGGCCGGGATCGATGAGTGCGCTCAAACGCGTTCGATCCACCGGACCGGGCATCTCGCGGATGCGGCAGGGGCGAGGGTTTATCTACGTCCATCCGAACGGGCAGAAGGTCGCCGATGACGCGACACTCGAGCGGATCCGTTCGCTGGCGATCCCGCCCGCCTGGACGGACGTGTGGATCTGTCCGGTCGAACGCGGCCATCTCCAGGCGGTGGGCACCGACGCGGCCGGGAGGAAGCAGTACCTGTATCACGAGGATTGGAGCGCTCGCCGCGGCCGCCAGAAATTCGACCGCGTCCTCCGGCTGGCTCGGCGCCTTCCCGCGATGAGGAAGGTGAGCGCTCGCGATATCACCTCGCGCGGTCTGACCCGCGAACGGACGCTCGCCGGCGCCGTGCGGCTCCTGGACCTCGGCTTCTTCCGGATCGGGTCCGAGGCATACACGCAAGAGAATGGTTCGTACGGGCTCGCGACCCTCCGGCGCAGCCACGTGCGGGTGAGCCGCGACGAGGTCCGTTTCGACTTCGCTGCGAAGGGTGGCCAGCGCCGGATCCAGACGATCCACGATCCGGAGCTCGCACGGCTGACGACCGCCCTCCTTCGGCGCCGGGGGGGAGGACCCGAGCTGCTCGCGTTCCGCGACGGGAAGACGTGGCGCGACGTGCGCTCCGAGGACATCAACGCCTATCTCAAGGATCTGGCGGACGAGGACATCTCCGCGAAAGACTTCAGGACGTGGCACGCGACGGTGCTGACCGCCGCGCTGCTTGCCTCCGAGGAGGAAGGGCTCAGGTCGGTCACCTCCCGCAAACGGGTTGTCTCGACCGTGGTCAAGGAGGTCGCCGAGGCGCTCGGCAACACGCCGGCCGTCTGTCGAGCGTCCTACATCGATCCCCGAGTGATCGACCGGTTCCTGAACGGAGAGACGATCGATCTGCCGCGCGGCCGTGATCTCACCGATGATCGGGTCCGGGCCGCGGTGGAACGCGCCGTACTGGATCTCTTGGATCCGGAAGACCTTCAGCGAACGGCGGCGTGAGACACATCACTCATCGAGACAAGATCCGGCCGATCTTCGCGGATGATCTCAAGTTCGACCCCTGAACGATCCGACACCCATGGGTATGGAACCGCCGACATCGGGGTATCAACGTCGCATGCAGTCACGTGACGACGACGACGGCTTACGGAGCGAAGTCGGGCAGACGCTGGCCCTGTTCGGGATGAGCCTCGCCGTGGTCCTGGTGGGGCTGTTCGTCGGGTTGGGCCTCTAGGCCGGTCTGACGGTCGCGCCGACCCTCGGCTCGCGGAGCTGGGGCGCAAGGATTCGAACCTCGACTAACAGGGCCAGAACCTGTCGTGCTGCCGTTACACCACGCCCCAGGGTGTCGTCAGTCTACCGGAGGCCCTCCCGTCATCCGCGAGCGATCCGGCCGAAGAGCCTGGAGGAAGAACCGTGCCCCAGTGCCCGAAAGGTTTCCCGCGCACACCGGCTCGGTTGACCCTCCCCGCCCGCGTTCGATACGTTCGAAGGCAACCACGACGACCCTGGAGGGAGTATCCATGAACAAGGGCGGCTTGGTCACCGAGGTCGCGAAGAAGACCGGCCTGAGCAAGGCCGAGGTCGGGCGCGTGATCGACGCGGCGATCGACACCGTTCGCGAGACCGTGGTGGAAGGCGACCGCGTCACGCTCGCGGACTTCGGGACGTTCGAACGGAAGCATCGGAATCGTCGGATCGCGCGCAATCCCCGGCAGCCCGACGTTCCGATCGTGGTCCCCGAGCGAGACCTCCCGTCGTTCACGCCCGGGAAGGATTTCCGTCACCAGGTACTCGACAACAACTCGGGCTGAGGTCCGATCAGCTCATTCCCAGGTCACGAGTCGCAGCGACCGCGCCACGGGCGTGCCGTCCCGATCCTCCGTGTCGAACTTCACGCGCTGACCGATCCGTAGCGTGAGGACTCCCGAACCCTCGAGCGAGCCCCCGTCGATCGCCACCTCGGTTCGATCGTCGGTGAGCAGCGATCCCGTGCGTTCGCTCTCGTCGAAGTCCTTGATCGTTCCCTGGTCCACGTTCGCTCCTGTTCACGTCCGCGCGGCGAGCCGCCCCGCCAGATCCATGTCCCGGCAGACGTCCAATGTCCGACCGGGGCGTCGCGTCTCGAGCACGGTGAGGATATCGCCCGGCTCGTCGAGGTCGAACGACAGTTCCTCTCGCTCGACGACCGCGGTCGGCAATCCGCGCTCGGCAGCTGTCTCCAGATGCCGCCGGAAGGAATCCGGACCGAACAGGCTCGGGATGGCGCTGGGGGGCCGCCGAAGCAGCAGGTTCGTCCCTCGTTCGTCGGCGGAGGGGGCGATCACGACTGGCCCGAGCGTGTGCACCGCGGCCTTCAACGCATCGGAAGTGGCAAGCGGTGTGTCCGCGTGGAGGATCGCCAGCGCTTCGGTCGGCCGAGCGGCGGCCTCCGCCTCGATCTGGTGGATCGCTGCCCGAAGGGACGGTCGTTCCTCGAGGATGCCATGGGCGCTGCGGCCGAGCGCGATCTCCAGAACGCTCTCGTCCGGCGAGACCACCCACGTCTCCCAGCCGTCGACGGCGAGCGTCGCGTCCAACACGTCCTCGAACATCGCGAGGGCGAGCGCCCCACGCTCGAGCGGAGTCAGGATCGAGGACAGGCGAGATTTCGCGTGGCCCAGGGACTTGACGGGAAGGGCGATGGCGCGCACGGGTTCGCCAGCCTAGCCGAGTCTCCGCGGTACCCTCACGACCTCCGACCGAGGGAGCACCCGACGGAACCCTGGTTCCACGTCGCGAAGGCGGTGTGCCTTCCACCGCTCCGGTTCTGGTTCCGGCTGCACCACGAGCATCTCGACCGAATCCCGTCGACGGGACCGGCCATCATCGCCTGCAACCACATCTCCTATCTCGATCCGTTGACGAACGGCGATGCCGTCGTGCGCGCCGGCCGCCGGCCTCGTTTCCTCGCGAAGGAAGATCTTTTCCGGATCCCGATCGTGGGGAGGGCCCTGCGAGGGGCGGAACAGATCCCGATTTCGCGCGGCACGCGGGACCGGTCCTCTCTCGACCGAGCGCTGGCCGCGCTGGCCCGTGGGGAGGTGATCGTCGTCTATCCAGAGGGGACCGTCACCAAGAGGGACGACGGACTCCCGATGGAGGGCAAGACCGGCGTCGTCCGTCTCGCGGTCGCGTCGGGCGTGCCGATCATCCCGATGGCCAGCTGGGGATCGCAGGCCGTGTGGCAGAAGTCCGGCAAGGGATCGTTGAAGTTCGGCCGCCCGATCTGGACGAGCGTGGGGGAAAGTATCGAGCTGCCGGTCATGCGCGAGGGTGAGCAGCCGCCGCTCCGGGAACTCACGGAGCAGGTTATGGACGCGATCACTCAGCTCGTCGTCGACCTGCGTGACCGCTATCCGCGGCGGTGGACGAAGTAGGCTGCCCGCCATGAGCGATCCGGCGAAGCGGCGGCGCTTCCAGACGCGCGCCGTGCACACCCACCGGCCACCGCCTCCAGAGCAGCTGTCGAGCAGCATGCCGATATTCCAGTCCTCGACGTTCCGCTTCGAAACGAACGAAGAGTTCGCGCGTGCGATACGGTTCGACGGTCCCGGGTACGTCTACTCGCGCGGGTACGGGAACCCGACGATCGATGCGTTCCAGTCCGCGATGGCCGATCTCGAAGAGACGGAGTCCGCGATCGGTTTCGCCTCGGGGATCGCGGCCATCTCATCACTCTTCATGACCGTGGCGGGAGCCGGCTCGCGGATCGTGGCGGGGACGGCGCTCTACGGAGGCACGGTGTCGATGCTCCGGAACATCCTGCCTCGTTTCGGCGTGGAGGCCACCTTCGTCGATCCGACGGATCTCGATCAGGTCCGTGACGCGCTGCCGGGAGCTGACCTGTTCTACTGCGAGACGATCGTCAACCCGACGACGATGATCCCGGATCTGGCGGCGTTGTCGGGTCTCTGTCGTGAGGCCGGCGTCCTGTCCGCTGTCGACAACACCTTCGCCTCACCGTACCTCTGCAACCCCGTGACGCTCGGGTTCGACGTGGCGATCCACTCCGCGACCAAGTACGTCGGCGGGCACGCGGATCTGATCGGTGGGGTCGCGTGCACCAACGAGGACCTCTTCCGGAAGCTGCGCGACACCGTGATCGACCTCGGGGGCACGATGCAGCCGCTCGAAGCATGGCTCTGCCTCCGGGGTTTGGCCACGCTCAGCCTGCGGATGGAGCACCACTGCACGTCCGCCGGACGACTGGCCGAGGCCCTCGCGGCGCATCCGGCCGTGGAGCGCGTTCACTACCCGGGTCTCGCCACGCACCCGCAGCACGACCTCGCGCGGCGTCAGCTGCGGCTGTTCGGCGGGACGCTCGCGTTCGAGGTGGTCGGCGGACTCGAGGCCGGCGGTCGCGTCGCGGAGGCGCTCGAGCTCGGATGGATCGCGGGAAGTCTCGGGAGCGTCATGACCCTGGTCGCACATCCCGCGTCCACCACGCACCGGCAGGTCGACCCCGATGTCCGGCGAGGTGCGGGCATCGGCGACGGGCTCCTGCGGGTGGCCGTCGGGCTCGAGGACCCTGACGACCTCATCGAGGACTTCACGCGGGCCCTCGAGAAGGCATGACACGCCGACGCGTCGCGGTCCTGTTCGGGGGCAGGTCGGCGGAACACGAGGTCTCGTGCATCTCCGCCCGGTACGTGATCGATGCGCTCGATCCCGAGAGGACAGAGGTGGTGCCGATCGGGATCACCCGCGACGGGCGGTGGCACCGGCTGTCCGGCCCGCCGGCCTTGCCCGTCGAGTCGGGAAGGATGCCGGAGGTGACCGACGGGAGCGGCACCGTCGTCGAACTCGCGGCCGAGGCGGGATCTCGCGAACTGGTCGCAGCGGACGGATCGCACGAGCCCATCGACGTCGTCTTCCCGGTCCTGCACGGTCCCCTCGGAGAGGACGGCGCCGTCCAGGGGCTGCTGGAGCTGGCCGGCGTCCCCTACGTCGGCGCCGGGGTGCTCGGCTCCGCGATCGGGATGGACAAGGACGTGCAGAAGCGCCTGTTCCTGCAAGCCGGACTCCCCGTGGGTCCCTTCGAGACGGTCCACGAGAAGGAATGGGCGGATGATCCGGAGCCGGTGGAGGCATCGGCTGAGGCGCTCGGCTATCCGCTGTTCACGAAGCCGGCCACCCTCGGTTCTTCCGTGGGGGTCTCCAAGGTGCACACACCGGCGGAGCTGGCGGTGGGCCTCGACGAAGCGTTCCGCTACGCACGGTATGCCCTCGTCGAGAAAGGCGCAGAGGGCGCGCGGGAGATCGAATGCGCGGTCCTCGGCAACGACGAGCCGGTGGCCTCCGTCGCAGGGGAGGTCGTGCCCGACGGCCATGACTTCTACGACTACGACGCCAAGTACCTCGACGAGCACGGCGCCCAGCTCCTGATCCCCGCCGATCTCGAACCGGAGGTGCTCGAGGATGTGCAGCGGCTCGCGGTCGCCGCGTTCCGAACGGTCAGATGCGCGGGCATGGCGCGGGTGGACTTCTTCCTCCTGGACGAGGTCGAGCTGTGGGTGAACGAACTCAATACGATCCCCGGGTTCACCTCGATCTCCATGTATCCGAAGCTGTGGGACGCGTCGGGTCTTCCCTACGGAGAGCTCGTGCAACGCCTGTTAGACCTCGCGATCGAGCGGCATGACGCCGAGCGCAAGAGCACGGGGGTTCGGGAGCTCGGCGGCTGAAGGCCGGCTGATCGCGGCACGAGGGCGAGGCGCCTTTACAGATGAACGACCGGGCAGGTGAGGGTACGGGTGATGCCCTCGATCGCCTGGATGCGTGCCACGACGAGCTTCCCGAGGTCGTCCACGCTGTCGGCCTCGGCACGTACGATCACGTCGTAGGGACCGGTCACGTCCTCGGCCTCGGTGACGCCGGCGGTGCTTCGCACCGCGTTGGCGACCGATGCCGCCTTCCCCACCTCGGTCTGGATCAGGATGTACGCGTGAACCACCTGGTGCCTCCTCGGGTCCCTGGGAACTGGGCTCATGCTAGTCGGGGGTGGGCGCGCCGAGCAACGCGGGTGCGATGATCGGGAGCGTGTTCCGCGACCGGGAGGAAGCAGGCGAAGCGGTCGCCACCGTCGTGGCGAACCGCGTCACCGGACCCGTCACCGTGCTGGGTATCCCTCGAGGAGGTGTGGCAGTGGCGCTGCCCGTGGCGCGAGCGCTCGCGGCGCCGCTGGACGTGGTGATCCCGCGGAAGCTCGGCGCACCCGACAACCCCGAGCTCGCGATCGGCGCCGTGGCGCCGGGCGTCATGGTCTTGCACGAGCGAGCCGTGCGGCAGCTCCGCGTGCCGCCGGAGTACATCGAGCAGGAGGCCGCCCGGCAGGAAGCGGAGATCGCGAGGCGCGAAGCGGCCTATCGAGGCGGGCGAGCGCCGGCGCCGGTCGCCGGCAGGACGGTGGTCGTCGTGGACGATGGTGTCGCGACCGGCGCCACCGCGGTCGCTGCCCTCCGTTGGGCGCGCGCGGCCGGCGCCGACCGCGTCGTCTTCGCCGCACCGGTCGGCCCGCCGGCCGCGCGCGCCCACCTCGCGCCCGAGGCTGATGACGTGGTGCTCCTCGAGGAGCCGTCCGGTTTCCTCGCGGTGGGGGAGTGGTACCAGGAGTTCGAGCAGGTGTCGGACGAAGAGGTCATCGGGATGCTTCGAGAGGCAGAAGCGTGAACGTCGTGGAGATCGTGGTCGCTGCCGTCTTCGGCCTGCTCGGGGTCCGGTCGGTCGTGCACTGGCTGCGACGACCGATCGACGTCGACACTCGCCGGGACCAGCTGCTCTACGCGCTGTTCGTCGTCTCGCGGGCCGGCGTCTGGTTCGCCCTGATGGGCCTCTTCTTACTCTATGCGAGCGTCGAAACGCAGGGCCGCGCCTTCACGGACGATGCGAGTCGATTCAACTGGTACTTCATCGTGCTCATCGTGCCCGCAGCGCTCCAGTTCGTAACCGGATTCTTGCTCGGGCGTGCGCCACGGACCCCACCGTCGGATGGAGGTCCACCCGCCTGAGCGCAAGTCGTTCGCGCGGGCGGCCGGAGAAAAGTGATGGCGAACGGGCCTGGGCCTATCCGACAGCTTTGATGATGTCCTCTGAGAGCTCCGAGAACTGCTGCAGGTGTTGCACGCGCTCCAGCTTCAGTCGCTCGACGATCCCGCGGTACTCCTCGATCCTGCGCGTCCGTTCGTAGAGGAGGACGGGCCGTAAGAGCTCCGGGTCGTCGAAGTCCGGAACGTCCGTCGCGACGAGGTACCGGAAGTCCGGGTCCTCTTCGAACGCGATCGTCTGCTCCGCGATCCCTTTCACGCAGGCCGAGGTGTGCGGGATCTTGACCTTCTTCGAACGATCGTCGTCCTCGGTGCCGCCCACCCGGCCCGTGTTCAGCAGATACGTCTCGATCGGATGGGCCGCCAGGAGCTCGAGCAGCCGGTTGCCCTGGAGGCCATGCGGCAGGGGGAAGAACGGGTTGGTACCGGGCACCCGGAGGAACTTGCCCTCCTCATCCGCGCCTCCGGCTGAGGTGCCCGTCGTCTCGCCGAGCATGAAGTAGGCGGCGGACTGTTCCTGGGTGAGTTTCGCGACCGCGGGGATGATGTTCTCGTTGCGGTTGAGGATCAGCAGGTAGTCGACAGGTCCGACGTTGCGTGCGTCCTCGAACGCGAGCAGGTCCTGCATCTCGAAGACCGCACGGCCGTTCTGCGTGTAGCTCTGCTCGAAGAAGTTCACATTCCCTGATCCGTCCTGGTAGACGTTCTCCAGGTACGTGGTGGGCTTGGTCACCGCGCCGTAGATCGATGGCTCGAACCCGGGGTCGAGAGAGAAGGTCTTGGCGAAGCATCCGTTCTCCGTCCCGTACGCGAGACCGCCGGGCATCAACCCGACGAAATCGTCCTGGATCGGCTTCGAGCCGTTCTGCGTCGTGAACGTCGTCGTCGTCTTCCCGGTGCCGGACAGTCCGATGATCATGAAGACCTTGTCGCCCGCCGCGGTCGGGATCACCTTCAGGCCGGCGTGGAGCGCGAGCCCGCCCTTGTCGAAGACGAGGTTGTTCCACATCCGCAGACCGCCCTTCTTCGATTCGCCGAAGTAGTCGGAGTTGAGGATGCGGGTGACGTTGTGGTCGAGGTCGACGGCGATGATGCGGTCGTCGGGATAGCCGGAAGCTCGGAGACCCGGCGTGTAGATCACCCGCACATCTGGCTCCTCGTCGTCGTCGCGAGCGAAGTAGAGCTTCTGCTGCATACCGGCGATGTTCGCGTAGCGCTTCTCCATCAACAGACGCGCGCGGGTGCGGAGCTCCGGATCGTTCCCGATCCAGCCGTCGATCTGGATCATGTCGTGGTTCGCGATGTACTCGTCCTGTCGCCGAGCGACGTCGTCGAAGTCCTCGCGTGCCATCGTCTTCCCACTGGAGGCACGGTCGACGACGAACGTGCTCCCCGCGCTCCGCGAGAGGACCTCCGTCTGGACGTTCACATTGCCGAACTCGGTGATCCGGCACTCGGGCATCTCTTCGGTGAAGCGGCGGAGCTCATCGGGCGTCGGGTTGACGAACACTTGTGCCACTCAGGCCTCCTGCATCGATGGGTCCGCGGAACGCGGTGGGACGGGCGGGAGAATCCATAGAGTCTAGCGAACGTCCAGGCGGCTTCTCCCGGACCGTGTCCGGGGCGAGCGCCACCCAGGATGGAGTCGCCAGGACTCGGAGCTGCCGAGGCCGAGAGCCGATGGACCTCACCGAAGACCAACTGATCGCGGCGATCGGCCGTGTCCTGTCAGGGGCGGGGCCCGAGGTCGTCGTGGGCCCGGGCGACGATGCCGCCGTCCTCAGCCCCGGCTCCGGTGAGCTCGTGTTGACCACGGACGCGATGGTCGAAGGCGTCCACTTCCGGAGCGAGCTCACGACGCCTCGCGATCTCGGATACAAGGCGATCGCGGTCAACGTCAGCGACGTGGCCGCGATGGCCGGCAGTCCGAGGTTCGCGATCTGCGCGCTCACCCTCACGGACGCGATCGACGCACGGTGGGTCGTGGAGCTGGCTGGTGGCATGCGCGAATGCTGCGACGAGTTCGCCCTGACGCTGGTGGGCGGGAACCTATCGCGCGGCTCGGAGGTGTCGATCGTCGTGACGGTCACGGGCGAGGTCGTGCCGGGCCGGGCCGTGCGCCGGGACGGCGCACGGCCCGGCGACCGGTTGGTGGTGACCGGGTCGCTCGGCGGCTCGGCGGCCGGGCTGCGAGTCGCGTCCCAGCGCTCGTGGTCGGATGACGAACGCGACGCGCTCCGGCGCTACATGCGACCCACCCCGCGCGTGGGGGAGGCGGGGATCCTCTCGGCGCACGGCGTCACGTCGATGATGGATGTCTCGGACGGCCTCGCGATCGACCTCTCGAAGCTGTGCCGTGCGAGCGGAACCGGCGCCCGCGTCGAGATCGCGCGGATCCCGGCGCATCCGGCAGCGACGCCGGCCGAGGCGCTGGGAGGTGGCGAGGACTACGAATTGCTGGCGACCCTCCCGGACGACGACGCGGTCGAGGGTGCGCGGTCGGAGCTCCGAGAGGGGTTCGGTGTGTCGCTCAGCGACATCGGCGCCATCATCGAGGAGGGGCTCGTCGCCGTCGACGAGGGCGGAGCGGAAAGCCCCTTGACGATCGAAGGGTGGGACCACTTCCGATGACCGGCGGACCCTCGTGAACGGACACGACGTCCCGCGGCCGCGGGCGCTCACGATCGCCGGCTCCGACTCCGGCGGCGGGGCCGGCATCCAGGCAGACCTCAAGACGTTCAGCGCGCTGGGGGTCTTCGGCATGACCGCGATCACCGCCGTGACCGTGCAGAACACGAAGGGGGTGTCGAGCTTCGAGGAGCTCTCACCCCACACCGTCGCCGAGCAGATCCGCGCCGTCGCGGGCGACATCGGTGTGGACGCGGCGAAGACGGGGATGCTCGCATCGGCCCCGATCGTCGAGGCCGTCGCCGAGGCGGTCGAGGAGACTCGACTCCCGAATCTCGTCGTCGATCCGGTCTTCGTTTCGAAACACGGCCATCCGCTGCTCGCCGACGACGCGGTCGATGCGCTCAGGCGGCTGCTCCTGCCGCTCGCGACGCTCGTGACCCCGAACCTCCCGGAGGCCGCCGGAGTGACGGGCTTCGACGTCCAGACGACCGACGACATGCGCCGGGCGGCAGACGCGATCCTGGGACTCGGGACGAACGCCGTCCTCGTGAAGGGCGGGCATCTCCAGGGCGACCGGGCGACCGACCTGTTCGCCGACGGGGCGATCGAGGAATGGATCGATGCCGAGCGGATCGACACGCCGCATACCCACGGCACCGGCTGCACGTTGTCGTCCGCGATCACGGCGCATCTCGCCCGGGGGGCCTCCCTGCCGGAGGCGGTCCGTGCCGGGAAGGTCTTCGTCACCGAAGCGATCCGCCACGCGTTCCCGCTCGGCGTGGGGATCGGCCCGGTCGACCACCTGTGGTCGATCCGGCCCTCGCCTCGACGGTGAGCCGGTCTCGGCTCAGATCACGGAGCGCTGGCGCTGGGGGATGCGAGCGACCCGTCCGGCCTTGATGCAGCTGGTGCACGCGTTCACTCGCCCGGGCGTGCCGTCGACGAGCGCACGCACGCGCTGGACGTTCGGGTCCCATCGGCGATTGTTCCGCTTGTGCGAGAACGTCACCGACTTGCCGAACCAAGGCTTCTTGCCACAGATGTCGCAGACCGCTGCCATAGATCCGTGGAGGCTACCAGAGGGGCGAGGACGACCAGAGGGGCGCGGACTACCCGCCGATCGCCTCGAGTTGATCGCGCAAGAGGTCGTCGGGGATCGGGCCGGCCCATGCGAAGGAAAGGCTCCCGTCGCGCCGGTAGAAGATCGTGACCGGCTGGCCGAATCGACCGAGCGAGGTCTTGATCGCGTCCGGTACGTCGAAGACGCTCGGGAACGTCATCCCGAACTCATCCATGAACGCACTCGCCTCCATCCGTGAGTCCTGGATGTCGATCCCGAGGAACTGCACCTGGTCGCCGAACTCGTGGTGGGCGGCAACCAGGCGGGGCATCTCCTCGCGACAGGGCGGGCACCACGATCCCCAGACATTGATCACGACGGGCGTGCCCCGAAGCTGCTCCAGCAGCCGCTGGAAGGTGTCCGGGTCCATCGTGGGAAGCGCGTCGGCGAACCTCGGCAACAGGGGAGCCTCGGTGGCGTTGTCGGCGGGGATGGTTCCCGGCGAGCGGCCGGGCGAGGTGTCCGGCGGCTCACTCCCGCAGGTCACGATGAGCGCGAGCCCGGCGAGGAGGGCCACGAGCCGTCGGGAGGTCATACAGGGATGGTAGAACCCTTCACTGGATTGCCCGTCTCTCCCTCGGTCCTCGCGCTCGACTCTCCGGTCCTCCTCGTGGACCCGAAGCTGGCCACGCGTCGGACCGGCCTCCGGGACAAGGGCGAGGAAGCCCACGTGGTCCTCGCCGGGATGGGCATCGAGACGGTGGGCGATCTCCTCCGCCACTACCCGCGCCGCTACATCGACCGCTCCGCAGTGGAGCGGATCGGCGACCTGCGGATCGGGCAACAGGCGACGGTGATCGCTCGCGTCCACAAGACCACCAAGCGGCTCACCAGACGGCGCCAGTCGATGGTGACCGTCACGATCTCGGACGGCAGCGGTTATCTCGACCTGACGTTCTTCAACCAGCCGTGGTCCGCCGGTGTCTACAAGGAGGGACTGGAGGTGGCCGTCTCGGGGACCGTGACCCGGTACCGCGGCCGCCTCCAGCTCACCAACCAGGAGGCGGAGATCCTCGGCGGGGAGGAACGCGACCTGGTGCACACCGGGCGGATCACACCCGTCCACAGAGCCTCCGAAGGCATCACGACGAGGACGATCCGCGAGTTGGTCTTCTCGGCCCTCGACCGCCTTCCGCCGATCGCCGATCCCATGCCATCCGAGGTGATCGGATCGGAAGACCTGGAGGATCTCGACTCGGCACTGCGCCGCGTGCACTTCCCGGAGGATGCGGATCAGCTGGCCCGCGCGGTGGAACGGCTGAAGTTCGACGAGCTGTTCACCCTCGAGCTCGGGGTGGCCTTTCGGAAGCATCGGCTGGCATCGGAGCGAACGGGGGTAGCGCATCGGGCGGAGGCGAAGATGACCGACCGCCTGGCGGCAACGACCCCGTTCGAGCCCACGGAAGCGCAGACGCGCGCGATCGAGGAGGTCGGGGGCGCGATGGCCGCCGCTCGGCCGATGAACGTTCTGCTCCAGGGCGACGTGGGCTCGGGCAAGACCCTCGTGGCCGTGTACGCGTGCCTCGTGGCGATCCAGTCGGGCCACCAGGCTGCGATCATGGCGCCCACCGAGGTCCTGGCCGGACAACACGCGCGCTCGGTCGCGGCGCTGCTCGCCGGCGTCGGCGCGGTCGACCATCTGGATCGCAGCTCCACCTCGACGGTTGCCGACGGGCAGGGCTCGTTGCTGGAACCGGTCGACGTGCCCGCGGGCGATTCGACGGAAGGCGTCGTGACCTACGCCCTCCTGACGTCGGCCGTGACCGGGAAGGATCGAGGACGCATCCTGGCCGGCGTCGCCGAAGGGACCGTGGATCTCGTGATCGGAACGCATGCGCTCGTGCAGGAAGCCGTCTCCTTCCACGATCTCTCGCTCGCCGTCGTGGACGAGCAGCATCGGTTCGGCCTCCACCAGCGGATGGCGCTCAAGGCCAAGGGCGACGGGGAGGTCGACGTGCTGATCATGACCGCGACGCCGATCCCTCGGACGCTTGCGCTCACCTACTACGGGGATCTCGACGTCGTCGTGCTGGACGAGATGCCGAAGGGCAGACAGCCGATCGGGACGGCGGCGGCGCGCTCCGAGGCGGAGCGCGCCGCCGCCTACGACCTCGTCCGGCGCGAGGCCAGCGCCGGACGCCAGGCATTCGTCGTGTGCGCCGCGATCGACGAGGGGAACCGGACGCAGGTACGCGCAGCGGAGGCCGAAGCCGAGCGTCTCGCGACGGAAGTCTTCCCCGACCTGCAGGTCGAGCTGCTCCACGGCCGCATGCGGCCGAAGGACAAGGACCGCGTGATGGAGGACTTCCGCTCGGGTCGTGCCGACGTCCTCATCTCGACGACCGTGATCGAGGTCGGCGTCGACATCCCGAACGCCACCGTGATGCTCATCGAGAACGCCGAGCGCTTCGGCCTCGCACAGCTCCATCAGCTGCGCGGGCGGATCGGTCGCGGCGCGCACGTTTCGTATTGCGTCCTGTTCGATGCGTCGGAGGAGACGAACCTCGAGGCGCGGGCGCGGATCGACGCGATGATCCGTACGACCGACGGGTTCGAGCTGGCCGATGAGGACCTTCGCCTGCGCGGCGAGGGCACCCTCTTCGACACGAGACAGTCGGGGATGCCCGATCTGAAACTCGCACGGCTCGCGGACGATCTCGATCTGGTCAAGCGCGCCCGCGCACAGGCGTTCGAGTTGATCGAGCACGATCCCAGCCTGGAGGGCCGTCCTCAGCTCCTCGAGGAACTCCAAGACCGATTCGAGGGATCGATCGCGTGGCTCTTCAGCGCCTGACGTCGTCTCGTGCCTGACGGGGCCAAGGATCCGTGATCCCAGGGACCCCTGTGGGAACCCGCATCCGCCGAGTGCCTAACCGCCTTATCCTCGCCTCCGATGCGGGTCATCGCCGGCAACGCGAGGGGAACGCGGCTCGTTCGTGCGCCCGCGGGGGTCCGGCCTGTTTCCGACCGCGTCCGAGAGGGGCTCTTCTCGAGTCTGGGGGATCGCGTCGAGGGAGCGCGCGTGCTGGATCTGTACGCAGGAACGGGCGCGGTCGGCATCGAGGCGCTCTCTCGGGGTGCCCGGGAAGCGGTGTTCGTGGACCGCAGCCCAGCTGCGCTGGCCGCCGTGCGGGACAACCTCGCGCGCACCAGGCTCGAGGAGAAGGCGGCCGTTCACCGCTCGGACATCCGGAAGTTCCTCGAGCGCCAGGCCGCGGAAACCCAGGGATTCGACATCGTCTTCCTGGATCCGCCGTACGAGGCCGGTCCTCCCGAGCTGGACGTCGTCTTGGGGCTTCTCGATGAGAAACCGCTGCTCAGAGAGGGTTTCACCGTCGCCCTGAGCCGGGGCTCGAGGAGTTCCAACGATGTGATTCCGCTACACTGGACCGTCGCGAGGCGACTCTCCTATGGAGACAGCGTCGTCACGCTGTTCCGGTCACGAAACCTGCCACGGAACCTGGAGGTGTGATGGGCCTGACCGCCCTATGTCCGGGGACGTTCGACCCCGTGACGAACGGTCACCTCGACATCATCGGAAGAGCATCCGAGACCTTCGGGTCGGTGATCGTCGGCGCGCTGGAGAACCCTTCCAAGCAGCCGATGTTCTCGCTCGAGGAGCGGGTCGCGATGCTCAAGGAGGCATGCTCCGGCATGCCCGGAGTCACCGTGGTCACGTTCCGGGGGCTGCTCGTGGACTTCGCGCGAGCGCAGGGTGACGCCGCCATCGTCAAGGGCCTCCGGGCCGTCTCGGACTACGAGTACGAGATCCAGATGGCCCAGATGAACCATCGGCTCGCAGGCGTGGAGACACTGTTCATGCCGACGAACCCGAAGTGGTCGTTCCTGTCCTCGTCGCTCGTGAAAGAGGTCGCCCAGCTCGGGGGAGACGTCTCGGGACTCGTCCCGGACCACGTGAGGGCGGCGCTGGCCGATCGGTTGGAGGAGCGCTGATGGACCTTGCCGCACGACTCGAGCAACTCGAGGAGTTGATCCGCGAAGCCAAATCGATGCCGCTGTCCTCATCCGTGCTCGTCAACCGCGAGGAAGTGCTCGAGATGATCGGTGACATGAAGGAGGCCCTGCCGGAGGAGATCAAACGCGCTCGGTGGATCGTGCGCGATCGCGAGGAGCTCCTCGCGAAGGCGCGCGGAGAGGGTGAGCGCATCGTCGAACAGGCGCAAGAAGAGCAACTCCGGATGGCCCGGAAGGAGGAGATCGTCGCTCGCGCCACGACGGAAGCCGACCGGGTCGTTTCGGAAGCCGAGGAACGCGCTCGCGTGATGCGCACGGAGGCGGAGGACTACGTCGACGCGAAGCTCGCTCAGTTCGAGATCTCGATCCGAAAGATCCTCGAAGCCTCGCAGGCATCGACGAAGTCCCTCAACCGAACGCTCGACCAGGTGGAGATCGGTCGCGAGCGGCTCCGCGGACCGGCGACGGCGGCCGAGGCCGAGTTCGCGCAGCCGGAAGAGAGCCAGTTGTTCGATGAGGAGGAAGAGCGGTGATCGGGGCGATCGATGTTCGCGACCTCGTCGGTCAGTACGGTGCCTCGAGGACGGAGCGTGTCTCCGGCACCATCGATGACCTCGCGACGACGCTCGCCGGCCTCAGCGAGGACACTCCGATCACCGGAGAGCTCGTGCTGGAATCGCTCGAGGAAGGCATCCTCGCGAGCGGGAGACTCCGAGGATCCCTGTCACTGTCGTGCGCTCGTTGCCTGAAGGAGTTCGAACAGGGATTCTCGGTCGAACTGCGCGAGCTCTTCGCCCCATTCCCGCACGAGGACTCGGACGAATACCCCTTGGATCCCGAGGGCTTCTTGGACCCGCAACAGATGCTCCGGGACGCGATCGGCGTCGAGCTCCCATTCGCCCCGGTGTGCCGGCCCGACTGTCGCGGACTGTGCGCTCGATGCGGCGGCGATCTGAACCTCGGGGAGTGCACATGCATCGAGTCGGACATCGATCCTCGCTGGGATGGACTCGCGACGCTGCTCGACGAGCTGAACCTGCCCGCCACCGAACACGAGCCAGACCACGGAAAGGGATGAGGACATGGCGGTCCCGAAGAAGAAGCAGAGCAAGACACGGGGGGACAAACGGGCGGCCAACTGGAAAGCGAAGCCGCCCGCCTACTCGGAATGTCCGCAGTGCCATCAGGCGAAGCTTCCGCACCGTGTCTGCGGGAACTGCGGCTACTACGCCGGCCGGCAGGCAATCGAGGTCGAGTGACGGCGTGAGCCCGGCCGAGGCCTCCTCGTCCCCCGGTCCTGAGGCGCTCGATGAGGCGCTGGGGATCCGGTTCCTCGACGAAGAGCTCCGTGAGACCGCTCTCACGCATCGCTCGTTCGCGTTCGAGAACGGCGTGGATGCCACCAACGAGCGTCTCGAGTTCCTCGGGGACTCCGTCCTCGGGCTGGTCGTGACGGACATGGCGTTCGAAGCGTTCCCGGATCTGCCTGAGGGTGAGCTCGCGAAGCTCCGTGCCGCGATCGTCAACGCGCAGGCACTCGCCGACGTTGCGCGCTCTTTGAGACTCGGGGCGATGGTTCGCCTCGGCAAGGGAGAGGAGCAGAGCGGTGGTCGCGACAAGGCGAGCATCCTTGCCGACGCGCTCGAGGCCGTGATCGGCTCTGTCTACCTCGACCTCGGGCTCGACGAGGCGCGCCGGCTCATCGAAAGGCTCTTCCGCCCTCTGATGGAGGCATATGTCCGGGGTGAAGGCGACCGTGACTACAAAACGATCTTGCAGGAGCTCGCCTCCCGTGAGTTGCGCACGATGCCCGAATACCGCCTGGAGGAGCGCGGGCCCGACCACGAGAAGGAGTTCACGGCGACCGTGTTCCTCGGTGGCGAGGCACTCGGCGCGGGCGTCGGCAAGTCGAAGAAAGAGGCTGAGCAGCGCGCCGCCCGCGAGGCCTTCGACCAGATCTCTGAGCGAGTCGAGGCTTAAGGGGGGACGGAGTGGAGCTGCCGGAGGTCGAGGTGATGCGCCGGGATCTGGAGAAGGATGTCGTGGGTCGTCGGATCAAGACGGCAGAGGTGAAGAGCTCTCGCAACGCGATGCGGGTGATCCGCCGGCACGGGAAGCGCAAGGACTTCACCTCGCGCTTGGAGGGACGGAAGCTGACGAAGGTGGAGCGCCGGGGCAAATACGTGCTGCTCCATCTGGATTCGGGCGATGCCTTGGTCACCCATTTCGGGATGAGCGGGCAGTTCCAGCGCGGGAACGGAAGGGTCGTCATCGAGCCACACACCCACGTCGTCCTCACCTTCCAGCAAGGGGGCGACCTCCGATTCATCGACCCCCGGACCTTCGGAGAGATGTTCGTGACCGGCGCGGACGAGCTCGGCAAGGTCAAGGAGCTCCAGCACATCGCGATCGACCCGCTCGACCAGGTTTTCACGTGGCCGACATTCCAATATCTGCTCGCGCAGAGGGCCGCGAAGATGAAGCAGCTCCTGATGGACCAGAAGTTCATCAGCGGGCTGGGGAACATCTACTCCGACGAGGTCCTGTTCGCAGCCGGACTTCGTTACGACCGCCTGTCGGACACGCTCTCCTCGCAGGAGGTCCGTCGTCTCTATCGCGCGATCCAGGAGACTGTGCAGGAGGCGATCAAGATGCGGGGCACCACGCTGGAGGACGAGGCCTACGTTGATCTCTTCGGGAAGCCCGGCGAATACCAGGCTGAGCTGAAGGTCTACGGTCGCCAAGGAGAGCCGTGCCGCCGATGCCGGACGCCGATCCAGACGGTGAGGGTTGCCCAGCGGACTTCATACTTCTGCCCCCAGTGCCAGAGCTGAGCGGATAGCCCGATGCGAGATCGGGGCTCCTTCACACGAGTTCGGCGCCGGCGTCCCGCATCCTCTGGAGGGCGCGGTCACCCGCACCCTCCTCGCGCTCGACGGCCCGTATCCCGTCGAGGACCACCGTGACGGGGTATCCGAGAGCCCTCGCGTCGGCCACGGTCTCCACCACGCAGTAGTCGGTCGCCAGCCCGCAGATCACGAGCCGCTCGACGCCGTGCTCCACGAGGAGTCGCTGCAACGTCGTCGGCTCCGTGTCGCCGCTCAGTGGGTCGCGCTCGCTGAACGCGCTGTACCCGTCCCCGCCTTGGTCGCCCTTGTGCACGACGTCACCCACGACCCGCAGGTCGGGGTGGAACGACGCCCCCCACGACCCCTCGACGCAATGGACAGGCCATATCCCTCCGTCCTTCTCGAAGTGGGGCGTCGATGCCGGATGCCAGTCCTGCGTGTAGACGACGAGCGCGCCCGCGTCGCCCGCGGTCCTGATCTCGTCGTTCGCAACCGCGACGACGGCTTCCCCATCCCGGACGTACAACGAGCCCGACGGGTCAGCGAAGTCGTTCTGCACGTCCACGATGATCAGCGCCGTGTCGTTGCTGTGGCGGCTGCCGTCGCCGTGCATCGCTGGGTCAGCCTAGCGCTGAGGCCGGCGGGGCGAGCCCGCCGGCCTCAGCTCCTTCCGTGGACGAACCCGTTACCGCGTCGAGCTCGAGAGGCGCAGTGCCACTGCCCCGAGGAGCAACAGGCCCATCCCGACCGCGATCAGCCATCCCACCTCAGACCCGGTGAACGCGGTCCCACCGGTGCCCGGCGGGTTGGTCCCGGACCCGCCGAGGACGCTCGTCGAAGGGCTCACCGATGACGTCACTGACGCCGTCGGCAGGACGCTCTCCGAGGGAGTCTCCGATCCGGAAGGGCTCACCGACCCTGACGGCGAGACGCTCTCGGACGGCGAGGGACTCGGGCAGTCGATCCGTGCAGTCGAGCCCTCGGTGGAGAAGTACACGCCGTCACCGGGCAGGCCCAACCTGATCCGGAAGAATCGTGACTCACCCAGAGGCACCTCGTACGTGCGCTCGACCCGCCCATCAGGAGCGAGCCTGCCTTGGTCCACGATCTTCGCGCTCCCCTGGGTCGGGCCGATCCTGATAAGCCAGCCGAGTTCCCGACCTTGGGTGTTGTGCGCTCGGAGGATCGTCGTTCCATCCTCGCAATCCCCGAGGATCACCTCGACCTCATCGGTCGGACCCGGGTCGGCGAGCGCCGGGACGGCGACCGCCAGCGCGAGCAACATCGGAACCAGAAATAGCTTCTTCACCCCATCCTCCTCGTGGCGGTAACAGTTCTGTAGGGCGTTCTCCCCATACCGAAAGCATTACCCAGACACACGACCACGTACACCCTCCGTCGCCCTAAGGCTTTCGCCCCGTCGTGGGACCATATCGCATGCGCCGCGTACGGGCGAGGATTTCGGGACGCGTTCAGGGAGTTTTCTTCCGAACTTCATGCGCCGAGAGGGCGGAGGCGTTCGGCCTCTCGGGCTGGATCCGCAACGCCTCGGATGGGGCCGTCGAGGTCGTGTTCGAGGGAGAGGACGCCGGTGTCGAGGTCATGCTCGCCTGGTGCCGGAAGGGCCCGCCGAACGCCCAGGTCGACGGCGTGGAGGTGGTGGAGGAGACCCCGACGGGTGCCGAGGGTTTCCGCATCACGCGATAGGGATCCTATCGAGGGCACCTACCGGGTCGGGAACCGGACCACTGTTAGCATCGCGCCGCATGTTCTTGCGACAGATCCAGATCCGCGGGTTCAAGTCGTTCGCGGACAAGACCGTCCTGGAGTTCATCCCGGGCGTCAGCGTGATCGTGGGCCCCAACGGTTCCGGGAAGTCCAACCTCGTGGACGCCATCAGCTGGGCCCTCGGGGAGCAAGGGCCGCGGGCGCTCCGGGGCGGGCAGATGGCCGACGTGATCTTCGCGGGGACGCCCAGCCGTCCCGCGCTCGGGATGGCCGAGGTCAAGCTGGTGATCGACAACGAGACCGGCCTGATCCCCGTCCCCATGTCCGAGATCGAGGTCAGCCGCTCGATCTTCCGATCCGGCGAGAGCGAGTACCGGATCAACGGCAAGCTCGTCCGGCTGCTGGACGTCCAAGAGCTCCTGTCGGAATCCGGGATCGGGCGCGCGCTGCACACGGTCGTCGGGCAGGGTCAGCTCGAGGAGGTGCTCCTCTCGCGGCCCGAGGAGCGCCGGAAATACATCGAGGAGGCGGCGGGCATCGCGAAGCATCGGCGACGCAAGGAGCGGGCCGAGCGCAAGCTCGCCGGTCTGGACCAGGATCTTCTTCGGCTCCAGGACGTGATGGGCGAGCTCCGGCGACAGCTGAAGCCACTGCGGCAGCAGGCCGAGATGGCGAAGAAACACGAGACGCTGACCTCGCAGGCGGAGCAGCTGTCGCGGAAGCTCGCCGCCGCACGGCTACGGGGGTTGCTCGCGGAGCGCGATCGGAGGCGCTCCGGCTGGGACGAGGGCCTGGCCCAGCGTCAGGAAGCCCGTGACCGCCTGGACGCCCTCGACGCCGAGGTGCTCGTTGGAGCCGACGCTCGAGCGGTGGCCGCGAGGAAGCTCGCCGATGCCGAGCTCCGATTCCGCTCGGCGCTTGCGGACCGGACCGTCGCGGAGCAGACCTTCCGGGCTGCACTCGATCGCGAGAGCGGGGCGCGACAGGCGCTCGCGTCCCAAGCCGGCCGTGCGGCCAGGCTCGATGCGATCGAGGCCGAGCTGGCGCGCGTCGAAGCGGATCTCGAGCGGGCCGTCGGAGAGCTCGCCGAGAGGGAGCGCGAGCTCGACGTCGCGGAGGCCGCCTTCCGGGACGCCGACCAGCATCGGCGCGAAGTGGATGAGCTCCGGCGGAGGGCGGGGGAGGAGGCGGCGGGACGCCGCGTGGAGATCGAGGCGCTGGAGCGCGCGATCTCTTCCGGGGAGCGCGAGCGGGACAAGCTCGAAGCGGAGCTCCGTGCCGCCGACGATCGGATCGCCGCCTTCCGGACGGAGCGGGAGGAGATCGAGACCGATATCGAGCGGCAGGACGGCCAGACATCGCCGCTCGCGGAGCGTCGGACGCAGCTGGAGACCGAGCGGCACCGCGCGACCGAGAAGGTGGAGGAGCTCGAAGACATCGAGCGACGGCAGCAGGCGCGCCTCGAGCTCCTCGAAGCGCGCCGACGGGACATCGAGGAGACGGCCGGATCCCGCTTCCTGAAGGCCCACCGCGGGCGCTCCGGCGGGTGCCCTCAAGGATCTCGTGCGTGTGGCGGAAGGCCTCGAGCGGGCCCTCGTCTCGGCGCTCGGCCCACTGGCCGATGCGGTGGTCTATGAGGATCGGGAGGAGGCGCTGGCGGCGGCCCCGGAGGGCGACGGCGCGATCCTCGCGATCGCGGCAGGCGGGCCCGTCACCCAGGGCCTGACCGGCGAACGCCCGTTGCTCTCCGCGGTGGATGCGGACCCCGCCGCACGCGGGATCGTGAGCACCGTGCTTCGGGACGTCTATCTGGCCGACTCGATCGAGGAAGCGGCCGAGAAGCAGACGGCGCATCCGCGTGCTTCGTTCGTGACACCCGACGGCACGCTCGTGGGACCCGCGGTCATCCACACGCCGAAGGAGGTCGACACGCGGTCTCGCGAGATCCGGGCGGAGCTCCAGGTCCTCGCCCACGATCTCGCCGGGACGCGCGGAAGGTTGAAGCCGCTGCGTCAACGCCTGGGAGAGACGGCGGAGGAGATCGAGTTCCTGCACCAGCAGATCGAAGCCGCCGACGCCGACATCACGCTCGCCGCGGAACGCCTTTCCGTCCTCGAACGTGACCTCGCCGGCGTCGGCAAGGAGAAGGAGCTGCTCGCGGAGCGGCTCGAGGCAGTGCGAGACGCGCAAGCCGCCGCTCGCGATCGACTGGCGGAGCTGGGCCCTGCCGTTCCCGACGACCTCCCGGAGCTTCCGCCGCTCCCGCAGCCTCCGGTGCAGGCCCGCGTGGCGGTGGAGACCCTTCGACGGGATCGCGCGTCGTTGGACGCTCGCCGAGCGAGATCGCAGATCGAGCGCGACGAGGCATCGTCGCAGGACCCACAGCAGCTCCGGTCGGCGTTGGAGGAGTCGGAGGAGGCGCGGGCGGCGGCCGAGCAGGCCGCCGCCCGCGCCGAGGAGCGCGCCACCGACGCTGCCGACGAGCGTGACGCCGCCGGCGCGGCCGAACGCGCGGCGGCGTCCCGCGAAGCCGAGATCAACATGGCATGGCGCGAGGCATCCACCGAGCTCGACCGGTTGCGGGAGACCTACGAGGAGGACGACCGTCTTCGAGGGGACATCGAGCGAAGGGTCCGCGATGCCGAACGTCTCCTGCGCGAGGGGCACCAGCTCGAGCCGGACGCAGCGCTCGCGATGCTGACCGACGACGATTCTGTCCAGTCGCTGGAGAAGGCGAGCGAGCTCGTCCAGAGGCGGCTCGGCCTACTCGGGCGGGTCAACCTCCTCGCGACCGGCGAGTTCGAGGCCGTCCAGGAGCGTCACGACTTCATGCAGCGAGAGCTGGACGACGTCCGGAAAGCCCGGCGGGACCTCCTGGAGCTCGTCGCGCAGGTGGACCATGAGATCCAGGAGACCTTCGACACGGCGTTCCGAGACGTCGCCACGCAATTCGAGCGGCTGGTGAAGGAGCTGTTCCCCGGAGGAGAGGGCCGCTTGGTCCTGACGGACCCGGCCAATCCGTTGGAGGCTGGGATCGAGATCGAGGCCAGCCCGGGGCGCAAGCGTGTCAAGCGGATCTCGCTGCTGTCGGGCGGCGAGCGATCGCTGGCGGCGCTCGCGTTCCTGTTCGCGATCTTCACGGCGCGCCCGTCGCCGTTCTACCTGATGGACGAGGTGGAACCAGCGCTCGACGACATCAACCTCCACCGGTTCTTGCGACTGGTGGCGGGGTTTGCGCGCGACGCGCAGGTCATGATCGTCACCCACCAGAAGCGCACGATGGAGATCGCCTCGATGATGTACGGGGTCTCGCTCAACAAGGACGGCACGACGAAGATCCTCTGCCAACGGCTCGAGCATCCCGAAGAACTCGGGCCGGAGACGCCTGAAGGGGATGATGAACTGGTACAGGAGCTGGTCGAGATGCCGGAGAGCGAGCGGGTGGGCTAGCGTCCAGGCGTGGAGATCGCCGTCGCCATCCTGTTCGTCTGCCTGGCCGTCGGATTCATCTTCTTTCGCCTTGCGAATGCTCGGAAGGAAGCGGAGCAGCTCCGCGGCGGACCTGAGACCGAGGACGCAACTCTCGCCGTGGAGGCGCCCCTCCCCGGCCGCGAACGGCTCGGGACTCGGGTCCGAGCCCTGCTCTCCAGGGACGCCGGCGAGGATGCGTGGCGCGCGCTCCACGACATCCTGCTGAAAGCGGATGTCGGACCTACGGCCGCTTCCGAGCTCGTCGAGCGCGTGCGGGCGCGTTGGTCGCGCGACACGGATGCCGAAACGCTGCTTCGGGAGGAGATGGTTTCGATCCTGGGTCCGGATCAGCGACTGTCGCTGCCGGACGAGGGCCTAGGCGTGATCTTGGTGGTCGGCGTCAACGGATCGGGGAAGACGACCACGATCGGGAAACTCGCTCGGCGTCTCGTCGGTGAGGGGCACACCGTCAGCCTCGCCGGCGCCGACACGTTCCGCGCCGCCGCCGGGGAGCAGCTCGAGGTTTGGGCCGTGCGCTCCGGCGCACATCTCGTATCGCAGGAGCGAGGCGCCGACCCCGGTGCGGTCGTGTTCGACGCCGTCAAGTCCGCCGTCGCGCGAGGATCCGACGTGCTCATCGTGGATACCGCCGGCCGCCTGCATACGAAGATCCCCCTCATGGACGAGCTCCGGAAGATCGGCCGGGTCGTCGAGAAGGCGGGGGCTTCGATCTCGGAGACCCTGCTCGTGCTCGACGCGACGACGGGTCAGAATGGGATCGCGCAGGCCAGAGCTTTCACGGAAGCGGTGGACGTGTCGGGGATCGTGCTCACGAAGCTCGACGGGACGGCGAAGGGTGGCGTCGTGCTGGCGGTGCGCCAAGAGTTGGGCGCGCCGGTGCGTCTCGTCGGTACGGGTGAAGGGCTCGAGGACCTCCAGCCCTTCAGAGCCGCGCCGTTCGCCGAGAGGATCCTCGCGTCGTGAGCGCACGGATCCTGATCGTCGAGGATCATCCGACGATGCGCGAGGCGATGCGTCTCGTCCTCGAGGGCGAGGGGTTCGATATCGATGAGGCGTCTGACGGGGCCCAAGCGCTCTCCGCGGTCCGGGAGGAACCGCCCGACCTCGTGCTGCTCGACATGAGCATCCCGGGAGTCTCCGGGCCGGATGTGCTCGCCGCCGTGAAGAACGATCCCGTCACGTCCGAGGTGCGCGTGATCGTCGTGACCGCGACCGGGGAGGAGGGCCGCGCCGCCGCGATGGCCGGCGGCGCCGACCACTACTTCACGAAGCCGTTCAGCCCCATCGCGCTCCTTCAGGCGGTCGAGGAGGTCCTCGGACCGGAGGCTGCCGCACCGGCCGAGTAGGATTCCTCGTCTTCGCCGGGGCCGTGGCCGGGCTCCGGCTCGCACTGGGGCCCTAACGGAAGAACTGGCGATGTTCGACACCCTTACCGACAAGCTCGACGGCACGTTCAAGAAACTCCGCTCTCGAGGCAAGCTCCATCCCAAGCAGGTCGACAACGCTCTCGATGACATGAGAACGGCCCTGTTGGAGGCCGACGTGGCCGTCGAGGTGGCCGACGCGTTCCTCGGACGGGTGCGCGCTCGCGCGCTCTCCGCGGAGGTGATGAAGAGCCTCACTCCCGCGCAACAAGTGGTCAAGATCGTCCGAGACGAGCTCCAGGAGACGCTGGGCGGCGAGCACCGGAAGTTCGTGCTGCCATCAGGGCGCACCGCCGTCGTGATGATGGTCGGCGTGCAAGGCTCCGGGAAGACGGCCGCCTGCGCGAAACTCGCCCTCCGGTTGAAGAAGGAGGGGCGGCGACCGCTGCTGGTGGCCGCCGACCTCGAGCGCCCGGCCGCGGTCGAGCAGCTGTTCACCCTCGGTGGCGAGGTCGGGGTTCCTGTCGTGTCCGAAGGCCAAGACCCGGTGAAGGTGGCGAAGAACGCGCTCAAGGAAGCGGAGCGGAAGGGGAACGACGTCGTGATCGTCGACACCGCTGGGCGCCTGCATGTCGACGCGGAGATGATGAAGCAGGCACGCCGTATCCGCGACGCCGTGAAGCCCGATCACGTCCTCATGGCGTGTGACGCGATGACCGGACAGGACGCCGTGGTCCAGGCCCGTGCGTTCCTCGAGGAGGTCGAGACAACCGGATTCATCCTGACGAAGCTGGATGGAGACGCGAGAGGTGGGGCGGCCCTCTCGATCACGGCCGTGACGGACCGCCCGGTCTTCTTCTCGGGCGTGGGAGAGAAGCCCGAGGACCTGGAGGAATTCCATCCAGACCGGTTGGCCGGCCGGATCATGGGGATGGGAGACGTGCTGAGCCTGATCGACAAGGCCGGCGAGAAGCTCGATGCCGACGAAGCGAAAGCGTCCGCGGAGAAGATGCTTCAGGGCGGCTTCACGCTCGAGGATTTCCTCGCGCAGCTGCGGCAGATGCGCCAGTTGGGACCGATCCAGGACCTGCTGAAGATGCTCCCCGGCATGCCGGGCGGGAAGAACGCTTTCAAGGAGATCGCCGACCAGGTGGACGAGGGCAAGCTCCGTCAGGCCGAAGCCCTGATCCTGTCCATGACCCCGGATGAGCGACGGAATCCCGGTATCATCTCTGGGTCTCGCCGCCTGCGGATCGCCCGCGGGGCGGGCTCCACCACCTCCGACGTCAACACGCTCCTCAAGGACTTCGAGGGCGCGAGGAAGATGATGCGGACGATGATGGGCGGCGGGAAGGGTCTTCCGGGCATGATCTCGATGCCCAGGGCGCCGAAGCGATAGCGAGAGGACGCGCGAGACATGACGACGAGGATCCGGCTCCGGAGGATGGGCTCGAACAAACGTCCCTTCTTCCGCGTGGTCGTGGCCGACCAGCGGAGTCCTCGCGACGGCCGCTTCATCGAGAACATCGGCAAGTACCACCCGCTCGACGATCCGAGCGTGATCGAGATCGATCAGGACCGGGCGCTGCACTGGTTGCGCGTCGGGGCACAGCCGTCGAACCAGGTCCGAAACTTGATGAACAAGATCGGCATCTGGGACGAGTTCGTGAAGGAACGCCCATCGGCGGCGCTCGGCCCCGCCAAGGAGCGGCCGGAGAAGCCGAAGCTCTCGAAGAAGGCGAAGCAGAAAGCGGAGGCCGCGGCGTCCGAACCCGAGACCACGCCGGTCGGGGAGGCGCCCGCAGAGTCTGAGCCGGAGATCGCCGAGACCGATGCCGCGGAGTCGGTCGAAGCCGTTGCCGACGCGTCCCCCGCCGACGCTGACGGCCCTGCCGAGGGGCCGGCAGCCGACGAGGGTGCACGTCCAGCCAAGGCGGCTGACGCCCAGGAGGACACACGCGTCGCGGACGGACCCGCCACCGAGGACGCGTGAAAGAGCTCGTCGAGTTCCTCGTCCAGGAGTTGGTCGACGACCCAGACGCCGTCTCGATCGAGGAGACCTTCGACGAGCGCGGGTCCCGCTATCGCGTTCGGGTCGCGCCCGACGACATGGGAAAGGTCATCGGCAGGGGTGGCCGGACCGCCAAGGCGATCCGAACGGTCGTCCGAGCAGCTGCCCAGCGCGAGGGGCACGGCGCCATGGTGGACATCGAAGACTGAGGTGGACGAGCCGACCGTCGTCGTCGGCGTCGTGACCGGCGTCCACGGTCTCCGTGGCGACGTCTCCGTCCAGAACCGCTCCGACAATCCCGATCGCTGGGCCCCCGGTGGCACCGTTCTTCGCGAGAACGGTGCCGTCCTGACGATCGAAACGAGCCGGCGGCATGGCCGCCGGCTGCTCGTGAGGTTCGCCGGGGTTGCCGACCGGAGCAGTGCCGAAGCCCTCCGCGGCACCGTCCTGGTCGTGCCGGAGAGCTGGCTTCCCGAGCTCCCCGAAGGCGAGTGGTGGGCGCATCAGCTCGAGGGGTGCGAGGTGCGGACGGTGTCTGGCCGGATACTCGGAGTCGTGAGAGAGGTCATCCCGAATCCGGCGAACGACCTCTGGGTCGCGGTCGACGACCAGGGCCGGGAGACACTCGTGCCCGCCCTCGCGGATCTGCTGATCGACGTCGACGTGGCGGCTCGCTCGGTGGTGGTCGACGACGTTCCCGGGCTCACCGCTCCCGAGGAGCCGGAGGACGAAGGGGGCTAGAGGTCGGCGATCTTCGCGAGTCCGGCCACCTTCTTCAGCACGTACCGGTGGCCGTCGCGCTCGATCAGGCCTCGCCGCTGCCACTCGGTGAGGATGCGGGTCACGTTCTCGCGGCTGCCGCCGCAGAGGCTCGCGAGGTCCGCGTGGGTGACCACCGGGACCAACACGCCGTCGATCGGGAGGTCGTCCAGGGTGGGCGTGACGAGCTGGAGGAGCCGCTTGGCGACCCGGCCCTTGAGGTCGAGGTGCAGGAGGTCGTCCGTGAACGACTGGTGCTCGCGGACCTGGCGGGCGAGCGCCTGAAGGAACCCACGAGAGGCCGTCGGCTCCGCGGTCACGAAATCGAGGAACGACTCCGGGCCGATCGACCAGACGTCCGAATCGTCGAGGGTGAGGACGCTCGCCGTCCGCGGCATCTTCCCGAGCGCCGATAGCTCACCGAGGAAGCCGGGCGTGTCGAGGGTCGCGTGCAGGACCCGGTTCCCGTTCGCCGTCTCGGAGCTGATCTCGACGCGGCCCGCGAGCAGGAAGAACACGTCCCCGTCGGGATCGCCCTGGTGGCAGAGGTACGTGCCCCGGCGGAAGCGGTGCACCGCCCCCTGCGAAGCGAAGCGGTCGAGCGTCTTCGCGGGGACCTCTTCGAGGAATGGCGCGCCGGTCATCACCTTGCCGACCTCGAGGTCACCCTCTCGCCGCATCAGGGGGAGCCTACCGGCGCTCCGCCGCACACGCGAGCCGACAACGCACAGGGCGGGGCCGAAGGCCCCGCCCTGTGCGCAGATGTGTGGAGGATCAGTGCTTCTTCGCGCTCAGCTTCTTGGCGGTCCTCTTGGTGGTCGTCTTCGCCGTACGCTTCAGCGAGACGCGAGCTGCGGCGCGGTCGCCGGCCTGCTTGTCCTTCGAAGCTGCCGCCTTAGGTGTGATCTTCTTGTCTGCCATCCCAGGATCCTCCTCCTGTGCCCGTGGGCCCCGGTTGGGCCCCTTTCTCGACACGCGAAGCTTGTCACGCCGGTCACCGGACGAACGGTGAGCGCGGTCACGTCCCGCGCGTGACGTTCGTCACGCTCGGAGATGTGACGCGCACCCGGCCGGGTGTGTGACGTCGTCACACCGGCTCGGCGTGACGCACGTCACAGCGCGGTGCGGAGCTCAGGCGTCGAGCTCCGGCAGGTCCACCGGGTCCGGCCGTGGGCGTGCAGACCTTGCACCAGAGCGCGTCCTCGACGACGAGGGCTCGGGTCACGTCCTTCCCCTTGAAGAGCTCGAGCACGAACGGCTGGGTCTCCGCGTGGTCTTCGCACACCCCGCGCCCGCAGAAACGACAGACCCCGACGGCGTTCCTGCGGCAGTGCCAGCAATCCACGCGATCCTCCTCAGTGCTGCCAGATGCGGTCGGCGGCGGGCCGGAGCGTACCGCGTCGGAACGCGTCTGCGATGACCAGCTCGAACCCGTCGCGATCGAGGGCGAACAGACGCATCGGTGTCGATGCGGTGACGGTCGCCGTCCGGGGGACCTCTCGCAGCAGCGCCACCTCGCCGAAGTACCTGCCTTTCCCGATCGCGCCCACCGGCGATCCGTCGCGGACGACCTCCGCCCGGCCCGAGGCAACCACGAAGAACCGATCGCCCGGCTCTCCCTGGGTGATGAGGGCCTCCCCGGGGGCGGCGGTGATCCAGACGCCGTGCTCGAGGATCACCGTGAGCTGTTCCGAATCGAGAGCGCGGAAGACCGGAAGCTCCCGCAGCTCGGCGAGCGCCTGCATCGTGTGACCGAAGTCCGGAGCGCGCATGTCCTCGGCGAGAAGGCGGTCGAACGTTCCCTTGTCCACCTCGAAGAGCTCGACCTCATCCATCGCGCGAACGGTCGCCTGACGCCGATGGGACCCGAGCAACCCCATCTCGCCGAACGACTCGCCCCTCATCATGGTCCGGAGCACGCGGGTGTCGCCGGTCTCCGGATCCTCGTCTTCGATCTGTACGGTCCCCGTCCGGACGATGTAGAACGCATCCGGTTGGTCGCCCTGGCGGAACACGGGTTCGCCCGCGCGGAGGATACGGAGGTGCACGCGCCCTGCGAGATCCGACAGGACGTCCTCGGGCAGGTCGTCGAACGCCGGGAGCTCGTCGATCAGCTCAGCGGCCTCGACCCTCCAGGTGGTCTCGAGGCGGAACCGGACCGCCCGGACCACGCCTCCTACCCGGCGGAGGAGGAGCCGGAGCAGGTTGAGCAGGCCTCGGATCACGGGTCCGGCCAGGAATGCTGCCAAGAGGAAGAGGAGGATCTTGGAGCCGATCTTGCCCCGCCACAGGGTCAGGATCAGCTCACCGAAGATCACCCACCAGAAGATGAAGGCGGTGTAGAAGGAGAAGATCGTGAACGCGACCCCGGCGACCGCGTAGCCGCCGAGACCCCACTCCTGGGGCGTGAGACGCTCCCGCCCACGGAGCTTGTGCCAGAGGTCGTGTTGTACGAACTGGAGCGAGCGCGGGCGCAGGTCGGGGACCTGGATCAGGTCCGAGAGGATCCAGTACCCGTCGAGCTCCAGCAACGGGATCAGGTTCAAGAAGATCACGAGGTAGTTGAGGAGCGCGAACTTGTAGAGCAGATCTGCCAGCGGCCCACTGGGAAAGAGGAAGAGGGCGAGGCCGGCGACACCCGCGATCACGAGCTCGGTGAACGGACCTGCGGAGGACTGCAGGATCCGCTGCCGACGGTCGAGCATCAGGCTGTCCGTCGCCTCGACGAAGAACGCCGGCGCGCCGAAGTAGATCATGAAGCCGGCGCTCTTCACCTTCCGGTCGTAGCGCGAGATCACGACGGCGTGCCCGAGCTCGTGCATGAACGTCAGGAAGAACGCGAGGGCGAGCAGGATCACTGATTCGACAGCCGCGTTCTTACTCCCGATCTGGAAGTCCTTGGCGATGGCGACGTCGAGGAACGCGATCAGCCCGGCGATCGCGACCACCCCCGAGACGACGGCGACTGGCCACCAGAAGAACGGACGCAACACGTACCGGTAGGAGAATCGGACCAGGCGGTCGGCCCCTTTCCAGTCGATCGACAGCGTCTTGCCGAATCGCTTCAGCTTCTTGCGTCCCGGGGACGAGGGATCCAACCGGTCGGCGATCAGCTCGTCGGTGGGGATCGGCGCCGGATCGAGGAACCCTCCGGAGTAGAGGGCGAGGACCAGGTCGGTCACGGGTTCGGCGTCCAGTCCGCCGCCGCCCTCCATCCGCTCCACCACGAGCTCGCCCACCGTCCTCGAGCCGTCCATCTTCGGAAGCAGCTCCGCCTCCCACACTTCCAGGCGGTAGTGGAGCTCGCGGTCGTCCCTCGCGAGCATCGCGTAGTCGTTGCCCCACCGGAGCCGGAAGATCTTCACCTCGCACCCGTCGCGCATCCGAGGGCGCTGATCGGCGATCTCCAGGGCACCGGCGAGACGGACGTAGACGTCGGCCTGCACCGGCTGAGGCTCGGCGAGGGCTCGCTCGAGGGCGGTCGCGAGGATGGGGGCGGCTGGGTCCGCGAGCCGGGTGGTCACGAGTTCCCGAAGGTCGATCGTTCGTGTGACCCGGATCCGTCGCTGCCGCAGACTGTCGACGGCGATGACCAAACCGATCGCCAACAGCACGAACAGAACGATCGTCGGCATCGGTTCCCCTCGACCGGGTCGTGCCGGTCGGCGGCATCCTGACTCGTGCAGCGCCGCGACGCAACGTTGCTAGCCTCGCGGGGTGCGGATCGACGTGTTCACGATCTTCCCCGCGATCTTCGGATCACCTCTGGGCGCGAGCCTCCTGGGTCGGGCGATCGGCGAAGGACTCCTGGACGTCCGCGTCCACGATCTTCGCGGGTGGTCCGAGGACCGTCATCGGACCGTCGACGACGCGGCCTTCGGTGGGGGACCGGGGATGGTCATGAAGCCCGAGCCGTTCTTCGCCGCGGTCGAGTCCCTCGATCCAGATCGTGGGCGCGTGCTGCTGTTGTCGCCGGCAGGTCGGCGTCTCGACCAGGCGTTCGTCCGCGAACTGGCGACCGAGGACCACTTGACGTTGCTGTGCGGTCGCTACGAGGGGGTGGACGAACGGGTCGTCGAGGGCCTTCCTGCAGAGGAGGTGTCGATCGGGGACTACGTGCTCGCGGGTGGCGAGGTCCCGGCGCTCGTGATCATCGAAGCCGTCACCCGGCTGGTCCCCGGTGTCATCGGGAAGGAGGAGTCGCACGAGCGCGATTCCTTCACCGAACCTGACTTGCTCGATCACCCTCAGTACACGCGGCCGGCGGAGTTCCGGGGGATGGCGGCACCGGAAGTCCTGCTCTCTGGCGATCACGGCGCCGTCGATCGGTGGCGTCGCGAGGCCTCGCAGGAGAAGACGCGCCGCAACCGCCCCGACCTCGCCCGTTAGCCCGTCAAGGCGCCACTTCACGGGGAAGCGATCGTCACTCCATCGCGAAGCCCTCCACTGCACCGGCATCCGTGAGTTCCACATCGGGCCGCAGAAGCCCGCTGGTATCCTTCCTCGCCGCCGCCATGAACACCACCGATCTCGTCGAGAAGTCCTACCTGCGCAAAGGGCTCCCGCGATTCCGGCCGGGCGACACCGTCAAGGTGCACGTCCGCGTCGTGGAAGGGAACAGGGAGCGCGTGCAGGTGTTCCAGGGCGTGGTGATCCGGCGCTCCGGCGGAGGCCTCCGAGAGACGTTCACGGTCCGGAAGATCTCGTTCGGCGTGGGCGTCGAGAGAACGTTCCCGCTGCACTCACCCTCGATCGCCAAACTCGAGGTCGTGCAACGCGGACACGTTCGAAGGGCGAAGCTCTACTACCTGCGGGACCTGCGAGGGAAGAAGGCGCGCATCAAGGAGCGGCGGATCGACGATGCGAAGCTCGCGGCCCTGGAGGCCGTGGACGCCGAAGACGAAGCCGAAGACGCCGTGGCCGAAGGATCCATGGAAGCTCTCGAGGAGGCGGAGACAGCCGCCGAGCTCGACCTTGACACCACGGAGGAGACCTCCGAGGACGCGGAGGCGGAGCCCACCGCCGACGCGGAGCCCGCCGAGGCCTGAGTGACCGAGCCGCGGGACCCGGCCGAAGCGGCCGGCCCGGCGCCGCCCGAGACGAACCTCCCTGAGCTCGACCTGACCCCGACCGAAGGGCGCCGGTCCGGCCGCAGCGGGGCGACCGGCAGCCGCAACCGACGGTCAGCGAGACGAGCCACAGACCCTCGCGAGCACCCTGCGTGAGCTCGTGCCGTTGATCCTCTCGGCTCTCGTCCTCGCGATCTTGATCAAGAGCTTCCTCATCCAGGCCTTCTTCATCCCCTCCGTCTCGATGCAGCCCACGCTTCGGCCGGGGGATCGCATCATCGTGTGCCGGATCTGCAAGGTGTTCTCCGACGTCACGTACGGCGACGTGGTCGTGTTCTCGGATCCTGATCCGGCACCCCATGAGGAGCGTGGGATCTTCGGCGGGTTCCTCCACTGGCTGGGCCAAGGCATCGGCGTCGCCCGGCCCGAGGACGACGACTTCATCAAGCGCGTCGTCGCACTCGGAGGGGACACGTGGGAGATGCGTCGAGGAGTGCTGTTCGTGAACGGCGCCAGGGTCCGCGAGCCCTACGTGGCTCCGGAACGGGATTCGCGGGATTTCGGCCCGGAGACGGTGCCGGATGGCATGCTGTTCGTGCTGGGCGACAATCGGCTGCACTCGGGTGACTCGAGGTTCCCGCCGCCGGGCGGGCTGGGATACGTCCCGGAGGAGAAAGTGATCGGGGAAGCGTTCGTGATCGCGTGGCCCCTCGGCAGGATCGGAGGGATCGACTGACCGGCGACCTCGTTCGCTACGAGCGTGTCCTGCGCGAGCAAGGGTTCACTCGGGTCGCCGGCGCCGACGAAGCGGGCCGGGGGGCACTGGCCGGACCGTTGGTGGCGGCGGCGGTGGTGCTGCCCGACGGGTTCGATCCCGAGGGGATCGACGACTCGAAGCTCCTGACACGGAACCAGCGCGAGGCGGCCTACGAGCGGATCGTCGCGGCCGCGTTGTTCGCCGTCGCGAAGGCGGAGCCCGCCGTGATCGACCGGCGCGGCCTCCACCGATCGAACCTCGCGCTCCTTCGAAGGTGCATCCGTGCGCTCGACCCCGTGCCCGAGTACGCCCTGACCGACGGCTTCCCAGTCCCGCGGATGCCGTGTCCCTCGCTCGGGATCAAGAAGGGCGACGCGGTGGCGGTCTCGGTCGCGGCCGCTTCGATCGTAGCCAAGGTCACCAGGGACCGGATCATGGACCGGATGCACCGGCGCTACCCGGCATGGGGCTTCGACCACAACAGGGGATACGGGACGCCTGAGCACCTCGAGGTGCTCGACCGCCTAGGCCCAACGGAGATCCATCGCCTTTCATTCGCGTGTGTCGGTCAGGCGTCGCTCCCCGGGATGGGCCGGTTGAGTCGGCCTCTCGACGTCGGGAGCGGGCCAGCGTGAGAGCATGACCCGATGAACGAGGACGACATCGAGCGCTTCGAAGAGGAACGAGAGCTCGAGCTCTACCGCGAGTACCGGGACGTCCTCCCGATGTTCGCGTTCGTGATCGAGACGGAGCGTCGCTTCTACCTGGCGAACAAGGTGGAGATCGAGCATCTCGAGGGAGGCTGGGTCCGCCTCGAGCTCAACGACGCCTGGGTCTGGGACATGTTCCGGCCCGCTCGATTCGTGTCCTCGGTGCGCGTCGTCACCCGGCACGACGTCAACGTGGAGGAGCTCCGCCAAGACGCCACGTCGATCCCCGACCCACCGGCCGTGTGATGCCCTCGCCGGAGGTCTTCGCGGCCTTCGCCGTGGCCTCGCTCGCGCTGCTCGTCGTGCCCGGGCCCTCGGTCCTCTACATCGTCACGCGCTCGATGGATCAAGGCCGGGCCGCGGGCTTGGTCTCGGTCCTGGGGATCCACACCGGATCGATCGTGCACGTCGCCGCGGCCGCGCTCGGACTCTCGGCGATCCTCGCTTCCTCCGCGCTCTCGTACGGCATCGTCAAGTACGCGGGCGCCGCGTATCTGGTCTGGCTCGGGATCCGGGCGATCCGCGGCCGCGGCGAGGAACGGGCCGAAGTCGCGGGGAAGAGCCACTCACTCGGACGGATCTACGCGCAAGGCGTGGTGGTGAACGTCCTGAATCCGAAGACGGCGTTGTTCTTCCTCGCGTTCCTGCCACAGTTCGTCGATGTGTCGAAGGGGTCGGTGCCGCTGCAGATCGTCCTCCTCGGCATCACGTTCATCCTCCTCGGGTTCGTCTCGGACGGTACCTACGCCATCGTGTCTGCCGGCGTGTCTCGCAGGCTGGCGGCCCGCTCGCGCACGCGGATGCTGCGACGATGGCTGCCTGGGCTGACCCTGATCGTCCTCGGGATCGCCTCGGCGATCACGGGTCGTCGCCCGGCGACCACCTAGTCCTGTCGGCGCCGCGGTCTACCTTTCGGTCGTGGCGACGGGACCGATCGGCTCGCGTGGAGAGGATGCGGCGGCCGCTGCCTACCGCCGGCGCGGGTATCGGGTCGTCACTCGCAACTGGCACTGTGGTCTCGGAGAGCTCGACTTGGTCCTCGAACGTCGGGGAATCCTCGTCTTCTGCGAGGTGAAGTCACGCCGGGAGAGCGCGTTCGGCAGCGGGTTCGAGGCCGTGACACGGCGCAAGCAGGCGAAACTCCGCGCGGTTGCCGAAGCATTCCTGCAGGTGGCCGGCTCGCGTCCCCAGGCGATCCGGTTCGATGTGGCGAGCGTCGCCGTACGGGGCTCGAGGTCAACGATCGAGCTCTTCGAGGATGCCTTCTGAAGCGATGACCAGCGTGTCGAGGATCAGGTCGGCGTCGGCCTCCGTAGAGAGGTAGTTGATCACGCCTGCGCGGAGCCATGTACGGCCGCGGAGCGTCGTGGTCGACAGCCATCCGACGCCTGAGATCTCAAGGGCGCGCTGGAGCCTCCGCTGCAGCTCGTCTGTCCCCTCCTGATCGAGTCCGGCCGGTGAGAGACGGAAACAGACGACCGCCAGCTCCGGGGGGATCACCTCGAAGCCGAGTTCCTTCGCGCGCGAGGCGAGATGTTGCGCGAGATCCACGTTTCGCTCGATCAAGCGCGCGAAGCCGTCGGACCCGAGGTGCTTCCACGACAACCAGAGCTTGAGGGCGCGGAACCGCCGCGTCCCTTCCAGCGAGTACTGGTACCAATGCAGCGGCCTCTCCTCGGGACCCCAGACCGCGTAGTACTCGGGCTCTCGGTGGAACGTGTGCAGGAGATCTTCTCGCCGTTTCACGAGCAATCCGCCGATGTCGTACGGCTGGAAGAGCCACTTGTGCGGGTCGATCGTGAGTGAGTCGGCACGTTCCAAGGCGGGCAGCTTCTGGGCCTCGCGCGGCGAGATCCGGGCGGCCGCGCCGTACGCGGCGTCTACGTGAAGCCACAGGCCTTCGCGTTCGGCGAGGTCCGCGAGGCCGGGTACGTCGTCGATCGAACCGGTGTTCGTCGAGCCAGCGACCGCGCAGATCGCGAACGGTGTGAGCCCTGCCGCGCGGTCTTGGCTGACGGCGGCCTCGACGTCGCTTGCTCGCAACCTGAAGGCCTCGTCGGAGGGGACGATCTCGAGCGTGCCCTCCGGGAAGCCGAGGAGGTCGACGCGCTCGCTCGATGGAGAAGTGGGTCTGATCGGAGGCATAGACACGGGCGCCCTCGAGCCGAGCGCCGCGGGGTGGCTCGCCGCCGAGGAGCTCGCCCAGGTGCACGTCCCTGGCGATCGTGAGGGCCATGATGTTCGCCATCACCCCGCCGCTGGTGAGGACACCCCAGCCGTCGGCGGCGTAGCCGCAGAGATCGCAGAGCCAGCCGACGACTTCCTCCTCGACGAACGGGCTCGCCATGCCCGCGAGCCACACATCGATGCCCTGATTCAACCATTGGGCGAGGGTCTCGCCGGCGATCGACATCGGGAGCGGCGGAGGGGTGAAGTAGCTGTAGGAACCGGGATGTTGGGCTGCGTACGCGAACGGAGCGAGGCGCTCGCCGAACTCGGTCAGCACCTCGTCGGAGGTGTGGCCGTTCGCGGGCGCGCGAGCGGGCGAGCCGCTCTCGTCGAAGAACCTCCGGCGCATCTCCGGGTAGAGATCCGGCGCGGTGGGGCGGTTCGCCGCCGTCCCATAGAGCCAGTCGAGCGCTTCGGCCCATGTTCGCTCGCCGAGCCGTTCGAGCGCCGCGCGCGACCGTTCAGGGTCTCGGACGTCGATCAGCTCAGGCTCCGGATGGTCGAGCGGCTCGGGCATCGGCGGATGCTATCGCGACGGCTCATCGAGCCGGCTCGTGTCGGTGGTCATCGGTATCGTCCGGCGCTCATGTACGGGCGTGTCCTGGGGGTGGCGGTGCTCGGCCTCGGCGGGCATCTCGTGACGGTCGAGGCACATGTGGGTCGCGGGCTCCCGGCCCTCATCGTCACCGGACTTCCCGGCGCGGGCGTGCAGGACGCGCGGGAGCGGGTCCGTCCCGCGGTCGAGGGAGCGAAGCTCGAATGGCCGCTCCGGCGTGTCGTCGTGAATCTGGCACCCGCCAACGTTCGGAAGGAGGGGCCGGGATTGGACCTCCCTCTCGTGATGAGCGTGCTCGCCGCAACGCGGCAGATCCCGAGCGATCGCCTTGGGACGTTCGCCTTCTCCGGCGAGGTCTCCCTGAAGGGGGAGCTGCTGACGACACCCGGGATCCTCACCGTGGCGATCGCCGCGGCGAGGGCCGGTGTGGACGGGATCGTGGTGCCCGCCGCGAACGCCGTGGAAGCCGCGCAGGTCGAAGGGCTCCACGTGGTCGGCGCGGAGACGTTGTCCGATGCGGTCGGATTCCTGCGAGGGACGTGGTCGCCGCCCGATGTGGTGACACCGAGCGACGAAGCGCCGGCCGCCGCGACCGTGGACCTTGCCGAGGTGCGGGGCCAGACGCAGGCGCGCCGGGCACTCGAGGTCGCGGCTGCCGGCGGCCACAACATGCTCATGGTCGGTTCTCCCGGCGCCGGGAAGACGATGCTCGCGCGACGACTTCCGACGATCCTGCCGGAGCTCTCGCGGGAGGAATCTCTGGAGGCCACCCAGCTCCATTCCGTCGCGGGGCTGCTCGGTTCGTCGAGGGGGCTGCTCCGAGCCCGCCCGTTCCGCGCGCCCCACCATTCGGTCTCGACTGTCGGGCTGCTCGGCGGTGGCAGCACGTACGTGCGACCCGGCGAAGTCAGCCTCGCGCATCAAGGCGTCCTCTTCCTCGACGAGCTCACCGAGTTTCGGCGCGATGCCGTCGAAGGGTTGCGCCAGCCGCTCGAGGACGGACGCGTCGTCATCACGCGAGCCGTCGGCTCCGTGGAGTTCCCCGCGAGGCTCACCCTCGTCGCGGCGGCCAACCCATGTCCGTGCGGCTTCGATGGGGATGGGATCAAGCAGTGCGTCTGCAGGCACGATCGGGTCCAGCTGTACCGGAACAAGTTGTCGGGACCGCTGCTCGACCGGATCGACATCCGGCTGCGCATCCCGCGGCTCACCAAGGAGGAGCTCCTGGGTTCCTCGCCGGGCGAGGCGTCCTCGATGGCGAGAGCCAGGGTCGAGGCGGCGCGCGACCGGCAACGTCGCCGATGGGGGGCGTTGGGGGTCTCATGCAACGCCCATCTGCCCGGGCCGGTCGCCCGTCGGACCTGTTCGTTGTCACCCGACGCCGAGAGCCTGCTCACGAAGGCGGTCGAGACCCTGGCGCTCACCGGTCGTGGGTTCGACCGCGCCATCAAGGTCGCTCGAACGGTCGCCGACCTCGCGGGGTCGGAGCGTGTCGAGGCCGACCATCTGGCCGAAGCGCTCTCGTACCGGAACGGTTTCGGCACGGAGGGGCTCGCCCGTGCAGGATGAGCCGAAGCCCCCACCACCGCGCGGGTGGCCACCTGGCTTCGGACGCGGGGACCACGAGCACCGAGCGATCCTGACGCTGTCGGAGCTCCGTGGTTTGCGACCGCTCATGGTGCACGCGGACGCCTGGGAGACGGGCTCGGCGACGGGATGCGTCGAATCCGTTCGGCGAGGCCGGCTGGGAAGCGACCGCGACCGTGAGTGGCTGGCGCAGATCGATCCTCGGGTGACCGCGAGGCGTGTGCACGAAGCCGGGGCGAGGGTCGTCACGCCGGCGGATCGCGAGTACGAGGACCGGCTGAACGACCTGCGGGATCCGCCGGCGTGCCTCTTCCTCATCGGGCAGCCGCTCGGCGAATCGCCGCAGCGTGTCGCGATCGTCGGCTCACGGAAGTGCTCGAGCCTCGGCCGGGATGTAGCGCAGGACCTGGGGCGAGCGCTCGTGGGGTCCGGGCTCGCCGTCGTCTCCGGAGCTGCGCACGGGATCGACGCAGCCGCGCATCGTGGAGCGCTCCAGGCGGCAGGCCGCACGGTCGCGGTGCTCGGGTCCGGCGTCGACGTCGCGTATCCGGCCAGCAGCCGGGACCTGCTTGAGCGGGTCGCAGTGAGCGGAACGATCGTGAGCGAGTACCCGCCCGCCATGCCGGCGGGGCCGCACCACTTCCCGGCGCGGAATCGGATCGTCGTGGCACTCGCGCGAGCGTTGGTCGTCGTGGAGGGTGCGTCGAAGAGTGGGTCGAGGATCTCCGTCGATCATGCGCTCGACCTGGGCCGGGAGATCTTCGCCGTTCCGGGACCCGTCACGAGCCCCCTCGCCGAGACGCCTCTCGAGATGATCCGTGAGGGGGCGACACTCATCAGGGGGGGAGACGACCTCCTGGACGACCTCGGAGTCGATCGGGCCGCGCCGCCCCCTGCACCTCCCGATCTCGACGACGGCGAGCGAAGGGTCTGGGACGCCCTGTCGGGCGGGTCGTTGCCGGACACCGTCGCTCGTGAGGTAGGCATGTCGATCCCGGATGCCGTCACCACGTTGATCCAGCTAGAGCTGCGCGGGTTGATCGTGAGCGTCGGTGGGCGCTACGAACGGCGCCATCGTTCCGGGACGCCAGCGTCTCGCTGAGGGACCCCAGATCGATGCTCCCAGGCGTATCCCAGGCCATGGAAGATCGGACGCTTGTGCTCTTCGGCCCTCTTCACGGCCCTCGCCGTGGGAGGGCACTCGTGTTCGCACGGCCGCACACACACCCGTGGTCGGAGACCGCAGCCCAACCAACGGGGGACACCGAAAGCCCCCGGTCGGGGGCTTGCGCCACACCCTTTCGGTTGGTACACAGGGAAGCCGCCTATCGGGAGCGTATATGCCCCAAGGACTTCCCCAAGACGAGGTAGAGCTCCTCCGCGCGTTCGAGGACCATCTGGCCCTCGAGCGCCGTCTGTCGCCGAACACAGTCGCCGCCTACGGGGGTGACCTCGAGCAGCTCGCGACCTTCGTGAAGAGGAACCGTTCCTCGCTCGGGACCACCTCGTACCCGCTCCTGCGCCGGTTCCTCGCCCAACAGCACACGCTCGGGTACGCGCGCGCGACCATCGCACGCCGCGTGGGGGCGATCAGGACCTTCTATCGATGGGCGGTCTCAGCCGGGCGGATCCAGGAGGACCCGTCCCTTCTCCTCGGGCGCCCGAAGGTCGTGCATCGACTTCCCACGGTGCTGCGCCCGAAGGAGGCCGACGGTCTCGCGGAGGCGCCGGAGGGATCGGACGACGGAGACCCACTCGAACGAGCGATCGCCTTGCGGGATCGAGCCGCTCTGGAGCTCATGTACGGCTCCGGTCTCCGCGTGGGGGAGGTTGCGAGCCTGACCCTCGATCGGATCGACGTCCGAAGGGGCCGGGTGGTCGTGCTCGGGAAGGGCTCGAAGGAGCGGGAAGTACCTATTTCCGAGTACGCTGCCGACGCCCTCGTTGGCTACCTCCGGGAGGGACGACCCGCGATGGCAGCCGGCGGATCTCGGCAGCTCTTCTTCAATAGACGCCGCAAACCCTTCAGTGAGCGGGATATCCGTTCGATGGTTGAGCGGTATGGCGCTACCCTGCTGCCAGGGAGGCGGGTGACCCCGCACACCCTGCGGCACTCGTTCGCCACGCACCTTCTGGAAGGAGGAGCCGACATCAGGGCTGTGCAGGAGCTGCTCGGGCACGCCAGCGTCGCGACGACGCAGCGATACACGCATGTCTCGCGTGGTCGGCTCTTCGACGCGTACGAGCGCGCCCACCCGAGGGCCTGACGTGGCGACGGCGAAGAAGGTCGCGACGAAGGTGGCGGAGCGGGGGCAGAAAGGTCCACCTAAGTCTCCGCGATCCAAGACTGTCACGATCCCGCCTGCGGCCGGCGACGAGCTCGTCACCCTGTGGGAGTCCTTCAAACGCGATGCCAACGCCGACGCCCGGGAGAAACTGATCCTGCACTACGCCCCGCTGGTGAAGTACGTCGCGAGCCGCGTGGCGACGGGGCTGCCCGCGAGCGTCGACCAACACGACCTCGTGAGCTACGGCATGTTCGGATTGATCGACGCGCTCGAGAAGTTCGAGCCGGGCCGTGGAAACAAGTTCGAGACCTACGCGATCCCGAGGATCAAGGGCGCGATCATCGACGAGCTGCGGGCGATGGACTGGGTACCGCGATCGATCCGTTTCAAGGCGCGAGAGCTCGAGAAGGCGCAGGCGGACCTGGAGGCGAAGCTGAAGCGGCGACCCTCGGAGGAAGAGCTGGCCGAACGGCTCGGCATGAGCCGGCGCGAGCTGCACGCGATGATCTCGCAGATCTCGTTCGTCTCGGTGCTGGCGCTGGACGAGGTCGTCTCCGCGGGGAGCGATCGAGGCGATCAGGTGACGCTGATGGACACGATCGCCGACAAAGGGCTCGATCCCACCTGGGGGCTCGAGAGCCAGGAGATGCGCGGCCTGCTCGCCGCCGCGATCAACTCGCTCTCGGAACGGGAGAAGATCGTCGTCACGTTGTACTACTTCGAAGGCCTCACGCTCTCCGAGATCGGCGAGATCCTCGGGGTGACCGAGTCCCGTGTCTGTCAGATCCATACGAAGGCGGTCGGTGGCCTTCGCGGGCAACTCTCCGAGGTCGACTGACAGACCCTTCTCGGGTGTGACGTGCTTCACGGCGCGCGCCGCTCGGGCTCTCTAGCGTCCCTCATGTGAGGAAGCTGGTCCTGCTCTGTGCGGTCTTCGCGTTCGCGCTGCCCGGGCCGGCGCGCGCCGCCGGGGACTGGTCATGGCCGGTCTTCGGTCCCCTGATCCGAGGGTTCGACCCGCCGGTTTCGCCGTTCGGCTCAGGTCATCGAGGCATCGACATCGCAGCCGCTGTCGGTTCTCCGGTGCGAGCCCCGGCGGCGGGGAGGGTGACGTTCGCCGGCCCGGTGGGTGGAAGGCTCTTCATGACGATCGACCACGGTGGCGGTCTCGAGTCGACCTACTCTTGGCTGAGCGCTCTGATCGCCCGCAGAGGTGACCTCGTCTCCGGGGGACAGCCGATCGGTCGGTCCGGGACCGGACACCCGAGCGAGGTCGTGCCCCATCTCCACTTCGGTGTCAAGTTGCTCGACGTCTACGTGGATCCGCTCGACTACCTGGGACCGGTAGACGTCTGGAGGTTCATCCGGCTGGCGCCACTGAACGGGGGTTGAACGCACTCCGTGGGGAGGGAGCCGCTAGGATGACGCGGCCTTGCGGCCCTTCCACTTCTCCCGCGTTTCACGTTGCTCGCTCGCCGTGGCTTCCCTCACGGTTGGGATCGTCGTGGGTACACCCCTCGCCTCCTTCGCCGACTGGGGTCAGTTCCAGGGCGGTGGCTCCCACGATGGCATCTCCGACGGTCCATCCGCACCGCTGGTAGTCGCCTGGACCAACGAAGACATCGAGCTCGAGGCCTCGGACATCGCCGCTGGGCTGTCCTCGCCGGTGATCGCAGAGGACGGCACCATCGTGGTGGTCTCGCCGACCGGCGTCCTCGGATTCGATATCGCGGACGGATCGGAGGTCTTCTCCGCCGATCGTGACCTCGGGCCCTCCTCCCAACCCGCTATCGGACAGGGCGCCGACGGCCCGATCGTGGTGTTCACGGAGGGATCTGGCGACGGTGGCCCCGCGACGACCGCATCGGCCGGCGCCTCTCCGTCTCCATCTCCGTCCGGGGCGGATGTAGCGGAGGACGAGTTCGACTCGCACGTGAACGCCGTCGATCTCGCGACCGGCGAGCCCGCGTGGGCATCGCCGGTGCAACTGGAGGACATCGTGCGAACGCCTGTCGCGGTGGACGAGACCGCCGCCTACGTCGGGGACGCGGGAGGGCGCGTCACCGCGGTCGAGCTCGTTTCGGGCGACCTGCGGTGGGAGGCCGACCTCGGAACGCCGATCTCGGGGGCCGTCACCCTCGACGCGGGACGAGCGCTGGTGACCACGTTGGGCGGCCGGGAAGAGCCGTCGGAGATCGTGGCCCTCGACATCGAGGAAGGGGAGGAGCTGTGGCGGGCGAGCGCCGAGGACGCGTCGAATCTCGTGACCGCGCCGGTCGTCGCGGACGGACGCATCCTCGCGCTCGACGCCTTCGGTGGCGTCCTCGCCTTCGATGCCGAGGACGGCCGCTTCCTCTGGCGCACCGAAGTGGTGAACCCGCTCGCTCCGCGCCAGCCCTTCCTCCTGAGGGAGGCGGGAGCCCCCGCGCCGGTCTCGTCGGAAGGTCAGGTCTTCGCCGTCGATGTGACCGGCCGCGTGTACGCCTTCGACGCCCGGACCGGGGTCCCGCTCTGGGACCACGCGCTGAACGCGGTGTCCCAGTCCTCGCCGCCGCTCCTCACGGCTGACCACATCCTCGTTCCGACGGATGCCGGCACCCTGTACGCGGTCGATCGCAGGAGCGGGCACCTCGTCTGGCGGGTCGACGGTCGGAACGTCCTTCTCCGAGGGCTCGCGGACGTCGGGCGATCTGCTCGTCGGCGTCACCGGTGCCGATGATGCCGGGGTGGTGGCGTTCGAGACCGACGCCACGCGGCGGCTGCTCGACGAGCCGTCGCCGACCGTGCCCGACATCGGCGGGATGCTCACCGGCTACGTCCTGGGTGGTCTGCTCGTTGGCCTCGTCGTGATCATGGTCGCGCGGCCGTTGCAGCGAAGACTGGGTCCGGCGCTCGCCTCCGGGACGGGCTCCGGCGACGGCGAGGACTCGGGATGAGCTCGCGAAGCCAGAGCAAGCGTCAAGGAACGGGCCGAGGAAGGGAAAGGGCGTCGGCTCCGCCGCCGCGCCGGGGCCTTCTCTCCGGCATGTCCGCGCCGCCGATGGACTCGATGCCGAAGATGCGCACGTCGTTCACCAGAGGCCTTGCGGGGACGTGGTCCAGTCCCGTGGTCGTGGGCGCCCTGCTCGCCTGGCTCATCGCGGAGTGGCTGGTGGTCGTCGCCCTCGGCTATCCGGGTCCGTTCGCCCTGCTCGCCTACGTCTCCGCACCCACGCCGTTGAGCACCTTCTCCGACCTGTCCATCTCGATCGGGATCCTCGGGGTACGACAGGGGCTGCTGTTCGTGTTCGGGGCCGCGGCGGTGCACGCGATCTGGTTCTCGCTCCTCGTCGGCCTGGCGATCGAGGTGATCGAGAGCGGTCGCGCCACGCGCTGGGGAGCGATCCGTGGACTCCGAGCGTTCCCCGTGGTCTTCGCGCTCCATGTGATCGGGGTGGCGGTCGTTTTCGCGACGGATATCGTGGCAGCGCTCGGTGGTCTCGGGCTCGCGCTCTTGATCCGGACGGCGGGTTTGGTCGTCGCGACATGGGTGTTCGCGTTCGCCCCGATCATCGCGGTCATGGAACACCACCGATTGATGGAGTGCCTCGGTCGCTCCATCCGCGCCGCACGGATGCCCGGATCGGGGAACCTCCCCTTCGCTGCGATCTACGTCGTGCCGGTCTACGCCACGCTCCTCGCGCCGGGCCTTCCGGGGGCTCTTCTGGACGTCAACCCCCCGTACCAGGCCTGGATCTACGTGGTCCTGATGAACCTTCTGCACGCCGCGATCGTGGGTGCCTTCGCGTTGCGCTACCTCGCGATCGCCGAGGAAGTGCCCGACGCGCGCGTCCGAGCCCCGCGGGAACGCCCCTCCGGCAGGGTCTCGAAGGGACGGCCGTGAGCGCACATCGCCGCTGGTAGACTGCCGCGCGCCGGCACCGGATGGTGCCGAGCACACACGTCCGAGGACCGCGACGGCGGGGTCCCAGGCCAACGCAGGGCCGCCCGCGGGTAGAGCCGGACGGAGGAAAAACCCAAACATCAGGAGGGAAACGTGCCTGTCGTCACCAGGCGGGAGCTCCTCGAAGCCGGCGTGCACTTCGGCCACCAGACCAGACGGTGGAACCCGAAGATGCAGCGGTATCTGTTCGGAGAGCGATCCGGCATCTACATCATCGACCTCGAGAAGTCCCTCGCCGGCATCGAGGAGACGTACGAGTTCGTCCGCGATCTCGGCCGACGCCGAGGGACGATCCTGTTCATCGGCACGAAGAAGCAGGCCCAGGAGGTGGTGGAGGACCACGCGAACCGCGTGGGGATGCCCTTCGTGAACCATCGATGGCTGGGCGGGATGCTGACGAACTTCACGACGATCTCACGCCGGTTGATCCGCCTCCGCGAGCTTCGGGAGATGGAGTCCTCGGGCGCGATGGATCAGCTCCCCAAGAAGGAGGTGATCCGTCTCCGACACGAGCGCGAGAAGCTCGAACGGAACCTCGGAGGGATCCAGGCGCTCGAACGGCTCCCGGACGCGGTCTTCATCGTCGACACGAAGAAGGAACAGATCGCCGTCACCGAGGCGCGGAAGCTCGAGATCCCCGTGATCGCGATCGTCGACACGAACTGCGACCCGGACGAGGTCGATTACGTGATCCCCGGCAACGACGACGCGATCCGGGCGGTCAGCCTCGTCACCCGTGTGATCGCGGACGCGCTCGCCGAGGGGTACGGCATGGCTAAGGATGAGGTCATCGAGAAGACGGTCGCGCGTCGCCCGACCGCTGCTCCCCGCCGGTCCACGACCGCGGCCCCAGGGCCGGCGGATGAAGATGTGCCGTCGCCGGAGGATGCGCGGGCGATCGCGGCGAGCACGGTCTTCGAGCCCGATCTCCCCACCCTGGAACCTGAGGTCGTCGTCGAAACCGACGACACCGACGACACCGGCGCCGGGGAAGCTGTCCCGCGTGACGCGACGCCGGAGAACACAGGATGAGCGACATCTCCGCAGGCCAGGTGAAGAAGCTCCGCGACCTCACGGGTGCCGGGATGATGGATTGCAAGCGAGCCCTCCAGGAGACGGGGGGTGACGTCGACAAGGCCATCGAGCTGCTGCGCCAGAAGGGCCTCGCCTCCGCGGCGAAGCGCGCCGGTCGTGCAGCCAACCAGGGTCTCATCGACAGCTACATCCATTTCAACAACACGGTGGGCGTGCTCGTCGAGGTGAACAGCGAGACGGACTTCGTCGCGAACACCGATGAGTTCAAGCAGCTGGTGAAGGACATCGCGCTGCACATCGCGAGCCCGGCCGCACCCAGCTGGCTCGCCCGTGACGACGTTCCCGGTGAGGTCGTGGAGCAGGAGGAGCACATCGCCCGCGTGCAGGCCAAAGAGTCAGGGAAACCGGACAACGTGATCGACAGGATCGTCGAGGGGAAGCTCAAGGCGTTCTACGAAGACTCCGTCCTGTTGGAACAGCCGTTCGTCAAGGATGACTCGAAGACGATCCAGCAACTCCTCGACGAGGTTGGTGCGAAGGTCGGGGAGAAGGTTGCCGTCCGTCGGTTCGTCCGATACAAGCTGGGTGAGTCCACCGACGGTTGACGCCGCATCAGGGCGATGACGAGGGGAGCGCAAGCGAACGTGACGGCGAGCAGGGCAGTGAGGACCGGCTACCACCGCGTCCTGCTCAAGCTCTCCGGCGAGGCGTTCGCGTCGCCCGAAGGTGCAGGGATCAGCACCGAGGCGACCGCGCTGATCGGTCGGCAGCTCGCGGAGGTCGTGGACCTCGGCGTTCAGATCGCGGTCGTGGTCGGTGGCGGCAACATCTGGCGTGGGCGTCAGGCCCCGGGGATCGAACGGAGCCGCGCCGACTACATGGGGATGCTCGGCACCGTGATGAACTCGCTGGCGCTGCAGGACTCGCTCGAGAAGCTGCACGTCCCGACGCGGGTCCAGACCGCGATCCAGATGACCCAGCTCGCGGAGCCGTTCATCCCCCTGAGGGCGCGACGTCACCTGGAGAAAGGACGGGTGGTGATCTTCGCCGCCGGTTTGGGCGTGCCGTACTTCTCCACCGATACCTGCGCCGCGCAGCGTGCCCTGGAGATCGGCGCCGACGCGCTCCTCAAAGGGACGAAGGTGGACGGCGTGTACACGGCCGATCCCAAGGTCGTCCCCGGCGCCTCCCGCCTCGACACGATCGAGTACGTCGACATCCTCCGCGAGGGCTACCAGGTGATGGACGCGACGGCGATCTCACTCTGCATGGAGAACAAGCTTCCGATCATCGTGTTCGACCTCTGGGAGGAGGGCAACATCCGACGGGTAGTCACGGGTGAGCCGATCGGCTCGCTGGTCCACGGGGGCGCGGGATGACGGTCGACTCCACTTTGAAGGAGGCGGACCACAAGATGGAGCAGGCGATGCTCCACCTGCGCGAGGACCTGTCGTCCATCAGGACGGGACGGGCTTCGGGCGCCGTGCTCAGCCGGATCATGGTCGAGTACTACGGGACGCCGGTCGCGCTGAATCAGCTCGCCGCCGTCAACGTCCCCGAGCCCAGACTGCTCGTGGTCCAACCGTTCGACAAGAACTCGATCACGCAGATCGAGAAGGCGATCCAGCAGAGCGACCTCGGGATCACCCCCTCGAACGACGGACAGGTGATACGCCTCGCCTTCCCGCCGCTCACGGAAGAGCGCCGGAAGGAGCTCGTCAAGCAGGTCCATCACCGAGCGGAAGAGGGTCGCGTCGCCGTCCGGAACGTACGGCGACATGCCAAGGATGATATGGAGAAGCTTGAGCGGGAGCATTCCATCTCCGAAGATGAGCTCTCGAGGGGAGAGAAGGAGCTCCAGAAGCTGACGGACCGATACGTGGCAGAGATCGACGAGAACCAGCGCCACAAGGAATCTGAGCTCATGGAGGTCTAGTGCCCGACGACGAGCGCGAGAGCGACGACCTGTTCGAGGATCTGGACAAGTTCTTCGCCCCAATCAAAGACGTCGAGTGGGACGAGACGGAGGAGGCCGCTCCGCCGCCCGGCGAGGCGCCGGGAGAAGAACACGTCACCGTTCGGAGTGAGCCCGAACCAGTGGTCACCGTGCCCCCTTCGGCTGACGAGGGGGTCGATGCAACGGCCGGGACCTTCGAGGACGACGACGGGGACGAGGGCGATTGGTACGACACCGCCTCGCTCGAGCCCGTCGACCAGGCCCTCGGAGCGTCCGTCCCCGACGAGGTGGACGAAGGCGTGGTCGCCGGGCCTGCGGAGATGAACCGGCCCGAGGACGAACAGGCCCTGTTCGGGCGGCCGGCGGTCGGAGGCTGACGCGCCCGCCTTGCAGAACCAGGAGGGGGAGCGGCCTTCCGACGAGGAGCTGGAGGAGGCGGCATCCCATTTCGCGGGGTCCCTCGCAGGTGAGGAGGCGTCGGCACCTCGGGTCGTCCAGATCGACGAGGAGAACGCAGCCGACCTGATGGAGGAACTGGGTGCGGAGCCGTACCCGGCCGGCGAGGGAGACGAGGACGTGTTCGCCGCCATGGCCGAACAGGAGCCGTCACGGACGATCGTCGTCGGCGCCGAGGGTCTCGGGGGACCCAGCTGGCAGGAGCCCGCAGCCGTCGAGGTCGGGGCCGACCTCGACCGCCACGGAACCGACCGGGACGTGCCCGCGGCGTTCCTGACCGGCATCGTTCTCGCGGGCGTCGCGCTCGTCGCGCTCCTGATCGGTGACGGAGTCTTCGCCGTCGTCGCTGCCATCGTGGCCCTCGTCGCGCAGGGTGAGCTGTACGGGGTGATGGTGAAGCACCATCGCCAGCCAGCGACCGCCGTGGGATTGGTGAGTGGCGCCCTGGTGCTGGCCGGGGCCTACTTCCACGCCGAGGCCGGACTCGTGGCGATGCTCTCGCTCGGTCTCCTGGCCACGTTCCTGTGGTTCATGACGGTCCCGGCTCCCCATCGCAAGGACACGGTCGGCAACATCGGGCTGACCCTGCTCGGGATGCGTCTGGATCCCCGCGCTCGCGGGCTCGCTCCTGATCATCTTGACCACGTTCGATACGCAGATCGTCGTCGCGGTGATCGGGCTCGCCTTCATCTTCGACACGGCGGCGTTCCTCATCGGCTCCGTGTGGGGAGGTTCGGCGATCCAGCGGCCGCTCGCGCCTGCCACCAGCCCGAAGAAGTCGCTGGAGGGTCTGATCGGTGCGACGCTCGTGACGGTGGTCGCCTCGTCGGCGTTCGTCACCGCGTTCGTCGACTTCGGGCCTGGGATCTTCAAGGACGGTGGACGCGTGAACGCGGTCCTGCTCGGGCTCGTCGTGGCCATGGCCGCCACGTTCGGTGACCTGGCCGAGTCCCTCATCAAACGTGACCTCGCGATCAAGGACATGAGTAGCCTCCTCCCCGGGCACGGTGGTGTCCTCGACAGGATCGATTCACTGCTGTTCGTGGCGCCCGCGGCCCTCCTTCTCCTGCGCGTCATCGCCTTCTAGCGTTCTGGGCGGGCGCTGCTTGTTCCCTCGCGGTCGGGGGTAGGCTGTTCTCATGCGAAGTGTCACCATCCTCGGTTCGACGGGATCGGTCGGGACCCAGGCCTTGGACGTGGTCCGTCGCAATCCCGAGCGCTTCAAGGTCGTCGGCCTGTCCGTCGCGGGTACGAACCAGGAACTCCTGATGGGCCAGATCCGCGAGTTCCTGCCGCCCGTGGTCGCGATCGCGGACGAGACGGCGGCCGAAGAGGTCAAGAACGGCGTCGCCTCGCTCCGCGGTGTGGAGCTCGTCGTCGGGCCGGACGCCGCCGAGCGCCTGGCCGCGGACACCGAGGCGGATATCGTCTTGAACGCGCTCGTCGGATCCTCCGGCCTGGCTCCGACGCTGGCCGCGCTGCAGAACGGCAAGACCGTGGCCCTCGCGAACAAGGAATCGCTCGTCGTGGGCGGAGAGCTCGTGATGGATCTCATCAAGGGCGAACCGGAGCGGCTCCGGCCCGGTGGACTCCGAGCACGCGGCGCTCGCCATGGCGCTCCGAGGCGAGCGCCGTGAAGACCTGAAGCGCGTGGTCATCACCGCCTCGGGGGGTCCGTTCCGCGGCTGGACGGCGACGGAGCTCGCCAAGGCCTCGATGAAGGAGGCGTTGCAGCACCCCGTGTGGTCGATGGGCCCCAAGATCACGATCGACTCGGCGACGCTGATGAACAAGGGTCTCGAGGTGATCGAGGCGCATTACCTCTTCGGGCTTGAGTACTCGCAGATCCACGTACTGGTCCATCCAGAGGGACTGGTGCACGCGATCGCCGAGTTCCGGGACGGGTCGATGCGTGCGGAGATGGCGACGGCGGACATGCGTCTGCCGATCCAACTCGCCCTCGCGTGGCCGGAACGGCTCCCCACCGGAGTGGCCTCGCTGCCGCTCACGGAGACGCCCCTCACCTTCGAGCCCGTCGACCACGAGGCCTTCCCGGCGGTCGACCTCGCGTACCGGGTCGGGGCGCTCGGCCTCACGTTCCCCGCGGTGATGAACGCCGCGAACGAGGTGGCCGTGATGGCGTTCCTCGACGGGAAGATCCCACTTCCCCGCATCGTGGAGATCGTCCAGACGATCGTCGATGAACACGAACCACCCTCGGTCGTCTCGGTCGTGCATATCGAGCGCGCGGATGCATGGGCCCGCCGTCGCACGGTTGAGATCATCGAGGCCACCTGAGTGGGCGGCCCTCTCGCGATCGTTGGTTTCCTTGCGCTGATCCTGCTCGTCGTCATCCCGATCCACGAGCTCGGTCACCTGCTCGTCGCGCGTCGTTTCGGCTTCAAGATCCAGGAGTACTTCGTCGGGTTCGGGCCGAGGCTGTGGTCCGTTCGGCGAGGGGAGACCGAATACGGCGTGAAGGCGATCCCTGCCGGCGGCTACGTGAAGATCGCCGGGATGAACCCGTACGAACCGGTCGCGCCCGAGGATCTTCCGCGGGCGTACGGCTCGAAGCCGATCTGGCAACGCGCCATGGTGATCCTCGCGGGCCCGTTGTCCCACCTCCTTGTCGGTGCGGTCCTCTACTTCGCGCTTTTCCTCACCTACGGCGATCCTGATACGGATCGAGTGATCGTCGGCGACGTCTCGAAGACGCTCGACGGCGAGACCTCGCCGGCGTTCGAGTCCGGCCTGCAGCCTGGCGACATCGTGATCCGGGTCGGCGGCCTCGAGAACCCGACTCCGGACACGCTCGGGACGTACGTCACGGAGTACTCGAAGGCCCATCCGGCGGAGCCGTTGACCTACGTGATCGACCGCGACGGCCGCAGGCTTTCCCTCCCGATCGTTCCCAGGCTCGTGAAGGAGGGCGAGATCGAGGAGGGTCGTATCGGGTTCACGCTCGGACCCGAGCGTCTCTCTCTCCCGGAGGTAGCGGTCGTGTCGGGGCGGTGGGTCGGGAGGGCGGCCTGGAACAGCGTCGCGACGATCCCGAAGATCTTCACCGAGGGCGTCGGACGCACGTTCTCGGTCCTGTTCAGCGACGAACCCCGCCAGGCGACCGATCCGGTGAGCCTCGTCGGGGTCAGCCAGCAGATCGGGGACGCGGGCGCGCAGGGCGATTGGGCTGTCTTCCTCGCGTTCGCTGCCTACGTCACGATCTTCATCGGCGTCGTGAACCTGATCCCCCTCCCCCCGCTCGACGGGGGCCATCTCCTGCTCCTGGCGTGGGAGAGGATCACCGGCCGGCAGGCGGACTATCGGAAGCTCATTCCCGTTTCGGCGGCCGTGATCGTCTTCTTCTCGATCTTCGCCCTCGCTACCGTCTTCCTGGACATCACCGAGCCGCTGCCGCGCATCTAGCCAGGTCAGAGGCGCTCCCGCCACGATTTCTCCATCACCCAGCCACCCGCCGCGCCCGGCGCGGTGGATACGATGACTCAGTGGCAGCCCAAACCGTGCTCGTCGTCGAGGACGAGGATGCGATCGCCGAAGCCGTTCGAGCCCGTCTCCAGAGTGAGGGCTATCATGTGATCGTCGCGTCCGACGGGCCTGATGCACTCCGAAGACATGCGGAACATCGCCCGGACTTGGTGGTGCTCGACCTGATGTTGCCGGGGATGGATGGCCTCGAGGTCTGCACGCGGATCCAAAGGGATGGTTGGACGCCGGTGCTGATGCTCACCGCCAGGACCGAGGAGGCCGATAAGGTCGCCGGATTCGCCGTCGGTGCCGACGACTACCTCACCAAGCCCTTCAGTCTCCGGGAGCTCACCATCCGCGTGCAGGCGATCCTGCGTCGTCGCGAGCGGATCGAGGGGTCGACCGACGGTGAACCGATCGAACGGGCGGGTCTCTCGATCGATCCGATGCGCCGCCGCGTGGAGGTGGACGACGCGGAGGTGCAGCTGACGCCGCTCGAATTCGACATCCTCCACGCCCTCGCCCGCGAACCGGGAGTCGTGCTCTCTCGCGATCAGTTGATGGACCGGATCTGGGGCTACCGCGACCATGCGGGGGGCCGGGTCGTCGACTCGCACGTGGCCCGACTCCGGCGGAAGATCGGCGAGGACGGGAACGACCCGCGCTTCATCCGGACCGTCCACGGTGTCGGGTACGCGTTCAAGGAGTAGTCATGGCGACCCGGCCACTGGACAGGCTCACGTCGATCCGAGCGAAGCTCGGATCGACGGTCGTGATCGCCGTCGCGCTTGCCCTGGCCATCAGCTACGTGCTGATCGGGTTCGCGCTGCGGAATTCGCCTCGCGACTCCGAGGCGATCGACGCACTCAGCCTTGCACGGAAAGCCGCGACGGGCCGGCTGGAATCGGTGCCCTCCGGAGCGATGGTGGTGACCCGGCATCCGGACGGGTCCACGGAGGTCCGTGGGGCGGACCTCGGCGAGCTGCCGAGGCTCCAGGTCGACGCTCCCCGGTGGGGGGTGATCGGCGCGAACGTGTTCGCCAGCGTCCCCGCCGGCGACGGTGGCGCGGTCACGGCGTTGATCCACTCGCCGTCGCGGGGATTCCTCGGACGTCTGTCTGCGACCACCGGCTTCCTCCAGAGCGTGTGGTGGCAGTTCCTCCTCGTCGGAGTTGTCGCCGCAACGGTCTCGCTCGTCGTTGCGCGCTTCTTCGCGAGAGGGATGACACAGCCTCTCCGCGACATGGCGTCGGCAGCCCGCCGGATGGAGACCGGCGACTACTCGGTGCGCGTGCAGACCCGTAGCCGGGACGAGGTCGGCAGACTCGCCACGGCGTTCAATCGGATGAGCGGCGAGCTCGAGAACCTCGAACAGAGCCGTCGCGACCTGGTGGCCAACGTTTCGCACGAGCTGAAGACACCGATCACGGCGATCCGGGCACATCTCGAGAACCTGCTCGATGGGGTGGAGCAACCCGACCCGGCAACGATCGGGGTGATGCTCGCCCAGGTCGAACGGCTTGGCCGGCTGGTGGACCAGCTCCTGGATCTGTCGAGACTCGAGTCCGGCGAGGTTCCCCTCCGGATCGAGGCGCTCCCGTTGCAGCGTCTCGTCGACGACCTGATCTCCGAGATCGGCATGGCGCTCCCCGGCAGAGGTGTGCTGGTCCGGAACGACGTCCCCGCCGACCTGCCGGCTCTGTCCGCCGACCGGGAGCGAGTCCATCAGGTGCTGTTCAACCTCGTGGACAACGCGGTCCGGTTCACCCCGGTGGGTGGGAGCGTGACGGTCTCCGCTCGCCGCCGGAACGGCTCGGTGGAGGTGGCCGTGATCGACACGGGTGCCGGCATACCGCCTGAGCATCTCCCCAGGCTCTTCGAGCGTTTCTATCGTGCCGACCCTGCCCGCGCTCGGGGCGACGGGGGTACCGGGATCGGGCTCGCGATCGCACGCTCCGTCGTGGAGGCGCACGGCGGCCAGATCAGGGCGCAGAGCGAGCCCGGCCTGGGGAGCGTATTCACCTTCGACCTGCCCTCGGCCGAGAGGAGCGACAGATGAGATCGAGCACCACATCCATCACCGTCTCGCCGCCCGAGCGATACGCCTACCTCGACCTCACCGACGATCTCCGTCGCGCGATCAAGGACGCCGGTATCACGGAGGGTGTCGCCGTCGCGTTCTGCGCGCACACGACCTGCGCGTTGTTGATCAACGAGTGGGAGGACGGCGCGCTGGAAGACTTCAGGCGCTCCCTTATCGACCTGGTCCCGCACGAGGGCGCCTACTATCGCCACGACGATTTCGACGTCCGAACACAGAACTTGCATGCCGACGAGCGGAAGAACGGCCATGCCCATGTCAAGGCGATGCTCCTGTCCGCGACCTCGCACGCCATCCCGGTGGGCGGCGGGGAGCCGTCGCTCGGCACCTGGCAACGGCTGATCTTCTTCGAGATGGACGATCCGAAGGACCGGACCGTCACCTTCCAGGTGTTCGGGAGCTGAGAGACTGACCGTGATGATCCTGCGCAGGGCGACGAGACAGCTCCACGTGGGTCGCGTCGCCGTGGGCGGCGACGCGCCCGTCTCGATCCAGTCGATGACCACCACCAAGACCGCGGACATCGATGCGACCTTGCAGCAGATCGCGTCGCTCGTGGCCGCGGGCGTGGACATCGTTCGCGTCGCCGTTCCGCACTGGGAGGACGCGAGGGCCTTGGAGGCGATAGCGGCCAAGTCCACTGTGCCGGTCGTCGCCGACATCCATTTCCAATGGAAGTACGCGATGGCCGCGCTGGAGGCCGGGATCCAGGGCTTGCGGATCAATCCGGGGAACATCAAGTACGAGAACAAGGTGCGCGTGATCGCGCGGGAGGCCAAAGCCAGGGGCGTGCCGATCCGGATCGGCGTGAACGCCGGCTCGTTGGAGAAGGATCTGCTTGCCCGCTACGGCGCTCCGACCCCCGAGGCGCTGGTCGAGTCCGCGCTGCAGGAGGCCCGGATCCTCGAGGACGAGGATTTCTTCGACATCAAGATCTCGGTGAAGCACTCGAACCCGCTCGTCATGATCGAGGCGTACCGGCAACTCGCCGAGAAGTGTGACTATCCGCTCCACCTCGGCGTCACCGAGGCGGGTCCGATGCCGATGGGCGGTGTGAAGAGCGCCGTCGGGATCGGGACGCTGCTCTCCGAGGGGATCGGCGACACGATCCGCGTGTCGCTGACGGACGATCCCGTCGAGGAGGTCAAGGTGGGGACGGCGATCCTGCAGTCACTCGGATTGCGGAGACGCGGCTTGGATCTCGTGGCCTGTCCGTCGTGCGGTCGAGCTGAGGTCGACGTGCTCGGGCTCACGAAAGAGGTGAACGAGGCGCTCGAGCGCGAGGGCCTGAAGGCGCCCATCCGGGTCGCGGTGATGGGTTGCGTCGTGAACGGCCCGGGGGAAGCCCGGGAGGCCGACCTGGGGATCGCGGCGGGCAAGGGGCAGGGGTTCCTCGTCGTGAAGGGCGAGGTCGTCGACAAGATCCCCGAATCGGAGTTCGTCACGCGGCTCGTGGCCGAGGCGAAGAAGCTGGCGGCCGCCGCGGCGGGGAGCCCAGGCTCGGACTGATCCGCATCCGACCGGTCAGCCTCAACGGGACCGCCCCTGCGGCCGATACACCTGGGGTGAAACGGATCCTCGCACTGTCGGTTGCGGTCGTGGCCATGGGGTTCGGCCCGACCGCCCCGCCGGCCGGCGCCGCCGATGTGCCGGGTACCTCCTGCGCCGTCTTCCCGGCGAACAACGTCTGGAACATGGACGTCCGGAAGCTCCCCGTGCATCCGAAAAGCGCGACGTGGAAGCGCGCGACCCATGCCGGGACGACCCGTCTGCACCCGGACTTCGGCCCGCCGTCGTACGGGATCCCGTTCGACGTCGTGCCGTCATCGCACCGGAAGGTCGGGGTCCGCTTCCGCTACGCGAGCGAAAGCGATCGGGGACCCTACCCGTTCGGCGCCGACGTGCGGATCGAGGGAGGCTCCGATCGCCACGCGATCATGATCGACCGAGGGACGTGCGTCCTCTATGAGCTGTTCGCAGTCAAGAGGAACGGGGGGAACCCGACGGCGGGCAGCGGCGCCATCTTCGATCTCGATTCGAACGCCCTGCGGTCAGCGGGCTGGACCAGTGCCGACGCAGCCGGTCTGCCGATCTTCCCGGGGCTCGTGCGCTACGACGAGGTCTTCGGGCCGAACGCCGGCATCCACCACGCGCTGCGCTTCACCGTCGGCTGCACGCGCCGGAGCTACGTCTGGCCGGCGCGCCATCAAGCCGGCGTGGCGAACCCGGCGTGCCCGCCGATGGGCGCGAGGTTCCGGCTCAAGGCCGCCTTCGACATGAGCCGGTACTCGATGCGAGCCCAGATCGTGCTCCGCGCGATGAAGCGCTTCGGGGTGATCGTCGCCGACAACGGCAGCGACTGGTACTTCCAGGGAGCGGTCGATCCTCGGTGGACCTACTCGTTCGTCGACCAGCTCAAGCGCGTGCCGGCGGTCGCGTTCGTTGCGGTCGATGCGTCTCCTTGCCGGGTGGCGGCGAACTCCGGCTCGTTCTCCTACGGCCGGGGCTGTCCGGCGGCCTGATCAGCGGGCGAGCGCCAGGAAGTTCTCGACGATCCGAGGCCCTTCGGGCGTGAGGATCGACTCCGGATGGAACTGCACGCCGGATCGCGGCATCTCGCGGTGTTGTGTGGCCATCACGAGCCCGTCGTCGGTCCACGCGGTGAGCTCGAGCTCAGGCGGAAGGTCGTCGCGGATCACGACGAGCGAGTGGTACCGCCCGGCTTCGAACGGGCTCGCGACACCATCGAAGATCCCACGACCCTCGTGCTGCACAAGCGACGCCTTGCCGTGGAACGGCTCCGTGCGATCGACGGTCCCGCCGCTCACGAGGGCGAGGGCCTGATGCCCGAGGCACACGCCCAGGACGGGGGTGCTCGCCGGCAGCATGCGAAGGAGCTCCGGGAAGCACCCGGCGTCCCTCGGGTGACCCGGTCCGGGGGACAGGACCACCGCCTCCGGCTCGAGTGCGACGAGCTCGGCAGTGGGGAGCTCATCGGACTTCACGACCTGGGTGGTTCGCCCCAACCCTTCGATCAGCTGGACGAGGTTGTACGTGAAGCTGTCGTAGTGATCGACGACGAGGATCATCCGCCCCCCTCCCCGGCGAGCGTACCCATCGCCGGCAGCAACGCCGCCGCCTTCGCCTTCGTCTCGACGAGCTCGGCCTCCGGGTCGGAGTCTGCCACGACACCGGCGCCCGCCTGCACATGCGCCCGGCCGTCGGCGACCACGGCCGTTCGGATCGTGATGCAGAAATCGAGGTCCCCGGCGAACGTGAGGTAGCCGACCGCGCCGGCGTACGGGCCGCGCGCCGTCGGTTCGCGCTCCGAGATCAGCTCCATCGCGCGGCGCTTGGGCGCGCCCGTCACCGTCCCCGCGGGGAAGGTCGCGGCCAAGGCGTCCAACGGGTGCCGGTCTTCCCGGAGATCGCCCTCCACGGTCGACACGATGTGCATCACCTTCGAGAACCGCTCGACCTGCATCAGCTCGGTGGGACGGACGCTGCCGGGAGCGCACACACGGCCCAGGTCGTTGCGTGCGAGGTCCACGAGCATCGCGTGCTCCGCCTGTTCCTTGGGATCCGCGAGGAGCTCGTGCTCGAGGAGCCGGTCGCGGACCTCCGTTCCGCCCCGAGGCCGGGTCCCGGCGATAGGCCGGGTGGACACCCGTCGCCCCTCGACGCGAACCAACGGCTCCGGTGACGAACCCGCCAGCTCCATGCCGAGCATCCGGAGGAAGAACATGTACGGCGCGGGATTCGAGACGCGCAGGCGCCGGTAGATCGGGAATCCGCCGTCGGCGGCGTCGAAGGAGACCCGCCGAGAGGGCACGCCCTGGTAGATGTCGCCGGCGAGGATGTGCTCCTTGAACGAGGAGACGATCCGCCGGTAGTCGTCATCCGCCATGTTCGGCTCGCCGGCGCCGGAGGTACCGGCGCCGACGATCGTGGCCAGCGGCGGCGGCGCGGCCTCCGAGATCCGGTGGGCGAGGTCCTCCAGGGCCGCGACGCCGCCGTCGTAGCCACCGGTCGGGACGTGCGCGACGAGGATGAGCCGCTGCCGCCAATGGTCGAACACGACCGCACGATCGATCGCGAGGAGCCCGATCGGGGGGCACGGCGCGTCGTTGGGGCGGGGCGCCGGATGGCCGTCGAGCAGTCCGGCGGCCTCGTACGCGAGGTATCCCATCAGTCCCCCCGTGAGCGGGGGCAGGTCGGGCAGGCGTGGCCCGCGGATCGAGCGCGCCGCGACGATCAACGCCTCCAGCGCGGTCCTGCCGTCCGGGATCTCGAGCGGCAGGTTCCGGACGGCATCCTGGATCCGCAGGCCGTCTTCGTCGAGGACCAGGATGGCCGCAGGGTCGCCGGCCACGAACGAGTACCGCCCCCAGCGTTCGGAACGCTCGACGGACTCCAGCAGGATGCCCGGTCCCTCGCCCGCGACGGCGGGGAACAGGCCCACCGGCGTCGAGACGTCGGCCAGCAGCTCGGCCCATACGGGGACGAGGGCCCACTCGCGGCTGAGCTTGTCGAACCCCGCGCGGTCGGGCCTGATCTGCAGTTCCGGTGCCAGGGATCCCTCCTGTCGCTCGAGCTCATCCTGCCCTTCGTCGGGGTCAGGTGACGGAAGAGCCCCGGGAACCAGCCGGGGCTCGTCGCGGTGGGTGCCGAGGACTAACGCGGCGGCGGTTCAGGGGCCCCTCGAGGCCCTCGGCCACGACCAGAACGCCTCGCCGCCATCATCGGGGTGGATGGTGGCATCTGGGTTCACGCCGAGTCAACGGCCTGCTAGGTTTTGGCCGCCCACGCGGCGGGAGGGCGCCGCACCGACCCACGGAGCGTGTCTGGATGCGTCGTCGGCTCATCTGGGGACTCACGGCAGTGCTCGCGATGCTCGCGATCCCGGCTCCGGCGCAGTCCGAGGATCCGGCCGATGGTTCGCCGAAGGTGCACGTCGCGGGGATCGGCTTGGGGGCGGACCCGGGCGGCCCCCGTTCGACCCCGGTGCCGAGACTCGTCCGCGCCGGGAGTGACCTGCGCGCAGACGCCCGCGGCTCCGAGGCTCCGGCATCGCGAGGAGGGGGCGTCCTCGCGCCGATCGTGGTGCCACCGACGTTCGACGGGGTACCCGATCTCAGAGAGGTGTCGCCCGGCGACCCGACCGGGGCCCTGGGTGTCACCAACCACCTCGCCGCCGTGAACGTTCACATGGCGTTCTACACTCGGGCGGGCGTCCAGCTCGATCCTCCCAGGCGCCTCCGCGCCCTCGACGGTGCCCTGCCGAACTTCGTCGACGACTTCGACCCGAAGGTGGTCTACGACCCGTACCGGGAGCACTTCCTCCTGGCGTTCGCATCGGCGAGCAACGCGAAGAGCTTCCTCTCGATCGTGGTGGTCCCGGAGGGATCGGAGGCCGACGCCAACCTCTGGTGCGTGCTGCACATGTCCGGCGACCAGGTGGGCGGGAACGGGAGGCAGTTCGCCGACTACCCGATGATCGGATTCACCGAGAACCGGGTCACGCTCACCACCAACCAGTTCGGCTACAACAACGCTCCGTCCATCGGAGGCTTCCAGTACGCGCAGGTCGTCTCGTTCGCCAAGGGACCCCTCTACGACTGCTCCGTGCCCACCGTCCCGATCAAGGTCTTCAGCGGCGTCCAGACGAGGGATCCGGACGGCTCTCGTGCGTTCACGATCGTGCCGACGGTCTCCTTCGGCGGCGCACCGACGACCCAGTTCATGACCTCGATGGATTTCAACGGGTCGACGGGCAAGCTGATCCTGTGGCGGCTGAAGGTCATGAACGGGTGCGCTGAGGCTGACCCGGGCCACGATCGGCGGAGGGCCGATGGCGCTTCCCCCCTGGGGCCGGCAGTGCGGGAACGCTCCCGGCCTCAACTCCAAGTGGGACACGGGTGATCTCCGGCTGACCTCGTCCTACTGGGACGCTGCTCGCGGACGCCTCTACACGACGACCGCGATCCGGGGGAACATCGGTGGCGGCGGCCCGGAGTCGGTGGTCCGCTGGTGGGAAGTCGATCCGGTCTCGATGTTGGCGAACTCCCGCGTGACCCGACGGGGTCTCGTGGGCGCTGCCGGGCGCGACGTCGCCTGGCCTTCGATCGCGACCGACGGCAACGGCAAGCTCTGGGTGAACTACGCGCGCGCGGGAGCGGCGCAGTGTCTCGCCGCGTACGCGGCCGTGATCCAGCCCGGCGCCCCGGCTCCGCATCCGTCCTCATCCGGCCGGGTGACGGCACGGTACGAGTTCGCGCCGGGTCCGGAGCGTTGGGGTGATTACACCGCCATCTCGCGCGACCCGACCGATCCCGCGACGATGGCCGCGTACGGGGCGTACCCGATCGACGACGGCGTGGGCGGGTCCGCGACCCGTCTCTGGCAGCAGGTGATCGCCACCCTCACGGACGTCTAGGGCCGGCGGGCACAAGCCCACCGGTATCCTTATCCGTTCCATGCGGGTATCCAAGCTGTTCGCGCGCACGCTCCGAGAGGATCCGGCCGAGGCCGAGGTCCCCTCGCACCGATTGCTGCTGCGCGGGGCGTTCATCCGGAAGGTGGCCGCGGGGATCTACACCTCGATGCCTCTTGGGCCTCCGGACCATGAACAAGATCGAACGGGTCGTGCGCGAGGAGATGGACGCGTCGGGGGCCCAGGAGCTCCGCATGCCGATCGTCCTCCCCGCCGAGCCGTGGAAGGCGACGGGCCGCTTGCAGGCCTACGGAGACCTCATGTTCCGCCTCCAGGACCGGCATGGACGGGAGTTCCTCCTGGGCCCGACCCAGGAAGAGGTGGTGGCCCCGCTCGTGCAACAGGAGTTCCCGTCGTACCGGGACCTGCCCGTCAACGTCTACCAGGTGGAATGGAAGTACCGCGATGAGTTCCGGCCCCGATACGGGCTCCTGCGCGGGCGAGAGTTCCTGATGAAGGACGCGTACACGTTCGACCGCGACGAGGAAGGGCTTCGCGAGTCCTACCGCGTGATGTACGAGGCGTACAAGCGCGTGTTCGACCGCATCGGACTGGACTACGTGATCGTCGAGGCGGACCCGGGAACGATCGGCGGCGGCGTCAACCACGAGTTCATGGCGCTGGCGGACGTGGGCGAGGATCTGTTCGTCCGCTGCGAGAACGGCGACTACCTCGCGGACACGGAGGCGGCCACACCGGGCGTCTCGGAGGCGGCACCGGACGAGGGTTCGGAGCCGCTCACCGAGGTCGAGACGCCGGGGGCGGTGACGATCGACCTGATGGTGGAGCAGATGGGCGTGCCGGCCGAGGCCACGATGAAGTGCATCATGTTCGACGTCGAGGGCCGGACGGTCGCGGTGCTCGTGCCCGGCGATCGTGAGGTGGGAGAGGAGAAGCTCGCCCGCCTGCACTTCCCCGAGCGCGTGCGCCGATTCGAGGACGAGGACTTCGCCCGACTCGGGTTCGCGAAGGGCTTCGTCGGTCCCCAGACGCTCGGCTCCGAGGTCACGATCTTCGCGGACCCGTCCATCCGGGGACGCGCCCACTGGGTGACCGGCGCGAATCGTCCGGACGTCCACGTCACCGGAGCTACCATCGATCGCGATTTCCGCGTCGATCGCTGGGAGGACCTGGTCCAGATCCGCGATGGCGACCGCTGTCCGGTCGACGGCGGTCGGCTCGAGATCGGACGATCGATCGTGGTGGGTCACATCTATCAGCTGGGGACCTACTATTCGAAGCCCTTGGGGGCGACCTACCAAGCCGAGGACGGGTCGCAACGCCACTACGTGATGGGGTCGTACGGCATCGGGATCAGCCGGATCATGGCGGCGGTGGTGGAGCAGCATCACGACGACGCGGGGATGGTCTGGCCGAAGCTCCTGGCCCCGTACGAGGTCGCCGTGATCATGGCGAACGCCGACACACCGGCGGTCACCGAGGAGGCGGAGCGGATCTACGGGGAGCTGGGAGAGCGAGGGATCGAGGCCGTTCTCGACGACCGGGAAGAGCGCGCGGGCGTCAAGTTCGCCGATGCGGACCTGGTGGGCTATCCGGTGCAGGTGGTGGTCGGTTCGCGCGGCCTCGAGGGCGGTACGGTCGACCTCAAGGTGCGAGCCACCGGCGAGCGGTCGCAGGCGCCGCTGGCCGAGGCCTCACGAGCGGTGGCGGACCTCCTCAGCAGCGCCACCTGAGGGCGCCTCGGCTCTCGGTATCCGGGGTCCCTGTCTATACTGGCTGGTCGACGACGATCTGCACGGCCGGAAGTGGGCTCGCCGCCCACTTTCTTTTTCGAGGGGTGACGTCGACCCGAGGCGAGAGGGGAGGGAACGTGGACGCGGAGGCGCTGGTCAGACCCGTGATCGAGGGCGAAGGCCTCGAGCTCGTCGACGTGACCTTCGGTCGCGAGGGCGGTCGCCGCATCCTCCGCGTCACGGTGGACCGAGACGGCGGCGTCGACCTCGACACGATCTCACAGCTCTCGCGGGAAGATGTCGCGCCGGCTCGACCTCGAGGGGTTCGAGCCCGGTCCGTACGCCCTCGAGGTGACGACGCCCGGGATCGAGCGGCCGTTGCGCCGTCCGCAGGATTTCCGCCGCGCCGTCGGGGAGCGGGTGCTGGTGAAGACCGACGAAGGCGTGCTCGAGGGCGAGCTCCGCGCCGCCGAGGACGATGAGATCCGGATCGCTGCCGACGAAGGCGAGCGTCGCGTGACCCTCGACGAGGTCGCCGCGGCGAAGACCGTCGTCGATTGGGACGCGGAGCTGAAGGGAAGCGACCGATGAACGCCGAGATGATCGCCGCGCTGCGGGAGCTCGAGCGGGAGAAGGGCGTCGCCTTCGAGACGATCCTGAGCGGCTTGGAGGAGGCGATGGCCTCCGCGTACAAGGCCCACTGGAAGCAGGAGCATCCGGAGGGCGACGACGAGTTCGTCGGGTTCCGCGCCATGATCGACCCCGAGACGGGCGACCTTCGCATGTGGCAGCAGGAGCTCGAGGAGGTCGACGTGCCGCCGATCGAGGGGAGCGATGAGCCGGGGCTCGAGATGAAGGTCATCTCGGAGTCCGAGGTGGAGGTGACCGACGACTTCAAGGGACGGATCGGCGCGCAGACGGCGAAGCAGGTGATCTTCCAGAAGCTCCGCGACGCGGAGCGAGAGATGACCTACGAAGAGTTCGCCGGCCGCGAAGGCGACGTCGTCACCGGCATCGTCCAGCAGCAGGAGCGCAGGTACACGCTCCTCGACCTCGGCAAGGTGGAGGCGCTGCTCCCGCAGGGCGAGCAGGTGCCGTCCGAGCCCCTGAGGCACGGCGAGCGCCTCAAGGCGTACATCACGGAGGTTCGCCGTGGGACGAAGGGTCCGCAGATCGTCGTCTCGCGCACGCATCCTGGCCTGCTGAAGTCCCTCTTCGCGCTGGAGGTCCCGGAGATCAATGAAGGGATCGTCGAGATCATGGCCGTGGCTCGCGAGCCCGGGCATCGCTCGAAGATCGCGGTTGCCTCCAACGAACCAGCCGTGGATCCGGTCGGTGCGTGCGTGGGACCGAAGGGCTCGCGGGTGCGGATGGTCGTGAACGAGCTGCGGGGCGAGAAGATCGACGTGGTGCCGTGGTCGGACGAGTCGGCGACGTTCGTGGCCAATGCTCTTCAGCCGGCGAAGGTGAAAGAGGTCACGGTCAACCCCGACACGCAGACCGCTCTCGTCATCGTCCCCGACTATCAGCTCTCGCTCGCGATCGGGAGGGAGGGACAGAACGCTCGGCTCGCGGCGAGGCTGACCGGGTGGCGGATCGACATCAAGTCCGAGAGCCAGGCGGCGGAGCCGCCGCCTGCGCCGGTGCAGGCGGTCGCTGCCGAAGCCGCGGCGCCCGATGCAGCGAAGACCGAGGAGGAGGTGGCCACTGGCGCCGGCGCCGAACCCATGCCCGACGTGGCGGAACCCGTCGAGGCCGAGCCGGTTGCGGCGGACCCCGTCGAGGTCGAACCTGTTGCCACCGAGCCGGTTGCGGTGACCGAGACGCCGGCCGAGGCTGCGCCCTCGGAGGCGCCGGCGGGGGAATGAGGGACCTTGGCGCGCGAGCCGGAGCGTTCGTGCGTCGGATGCAGGGCACGAGCACCCAAGGCTGAGCTCTTGCGCGTCGCGCGCACGCCGGCAGGCGTGCGCGTCGACCCGCTCGGCTCGGCTCCCGGGAGGGGTGCGTACGTCCACCGTGACCCCGCATGCGTGGGTGCAGCCCTGCGCAAGGGTGGTGGGCTCGCGAGCGCGCTTCGCACGGGGTTGGCCCAAGAGGAACTCGCTAGGCTTAGGAACGACATCGAGGAGGCGTTGCAGGCGACATGAGGATCCACGAGCTCGCGAGAGAGCTCGGCGTGTCCAGCAAGGAGCTGCTGGAGACGCTCGAGAAGATGGGCGTGACGGGCAAGTCCGCCTCCTCCAGCGTGCCCGAAGACCTCGTGCCCCGGCTCCGAGCGTCGGGCGGCAAGGCGACCAAGGCAGCGAAGCCACGTCAGGTCATGGAGCCGCCACCGAGGCCGCGAGCGAAGCCCAAGCCGAAGAAACCAACGCCCAAGGCGGCGCCGGCGCCCACCGGGGAGGAGTCAACGTCCGCGGAGGATCTCGCGGGAGCTGCTGCACCCGCTCCGGCTGCACCGGCCACCGCCGCACCACCGGCCCCGCCACCGATCTGCCCGCGGCAGCCGCACCTGCTCCCGCCGCCGCGCGATCGGCTCCGCCCGCGTCCGCTCCCGCGGCCCCCACCCCTGACTCGCCGGTCGCCCCGCTACGCGTCGCACCCGCGGCCCCCGCCGGGCAGGTGCTCCAGGTGGTTCGGGGCTCCACCCCCCAGCTGTTCGCGGAGAAGACCGACCGATCCCCGGCCGACATCGTGAAGATCCTCTTCATGTCGGGCGAGATGGTCACGGCGACCACGTCGCTGTCCGACGAGGCCCTCAAGACACTCGGATCCGAGCTCGGGTATCAGGTGGAGATCGTCGGCCTCGAAGACGAGCTCCAAGCTGAGGAGCTCGAGGAAGAGGTCGACGGATCGAAGCTCGTGCCCCGCTCGCCGGTCGTGACGGTGATGGGCCACGTTGACCACGGCAAGACGAAGCTCCTCGATGCGATCCGGGTGACGGACGTCGTCGCGGGCGAGTTCGGCGGGATCACCCAGCACATCGGCGCTTATCAAGCACACGTCAACGGCCGTGAGATCACCTTCATCGATACACCGGGCCACGAAGCATTCACCGCGATGCGGGCGCGAGGCGCACAGATCACCGACATCGCCGTGTTGGTCGTCGCCGCCGACGACGGCGTGATGCCGCAGACCGTGGAGGCGCTCGATCACGCGAGGGCGGCGGGCGTGCCCGTCGTCGTCGCGGTCAACAAGATCGACAAGGAGGAGGCCGATCCGAACCGAGTGCGGACCCAGATGGTGGAACGCGGCCTCGTCCCGTCGGAGTGGGGCGGGGACACGGAGTTCGTCGACGTCTCCGCGAAGACGAGCGCGAACCTCGAAGGATTGTTGGAGACGGTGCTTATCGTCGCCGACCTGGCGGAGCTCAAGGGTGATCCCACCGGCCGTGCGCGAGGAACCGTCCTCGAAGCACACCTCGACAAGGGACGCGGTCCGGTGGCCACCGTCCTGGTGCAGAAGGGCCGGCTCGAGGTGGGCGACGCGTTGGTCTGCGGCACCACGTACTGCAAGGTTCGGGCGATGGTCGACGAGAACGGACGGCCCGTCGATGTCGCCGGCCCGGCGAAGCCGGTACAGGTGCTCGGGTGGAACGGCGTCCCCAACGTCGGCGACGAGTTCCGCGAGGTCGAAGACGAACGCGAGGCCAGGCATGTCGCGTCCGAGCGCGAGTCGCGCGTCCGATCGGCCGAGGTCGTGAATCAGCGGCCGGCGTCGCTCCAGGAGCTGCTCCGCCGCCAGGAGCGACAGGACATCCCGGAGCTCAACCTCGTCGTCAAAGCAGACGTCCAGGGTTCACTCGGAGCCCTCACCGACGCCTTCCTGAAGCTGCCGCAGGACGAGGTGCGGGTGAACCTCGTGCATTCCGGCGCCGGGGCGATCACCGAGCACGACGTGGATCTCGCGAAGACCGCGAACGCGATCGTCGTCGGCTTCAACGTACGGCCCAATGCGAACGCCCGCGAGCTTGCCGAGCGCGAGGGTGTGGATATCCGGCTCTACCGGGTGATCTACGACGCGATCGACGATGTGAAGGCCGCCCTCTCCGGGATGCTCAAGCCGGAGGAGCGCGAGGCGATCCTCGGGGAAGCGGAGATCCGCCAGACGTTCCGGGTCCCGAAGCTCGGGGTGATCGCCGGTTGCTACGTCACGAGGGGCACGATCCGAAGGAACTCGCAGGTTCGGCTGATCCGCGACGGTGTCGTGGTCTACGAAGGTCGGGTGGGGTCGCTCCGCCGGTTCAAGGACGACGTGGCGGAGGTTCGCGAAGGCTTCGAGTGCGGGATCGGGCTCGAGAACTTCCAAGACGTGAAGGAGGGCGACGTGATCGAGGCCTTCGAGGTCGAGGAGTTCGCTCGCCAGATCTCCTGATGCTGATGGCCGCTCTTCGGCTCGACCTACGGATCCCGGCCTGCGGGTCGCTGAAGGAGAAGCGTCACGTGGTCAAGACCCTGTCGAGCGGGATCCGGTCCACGTTCGAAGTCGCGGTCGCGGAGACCGGCTATCAGGACAAGTGGCAGCGGGCGGAGCTCGGCGTCGCCGCCGTGGCGGCAGAGGGGTATCACCTCAAGAAGGTGATGCACTCAGTGGAACGGTTCGTCGAACGGTGGGCCGAGGTGGAGATCATCGACACCGACTTGACCCTCCACTCGCCGGAAGATTGAACGACGCGGAGGGATGACGTGCCACAGGGTGCCCGGAGAGCTCGAGTGGCGGAGGAGTTCCGCGAGATCCTCGCGGAGGAGATCCAGCGACTGAAGGACCCACGGATCGGCTTCGTTACGGTCATCGGCGTGCAGGTGACCGCCGACCTGCGACGCGCCTGGGTCTCGTACACGGTGCTCGGGGACGACAAGCAACAGCGCGCGACGGCCGCGGGGCTCCGGTCGGCGACAGCGCACCTGCGACGGACGCTTGGGCGGCAGGTCCGCCTGAGGAAGCTTCCCGAACTCGAGTTCCAGGTGGACCAGACGGTCGCGCAGCACGAACGGATCGAGGAGATCATCGACCGGCTCCATCGCGGGGAGGGATCGGATGACTGAGGCAGAGGCCCTGCAGCGGGCCGCCGAGATCCTCTCGGACGCCGATGAGGTCGCCCTCGCGTGTCACATGAACCCGGACGCCGACGCGCTGGGGTCGATGCTCGGGCTCTCGAACTACCTGCGAGGACAGGGGACCGTGACGGTGTGCTCGTACGGCAACGAGCCGCTGGATCTCCCGCGGTGGGCCACACTGCTGCCCGGGACGGATCACGTCGTTCCCCCGAGCACGTTCCCGGCGGAGCCCGCGGTGATGGTGACCTGCGACTGCGCGTCCTTCGACCGCTTGGGTGTGCTGGGGGCGTCGGCTTCACGGGCGGGCGAGCTGATCTGGATCGATCACCACCGGTCGAACGACGGTTACGGCACCGTTCGCCTTGTCGACCCAGACGCGTCGTCCACGTGCGAGCTGGTCTTCCGCCTGATCGAGACGATGGGCGGTGGCTTCGATCGTGACGTCGCGGTGTGTCTGTACGCGGGCCTGGTGACGGACACGGGGCGGTTCCAGTACCAGGCGACGACCCCCGAGACGCTCAGGGTCGCCGCCCAGTTGCGCGAGCACGAGTTCGACCACGCGGCGCTCGTGCGGGCGATGTACGAGGACAACGACCCTTCGTTCCTTCGACTGCTGGGGACCGCGCTCGGTCGGATGACGGAGGTGCCCGAGGCGAGCATGGTCTGGACGTACATCACGCAGGCCGACCTCGCCGAGGCGGGCGTCGGGCCGGGAGAAACCGACGACGTGATCGACGTGATCCGGTCGGCCCGCGACGTCGACGTTGCCGCGGTGCTGAAGCAACAGCGGGACGGGCGGTTCAAGGTGAGCGTACGGTCCCGAGGAGGACACGACCTCTCGGTGGTGGCATCGTCGTTCGGCGGCGGCGGGCACCGTCTCGCGGCCGGGTACACGTCCGAACACGGTCCAGAGGGAACGATCGAACGCCTCGTGGAGGCGCTCCGCCAGGCGTCGTGAATCTCTCGTGACTCCGGCGGAGGGTCTGCTCCTGGTCGACAAGCCTGGAGGGGTGACGTCGCACGACGTCGTCGACGTCGTACGACGTGCGCTCGGCACGAGGAAGGTCGGACACGCCGGGACGCTCGATCCGATGGCGACCGGGCTACTCCTGATCGGGATCGGTCGTGCGACTCGCCTGCTTCGCTTCCTCGGCGGATTGCCCAAGACCTACGAGGGGACGCTTCGGCTGGGTGCGGAGACGACCACCTTGGACGCCGAAGGCGATGTCGTTCGCGAGGCGGCGGTCGACGTCACCGAGGCGGAAGTCGCAGCGGCGATGCGAGCGCTGGTCGGGGAGTCGCTCCAACGGCCGCCGGCGTACAGCGCGGTGAAGGTCGGCGGCCGGAAGCTCTACGAGGCGGCTCGGGAGGGCGAGCGCCTCGAGGCGAAGCCGGCGACCGATCCGCGTCGACGCCTTCGACCTGGTGTCCTTCGATCCTCCGGATGCGACGTTCCGCGTGAAGTGCTCGGGTGGCACGTACGTGCGCGTGCTCGCCGCCGACGTGGGCGCCGCCCTGATGTGCGGCGCCCATCTCGCGGCGCTCCGCCGAACGGCGATCGGGCCCTACGCGGTCGACGACGCCGTCGAGCCGGACGGTGCCGGCGAACCCCTGCCCATCGACGCGGCCGTGGGCCACCTCCCGCGTCTCGACCTCGATACCGAGGAGGCCCTCGCGGCCTCCCACGGGAGGCCGCTCGGCCCGGCAGGTCTGACCGGCCCCTACGCCGTCTTCGGACCGGGCGGTCGCCTGATCGGCGTCTACGAGGACGACGGGCCGCGCGCCCGCCCGCAGGTCATCCTCGCTCCGGGGTGATCTTCGAGGTTCATCGACCCCTCGGGATGGCGCTGCGTGTGCGTTGCGAACGGATCACCTCGACGCCTACGGTGGCCACGTGACGTTCGGTCGAGCGGTGGTAGCGATGCTCCTCGTGGCGTGCTCTCGCGCCGAGAGCCCGATGACATCGGAGCGCTGTCAGAGACTCATCGAGGCGGATGCCGATGCGAGAGCGGCGTGGGATCGGGCCCGACAAGCAGGAGACACGCAGGATCTGATCAGTGGGCTCCGCCGGGCCTTCGAAGAGCAGCACGACGCACTCGTCGAGAGCGGTTGTCTCACCTCCTAGGGCCTGCTCTGCCCGACTCATGGGCGTGACGCGGTGGTCTGGCCGGTACCCTCCCACGGCTATGGACATCGTCCGGGGTCAGCAGAACCTCCCACTGCCCGACGGCGCGTCGGTCGTGACGATCGGGTTCTTCGACGGCGTCCATCTGGGCCATCAGGAGGTCATCCGCCGGACGGTCGCGGCGGCCAAGGAGCGGGAGGCCCGGAGCGTCGCCGTGACGTTCGACCGGCACCCTCGGGAGATCCTCACTCCGGGCCAGGAGCCGCGTCTGCTCACCACCGTCGAGAGGAAGGCAGAGCTGATCGATGCATGTGGGGTCGACGTCCTGGTCGTGCTCGAGTTCACGAAGGACTTCTCGCAGATCTCAGCCGAGGACTTCGTCCGCGACGTCTTGATCGACGGGCTGCACGCGGCGCACGCTCGGGTCGGCGCCAACTTCACGTTCGGGCATCGCGCGGCCGGCACCGTGGCCGTGCTGCGCGACGTCGGCGAGCCGTTGGGGATGACAGCGGACCAGGTTGGCCTGTTCACGGTCGATGGCCGGGTCGTCTCGTCGTCCTCGATCCGGGAGGCGCTTTCGAACGGGGACCTGCACTGGCCCCGGACGGCGCTCGGGCGGCGGTACGCCGTCGACGGCGAGGTGGTGTCCGGAGCGGGTCGCGGCAAGGGCCTGGGCTACCCGACCGCGAACCTCCGGACGTGGCCCCGGTTGCTCCTTCCGGGGCAGGGGATCTATGCCGGTGTCGCGGCACTTGCGGGAGGAAGCCGCTACGTGGCGGCGATCGACGTGGGGACGAACCCGACGTTCGGGACGGAGCCGTTGCATGTCGAAGCGTTCCTGCTCGACTTCCCGGACGACGAACTTCGAGGTGACACGCTCTCGGTCGAGTTCTGGGAGCGGCTCCGCGACGAGGTGAAGTTCGACTCCGTCGACGAGCTCGTGGCCGCGATCGCCGACGACGTGGAGCGAACCCGCGCTGCGGTGCCTACGTCCGACCCTGATGAGTGGACCGACGGAACATCCGCAGGGCGAGCCTTGCCATGAATGCGAGCGGGATCGTCATGTTCGCGCGCTGGAGCAGGCCGTTCCCGGGCCGGACGACGTCGCGGAGGAACCACGTCGAGAGGCCCGCGCTCGCGCCGGCGGCGCCGAGCGCGGGCCGCGCAAGGTCCCGGAACGCCTGGTCCTGCGCGAGGCGCGGCGCGAGCGCGACCAAGCCGACCGTGCCGGCGATGCCGCCGACGACGGCGGCGGTATCGTGGACGTCGTTCTCCCAAGATTGACCATCCGGCTCGCCCGGTGCCGGGTAGTTCGACCGCCGATCCCGCCGGAAGATGCCGGCCACGATCGTGGCGAGGCCCGCGACCCCGATCAGGGCGGGACCCACGCCGGCCCGCGGGCCGAGCCTCCGTTCCAGCGCCGACGCGAACACGACCGTGCAGCCGCCGAGGGCGACGAATCCCGCCGTCATCACCTGCGGGTCGTTGGCATCCTTCGCCGCCAGGCCGCTGATGTGCTCGTGTCGGACCTGGTACTCGTCCTGGCGGCGCTGGGCCAGCAACCAGGCGCCCGTGAACGCGACGGGTCCGAGCAACCCGCACAGTGCTCCGAGACGATCGCTCCGCCACACACGGACATCGTAGAGCTGCGACCATGCGCCCCATGCGGCGACTCGCCGACCGGCTCGTGCGGCTGATCGCCAGAGCCGCGACCCTCGGTTGGTTCCGCGCCGTGGAGGTGACAGGCCTCGAGCGCATCCCACGCACGGGGCCGGTCCTGCTCGTGGCCAACCATCACGGCGGGTTCGTCGACCCCGCGCTCTTGGTCGCGACGGTCCCTCGGCCCGTCCGGTTCATCGCGATGGCGTCGCTGTTCCGGATCCTGCCGCTCCGGCCGCTGCTCGCGTTCGCCGGTGCGATCCCCGTTCATCGCGCTCAGGATGCCGAGGGAGACGGTGCGGGGACGCGCCGCAACGTCGACACGTTCGCCGCCTGTTTCGCATCACCTGCGCGAGGGAGGCGCGATCGGGATCTTCCCGGAGGGGGAGGCGAGCGACGAAGCGCACCTGCTTCCCATCCGGACCGGCGCCGCGCGGATCGCCCTGGGCGCGCATTCTCGCGGTGCGATGGGCCTCCGGATCGTGCCGGTCGGCCTGATCTCCGAGGACAAGCAGCGGGCGCGCTCTCGCGCCTACGTTCGCATCGGCGAGCCCATCGAGATGGACTCGGACCTCGCGACGAATCCGGCGGTTCCTCCCGACGAGACCGACCGCGAGGCCGTCGCCGCGCTCACGAGCACGATCGAGGCGAGGCTGACCGATGCCGCGATCGACTTCCGGAGCGCGGAGCAACGATCCGCGCTCCGCCTGGCCGCCAACGTGGCCCTCCGATGGGAGCGCGGGGATCCACGGGGGCGGCCGCCCGTGGGGGAGGTTGAGCGGCTGGCCGACCGGCTCGCGGAGGCGCCGTCGCAGCTCGAGGCGGCCGTCCGCGCGGCGGCCATCGACTACCGCGAGGTGCTCTCGACGGCGCAGATCCCCGATGCCGTCGCGGCGCCGGGAGCGGAAGAGGCGTTCGCGCGTCGGAGCAGGATCGGGTGGATCGCGACGCTCGCGCTCGCGCCTTTCGCCGCGATCGGGCTCGTCGCCAACGCGGTGCCGGCGATCGGCGTGTACGCGGTCGGACGCCGGCCGATGCCTCCGGTGACACACGCGACCGTCAAGTTCCTCTCCGCGATCGTCCTCTTCACGGCGAACTGGGCTGTCCTCAGGTGGCTCGTGCTCGACGCCGCCCCGCACGCCTGGCTCCTCACCCTCCTCGTCGGGCCGGTCTGCGGCCTCGCCGCCCTGTGGTCCGTCGGGCGGGCGATCCGGGCGCGGCGGGCGCGGCTGGGTCTCAGGAGGTTGGCCGCGGCGTCCGGCGTGCTCGAGGACCTCCGAGCCCGCCGCGCCCACCTCGTAGATGCCGTCCGAGCTGCGACTTCAGCTTCTCTTGACCGTCGGGACGAGGACGGTACTGGTAGCCTTGACCTGCAACCATGACGCTGACCAAAGAAGCCAAGCACGAGATCATCGAGGAGCACGCGCTCACCAGCGGCGATACGGGATCTGCCGATGTGCAGGTCGCGGTGCTGACGCGGAGGATCGCTGAGCTCACCGAGCATCTGAAGACCCACAAGCAGGATCATGCGTCCCGGCGGGGTCTGCTCAAGATGGTGGGACGGCGGCGAAGGCTCCTGGAGTACATCAAGCGTGAGGACATCGAGCGCTACCGGGCGCTCATCGCGAAGCTCGGGTTGCGTCGTTGACCGCAAGCGTCAGGAGCGCAGCGAAGGAGTGATGCCAACGACCCACTGACCGACCGATCGGAGGCGGAGGAGCTCCATCATGGTCGGTTCTCAGTCGCGGACCCCCGGACGGCGTGCAGCGCCCAGCACCTCGCGCAGCGCCCAGCACCACACGCCGGAGGCCCACCACTGACAACCGGCCCGCCGCCTCCCGCAGCCGCGGCGCCACGAGGTGCCGCCCACAACAGGAGGTACAAAGGCCTATGGCCACCAGCATGTCAAGGCAGATCGGCAGCAAGGATCTGCTCCTCGAGTCAGGCACGTTCGCGAAGCTCGCCGACGGCGCCGCCGTCGCACGCTACGGCGACACGATGGTCCTGGCCACGTGCGTGAGCTCTGCGCCACGCGAAGGGATCGACTTCTTCCCGCTCACGATCGATGTCGAGGAGCGGATGTACGCGCGCGGCAAGATCCCCGGCAGCTTCTTCCGTCGCGAGGGACGTCCGTCCGAGACGGCGATCCTCACCGCGCGCTTGATCGACCGGCCCCTGAGGCCTTCGTTCCGCGAGGGCTACCGGGACGAGGTCCAGGTCGTCATCACGGTCCTGTCGGTCGACATGGCCAACGCGTACGACATCCCCGCGATGAACGCGGCATCGCTCGCCGTCGGGATCGCCGGTCTGCCGTTCGACGGTCCGGTCGGCGCCGTCCGCCTCGGCCTGATCGGGGACGAATGGGCCGTGAATCCGACGTTCCAGGAGCTCGACGAGGCGACCTTCGACATCGTCGTGGCCGGCTCGAAGAACGACCAGGGTGGGATCGACATCCTGATGATCGAGGGCGAGGCCCCCGACATGACCTGGCCCCTCCTCGCGGCCGGTGAGGGCGCCACGGCGCCCACCGAAGAGGTCGTCGCCCAAGGCCTCGAACGGGCGAAGGAGGTCATCGCCGAGGTCATCGAGTTCCAGGAGGAGTTCCTGGCGGAGGTCGGCGTGAAGCCGTCGGACTTCGAGCCCCATCCGCTGTACCAGTCCGATCTCTGGGATGCGCTCGAGTCCTTCGCGAAGGACAAGGTTCGGTCCTCGCTCGTGCCTGAGCGGAAAGAGCGCGAGTCCAACATGTCGGCGGTCAAGGACGAGGCCAGGGCCCACCTGGCGCAGGTGTTGGGGGACGAGGCCTTCGCCCAGCGAGGACAGGAGTTCTCGCCCGCCTGGAAGGCCCTTGAGAAGAAGGTCATGCGCGAACGCGTGATCTCGGATGGGATCCGCCTCGACGGCCGAGGGGCGAAGGACATCCGTCCGCTCTCGGCGCATGTGGGGCTGTTGCCTCGGGCTCACGGGTCCTCGTTGTTCGAGCGGGGCGACACGCAGGCCTTGAACGTGGCGACGCTCGGGATGCTTCGGATGAACCAGATGATCGACACCCTCGATCTCGAGGATTCGAAGCGGTACATCCACCACTACAACTTCCCTCCGTTCTCGACCGGTGAGACGGGCCGCGTCGGCTCGCCGCGCCGAAGGGAGATCGGCCATGGGGCGCTGGCCGAACGCGCGCTCATCCCCGTGGTCCCCTCGGAGGAGGAGTTCCCGTACACGCTGCGACTCGTGTCCGACGTGCTCGCCTCGAACGGCTCCACGTCGATGGCCAGCGTGTGCGCATCCACGCTCTCGCTGATGGACGCCGGTGTGCCGATCAAGGCACCGGTCGGCGGCATCGCGATGGGCATGATCGCGGAAGAGGGCACGTACGTGACCCTGACCGACATCCTCGGCGCCGAGGACGCGCTGGGCGACATGGACTTCAAGGTCGCCGGCACGCGCGAGTTCGTCACGGCGATACAGCTGGACATGAAGGTGAGCGGGATGCCGGCCGAGGTACTGACGGGGGCGCTTGAGCAGGCTCGTGAGGCTCGCTTCACGATCCTGGACGTGATGGAGTCGACGATCCCGGCGCCGCGCGAAGCGGTCAGTCCGATCGCACCGAGGATCATCACGATCCAGATCCCCGTAGACAAGATCGGCGAGGTGATCGGCCCGAAGGGCAAGAGGATCAACGAGATCATCGCGGTGACCGGAGCCGACATCGACATCCAGGACGACGGCACGGTGTTCATCGGCTCACACGAAGGAGAGGGCGCCGACGAGGCCGCCCGGATGATCGACGAGATCGCCAACCCGCGTCCCGTCCTGCAGGGTGAGACGTACGACGGCACGGTCGTGAAGACGACGACGTTCGGCGCCTTCGTGAACCTCGTGCCGGGCCGAGACGGTCTCGTGCACATCTCGAAGCTGGGCAAGGGCAAGCGGCTCAACTCCGTGGAGGAGGCCGTGCGGGAAGGGGACAAGCTGACCGTGCTGGTCGAGGACGTCGACGCCCAGGGCAAGATCAGCCTGAAGCCCGTCGGGCCGGAGTGGGAGGTTCCCCAAGGCGAGCGGTCATCGGAGAGTGACCGAGGCGGCGACCGCGGTGGTGAGCGACGTGAGCCGCGCGAGCCGAGGAGCGACGCCGACCACGGACCCCGACGTCACGGCCGCCGGTTCCGCGACGCAGAGAAGGGCTCGTCGAGCTAACGAGCCACGTCCGGAGGCGGACCAGTGGGGATCGAGCGAACCGAGTTCTCCTCCGGACTGCGTGTGGTCACGGAGCGGATGCCTGGCGTCCGCTCCGTGTCGCTCGGCTTCTGGGTCCTGGCCGGATCCCGTGACGAGCCGCCGGCGATCAGCGGCTCCAGCCATTTCCTCGAACATCTGCTCTTCAAGGGGACCAGGACGAGGTCGGCTCGCGACATCGCAGAGAACTTCGACGCGGTGGGTGGTGACGTGAACGCCTTCACCTCGAAGGAATACACGTGCTACTACGCGCGGATCCTGGACAGGGACCTCGAGATGGCGGTCGATCACCTCGCCGACATGCTCCAGCACTCCGCGCTGCGGTCGACCGACCTCGATGCCGAGCGGCAGGTGATCCTCGAGGAGATCAACATGCACGAGGACTCGCCGGAAGAGGTCGTGCACGACCTCTTCACCGAGGCCCTCTGGCCCAAGCATCCGCTGGGCCGGCCGGTCCTGGGGACCGCCGACACGATCCGCGCGGCCACGCGGGACAAGGTCCATCGATTCTACCGGCGCCACTACGTGCCGGGTCGCCTGGTGGTGGCGGCGGCCGGCAACCTCCACCACGAGGATCTGCTCGGCATGCTGCGCAGCCGTATGGACACCGGCCGGATCGTAGGCACGGGCGATCCGCAGGGCTGGAACCTCCGCGCGAGCGAGACCGCGCCCGCGTCCTCGGCTCGGCCGCTGGTCAGGCGGCGGAAGACCGAGCAGGCGCACATCTGTCTGGGCACGAACGGACTCGCGCGGAGCGACCCCGACCGGTTCCCCTTCCTCATCGTGAACGGGGCGCTCGGTACCGGGATGTCTTCGCGGCTGTTCCAGGAGATCCGCGAGAAGCGGGGCCTCGTGTACTCGGTCTACAGCTATCACTCGCAGTACACGGAGGCGGGGCTGTTCTCATGCTATGCGGGGACGACGCCGGCTCGCGCGCAGGAAGTGATCGGATTGCTCCGTCGAGAGCTCGAGGATGTGGCGGGCGGCGGCCTGACGGCCGAAGAGTTCTATCGCGCGAAAGGCCACGTGAAGGGCTCGATGGTGCTCTCGCTGGAGGATCCGGGGAGCCGCATGTCGAGGATCGGGAAGTCGGAGATCGGGCACGGAGAGATCTTGACCGTGAGCCAGTCGCTCAAGCGTGTCGAGGGCGTCACCCTCGATGACGCGCAGCGAGTTGCCAGCCGGGTGCTGTCGCAACCGATGACGCTCACGGTACTCGGGCCGTTCGCGAAGCGCGATCTCGCCGGGGTCATGGAGTGATCCGCGTCGGCGTGATCGGCGCCACCGGGCGTGTCGGCGCCGAGGTGTGTCGCGCCGTGCACGCGGACGCGGACATGGAGCTCATCGCCGGGATCTCCCGCTCGAAGGCGGGCCAGAAGGCTTCGGAGGCGCTCGGACTGCAGGGCTCGGATGTCGTGCTGGCGGAGAATCTGGACTCATTCATCGAGAGCGGTGTCGAGGTCGCCGTCGACTTCACGAACGCCGAGTTCGCTCCCGAGCACGTCGCGTGGGCCATCGAGCACGGGATGCACATCGTCGTCGGCACGACCGGCTTCCAGGTGGACGACGCGTGGCGCGCCGCGCCGGTGGGCGTGCTCGTCGCTCCCAACTTCGCGATCGGAGCCGCCCTGATGCAGCGATTCGCGGCTCAGGCGGCGCGCCACCTGCCGGCCGTCGAGATCGTCGAGCTGCATCACGACGGGAAGGCGGACGCTCCGTCGGGAACGGCGGCCGCGACGGCGGACGCCGTCGCGGCCGCCCGCCCCGAGGCGTGGAGCGGCCCGTCCTCCGAGTCCGTCCGCGGTGTCCGCGGCGGTGAACGAGCCGGCATCCGGATCCACTCGATCCGGCTGCCAGGCCTCGTCGCGCACCAAGAAGTGATCTTCGGGGGACAGGGGCAGACGCTCACGATCCGGCACGACTCCACGGACCGAACCTCGTTCGTGCCGGGGGTGCTGATGGCGATCCGCTGGGTGCCGACGCACCCGGGCTTGACCGTCGGCTTGGACGCGATCCTCGACGGTTGAGCCCGGCTGAGCCCGGGGGAACCGAGCCGATAGGCTCCCTGCTCCATGGACTTCGAGATCCGCACCATCAAGTACGACGAACGGGTCGATTGGATCCGGGCTGCAGAGACCGCGTTCAGCTCGGCCGCCAAGGACGACGAGATCGAGGCGTCGCTGCCGGTCATCGAAGTGGATCGCTCGTTCGCGGCCGTAGACGGGAGCCGGATCGTCGGTACGTCCGCCGCGATCACGTTCCGCATGATGGTCCCGGGTGGAGCGAGGATCCCCACGGCGGGTGTCACGATGGTGGGTGTGCACCCGACCCACCGACGCCGTGGGATCAACACGCGGATGATGAGCGCGATCCTCGATCAAGCCGCGGACCGCGGTGAGCCACTGGCCGCGCTCTTCGCGTCCGAGGGAGCGATCTACGGGCGCTTCGGTTACGGGCTCGCCGGCCTCTTCGGTGAGTTCCGCGCGGAGTCCTCTCGCACGGCGTTCGTGCGCGGTTACGAGCCACGCGGACGTGTCGAGCTCCTCTCCAAAGAGGAGGCGTTGCCGCTGATCGATCGCGTGTACGACGCCGCCCTTCGCCCCGGGGGTGTTGAACGGAACAAGGCTCTCCGAGATGCCGTCTTCGCTACGGTGGGCGAGGACAAGGATCGAGCGTGGATGTACGCGGCTCACATCGATGACTCCGGAGAGGCAGACGCCTACGGGGTCTATTGGGTCAAGCACGACTGGACGCAGTCGATCCCCGCCGGCACGATCAACCTGAAGGAGTGCGTCGCGTCCTCGCCATCGGGATACGCGGACATCTGGCGGTACCTCTTCGATGTGGATCTCGTGTCCTCGGTGGAGGCCTGGAACCGTCCCGTCGACGAGCCGTTGCTCCACCTGCTGCGGGAACCCCGACGCTTGCGATTCGGCGTTGCCGACGGTCTCTGGCTGCGGTTGGTCGACGTCGTCGCCGCGCTCGAGGCGCGCCGATACGCAGCCGACGGTCGAGTGGTCTTCGGCATCACCGACCCCTTCCGGCCGGACACCTCCGGCAACTATGAGCTGATCGTGGAGGAAGGGGCCGGTCGGTGTTCCCGAACGGATGCCAACGCCGACCTCGCGGGCACGATCAACGTCCTCGGAGCGACCTATCTGGGCGGGACGAGCTACCGGCAGCTCTGGTGGTCGGGCCTGATCGACGAGCAGAGCTCCGGAGCCCTCGAGCGCGCCGATGCGATGTTCGCCTCCACGCCGGCGCCATGGTGCGTCATCGACTTCTGAGGTCCTCCGGGGTTCGCCGCCCCTTGTACAGGAGCGCAACTGAAGGGTAGGGTCCGCCCCACATGAAGGGGGAGCAGCCGATTTCTCGACACGCCACCGCTCGTCGTTCCTCGAGGCTGCTTCTCGCGATGGTCGGCCTCCTTCTCGTCATGAGCCTGTTTCCTGCCGGCCCCGCCGCGGCACACGTCTTCACCAGGCTCGACGGCAACGATTCCCCGGGCAAGATCGATCTACGGTCCGCGTCGGTGAGCCACACGCCGACGGGCGTGGTCCACAGGATCAGCACCTTCAACGCTTGGACCCCACGCAGTCTCGGGAACGACTCGTTCTTCGTGATCCAGATCGACAAGAACAACGACCGCACCTACGAGCGGTGCGCGTTCATCTTCTACACCAACAGGCTCCGCGGATCGCTCTCCAACTGCGGCGCGAGGTTCATCCGGTTCCTGCCGGTCGCGAAGCTCTCGGGAACCGCAGCGAGGGTCACGATCCCCAAGAGCGAGACGGGCGGTGTGTACTGGTGGGGCGCTGCGAGCCTTTGGGACGGACCGCGCCCGTGTGCCCGGGGATGCGTGGACTTCGCGCCGAATCGGTTCCCAGACATCCTCCACGATCTCACACCGCCGGTGATCACTATGAGCACGACGCCCCTTCGGGTGTGGGAGACATCGACGACGGCTGGTTTCAACTTCCCCTTCACGGTCTCCGATGCACATTCCGGCGTCAAGTCCTGGAGGGTCGAACGTCGTACATATGAGTCAACGAACTGGACAGTGGCCTCCTCCGGCACGGGAGGGAGTTCCATGAGCCCGACGGTCACCGGGGTCCCCGGTCACTCCTTCTACCGTGTCGTGGCCGTGGACAAGCAGGGGAGTGTGAAGATAGGCCCTAGCAGGCGGGTCTACGTCCCCCGCGATGACGGCGATCTGGCACCGCAGGGTACGTACGAGGACCTGACGCCCATCGAAGTCACGGACTCAGGTGCATTCGGTGGCAGCCTCACCTTCCTCGGGAGCAACGAAAGCCTCTCCTACGCCTACACGCAAACGGCCGGACAGTGTCGACCGTTTGAACTGATCGGGCCAGGAGGAGGCGACTGGACGGTTGCGGTCGAGGTGAACGGCGCTCCCTACTCGAACATCGACGGAACGACATTCGCTGGGGATCGCCAAGTTCTCTTCTCGTACACGATGTGTGATTCGACACTGTTCGTTTTCACGGTCACAGAAGCCAATTTCGAGTTCGCTGTCGACGGGATAGTGTCGAAAGCTAGCGGCTAGCGGGTTCGTCCTCGCCCGCCTGTCGGCGGGCGAGGACGAACACCAGGTCGCTCAATCGGTTGAGATACCGCCGAACCTCGGGATTCACCTCTCGTCCCTCGCGCTCGAGAGCCACGACGTTGCGCTCCGCTCGCCGGATCACGCTGCGCGCGAGGTCAAGCGCCGCGCTTCCCTCGTTGGCGCCGGGCACGATGAACGCATGCGGCAATGCCCGCTCCGCGACCAGCTCGTCGATCCGACTCTCCAACCGTTCGGTCATGTCGGTCGTCACGAGCGACACGCCGGGTTCCAGCTTGGCTCGTTCCGCCGGGTTCGTCGCCAGATCCGCGCCGACGACGAAGAGCTCTCGTTGCAGCGCAAGGATCTCTTCGGCCAGCTCCGGGACGGCGGATGCGCGGGCCAGTCCCGAGCACCGCGACGGCCTCGTCCGTCGTCCCGTACGCCTCGGTCGCCGCGTCGTCCTTGGCCACACGCCCTCCGTACAGCAACCCGGTGGTCCCGTCATCGCCGGTCTTCGTGTAGATGCGCGGCATGGGGAGCTAGCATAGGGCGTCGCTGCCGACCCCCCGAGCGGCTCGAAGGTCCAGCGAAGGCCGAGGAGACGAAAGGAGGCATCGCATGGCCGGAAGGTTCGGATCGCGTCGTCACCGCGATGGTCACCCCGTTCCGGTCCAGACCACGGCGTCGACCTCGACGGCGCGCAGGAGCTCGCCTCGTGGCTCACGGACAACGGCTCCGACTCGATCTTCGTCGTCGGTTCGACCGGCGAGTCACCGACCCTGTCCCACAAGGAGAAGGCTGAGATGTTCCGAGCGGTGGGCGAGGCGATCCGGGGGAAGGGGAAGCTGATCTGCGGCACCGGGACCTATTCGACCGCCGAGACCCTCGAGCTGACCCAGGCCGCCGAGGACGCCGGTGCGGACGGGATCGTCGTGGTGACGCCGTACTACAACAAGCCGCCGCAGCGGGGTCTCGTCGCCCACTTCGAGCACATCGCCGAGGCGACCGAGCTCCCGATCATCGTCTACAACATCCCGAGCCGCACCGGAACACGGATCGAGCACGAGACGATGCTGCGGATCGCGGAGAAGCCCAACATCGTCGCCGTGAAGGACTCCACGGGCGATTTCAAGGCCATCTCGAACCTGATCTCCGAAGCGCCCGAAGGATTCGAGATCTACTCGGGCGACGACTGGGCGACGTTCGGCTACGTCTGCCTGGGCGCCGTGGGCGTCGTGAGCGTCGCATCGCACCTCGTCGGCTCTCAGATCCGGCAGATGATCGACCTGATCGAGACCGGTGACGTCCCGGCGGCCCGCAAGCTGCACGAGGACCTGTCGCCGCTGTTCAACGCGCTGTTCGTCACGTCCAACCCGATCCCCGTGAAGGCCGCCCTGGACATGCTGGGGCGGCCTGCGGGTCCGCCCCGCCTGCCGCTGGTTCCCGCCACCGCGGACGAGCGCGACCGGGTTCGCAAAGCACTGGAGGATGCCGGTCTCCTCTAAGTCCTCCGCGCGACTCGTCTTCCTCGGTGGGGTGGGCGAGGTGGGCCGGAACATGGCCTGCCTCGAGCTCGACGACCGGATCCTGATCATCGACGTCGGCCTGTCGTTCCCGCTCGGGCGACATGCCCGGGCATCGACCTCGTCCTGCCGGACTTCGACTTCGTCCGCGAAGCAGGCCGACCGGATCCAGGCGGTCGTCCTCACTCACGGGCACGAGGATCACATCGGCGCGCTCCCGTACCTCCTGCGCGACATCGATCGCCGTCTCGAGGTCTACGGCACGGCGTTCACGCTCGCGCTCCTGCAGGGCAAGCTCGACGAGCACGAGGTCGCCGCACCTCGTCGACCTGAAGACGGTGACCCCGGGGGAGCAGGCGACCACCGGGCCGTTCACCATGCGGTTCCTCCGGGTCACGCACTCGATCCCCGACGGGATGGCGGTCGTGGTCGACACCCCGTTCGGGTCGATCCTCCACACGGGCGACTTCAAGATCGACCAGACGCCGCTGGACGGGAGGGCGACCGACCTCCACGGGCTGGCCGAGGAGGCCGGGCGCGGCAAGGGTGTCCATCTCCTCCTCTCCGATTCCACGAACGCCGAGGAACCCGGGTACTCGGTCAGCGAGCGCACCGTCGGACCCGTCCTGCACGACATCGTCGCAGGGGCTCCCGGCCTCGTGGTCGCCGCCTGCTTCTCGAGCCACATCCATCGCGTGCAGCAGATCGTGAACGCCGCGCGCGCGAACGAGCGAGTGGTCTCGTTCCTCGGCAGATCGATGTTCAAGTCCGTCGATGCCGCGAGGCGACTCGGGCTCCTCCACGTGGCCGACCAGGACGTCGTCGACATCGCGGAGATCGACCGACTGGATCCGGGCCGTGTCGTCGTGATCTGCACCGGTTCGCAGGGGGAGCCCTACTCGGCGCTGTCGCTCATGGCACAGCGCCAGCACAAGTGGGTCGACATCGGGCCGGGCGAGACGGTGGTCCTGTCCTCATCCCTGATCCCCGGGAACGAGCCGGCGATCCACCGCGTGGTCGACGCCCTCTACCGGACGGGGGCCGACGTCTTCCACATGCCGTCCGACCCGGTGCACGCCTCCGGTCACGCCGCCCAGGAGGAGCTCCGGCTGATGCTCTCGCTCGTCAGGCCGCGCTGGTTCATCCCCGTCCACGGCGAGCGGCGCCACCTCCAGCATCACGCCCGGCTGGCCCACGAGGTCGGCATCCCGCCCGAGCGAACGCTCGTCTGCGAGGACGGCGACGTCGTCGAGGTCGGCGAGGAGTTGCGGCAGCTCGATCGCATCCAGGCGGGGATGACGTTCGTGGACGGCCTTGGGATCGGCGACGTCGGCGGTGAGGTGCTGCGGGACCGCCGAAAGCTCTCGGCGGACGGCGTGGTCGTCGTCGTCATCATCGTCGACTCACAGACGGGCGAGCTGGTCGGCCGGTCCGGACGTCGTGAACCGCGGATTCGTGCACGAGGAGACGTCAGCCGACATCCTCGAAGAGGGGCGCGACCGGGTGATCCAGGCGGTGAAGGAGTCTGCCGCGGCGCACGTGACCGACCCGTCCGCGCTCCAGCAGAACGTCCGCCGGGTCCTCAAGCCAGGTACTTCAACGAGGTGACCCAGCGCAAGCCGGTGATCCTGCCGGTGATCATGGAGGTCTGAGCCGGCTCAGGTCCTTGAAGCGTCCGCCTCAGCAGTCATGCTTGTCCGCACATGGCAACGAAGACTTCCCCCTCCCGGAGGTCCGGGGGCAGTGGGTCGCGTTCGCGTCCCTCGAAGAGAGCAGCCTCTCGGAGCAAGAGCCGGAGCAAGCGCAAGAAGACGTCGAAGACCCCCGTCCGGACGGTGCTGTCGCCGTGGGCGCGCGACGCCCTCGGCATCGGCCTCATCGTCGCTGTCACTCCTGGCGGTCTTGTCGGTCTGGATCGAGGCCGGCGGCCCCGTCGGTCGTGGGATCGCCTGGCTGATCGGAGGAGCCTTCGGGGTCGGGGCCTACGCGTTCCCCGTGTTCGGTGCCTGGTGGGGGTTCGTTCTCCTGCGGGACACGGCGCGAGAGGATCGCGTCCGGATGTTCATCGGGTTCGCCGTGCTCGTCGCCGGCGTCCTCGGGCCTGGTGTCGCTTGTTCGCCGGCAACCCCAGCTTCGCCGAGGGAGAGGGTGTGCTCGCCGACGCCGGAGGGGTCGTGGGGGCTCTGGCCGCGTGGCCGCTCGCTCGCGTCATCTCTCCGATCGGCGCCGCGATCGTGTGCGCGGGGCTCGCGAGCCTCGGGCTGCTGATCTTCACCGGCACCCCGTTCGCGGCGGTCAAGGAGAAGATCGACACGTTCCGCGAGGAACGCGACGAGCGAGATCCGGTCTCCGCGAAGGCCCGCGAGGAGGAACGAGAGAAGCCGCGCCGGCGATGGTCGCTCCGCGAGGCGTTCGGCCTGAGCGAGGACGTGGTCTCGACTCCCCGAGGCCGAAGACGACACGCTCGACGGAGACGATCGCGGCCGTCGAAGGGGAACCCGGCGTTCGTCAGCGAACCCGGCCTCTCCCGCGGCCAAGGCGTCCCGCGCCGAACGGTCACGACGCCCAACGGTCCCTACCAGCTCCCGCCGCTGGATCTGCTCCGAACGGCTCCTCCCTCGAACGCGGACGCGCGCGCCGAGCGGGACACCCTGGCGGCGCTCGAGCGGACACTCCACACGTTCGGCGTCGACGCTCGGGTCGTGGGCGCCCACCGAGGCCCCACCGTCACGATGTACGAGGTCGCGGTGGCATCCGGCACCAAGGTGAGCAAGGTCGTCGGCCTGTCGAGCGACATCTCCTACGCGCTGGCGTCGCCCGACGTCCGGATCCAGGCGCCGATCCCCGGCAAGTCGGCGATCGGGATCGAGGTCCCCAACACCCACGGGACTTCGTGATGGTCGGAGACGTCCTGCGTTCCCCGGCGGCGAAGCAGGCGACCCATCCGCTCGAGGTCGCGCTGGGCAAGGACGTCCACGGCCGGGCGCGGATGGTGAACCTCGCGGAGATGCCGCACCTGCTGATCGCCGGAGCGACCGGTGCCGGCAAGTCCTCGCTGGTGAACTCCTTCATCACGTCGCTGCTCGCGAGGACGACCCCCGAGGACGTCCGGCTCGTCCTCGTCGACCCGAAGCGTGTGGAGCTCAGTCATTTCGGCGACGTGCCGCACCTGCTCTCCCCGGTGATCGTGCATCCGAAGCGAGCCGCCGAGGCCCTGCAGTGGATCGTCCGCGAGATGGAGATGCGCTACGAGCTGCTCGCCACCGTCGGCGTCCGCGACATCGACTCCTACGAGGAGGGTCTCCGCGACGGCACGCTCCGGATCCCGTCGGGCATGGAGGAGAAGTTCGAGCACATGCCGTTCATCGTCGTCGTGATCGACGAGCTCGCGGACCTGATGATGGTGGCGCCGCGCGACGTCGAGGACGCGATCTGCCGCGTGGCGCAGATGGCGCGAGCCGTGGGGATCCATCTCGTCGTCGCGACCCAGCGTCCGTCGGTCGACGTCGTCACCGGGCTGATCAAGGCGAACATCCCCTCGCGCATCGCCCTGATGACGTCGTCCCAAGCCGACTCGCGTGTGATCCTCGACATGAACGGCGCGGAGAAGCTCGTAGGCCACGGCGACATGCTCTTCGCACCCTCCAATATCTCGAAGCCGGTCCGGATCCAGGGCGCGTGGGTGACGGAAGGCGAGGTCCGGGCGATCTGCGACTTCATCCGTGCCCAGCGTCGAGGTCGTCTACGAGAACACCGTCGAGGGTCTGGCGCTTCCGCCGGGCGAGGGCGTCGGCGAGCACGGGCTCGGCGACGACGACGACCTGCTGGAACAGGCGGCCGAGCTGGTGATCCGTTCCCAGCTCGGCTCGACATCGATGCTGCAGCGGAAGCTCAAGGTGGGGTTCGCGCGCGCCGGACGGATCATGGATCTGATGGAGGAGAGAGGGCTCGTCGGGCCGTCCCAGGGCTCGAAGGCGCGCGACGTGCTCCTCACGTGGGAGGAATGGGAGGAGCGCCGCACCGCTTGAGGGGATCGGTCAGATCGCGCCGACGCGTCGTGCCACCTGGAACAACGTATCCGCGTGTTGCTGTGGATCGATCATGAGCTTCCCCGCCACGCCGACATGCGCCTGCCAGTAGGCGTAGATCCGCTCGACCGTCCAGCCTCTCGCCTGTGCGCTTCGGAAGCTTCGGACCATCTCGCTGCCGGCCCAGATCGCGTCCGGGCTGACGAGGAACCCACCCCTGCCCCCCTCGATCGCGCGCCAGAACGAGCCGATCGATCCCCACAGACCGTCGTCCCGTTCCCCGGCGACGAGCAGGTAGCGCACCGGACCGTCCGACAGCAGATGTGCCGACGGCAGGATGTCACGTACCGTTGCCAGCGGCGAGTCATCCGTATGGTCTTGGGGCATGCTCAGTTCCAATCGGTTCCCTCCCAGCCCGGCCAACTGTAGTCCCCCGCGAGTAGGGCTCCACCCAACGGACGGCCGATTCCGACCGGGCCCTTGGACCTAGGCCGATGGTTGACCCTCGTGCCTATCCTCGACGATGAGCGCCCATTGCTCGTGATCGCGCCAGCGACCCCCGATCTTCAGGTAGCGCCGCGCGAGCCCCTCCTTGCGGAAGCCGGCGCCGCGCACCAGCGCGATCGATCGTGCGTTCCCGGGCTGGATGCTCGCCTGGACCAGCCGGAGGAACTCGGCCTCGTCGTCGAGCAGGAGCGGGCGGATGTGCACGTGGCGGCCTCGACGGCGTGAGGCTCGCATCCGCGGGAGTGTAGGTCCGCGACGGCTATCCTTGCGCTCTCAATGGCCGGCTCAGTGACGGATCCCCGGACAGGGGTCGGCCCGGCCCTGCAGCGTGCTCGCGAGGTGCGAGGGTTCTCCCTCGACGAGGCGGCGCGCGACACCAGGCTCCGGGTCGATCAGCTGGATGCGCTCGAGCGCGAGGACTTCGACGTCCTCCCGGGAGAGGTCTACGTACGGGCATCCCTTCGGACGTACGCGAGCTACCTCGGGCTCGATGCGGGCAAGGTGGTCGGGGCGTACGCCAGCACGATCGAGGAGGTCGAGCCCCCGCCGCCGCCCGGCAGGCTGGGACCCGTCGAGCGGATGATCGCCGCCACCCGCATCCGGGACAATCAACGATTCCTCCTGGTGGCCTCGGCCTCGATCCTGCGTGATCCTGCTCGCGTTCGGTCTCCTCTCCCGAGGTGAGGCGGCCCCGCCGAAGGCGGAGATACCGGCGGATACGTTGTCGCCGGTCCCGAACGATCCTTCGATCAGGGTCGTGGTGGTGGCTCGGAGCGACGTCGGGCTCGAGTCCGTCGCCGACGGCGCTCCGGATTCGTTCACCATGAGGCCCGGAGAGACCATCACGCTCGTGGCCTTGGAAAGCCTGGACGTGACCGTGGCGGATGCGGGCCTCGCGGAAGTCAGCCTCAACGGGACGGACGTGACCGAGGGCACACCCGGGATGTCGCACACGTATCGATTCACGATGGGGGACGGTGGAGGAGAGTCATCGTCGATCGGGTGAGACCGCTCGGGCTGGGCTGGCCGAACGTCCTTTCCCTCGGACGCATCGGGCTGATACCGATCGTCGTCGTGCTTCTCGCCACGGACCGCGCCGAAACGAGATGGCTCGCGCTCCTGGTCTTCGCCGTCGGCGCCCTTTCGGACCTGGCGGATGGTTACCTCGCGAGGCGTCACTCGATGACGACGTCGGTAGGCGCGTGGCTCGATCCGCTGTCGGACAAGCTGTTCGTGATCGTGCCCGCGGTCGCGCTCACGGTCCAGGGGGACTTCCCTTGGTGGGCGACGGCGACGATCATCCTTCGAGAAGTCGCCGTTTCGCTGCTCCGATGGCGTTTGGATCTGCGAGGCGTGTCGTTGCCGGCATCGCGTGCCGGGAAGGCCAAGACCTTCAGCCAGATCTCGGCGGTGGGTCTGTCGATCGCGCCGCTGCCGTCAGGGTTCGATCCGCTCGTCCTGGCAGTGATCGTGATCGCGGTGGTCCTGACCGTGATCAGCGGGATCGAGTACCTCTTCACCGAGCGCCACCGCATGGAGACGGGGTGAGGGCGGAGATCATCGCGGTCGGGACCGAGCTGCTCCTGGGTCAGATCGCGAACACCAACGCCAGGTGGATGTCGGAGTCCCTCGCGGCGATCGGTGCTGATGTCCTGCACCACCAGGCCGTCGGGGACAATCAGGAGCGGATCGTCGGAGCCCTGCGGCTGGCCTCGTCCCGCGCAGACGTCGTGATCGTGACCGGTGGGCTCGGGCCGACCCAGGACGACATCACGCGCGACGCCTTCGGTGACCTGTTGGGCGCCCGAATGGTGCGTCATCCGGAGCTCGAGGAGATGCTTCGCGACAAGTTCCGCTCGTTCGGCCGTCGCGAGATGCCCGAGAGCAACCTCCGCCAAGCCGATGTGCCCGAGGGTGCGAGGTACATCAGGCCGGAACGAGGGACGGCGCCGGGTCTGGCGGCGGAGCTGCCCGGCGGTGTCCGGGTCTACGCCGTGCCTGGCGTGCCGGAAGAGATGGTCGAGATGATGGAAGGGACGATCCTTCCGGAGCTGGCATCGGCGGCCGGGGCCGGCGTGGTGCGCTCTCGCGTCCTCCGCTGCGCCGGGATCGGTGAGTCGGCGCTCGCCGAGCGAGTCGACGACCTGTTCCTCGGGTCGGCCAATCCGACGATCGCGTTCCTCGCGTCGTCGGGCGAGGTGAAGGTTCGGATCACCGCCAAGGCGACGACGGTGAAGGAGGCGGACGCCCTGATCGAGCCGGTCGCCGAGGAGGTTCGGCGGCGGCTCGGCGACGAGGTGTTCACGTCGGAGGACGAGTCGCTCGAGGAGGTGGTGGTCCGGCTGCTGCAGGATGCGGGCAAGACGGCTCGCATGCGCCGAGTCGATCACCGGCGGGGGAGTGGGGGCCCGCGTCACGAGCGTGCCGGGCGCCTCCGAGGTCTTCGTGGGGTCCGCGGTGGTCTACACGAACGAGGCGAAGATGGGCGTGCTGGGCGTGTCACGCGAGGTCCTCGACGGCCCCGGGCCGGTCAGCGAGGACGTGCGCCCGGGAGATGGCCGCGGGGGCTCGGAGGGTCTTCGGTGCCGACCTCGGCCTCGCGCTGACGGGAGCGGCCGGCCCTGACGTCGCACGGCGGCGCGCCGCCGGGCCTGATCTGGATCGCGCTCGAAGGCGAGGATGTGGCGCACGCGCGGAGCTTCCACGTGCCGGGGGAGCGAGATCGCGTCCGCCGGTGGGCGGAGCAGGCCGCGCTGGACCTCGTGCGCCGCCACCTCGAGGGCCGGCCGCTCCCGGGCTCCGATCGTCTGATCTGATGGCCCGGGATCGGGCCGCGCGCCCCGAGGCGAAGCCGCTCCGGCTCTTCGTCGCGATCGAGGTCCCGGACCCGGTGAAGGAGTCGGTCGAGGAAGCGTTCCGGCCCTGGCGAGAGGAGTTCCCGAAGGCTCGCTGGGCGCCGCGCGAGAACTGGCACGTCACCCTGAAGTTCCTCGGGCGGACCTGGCCACGACTCGCCGACTGGGTGCCGCAGCAGGTGGAGGAGGCGGCCGGGGATGTCGAGCCGTTCCGCACGCGGATCACGCGGCGTCGGCGGCTTCCCGTCGCCCGCGAAGGCTCGCGTGCTGTGGGCGGGCCTGGACGACGAGGACGGTCGCACGAGCGGGCTGGCGACGAGGATCGAGGGATGCTTGCTCGACGAGTTCCCCGCGGAGAAGCGTGCCTTCCACCCGCATCTCACGGTGGCTCGGAGCGATCCACCGGTGCAGCTCCCGCAGGAGTTCGCCGAAACCCCGCTGGTGACGGAGGGGTGGGAGGTCGATCATGTCGTCCTGTTCAGAAGCCATCTGCGTCGGCCGGCGCCCCTGTACGAACCGCTGGCCCGCTTCCCACTCGGCGCCTAGGCCGCTTGCTTTCGAACACCTGTTCGATTAGCCTCGGACCGCGTATATAGGGGCGGTTCGGCCGAAGCAGGAAGAATGACAGAGGTGTAACTTATGTCAGAGTCGATCGCTAATCTCCACTCGTCGCTTGCACAAGCACTCTCCCGGCCCCCCTCCGGGCAGGGCAGGGGCACGAAGGAGGGGAACGTGGATCGGGACAAGATGCTGGACGTCACACTGCAGCAGATCGAGAAGCAGTTCGGCAAGAGGCGCCGTGATGAAGCTCGGCGAGCACCCGATGGGGGCGGGGATCACCGTCATCCCCACGGGCTCGCTGGCATTGGACATCGCGCTCGGGGTCGGTGGGATCCCGAAGGGGCGCGTCGTCGAGGTGTTCGGTCCGGAGGGCTCGGGCAAGACGACCGTGTGCCTGCACATGATCGCCGAGGCGCAGTCGAAGGGTGGCATCGCCGCCTTCATCGACGCCGAGCACGCGCTCGATCCCACGTACGCGCGGGAGCTGGGCGTGAACATCGACGAGCTCCTCGTGTCCCAGCCGGACTCCGGCGAGCAGGCCCTCGAGATCGCGGACATGCTTGTCCGCTCCGCCGCGCTCGACCTCGTGGTGATCGACTCGGTGGCGGCGCTGGTGCCGCGCGCCGAGATCGAGGGCGAGATGGGCGACACCCACGTCGGGTTGCAGGCGCGCCTGATGTCCCAGGCGATGCGGAAGCTCTCCGGCTCGCTGTCCCGGTTCGACACCACCGCGATCTTCATCAACCAGCTGCGCGAGAAGATCGGTGTGATGTTCGGCAGTCCCGGAGACGACTCCGGGCGGTCGGGCGCTGAAGTTCTACTCGACCATCCGGCTCGACGTTCGCAAGATCGAGAACCTGAAGGACGGCACCGAGGTCGTCGGCTCGCGCACCCGGGTCAAGGTCGTGAAGAACAAGGTGGCGCCGCCGTTCCGCCAGTGCGAGTTCGACATCATGTACGGCAAGGGCATCTCCAAGGAGGGCTCGCTCATCGACGTGGGCGTCGACCTCGAGATCGTCAAGAAGTCGGGCGCATGGTTCACCTACGAGGGCGATCAGCTCGGACAGGGCCGGGAGAACGCCCGGCAGTTCCTCGCGGAGCACATCGACCTGCGGGACGAGATCGAGCGGAAGGTCCGCGAGGCCGTCGGCCTCACGTCCTTCGGCGAGGGTGACGACGAGCCCATCGTGATCGGCGACGCAGAGGCACCTCCGCCGGAGGAGCCGCCGATGGAGGAGCCCACGCCTGCCGCCAAGTCGAAGAGCGGATCTCGGACGTAATCCGAGCCTCAGTGGTCCATCGTCGCGAGCCCAAGAACCCGAAGAGCTGTCACGAGCGCGCCCTCGGTCTCCTGGCTGTGCGTCCGCGAAGCCGCCGGGAGCTGGAACGGCGCCTCCTGGCAGCTCGCTTCGAGCAGAACGAGGTCCAGGACGTCCTCGCCCGGCTGGAGCGGGTGGGGCTCGTGGACGACGAGGCCTTCGCTCGCCAGTACGCGGAGCAGCGCTTCGGTGCCCGGAAGGAAGGCAGCCGGGGCGTGGAGCAGGGACTCCGAGCGGCCGGCATCGCCCCCGCGCTCGCGGCCATCGCGGCGCGAGGGGGCTTCGGATGACGACGAGGATCGAGCCGCCGAGCTCGCCCGATCGCGCGCATCGAGGCTCAAGGGGGTCGCCCCTCAGAAGGCCTTCGCGCGGCTCTCCTCCCTGCTGATGCGCAGGGGCTACAGCCCCGAGATCGCCCGCAGCGCAGCACGGAAGGCGCTGGAGATCGCGTTCCAGGACGACTAGCGACCTTGTTTCTCAACGGCCGCCGGCCGTAGCATCGGGGAAACGAGAGGAATCGATCTCCCGAACCCATCCGAACGAACGACCGAAGGGCTCCAGTGACCGAGTTCAACATCGACCCGACCACCTGGTCCGACCCGCATGTGCTCTGAGAAAGGGGTCGGCGCCACTAGCCTTCGGTCGAACAACCGGATCGGGGACCGAGATCCCTCTCCCGAGACATCGGGAGGAACGATGGAAGCCGTCATCGCCGGCCTCGGCCTCGTGGTCGGGGCGCGTCGTGGGATTCGTCGTCCGCAACACGATCGGAGCGTCCAACGCGCGCTCCGCCGAAGCGCAAGCCAAGAAGATCCTGCTCGGATGCCGAGGAAGAAGCCGCCAAGACGCGCGCCCAAGGGCTCCAGGACTCCAAGGACGAGGCCGCGCGGATGCGGCGGGAGACCGAGGAGGACCTGAAGCATCGCCGGGAGGAGGTCGCGCGTCTCGAACGCCGGATCACGGAGACGGAAGGCGATCTCCGCGATCGCAGCCAACGGATGGATGCACGGACCGATCGAGCTCAAGGAGCGTGAAGACAAGCTCACGTTCGTCCGCGAGCAGCTCGAGAAGGCGACCGACCAGCACAAGGCCCAGTTCGAGCGGATCGCCGGGATGACGTCGGGCGAGGCCAAGGAGCAGCTGGCCTCGCAGGTCATCGACGAGGCCAAGCGCGGCGCGATGGCGCAGGTGCGCGAGATCGAACAGCGGGCGCGCGAGGAGGGCGAGGAGCGGGCTCGCAAGATCGTGACCATCGCGATCCAGCGTGTGGCCTCGGAGCAGACGGCCGAGTCGAGCGTCAGCGTGTTCACGCTCCCCAGCGAAGACATGAAGGGGCGGATCATCGGTCGCGAAGGCCGGAACATCCGAGCGTTCGAGGCCGCCACTGGGGTCAACATCATCATCGACGACACCCCCGAGGCCGTCGTCCTCTCCTGCTTCGATCCGGTGCGTCGCGAGGCGGCGCGGATGACGCTCGAGAAGCTCGTCCAGGACGGCCGTATCCAGCCGGCGCGCATCGAGGAGGTCCACGAACGGTCCGTGCGGGACCTCGACGAGCAGATCCGGAAGTCCGGTGAGGACGCGGTGGCTGAGGTCGGCCTCACCGACGTCCACCCGGAGCTGATCAAGCTCCTGGGCCGGCTCCAGTACCGCACGAGCTACGGCCAGAACGTCCTGAAGCACCTGGTCGAGTCCGCCCACATCGCCAGCGCGCTCGCCGCCGAGATCGGTGTCGACCCCACGATCGCGAAGCGAGGCGCTTTCCTCCACGACATCGGCAAGGCCGTCACGCACGAGGTCGAGGGCTCGCACGCGATCATCGGAGCCGAGATCGCCCGGCGGCTGAAGGAGGACCCGGAGGTCGTGCACTGCATCGAGTCCCACCACGGCGAGGTCGAGCAGCGGACCGTCCACGCGGTGCTCGCGCAGATCGCCGACTCGATCAGCGGTGGCCGACCCGGCGCCCGCCGCGAGTCGCTGGAGACCTACATCAAGCGCCTCGAACGGCTGGAGGAGATCTGCACGGCGCACGACGGGGTCCAGAAGGTCTTCGCGATGCAGGCCGGCCGTGAGGTGCGCGTGATGGTGACGCCGGACGACGTCGACGACCTTCAGGCGCAGACGATCGCGCGCGACATCGCCAAGCAGGTCGAGGAGGAGCTCCAGTACCCGGGCCAGATCAAGATCTCGGTGATCCGGGAGACGCGCGCCACCGAGTACGCGAGGTAGCCTCGGTGGCGTGAACGGGACGTTCCTGATCCGGACCTTCGGGTGCCAGATGAACGAGCATGACTCCGAGCGGATCGGAGGCATGCTCCGGGCCGACGGCATGACGCCGACCGACGACGTCGCGGACGCGCGCGTCGTCGTCCTGAACACGTGCGCGATCCGCGAGAACGCCGACAACAAGCTCTACGGGAACCTCGGGCACCTGAAGCCGCTGAAGGCGGCGAACCCCGACCTGCGGATCGTCGTCGCCGGCTGCCTCGCGCAGAAGGATCAGGGGCTGATCCAGGAGAAGGCGCCGTGGGTCGACGTGGTCGTCGGCACCCACGCGCTTCCGCACCTGCTGGACCTGCTGCGGCGAGCGGAGGACGAGGGTCCCCAGATGGACGTCGCCGAGTACACGGAGCTGTTCCCCTCGGCCCTCCCGGCGGCCCGGGACGACGCGTTCCGGGCGTGGGTGTCGATCGCGGTGGGATGCGACAACGCCTGCACGTTCTGCATCGTGCCGTTCGTACGGGGGGCGCAGCGCTCCCGGGCGATCGGCGACGTGCTCGCGGAGGTGCAGGGGCTCGCCCGCCAGGGCGTCGTCGAGGTGACGCTCCTCGGACAGAACGTGAACACGTACGGGCGCGACGTCACGGTTCCCGGGATCGTCGCGCCGACCGCTCTTCGCGGAGCTCCTCCGTCAGGTGAACGAGGTCGAGGGGCTCCGGCGGATCCGCTTCACGTCGCCGCACCCGCACGACTTCACGCCGGACGTGATCGAGGCGATGGCCGAGAGCGACAAGGTCTGCGAGCACATCCATTTCCCGCTGCAGTCGGGCTCGGACGCCGTGCTGAAGGCGATGCAGCGCTCCTACCGGCGCGAGCGCTACCTGGGGTGGCTCGACAGGATCCGCGAGGCGATCCCGGAGATCGCGGTGTCGACCGACATCATCGTCGGGTTCCCCGGCGAGACCGAGGAGGACTTCGCCGACACGCTCGACGTGGTCGAGCGCGCGCGATTCGACTCCGCCTACACGTTCCAGTACTCGCCGCGCCCAGGCACCCGCGCCGCCTCGATGCCCGACCAGCTGCCGAAGGAGGTCGTGCAGGAGCGGTTCGACCGGCTGGTGGCCCTCCAGGAGGAGATCTCGCTCGAGAAGGCGCGCGCGCAGATCGGCGCGGAGGTCGAGGTCCTGGTGGAGGGCGCCGGGCGCCGGGGCGATCGTCCACGCAGGCCCGGACGCGAACCAACCGGATCGTGCACCTGAGCGGAGGCTCTGGAACCGGGGACGTTCGCCTCGGCGCGCATCACGGACGCAGCTCCGCACCACCTCGCCGGCGAGGTCGTGCCGGCGTCGCGTGAGCGCGGTCTGAGGCGTGGAGCCGTTCCTCGCCCTGGTCGGCCCGACCGCGTCCGGCAAGACCGAGGCTGCGCTCACGGTGGCCGAGGCCCTCGGGCGCGGAGATCCTCTCGATCGACTCGATGCTGGTCTACCGCGGCATGGACGTCGGAACGGCCAAGCCGACGGCCGAGCAGCGCGCCCGGGTCCCGCACCACCTGCTGGATCTGGCTGAGCCGAGCGAGGCGTTCAGCGTGGCGGCGTTCCAGGCCGCGGCCCGCGAGGCGGCGAACGACGTCCGCCGCGCGGGCCGCGGCGGTTGCTCGTCGGTGGCTCGGGTCTGTACTTCCGGGCGGTCGTGGACGACCTGGAGTTCCCGGGGACCGACGCCGGGATCCGCGGCACGCTGGAGGGAGAAGCCTCGGTTCTGGGAGCGGAACCCATGTACCGGCGCCTGGCCGAGATGGATCCGGTGGCCGCCTCGAAGATCGAGCCGGGGAACGTCCGGCGGATCGTCCGCGCCCTCGAGGTCGCGGCGATCACCGGGAAGCCGTTCAGCTCCTTCGCGGCGGCGTGGGAGTCGTATCCGGCCGAACCGGGTCCGGGCGGCCGGCGTGCGGCTCGACGCCGGAGCATCTCGCGGCCAGGGTCGAGCAGTCGTGTCAAGGAGATGTTCGGCGGCGGGGTGGCTCGAAGAGGTGCGAGAGGCTGGTCGCCGCGCGGGTTCGGCGGCTGGCTCACCTCCACACAGGCCATCGGCTACGCTGAGCTCGCCCGCCACCTGGAGCAGGGAGCTCAGCCTGGAGGACGCCGTCCAGCAGACCGTCAAGCGGACCCGCAACCTCGCGCGGCGGCAGATGGCGTGGTTCCGTCGCGACCCGCGCATCCGATGGTTCGACGTCGGCGACGGAAGGAGCCCGCGGCGTCGCTGGACGACCTCGTCGAGTATCTGGAGGACGCGTGAGCGAGCTCCGCGTCTGGAAGTACCAGGGAACCGGCAACGACTTCGTCATGACGCTCGATCTCGAGGACGAGCGCCCGCTGACGGCCGCCGAGGTCCGGGCGCTCTGCGATCGCCGGTTCGGGATCGGGGCGGACGGATCGATCCGCGTGACACGGGGGACGAACGGTCGCCCATTCATGGACTACCGCAACGCCGACGGGAGCCTCGCAGAGATGTGCGGCAACGGTGTCCGCTGCGTCGCCGTGTTCCTGCGCGAGACCGGCGAGGAGACCGGGTCCGCCTTCGACGTCGAGACGAGATCGCCGGCGTGCGGCAGGTCGAGTTCGAGTCCGATGGCCGCGTCACGGTGGACATGGGTGAGCCGAACTTCACGAAGGCGGCGATCCCGATGCGGGGCCCGGCATGGGAGACGTTCCTGGACGAGCCGCTCGACCTCGGCGGCGGGCTCACCGTCAGGGCGACCGCGCTGTCGATGGGGAACCCGCATCTCGTGCTCTTCGTCGACGATGATCCCGAGCGTTTCCACGTCGCTCACATCGGTTCGGTGCTCGAGCGCGACGACCGATTCCCGGAGGGGACGAACGTGGAGTTCGCCCGGGTCGGCATCGAACGACATCGCCGCGCGCGTCTGGGAGCGCGGGAGCGGGGAGACGATGGCGTGCGGGAGCGGCGCGTGCGCGATCGCGGTGGCGGCGAACGAGACCGGCCTCGCGGATCGTCGGTCGTCGATCCGGTTCCCGGGCGGTGTCGCTCGAGGTCGAGCGCCAGGAGGCTGGCGCCGGTCCGCCTGACCGGGCCGGCGGCGCGGGTCTTCGAGACGACGATCGATCGTCGGAGGCGCTCGCCGAGGCCGCTCGGGTCGTGACCGTGATCGCCGAGCGGCTCGCGGCGCGGACCGAGGCGCTGGTCGCGGATCCCGTCCGAGAGCCGGGACGAGGCAGCGATCCTGGACGAGATCCGGCGACACCTGCCGTCGGCGTACTCACGGTCGTGGACGACGAGACTCGGTGCTCCTCGCGCTGCCGGAGCGGCGGCCGGGGGCGCCGATGATCCTCCTCGCCGGTCACGTGGACACGGTCCCGATCGCCGGGAGCGCCCCCGGCCGCCGCGAAGGCGAGACGCTCCACGGACGAGGCACCTCCGACATGAAGAGCGGCCTGGTCGTCATGCTCGAGAGGTGGCCGAGGCGCTCGGCTCGGGCGAGTGGACCGAGCGATCTCGACGTGGGGCTGCTCTTCTTCGGACGCGAGGAGCTCCCGTTCGCGCGAGAGCGCGCTCGTGCCTCTGTTCGACCGGCGTCCCGAGATCGCCGACGCTGCGCTCGCGATCGTCATGGAGCCGACCGCCAACCGGCTCGAGCTCGGATGCCTCGGGCAACCTCAACGCCACCGTCGTGTTCGAGGGCGAAGCGGCGCACACCGCGCGGCCGTGGCTCGGGTCGGAACGCGATCCACGCCGCGATCGCCGGGCTCGCGCCGGTCGCCGACCTCCCGGTCCGCGACGTGGAGGTCGATGGCTCACGTACCGAGAGGTCGCGTCGGTCACCACGATCGAGGGCGGCGTCGCCACCAACGTCGTGCCGGATCGGGCGACCGCGCACGTCAACTTCCGCTACGCGCCCACCCACACGCCGGCCGAAGCGGCTCGCCGGTTGCGCGAGCTGCTCGCGTCACGCGAGTGCGACCGTGGAGATCGTCGGCAACGCGCCGCCCGGCCCGGTCCCGGTGGGGAACCCGCTGGTGGAACGGCTTCGAGCCGCCGGCGATCTCGCCGTCGGCCCGAAGCAAGCCTGGACGCCGGTCGCGGAGTTCGGATCGGCCGGCGTCGATGCCGTGAACTTCGGACCCGGCGACCCGCAGTACGCTCACAGGGACGACGAGCGGATCGAGATCGCCGCGCTCGTCCGATCGTACGAGGTGCTGCGCGCGTTCCTGGAAGACGCGCCGAAGGGATTCGAAGGAGAGAGCTGAGGGAAACGGAGATGGTTCACCTGTCACCGGAGCTGCGAGGTTCGGAGCCGTATCCGTTCGAGGAGCTGGATCGCAGGAAGGCGGCCGCGCTCGCCGACGGACGCCAGGTCGTCGACTTCGGCGTCGGCGACCCGCGGGAGGAGACGCCCGCGTTCATCCGCGAGGCGCTGAAGGACGCCATCGAGCCGACCTCTTCGTACCCCCGCGCCGCCGGCCTCCCGGAGCTGCGCGCCGCGATCGCCTCCTGGGTCGAGCGTCGCTTCGGCACGACCCTCGATCCCGACGTCCACATCCTGCCGACGCTGGGTTCGAAGGAGCCGATCTTCAGCCTCGCCCGATCGCTCCTGGACCCCGAAGGCGGCAAGCACCTCGTGACGGTGACGAGCCCCGGCTACACGATCCCCGAGCGCGGCGCCCGGTTCGCCGGCGGCGACGTCGCCCGCCTTCCGCTCACCGAGGCGAACGGGTTCCTCCCTGACCTCCACGCCGTGGACGCCTCGACCTGGAGTCGCACCGCCGTCCTGTGGCTGAACTACCCGAACAACCCGACGGGCGCGACCGCGCCGCTCGACGTCCTCGAAGCCGCGGCCGACCACTGCCGGTCGCACGACGTCCTCCTCGCCTCCGACGAGGCCTACAGCGAGCTCTGGTTCGAGGGCGAGCCGCCGGCCTCGGCGCTGCAGGTCGGTGACCTGTCCAACGTCCTCGCCTTCCACACGCTCAGCAAGCGCTCGTCGATGACGGGCTACCGGTCGGGTTTCGTCGCCGGCGACCCCGAGTTGATCGCCGCCCTGCGGTCGCTCCGCCCGTCGGTCGGGGTGACGCCGCAGGAGTTCGTCCAGCGGGCGTCGGTCGCTGCCTGGAACGACGAAGTGCACGTGGAGGAGACGCGGGCCATCTACGCACGCAAGCGGAAGCTGTTCCTCGACCTCTTCGCCTCGCACGGCATCAGGGTCGCCGGGAGTGTTGCGACCTTCTACCTCTGGGTCGTCGTACCCGAAGGACGAACGTCCCGCGAGTGGTCGCTCGAGCTCCTGGAGGCCGCGAACGTGATCGTCGCGCCGGGATCCTTCTTGGGCCCCGAGGGAGAGGGCTACGTGCGGATCGCGATGGTGCCCACGATCGAGGAGTGCGAGCGCGCGGCCGAAGCGCTGGACCCTGTCCTGGGGGCACTCTGCATGATGCTCACCGGTCTGGCCGAACGGATCGAACGGTCCTGGGCGGAGCCGGATCGCCTGGATGTCGACGCCGTCGAAGAGGCCGTCGGGATGCTGGATCGTGGGGAGATCCGCGTCGCCGAGTCCGACGGCGAAGGATGGACGGTCAACGAGTGGGCGAAGAAGGCGGTGCTGCTCTACTTCCGCGTCCGAGACCTCGAGACGACCGAGGTCGGTCCGTTCGAATACCACGACCGGCTTGCCACTGAAGCGCGACTACGCCAAGGCCGGGGTCCGCGTCGTGCCGCCGGCGACCGCCCGCTACGGTGCGTTCCTGTCGCCCGGCGTCGTGCTGATGCCGAGCTACGTGAACATCGGGGCCTGGGTCGGCCCGCGCACGCTCGTCGACACGTGGGCCACGGTGGGGTCCTGTGCGCAGATCGGGGCCGACGTCCACCTGTCCGGCGGTGTCGGGATCGGTGGCGTGCTCGAGCCCGTGCAGGCGAGGCCGGTCATCGTCGAGGACGGCGCGTTCGTCGGCTCGCGGTGCATCGTGGTCGAGGGCGTCCGGGTGCGGCGCGCGCGCGGTCCTCGGGGCCGGACTCGATCCTCACCGGGAACACCCCGGTGATCGACGTGACCGGGGACGAGCCGGTCGAGCATCGTGGGCGAGGTCCCGGCGGGTGCGATCGTCGTGCCCGGTACCCGCGCCGCGCGATTTCCGGGCCGGCAGCTACGGGCTTCCGGCCGGGCTCGTCATCGGACTACCGCAGCGAGGCGACCGACTCCAAGCTCCAGCTGAACGAGATGCTCCGCGAGTTCGGCTCGTCGGTGGGTTCCTAGCCGGATGTCCGAGCGAGAGCGACCCGCGAGGGGTCGCGGACCACGGGACAGTGCGATCCTCGAGTCGCCGCTCTCGGCCACCTGGCAGCCTCGTGTCCGCGAGAGGGCGGTCCTCGTCGGTGTCGGGCCCGGCATCAGCGACGAGGACCTCGACGAGCTCGCCGCCCTCGCGGACTCCGCCGGTGCCGAGACCGTGTCCCGGATCGTGCAGAGCCGCAAGGAGCCCGACCCCGGCACGTTCATCGGCCGGGGCAAGATCGAGGAGCTCCACCGGACGGTGCACGGTCTGGACGCGGAGTCGGTGATCCTGGACCAGGAGCTCACCCCCGGCCAGCTCCGGAACCTCGAAGAGCGGCTCGGCGTGAAGGTGATCGACCGCACCGCGTTGATCCTCGACATCTTCGCGCTGCACGCGCGGAGCCGGGAAGGCAAGGCGCAGGTCGAGCTGGCGCAGCTCAACTACCTCCTTCCCCGCCTTCGGGGCTGGGGTGAGGCGATGAGCCGGCTGGGGGGTGGCATCGGCACCCGAGGGCCCGGGCGAGACGAAGATGGAGGTCGACCGTCAGCACATCCGCCGGCGGATCGCGAAGCTCCGACGCGACATCAAGACGCTCGCGAAGACGCGCGACCTCAAGCGCGCGCGCCGACAGGATTCCGGGATCCCGCAGGTCGCGATCGCCGGCTACACGAACGCCGGCAAGTCGACGCTCATGAACCGACTGACGGGGGCGGAGGTGATCGTGGCCGACCAGCTCTTCGCGACGCTCGATCCCACGACGCGCCGGATCGAGCTCCCCGGCCGGCGCCGCGCCGTGATCTCCGACACGGTCGGGTTCGTCGGGCAAGCTTCCCCACGACCTCGTGGAGGCGTTCCGGTCCACCCTCGAAGAAGTGGCGCTGGCCGACCTGATCGTGCACGTCGCCGACGCCACCTCGCATGCGCTCGACGAGCAGGTGGACGCCGTCCGGCGGGTGCTCGGGGAGATCGGGGCGGGCCAGATCCCGGAGGTCCTCGCGCTCAACAAGATCGACCGGGTCGGCGGGCTCCGCGCGGGCGAGGCTCGCCGGCCGGTTCCCGGGCTCGGTGGCGGTCTCCGCGCTCACCGGAGAGGGGGCGGACGGCCTGCTCGAGGAGATCGGGGCCCGGGCACCCCACCCTCCCGTGGAGGTCCGCCTCCTCGTGCCCGTTCGGGCGGGAGGACGTCACGGCCCGGTTGTATCGGGAGGCCGAGGTGCTCTCGAAGGAGACGGACACCGAGGGGACGATCGTGCGCGCCCGGGTGGGGCTGCGGCTGTTGTCCGCGATCCGCGGCTTCGTGTTCGAGCAGGTCTAGACGTCCGGTCGCCCGAGCCGCCACAGCCGGGCTCGGCCCAGTTGCCCGTGATCACGGTGTCCGGGTCCTGCCCTCGTTCGAGCGCGAACCGGAGGGCGAGGAGCTGCAGTCGGACGGTGAGTGGGATCTGGGCCAGGAGCATCGGGAGCGGGTCCGGCTCGCGCCAGCGGTACGACGGGGATCCCCTCGGCCGCCGCCGCGGCCGTGACGGCCTCCACGAATCCGTCCGCATCCGGCGTCATGAGGCTGAGCAAGGCATCACGTCGCGTCGAGCGGGACCGCCGAACCGTGGAGCAGGTACTCGATGTCGTGCCCCTCGGCCAGCACGCGCGCGCCCTCGCGTAGCTTGAGCGCTCCCTCCCGAGCGGTGAATGCAGCGGGTCCGGCTCCCGCGATCACCAGGTCCCGCTCGGGGACCGTGATCGACTCGGTGCCCGGTGCGTCGATCGCGTTGCTGGACCGCGCTCGGCACGAGCGTGAGCGAGTCATCCGTGATCGAGTCGGCCCCCATCTCCTTCGCGATCATGGCGAGCACGAGCAGCGCCGTCGTGTAGCTCACGGTGTAGGTCTCGGAGGTCTCGGCCGGGCATGTCTCGACCGAATGGGGGAACGGGGTCCCGCGCTTGGTGATCGTGATGACGTCGAGGCCGGCGAGTCATCGCGAGCGCCCTGGCGGCCAGCGCGTAGGCCGTCTCGCCCGTGTGGGTGATCACGATGATGGTGTCGTCGGGTCCGACGATCGGTGCCCAGACGACGAAGCGCATCGACGACACGGCGACGGCCGCCCGCCCGGCGTCCTGGAGCATGCCGGCTCCCAGGATCGCCGCGTGGTAGCTCGTGCCCGTCCCGACCAGCCAGATGCGCCGAGAACGCTGCAGGCTCTGGGCCGCCGTGTGGACCTGCTCCTGGACCTTCTCGGAGGTGAGGAGACGGGTCAGCTCCTCCGGCTGCGAGCGGATCTGGCGCTCCAGGTTCGTGCCTGCCTGCATGGACATGCCCCCTCCAGACCCGTCGTCGGAGTGAGGAGCTTAGGTGACTCAGAGCTTCCTGAGCACGGCGACGACCTTGCCCAAGATGCGCCCGTCCAGCATCTCGAACGGCTCCAGGGAGGGGTTCTCGGGGATGAGCATCACGCGAGCGCCGTCGTGACCGAGGCGCTTGACCGTGGCCTCGTCCTCAGCAGGCCCCGGCAGGAGCGCGGCCACGATGTCGCCGTCGGATGCCGACCGCTGGCTGCGCACGACGACGAGGTCGCCGTCGAAGATCCCTGCCCCGATCATCGACTCGCCGGCGACCCTGAGCGCGAAATGGCCGTCGCCGCGCACGAACTCCGCCGGCACCATGATGCGATCCTCGACGTGCTCATCGGCGAGCACCGGCTCGCCGGCCGCGATCCGGCCGATCAACGGAACGGGCGTTCCCTCGGCCCGTCGCTCGTCCGACAGGGTCATCGCCCGGGGCTTGCTCGGATCCTTGTGGAGGAGTCCCTTCCGCTCGAGGTTGGCCAGCTGTGCGTGGACCGACGACGACGACGTGAGGCCTACGGCATCGCCGATCTCCCGAACGGTGGGGGGGTAGCCCCGCTCCCGAACGGTCCGCTCGATGAAGTCGAGGATGCGCTGCTGCCGCGAAGTGATGTCAGACACCGTACGTAGCCTCCTGTTCCGAGCGGCGCTCTGGTTCGCGTGGCGGCACCGTAGCACCGGCCGAGAAGGGATGCAAACATATGTTCGGTTCTCCTCTTGACATCGAACGTCCGTTCGGAGACCATCGTCCCATGGGTCGAACACGCGTTCGGCGGAGGCGACTGATCGCGCTCTGCATGATGGTGGGGCTCACGGGTGTCCTGTCCGGACCGGTGGCCAATGCGATGGGGGTCGGCGGCGCGCCGGAGGCACGTTCGCCCCGGACCTATGTGGTCCGGCCCGGCGACACCCTGTGGTCCATCGCCACGCGTCTCGCGCCCTCGACCGATCCTCGCCTCGTGGTCGATGCCATCAGCGTCGACCAACGGCCTGGACCCCGCCGTCTTGGTGCCGGGGCAGGAGCTCTCCATCCCGTCTGTCGGGTAGCGGATCGAGTCAGTGGGTTTGACCACCCCACATCCTGCGGGTACCGTGCCCGCGGCCACCACATCTTGTGGCCATAGACGACATGAGATGCCCTTGGTGCAGCGCGGACGACGATCGGGTCGTCGACTCACGGCCCGCCGACGGCGGATCGGCGATCCGTCGTCGGCGGCAGTGCGCAGCCTGCGGCCGGCGATACTCCACCTACGAGCGCATCGAGGACGTCGGGCTGGTCGTCCGCAAGCGCGACGACTCCAGGGATCCGTTCCGGCGAGAGAAGGTCACGGCCGGCATCCTGAAGGCGACGAAGAACCGACCCGTCTCGGAGCTCCAGGTGGAGGAGCTCGTCGACCGCGTGGAGGAGCGACTCCGTCGAAAGGGTCCGGAGGTGACCTCGCAGCAGGTGGGGATCGAGGTGCTCCAGCAGCTCCGGAAGCTCGACGAGGTCGCATACATCCGGTTCGCGAGCGTCTACAAGGACTTCCAGGAGATCACGGACTTCGAGCGGGAGCTCGGGACCTTGCTCAAGCGAGAGCCGGCCAAGCGACGCCAGCGGTAGCGTCCGGTCCCGCTTTCCAGGCCAACAAGAGCGACAAGAACGAGTTTCCCACCACCCGTCCACTGGTGTTCCACAGGCACGTGCGGGTACGTTCCGACTCGCTACCCCGATCCGTTCTGTAACCACAACATGTTGTGGTCCGGGGTGGGAGTAAGCCCCCACATGTAGGAAAATGGAGCTTGACACGGAACAACCTCGGGGGGATATTACATCCCTGTGATTCCACGGGTGTGATCCTTCCCCGAGAGGAGGGCGGCGCAGGTGGCGAAGACGACAGACGACCTGCAGGGCGTGCAGGTGATCCGGGAGGGCTTGACGTTCGGGAGGCATTTCTCGAAGGAAGGGACCCATCCGTTCGACGAGGTCGAATGGGAGACGCGCGACGCGGTCATCCCGAACTTCAAGGAGGGCGGGAACGCCTTCGAGCAGCGCGGCGTGGAGTTCCCGGTCGGCTGGTCGCAGAACGCCACCAACATCGTCGCCCAGAAGTACTTCCGAGGCCCGCTCGGCGCGCCGGAGCGTGAGTCCTCGGTCCGTCAGCTGGTCTCCCGCGTCGTCGACACGATCCGCGGCTGGGGCGAGAAGAACCACTACTTCGCCACCGAGAAGGACGCCGGGGTCTTCGCCGACGAGCTGACCCACCTGCTCGTCAACCAGAAGGCGGCGTTCAACTCGCCCGTGTGGTTCAACGTCGGCGTCCCGGACACGCCGCAGCAATGCAGTGCGTGCCAGCCGTACGGAGCCCTCGTCAGCACCCCCGACGGCTTGATCCCGATCGGGAAGCTCGTCGAGGAGAACCGGATCGGCTCGAAGGTCCACGATGCCAGCGGGGTCACGAGCATCGTGGCGACGAAGGCGAACGGTGTGAAGGAGGTCCTGCGGGTCCACACGAAGTCCGGACACCAGCTCGACGTGACCGGCGACCATCTCGTGTGGCGAACGGAGGGCAGCGGCACGGGTCGGTTCGTGCCCGCGGCGGAGCTCCGTCCCGGCGACAAGCTTCATTGGCACCGCCGGGATTCGTTCGGCGGCGGTGAGATCGATCTCGTCGAGGTGGCCGAAGCGGCGCTCGTCGGCTGGCTGCAATCCGACGGTGTCGTCGGGCAGGACGTGGGCGGCGATCGGTTGCCCTCGATCGAGGCGATCACCGTCAACGACGACGAGCACGCCTGGGTGAGCGAGGCGCTCGACCGGGTGTTCCCGACCGCCGACAGGCACGAGCGAACGCAGGCCACGCAGGTGAAGGGTCTCGAATGCCGGCGGATCCGTCTCTACGGGGATGCGCTCGTGCCGTTCGTCGACAGATGGGGGCTTCGGTCGCGCGGCGCCGACATGGAGGTTCCGGAGCGACTCTTCACGGCGCCCCTCCCCGTCGTCGCGGCGTATCTCCGGAGCATCTTCCAGACGGAGGGGTACGTGACGGTGGACGGGAAGTCCGGCCTCGTCGCGTTCGGCATGATCTCGGAGAAGCTCATCCGTGGCGTTCAGCAGTTGCTCTCACGGTTCGGGGTGTTCTCTCGTGTGATCTTCAAGGAGGACCCGCGGTTCGCCCGGAAGGGGTGCTGGCACCTGACCATCGACAACGTCGGGGACCAGGTGCTCTTCGAGGCGGAGATCGGGTTCGTGGATGCCCGGAAGTCGGACAAGCTCGAGATGGCGATCGACCGACAAGGCCTGGTGACCCGCGACACCAATCGCCTCGAGATCACCTCGATCGAGCAGCTCGGTCCGATGGAGGTCTACGACATCCAGACGGAGAGCGGCGAGTACCTGTCGGGGAGCCTCCGGGTGCACAACTGCTTCATCCTCGCGGTCGAGGACCACATGTCGTCGATCCTCAACTGGTACGTCGAGGAAGGCACGATCTTCAAGGGAGGGTCCGGGTCGGGCATCAACCTGTCGCGGATCCGCTCGTCGAAGGAGGCGCTCGCCGGGGGCGGGACCGCGTCCGGGCCCGTGAGCTTCATGCGCGGCGCCGACGCCTCCGCCGGCACGATCAAGTCCGGCGGAAAGACGCGCCGCGCGGCGAAGATGGTCATCCTCAACGTCGATCACCCGGACGTCCGCGACTTCATCTGGTGCAAGGCGGTCGAGGAGCGCAAGGCCCGAGTCCTGCGCGACGGTGGGTTCGACATGGACCTCGACGGCAAGGACAGCTACTCGATCCAGTATCAGAACGCGAACAACTCGGTCCGGGTCACCGACGAGTTCATGCGCGCCTTCGAGCAGGACCAGGACTGGAAGCTCAAGGCCGTCCTGACCGGCGACACCGTCGACACGCTCCGGGCGCGCGACCTGATGCGTGAGATCGCGGAGGCCGCTTGGCAGTGCGCCGACCCGGGGATGCAGTACGACACCACGATCAACGAGTGGCACACCTGTCCCGCGACCGGCCGGATCAACGGCTCCAACCCGTGCAGCGAGTACATGCACCTCGACAACTCTGCCTGCAACCTCGCGTCGCTGAACCTGATGAAGTTCGTCGACGACGAAGGCAACTTCGACGTGGCAGACTTCAAGCACGCCGTCGAGGTCGTCTTCACGGCGCAGGAGATCCTGGTGGGGGAGTCGAGCTACCCGACCGAGAAGATCTCGGAGAACGCGCAAGGCGTACCGGCAGCTCGGGCTCGGGTACGCCAACCTCGGGGCGCTGCTGATGGCGCGCGGTCTGGCGTACGACTCCGACGCCGGGCCGCGCCTGGGCCGGCGCGATCACCGCGCTGATGACCGGGCACGCGTACCGGACGTCCGCGCGCGTGGCCGAGGCGATGGGTCCGTTCGAGGGTTACGACCCCAACGCGGACGCGATGCTGCGCGTGATGCGCAAGCACCGCGAGGCCGCCGACGAGATCGAGGGCGAGCTCGTGCCCGAAGGGCTCCTCTCGGCCGCGAAGCACTCGTGGGACGAGGCCGTCTCGCTCGGTGAGCGGCACGGGTATCGGAACGCGCAGGCCTCCGTCCTCGCGCCGACCGGGCACGATCGGGCTGATGATGGACTGCGACACGACCGGCATCGAGCCGGAGCTCGCGCTGGTGAAGACGAAGAAGCTCGTCGGCGGCGGCACGATGCAGTTCGTGAACCGGACCGTGCCGCGAGCGCTCGAGCGGCTCGGATACGACGCCGCGCAGATCGAGGACATCGTCGCCTACATCGCCGAGCACAACTCGGTGAACGATGCGCCGCACCTGCGAGCCGGAGCATCGCTCCGTCTTCGACACGGCGATGGGCGATGCCCCGATCCACTACATGGGGCACGTCCGGATGATGGCGGCGGCGCAGCCGTTCATCTCCGGCGCCATCTCCAAGACCGTCAACATGCCGGAGCACGTGACGGTCGAAGAGGTCGAGCAGCTCTTCGTCGAGAGCTGGAAGCTCGGGCTGAAGGCCGTCGCGATCTACCGGGACAACTGCAAGGTCGCCCAGCCGATGTCCGCCGACAAGAAGAAGACGGCGGTGGTGCCAGAAGGCGAGCCCCAGACCCTGCCGTGGTCGGCGAAGAAGCGCCTCCCGCGCTCGCGACCGGCGATCACCACGTCGTTCCGGGTCGGGCGACGCCGAGGGCTACATCACGGCGGGGTCCTACCCGGACGACGGGCTCGGCGAGATCTTCCTGAAGGCGTCGAAGCAGGGCTCGACCCTGTCGGGGATCATGGACGCGTTCTCGATCGCGGTCTCGGTCGGTCTCCAGTACGGCGTGCCGCTCGAGGACTACGCCTCGAAGTTCATCAACATGAAGTTCGAGCCGAGCGGGATGACGGACGACGCCGACATCCGGTTCGCCTCCTCGATCGTCGACTTCGTGTTCCGTCGCCTCGCGCTCGATCATCTGCCGCCGGAGAAGCGCGAGGCGCTCGGCATCCGGTCCATCGAGGAGCGGAAGGTCGAGGCCGCCGAGAAGACGGCCGCGGCGGAGACCACCGGCGTGGAGACGACGGCCGTCGAAGAGGCGCCGATCGAGACCTCGGAGGGAGCGGTGATCCGTCCGATCGAGCTGGTGTCCATCGCCCACCGCGAAGGAGCTGGACGCACCACTCTGCTACCAGTGCGGCTCCAAGATGCAGCCGGCGGGCTCCTGCTACGTCTGCGGGACCTGCGGCAGCACCAGCGGCTGCTCGTAGGATAGGCGCGCTCGCGAGGCGGGCCGGGGACGACGTCCGTCGTCCCCGGCCCGCCGTGCACAGGGGACGGAGCTATGACCTACAACGAGCCCGGCAGGCTGCTCGGGTTGCACCACGTGCAGCTCGCGATGCCGCCCGACGAGGAGCAGGCTGCCATCGACTTCTACGAGGGTGTGCTCGGGCTCGAGCAGGTCCCCAAGCCACAGGAGCTCGCGGACCGAGGCGGCGTCTGGTTCCGGTCGGGAGACCTCGAGGTCCATCTCGGCGTCGAGGAGGGCTTCCAGCCCGCGATGAAGGCGCATCCCGCGTTCCTGGTCGAGGACCTCGAACGGATGCGCGCTCGGGTCGAGATGAGCGGCTACAAGGTGATCGAGTCCGAGCAGTTCTCGGGGTACCGCCGTGTGCACGTGCGCGACCCGTTCGGGAACCGCCTCGAGCTGATCGAGCCGGTGTAGCCGAGCCGCGATGGACCTGCCGTTCACGCGCGTGCGACCCGACGGTCAGCTGCCGCGGGCGCAGCACCCCGGCGACGCCGGCCTCGACCTCCGCGCGGCCGAGGGCGTCACGGTCAAGCCGGGGGAGCGAGCGATGGTGCCGACGGGCGTCGCCGTCGCGATCCCGGACGGCCACGCCGGCCTCGTGCTCCCTCGCTCGCGGGCTCGCGTCCAAGAAAGGGCTCACGTTGGCGAACGCGCCGGGCCTGATCGACCCCGGCTACCGGGGTGAGGTGTTCTGCGCGGTCGTGAACCTCGACCGGCACGAGCCGGTCGAGATCTCGGCCGGCGACCGGATCGCCCAGCTCGTGATCGTTGCCGTGCCGGACCTGTCCCCGACCTTCGTCGACGAGCTCCCCGAGTCGAGCCGTGGGGCGGGCGGTTTCGGCTCCACGGGCACGGCGTGAACGTTCGCCTCGAGCGTCCTGAGGACTGGGATGCCTCGGTCGAGGTCGAGCGCGCGGCGTTCGGGAACGAAGCAGAGGTTGCCATCGTCATCGCGGTCCGGGACGAGGCGGGATCGTTCGCGTTCGTCGCCGAGGAGGACGACAGGATCGTGGGTCACGTCCAACTCAGCCGCGCCTGGGTCGGGCCGACCGGGATCCTTGCCCTAGGCCCGATCGGCGTCCTCCCCGATCGTCAGAGGAAGGGGATCGGCCGCGCCTTGATCGAAGCCGCCGTCGAGGAGGCGCGCGCCCGCGGCGAGGTGGCAGTGATCCTCCTCGGCGACCCGATGGTCTATCCGCGGTTCGGATTCGAGCCGGCGTCTCGCTACGGGCTGCGGAATCCTTTCGCCGGCGTTCAAGCGGATGGCTTCGTGATCGCGGAGGAGGACTTCATGATCCTGCCTCTCGACGACCGGGTGCATTCGCTCGCCGGGAACGTCGGATGGCACCAGGCCTTCGGCTGAATCGGTCGGTTGAAGCTCGGAATCCTCGTGCCTAGGATGAGGGTGCAGTCTTGCGGACGTGGCTCAGTGGTAGAGCACCACCTTGCCAAGGTGGGGGTCGCGGGTTCGAATCCCGTCGTCCGCTCCAGGCAGAGCGGCCGGTTGGTCGATGGGACAGGCGGCGTGGCTGCGCTCACGAGCGGCGCACGGCTCGCTCCTCATCCGCGGGCGGCGTGCTCGGCGGCGACCCCCTTCGGGACCACCATCCGCCAGGCGTCGAGGACGAGCTCTCGCATCTCGTCCTCGTCGATGCGCGTCGAGGCGGACCTGGACCCATTGGTACCGGAGGTCCTTCCGGTCCGGCATCAGGAACTTGTGGGGCTCCGAACGCACCAGCGCCTCGCGCTCCTCCTTCGGGAACGCGAATCCCATGATCGTCTCGTCGTCGGAGAACGCCAGATAGACGATGCGGCCGACGCGGAACTTCACGCGACCGCGGACGAGCGCCTCGGTCGTCCGCGGGAGCGTGAGCGCGAACGAACGGACATCGTCGACGTCGATCACGCTTCGGAATCTACCCCGGGCAAGCGGTCGAAGATACGCCATCCCAGAGCTTCCGACCAGAATCGTGTGAGGCGTTCGCAGTCGGCGGAGTCGACGACAACGCACTGAAGCCTGATGTCCACGAGCCAACGATAATCGAGTCCCGGACCGGGGAAGCTGCAAGCTGTTTCGGCTGGTCTCGGACTCTCGTGGGGCGTCCGATGTGACAGGCATGACCCCCAGGGCGAGCTCCCTGTTGAGAAATCGCTGGGGCCTTCGGGTTCCGGTGTCTCACTTTCTCGGCGTCTCTTTCGCCAGCGTCGCGTGTCCCACCACTCCCGCTCGCCCTTCGCTCGATCGTCGCCGAAATGGCCTAGCCTTCCCCCTCGTGGTGGCGATATTCCGCAAGATGCTCGGAGGAAGGTTGACGAATACGACCACGAGCTTCCTCATCGGTAGGGCAACTCGGTGATGGTCGCCCTTAGGGCTGTGACGACGCCGTGAGGGACCGCGGAGCAACCGTGCTGGAGACCGAACGGCTCGTCCTGCGACATCTCACGCTCGGCGATCTCGACGAGCTGGCGGCCCTGTACCGGGATCCGGAGGTGAGGCGCTACTTCCCCGACGGCACCCTCACGTACGAGCAAACGCGGGAGGAGCTGGAGTGGTGCATCGATGTCTATGACGGCCGGTATGGGTACGGGCTGTGGGCGACGGTCCGCAAGGACCGGGACGGGCTGATCGGCCGCTGCGGGCTCCTGCCGTGGCGAGCCACGGAGACCCCCGAGGGCGAGCTGGTCCTGGAGGGTGCGGACGAGCATCCCGTGGACGGGGCCACCTATGAGATCGAGCTCGCGTACCTCCTGGGGAGGGAGCACTGGGGCCTGGGCCTCGCCACCGAGGCGGCTCGCGCGATCGTCGATCACGCTCTGCGGACCCTCCAGCCTCCGCGATTGATCTGTCTGTTCGATCCGACGAACGTCGCCTCGCGGCGGGTCGCCGAGCGCGTGGGGTTCACCTTCGACAGCGCGGTCCTCCTGGACGGCGAGCGGCTCCCCATGCACTCGTTGCGTGGCGGGAACATCCCCACCCGGTCGGCCGTTTGGTGACTCACTGCCGACTGGATTTCACGCACGCACGCTTCGCTGCACACACCCATGGGTCACCGCCCTCGTTCGATCGACCAGCAACCTCCGACGATCGAGATGCGAAGCGGAGTGCCTGCGACCCCGCCCGCGCGAGCGGCGTCCGGTGCGTGTGGGTGTACTACGGAGACGCGCTCGAGTCTTCAGGCCAGACCGACGACACCAGGCCGGCGACGAGCCGTCGGCCTCCACGCCGACGATGAGCGTGACAGCCGTGCCTGATGAGACCGAGCGGCCGATGCTCGGCAGGGTCCCGAGCACCCGCCCGGGCGTTCCCTCAGCCGCGATGGCCCATTCGAACCTCAATCCCGAGCGCTCCAACGCTGCCCGTGCCTGCGGAGCTGACATCCCTCGCACGTCGGGGACATCCAAGCCGGGAGCCGCATCGATGTTGGGTGCCGGCGGATCGGTCTCGGTGGGATCGGGTGTGCCCACACGAGACCCCATCGCTACGCCCACGGCTACCGCGGCTACCGCGAGTGCGACGAGCAAACTCGCTGCCCGGTTCCTGTGAACTCGGTACCCGTGAGAGTACGCGCCCCACGAGCGGGCGAGGCGAACTCGACGCATCGGCCAGCCCGCCCTCGAGCCTCGTCACGAGCACCTCTACCCCCGTGGGACGGCGTACACCACGACGTTGTCCTCGTATCGCCCGCTCTCCTCGGAGAAGCGACCGCCACACGTCACCAGGATGAGCACCTCGGGCCCGATGCGACTGAACAAGCGAGCCGGCACCGCCTCCTTGGCATACGACCGGCGAGCGAAGACCTGGTACGCGGCCCACGAGCCGTTCCGCATCTCGACGTTCACGTCGTCCCCAGGCGCAAGCTCGCGAAGGAGGAAGAACACGCCCGGTCCCTGTGTTCCCGACGACACATGGGCGAGCAGGAGTGTCGACCCTGACTCCCCCGGGCGTCCGCCGAATTCATACCAGCCCACCGTGTCCACATCCCCTGGTATCTGCGTTGTTCCGTGCGTCACCCCGACCGGCACGATGGGCGCAGAGACCCCGATCGCGTCGATCCGAAGTCGTCGGGGTATGCGTCCGCGGTCAGGAGCTGCCTGGTCCGCGAGAAGCCCGGACCGAACGACCACCTCCGGCAGCTTGAGTCCGCCCCGCCCCACGGTCCCGACAGGAGCAGGAGCGCTGGCTCTGCGAAGCGGCTCGAGAGAACCGACATCGTTGTCTCGTTGCGATACCAGCGCCCAGGCCGGCACGGTGACCAGCGCCAGGATGCTGGTGCCCCCAGCCCACCAGAAGAGTCGGTTCACCGACCCGCCACCCTCACCTTCAGGAACTGACGCGCACTCACGAGGAGGGTGAGACCAGCAACGACCATCACGGCGAAGGCCCACCGCGGGAACAGCGGTTCCGCGCCAAGACCTCCGTCGCCCGTGAGCACGCCAGACGGAGCCGAACGCAAGCCGCGGACAGACTGCACCATCAGCTCCACGCTGCCGGATCCCACCGGGCCGCCGATCACGTAGACGATCCGGGCAACGCCTTCCTCCAGATCGATGTCGGTCGAGGGGATCAGGGGTCGTTGGCCGAGGACGACCCGAACGAGATCACGTGACGGCCGGGATCGGTCGTCGTTCCCCACTCACGTCCGGAATCGGAGGTTGTACCTTCACCAGGCGACCATCGAACCGCACCGACAGAGGCGGACCGCCCGCAACATGACGGACGCGGAGCAGCGACCTGCCGGCAGGGAGACGCTGGAACGTGTTCTCGAATACGGTCAGGGCCCCATACCCATCGCCCCCACGTGTGAGGTGCGCGACGACCGAGATGTTCGAGCCTGCCGTGATGGGAAGGGTGGCACTCAGCACAGGTGGCGAGTCGGCGGGTGCTCCGACGGTGCGGATGTCCACGTCGTAGCTGCGGGGAGCCACGCGAAGCGGGCCCGCGGTCGACGTCGGCCGGAAGCCGTTGAGAAGCAACTCGCCGTCCAGATAGATATCGGCCGTGAAGCCGGGCAGACCATGCACGATGGTGACCGAAGCCGTCGTCGAGGCCGCGAGTGGGCACTGGCCGTGCCTACGACGAACAGAAGCGTCCCGACGATGTGGATGCCTTTCTCAGCGATGCCTCCCTCATATGCAGTAGGGCATTTGTCTAGATACTCCCCCGGGGAGCAGATGGCAATACCCGAGATTTCCCAGGTGAGCAACCGCTTCGCTCAACCGCCGGGGCTCCTGTTCGCAGAGGGCCCGGTCGTTCCGAGCCTTCGCCTCCAGGCTGGCCGTCGGCCATCGTGAGCACGAAGGAAGGGCGGGGGAGGGTGCCTCACTTGCACGAGAACTGGTGGTCGAGGAGCGCGCCGCTTCGAGCCCCCTCAACCTGGGTCGGGCGATGGCCGAGGGCGAGTGTCGCGATCGGGAAGCCACAGTCCGAGGAATGACCTCTACTTCCCGGCCCGCCCAGTGCTCCAAGGACGAGGCGACGGGAACGCTTGGCGCCCCGGTGTGAGCATCCTGAGTACCGCGAGCTCGAGGCCGGCACTCGCTGGCCGGCCTAGGGTGCCGACTCCTCCTCTCCGATCGGCTCACTCGCCGTCCCGAGAAGCCTCGCCGGCGGTGAATTACACATCGATGGGTTCTTCGTTCCGCAGATCTTCCAGCAGCTCAGGAACATCGAAGACGGAAGATGCATCCTGATGATTCCAGCGTCCTCGTAGTCGGTCTCGTAGAACATCCCTGGATCATTGAAACGGATCCAAGCGAGCGACTTGCCTGCGGCATCGCTGAGCTGGATCTGCGCGCGATTGGTCTGATAGCCGTCCGGCCCCCCGTAGAACAACAGACCGTAGGAAGCGACCTGCGCCATCGGATCACCCCTTCACAGTTCGGCGATAGCTCTCGTCCGGGGTCTTCCGTATGCGGTCCCGCTCGTGGACGGTAGTCGGCCCTTCAGCTGAGGGCAGATGCACCAGACCCCGGCCGATGCTGACCGGGCCCGCCCGGCTCCGCCGCCGGGGCGGTGCGGCAGCCTCGACTCGACCCCCTTTCACCCGATAGAACACCTTCCGTTTAGATGGCCTCCAGAGGGGAAGGCTGTCGGGAGCCGTCGAGAACCGTCCGGGAAGAAGGAGGAGCCGATGTGCGCCACCTGTGGATGCGGGATCGCCGAAGACAAGCAGGGTGACGAGCGGAACATCAACTGGAGCGAGATCGTTGCCGCGGCGGAGGCCAACGACATCTCTCCCACGCGAGGCCATCCAGAACATGCAGAGGATGGCGGAGCAGCAGGGCTAGCCCTCCCGGCTCATCGGGTGGGCGGGCCTGAGAGATGGTCCCGTGATGGCCGGAAGGGCGACGTCGGCCACAGACGTGATGCGAGGAGTGGCGGGGGGCGCCCTCCTCGGGGTGCCCCTGCTGTACACGCAGGAGACGTGGCTGCACGGACGGAGCGTCTCGCCGATGGTCATCCTCGCCGGCGTGGTCGCGACGTTCGCGGTGAACGTGGCGCTGTCCTACTTCGTGGGGTTCCGTCCAGGGCGGACCCACCGACCGATCGAGGACGCCGTCGTCGGGATGGGGCTGTCCCTCCTGCTCTCCGCGCTGCTGCTCCTCCTGCTGGACCGGGTCGGGCAAGAGACCTCGCCGGAGAACGTGCTCGGCGTCGCCGCCCTGACCGCGATCCCGGTCAGCATCGGCTTCTCCGTCGGGGTGGCGCTCGCGCCGGTCAGCGGAGGGCGGAGAAATCCGAGCAGATCCCGGGCGGGGGCGGCGACCTGCTGGTCGCGGCGGGCGGCGCGCTGGTGTTCGCCCTGAACATCGCTCCGACGGCAGAGCCGGTCCTCCTCGCCGCCGAGCTGGACGGCGTCCGCCTCGGCCTGCTGGTCATCGCCTCGCTCGTGCTTCCGTACCTCATGGTCTTCTACGCCGAGTTCGGCGGCCGCGATCAACGCATCGCGAGCGACGGCGCGACCCAGGGGCCGGTCACCGAGACGCTCCTCGCGTACGGCGTGGCGTTCGTCGTCTCCGCCGCGATGCTCGCGATGTTCGGTCGCGTGGACGTCGTGAACGACGCCGCGACGGCGCGCGTGGTCACGCTGGCGTTCCCGGCCTCGATCGGGGCGGCGCTCGGGCGGATGCTCATATGACCGCGAAGCGAAGCTCCGAGGGGTGGCGTGGGAGCGCGAAGCGGACGCCGTTCGAGTGGGCGCTGCTGCTGGTCTCGCTCGCCGCCACCCTGGCCGTCGTGATCGGGCTCGTGGTGAGCGGGCTCACGGGACCGAGCGGCCCGGCCGACCTCCGCGTCAACGTCGCGGACGCCGGCGATCCGGCGAGCGGAGGCCGGCCGCTGGAGATCACCGTCGACGAACGTCGGCGGGACCAGCGCCGAGAACGTGGTCATCGAGGTCACGGTGGGCGACGTCGTCTCGCGAGGTGACGCTGGACCTCGTGGCGAAGGGCGACGAGGAATCCGCGACCGTCGTGGTGCCCGACGACGCCGCGGGTCAGCCCCACGCCGAGGTCGTGAGCTACACGAACCCCTGAGACCCCGGATGCCCGCACCAGCTGGTGCGACGGGATCACGGGAGGATCGCTCGGAGCTCGTACAGGTCGATCGCCTGGGCCCGGCCCTTCAGCGAAGCGGCCCCGAGTGGTTGGACGCTCGCGAGATCCCGGATCCTGTCGTACGTGCTTCTTGCGAGCAGCACCTGTCCCGGTTCGGCCGTGGCCTGCACCCGTGCCGCGACGTTCGTCGTATCACCGACAGCCGCGAAGCTCCGTTGGCCCGTCGCGCCCACGTTGCCGATGACGGCGAGCCCGCTGTTCAGACCGATCCGGAACCGCGGCCAGTGCGGATGCTCCGCCGCGATCCTTCGCGTGTGTTCCTGCATGGCCAAGGCAGCCCTCGCGCCGCGGAGCGCGTGATCCGGCTGGTCGTCGAGCGCATTGAACACGGCCATGATGGCGTCGCCGGCGAATCGTTCGATGAGGCCACCCTCTTGGTCGACCACCACCGGCACCACGCGCTCCCAGTAGCTGTTGAGCATGTCGATCACGTCGGAGGCGGGCCTCCCCTCGCTGAACGAGGTGAAGTCGGCCAGATCGGCGAAGAGAACGGTGACGTCCGTTCCCTTGCCTCCGAGTCGCGCGAACTCGGGCTCTCGCTCGAGACGTTCCGCGAGTCGAGGGCCCGCGTACCGGCGGAACAGCG
>CAVZUH010000002.1:0-844727 GCA_963778505.1 uncultured Actinomycetota bacterium | reverse complement strand
CGATCAGCGAACGCCCTGCTGATGTCGAAGACCGTGCCGTTCCCGGGCACTGGGAAGGCGATCTCATCTTGGGCGAGAACAGTCGTAGCGCCGTCGGAGCCCTCGTCGAACGCAGCACGCGGCTCACACTGCTGCTGCACCTACCAGACGGGAAGAGCGCCGAACAAGTGGAGACAACGATGCGCGAAGCGGTCACGGCGTTGCCGTCGTCGCTGGCGCGGACGATCACTTGGGACCAGGGCGCAGAGATCGCTAAGCACGCGGAGTTCACGACGAAATCTGGAATCCCGATCTACTTCTGCGACCCACACTCGCCCTGGCAGCGCTGCAGCAACAAGAACACCAACGGTCTACTACGCCAGTACAAATGCGAATCGAGCGAATCGGCGCCACGTCGGGCATCATCGCGTATCAATCTGTGGTCTCGAGCGGACTTGTTAGCGATGGTGTCAGGCCGTGCAGCAGCGTCGAGCCGATCAACAACTTGGCCGTCGAGGCGTCGGGGTCCCCTGCAAATTGAGCCACGTCAATCTGATATTCGCCAGCAACAGTCCACCACTCATGAGTATCTATATCTCGCTGGCTCAGCGGGGCAAGTGAACAGGTGACGTCGATAGGAGCGGCCTGCCCGGCCTTCGTCCGGACCTTTGCGAAGCCGATGAGCTGTCGCATGTAGTCGTCGGCGCGATAGTTCGTTTTGGTCGCATAGACCTGCACCACTGTGCTGGAATCCACCAACCCGTCATTGGTGACCATCGTCTTGACAAGAATCGCGTTGCTTTCCACTGCCACGCTCACAACGTCCACTGAGTGGCTGCCATAGCCGAGCCCGAACCCGAACGGGAAAGCGGGCTTGTGTTCGTCGCGGTCGAGCATGCGGTATCCCCACCAGCGTCCATACGTTTCCATGCTCGCATCGGGGTCCCAATGAGGGAGGTGGTCGGCTGATGTCGGGATGACGAACGGTAGGCGTCCCTCCGGCTCAGCGTCGCCGAAGAGCACATCAGCGACTGCATTCCCTCCTTCGATACCTGGGTACCAGGCATACAGGATCGCAGGCACCTCGTTGCGGATCTCCTCAAGGGTGATCGCGCTTCCGGCGATGACCACGACCACTGTGCGGGGGTTCACCGCGGCGATCGCTCTAACGAGTTCTACATCGTTCGGCTTGAGGCGGAGATCACGGCGATCACCGCCCGGTGCGGCGCTGAATCGTGCGGAAATCCTCCCCATCAACGTGAATGCTTTACCTGCCAGCCCAGAGACGAGCTTGGCCGCGTCCTTGTCTGTCGCAAGCATCGACTCGCCCTCATCCATCGCACCCATGCCCACTACAACCACGGCTGCGTCGCTCCCGCGCGCTAGACGAACCATCTCGTCGCGGCTCGTCTCCTCGTGTCGGACCTCGACCGTCGGACGAAGTCGCAATCCCTCGACAATCGAGACGGAATATGGAGCACGAACTCTCGAACTGCCGGCGTCACCCAGGTTGGGTTCAGTCGCCAGCGCACCGACAACAGCAACCGATTTCACCGACTGATCGAACGGGAGGGCACTACGAGGCTGTTCGTCGAATGGGGTGTTCTGGAGTAGAACCGTGCTCTGCGCGGCCGCTCGGCGTGCCAGTGCGACGTGCTCCGCCGATACGACCACTGACATCGGAGGTGCTACGTCAGAGTGTGTCGAAGCCCACAGGAGCTGCGTGCGCAACAGCCGCTCACCCGCCACCCTGAGAGCAGACGGGTCGAGCCGACCATCAGCAAGTGCCGCGGGGAGCGCTCGCGCTCGTTGTTGCCGGAATGGCATCTCGAGGTCAAGTCCCGCGGCGACGGAACCAATCGGGTCACGGTGTCCCCAAATGAAGTCCGACATGACGAATCCGTCGAAGTTCCACTCATTGCGCAGAATGTCATTGAGTAGCACAGAGTTGTCGCCGACCCACTGCCCGTTAACGGAGTTGTAGGCGCTCATCACACATTCTGCACCTTGCTCCAGGACACGCTTGAAGTGAGGCAAGTACACCTCGTGCAGGTCTTGCTCGTTGACAGTCACGTCGACGCGGAACCGTGCGTTCTCCATCGAGTTGAGGGCGAAGTGTTTCACACAGGCAATGAGATGCTTCCGCACGCCGCGAGTGAGAGCGGCGCCCATTTCACCGAGGAGTATCGGATCTTCACCGTACGATTCCTGGGCGCGACCCCAGCCTGGATGGCGAAGGAGATTGATACAGACCCCACCGAAGAGATTCGCTCCTTGTGCGCGGCCTTCACGTCCTATCGCCAGGCCGATCTCCTCTTCCAGGTCGAGATCGAAAGTCGCGGCGCGCGCAACTGCAACGGGAAACGCGGTCGATGCACCCATCACGATCCCACGTGGCCCATCCGTAAATCTGATGCCCGGGATCCCCACGCGGTCAACGGCGCCGGCGACATAGGGCGTGTAGTTGTATCCCGTTCGGATCATGCTCCTGAACCCCTCACCGAAAGTGAGATCGCCGTCGAGCAGGCCGAGCCGCTCCTTGTCGCTGAGGGAGTCGTAGAGTTCGGTCGCCTCAGCGTCAGGCAAGGCTCCAGCCCGTATCCGGCCCACCGCGGTAAGGAACGGAGAGGTGGATGAGTTGGTGGGCGGTGCCACGGAAGCCATGAGACTCCTCACTCGACGAACCACCGAGAGTTGAACCTGGTCATCGTTTCGCCTTCTTCGCCTTGGCGAGGGCCGCCAGGACCTCTTCCAGGCTCCATGCGTCTGGCTCGCGTCGTTCAGCTGCTGCCGCGAGCGGTGTCGTCCGTGGCCGCTCGATCCTGATCCGCTCCATCGCCGTTCGCCTCCTCGTCGGGCTCGTCGGCGCGAACTGATGAACATGATTGCGATCGTGCACGAGCGAGCCGGGCGTCGCATCGTGGACGCCCCCGGGTCCAAACCGCAGTGTTTGGCTGCCCCACCGCTAGGCGAGCGTGCGGGGGCGAGGAGGAGCTAGGCGCGGACCGGTTCGGAGAGCGCGCCCGCGAGCTACGAGCTACACGAGCCTCCGGCGAGAGTTGTTCGACGCGATACTCGTCTCGATCAGATCAGGATCCTCTGGCTCACCCGAGCCGGTGAAACGGCGAAGCCCTGGGCGGCGCTTCATGTGGCCGATCATGATTCGCACCTCACCGCGAGTCGCCTCCTCGGATCGGTGACGAGAGCTCCTCGTAGGGAACCTTTACGCCGGCCCGGACCAGGGCGGGCAGCATCCCTCGCTCGCGAAGGAAGTAGTAGGCAGCCAGCACGAAGTAGACGATGGAGACGAGGACGAGTTCCAGCCCATGGGCGGAGTCCGGGACAACGGCGCCGAGCGCGAACTGAGCGAAGAACAGCCCGAACAGCAGCCCCGCTTCGCGCACCGTGAGCTCCAAGTTGACCAGGAGCGCCAGCGCGAACACGGACTGCGCGGCGGTCAGCAGCAGCTCCTGGCGCTGGGCTGTGTCGACCGGCAGGCCTCTGGTCGTGCCGGCCGCCACCGAGAAGACGATGGGCAGGGTCCCCACGAGCAGGGTCCACTGGTTGATCTTTGAAGAGAGCAGGGTACCGAGCGCCTCGCTCGTGCGGAGCCGCCACGCATACAGGATCGCGATGAGCAGCTCCGGGGCCTCCGAGGCGAGCGGGGCGACCCATTGCACCAACAGGAACTCGCTGACCCCGAGAGCCTGTCCGGCGGCGACCAGCGCCTCGGCGAAGGGCTCGGCCACGAGGACGATGACGGCCGCGGCACCGACGAAGAGCGCGGCCACCACCAGGCGCCGGCGGGCCCTCGGGAACGTCCCGATCCAGGCAGCTGGGCCGACGAGGTCCGGCGTCTCGCTGGGAGCCTTCGCGATCCTGACGACGTAGGCGACGAAGATACCCACGAGCACGAGCGCGTCCAGTAACGTCACGGACCCCTTGAGGGGCAGCGTGAGCGCGTACATGCAGGCGATCGCGAGGTAGGCGAGCTCGACCGACTTCGTGCGCGGGAGCTTGACCCCGTCATGAGGCTGGCCGCGCCGTCGCCACCTGAACCACGCGACGAACACCACCATGGACCACCCGATCCCGATCAGGAGGCGGTTGGCGCCGGTCATGTTGGCGAGTGCGAGCGAGCACGGCGACTCCGCAGTCGCTCCGGGCGGAAGGCACGTGGCCCCATACTGTTGGAAGGCCTCGCCGCCCTGCCACGCGAAGACCACGTCGACGGCGTACTCGGGCAGCACCGCGATCAAGGCCAGGATGGCGATTGCGAGCCCCGCGGAGATCCCGAGCTGAGCGACCTCCGCGGCCCACGACACCAGGAACGCGGCCCCCACGATCGCGACCCCGAACACGACCGCGGCCACGACGGGCGAGGCGTCCCCGTCCGACAGCCTCAACCACACCCCTGGCATGGTTGCCACGACCGCGAGGGCGAGCAGCATGGCCTGGATAGCGGAAGACCTTCCTTCCGGTGAACCCGACCCGTCGCCTTTCGGCGGTGATGAGGTTCGGAGGGCTACCGGACGACGGACGGGGTCTGTGGTGGTCATCGGACCGTGAAGGTGTCGGCTGCTTCCCCCTCCGGTTCCTCGCCCGGCGCAGGGGAGCCGACGGCACTCTCGCCGCTCGAGCCACCGTTGCACGCCCCGGCGACAATCGCTACGGCGATCAAGGCGCTCAATAGCACAACGCGGGTGCTCCAACCCCTCCAGAGATCCGTCGTGGCTCCTCGGGCTTCCATCGTGACTCCTCCTTCGATCCTGGGCATGAGTCCGATGGTGCTCGGCGATAAGCGGCTTGGCATCGTGGGCGTCCCCGAATGCGACCCGTAGTGTTTCGCCGCCCACCGATAGGGGAGCGCAGCGGCCCAGGTGGAGCAGCCAAGCGCCGGTCGGTTCGCCAAGGGCGCGGGCTCGGCGTCGCCGCTCACGTCGCCTCAGCCGGGCCGAGCATGAGGTCTTTCGGAAGGGGGCCGAACGGGACCGGCCCACTCGGCCGGTCCCGTTCGAGCAGAGGGTTAGTGCTGGATCGCCTGCTGGGCGCGGTTGCTGGCTGCCAGCACACTCCCGCCGAGCGCCGCTGCGATAACACCCACAACCCACGACGTCCACGAGGCGCCTTCAAGTGCCGTGTAGCCGAATAGCCACGGCGCGATGAAGAGCAGGGCCCCGAACAGAACCGTGAGCGACTCCGTTGCGCGGACATCCGGCCTGGCGAGCGAGACGAGTGCAGTGACGCCGAGCAGCAGGCCGAGCACGATCAGGGTCCACAGAGCGCTGCTTTCACCAGTCGTGCTGGTCCAGATCGGCGACAGCGCCACGTAGGTGCCTGCGATCAGCGTGCCGTAGTCTTGTGTTCTCGTCCACGGGTTCATCGAACTTCACCTCCTTCGTTGTCTTGCATCTCCACCGATTCTTCCGAGGCGAGACAGGACTCGCATCGTGGGCGTCCCCGCATCCGACCCGCAATGTTTCGTCGCCACACCGCTAACCGAGCCGGCAGCCGAGGAGAAGCGAAAACCCCGATCGCTAACGCCAAGCGCACGCGCGAGCTGCGAGCGAGAGCGGTTCCCGAAGCTTGCCGTAGCACCTCGTCAGGCGGGCGTCGACCGCTCCCGGAGTGAGGAAGACGCTTGTGTGATCAGTCCCACGCCGGCGGCGACGCGCCCGGCGAGCGCGTCATCGGCGACACGAGGATCCGGTTCCCAAGCGTCAGCGCCCGACGGCCAAGGCCTGGCCGGCCACGCCAACGCTGCTCGGCTTCACCGCGTCGACCAAGACAATCACTCTTCAGGACGAGAGAGCCGCCCCATACGCCGTCCCATACGTCGAGGCGAGAACGCCGCCATCGACCGGCAGCTCGACGCCGGTGATATGCGCGGCAGAATCCGACGCGAGGAAGCACACGGGGTCGGCGATCTCCTCCGGCGTGCCCATCCTCCCCTGCGGAGCCAGCCGGGCGGCGAGCCGCTCGGCCTCTGCATCGTCGACGCGGGCGTCGGAACCGGCCATCATCTTGGTCATCTTGGTCCGGATATTGCCCGGCAGCACGGCGTTCACGCGCACGCCGGTCGGCCCCACCTCGACCGCGGCCGTCTTGGTGAGGCCGATCACGCCATGTTTGGCTGCGTTATAGGCGCTGCTCCCCTGTACCCGCCGGCCGAACCCATCGAGCCAGTGTTGATGATCGATCCGGCGCGTTGCTCGACCATGACCGGCAGCACGCAACGCAGGCCAAGGAACACGCTGCGCAGATTGATTGCGATGACCCTGTCGAACGTGTCGATCGGATAATCGATCATCGGCGCCACGGTACCCAGGATGCCCGCATTTGTGTTGCCGTTGGATCTGATGGTGCTCGGCCATGGCCGGCTCCGCATCGTGGGGGTCCCCGTATCCGACCCGCAGTGTTTTGATCACCCCCGGCTCATCGAGGAGGATGGCGTGGGTCGCTGTGATGGCCGGAAACCAGGTTCACGTTGGATCGGTGCTCAGCCGGTCCGGGTGGTCGCCAGCGCTGCCCGTGCGCGGGCCGCGCGCACGGCGGCCGAGAGCGTGGCGATGTCGTAGGCACCGTAATGGCGTTGCCCGTTGATGAAGAAGGTGGGCGTCCCCGAGACCGTGCTGAGGTCGGCACCGTCCACATCCTCGGCCACGCGGGCGGCACCGCGGCGCTCGCGGAGGGCGTCCATGAATCGTTCGTCGTCGAGGCCGAGCTGCTCGGCGTAGCCGCTCAAATCATCCGGGCCGAGCGCGTCCTGGTGAGTGAGAAGGAGGTCGTGCATCTCCCAGAACGAGCCCTGGTCGGAGGCGGCCTCGGCAGCCTCGGCGGCCAGCTGTGCCCGCGGGTGGACGTCGTTCAGCGGCAGGTGTCGCCAGACGTATGCGACGTCGCCGAAATCGGCGAGGAGCTCGCGGACGACCGGCTCCGCCTGTCCGCAATACGGGCACTCGAAGTCGCCGTACTCGACGATCGTGACCGGTGCTTCGATCGGCCCGCGCACGTGGTCGCGCTCCGGATCGACCTCGATGTACAGGTCGACGAGCGGCTCGGCGGTCCCCAGCAGAGCACGCGTCCGGAGGCGCCGAGGGAGGAGCCCGGTGCCGCGGAACAGCAGCCAGGTGACCACCGAGGCGGCGAGCGCCGCGCTGAGGATGCCGAGCTTCGCCTCTTCGAGCTGCGGCCCATCGAAGGCGAGCGTCGCGACCAACAGCGAGACCGTGAAGCCGATCCCCGCGATCGTGCCGCCGCCGGCGACGGCTGCCCAGCCAACCGGCGGTCGCAGCCGCCCGCGGCTCAGCCGCGTGACCAACCACGACATGCCCAGGATCCCCACAGGTTTGCCGACGACATAGCCGAACAGGATCCCGAGCGTGATCGGCGAAAAGAAACCTCGCCTCAGGAAGCCCCCGTCGAGCGCGATGCCGGCGTTGGCGAATGCGAACAGCGGCACGATCACGTAGCTCGTCCAGGGGTGGAAGAGCTGCAACAACCGTTCGTTCGGCGAGACCGCGGACCTGAGACCTTCGCCAGCGGAGCGCGCGAGCTCAGGAGTCGGCTGCTCGCGGAACAGCCGGAATCGCTCCGTGGCGCGCTCGAGCTCCGACCGCGCCGCCGGATACGCATAGACCAGCAGGCCCATCGCAAGGCCAACGATGATCGGCTCGACCCCCGACTTCAGCAGGGCTACCCAGATCGCTGCGCCGAGCGTTACGTAGAGGACCCACCAGCGGATGCCGAGCGCACGCGCGACGATGACGGCGCCGAACAAGGCTCCGGCCGTAAGGATCGCCGACAGCGTGACATCCTCCGTATAGACGGTCGCGATGACGACGAGCGCGATGATGTCGTCGACGACGACGACCGTGAGCATGAACGCCCGCAACCGATCGGGGAAGCGCGGCCCGACGAGCGCGAGCAGTCCGAGCGCGAAGGCGGTGTCGGTCGACATCGCGACCCCCCAGCCGTGCGCGGACGCACGGCCGACGTTGAAGGCGATGTAGATGGCGACCGCCGCCGCCATCCCACCGATCCCTGCCAGCAGCGGCAGTGCGAAGCGTCGCCGCTCACGCAGCTCGCCCAGATCGAACTCCCGCCGCGCCTCGAGCCCGACGACGAAGAAGAAGAAGGTCATCAGCCCGCCGTTCACCCAGCCGCGCAGATCCAGCTCGACACCGCTGCCCCCGACGGCGATCGAGAGCACCGTGTCCCAGAGCGAGTCGTAGGACGATGCGTCGACGTTCACCCACACGAGCGCAGCGATCGTCGCGGCAAGCAAGACCATCGCGCCGCCCGTCTCGGTGCGCAGGAAGGCCCGTAGCGGCGTCTCCGTGCTCCTCGCCCACGCGGTCCGTCCTGAGAACGGCGACGGCCGACCGTTCGGATCGCTGCTACTACTCGTCGCGCTCCACCACCTGCATCACTCCGCTGAGGTCGTGGCGCTCGCGCGGGTTCAAGGCCGGCGAAGGGTCACGTCCCACTCTCGGTTCGGTTGCTTCGTTCCCGCCCGAGTCTGACCCGATCGACGAGACGACGGTGAAGACCACCGCCGTCAGAGGCACCGCGAGATAGGCCCCGACGATGCCGAAGAGCGACGCACCGGCGGCGACCGCGAGCAGGATCACGGCGGGGTGAAGATCGACCGTGCGACTCTGGATGATCGGCTGGAGGAGGTTTCCCTCGATGAGCTGCACAGCCAGCACGATCGCCAAAGCCGTGAGCCCGATCTCCCAGCCCCCGTCCGCGAAGGCGACCAGCACGGCCAAAAGGCCGGTGACGAACGCGCCGACGAAGGGCACGAACGCGCCCAGGAAGACGAGCACGGCGAGGGCGAACGCGAGCGGCACGCCTAGCAGCCAGAGTCCGATCCCGATCAGCGCAGCGTCGATCGCCGCGATGAGCGCCGTTCCCCTGAAGAAGCCGCCCAGCACAGCCCACGCCTGCTCCCCCGCCCGGTCGATCACGGGCCGCGTCTCCGGCTGGAAGCGCCGCAGGATCCAGTCCCAGAACGCTGTGCCGTCACGAATGACGAAGTAGAGGATGGCGATGGCAAGCACCAGACCGCCGAGCAGCCCAACGCCCGCCATAACGCCCGAGACGAGATAGCCCGAGGCTTCGGACAAGGAATCAGCGAAGGACGACTGAAGATCCTCGGCCCGGTCCAGGGAGAGGTTGAAGGGTTCGCCCTCAAGCCCCTCCACGATGTCGTCCACCGCCCGGGTGACCAAGGAGACGAGGCGATCGTACTGCCCGACGACCGAGGTCGTCACGATCGCGATCAGCCCGGCAACGATCGCGAGTCCGACGAGGAGGGCGATGGCAGCGGCCGAACGCCCGAGGCGAAGCCTGCTTCGGAGGAACCAGTCAACGGGCGACAGTGCCGGGGCGATCGTCAGCGCGAGCATGACCGGCAGGACGATGACGCGCACGTACCAGAGCACCGAGAGTAAGGCGACAAGGGCAATGGCGCTCACGAGCAGCCGCCACGACCAGCTTGCGACCCGTTCCAGACTCGCGGGGACCGGCGGAAGGGTCATGCCACGCGATCTGCCTCGAGACTGACGTTCTCAGTGGTGACCGGGTCGAAGAGGTGGAGGTTGCGAGGGTCGAACCAGAGCTGGATCTCGTCGCCCTCGCGGACCTCGGAGGCGGCGTCGAGCTTGACGATCAGCTCGGTTCGGTCCGACTCCGAGTCGAGTTCCTGCTGGAGCTCGGTGAGCTGGCGGTGGATCCGTTCCGGTGCCTCGAACGGCAAGTACGCCACCTGCTCGTCGCCAAGCCACTCGAGCACGTCGACGTGCGCCTTGAACGTCACGCCGCGGCCGCGCTGTTCGTCGTCGAGCGACCTGACGTCGGTGAGGTGCTCCGGGCGGATCCCCGCGATGATCAGGTCCTTCTCGGCGAGACTCGCCGGAAGGCGGATCGCACCGAGGGAGATGTCGCCGAACGGCAGGCGCAGGCGGTCGGGATCGACCTCGGCGGGAAGGAGGTTCATGGGAGGCGACCCCATGAACCCGGCAACGAACAGGTTGGCGGGGCTCCGATACAGCTCGCGGGGCGCCCCGACCTGTTGGAGCGTGCCACGGCGCAGGATCGCGACCCGGTCGCCGAGGGTGATCGCCTCGACTTGGTCGTGAGTGACGTAGACGGTGGTGACGCCGAGCCGCTCCTGGAGCCGAGAGATCTCGGTACGCACCTGCACGCGGAGTTTGGCGTCGAGGTTGGACAAAGGCTCGTCGAAGAGGAACGCGCGCGCCTCTCGGATGAAGGCGCGACCCATCGCGACACGCTGACGTCGATCGCGCGAACGAAGACGGTTCCACATCGCCGGCTTCGTCATCGGATCGACCGTGACGCCGTCGCAGCCGAGAAGGGATGGTAGAAGTCCTGGATCGCTTCTCTCCCCGATGACGGGTAGAGGATGAAGCGATTGCCGTCGCGCTGGTCCTTGACCCCGACGCGGAATTCGAAGAGGTCCCCGCGACTCCAGAACAGGTCGACGACGATCCCAGAATTCTCCCGATGTCCGAAGTGATTGGCAGCGGTCAACACTTGCTCCCACCTCCGAAACGGCCTCGATGCCTGAACATGGGCCCATCGTGCTCGAGCGGGGAATCGGTTCGCACCGTGGACGCCCCCGGATGCGACCCGCAGTGTTTCGTCACGCACCGCTAGGCCATAGAGCCGAGCGCAAAAGAAGAAGGCGACGCCCCTCGACGCGGTCTGCCGACTTGGGTTCGCGGCCATCGCGGCGGCGGACATCCTCCACCCTGTTCCGTCCCCCCGATCGCGATCGTGAGGCGTGAGTGAACCGAGAGCCGAGCGCTGCCACGCTGTTCGATGAGGGCCCTCCCTTCAGGTCTGGGGGCTTCGACACCTCGAACCGAAGGGCAGGACCCTCAAGTGTCAACGATGTTCGCGGGAACCCGATCTAGCTGGCGACGCGTGCGGGCTGGGGTTGGCCGGCGAGGCGCGCCTTCTCGGCGTCAAACTCGTCATCGGTCAGCTTGCCACGATCGTGAAGGTCCGCGAGGACCTTGAGCTGGCTCGCATGGTCATCAGGCGCATAGTGCTGCACGAACTCTCGGCTAGCTCGGTCGATCGCGACTCGCTCTTCCTCCGTCGCTCCACTTGGACGAAGCAACACGTAGACGAGCGTGCCGATGAACGGGACCACGAAGATCGCCACCACCCACAGCACCTTCGCGAAGCCGGCCATGTCGTCGCGGCGGAAGATGTCGAACAGGGCGAAGCCCCAGGTCAACGCAAGCGGCACCGTGATCAGGATCAGAAGGGACGTCTCCCAGAACGTATTCACTGGTCTCTCCTATTCACTACTTCTCGAGGGAGCTGGCCTTTGCGTGGCGAGCTCCCCATCGTCAAGATCCCTCGCTCCCCCACTGTCGCTGAGCATTCGACGAGCCGCATCGTGGGTTCCCCCTACCCGCTCCGTAGCGTTTTGGCCCGCTACACCTCTTCGCTTCGGAGTTCGAGACCTAGCCGGCCTGTCCTGGCCGCATTGCCGCCGCGCAAGGTCAACCGCTCTCGGTGCCCCCGGTCTTGTCGAGCGCGTCGAGCGCAGCCATGTCCTCGTCGGAGAGCGTGAAGTCGAAGATCTGGGCGTTCTCCTCGATCCGGTCGCGGTGCGTCGACTTCGGGATGACGACGAGATCTCGCTGTACGGACCAGCGGAGAAGCACCTGAGCCGGCGTGCGGCCCACGCGCCCGGCGATCTGGCGCACTCGCTCGTCCGAGAGATGCCGGCCGGTGCCGAGCGGGCTGTAGGCCTCGAGCGCCACGTTGCGCTCCTCGCAAACCTCGAGCAGCCTCCGCCGGTACTCGAACGGGCTGAACTGGACCTGATTCACGACCGGCTGGATCTGGGCGACCGACCGCAGCTCGTCGAGCTCGCTCACGCCGTAGTTCGAGACGCCGATCGAGCGCGCATAGCCGCGTTCATGCGCACGCTCCATCCCGGGCCACACGCGGGTCGGGCCGCCCTGCGGCCAGTGGACGAGGTAGAGGTCAACCTGGTCGAGGCCCAGCCGTTCCAGGCTCCGCTTCGCCTCGTCCTCCGGGTCCCGGCGCCCGGGAAGGAACTTGGTCGTGATGAAGACCTCCTCGCGCGGCACACCGCTGTCGCGCAGCGCACGGCCGACGCTCTCCTCGTTGCGGTAGAGCTGCGCGGTGTCGACGTGGCGGTAGCCGAGCTCGAGCGCCCAGCGAACCGCGTTCTCGGTCTCAGGCCCGTTCCGCATCTGCCAGACGCCGAGTCCGAGAAGAGGGATCTCGTTGCCGTCCGCGAGCACGCGTGTGCGCCTACCCGCGGTTACCGCTCCGGCTGCCATGGTGGCTCCTCTCTTAAGTCGATCTCGATTCTCTCGTCGAAGCCGGCCATCGGGTCAACTCTTCGCATCCGAACTCTCCTCTTGATCCCAACGATGCGGACAGGTCGGTTCTTGATCCACTATCGCTGAGCAGATGAAGCGCGGCATCGCGAGTTCCCCCCAAACCGCTACTTAGGGTTTGGCCCCGTTACCTCGAAAACGAGGGTCCGGGGGGCGGCCGAGTGAAGAGGAGCTAGTGGGTCGGTTCGCCGAGCGCCGCCGTCAGCTGCGAGCGGGAGCTGATCCCGAGCTTGCGGTAGCTGCTCGTCAGGTGGACCTCGACCGTCCTCGGGGTGACGAAGAGGGCTTGGGCGATCTCGCGGTTGGTGGGGCCTTCAGCCGCCAGCTCGGCGACGCGCCGCTCGCTCGGGGTGAGCGACGCGACGCCGGTGAGCGAGATCCGTCGGGGTCGCGCGCCGGTGGCGAGGAGCTCGGTCTCGGCGCGAGCGGCGAGCGGCGCGGCGCCGCAGACCGTCGCCAGCTCGAGCCCCCGCCGCAACTGCTCCCGCGCCTCCGCGCGATCGTTGGCGCGGCGAAGCGCCGCCCCCAGCTCGGTGCGCGCCTTGGCGTGCTCGAGCCGCGCGGGCGATGCGGCGAGCACCTCGACCGCGTCCTCGAGCAGCGTGAGCCCTTCCTTGCCCCCCTTGACCAGTCCCGCCGCGCGCAGCGCCGCGCCGAGCGCCCGCGGCGCTCCCCAGGTGCGCGCGAGCTCGAGCTCCTCTGCCGCCAGCCGGCGGGCCTCGTCCTGCTCGCCCAGCTGCAACAGCGCGAGCGCGGCCTGCGAGCGCCAGGCCAGGAAGGCGGGATTGTTGCCTCCGACGGCCTGGAAGTGACGACCGGCCACGAACAGCTCCTCGACGCCTCCCGCCAGATCGCCGCGCAGCAGGCGATAGCGCGCGCGGCTCTCGGGGAGAAGGAAGAATTGGCTCGTGTCGGGGAAGGACTCGACGCGGGCCAGCGCGGCCGCGGCCTCCTCGAGCTTGCCCTGCTCCATCAGCGCGTCGGCGAGGAAGGGAGCCAGGAGCGCCGCGAGGAGCCACGACGTCCCCCACGTCTCGGTGGCGGCGAACGCCTCGCGGCAATCGGCTTCCGCCTCGGCCAGCTCGCCTCTCCACACGAAGGCCTGCGCGCGAAAGATCTTGGCCACGGCGAAGGTGTGGATCGAACCGCGCCGGTGGGCCTGGGCGAGTGCGTCGTCGTAGGCGACCACGGCTTCGTCGAGGTCCGCCCACGCAAGCACGGAGGCGGCGAGGACAAAGGTCGCGGCCGGCGCCTCCCTGATCAGCGTTCCTTCAGCTAGCGCACGACGGGCGAAGGGGACGACCAGGCCGGCCGGGGCGCCTGCCAGCGCGTCGTGGTAGGTGAGCGCCGCGAGCAGCGTCTTCTCGCCGACGGTCGTGTCCCCGAGCCGGCCGCGGAGGCGCTCCAGCCGCTCGACGGCCTTGGGGTAGAGCGACGCCTCGCTTAAGGCGTTCATGATCAGCGCAGCCTCGAGGAGGCGTTCGAGCTCGGCGTCGATCCCGCCGAGCTCATCCTGCGCCTGCGTGAGGACGGCGTCCGCCTCGTCGCCGCGCCAGACGAGCTGGTGGCCGAGCAGGAGCGCGGCCTCGGCTCTAGCGACGGGGTCGCTGAGCAGCGCGTGCGCCTCCCGCAGGTGCTCGACCGCGGCGTCGCCGCTGACGAGCGCCTCGGCGGAGCCGAGCTCGAGCAGCAGCTCGGCGCGCTCGGCGGCCGGAGGCGGCTCGGCGAGCGCGCGGCGAAGGTAGGCGACGGCGCTCTCCGCGGCACCGCGAGCGCCCGCCCGGCGTCCGGCCTCGCGCAGCACCGCGACGACGCACGGATCGCCTGAGCGGGGTGCGAGGAGCAGGTGCGCCGCCACCCGTTCGGGCTCTGCCCCGGCGGCCTCGAGCAGCCGGGCCGCCCGTGCGTGTCCGCTGTCGCGCTCGGCGGGGGTGAGCGCCTCGTAGACGGCCGCCCGGATCAGCGGATGCACGAACCCGAGCGGCGGCTGCGGGCGCAGGACGTCGACCCGGGCGAGCGCGAGCGCCGCCTCGGAGGCGGCCTCCTCCTCCAGGTCGGCGAGCGCGGCCGCCTGTCGGGGATCGGCGTCCTCGCCCAGGATCGCGACCGCCTGCGCGAGCCTCGTCGCCTCGTGAGGGAGGCGGGCGAGGCGCATCGAGGCGATCCGCGAGCCGGCGCGCGCCTCGAGCTCGTGCAGGCGGGACACGTTCGCCTCAGTCGGCGCCAGGTCCTCGGCACTGATCGCGTGCACGAGCTCCCGCAGCAGAAGTGGATTGCCTCCCGTCTCCTCGTGGCAGGCGGCGCAGAAGGCGTCCTCGGCATCGGGTGAGAGGGCCTCGCGAAGGAGCCGGGCGGTGGCTTCAGCGCTCAGGGGTGCGGGCTGCACGATCGTGGCGAGCGGGTCGGAGAGCAGCTGGCCCACGAGGCTCGGGTCGGCCCCCGGCTCCTCTGGCCGAAGACCGACGACCACCCAGGCCTCGAGCCCCTCCATGCGCGGCAGGAGGTAGGCCAACCACCGCAACGACAGCAGGTCGCACCAGTGCAGGTCATCGATCGCGAGCAGCAGCCGGCCGCGGGCGGCGACGTTGGCCGTCAGCCAGTAGAGGCCGTGCAGCGTCGCCAACGACGAGTCGGCGGCCGGGGAGGCCGCGAGCTCGGCGGGATCGAACAGCGGCGCCGCGAGCCCTGCCGCCTCGCCGAGCAGCTCGGCTCGCTCCTCCGCGGGCACCGAGGCGAGGAACGGCTCGAAGAGTTGCCGGACCACGCCGTAGGAGAAGGTGTGCTCGAGCTCGGAGCCGCGTGCGCCGAAGACCTGCATCCCGGCCGCCTGACCCGATGCCTTCATCTCCGCTATCAAGGCGGTCTTGCCGATCCCGGGCGGCCCCTCGAGCGCGAGGAGATGACCGCCGGCCTGGGTGGCGCCGATCAGTCCTTCGAGCGCCGCCAGCTCGGCGTCGCGCTCGAGCAGGTCGACCCGAGCCGAGATCGGCTCCTGGGGCACCAAACCTGCTCCCCTCCCCCGCGGGGCCTGTCGACGGATCAGGCCCTCCGGGGACTCTACGCCCGTGCCTTCCAGCCCCGCCGGGGCGGTCTCAGCGTGTGGCCTGCCGCGAAACATTACGGAGTGGATACGGGGGGGCCCACGATGCAGAAGCGCTCTCGTGGACGGCACCATCGGATCGATGTTCGAAAGCTCCAAGAGGAAGAGGAGTCACGATGAGAGCCCGTAACAGTTGGAGTGCCCGATTCGCGCTCGTCGGGGCGGTCGCGGTCGGTCGAATGAAAGGAGTCTGGCGCATCCACCTGATACCGGGTCACACCGGCGAGGACTCCGGAGGGACTCGGGCGATCGTGTACGACGGCGTGGTCTATGTCGTCTCCGGTGCCGGCGACGTCTTCGCGATCGACTACCACAGCGGCGAGATCCTTGTTCGCGGATTCGCCCGTTCAAACGGCGACCTCCACCCAGAGACGAAGTCGGCTGAAACGGGCCTGGCTCAGGCTCCCGAGGAGGCGTTCGCGATGCGTGCATCCCGAAACCTGAGGAGGACGATGTGAAGAAGCTGCTGCTGGTTCCGATGATGTTCCTGGCGTCCGCGTTCGCCGTCCCGGCGCTAGCTGACCCGAGTTCGACCGAAGAGGTCGAGGTGATCCTCGGGGACTGCGAGGACGGGACGACGATCCTCCGAGCGCACAACACTCACGATGTGGAACTCGGCTGGCTCATCAGGATCGACGGACGTCTCGTCGATCAAGGCCGGCTGGCGCCCAGTGAGCAGGTCGAGCGGACGTACGAGGTGGCGTTGGGAGAGTCCCACTTCTTCCGCATCCGACTCGGCCTGTCGGGCGAGGGTGTCTACTTCTCCCACGAGGGCACCACGACCCGGATCGACTGCCCGAGCCCGAGCCCAAGTGAGAGCGTTTCGCCCTCGGAGTCGGTGAGCCCCTCCGAGAGCGTCTTGCCGACGGCGTCGGTAACCCCCTCGACGAGCGTCCTCGGCGGGTCCGGGACCAACACGCAGGGCCCGGGCGGCACAGCGTTCACTGGGTCCGAAGTGGGCTGGCTGATCGTGGTCGGGATGGGCCTTCTGCTCCTCGGGGCAGCGGCGCTACGCGTCTCAGCTCGACGCGAAAACCCTGAGAACAAAGGCTCGTAGAAAATGACGGAGGCCCAAGTCACCACCACGAGCTTCGAAGGTCAGCTGCTGCCGGCCGCCCGTCAACTCGACAGGAAACTCGAGGCTCTCATCAGTGCCGCGACAGGCGTTGCGAGCCCATCTGCAACCGGTCCATCGACGAGCCATACGGTGGCTGACGATGTGAGTCCCACGGCGAGGTGGTGCTCCTGAACCCATAGCGCGACGAGAGCCGACTAGCCGAGAACCAGCACGCCGACCTCACCCATAGGAGGCAAGACATGCCCTTCATCACCACCCAGGACGGCACGGAGATCTATTTCAAGGACTGGGGCAGCGGTCAGCCGATCGTGTTCCACCACGGATGGCCGCTCAGTTCCGACGACTGGGACGCGCAGATGATGTTCTTCGTCTTGCGCGGGTACCGCGTCGTCGCTCATGATCGTCGCGGTCACGGCCGCTCGACCCAAACCTCGAACGGCCACGACATGGACACCTATGCGGCCGACGCTGCGGCCGTCGTGGATCATCTCGATCTGCGCGATGCGGTTCATGTTGGCCACTCGACCGGAGGCGGGGAGGTCGCCCGGTACGTCGCCAAGCACGGAGGGGGTCGCGTGGCAAAGGCGGTGCTCATCGGCGCGGTGCCGCCGCTGATGCTGAAGACCGAAGCCAATCCCGGCGGCCTTCCGATCGAGGTGTTCAACAGCTTCCGTGAAGGCACGGCCTTCAATCGGGCACAGTTCTATCGCGACGTCGCGGCCGGACCCTTCTATGGGTTCAACCGCCCAGGGGCGACTGTGTCGGAGGGCGTTACTCAGAACTGGTGGCGGCAAGGGATGATGGGCGGTGTCAAAGCTCAGTACGAGGGCATCAAAGCGTTCTCCGAGACCGATTTCACCGACGACCTCACAGCCATCGATGTCCCCACGTTGGTGATGCACGGCGACGATGATCAGGTTGTGCCGATCGCGGACTCGGCCGAGCTGTCGATCAAGCTGCTGAAGAATGGGACGCTGAATGTTTATCCAGGCTATCCGCACGGCATGTGCACCACCCACGCCGACGTCATCAACCCCGATCTGCTGGACTTCATTCAGACATCACACGGCGGCGCCGTGGGCAGACGGCTACGTCCATCGCGCCATCAAGCCGGCGAACGCGCTGCTTGATGCCCTCGGTCGAGTCAAGGTTTCCGACTTCGGGTTGGCTCCCCAGACGGATTAGCAGGGCCTCGCTTCACCGGTGGGTTACGTTGCGCACCTTGCCCCGGAGGTCGTTACTGGGCGTAACTGGTTCAGCGCCAGGGGGCGGCCCTTGACCCCTGGGAGGGGGGCGGCGTTCCGGGGGGGCCAGGTCCAGCCGCCTCGTGACCCCGATTTCGCTCTCGCCTTTTTCGGGGGCCTCCGGGGGGGGCGGCGTTGACTATCGGGAGGGGGGCGGCGTTCCGCCGCGGTCTATCTCCTATCCCCTCATGTGCATGACCGTCCCCGAAGCCACCAACAGCCGAACCAAATACATCCGCCGTCGTCTGAGGCTGAAAAGCAATGCGACCACGCTTGCCCGGGTTCCTGGCCCGGACTACTTGCTTCTGCCTGTTCGTTTCGCCCAGGCTTCAATGTCTTGTCTCAACCACAACCTCGGCTGCCGAGGCCCCAGATCGATAACGGGCCGGGGCATGTCTGAATAGCGCTTCGGGAATCAGCGCTCCCCCCGCCGTAGACTCAGTTTCGACCGAGTGTCGGATCTGTTGAAAGGGGTTCTCGACCACCTTTTCTACAACCCTCGCCCTCGTAGCTCAGTGGATAGAGCAACGGTTTCCTAAACCGTGTGTCGCAGGTTCGATTCCTGCCGGGGGCACCATGTGATGTCTCGCGACATCGTGCCGACATGTCTCGCGACATCCTTCCACCTCAGGATCGTCCGTGGGGCTGGTAGTCCCGCGTCGGATCGAGGATCAGGTCTCGGAGCACCTCTCCTTCCTCCGTCAGGACCCGCACGTGGAGGCCATCGACGAGGGCGAGCACCCGCGTGCCGATGAGCCCGCGTCCCAGGCCGATGTGGTGCAGCCGCGAGTTGTGGCGGAGCGTGATCACCCCGGTGATGTCAACCTTGTCGCGTCGCACCCGGTAGTGCGGGGGGACCGCGAGCCGAGGACCTGACGGGACCGCCTTGGGTCGGTCGGAGAAGGCTTCGGCAGGCGTGCGCCGTCCGATCGCGCGATGCGGCCTCACGGTGTTGTAGTACGCGGCGAACCGATCGAGCTGGATCTGCAGCTCTGCCACGCTCGTCGCTGCCGGCTGCTTGGCCAGCCACTTCTTGAGCGTCTGGTGGAACCGCTCCACCTTCCCGCAGGTCTGCGGGTGGTAGGGGCTCGAGTGGACCGAGCGGATCCCGAGCCGGGCGGTCTCGGCCTCGATCGCGCACCTGCCCTTGCGGGGCACCGCGGTGAACACCGCCCCGTTGTCGGTGAGCAGCTGAGCCGGGAACCCGCAGGTCGCGGCGCCCGCGTGGAACGTCGCCACGACGTCGGCGGCCTTGAAGACCCCCCGAGCATCCGAGGCCACCAGGAGCCTCGAGTGATCGTCGATCACGTTCAAGATCTCGACCTCGGAGCCGCCGGCGAGCCTCCAGTGGGTGATATCAGCCTGCCATCGCTCGTTCGGCATCTCGGCACAGAACCGGATGAAGGAGCTCCGGGGTCGCTTCTGGGGCTGCGGGGTGACGAACCCCCGGCGCGACAAGATCCGCCAGATCGTCGCGACCGACGGGACCACATCCTCGCCGTGGCGCCGGCTCAGGTGGACCGCGATCGTGTGGGCTCCGGCATCCACGCCGAGATCGGCGAGCTCCTTGCGGAGCTCCACGATCTCATCCTCGATCGGCTCCGGGGTGCGGCCCGGGCTCCGATGCGGACGGCGTGACCGAGGCTCCAGTCCCGCCTCACCCTCACTATCGAAGCGCCGGCAGAGCTCGTAGATCCACCGGGGCGACACGCCGTAGTCGCGGGATACCTCGGCCTTCGTCCGTCCCTCGATCCTGACCGCCGTGACCACCAGCCGAGCCAATGACATCGCCCAACCCCCTGTGATGAGGTCGGTACGATGTCGCGAGACAGACCGGAACTATCTCCCGAAACCGGACACTGCCGGGGGCACCATGTGATGTCGTCGTTGCTCGGGGAGGCCCGGAGCTCGAGCGCAGGCCGAGCTCAGCGCGCTTTCATCCGGCTCGTCCGGTGATCTCGGTCCGCTCCAGCGGATGGGATCAGCCGAGATCGGGCCTGGCCGGTGAACCGTCACCGTAGAGCGACCAGACGGCTCGCGGGATCCGTTCGTGGAATCCTTCGACTGTGGTGAGGGTGCGTTCAAGCTCATCGGGCGGCAGCTGCGGCATCCACGCGAGCAGCCAGCCGTCCTGGAGCTGGAAGCCGAGCGCCGGATCCGACTCGAGCAGCCAGCCGATCATCCTCTGGTCGACCACCGCCGAGGCCTGCCTGCGATCGTCCGAACGAACCTCGAAGCGCCGGTTGAACTCTTCGAGCTCGAACTCGATCCGCTGCAGACCCGCTGCGTTCCGGGCGACGTCGAGAGCACCGTGACGACGGACCAACAGCGACGGCCACCCGTCCGGGATCCGAACCATGGCGCAGGAGTAGCGGATCTCGTCCTCGCCGGGCCGCCGGTAGTCGAACGCCCGCACCTCGCGACCGTCGCGCACTCCCCAGACCACGTTCTCGACGTGTTGCGTGCCGGGCAGCTTGCCGAACCGCAGGAACGGGTGGAAGTCGGCGTCGAGTACCCGGAAGGGGTCCCGCCGCGAGAAGGAGAGGCCGAGGCGCCGCGCTTCCCGCTCGACCGCGGACCGGCGCGAGACCTTGCGAAAGAGAGTGACGAGCGCGATGCCGCCCACGTAGAGCGCGAGCGTTACGAATACGGCGAGCTCGTCCCCAGCGACGGCGATGACGGTGAAGAGCAGTCCGGCGGCCACTCCTGCCACCGCGATCAACGCCATCTTCGCCGTCGACATCAACGGCAATCATGGCTCACGCTCCGGGTCGGAGCGAGCACGGGCATAGTGCTCGACCGCGGTCGATGATCTCGTCGGGGACGCCCACCGACGCGAATCGTGCTCGGGACCAGCGACCGTCGCGATCCGCGCAGATCGCTCCGTCTGCGCACATGATCCTTTTGGCAAACTTGGGCGCTGATGGCCCGTTTCTGTGAGGACTGTGGAAGAAGCCTCGTCCCGCTAGAGGTGCCGCACCTGGGCGTGGATCAGTTCGCCGTCTATCTGCAGCACGACGTCAAGGACGAGACCCTCCAGGCGTACGGCGAGAAGGTCATCCCGGCTCTCGCAGACACGATGCTCGCGAAGACGTGATGGGAACGACGCCCGGGGACCTGCATGCCCGAATACGGCGCGCGTGGCTGTTCGTGCTGGCGCTCGTGCTCGTCGCGGCTCTGTGGGAGCTGTACAAGCTCGTCGGCCCGCAGGACGGGGGCGAGGTGCTCGGCTGGTCGATCCTGCCGAGGGCCAACGACCAGGCGATGCCGCACGTGTGGGAGATGCTCTCGCGGTACGCCGAGCCCGAGCGGCGAGGGTCCGACGTCCCGATCCTGTTCGTGGTCCTGTCCGGAGCCTGGTTCAGCTTCCGGCTCGCCCTCGTGGGGTTCGCGATGGGCGCGCTGGTCGGGCTCGGGCTCGCCGTTCTCATGGCGCGGTTCAAGGTCGTCGAGCGAGGACTGCTGCCCTACCTCGTGATCTCGCAGACCGTCCCGCTCATCGCGCTCGCACCGCTGGTCGTCAGCTGGGGGGGCAAGCTGTCGATCGGCGGGTTCGAGTGGCCCCGGTGGCTGTCGGCGGCCGTGATCGGCGCGTTCCTCGCGTTCTTCCCGATCGCTGTCGGGACCCTGAAGGGGCTGACCTCGGTGCCACACGCGTCGTTGGAGCTGATGGACTCGTACGCGGCTTCGTGGCGCCAGACGCTGTTCAAGCTGCGCTTCCCCGCTGCGGTCCCGTACATGATCCCGGCCCTGAAGCTCGGGGCGACCGCGTCGGTGATCGGCGTCGTGGTGGCCGAGATCTCGACCGGGCTCGCGGGTGGGATCGGACGGTTGATCATCGAGTACGCCCGCCAGACGACGAGCGACCCGGCGAAGGTCTACACGGCGGTCTTCGGGGCCGCGGCCCTCGGCCTGCTGATGGTCGGCATCGTAGCCGCGACCGACCTTCGGCTCATGCGCAACCGGCCCCGGGAGGCGGCCGAGTGAACGCCGTCGAGGTCCGCAACCTGTCGAAGGTCTTCAACCCGGGCCGGCCGAACGCCGTCGAGGCGCTCGTCGACATCGACCTGAGGATCGCGCCGGGCGAGTTCGTCTCGCTCATCGGTCCGTCCGGCTGCGGGAAGTCGACGCAGCTGCGCCTGATCGCCAACCTGACCGAACCCACGGCCGGCGAGGTGCTCGTCAACGGCAAGCCGGCCCGCCAGGCTCGTCTGGACCAGGACTACGGGATGGCGTTCCAGGAGGCGGGCCTGTTCGACTGGCGGTCGGTCGCCAAGAACGTCGAGCTCCCACTGGAGCTCAAGGGTTGGGACAAGGCGAGGAGGCGCGAGCGCGCCCTGGAGATGCTCGACCTCGTGAAGCTCGGAGACTTCGCCGAGCACTTCCCGTGGCAGCTCTCGGGCGGCATGCAGCAGCGCGTCGCGATCGGACGAGCGCTGGCGGCACACCCGCCGCTCCTGCTGATGGACGAGCCCTTCGGCGCGCTCGACGAGATGACACGCGAGCACATGCAGGCCGAGCTGCTCCGGATCTGCTCGGAGACCTCGACGACGGTCGTGTTCGTCACCCACTCGATCCCCGAGGCTGTGTACCTGTCCACGCGGGTCGTCGTGATGTCGCCCCGTCCGGGACGTATCACCGAGATGATCGATGTGCACCTCGGCGACCGGCGTGACGTCGACACGCGGGAGGCGGAGGTGTTCTTCCGGAAGATCACGGAGGTGCGGGAGGCGCTGCGCGGCATGGACGCGCCCGACCCGACGCTGGAGGTCGAATCGGCACTGGGGGTCGAGGACCGTTGAGGACACCCTCCCGGTCGGTGGTCGCGAGCGTGTGGCCGCCGGTCGTGTTCGGGATCGCGTTCCTCGTGTTGTGGGAGGCGGCGGTGAACGTGTTCGACTTCCAGCCGTACTTCCTCCCCGCCCCGTCGGCGATCTGGGCGGAGTTCCGCGCCAACGCGACCCTGATCTGGGAGGCGACGCGGGTGTCCGGCCTAAACGCGTTGATCGGGCTCCTCGTCGGTGCAGCCCTCGGCATCGCGATGAGCTTCCTGCTTGCGCGCTTCCGGCTGCTGAACGACCTCGTGACGCCGCTGGCGATCGCCCTGAACGCGGTGCCGATCTTCGTCCTGGTCTCGGTGTTCAACAACATGTTCTCGGTGACGAGCGAGGTGCCTCGGCGATTGATGGTCACGCTCGTCGTGTACTTCATCGTGCTCGTCAACGTCGCTCGCGGACTCCGCGACGTGCAGACGACCCAGCTCGAGCTCATGCGCTCGTACGCGGCGTCCGAGGCGGCGATCCTGCGCAAGGTGCGGGTCCCGAACGCCGTTCCATACCTGTTCACCGCGTTGAAGATCGCCGCGCCGGCCTCGGTGATCACCGCGTTCGTCTCCGAGTACTTCGGCGGATCCCAGAACGGCCTCGGCAGCCGGATCACGAGCAACATCGCGATCTCGAACAACGCCGCGGCCTGGGGGTACGTCCTCGGCGCCTGTCTGCTCGGGCTGGCGTTCTACCTCGTCGCGGTCGGCCTCGAGCGCGTATGCACGCCCGGCGGGGTCGGCAGATACGCACGCGATACGGCATGATGACGGAACGCGAGGAGAGGCACCGACGGGGCAACCCGGGGGAAGGGGGCAGCGCATGAGGGGAAGGCGGTTCAAGAACTTCGCGGCCGGCCTGGCGGTGTTTGCACTCGTGGCGACCGCCTGCGGGGGGGACGACGGCGGTGCCGCGGACCCCGCCGACTGCGGATCGATCGACGAGGTCACGCTGCAGCTGCAATGGTTCATCCAGGCGCAGTTCGGCGGCTACTTCGCGGCGCAGGATCAGGGCTTCTACGCCGACCAGTGCCTGGACGTCGACGATCTCGGAGGGCGGCGTCGACATCGTGCCGCAGCAACAGTTGGCCGACGGAGCGGCCGACTTCGCGATCGCCTGGGTGCCGAAGGCGCTCACGACGCGGGAGGCGGGCGCGAACATCGTGAACATCGCGCAGGTCTTCCAGCGTTCCGGGACGCTGCAGGTGTCGTTCGCCGACGCGGGCATCACGACGCCGGCCGACTTCGCGGGCAAGACCGTCGGCAACTGGGGCTTCGGCAACGAGTACGAGGTCTTCGCCGCACTCGGGCAGGCGGGTCTCGATCCAGCGACCGACGTCGAGTTGGTTGCCCAGCAGTTCGACATGGTCGGCCTGCTGTCCGGCGACATCGACGCCGCCGAGGCGATGACCTACAACGAGTACGCGCAGGTGCTCGAGGCTGTGAACCCAGACACGGGCGAGCTGTACCAGCCGGAGGACTTCTCGGTCATCTCCTACGAGGAGGTGGGCGTCGGGATGTTGCAGGACGCTATCTGGGCCGACGGGGATCGCTTGGAGAGCGACGACGCCTACCGCGACATCGCGGTTCGCTTCGTGACGGCCTCGCTCCAGGGATGGGCGTACTGTCGCGACAACCCCGAGTCGTGCCGCGACATCATCGTCGCCGAGGGCTCGGCGCTCGGTAACAGCCACCAACTGTGGCAGATGAACGAGACCAACAAGCTGATCTGGCCGGCCGAGAACGGCGTCGGCTTCATCGACCAGGCGGCGTGGGATCGCACGGTCCAGATCGCCCTCGAGACGCCGAACCTCGAAGGCGCCACCGTGCTGACGCAGGAGCCGGATGCCGAGGCGTTCACGAACGACATCGTGACCGAGGCCATCGGCAACCTGGAGGAGTTGGGCGTCGACGTCGACGGGAACGACTTCACGCCGATCGAGGTCACCCTCGAGGAAGGGGGCGCCTAGCCGGCAATCGGTCGGTACTTAGGAACGCCTGGCCGAGTTGCACCATGATGCGGCCGGCTCGGGCTAGCAAGCCCGATGGCTACCTTCTCGGCTCGTACCGCATCGCCACTGCCCCCGAGCCGAACTCCAGTCGGCTCACGAGCTTCAAGTCGACATGCTTCGATAGCCCCGCGAACAACGTCGGCCCGTGGCCCGCGAGCCTGGGATGCACCACGAACTCGTACTCATCGATCAACCCCAGCTCCGTCAACGCCAGTGGGAGCTTCACACCTCCCACGAACAGTCCCTTGCCCGACTCCCGCTTGAGTTGCTGAACGGCCTTGCCCAGATCCCCGCGCACGAGTTCCGCGTTCCAATCGACCTGTTCCAGGGTGCTCGACACGACGTACTTCTTCGCCGCGTTGATCGTCTGGGCGAAGGGCTCCATCCAATCAGGTCTGGGTCCCGTCGCCGCCGGCGACCGCCACGCTGATTCCATCATCTCGTACGTCACCCGGCCGAAGAGAAGGGCATCGGCCTGTTCGAGGTTCTCGACCGCGTGACGATGCAGGTCTTCGTCGACCAGGCCCGCCCGATGATCGCAGCACCCGTCCAATGTGACGTTTATGGAGTACCGAAGCGGTCGCATTTCGCGAGAGTACCGCCGATCGGGTACACCGGTGCGAGCCTGACCCGGCGGTTTGTCGGAGCGACGGAGAGGACCCATGATGTCCGCCACCGGAACGGAGGGCAGGCGGATGGCGGTCGACACCTCGGGAGCGACGAAGACGTTCATCCGCCCGGACGGTAGGGAGAAGGTCACCGGGGTGGGCCGCTACACGGCCGACCTCGCCTCCGCGGGGATGGCGCATGCCGCGTTCCGCTACGCAGATCACCCCCACGCCAGGATCCTCGGCATCGATACCTCGAAGGCCCGCGCGCTGCCCGGCGTCGTCGCGGTGGTCACCCAAGAGGACCTGCCCGACGTCCGGTTCGGCGGGCTGGTGCAGGACCGCACGCTGTTCGCGAAGGATGTGGTGCGCTTCGAGGGTGAGATCGTCGCCGGAGTGGCCGCCCTCACCGAGACCGCCGCGGTCGAGGCGGCCCGTCTGATCGAGGTGGACTACGAGCCGCTCCCCGCGCTCACGGACTTCGTCGCCGCGATGGAGCCCGACGCTCCGCTGGTCCATCCCGACTGGGCTTCCTACGAGCGCGACGAGCAGATGGTGGCGAACGGGAACACGATCTCGTACTCCACGATCGTGAAGGGCGACGTCGACGTCGCGATGGCCCAGGCCGACGTTGTCGTGAAGAGCCGTTACGAGTCCGACGCCTCGCAGGGCGTGCCGATCGAGCCGCGCGCCGTGCTCGCCGAGTGGCGCGGCGACGAGGTCACGATCTGGTCCTCGACGCAGGTGCCCTACGCGGCCCGTTCAGGCGTGGCGCAGACGCTGCAGATCCCCGAGGCGAACGTCCGTGTGGTGGTGCCGCTGCTCGGCGGCGGGTTCGGGGCGAAGTGCGATCTCCATTTCGAGGCACAGGTGGCGGCGCTCGCACGCGCCGCGCGTCGGCCGGTGCGCCTGGTCTTCTCCCGCGAGGAGGAGTTCCGTGCGATCGCCCAGCGCCGCGAGGGGATCGTGATGGAGTTCGAGACGGGGGCGATGCGCGACGGGCGACTGGTGGCGCGCAGAGCACGGCTCGTGCTGGACAAGGGCGCGTACTGCGGCGAAGGCGGGTTCCTCGGACAGATGGCCGCCATGCACGCATGCGGTCCGTACGTGATCGATACGGTCTCGATCGAGTCGTTCCTCAACTACTCGAACCAACAGCCGTCCGGGTCGGTGCGGGCTCCCACCGCCCCCCAGGTGTGCTGGGGCCTCGAACAGCACATGGACGAGGTGGCACAGGAGCTCGGCATCGACCCGGTCGAGCTCCGTCGACGGACCTTGATCGAGGAGGGCGCCGAGGGACCGACGCGCCAGATCTTCGATGAGATCGGCGTGAAGCGGACCCTCGAGCGGGCCGTCGAGATGATCGGCTACGGTCGCGAGCTCCCGGATGACGAGGCGATCGGCGTCGCGGTGGGCTGGTGGCCCTCGGGTCCGGCCCCTTCCGGCGCCTATATCCACCTGAACGGCGACGGCAGTGGCACGATCGTCACCGGCGCCCAGGAGAACGGCAGCGGAGCCGTCATGGCGATGCCGAGGTTCGTCGCCGAGGAGCTCGGCATGGACGCGGAGAACTTCACGCTGCTGTACCAAGACACCGCGGCGGCGAACTGGGACATGGGCTCGTGCGGTTCGCAGACCACGTTCAATTCCGGACGAGCGGTCCTCGCCGCGGCGGCCGACGTGCGCGACCAGCTCCTGGATGCGGCGGCCGCCGAGCTCGAGGCCGATCGCGAGGACCTCGAGCTCGCCGACGGCCACGTGCGCGTGAAGGGGTCGCCCGACCGGTCCGTCTCGATCGCGGATCTCGCAGGCGCCGGCACGATCCACGGGAAGGGGTCGGGCGATGTCCCCGAGGTTCCCACGGGCGACACGGGCGGCTGCGTCGGACGTCTCGGGAGCGAGACGTTCGCCGCCCCGCAGTTGATCACGCAGGCGGCTCACGTGAGTGTCGACCGCGAGACCGGCGTAGTTCGCGTCCTCAAGGTGGCTGCGGCGCACGATTCCGGGATGATCCTCAACAGGATGGGTGCCGACGGCCAGGTGACCGGTGGCGTCGTGATGGGCGTGGGCCTCGCGCTGTCCGAGGGTACGCAGTTCGACGGCGACGGCCGGCAGCGGAACCCGCACCTGCTCGACTACAAGCTCATCACCTGCTCTGATGCTCCCGAGATCGAGGTCGACTGGGTCGAGATCCCGACGGAGAACGCCGGTCCGCGCGGCTCCAAGGGCGTGGGCGAGCCCCCACAGGTCCCGACCGCCGGCGCGATCGCGAACGCGATCGCGAAGGTCGTCGGAACCCGCGTCCGGCAGCTCCCGATGACGCCCGAGCGCGTTTGGGCCGCCTCCGCCGAGGTCGAGTCGTGACGAGGTCGTTCACGTCGGCGGCCACGCTGGAGGACGCGCTCGAGGCCCTCGGGTCGGGAGCGCGGCCGATCGCCGGCGGCACCGACCTCGTGGTCGGGGCCCGGCAGGGCAAGGCGCCGCTGCCCGAGGCCATCGTCGCGATCGACCGGATCGCCGCACTCGATGGAATCACCGAGGGCGACGACGGCCTGCGCGTCGGCGCCCTGCTCACGCACGAAGAGATCGTGGCGAGCGCGACGATCCGCGAGCGGTTCACTGCCCTCGCCGACGCCTCGGCGATCGTGGGCTCCCACGCCACCCGCGCGCACGGCACGATCGGCGGCAACGTGATGAACGCCTCGCCGGCGATGGACACCGGCGGGCCCCTGCTGTGCTTCGGCGCCGTCGCGCGGCTGCGGTCGGCGCGAGGGGAGCGCTCGCTCCCTCTGGACGAGCTCTGGACCGGGCCTGGAGCGATCGCCGCCGAACCGCACGAGCTGCTCCTCGCGATCGATCTGCCCGCGGCGGCCCCCGGGACCGGTTCCGCGTACGTCCGGCTCGAGTACCGGCGGCAGATGGAGATCGCGATCGTGGGTGTGACGGCGGTGGTGCGCCTGGACGGGGACACCGTCGCGCACAGCCGTCTCGCGATCACCGCGTTGGCGCCGACGATCCAGCGCGTCTCGGACGCTGAAGCTGCGCTCACCGGCTCCGACGGAGGCGAGGACGCGATCGCCGTCGCGGCCCGTGCCCTGGCCGCGGACACGTCGCCGATCTCCGACGTTCGCGGATCCGCCGAGTACCGGGCGGCGATGGCCGAAGTGATCGCGCGTCGCGCGATCGCGACCGCGATCGAGCGGGCCCGGGGGGAACGCATCCCGATCCCGGCGAGCGCGGCGACCTACGGCGGCGCCCGAGGGGCGAACACATGAACGTCCCGGCCACGCTGACCGTGAACGGTTCGGCGTACGCGGTGTCGCTCGATCCCCACAGCAGCTTGCTCGACGCCGTCCGCGACGTGGTGGGGCTCACCGGCTCGAAAGAGGGATGTGACGACTCCGAGTGCGGGGCCTGCATGATGCTTTTGGACGGCAAGCCCGTGAACTCGTGCAGCTACCTCGCCCTGCAGGCCGACGGGCGAGAGGTCACGACCGTCGAAGGGCTCGCCGCCGGGGACGAGCTCGCTCCCTTGCAACGCGCGCTCCTCGAGCACGGCGGCGTGCAGTGCGGGTTCTGCACGCCGGGGATGCTGATCTCCGCCACCGCGCTGCTCCGCGCGAACCCGAACCCGTCCGAGGAGGACGTGCGTATCGCGCTCTCGGGCAACCTCTGCCGGTGCACCGGGTACGACGGGATCGTCCGGGCGGTCCGCAGCGTCGCTCGTTCTGGGAGCTGATCGGGGAGGCAGCGGTGGCAGGAGTGGCTGAGAGTCTTCCGACATCAGGGGTTATCGGTGCCTACGATGCGAAGCGATGCCGTCCCGTTTCAGCTTCGAGGTCGTCAACGCGCTCGACTACGACGAGCTACGTCCGAGCTACGCGCCTGAGGCGATGGCCTGGGTTGCGGAACGAGGGACCCTCCGCCCCGGTTCGAAGGTGGTCGATCTCGCCGCAGGTACCGGCCAGTTGTCCAGAGGGCTCGAACACCTGGGTGTTGCCCTGGTCGCCGTGGAACCTGCGGCGAACATGCGGGCGCTCCTGAAAGAGCGACTGCCAGCGGTCCGCGTCGTGGACGGGACCGCCGAGAGGATGCCGCTCACCGACAGCTCGGTCGACGCCGTGGTCGTAGGGAACGCGTTCCATCATTTCGATCGTCGGGCGGCGTTCGCTGAGATCAAGCGGGTCCTTCGTCCCAGAGGCGCGCTCGCGTTGTTCTGGGCTTGGCCGCTCGAAGAGGAGCAACTGTCCATCCCCGGTGTCCGGGAGATCAACGAGGTCGTCGAAGCGGCGCGCGCGTCGAACGAGATCGCGACCGCCTATCGTTCGTGGCAAGATCCGCCACCGGATGCGGATGGGTTCGGTCCGTTCGAACGCCGTGAGTTCCCGGTGACCCACGACATCCCGTCCACGCGTCTCGTCGATCTCTACGCGACGTCGAGCGACGTCGCCTCGCTGCCGGATCAGGTCCGCAACGACCTTCTCGACCGCATCAAGCGACTCTCGTCCGGGCTCCCCGAAGTCCTGCACCTCCCGGCGAGAAGCGTCGTCGATCTCTGCACGCGGCAGTAGGTACTGCCTCCGCTGGACCGTGGTGGAAAGTGGCGAGATCTGAAGTACGAGCCGTGCCGGTCGAGATCGAAGCTCGAGCCCGACGTCCGCCGCCCGAGTAGATTCCCTCGGTGGATGACGTGCGCGTGATCCCGTTCCTCGTCTCGGCCAGCCCGCACGCGATGCGTACGCAGTCGCGCTAGGCTGCCATTAGATGCTCGCCCCCCCAGCAGTCGGACGCCGTCTCGCCGCGTTCAGCCTGGTCCTCGCGCTCGCTGTGTCGGCGCTCCCGGGCGAGGTGATGGCGGCCGGTCCCGTCATCGTGGCTGCCGGCGACATCGCTTGTCCGGATCCGTGTCGCGCACAGCGCCGGACAGCGCGTCTGATCCGGGTGCTGGATCCGAGAGCAGTCCTGACGCTCGGCGACAACCAGTACGAGGACGGTCGGTTCCCCGACTTCATGGACTCGTACCGACCGACGTGGGGGCGGTTCAAGCGCCGGACCTACCCGACGCCGGGCAACCACGACTACCACGTCCCGGGAGCCCGCGGGTACTTCAATTACTTCGGTCGGCGGGCGCATCGCCGCTCGGGCGGCATGTACAGCGTGAACATCGGCAACTGGCACGTCGTGTCGATCAACACGGGGAACCGCCTCTCGGATCGGAAGCTCGGATGGGTCGGCCGGAACCTCTCGAACGACCGCCACCGGTGCGAGCTCGCCTTCTGGCACCACCCCCGCTGGTCTTCCGGTTCGGTCCACGGATCGAACCCGCGGATGGGACGGCTATGGCGGGTCCTCTTCCGACACGGCGTCGACGTCGCGTTGAACGGTCATGACCATCTCTACGAGCGGTTCGCGCTCATGAGCCCGCGCGGTGGGCTCGCGCCGTCCGCCGGGATCCGCCAGTTCACCGTGGGAACGGGCGGACGCGGCCTGTACGCGACCGGCCCGCGGATCCGAGGGTCGCAGCGGGTGATCGACGACCGGTTCGGTGTCGTTCGGATGAAGCTCCATCCGCGCGGATACTCCTGGCGGTTCGTCGCCGTGGGAGGCAGGGTGCTCGACCGCGGCTCCCACGCATGTCACGGCTGATTCCGCTGGCCCGCGGCGAGGCAGCGGGCGCCGTCACCCGACGCTCTCCGCGGCGCAGTACGAAGCCTTCCAGGCCGTATGGCAGGGCCGCGAGATTCGAGATTGAGATGGACGAAAGGGCCTAGCGCCGGATCACGCCGAGGATCACCAGGACCACTACGACTACGAGGACGATCCACAACCAGTTAGGCATCAGTGCTCTCCTCTCCCACGCGTCCCTCTAGAATGGCCCGCTACTCAGCGATCCGGCGAGGCCGAGCTGATGTCGGCTAACGCCGAGCTGGGCGCCGTCTCCACCGATATGTCACCTAGCGAGACGATGCCGATCGCTTTCCCGCGCTCGACGACGGGCAGGCGCCGCACGTTTCGGGCTCGCATCAGCTGCACTGCGTCGTGCACCGTGTCCGTCGGGGCGAGGGCGGTCACGTCATGCGTGAAGACACCTTCGACGGTCGTTCGCGTGGGGTCCGCCCCATCGGCCGTTGCGCGGATCGCGACGTCTCGGTCGGTGATGATGCCGGCGAGCAGCCCTTGGTCGTCTTCGACGAGGACGTCGCCGATATCCTTCGCTTTCATCAGGCGCGTGGCTTGCTGCAGGGTGTCGGTCATCCGCACGGCATCGGGTGCCGTCGTCATCACCTGGCGGATCTCACGCACATCGACCGAGGAGCTTTCGTCTCCTGAGCCACGCTGAGACACGGCCTGCCGCACGCGAGTGGAAAGTTGCTCGACCCCCTCTCGCCCCAATAAGGAGCCTGCTGCGTAACCGATGCCGAAGGTCGCGATCGTGCCAAGGAACCCCATCTTCATGCCTCCCATTCATCCGCGAGTACCTCCTTCGTACCCACCGAAGCCCCGTATCACGCCCTGTTCCTTGAGGTGGGTCCTTGTCTCAGCGATTCGTCGGGCGGGAATCCCTGAAACGACTGTCAACGCGAAGTGAGCCGATACGAGCGGAAGCTTGGTCGCTCCGTTTTGGGCTGAACGGCGGGGCGGGGTCTCCATCCGATGGAAGCGCTTCTAGGGAAGTGGTTCGAGGCGCCGAGTGGTGGGGGAACGCGCCGCTGGCGGAAGCAAGGAAGAGAGTTGGGCCCTCAGGAGAGGGCCACAAGCGCAATCCCAAAGGAGGCCCCAGGGAGTCGTTGGAGGCGGGCGGAATGGACAGCCTAGGGGCGTCCCCCAGCCGGGGGGTGGTCGAGGGGAAGCTCGTTCAAAGCTCCTCCCCCTAGCGGGGCCAAAGCACCCCTAGGCTGCCCTCGGAGTGTTGTCCATGGGAGGAGCCTGCATACCGTGCAGGTGACGTAGAGATCACCCTCGGTTGAGGGAGCCCTTCCTCAACCCAATAAGCGTACCCGCATCACGTCGCGCTCGTCCGCCAGTCCACGGGGGCAGCGCTCCTCCCATGATCGAACAGGAGAACCGATCGCTCTCCCACTCGTCGTCGGTGAACGATGCTCTCGATGTGATGGATCTCCCGCACATCGCCCAGAAGTCAGCCTGCTCGTGACGCACGGCGGCGCGCGCCCTCACGCCGAGGCGCGGACGCCGCATACCAAGAGATGGTGACGGCGGACCCCCTAACGCTTTCTGGCCGTCGTCTTTCTGCCGGAGGCGCCGCTGCCCGTGCGCTTCCGCCCCGTCCTTCTGGTCGCGGCTCCTCGGCTACTTCCAGCCGTCCTGGACGTTGCCTTCTTCGTCGTTCTGCTCCTGCTGCCGCTGCCCGTACTGCGACGTCCATCAGGGCGTGCGCTGCTCTTCGTGCTCGTTCCCTTTCGAGCAGCGCTCGTGCCGCGGGTGCTCTTCCCTTTCGATGTCCCCTTTTCTCCGCTCGTCCCACGTGTCGTCTTGCTATTCGGGGTCTTCCGTTTCGGCGGAGCGGTCGATCCCTTCCTTGAGCGGTTACGGATCTCGCCTACGGCCGCGCCGATAACCGCAGCTCCGGCCACTGCCAGCATGGGGTTCTCCTTGATGGCTGTGGCGGCCTTCTTCGCGCCCGTCCCGGCCGATGATGCGGCCTTTCCGACTGTGGCACCACCGCGCGAAACCGCCTTCGTACCTCCTCTCGCGGCGCGCTGCGCACCACCACCCACCTTCTGGCTGGTTTTCTTGACACCGTTCTCGGCTGCCTTGGCACCGCTCTCCACCGCTCCCTTGATCTTTGCGACCGGGGCAGCGACGTCTTTCATATCCGGCATCGTGTCCTCCTTAGTTGTCTGCAGATATCTGCGCCTGTGCCGACTCATTCATCCTCATTCATCTGCGCCTGTGCCGAGCCACCGAGTCGCAAGCAGCCCGAGCGTGAACGCAGCCGCCGAGACCAAGAGCGGCTCTTTTCGAGCGAAGTCGCCCACCTCTCGCGACCACCTCTTCCCCTCCGCCGTCAGCGTCTGAACGTCGGCGTTCGCAAGGTATGCCGCAAGCCGATCCGCTCGAGCCGCCGTAGCGTCGGCCCAGGAGGCCTCCGTCTCGTGTCCTTGCTTGCGGAAACTCTGGCTCGCCTCCCGTATCGCCTGAGCGAACGCCTTCGTCTCCACGGCTGCTTGGGCGGATCGGGCGGTGATCTCGCTCCGCATCCGGTCGCCGACGACCGCTCCGGCCGCGTCGGTCACGACCCGAGCCGTTCCTCCAACCTGTTGCTTGATCTGCTGCACGGTTCCCTGAGCATCCGGATCAGTGCTGGATTCGACCATCGTTGCCCTCCGTCCTCTGCTGCCCTCCGTTGTTGCCCTCCGTTGTTGCTCTCCGCCTCGCTCGCACCTCCTTATCCAGGTTCGGAGATACCAAACCGTTTGGGTGTTGAGCCGACGGGTAACTTGCTCCCATCGTCAACAGACAGGCGGACATGTCCGACCCAACCGAAAGCAACGTCAACGACCAGCAACTCGTCGAGCTCCTGAGCGCGCTCCGCGGCGAGGCCGGATTGCTTCTTCGGCAGGAGGTCGCGCTCGCGAAAGTGGAGATCCGCGAGAAGGTGAGGCTGACCGCGTCGGGCGCGGCACTTCTCTGTGGGGCAGTACTTCTCGGGGTCCTAACGGCCGGGGCTGTTACCGCCACTGCCGTTTTGGGACTCGCCATCGTATTGCCGGCTTGGGCGGCCGCTCTCGTCGTCGCATTCGTCGAGGGGGTGGCTGCGGTGATCCTTGCGCTGCGCGGCCGCGCCCGTGTGGGGGCCGCCACTCCCTTTGCGCCGGAACGAACGGTACGAACGGTTCGAGAGGACATCGAATGGGCCAAACACCAGATGAGCTCTGCCGCAGCATCGCCGAAACACGCGAACGGTTGACTGAAACCATCCGGGCCATCAAGGCTCGCGCTACCATCCGAAGGCATACGGTTGACGATCCGCCGACCCCGGCGCGGCGTGGCACGCGCGCGGTCGACCGCAGACTCGACCGGGCGCCGGTGGAGCCTGCCGCGGGCGATCTGGAGGCAGAGGCAGCCGGGGCCACCGACGCGTCACCCAAGGCTGATCGGCTCGGGCGTGAACCGAAGCAAGGGGCGAAGCGGAACGCTTCGTTAATCGTGATTCTCGCTTGCGCGGCCGCAGGAGCTTTTGCTGGCCTGTCGACCTCGCCCGGCTCGCGTGGTAGTTCAACCGGTTCGTGAACGAAAGGGGCTGAGAGCCCCCAGGCAACGCTGTTCCGCGAGTCCGAGCGCGCCAACTGGGAGCGGATGGGGGCGTCTTCATCGAACGGATCAGTCATCGGCGAACGTGTGCGGCCCAGCCCAACGCCCTATCGCGGACGATTACGGTCGGGGCCAGCACGTTGACCCGAGTTGCTCGGCCTCTGCCACCGTCGCGGCCGCGGCCACCACCCGGCACGGTCCTCAGGTAAGCCTCGTAGTCGGCACCGAACTGCTCCCGGAGTGTCGGTTCTTCGTACCAGTGCACGGTCAGATGGGCATCTTTCCGGTCAAGATTCGGTTGCAGAATGAAGAGCCAGGCGCAGCCACTTTTGGCCGCCCCCAGACAGGGAGAGGGCCGCGGCTACTCAGAAGGGACAGGACTGATGGGCGAGGAGCGCGTCGAGCGCAGGGAACGAGAGAAAGAGATCCCCAGCTCCGAAGAGGAATGGCGCCGGCTACTGTCGCCGGAGCAGTTCGAGGTGCTCCGCAACAAGGGGACGGAGCGGGCCTTCACCGGGAAGTACGCTTTCACCAAGGATCGCGGGGTCTATCGATGCGCGGCCTGCGGAGCGGAGCTGTTCCGCTCCGAGGCGAAATACGACTCGGGCACCGGCTGGCCCAGCTTCTTCGAGCCGATCGCTACCGGAGCTGTCGAGCTTCACGAGGATCGGGCCTTCGGCATGCGACGCGTCGAGGTCGTGTGTGCTCGGTGCGGAGGTCACCTCGGCCATCTCTTCGATGACGGTCCTCGACCGACGGGCGAGCGCTATTGCATGAACTCGATCTCCCTTGAGCTCGATCCGTTCGATGAGCCGGTGGATGAGTCGACGGCCTAGCGCCAAGGTGTGATCGAGGCCGATCCGCATGGTGTGGCTCTCCTTCCAAGCGGGTCGCCCGGATCATCGTTCCGTCAGCAAGCGATCAAGGATCGACGGCACTCTCCTGAAGATGGCGACGCCGCTGATGCACAGCACCGCGCCGATCACCGCCGGCACAACCCATGCCGCAAGGTCCTGGCCAACAGCGACGGCGAGTTGCCCGCATCCGGCCGCGACCAAGCCGGCATATGACCACGTCATGCAGAATGCGTGGGTCCCGATGACCGTCGGTGATCTCTTGCCCAGGAGCAGGGGCGACAACCCGACAGCGATCGTCACCAGGCTGGCGACTGCCAGTGCATGGAATACACCGAACACGTCCTCCCGATGCAACGACAGCGCCGCCACATTCACCAGTACCAACGCAAGGACGTAGACCTTTCCGATCACTCGGTGCCTCTGCGTGCCCTTGGGCAACAGGAGAACAGCGGCACCCGCACCCAGCGCTGAGAGCGCGGCCAGAACGTGTCCAGTAGCCAAGGCTTGTTCCAAGTTCACCGATGTTATCGACGACCTCGCGCCGCGCCCTCATGGCTTCGCGCATTCAGGTACGGCGTCAGACCGGTCGAGGGAAGGGTGCGAGCACCTTCAGCTTCGCGCCCCACCCGCCGACCGCATCGAGCGCGTTGGCGATCGACAAGGTCGAGGGCAGCCCAGCCGCCACGTAGGGATCCGGCCTCCCGAAGGCGGTTCGGTCCTGCGGGGCTTCGTAGGTCAGCGTCCAGTTGTGCGAGCCGTTGAAGCCCACCAGGGCGCCGTGGACCGCCAGCCCTTTCAGGATCGCCTTCTGGTACGTCGGGATGTTCAGCGTATCGACCTCGGCGACCGTCATGTCCACGAACACGACGTTGCCCATCGACAGCCGCGTCGTCGGGTCGTTGATCGGGTCGCACGTCACGCCCTTGGTCCCCGACAGGTCGTACGGAGCGACGTTGTGTCCCGACAGGCACTTCGCGTGCATCCCCACCGTGTGCCGGACGAACCCGGCGGCGAGTTCCTCCGGCCGGATCGGCTCCAAGCCGGTCGGCGGCTCTTCGGTGTTGTGGAACCCGGGCCCTTCCGTTTCGAGCCGGTACGAACGCCACGCGTGGATCACCCGAGCGGTGTCGTCCACGGATGCCCGCTGGAAGTGGTAGGTGTAGCCGTCGGTCTGCTCGACCAAGCGGAACACACCGTCGGACCCGCTCGAGGTCTCGACCCCGACCGGGCAGTGCACGAATAGTCCGTTGATCTCCTGCGCGAACGGCGCGGTCGTCCCCGAGATGACGATCTCGTACACCGGGTCCTGTGCCCGCGCGAAGTAGAACGGGAACCCCCACCTCGATCGCACCTCCGCCGTGATGTCCCTGGGCGGCCCGTCGGACATCAGCGTCCGGATCATCACGGCGGAGTTCGGGTCCACCCTCGACTTGTCCAGCGGCGTGTTCCACACGCTGGTGTCGGCGAACATGTGCCAGTCGAGTCCGGGCCAATCGTCGATGCTGTACAGGCCTCCATCAGGGGACGGCGACGGATCAGGGCTCGGGGATGGCGTCGGGCTCGGGGTGGGACGTCGATCCGGCCCGTTCCATCGACGAAGCGCCAGGTAGGCACCCCCGACCGCCAACGCGCTCAGGAACACCCTCCGAGACAAGCCTTTAGGCATGACAAGGGGTCCTGCCAGGATCAGCGACGGTAGCGCGCGCTCCCGCAGCGCGGAGGAACTTCCACGAGTGGCCGGTCGGACGGAGCGTCATGCAGAGGTGGGGATTCACTCCTTTGCGATTATCCCAGCTGTGAGCTCGGCGGCGATTGCCAGCATGAATGGGATCCCAAGCCGGCACAGCGATGCCTCTCCCAAGGCGGCGCTAGTCCGTTATCTCGAGATCACCGATGAGCCCCCACGCTCGGACCTCGAGCTCAGGGCCTTGGCCTGGTTTCACATCGACACGCTGATCCCCCAGGAGTGTGCTGCCGCTGGTGACCACCCGAGTGCCGGGGGAGATCCGCAGTCGGACATCACCTATCAGGTGGAAGATGCGAAGGGTGGCTCCATCGCTGGGTGGCCGGTCGCGCAAGTCCATCCGCACGTCGCCGATGACAACCACGAACTGCTCATCCGACCATCCGATGGGAAGGGACGCCTCGGTCACGTCGCCCAGGAGGGAGAAGACCGCTGGCCTCGCCGCGGGTCCCCTCGACGCCCGCGAACGCTTGACCCAGCTCCAGCCGGCTAGTGACCCGAGCACGACGATCGCGAGGATCACCCAGAGAGCCGGGCTGGGCGAGAAACTCACGTCCGCCTGCGTCCCGTGAAGCTCCTCGATCAGCACGGCACTCACCCCGCTCGTCCACTCCGCTTGCCGTTTTGATTCTGAACGCTCACGATCAGAGGGGGAAGCGTGCGAATCCTCCCTGAAGGCACCGGCGCTCAGCGAAGGGCGACGTTGTGCCAGGCTAGCGGGATGGGCACGACCGTGTACTACACCGCCACCAGCATCGACGGGTTCATCGCGGACGAGCACGGTTCGCTGGATTGGCTCTTCCAGGTCCCCGCCGGCGATGACGACGAGGGGCACGAGGACCGGTTCGCCCGGTTCATCCGCGACGTCGGCGCGATGGCGATGGGATCGGTCACATACGAGTGGATCCTCGACCACGACGAGCTGCTCGAATACCCCGAGAAGTGGCACGGGTATTACGGCGACACCCCAAGCTGGGTGTTCTCACACCGGGAGCTGCCGCCGATCCCAGGCGTCGATCTGCGATTCGTGCAGGGGGATGTCGGGCCGGTTCACCGAGCGATGGTGGAGGCTGCCGGCAGCAAGAACATCTGGCTGGTCGGAGGCGGCGACCTCGTCGGGCAGTTCTCGGACGAGGGACTCCTCGACGAGATCCAGCTCAACATCGCTCCGGTCACTCTCGGCGCGGGCGCGCCGCTGCTGCCCCGACGTCTGCTCTCCTCCGACCTGACGCTGGTGAGCGTGGAACGACAAGGACCGTTCGTCTCCTCGATCTACCGAGTTCGCCAAACGTCGAGCTGACGGGCGAACCGCCGTGTCCTGGGGTTCGGGTCACGTTACCCTCGGGCGGTGGATCTCGCAGGGTTCGTCGCGGTCGCGATACTCGTGGTCGTGACACCGGGTCCCGACATGACCCTCGTCGCTCGGAACACGTTCGCGGGCGGTCGCATCACCGGGCTCGCCACCTCGGCGGGAACGTGCACGGGCCTACTCGTCCATGCGACGGCAGCGGCCTTGGGCCTGTCGGCGCTGCTACTCGCGTCATCCCAGGCGTTCACCGTCGTGAAGATCGCCGGAGCCGCGTACCTGATCTTCCTCGGGATCCGAACCATCATCGAGGCCGGCCGGGATGCGTCCTTCCGTGAAGGTCAGAAGGCCTCAGATCCGTGGGGGGCCTATCGGCAAGGGGTGTTGACCAACGTCCTCAATCCGAAGGTGGCGGTGTTCTTCCTCTCGCTGCTGCCGCAGTTCGTCGATCCGGGTCAGGGGTTCACGATTCGTCTGTTGCTGCTCTCCGGACTCTTCATCGCCATGGGGTTGGTCTGGCTCACCGCGTACACGCTTGCTCTGCACGCGGTGAGCGCATTCGTCGGGCGCCCTCCCGTCAGGACCGTCATCGAAACGGTCACGGGGGGCGTCCTCGTGGTGCTCGGCGCCCGACTCGCTCTCGAACGTCGATAGACCCAAGGTCGCGTGCTCGTCCCCGTCCGACCATCCACGAGGGTGGCTCGACGAAGGCGTTCGCGGCTCGGGAGGCGATCCCCCCGGGAATCGAACCGCCCCCCGAACCGATCGAACCACTGCTAGTCCACGTACGGCCCGTTGAACACGGGCACTTCCCCGATCGGCTGCCCCGTCATCAGCAAGAACCGAGTGCCGGGGGCAGCGTCCGTCACCGCGAACGTCTCTCCCGGACCCAGCAGGACGAGTTGCGCGGGCTTCGCCGGACGCCGGTTGGCCCCGAACGTGCCTTCGCCCTCGAGCATGTACGCGAACCCCTGGAACTCCGGCGGCACCGGAGTCGTGACCTGGCCACCTTCGGGGAACTCGACGTCGAGGATCATCGCCGGCGTGCCCAGTTGCACGGGAGAACCCTCGCCAACGAGGACCCGCACGATCGCATCGCCCTCGTGACGCACCGGGATCTGCTCCGGTTGCAAGACCATCGCGCTCGGTTCGGCCTGCTTGTCCTTCCGAGCCAGGTTCACCCAGAAGAGCACACCACGGAACTCGGCGTCCTCATGGCCCTCGTTGATCTCGTCCTCCCCGATCCCCTCGGCATGCCAGGCACCTCTGCCCGTCCTGAGCGCCAGGAGCGCTCCCTCGGATAGGCGTGCCCTTTCCATGGCGCCGTCCGGCCCGGTGCTGTGGCCGGTGCTCGCCGATCCCGACACCACGTACCAGAGGTTGTCGAACCCTCGGTGAGGGTGCTTGGTGTCGACGCCTTGCATATCCGACAGTCGCATCCTCCCCTCGTGGACGAGGATGAACGGATCGACCTGCTCGTACGGCGCTCCACGGGATGGCAGCGCTTCCAGGATCGGGAAGCCCATCATCCGGATCCGCGCCGCGTCCTCCACGAGGATCGCGTCGCGCTCCCTCTCTTCGACCTGTTGTCTCATGTCCCTCATCTCCCTCCTTCCTTGCCTAAAGCCGTCTGCCGCGGGGTGTATTCCGGACGCGTGAAGTCGCAGATTCGAGCCGGCCCCTGAGATGGTTCCCCCTCGTCGCGAAAAACCAGCTGGATCCGGTCACGCCACTGAAGCCGGCGGGGGTCCCGTGCCGATACCTAGCCCATGCTGCTGACCGAGGAGGAGCTCGTCGAGACTGCCCTGCTCCGATACGCGCAGCAGGCGGCCACCAAGTGGGGCGCGAAACGATTCGCCTCCGAGTTCGAACGCCGGGAGCAGGAGGAACGCTGGCTCCGGGCCGCCGACTCGAACACCTTCCGCGCCCCGAGCTCCGCTGATGAGGAGGACTCCCAGGAGCCGCCCATGCTATCGGGGCTCGTCGATGCCGCGGTCCAGGAGCGCGTGGTCGGCTCGGATCGAGATGCGTTGCGTCTGAACAGGCCGAAGTACGAGCGACACTCCTCCGTGCCTCGGCCACCTGCGCCGGAACCCCAAGAGGATCGGCGCCGCGCCCGCCGCCGCAGGCGTGAGCGACCGGCCGACCGGGGCACTTCGTGGGTGATCACGCCTGCGGAAGCGGCGCGGATGTCGCCCGCAGGCCGCCGGCTCTACGGCCTCGACAACCCGACGAGCATCGATCGCGCCTGAGTCGGCGCACCACGGCGTCCGCCCGGAGCGATCGCTGATCTCTTCGCTCCGCTTGCATCGCACGGCGTTAGGGTTTCAATTGTGTCCACCCGTTAGGAGGTGAGGAGCGCAGTGAGCGGACGTCTGCGCCTCCTCATCGTGTCGGCGGTGGGGTTGAGCGTTCTCCTCGCGCCCGTTGCGGCACACGCGCACCCCATCGGGAACTTCACGGTCAACACATCTGCGAGCCTGTTCCTGCGGCCCGATGAAGTGATCGTGGTCTACGCGGTCGACATGGCGGAGATCCCGGCGTTGCAAACGATCCAGCGGATCGACCGCGACGGCGTCGACCTCGTCTCCGAGGATGAATCGAACCGCTTCCTCGCCCAGACCTGCCCGAGGCTCTCCGCAGAGATGTCACTTCGTGTGGACGGTCGCGACGTGCAGCTGACGACGCGGGCCTCGAGCTTGTCTCTCTCAGAGGGAGAGGCGGGGCTTCGGATCCTGCGTTTCACATGTGTGTCGTCCGCGCCCGTTCCGGCCGGCTCGACCCACGAGGTTTCCTTCGTCGACAGGAACTACCAGGACCGCGTCGGCTGGCACGAGGTCATCGCCGTCGGCGACGGGGTCACCCTCATCCGATCCGACGTGCCGACCGAGAGTCCGAGTGATGGGCTGCGGTCCTACCCCACTGACGTGCCGCCTTCAGACGTCCGATCGGCCTCGATCACCTTCCGACCCGGTGGACCGACCGCGAAGCCCCCAACTGTCGACAGACCGGCGCAGCCCGCAGACAGGGGCCTGCTCGCAGACTTCGCGGCTCGACCGGATCTGTCGGTGGGTGTGATCGCGTTGATGCTCGCGGTCGCGGTCGGCGTGGGCGCTCTGCATGCACTCGGCCCCGGACACGGGAAGGCGCTCATCGGCGCGTACCTCGCCGGGAGCGGAGGAACGATGCGCCAGGCGGTGCTCGTGGGCGTGGCGGTATCGGTGATGCACACGGCCTCCGTCCTCGCCCTCGGGGTGCTGGTGCTCACCGCGGAGAGCCTGCTCGCCCCGGAGCGCGTCTACCCGTGGCTCGGTCTGGCGTCCGGGCTCGTTGCGGTTGGTCTCGGAACCACGCTCCTGATCTCCAGGATCCATGCGATGTCGGCGGAGCCCCACGGCCACGACCATCGCCACCCCGCACGGCCGCTCTCCCGGAACGGACTGATGGCGCTTGCCTTCGCCGGCGGGATCCTCCCGTCGCCGAGCGCCCTGGTGCTGCTACTCGCATCGGTCTCGCTCGGAAGGACGGCGCTCGGGCTCGTGCTGATCGCGGCGTTCAGCGTGGGCCTCGCGATCTGCCTGGCAGGAGTCGGCGCGCTGGTGATCCGAGTCCGGACGCTGGCGGAGGGAAGGTTCTCCGCTCGCGCGATGCGCCTTGCCCCCGTCGTCTCCGCCGGATGCATCACCGCCGTCGGCTTGGTGCTCACCGTCCGAGGCGTCCTGGCCCTGTAGGCGAACGACGGCCTAGCGACGCCACGCGCGCTTGGCGGCGACGATCATCCTCGCGACGGTATCCGGCCGCAGGACGAGTCGTTCCGCGATCTCGTTCAACGTCTTCCTTCCCGTGACGTGGAGAGCGAGTGCCAGGTTCTGCTGGGACCGGGTCCACGATTCCTCCGGTTGCTCGGAGTGCCGGACCGCCGTTTCAGCGACGGCCTTGTTGGTCCGTTCCCTGCGTGGCCGAGGGCGTGCGTGGGAGATCGAAGAGGCGCGTCGCGCATCCTGGTAGCGCCCACTCGCCATCTCGGCCTCGGTACGTTCGTCCAGGATCACGAACTGGTCGGCAGCTTTGTTCACACCCACAGCGGCGATCGTGAGGCTCCGAGCGTTCCTCGCCTGACAATCGGAGGCGGTGCAGTAGTCGTACTTCTCCGCTCGCTCGGGATGCAACTCGGTTCCACAGGTGACGCATCGACCCACTGTCACGCCCTCCTCTCGACGGCTCCGCGGCTTCGTCCTGTCCAGATGACCCATCCGGACCCCCGCCAGTCGAACGCTGGACCGACCTCAGGGATTCCCCATGTGTCGGGAGTTTCCAGCCTGAGTCCTCGGGTATGCCAAGGAGCAAGCTCTCGACCATGAAGGAGGCTCCACATGAGGAAGCTACTCACGCTTGCACCGATCGCGGCCCTTCTCACGGCTTGTGAGGACGCAGGGAACTCCGGGAACGACAACCTCCTGACGGGGGGATCGCTCGTCCTCATCGTCATCATCGTCATCGTGGTCATCCTGGTGCGAAGGCGGGGGTAGTCGGAGCGGAGTCGGGGCGAAGTCGTCTCACACTGGACTCACGGTCATCTCATGCGTGATCCGTAGCCTCCTTCGTCGATGACGGCGAAGGGAGGTGAGGTGAGATGAAGAAGAAGCTGATCGCGATCGTGATCGGTCTGCTCGCCCTCTCCGGCGTCGTCGGCGCCGGACTGGCTCAGGCCCGCAACGACACCGCGAAGCAGACCGGTCAGGTGGAGAAGGGCGACACCCACGAGAACGAGGCGCCCGGGTCCGACGACGCAGAGGAGCCCGGCGACGTGGATGCACCCGGGACGGAGGCAGAGGACGACTGAGTCAGAGAGGAAACGAACGGAACGAGTGGGGCCCCGACGTGTCGGGGCCCCACTCTCCCGAACCAGCCTTACCTCACTAGCAGCTCGCGTGCCGGACGTCGATCGGGTCGCGGTCCAAGGACTTGTCGGCCCCCAAGCCACAGTTGATGACATCCCTCGCTCCGTCGCTGGTGTGGAAGGTGTCGTTCCCGATGGAGCCGATGTGGCTGTCGCGACCGCCGTTGTCGTTGATCGTGTCGTTCCCGGCTCCACCGTTGACGACATCGTTGTGGCTGTTGCCCCCGTTCAGGACATCGTTGCCGCTGACGCCGAACAGGGAGCTGGCATTGAGTTGCCCTCCGACGATGTTGTCGGCGAACGGGCTGCCGGTGACCAGTTCCACGCTCGTGCGGACGTCGTCGCCTTCTGCGGCTTGTCCGTCACCACCGACGACATTCTGGTTGACGACCACTCCGCTGGTCCGGTTCGCGTAGGTGACCCTGTCGCCTGCGCCGAGGCCGCCGTCCATCACATCGGCCCCGGATGCACCGTTCAGGGTGTCCGCATTGTCTTGGCCGAAGAGGTCGTCATCACCGTCGAAACCGTTCAGCGTGTCGTTCCCGAGCCCGCCGATCAATGTGTCGTTGCCCGTGTCACCATCGTCCGCGAGCGGGGTCCGGGTCCACGCCACCGTTCAGGCGGTTGGCGACGGTCGATCCCGTGATGTGGTCGTTGCCCGGCCCCCCGGTGACGTTCTCGACGTGGTGGTCACGTTGTCAAGCTCGCCGACCCCGCCGTCGTCGGAGCCGCCACCGATCGTGACGGTCACAGGTCCAGCTGGCGTCCGAGTAGTCGACCGTGTCGATCCCGAGGCCGCCCTGGAAGAGGTCGTCGCCACCGAGCCCCTTCAGCGTGTCGTTGCCCTGGTCGCCCGAGAGTCTGTTCGGGCCGGCATCGCCGGTGAGCGTATCGTTGCCGAGCGCGGTGGTGACGTTCTCCGTCTGGACGTTGTCGCCCTCGCCTGTAGCCCCGTCGTTCGCGGTCATGTCCAATGTCACGGTCCGATCCGGGGTGCCGTCGTAGTCGGCGGTGTCGATCTCGGATCCGCCGACCAGCAGGTCGTTGAGTCCTCCGCCGTCGAGGGTGTCGTCGCCGGCATCACCGTTCAGCGTGTCGGCCTGTGATCCACCTTCGAGGATGTCGTTGTCGGCTCCACCGGAGACGGTCAGGGGCTCCCCCAGCCCCGTCGTGTTCAGTGTGTCGTTGCCGGCAGCGAGGGTCACGACGATCAGCGTGACCCCTGTGAGCTTGTCGCACCGGGCCCGGCCGGGGAAGTTCGGATCATCGTCGGGCTCGCAGCCAGCGCCTGGAGTAACTCCCTGAGTTGTGTCTTCGACGAAGACGAAGGTGCCCGAGTCGCTGATAACCACCGTGTTAACCAGATCGTCTCCCGTCACCGTCACCGTGCCCGCGGCCAGCGTCACGGTGGTCGGGGCGGCGAAGGCCGCCGTGGGAAGACCGAGCACCGCGATGATCGCGAGCACCAGCCCCGCCCACGAGAACCGCTTCAGTGCAAACAATGAAGCGCTTGAGTGAACTCTCATCTACCTATCTCCCTTGTGAGGATCGTGTATTGCCGGACAGTCGCACCCTCCGCCGATGAACCAGGGGCGGAGAAAGGCTCCTTCTAGTAGTACCATCCGGGCCGCCTCGGTGGGAAGAGACCAACGGCCTAATTGGCGTTCGTGAACCGCGGAGTTCCTCGCAGAGTCATCTCCCGTCCACCCGAGCATGCTCGCCCACGGCGATCACGGCGACCCGAGCAGCAGATCGGTTAGGCCGGTGATCGCCACTCAGCCTCGCCAGCGAAAGACGACCAGGGCAAGGACGTAGGCGACGCCCGCGACCGCCCCGAGCCACGAGTACGGAGATCCACTGTGGCCTTGGGCGACTTCGACGATGAACGCGATGATGATAGCTGCGATGACGGCGAGGCCGGCGAACGCGGTGGCGCGGACGTCGATCTGGCGGAAACGTTCGTCACGGCCATCTCCACGCAGGCCGCGGATCGTCTCGCTGCGACCCCCGAAGAGGAACAGCGCACCGAGTGCGCCCATGACCCCGAGCGAGCCGAGCCCACCCATGGGGTCGCCCCCGATCCATTGAGCGGCGAACATCAAGAGACCGAGCGCGACGGCGAAGAGCGGCAGGAACCACTTCGACCTAGTGATCCGCATCGAAGATCTCCTCCACCGTGCCCTCGAAGAATCGTGCCAGCGCGAGCGCGAGCGGCAGTGAGGGCGTATAGCGCTCCTTCTCGATCGAGTTGATCGTCTGCCGCGACACGCCCATCGCCTCCGCCAGCTGACCTTGCGAGAGGCTCCGTTCGGTCCGGAGCTTGCGCACGGTATTCCTCATCGACGCTCCGGTGAGTTAGGGGAGTTTGACGCCACTTCGCCGACCAACCGACCGGTGGTAGATAGCGATGTAGATCGCGGGTAGCCAAACGACGGCCGACCCGATAGGCGCCCAGCTGTCTGTGCTGATCGCGACCGCGATCGAGACAGCGGCCGACACCCCGGCGATGAGCTCCACCTGTGCAGCTTTCCTGCTGAACGTCCTTCTCACAACGAGTCCCCTTCTTCCAGGTCAAGTCTGCTTGACATGGAAAGTTAACTTCACATTTCACCTGGTGTCAAGTGGACTTTACTCCGCCGAGTCCCCCGGCTGAGTCAGGGCCGCTCGTCGTGCGAAGGCCGCGCCCAGCGGTTGACACCACCTTCCTTCGCGTAGCGGTCGATCTCGGCGAGCTCCTCCTCCGTGAAGTCGGGGTTCTCAAGCGAGGCGACGTTGTCGCGGATCTGCTCGGGACGGCTCGCACCGATCAACGCGGAGGTCACCCGCGGATCGCGCAGCACCCAGGCGATGGCCATCTGCGCGAGGCTCTGACCTCGCGCGCGGGCGATCTCATTCAGGGCGCGGACACGCTCGAGGTTCTCCTCGCTCAGATCGGTCGCCGCGAGCGTGTCACCGCCGGGGCGACGCACCCGCGCGTCGTCCGGCACGCCGGAGAGGTACTTGTCGGTGAGCACGCCCTGGGCGAGCGGCGTGAAGGCGATGCAGCCGATCCCCTCGTCGCCGAGGGTGTCGAGGAGCTCCTCCTCGATCCAGCGGTTGAGCATGTTGTACGAGGGCTGGTGGATCACCAGAGGGACGTCGAGACCGCGGAGGATGCTCGAGGCTTCGCGCGTCTTCGTCGCCGAATACGACGAGATGCCCGCGTACAGGGCCTTGCCCTGCTTCACCGCGGTCGCGAGCGCACCCATCGTCTCCTCGAGCGGCGTGTCCGGATCGAACCGGTGCGAGTAGAAGATGTCGACGTAGTCCACGCCCATCCGCCCCAGGCTCTGATCGAGGCTCGCGAGGACGTACTTCCGCGAGCCACCGCCCTGACCGTACGGCCCGGGCCACATGTCCCATCCGGCCTTGGTCGAGATGATCAGCTCGTCTCGGTACGGTCCGAAGTCCTCGCGCAGCAGCCGTCCGAAGTTGATCTCGGCGCTGCCGTACGGCGGACCGTAGTTGTTCGCGAGGTCGAAGTGGGTGATCCCGAGGTCGAAGGCGGTCCGGAGCATCGCGCGCTGCGAGTCGATAGGCGTCGCGTCGCCGAAGTTCTGCCAGAGACCGAACGAGATCGGCGGGAGCTGGAGTCCGCTCCGACCGCAGAAGCGATATCGCATGCGGTCGTAGCGATCGGCCTCGGCCGTGTAGGTCCCGCTCATCCCCGAACCGTAGTCACCACCCGCTGAGTCTGACTAGCTGGAGGTGGCCATCCCTCTTTCGGTCGGGCTCCCTCTCTCGAATCACTGCCTCGGGCGATACTCCACCCGTCCTCGCATCCCTACCCTGATCTAGGTAGCGAACCGTTCGCTCACTGGAGAGGAGCAAGCCGATGCTTCCACGCAGTCGCATCACCAAGCTCGTCGTCACGGGGATCCTGCTCGGCACGATGATGCTCGCAGGAGCGTCGTCGGCGCCCGCCGGACCTCGCTGCACCCTAAGGGGAACCTCCGGAGACGACCGCTTGATCGATACCGCAGGAGCCAGCGTGATCTGCGCTCTGGGCGGGAGCGATCTGGTCGAGGGAGGACCCGCGGCCGACCGGATCTTCGGCGGCAAGGGCAGCGATCGACTGGAGGGGAACGAGGGGAGGGACGTCGTTCGGGGAGGCCGAGGCGCCGACACGATCGTGGTTGTGGACGGAGCGGCCGGCGACCGGGCTCTCGGCGGACCAGGACGCGACACGTGCTACATCGACCGCGGCGACCGGGTGAAGAGCTGCGAGACGAAGACGGTCATCGGGTAGCCGGACCTCCCGGGTGGTCTCCCTCAGAGAGGATCAGCGGCCTTCCGGTCGAAAGGGTCCAGCGCGGGTTGGCATCGACACAAGCCGCTCGTCGCCGACGGACTCCTTCGATTACTGTAGGCGGAATCACTGGCCCGAACTGAGAGGGGATCACCCGTGCGGGGAACTCGTCGGATCGTCGCGCTCGGCATCATCACATGTTCGGCTCTGCTCGTCGCGCTGGTCGCGCCCACGGCAGCCCTGGCGCGTCCACGCGTACAGGTCTTGCTCTCGGGCCTGTCCTCCCCCAAGGGGCTGGCTCTGGCGCTCGACGGCAACCTGATCGTGGGGCAGGGCGCCTTTGGACCGCCCGCACCCGTGCTTGTCTACCTCTTGAAGGGTCCCGACCGCGGTGACACGATCGAGGTCACCGAATCGTTGAACGTGATCGACGTCGCCGAGGGTCCCGACGGCTCGGGGTGGGCCATCGGCGGAGACCGAGTGCTCTACCGCCAGGATCTCGCCGGGAACATCGAACCTGTCTTGGACATCGCCGCCTACCAGGTGACCGATCCGGATCCGTTCGACCAGGAGAAGGCGCCCACCGAGTCCAACCCCTACGGGTTAGCGGTTCACCCCAGTGGCGACGCGTTGGTCGCTGACGCGGCCGGCAATGACCTGATCCGCGTCACGCCGGATGGAGGTGCCACGACCGTGGCCCGATTCGACGTCGAGAGCATCTCGACGAACCACATACCGGATCCGACTTTGCCGCGGAGGATCGATGCCGAGGCGGTGCCCACCTCGGTGACGATCGGTCCCGACGGTTGGATCTACGTGGGCGAGCTCAAAGGCTTCCCGTTCCGGCCCCGAACGTCGCACATCTGGCGGATCCATCCGAATGCCGACGGGGTGCTGTGCTCGGTGAACGACCCCGCCGCCCGCTGCTCACACATCAGGGGGCGGTTCACAGCGATCAACGACATCGCGTTCAATCAGCGCAACTCGGCGCTGTACGTGTACCAGCTCGCCGCCGACGGTGTGCTCGCGTTCGAGGAAGGATTCGAGACGGGCAACTTCCCGCCGGCCGTGCTGCTGAGGGTCAGGGGCGACGAACGCACCCGCCTCGCCGTCCGCCGACTGTCGCAGCCCGGCGGCGTCGTCGTGACGCGCGGTGGCAAGGTCTTCGTGACCGACGGGATGTTCGGTGAGGGTCGCCTCCTCCGGGTGCGACGCTGAAGCTCCGAGTCGATATCGCTCGGGTCAGCCTCGCTCGCGGGCGATCTGCTGAAGGCCGGTGACACTCGGCGTGATGACCTTCGCATCTCCCAGCAATCCCCGGATCGCCACCCGCTCGGAGCTGCGATCGCGGCTGGGGATCTCCCACGTGCTCACGAGGAACTTCAGCCTGTCGAGGCGAACGACCTCCATCTCGCCCCTCTGCTCGATCTCGATCGCGCCGATGGCCGCCCACTGACGGATCGTCCGAACATCGACATCCGCCAACTCCGCTGCCGCGGCGATCGGCACCGAACCTTTCGGCATCATCTGAGGTCCCCTTCTCGCACGTGTTCTTCTACGTGACTCACCGTAGGCCGCTTGGGGGCGGTTCACATCCGCCGTCCGTCGGGTTCGGGAGGTGCCGTTCGGACTCGTGCGGAAGGCGTAGAGCCGGGGGATCACACGTACGAAGGTATCGCGGCGCTGCCCTCGCTCCAGAGCCCGTTCGGGCCCGCCGTATGCCTCGGCCGTATGCCTCGGCCGGATGCGAACCGTCGGCCCGACGAGCGACAGCCGATGAGGCGCCCGCCTAGTCACACCGAGCCCTTGGAGATTGGCGCGAAGGAACCATCGCCCCAGGTCAAGTGGGTGCCGATACCTTATCTCGGGTAGACACCGAACCGACGGTCATCATCGATGTGGAAGGAGCGGGACGTGGGCGGAGCCAGCAGCTCGACCGAACGGGCCGAGGACATCACCTCGATCCGCGTCTTGGTGGCCGACGACGAGGAGACGGTCGTCGACGTCCTCCGTGCGCTCATCGGGTCGGATCCGTCGCTCCGCTTCGTCGGTGCCGCCAGCGATGCCGAGGACGCGATCGAGCTGGCTGTTCGCGAACGCCCGGACGTGGTCCTGCTCGACGTCCGCATGCCGGGAGGCGGCGGTCTGCGCGCGACGCGCGAGATCACCAAGCGGTGCAGCTCGACCAAGGTGGTGGCGCTCTCCGCACACGAGGACTCGGACACCGTGATCGGCATGATCAGCGCGGGAGCGAGCGCCTACGTTCCCAAGGGCGATTCCACCGAGAAGATCCTCAGGACGATCCACAGAGCGGTCGACTCGAACTACGTGGCCACCGAGCGGAAACCGCCTCTCAACGTCGTCTCCCCGCTGCTTCCTCGGCGGACGCAGCAGAGCACGGCGGTCGCGAAAGCGATCCTGGACGGCGCGATCACCACCGAGTTCGAACCGATCGCGGATCTCGCCACGGGGCAGATCGTCGGCCTCGATGCCAGGCCGCGCGTGGCGACCCTTCCCCACCGTTCCTACGACACGTGGCTGGCCGACGCGGAGGCCGCCGACCTCTTGCTCGACGTGGAGCTGGCGGCGTTCCGAGCCAGTCTCCTGGCGTTGCCGATGATCCCCGAGGACCTCTTCCTCGAGTTCGAGGTGACGCCGTCGACCGCGATCGAAGGCCGCTTCCGGCGAGCCATCCGGCGGCCGGTCGCCTCCCGGATCGCTTTGGGGTTCTCTCCGCTCGCCCCGGCTGACACCGCCGCGCTCGGGACGGATCCGAACGGGATCCTGGCGGGGCTTCGAGGACGTGGCGTTCGCATCGCCGCGAGAGACGTCGGCCCGGGATTCGCGGGCCTCCGGCACCTCTCCCACCTCTCCCCGGACCTCGCCAGGCTGGATGGGACGCTTGTCCGAGCCCTGGGCCAGAGCTTCTCGAGCCACTCGATCGTCGCCGCGATGGTGGCCTGCGCATCCGACGTCGGAGCCCGGCTGATCGCCCCCGGCGTCGGTTCCGAGGAGCAGTTGCAGGAGCTGCGGAACCTCGGGGTCGAGATGGTGCAAGGGCCGCTCGTCGGTGGGCCCATCCCGCTCTCGGAGCTCGGCGATCAGCAGGGGATGTGGGAGGCGGTGCGGGTCAAGCTTTCGAGCTCTCCGGTCGATGAGGAGGAGAGTCCGTCGGGCACCTCGACGCTGGGAGGTGGTGCCTCGTGAGACGATCGACCCGTCGCCTGACGGTGGTCATGCTGGCGACACTCGGAGTCACCGTCCCCGGAGTCTCGTCCGCACTCGCAGCCTGTCCGGATCTGGATGTCGTCTGCCGGGTCGACGAGGCGGTCGGCGCGAGAACTTCCGATCGACACGATCGGTCCCGTCGAGACACTCCCGTGGACGAAGTGGTCGGTCTCGTGATCGGCCCCGTCGACCAGGTCGTTGACGATGTGCTCGGGCGCGTGAACGAGCTCCCCGGGGGCGGTCAGGTGAATCCTCCCGATCTCGGTGGTGGCGGCGATCATCACGTCGGCGGCCCGCCGCCCGGCGATCACACTCGAGACACGCAGGGCCCCGCAGCTCTCCGGCCATCGGGACGCTCTCGCCCGAGGCCCCAGGCTCTCCGGCCCGACGGGAGCGTCGGCCGGGGCTGATCCGTCAAGCACGCATGCGTGACGGCTTCAGACCGAACGTCCCGTGACCGTTTCCGAACGGCTCTCGGAGGAGTGGCACGGAGCCTGGCGATCGTGCTCGCGCTCTTCGGACTCGCCGTCGCGTTCGTCGCACTCCAGGATCGTCTCGATCGGAGCGATCCGCGGCTCGCGCTCGCGCCGGTCGAGTCCGATGTCGTGGAGTTCGCGTGATCCTCCAGCGACCGCGCCGGGGCTTGTCGGCCGACCCGGCCGAACTGCTGTCGATCACCGAACGCGCGCGCTACCTCCTCGGACTCCGGATGGGCCTTGCCGCCGTGGTCACCGCCGTCGCTCTGGCGTCAGACGGCGCGCCGATGGTCGCGATCTCGATCGCGACCGCCGGCTTCCTCGTACTCTCGCTCGTCTCTGCGGCGGTCGTCCGTCTGGGCGGACGGGCCGCGGTTCCCGTCCTCCAGGGGACGTTGCTCGTGGACGGCCTCTACCTGGCCACCGTGATCGCCCAGACGGGAGGGACCGCTGAGGCGATCCGGCTCCTGCCGTACGTCCACGTCGTCGGCGTGACCCTGCTCTGCTCCTACCGGACCGGGCTCAAGCTCGCCCTGTGGCACACGCTGTTGTTCTTCCTCGTGATCGAAGCCGCCCGGAGCGGCGTCCTGCACGGGCGGATGGCAGAGGGCATCAAGGCCAGCTTCGATGCGAGGGACGGAGAAGGAGCGATACTCACCGTCGCCGGCTTGTGGGTGTTCGCTCTGGGGACCGCGCTCTTCTCGGCCGTCGGCGAGCGCCAGCTCCGGAGCCAGAAGCACGACCTCTCGCGTCTGTCGGCCATGGTGGCTCGGATGGACGCCGACCCCGAGGCCGGGGACATCCCGAACATGCTGCTCGAAGAGCTGAGCTCGACGTTCGGGTTCACACGTGGTGTGGTCGTCGCGTCTCTGCGCGGCGACCTCGAGCTTCTCGCATGGGCCGGGACCGAGATGCCGACGGACCTCGCGGTCGGCGTCGACCGAGCGGTATCGCGGGCCTGGGAGGAACGCACCAGCCAGCTCCTGCGGGTGATCGACCCCGTCACGGATCCTCGGCTCGCTTCACTCATCCCCGACGCCCGGAACGTTCTCGTCGTGCCGTTGCTTCGCGGCCGCCGACAGGGACTCGGAGCCGTGGTCGTCGAACGGGGGCGCGAACACCCGACGATGCGTCGATGGGTGATCGCGATGGTCGAGCAGTTCGCCGAGCATGCGGCCCTCGCGTTGCACAACGCCTGGCTGACGGAGGAGCGCGAATCGCAGCTGCGAACCATCCAGAGCCTCGAGCTCCAGCTCCGAGCACACAACGAGGAGCTCGAGGCGAAGGTCGCCGAGCGCACCGATGAGCTGCGAGACGTCATCACGAGCCTTCGGGAGATCGACGAGCAACGGCGGCGGCTCCTGGAGCACGTCGTACGAGCGGCCGAGGAGGAGCGCACCCGGATCGCGCATGACATCCACGACGACCCGGTGCAGAAGATCGTGGCGATGAAGATGCAGCTCGAGCTGCTTCGCAAGAGGCACCCCGGCCTGACCGAGATCGACGAAGCCCTCGCGGTCATGAAGGTGACGATCAAGAGCATGCGAACGTTGCTCTTCGACCTCAGCCCGCCCACGCTGGAGGATGAAGGGCTCGGATCCGCACTCGCCTACCTCTTGGAGAACTCCGGGTCGTCCTTCGTATGGGAGGTGGACGACGACGCCCTGGATGAGGAGCCCCCGATAAGGAGCTCCCTCATCCTGTATCGCATCGCACAGGAGGCGGTCGCGAACGCCCGCAAGCACGCACAGGCGGCGCACCTCCGCGTCACTCTCTCGCGAAGCGACGGCGGCACCTCGATGCAGGTCGTCGACGACGGTGTCGGGTTCATACCGCAGGACGCCGTGGTCGCCGCCCCGGGCCATCTCGGCCTCGCCGCGATCCGCGAGCGGGCGGAGATGGCCGGCGGCTCATCGAAGCTCTGGAGCCTCCCGGGCGAGGGGACCACGATGGAGGTATGGCTTCCCGACGGAGAAGGGGACATCGCGCGCCCGATCGATCGCGAAGGGTCGATCGCCGAGGTCCTCCTCCTTCCGGACCGCGAAGGCTGGCCGAGCCAAGGAGCGACGATGGATGACCCCGTCGCTCCGTCGGACGGACGGCGGGGAAGGCAGGGAGCCGGATGAGCCGCATCCGACTGATGCTCGCCGACGATGAGGCCCCGGTCCTCGAGGCGATGAGTGAGCTCGTGTCGATGGACCCGTTCATCGACCTCGTCGGGACGGCACGAGACGCGGGGGAGGCGATCGACCTGGCCGTCCTGCACGAGCCCGACGTGGCTCTCCTCGACGTCCGTATGCCGGGTGGCGGCGGCAGCAGGGCCGCGCGAGAGATCCGCCGACGCTCCCCCGAGACCCGCATCGTCGCGCTGTCGGCGAGCACGGATCCGAGATCGGTCGTATCCATGGTTCGCGCGGGGGCCGTGGGTTACGTGGGGAAGGATCGATCGGCGGATGAGGTCTTGCGCGCGATCCATCGGTCCGTCTACGGACGAGCCAGCATCTCGGTCGATCGGCTCGGTGAGGTGGCGGAGCGGCTCGCGGAACACCAGGCGCGCGATGCCGATCAGGCGCCGAAGCGGGCAGAGGTCTCTCTCGAACGGATCCAGGAAGCGATCCGGGGAGAGGTACTCGACACCGTGTTCCAGCCCATCGTCGATCTCGTCGACGGCCGCATCTGCGGGCTGGAGGCCCTCGCCAGGTTCCTGACGAGACCGCGGCGATCCCCCGAGACATGGTTCGCCGAGGCGTCCACCCACGGCCTGCTCACCCCTCTCGAACTCGCCGCCGCCGGCCATGCCCTCGGGCAGCTCGATCTGGTCCCCGAGGGCGTGTACGTCTCGGTGAACGTCTCACCTCAGACGCTGTGCGCACCCGGTCTCGTGGAGCTCCTTCAAGACGTGCCCGCGCGCCGCGTGGTCCTGGAGCTCACGGAACGGTCGCCGATCGTCAACTACGAAGAGGCGGTGGAGTGCGTTTCCAACCTCCGGGTTCTCGGCGCGCGGCTGGCCGTCGACGACGTGGGGCGTGGGTTCTCCGGCCTGGGGCGGGTCGTCGAGCTCGCCCCCGATCTCCTGAAGATCGATCGGAGCCTGGTGAGTGGCGTCGACTCCGATGCCGCGAAGAGCGCTCTCATCGCACGACTGACCTCGTACGGGGATGAGATCGGCATGGAGGTCGTCGCGGAGGGGATCGAGACCGAGGCGGAGCTCGAGACCCTCCGCGCCCTCGGCGTCCGGAACGGACAGGGGTTCCTTCTCGGTCGACCCGGCCCGATCCCACCGACGATCGAAGGGGCCCTGCGGTGGCCCGGCGGGTACGTCGACGACGGCTCGGCGGCCTGACGGCCATCGGCCCGTCCTCCTCGCGGCGCAGATCAGGAGACCCGTTCGTCACGCGAGAAGCTGCGGCGAGAACGGGAACGGGCAGAGCACCCGGCATCCGTCCGAGGTCACGACGACCTGGTCTCCCAGCTTCACGCCGTGGCGTGAGCCGACCTCACCGGCGTAGAGCTCGACGACGAGCGCCATGTCTTCCTCGATGAGCGTGTCGGCGTTGGATTGGCGGTCCTGGGGATGGCACACGCTCGGGTTCTCCTCCTCCAGCCCGATGCCGTGGACCATGCACTCGTACCGCTGCGCGAAGAAGCGCTCGGGGATCGGAGGAGCGAGCGTTGCCAGCTCACCGCAGCTCACACCGGGCCGGATGAGCGCCTCCATCCCTTGCAGCCAGTCGTACGACATGCGGTAGGCGTCGCGCTGCTCAGGCAGCGGATCCGCGTCCCCCACGGGAAACGTCCGCGAGACGCAGAAGAACATCCCTTCGATGCCGACCGTGTCGGTGTCCACGTAGACCAAGTCACCGGTCTCGAGACGCCTGTCGGTGGCCTCCGCACGCCAGGGGTTCGTATTGGATCCGCCGCAGACGGTCGTGGTCGCGAGGTACTCACCGCCGCCACGTACCATCACGTCGGTGAGGACCGCGAGCAGCTCACGCTCGCTGATCCCCGACGCGATCTCCTCCTCGAACGCCCCGAGCATGTCCATGACCATCGCGGCGTTCACGTCGAGCAACGACAACTCCTGAGGGGTCTTGACGCGGCGCGCCTCCTGGGTGGCCGAAGCCGAGCCTCGGATCTTCACGCCTCGGCCCTGGAGCGCGAGATACGCAGGCGCGCCAAGCCGGTCGACCGCGACGACCTCTCCCGTGGCGCCGAGCTCCCGGATGGCGGCAAGGGTCTCGTCGGCCCACCCGTCGGCTTCGGCTTGGGGATCGTCGTGGAACTCCCACGCGCGCATCGGACGTACATCCGGTGCACGCAGGGAAGAGCGATGCATCGAATTCGCGTGTTCGAACAAGATGGGCGTCCCCTCCTGCGGCACGACGGCGCAGCGAACGAAGGTGCTCATCGAGTAGACCGGCATCGCTGTCGCACCGGTCGCGTAACGCACGTTCGGCTCGTTGAAGAGCACACAGACCTCGATGCCGTGCGCGCGCATCGCCTTCTGCAGCCTCGCCAACCGCTCGAGGCGGAGCGTTTCGACGTCGTACCGGACATCCGTCACGCCCGACCGAACCCGCCTCCGCCGCCCGACCGGACGCTGAGCAGATCCCCGACCTCGAGCGGCCCGTAGGCGGTGACACGGTCGGTCATCACGGCTTCCCGATCGGTTCCCGGGTTCACGACGAGAACGCCGGGTTCACCGTCCTCGCCTCCTTCGAGGCCTTTCGCCAGGGGGTCGTGCGTGTTCTCCACCGTGTACTGCATGTGCACGCCGGGTTCGAGGATGCGGAAGTCGCGAGCCACGCCGGGCCCGCCGCGCCGGCGGCCGCGACCTCCGAACTCAGGCAGCAGCTCGTGACGCTCCACCCGCAGCGGGTACCGGGTCTCGATCACCTCGACCGGGGTGTTCCTGGTGTCGCCGTCTCCGACGAAGATGAGCGCGGGGCCATCGTGATCCATCCGGGCACCGGCCCCGCCTGGGTGAACGTCGGTGAACACGAAAGGCTCGCCGTGGCGAGCATCGACCCGGTAGAGATCGACGCCGAAGATCTGATAGCCGCCGGCGGGCGCGCGGTCGGGAAGGACCGGCGCGAGCGCACGGATCACGAGCTCGATCGATGCGACGCCGACGTAGCCGTACGAGTCGACCGGCGCGGGTCGCTCGGGGCTCACGAGGAGACCGGGCTGCTACATCGAAGTCGAAGGCGGTCACGTGACCTTCGTTCCCGACCTCGTGCGGAGCCAGCAGTCCTTTCAGCGCGCACCGCACGTCGCACTTCGCGCCCGGATCGTTGATCGGACCCGCGGCGGTAGGACTCGTGCCATCGAACCCGATCCGCAAGGTCGAGCCGGTGATGTCGATCTGTACCGCGACCCGCTGGCGGCGCGTCCGATCGATGCCGTCGTGGTCGAGCTCGACGCTGGCCTCGTATCGGCCGTCCGGGAGCTCTGCGATCCGCACCCGCATGGCGGCGTCGGTCCGTTCGATGATCCGATCCATGGCGTCGGTGACCGCGTCCCGGCCGTAGCGGTCACAGAGGCGCCGGACCCGCTCGATCCCGCGGCGGCAGGCCGCCAGCTGTGCGGCGAGGTCGCCCCGCACGAGCTCGGGAACACGGACGTTGGTCTCGATGAAGCCCATCAGCTCGTCGTTGGGCTCGCCGGCGCGGATCAGCCGCTGATGCGTGAAGCAGATCCCCTCCTGGTACACGTCAGTCGTGTCGGGTGCCCACCCGCCGGGGCTCTTCCCGCCGATATCGGCCCAGTGAGCGGTCACGATCGCGAACGCGATCAGCACGTCTTCGTGGAAGACGGGCGAGTACACCGACGTGTCCGAGATGTGTGTCCCGGTCAGGTACGGGTCGTTCACGATCAGTACGTCTCCCTCACGGAACCCGGTGAGGCCGTGGACCTCGATGCCGGATCGGACGGTGTCCGAGAGCGCGCTGATGAACCCGGCGATCCCGGGTGCCTCCGCCCAGAGGCGTCCGTCGGCGCCGACGATGCCGAGCCCGAAGTCCTGGACCTCGTACAGGAGGGGGTTGTGTGCCGTTCGGACGAGCGTGCGATTCATCTCGAGCGCGGCGGCCGCCAGGCCGCCCCTGATCACCTCGGTCGTGATGGGATCGACCGCGGTCACAAGGTATCCGTTCGCGTCAGCACCAGGCTGCCGAGCGGATCCGTGCGCGCCGTCCACCCGGGAGGGACGAGCGTGGTCGAGGTCCACTCCTCGATGATCGCGGGGCCGACGATCGGCTGATCCACGGCGAGCGAGTCGCGATCGTAGATCGCCGTCGATACGGCTTCGCCCGCCTCTCGGTAGAACACCGGTCGTCGGGATCTCGGCGCCGTGTTCGTCGTGACGACCCATCCCGGCCACCGGCGTTCCTCGCCCGGTACCCTCCCGCGACAACGGACGGTCACCAGCTGGACGGCGGCCTCGGGGTCGCCGTGGCCGTAGAGCTGGCGGTGGCGCGCGATGAACCCGGCTCGGAGCGCGGAGGCGTCGCCCGACCCCCACTCCGGGTCGAGGTCGACCGTCACCGTGTGCTCCTGCCCCTCGAAACGGAGATCCGCGCGGCGTTCGACCTCGATCCGATCGCCGGCGAACCCGAGAGCCGTGAGCCGATCCACGACCTCCCCGGCCAGCGAGCCGAGCTCGGCGACGGCGCTCCGCATCGCTTCGTCGTCGAGGTGAAGCACCCGGGTCGTCGAGACGTCCTCGCGGTATTCCGACCCGAGGATCCCCCACGCCGAGAACGTCGCCGGTTCACGAGGCACGACGATCGTGGGGATGTCGAGCTCCGTCGCGGTGGCGGCGGCGAACAGCCCGCCCGCGCCACCGTACGCGTACAGGGCGAAGGTACGAGGATCGATGCCGCGCTCGACCGTCATCGAATGGATCGCATTGGCCATCGCGGTCTCGACGATCCTCAGGACACCCTCGGCCGCATCCTCGATACGCATCCCGAGTGGTGTCGCGACCCGTTCGGCGATCGCCTGTTCCGCGGCGTCCAGGTCCAGGTGCATCCTCGAACCGAGGAAACGGTCGGGATCCAGGCGCCCGAGGACGAGATGGCAGTCGGTGACGGTCGGCTCCACGCCCCCGAACCCGAAGCAAGCCGGCCCCGGCCTCGCGCCCGCGCTCACCGGTCCGACCCGCAGCCCACCGAGGTCGTCGATCCATGCGATCGAGCCGCCGCCCGCCCCGATCGAGGCCACATCGACGGTCGGCGCGAGGACCGGCAATCCCGCGATCTCGGACTCGGTCCGCTCTTGCACGCGACCTCCTTCGATGATGGCCACGTCGTAGGTCGTGCCTCCCACGTCGGTACAGATCGCATCGGGATGGCCGAGACGCCGAGCGAGCGTGGCGACCCCGACCACGCCGCCGGCCGGCCCCGAGGAGAGGGTCCGAACCGGTAGCTCGACGGCGCGCTCCGCGGCCATCACGCCGCCGTTCGACTGCATCACGCCGATCGCACCCCTCATGCCGGCACCGTCGAGCCGGTCACGGAGCGATCCCAGGTACGTTCGGGTCGAAGGCTGAACGTACGCGTTGATCACCGCAGTGGATGTGCGCTCGTACTCGTGCCACTCGGCCGCGACGTCCGACGAGAGCGTCACCGGGAAACCTGGAAGGCGCCGCTCGATCACCTCCGCCGCTTCCCGTTCGTGCTTCGGGTTCGCGTACGCGTGAAGGAAGCACACGGCGATCGCGTCGGCGCCGGCGGCGACGAGCGCGTCGGCCTCGCGAGCGAGACCTGCGAGGTCGAGCGGCGCGACCTCGTCCCCGCGTGGCCCGAGCCGCTCGGTGACCTCGCGGCGAAGCTCCCGAGGGACGAGCGGCTCGGGCGGCATCCAGACCCAGTCATAGATGTGGGGTCGGTTGCCCCGGGCGAGCTCGAGCACGTCGCGGAATCCTCGGGTCGTGATGAGGCCGACCTTCGCACCCTCGCGCTGCACGAGGGCGTTGATCGCGACCGTGGATCCATGGAGGAAGCGATCGATCTCGGCGAGCGTGCCGGGGAGCCGCTCGAGTGCGGTCAAGAGCTCCTCGGCGAGCCGATCCGGCGTGGACGGTTGCTTCTCGACCGAGACCGCCCCGGTCTCCCGGTCGATCGACACGACGTCGATGAACGTCCCGCCCACATCGACCGCGATGACCTTCGAGCCCACATACCCTCCGTCGACGGTCGGCCATCATCGCATGGCCTCGCCGCCGCAGAGCGGCTCGTCAACTCAGACCCTCACAGGCCTCCCGTCCGACCGCATACACAACCGTCGCGGATATCGGCGACGACCGTCAGGCGTTCAGCTTGGTCTGCACCATCTTGACGAGAGCCGCCTGGTTCCACGTGTTCCAGAAGTCCGCGTGGAGCGAGCAGCCGTTCCCCGTGCAGCTGGACATCATGTCCGAGGCCAGGTGACAGCCTGCCTTGATGCAGTTGCTCACGTCGAAGCGGACGTTCACCTTCACGTGCGGCAGCTTGACGGGGTGGGAGGCCGGGCAGCCCGCTTTCTCGGAGATCGGATAGGCGACATGGCTCCGATGATCTGCGGAGTCCGTGATGATCTTCCCTGCGGCGTCGAGCTTCCCGCAGTTCGGGAAGATGACGGTGGCCCTCACGAACGTATGACCCGCGGATTGCCCCGAGCAATCGATCAGCGCCGTGGTCTTCAGCGCGGTCCCGTCGCAGTTGAAACCCCACACTCCCGCCTTCGGAGCTCCCGCGATCATCCGGAAATCGGGTGGGAAGGGTGTGACCGCGCGAGACTCCTGCGGCCGGTCCCGGTAGTACACGGTCATCCGGCGGGCGGGGATCCGTTGGTGGACTGAGTTGTAGAGCGCCGGCACCCAGTAGCCCGCCGCATCGCCGGCGAGGGGACAGGTGGTCGGCTTGCCGATCATCGACGCATAGGTCGACGACGCGTTCGTGCTGGTGTTCCCGAAGAACTCGTGCATGTGGGCGGCGCCGGCTTGCCCGGGGAACACGATCGGGTCATCCGGCGCAGCATGGGAAGCGTCGCACTCGATCTTGACCGATGCAGCGCGGACGGGTGTCACTCCAAGGGCGATGAGCGCCACCGAGGTGATGAGCAAGAGAGCTTTCCGCACGTCCTCCTTTCGGCACGCTAAGGGGGCGGCCTTGAGCGACGGTCGGGTCGTGGGCGAGATCCCACGCGCATGGCTTCGACCGGGATCCACCTTGGCCGGGGTATGAAGCCGCCGATGCACGCACTCCGGGGATGCGGGCGCCAAAGCTGCATAGTGGGCTACCCCGTGGACCACACGACCGCTCGAACTCCGAAGGTCAGACAGAGGTGCTTCGTAGCCAGGGCCTGTAGGGGCGCGAACGTTGTGATCTCGGCGAGCTCGTGATCGAGTACCGGCTCAGGCGGTCGCGGGGAGCGGCGTTCGCTCGTGATGGCCAGCCCGTCGAAGAAGTGGAAGCGTCTGGGATCAACCGCAAGCCCCCTGAGCTGCGTGATTCCCAACACGAAGTGGGTCCCGGCAGGCCGGGGCCCTCGTGACCGGTTATCGCTAGTGCCAGCCGCGGAACCGGCCCGCCTCCGCGACCCGCTCGACCGCGATCTCGTAGGCAGCAGCTCGGTGCGAGATCCCACCCTCGTCGGCGCGCTCGAGGACGAGATCGGTGGCTTCCTCCATCAGTTCCTTCAATCGCCCGTTGACCCGCTCCTCGCTCCATCGCTCGCGTTGCAGGTTCTGCACCCACTCCAGGTAGCTCACGGTGACCCCGCCGGCGCTGCCGAGGATGTCCGGAACCACCCCCACGCCGCGGTCCTGGAGCAGCAGGTCCGCATCCGGCGTGGTGGGATGATTCGCGAGTTCGAGGACGAGGTTCGCATGCACACGTTCCGCGTTGTCGGCCCGGATCGAACGTTCGAGGGCGGCCGGAGCCAGTACCTCGCACTCGACACCGATCAGGTCGTCGCCGGCGATCGAGTCCGCGTGCTTGGAGCCGGTCACGCTCCCTGTCTGTTGCTTGTGCGCGAGCACGTCGCGCGGGATGAGCCCTTCGAGGTTCACGACCGCGCCCCGTGAGTCGGATACGGCCACGACCCGGTAGCCCATCTGATGGGCGAGTTGCGCGAACCACGCACCGGCATTGCCGAACCCTTCGACGGCGATCCGGATGTGTTCGCGTGTCCACCGCCTCGAGCGAGTGATGCGATCGAGCGCGAAGAGCGCTCCGCGACCCGTCGCCGCGTCCCGACCGAGCGACCCACCGAGTCCGACGGGCTTCCCGGTGATCACCGCAGGCGAGTCACCGCGCGACCTGGAGTACTCGTCGTACATCCACGCCATCTCACGGGGGCCCGTGTTGACGTCGGGAGCGGGGATGTCCCGGTACGGGCCGACCATCGTCTCGATCGCCGAGAAGTAGGAACGGCACAGTCGCTCGAGTTCGGCGACCGACAGGGTCTTCGGGTCGACCTTGACGCCGCCCTTCGCGCCGCCGAACGGGACATCGAGCAACGCCGTCTTCCACGTCATCAGCGCTGAGAAGCAACGGAACTCGTCGCGGGACGCGTTCTGATGGAAGCGGAGGCCTCCTTTGAAGGGTCCCCTCGCGCCGTTGTGCTGGATCCGCCACCCCGGATACACGTCGAACGACCCGTCGTCCCGGGACACCCTGACGGAGACGGCCACCTCGCGCCGGTGCGTCGAGAGGACCTTCCGCGCGCCGTCGTCCAGACCGATCCTGTCGGCCGCTTGGTCCAGGTGACCCTGGACCGCATCGAACAGACCCTCGGACGGCGCCCCGAGGTCGTCGACCATCAGATCGAGCCTCGTCATCCGATACGAGTCTGACATGCGAGGGGGTATGTGCGCGAACCAGTCTTGGGGCCAGGTGGCCCGATTGCTCGACCGGTGACAACCCCCCTACGATGCCCGTAGCAGCGACCGGCCCAACGGAAAGGCAAGGATCAGGGTGCTCTCCTTCGGCGTCACGTTCATGCTCGACCCACCGGTCTCGCGAACGGTCGAGTGGGCGAAGCTCGCCGAGGCACACGGATTCGATTCCGTGTGGGCCTGGGACTCTCACGTGTTGTGGCAGGAGTTCTACACGACGTTCGCACTCGTCGCAGCCGGCACCGATCGAGTGCGGATGGGTCCGTGTGTCACCAATCCGGCAACCCGGGACATGACCGTCACCGCGAGCGCGATGGCCACGCTCCAGGAGGTCTCGGGCGGGCGGATGGACATCGGCATGGGCCGGGGGGACAGCGCCCGACGCGTGATCGGCCAGAAGCCCGTGACGGTGGAGCAGATGGAGCACGCCTGCCGGTTCATCAAGGATATGGCCGAGGGCAGGGAGGTCGACTACCAGGGGACACCCCTCCAGCTGAAGTGGAGCGAAGGCCACCGTCTCCCCGTATGGGTGGCTGCCTACGGTCCCAAGGCGCTCCGCGCGTGCGGCCGCGTGGCCGACGGCCTGATCATGCAGCTCGCCGACCCGTTCATCCTCGATTGGTCACTCAGCTATGTCCGTGAGGGGGCCGAGGAAGCCGGGCGATCCTTCGAGGACATCCAGATCCAGGTCGCGGCGCCGGCATACCTCGCCGACGACATCGCCAAGGCGCGCGACCAGGTGCGCTGGTTCCCCGCGCTGGTCTCCAATCATGTGGTCGACCTCGTGAAGCGCTACGCGAACGCGGATCTCCCCCAAGAGCTGACCGACTTCATCGAAGCGCGCGACCACTACGACTACGCCGAACACGGCCGGACGGGTGCCGAGCACGCAGGCTTCGTCACCGACGAGGTCGTGGACCGATTCTGCGTGCTCGGCACCGCCGACGAGTGCATCGCGAAGCTCCGCGAGCTCGAGGCGCTCGGCGTGACCCAATTCAACATCTACTCGATGCAGGAGGATCCCGGGCCGGCCGGGATCATCGAAGGATTCGGGAAGGACGTGCTGCCGGCGTTCCGCTCATAGCGGATCGCCGGCACGGTGAACGGAGGTGCAGGGACGATGACGACGGTCAGAGCCGCAGTGATCCAAGCCCATGCGAACATGCCGAAGCACGAAGCGATCGACAAGCACGTCGAGTTGATCGCGAAGGCGGCTGCCGAGGGCGCCGAGGTGACCTGCCTGCAGGAGATCTTCCACGGCCCCTACTTCTGCGCCGAGCAGGATCCGAAGTGGTACGCGACGGCCGAGCCCGAGGACGGACCGCTCGTCACGAGGATGCGCGAGGTCGCGAAGACCCACAACATGGTGCTGATCGTCCCCTGGTTCGAGGAGGCGCAGACCGGCGTCTATTACAACTCGGCCGTCGTGATCGAGCGGGACGGGACCGTCGCCGGCAAGTACCGCAAGACCCACATCCCGCACGTCGGGCCGTGCTTCTGGGAGAAGTTCTATTTCAAGCCCGGGAACCTCGGATATCCCGTGTTCGACACGTCCGTCGGGAAGGTCGGGCTGATCATCTGCTACGACCGGCATTTCCCCGAGATCGGCCGCGCGCTCGGGCTCAAGGGGGCCGAGTTGGTCTTCAACCCCTCCGCCACGGTCGAGTCGCTCTCGAAGTACCTCTGGGAGCTCGAGCAACCGGCGACCGCGGTGGCCAACGGCTACTGGATCGGCGCGATCAACCGCGTCGGCACCGAGGAGCCGCTGTCGAGCGCGAAGTTCTACGGCTCGTCGTACTTCTGCGACCCGAGGGGCCAGATCGTGGCGCAAGCCTCGGACTCCGAGGACGAGGTGCTGGTGCACGACCTCGACCTCGACCAGATCCGCGAGGTCCGCAACACGTGGCAGTTCATGCGCGACCGCCGCCCCGAGCTCTACGGCGAGCTCACCCAATTGCTTCCCTGACGCGACAAGACGCCACGAAAGGAGGACGGAGCAAGTGAAGACGCTGATCCAGGGCGGCACCGTCGTGACGGCGAGCGAAACGGTCGCGGCCGACGTCCTCGTGGACGGGGAGAAGGTGGCCGCGGTCGGCACGGGGATGGCCGTTGAGGCCGACCGGACGATCGACGCCACCGGTCGGTACGTGATGCCCGGTGCGGTCGATGTGCACACCCACATGGATCTGCCTTTCGGTGGGAGCTTCTGCTCGGATGACTTCGCCAGCGGGACACGTGCGGCGGCCTTCGGCGGCACCACGACCATCGTGGACTTCGCCCTGCAGGACTACGGCGAGAGCCTGCGAACCGGGCTCGACCGTTGGCACGAGAAGGCGCAGAAGTCGCACACGGACTACGGGTTCCACATGATCGTGCGGGAGGTGAACGACCAGGTACTCAAGGAGATGGACACCCTCGTCGGCGAAGGGGTGACCTCGTTCAAGCTCTTCATGGCGTATCCGGGCGTCTTCATGCTCGACGACGCGGCGATCTTCCAGACGATGCAGCGCGCGTCCGACTCGGGCGCGCTGATCATGATGCACGCCGAGAACGGCGGCCCGATCGACGTGCTGATCCGGCAGTACCTGCAGCAGGGCAAGACCGATCCGGTCAATCATGGCCTCACGCGTCCGCCGGTCATGGAGGGCGAGGCGGTCAATCGGGTGTTCAAGATGGCCGAGCTTGCCGGCGCGCCCGCCTACATCGTGCATCTGTCCTCGCGCGACGCGCTCGACGCTGTCCGCGACGCGCGCGCCCGCGGCGTCGCCGCCTACGCCGAGACGTGTCCCCAGTATCTGTACCTCTCCATCGACGACATGGCTCGTCCCGGCTTCGAAGGTGCGAAGTTCGTCTGCTCGCCGCCGCTCCGCACACCCGACCATCAGGTCGAGCTCTGGAAGGGACTGGTGGCGGACGACCTCCAGGTGGTCTCGACGGATCACGCACCGTTCAACTACAAGGGTCAGAAGGACCTCGGGAAAGACGACTTCTCGAAGATCCCGAACGGCCTCCCGTCGGTGGAGGATCGCTTCACGCTGCTGTACCAGGGCGTGGTCGACGGGAGGATCGGCCTCAACCGATTCGTCGAGATCGTGGCGACATCGCCCGCTCGCATGTTCGGCCTGTTCCCGCGGAAGGGAACGATCGCGCCGGGGTTCGACGCCGACATCGTGATCTTCGATCCGGAGCACGAGCGTACGATCTCGGCCGAGACACACCACATGAACGTCGACTACTCCTGCTACGAGGGACGACGAGTGAAGGGGATGCCTCAGATCGTCATGCAGCGTGGGAACGTCTTGGTGGAGGACGGCGAGTTCCACGGGAAGCAGGGGCAGGGGACCTTCCTGCCACGGAGCAGGATCTCCACGTGACGGTGGACGTCGATCGACTGCGTCGGCTCCCCCTCTTCGGTGAGTTGGATCATCACGACCTGTCCATGATCACGCATCACGTCGGAGAGATGGAGGCATCGGAAGGACAGGTGCTGTTCGAGCAGGGCTCGATCCCGTACGAGATGTTCGTGATCGAGGAAGGCACGGCCGAGGTCACGAAGGACGGCGAGACCGTCGGCAGGATCGGGCCGGGCGACGTGGTGGGCGAGATCGCACTCCTGCGGTTCCAGCGGCGGATGGCGACCGTTCGGGTCACGTCGCCGCTCCGCGCGGTCACGGTGAGCGCCGACGACCTCCAGGTGATCGAGGAGGAGATGCCTGAGATCGCGGGCCAGCTCCGCTCGATCATGGCGGCCCGCGAGCGAGAGCTCGCCGGACCGCAGGAGGGATGACCGAGACGCGGTTCGCGCGATCCGCCACGAGCATCGATACTTTCGGCTGCTGGAAGCGCAACACCGGAGGACACGATTGCCTCGGAACGCATCCCACGTCCCCCCGATCGCTGATCGGGTCAAGATCGATCGAGTGATCCGGAAGCACGGTTCCATCGTCACGAGCGTCGGGCGCGAGATTACTAGCGGCGCAACGGTTGTCGTCAAAGAACTGCGTGGCGGCACGATCCGGAGCCTGCCAACGGCGGACCCGAAACGCTCCGTGTGGACGAGGCTGGTCCTGCCCTCCCAGGTCGATCGAACCGGCGGCGTCGTCCGGATCCTTCGTCCCTTCGTCGAGGGGACGCCGCTGGACGAGATGATGAGCGGACCCCGACTCGCTCTCGAGCTCGTCCTGAGCATCGGCCTGGATGTGCTCCGAGCGCTCGACACGCTCCACAGCCACGGGGTCGTCCACGGCGCCGTCAAGCCATCGAACATCATCGTCTCCTCCGACGGGCGGGCTTGGCTCGTCGATCCAGCCCACGTCGATCCCGTTCCCGAAGAGGTGCACGCGTTCGAAGGATCTCTCGACGCGGCCCGCTATCGCTCCCCCGAGCAAGCGGGTGTCCTGGAGGATCCGATCGACCTCCGCTCCGACCTGTACTCGCTCGGCGCGATCCTCTTCGGATGCCTGACCGGCCGTCCCCTCCACGACGCGACAGACAAGGGAGAGCTTCTCCGCGCACACGTGCTCGAGTCCACATCGAGCATCCGGGCCGAGGGCGTCGATGCTCCTCGGGTCCTCGACGAGATCATCGGGCGACTGCTGCGGAAGGACCCGACGGACCGTTACGCCACGTCGGCCTCGGTCCTGCATGACCTGATGGAGCTCGAGCGCCGTCGTGAGCGCGGCGAAAGAGATCCCGGGTTCGTGATCGGACTGGGCGACGTTCGCTCGACCCTCACGGAACCCGGTCTCGTCGGGCGAACAGAAGAGCTCGTCCTCTTGAACGCTCTCCTCGGTCTCGCCGCCCGCGGTCGCGGTGCCCTCGTGCGGCTGGAGGCGGCTTCGGGCGACGGCAAGACGCGGATCCTCCACGAGGCGGCCCTCGCCGCGTCTCAGCGAGGCGACCGCGTCTTTCGAGCGGAAGCCCATGAGCTGGAGGCCCCACGCCCCGTCGCGATGCTCGAGCGACTGGCAGGATCGATCCTCGAAGCCGCGGCGGACGATCCCGTCTTCGCCGATCACCTGACCCGCAGTCTCTCCCCATGGGCCCCCGAGCTCCACACCGTCCTGCCGTCTCTGCGCCCGCTGCTCGTTGCAAACGTGGAGGTATCAGTGCTCTCCTCGCAGATGCGACTCCAGGACGGTCTGGCCGCCTTGTTCGACGCCCTCGGGATGAGGCAACGTCCCGCGGTGATCTTGCTCGATGACTGCCAGTGGGCGGATCAGCTCTCGCTCGGGGTGATCGGACGCTGGTCCTCGCAACCTCGCGCGGACCGGTTCGTGAGTGTCGTGGCGGCGACCCGCAGCGCGGGATCCGGTTCGGACGACCTCACCCAGATCTGGACGAGCGGAGCAACGATCGCGCTCGGGACGCTGGAACGAGACGAGACCCGCGATCTGGTGTCATCGATGGCCGGACGTGTCCCGTCCGAAGCTCACGCGGTCATCGCTCGGCTCTCAGGGGGGAGTCCGTTCTTCGTCGCCTCGGTCCTGCGGAGCATGGTCGAATCGGGAGCTCTCCGCCCCGGGTCGAACGGATGGAAGATGGAGCCCGCTGCGATCGCGACGCTCGCATCGACGACGCATGAGGCGGCCATCGTCACCAGGCGCCTGGGGCGGCTGACCGACGAAACCCTCAGTTTCCTCTCGGCAGGAGCGATCGTCGGCAGCCACGCTTCGGTCGCCGAGAGTGCCTCCCTCGCGCGGACGAAGTCGGACCGGATCGACGCGACCCTCGAGGAAGCTCGACGGTCCGGTCTGATCTGGCTGGCGGAGGACCGAGACAGCTTCTCCTTCATCCATGACAAGGTGCGGGAAGGAGCGATCGGGCGCCTCGGGACGGCGGAGCGGCGAGCCCTGCATCTCCGGGCTGCCGACCTGATCGAGTCAGGGCGTCCGGGTGACGTCTTCGATCTGGCGTACCACTACGACCAGGCCGGTGCCGCGGACCGAGGCCTGAGCGCTGCCATCGAGGCGACCTCGATCGCCAGAGGACGCCAGGCGCTCGAGAGCGCCGAGACGATGCTCCGGATCGCTGCCAGAGGCGTCCCCGACGCGGATCACGCGACGCGGATCACGCGTGGCAGAAGAGCTGGGAGAGGTTCTGATGCTGCGGGGCTCCTACGAGGAGTCCGGCCGGTGGCTCGATGAGGCTCGTTCGCTCGCGCGGACCGGCGATCGAGCGGCGGCGATCCAAGGGAAGATCGGCGAGCTCGCGTTCAAGCGCGGCGACGTGCAGACGGCCGCTGCCGCGACTGAACGCGCGCTCCGAATGATCGGACGACGCGTTCCTCGCCGCACGGGCGTCCTTCTGCCGTTGTTGGTCAAGGAGCTCTTCGTGCAGATCCTGCATTCCCTGCTCCCGTCGTTCTTCGTGGGACGCCGGCCCCTCGAGGAAGGCGCGGCAGACCTCCTCGCGTCCCGGTTCCACAGTCGCCTTGGCTACGCGTGGTGGTTCGAGCGAGGGAAGATCGCGACCCTGTGGACGCACTTCCGGTCGCTCAACCTCGCAGAGCGCTACTCCCCGACCCCTGAGCTCGCTCAGGCGTACTCGGAACACGCACCCGCCATGATGCTCATCCCGTGGCACCGACGGGGCATCCGCTACGCGCAACGGTCCCACGAGATCCGCGTACAACTCGGCGATCTCTGGGGACAGGGCCAGTCGCTCCACTTCTGGGGTGCGGGGCTCTACGCCGCGTCGGCGTTCGGAGCTTCACTGGAGCGGATGCGGGAGGCTCTGGAACTCCTCGAACGGACCGGTGACCAGTGGGAGCTCAACAACTGTCGTCTCCAGATCGCGATGGCGATGTACCGGCTCGGCGATCTCGCAGGAGCCGTGGAGGAAAGCCGAGCGGCCCGGAACGCGGGGCTCGAGATCGGCGATTCACAGGCCCGCGGGATCGGGCTCGAATGTTGGGCCAAAGCCACCGATGGCTTGATCCCGGAGGACCTGATCCGCACGGAGCTCGAACGTTCGGGTGAGGATGTGCTCACGATCGCGAGCGTCATGCAAGCCGAAGGCGTGCGACTCCTCGGCGCCGGCGACGCCGGCGCGGCGGTCGCGGCCTTCGAGGAGAGCCAGCGTTTGTTCCGACACGCAGGCATGAAGAACGCCGGCGTCAGCCCGGTCCGGCCGTGGCTGCTCACAGCCCTCCGCCGAGCCGACGAGAGCACACGATCCGGGGATCGTCCCCGGCGAGCTCTCCGCCGCCGCGCGCGATCCGTGGCGCGGCAAGCGGGTCGGCGAGCGCGCTTCTATCGGAACGACCTGCCTCACGTTCTGCGCGAGCGCGCGTATCTCGCTGCAGCTCGTGGGCGCCGGCGCCGAGCCCACGTCCTGTTCGACCGGAGCCTTGACGTCGCGAAGCGTCAAGGAGCGCAGGCGGAGGTTCTCAGGGCCCGGATCTCCCGAGGTCAGGTTGGCAATCGTCTCGGGTGGCTGGCGGATGTCGAGGACGGCGCACGAGCAGAACGGGAATTGGCGGACCTCATCGCGGCAACCGGCTTCGATCCCTCGGCGGGCTCCACGCGCCCGGGTTCCGGCCACGGAGGAACGGTCGATCGGAGAGACGCGCGAGACTGACCGGCTGAGCGCCGAACTATTTCCGTCTCGGGCGTTTAGGACCCGCGGCGAGGGGTAAAGACGCCTCAATGGCGTCCCGGCCCCTCCGGCCGAGACCCATCTTCAGATGTGTGGAGTCGGAGGGTAACGGGGAACCCACCCCCTTCCCGGACCCTCCGACCCGCATATCGGGTCCGTAAGGATCCGTCCGCGTCACGCACGATGCGCGCGCCTAACTCCGCGGTGCATCGGCGCCCGGCCGTCAACCGCTGTGGCCGGTCCTCGACCCCGATGCACGCTGCGAGTAGGCTCCGCGTGGCCCAGGAGTTGGGGCCAAGACTCGGGAGGATGGGGATGAAAGCACGGACGGTTGGGCGGATCCTGGGCTGTGGAGCGATGGCCCTGCTGCTCGCAGGATGCTTCAAGGTCAACATGGACGTGGAAGTGAGCCCCGAGAACACCGTTTCGGGGAATGCCGTCATCGCCGTGGATCAGAGCATCCTGCAGCTCAGTGGGCAGAGCGCGGATCAGCTGTTCCGGGACATGAACCTGTCCGACCTTCCCGCCGGTGCGACGGTGAGCCCGTACGAGGAGGACGGATTCATCGGGCGAGAGATCGCGTTCGACGACATGCCGCTCGAGGCGTTCACCCAGAACAACACCCTGTCGGGCTCCAGCGGGGGCACCGGCGAAGAGCTGAACATCGTTCGGCAAGGTGACGAGTTCCACGTCACGGGGGCGTTCAACATGACGGGGGCGGAGTTCACGGGCACCGAGATCCCCGAGCAGTTCCTGGAGAGTTTCGAGTTCAGGATCTCGATCACGTTCCCCGGTGAGGTCAAGTCCGCGACCGGCGACATCGACGGCAACACGGTCACGTGGGAGCCAAGGATCGGTCAGGACAATCCGATCGAGGCGGTGGCGAGCGCGATCCCGTCGAAGAGCTCTCCGCTCCTGATGATCCTTCTGATCGCGGCGGGAGCTCTCGTCCTGGGCGCGATCGTCTACCTGCTCACTCATCGCAAGGCTCCTGCACCGGCTGCCGGCCCCCTCGATGTCGGAACGACGTCGCCGTTCGAAGCGACGCCCGCGATGCCGGGGACGCCCGTGGAGCCCGTGGAGCCCGTGGAGCCCGTGGAGCCCGTGGAGCCCGTGGAGCCCGTCGAGCCCACGCCGAACCCGCCGGACGCCCCAGGTTCCGCCGTCCCTCCGGAGGACGAGGCACCGCCTCCAGCGCCCCCAGCCTCATCGCCGTAGCGACCTACGATCACCGATGTCGATCGTGCGGCGCGACCGCGCCCACGATCGCCGACGCGGGCGCCGCGATACCGTGCCCTGAAGGCCATGGAGACAGAGTGCGACCACTGTCGCTGTTCGCAGTCAGCACAATGACGTGGCTCGATAAGCCTTCAACATCTGCACTACCCGGATGCGGCCCCGGGTCTGGGTGCGCACCTGATCGCTGAAGATCTCCTGAAAGGTTGCACACCAACGAAAGCCGTAAAAATGCCGTGAAAATGCACGGCCACGGGGTTCACAAAACCGGATGTTTGGGTAGCCTCTGCAGCTAACCGATGACCCGTCGGAAGCTTCCAATTCTCGCTGTGGTCGTCGCCGTGCTCGTTGCGGGGGCGTCGTCTTCTTCGGTCCACGCCAGCGTCGTCCCTCCCCGTGTCAAGATGTTGCGCCTCCTGAACCAGAGCCGACAGACTCACGGCCGTCCCGTCCTCCGGTTGAACGCCACCGTTTCGTACCGCGCCTGGCTGCACTCGAGGAACATGGTGCGGCAGAACACTCTGTTCCATACGAGGCGCCTCTACCAGGCGGTCCGTGCCTACCGGCCGTCGGCGTGGGGAGAGAACGTCGGGATGGCGGGCCTCGTCACGCGGGTGCGAACCCTCTGGATGCAAAGCGCCGGGCACCGAGCCATCCTGCTCAGTCCTCGCTACCGGCGGGTCGGAGTCGGTATCGTGAAAGCCCGGGGCGGCGTGTGGGTGACGGCGATCTTCTACGGTGGGTGACGCCGCCGCTTCAGGACACGAGCGAGCGGAGCTGGCGGAGGGCGACCGTGAGCTGGGAGAGGTCGGTGACGCCCTCCATCGCCAGTGATCGCATGAACCGCTGCAACCTGCTATAAGCCGCACTCCGGAACTCTAGGAACGCATCAACGGCTTCGTCGATCGGGCGTCCCCCGGCATGCTCGAGCACGGTCTCGATGATCTCGCGACGGATCGTGTACAGGTCGTCCTCCATCGAGTGGAGCGCCCATCGCTGCCAGCGCGTCTTCGCGGGTTGCTCGGCCAGCCGCTGCTCAAGCCAGTCGATGTCGAGGCGCTCGCCGAGGAGGAAGAACCCGCGAGCCACCTCCAACACCGGCCGCCCCGTGGCTCGGGCGACCGAGATGATGTCCGGTCCATGTACCAGCTCGTCTTGGAACGCGTGCCGCCTCACGAGCTCCTCGGGAACTCCCGCGGCCGTGAGCCGCTCCGTCTCCTGCTCACGCTGCTCGCGCCAGGCCTCAGGCCCGATCTGCTCGATCACGGACGACAGCTCGAGGAAAGCGGCCCTCGATTGCTCGACCGCTTCCCCGAGGCGCAGGCCGGGGGCCCGCACGAGATACCAGCGCGCGGTCGACTCGACGAGACGGTCCACCGCCGTCATCAATTCGTTCTGGATCTCCGGGTCGATCTTGCCGTCGAGGGCTTCGATGGCATCCCATCGAGAAACGGCATCGATCACGTCGCGCGCGATCCTGAACGCCCGAACGACCTCCGCCGGCGTTGCTCCGGTTTCCGCCACCAGTCGCGAGACGAACGTGACCCCTTGCGAGTTGACGACGTCGTTCGACACGATCGTCGCGATCAGCTCACGGCGCAGCGGATGCTCGCCCAGCAGCGACCGGAACCGCTCGACGATCTTCTCCGGGAAGTACCTCGCGAGGTCCTGCTCGAGGTACTCGGAGTCGGGAAGGTCGGCGTCCAACAGATCTCGCTTGATCGAGCGCTTCGAATACGCGACCAGGAGGGAGAGCTCGGGCCGGGTGAGCCCCTCGCCCCGGCCACGCCGCTCCGCCATCTCTTCCGACGTGGGCAGGAACTCGACGGCACGGTCCAGCTCGCCCTCGGCTTCGAGCTGGAGCATCAGGTCCTCGCAGGCCTCGTTCCGTTCGGCCGTGACGGCCGACTCCTGGGACAGGATCTGCGCCTGGAGATAGTTGTCGTAGAGGACACGGCGGACCACGTCGTCGGTGGACGCTTCCAGCAAGAGGTTGCGATCGTCCGTGGTGAGCTCACCTCGCTCGATCGCGAGCCCGAGGAGGATCTTCAGGTTCACCTCGCGGTCGGAGGTGTCGACACCTGCCGAGTTGTCGATGAAGTCCGTGTTGATCCGCCCGCCGGCGAGCGCGTACTCGATCCTCCCTCGCTGCGTGAAGCCGAGGTTGCCGCCCTCCCCCACCACCCGGGCGTGCACCTGGCTGCCGTTGATCCGGACCGGGTCATTCGCGCGGTCGCCGACCTCGGTATGGCCCTCGTTCGTCCCTTTCACGTACGTGCCGATCCCACCGTTCCAGAGCAGGTCGACAGGCGCCTGAAGCACCCACCGGATCACGTCTGCCGGCGTCAACTCCGAAGGCGCGTCGTCGGGGATCGCGAGCGCGGCCCGCGTCTGCGCCGAAAGCGTCACCCACTTGGCAGCCCGGTCGATCACCTCGCCGCCCTCGGAGAGGATCGAGCGGTCGTAGTCGGCCCACGACGATCCGGGGAGTCCGAAGAGACGCTTCCGCTCCTCGAACGATGTCACCGGATCGGGGTCGGGATCGAGGAAGACGTGCCGATGATCGAAGGCGGCGAGCAGCCGGAGCCTGCGCGTGTAGAGCATGCCGTTGCCGAACACATCTCCGGACATGTCGCCGATGCCGACGACGGAGAACGGGTTGGTCGCGGGATCGAGCCCGATCTCGCGGAAGTGCCGTTTCACCGACTCCCAGACCCCGCGAGCCGTGATGCCGAGCACCTTGTGGTCGTATCCGTGAGAGCCTCCGGACGCGAAGGCATCGCCCAGCCAGAAGCCGTACCGCTGGCTCACCTCGTTCGCCGTGTCCGAGAGCGCCGCCGTGCCCTTGTCGGCCGCCACCACCAGGTACGGATCGGGGCCGTCCATCAAACGCACCCCTTCCGGATGCACGACTTCGCCCTTCACGAGGTTGTCGGTGATGTCGAGCAGCCCTTCCATGAAGCTGACGTACTGCTTGCTCACCTCCGCCTTCACTTGCTCGGGCGCGACCGACCGCCTCTTGAGCACGAAGCCACCCTTGGAGCCGTCGGGCACGATGATGGCGTTCTTCACCTTCTGCGCCTTCATCAGCCCGAGCACCTCGGTACGGAAGTCCTCCCTGCGATCCGACCACCGGATCCCACCCCTGGACACCATCCCCGCACGGAGGTGGATCGCCTCCATCTCCGTCGAATACACCCACACCTCATACAGCGGTGTGGGCTTCGGCATCTCGGGAACTCGCTCGGAGAGGAGCTTGAAGCTCAGCGACGGACGATCCGGCACGTACACGTTCGTCCGCACGATGGCCTCGATCGTTCCGAGGAGATGCCGCAGGATGTTGTCCTGGTCGAGAGAAGCGACACCACGGAGATCTTGGTGGATCGCCTGCCGGATCTCGTCGATCTCCTCATCGGGGGCGGCGCGGACCGGATCGAACCTGGCTTCGAACATCCGGACCAAGCGCTCCGCGACCTGCGGGTAGGCGGCCATCGCGTCATCGCGATAGCTCTCCGTGTAGCGGGCCGAGACGCGCATCCGATAGTTGCGGAGCGCTCGCAGGATCCTGACCTCCCACCACGTGAGCGAGGTGAGCGTGACCAGACGGTTCAGCGAGTCGGAGTCGCATTCCCCGCGCCATACCGCCGCGATGGTGTCGGTGACGCGCTCGGCCGCGTCCCCGAGCTCCAGGACCGCACCCCGCGAGTCGAGCACACCGAAGTCGTGGATGTACACGCGACCCTCGCCTTCGATCGCGGTCGGCACCTCCTCGACGACGCGGAGACCGAGCGCCTCGAGGATCGGCATGAAGTCGGAGAGATCCACCTTCCCACCGGTCTTGTAGAGCTTCACTCGCGTCAGACGCTCGCCTTTGGATTCGTTCCCGAGGCCGACCAGGAAGCCCTCTGTCGACGCTTCCAACCGTTCGAGCATCAAGACGTCGTCGACGACCAGATCCCAGTCGTCGTTCGACTTGTAGTAGTCGGGGAAACGCGGGGAGTACTCGTCCATCAGCGACGCCGCGCGCCCGGCGCCGACGCGCCGGGTCAAGGCATCGAGCAGATCGTCCTCCCACGTGCGCGCGAGGCGTTCGACCTCCTGCTCGAGCTCCTCGTAGCGGACGTCGGGGATCGGCACGCCGGGCGCGACGTGGATCGTGAAGAAGATCCGTGCCGACTCCGTCTCTCCCAAGGACAGGTGGTAGTCGATCGTCGTCCCCTGGAAACGCTCGAGGAAAAGGGCTTGGAGCCGCTTGCGGAGATCTGCGTTGAACCGGTCACGCGGCAGAGCGACCACGACAGAGACGTTCCGCCCGTAGAGGTCGCGGCGGATCAGGACCCGGATGCCGCCGTGCTTCTCGAGCTGAAGGAGGCCAACGACCAAACGGCGGATCTCCTCGGCGGAGGCCTGGAACAGCTCGTCCTTGGGGAACGACTCGAACAGAGCGACGACAGCCTTGTAGTCGTGTGATCCGGGGATCAGATCCTCGGCCGCGATCAGCTGCTCGAGCTTGTGATGGAGGAGCGGCGTCTTCGCCGCCGGCTCCATATACGCCTTGCTGGTGAACAGTCCGATCAGGCGAGCCTCGCCTACGATCGAGCCGTCGGGGTTGACTTTGCGAACGCCGATGTAGTCCATGCGGGCTCGCCGGTGCACCGTCGAATACGCCTGGGTCTTCGAGTAGATCAGCAGCTCGCCGTCCTCGATCCGATCGCGGATGTCCGGCGTGAGCGCGGACAAGAGGGTGAGTTGCGAGAACGTCGAGGTGCCAACGTCCGAGAGGATCCCCAATCCGCTATCTGGCACCGTCTGGATCGCGCGGCCCTCCTCGGTCTCCAAGAGCTCGTATTCCCGGTAGCCGAGCAAGACGAAGTTCAACTGAAGGAGCCAGTCGAGGAACTTGATGACCTCCTCGACGACCTCCGGTGGATAGCGGACGTCGGCGGCGCGCGCCAGTTCCATCATGTGTCGGACGCGGTTCTGCATCGGATCGAAGTCACGAACCACGAGCGACACGTCCCGGAGGATGCGGCGCACCCGGGCCTCGAGTTCGGTGTTGACCTCATCGGCGAGGGCCCGATCGACCTCGAAGTGCATGACAGACTCGCGGTGCTCGGCTTCCCGACCGGACATCACTCGAGTGAGGCGACCCTGCTCGTCGCGAACCGTGCCGATCACCGGGTGGAGGAGGCGCTTGATCGTCAGTCCTCGCGCCGTCAGCTCCTCCGAGATCGAGTCGACGAGGAACGGGGAATCGTCGGTGACCACCTCGACGACGGTGCCCAGGCAGTGGTAGCCGTGTACCTGCGGGTCGGCGTTGAAGACGCGGACAGCAGAAGCCTCGAGTCCTCTGCTGTCCGCGAATCCGAAAGCGGAGGCCGCCAGCGCATACAGCTCGTCGGACGTGATCTCCGCGAGGTCGTCGTCCGCCAACCGTCGCAGGAGCGCGCGGGCGAAGGCCTTGAGGGCTTCAACCCGCTCCGGCACGGCCTCCCGCTCGATCCGAGCCAGCATCTCGTCGACCTTGGGATGAAGCTCGGAGGAGGCGTTGGCGGGCGCTGACTGTTCGATCGTGTCCGACACTGGCGTTCGCGGCCCTCCGGGGCTGACCGCGCCATTGTCTCAGGTTGACGGACTCGGATGCCGAAGCTGACATGGGCCGGACAGATGGCCGTGGTCCGGCCGCACTACGCCCTTCAGCACGAATACCCCCATAGGGCTGAGGCCAGGCCTCACATCGGTGGGGTACGCTCGGCGGGGCGTCCTGGGGAGGATCATGGCACGACCGATACGCGTGGTCGTCGGCGAGGGCCGTACGGCACAACGGGGGCTACTTCGCTTCGTCCTCGAGGGCGAAGGCTTCGACGTGGTCGGCGACGCCAGAGGGTCGGCCGATCTGTCGGGCGTGATCGACGATCAGAAGCCTGACGTCGTCGTCCTGGATGACGGTATCGGCGTGACGGCCGTGTCGATGGTGCACGAGCTGAGCCCGCAGGCGAAGGTCGTCCTCGTGTGGCCCTCTGCCGTCGTCCCGATCGGCGGCGACGCCCGGGTGGAGCCCGCCAGGATCCTCAAGGACCTCGCACCGGCCGTGGAGCAGGTGGTCGCCACCGGCGCGGGACTCGCCGCCGGCGCCGGACTCGCCGCGGGTGCTGCGGTCGCCGGGACCGTCGCGCGGCCCGACTGGGTCGACAAGGTGAGGAAGGATCCGGCCACCCTTCGAGCCAAACTCGCGGCCAACGCGGATCGCAAGCGGCGTGCTGCTGCTGCTGCTGCGGCGGCGGCGGTGGTGGCCGTCCCTCCGGTTGGTGACGGAGGCCCGACAATCGAGCCGGTCCTCGACATAAGTGGTGGCGGTTCACCCAACACGGCCGAGGGAACGGTCGTGGTCCGCTCGGAGTGGAACCGGCGGCTCGGAACGCTGGCGCTGAGCGGAGCGGCCGCTGTGAGCGCCCTCGCGCTCGCGCTCGCGCTCGGCGGAGGCAGGATCCAACCGACGTTGGTTCGCGGGGGCGGCATCCTGCCCGCCGGAGTCCCCGGAGTCGTCCGGCCAGGGTTCGGCACCGAAGGTCCCTTCGGCACGGGTTCGCTCGGGGGAGGTGGTTACGACCCCACGGCGGTCGATGAGCCGAGCAGCCCCGATCAGGGAGGCACCACGACCGACGGAGGACTCGGCGGCGACGTGGCGACTCCCGGCTCGTTTGGTGGCACTGACGATCCTGCGCCCGGCGTCGACCCAGGTGACGGTGGCACCGGCGGTGACGGTGGCACCGGCGGCGGCGGTGGCGGCGGTGGCGGCGGCGGTGGCGGCGGTGGCGGGGCGGCGGCGGCGGCGGTGGCGGCGGTGGCGGCGGCGGCGGCGGCGGTGGCGGTGGCGAGGACGACGACGATGACGATGATGGACGCGACCACGACGATGGCCACGGACACGACCACGACGACCACGACGACGGAGACGGTCACGACGGAGACGGTCACGACGGAGACGGTCACGACGGAGACGGTCACGACGGAGACGGTCACGACGGAGACGGTCACGACGGAGACGGTCACGACGGAGCGGTCACGACGGCGATGACGACCGCGGCGATCGTGGCGATGCACCGCCGTCGCACATCGGCCAGGAGCGCAAAGGCACGGACAAGCCGAAGCACAACCACAAGCACTGAGCTCCGCTTCAGGAACCTGTGAAGCACCTACCCTGGATGCGATGGGCTCCGATCCCTACGCATCGCTCGAACCCGGGACGCCCGGGCAGGGGCCGGCTCCGCTGTTCCCCGAGGTCAGCACCCTACGAGCGCTCTTTCGGGGCTTGCGGAAGCGCTGCCCTCGTTGTGGCGAACCTGACACTTTCGTGACCTGGTTCCAGATGCGAACTACCTGCCGGCGTTGCGAACTCCGCTTCGCCAAGGAAGACGGGGGCTTCCTGGGAGCCATGACGCTCAACTACGTCTTGGCGACCGGTGTCTGGTTGGTCGTCCTGACCGTGGGGGTCGTGCTCACCGTTCCGGACGTCCCAGTGGTGCCGCTGATGGTGCTGAGCGCGATCGTCTTGATCCTCGTTCCGCTGTGGTTCTACCCGCGCTCGAAGATGCTTTGGGCGGCCGTCGAGTACATCGTCCTTCGAGGCGACCCCGACTACCGGCCACCGGTCCGGAGGGACCCTCGAGCCCGGGACCTCGAATGATCCCCTTGCTGTCCCCGAGACGGCCTAGACCTTTTGAAGGATGTGTGGTACTTCTTCGTGCAACCTGACGGCGATCGGATGGTTGGGTGGTCTGGCCCCAGGGTTCCTCTTAGCTGAACCGCAGGGACCGGCCGTGCGGCCGAACGTGGGTGCTGAAAGCCGAGACGTTTCACGAAGGAGAAACTTCATGCGTCCACGCCGGCTCCCGCGGCGATCGATCGCCGCTCTTTGTGTGCTCCTCGCCATCCCGATGCTCCCGGCCGCCCACGTCGCGGCCCTGGTGCCGGGCTCAGAGGCCTCGCTGACGTTCAACGGCACCAACCAGTACGTCGGCTTCGGGGACGCGCCGGCGACCGGCGTCCAGAGCTTCACCATCGAGACGTGGTTCCGGCGAACGGGCGCCGGAGTTGCGACGAGCACCGGCACAGGCGGTCTCGCCACGGTCGTCCCACTCGTGACCAAAGGTCGTGGAGAGGGCGAGACGCCCCGGAACCTCAACATGAACTGGTTCCTCGGGATCGACACCAAGAACACGGCGGCGACCATGGATGACGTCATCGCAGCGGACTTCGAGGACACCGCCGGTGGCGTGAACCACCCGGTGACCGTGGGGACCAACGTCGCGGACTTCGGAGGTGTCACGCCGATCCAGCTGAACACCTGGTACCACGCCGCAGCCACCTACGATCAGCCGAACGGCACTTGGCGACTGTTCCTGAACGGAGCGCTCGAGCGGCAGGTCACGCTCAGCAACCCGTTCGTTCCCGAGTTCACCAGCATCCAGGATCTGGCCATCGGATCCGCGCTCACGTCGACCGGTGTAGCCGCGGGCTTCTTCCAGGGACAGATCGACGAGGCCCGCGTCTGGAACACCGCCCACACGATGGCGCAGATCCGAGACACGCTGAACCAGGAAGTCGCCTCCGCGACCGGACTCGTTGCGAGATGGGGACTGAACGAGGGGACCCTCACTTCGGTCAACGACTCGGTGGGCACGACGCACAGTGTCACGTTCGCCGGCACCCCCACCTGGAGCAACGGCTATCCATTCATCCCGACGACTGTGCCACCCGGCGACTACGCCCTCAACTTCTCGGGCAACAACTCCTATGTCGATGTCGGGAACGCGGCCGCGCTCAACCTGTCGGAATTCACACTCGAGGCGTGGATCAAGAAAGCGGCAGGAGGCTCGATGACGAACACCGGGGCGGGCGGGCTACTCGCCTTTCCGATCATCACCAAGGGTCGGGCAGAGAACGAGACGGCGGCCGCGGACATCAACTACTTCCTGGGCATCGACTCGTCCGGACACCTGATCGCAGACTTCGAGGAAGCCGCGGCCGGATCCGGTCTGACCGGGCTGAATCATCCGGTGGTAGGTACGACGACGATCGCGAACGGTGAGTGGCACCACGTCGCCGCCACGTACAACGGCGCTTGGAACCTGTACCTGGACGGAGCCTTGGACGGCTCTCTCACCGTCAATGAGCCCGCGAACAACGCGAACATCGCCCCCGTTGGGATCGGAACCGCCATGAACTCGAGCGGCTTGCGAGGGAGCGACGCCGCCGTCTTCACGGGCGGCTACTTCAGCGGCGCGATCGACGAGGCCCGTATCTGGGACTCCGCTCGCACGCAGGCCGAGATCCAGGCGAACAAGGACGTCGAGGTCCCCGGTGCGCCGGGACTCCTTGCCCGCTTCGGCTTCAACGAGGGCTCCGGCACGGTCGCCGGCGACACGGGCGGGGACGACCACAGCGCGATCATCTTCAACGGTCCGTGGACGGAGGGGTTCTCCGTCGCGGCGGCGCCGCCCGCGTGCATACCGAACTGCGCCCTCGACTTCTCGAGCGGGAGCCAACAGTACGTCTCCTTCGGTGACCCGAACTCGCTCGACCTCGCCCAATTCACGATCGAGACGTGGTTCCGACGGGACGGCGCCGGCGTGCCCGGCACCACCGGGACGGACGGGTTCAACGGCGTGCCGCTGGTTTCGCACGGCAGCCAGCAAGCCGAGACTCCGGCCAACATCAACATGAACTGGTACCTGGGGATCGACTCGAAGGGCACCCCGACCACCGCGGACGACGTGCTCGCTGCCGACTTCGAGGAAGCAGAAGCCGGTGCGGGCCTAACGGGCCAGAACCACCCGGTCATCGGTCAGACGTTGATCACCGACGGGTCATGGCATCATGCCGCGGCAACGTACGACGGGACGTGGAAGCTCTACCTGGACGGGAGTCTCGACCAGAGCCTTGCCGTGAACCAGCCCGTCGAGTCGACAACGACGCAGCCCGCCGCCCTGGCGACCTCGATCCAGACCAACGGGACCACGCTCACCGGTTTCTTCGACGGCGCCATGGACGAGGCCCGGGTCTGGAACCGCGCGCTCACGCTCGAGGAGATCCAGGCGAACATGGCCCAGGAGCTCACGAGCGGCTCCGGCCTGGTGGCGCGCTGGGGTCTGAACGCCGGCACCGGCAACGTCATCGACGACTCGATCGGGACGGCGGACGGCAACAGGATCAACGCACCTGCGTGGATCAACGGCGCCCCCTTCGGCCCGCCGCCGCCTCCCAACAACCCCCCGGCAGCTCCGCTGATCGTGGCTCCGACGGACGGCGCCACCGGTGTCGCGTTCCCCCCGACGCTCGACGTGAGCGTGGACGACCCGAACGGCGACACGATGGACGTGTCGTTCTTCGGCCGCCCCGCGGCGGGTGGACCCCCCGCGCCCGACTTCACGGTCGTGGCCATCCCCGACACGCAGCACTACGTCGACTCGTCGGCACGCGAGTTCCAGTACCGCGCCCAGACACAATGGATCGTCAACTCCCGCGCGTCGCTCAACACGAGGTTCGTGACTCACCTCGGCGACATCGTCGAGCACATCGATGCATCCGAGCAGGAGTGGATCTACGCGGACGCCGCGATGGACACCCTCGACAACAACAGCGTGCCCAACAACCTGGCGCCGGGCAACCACGACATCAGTACCGCAGGTGTGGCCAATTTCTACGACCAATACTTCCCGCCGAGCCGATATGACTCGAACGCCTGGTACGGCAGCTACCTGGGCGATCCGGATGATGGCGTGGCGGAGACGACCAACCGCCTGAACAAGGACAACTACGAGCTGTTCGATGTCGGCGGATTGAAGTTCCTCGTGATCCACATCGAGGTGGACATGCCCGCCTACGCGATCGCGTGGGCCCAGAACGTCATCGACGCCTACCCCGACCGACGGGTGATCATCAGCACCCATGCCTTCCTGTCCACGAGCGGGACCCGGCCCACCAGCGCCACGTACCGCCCCGATGGCACCTCTGCGCAGGCTGTCTGGACCCAGCTCATTTCGCCCAACTGCAACATCTTCCTGGTTATCAACGGGCACTACCCCGGCGAGTCTCGGCGCGTGGACAACAACTCGTGCGGCGACCCCGTGCATCAGGTCGTGGCCGACTACCAGAGTCGAGCGAACGGCGGCGACGGTTGGCTCCGGTACATGACCTTCGAGCCGTCTCAGAACGAGATCGAGATGTTCACCTTCTCGCCGACGCGCAACGGTGGCGCCGGCGAGTTCGAGACCGACAGCGGTAGCCGCTTCACGCTCAACTACCAGATGGAGAACGACGCGTTCACGCTGATCGGCACCGACGCAGACGTGGCCGACGGCGCCCACGCCACCGTGCAGTGGACCGGACTCGATCCGAGCACCGAGTACGAATGGTACGCGGTGGCCGACGACGGATCCCTGGTAGGGACCAGCGCAACAGCGTCGTTCACGACACGCGCCGCGAACTCCCCGCCGGTGCTCGGCTCGATCGGCAACAGGACGGTCGATGAGGAGGTCCAGCTCACCTTCACGGCGACGGCCACCGACCCCGATGCGGGCGACACCCTGGCGTTCTCCCTCGCCAACGGGGCCTCCGGGCTGGTCCCTGCGGGTGCGTCGATCAACCCGAGCAGCGGAGGGTTCACGTGGACGCCCGCCGAGACCCAAGACGGCCTGCACACCTTCGACGTGTGCGTCTCCGACGGCACCGTCCCGGACTGCGAGACCATCACCGTGACCGTGAACGAGGTCGCCGACCCCAACTCCCCGCCGGTGCTCGGCTCGATCGGCAACAGGACGGTCGATGAGGAGGTCCAGCTCACCTTCACGGCGACGGCCACCGACCCCGATGCGGGCGACACCCTGGCGTTCTCCCTCGCCAACGGGGCCTCCGGGCTGGTCCCTGCGGGTGCGTCGATCAACCCGAGCAGCGGAGCGTTCACCTGGACGCCCACCGAGACCCAAGACGGCCTGCACACCTTCGACGTGTGCGTCTCCGACGGCACCGTCCCGGACTGCGAGACCATCACCGTGACCGTGAACGAGGTCGCCGACCCCAACTCCCCGCCGGTGCTCGGCTCGATCGGCAACAGGACGGTCGATGAGGAGGTCCAGCTCACCTTCACGGCGACGGCCACCGACCCCGATGCGGGCGACACCCTGGCGTTCTCCCTCGCCAACGGGGCCTCCGGGCTGGTCCCTGCGGGTGCGTCGATCAACCCGAGCAGCGGAGCGTTCACCTGGACGCCCACCGAGGCCCAAGACGGCCTGCACACCTTCGACGTCTGCGTCTCCGACGGCACCGTCCCGGACTGCGAGACCATCACCGTGACCGTGAACGAGGTCGCCGGAGTTCCTCTCTTCGCCGACAACTTCGAGTCGGGCACGCTGAGCGCGTGGGTGAACCGCGGCCTCACGGTGCAACAGCTGCACGTGGCGAACGGTGCATGGGCTGCCCGATCGACGACGACGGGTGCCCGCTCCTTCGCCAGCCATGCCTTCGGACAGACGCACCCGGAGATCGTCTTCGACGCCAGGGTCAAGGTCATCTCGCAAGGCGCGTCCAGCGAGGCCAACCTCATGCGGCTCAACGGGCCTTCGGGCGGGATCCGACTCCGTCTGTACCGGACGCCCACGGGGGCGCTCGCTCTGGCGAAGTCCTCGGGCTCGCCGCTCGTGAGCACCACCACGCTCACGCCAGGCGTGTTCCACCAGATCCGGCTGCGACTGCTCGTCGGTGCGGCCGGCCGGTCCGAGGTATGGCTCGACGGCGTGAAGATCGACCAACTGAGCGTCACGCAGAGCTTCGGGACCGCCCTTCTCGGTGGCGTCTCGATCGGGGAGTACCTCTCCGGTCGGACCGCCGACGTCGCGTACGACGACGTCGTGGTGAACACGCCGGAGCCTCCGGTGACGGGTCCGTTCCTGTTCACCGACGACTTCGAGTCGGGCACCCTGAGCGCCTGGGCCAACAACGGGCTCACGGTGCAGACGCAGCATGCGATCGGAGCTTGGGCGGGCCGGTCCACGACTGCCGGGCAGCTCGCCTTCGCCAGTCGCACGCTCGCGCAGACGCGCTCGGAAGTCTTCTTCCAGGCCCAGGTGAAGCTCATCTCGAAGGCCGCGTCGAGCCAGGTCAACCTGATGCGGTTGAACGCGTCTGGAGGGGGCGCCAGGCTGCGTCTGTACCTGACGGCGAGCGGCGCGCTCGCGCTTCGCCCCTCCTCGGGCGCGGACATCGTGAGCACCACCACGCTCACGCCGGGCGTGTTCCACGAGATCCAGCTCCGGCTGCTCGTCGGCACCTCGGGACAGTCGGAGGTGTGGCTCGACGGGGTGCGTATCGCCCAGCTGAGCGTCACGCGGAACTTCGGGACGGGTTTGATCGGCGGCATCTCGATCGGCGAACGTCAGGCCGGTCGAACCTCCGACGTCGCCTATGACGATGTGATCGTGGACTCGGAACAGATCGTGTAGATCGATCGTCGCTCTCGAGCCGGCCGCTATTCCTCTTCGCCTACCGGCTCCTTCGAGGTCGAAAGGAAGCCGCTGCCGGCCGCGAAATAGACGTACGCGGGTTTCTCGTTCCGCAGGACGTCGAGGACGTTCTCGAACATCGCCGACGGCAGGTGCATCCGGATGATCCCGCCGCTCTCGTAGTCGGTTTCGAAGACCTGACCCGGGTCGTTGAAACGGATAAACGCCGCGACCTGACCGTTCGCGTCGAAGACGGCGATCTGGGCGCGGTTGGTCTGATAGCCGTCCGGCCCCCCATAGAAGAGGATGTGGTAGTCGGTGATCTCGGTCGCCATCACCATGCCTTCCCCAGGGCAGCGGCTCCCCCGTTCACGATGCCGAGACGCGTGGTGCCTGTCAACCTGGGTTCGCCGATCTCGGGCTTCGCCGATCTCATCTGCTGTGCCTACGGAGGGTGCCGCGAAGCTTGTCAGCCTAGGTCCCGGCGCGCGGCTCCGCGGGCAGATCCACGACCGCGCGAGCGACCCCGATGACGTCCCGATCGGCGAGAGGCAGGAGGAATCCCTGGACTGGGACGGCCACACGGACGGTCGCCTCGGACGTCCCCCGAGCGCACGAGCACGACACGAGCCGGGCGCCGTTGCGAACCGCGTAGTCCGCGGCGGATCGCGCCGGCTGCTGGGCGCCCGACGGGAAGGCCAGTTCCTGCGCCGCCGCGAGCGCGGAAAGGTCGGCCACGGCTTCGGCACGTGCCCGCGCGATCAACGCCCGGCCGACATCGGCCGCGCCCATCGTGACGACGAGCGCCATCCCCACGGCTGCGGCCACGACCACCGAGACGCTGCCTTGCTCAGACCTCATCCGAACTCCTGCCGAGCGGCCGTGGAAGTGGTCATGCCGACCGAATCCCCGAAGAGCCAGACGACGAACGGCACTCGAACCGAGGCCAGATAGCGGATCGATACGGTCACCGGTTCGCCTCGAACGCCCTCGCGGGTCACCGCGAGATCGACGGACCCCTCGTCGAGTGATGGCGCGGCGGCAAGGGCGGCCGACCGGATCGCCGAAGGATCCTCTTGTACGGCGGCGGCGCGCGCCCCGGCGCGCGCCGCCGCCTCCACCAGCAACCGGTCGCGGACGAGCAGCCCCGTCTGTACAAGTGCGAGCGCTACCACGAGCACCAATGGCAACACCAGAGCGAACTCGACCGCCGCCGTACCTCGTTCCGACCGACGAGAGTCAGGCGGCGTTCGCATCACCGATCACGCTGTCGATCACACCGTCGAAGAACGCGGGCAGCTTGCCGGACGAACGAGCCCAGGCGATCAGGACCACGGCCACGGCGGCCGCGGCGAGGATCACGAGCGCATACTCGGCCGTGGTCTGTCCTTCCTCCCTGCGGAGCCGGAGGGTATCGACGGTGCGCAGGAACAGGGCGTACAGGAAGAGCATCGGTTCACCTCCTCTCAGCGGATGGACTGCACGGTGGTGAGCAGGACCGGGACCACCGTCAGGAGGAGGAAGGCGGGGAGGACCAGAAACACCAGCGGGAAGAGCATCTTCACCGGGGCAGCGCGGGCCCGTTCCGCCACGGCCGCGCTCCGGGATCTCCGCACCTCCGCGGCGAGCTCTCGAGTCGCGTCGGTGAGCGAGGTGCCGAGCGTTTCGGTGCGCGTCAGCACGGCGACCGCGCGCCGGAGGTCCGGGAGGCGGAGGCGCTCGGTGGCCGCCGCGAGCTCCTCCCGCCAGCGAGCGCCGAGGTCCACCGCATCCAACGAGGTCCTGAGCTCCGCACCGAGAGGACCGCGTAGGACCGACACCGATCGCTGGAGCCCAGCGACGGCCGACAGGCCCGCAGTGGATCCCGCAGCCAGCAGATCGAGCAGCTGCGGGATCTCGGCGTCCATCGCCCGACGGCGGCGGGCGTCGGCGCGAGCAGCTGCGAGTGCGCGGATCCTACCGCCGAGCAGCAAGGCCAATGGAACCGTCAACAGTTTGGGAGCTGGGATCAGCGCTCCCATCATCGCGAAGCCCGCGACCCAGAGGTACCGGACGTCCGCCGGTCGAGACCAGCCTCGGGAGATCCGTTTCCGGGGCAGGGCGAGGGCAACACCGGCCACCCCGCATCCAGCCGCCACCGCGGCGAGAGACCCCGCGACGAGCGCCTCCGTCACCGCACCTCCAAGAGGTGGCGGATCCACAGGAACGCAAGCATCTCCAGCCCGAGGCCGAGACCGAGTGCTGTTCTCCCGAGCGGGGTTGCGATCGCCTCAAGCATCTCCGGTCGGGAAGTCAGCAGGAGGAACCCGAAGAACCCGATCGGGAGCATGCCGAGTATCACGCCGGACAAGCGAGCCTGGGCCGTGAGTGCGCGCACGTCGCGATGAGCCGCGCGGCGCTCCCGCAACGTTCCGGCGAGGCTGTCGAGAACGGTCGGTAGGTCACCGCCGCTGCGACGATGGAGGTCCAGGACGCCGACGATGAGAACGGCGTCATCGGAGCCCTGCGCATCCGCCCAGTCGGACAGGGCCTCGTCCACAGGTGTGCCGACGTCGATCTTGTCGACCAGGCTCGCGAGGGCGCTCCTAAGCGGTTCGTCCGCCTCATCGCGCGCGTAGGCGAACGACTGCACGAGCGACAGACCAGCCCTCAGTCCCGCGGACATCGCCCCCACAGCGTCGGCGAGCTGCTCGCCCGCGCGCCGACGCACACTGGCCCGCATACGTCGGCGGAAGACGAACCGGACCGCGGCGATGCCCGCAGCGCCTGCCAGGGCAAGCATGGGCCCGGCCGTGACGAGGAAGAGAAGGATCGCAAGCGGCCAAAGGAGCATCCACGACGGGCGCAGAGCACGCCGATCGTGTCGTTCGATACCTAGCTCCTGGGTCACCCGCTCCGAACGAGCGGTCGCGACGGCACGTTCCGCGAAAACCCCGGCGATCGCCAGCAGGCTGGACGCAAGCCCTATCAAGCGTCCGGTCCTTCTCGGAAGAGCCAGTCGCCGACGTCCTCGCCGCGGTCGGCGAGGACGTCGGCAACCCGCGGCACCGAGCCCGTCGCCAGGAATCCGCCATCGTCACCCTCGTGTCCGCGGAACCGGTACAGAGGTGACACGAGCGGCTCTCCGCGATGGGTCCCCTCGACCGCAGCGATCTCCCAGACGACCCGGCGGCCTCCCCGGAGGCGCGCAAGCTGCACCACAACGTCTATCCCCGAGGCGACCTGGTTGCGGATATGGGCGGCCGGCAGTTCGACGTCCGACATCATCGCCATCGTTTCCAGGCGCCAGAGCAGGTGCCTGCAGGAGTTGGCATGCGCGGTGGACAACGACCCGTCGTGTCCCGTGTTCATCGCCTGGAGCATGTCGAGGGCTTCACCACCGCGAACCTCACCGACGATGATCCGGTCGGGGCGCATCCGCAGGGCGTTTCGAACCAGGTCCCGAACGGTCACCTGGCCCCGGCCTTCGACGTTCGGCGGCCGCGCCTCGAGCGCCACGACGTGCGATCTGTTGAGACGCAGCTCGGCCGCATCTTCGATCGTGATCAGCCGTTCATCGTCCGGGATGAACGACGAAAGGATGCCGAGCAAGGTCGTCTTGCCGCTGCCCGCCCCGCCGCTGACGACAAGGTTCGCCCGTCCGCGCACGCACGACTCGAGGAACCGCATCGCTCGGGGCCCGATACAACCTTGCCGCACGATGTCCTCAGCGGTCAGCGGCACGGGAGCGAATGTCCGGATCGTAAGCACGGGGCCGCGGAGCGAAAGGGGCGGAACGATCGCGTGAACCCTGCTGCCTCCCGGAAGTCGCGCGTCCACCCAAGGTGACGCTTGGTCGACCCGAAGGCCCAGGGGACCTACGATGCGCTCGATCAGGTGAAGGACCGACTCCTCCCCCTCAAACAGCCGGTCCTCCACCCTTTCGATCCGCCCCTCCCGCTCCACGTACACGTCGTCAGGTCCATTGACCATTACTTCGGTCACCTCGGGATCCCTCAACAGGAACTCGATAGGTCCGAACCCGACGACCTCGTCGGAAACCTCGTTGACCACGCGCGCCAGGTCTCGCTGAGGGAGCAAGGCTCCGCTCTCGCGCATGAGGGTCAGTGCTTCCTCACGAACTACGAGCCGCCGTTCCGTGCGCGGTGCAGTGGAGAGCCCGCGCGCATCGACGCGCTCACGCAGCTGCGCGCGCAGCTGACGTCGCACCCTGGCGAGGGGATCCGTGCTCATCCTGTCGTGAACACGAGCGACACTCGCTCTTCGTGGGCCATCCGTCTCCTCCGAACACTCGCGGGAAGCAGGCACCAGCACGAGGGGGTGAAGGGGATGTCGACCGGCGGAGGAGGCTCGCCGGTCGAACGAAGGACACCCTAGCGCGAAGGTCCGACAATGAACCATCCCCAAGCCAGGGGGTTCGTCGGCCGGCTCGGGGGATTCCGCCGGAGAAGGGTTTGGCTTCCCGCTCTCAGCGCCGGGCGAGAGTTGCTACGGTGAGCAGATGAGCAAAACGTTGCTGGATGACGCGTTCGCCCACCACGTGTGGGCGTCGCTGCGCGTGATCGACGAGTGTCTCGCGCTCGCCCCGGAGCAGCTGGGGACCAGCGTCCCTGGAACCTACGGCTCGATCCTCGACACGATGCGTCATCTCGTCGACGCCGACTCCTCGTACCTGTTCGTCGCGACCGGCGAGCGCTCCCCTCTCATCGACGCGGACCACATGGACCTGCCCGAGCTCCGGGCCGTGATGGAGGGCAACGGTGCCGAATGGTCGAAGGTCCTCGCCGAGAACCCCGATCCGGATGCCGTCCTCGTGAGGCGCCGAGACGACGGGTCCGAGACCCACGCCTCGATCAGCATCCGGCTCCCGCAGGCGCTGCATCACGGGACCGATCATCGGAGCCAGATCTGCACCGCCCTCACGACTCTCGGTATCGAGCCGCCTGAGATCGACGTATGGGACTTCGGCTTCGATGATGGCCGCGTGATCGACATCCCACCCACGTCCTGACGAGCGTTCGAGGATCGCCTACGGCGCTCTGTTCGGATGGCCGCGGGCTCACACCGTCAGTGTGACCGGGATGTCGACCACGTTGATCTGGGACCCGTCCATGGCAGTGACCTCGTAGACCCTGATCGTGCCCAGCTGCGTAGTCCCCACGCGCGAGGTCACGCGGAACCCCGCGCTGGAGAGTCCGAGCGCCGCCATCTCGCGGATCGAGGGATCGTCCTCGACCAACAGCACCCGTTCGTCCACGGGCGAAGCGTAGCCCGGTCAGGACGCCATCTCTTCGACGTCCCGCTCCGTCAACGCGGCTGCCAGACGATCGAAGCGGCGGGCCATCCGGCCTCTCGCCGGCAACAGACGACCCCGCTCCTGCGCCGAGCGGACACCGCGGTCGAGCGGGAGCACGGCGAGCGCGGGCTCGCCGAAGACCCTACGGACGTCGCCGGGCGTGATCTCGCTCCTTGCCGCTCGGTTCACGACGAACGCGACGCGACCCTCGAGGTGAAGCGGCGAGAAGGCCTCGATCGCGCGGGACGTGGCTCGGAACGACACGACGTCGAGCGTGAGTACCTCGAGCAACCGGCCGGCGGTCTCCGCTCCCGCGAGCGTCATGGGACCGAGCGCCCGAGGCAAGTGGACCACGACGGCGTCGGCCACTCCGGCCGCGGCATCGGTGACGAGGCGAAGGTCTGCCGGGCCGAGGCGGGCAGCCTCCTCGGGCGTCGGTGGGAGGAGGACGTCGACCTCGCTCGCGTGCCGCCACAGCGCTCCTTTGAGCTGGTCCGGGCTGAGGTCCTCGCCGAGCGAGGCCACATCGGCGAACGTGTGGACGGGTTCGGCGTCGTCGCCCGCAGGCGCGCCCAACGCCTGCGCGACGTCGCCGAACATCGGATCCGCGTCGAGCAGGATCGCCGAACCGCGGCGTGCGAACGCCGCGGCGAGGTGGGTCGCCACGAACGTGACCCCTGTGCCGCCGCGGCCGCCGTGGACAGCCACCACCGTGCCCCGCTTCGCGGTGTCGCGCACCCGCCGGACGGCGGCCGCGGCGGCACCCAGCAGCTCCTCGCGTTCCTTGGGCCACAGGAAGTAGCCGAACGCGCCGGCCCGGATCGCCGTCCGGAGCGCGGTCACCGACTCGCGCGTGTCCAGAGCCAGCACCATGCCCGCACCCGGCCGACCGGCGAGCATCGCCGGCGCGGCCACGATCGCGTCCGGCTCGAGCTGCCGGACCGCCTCGGCAAGCTGCCGGTCGTCGCTTGCCGTCGCGACCACGCGCGCGCGGCCGCTCCGATCGAGGAAGTGCATGACCTCCTCGGCCACCTCCGGCGCCTCGAGTGCCAGCACGACCCTCGCCACCTGATCCACCATGTCCTCCTGCGTCGCGGGGGAGGCAAGAGGGGAGCTCCTGAAACGGTAGTCACCACCGCCGACAGAGGGAGAGGGGCCGGACGGCAAACGCCAGTCTTCCGCTATATCTGCCTCCATGAGCGTGCCGAGGAAACTCCCGCTCCGTCTCCCCTACCGGCCGCCGTTCGCGGCGGACGCTCTTCTTTCGTTCCTTCGCGCTCGAGCGGTGCCGGGCGTCGAGGAGGTTCACGACGGTACCTACCGTCGCGGTGTTCAGACGGACGGTGATGTGGTCGTCATCGCGATGACGCCCCGCCCCGCTGAGGGGTGCGTCACGGTGGACGCGCCGGCGGGCGACGTGCCCGATCTCCACTGGTTGGAACGAGGCGCACGCCGAGCGTTCGATCTGGATGCCGATCCGGAGGTGATCGATGCCTCGCTGGCGGGGGACGCGGAGCTCGCACCACTCGTTCACCGCACGCCGGGCATGCGGGTCCCGGGCACCTTCGCTGCCTTCGAGCTCGTGGTTCGCGCGATCTTCGGGCAACAGGTCTCCGTCCCGGGAGCCAGGACTTCGCTGAGCAGGTTCGCCGCACGTTTCGGCACGCCGCTCGATCCGCCGAGCGGCAACATCGCCCGCCTCTTCCCCAGCGAGGAGCAGGTCGCCGAGATCGATCCCGACGCCCTCGAGATGCCTCGCGGCCGTGCGGAGGCGATCCGCCGTGTCGCGGAACTGGTCGCGGTCGGGCAACTCGATCTCTCCGGCGAGGCGCCGCTCGAAGAGACGCTTCGGATCCTCGGCGAGATCCGTGGGATCGGACCCTGGACCCTTGCCTATGTGGCTATGCGCGCCCTTCGAGATCCTGACGCGTTCCTGGCCGGCGACCTGGGAGTGCGCAACGGCTTCCGATCGTTGGGCCTGCCATCGGGTGCCGGGGAGATCCTCGCCAGGGCGGAGCGATGGCGACCCTGGCGCGCGTACGCCGTGATGCACCTCTGGCACGCACCCCCGTGAGCTAGGTCTCGCGCGCGTGGCTCAGAGGAAGCGTCCCCGTCGCGTCGAGCGATGAGTCCGCGTCCGCGTCGTCCTGTCGAAATGCGAACGCCCACGTGACGAGGTTCACCGGATACACGAGATACCCCACCCGCGCAGCCGGGGCGAGAGCCGACGCGACCAAGAAGGCGCCGGCCGCACGCATGCACGCTTCCGACATCGACGCTCCCCGCCCTGAGAGAAGAAGGTAGGCAGCAGTCGCGACGATGACGGAAACCAGGATCACCGTGATCGCCGAGCGTTGTGACGGGAAGAGATCGAGGAGCAGCGAGCCGATGGTCGGCGTTCCCGCCGCCGACTCGCCCTGGCCGGCGTTGAGGGGGAACAGGATCGTGTCCTCGACGAAAGCACCGAGGTCCCAGACCGCGAAGGGCACCGAGAGCGCGAGGCCGACGAGGCCAGCCGTCGCCAGGTAACGACGCCGGTCCGATCCTGCGGCCATCGCAAGGGCGACGAAAGGCAGGACGAGGAGTGAGGTTTGCTTCATCGCGAGGGCCAATCCCCCCACGAGCCCGGCACCCTTCGCATCACCTCGTTGGGCGAGCACGAAAACGGCGAGAAGGAGTGCGAGCACCGGGATATCGCCACCCCCCGTGGCGAGCAGCAGAGCTCCGGTGGGGAGTGCGAACAAGACCTGGAACGTTCGGACTCGCGCATAGGCGGAGGTACGCATCTGTCGCAAGCTTGCGACGGCGATCGACAGGGAGACGATCGTGAACCAGACGCGAGCATCCGCCCACGGAGCATGTCCCACGAGCGCCCGAGGCACGCCGAAGGCAAGCATGAGCGGCAAGTAGGGGAAGTGGATCTGGGTCGCGAGGGGTCGATCCGAGAGGGGACCGCCGAGGTATCCCTCCGAGTAAGGATCGCGTCCGTCGAACAGCGCGTCGGCTCCCTCTTCGACGATGATCACCTCCGACTGCGCGTGGTCCCCCGGGTCTCCCTGCGCACGGAGATATGTCGCGACGGCCAGCGGCACGAGGGCCGTCGCTACGAAGACGCTGATCGCGAGCAGGACGCGGCATCGTCTCTCCTGCGTTTCATTCCAACGTCGGACGGATGCGGCGGCCGCCACCACGGTTGCGACGCTGTACCCCCAAAGAGCCGTCCGCCCCCACGTCCGCTGCAACGGGATGTCGGCTGCGAACGCGGTGACGGCAGCGAATCCTGCCGAAAGCCCATAGAGCGAAGCGTCGGTCAGCCACCTCCCCGCGGCGGCACCGAGCGTGTTCACGCCCGCATCGGTCAGTGCCGGACCGCACGGCGGATCGCCGTCGTGACCACCGGCTCGATCAAAGTGGCAACGTCGAGGAAGGCGGCGTCCACCCGACGCGTCGCCAGTGTGAACACGGTGTCCCCGTCGAAGATCGTGTGCGCCGGTCGAACCGCCAGGTCGATGGCGTCGTTCGCCACCTCAGCCAGCCGCCGCACTTCGAACTTCGGCAGGGCCGCATTCGTCGCGACCACACCGATCGTCGTATTCCCCTGCACGCGCATCCACTCGAGGAGGTCTTCGCGCCGTTCGCCAGGTTCCAGCCGAGGGCCCGCCAGCACCTCGCCGTCCTCGTCCACGATCTCCCCCACCGCGTTGACGACGAACAGGGCGCCCACCACGAGGTCGCCGTCGCGAACCGCCCACGTCCCGATCCCGCCCGGGACCGCTCGGGTGGGTCCCCAGAGCTTCGCCACGGTCGCCCCCGTACCGGCACCGACCCTCCCCTCGGGCCCCTCCCCTGATGCCGCGAGGCATGCCGCGTATCCTTCATCGCTCCCAGGACGCCGTGTCGGATCTCCGACCCCGAGGTCGAAGACCACGGCGGCGGCGACAGACGGCACCAGGACGGGTCCGATCTCCGAGCCGACCCCGCGCTCCTCCAGGTACCGCTCCACGCCGCCCGCGCTCGCGAGGCCGAACGCGCTTCCACCGGTCAGCACGATCGCATGAGCCTCCTCGATCAGCGTGCCCGGTTGGAGCATGTCCGTGCCACGAGTGCCGGGCGCTCCGCCGCGGACTTCGCAGGATGCCACCGTGCCCTCTGGCGGGAGGACGACCGTACAGCCCGTCATCGCCACCCCGTCTGTCCAGTGACCGACGGTGATGCCCTCGACGTCGGTGATGGACGGCATGCGTCAAGAACCTTCCGGCCGCAGCTCGAATACCGGGATCTCCCGTGTCGTCCGTTCCGTGTACTCGCCGTAGGCGGGGTCCGCCTCGACGAAGCGGGCGAACATCGCCTCCCGCTCCTCGCCCTCGAGAGCGCGCGCGACGACCGGGAAGGATCGTCCCATCACGGTGACCGTTGCCTTCGGCTGCGCTCGGAGGTTCTTCGCCCAGGCCGGATCTCGATCTTCGCCGGCGTAGGACGCGACAACGAAGTATCGACCGCCTCGCTCGAGATGGGAGAGACCGACGGATCGGAGCTGGCCGCTCTTGTTGCCCGTCGTCGCGAGCAGGAGCACCTTCATGCTGCCGACGCGGGACCCGACTCGCCCTCGTGTCGCCCGCAGCAGGAACCGGTGGATCCTCCACATCAGGCGGAGCCTCGGGTTCAGCCGGACGGCGGGCATCGGCTCACTCTACGGACACGCTTGCGGTCAGGAGCACGCGATAGCGTCCACAGCAACACGGATCGGGGAGGTTCAACGTGAGTGTTCCGGCACGGATCAGCATCGTGACCCTTGGCGTCGACGACCTGGAGCGGTCGAAGGCGTTCTACGAAGCGCTCGGGTGGGAGGTCGCGGGCTCTGTTGGCGAAGAGATCCTCTGGTTCCGCACGGCCGATTCCTACCTCGGTGTCTTCGATCGCGAGGCGCTCGCGAAGGACGCCGCCCTCCGCTCGGAGCCGAGAGCGGAGTTCGGCGGCATCACGCTGGCGATCAACGTCGAGAGCGAGGATGCGGTGGACCAGGCCTTCCGAACGGCCGAAGCCGCGGGCGCACGGGTCTTGAAGCCGGCGGAGCGCCAGGACTGGGGCGGGTACTCAGGCTACTTCGCCGATCCCGACGGGCACCCGTGGGAGGTGGCCTACAACCCGAGCTTTCCGATCGGCGAGGACGGCCGCATCACGATCTCCTGAGCGCAAGGCTCTCCGCCTACGCCACATCCGTGCTCGATGTCGTTCCCCGGGGGGCCGCTGGCTCAAGGTCTGGCATGCCGAAGCACGATAGAGAGGTATGCAGAAGGGGGAGCGCTTCCGCTTCGTAGCCGTCATCGGCCTGGCCATCGCACTCATGTCCGCCGGGTTCGCTTTGGCCGGCGACTCCTTGAGACCTCCGAGGAACCAGCTCTCCGCGTGCGAGCCGACCGACGACCCAGTCGAAGACGGCGAGACGGTCGAAGACGGCGACCTTGGTGAGTCGGAGGAGGATGGATCAGAAGAGCGCGACGAGACCGACGGGTGCGAGAACGTCACAGAAGAAACGAAGGACACGGAAGCGCCCGCAGACGACAAGCCCGTCGAGAGCGACGAAGGACCGGCACTCGAGCCCACCGAAGAGCGCATCGCGGAGTGCACCGAAGCCGCCGGCCTCACCGCGGCCGACGCCCCCGACGAGAAGCCGATCCCCGGCGAACTCAAGGGGCTCGAGAACGCGATCTCGCACGTCCTCTGGAACTGCATCCGGAATGACAACGACGGCCTCGTGAACGCTCTCGAGCATCTCTCCGCCAACCTCGAGCGGAAGGAGCTCCGCGACGAGGCCAAGGAGGAGCGCAAAGCTGTGAAGGCAGAGCGCGAAGCCGAGCGCGAAGCCGCCAAGACCGTGCGGAAGGCTGCCCACGAGGCCGCGAAGGAAGAGCGCAAAGCCGCTCGAGCCAGCTAGTCCGTCGCGGAGCTCTGCTCCCTGAGGATGTACGACGAACCCGCCGTCATGAGATCCGCAACCGACGACGAGGATTTCCCGAACTCCCACCAACCGCTGACCCACGGCTTCACGAACGCCATGCTGCGTCCGTAGACGAGCGGGATGCAGGCGATCCGATCGGCGACCGCCATCCGATCGGCCTCGTGGAACAGCTCCAGCCTCGATCGGTCGCTGCGCTCCTGCCGCGCGCGTTCGATCAGTTCGTCGAAGTCCGGATCGGAGAAGTGTCCGTAGTTCGTCTTGCTGTCGCTCTGGAACAGCAGCCGGAGGAAGTACTCGGGATCGGCATAGCCGGGCAACCAGCCCGTGACCGCGATCGGTGCCATATCGGTCGGATCGCCGATCGTGAGCGCCTCCTCCAGCGACCACGGTCGGGTCGACACGTCCAGCCCGAGCACGTCGTTCCAGGTGCTCGTGACGACCTCCAGGTCCTCCAGCCAGGTGTCGAGGCCGGCGAGCTCGAGCCCGGCCAGTTCGTCGCCGGACAGCCCGCTCCGCGCAAGGTGCTCCCGTGCCTTGTCCGGATCGAACCGCGGCACGATATCCGGCGTGTGTCCTTGCAGGGCGGGGGGCACGATCCCTCCGTTCGCGACGACGAGGTTCGACGGCACGTGCTCGGCGAGGGTTTCCCGATCGATCGCGCTCGCGAGCGCCCGCCGGAGCTCGACGTTCGCCATCCTCGGCTCGGTATGCCGGAACGCGAGGAACCCGGACCAGCTCGCAGCGCCGAGATGCGCATCGTCCGAGATCCCGGTGACGAGATCGGCCGTCTTGGGCGTGTAGCGCACGGTGACCGCATCGAGCTCGTCGCGGGCGTACGCGGCGATCGCGTCGGGGATCTCCTTGCGGACGTACTCCACGTTCGCGACGTTGCCCGGCCGCGCGGTCCCCGCCCGATCGCGCCGGCGAAGCAACAGTCGGTCGGGATGCCGCTCCGCGATCTCGAAGGCGCCGCTCACCACCTGTGTCCCCGTCTCGATCCAGGCGTCGCCGTCGCGTTCGATCGCATGCCGTGGCTGCGGCCCGCCGTCGGGACGGTTCATCACACTCATGAAGTACGGCGCCGGCGCAGCGAGCCGGAACTCGACGGTCCGATCGTCGAGCGCGCGGACCCCGATCAGGTCCGGGTCCGCGGTCGCCCGCAGGTAGTGGTCCTGCCCGTGCTCGAGCACGAAGTAGATCGCGACCGACGATCCCGGGGCGTCGGGGTTCAACACCCGCTTGATCCCGAACTCCACGTCGTGCGCCGTGAGCGGCTCGCCGTCCGACCACTGCAAGCCCTCGCGCAGATGGAACACATACCGGAGCCCGTCGTCGGAGATCTCCCACCGCTCGGCGAGCGACGGCACGATCGTCCGCTCCGGCCACGCCTCGACGAGACGGTCGAACAGCTGCATGCAGAGCTGGATGTTCGGCCACGCGATCGCGGATCGAGGGTCGGGATCGTTGGGGAGGAAGCTCGTCCCCACACGGAGGGTGGAGGCGGGCGGATCGGTCGGCCCCTCCGGCCGGCGCCAGAGGTCGAACGCGCGCTGGTACATCTCGTTCGCCTCCGCGAAGCGCAGCGACATGTGGAACGCGAGCGCGAGCTTGAACAGGACCAGCGCGATCGCGTCACGCTCGCCGCGTTCGCCGAGGATCGGGAGCAGCTCGCGATAGCTCGCGATCGCCTCGTCGAGCGCGTACTCCTGACGTGCGCGATCGCCGGCCATCGTCAGGTAGGCCACCGCCTTGTCCTCGTCGGCGGCGGCGAGCCAGTGATGCGCGAGCAGGCTCGCCACCTCCTCCTCGCGGCCTGCGTAGCGATCCTCGAGCCAGGTCGCCGCCTTCGCGTGGACGGCGCGGCGCTCGTCCACGACGAGCGTCCGGTAGGCCGCCTCCTGGATCAGCGCGTGCTTGAAGCGGTACTCCGGCTCCGGCCAGCGGCGAGCCTCGCGGAGCAGGTCGAGCCGCATCAACGTCGAGAGCGACCGACGGACGTCATCACCGCCGCTCACCGCTTCCAGGAGCGGAAGCCCGAACTCTCGCCCGAGGACGGAGGCCGCCATCAGGACGGTGTGGGGCTGTGGGTCGAGCCGGTCGATCCGCGCGAGGATCACCTTCTCCACCGTCGGCGGGATCTCGACCTCGACGTCGTGATCGAAGCGCCATCCCTCCCCGTCCCGGAGGAGTGAGCCCGAATCGGCGAGCGAGCGGACGAGCTCCTCGAGGAAGAACGGGTTGCCGTCGGCGTGCTCGAGGATCCGTCGCTCCATGTCCTCGGGCATCGTGCCGTCGCCGACGAGCGAGCGGAGCAGGTCGAGACCGGCGTCGCCCGACAGCGCCTCCAGTGCCATCTCGGTCGTCCGATGCGGGAGCTCTCTGGCCGCGTCCTCCTTGAGACGCCACGCCGGATGATCGCGCTCCTGCCGGAGCGTGAGCACCAGCAGGAGCGCTGAGGTCTCGGTGTCGGGGAGTAAGCGTTCGAGGAGTTGCAACGAGGTGGCGTCCGCCCAGTGCAGATCCTCGAGCGAGACGGCGACCGGGCCTTCTTCCGCGAGCCGCTGCAACCAATGTCGCACGACCTCGAACGTCCGGTACTGGAGCGCCTCCGGCGAGAGCTCGCCCAGACGAGCCTGCGCATCCGGCTCGAGGGCGAGCCCGAGCATCGCGGCGAGATACGGGGTGATCTCGGGGGCGCGATCGCCGAAAAGCCGCTCGATGTTGCGACCGAGCGCGACCCGCACCCGCATCTCCGGCTCGTCGGCGAGCACGCCGAGCCAGGAACGCACGAGGTCGCGGAACGGCCAATACGTCATGGACTCGCCGTATGAGACGCACTTCCCCTCGAGCCAGAGGGGGCGGCCCCGCGGCGCCGGGCCCTCGTCGAACACGCCGCGGAACTCCGATAGGAGCCTCGTCTTCCCGATGCCGGGTTCGCCGGTCATGAACACGATCGCCCCGGTGCCGTCGAGTGCGGCACGGGCCAGCTCGCGTACGAGCGCCAGCTCGCGCTCGCGCCCGACGACCGGCGCCTGGACGCCCTCGATCCCACGCGTCGACACGGGTGACGCCAACGGAGCGACCACCGGTCTCGCGGCGACCGAGCCGGACTTCCCCTTCAGGTCGAGATGTCGAGACGGTCCCCACTCGAAGATCGGCTCCACGCGAGCTGCCGTCTCTTCGCCGACCAGGATCGTCCCCGGCTCGGCCTCGGCCTGGAGCCGCGCCGCGACGTTCACGGCATCTCCCATCGCCCCGTACTCGACGCGCGAACCAGCCCCGACGGCCCCGACGACGACGGGCCCCGACTCCACGCCCACGCGAACGCCGAACCCGTCGATCCCCCAGCTCCGGCGGACTTCGTCGGCGAACTCCCCCATTTCCTGCACGATCCGCAATCCAGCGAGGAGGGCTCGTTCCGGGTCGTCCTCGTGCGCGACCGGCGCCCCGAAGAGCGCGAGCACACCGTCGCCGGCCAGGTCCTTGATCGTGCCGCCGAAGGCCTCGACCGCTCCCACGATGCGGCCGACGGCGTCGCCGACCACGAGCTTCAGCTCCTCAGGCTCGAGCCGTTCCCCCAGGGCAGTGGACCCGACGAGGTCGGCGAACAGGGCGGTCACGAACCGCCGCTCCTCGCGCATCGCGTTACTCGCGTCGCTCACGGGAGCATCGTCCCAACCGCATAGGAACGCTGCAACCGAGGCAGCCGACAAGTCGAGCCTCCCGCTCACGGAGTCGGAATCGACCTCTGAGACCGTCCGCCTATGTACCTGGAGCGTCGTCGTAGGCAAGGTTGCTCGACAGGGCGCGATAAGCGTCGGCGTGGGTCAGGAGGTCCTTGGCCTTCTGCTCGACCGTGGCGATCGCGTCGGCACCGGCCACGAAGCGCATGGGCGGCTCGTCCTGACTCGCGAGCTGGACCAGCGCATTGGCGAGCTTGGCGGGATCACCTCCCTGGAGACCATCCATACCCTTCCAGGCAGCGACGGTCCGCTCGGTGCGCTCGGCATAGTCATCGATCGAGGGTTCGGCGTACCTCGTCGACTCCGGCGTGAGCAGCTCCGTGCGGAAGAAGCCGGGCTCGACGAGCATCGTTCGGATGCCGAACGGGGCGACCTCGGGGGTCAGCGACTCGATCCAGCCCTCCACCCCGAACTTGGACGCCGCATACGCGCTGCAGAACTCGCGGCCCACGATCCCGGCGGTCGAGGAGATCGCGACGACGAGGCCGGAGCGCTGCGCGCGCATGACAGGAAGTACCGCGCGGCTGACGTTCATCGGGCCGAACAGGGTGACCTCGACCTGGCTCCGGAAATCTCCAGGGCTGATCTCCTCGAAGAACCCCGCGTAGAAGTTGCCCGCGTTGTTGATGAGCACGTCGATGCGTCCGAACCGGTCGACAGCGGCCCGGACGGCCACCTCGGCGTCGGCGGGCTCAGTGACGTCGAGCTTGACGGTCAGGAGTTCATCGTCCTGGCCCACGGCCGCTGTGACGATGTCGGTGTTGCGGCCGGTTGCGACGACAGCGTTGCCGGCAGCCAGTGCGGCCTTGGCGATGTCGACGCCCATGCCGCGACCAGCGCCGGTGATGAACCAAACACTCTTGTCCGTCATGCGGTGACTCCTTGAGCGTCTCTATTCGGTTCAAGCGTACTGACCTCATCGGAGTAGCGGTACGCTGAGCGAGCGTCACGTCGCCGGAAGTCCTGGGGCACCCCCGATGTTTCGGCACGGGAGCCGTCGTAGCCGAACCTGGGCCGCGGCCCTGGACGAGCAGCCCCGACTCGGACGGCTCGATATCCTTCGGCGCGATGACGGAGCGGATGCTCGACGACACCATCACCGCGACGTCGTTCGATCCGGACGCGGCCGAGGGGGCATTGCCTCGCCGGGCGCAGGTCGTCATCGTCGGGGGCGGGATCGCCGGGTCGTCGATCGCGTACCACCTGGCCGGACTCGGGATCACGGACGTGCTGCTCCTGGAACGGGCGCGGATCGCGTCCGGCACATCCTGGCACGCGGCAGGGCTCGTCGCGCGCGTCCGCGGCTCGCACCCGATGACCGAGCTCGCCACCTACGGAGTGGACCTGTACCGGGGACTGGCGGAAGAGACGGGCGTCGACGTGCACTTCCGACCGACGGGCTCGCTCACACTCGCCGAGAACGAGGGCAGGATGACGGAGCTCCGGTACGCGGCTGCGATCGCCCGTCACCACGGGATCGAGGCCCGTCTGATCGAACGCGATGAGGTCCCAGAGGTGTGGCCGCTCATCTCCACCGACGGCCTCGTCGGCGCGCTCCTCCAGCCCGGCGACGGGACGGTGAACCCGGGGTACGCGGCGCTCGCCCTGGCGAAGGGCGCGCACGACCGCGGGGTGACGATCCGCGAGGGCGTGCCGATCTCAGACCTGCTGACGGCCGATGGTGTCGTGACAGGAGTTCGGACCGACCGCGGCGACGTCGAAGCCGCAGACGGTCGTGCTCGCATGCGGCCTGTGGACGCGCGATCTCGCGGCGACGGTGGGCGTGCCCGTACCGCTGTACGCCGCCGAGCACGTCCACGTCTCGACCGAACCGATCGAGGGCGCGCACGACCTCCTCCCGCTCGTCCGGGGCCTCGACGGCTCCTTCTACGCGCGCCACCACGCCGGCGGGCTGATGATCGGCGCGTTCGAGCCGAACGGACGTCCTCGTTCGACCGCATCGATCCCCGAGGAGTGGGCGTTCGGCGAGTTCGGCCCCGACTGGGAGCACTTCGCGCCGACGCGAGCGAACGCGACACGGCGGATCCCCGCGCTCGAGGATGCGGAGTTCACGCGGTACCTACGCGCCCCGGAGTCCTTCACCCCCGACGTGAACTTCTGCCTCGGCGAGACCGCCGAGGTCCGCAACCTCTTCGTGGCGGCCGGGTTCAACTCGCAGGGGATCATCTACTCGCCGGGCGCGGGGCGCGCGCTCGCCGAGTGGATCCGCGAGGGAGCGCCCACGTTCGACGCGTCCGAGGTCGACGTCCGGCGTTTCGCGTCATCGCAGGCGAACGAGCGCTACCTCCACGAACGCACGAGGGAAGCCCTCGGACGGCTGTACGCGATGCACTGGCCGAACCTGCAGGCGACCACGGCGCGCGGCATCCGGCGCTCTCCCCTGTACGACCGTCTCGCGGCTGCCGGCGCGTGCTTCGGGGAGCTCGCGCAGTGGGAGCGCCCGATGTGGTTCGCGCCCGAGGGCGTGGAGCCCGTCTACGGGTACTCCTTCGGACGGCAGAACTGGTTCCCGTACGCCGCCGAGGAGCACCGCGCAGCCCGGGAGGCCGTCGCGCTCTTCGACCTGAGCTCGTTCGCCAAGATCGAGGTGACCGGTCGTGACGCCCTCCAGTTGCTCCACCGCGTCTGCACGAACGACGTGGACGTCGCCGTCGGACGGCTCGTCTACACGCTGCTCCTGAACGCTCGCGGCGGCATCGAGAACGACGGGACGGTGACGCGCCTGGACGCGGACCGGTTCCTCGTGCTCACTCCCTCGGCCACGCAGCACCGCACGCGCGAGTGGCTCCGCGCCCACGGCCGAGGGATGTCCGCAACGGTGGCCGACGTCACCAGCGCCTTCGCGACGCTGGCAGTGATGGGGCCACGGAGTCGGGAGCTCCTCGATCGCCTCACCACTGCAGACCTCTCCAACGAAGGCTTCCCGTTCTTCTCGGCGCGCGAGATCCAGGTCGCGAACGCCCCGGCCCTGGCGATCCGCGCGTCGTTCGTCGGCGAGCTCGGCTGGGAGCTGTACGTGCCGTCGGAGTTCGCGGCTCATGTCGACGACGCGATCGTCGAGGCCGGGACCGACCTCGGTCTCCGCCGGGCGGGCTACCACGCGCTCGACTCGCTCCGGATCGAGAAGGGCTTCGTGCACGTCGGCCACGACGTCGGTCCGACGGACGACCCGTTCTCCGCGGGCCTCGGGCACGTCGTGAAGCTCGAGAAGGACTTCGTGGGGGCGGACGCGGCTCGGCGCGCGAAGGACACGCCTGGCCCCCGTCGCCTCGTCAGCATTCGGCTCGAGGACCCCGAGCCGATCCTCCTCCACGGCGAATCCGTGATCGCGGAGGGGAGGATCGTCGGAACGGTGATGTCGGCCGCGTACGCCCACACGGTCGGAGCCGCCGCCGGTCTCGCGATGGTGGACGCCGCGATCGCCGAGGATGGAACGACCGTCGAGGTGGACATCGCCGGCGAGCTGACGAAGGCGACCCTCTCCCGGCGCGCCCTCTACGACCCGGGCGGCGCCCGGATGCGCGCCTGACCCGCAGTAGCCTGGAGCCGTGCCCTCCCCACCGACCGCGCTCCGGCGCGGCTTCGTCGGATCCATCGCCGTCCTCGTCGCGATCGTCGCCGGCTTCCTGCTGTGGCCGGCGCGAGACGCCGCACCGGTCCAGACGCCTCCGCTCGATGGAGGAAGCACCACCCTCCGGTACGCGGGGCCCGACAACTACCTCGCATGGGTTCCAGGAGGCTTCGACGATCCCGCATTCCGGCAGAAGATGGAACACCTGGCCGGCCTCGATGAGGTGGTGGTCGTCGCAGGCGACACGTTGTGGCTCCGCAAGACCGTGGATTCCGACGGCCAGGTGGTCGACGACGCGGCGAGCCCTTTCGCGTTCCCGATCGACGCGTTCGCGGTGGAGGCGAGAGACTACGCCCCGTTCGTAGGGGCGAGTGACCGCGATCGGGTGCTCCGAGCGCTGAGCGCCGGGAAGGCGGTCCTCGGCGAACACAGCGCGAGGCTCCGGGGTCTCGGCCTGGGCGGGAAACTCACGTTCCGAACGGGCTCCGTGCGCGTCGGCGCCATCGTCCCCGACGACGCGGTGGGCTGGGCGGAAGTGCTCCTCAGCCGAGAGGTGGGCCGTCGGTTCGGGATCACCCACGAGCGGTACTTGCTCGCGCAGACCGATCGAGCGCTCACTCGCCTCGCCTGGAAACGGAAGCTCCTGCCGTTCATCGGCGACGATCCTCTGCGGGTCGACCTCCCGGGGAGCACGCCCTACGTGCGCGTCGCGAGCGGAGTGAGGCCGCCGATCCTCATCAAGGAGGTGTTCGGCGAGTTCGCGGCGACGCCGCAGTCGAACCCCGCCTACCTGACGATCGACCCCGCCTGGGTCGAGCGGAACATCGTGACGACGGAGGTGCCGCTGCTGGGCACGATCACATGCCATCGGAAGCTGATCCCGATGGTCCGCGGCGCGCTCTACGAGATCGCCGCATCGGGCCTCGCGTCGGAGATCAAGGTCTACTCCGGATGCTGGGCCTCCCGCACGGTCTCGCGGAGCCCGACAGCGCCGCCCTCGTATCACGCGTACGGAGCCGCGATCGACCTCAACGCACCGCAGAACCCATATGGAACGAAGCCGACGATGAACACCGAGATCGTCCGGATCTTCGAAAGCTGGGGCTTCAACTGGGGAGGCGACTTCCTGATCCCCGACGGCCACCACTTCGAGTTCTGGAAGGTCCCGGACCAGCTCCAGAACACCTAGGACCCGCCCGAGACCTCCGCGGCATCCACTTGACATGCAACTTGAGGGTTGCGTATCATCACGCAACTGAACGGTTGCAGGATGAGAGGAGGAGTCGGATGGAGATCCCGGACGAGGTCAGGAGAGAGCTGGAGATCAAGGCACCTCGGGAGCGGGTGTGGGCAGCGCTCACGGAGCCGGAGCAGCTCCTGCGGTGGTTCCCCGATAAGCGCGGCCGAGATCGACCTGCGGCCCGGCGGCGGTGCCGTCCTCGAGTGGGAGGAGGCCAGGGCGGAAGCGATGGTCGACGTCGTGGAGCCGCCCGGCCGGTTCGTGTTCCGGTGGCGGCCGGAGGGACTCGGGCGCCCGTTCACGACCGTCTCGTTCACCCTCGAGGAGCTCGGAGACGGTGCGTCGACGCGCCTGCGGCTCGTCGAGTCCGGATTCGCCTCGCTCCCCGATCAGATCGAGACCCAGTCGCAGAAGGGCAACGACGAGGGCTGGGCGCACGAGCTCCGGGAGCTCAAGGAGTACCTGGAGGCCGCGTGAGCCGAGACCCCGCCGGCGCGGTCTTCGCGGCGCTCGCCGACCCGACACGTCGCCGCGTCGTCCACGAGCTCTCGAAAGATGGTCCGCTGACCGCAACGGAGCTCGCGCAACGGATCCCCGTCACGCGCCAAGCCATCTCGAAGCACTTCGATTCCCTGGAGGAAGCGGGACTCGCGTCCGCCAAGCGGGTCGGCCGCGAAACCCGCTACGAGCTCCGCACGCAGCCATTCGCCGAAGCGGAGGCTTGGATGCGCGCGGTCGGCGCGATGTGGGATCGGCGCCTCACCGCGTTCAAGGAGTACGTGGAGTCGATGCCTTCGGGCGCGAGAGGAAGGAGGAAGCGATGATCGGTTCCGTGCATCCGGAGGTGGGCAGGGAACTGCAACGGGCCCGCCGGGAGGAGATCGTCCGAGCATTGAAAGGATGCCGCCGAGCGGCCACCCGTTCCCGAAAGGAGCAGCGATGACAGCCGAAGGAGCCTTCTTCGAACCCATCCGCAAGAGCGTCCGTGTCGATCGCACGGCAGAGGATGCGTTCTCTCTCTTCACGGAGCACATCGACCGATGGTGGCCGGTCGAGGTCTTCTCCCGGGCGGCCGACGACCAGTACGGCAAGGGTGTCAAGGTAGAGCGCGTCGTGTTCGAGCCTCGCGCCGGTGGCCGCCTCTACGAGGTCACATCAGAGGGTGTCGAAGGAGTTTGGGCGAACGTGCTCGAGTACGAGCCGCCCGCCCGGATCGTGCTCGCCTGGAAGCCGAACGATCGGCCTGAGCCTCCGACCGAGGTCGAGATCCGCTTCGAGCCGCACGGAGCCGGGACGCTCGTGTCGGCTCGAGCACCGCGGATGGGACGAGCTCGGCGCACGGGCGGAAGAGGCGCGCGAGGGGCACGACGGCGGTTGGCAGCTCCCTCTGGAGCGCTTCGTCGCGGCCGCCGGATAGGCTCGGGAACATGGCGATCGTCAGGCTGCGAGCACCACTGAAAGACCTGGCCGGGGGCAGCCGCGAGGTCGCGATCGACGGCTCGTCGGTCGGCGAGGTCCTGCAGGAGCTCGAGCGGCAGCACCCAAAGATCACGGGCTGGGTCCTGGATGAGCACGGGCGCGTTCGGCGTCATGTGAACGTCTTCGTGGACGGCGAACAAGTGAGGGAAGACGCCTCCGTCGCACCCGACGCGACGTTGCACGTCCTCCCGTCGATATCAGGAGGTTCGAGATGACCGAGCTGTTGGTGGGCACGAAGAAGGGACTGTTCGTGCTCGAGGGAGATCCCGGCGCGGAGAAGCCGTTCGAAGTGACCACGCGCGCATTCCCGGGTGATGCGGTGGAGTTCGCGATCCGCGAGCCGCGTTCAGGGCGGTACTTCGCGTCTGTGACGTCCGGGCACTACGGGCCGCGAGTGATGCACACGACGGATCCGGGCGGCGACTGGGAGCAGGCGACGGGTCTCGCGTTCCCCGAGGGCGACGATTGGTCACTCGAGCGGATCTGGTCGATACGACCGGGTGAAGCGGACGGGCTCATGTACGCGGGCGTCGCACCCGCGGCGCTATTCACCTCGACCGACGGTGGCCTCACGTGGGAGCTGAACCGCGCGCTGTGGGATCAGCCGACCCGCAGCTCGTGGCAGCCGGGCGCCGGCGGCCTCTGCTTGCACTCGATCGCCACATGGCCCGGCGACCCCTCCCGACTGGCGCTTGGCATCTCGGCGGTCGGGGTGTGGCTCAGCGACGACGCCGGGGAGACGTGGCGTCACGGCAACGCGGGCCTCGTCCCGCGATATGTTCCGGAGGAGTCCCAAGGGGACACGATCGACCTCTGCGTGCACAACATGCACCGCGCGCCCCTTCGCCCCGAGCGACTCTTCATGCAGTTCCACGGCGGCGTCTACCGTAGCGACGACTCGGGCGAGACGTGGAGCTCGATCGCGCAAGGACTCCCGTCAGACTTCGGCTTCCCGATGGTGATCGACCCGGGCGATCCGGACTCGGCGTTCTTGATCCCTCTGGTGGCGGACACCGACCGCGTGACCGTGGATGGGCGCGTGCGCGTGTTCGGGACGCGCGATGCGGGCGAGACGTGGATGACCCTGAGTGACGGGCTCCCCCAGGAGAACGCCTATCTCACGATCCTGCGGCAGGCGTTCGATCGCGACGGGGAGGGGCCGGGCATGGGCCTCTACTTCGGAGCCACGTCCGGGGACGTGTTCGGCTCGGGGGACGCGGGCGCCTCCTGGTTCACCGTCCGTGAGCGGCTGGCGCCGGTGAATTCGGTCCGAGTCGCCTAGCGACGGCCCCGCCTCCCAGGCGTGTCAGAGCCTGCCCTCATCATGGCCCCATGGGAGAGATCGTCTCACTCGCGGAGTACCGGGATCGGCAGAACCCGGAGCTCACCGTCATGCGGCGCCTGGAGCACGCGGTCGGCCGGCTCGATTCGGTGATCCAGCGGCGGCCCGGCCGGATGGCACCCACCGTCGAGCGTGAACTCCTCCTCATCGCGCGGGCCGTGTCCTCGGGCATGCCACTGGACGCTGCCGACCGGGCCGAACGACTCGCCGACCTGCTGGAGCATCCGGCGGCGTCGGGATCCTGACGAGGCGTTTTGCGGTACGGCGACCCCCGGGTGTACGGTCGAAGACGCTATCGAGAGGTAGCTGCGGGGGGAGCAGAACCCACGCGCGAGTCTAGCCGCGGGAGGCATGCTCAGGCCCCCGGGCCAAGTGAGGTCCGGCGGCCCGAGCACGATGCAGACGAGACGCCTGATACCTGCTCCTCCCGCTCTCTCGTGTCCGGGAGCGATCAGGAGGTCTCGCGCACGACGTTCCGTGCGCACGACGTCGCCCCCTCCGCCGAGAGAGCACCTCGCCACTCCGCGAGCATCGGAACCAGGAGCTCGGACTCCAGATGCTCGAAGCCCTCGTCCGGATGGATCCCGTCCCCCTGGACAGCCTCCTCGGGCACGAAGGCTTCCCAGTCGGCGATCGCCACGTTGGGGTAGCTCGGCGCGATCTCGCGGATCGCCTCGTTGACCGCCCGGATGCTCTCGTCGCCTTCGGGCCCTCTCGCCGTCTGCCAGATCACCAGCGGCGCGGGCGCGAGGATGTCGAGCGTCTGGATCAGGTAGTCGCGGAACGCCACCGGCGAGAAGTCGTTCGTGCCGAGCTCCACCACGACCGCGTCGGCGTCCTGCGCGACCGCGTCCTCCGCGAGCGCGACGCCGGAGGACGTCGACCTGCCCACTTCGGCATCGAGGGTCACGTTCCAATCGGAGAGGCCCGATTCGACCGCGTCACGACCACCGTCCAGGATCGAGTCCCCGATCACCCAGACGACCGGCGGATCGTGCAGCCCCCGACGCCCCTCGAGCCGGAGCCACCGCTCGGTCACGCCGTCGTCGCGTACGTAGACGAGCGGCTCCGGCTCGATGATCGGCTCCGAGCCTTCTGCGGAAGCACTCGAAGAGACCGAACCCGTCGGCGAGAGGCCGGGCACCGGCGGATCGGCGATGAGGACCTCGCTCCTGTCGGCCGCCCCCGCGAAACGAACATCGGCGGGCAGCGTCCTCACCGTCACCGCGAACGGCCCCCCGAGGAACAGGGCGGGACCGGCGACCGAGGAGATCCGGAGGACCGGCACGGCTTCAGGCGAGCAGCGGAACAGCACCATGACCTCCCCCGGCAGGCAGTAGCCGTCCGCCTCGAATCGCATCGCGATGGCTCCGTCCACCTCCGTTTCCGAGCAGGCCCCGCCGCCCGGGCTGGGTTCCAGGCTCGGCCGGTCCAGGGGCGGCGGGGCCTGCGTGGCACTCCCGTCGCAAGCGGTGAGGAGGACGACCACTCCGACCGCGAGCCGATCGAACCTCACGAGGAGCGAGCGGCGCGGCGCCCGGCGCCGCGCGACCGCAGGATGACCCAGACGAGCACCGCGGCGACACCGGCCGCCGCGAGGGCGGCCGCGAAGCTCGCTCTCGGACCTGGCACCGCAGATGCGATCCGGGTACGCATCCGAACGGGCTGGTGGAAATCTCGGATCGGCCAGCCGTGCTCCTCCGCGGCCTTCCTCAGCTCTTTGTCCGGATTCACCGCGACCGGGTTCCCGACCGCCTCCAGAAGGGGCAGATCGGTCGCGGAGTCGGTGTACGCGAAGGACCGTGACAGGTCGATCCCGGTGCGCTCCGCAACGGCTCTGACGGCCGAGGCCTTCTCCTCGCCGTACGCGTAGTACTCGAGCTCCCCCGTGTACCGACCGTCCGCGCCGATCGCCGCGCGGGTGGCGATCACGCCGGAGACGCCGAAGTGGCGGGCCAGCGGCCGCACGACCTCTTCCGGCGAGGACGACACGATGTAGATGCGCCTCCCCTCGGATCGATGGAGCTCCATCAGATCAAGGGCTTCGGCGTAGACGTAGGGATCGATCACGTCGAGGATCACGTCCTCGACCAGCCGCTCCACCTGCGCTCGGTCCCAACCCTTGGTGAGCTGGAGCATCCCCTCCTTGAGGCGCTCCATCTTTCCCTCGTCGGCTCCCACGAGCAGGTAGACGAGCTGCGCGTACGCGCCACGGAGCAGCTGTCCGCGAGAGACCATCCCGGCCCGGTAGAGCGGCCGCGACAGCGCGAGCGTGCTCGACCGCGAGATGACGGTCTTGTCCAGGTCGAAGAATGCCGCTTCCATCGAGAGAACCATCGTACGGGTACCCCGGGACGTTGAGGAGCAACCGCGAGATGCGCTCAGCCGAAGTCGATCTCTTCGCCTTCGCGTGCGAGGTCGACCGAACCGCCGTCCCAGAGCTCGCGGACCCGTTCGCAGAGCGACTCCAGGTCGTCGTCGGTGTGGTTGGGGTCGTGATGGAAGAGCAGCAGACGACGCGCCCCGGCCAAGCGGGCGAAATCGGCGACGTGCTGGGTGCTCGAATGTCCGAACCCCGCTCGCTCCGGATACTCCTCCTCGGTGTACTGGCAGTCGTGGATCAGCACGTCGGCTCCGGCGGCGACCTCGAACCCCGAGACCCATTCAGGCTGCACCGTCGAGAGATCGACCGCCAGAGCCGGCTCGTGGTCGGTGAGGTACGCGAGGCTGCGGCCCGCGTCCTCGATGCGGTAGCCGACGGTCGGGCCCCGGTGGATGATCGGCCGCGCGGTGACGGTCGCCGAGCCCAGCATCCACGGCTCGTCGGGCGCGTCGTGGAGCTGCAGGTGTGCCGGCACTTCCGCGAGCCGCACCGGGAAAAGGGGCGGCGAGAGGTACTGCGAGATCCGGTCCGAGAGCGAACGTGTCGGCGATTGCGGTCCCCAGATGTGGAGCTCGGTGCCGGGATCCCACAGAGGCGCGAAGAAGCCCAGGCCCTCGAGGTGGTCGAGATGCAGATGGCTGAGCAAGATGTCGATCCGTTTCGGCGTGGTGCCGTCGAGCGTGGCCCCGAGCGCGCGGATCCCGGTCCCGGAATCGAGGATCACGAGGCCGCCGTCGTCGGGGCGCACCTCGATGCACGACGTGTTGCCCCCGTAGCGGACGGTATCGGGGCCCGGCGACGCCAACGAACCGCGCGAGCCCCAGAACCTGGCGCGCACGTCAGGCGCCCTCGGCTCGCTCCCAGAACACCGCCAGGCCGCCGACGGGTTGGTCCATCTGCGCGAACAGAGGGATGCCGATGACCTCGAGATCGCGCGTGCGCCCGTCGACCGCCTCGATCCGAAGATGGCCATGGTTGGGGGTCCCGCTCCGGATCGCCTGCGAGAGGGGGAGCTTCTCGATCGGGACAGGCTCACCGGCCTGATCCACCGGCTTGAACGTCCTCGCGAGCTCCGCCCGACTCATCTGCGCCTCTGCATAAGGGCGTCCGAGGATGGCTTCGGCAGGCTCGTTGAAGAACACGAGGTCGCCCTCGGCGTCGACCAGGAGCATCGGGGTCGCGAGGTTCGCGGCGAGGTCTTTCGCCAGGATCAGGGCGATGTGTCGTTGTCTCGTTCGGTTCGGCGGCGCCGGCTCCGTCACGAGCGCGACTGTACACCCGGCCTCGGAGCCGGCGCCGCTATCCTCGGTGACGGAGGCGTCTGGGTTCCTGGTGGGCCCCGCGGTCTTCAAAACCGACGAGAGGGCGACGAGCTCTCTGGCGGGTTCGATTCCCGTCCGCCTCCGGCTCACGCCTGACCACGCGGGATCGCGCGAGCGAATGGAACAGTGAGCACCCATCCCCCCGCCCTGCGACTCCGCGTTCGCGCAGATCAAGTGATGTGCACCGCGCGATCAGCTTGGACGGCAACTCGTCCTCACGTATTGAATGGGGCGTTCTATGTTGCGGGACTCCGGGCTGCGCGACTACCAGATGCCCAGAAAGGACCTGCCCGAGCTGGCGCACGGGATCGCGGAGCGCCCGGGCTGCGAAGGCGAACCCGACCTCGCCCGCTGGGGCCGGTAGCTCGACAACGCCGATGAGAAAAGGAGATCCAAGATGGGAAGGATCATCATCAGCGACAACGTCTCCCTCGACGGAGTCATACAGGACCCGGCCGGCGACGAAGGTTTCGAGCGCGGCGGTTGGGTCGGCCTGATCGAGCTTGGCCGACCACTTCGCCGAGTTCGCCGACCCGGTTGCGCAGGAGCTGCTCCCGATGGGTGTGAACCTCGCCGTCGGGCTGGGGCGACGACCGGGAACGTCCCCAAGCCTCACCCGAGGCGGGAGCGCGCCACTACGACTCGATCACGCGGGGCAGCGAAGATCAGGCGGGCGCTGGAGAGATGCCGCTCACGGCACGGCCATCGCAGGTGACCCAAGCGGGTGCGCCATCATCCGAGCAGTCCGGATGTGACTCGCGGCGACGTCTCGCTAGACCGCGATCCCAAGAACATGCGCCCTCGAACTCAGTCTCGGGCGGTCATCTCAGCGCTCCCCCACCGCCGAGCGTCGACCGAGACCTGCCTCACCTCGGCGTTCGGTTCTTACAGTGTTCCAAAGCTCGCCTCCGCTAGAGATTGGACGCGCCACTCGCGTCGAGTAGCCGCGAGGGGGTACACCTTGCCCTGACGGAGTTCCGGCGGGTAGATTCGTGCCAACCCCGACCCGAGGAGGGCTCCCGGCCATGAGAACCTCTCGCAGAGGATGGACTCGAGTGTTCGTGGGGCTGATGGGGCTGTTGCTCGTCGCGGTCCCAGCCGTATCGGCACTCGGCGGCGGGAGCGCGCGCGAGCAGTCTCCGCTCGTGATCGGGCACCGCGGCGCGGCCGGCTACCTGCCGGATCACACACTGGAGTCGTATGCGCTCGCGATCAAGCTCGGCGCCGACTACATCGAGCCGGACCTGGTGGCGACGAAGGACGGGCACCTGATCGCCCGCCACGAGCCGAACATCACCACCACGACTGACGTGGCGAGCCATCCCGAGTTCGCCGACCGGGAGACGACCAAGGTCGTCGACGGGGTTGCTGAGACCGGCTTCTTCGCCTCCGACTTCACGCTCGCCGAGATCAAGACTCTGCGCGCCGTCCAGCCGTTGGCCGAGCGACCGCAGCAGTTCAACGGCCTCTTCGAGATCCCTACGCTCCGCGAGGTCATCGCGCTTGCGAAGCGCATGGCCGAGGCAGCTCGACCGCCTGATCGGCGTCTACCCCGAGACGAAGCACCCCACCTACCACGCCGACCTCGGGCTTCCACTCGAGCGGCGGCTCGTCAGGGTCCTGAGCCGCGCCGGCTGGAATCACCGCCATGCGCCGGTGTTCATCCAGTCCTTCGAGCAGTCCAATCTGAAGCTGCTCAACGGGCTGACCCGTGTGCGCCTGGTCCAACTCGTGGACGCCAACGACGTCGCCCCGGACGGGACGATCACCTACGCGCCGCCATTCGACCGCCCGTACGACTGGACCGTCTCGGGCGACCCCGAGCTCCAGAGCCGCACCTTCGGCTTCTTCGTAACCGACGAGGGTCTCGAGGAGATCAGCACCTACGCAGACGGCATCGGCCCCTGGAAGCCATACATCGTCAGCTCGCGAGCGATCGCCCTGAACCCGGACGGGACGGTCGCCGACGCGAACGGCGACGGTCTGGTGAACGAGACCGACCGCGAGCTGCTCCCGCCGACCGATCTCGTTGAGCGCGCCCACGACCACGGTCTGCTGATCCACACGTGGACCTTCCGCAACGAGCAGCGTCGGCTCGCGAGCGACTACGGGGGCAACCCTGATCAACGAGTACCTGCTCTTCTACGGGCTCGGCGTCGATGGGGTCTTCTCGGACTTCCCCGACACCGCCTTCACGGCGCGGGAGCTGTTCAGGCTGGAGCGGGACCCCGGGTAAGAATGACGGCAGCGTAGGCTCCGAGCCGTCCTCGGCGCGCGCGATGACCTCAGCTCGCGGGCACGAGCTCGGCGAGGACCCCTCGGAGCCTCTCGGCCGCCTTCGCCGCCGCGGCCGGCTCCTCGTCGACGACGGCGATCTGGATCTCCCCCAGCTCCGTGTTGACGCGGACGAGCGTGGCCTCATCCAGGGCGTCCAGGACCCGGTCGCGAACGTAGTCGAGCGCGAACGCGTCCGCGCCGATCGCGTCGGTGTCCCCCGCGGCCTCGTCGACGATCAGCTGCGCGGCCCAGAGATCCATCCGAGCGAGATCGATCTCCGTCACCGGCCGGTACCGGAGCTGGAGGTCGAAGCTCAGGCGGGCCACCTCGATCGCGGCGTTTCGAGCCCGCGCGGCGTCGCGCGCGTCGACCGCGGTGGCCAGCGTGGCGAGCGCCTTGTCCATCACGGGCCCGATCAACCTCGGCACTCCGGCGGCCTTCTCGGTCTTCCAGGCGGTGGCCATGTCCGAGACCGTGGTCGAGGCCGCCTTCCAGCTCCCCGCTTCTCTTGGTCGTCCGTCTCCGTATCCCGGGCACCAGGCTGACCGACACGGATGAGAGGATCCTGAGTGCGCGATGAGACTTCCGCGGCCGAACCGTCCGTCGGGCGGCTCCTGGCACGCCGGGTATGCTCCCGCTTCACCAGACCACCCACCCCCGATGGACGCCCAGAGCCGGCGTGAACAGCAACGATGGAGCATCGGTGCGAGAACTCGAGACGCCTGACGAACGGCACGATCCGGCCGGTACGGACCGCGCGACGACCGATCATTGGAGCGGGTCCCGCCACGTGGTGCAGGTACGGCCCCACGTATGGAACTGGCTCGCGCCCAGGGTCGGCGGCGGCTCCGTTCTCGAGATCGGACCCGGGCTCCGACCCACCGCCCCCGTGGGCACCTCGACCTTCATCGACGCATCGACCCACGCTCTCACCCGTCTGGCTGCGCGCGGCGGCCGTGTCGTTCCCGCGGACGAGAAGCTCCCCTTCCCCGACGGATCCTTCGACGCCGTCCTCGCCTTCGAGGTCGTCGAACACGTCGAGGACGACACCGGCCTCCTCGGAGAGATCGCCCGTGTCACCCGCCCCGGTGGCGTGCTGATCCTGTCGACACCCATCCACGCGTCCATGTGGTCGCCGCTCGACGACGCGTGCCATCACGTCCGCCGCGACGAGCCCGAGGTCCTGTTCCGGAAGGTCCGCGACGCCGGCTTCGAGATCGGCGGCTACAGCTGGGCACCTGCCGGTCCTCGGCGGCTCACGAGGATCAGGGCGCGAGCTCTCATCACGAATCGTCGGCTGTCGACGGCGTTCGTGCAGAGGTTGATCTTCCCCTTCCACGCCGCCTACCAGCGGATGTTCGCGAAACTCCGTTGGAGGTCGCCCGCGGACCCGGTACCGCACGAGGCCGACGACGTCATGCTGTGGGCGACGCGAGGGGCGGGCCGACGGCCCGCCTGATGGCGTGACCGGGTCTGAACGCGGTCGGACCCGGAGAGCCGTTCCGCCCTCCGGGTCCTTTGTTCACCGCGGTTATCGGTAGTAGCGCCCGTAGTAGCCACCGAGCTCGTCCTGATAGGTGGGGTCGATCCCACGCTCGGGGTCGAACTCAGGCGCGTTCTTGATCTCTTCCTTGGTCCGGTCCACGAACACGACCCGGTTGTCCAGGTCGATCCGCTCGATGGTCTGCGCCGGAAGGATGACCTTCCGTCCGAAGATCCACGGACCAGTGTCCACGACGACGTGGCTCTTGCCCGCATCGGCGGTCGACTCATCGACCTTCCCGATGCTGCCGTCCTTGGCTTCCACCTTGAAGCCGGTCAGATCCACGGCGGGTTCAAGGACCACCGTGGTGCGGTACGTCCACATCTCCAACATGGGTCCACCTCCTTGGGGATGCACGGCCGTCGGTTGCGATCGGCCGTTACTTCGCCGCTACCCGGGACGCCACCGAGCGAAACCTTGACCGGGCGGGTTCGGAGCATGCTGCTTTCGGGTAGGAGGTGAGGGGCGCTGGGAAGGAGGGTGTCTCGAGTCGATGGCCGGACCGTGGAAGATCCTTCCGATCGGCCGAGCGACCGCGGCTTGGTGGGCATGGAAGAACCGCCGAGAACTCGGCCGTTGGGCCGGCTTCGTGTGGCGTTCCGTGCCGCCGTCGACGGCTGGCCGCGACGACGTACTGGCGGAGGGCCGCCTCCGCGCGACGCTCGCGAGGGACCCCCGAACCCGGGGCGTCCCCTCGCTCGCCGTCCGTGTGGCGATCGGGACGGCGTTCCTGGAGGGGTACCTCCCGCCCGAGCTGCACGACCTCGTCGCCTCGATCGCCCAGAAGACGAAGGGCGTTCACAGGGTGGAATGCCGGATCCGCGACAAGGGGGCGCGCCGCGATCCGATGTCCCACGCGCACACGATCCCGGTTGCCGCGATCCCGCCGCGGCCCGTCTAGGCTGCTCCTCCGCAGATCGACCTCTCGATCCATCGCGTCCGGAGCCAGCGTCCCTACCGTGCCACGCCGGATCGCACGGAGGACGCACGGAGATAGAGCCACCCCACATGGCGAGCCGGATGTTCCCCGCTCGCCATCGGCCCGTCGTGGATCAGGGCGCCTCGACGCGAGCACCCAGGGGCATCCAGCATTCGAGGACCGAACCTTCGCTCGGTCGGCTCTCGATGCGGCACCAGCCGCCGGCGAGCTCGGCCCGTTCGGTGACGGTGGCGAGCCCGAGGTGCCCCGGCAGAGGTGTCTCGGAGGGATCGAAGCCTTCGCCGTTATCCACGATCCTCAGGAGAAGTCCCCCGTCCACGGACGACAGCCGGACCTCGACGTGGGTGGCATTGGCGTGCTTCCGGACGTTGGCCACCGCCTCCTGGGCGATCCGATAGAACGCGACACGAGCTTCAGGGACGGGCTCATGATCGAGCTCGTCGATCACTTCCCAGGTCCAGCCGGTCTCCGTGGCGGCATGCTCCAGGTACATCCCGATCGCCGGGGTCAGCCCTTCGAGATCGAGCGTCACCGGTCGCAGCTCGAAGAGGAGGTTCCTGAGGCGGTCGATCGCGGAACGGAGCTCCTCCGCGAGCTCCCTGAGCTCGAGCGCGTCGACGCGTTCGGGACGATCGAGCAGCAGCTGGAGACGCATGTCCACGGCGCTCATGACCTGGATCGGGTCGTCGTGGATGTCGGCGGCTATCCTTCGACGCTCCTCCTCCTGGGCTGTCTCGAGCAGCTGCGCCAGATCGCGTCGCTGCGCCACCATCCGCTGCACGTCCTCGAGACTCGCTCGGAGGTTTTCCTCGGCCTGCTTCTGCGCGGTGATGTCCACCATCACACCTCGCCAGTACAGGACGGTACCGTCCTCGGCCTGGACGGGAACGGCCTCGTCGCGGATCCACACCTGGCGCCCGTCTTTCGCGCGGATCCGATAGTCGCTCAGGAATCGCTCTCCCTTGACGTTGGAGGCTCTGTGCTCTCGGACCACGCGCTCGCGATCGCCCGGGTGGAGGGAGCGGACCCATAGCTCCGCGTCGCGCATCCATTCCTCGACGCTGTAGCCGAGCAGATCGACGATCTGCGGACTCGTGTAGAGGTTGGTGGAGAGCTCGTCCGGCCGGTCGATGTAGAGGATCGCCGGTGCGCCCTCGACGAGCGCGCGATAGGCGTCCGGGTGCAGCTCCTGGCCGGGCCATCCCTTCATCGGTCACACCCGCGAGATGATCGTCGCGAGCAGGGCGGTACGCGGGACGATGCTCGTGAGATCCACCCACTCGGCGGGCCCGTGATCGTCGCCCCCGACGGGCCCGAGGCCGTCGATCGTCGGCGTCCCGGCCGAGCTCGTGGTGTTCGCGTCGGAGGCGCCGCCGGTCGCAGCGTCCCGCAGCTCGAACCCGAGCTCCGAAGCGGCGCCGACGGCGATGTCCACGAGGCGCCGCGCTCCTTCACCCTTCTCCATCGGACGATGCCAGCCGTGCGTGTCGATCGTGATCCTCACGTCCGCGACGGCGACGTCGGCGCAGATCCGGGCCACCTCCGCCTCGGCCTCCTCCAACGTGGCCAGCTCGGGCGAGCGGAGGTCGACCTGGAGCTCGCACCGTTCGGCAACGACGTTCGAACGCGTGCCTCCCCGGACCACCCCGACGTTGGATGTCACCCCCGGCCAGCGACCGTTGAGACCCTGAAGGGCGAGGATCGTGTGTGCCGCTTGCAGGACGGCATCGCGCCCCTTCTCGGGCTCCACACCGGCGTGTGCGGCTCGACCCGCGATCTCGATCGTGAAGTCCGTGATCCCTTTCCGCGACGAGACGATGTCGCCGTTCTCCCGGGCGCCCTCGAGCACCAACGCGGCGTCGTGCGCCGTCGCGAGCTCCCGGATGATCGGTCCGGAGTACGGCGACCCGATCTCCTCATCGGGGTTGCAGACGTACGTGATCGTGCCGAAGCCGTCGAAACCCACGTCCTGCAGGACGTGCGTCGCGAAGAACCCCCCGAGGAGACCCGCTTTCATGTCGGACACGCCCGGGCCGCGCGCGATGTCGCCGTCGACGATGAACGGTCGCTCGGCCGCCGTGCCGTCGTCGAAGACGGTATCCATGTGCCCAACCAGCAGGACGTTCGGTCCGCCCGCCCCTCGGAGCCTGCCGATGAGCAGGTCGCCGAGCCTCGGTTCGCCGTCGTGAGGGCGCCGTTCGACGTCCCAACCGTGATCCACGAAGCGGCGCTCGCACATGTCGGCGATCAGATTCACGCCCTGAGGCGAGTAGGAACCGCAGTCGACGTTGACCATCGCTTGAAGCGCTTCGAGGAACTCGGGGTAGCGGGCGTCCGTACGGTCGCGGAGGGTCTGGGCATCCATGGGTGACGCCGACGCTAGCATGAGCCGCTCGCAACCGAAGGGAGAGAGCGTGTCGCGGAAGGGGACCGGCGCCGTGGTGGACGAGGCCGGGTCCGGCGTCCACATCGAGGAGCTCTGGATCGATCCTCCCGCTCGCGATGAGGTGCTCGTTCGCATGGTGGCGAGCGGCGTCTGCCACTCCGATCTCTGGGCGATCGAGCACGGGAACTGGGGCGCTCCGTTCCCGATGCTGCTGGGTCACGAGGGGGCCGGCATCGTCGAGGAAGTGGGCGACGGGGTGCAGACACCCGCCGTCGGCGATCCGGTCGTGCTGGCCTGGGCGGTGCCGTGCGGGTCCTGTGCTCCCTGCCGGCGCGGCGTCCCGCGACGGTGCTCCCATGCGTGGGCGCAGCCTCCGCGCGTCCGCCGGGCGCGGGACGCCGCGCCGCTCGCGGGGACGCTCTCGCTCGGAACCCTCGCCACGCACACCGTCGTGCACGCCGCGCAAGCGATCCCGATGCCGGCCGACCTGCCGCTGCGGAGCGGCTGCCTCCTCGGCTGCGGCGTCTCCACCGGGGTGGGCGCGGCGACACAGACGGCGAAGGTGTGGCCCGGCGCCCGCGTCGCGGTGATCGGGCCTCGGCGGGATCGGCCTGGCCGCGCTCCAGGGGGCGCGGATCGCCGGCGCCGACCGGCTGATCGCCGTGGACCTCGCCGCTCCCAAGCTCGAATGGGCGAAGGGATTCGGAGCGACGGACACCGTCGATGCCTCGGGCGTCGACGCCGTCGCGGCGGTTCGCGAGCTCACGAAGGGCGACGGCGTCGACTTCGCCTTCGAGGCCACCGGCGTGCCGGAGGTGGTGTCGCAGGCCGTCGCGATGCTCGACTACGCTGGGATCGCCGTGGCGATCGGGGTCCCGCCGATCCCCGCACACGTCACCCTCGAGTGGAACGGGACCGAGGACGCCGCCTACCCGCGCAAGACGTCGCTGCTCATCACCGACGGTGGCGATCCGATCCCCTCGGAGGACTTCCCCGAGATGGCGCGATGGGCACTCGACGGACGACTGGACCTCGACGGCATGGTCAGCAGGGAGGTCGGCCTCGACGATCTCGACGAAGCCTTCCGCGCCATGCTCGCCGGCGAGGTGATCCGCTCCGTAGTGGTGTTCGACGCATGACCGAGACGATCACGAGCCTTGCCCGCGGCGACGTGAACGTCTGGTGGCGCGTCGGCATCCCACTCGTGCTTCCGATCGAGCGGGCGCTGTTCCGCGTCCGGGTCGGGGGGATCCACCAGGTTCCCTTGACGGGGCCGGCGATCCTCGCGTTCGCTCACATCAGCGTGATGGACGGGCCGTGCCTGGCCATCGAAGTCGCATGGCGGCGCCGGCGGGCGGTGCGCTTCCTCGTCGCTGCCGAGGTGTTCGATCACCCGGTGGGCGGCTGGTTCCTCCGCACGTTCCGCCAGATCCCCATCCGTCGTGGACGGAGCGATGCCGATGCTCTGGACGAGGCGATCGCGACGATCCGACGGGGGGCGCTCGCCGCGATCGCGCCGGAAGGAGCTGTGAACCCGAGCCCGGGCGAGCTCCAGCGGATCCGAAGCGGGATCGCCCGCATCGCCCTGCCGACCGGGGCTCCGGTGATCCCTGTCGGGATCTGGGGCACGCACGGTCGCTGGTCCAGATCAGGTCGTCACTGGGGCCGTCCGTGGAGACCGCGTCTCGGCCTGGCCTTCGGGGAACCGATCGAGCCGACGGGCGACATCTCCCAACCGGAGGACATCGACTCCTTCCTCGAGCGCGTTCGAGAAGGGCTGGAGCGGCAGCTATCCGCGGCGCGGATCCTGGCGGGCGATCCCCGACCCGGTTAGGCCTCACTCGAGGTGGGTACTCACGAAGATGGACGGAGGTGATCCTCGATGATGAGCCCCTGGGCATACCCGGAGAATCGCTACTACTACGAGTGGTACGCCGATGAGCAGACCGACGAGAGATCGGATGGCGAGATCAAGCAGCATCTCCTCGACCAGATCAGAACGGGCCCGTACGAGGATCAGTACGACATCGAGGTCGACGTGAAGAAGGGCGTCGTGATCCTCACCGGCACGGCGAAGACCACGGTTGCCAAGCGGGCCGCCGGCGACGACGCCTGGGATACGCGTGGCGTCACGGACGTGAGCAACCAGATCCAGGTCAAGAGCGCGATCCCGGTCGCCTGAGGACCGGGACTGCGCTCCAAGACGAAAGGGCGGGCTCCCCGAGGGAGCCCGCCCTTGTCGCTACCTCCGGACCAGCCCCAGACGGCCTAGCCGCCCAGCGCCACGCCGGTGATCAGGTTCGAGTCGCGAAGCTTCCGCAGCGCCTCACGCTCGATCAGGCGAACCCGCTCGCCCGAGAGTCCCGAGCACCTTCCCGGTCTCCCGAAGCGAGAGCGGTTGCCCGTTCTCGAGTCCGTAACGGAGCGCGACCACGTGCCGCTCGCGCTCGTCGAGCACCTTGTCGACCGCTCCGCCGATCTCCTCGCGGAGCAACTGGTCCTCGACCTCTGCGAAGCCCGCCTCGGAATCGATCTCCTCGATCAGGTCTCCGAGCTCCGTGTCCTCGCCGACCGGCGACTGCAGGGACAGCGGCTCGCGCCGGCCCATCTCCGTGAGGTCGTCGATCTCGTCGACCGTGGTGTCGAGAGCCTTCGCCAGCTCCTCGCGCGAAGGCTCACGGCCCATCGACTGCGCGAACTGGAACCGCGTGCGGTTGAGTTTCCGCAGCCGGTCGTGGATGTGGACCGGCAGCCGGATCGACCGCGAGCGGTCGGCGATCGCCCGGGTGATGCCCTGGCGGATCCACCACGTCGCGTAGGTCGAGAACTTGAACCCCCGGCGCCAGTCGAACAGCTCGACGGCTCGCATGAGGCCGATGTTCCCCTCCTGGATCAGGTCGAGGAGCGGCAGCCCCTGTCCCTGGTACTTCCGTGCCACGGAGACCACCAGCCGGAGGTTCGCCATGATGAAACGCTGCCGCGCGGCCTCCGCCGTCCGCATGTCGCGGCGGGCCTTCGCGATGCTCTTCTCCGACCGGAGACGGCCGGCACGGAGGCGGTCCTCCGCCTCCTTGCCCGCCTCGATCGTCATGGCGAGCTCGACCTCTTCCTCCTTGGTGAGCAGCGGCTCTCGAGCCGCCGCCTCGAGGTAGAGGCGCAGGTCGTCAGCGTCGTCGGTCCCAAGGGGACGCGCCGGCTCAGGCACTTCGTATCACGCTCCTCCCCAGGTGCCCGCCCGCTCCGCAGGGGCCGTACCCGGGCTCTCGGTTGTCCGACCGCGCGACCACGTAGGCAAACCTAACTAGCTGCGTGCCCCGGTCGCTCGATCCCATGGTAGGGGCCTCTTCCATCTCTGTAAAGCCGAACCCGTGTGGCGGTCCTGTGAAAAAAGACTGCCGCGCACAGATTCCACGCCATCCAGGCGTGCTTACCCATACGCAAGAACAACAAACACCCCCTTGAGCATTTCCGACCTTCGGCTTCGTTCTGACCCGTGGTCAGCCGCCTGCGGAGGATCTCGATGCCGCTGGCACTGCACGGCCCTCGCTCCAAGCCCGCAGAGCCGCGATGTCCTCGGCTCTCGTGCGAGATAGGGGCGCGGTGTGCTCGGCCTCACCCTGCAGGAAGGCGTCGTCCAACTCGACCCCGGCGGCGAAGGCCCGGTAGAGAGCTCCGACGACCACCCCTTCGAGCTCGGCCCCGGAGAAGCCGTCCGTCCGGCTCACCAGCTCGGCGAGATCGAAGGCCGCGGGATCGCGCCGACGGCGCTCGAGATGCAAGCGCAGGATCGCCTCCCGTTCGACGGGACCGGGGAGATCGACGAAGAAGACCTCGTCGAAACGGCCCCGCCGCAGCAGCTCCGGCGGCAGGCTCTCGACGTCGTTGCAGGTGGCGACGAGGAACACCTGACCGTGCCTTTCCTGTAGCCAGCGGAGGAAACCCCCTAGCACGCGCTGTCCCACTCCCCCGTCCCGCGCCGACGCGGACACCGCGAACCCCTTCTCGATCTCATCGACCCAGACGACGACCGGAGCCATGGACTCGATCGCGAGGAGTGCGCGACGGAGCCTGTCTTCGGACTCTCCGACGAACGACCCGAAGATCGCCCCCGGGTCCAGGGACACGAGCGGCATCCCCCAGGATCGGGCCAGGGTCTTGGCGACCAGCGACTTCCCGCATCCTGGAACGCCGAGCAAGAGCACTCCTCGCGGGGCGTCCAGCCCGTAGTCTTTCGCCTCGGGGCTGAACCCCCGTCCGCGCACGGCGAGCCAGTCCTTGAGCCGGTCGAGCCCTCCGACCCGATCGAGTCCGCCCTCTTCCGTCGGCACCAGCGAGAGGATCCCGTCCTCGGCGAGGAGACCCGCTTTCGCCTCCCGCATCTCGGGCAAGTCATCAGCGTCCAGGCTGCCGTCCTCGAGAGCCGCTCGAAGGATCAATCGTTGCGCTTCCAGCAGCGAAAGGCCTCTGAGGCCTTCCTCCAGTTCCCTGATCCGGTCGGCGGGAAGATCGACTTTCGCGAAGTGCCGAACCCGGAGCTCCTCCATCGTCTCGGCAACGAGTCGCTGGACCTCCGCGTTCGACGGCGGCGCGAGCTTCCACAGGAGCGCCAACCCCTTCAGCTCGTCGGGGACCGAGATCGTCGGCCCGGTGAGCACGACGGTCTGGTCCGGGGTCGCCTCGAGCGCCCGTTCCTTGATCGCGCGGACGCTCGTGTGTTCCTCGAGCACGGGTTCGGCGTCGAGGAACACGAAGACCCCCGGACGGTCGATCTCCGCGATGAAGCCCATCGCGGTGGCAGCCGTCTGCGTGTTGGCCTGCGGAGCGAGGCCGTCGCGGGAGAGCCCCCTGTTGGACGACCACGTCCACAGGGGGAAATCGGTCCCGGCTGCCTCGCTGAGGTAGCTCATGAACCGCGCCTCATCGTCCGCCCTCGCGAGGATCAAAGGATGTCTGGAAACGAGGAGCAGTCGGAGATCGCCCGCGGCGTCCATGGGGCGAATCATCGCAGGGGTCTACGCTTCGCCCGGTGAACCTCCCGGAGCTCAGGAAGGCGGACCTGGAGGGGCCGGTCGCCTACCGGGAGTGGGGAGGGCCCTCCGACACCGCCTTCGTGCTTCTCCACGGTCTCGGCGCATCCCATCTCTCCTGGGTCCAGGTGGCCGATGGGCTCTCCGGGTTGGGACGAGTCTTCACCATCGACCTCCCGGGGTTCGGAGCGTCCGCCCTCGCCGGACGAGGCGCCGGCCTGATGGATCAGCGCCGGACGGTGTCACGGTTCATCGACTGGATCGGCGTCGACAGGGTGGTGCTGGGTGGAAGCTCGATGGGGGGCGCCCTTTCGATCCTGCAGGCCGCGGTCGAGCCCTCTTCCGTAAGTGGGATCGTGCTCACGAGCAGCGTCTTCCCGTGGAGGTTCGGCGCGTTCCCCCATCCTCTGATCCTCGCTTCGTTCGCGGTCTACGCGACCCCGGGGCTGGGCGAGCGTTTCGTGTCGTGGCGACTTCGCGAGATGGATCGCGAGCAGATGGTGCGTATCAGCCTGCGGGTCCTCACCGCGGATCCCGCGTCGATCCCCGAAGACGTCGTGGGGCTGTTGGTCGACCTCGCGCGGGAGCGGAAGGACGATCCCGACCTGGCGACGTCGTTCCTCGAAGCGGCCCGCTCGATGATGCGGCTCGGGCGACGCCCCGAGGTGTCCCGGCGGGCGCTCGAGAACGTCACGTGTCCGGTCCTGTTGTTGCACGGTCGTCGGGACCGGCTTGTTCCCGTGAGGTTCGCGGAGGCGGAGTTGGCTCGGCACCCAGAATGGCGAGGGAGGTTCTTCCAGGATCTCGGTCACATCCCGCAGATGGAGGCGCCCGGGAGATGGCTGGCCGAGGTCGCCGACTGGTTCGCCGACACGTTCGACTAGGTTCCCGCAGCCTTCGCCAGGTCGTCGATCGCAGACTCGATCCCTCGGGCAAGCACGTCGATATCGGGGACGCGATCCCAGTCAGCGGTGAGGCCGAACGCCATCGTGCCGGCGGCCGACGTACACGCCACCGAGAGCCCGCAATCCTCCTTCAGGTTCATGGCCGGGTAGCTCGCCTCCAGAGGCGCACCGGCCAGGTAGAGCGGCACCTGCGGCGCCGGGATGTTCGAGACGACGAGGTTGTACCAGCGTGCTTGGGCAACCAGGCGCGCCGCCGTCGCGTGGAGCGCCGGCGGCGCGTAGGCGCCGAGACCGATGATGGTGTCCGCGCCGACCGCCATGCCCGAGTCCTTGATCCTTGAGGTGGCGGCGCGGACGCGCCGCAGGCGCGTCCGCGCCGCCATCCTCCCCACCGGCACGTCCACGAAGACGGGCGCGATCCGGTTCCCGATGTCACCGCCGTCGCCTGACGACCGGACCGACACCGGCACCATCGCGCGCAGTGTCCTGCCCTTCGACGGCTCACCTCGCTCCTCCAACAGCGCGTGCACACCCCCCGCGACCGCGGTCAACACGACGTCGTTCACGGTTCCTCCGAGCTCGTGCTTGATCGCCCGGAAGACCCCGAACGGCCGCTCGGCGGTCGCGAAGCGACGGTTGGGGCCGACCTTCCCGTCGAAGGGCCCGCGAGGCGGCGTGCCCATCCCCGCCACGGTGCGAAAGGCGCCGGCGGTGGCGGTGAGGGTCTGCGCGAGGAGCCGCGGCTGCCGGGCGACGTGGGTGAGGCCCTGGAGAGGGTGCAGGACCACCTCTTCGACGGCGTCTCGGATCAGGTCTTGCGTGGGTGGCGCGGCCTCAGGTAACCAGGCCCCGTCGGGTGTACCTGGTGGTACGTCCGGCGCCAGGTCGAACAACGCTGACGCGATCATCATCGCACCGATCCCATCCGCCATCGCGTGGTGGAGCTTCAGAAGGATCGCCGTTCGGTCCGACGCCAGGTCCTCGAAGACATAGAGCTCCCACAAGGGCTTCGTGCGATCGAGGGGCCGGGACAGAACCCGCCCGACCGCGCGTTCCAGCTCGAAACGTCCGCCCGGCGACGGCACGGAAGCGCGCCTGAGATGGAAATCCAGATCGAACCGATCGTCGTCGATCCACACAGGCCTCGAGATGTTGCCGGGCACCGCAAGCAGCTTCCGTCGGAGCCGTGGTGCCAGCCGGAGCCGAGCATCCACGACCCGCTCCACGTCGTCGTAGGTGAGGTGAGAACCGTCCTCACGGGGCCCGAAGATGGACAACCCGGCGACATGCATGTGCACACCGGGTTTCTCCATGTAGAGGAAGCTCGCGTCGAGCGCCGTCAATCGCTCCGCAGGCATGGACCCATGCTAGGGTCCGGCGCGATTCGCCGCCTCGCCCCCGGCCACGCCGCTCGTGGATGCGCCGACGCGACCGTGGACTTCCGCTGATCAGCCCTCGAGCTGGATCCGCATCCGTTTGAAGGCTTTCCCCTTCGACTCCGTCTTGACGACGGTGACGTGACCCACCTCACCGGTGGCCTTCACGTGCGTCCCGCCGTCCGCCTGCTTGTCGATCCCCTCGATGTCGATCACGCGGATGGGATCGACGAACTCCGGGATCAGGTTCACCTTCGTTCGGACCAGGTCGGGGTCCGCCAGCGCCTCAGCGCGCGGAAGGAAGCTGACGTGCACCGGGCGGTTCCTGTTGAGCTCCTCGTTGAGCTTCGCCTCGACCTCCTTGCCGAGCTCCTGGCTCATCTCGTCGAGCTCGAAGTCCATCCGGGCCGAGCCGGTGTCGTCCATGTTCCCGCCGGTCACCTTCGCTCCGTAATCGCGGAAGATCACGCCGGAGAGCGAGTGCAGCGCCGTGTGGGTGCGCATCAGCCGGTGACGGCGGCTCCAATCGATCTCGGCGGTGACCGAGTGACCGACGAGGGGCGCGTCTCCCTCCACCTGATGGACGATGTCCCCTCCGACCTTCACCGTATCGGTGACACGGGCGAGACCGCTCTCCCACCGGAGGGTCCCGGTGTCGCCCGGCTGGCCGCCGCCGCGCGCGTAGAACACGGTCTTGTCGAGGATCACGCCCTCGTCGCGAACGTCGACGACGGTGGCCTCACAGCTGGTCAGGTACGCGTCTTCGGCGAAGAGCTGCTCGGTCATGGTCCCGAAAGGTACTAGACGTCCGGTTCCCGGACCCGAGTGGTCCGGACGAGCGTCGCGAGGATCGCGCCGCCGAGGATCAGCGTGCCGCCGATCGCCGTCGGGGCGGTGATCGGCTCGTCGAGGAAGAAGGCGGCGAGCACGGCCACGCCGAGCGGTTCCATCACCCCGATGATCGCGTTGCGGACCGCGCCGACGAGCTGGAGTCCGCCGAGCATCGCGGCGAACGCGCCGGCCGAGAACACGGCCATCCCGAGCAGGAACGGCCACGACGATGCGTCGGGAAGGGCGCTGAACGCCGAACGCGAAAGCGAACACGACGTTCGAAGTCGCGGCGCCCGCGCCGAGCCAGGCCGCGGCCGTGACCGGGTCGGTCGTCTTGATCGTCCGGTCGGCGGTGATCAGGTACGCCGTGTACACGAACGACGTGGCGAGGGCCAGCAGGATCCCCATGGGAGCGACCTCGACCTCGCCGCCGCCGACGATCACGACCGCACTACCTCCGAGGGCGAGGAGGAGCGCGACGAACAGCCGCCAGCCCGGCGGCCTCCGATCCAGCGCGATCGTCGCGAGCATCACCCAGACCGGATACAGGTAGAACAGCAGCGTGATCGCGCCGGCCTTCCCGTGGTTCAAGGCGGAGAAGAACAACGCCGCCTCGGTTCCGTAGCCGATCGTCGCCGCCACGATCAGCGGCAGCCGCTCACCGGGCGCGGGAACGAGGGGCTTCCGGAGCACGAGCAACACGCTGAACAGCAGCAGCGACTGTCCCGCGAACCGGATCGCGAGCATCGGGAACGGGAGCTCCCCGGCCGCCACCTCCTTGCCGAACATCACGACGACCGCGAACTGCAGCGCCATCAGCGCCGAGAGGGTGGAACCCAACAGCTCCTGACGGGGGGTCCGCGCCCGGCGGTCGCCGGCCGGAGCCTCGCTCACGCTCCCTCCAGGAACGCGCGGACGCGCTCGACCAGCATCGGGATCGAAGCGATCAGCTCCTCCTCCGACGGGAGCGTCACCAGCTCGGAGTTCGGGAGCAGATCGTCCAGGATCCGGCCGAGCTCGGCGGGATGGATCGAGTCGCCCTCCCGGCAGATGAGCAAGCACCGGCGCCTCGACCTTCCTCAACATCTCCCGATCGGTGATCGAGATGTCACGCGTGACCTCTCGGATCGCCCGAGCGACCCCGACCGGGTTCATGTCCTGCCAGAGCAACAGATCCAGCTCCCGGAGCCACGGCGCCTGCTGGTACCGCTCGCGGCCCATCTCGAGGACCCGCTCGATCGCCTCGTCCTTCGGATATGACTCCAGGAGGTCGGCGATCTCGTCGAACCGCTCGGGGTTCCGGAACGGCAGGTCGAGCGAAGCAGGCAGCAGCATCACGATCCGGTCGAAGCGAGCCGGATCGTGTTCCAAGAGCGACATGATCGCGCCGGCTCCGAGGGAGGTGCCGACCGCGTTGCGCGCGCCGTAGGCGCGCGCAACCGCCGTCGAGATCGGACGCGAGGTCCTCGAACCGGTAGCCGCGCTCCGGCGCGCTCGAATGGCCGTGACCCCGGAAGCAGAACCGCACCGCGGTGCCGGCGAGCGACGGCGTGAACGGCGCCAGCTCGCGGCACGAGTTGGTCAGTCCGTGGGCGAAGACCGTGACCGGCTCGCCGGCGCCGTCGACCTCGACGTGCAGCGTGACGTCGCCGTTGCGGACCTCGGGCATGGCTCCACAGACTCTCAGGCTTCGATCAGGTCGTCCTGAGGAGCGAAGCTGGTCGCGGACCCGTCTCGCCCACGCGGCGATCGCAGCGGTCAGCAGCAAGAACACGACGCCGGACACGATCAAGGATCACCGCGCGTTCGGTCGGGGTCGTTCTCGATCCAGACGAGCGACAGGATCAGCGCCGGCACGATGAACCCGAGGTTGTACGCGATGTCGAACAGCGCGAACGCCCGACCGCGGAAGTCGTCCGGCATCGCCTGCTGCACGATCGTGTCCGCGGAGATCTTCCCGACGAAGAACGCGAAGAACCCGACGAAGAGCATGCCGGCGAAGCCGGCGACCGAGACGAGCCCGCCGAACACCAGCGTCCCCGCCCCGAGGAGGGCCATCGAAACGAGCAGCAGCCGCACCGGCGGCACGCGATCCTTCCACACCTGCGCGAGGACGAGGCCGAGCACACCGCCGATCAAGCCCGACCCCGCCCGACAGCAGCGTCGGGACCTGGCTCTCCGCGCCCCCTTCGACGAGGTTCTTCGCGTAGAGCGCGAACACGAACAGGCCGAAGCCCCAGAACTGGTAGCGCAGCATCTGGAACCCGGTGAGACCGACGGCGGCTGCGGGACGAGCCGCCACCTCACGGATGCCGCGTGTGATGCTCTGGATCACCCGTCGTGCCTCCTGCGCGAAGCGTCGTGACGTGCGGCACCGCCTCGACGTGCCGGAGACGCGTGGCGACGAGCGCCCCGACTCCGAGCACGACGGCGCCGACGAGCACCACGAGCCAGGCCGGGAGGACGGCCCCGAAGCCGAGCGCGAACGCGATGCCCACGATCTGGAACAGCGCGCCGCCCGCCTGCGACAGCGCGTTGCCCTGGAGCAGGTCGCGACCCGAGAGCACGTCGGGGATCGCCGCCGACTTCACCGCGAGCGTCACGCGGATCACCGCCTGAGCGGCGAGCAACCCCACGATCAGGGCGGCCGTCGCTCCGATGTCCCCCTCCGTGCTGCCCGCGCCCAGGGGCAGGAGGACCGCACCGCCACGATCGCGACCACGCTCGCCGTGATCAGGTTGGACCACCACACGACGCGACGTCGCTCGAACCGGTCGATGACGACTCCGATGAACGGTGACAGCAGCGTGTAGGGGACGTAGAGCAACAGGATCACCTGCAGCAGGTAGTCGGCGGAGGGCACGTTCTGCACGTCGAAGCCCTCCTGCCCGCCGAAGGCGATCGACTTCGCCGATCGCGCCCTGGATCACCCCCTGTCCCGCCTGCGTCAGGAACTGCACGCTCATCAGGGTCGCGAAGTCGCGGTTCGAGAACTGCGAGAACAGGCGGTTGAAGAAGCCGCCGAACGCGTCCGAGCGTTCGGAGGATCGTCCCGCTCCCGAATCGGAGGGCCGCACCGGCGCCGACGGCGACCCCGACGACGACCCACGCCTTCGTCTCGGTGAGCGGGCCACGCCACACCCCGAGCACCGCGATCCCGGCCAGCAGCGACATCACGATCGACGTGCCGGGGATCAACGCGATCCGGCTGGGGGTGTCCCGCAGCCCGAAGAACGGCGCAGCGAGCAGCCCGGGCAACACGGCCAGGGCGAACAGGCCGGCGAGGACGCGCGCCTGATGCGGGAGGTCGTCCAGCGGACCGGGTGGATCCTCGAATCGCGCAGCGGCTGCCGCCGCCGCCGCTCGCGCCCGCTCGACCACGTCGGCCGGGGGTTCGTAGAGCCCGTCGCCGGTCAGCACGTGCGTGCCCGGGCCGATCTCGATCGAGTCCTCGAGCGCTCGATCGAGCGCCGCCTGCTCGACCTCCGCGGAGCAGTCGCCCTGCTCGACGCCGTTGCACTGCCCCGAGTAGTACTCCTCGATCAGGAAGACGACGGGGGGCTCGGGGTACGTCGGTGCGTCGCGCGCGCACCTCGTTCCAATGGCTCTTCGACGTGTCGCGGTAGTTCTCGCTCGGTCCGTCGACGGGACGTCCCGGTCGGAAGTCCTCCACGGTGCCGACGTAGCGTCACCTGGTACTTCGCGGCGTCGCCGGGCAGACCTGTCCGGAAGACGTTCGTGTACGTCTTCGCCCATCCGTACGTGGTGTTCGAGCCGGTCTCGTCGTCGGTGTTCCCGTAGTTCACGATCAGGACGATCGGGCGCTCACCGGCGGATGCCACCACCTCGCGGGTGGCCGCCAGCGAGGTCCGCACGCTCTGCGGAGCCCACTGGTTGTCCTGCTGCGCCCATCGGTTCATCGCGGGATCGACGAACGCGTACGCGAGCGCACCGACGACGACGAGCGCCCCGAGGGCTCCCGCGATCCTGCGCGACGCCCTCGCCGCGGTAGAGCCATCGCACCGCGACGAACGCGCCGAGGCCGGTGAGCGCCATCGGCGCGGCGGTCGCGTTCATGAAGCGGTAGTACGGGATCGCCTGCCCGAGCAGGAACGTCAGGACACCCGCGAACGGGAACATCCACCAGATCGAGACCTGCTCGTACTGCGCGACGGGCGTGCGGGTCCGCCTGGCGACGACGATCGTGCGAGACGATCGCCAGCAGGATCAGCGGGAACGTGATCGCCGGCTGCATCGAGGTCACCCACTCGACCAGCCGTTGCCGGAAGAACTCCGCCGTGTAGGGGGGCGGCAGCGCGGCATCCTTCAGCAGCTCGGGACCGCCCGGACCCCAGATCCCGACGACCCAGAGCGCGAGACCCGTGACCATGCCGAAGCCGGTCGACAGCAGGAGCGGTCCGTCCGATCGCATCGCCGAGCCGAGCCGGAACCGGCTCGTGACGACGTGCGTTCCCCAGACCGCCATCAGCGAGAGCGCCGAACAGGACGCAGGTGGTGGGGTGCGTGAACGCCGCGGCCATCCCGATCAGGAAGATCGCGACGCGGGCGCCCCACGAGGTCCGCGCGGCGTCCGCGAACGCCACGATCAGGCAGAGCAGGAACAGCACCGTGATGTTGTCGAGGTAGCCGACGTACGGGGTGGTGAGGAACAGGCCGGCCGTCGCGAGCATCGTGAGGAGGACGACGAGCGGATCGCGTGTGCTGCGGAACGCACCCGCACCGAGCGCGAGCCCGGTGAGGATCGGGATCCCGAGCATCAGGAACGCGCTGAAGCTGTAGGTGCTGATGCCGCCGACCCGCTGCAGCAGCGCTCCGGCGAGCGGCACCGTCACCCGGTACCCCCCGGAGAACAGGTTGTCCGGACCCCAGTCGCCGGCGATCGAGCCCGGGTCGTCCTCGAGGATCACGCTGGCGCGCCACGTGTACCAGGCGGGATCCCGGGTCGGTGCCGAGAGCGACGGATCGGCGATGAACCGCCACCCGAGCGCGAGCAGGAGGACGAGCGCGAAGCCGACGATCGCCCACCACGAGCCGAGCCGGCTCGGAGGCGTGGGAGAGGTGGCACGGCATGCTCGTCGGCTTGTGCGTGTGCGGGTGAGCGTCACGATCCTCCCGAGGGCGCAGCGCGCCGGGCTGGGACAGGCCGACAGGATAGAGGGCGGCGCACTCGGGTCACGCGCTCGCGCAGGCCCGGCACAGACCGATCAGATCGAGCCGGTGGCGCACGGTCGCGAACGCCGCCTCGCGGGCGAGCACGTCGAGGGTCCGGTCGAGTTGACGCTCCAGCGGGGCCGGGAGGAGGAGGTCCTGTACCTGGCCGCATCGCGAGCACATCAGGTGGTGATGGTGACCGGTGAGGTCTTCACCGAGCTCGTACCGAGCGAACCCATCCTCCGACGCGACCCGACGGATCAGACCCGCCGACTCGAGCTCGGCGAGGTTGCGGTACGCGGAGCTCTGCGGCAGGTCCTTGCGCCCCCGGACGATCGCGGGGAGCGACAGTGGCATGCCGGCCTTCGCGAGGATGTCCACGAGCCGCCGCCTCGTGCGCGTGTAGCGCTGTCCCGACGACGCCAGACGACGTGCCGCCTCCTGGTGGAGCTCCATCAATGGGCCTCCTGCTGCAGCGCGCGAGGCGCGGTCCGCTTCGCGAGGGCGACCGCGGCGAACAGAGCGGCCGCGACGAAGACGATCGAGCCGCCGGGCGCAAGTCCGAGCGGTCGCGCGATCGTGAGCCCGACGAGCGACGACACGGCGCCGATCGCGACCGAGAGGCGGATCGTGCCGCGGAACGAGCGCGAGACCAGCTGTGCCGACGCGACGGGGAGCACCATCATCGCGGCGATCAACAGGATGCCCACGATCCGCATCCCGGCGACGATCACGCCGGCCGTGAGCCCGGCCAGCGCGACGCTGAGGGCGCCGACGGGCAAGCCGGCGACGCGGGACCAGTCCTCATCGGTCACGACGGCGAACAACGCGCGCCCCGCGAGGCGCATCGCCGCGATCACGGCGAGGCCGAGAGCACCCACCATCGCGACGCCCGTCCACGTAACCGCGTACGGATCGCCGAACAGGTACGGCAGCGTCTCCAGCTCGAGCCCGCCCGCCCGGCTGGCGAACACGGCGCCCATCGCGATCCCGACGTAGAAGAAGAGCGCGAGCGCGAGGTCACCCGCGGCCTTGCGCTTCAGCCGGAGGAGCTCGACGCCGACGGCGCCGATCACGGCGAACGCGAGCGCGCTCCACACCGGCCAGACGCCCACGAGGATGCCCGCGCCGACACCGGCGAACGCCACGTGGGCGATGCCGTCACCGACGAGCGAGAGTCGCTTCTGCACCAGGAACGCTCCGATCATCGGGGCGAACACCCCGACGGCGAGGCAGGCGACGAGCGCGCGCTGGGCTTCGCCGGATTCGAACGGATACGGGAGGGGAAGCGCGCCGATCATCGGAGGTCCTCCAGCCAGAGCGGCAGGTCCTCGCGGTGGACACCGAGCGAGACGCCGCGCGCGGCGAGCTCCGCGGGGCTCCCGTCGAACACGACGCGCTCCTTGAGCACGACGACCCGGTCGATCACGTCGGCGACCGCGGCGAGCTCGTGGGACACGAGGAGCACGCCCGCCCCGTGCTGGCGGATCAGGTGCACGAGCGAGTCGCGGAACCGGCGCTGCGATTCCGCGTCGACGCCGGCGATCGGCTCGTCGAGCACGAGCAAGGCGGGGTCCCCGGCGAACGCTCTGGCGATGAAGGCCCGCTGCTGCTGTCCGATCGAGAGCTCGTTCAGGGGACGGCCGGCGAGCTCGCCGAGGCCGACGGACTCGATCGCGTGGCCGACGGCCGCGTGGTCGGACGCGGTCAGACCTCGCCACCAGCCTCGCTGGCGGAGCCTTCCCGCGGCCACGATCTCCTCGACCGTGGCCGGCATCTCCGACAGGAGCGACGGCCGTTGCGGGACGTATCCCACCCGCCACCGATCGCGGACTTCCCCCGGTGCGCGACCGAGCAGCTCCACGCGCCCGGATGGAGCCGGTAGCGCCCCGAGGAGCACCTTCAGGAGGGTGGACTTGCCCGATCCGTTCGGGCCGACGAGGGCCACGAACTCACCGGCGCGGACGGTGAGCGACACATCGCGGAGGACGGGTTCATGTCCGTAGCCGAACGAGACGTCGCGTGCGTACGCCAGGATCTCGTCGGTCCTGCTCCTCTCGCTCCGGCAGGTGCTGCGTCGGTTCAGCGCCCACGAGGGCCTCCCCGCTGAAGTCCGAGCGGATTGGGACTGAGAATCATTCCCAGAGTCACGGAGCGAACGGTAGCGCGCGGATCCTCGCGGCGTCAACGGTGCCAAGGAGCAGAGTTTCAGCGAGCAGAACGGTTCAGGGTCTCGCGAGACCCAGGGATCGGGGCCGGGATCGCCGCCGCTCGCCACCTCGGCGAGACGGGGCAGGAAGTGCTCCCACCCCTGGAGCTGCGCCGCATCGGCCCCCTCGGGGAGACCGGAGTGCGTGAGGCGGACGATCGTCGCGTCGCCGTCGGGGATCAGCTCGATCGTCACGGTGGACGAGCCGGGTGGCAGCTGCTCGTCGCCCTCCCATCCCCACGTGAACACGACGCGCCGTGGTGGATCGATCTCCACGTACTCCCCCACCGCGTGGTTCGTTCCGGTCACGTTCACGCGATACACCCCACCGGGAGATGGCCTCCACCGTCGCGTCCACCCCCTTCCACCTCACGATCTTCTCCGGGTCGGTGAGGAACGGGAACACCGCGTCGGGTGGCGCCTCGATCCGGATCTCAGCGTTGACGGTGAGCGTTCCCGCGGCCACGTCGTCTCCCTTCCTCGGCTTCCACCTCTTCCTTCAAGGTCGCGAGGCTACCGCTCCAGAACGCCTGGAGGACGGCTTGCAGCTCGGCGAGCGCGTCCCGGTCCGCGCGGTACAGGCGGCGCGCGCCGTCTCGTCGCTCGGTCACGAGCCCGGCCGTCCGCAGGACCGTGAGGTGCTGCGAGATCGCCGGTCGGCTGACGTCGAAGTGCGACGCGATGTCGCCCGCCGAGCGCTCTGCGTCCCAGACGAGGCGGAGGATCTGGCGACGGCGAGGTTCCGCGATCGCCTTCAGCGCAGCCTCCACGGGCAGGATGTAAGCAGATGCTTACGGTGGCGTCAACGGCTCGGCGAGCCGGAACCGGCCGGAGCTCGGTCCGCTCGATGATCCCGTCGGTCACGAGCGTCTCCGTGGCCGTGGCGACCGCGGAGCGCGATGGCCGGTGCGCTCGGCGAGCGCCTCGGCGCTCGCCGAGCGCACGGAGCGGAGACTCTCGCACCACGGCACCACGGACCTGGCGAGCGACTCCCCTCGAACCGAGACTGGCGTCGGCCGGACGGTCTGCCCGTACGCGCCGGCGGCCCGGAACCGGCAGTCGGGGGGCGAGCGGACAGTCCTCGCACCGCGGCGTCGGCCGGCAGAACAGACGCGACCCGAGGTCCATCATCGCCTGGTTCCAGTCGCCGGGTGCCGACGGATCGAGCCACGCCTGCGCGTCGCTGGACAAGTCCGCTCGACGGAACCTCGTCCGGCTCAGCTCCGTGGATGGCTCGCGCGACGATCCTGCGGACGTTGGTGTCGAGCGCGGCCACAGGCTCGCCGTAGCCGATCGACGCGACCGCGGCCGCCGTGTACGGACCGACGCCGGGCAATCGGACGGAGCGCGTCCACGATCCCGCGGCACGCGCCCTCCGTGGTCGCGGACGATCGCGCGAGCGGCCTCGTGGAGCGCGACGGCGCGGCGGTTGTAGCCGAGGCCCGACCAAGCCCGAAGGACGTCGGCGCGCGAAGCACCGGCGAGCGCGTCGACGTCGAGGGAACCGTCGCGACGAATGCCTCGAAGATCGGCTCGACGCGCGCCGCCTGGGTCTGCTGGAGCATCACCTCCGAGACCAACGTCCGGTACGCGCTCCGCCGGCCTCGGCGCCACGCGTACGCGTGGCGTCGAGGTCGATACCACTCGAGGACCGCCGCACGGAGCTGCGCGAGGTCGGTCATGGTCCTCGCCTCAGAACCCTGTGCTTCGAGTCCTTCGACGGCATCTCGTCCGTCGCTTCTCGCAGGGCCGAGTAGATCTCGCGGAACACCTCGCCCACGTAGGAAGCGGGCTGGCTTCCCTCTGCGAACCCATCGCGCCGCGCACCGCCGAGGCGGTGACGTCGGCAGCCTTGTCGAACACGTGCCAGTCGATATCGCGTGACATGGATCCTCCTGGTCGGTGGGCCGTGGGACGGCCACAGGTCTACGGCTACTGCCTCGCGATCCGGGGCCTATCATCCGCCGATGAAGCCCGGTCTTCGATCGGCGGATCCTCCTCGCGTTCGCCGGGGTCGTGCTCCTCGCCGGCTCGAACATCGTCGCCGTGCGGTTCAGCAACCGCGAGCTGGACCCGTTCTGGGGGGCGGGCATCCGCTTCCTCGGGGCATCGCTGATCCTCTGGGCGCTCGTCGCTCGAGGACGTCACCCGCTGCCGAGGGGTCGGGCGCTCGGTGGCGCCTTCGTCTACGGGCTCCTCAGCTTCCTGATCGCCTACGCGTTCTTCTACTGGGGGTCGCAGGAGGTCCCCGCCGGCCTCGGCGGCACGATCATGGCCTCGGTTCCGCTGCTGACGGTCATGCTCGCGGCGGCGCACCGGCTGGAGCGGTTGCGGCTCCGCGGCGGTCGCTCGGCGCCGTCGTCGCCCTGGCGGGCATCGCGGTGATGTCGTCCGGCGCGCTCGCCGGCGACGTCTCCGCTGATCTCGGTGCTCGCGGTCGTCGTGGCCGCGATCGGCGGCCGCGGAGTCCGGGCATCGTCCTGAAGCTGCTGCCTTCGGCGCATCCGGTCGTGACGAACGCGATCGGGATGTCCGTCGGGCGCGGTGCTGCTGCTCGTCCTGTCGTTCGTCGCGGGCGAGTCCTGGCAAGACGCCGGATAGCCCGAGCGTGTGGGCCGCGCTCATCTACCTCGCGATCGCATCACCGTTCCTGTTCATGCTCGTCGTCTACGTGATCAGGCGATGGACCGCCACCGGAGCCAGCTATCAGTTCGTCCTGTTCCCGATCGTGTCGGTCATCGGCGGGCGCGCTCCTGCTCGGCGAAGACGTGACGAGCTCGCTCCTGCTCGGGTGCGCCGCTCGTGCCTTGCGGGCGTCTACGTGGGTGCGCTCTCGGGTGGACCCTCGCCGGTCGACACGGTCGCGCCCGCCCGCGATGCCCGCTAGCGTGGCGCCCGGACGTCGTTCGGCGGAGGAGGTGCCGATGCGCTACATGCTCCTGATCCACGGCAACGAGAGCGGCTGGGACACGCTCTCCAACGCCGAACGCACCGCGCAGTACGAGCGGTACGGCACCCTCCAGCGTGAGATGGAGGAGCACGGTCACTCTGTGGCCGGCGACGAGCTCGCATCCGCGACCTCTGCCACGCTCGTCCGGGTCCGTGACGGCGTGACGACCGTCTCCGACGGGCCGCTCACCGACGCCGAGGAGCAGTTCGGCGGCTACTTCGTCGTCGACTGCGACCTGGAAACGGCGATCGCCTACGCGTCGAAGATCCCGGCTGCCGAGGGCGGCACGATCGAGGTCCGGCCTCTCGTCGACGACCGCTGAGGCGCCTCCGCACGCCGGCGGAATCGCCCTGCGACCTCGGCTAGCATCCGTCCCCGATGCTCTTCCCCACGGTGGACTTCGCGATCTTCTTCGTCCTGGTCTTCACCGGTCACTGGCTCCTGAACCACCTGCTCGCAGCCGTGGAAGTGGTTCATGATCGCGGCGAGCTACGTCTTCTACGCGTGGTGGGACTGGCGCTTCGTCCTGCTCCTGGTCGGCATCAGCGTCCTCGCACAGCTCGGAGCGATCGCCGTCGCAAGGCACGAACCGCCCCGGGCGAGGCTCGTCGTCAACGGCATCGCCGTCACGCTCCTCCTGCTCCCGCTCGCCTTCTTCAAGTACTACGGGTTCCTCGCGGTGAACGTGACGAACACGCTCGCGTCGCTCGGGATCGAGTCGTCGATCCCGTTGATCCAGGTGGTGCTGCCCGTCGGGATCTCGTTCTTCACGTTCATGGCGATCGCGTACGTGGTCGACGTGTACCGAGGCGACTTCGAGGTGGCGAGCTGGACCGACACGTTCCTGTACCTCTCCTTCTTCCCGCACCTCGTCGCCGGACCGATCGTTCGCCCGCACGAGCTGATCCCCCAGCTACGGGAGCGCCGGGACGAGCGGCACGTCGACGTCGCCGGTGCCGCCTGGCTGATCCTCGGCGGTCTCTTCAAGAAGGTGGTGATCTCGAGCTACCTCGCGGCGCAGATCGTCGACCCGGTGTTCGGCGATCCGTCTCCGCGCAGCGCCCCCGACGCACTCTTCGGGATCCTCGGCTACGCGATCGTGATCTACGCGGACTTCAGCGGGTACACCGACATCGCGATCGGCATCGCGAAGCTCCTGGGCTTCCAGTTCCCGAGGAACTTCGATCGGCCGTATGCGGCAGCGTCGATCCAGGACTTCTGGCGACGCTGGCACATGACCCTGTCCCGCTGGCTCCGCGACTACCTCTACATCCCGCTCGGCGGGCAACCGGCGTGGTGCGCGCCGCACCTACGTGAACATCATGATCACGATGGTGCTGGGCGGCCTCTGGCACGGCGCCGCGTGGACCTTCGTGTTCTGGGGCGCGTACCACGGTGCGCTGCTCGCGACCCGTCAGTGGCGCGTGCGACGTGGCGACACGGAACGGCCGACCGGCCGGATCGACGTGCTCCGCCGACGCGCCGCGACGTTCGCGCTGGTCTGCGTGGGATGGGTCTTCTTCCGCGCCGACTCGATGGACACCGCGTTCTCCCTGCTTCGACGGCTCGTCACCGGATGGTCGACGCCCAGCGAGTTCGTGACGCCGCTCGTCGTGGTCACGATCGCCGGGATGCTCGTCCTGCAGTTCTGGCCCCGCGGCGTTCGGTCTGTGGCTACAGTCCGGGCTCTCTCGGCTCAAGCCCGCGCCGCTCGGGATCGTCCTCGCGCTGGCTCTGCTGGTGATCGTGATCCTCGGCCCGTCCGGCGTCGCTCCCTTCATCTACTTCCAGTTCTGATAGGCAAGCGAGATGGATCAGCCGCGAGCGCGCGAGGTCACCCCCGCGCAGAGCGCCGCGAAAGCGCTCTATGGACGGCGTCTGATGCCCGCCGGCCGCGCCCTCGTCATGATCCTCGTGACCCTCCTCGCGTGGACGGTGCTGTATGCCCCCGCGATGAAGAGAGCTGCGGAAGCGTCCCCGATCGGTGCACGTCGCTCGGTGTCGCTCGCCGTCCTCAAGCCGATCGCCGCCGTGAGCGAGTGGATCGGGATCGACGAACTCGCTGCGAGCATCGAACGCGCCGTCGGTCGGGATCAGGGTAGACCGGGAGGCGCTTTCGTCCCGCCACCCGAGGACATCCCGGTCGCGCCGGACGACGGGGACGACGATCCCGCCCCGGCGATGGAGGGAACGGCGGCGTCGGGAACGGCGCCACGGCCGAGGCGGATTCCATCCGAGCCCCGACAGCCACGCGGAAGCTCCGCGTCGCGATCGTCGGCGACTCCCTCGCCGCCGGGCTCGGCTACTTCGCCGAGCGTGTCTTCCTCCCACGGCTCGTCAAGGTCTCGGGTCAGGGCCGGATCTCCACCGGCCTCGCGAGGCCCGACTACTTCAACTGGCCGTTCACGATGCGCCGGATCGTCGACAGAGTTCGACCCGGACCTCGTGATCGTGATGCTGGGGGAGAACGACCATCAGTCCCTGCAGACGGTTCACGGCCAGCGTGAGGCGCAGGTCGGGACGCCCGCGTGGCCGCCGGCCTACCGTGACCGAGTGGTCGCGATGATGCGGATCGCGACCTCGACGGGGCGCGAAGGTCGTGTGGGCCGGGCTTCCCATCTCCGCCGACTTCCGGACTGCGCGAGCACTCGCAAGCGGCAGAACGACATCTTCGAATTCGCCGCGAGCATCTCCCACGACGTCGCATTCTTCGACTCATGGGAGCGCTTCCGCGAACCCAAGGGCGGGTACACGGCGTACTTCCGGGAGGGCCGCCGCGTGATCCTCGTCCGAGAGCGCGACGGGCTGCACTTCAACGCGATCGGCTACACGATCGTCGCGCGAGAGATCGCGAGGCTCGCGGTACGGAGGAGTTCGGTCTCTCGCCGAGGACGTTCGAAACCGCGCTCTAGGAGGCCTCGCCTTCGCCGGGGATCGGCACGTCGGGGACCTGCGCCATCGACGCCACGACGTCTTCCTGCCGGTACTCCACCTCGGGCAGGCGCCCGTTCAGGTAGTCGTCATACGCCTTCATGTCGAATGCGCCGTGCCCGGACAGTCCGAAGAGGATCACTCGCTCCTCACCCGCGTCGCGAGCGGCGATCGCCTCGTCGATCGCTCCTCGTACTGCGTGGGCCGACTCGGGTGCAGGCACGATCCCCTCGGTGTGGGCGAACTGCACGGCGGCGTCGAACACCGCGTTCTGTGAGTACGCCTTCGCCTCCATGTGGCCGTGCTTGACCAGCAGGGAGAGCGACGGGGCGTCCCCGTGGTAGCGGAGACCTCCCGCGTGCACGGGGGCGGGCACGAAGGTATGGCCCAGCGTGTACATCGGCATCAGCGGAGTCATCTGGCCGGTGTCGGCGAAGTCGTACGCGAATCGGCCCTTGGTGAGCGTCGGGCAGGCGGCCGGTTCGGTAGCAAGGAACCGGATGTCCGGCGTCGAGCCCGACAAGCGATCCACCATGAACGGGTAGGCCAGGCCCGCGTAATTGGAACCGCCCCCCACGCAGCCGATCACGATATCCGGTCGGTCGCCCGCGATCTCCATCTGCGCCTTCGCCTCGAGGCCGATCACGGTCTGGTGGAGCAGGACGTGGTTCAGCACCGAGCCCAGCGAATACCTGATCGCTCCCCCGGAGGTGGCGGCCACCTCGACCGCCTCGCTGATCGCGATGCCGAGGGAGCCCGTCGACTCCGGATCCGCGTCGAGGATCGCCTTCCCGGCCTGCGTCGTCGGCGACGGCGACGGCACCACCTCGGCGCCGAACGTCTCCATGAAGATGCGGCGGTAAGGCTTCTGCTCGAAGGAGGCCTTCACCATGAACACCTGGCAGTCGATCCCGAAGAACTTCGCCGCCATGGCGAGGGCGGAGCCCCATTGCCCGGCCCCCGTCTCGGTCGCCAAGCGCTTCGTGCCCGCTTCCTTGTTGTAGAAGGCCTGTGCGATCGCCGTGTTCGGCTTGTGACTGCCCGCGGGCGAGACCCCCTCGTACTTGAAGTAGATTCGCGCGTTCGTCTGGAGCGCCTTCTCCAGCCGCACGGCGCGATGCAACGGAGACGGCCGCCAGAGTCGGTAGACATCGAGCACCCCACCCGGGATGTCGATCCACGGGTCGGTCGAGACCTCCTGGAGGATCAGGGCCTCCGGGAACAACGGGGCGAGCAGATCCGGTGTCACCGGTTCGTGGGTACCCGGGTGCAAGGGAGGCAGCGGCTGGATCCCGGCCTGTGCGATCGAGGGCATGATGTTCAGCCACGCCGTGGGCAGCTGGTCCTGTGAGAGATCGAATCTGGTCGGCGCGTCGGTCACCGGGGAAGCCTCCTCGTTGCTCCGGAAGAGCGCGAGCCTACCCCGGGGCGCGGCCGGGGAGCCAATCCGAGCAGCCGGTCCTAGTGGACCGGCTGCTCGGCGACCTCGACCCACCCGTCCACCAGGCGCGCCTGGTGGACGGGCACAGGATCCTGTGCGGGTCCTTCGAGTGGTTCACCGGTCTCGACGTCGAAGACGCTGCCGTGACATGGGCACTCGACGGTCGAGTCGCGGTCGTCGAATCCCCCTTCGGAGAGCGCGCACCCCGCGTGCGTGCATCCGTCGGCGAACGCGAACAGCCTCGCCTCCACGTGAGCGACGGCCACACGGCCCGTCGGAAGGTCGAACGCGCGGATCTCCCCCTCCGGGATCTCCGCGAGCGACGCGACCCGGACGAACTCCACGGACTATGCCCGCACCAAGGCCGACCACCCCCGCTGCAGCGCGGTGACCGCCCCGAGCACCGCGAGGATCACGAGGATCGGGGTCATCGCCCCCGGGACGACGAGCCCGACGATCAGCGCGAGGAAGCGCTCGAGCCGTTGGAAGAACCCTTCGGTGAGTTGCACGCCGACGGCTTCGGCCTCTGCCCGGATGTGACTCACCGAGAGGCTGACGACGAGCGTGAACAACGCGAGCGCCGCATCCAGGCGCCGCCCGTCCTCCGCCAAAGCCCAGAACAGGCACGCGAACAAGATCGCATCCGAGACCCGGTCGAGCACCGAATCCATGAAGGCGCCCGATCGTTTCTGCTGCCCATAGTGCCTCGCGACCGACCCGTCGAATACGTCGCACAGACCGGCCGCGAGCAGCGTCCAGCCGGCGACGAACCAGTCCCCGGCGATGATCAGCACCCCGGTCACGACGTTCAGGGCCAAGGCCAGGATCGTGAGGTGCCACGGTCGTACCCGAGCCCAGATCAGGAACGCGAGGATCGCCCGATACGGCCACTGGAAGATCCACTGGATGGCGCCACCGGCGGCCGACTCGTTCTTCCGAGGCTTCGGGAGGTCGCGGACCTTCGGAGCTTCGCGCGCGACGTGCGGTCTCGACCGATGCCCGGTGGCCGCGCGCCGACCCATCAGCTCTCGCTCATCAACCCACGAAGGGCTCGAAGCCGACGACGATGTACTTGAAGCTCCCGCCGGGAGCCTGAACCACGATCTGCTCGTCCTTGGACGCTCCGACCAGCACCTTCCCCAGTGGAGACGACGTCGTCACGGTCCGAGCGCCCGGCGCCTTCTCTTCGCCGTGCTCGGCCAGCAGGTACGTCTCCTCGTCGTCACCGTCGTCCAGAGAGCGGACCGTCACGAGCATGTGCGGCACGATCCTGTCCGCCGCGATCGGAGCCTCGATGATCTCCGGATCGCGGAGCGCCTCCTGCAACCGCCGGATCTGGGCCTCCATCAGACCCTGGGCATCCTTGGCCGCGTCGTACTCGGCGTTCTCACGGATGTCGCCGTGCTCGCGAGCCACCTTGAGGCGCTCCGCGATCCGCTCTCGTCCGACGGTCACGAGCTCTTCGAGCTCGGCCTTGAGCCTGTTGTACGCCTCGAGCGTGAGTGACGCGGTGGGCTCCTGTCCGGGCTTGCGCTTGGGGCGGGCTTTGATCTCGTCAGGCAGTTCGGGCATGCGTTCGAGTCTACTGAAGCGGTCTGCGGGAATCGTTCGGCGCCCGGACCGGCTCATCCCGTCGGAGAGAGATCGTCGGCACGAGGAGCTCGGACGCCGTCGACAGGGGCTATCCTTCGCCCGCATCCGGACGAAGAGGTGAGCGATGGGGCGGCTTGACGGCAAGGTGGCGCTGATCACCGGAGGCGCGAGCGGCATGGGGATGGTCGCATCGCATCTGTTCGCGTCCGAAGGAGCGAAGGTGGTGCTCACCGACGTGAGTGACGACGCCGGGTTGCAGGTCGCCGAGGAGATCCGCGCCGGCGGCGGTGAGGCGACCTACGTGCACGCCGACGTGTCCGCCGAAACGGACGCGAAGGCCATGGTGGACACGGCGGTCGGGACCTACGGCGGGCTCACGGTCCTCTACAACAACGCCGGCGTGATGCTCGACGACGACGGATCGGTGCACTCCACCGATGGATCCGTCTGGGATACGACGCTCGCCATCAACGTGAAGGGCGTCGCGCACGGCTGCAAGTACGGGATCCCCGCCATGATCGAGTCGGGAGGCGGCTCCGTCATCAACGTCGCCTCGTTCGTCGCGTGGATGGGCGCCGCCACGTCGCAGACCGCCTATACGGCGTCCAAAGGAGCCGTCCTGGCCATGACACGCGAGATCGCCGTCGAGTACGCGCGGAAGGGCGTGCGTAGCAATGCCCTGTGCCCGGGCCCGATCGACACACCGCTGCTGGCCGAGCTGCTTTCCGATCCCGGTCGGCGCCAGCGTCGATTCGTGCACATTCCGATGGGTCGCCTCGGCCAGGCGGAGGAACTCGCGAAAGCAGCCCTCTTCCTTGCGAGCGACGACTCCAGCTACATGACGGGGGCTTCGCTGGTCGTAGACGGCGGGATCACGGCCGCGTACGTGACCCCCGAGGATTGAGCCAAGTCGCGGGCCGAAGGTGAGCCCCAACCACTCCTTGGAGCGGTTCTTGCCCGAAGATGCGCCCCGTTCCTGCGGTCAACCGGCATTGGAAACGGGTTAGTACACGACAGGTCAACGCGCCGGACGCTTACATCGTCTGAGTGATGCCGAGTATCGGTCTAGGATCAGTGCTGATACTGCCAGCCGACGCCCGCCGGACCGATGATCGTCCACAGGAGGCACGGGATCGTCTGGAGGATTGCCACCCTAGACTCGACCCGTGGGCATCACGGACCCAGGGCGCTAATGAGACTCCTCGAACTCGGCGCCGTGATCCTCGGGCTCGCCGTCCTAGCACGTATCGCGGCGAGGTTCGACCTGCCGACGGTCCCTCTCTATCTCCTCGCTGGCTTGGCGTTCGGCGAAGGCGGCATCCTGCCCTTGGTCACGACTCGGGGGTTCGTCGAGACGGGCGCCGAGATCGGCCTGATCCTCGTCCTGTTCGTCCTCGGTCTCGAGCACTCATCCCGGGATCTGCTCGCGACGGCCAGGGCGTCCGCGATGCCCGGCCTGGTAGACCTCGTTCTGAACGCCACTCCCGGTGTCTTGGCCGGTCTCCTGTTGGGATGGGGCCCGTTGGCAGCCGCGTTCCTCGGCGGGATCACGTATGTCTCCTCCTCCGGTGTCGCGGCGAAGCTGCTCGAGCACGCGGGCCCGCACGCGCGTGGCGCGAGCAGGTTCGTGGTGACGATCGCCGTCATCGAGGATCTCGTGATGGCGATCTACCTCCCGGTGCTCGCCGCTCTGCTGGTCGGCGACGGCGCCGAGATCTCCCTCGTCGCCGCGGGAGTGGCTATCGTCGCGGTCGCTCTCCTGCTCGCGGTCGCGCTCCGAGTCGAGGCCGGTCTCAGCCAGATGCTCTTCAGCCGCTCCGATGAGGCGCTCCTGCTGTCCATCCTCGGGTTCGCGATCCTCATCGCGGGTGTCGCCGAAGTGGCGAGGTTCTCGGCCGCGGTGGGGGCGTTGCTTGCGGGCATCATGCTCTCCGGGCCTGCCGCAGAAGGGGCGCAGACGCTGGTGCGTCCGCTCCGAGACCTGTTCGCGGCGATCTTCTTCGCCTTCATCGGCCTCTCGGTCGATCCGTCCACGATCCCTCCGGTCCTCGGGATCGCCGTGCTCCTGGGTCTGGTGACCTCGGCGACGAAGTATGCGACGGGATGGTGGTCGGCGCGGCGCCTCGGCTCCGAGGTGCGAGCGCGCGGGGTGGTCGGCGCCGCGCTGATCCCGCGAGGAGAGTTCTCGATCGCGATCGCTGGGCTCGCGACGGCCGCCGCCATCGAGGACGACCTCGGCCCGGTCACGGTCGCCTACGTCATCCTCACCGTCGTGGTGGGGTCGGTCGTGACCAAGGTGTTGGCGAGGCGGGTCGACCGCTGGGATCCCTCGGACGCCGCCGCACGACACGGATAAGCAGACCGCGGCGCCACCATCTGTAGGCCGATCGTCGAGGTAGCCGGGAGTGATTCTGGGCAGATGCCAACTACGTGGAGTCGAAGAACGAGTAAGGTCGATTCATGGGCAGGTATCACGCCACTCGCCTGTGGATGCCGATACTGGCCGCTTTCCTGCTCATGCCGGTTCTCGCCTCACGGCCCCAGGTCGCAGAACTCGCCCGGGCGCACTCCGGTGATCGAGCCGAGGCGATCGACGTTCCTCCTCTCCGCGATGCGCTGCTCACCGGCACGTACCGACTCTCCGTCAGCGAGTTCTCCCGGGGGGCCGAGCGATCCCGACTATCTTCCATTCGGGCGGCACTCGTGGCACTCGGTGGCCTTTGTGCCCTAGCCGTCTGGTGGCACTCGTCGTCGAGACAACCACGTCGCCGGCCTGATCTCTCCTCACTTCGGCGCATCGTCGGCCCCCGCGCTCCACCTCCTCTCCGGCTCGCCTGAGAATTGGCGCGGCTCGGCTGAGCCGCTGCGCCGCGCCACCGAGCTGGAGGTGCAGTAGTGCCCCAACATCCTTGGCGTCTGAATGCCGCCAAGCACGGTCGCGCGGAGAGTGACGCACGTCAGCGAGCGAGGGTGGTTGTGGCGGGCATGGCGGTGCTCCTCTCGGTTGGCGCTTGCACCCCTGAGGCGAACACGCGAGCAGTCAGTCCGATCCCGGGGACCGCTAGCGTCACGCCGTCTCCGACCGTGACATCCTCCCCCTCAACCCCCGACGCGGCCAGATACCCCAACCTGTCCAGTTTCAGTGATCCGTTCGACCGGTTCGCCTACAGGTTGGCGTATTCGGACTGTGGACTCATCGGGGTCGTTCGTGCCGCTGATGCCTGGGGCGGCGATCCCGCGGACCCGAGCTCCGTTGCTAGCGCCTACGCAAAGACGAACTTTCCGACTTCACAGGAACATCGTGGAGCATCCTTTCAGGGATGCTTGGACGCCTTCGGGAAGGAGGCGGGATGAGGGATCGGAGAAACGACGGTCGCCCGATCCCGTGTCTGAAACGCCCGACCCAGGGACTGGCACACCGGGTGGCGCGGGCCAGGTGGCACCTATGGGATCGGAAGGGCCGGTGGACGCATTCATTCTCGTCCAAACCGGGCCAGGGAAGGCGACTTCTGTCTTTGAACGCATGTGTTCCCTCGAGGGGTGTGATCGATACTCAGCTAGTAACGGGGGCGTACGACGTGATAGCCCGGGTTCGGGCGGCCGATCTCCACAGCCTGGATGTTCATTGCCTCGATCGCCTGAGGGCGCTCGACGAGGTGCTCAGCGCCCTAGCCTCCCCGGTCATGCCGAGGCATGGGGGTGCCGGGTGATGGTAGGGGATGCGCGCTCGGACAAACCCCCCAGGACGACGGAGCCTGAGCAAGATCCGACGACGGGAACAGTGGGGTGTTGACACCCACTTGCGGCCTGCTCCAGACCCACCGCTTCAGGCGTAGACGATGAACCGTACGCAGGCGATCGAACGGGTGGATGAGATCCTCGGACTCTTCGCCGACATGTACATGTCGGGACGATGTCCACGCTGCGAGGTCTTTCTCTACGACCCCGAGGACAAGCAGCATCCCCTGGGAGCGACCGCCAGTAGGCGCGTCATCCACGAGCGATCGTGCGAGGTAGGCACCTGCAGCGACGAGCTCACCAGGCTCAGCAAACGCTTCGGGATTCCCCTCGAACGGGTTGTGCTGACAATTCCGGGGTCCGACACGTGGGTCATGACGGTGAGGCGCGCAGAACGTGACGCCGGTCGTAGCACGGCGGCCATTCCCACCGATACGGGCCAGGCGGACAGCCGGAACGTTACATAGCCGGCAGCTTCTCGAGCAACTCGTCCAAGAACTCGATGGCCCGCACGGCGTCTCGCTGGTCTGGTTCGCGATCGACCCACGCCGCGAGCTGTTGACGGGCCCTGACCGCGGCCACCCGTCGTCCACCACAGCTCGTCAACAACTCGGACACCGCTAGCTCTCGATCTGTTTCTGAATGAGCGAGCTCCAGTGCCCGTTCTCTCACGATATCTCCAGTGGTCATGAAAGCCCTCCCTCGATCGGACGCGAACGAGCTGCGCCACTGGCGCAGCTCAGGTGTCGGTCGACGAAGGTGGGCCTCGACCGGCGAGGCCCTGTGCGACCGGCCCGGCGGAGAGGATCGAGGGAGAGAAGTGGACCCTCCCCAGTGATGAGGCAGACGCCCCGATGGCGGGGGCACTCACCGTCATGACCCAGAGGGCACGCTGGCTTTCGCCAAACTTCGTGTGCGGGGGAAGAACCCGTCGGCCAGACGTCGTGACGAGCAGCGTCGAAACCGATTCGATCCTTTCGCCGTCCGCCAGTGACGAGCGAACCAGGGGATGCTCCGGGCTCGATTGCGACACAGCAACCCACCCAAGAAGAGCGAGAACCAACAAGAGGGCTGCGCGCCCACGCGGGCCATCGAGGCGAGTCACGCCACGAGCGTAGGCGCGCCGGCATGATCTCTGCAAGACGAGGCTCCACCCTCGCGGAGAGTTGCTGGCGCCGCGAACCTCGGTCCATTGCTCGGTTCAGGTGCTGTCGCTGGCGAACTGCGACATACGGCCTTAGGAAGTAGTTGCAATCCACGAGGGGCTCCGCGAATTCAGCGGGCTGGCCGTGGCTGGCAAACGATCTCTCTGGGTCATCACGGTCCTTGGTCCTTTGGGGCCAGGGCCGGCATGCGATCTACTCGGATGAGTTCGCTAGACGGATTGACGCGATACGTGAAGAAGTCTCCCCAACGACTACCGCGGCGATGTCTCGGCCTTGGCGTCACACGAGGTGCTTTCGGGGGGAACCCATCAGATTGACAGCGGCGCGGGGCTAGGGCTCAATACCTTCCGGTGGGCCCGCGTCCGCGGGCAGGGAGGGGGTCGTGACCCGTGTCTGAACGACGCAAGGTCGGCTCGGTCAGCTACCGAGAGGTCGGCCAGGACTACTTCGACCAGCGGGGGTTGAAGCGGCATGCCGGGGTGTTCGCGCTCTGGTCGCTGGGCGTGGCCGCCGTTATCTCAGGCGACTTCTTCGGATGGAACTTCGGCCTGGGTGTTGGGGGCTGGGGAGGCCTGCTCGTCGCCACGGTCGTCATCACCGTCATGTACTACGGCCTCTGCTACTCGATCGCCGAGATGTCGCCCGCGCTCCCGCACACCGGCGGCGCCTACTCGTTCGCTCGCTCGGCGATGGGACCGTGGGGAGGCTTCATCACCGGCCTCGCCGAGAACATGGAATACGTGATCACTCCTGCGGTGGTTGTGGTCTCGATCGGCGCCTACATGAGCGTGATCATGACCGAACTCTTCAATCTCACCGATACACCGATCTGGAACACGCCCCCGTTCTGGTGGGCCGTGTTCTACCTGGTGTTCGTGGGCCTGAACATCGTCGGCATCGAGGCGACCATGCGCTTCACGATCATCATCAACATCTTGGCGCTCCTGATACTGGCCTTCTTCTTCATCACGGCGATCCCGAAGTTCGATGCCAACCTTCTCTTCAACATCCCGGAAGGCGGGGGTGAGTCCCTGCCGAACGGGGGCGGGCCGTTCCTGCCGTTCGGCATCTCGGGGATCTTCAAGGCATTGCCGTTCGCGATCTGGTTCTACCTCGCGATCGAGGAGCTGCCACTCGCGGCCGAGGAGTCTATGGATCCAGCCCGGGACATCCCCAAGGCCACGATCTGGGGGATGACCACGTTGGTCATCACCGGCGTGCTGGTGCTGATCCTGAATCCGGGTGTCTCCGGAGCCAACGAGACCGGCGCCACCCTCGAGCCTCTGTTCATCGGCTTCTCCGACATCTTCCCGAACTCCGACATCGCCGCACTCTTAGCGTTGATCGCGGTCGTCGGATTGGTGGCCAGCTTCTTCACGATCATCTTCGCGTACGGCCGAAACATCTTCTCGCTGTCGCGGGCCGGGTACTTCCCGCAGTGGATGTCGGTAACGAGCCCGAAGCGGAAGACTCCGCACGTTGCTTTGCTCCTGGGAGCCGTCGTTGGCTACGCCCTCGCGTACGTGATCTACAAGTTCGGTTACGACGACGCGGGCGCCACTACGGGACTCGGTGCGGCCCTCCTTACGATGGCGGTGTTCGGCGCCGTAATCTCCTACGCGATGCAGTGCCTGGCGTTCATCGTCCTCCGACGGAAGCTGCCCAACATCAACCGGCCGTATCGGAGCCCGCTCGGTCAGGGAGGCGCCGCGGTCGCGGGCATCATCGCGGTGGTCGCGTTGATCTCACTGTTCACGATCAGGGACTATCGGTTCGGCGTGATCGGAACCGCGATCTGGTTCGTCCTCGGCCTGATCTACTTCGGCGTCACCGGCCGCAACCGCCTGGTCCTCTCACCGGAGGAAGAGTTCGCCATGACCCAGGGCGAGCACGGACACCCGGAGAGCGAGGGGTACGGCCAGACACACATCGGGGAGGTAAAGAGCTAAGAACTCGCGCCCCATCGGACCGACCGCGGGGCGGTGGGCGAACGCCCACCGCCCCTCCCGTCTTCGAGGAGGATCCGTGCAGCCGCAGGGCATGATCGACGCGAAACAACTCGAGGAGCTCGCCGATGCGGGCGAGATCGACACCGTCCTCTGCATGTTCACGGACTTCCAGGGACGGTTCGTCGGCAAGCGCATCCTCCCCCACTTCTTTCTCGAAGAAGTGATGGGCGAGGAAGGGCTGCACGCGTGCCTGTATCTGATAGCGATCGACATGGAGATGGAGCCGCTCCCGGGCTTCGAGTACGCGAGCTGGGAGACCGGATACGGCGACTTCAAGATGATTCCGGACATGGCCACGATGCGGCTGGTGCCGTGGCTCGAGAAGACGGCGATGGTGATCTGCGACGTCGCCGACGAACACACGAGTGAGCTGGTCGAGGTGGCACCGAGAACGATCCTTCGCCGGCAGGTCGAGCGTGCGAAGGCGGCCGGCTACACGTTCAAGACCGGGTCCGAGCTGGAGTTCTACCTCTTCAAGGAGTCCTACGAAGAGGCGGCCACGAAACGCTACAACGGTCTCCAACCGTCATCCCCATACATCATGGACTACCACATGCTCGCAACCACCAAGGACGAGTGGCTGATCCGTCAGATCCGCAACGGCATGGTCGGCGCGGGCATCCCGATCGAGTTTTCGAAGGGCGAGTTCGGCAGGGGTCAGCACGAGATCAACATCACGTACGCGGATGCCCTCGCGACCGCCGACTACCACGCCCTCTACAAGCACGGCGTGAAGGAGATCGCGGCGCTGAACGGCGCCGCGATCACGTTCATGGCGAAGTGGACGATGGAAGAAGCGGGCTCCTCGTGTCACCTGCACTCCAGCGTCTGGAACGAGGACGGCTCCGAGTCGCTGATGTGGGACGACGGCGACGCCAACCACATGTCGCCGACCTTCAAGCACATGCTGGGCGGGCTGATGTCGACCGCGAGGGAGATGGCGTGGATGTACGCACCGTTCGTGAACTCCTACAAGCGGTACCAGCTCGGATCCTGGGCGCCGACCGCGATCCTCTGGAGCCACGACAACCGGACATGCGGCTTCCGGATCGTGGGCGAGCACGCGGGCAACCGGGTGGAATCCCGGCTGCCGGGTGGCGACATGAATCCATATCTGGGGACCGCCGCGACGATCGCCTCGGGCCTCCACGGGATCCGGAACTCGGTCGAATGCCCTCCGCTCTTCGAAGGGAACGCCTACGAGTCCAAGGACGCCGAGCGGGTGCCGTCCTCGCTGCACGAGGCGATCGCCGAGATGGAACGCTCGGAGGTCATGCGGGAGGCGTTCGGCGACTTCGCCTTCGGGCACCTCCTGAACATGGCGCGTCAGGAGCAGATCATCTTCGACAACCAGACGGTCACCGATTGGGAGCTGATCCGGTACTTCGAACGGGGGTAGGCATGCGACCCCCGGCCGCCGGGTAAAGGGGTCGCTGTGATGAAGAGAGGGTTCATCGCGGTCACGGTTCTCGCCACCCTCGTCGCGGGATGCAGCGAAGGGGACCTGCGGGATCTGACCCGAGGCACCGAGGAGGCTCTGCGGGATGCCGGCGATGCGCTGGGCGAACTGGCAGGGCTGGCCGAAGGGCCGCTGCGCGAAGCCACAGACCGCGCATCGGAGGCGGCCGAAGAGGCACGGCAGGCGGCCGATGAGTTCCGCGAGGATCCGTCGACGGAGACCCGGTCAGCTCTTCGCGCGGCGAAGCGCCGGCTCGACGACGCGTCGCGAGAGCTCGAAGGTCTGGTGGATCAAGCGCCAGAAGGGGTCCGGTCCGCACTCCGGCAAGCGCTCGAGTCCTTGACGGAGTTGCGCCTCCGCATCCAAAGAGAGCTCGACAGCTCCTAGACCGCCGGTTCTCGGGAGTTAAGACTCGCGTTCGAAGATCGGAACGAGTGCGAAGTAGAGCTCGCGGTAGCGGCGGTAGGCGTCGTCGTAGAGCTCACGTACGGTCGGGTCTGGCTGGTGCTCGTCGGGGCGGAAGGAGACGAACGACGTGACCGCTCCGGCGACGTTCGCGTGAACGCCTGAGCCGACCGCTGCGAGGATCGCGGCCCCCGTGGCGGTGGTCTCCACGCTCTCCGGGACGCGCACCGGCAAGCCGGTCACATCGGCCTTGATCTGACGCCAGAGCGGGCCTTTCGCGCCCCCACCGACGATCGTCAGCCTGCGGACGTCGAGTCCCGCCGCCCTCATCGCCTCGAGGATGTCGCGGAGGGCGAAGGCACTCCCCTCGAGGATCGCCCGGGTCATGTGGTCGCGCGTGTGCGCGAGCGTAAGCCCGAAGAAGACCCCGCGCGCGGCGCCGTTCCACTCAGGAGCCATCGCCCCCTGCATCGCGGGGAGGAAGACGACACCGTCGCTCCCCGCAGGGATCCGTGACGCCTCGTCGCTCAGCTGGTCGTACGCGTCGCCGAGTCCCTGCTCCTCGTTCCGCCGCTCCTCCACCGCGAACTGATCTCGCCACCAGCGGAGGTTGCCACCCGACACGAACCCCGGGTTCTCCAACAGCCAGGCGTCCGGATCGGCGTGGGGATGACACTCCACGAGCATCGTCGGATCCTCGCGGGGCTCGGCACTCGCGGCACATACCGGCTCCGCGGTCCCGACCACGTCGCAGACCTCTCCCGGCTCGAAGACGCCCGCGCCGAGCGTGGCCGCCATCTCGTCGCCACATCCGATCGCGACGACCGTGTCCGGGGAGAGACCGCTCGCCTCGGCGAAGCCGGCCGTCACGGTCCCGACCGCCTGCGTGGCGTCACCCAACTCGGGAAGCATCGCCGGATCGATCCCCGTCGCGTCCAATGCCTCCGCCGACCACGTCTTCGTCCGAGGATCCAGCAGCGCCAGGGACGAGGCGTTCGAGTGATCTACGGCCACGACACCCGCCGCGTGACGGAGAACGTAGGAACCCGGCGACACGAGCAGGGAGGCCTCTTTCCAGATGTCGGGCTCCTCGTCGCGGACCCACAACGCCTTGAACACGGCGTGGGACGAATCGAGGTTCGCTCCCACCGCACGATAGAAGTCCCTGGGCGAGATCCGTTCGGCGAGTGCCGCCGCCTGCGCCTCCGCGCGTCGGTCCATCCAGATCAAGGCGGGGCGCAGGCGGCGCCCCTCCGCGTCACAGACGACCATCCCGTCGAGCTGGGATCCGAAGGAGAGTCCTCGGATCGCCGACGGACCCTCGGGACTCTCGGCGACCAGCCTGCGGCAGGCGACCTCCACCGCCGCCGTCCACAGGTCCGGGTCCTGCTCCGCCCACCCCGGATGCGGGAAGGAGAGGTCATACGCCTCGTAGGCAGAGGTCACCAGCTCACCATCGGCACCGTAGAGGGCGGCGTTCGTCCCCTGGCTGCCGACGTCACAGCCGATCACATACGGACCGCTCACGGAACGATCACCATCTTGAGGCCGGTGCCCGCCCGGATCGTCTCGAACGCCTCGGAGATCTTCTCGAGCGGCCACCGGTGGGTGACCACCTTCGCCAACTCGTCCTGCTTGCGATCGAGGTAGTCCATCGTTATCCGGTACTGGCGATGCGTGGCTCCGTACGCGCCCAGCACCGACAACTCCTTGTAGTGGAGCTGGTTCATGTCGAGCGGGCTGACCGGGTCGTGCTTCGGCAAGCCCGCGAAGTACACGACCTTCGCACGCTTGGCCGCCATCTCGAGCGCGGCCTGCTGCGCGGGCTTGGCCGGCGCTGCGACGCTCACACGCTCGGCGCCGACACCTCCGGTCCGCGAAAGGACCTCCTCGACGCCGTTGTCCTCGCCGGCCACCCATGCGTCGTCGATCGCCTGGCCGATCGCATCGAGGGCGATCTCGAGGCGTTCCGCGGAGACATCCGACATGAACACCTTGGAGGCGCCTCGGTCGCGCGCCATCACCGCCTGCCAGCACCCGATCGGCCCGGTGCCGAGGATGACGACGGTGTCGCCGAGCCGGATGTCCAGCTGTTCGATGCCGTTCAGCGCGCACGCGAACGGGTCGGCGACCGTCGCGAGATCGCTCGGGAGCTCAGGAGGTAACGGGATCAGGTTCTTCGTCGCGATCGGGGGCACGCCCGCTCGCTCCGCGTATGCCCCGGGGAATGGGTCGTAGCCGTAGAGCAGGTGATCCTCGCAGAGGTTCTGGAAGCCCTCGATGCACCACCGGCACTCCCCGCAGGTGAGGATCGAGCCCAGGAAGACCCGGTCGCCCTTGGAGACGCCGGGAGGCAGGTCCGCCTCGGCACCGACCTCCTCAAGGACGCCGACGGGCTCATGGCCGAGCTGCCACGGCACGGGTGCCTTCGGGTCCCCATTGAAGAACGTCCGCGCGTCGGTGCCGCAGATCCCGCACGCCTCTACGCGAAGGATGGCTCCTCGCGGGTCGAGCGCAGGGTCCTCGGCGTCCTCGCGAACCTCGATGGTGTTCACAGCGGTCATGAACGCGGCGCGCATCAGCTCCCGAGCTCCTCCTGAAGCGCGGCGACGGCCTTGTCCGCGCTCCACTTCTCCCGGATGACACGCGAGAGCGCGCGCGTCATCGCCTCCGGGGATCGATGCATGAAGATGTTCCTGCCCACCGAGCAGCCGATCGCGCCGCCGGCGACCGCCAGCTCCATCCGCGTCAGCAGCTCCGGGTCCTCCAGTCGGGACCCGCCTGCCAGCACCACGGGGATCCCGTTCGCGGCCGCGATCAGCTTCGAGAACGCTTCGGCGTCGCCCGGCCAGTTCGTCTTCACGATGTCCGCGCCGAGTTCGGCGCAGAGACGAACGTTGCGGCGCAGGTACTCGAACCCGTACTGGTCGTTCAGCTCCTCGACGCTTGCATAGGTGGTCGGGAACTCTGCCTCGGCGATGAACGGCATCCCAAGCGCGGCGCACTCACGCCCGACGCCGGCCAGGATCTCGATCATCGAGGACTCGGTATCCCCACCGAGGGCGGTGAACAGAACGACGGCGTCGGCCCCGAGGACGAGCGCTTCCTCGACCTCCGCGATCTGCACGATCTCGGGCCTGTCGCCGTCGGGGCTCCCGGACGCCGAGAGCAACAAGGCGAGGGAGGTCGTCGGCGAGAACGCCGGTTCGGCGATCCGGATCATGCCCTTGCTCATCATGATCACGTTCGCTCCCCCGGCCACGGTCTCCGCCGCCCTGGTCGTGATGTCCGCCAAGGGCTCCAGGAACGAGGGAGAAGTCATCCCGTGGTCCAGCGCGCAGATCACCGACACTCCCGCGGGGTCGATCACCCGCTTCAGCCGCATAGCCTTGCCCGTCATCCATACCTCCTGTCCCCTCGCCCTGCCTGGCTGGTTCGCCGATCATCCCGGTAGGCGCGACCGAAGTCTGCCAGAGGCGCCCCGCTTCCGCGACGGGCAACCATCGTCGGGCCTGAAGCGCGGAGCCCTGGAGCACAGGGGCCGAGGCTAGACTCTCCGCGTATGACCGTGATCCTGTTCGTTCGCTGCGACAAGGCCGATAGCTTCGGAGTCGGTCCCTCGGCCGTGGAAGCCGCAGGCGCAACTCTCCGTGTGTGGGATGCCATCCTCGAGAGCGGACTCCGCCCGACGCTCGACGACGTGAACGGAGTCGTGGTCTTCGGCTCCACGTTCAACATGGAGCATGCGGACGAGCAGCCGTTCATCAAGGAGACCTCGGACGTCATGCGGGAGGCGATGGATCGCCGGATCCCTCTCCTCGGTGTGTGCTTCGGAGGACAGCTCCTCGCGTGGACGCTCGACGCCGAGGTGGGCCGAAGCGCCGTCCGCGAAGTGGGCTTCGAGCCGATCCACCCGACGCAAGATGCCGTCGACGACGTGCTCTTCTCCCATCTGATGGACGGCGACATGGCGTTCCAGTGGCACCTGGACACATTCGCGCTACCCGAGGGTGCGAAGCTCCTGATGACGGGGGATCAGGTCACGAACCAGGCGTTCCGGGTCGGCGACCTCGCGTGGGGAACCCAGTTCCACCTCGAGGTGAACGGTCCCGAGATCGAGTACTGGCTCGAGGAATTCAGATACCTGGGCGACCTGGAGACCGAGTGGGGCAAGAGTCCCCAGCGGGTGCGCGAGGAGAGCGTTCGGCACATGAAGGAGCACGAGGATCGCGGCCGCGAGATCATCACTCGATTCACGCTGCTGGCCGCCGGATCCTAGTCCGAGACGACCGAGGATAGACTCCGTCGGTGACGGACGATCGCTATCGACCGCTCATCGCGGTCGTCGCCTACCACCTCGCCGAGGACCGGGTGGCGCGCTGGCCGGAGGGCGGCTACGGCGTCCCGAAGCTCTACTTCGATGCACTCCGGCGAGCGGGCGCCCGGACCGCGATCCTTCCTCCGGGGGAAGAGGGAACTCCCGAGGAGATCCTCGATGTATTCGACGGCTTGTTGCTGGTCGGCGGAGGCGACATCGACCCCGCCCGGTACGGCGGGGGATCGAACGAACACCTCTACGGGATCGAACCGGACCGTGACGACTTCGAGATCCGGCTCCTCCGGGCAGCCGATCGGATCTCCATACCAACCCTCTGTATCTGTCGAGGGATGCAGGTGATGAACGTCGCGTTCGGCGGGACGCTGCATCAGCATCTCCCGGATGTCCCCGGCCTGATCCAGCACGGCGTTCCCGTCGAAGGGACCCAGACGATCCACGATGTGACCCCCGAACCCGGCAGTCGTCTGGCGGCCGTCACCAAGTCCGGCTCGCTCGCAGCCGCCTCGCATCATCATCAGGGCATCGATCGCCTCGGCGACGGCCTCGCGGTGACCGGACGCACGGAGGACGGCCTGATCGAGGCGATCGAGCGGATCGTCCCGGATCAGCAAGACCCTCGAGCGACGTGGATGGTCGGAGTTCAATGGCACCCGGAGGAAACCGCGGAACACGACCCCGCCCAGCAGTCCCTCTTCGACGCTCTCTCCTTGCTCGCCCGCCTCCGCGGCTCCCGAGCGAGGTCCCGCGAGAACGAGGGCGCTCGAGCCGTCACGGCGTGACGGGCGGTCCGTCGGGGGTCGGATCTCCCTCCTCGAGTCTCAGGAAGAGCCCGGACTGGGGCTTCGGATCGAAGTACGTGGCCTTCGCCGGCATCTGTTCGTGGCGATCGGCGACTTCCACGAACTGATCGAAGGTCGGCGGCATGAGCGTGAAGACCGCCCCGCCGTCTTCGTCTACACGTCCCGTCAGCTCCTCGAGAGGGACCGCGTCTGAAACGAACTCGAGACCGGGGTCGCCGGCTTCACCGAAGCCGAAGATCGGCTCCAAGACTTCGCGGTGAAGTCGCGAGACATCGAGCGATTCCACTCCGACGGACGTCTCGTCCGGTCCAGGGACGAGCCGATACCAGCGCCCGCCCACGTACAGTCCGAAGACGCCGCGCTCGACGGGCTGGGTCACCCCTTCGACCACGGTCAACCGCTCGCGCAGCTGAGAAAGCAAGCCATCGATGCCCATCCGGAGGGGGCCGATGACGCGCCGGTGGAACCCCAGCATCCTCAGCTCGTCATCCGAGAACAAGACAGCCGGGACGCCGGCGCCGTCGGGTCGGCCTGAACGCTCCCAGAGGTCCACGGATGCCATGGCCCGATGGTGTCCGTCGGTGATGTACAGCGGCTGATGATCGAGCCGCTCCCGGATCCGTGCGATGGACTCGGGATCCTCGATCCGCCAGACGGTCTGTTCGAGTTCGCCGGTCCCGAATCGCCGCAGTGGTGTTCCGTCGGTGGTCGTCTCGACGATCTTCCGGATGTCGTCGTCCGCGCGGAACATCAGGGCCACCAGCGTGGATCGGGCGCCCAGACGCGCGAGGTGCAGCCCGAGCGCGTCGACGCGCTCCGGCTGCACCCCTTCATGCCCGAGGACCCGGCCGTCGACGAAGGCCTGCGGTGGCACCTCCCCCACGATCCCGGTCTGCTCGTGCTCGTCGGATCGCAACCGGTACACGTAGAGGGCGGGTTCCGGGAACTCCTCGTAGAGCCCGGCGTCGAGCAACCGATCCAGGGCCGCCGCGTTCGCCTCGTCGAGCGCTTCGGCGTCGACATCTTGGTCGTCCGAAGCGTCGTCGGGCGTCCGCGACACGTGCAGCCATGAATACGGGCGCGCAGCCAGGATCGCGGCCCTTTCCTCGCGCGAGAGCGCGTCGTGCATCGGCGAGACGACGTGCTCCGCCCACTCGGCACGAACGATCCGGGCGGGGAAGGGATCGAGGGTGCTCATCCGTTCGCAGCTCGGAACGCGGCCATGAACTCGACGAGCGCATCGACGCCCTCGTCGGTCATCGCGTTGTAGATGCTCGCCCTGATCCCACCGACGCTCCGATGTCCCTTGAGGTTGACGAGCCGATCTTGCTCGGCGCTCTTCAGGAACGCGGCGTCCAGCTCGTCGGAAGGCGAGCGGAACACAACGTTCATGTGGGAACGGTGGGCGGGCTCGACCGGCGAGCGATAGAAGCCATCGCTCTCGGCGATCGCGTCGTAGACGGATCCCGAGCGCCGAGCGGCGCGCTCCTCCATCGCCGCCACGCCTCCCAGGTCGCGCATCCAGCGGAGCATCTTCCCCATCACGTAGATCGCGAACATCGGCGGGGTGTTCATCAGGCTGTTCTTGGCCGCATGCGCCTTCAGTCGCAGATAGCTCGGGAGGTCCGGGTCCATCTCTTCCAGAAGCGCGGTTCGGATCACCACCACCGCGAGGCCCGCCGGCCCGAGATTCTTCTGCGCCCCGCCGTACACGAGGTCGAAGCGATCCCACGGGATCGGCCGGCTGAGGTAATCCGACGACATGTCTCCCACCAGTGGCATCCCCGCATCCGGGAACCCGGCCATGCGGATCCCCTCGATCGTCTCGTTCGAGGTGATGTGGAGGTATCTCGTGCCAGGCTGGATCTCCAGCTCGTCGTCAAAGGGCATCCGCGTGAATGAGAATGGCTCGCCGTCCCACGCGGCATACGCGACTCCCCATCCGGCCGCATCCCTCAACGCCCCCTTCGCCCACGTCCCCGAGCGCACGTAGCCGGCTCGCTCACCCTCGCGAAGGAGGTTCATCGGGACGATCGCGAACTGCAGCGTGGCACCTCCCTGCAGGAACAGGATCGAGAAGTCGTCGGGCACCGCATAGTTCTCGCGGAAGAGGGCGAGCGCCTCTTCTTGGACCTCCTCGTAGTCGGTGCTCCGATGGCTCATCTCGATCACCGACATACCGGAGCCACGGAAGTCCAACAGCTCGGACTGCACCTCTTCCAGGACGGACACCGGCAGTGTGCAGGGACCCGCGCAGAAGTTGTGGACCCTCACGGCCCGCCTCGCTCCGTCGGCACGGCCGAGACATGGATCACGTGGTCGAGTCCTTCAAGGGCGCCGATCAGATCCGGGCCGACGTCGCCGACGACGTCGATCGTCGCGACCGCAGCGTTCCGTCCCTCGAAGACTCGGTTCTCCATCTGCTCGACGTTCAGGTCTCGACGACGCAAGATGTCGAACACGCCCGCCAGCACACCGACGCGGTCGAAATGGCGGACATGGAGGGTATGGGTCCCGAGCCGCGTCGGCGCGAGGTTGACGCAATTGAGGATCTCGCCATGCACGAACGCATCGATGATCTCGACGACGCCGTCGGCCACCGCCTTCTGCGCCTGGGCCGTCGACGCGCCGATGTGGTGCGTCCCCACGACGTTGGGATGCTGGGCGAGCTTCGACGACCACTCGGTCGCGCCGGATCCCGGTTCGTCGGGATACACGTCGAGGCCCGCGCGAAGCCCGCGGGTCTCGATCGCATCCAAGAGCGCAGCTTCGTCCACGATGTCTCCTCGAGATGTGTTCAAGAGGATCGCGCCCTCCTTCATCCCACCGAGCAGCTGGGTGTCGATCATCGACTCGGTCTCGCTCGTGGCGGGCACATGGATCGTGACGATGTCGGATGTGGCCACGAGGTCCTCGAGCGAGTCGACGAGCTCGATGCCGAGGGCCTTGATGCGCTCCTCGGCCCCCTCGTCGCGCTCCTTGCGGATCGCCCGCACCTGGAGCCCGAACGCGGCCGCACGCTCCGCGACCGCGAACCCGATCTCGCCGAGCCCGACGATCCCCATCACCTTCCCGAACAGTCCGTCGGCCTGGGAGTAGGCGGTCTTGTTCCATGACCCGGCCCGAAGGTCGGCCACGTTGTCCGCGATCCGCCTGTCGATCGCCAGGAGCAGGCCCATGGTGAGCTCTGCCACCGCGACCGCGTTGCGGCCGGGGACGTTCGTCACGTAGATGCCGACCTCGGAGGCGGCATCCACGTCGATCGTGTTCGTGCCCGCCCCCGCTCGCACGATCAGCTCGAGGGCATCGGCCGCCTCGATCGTCGCCGCTGTCACCTTCGTGCTCCTCACGACGAGCGCCTCGAAGCCCGGGATCCGGCCCGGAAGGTCACCGGCCGAGAGCTTCGGGTCCGGAGACGACCTCATGACCTAGGTCCGCCAACGCGGCGGCGGTGGAAGGGTCGATGACGTCGGCGAAGAGAACCCGCATCCCCTAGGAGCTAAGCAGAACGGGTTGATGCCGAACAAGCCGAAGGGCCTGCATCGGAGGACGCGCCGGACCCCGGACCAGGTGGAAGGGGCCTAAGAGAGGCCATGACCTGCCTAGCGCCATCGTGGCCCCAGTGCTATACAGACCTTCTCGACTGACCCGACGTTCAAACAATCGCGGGTCGACACGGGCGGACCGAGATCCGGACGCTCGCCGCCGGGACAACGTCCCGATCGGAGCGAGATTGGCTGCGTAGGAAAGTGTTGACGTACAGGAGAAGGGGGCAGGCGATGAGGGGAACGCGACGGGCGATGCTCGCGCTCGTACTAGCAACCGGCTTGGTGAGCGGCGCCGCCGGGGCTGCGTTCGGGCAAGCCGAAGAGGGGAACGCGGAGAAGCTCACGTTCCACGTGGGGTCGATCGAGGACATCGTCTCTGTGAACGTCTTCAAGGCCTGCTGCACCTCCGACTACGAGATGATGCTCATGAACTACAACATGCTGTTGGGGTTCAGCGCCGAGGACCTCTCCCCGGTGCCGGAGCTCGCCACCGAGCCTTGCGAGGCGAGCCCGGACTCGATGACCTGGACGTGTACGATCCGTGACGACGTCAAGTGGCACGACGGCGAGCAGCTCACGGCCGACGACATCGCCTTCACGTATCGGTTCATCCTCGACAACGAGCTCACTACGTTCTCCGACTACCTCCCGTACAATCCCACCTTCGAGACGCCGGACGACTACACGCTCGTTTGGAAGTCGGAGGAGCCCACCTTCGCACCCACCATTCCCCCGTACATCCCGATCCTGCCCGAGCACGTTTGGTCCAAGCTCGACGGGAAGCCGGCGAAGGAGATCCGGTCGTTCGAGCAGATCCCACTCGTGGGATCGGGGCCGTTCCAACTCACGGAGTGGAAACCAGGCGAGTTCTGGCGGATGGAGGCGGTGGAGAACCACTTCTTTGGTACGCCTACGATCGACGAGATCGTCTTCCATGTGTACGGCAACCATGAGGCGATGGTCCAGGCCCTCAAGTCGGGAGAGATCGACTACGCCTACGACATGCCACCGACGCTCGCCCGGAGCCTCGAAGGTGACGAGAACATCAAGGTCAACGTGCAAGCGCCCAACTACCACACGAACCTCGCCTTCAACTTCGGCGGCCAAGCGGATGCCCATCCGAAGGTCTACGGGACCCCACCAGCGACGGATGAGACGAACCACCCCGCCTTGCACGACCGCGACGTGCGTCTGGCGATCGCACATGCGATCGACAAGCAGGCGCTGGTCGACACCGTGTTCCAGGGCTTCGCGGAACCGGGGGACACTTTCATCCGACCGGACACGGTCTACTGGCACCTCGACATCCCGGCCGAAGAGGAATACACATTCGACCTGGACGAGGCGAACCGGATCCTGGACGAAGCCGGCTACACAGAAGAATCAGCAGACGGCGTCCGGATCGATCCGGAGAGCGGCGAGCCGCTCGTGCTCGACATCGTCGCGATCAACAACTCCGTTGGCTCCGCCCGATCCGGCGAGCTGATAGCGGGCTGGATGGAGCAGATCGGGATCCAGTTCGATGTGCGCGTCGTCAGTGAGAGCAAGGCGTACGAGGAGTGGGAGAACGGGACGTTCGACGCGTACATCTGGGGATGGGGCGGCGATCCCGACCCGGATTTCATGATGTCCGTGTACATCAGCTCCCAGTGCCTCGGCTGGAGCGACGGCTGTTACTCGAACCCCGAGCTCGACGAGCTCTACGTGGAGCAGAAGCGGACCTTCGATCGTGAGGAGCGTCAGCAGATCGTCCAGGAGTTCCAACGGATCCACTACGAGGAGATTCCGGAGGTCGTCCTCGTATACCCGCAGACGATCTCGGCCTACCGAACTGATGCCTTCGAAGGCTACGTGCCGACGCCGTCCGCAGGCGGGGGGCTGATCTTCGCGTGGCGGGTCGACTCCTACATGAACCTCAAGCCAGTCGTCGCCGAGGGCGCTGCGGCCGACGGAGGCGGCATGTCCACCGGACTGCTGATCGGCATCGGGGCGATCGTCGTGATCGCCGTCGTTGCCTTCGTGCTGATCGGGCGTCGACGGGGCGAGGAGGACGAGGCCTAAGCGGCTCGAAGGCTCTTAGGAGGCCGGGGGTGCGGTCGCGTCGGTACCTGCTCCGCAAGGTGCTGCACGCGCTGGGCACCCTGCTCTTCGTCCTGGCCTTCAACTTCATCCTGTTCCGGGCGGTCGGCGACCCCGTGAAGCTTCTGACCAGGAGCAGCCTGCACCTCACTCCCCCAGAGCAGGAGGCGCTCCGCGAGGAGTTCGGGATCGACGATCCGCTGCCGCAGCAGTTCGTGAACTACCTGGGCGACTCCCTGAGAGGAGAGTTCGGTTATTCGTTCATCTCCGGGCGGCCGGTTATCGATTCGGTCGCGGAGAAGGTCTGGCCCACAGTCCTGCTCGTCGGGACGGCCACGATCCTGTCGACCGTGCTCGGGATCCTGATCGGGATCAAGGGTGCCTGGCGACGAGGCAGCGCGTTCGACACGAGCTCGCTCCTCGGCTCACTGACGCTCTACTCGATGCCGGAGGGCTGGCTCGGGATGATCCTGCTGATCACCTTCGCCGGGGGATGGCCGTTCCCAGCGCTGGGCTGGTTCCCCGCCGGCGGGTACGAGTCCACGCGATCGAGCTCACCGGGTTCGCGCACATCCTCGACGTGGCGAAGCACCTCGTGCTGCCCTGTCTCACACTCACACTCGGCTACATCGGCGAGTTCGCGATCATCATGAGGTCCTCGCTCCTCGAGGTGATGGGTGAGGACTTCGTGCAGACCGCGCGGGCGAAGGGCGTCCGCGACAAGAACGTGCGTCGGCGGCACGCGGTCCCGAACGCCCTCCTTCCCACGTTCACGCTCGCCTTCTACAGCATCGGGCTTCATCCTCGGGGGCGCCGTCCTCGATCGAACAGGTGTTCTCGTGGCCGGGTCTGGGACAGCTCACGTACCAGGCGATCGACCGGAACGACTACCCGGTGATCCAGGCCGTGTTCCTCCTCTCGAGCGCGGCGGTGATCCTCTTCAACTTGCTCGCCGACATCCTCTACGGCTACCTCGATCCGAGGGTCAAGGAAGCATGAGCACGATCGAGACCCCGCGCCAGCCTTCGGAGTTCACGGTCGGCGTCGAGTCGGCACCCGCCTCCGGCCCCGCGAGACCCGAAGAAGATCCGCTGGGCTCGCCGGCGGCGAGCGTTACACGGGCTTCTGGCGTGTCTACCGCAAGAGCCGGATGGGGATGGTCGGCCTCGTGCTGCTCGGGCGCCTTCGTGCTCGTGGCGCTCGCGGCACCGCTTTTGGTGTCGCCGGATGACTCTGAGGTCGGCAACGCTCCGGGCATCCCATTCCAACCGCCCTCCTCCGAGTTCCCCCTCGGTACCGACGACTTCGGCCGATCGGTGCTCGACCTCGTGATCTACGGGTCTCGGATCTCCTTGCTGGTCGGCTTCGCGGCCACCGTGATGACGATGGTCGTGGGGACCGCGGTGGGGATCTCCGGCGGCTACTACGGCGGCCGGGTCGACACCGTGATGAACGCACTCACGAACTGGTTCCTCGTGATCCCCTGGATCCCGCTCGCGATCGTCCTTGCGTCGATCCTCGGGCGATCGCTGTTCAACACGATCCTCGTCATCGGGTTGACGTCGTGGGCCGGCACCGCCCGGCTCGTGCGAGCCGACACCCTCTCTGTCAAGGAGCGGCCGTACGTCGAACGCGCGCGCGCCCTGGGTGCGAGCAACTGGCACCTCGTCACGCGACACATCCTGCCGAACGTCATGCCCGTGATCTTCGCGAACACCGTGCTGACCGTCGCGCTGTCGATCCTGGCGGAAACCACCCTCGCCCTGCTGGGCCTCGGGCGACCCTCTCACCATCTCGTGGGGCATCATCATCTTCGACGCCTTCGATGCTGGGGCGCTCAGCGCAGGACTCTGGTGGTGGCTCATCCCGCCCGGCGTCTGCATCTGCCTCGTTACGCTCGCGTTCACGATGTGCGGCTACGCCCTGGACGAAGTCCTGAACCCGAGGATCCGGGAGCGGTGACGGCATGAGCGTCCTGTCCGTCCGCGACCTGCACGTCACCTACCGGACGAAAGGTGGTGACGTGCCTGCCGTGCGCGACGTGACGTTCGATATCGACAAGGGTCACGTGCTCGGCCTCGCGGGCGAATCCGGATGTGGCAAATCGACGATCGCGGGAGCGATCCTGCGGCTGCACTCCCCGAGGACGAGGATCGAAGGCGAGATCCTCCTCGACGGGAAGGACGTCCTGGCGCTGAAGCCCGGCCAGTTGCGAGCGGTTCGTTGGACGGGCGCATCCATCATCTTCCAAGGCGCGCTGCACGCCCTCAATCCGGTGCGACGGATCGGAGATCAAGTGGTCGAAGCGATCGTCGTGCACAAGCTGGCCGGAGAACGGGAGGCGCGGGTTCGCACGGCGGAGCTCCTCGAGGAAGTCGGTCTCCCGGCTCGACGGATCGACGACTATCCCCACGAGCTCTCCGGAGGCCAGAAGCAGCGGGTGATGATCGCGATGGCCCTGGCCTGCAACCCATCGCTCGTGATCGCCGACGAGCCGACCACCGCGCTGGACGTGATGGTCCAGGCTCAGGTGCTCCAGCTCCTCAAGGGCCTTCAGCGGGAGCTGGGCCTCGCGATGCTGTTCATCACCCACGACCTCTCCGTCCTGGTCGAGGTCGCCGATCGGATCGCGATCATGTACGCGGGGAGGATCGTCGAGGAAGGACCCGCTGACGGCGTGTTCCACGAACCAGCACATCCCTACACCAGCGCGCTCGCGAACGCCTTCCCGGAGATCGGCGACGCGCAGTTCCGCGGCAAGCCGTCCGGTTTGGGAGGCGATCCGCCGGACCCCCAGCACATCCCGACCGGCTGCCCGTTCCATCCACGGTGTCCGGTGGCGATCGACGTCTGTCCGACCCTCGACGTCGACCTGTGGGCAGCCGGCGAGGGGAGGCGCGCGGCCTGCATCCACGTCTCGGGTGCTCCGTCGCTGTCGGAGGCGCCGACGTGAGCGACACCACGCTCGAGCGGCAGGAAAGCTCCCTGGGTGAGCCGATCATCGAGATCCGGGGTCTCGAGGTCAGCTTCGCCGGGCGCGTTTCGCTGATCCAGGGGTTCGGGCGGAACAAGGGATCGGTGGCGACAGCGGTCGACGGTGTCGACCTCACCCTCCACGAGGGAGAGGTGCTCGCCCTCGCGGGGGAATCGGGCTGCGGGAAGACGACGTTGGCTCGCGCGGTGATGGGGCTCATCAAGCCCAACGGGGGCCAGATCTCGTTCCGGGGCAAACCCCTCGGACGGAAGCTGCGCGAGTACCGCCGGGAGGTCCAGATGGTGTTCCAGGACCCGACGGCATCGCTCAATCCCCGCCAAACGATCTACGAGAGCGTGGCCGAGGGCCTTCGGATCCACGGCATCCACCAGGGGCCGAACGGAGAGTCCGAGGAGGAGCTGGTGGCGCGCGCGTTGTCACGAGCCGGCTTACGCCCCCCGGAACGCTTCTACCTGTTGTTCCCTCACGAGCTCTCAGGAGGGCAACGCCAGCGGGTCGTGATCGCTGGCGCGTTGGTGCTCGACCCGAAGGTGATCGTGGCGGACGAGCCCGTGTCGAACCTCGATGCGTCCGTTCGCGGCGAGATCCTCCAGCTCCTCCTGAAGCTCCGCGATGAGCTTCGATTGTCCATCCTGATCGTCACGCACGATCTGGGACTCGCCTGGACCGTGGCGGACCGCGTCGCCGTGATGTATCTCGGGAGGATCGTGGAGATCGGCCCTGCCGAAGAGGTGTTGTTGCGGCCGCGCCACCCGTACACGAAGGCCCTCCTGGACGTCGTGCCCGAGGCCGGCGGCATCGACCGCCCGATCCTGCAGGGCGAACCTCCCGACCCCACACGCATCCCGGAAGGGTGCCGGTTCCACCCGCGGTGCCCGGTGGTCGCGTCGGGAGAGGCGGCGAGCCTCGGTATCGAGGAGAGGTGCCGAGGTGAAGATCTCGCACTGGAGGAACTCGGTCCCGGCCATCTCGCCGCGTGCTACGAGGCTTCGCTGCGGCGGGGTTCTGTCACGCCTCTTCGGCAGGAGCCGTTGTCGAGCGACGCTCCTCCGGGAGCCGGTCCCCCATAGGCTGCGCTTGCAGGGGCTCCTCCTCCGAAGGCTGCTCTCCGTTGCCCTTCAAGACGCCGAGGATCGCCTCCATCTCGGAGTCGGGAAGCCGCTGGTCCGGATGCATGCCCGTCGCGCGCGCGGACGCGAGCAGCGTCCGGAGGTTGGACTCGGCCATCTCGACGCGGTGCTCCAGCTCACGAGCGCGTTCGGCGAGCGTCCGCGCGCGCCGCTCAGCCTCCGCTCGCATCTCCCGGTTCTGGCGGGCCTCCTCGCGGGAAGTCTTCAGCTGGGCCCGGAGCAGGGAAACCTCCTGCCCGAGCTCCACGAGCCGATCCACCGTAGCCCTGCCCAGATCCGAGTAGGCGAGGCCTCCGCGACGACCGGGGCCCGTGTCCTCCTGCCGCTTCCGGGAGCGTCTGCCCTTGCGCTCGATCGTCTCTCGCTCGCCTGCAGCGACCGGCGTTTCGTCGAGGAGACGATAGGAGCCGCCTGAGGGCTCCAGTCGGCGCCGCGCGACAAGCGCTCTGACTGCGCGGGCGATCGACAATGGATCGGGGAAGCCCAATTCCCTGCCAAGCTCGGCTGGCGTCGCTTCCAGCAGTTCGCCCTTCTCGGTGCGGTTGGAGACAGCGGCGAGGAAAGCATTGACGCGCTCGAGGCTCTGCTCGTTCACGGGCAGATTCTCCACGATAGTCAACCCATTGCGCCAGTTGTGCGGAAGCGCATCCAGGCGCCCGATAGGCTCGGCTCCGTGGACCCCCTCCCTCTGTCCGGCAGTCGCGTCCTGGACCTCTCCCGGGTGCTTGCCGGTCCGCTCGCGACCCAGATCTTGGGTGACCTGGGCGCCGACGTGATCAAGGTCGAGCGCCCCGGTGACGGCGACGACACCCGCCACTGGGGGCCACCTTTCGTGGGGAGTGATGCCGCCTACTACCTATCGCTCAACAGGAACAAGCGCTCCGTGACGGTCGACCTCAAGACGAGCGCCGGCGTCGACGCCGTGCGCCGGCTCGCCACCGGCTCCGACGTCCTGATCGAGAACTTCCGGCCCGGTCTCATGGCCGAGCTCGGACTTGCTCCCGACGACCTGCGTCGACAGAGCCCAGGGTTGATCACCTGTTCGCTGACGGCGTTCAACGACGACACCCCGGGAGCGGCACAACGTCCTGGCTACGACATCATGGTCCAGGCGTTGTCGGGCCTGATGAGTGTTACCGGCGAGCCGGGTGGCGAACCCGTGAAGGCCGGCGTCGCGCTTCTGGACGTCATCACCGGCCTCCAAGCCGCCATCGGCATCCTCGCCGCTCTCCACGAGCGGGAGCGCACCGGACGCGGACGGCACGTGAGCGTGTCCCTGTTCGATGCCAGCGTGGCCGCGATGGTGAACCAGGCCGCCAACCTTCTCTTGGGGGGCATCGTGGCGGGGCCGATGGGGACCGCGCATCCCAACATCTGCCCCTACCAGGCCTTCCACGCTTCGGATCGCCCGTTCATCCTGGCCGCCGGGAACGACCGGCTGTTCCGTCGAGCGTGCGAGGTGGTGGGGCACCCAGACTGGGCCGACGACCCACGCTTCGTCACGAACGAGGACCGCGTGCGCCATCGGGACGAGCTGATCCCGCTCCTCGGGGAAGCGTTCGCAACCAAGCGGGCGGGCGAGTGGATCGAGGCGCTCGCGGCGGCTTCCGTGCCATGCGCACCTATCCGAGCGATGGACGAGGTCTTCGCGGCTCCCGAGGGCGCCGCCCTCGTCGAGTCGGTGACCGACCGCAGACGGGGAACGACCCTTCGACTCGTGCGCAATCCCATCCGGTTCGACGGCCGGGTGCTGGACACGCGTCGGGCCCCTCCGCTTCTCGGCGAGCACACCGACGAGATCTTGCGCGAGTCGTGACGGCGATCGAGCGCTGGCAGGAGCAGCTCACGCAGTGGGCCATCCCACCCGAGATCCTCGCCGCCGCTCCTGAGTCACCGTACTGGTTCCCGGCCGAACTCTTCCGAACGAGGGGTGAACGGACGCCTGGCCCCGAAGCCCCTACCCCCACCACCGTTCGAGCGCTCGAAGGACTTTCCGACGGAGGCCGAGTGCTTGACGTCGGCTGCGGAGGAGGTGCCACCTCGCTTCCCCTCGCCGGCCGCGCGGGCGTCGTGGTCGGCGTCGACGCGCAGGAGGACATGCTCGAGGGGTTCCTGGCGAACGCCGGCGCGGCCGGCGCCGAGGCCGAGACGGTGCACGGACGATGGCCCGACGTCGCCGGCGGGGTCGGCCAGGTTGACCTCGCGCTCGCGGGGCACGTCCTCTACAACGTCGGCGATCTCGAACCGTTCGCTCGCGGTCTCGCGTCGGTTGCTCGACGCCGGGTCGTCTTGGAGCTCACAGAGCGGCATCCCCTGCACTGGATGAACGACCTCTGGCTCCGGTTCCACGGCGTCGAACGTCCCGAGGGACCGACGGCGGAGGACGCCTTCGATGCCCTCGCTGAGCTCGGCCTCGACCCTCACATGCAGCGTTGGGCCACGCCGCCGGCAGCTGGCGGAGCCCGCCGGAGGGCGGACGCCGTCGCGCTCATCCGACGGCGGCTGTGTCTTTCACGCGACCGGGATGACGAGCTCATCGCTGCCCTCGGCTCCCTGCTCGAGCGACGCCAGGGGCTCTGGAGCGCAGGGCCCGCCGACCAGACCCTCGTGACGATCTGGTTCGACGGCTAGTGCCTGAGCCGGATCCTCATGATGGACACGTGGATCTCGCCTTGGGGATCCTCGATCCGCTTCTGCTTCCTTGCCTCGGCGCCCGCTCGTTCCGGGATCGAGATCCTGAACGTCCCCAGCGTCTTCACGAAGCCGCCGAGATCCTGCGATCCCACCGGGTGCCGGCTCACTTCCTGGAACCTGAGGTCGAGCTCGTTGCCTTCGCGTCGTCCGAGGATCCGGACGATCACCCGTTCGGCCTGGACCTGTGCCGACGGGAAATCGCACCGCGCGCCCGGCAGGAGCCGCGCGACCCCCCGCCCGCGAACGCGACCCGGATCCGTGACCCGGATCCGCCCCGACATACGCCAGTCGCTCGTGCAGGAACCCCCTACGCGGTAGGTGTGCGTCGTTCGGCTGGACATGCTGAGCGACCAATCGATGAGTTCGGCCGTCGACGGACTCGGAGTCACGCTGGGGAGGACCGCCGGGTCACGGACTCCGGGAGGGAACGGGTTCGGCGGGAACCGATACGCGATGAACGCGCCGACGCCTGCACAGCCCGCCAGGATAAGGATCCACACGAGCGTCTTCACCCATCCGCGCACTGGTGCCATCATCTCGTAGCGGGTCGGCTCGCCGCTAAAGACCGAGTCCTGTCATCAACGCCCTGAGCGTGAGGCCGAAGCTGATGAACGAGGCCCAGGCGAACGGCACCCACGGCCGCAGCGGCCGGTCGATCCCGATCGCGCGCGCGTCCCCCGCCCTCGCGACCACGTGAGCGAAGACGAAGAGCAGCAGGGGAAGGTACCCGTAGACGTAGTGCAGGGTGCCCCCCAGGACCCCTTCTGCCTCGAGGCGGCGCCCGAGGAGAAGCAGGATCGTGCCGAGGAGAGCCTGCGCGCCGGCGACCACCTGCGCGACCGCGAGCCACGTCCAGTAGCCGTCACCCGGTCCGCGCCGCGCCACCTTGGCTCCCAGTCCCCAGATCCACCCGAGCGCGAAGGTAGCGACGACCGCGAACCCGATGACTCGATGCAGTGCCGACACGGCGCGGATACTACGGACCCGCGAGAACCGGAGGACCACGAGAACCCGGGGCTGAGATACCTCGTTCGCCTAGAGCCTCGAGATCACGAACGCGGTCGCGAGCACCGGCATCGCGAGCGACAGGAGCTTCAGCGCCGCCTCCGGCGCCGACTTGATGACCTCGGCCCCCATCGGCTCCTTTGTGCCATCGCGCAGCGTGATGGTCCCCTCGACGGTCGCGACCCGGCGGCGGAGGCGGCGCACGGGTGTCGACAAGACGCGCTGAGCCGCGCTGATCGCCACGCACGCGCCGGCCACGAGGACGGCCGCAGGGTGCAGCTTCCCCTCCTGCGCGAACGCTCCGGTCAGAGCGGGGAACCCCCCCCAGGCCAGCGCGAACCACAGATCGGAATGGAACAGGCCACCCAAGAGCTCGAGGTTGTACGCGACGACGAGGAACGCACCGACGGCGATGAACACCGCCAGCCACGGCGTGACCTGGACGATCCCGACGATCCCGACCGCCCCAGCCCCCGCGAGCGAGGCGATCGCCAATCCCTGCAGCACCAGATCCGGGATGGAAGTGCCGAGCGGTCGCCCTCGCAGCTCATCCAAAGCGTGAGCAGCGAGACCCACACCCAGGAAGAACCCCAACAGACTCATCCCCAGTCGGTAGAGATCCACCTCGGCAGCGGTCGCCGCCCCGAGCGCGACGTAGGAGAGGTGCCACAGCGTGTAGGGCGGATGCAGCAACGTCCACCAGTCCCTCCAGCCGCCGGGAGAGAGCGCGTAGAACGCAGGCCGGTCCCCGCTCACCCTGTTTTCACACCCCAGAGCACGACGGCGGAGCCGAACAAGAACGTTCGGGTCCGCACGTGATGGATGCCGGAATGCTGGAACCAGCGCACCCAGTCCTCGATGGGATGCGAGGCGACGAATCGCGAGATGTCCGGCCCGAGGAAGGCCACCGTGCGCGCCCATGCGGGCGACGCGGCGCTCCCGATGACCCGCATCAGCACCCTCGTATGGATCCACCAGCCGGCGCGAGCGATCGGCGACGTCGGCACATGGAACTCCAGCATCGCGATCGAGCCCCCGGGGCGGAGCGCCCGAGCGAGCTCTCGCACGGTGGCCGCGGGATCGTCCACGTATCGCAGGAGATAGGTGAGGGTCACCGAGTCGAAGGCCTCATCCTCGAAGGGGAGGTGCTCCGCGCCGGCGAGGACGGGCGCGATGCGGCCGTCGAGACCGGCGATCCGGTTCGGCTCGCGACCCGCTCGAAGCATCTCTTCACTCTGGTCCAGGGCCACGACCCGGACGTTCTTCCGAGCCGCGAGCGCACGAGCGACCAGCTGCGTGCCGGACGCCGTGTCGAGGACCCACGCCCCCGGCATCGCGTTCGTCTTCGAAACGAGGAACCGCCTCCATCGCTCGTCCTGACCCAAGGAAAGGAGTGCGCCCATGCGCTCGTACTGTGGCGCGATCCCCGCGAAGAGCCGCCGGGCGAAGAGGTTCCGATCGGGCGCCATGGACGGTCGTACGAGTCCTATGGCGATCCGAGGAGCTCGAGTACGTCGGCGAATGAAGGGACGACGTGATCGGGCCGGCCCTCGTCACGGTCTTCGTCGCCCGGCCGGTACTTCCCGGTGCGGACGAGTATCCCGGTCAGTCCCGCGACCTGCGCACCGAGGATGTCGTTGACGATGTCGTCGCCGACCATCGCCGCTCGATCGGCCGTCACACCGAGCATGGCGAGCGCCGAGTCGAAGTACGCTCTCTCCGGTTTCCCGCAGATCACCGCCTTCGTGTCCGCGGCCTCTTCGAGTCCGGCGATGTATGCGCCGCCGTCCAACTCCCAACCTTCGCTCGTCTTCCAGAAGAGATTCCTGTGCATCCCGACGAGCGAGGCCCCGTCCATCAGGCGACGGAAGATGCGGTTCATCGTTCCGTAGGTGAAGTCGTCGCACGCCCCGCCGATGACGATCACGTCGGCGTCGTCGGCGGCGACGAGCTCGATGCCGGCAAGGTCCTCGCTCGCGTCCCCGTCGGAGAGGACGAAGACCTTCGCTCCCGGGTGCGTCGTCGACAGATACGCGGCCGTCGCGACGACGGCGGTCACGATATCCTCACCTCCGACGTCGAAGCCTGCCTCCGTGAGTGTGCCGGCGAGATCGGCGCGGCTCTTCGTCGTGGTGTTCGTGATCAGGCGGAACGGGATGCCCCGGTCCCGGAGCCGCCTCATCGCGTCGACCGCGCCCGGAAGCGCCTCCCAGGAGACGGCGAGCACACCGTCGATATCGAGGAGAAGCCCGTCGATCGCCACTCTCAGAAGTGTGCCATCACAGAGGGATCCCGAGCGAACGGCGGCTCGCGTCGATCCCTGCGTCCTCGTGTCCTCCCTCGCCGAGGCGCCACCGTTGGTAGGGAGCGATGAAGCGATACTTCGGTGGGAGCAATGGTCTGACTGCTCGCATGGCAGCGAACATCGCCCGCATCGCGTGCCGGCTCCTCGTCCGGAACGGGAAGCCGTACCCATCGCGGACCTGCGGAGGAAGCGTCCCGAACGCGAGCCGGGCGACCGCCTGGAGGACCGGCCGCCACTCGGCATCTCGCGGTGGATCGAAGAACAACTCGGCGACGCTGCGCGCGGCGTCCGTCACGAAGAGTTCGCCCGATGTGACGGTGTCCGCAACGTAGGCCTCGAGGCCAAGGACCGTCGCCGGGACCCGCTCCCGGGGGAGACGAACCAGTTCGGCCGCGAGCATCTGCTCCTCGTGAAAGCGCTGACGACCGGCAGCGTCCAGCCGCCCGATCGTCAGCCGTTCGAACAGCAGAGCGCTCTCGATGAGGCAGGCATGGACCCACAGCAACAGGTCGGGATCGAGAGCGTCGTACGCACGTCCTGTGACAGCGTCGACGCCGTTGATGCGCTCGTGGACCCCGTTGATCCGATCAGCCGCGGCATGTGCCTCGCCCTTCGTGCCGAAGGTGAGGGTGTACTGCAGCATGAGCGTCCGTTGCAGCCGCTTCCAGGGGTTGCGCTCGTACATCCCGGTCTGGTTGGCGCCTGCGATGACCAGTGGGTGGGCCGCATGCATCAGCATCGCTCTCGCGCCACCGAACAGGACCGTGACCTCGCGGTGGACCTGCCATGAGACGCTCGTCGGTCCGAAGTAACCCTCGTCGCTCACCCGACAAGGGTAGCGCCTCCTCGAAGCTGGATTCTTCCGAGGGGCCATGGAACGATGCTGTCGGATCACCTGCCCGAGTCGGAGACTTCCCCACGTGATTTTGGTCCTGATCGTGATCGGCTTGGCCATCTGCATCGGGTTCATCGCCGGTGGGAGCCTCCGACCGTTCGAGCGTCTCAACGTGCACTGGTGGGGGATCGCTCTCGCGGGCCTGGCGCTCCAAGCGATCCCGCTCCCCGACGGCGTCGGCCGCCCGGTGGGGTCAGCCGTGCTCGTGGGCTCGTATGGGCTCCTTGTTGCGTTCGCGTGGGTGAACCGCCGGCTGCCGGCAATGTGGCTCGTGATGGGAGGACTGGTTCTGAACATCCTCGTCATCACCGTGAACGGTGGGATGCCGGTGAGCGAGAGCGCCCTCGAGACCGCGGGTGCCCGCGCCGAGGACCTCCTCGGCGCGGAGACCGCGAAGCACCACCTCATGGGTCCCGGCGACACGCTGAGGCCGCTGGCCGATGTGATCGGGATCCCGCCGCCTATCGGCGCCGTGATCTCGATCGGCGACGTTCTGCTCTACGCCGGGATCGCGGTCCTGGTGGTCGCCGTCATGCTCGGACGATTCGGCGAGAATCGCCGGCCGCCGGCTCGGCTATTCCAGGGGTATCGGGGGAAGCACCTGCCCCCGGAACGTCGCTTCTCCCGTCTGGGGGCTCAGTCGGAGGCTCCGGCTGGAGGAGCGACGTCGGGAACCTGACTGTGATCGTCGCTCCTTCACCTGGCGCGCTCTCGACCTCGAAACGACCACCACCGACCTGCGCTCGCTCGCGCATCATCGCCATGCCGAAGTGCCCCTCGGGGCCCGGAGCGCTCGTATCGAAGCCGACGCCGTTGTCCTTCAGGCTGAGCACGATGTCGTCGTCCTCCTCACGGACCGAGATCCACACGTCCCTCGGCTGAGCGTGCTTGAGGGCGTTCATCACTCCTTCGCGAGCGATGTGATACACGAGGAGGGCGATCGGGGCCGGGAGTTCGATGTCCTCGACGTCGCGATGGAAGCGGATCGAGGAATCGCGACCGACTTCATCGGTGAACGATTCGAGCGCTTCCGCGAGTCCCTTCGCTCCCAGCGGGGATCGATGCAGGTCTCGGATGAGTGCGCGGATCCGATCCGACGTCTCTTGCTTCGATTGGCGGATCTTGTCGAGCTGTGTGCCCACGTCATCCGTCTGACCCTTCTCAAGCAACTTCCGCGCGACATCGACCTGGATGGATAGCCGGAACAACACCTGGGCGAGATCGTCATGGAGGTATCCAGCGATCTGGAGCCGTTCGTCGGCCCGCTCCTCGGCCATGGCGTTCGAAAGCGAACGGAGCACTTGTTCGCGAACCTGAAGTTCCTTGTGGGCCTCTTCGAGCGCCTGCGATCGGAAGAACATCTGGCGCGCCAACAGCAGCGGTGCCAAGAAGGCTGGTAAAGCCCAGACGCCAACATCGCTTACCGCGAACTTCGCCATCGTCAATCCGAGCAGACTTAAGCCGAGGTAGCTGATGAGGAATTCGCTGACACTGCCTATCCGCAGTTCCTTGAGTACCTGAAGGGGAGGCAGGCCCACCCTCAAACTCGTGAAGAGTGTGACCATCGTGCTGTTCACGAGATAGTCGGCGATCGCCGCCAACATGGCAGCAAGAATGAGCAGCCACGCAGGAGAGCCTGGAGTGGTCTCCGTTCCGATGAATGCGAGCGCATGGAACACTGCACTTGCGGCGAAGACCGAGAGCGCCACCTGCGCTCGATTGAAGATTGCTCGAAGAAGCGTCACCTCGTGTCGGAACTCGCGAGGGTCGGTGGACCCCACGAATGCCGTAACACCGGCTGCCGCCGGTGGATGCACGATTGCAAGAGCCATTAGAAGAGGGAATCCCAGGCTCAGGTGGATTCCTCTCCAAGCAGGAACCGGGATCAGCTCCACCAAAGAGACAGCGCCAGCCCATAGCAATAGCTGCCCGACCAGGTCCCACGTGTACGTCTCGAGATCCGTTAGAACTAGGAGTACCCCACCGACGAGCGTGGGAAGGATTACAGCCAGCTCCAACACAAGGAGCCTTCGCTCGGACGCTCTCCCGCTCACGAGTGACATCTTGTCGCGCCCGAGTCTCTCAGGAAAGCAGGTGACAGAGGGACTAGCGGTATACGTCCATTGGCGTAACCCGATTGCGGGGCTTGTCCCCCTGACGGGTGACCCCCGATAGTCCTCCATGTCCCCCACCTGGGGGTGAGGCGGAGTGTGGGAGGAGGACACAGCATGAAGCTCGTGAGGCGCGTCGCGATCGCTCTGAGTTCTCTGCTCGCCATCGCACTGGCGGGTGGCGCCGCACACTGGAAGGCATAGGCTTCCAGCGTCGCTCCTGAGAGTCTCCAATCCATCCTGTTCCGAGGCCCTGGCGTAAGCCGGGGTCTCGATGTTGTCGTCTTCGCGGGGACTAGGGCCGAAATACCAATCTGACAACCGTGCCGGATCCGGGGCTCGATCGGATCTGAAGTTCGGCGTCTATCGAGGCGGCGCGCTCCTTCATCAACTGCAGCCCGAAGTGCAGATAGCCGGAAAGCCTATCCAGGTCGAACCCGCATCCATCATCCTCAACCACTACCTCACATGAGCCCGGTGTCGAACTAAGGGAAAGCCACACTGTCTTACCCTGCGAGTGGCGGGCAGAATTGGATAGGGCCTCACGTGCAATCTGATAGACAATCAATTCACGTTCAGGCGTTGAACGAATGGACGAGTCCAGGGACAGGACGACCTGAACGCCTGAATCTTGTTCTATGTGGCGCGCGAAGAGGCTGAGTGTCTCTACTAGCCCTGCATGACCTACATTGGCGGACCGCAGCCCGTGAATCACTTCCCGAAGATCCTCGACGGCAGCTTCGGCCGCCCGGATCACAGCGGGTAAGTCATCCTCTAGGTCGAGCAGGCGTCCACTCAACAAGTCCTGGCGCAGAACCTGGGCCCGAATCGTCACGTTGTAGAGGTCCTGAAGGACCTCGTCATGAAGAGCCGCTGCAATCCGGGCTCTCTCGTCTCGTCGTTCCGCCGCGATTCGTTCGTCGACGTGACGAAGGGCGGATGTGCTCTCGGCGAGGCTGTGCTCCACAATATCCAGGCGGGATCGATGTACGAAGGCCTGCCGACCCAAGATGATTGGCGCGACGGAAGCGACAACACCCGACAGGCCGAAGGCCGCATAGGCTTCACCAATCAGGACCCCAAGAAATCCGAAGCAGATGTAGCTCAGCAGGAAGGCGCTCGGAGATCCGATTCTCATTGAACTGAGGGACTCCTTCAGGGAAAGGCCACTCCGCAATGAAGTTCCATACCCCACGATGACGTAATTCACGATGGCGTCCGCAGCGAGCGCGAGCAAGGCAACCAGTGGCGTGAGAGGCCAGTCCCCAAGCTCGCCGAACCGAGCGAAAATCACGCTGGCACACATGACGCTGAGGGACGTCTGCGAGCGATTCCAGGCAGCTCTCGACCAGCTGATTTCCCGCCTCAGCTCCCGGATGTCAACAGCTCCAAGTAGGGCTATCAGCCCTGAAGCAAACGGGCCGAAGACGAAGGCCGCTGCCAGCAGGAGAGGGAGATCCATGGCGAGAGAAGGGCCTCTGCCAGAGCTCAGAGGAACAAGTCCAGCAAGCGCAACGAGCACGGTCCAAGCGAGCAACTCGAGAGGCTGAATTTGCAACCTCTCTTGGGCCAGGATGGCGGCCAACCCTAAGAGAAGGCAGTTCGAGACGATGACGGCAATGGCGAATGCTCGGAACTGTGTCGTCTCTCCCCTGCGTAGCCTGCGGGCAGAATGACTGGAGCGGTCTGCGGCAAAGACCGACATCTTCCCCTCCCTCGGAACGATGCGGTCTCCCCGGCCACCGCGGCCCATGAACGCCCGAAGGTTGTAGCCCATCGGCTCTCCACCGAGCAAGACTGACAATCTCGCCGACGGGCTACTCTCGGCCTCTCGTGCGAGACTCGATGCGACATGACCGCTGACCCTGAGCACGACCCCAAGAAGCGCCGATCCCCCTTCCGAGACGAGGTTTGGGGCGATGAGCCTCAGGAGCTCGACGCCTCTGAGTTCGTCGAAGAGCTGGAGACTTCACGTCCTGGACTCTCGCGTCGATGGCATGACCACCCCACGATCGTCCCGTTCAAGATCGTGGCCCGATTCATAGCCCGCAACAGCAAGCGAGTCGCGGTGACCGTCGCAGGCTTCGTCGTGGTCCTCGCTGGAGCCGCGATGCTGGTCCTCCCCGGTCCGGGCATCCTCGTGATCATCGCCGGCCTCGCGATCCTCGCCACCGAATACGTGTGGGCGCAGCGCCTCCTGCGGATCGCGAAAGAAAAGGCCAACCAGGCGAAGGACGCGATCCTGCGGAAGAAGAAGGAAGGCGACGGAGGCGAGGGAACCACGCCGTGAGCCGCGGCTCCATCTTGATCGGCACGTCCTCATGGACAGACCCCACGTTGATCAAAGACGGGAACTTCTATCCGCCCGGCGCCAAGACGGCAGAGGGGCGACTGAGGTTCTATGCCTCGAAGTTCCCGCTGGTCGAGGTCGACTCCACGTACTACTTCCCGCCGTCGGAGCGGAACGCCGAGCTCTGGATCGAACGGACCCCATCCGACTTCACGTTCAACATCAAGGCGTACTCCCTCCTCACCAACCACCCGACCAAGCCGGAGTCGCTGTACGGGGACATCAGGGACGAGCTCCCGAAGGAACAGCTCGAGAAGCGACGCGTCTATCGGGACAAGCTTCCCGACGAGGCGGTCGAGGAAGTGTGGGAGCGGTTCCGTCTCGCGCTCTATCCGCTGCACTCCGCGGGCAAACTCGGGGCGGTCCTGTTCCAGTTCCCCCAGTACTTCACGATCTCGAGGAAGAACAAGGCGTACATCGAGGAGGCCGTGACTCGACTGCCCGACTACAGGATCGCGGTGGAGTTCCGGCACAAGTCCTGGCTCGAGGACCGGAACGTCGGAGAGACCTTGTCCTTTCTCCAGGAGCGCAACGTGCCTCTCGTGTGCGTGGACATGCCGCAGGGCTTCGACTCGTCGATGCCTCCGATCGCGGCGGCGACCGCGGACGATCTTGCGATGGTCCGCTTCCACGGACGTGATCCGGAGGCATGGAAAACGAAGAGCGAGAGTGCCAGCGAGCGCTTCCGGTACGATTACGAGAAGAACGAGCTCCAGGAATGGATCCCCAAGATCGAAGGTCTCGCGGACGAGACACGCGAGACGCACGTCCTCATGAACAACTGCTACCGGGACTTCGCGGTGCGCAACGCGAGGGACCTGGGCGCGATGCTCGACCTCGATCTCCCTGAGTAGGTCCGTTCGCGTGACCGTGACGCCTGCCTAGGAAAGTGGGCCGGGTAGGCTGCGGTGCGTGGAGAAGCGTTGGAAAGTGGCATCGATCGGCGGGATCCCGATCTTCATCACGATCCCGTGGCTCTTCTTCGCCGCGTTCGTGGTGTGGGCCACTTACCTCAGCCTCAATGGTTCCCGGGCCCTCACGGAGCAGCAGGCGCTCGCATGGTCCGTCGTGAACGCTGCCTTGTTCTACGGGAGCATCGTCCTGCACGAGTTGGCGCACGCGGCGACCGCTCGCGCGTTCCGCCTGCCCGTGCACGGGATCACCCTCGTCTTCTGGGGTGGCTACACCGAGACCCACTCGGGCGAACGTGGCCCGCTCGCCTCGTTCCTGATCGCCGCGGCCGGTCCCTTCAGCACGCTGGCTCTCGCGGGTGCCTTCTGGCTGGCTGCCGAAACCACGTCCGGTCTGCTTTCGGCGATCCTCCGCAACCTCGCGTTCCTCAGCGTCCTCTTCGCCGGGCTGAACGCGCTCCCGGGGTTCCCTGTCGACGGGGGGCGCATGTTGCTGGCCGTGGTCTGGGGCATCACGAAGGATCGCTTCGTCGCCCTCAAGGTCGCCGGGTGGGGGGAGTGGTCGTCGGCGCCGCCCTGGGGCTCGTGGGCTTGCAGCAGCTCAGGGTGGGGAACCAGAACTGGCTCTTCTTCGCTTTCGTCGGGTGGATGATGATTACCCAGGGCCTGCAGGTGACCAAGCAGGCTCCTATCCTCCGAGACCTGTCCACGGGGCAGGTCTCGGAGGCGATGAGCCCACCCCCGCCACCGATCCCGGAGGCCACCACCCTGCTGCACGCCCTCGAGACGCATCTCCGTCAGGATCGCTCCACGGAGTTCCCGGTCGTCGACGGATCCGGACGGGTGGTGGGCTCTCTTTCCTTCACGACGGCGGCGAAGGTCGGAGGGAGCGATCCCACCAGGGGCGTCCGAGAGGCCATGACCCCCCTCGAGCGGATGCGAACGGTACCGCCGGACCTCCCGCTCGATCGCGCCATCGAATGGATCTCCGGCAGCGGGCAGGCGCTCGTCATCGACGGCGAACGACTGCTCGGTCGATTCACGTCGGGCGACGTCGACCGGTGGTATCGGCAGCGGATCTTGGGGGCGGCGGTGCCGGACGGAGCCGGCGGCGTCCCGCCCCGGCCCGACCTCGGGGGTGTCGGCGACTGGCGGTAGCATCCGCTCAGTGAACCTCCCCCTCTCCCCCGACTCCCGTCAGGAGGCCGTCCTCGCACATCGGGATGGTGAACTCCTGGTTACCGGTGCAGCAGGCACCGGGAAATCCTCGGCGCTCCGCGAACGGTTCGCCCTCCTCGTTGAGAACGGAGCGGACCCGGAACGGGTGGCGCTGGTGGTTGGGTCGCGTCGCGCGCGGCAAGCCGCGCGCGACGCCCTCATCGCGCGACTGCCTTCGTCGCTGCCCAGCCTCAACGTCCTGACGTTCCACGGTCTCGGGCACCTGATCCTGCGCGAACGGTTCTCGGCCCTGGGCTACCCGGAGCCTCCCGAGGTCTTGTCGGCGGCAGACCAATTCGCGCTCGTGCAGGACCTGCTCCAGGGCCAGGACCCGGGGGATTGGCCTGCCTACGGGCATCTCCTCACCCTCCGCGGGTTCGCCGATCAGATCCGTCAATTCCTCCTGCGCGCGCAGGAAGCTCGTCTCGCGCCCGAGGAGATCGAGGCCAGGGCCGAGCCACGCGGACTCACCGGTTGGCGCGAGCTCGCGCGCTTCTATCGCGATTACCTCGACGTACTGGATGCCGACCGCGTGGTCGATTTCGCAGCATTGATCGGCCGTGCCGAGGCGGCGATGTCGAGCTCTCAGGTTCCGCTGCTCGAACACCTGCTCGTCGACGACTACCAGGATGCGACCTTCGCGCAGGAGACGCTCGTGAAGGCGCTCCGTGTACGCGATCTCGTGGTGGCAGCGGACCCGGAGGCACACGTCTTCTCGTTCCAGGGAACGACGGACGTGCCGTCGCTCCGATTCACGGAGGTGTTCGAGGGCGCCGCACACGTCGAGCTGAGCGTCCCGCACCGCGCTCCGGAGCCGGTGCGTGTCGACGCGTGGAGCGCCGCCCACACGTCTGAGGAGTACGCGGCGATCGCACGCGAGCTGCGCCGACTCCACGTGGAGGACGGCGTCGACTGGGGGGATCTGGCCGTCGTCGTCCGGCGCCAGGGTGCCCATTTGGGAGGACTACTCCGCGCGCTCGATGACGCTCGGGTCCCTCGGGCGGCGCCCGAGAGCGGGGTGTCCCTCTCCCAGGAGCCTGCCACGCGGCCTTTCGTGCTGGCGCTGCGATGGCTCGTCGCATCCGAGGACGAACGGAACGGACTGATCGAATCCGTGCTGACATCGGACCTCGTCCGACTGTCGCCGGCGGCGGCGCGCGGCCTCCTGCGGGTGGCGCACACCAGGACCGGCTTCGTGGGGAGGGCCCTCGAGTTCACGGACGGGCTCACGGCGCAGGAGGCCGCGCAGGTAGAGGAGGTCCGAGCCGTGATGGATCGCGCCGCGACGGCCGCGGACCGATCGGTGCTCGACACATTCGCGACCCTCTGGCGCGAGCTTCCCTGCTCGCGCAGCCTGGTCGACGAAGGCGACGCTTCCGTCGAGTCGCGGCGCGAGCTCGACTCCGTCGTGGCCTTCTCCAGCGCGGTGGCCGAAGCGGGCTCGGCTGCCGACCCCTCGGTCGAAGCATTCCTCGCCTCGGTGGATGCCGGCGAACGAGGGCCCGGCTTCTCGGCGTGGGAGCGCCGCGACGCCGACGCGGTGCAGGTCCTCACGGCCCACGGAACCGCAGGCCGTGAGTTCCACACGGTGATCGTCGCCGGCACCGTGGAAGGCAACTTCCCGAGCCTCTCCCGGCCCGAGCCCATGTTCGACCTCGACTCGCTCGATCGCCCTGTGTCGCAGTCGGATCGCAATCGCGCCCGACTGGAGGACGAACGTCGCCTTTTCCGGATGGTGCTGGGTCGCGCCAGCGAGCGCATCATCCTGATGGCCAGCCGCGCGCACGCCGACGAAGCCTCGACGGGCTCCCGTTTCGTCGAGGAGCTCGGGGTCAAGTGGTCGCCGGTACCGGATCCGGGGCTCACCGAACCGATCTCGGTTCGCGAGGCCGCGGCCGTGTGGCGCAGGACCCTCGCCGACGGCACGATGCCCGGCGCCGAGCGGCTCGCGGCGCTGGAAGGACTCGTCACGCTCGGGGTGGATCCTCGGCGCTGGTGGTTCCAGCGCGACTGGACGGACACGGGGCGACCGCTGCACGAGCACATCCGAGCGTCGTATTCCAAGCTCGACGTGTTGGACAACTGCGAGCTCCAGTTCGTCCTCGGCTCGGAGCTCGGACTCGGGCGGCCGGTCGGCTATCAGGCTTGGGTCGGGTCGCTCGTCCATCGGATCATCGAGGATTGCGAGAAAGGTGAGGTTCCGCGAAAGATCGAAGCGCTCACCGCCGAGATCGATCGGCGGTGGCGTCCGCAGGAGTTCCCTGCGAAAGCCGTGTCGGAAGCATGGCGTGGTCTCGCGAAGGGTCGGATGCTCCCCAACTGGTTCGAGCGCTACGGCGCCTACCCCGCATCGGCTACCGAGCGCGGCTTCGAGTTCGACTACGACGCGGCGACGATCGTCGGGTACATCGACAGGATCGGGCCGGATCCCGCGGGGTTCCCTGGGACCCGCATCACCGACTACAAGACGGGAAGCGCCGACCGCGCTCCCAAGGCGAACGAGAGCCTCCAGCTCGGCATCTACTACCTGGCCGTCCTCGAATCGGAGGAGCTGGAGGAGTTCCAGCCGGTCTCCGGCGTCGAGCTCTCGTACCTGAAGGGCGACTGGCGGAACGGCGATCTCGTCACCCGGGAGTGGACCGTGGGCACGGCCGACCGAGAAGAGGCGTATCAGGATGTGATGCGGGAGAAGCTCTCCGGCCTCGTCGGCGAGTTGAAGAGGCTCAACGACACGGGCTCGTATCGCCCCAACTACCAAGCCAACTGCTTCTTCTGCGAGTTCCAGTCGCTCTGCCCACTCTTCCCGGAAGGCCGGCCCCTCTTCGACGTCGGTGACGCTGCGATCGCCGTGAAGACCTCGCGATGAGCGCGACCATGACCTATCCGCAGGAGATCCTCGACGTCCTCGGAGGACGCCCACCCACGGAGGAGCAGTGGCGCGCGATCAGGTGGCCGCTCGAGCCCTACGTGCTCGTGGCGGGCGCCGGCTCGGGGAAGACCTCGGTGATGGCCGCGCGCGTCGTCTATCTGGCGCTCGTCGCACTCGGCCGCTTGCCGGCGGAGCACCCGGGCGTCCTTCCCGGCAACGTCCTGTGTCTCACGTTCACGAACAAGGCCACCGAGAACCTGCAGCAACGTGTCCGCCGCGCTCTGGCCGGCCTCGATCTCCCCGACGGCGAGGAGCCGGAGATCACCAACTATCATGGGTTCGCTGGCCAGCTCCTGGACCGCCACGGCGTCCTGATCGGGATCGAGCCGAACCAGCGTGTCCTGACTCCCGCCCAGCGCGTCGAGCTCTGCGCCCGTGTTCTGGACCGGATGACGTTCGAGGTCGTGGAAGCCCAGCGCCTTCCGGGGGTGGTCGACAGGATCCTCACCCTCGACGATCAGGCGGCTAACCACTTCCGCTCGCCCGAGGAGATCGTCGAGTTCAACGAACGGCGGCTGGAGGAGCTCAAGGACCATCGCTCCGATCGCGCCTTCGGATCCGCGAAGGAACGCATCGAGCTCGCGAAGGCCTGCGCGGTCTTCCGAGAGCTGAAACGGGAGCTTGGCGTCATCGACTTCGGCGATCAGATCGAGCTCGCGCTCAACATCGTGGAGCGGCACCCGGACGTCGCCCGTCGGTACCGCGATCGCTTCGCCGCCGTGCTCCTCGACGAGTATCAGGACACCAACGTGGCACAGGCCCGTCTGATGGCCGGCGTCTTCGGGGACGGCCACCCCGTGACGGCGGTCGGCGATCCCGATCAGAACATCTACGCGTGGCGCGGTGCGTCCCTGTTCAACTTGCTCGAGTTCCCGAATCAGTTCCGCAAGGTCGACGGAGGCGAGGCGACCAAGCTCCCCCTGTACACCAACTTCCGCTCCGGCGCTCGGATCCTGGAGGCGGCGGACATCCTGATCGGACAGCTCCCGGCACAGCAGCGCCCCGATCCTGACAAGAGGCTCGTGCCCTGGGAGGAGAACGGTCCCGGCGAAGTCCACGTGGCTCGGATCTCGGATGAGGTGAAGGAGGCTGCTTGGGTCGCGGATCGGATCGTCTCGTTGCACGAACGCGGCGCGGCGTGGTCGGACTGTGCCGTGTTGTGTCGCACCTCGCGGTTGTTCCTTTCCTTGCAGCAGGCGTTCAACGAACGAGGGGTGCCGGCGGAGATCCTCGGGCTCGCCGGGCTGTTGAAGATGCCGGAGGTCGTCGAGGTGCTCGCGTACGCTCGCGCGACACTGGACCCGCTGGCGAGCGTCGCGCTCGGCCGGATCCTCCTGGGACCGCGGTTCCGGGTCGGCTTCAAGGACCTGGCGCTCGTCGCCTCGCTCGCCAAGACCAAGAGCTACGCGCTCCGCGAGGAGGACGAAGCGGAAGGCGAAGCCGCCCCCTTCCTGTTCACCGAGGCGCTCGAGCACCTCGACGAGGTCGAGGGGCTCTCCGAGGAGGGCCGAGCGCGCCTCGAGGAGTGCCGCCAGGAACTGACGGCCCTCCGGGTCGAGGCACGCCGCCCGGTCGGCGAGTTCCTCGGCGAGATCATCCGTCGGACGGGGATCCTCACAGAGCTCGACGCGCATCTGGATGTCGCGTCGGCGGCGGCGGCGCGGAGGAACCTCGCGGCGTTCCTCGACGAGGTACACGCGTTCTCACCCGTCCAAGGAGAGCTCACGCTGCGCGCGTTCCTCGAGTACGTGGACGCCGTGGAGAACCTGGACAAGCAGGAATGGTCGCCGGTCCAACCCTCGGAGGAGGACTCGGTCAAGGTCATGACGATCCATGTCGCGAAGGGCCTCGAGTTCGATCATGTTTTCGTGCCGGGCCTCGCGAGGGGGCTCCTGCCGAACACGACGATCCAGCACAATCCGGCGGAGCGCGGGAAGTCGATGGACTTCGAGCTTCGCGGCGACGCGTCCTACCTCCCCCGTTACGAAGGCAACCTGTCAGCGTTCAAGAAGGACCTGAAGCAACAGGAGGAGTACGAGGAGCGACGGACCGCCTACGTCGCGATGACCCGCGCCCGCCGCACCCTGCACGTCACCGGCGCACATTGGTACGCGGAGAACATGCGCGCCAAGGAAGCCGGACCGTTCCTCCGAGAGCTGAAGGATTGGATCATGGAGACGAAGCACGCCACGTGGGACCCGGGCGCCGACATCGACGAAGAGAACAACCCGATCCTGGGGTATCGCGAACGGTTCGTTCGGGACTGGCCGGGTCCCGCCCTGCCTGCCGGATCGGACTCCGTCTTCGCGGAAGGATGGCGGCACGCTGCCGTCGTCGCGAGCGACGACGGCGGCGTGCAGGAGTCGCTCCTCGAAGTGATCGATGAAGGGCAACGAGAAGTCGTAGATCGGCTCACCAACGACAGGCGTGGGCTGGCGCTCCATCTGAAGGAACGCGAGGCGGCCGAGGGCGCCGGCCGGGACATCGTCCCGCCGCAGTCCGTCTCGGTCGGAGGCGTGATCGACTACTCCCGATGCCCCAAGCGCTTCTACTGGACGTCGGTGAGACCGCTCCCCCGCTTCTCGGGACCCGCGGCACGGATCGGCACAGAGATCCACCGCTGGATCGAGCGGCGCTCCTCCGGACAGGGACAGCTACTGGAGCTCGACGACGCGCCGGACCTCACCTCGGAAGAACTGGCGAACCAACCGGGCAAGGTCGACCGCTTGAGACAGGCGTTCCTCGCCAGCCGTTTCGCGGGAAAGGTGCCGCTGTTCGCAGAGCGCGCGTTCCTCCTCCGGATGGAGGGGTTCGCGGTATCGGGCCGGATCGACGCGGTGTTCGGCGCGTCGGTCGAGGCTCCGTGGGAGATCGTCGACTGGAAGACGGGCAGACGCCCGGCCGCCGACGACCCTCTCGCGGGACTCCAGCTCGAGCTCTACGGCCTGGCATGCATCGAGGTTTGGGGCAAGGCGGCCGAGGAGCTCACGCTCACGTACCTGTACCTGGCGGGCGGCGAAGAGGTCTCCCATCCGATGGGCGACCCGGACGAAGTACGAGCGCGAGTCTCGCAGTCGTTGCGGTCGATCGGTGCGGGATCGTTCGATCCGATCCCAGGCGCATGGTGCCACCACTGCGACTTCCTGCCGTTCTGCGAAGCCGGTCGGGCATGGATCGCCCGGGAGGCGTGACCGCTCAGTCCGCGGAGCGAGACTCGAGCCGATCGATCTGCTCCGAGAAGCGACGGTAGTTGGCAGCGGGGTCGTAGCCACCAACGGTCACTCCCGGAACAGATCGCGCGATCAAACCGGTCTCGGCCGGAACACGGACATGCACCACCGCGCGGAACCACTCGAGGTCGCCTGGGTGCAACACCGATTCACCACTGGTCCCCGGATAGCGGAGTGAGCGATCGTCCACGACGACAGGGATCGGGCGGAACGCCCGTTCGATCGAGGCCTTGAGCGTCGGATCGTCCGCGTCCACGACTACCCGATCTCCGAGCCAGGTGGCCGACGCCACTGCGGGCGGGAGTGGTGGCGGAGGAGGCGGACGGCCGGCCTGAGGTTGCTGTGCGGGAAGCTCGGCGGGCTCGGGCGGATGGTGGAACTCGACCCGAAGTGGGCTCACCTCGCGAGCGAACGGTCGACGCGGCGGACCATCCTGGCGAGCGACGCGAGGAGTGCCCGCGCAAGATCGGCGTCCTCCTTGACCAGCCGCAGGAACGACGATCGAGGAAGTCGGAGGAGCGAGAGGGGCGTCTCTGCCACCACGGAAGCCGATCGCGGGCGGCCATCGAGCAACGAGATCTCGCCGAAGTGGTCCCCCGGGATCACCCGGTGGAGCGTCTTCCCACCCGACACGACCTTGGCTTGCCCAGAGACCGCGACGAAGAACGAGTCGCCAGGCTCGCCCTCCTGGATGACGGTATCGCCGGCGTTGTATTGGACGGTCGAGGTCAATCCCGCGACCTTCTTGAGATGTCGCTTGGAAAGGGAATCGAACAGTGGCACCGACGCGATGACGGCGTCGAGCTTCGCCTTCGCCAACGTGACCTCCTCGGAACGCAGCCTGACAAAGCCTAGCGTGTTCGGCATCCGGACGTGTCGGTGACTCGGGCTAGGGTCGCCGACACGAAGGAGTGGTGGCGTGGTGAGCACCGCCGACGATCCACTCCCCCTCATGTTCGATGTCCACCCCGGGCGGGTGGTCATCCATCAGGGCGAGCCCTATCCCGACGCGTGGACGGTGCGCTCTGGCGCGCTCCTGATGGAGGTGGTCGACGAAGAGGGGCATCGGCTGGCGCTGGACCTTCTTGGACCAGGGGACCTCGTGGGCGGGCCCCTGACCTGGACGGCAGACGCGTCGGTCCGAGCGCTGGTCACCAGCGGGCTCTTCGCCGCCGGGCCGGTCGCGCTCCGCGACGGCCTGGCGCGGCGCGCGCGCCGGGCCGCATGGCTGGCCTGCTCGGTCGCCTGGGACCGGATCGCGGATCGCGTCGCCATCAGGCTCGAGGACCTCGCCGATCGGTTCGGGCGTCCCATCCCGGGAGGTCGTTGTCTGGAGCTGCCCATCACGCAGGAACATCTGGCGGGATTGACGGGCGCCACCAGGGAGAGTGTGAATCGAGCACTCGCCGAGCTCGCGGCGGCGGGGCGCGTGGAGAGGGCCCGCGGGCGGTACGTGATCCGTCCGGCAGCCCTCGTCGCCGGAACGCCTCTACCCCTCGGACTGCAGCATCGCAAGAGAACATGAGCTGCAGTAGCGCGCCTTGCCCCTGACGATCCGGCCGCAGCGCTGACACGTTCGTGGCGTGGATGCGGTCCACGGCCCCTCGTCGGTCTTTCCGGTGCGGTCGGCCCGCCCCTCATCGGCGAGCTTCAGCAGATGGGCCAGGACGGAGCGGGCGGCCAGCGGGTGCACGTCCTTCGGCTGGTCGGCATAGATCACCTCGACCATCTCGGCGATCGTGCGTGGTCCCTCCGCGAGCGCTATGAGCACCTCCTTCTCTCTCTCCTCACGATGCGTGAGGTACCCGAGGATCTTCTCCTGCGCCCGCAGGACGACCGGCCCGTGGCCCGGATAGATGGTTCGCGGCCGGAGATCCTCCATGCGCTTGAGCGATCGCAGGTACTGGACGAGATCTCCGTCCGGCGGATCGATGAAGGTGGTGCCACGGCCCACCACCGCATCCCCGGAGAACAGCGCGCCGCTGGCGGGGTCGAAGAACACCACATGGTCCGAGGTGTGTCCGGGTGTGTGGATCGCCGTGAGATCGAGGGCGCCGGCGCGCACTCGCTGTCCGGTGCGGAGTTTCTCCGCGCCGCCAAGTCGGAAAGCGTAGAGGGGCGCGCCCACCTGCTGAGCGAACGCGACAGCACCGGGTGCGTGGTCCGGATGATCGTGCGTGACGAGGACGGCGCCCACCGGTTCGGCTTGCCGGACCACATCGTCCAGATGCTCGGGGAGATCGGGTCCCGGATCGATCACGATCGACGGCTCGCTCCCCACGATCCACGTGTTCGTCCCCTCCAGCGTGTAGATGCTGGGGTTCGGAGCCAGCACCCTCGTGATCCGCTGCATCAGTCCTGAGAGAAGACCGAGCGCGGCAATCGGCCGGTCTCGTCGTTGTCGGGTTCCCGCGTGACGATGTGAAGTCGGAGCAACTCGTCCGCATCGCGGCAGTCCGCGAGCGCTCTCATCGTGAAGTGGGTCGGCCAGTAGAGGAGGAGCTCATCGGCCTCCCAGGCCAACAGCAGCGACACGGGGGATGCCCACCAGGCCTTCGTCGCTTCGGCGCCGTCCGGCGCGGGATCTGCGGCCCCGTCCATGCGCACCGCGAAATATCGGGCGTCGAAGCGGACGGGTACCCGCTCCGGCGCTATCCACCGAGCGATCTCCGGGAGTCGAGCCAAGCCCGGAGGCGCAACGTGGATCGGCGCGAGAGGCTCATCGATGTCGACGGCGACGACCCCCTCCTGCGTCACAGCCAACCCCACCTCTTCGGCCAGTTCTCGGACCGCGGCCGCTCGCACGACCTCCTCTTCATCACCGAACCAGCGCTCGGCCAACTCCCCGTCCGTCGGATCGATGGCGCCTCCCGGGAAGGCCACGTATCCGGGGAGGAACCGGTGGTCGAGCGCCCGCTCGATCACGAGCACCTCCGGTCCGTCCGAACCGTCGCGAACCCCGATGAGAGACGCCGCCTGGCGGATCTCGTTGCTCACGAGGACCGATGCTACCCACGAGCCGTACCCTGGAGCCCGTGGATGCGCGCGACGCCGTCGCCGGCGCGATCCGGGACCACGGACCGATCTCGTTCGCCGAATACATGGAGCTCGCGCTCTACGGTCCCGGAGGGTTCTTCGAGCATCCGCCCGTCGGCCCCGACGGTCATTTCGTGACGAGCCCACACGTGCACCCGGTATTCGCGGAGCTGCTCGCTCGCGCGATCGTGGATCTGCACGCCCGGCTCGGAGAGCCTCGACCCTTGCGGCTGACCGAGGTAGGCGCGGGTGACGGCACGCTCGCCCATCAGCTCATCGAGCACCTTCGGAGCCTGGATGTGGCGTACACGGCCGTCGAAACGAGCAAGGGGGCTCGTCGGGCGCTCGACGCGACCGGGGAGATCGGCGTCCTCGAGCGACTGATGGGCTTCCCACAACTGATCCTCGCGAACGAGCTCATGGACAACCTTCCGTTCCGCCGCCTGCGTGGCACCACCTCTGGGACGAAGGAGGTGATGATCGGGCTCGACGACGATCGACTCGTCGAACATCTCGGCGACCCATCGCCGGGCGATGATGTCGCGCTGGGAGACGGAGAGGAAACCGTCCTCCCGGAAGGTGCGATCGCGTTCATCGAGGAAGTGGCCGCCCGGCTCGCCCACCCCGGCTACGCGTTGCTGATCGACTACGGCGCGGTGGGCGAGCCGGGCGGCTCGGCTCACGGCTACCGTGCGCACCGGCCGGTCGACGATCTCCTCGACCGGCCTGGCTCGTCCGACATCACGTGTGGTCTCGATTTCGAGCTCCTCGGGGAGCATGCGGAGCGGCACGGCCTGATCGCCTTCCCGAGCGTGACCCAACGCCATGCGCTCACGGCGCTGGGGTTCGACCATTGGATCCACGAACAGCTGCGCTGGCAGACGGAGCTCCTGAACCGCCGGGAGGGCCTCGACGCGGTGAGGACCTGGAGCGGACGGAGCCGCGCCACCCTGTTGGTCGATCCCTCTGCGCTCGGGCGGCTCCGCTGGCTCCTACTGGCCACTCCGGGACTCCATGCTCCTTCCTGGGTTTGAAGCCTGGATCCGACCCATGCTCACGCCGATCGCCAAGAACGGGTCATTCGCACGACGATCCGGTACTGCAGCCAGAGGATCGAAGCGGTCAACGCCAGCATCACGACCGTGGTCGCGGAGGCATATCCGTAGCGCAGGTACTCGAACGCATTGCGGTAGGCGAACAACGGGAGGTACGTCGTCGCGAACGGAGGGGGCCCACCCTCCGTGACGATCAGTGCGGGTGCGAACGTCGCCTGCAGGCTGAGGATCGTGTCCCGAGCCACGATGAGCAGCAAGGCGGGCAGCATGACGGGGAGGGTCACCCGGATGAACCTTCCCCACGGACCAGCCCCGCTGATCGCAGCGATCTCGTAGAGCTCCTCGCTCACCTGCCTCCGGGCGACGAGCGCGATGAGGAACCCCTCGCCCAGCTGGAACAGCCCCATGAGGACCACGGCCCAACGAGTCGGTGTCGGTTGGGAGAACCACGCCGGCGTGGGGAGACCAGCGGCGCCCAACGCGAGGTTGAGCGGGCCGTAGAGCGGATTGAGGATCCAGAGCCAGAGCAACGCGTACGCCGCATCGGGGATCACGGTGGGGATGAGCACGGTGACCCGGCCGGCTGCGCGGAGTCGGCCGCGTCGATGGAGGAGCAGCGCCAATCCGAGCGCCCCGGCGAGACGCAAGGGCACCGCGGTCACCGCGTACCACAGCGAGTTCCGGAGGGAGATCCGGAAGACGGGGTCCTCGATCAGCTCCCGGAAGTTGCCGAGACCGACGTAGCGGGGCGATCGCACGAGGTCCCACTCGGCGAACGCCATCGACAGCGACCCGAGCGCAGGCAACAGGACCAGCCCGCAGACGCCCACGATGAACGGCGCCGCCATGAGCCACAGGACCCGGCGCTCAGCGGATCCCATCAGGTCTCGTCGCGAGCGAACAGATCTCGGGTCTGGGTCACCAGCTCCACCGTGACCTCCAACGCCCGTCCTCCACCGGGTGGGCGCTCTTCGAGCAACCCGTTGGCCGTGTCCTCGCACTCCGGCCACGTCGAGATGATCTGACGCAAGGACGGGACCTGATCGAACGAACGAGCGTGCCTCGGGTCGGCATCAGGATCGACGGAGGCGTCGCTCCCGCCGGCCGAACGGAGTGAGGGGACGGTCCGGCCTGTCGCAGAGGTGATCCGCTGACCTTCGGGGCCAAGCCATCCCCCTCGCATCACCACCTCCGAGCGTAGACGAAACGTTCCACGACGAATGCGGTCAGCAGCACGGGCGCGATCGCGAACACCGCCGCCGCCAGCATCAACCCTTGATCGGTCGGCGGGAGCTCCGCGAGGGAGGCGAGACCCAAGGGAAGCGTGAACCAGCGCTCGTCATACACGTAGAGGAGCGGGTCCAGGAGGTTGCCCCACGAGATCATGAACGCGACGCCCGCAACCACGCCGGCGACATCCATCCTCATGGGCATCGCCACATGCCACCAGGTGCGGAGCGGGCCGAGGCCTGCTTCCCGCGCGAGATCGTAGATCGCGCGGGGGATCGTGAAGTAGCTCCACGCGAACAGGAGCACGAGCAGAGGCGAGACGCCGATCAGCGCCGGGGCGATCAAGGGCACCGGCGTGTCCGTGAGCCCTGCGAGTCGGAACAGCACGAGCCTTCCCACGAGCAAGGCGGTGACAGGGATCATCGCGGTGACCAGGGTGAGGCCGAGGAGGAACAGCCCCGCACGTCGCGGCAAACGGGCGATCGCGAACCCGGCCCAGGATGCCACGAGCGTTCCGGCCGGCACGGAGATCGCCGCCACGAAGAGCGAGTTCAGCGTCTCCCGGCGGAGAGAGGACCGTCCCGCCAGCTCCCTGTAGTTCGAAAGGTCTGCCCCGTCTGGATACAGCTCGATCGTGGTGGGCGGCGATGTCCCCATCGGCCTGAGCGAGCCGAGGAATGCAAGCACTGATGGCGCGAGGAAGACGGCGATAACCAACGCCGCGCCGGCCGTCGAGATCCACGAGCGACGGTGTTCTCGGATGGCCGGCCTCCCCATCCGGGGCAGCGTACCCCTCGCGCCCACCCGGTTTCGGGGTGGCGTCACGTCCGAGGACCGGGCTACGATTCACCATCTTTCAGACCGCTGGCTGGCCGGTCCGCCCGGCCGTTGGGAGGCGAACGATGCAGTCAAGGATGATGTCTGGTCTCGTCACGGTGGTCGCGATGATCGTCGTCGCATCCGCCATGGCGCTGGCATCGATGGCCCCGAGCGGCCTCCGAGGCCCGGCTCGCGCTCCCGGGGGCGTCGAGGAGCGGCTCGAGCAGAAGCTCACCACGGAGCTGCGGCTCGACGCGCTCCGCGCGGCGAAAGCGGAAGGGACGTTCGGGCGGCGCCAGCAAGTCGTCCTCGCCGCTGCGCCGGGATGGGCGGGCGAGCAGCTGATGAACGCCCCGACCGACGACTGGGAGCCGGCGATCGCGGCTGACCCCAATGCGCCGTTCGTCTACATGCTGACCACCCGCTACGCGCCGAAGCCGTGCCCCGGCAACTGCCCCTCGCCGTGGACGGCTCTCGAGATCTCCTCGGACGGAGGGGTCACGTGGAGCCCGGGGGTGCCGCTGTGCGCCTGCAAGGGTTCGTCCCAGTTCGATCCGATCATCGAGGTCGTGCCCAACACGGGCCACGTCTACGCCCTGTACATGAACGGGTTCAACACCGTGTTCACGAAGTCCACGAACCACGGACAGACGTGGTCGACGCCCGTGGCCACGTACGGCCAGGTCTCGTGGACCGACAAGCCGGTCCTCGCGACGAGCAACGACGGCCAGCACGTCTACGTGTCGTGGAACGGCCCGAATGCCGGTGACCCCTACGTCGCGCAGTCGCACAACGCGGGGGCGACCTGGACACAGACGAAGCTCGTCAACGGACCGAGGTACTTCTTCGCCTACGATGCGGACGTCCTGCCGAACGGCACGGCCGTGTTCTCGGAGAGCAGCATCGATTACGGAGGCCAGGGCTCGACCCCAGAGGGTCTCGTCGAGCACCATGTGTTCGTCTCGACGAACCAGGGAATGACCTGGCAGAACGTCGTCGTGGACTCCGTAGAGATCGGGGAATCGTGCATCGCGGCCGGGTGCTCTTCCGACTTCTACATCGGGCACAGCGGCGTGTCCGCCGACGCTGCCGGGAACCTCGTGATGGTCTACGACGGCGCCACGACCCCTGGAGGCAAGCAACTGATCTTCTCTCGACGATCGACGAACGGCGGATCGACGTGGTCGGCTCGGACGACGCTCTCGATGTCGAGTGAGCAGGCCACCGCTCCCGTCGTCGAGTCCGGAGTCAGCGGAAACGCGCGCGTCTGGTTCGCGCAGACGAGCGGTGGGAACCACGACACCTGGAACATCTGGTACCGGAGCTCCAGCGACGGAGGGGTGACCTGGACGGCGCCGGTCAAGATCTCCGATGCGACCTCGGGCGCCGCCTACAAGACGGCCGCCGGGTTCCAGGAGTTCTACGGTGATTACGGCGAGATCGCGATCACGAACACCGGGAAGACGATCGGCGTGTGGGGCGAAGCCTTCAGCTATGCAGGTCCGGGAGGAGCCTGGTTCAACCGGCAGACCTAGCCGGCGCTACGAGGTCCAGTCCGAGAACTCTTCTCTCTTGGCCAGCTCTTCGAGCTCCTCCAGGTTCGCGAGCCGATGCAATTCGGCGGCGGCAGCGATCGCGGCCTTCTCGGCTGCCTTCTGTTCGCGGAGCATCTGTGCATATTCGGCTTGTGGGATGTACACAGGCGTGGGGTAGTGCGAAGGAGACGTCGGCGGTTCCGGTCGGACGTCCACAGGCGGGGCGGCCGAGACTCCCGGATCGCCGATCGCCACCTCCACCAGTTCAGGCGTGGGCTCATTCCTGGACCGCCGGCCCAGCCTTCGTGACCGAGAGGGCTCGGTGTCTGGGGCATTCTCCGCCACGATCGCGCCTTCGGATGTGAGGCGAACCGCTTTCAACGCGGCGCGCAATGCCTTCCGCTCACCACGCCGCTCTTTCCTTGAGGCGTCATCGGGAAGCGGGTCGGGAGCGTGCGCTACGGAGATCAGTTCGGGCGTGCCTTCCGGCGGGAGTTGGACGGCCTTCAATGCGGCGCGCAGCGCCTTCCGCTCGCTGCGGCGCTCCCTCCGCGAGGGGTCATCCGATGGAGGGTCGGGGGCATGCACGACGGGAGCGGCCGGCTTCGGGAGGTCGTGCGCCAAGGCGAGCTCCTGGAGCCGATTCAACTGGTCCGCGGCCGAGAGCAGCTCTCCTTCATCACCGTACGGATCGAGCTCCGCGGGATCGAGCGTCCCCGGGAGCGGGATGTGCCTCTCGTCCGCGAGGACCAGATGCACACGCCCCTCGTCGTGCCTCCGTTCGCCCATGAAGCCGCTGACCTGTTCCCAAGGGAACCGTTGGGTGCGCACGACGCTGATGATGGACACGGAATCCTCCGTCAACCTGAGACCCGGCTTCGTCATGCGGAAGACGCAGGATGTCGCGGCGAGCATGACGCCGGCCCCCACGGCGCGCATCGTGATCGACATGGGGGCGACGAGGAACATCAGGGCCAGAGCCATCGGGACGAGGGCGTAGAGCTGCGACTCCAAGCGCCAGCCACGCGCCCAGACTTCGAGCGATCCGTCATCCCCGGTGCGGGTGCGGAACGAGCCTTCCTGCTCGGTGTTCATCCCCGGAGAGGTATCGACCGAACGGCCGCAGAGGTTGAGCGCCCTGGGAACTACCGGTCGACGTCGCCGACCACGAAGAAGATCGAGCCGAGGATCGCGATCAGGTCCGGTACGAGCGTCCCCGGGAGCATCGCGGGGATCACGCTGACGTTGGAGAACGACGCCGTGCGCATCTTGAGTCGGTAGGGCTGTTTCTTGCCGTCGCCGACGACGTAGTAGCCCATCAGGCCGAGGGGATTCTCGGTCCGGACGTAGACCTCGCCTTCCATCTTCAAGGTCTTCGGCAGTTTGGGCGCCCGGAACTCACCGGCCGGGAGTCGGTCCATGCACTGCTCGATGATGTTGCAGGACTGCTTCATCCGCTCGATCAGAACCCAGAGACGGTCGTAGCAGTCACCCTTCACGCCCACCGGCACCTCGAACTCGACCTCACCGTACTTCTCGTATGGCTCGTCCTTGCGAGGATCCATCGCTACCCCGCTCGCTTGCAGCACCGGGCCGGACGTCCCATAGGCGATGGCCATCTCCGCAGGGAGGAGTCCGACGTCTCGGGTGCGGGCGAAGATGATCTCGTTCCCCATGATCAAGGTCTCGAACTCCCCGATCCGCTTCCGCGTCTCGGCGAGCACCTCCGCCGAGCGCTTCAGGAAGCCCCGCGGAAGGTCGTCCTTGAGACCGCCGACCCGGCAATAGGAGTGGTGCATCCGCGCCCCGGTCGCGGATTCCATGAGGTCCTGGATCATCTCGCGCTCGCGGAAGGCGTAGAAGATCGGCGTCATCGCGCCGAGCTCGAGCGGATACGAGCCGCTGAACATCAAGTGGCTCAGGATCCGGTTCCACTCCGCGAACATCGTCCGGATCCACTGAGCCCGTTCGGGCACCTCGATGCCGGCCAGCCGCTCGACGGCGATCGTCCAGCCCAGTTCGTTGTTGAAGGCGCTGATCCAGTCATGGCGGTTCATGAGGACGAGGACCTGGCGCGCGTCACGGTATTCGGCGAGCTTCTCGGCCGCTCGGTGCATGTACCCGATCACGGGCTCGGCCTTCGTGATCACCTCGCCGTCCAGCTCGAGGACCACCCGGAGGACCCCGTGGGTCGAGGGATGCTGCGGTCCGATGTTGAGGATCATCTCCTCGGTGGAGAACTCCCCGCTGGGAAGGACCTCGACGTCCAATCCACCGCCTCGGATCATCGAGGCGACCTGGGAACTCTCGAACGCGGCCCGCTCGCTGATGTCCATCCCGCGGGTCATCCTAGCGGAGGCCGCGCGGACCATCCGGGTCGATGGATGCCGCCGTCGGAGGCGGTAGTCTGCCCGCACGATGGCCGTCGACGTCCGCCGGAAGGTTCCCTCGGTGGATGCCCTCCTGCGCTCCGATCCCGCGCGAAGGGCGACCTCGACCCTCGGACGTCCTCTCGTGAAGCGGATGCTCGAAGACGTGCTCGCCGAGGTGCGATCCGCCGCAGCCGACGGTAAGGACCCGCCGCCCGGCGAGGTGCTCTTGGCCAGGGCGCTCGGCCGGGCGTCACACGCGGCGCACGGGATGGTGCCGGTGATCAACGCGACCGGCGTCATCCTGCATACGAACCTCGGGCGCGCCCCGCTGCCTGAGCGCGCAGCGCGGGCAGCGGCGCGCGCCGCCCGTTCCTACACCGACATCGAGGTCGACCGTGAGACCGGCCGCCGCGGCAAGCGGGGCCGCCACGCCGAGACCTTGCTCACAGCGCTCACCGGCGCAGACGGGGCCATGGTGGTGAACAATTGCGCCGCAGCGCTTCTATTGGCGATGGCCGCCCTGGCTAAGGGGAAGCAGGTCGTCGTCTCTCGGGGCGAGTTGATCGAGATCGGTGGTGAGTTCCGGATCCCCGACATCCTCGCGGCGTCGGGGGCTCGGCTCGCCGAGGTGGGAACAACGAACCGAACGAAGATCGCCGACTATCGGGCGGCGGTCAGCGACAAGACCGGGTTGATCCTCAAGGTCCATCCTTCGAACTACCGGGTGATCGGCTTCACGGCGGCGCCGTCGCCGGCCGAACTGGCAACACTCGCCCGCAAACACGCGATCCCGTTCCTGTTCGACGTCGGATCCGGGCTGCTGCATCACGGGCACGGCCACCCCGGCGACGAGCCGAGCGTCTCGGATGCGTTGAGCCAGGGCGCGGACCTCGTCGCCTTCTCGGCAGACAAGCTGCTCGGCGGACCACAAGCGGGCATCATCGTCGGCCGGGCGGACCTGTTGGAGCGGCTGCGACGGCATCCGATCGCTCGCGCCGTCCGTATCGGCAGGATCCAGATGGCGGCGCTCGAACAGGTGCTCGCGACCGTCGCCACCGGCCGGGAGGAGGAGATTCCCGTGTTCCGGATGCTTCGCGAACCGCCGGAGAAGGTCCGGAGCCGGGCCCTGAGCCTGTCGGAGACGATCGGCGGAGAGCTCGAGGGTGCACGGGTCGTGCGATGTGAGTCCGCCGTCGGTGGAGGGTCGATGCCGGGGACGAGCCTGTCCTCATGGGGCGTTCGGATACAGGTCCCGGACGCGCCCGCCTTCGCCGCGCGCATGCGGACGGGTACGCCGGCGGCGTTCTCGCGGCTAGAGGATCGGTTCATCCTGCTGGATTGTCGGACCGTCACCGACGAGCAGGTCCCGCACCTCGCTCGGGCGGTGCACTATGCGCTCGAGGGCGACGAGGAGCACGGCCACGATCTCCACGGCGACGATCGCGACGAGGGCCCGAGCCTGGGCGCCGACCCTGATCTCGACGGGTAGATGACGGAGCTCCGCGTCGTGGCCACGGCCGGCCACGTCGACCACGGCAAGTCGTCACTGATCGAGCATCTCACCGGGATGGACCCCGACCGATGGGACGAGGAGAAGCGGCGGGGGCTCACGATCGACCTCGGCTATGCGTGGTGCGAGCTTCCCTCCGGACGCGAGGTGGGCTTCGTCGACGTGCCGGGGCACGAACGTTTCATCGCCAACATGCTCGCCGGCGTCGGACCCGTCCGGCTCGTCCTGTTCGTGGTGGCCGCCAACGAGGGCTGGCGTCAGCAGTCGGAGGAACACCTGGCGATCTTGGACGTGCTCGGTGTGGCCGGCGGGGTCGTCGCGCTGACGAAGCGGGATCTCGTCGACGAGGACACCCTCGATCTGACTGAGGAGGAGATCAGGGATCGGATCGACGGCACGGTCCTGTCGGCGGCCCGCATCGTCCGGGTGTCGACGACGACGGGCGAGGGCCTCGACGATCTCCGCGCGGCGCTCGACGAGTTGCTGGCGAACTCGCTCGCTCCGGATGCGACACGCGCTCGCCTGTTCGTCGACCGCGTGTTCACGATCTCCGGAGCAGGCACTGTCGTCACCGGCACGCTGGGTGGCGACTGTCTTTCCGTCGGAGCGGAGGTCGAGCTCTACCCTCGCGGGAGAACGGCTCGCATCCGCTCTCTCCAGACGCACAGGCGGAACGAAGATCGAGCGTGCGCGGTCGCGCGGGTCGCCGCGAACCTCGTCGGCACCGGGAGAGAGGAACTGGCGCGGGGGGACGTGGTTGGCGCGCCGAAGGCGTGGAGGCCGACAACGATCTTCGAGGGCGTGCTGCGCCCGGTCCGCGACCTTCCGCACCCGATCACCGGACGGGGCGCGTTCAAGATCTACGCGGGCGCGGCGGAGGCAGACGCCCGCCTCCGGATCTTCGGCGGCGCGCGACTCGAGCCGGGCGGGGAAGCGTTCGTCCGAGTCACGACGGCCCGTCCGCTGGTGCTGGACGTCTTCGACCGCTTCGTCCTCCGTGAGTCAGGCCGGCAGGAAACCGTCGGAGGAGGGTCGGTCCTGGACCCGGCGCCGCCGCGGCGCGCAGGGCCCGATCCGGAAGCCCGCCTCGCTCGGCGCGCCGCGGCGGCGCGCGACGACCTCCCTGCGATCCTGGCCGACGAGCGCGGCGCCGTCTTGGCGTCGGAGGCGCTCGTCCTCACGGGCTCGAGCGCGGCCGTCCCTCAGGCCGGCGGATGGTTGCTCCGGGACGGTCTGCTCGATGTGGCCGGAGCCGCCCTGGCCGCCCAGGTGGCGAACTTCCACCAAGCACACCCCTTGGAGGAGGGCGAGCCGCTCGCGACGGCTCGCCGAACCCTGGCTGCCTCGCTGCGGCCTCTCACCGGCCCGCCCGATGTCGGCCTCGTCGACGCCGTGCTCGACCGTCTCGCCGTCGACGGGCTCATCACCCGAACGAGCACGTCGATCTCATCGCCCGGACATCGACCCGCCGACCGAGAGAACGATCCGGTCGTCCTACGTGTGGTCGATGCGATCGCCGCAGAGCCGGCGCAACCGCCCACGATCAAGGATCTCCTCGCGCAAGGGATCGGGCGCGACGCGATCGACGCGGCCGCCAGGAGCGGCCTCGTCGTGCGCGTCGCCCCCGACCTCATCTTCACCCCGGCGCTGATCGAACGGGCGGAGGCGATCGTCAAGGCGGCGGACATCGCCGGCATCAGGGTGAGCGCCTTCCGCGAGGCACTCGGGACGAGCCGCAGATACGCCCTGCCTCTCTTGGAGTGGTTCGACCAGCGAGGCGTCACACGCCGGGAGGGCGACCTCCGGTTCCCACGCTCCTGACCGCCCCGGTCCCGTTTTCCCGGTCCTCGTTCCCGGTCCCGTTTCCCGGTCCCCGACCCCGCGGACGTGTTACTCGGCGACCTCAGCCGTCACGGTGATCTCGATGCTCGCGCCGAGTGGCAGCGAGGCGACCCCGACCGCCGCCCTGGCGTGCCGTCCCTCCGGCCCGAGCACTGCGATCAACGCATCGCTCGCTCCATCCGCCACGCGGGGATGTTCGATGAACTCCGCGTCGGCCGCCACGAAGACCGTGAGCTGCAGGATCCGCACGAGCCGATCGAGGCCTCCCCCGAGGTGCTGCCGAAGCGCCGACAACGCCTGTAGCGCCGCGCGCGCCGCCGCCTCCTGTCCCATCTCGACCGAGACCTGTCGCCCGAGCTTGCCCGGGTGCAGCACTTGACCATCGATCATCGCCACCTGCCCAGCGACGAAAGCCAGCGACGCCGATCGCGTCACGGGGACGTAGCTTGCGACGGGGTCCGGCACGGGCGGGAGCTCGAGACCGAGCTCGTCGAGGCGATCGAGGATGTCCGCGTCGTTCACGAGCCGCATCCTCCCAGATGGGCCTCGCCGATCGGAAGGACCTCTGGCGAGGATCAGCGGGTCGAACCCAGCTCAGCTCGCTTGGGCTTCGAGAGCTTGACGCTTGAGCAGCGTCCGTCGCTCGGTCTCGTTGAGACCTCCCCAGACCCCGTGGCCCTCCCGCGTTGTCAGCGCGTACTCGAGACACGGTTGCCGCACGGGACAGACCGCGCAGATCCGTTTCGCGACCGCCTCACGGGCGAGCTTCTCGCGCCGCTTCTCGAAGTAGTTCGGCGCGAAATAGTAGGCCGAGTCCTCGCCGCGGCATGCGGCGAGTCGTTGCCAGCCGGCCAACCCCTCCTCGAACGCCATCTACCTGGTTGTTCGCAGGAAGGCCGGCCGGGGATTCCCTCGCAGGCGGAAGGAGCCGGTCGCAACAGGTTCTCACGAACCTCCCGGAATCGTTACGCGCCAGTCGGTTCGAGAGGCTGAGCCGGCTCGGCTTCGACCCGGAGGATCAACCCGTCCACGCCCCGCACGCGGATCGGTGTGCCCGCGTCGATCGGGTCGCCGTCCGTCCGCCCGCGCCAGAGGGTCCCCTTCACGAACACGGGCCCGTCCGGCGCCAACCGTCCTCTCGCCTCACCCACCATGCCGATCAGCCCCCGCTGGGTTCCGACGATCCTGTCACGAGACTGGAGGGCGACCGTGAGCGCGAATCCGTAGTACAGGAGGCTGGCGAGGACTGCACCGCCGATCAGCCAGAAGCTGATCCTGATCGAGGGGTCGACGTCGCTCCATGCGAGTACCGACCCGGCACCGAAGGCCACCAGCCCACCCCACGTCGGCCACGACAGACTCCGGAGCCGCACATCGAGCATCAGCAGCCCGATCCCCAGCAGGAGCAGCCCGAACCCGGGCCACAGCGGGACCGCCACCGTCAGCCCGTAGACGGCAAGCGCGACGAGCGCGAGTCCGCTGAACCCGGCGAACCCGAATCCGGGCTGCGTGAGCTCGAAGGCGAGCGCCGCCATCCCGAGCACGACGAGGAAGTAGACCATCGAAGGAGTGGCGACAGCGTGGAGCACGCGCGTGATCACGCCTGGCTCCTCGAAGCGGATCTCGACGGTGCGGTCGTTGGCCTCCGCCTCCGTCGTCGCGACCCGGGTTGCCAGCTCCACCTCTCCACCCGGCGTCCGGACGGTCATCCCGTCAACCGCTCGCAGGAGCTCGGGCACCGTGTACGCGAACGCCTCGGCGATCCCGGCATCCAGCGCGGCCTGGGCGGCGAGGGGCCGTCCTATGTCGGCCAGATCCACATCCCGCCCGCGCAGCTCGAGCCAGTGCTGGATCCTCTCGGTCAGCCCCTCCGTCTCCCGGTCGGGATGCAAGACGTCGATCGGCAGGAGCGGACCGGTCTGCGACCCGGGCGAGACGCCCGCGAGGGAGGAGGCGAGCATCAGCAGGAGGCCGGCGCCGCTCGCCCTCGCGGGCACGGGGCCCACCCATGTCAGGACCGGCACCTCGAGGCGGGCCACGCGCTCGGCAAGGGCGACCCCGTCCTGGCCGAGCGCTCCCGGCGTGTCGAGCTGGAGGACCACGATCGCGCCGGCGCTCTCCGCGGCGGCGAGTCGCTCCTCCAGGTACGCGCGGAGCGGGCGGTCGATCGGACCCTCGACCTCGATCACGTGCACCTCCGTGGCCGCTTGGGCGGCGGCTCCGCCGGCCAGCGGACCGGTGACCCCGATCGCGAGGATCGTGGCCGCGACGAGCAGGGGTCGGTGGACGGCGCGCATCGGGGGCGCATCGTACCGAGCAGGGGCGGCGGGGATCCGGCGTATCCTGGTGGGTACCCCATGAGCGTGGACACCGGTCGTCGCCCGGCGGGACCCCCGCCACCGGGGGGGCGCCCGCGCCCCCGGCAACGTCGCGACCCTCGGTCCGTCCGCGACCGGGTGTCGTTCAAACCGATCGCGGCGCTCCTACTCATCCCGATGATCTTGGCGACCTCGATCCTCACGGCGGCGATCCTGGCGCCCCCGTTCGCGGCCGCGGGCTTCGGGGTCAACGAGATCCGCTCTCGTCTCGACGCGCTCGGGTCGGACTTCACGCGGATCCCCCGGTTCCCCGAGCGATCCACCATCTATGCGGCGGACGGATCCATCCTCACCCGGGTCTACCTCGACAACCGGGAGATCGTGAAACTCGCCGCGATCTCCCCGGCGACCCAGCGCGCGGTGCTCGCGATCGAGGACTCCGACTTCTTCCAGCACGGCGCGTTGGACATCTCATCCTTGATCCGCGCGATGATCGAGAACGCGCGGGCGGGGAGGGTCGTGCAGGGTGGCTCGACGATCACCCAGCAGTTGGTCGGGCTCACCCTCGGACTCGATCGCTTCGATCAGTTCGATCAGAGCATCGAGGGCAAGCTCCAGGAGCTCGCGCTCGCGATCCGCGTGGAGCAGAAGTATTCGAAGGAGAAGATCTTCGAGCTCTACCTCAACCAGGTCTACATGGGCAACGGCGTCTACGGGTTCGGGACCGCGGCCCAGTTCTACTTCCGCAAGCCGGCCCGGAAGCTGAACCTGCTCGAAGGGGCGACGCTCGCCGGAATGATCAAAGGCGCCGGAGAAGTACGACCCGATCGACCGGCCGACAGAAGATGCTCCTGCGACGCAATGACGTGCTGAAGCGGATGGGAGCGCTCGGGTGGATCTCATCGGCGCGCGAGGAACACCTCAAGGCGAGACCCCTGAGCCTTCCGGAGGAGGCCGGGAAGCTGGTTCGCCGACATCCCCCGTTCTTCGTCGGATACCTCACCGACCAGATCGTGGAGAACGAATCGGGAGAGTTCGACGGGCTGGGCCGGACCGAGAAGGCGCGGCGGCGTGAACTGTACGAAGGTGGCCTCGAAATCCACACGACGCTCGAGCCGAAATGGCAGCGCTGGGCCCAGCAGGCCGCCCAGCAGCCGCTCCGCGTGTCCATCTACCCTCCGGCCGGATCCCCTCCGCCAGACGTCTCGATCGTGACGATCGACAACCGCACGGGAGCCGTGAAGGTGATCCTCTCCGGAAGGAACTACCGCAAGGATGAGCTGGACCTGGCGACGACCGGGCATCAGCCAGGATCCGCGTTCAAGCCCTTCGTCCTCGCCGGCGCCTTCCAGCAGGGGATCCCCCCGACCCAGACGTACTCGAGCTCGTCGCCATGGTGCTCACCGCTCTGGGACGACGAGGACCACTGCGTCGCGAACGCCGAGGGCGGGGGCCAAGGGACCGTCGACCTGTGGACGGCGACCGAGCACTCGATCAACGTCGTGTTCGCGCAGCTCATCTTCGATGTCGGCGCCGACGTCGTCGCGAACGTCGCGGAGCGGATGATCGGGATGGATCCCCAGACCGAGGGGTTCCCGGAGGTCGCGTCCCTCGCCACCGGTTCCGTGGGCATCTCGCCGATCGACATGGCCACCGGGTATCAGACGATCGCGAACGACGGCCGACACTGCGATCCCTACACGGTGCAGATCGATCGAGCGCGACGGCAAGGTGCTGGTGGAGCACAAGCGCACCTGTGATCCCGTAGTCAAGCAGGGCGACGCGCGCCTCATCACCGCGATGCTCGAGGCCGTGCCGATCTCCGGAACAGCCTCGAGCGCCTTCGGCGGCTGGGGGGCTGGCCCGTGGCCGGCAAGACGGGCACGGCCCAGGAGAACACGAACGTCTGGTTCGGCGGCTACACGAAGCAGTTCACGACCGTCGTATGGGTGGGTTCGCCGGGAAACCCGTACTCGATGGGATCCGTCTTCGGTGGGAGCGTCGCCGCGCCGATCTGGGTGTCGTACATGTCGAGAGTCATGCAGGGACTACCGTCGGTCGGGTTCCCCGAGCCTCCGAAACCTCCCGAGGGTCCGGTGCCGAGCGTCATCGGGATGAAGAGGCAGGAGGCGATCGCGACCCTCTCGGAGGCAGGGTTCCGAGTGTCCGTCGCGATCGCCGACTCGCTCAGTCCGAAGGGGAAGGTCTTCAGCCAGTCACCCGGCGGCGGCTCGGTGACGGCGCTCGGAACGATCGTGGCCGTCCAGATCTCGACGGGAGTCCCGGCGCAAGTCCCGATGCCGCGTGTCGTCGGCATGCGCGGTTTCGAGGCGAAGTCATATCTCGAGTCACTGGGCCTGAAGGTGACCAGAGTGTCCCTGGAGACGAAGAAGCCCGGAAGGGTGGGCTACGTGATCGCGCAAGACCCCCCCAGCCAGAAGATGGTGACCCAAGGGACCACCGTGACGATCTTCGTGGGAGCCGAGCCGAAGGGCGGGAACGGTGGCGGTGACGGGGGTGGCGGTGACGGGGGTGGCGGGGGCGGAGGCGGCTAGAACGCCGACTCCCGCAACCTGGCGCGCACCTTCTCCTGCACCACCTTGCCGTCGACGCGTCCCTTCGCCCGCCCCATGACGAGACCCATGACGGCGCCGAGCTCCTTCTCCGAGTTGGCACCCGTCGCGGCGATGGCCTCGTCGACCAGGCCGTCGACCTGCTCCTCGCTCAGCTGCTCGGGCGCATAGCTCTCGATCGCCTCCTGCTCGGCTCGCTCCTTGTCGGCCAGCTCGCGGCGACCGGCGCCCTCGAACGCAGCGATCGACTCGGCGCGCTTCTTCCTCTCCTTCGCCGCGACGTCGCGGACCTCGTCATCGGACAGCTCGTGGCGCAGCTCTTTCTCCCTGTTCGTCACGGCCGCGGAGAGCATCCGGAGCGCGCCGAGCCGGACCTTCTCACCCGCCCGGAGCGCATCCTTTATCTCTCCCGCGAGTCGCTCTTTCAATGTCGGGTCGCTCACTACACTCCCCCCGTGCTCCCCGCGGTTCTCACGATCGCCGTGCTCGCCGTCGGCTGCGTGCTCTACGGGATCTTCGTCGAACGGTTCCGATACCGGGTCGTCCGGCATCGGCTGGACATCCTACCGGCGAGCGCCTCGCGGCCCCTCCTCGTGCTGCACCTCTCGGACCTGCACTTCGTACGCCACGATCCGAAGAAGACTCGATTCCTCGCGGGCCTGCCGACTCCCGACGTGACGGTCGTGACGGGAGACTTCCTTGCGGAGCCGGAGGCCATCGCGGCGGCGGTCGAAGGGGTCCGGTCTGTCCGCGGCCGCCTCGCGTCGTGGTTCGTACTCGGGTCCAACGACTACTTCGTCCCGAAGTGGCTCAACTACCTCGCGTATTTCCGGAAGGGCCGGAAGCGACGACGCGCCCGCCGAGGCCGCGCCCCCGAGCTGGTGCGCGCACTGGCCGCCGACGGCTGGGAGGACCTCACCAATGTTCGCCGCGACGTGTCGCTCGATGGGCTCGATGCCGAGATCCTGGGCCTGGACGACGCCCACATCAGCCGCCATGACCTTCGAGTGGCCCCACGAGAGGCCGAGGAGCACTTCGGCTTCGCCGTGATGCACTCGCCGGACTCGGCGCCCGAGGCGGCCGCGCTCGGGTACCGACTGATCGTCGCCGGCCACACCCACGGGGGCCAGGTGTGCCTCCCGTTCGTCGGGCCACTGGTAACGAACTGTTCGATGCCGCGGAGCCTCGCCTCAGGCTTGATCCGTATGGGCACCGCCTTGCTCCACACGTCACGAGGGTTGGGCACCAGCAAGTTCGCCCCGTTCCGATTCTGGTGCCCGCCGGAGGCGACCTATCTCGAACTTCGGCCTGGAGCTCCGCCCTCGCGCGGCGCGCTAGACTTCTGAGGACGGGACGTGGCGCAGCTTGGTAGCGCGCAGCGTTCGGGACGCTGAGGTCGCGGGTTCAAGTCCCGCCGTCCCGACACCGATACCCGAGGGGCGGGCCGAAAGCGGCCCGCCCCTCGTTCCCTAGAGAGGCAACACCTGGGGTTTGACGACCCACAGAAGCCCCGATAGCCTCGGCCGACGGCTCCGGCGACGGAGCCATTCGTATTGCTCAGACCAAGGAGCACATGACCAGGACGCGAACGCGGATCACACGGCTCCTCGTAGCCGTGGTCTTCGCGCTCCCTATCGTCCTCTCCGCACTCAGCCTCTCCTCCTTGGCGGCGCCGTCCGCGGAGGAAGTCCAGGCAGCTAACGAGAAGCTCGCAAGGCTGGAGCATGAGTTCGAGGCCCTTGCCGAGCGGTACAACGACGCGAAGTACCGGCTCTCGTTGATCGAGCGGAAGCTCTCGGAGGCCCGGAACCAGCGTGACGCGGCCGATCGGAAGGCTCGCACGGCCGAAGGACGCCTCGCCGAGCGGGCCGTGCAGGCCTACCTCGGGACCGGCTCCCAGGTCGATGGCCTTCTCGGCGCGGACAGCATCGCCGAGTTCTCGGACCGGCTCGAGTTCATGGGCGCGGTCGCCGAGGGCGACGCCGAGATCGCGCGGCAGGCCTCGAACGCGAGGCAGGAGGCGGAATGGGCTGCGGCGCGGTTCGCCGACACGCTCCTGGAGCGGAAGCGGCAGGTCTCATCGATCGAGGGCCAGCTGGATCGGCTCGATTCGATGATCGATGAGCAGGCGGCCCTGTACGAACAGCTGAACCAGGATCGTCAGGAGTACCTGGCGTACGTGGAAGCGCAGCGCGCTGCACTCGAGCAGGCCCGCGAGGAGGCCTCGCAGGGGACGGACTCGACCGGCGACGGAGGCGGATACACGCCGCCCGTCAATGCCTCGGCCGCCCAGATCGCGGTGGGTGCAGCCCTCTCGGTCCAGGGCACCCCGTACGTATGGGGCTCCGCCGATCCGAACGTCGGATTCGATTGCTCTGGCTTGACATCATGGGCGTGGGGGCAGGCGGGCATCTCCATCCCGCACTCGTCGGCGGCGCAGTATTCCTCCCTGCCGCACGTGCCGCTGGGCAGTGTCCAGGCGGGGGACTTGATCTTCTACTACAGCCCGATCAGCCACGTGGCGCTCTACATCGGCGGGGGTCAGATCGTGCACGCCCGCCATCCCGGACCCGGTGGCGAGGTCCAGGTGCAATCGATGTACGGCTACGACAACCCCGTCGGGGCCGCTCGCCCGGGCTAGCCATCGACCTTCGCTGCAGACACCGTCGATAGGCTCCGAGGTCGTGACCGAACCGACCTCCTCTTCCGAGGATCTCTCCCTCGTCGAGCGACTCCGCGCCGGAGACGAGGCCGCGTTCATGGAGCTCGTGGACCAGCTGCAACCGGCGATGCTCCGCGTCGCTCGGATGTACGTGTCGACGACAGCGGTCGCCGAAGAAGTGGTGCAGGATGCGTGGGTAGGAGTCCTCCGAGGACTCCACAGCTTCGAAGGCCGATCCTCGCTGCGCACCTGGATCTTCCGGATCCTCACGAACATCGCGAAGACGCGCGGGCAGCGGGAAGGCCGGAGCCTCCCGTTCGCGTCGCTCGCCGGAGACGATCTGGAAGCCCCTGCCGTCGATCCGAACCGCTTCGACTCGCCGGAAGGCTCCGCTCGAGGTCGGTGGTCGACGCTGCCCGATGATTGGACGGGCATCCCGGAAGACCGACTCGTCGGCCACGAGACACTCGACGTGATCGGCGGGGCGATCGCGGATCTTCCTCCGATGCAGGCGGAGGTGATCCGGCTCCGCGACGCCTTGGGCTGGAGCTCCGAAGAGGTTCGTAACGCGCTCGATCTGACCGAGACCAATCAACGAGTGCTTCTGCATCGCGCGCGAGCGAAGGTGCGCGACGCCCTGGAGCGATATCTCTCGAGCGAGGCGACATGATGGGGCGCGACCTGACCTGCAAGGAACTGGTGGAGCTCGTGACCGCCTATCTCGAGGGTAGCCTGCGCGGCCGCCGCCGCCGTCGGTTCGAGTCGCACCTCGACGCCTGCGAAGGTTGTACCCGCTACCTCGAGCAGATGGAAGCGACGATCCGATCGACCGGCACGCTCACCGAGGAACAGGTCACCGACGAGCAGAGGGTGGTCTTGCTGGCGGCGTTCCGCGACTGGGGGTCGAGCTAGGCCAGGTCGGAGAGACGCAGCTCTGCTTGTTTCTCCAATGCCTCGTTCCCGATCTCGCGGGCCGCCTCGAGCGCCTGCGTGAGGAGCTCCTTGGCCTGCCCGCGACGGGCCTCTGACTTCTGGGCCGTCGCGTATTTGAGCTTCTCGTCGGCCTTGACGATGAGCTGGAAGATCTCGTTCGGCTCCATCGGCATGGCATCATCCTCCCTCAGGTGGTGCGCCGGCGCTCGAGCCCGTCGAGGTAGCCACGTATCTGGATCGCCGCCGCGGCGCCTTCCCCTACGGCCGACGCGAGCTGCTTCGTCGATCCCTTTCGCACGTCTCCGGCGGCGAAGATGCCGGGCATCGAGCTCATGAAGGTCGGTTCGGTCGCAACGAAGCCACGCTCGTCCAGATCGACGGTCCCCGAGAGGAATGACGTGCTCGGATCGAGTCCGATGAAAACGAAGACGGCGGCGGGATGGTGCTCCTCGATCTCCCCCGACTCGAGATCCTCGACGGCGACCGTCCCGAGCTTGCCCGAACCGTCACCTTTCTTCTGGAACCCTTTGACCCCGTGCCGCAGCTCGACCTCCATCCGGGGGTGATCCAGCACCTTGCCTTGGAGGATCCTCGACCCGCGCAGCCGGTCTCCTCGTTCCACGATCGTGACCTTGTCGGTGAACTGCGTCAGGAAGACGCCTTCTTCGAGACCCGAGTTGCCGCCGCCGATCACCATCAGCTCCTCCGAGCCCTTGTAGAACGGGCCGTCGCACGTCGCACAGAAGTGGATGCCCGCGCCGATGAGCTCGTCCTCGCCCTTGGCGTTCGTGCGCCGGTACGAGGACCCGGTCGCAACCAGGACAGCTCGGGCGTGGTAATGATCGCCGGTCGCCGCCTCGACATCGAGCTCGTCACCGTCGGCGGTCATGCCTGAGTCTGCAGAGATGCTCGTGACGGACAAGGCCTGCAACATCTCGACGCCGAACCGCTCGGCCTGCTTCACGAATCGCTCGGCAAGGTCTGCGCCACCGATCCCCTCGGGGAACCCGGGGTAGTTGTCGAGCCGTTCCGTCACCCCCGCCTGGCCTCCGAACCCTTTCGAGTCGATGATCAGCGTCTCGAGGTTCTCGCGGGCCGCGTAGATCGCGGTCGTCAGGCCCGTGGGGCCGCCGCCCACGATGATCAGGTCATAGACGTGCTGCATCGCCTGCCGCTGCAGACCGAGCTTCTCGGCCAGCGCCTCGTTGGTGGGCTCGGAGAGATGGGTCCCGTCCGGGAAGATGACGGTGGGGATGATGTTCTTGCCATCGTTCCGGTCCTGGACGACCTTCACGCCTTCAGGCTCGCTCTCGATGTCGTGCCATCCGTAGGCGACTCGCTGGTCCGCGAGGAACTTCTTCGCGCGCCGGCAGTCGGGGCACCAGCTCGCGCCGTACACGAGGATCTCCTCCATGCTGCGACCTCCCGGAAGACTGATGCTCGGACCGTGTCGCCTCCTCCGCTGCGCGTTACAGCTGTCACGGCACGAGGCCGGAATGGCATCGGGTGGACGACAGATGAACTCTGGGCGAAACCTGCCAGGAACCTCTGGATATCCCGCGAACGTCCGAGAGACACTGCGACCGAGGAGGACACTGATGGGCCCCGACTCCAGTCCGCGAGACGCGATCATGCGGGTGTTCCAGGATCCCTCAGCGGTCTGGACCCTTGACGAATTGGCCGGCCGATTCGGCATGTCGCTCGGCGAGGCGATCCGAGCGATGTCCGACCTCGAGGCGATCGATGTGGTCCGTCGGATCGGCGACGAGTACGTGCCCGGGCTGGGCGCGGCGACCGCTTCCTAAACGGTGCCCACGCCCGCGAGAGCCTCTGCTTCCGATCCGATCTCGGATCGATCGGCCAGCGCTTCGAGCCACGTATCCGGGAGCCCGACTCGCCCATACGACGCTCCCAGCAGCGCGCCACTCACGGCCGCATTCGTGTCGGTGTCACCACCGAGAGACACGACGTATCGAAGGCCTTCCTCGAACGGGAGGCCCTCGGCGGCCACCTGCAGCCCGATCGCCGCCGTGAACAGCGTGAAGCCCATATCCGGCCCGTCGATCGGCCGGGCTCGTCCCGCCTCGGCAGCCAGGTACTCGAGCTCCTCCCCTCCCTCCCGGTCGATCACCGCACGCACCGCCCCTTCGACCGCCTCGCGATGCCCATCGCCCCGAACGAGCGCTGCGACCGCGAGCGTGACCGCCAGGCACGCCGTTCGGCACCGTTGATCCCAGTGCGTGATGGCGGAGAGCGCCGGCGCCTCGTCGAAGAGCATCTCCGGGCGCGCCGCTCGGAAGGCTCCGAGCGGCGCGCAATACATCACTGATCCATTCCCGGCCGAAACCTCAGGGCCGCGCCGCTCCCACACGATCCTCGCCGCATCGTCCATCGAGTGCCCATCGGCCACCGCCCGCAGGACGCGGCGGGTGAACGCACCGGCATCGGGTGGGTCCGTCTGGATCCACTCGACATGGCGCCGAAACACATCCCCGAGGTCGAGGCGGCCGCTCGCAGAGAGCGACCGCCACAGGTTCCGGGCCATCGCGGTGTCGTCGGTCCAGGTCCCCGGCGGGAGTCCCATCCAACTCCGCTCGAACGTGGGCAGCGGATCAGGGATCTCCTCGCGCCGGCGGAACTCGAACGGGGCCCCGAGAGCATCCCCGAGCGCAAGCCCCAAGACGCACCCGACCACGCGTTCCCGCAGGTCATCCACGGTGGGGCAGACTATCGGCGGTAGCCCGCACAGTGCCCTCTGGTAGTCTGACCGGCCGCGATGGACAAACTCGGACCGAAGCACCGCATGTGTCGCCGTGTGGGCGCCCCTTTGTGTGGGCGCCCGAACTGTCCTGCCAACAAGCGGCCCTACCCTCCCGGTCAACACGGCCGCGGCCGCAAGCGGATCTCGGAGTATCAGACCCGCCTGGTGGAGAAGCAGAAGATGCGGGCGATCTACGCGGTGGGCGAGAGACAGATGCGCAAGTACTACGAACGTGCACACCGTTCGATGGGCGTGACCGGCGAGGAGTTGCTCAAGCAGCTTGAGACCCGGATCGACGCGGTGATCCTGCGTCTCGGTTTCGCCCTCACGATCCCCCAGGCGCGACAGCTCGTCTCGCACGGCCACGTGCTCATCGACGGGAAGCGCGTCGACGTTCCGAGCGCGCAGGTGAAGCCCGGTCAGGAGATCAGCCTCACGGAGAAAGCGCGGAACTTCATCTCCGTCCGCGAAGCGATCCAGATCACTCCGGACCCGCCCGGGTACCTGTACCGCAACAAGGATGAGATCAAGGGCGCCTTCACGCGGACCCCCGAGCGGGATGAGATCCCGCTCCCGGTGACCCTCGAAGAGCGACTCGTCGTCGAGTTCTACTCGTAGGCAGCCATGGTCGCCTCTTCCGGCGACGCCGTGACCCTCGACCGTGACGTCAGGCTCGCCGTGTATCGGAAGATCGTCGAGGAGGCTCGACCACCGACGGCTCCCGAGATCGCGAGTCGGGCTCGGAGTCGCAACCCTCGACGTCGAGACCTCGCTCCGACGGCTCGCGAACGAGCACGCCCTCGTCCTCGCACCCGGGACGCCCTACATCTGGATGGCGAGCCCCTTCTCCGCGATCCCGACTCCGTTCGAGGTAGTGGTCGGCGATCGTCGGTACTTCGGCAACTGCATCTGGGATGCGCTCGGGATCCCCGCGTGCCTGACCGCCGACGCGAGCATCCGAACGTATTGCCCCGACTGCTCCGAGCCGCTCTCGATCGACGTACGGGACGGTGCGCTCGAACCGCCCCGAGGGAGCGTGATCCATTTCGCGGTGCCCTGCGGCGCGCTGGTGGGACGACATCGGCTCCACCTGAGCGAGCATGCTCCTCTTCCGGTCGGAAGAGCACGTGACGCGGTGGACGGAGCGGCGGCAGACCCAGATCGGAGCAACCCTCACCCCGCAGCAGGGGTGGCAGCTCGCGACGATTTGGTTCGAGGACCGTCTCTCGGCGGACTGGCGACGTAAGGCGCCTGACGAGGCTCAGGCGGCCTTCGACTCGCTCGGGCTCGTCGGCGAATTCTGGCGACTCTCGGGCGAGTAGCGCCTATCCGGACGGCTCCAGCGCGGCTCGGACGAATCCGACGACCTCTTTCTCGCGTCGCCGGAGTGATGCCCGGCTCTTGTCTGCCCCCACCACCGCGTTCGAGGACGCTCGCCTCGGTGAGCGAGCCCACCACCGCCGTGTACAACGTGAACAGGAGCATCGCCGGGTCCTGCTTCCGGACCTGACCGTCGTCCATCCCGGACCGAAGGAAGTCGACCGCTCGTCGCCTGAGTGGGTCGAGCACGTCGGCGAACCGTTCGAACGCGTGCGGCCCGAGCCGGCCCGCCTCCCTGATGAACATCGGGAATTCGGGCCATTCGGCCGCGAGATCGAAGACCGAGTGGATCACGGCTTCCGCGCGCTCCCAGTACCCCTCCTTGCCCTCCAATGCCTGCGCGATCACCTCCGCCAATCTGAGTCCCGCGGCCTGCAGACACGCCTCGAGCAGCGCGTCCTTCGAGGGGAAGTAGTACAGGAGGGTCTGCTTGCGGACACCGACGGCGCCGGCGATGTCGTCGAGGCTCGCCCCCGCATAGCCTTCGCGGCCGAACTGCCGGATGGCCTCCTCGACGAGGGTCGAGCGCCGTTCTGCCCCGCTCGTTCTCGGCACGAGCTATTCCCAGACCTTCGCGGGACCCTTCCGGGCGACGGGGCGCGAGCCCTCCCATCGCCGGAGCCAGTCGGGACCTTGCGGACCCACGAGCGAAGGGGTCTCGCCCCGCTGGGCGCGATGCAGCGCTTCCCACCACGTCGTGCGCTCCTCGTGGAAGAGCTGCGTCACCGACTGGGTCATCCGTCGGGACAGCTCCTGATGGGTCTCGCCCTCGCTCGGCCAGAACGGCTCGCCGTAGCGCACCGTGACCGGAGGTCTTCCCGAACGCGGCCAGAAGCGACCCTTCGGCATCGCCTGGAACGCACCGACGATCGCGATGGGCGCGACGCCGGCGCCGGTCTCCAGTGCGAGCCGTGCGGCACCGTGCCGGAACCGCTGCAGATGGCCGTCGGCCGAACGCGTGCCCTCCGGGAAGACGACGATGCTCCACCCCTGGGACAAGAGCTCACGTGCCTTGTCGACGGCACCCTTCGCGCCTCGGGCGCGATCGATCGGGAACGCTCCGTACACGAGCGCCGTGAACGCCTGCCGCCACCACACGTCGAAGAAGTAGTCGCGCGCCGCGCCCACCGCGGTTTTGGCCTGCCACGCGTCCGGCAGCGTGCACATGATCAGCGTCGCGTCCAGATGGCTCGAGTGGTTCGAGAAGAAGATCATCGGCGGATCGACACCTTCGAGGTTGTCTCGGCCGAACACGCGAAGGGTGAGCTCGTTCCGAACGATGGGATGCATCGCTCCCTTCAAGAGCACTTGCCTCGCCGCCACTCCGGCGTCGGTCCGGGCCCAGTCGGAGGGAAAGACTCGATCCTCCTTCGGCTTCGCGTACTCCTCCGCGGACCGAGGGACGAGCGGTCGCCGGCCCCAGCGGAACCCGTCCGGCCATCGCCTTCAGCTCGTGCCTTACGCCCTCATGGTCGTCTCCTCACACCACGTCCGCGATCATGATCGGCGGCGCGTGGAAGTACGTGATCGACGGCGATGAGCCCACGGTGTCCTTCGCCATCTCGAGGGCGTCGCGGAACGAGCCCGCCGCGCGGTACCCGAGGCGTGCGACCGACTTCGGCTCGCCACCGACGAAGATCACGTCGCCGGCGTGATCTCGCCCGTGCGCACCCCAGTACCACATGTAGAAGGGATGGACGCCGTGGTACGCGTGCGACGTTCGGTACAGGTGCGTGTACCAGGGATCGGTCGCGTACCGCTCCTCGTACTTGGATTCGATCGTGGAGGGATCCGTCGTTTCGGCCAGCACCTCTTCGAAGAAGTCGATGTACGACGGGTGATGGATCTGATGGAATTCCCAGGGCACGGGGTGATACATGATCACCACGCCGCCCGGCTTCACGAGCGGCATGTTCCGGTACATGTTGAAGAGGTAGCCGAGCCCCAGACAGTGGACCAGGATCGGGTTCATGATCGAGTTCACGTTGTAGGGGCTGACGTACGGCAGTCCGAGGACGAGCACGTCGGACTGTCCCCGGACCTCGACCAGTTGTTGCCGATGCAGGTTGTCGAGCGTCCGCTCGTGGACGGCCTCCACCTCGCCTGCGTTGATCCCGGTGAGCTTGTACGGGGCCTCGACCCGACGGAAGAACTCCCTGCGTGCTCGCGGCGGCGCCAGCTGGTTCGCCTTCCGCGCCGCGATCATGAGGCCCTGGTCGTATGCGGACCACTCCCATTCCCTCCTGTTCAGGAAGCCGAGGTTCTTCGGGAAAGTCTCCGCGTTCAGCGTGGTCTCGATCTGGAAGATCTTGAGGCCGTTCGCGGCGAGCAGCCGACCCATGCGCGTCGCGGAATCTGCGATCGCACTGTGGCCGGGGCGAGGATCCATGTAGGAACGCGAGTGCATCATCGTATCGACGTTATGGTGGTGTTTGAGCGAGCGATAGCCGGCGAGGCCGATCGCCACCGACTTGTGACCGCCGTCCATCGCCACGAGGTTGACGTTGATGTAGACGAGGAGATCCGATTCCGCGGCGCGCTTGGAGATCTCGACGTCCTCGTGCTTCTCGGTGGTCCCGATGAACGTCAACGCATCCTTGTCTTCGCCGTCGAAGTTGTAGAGATCCGTTGGGCCAGAACGAACGGAAGACCCGTTCGCCCACCATCCGGCGGATCTCGTCGGCGGTCATCCGACGGTGCAGGGCCGTGGCGACGACGATCTGCACGTCCTCGACGCCCTCGCGCGCCGCCAGTTCGATCACCTGCTCGAGGATCCGCTGCCGGATGTCGGGGCACGTCATCGGTGGCAAGGGGATCGAGATGTCATCCACCGCGATCGTGAGCTTCATCCCGGCCTTGAGCAGCTCCGGCAGCGGCTGCGACCCCCCCATCGGGTGGAGCAAGGCGTGACGGATCGCGCCATTGACGTCCCGGATCCCGGGCAGGGCGTCGGGCGGGTAGACGACCCTCGTCCCCAGCGGGAACTTCTGCATGCGGAAGCCCTCGCCCTCATGAACCAGGAGCGGGGGCGTCCGCTCGTCCACCTCCAAGACGAATCCGGGTCTGGGCATGCGTCGTCTCTCCTGTCAGTCCTGCGGCGCGAACGCCACCTTGAACGTGCCGAGTTTGCCGGCGGCCATCGCGTGGTCGAGCGCCTCACGCCACCGATCGAGCGGGTAGATCGCCCCGACGAGCTGGTCGAGCATGGAGAGGTTCGAGGCGAGCTCGATCGCCATCTCGAAGGTCGGGCGCGTGATGCCGTCTCCGAGGTCCTCCACGCCGGACGTGTACGCACCCACGAGCTCGAGCTCGCGGAACCACAACGGGGTGAGATCGGCACCTCGCCGGGGATGCCCGAAACGACGACACGACCCCCGGCTTTCGTCGTCCTGAGAGCGAGGTCGAGAGCGCCGCTCGATCCCGTGCACTCGATCGACACGTCGACGCCGCCCAGCAGGAAGTCCATCCCTCGCTCCGGCGTGAGCTTCACCGCATGATCCGTCCGCCGGACCGCCTTGACTGCGTGCTCCGGGCGCACGACGTCGTCGGCGCCGGCCATCGTCGCCGCGGCGCGCTGGCGTTGGTGCTTCGCCGCCACGACGACATGATCGGCCCTCGTGAAGGCTTTGATCGCGATCAACGTGAGGATGCCGACCGTGCCGGCGCCGACGAGGTGCACGGTTCCCCCCGCGGGGATCTCTGCGCGGAATGCCGCGTGGATGGCGCAGGCCAAGGGTTCGATGAGTACCGCGCTCTCGTCGCTCATCCCATCCGGCACGGGCCAGAGCTGCGACCGGTGTGCGAGCATCAGGCGGCTCCAGCCGCCGCCCGTCTCCGTGCAGTACCCGGTCTGGAGCCCGGGCTTCAGATGTCCCACGGTAACCCGGTCGCAGCGGCCCACACGGCCCGCTGCGCAGTGCTCACAGGGGGGCTCCTCGCCGCGGGCCGCGCAGCCGAGGACGCTCGCGATCACGACGCGCTGCCCGGCCACGAGGTCGCCGACGTCGTCGAGGAGCTCACCGACGACCTCGTGGCCGGGCACGAACGGGAGCGACACGAGCGGTGAGAAATAGAGCGAAGACCGCCCGGAGATCGTGGAGAGATCGCTCCCGCAGATCCCGGCGAGCCGTGGCTTCACGCGCGCCCACCCTTCGCGCTTGCGTTCTGGATCCTTCTGGGTCACGAGCCTGAGCGGCGCCAACCCGCCGGTCATGAGGCCATCCGCCAGGATCTTGGGCGCCTTCGACCCGAGCGTGCGGGCGCCGAGGTACTTCGGTGCGGAGCGATAGAACTCGAGCGCCAATGCCACGGTTCTACCTCCTCGCCGGCTTCGGGAAACGCACGCGCGGCATGCCCTTCGACATCCCCCACTCCTCGATGGGCCAGCGGCGTCGCCGTGCGTACCGGTAGAGATGGGAATCCGGCGAGACCGCTACGGGGTTCCCGACCGCGCGGAGCAGCGGAAGGTCGGAGTAGGAGTCGGCGTAAGCGTAGGAGTGCTTCAGATCGACGCCCTCCGTCGAGGCGTGACGGCGGAGCCATGCCGCTCGCGCCTCGCCGACGAGCGGCGGGCTGGACATGAACCCGGTGTATCGTCCCGCGTCGTCCACCTGCAGATCCGCGCCGATCACCACGTCGAACAGCGGATCCAGAGGCCGGAGGAACGCGTTGGCAGCCGCCGTGAGCAGCAAGGTCCGGTGTCCCGCCCCACGATGCTCCCGGATCCGGCGGATCGCTCCCGGGCTCGCCTTCTGGAGCATGAACTCTCCGACGTGCCGATCGATCAAGCGATCGAGGCCGGCCACGGAGGCTCCCTCGTACCTGCGGAAGAAGGTGCGGAGGAAGTCTCCGCGATCACGCCGGTCGATCGCCAGATAGCGAGGGATCCGGCCGAAGACCCCCACGAGCTCGCCCGGCCACTCGTCGGGCTCGAGATCCGCCATCCTCGCCCACACGTAGGACTCGACGACGTTCGAGGAGATGATCGTCCCCTCCATGTCGAACACGGCAAGGACCGGCGCCTCCCGCTCCCGGATCTTGACCGTCGGGCGCTCTCGATCCCTCCTGGCCAGCTCCCGGAGCGACTGGGTCACCGCCGGCGAGTGGACGTCCTGCAGGTAGTACTTCCAGTCGATCGCCGCCGCGTCGAAGGGGAACCGGGCTCGATCCTCCGCGGACAGGCTCCCGTAGAGGGCCATCGCCACGTCGTCGGTGTAGATCACCTCGGCCTCCGTGTAGGCACCGTAGAGATCGGAGTAACGCTTCACGAAGTCGACCCGCGCCTTGTCTCGATCGACCCGGCGTACGGCCTCGCGCATGCCCTTGGACTTGGGCAGGTGCGTGACGACCTGTTCCGCGATGTCGGTGTATCGCTCGGCTCGGCGGAGCATCTTCTCGACGGTGACGTTGCCGGGGAAGGTCCACTCGGGGACCTTGTGCTGGCCTCGGCCTCGCTCGGGCAGCGGGTGGGCCTCGAAGTATTCCCGGACGAGCGCGTAGAGCTGATGGAACTGGAGCGGGTTCCGGTCGCCTGAGGAGATGTGATAGTGCGCTGGCTCACCTGGTGGCGGAGGCGTCGCGGCCACCGCGAGGATCGCGTTCACGACGAAGTCAACCGGGATGATGTCCACGATCCCCTCAGGGATGCCGGGGAACTCGGGGATCTGCCCGAGGCCGTACGCGCGGATGATCGGGTCGGCCATCTTGAATCCGTCGATCCACCCCGGGGAAGGGTGAAGGAGGGCGGACTCGATGATCGAGGGCCGAACGATCGAGAGCGGCAAGCCTTCGCCTGAGGCCAGCTCTTCGACGGCTCGCTCGCCCATGGCCTTGGTGAACGTGTAAACGTCCGGCCAGCCGAGCGATCTGGCACGTTGACGCCCGTACTCTACGAGCCGCTTGGTCATCCACTCCTTGCGGCGTTGCTCGGCATCGTCGGCGACCGTCGTGGGCCCCGCGCGAGAGTGCTCCTTCGAAGCGTCGTCCAGGAAGCGGAGGAGGAGCTCCGGCTTCCTCGACGCCGCCTCGACGTCGCCTCGCGCCCGGAGCGCGAGGTCGGCCTCGAGCCTCCAGTCCACACGATGGTCCAGCGTGCGCTCGGGGATCACGCCCTTCTGCACGCCCGCGACATAGGCGGTGGAAACGTGGACGAGCGCAGGTCGAGATCCGCCGGCGAGGATGCCCCGGTAGAGATTCATCGCACCGAGCAGGTTCGTCTGGAAGCCCTCGTCGATCGGCGGATCGAACGCGACCGTGGCCGCGGAGTGGATCGCGACGTCGATGTCGCCTGGCAGATCAGGCTGGCCGCGTGAGAAGTCACCGTCCACGACCTCGACCTGCTCGTCCAGGAGCCGCAGGAGCGCATCGTCGGATCCGAGTGACGTGCGCAACGCGTCGAAGGACGGCTTCCGCGTGAGGTAGTGCAGACGCTCGACGGAGGAGGCGCCCGTTTGGGAACGGACGAGCAGGACGGCCCTGGTCTCGGGGAGATCGGCGAGGAGACGCTCGAGGATGACCTGACCGAGGAAACCGGTGACGCCCGTGAGGAAGATCCGCTTGCCGGCCAGCCGATCCACGATCGAACGGCCAGGCTTGGTCCGCCGTTCCTTTCCTTTCTCTACCATCCGGCAGATTATCGCCCTCTACCGGTCGGTAGACAACCCCAGGATTCAAGAGACCTTCTCGTGAGGTCGAAGGCAATAGGTCGGACTTCTCACAGGAGAACCAGCCGTGCCGCTTCGCTCGAAGATGCTTGCATTGTCGACGATCCCGGTCGTCGTCTTGCTTTTCGCCGTCGTGTACGCGGTGTCCGCGCAGGGGACGGCGTCGCGAACCAACGCCGCGGTGGACCGCACGAACACGGTCAGACAGCTACTCGCAGAGATCCAGAACGACCTGGGCGTCGCCGAGTCGAGCGTCCGCGGATACCTGCTCACCGAACGATCGGGCATGCAGGCGGACTACGAAGAAGCGGTGAGCGAACTTCGACTCGACCTGAGGCAGCTCCAACTTCATCTCGTCGAGGGAGTCCAGCGCAAGCGGCTCCAACGGCTCCACGAGCTCGTCGACGAGCGGGTTGAGACGTTCCGAGCCACCCTGCGCGTCGGGAGCGTAGGAGCGCGCGAGAGCCAGGCTCGGCTCGTGACGCTCCTGCTCCACGGCCAGACCATCACCGATACCCTGCGAGGACTGACCGAACAGATGCGGCTGACCGCCGACGAGTTGGTCGCCCAGCGGATCGCGGCGCGTGATTCGGCGTTCCAACGGTCGTACCTGGTGCAGGTCCTCGCGATGCCTGCGGCCGTCTTCGCGGCGATGGTCCTCATGGTCGGCTTCACGGCCGGCATCGTGAGACGGGTCGCGCGCATGCGGAGGAACGCGAAACGGCTCGACGAAGGGAGGCCGCTCGAGGCACCGGACGGCTCGCGCGACGAGCTCGGGTCGCTCTCCCGTGCGTTGGTCCGAACCGGATCCCACCTCTCCGCGCTTCAGGAGGAGCTGCGCCAGCTCGCCACGGTGGACGACCTCACGGGTCTGGCCAACCGGAGAGGCTTCTTCGCGCAGGGAGAGCACCAACTCCTGGTCGCGGCGCGAACACGGACGGCCGTCGCTCTGTTGTTCGTCGACGTCGACGGCCTGAAGGGTGTGAACGACGAGTTCGGCCATTCGATGGGCGATCTGTTGCTGAAGGAGGTGGCCGACGTGCTGCGCGAGACGATCCGTGCATCAGATCTCGCGGGGCGCATCGGAGGCGATGAGTTCTGCGTGCTCCTCATGGGCGACCCCGACCTCGATCCCGATCGCGCGGTGGAGCGGATGCGCGCCACGACGGCCGCCCACAATGCCCGACCCGGGCGGGACTTCCGGGTGTCCCTCTCTATCGGCCTCTCCGCTCTTGCCCCCGGCCGCTCCGTCACGCTCGAGGAGCTGATCGATGCGGCGGACGAAGGGATGTACGAGGACAAGCGGGCGAAGCATGCACTCCAGCCCGTGTGGTCGATCTGACGGAACGGATCCGTGTCGACCCTGCCGCCTCTCTTTCGGCCCTCAGTCGCTGCTAGGGTCGCCCAGGATGACGTCGATCACCGAACCTGCAGCGACCGGATGATCGATCGGGGCCTCTGGGGGTTGACGGCCGCATGCGTTGCCACCACCCTCTGGTTCAGCTTCGTGGCACCGCCGCCAGGAGCAGCCCTCTTTCCCGGTGCCGACAGGGTGGGCCACGCCATCGCATACTTCACCACCACCCTGAGCTTCCTCTTCGCGGCGGTCTGGCGGCCGGGAAGAGGGACCGGTCGATTTCCGGACCTCGGGAGATGGTTCCCGCTGGCGGCGATCGCGAGCGGAGCCGTGATCGAGATCCTCCAGGGCATGACAGCCACGCGCCACGCAGAGATCTACGACCTGGTGGCTGAGGCGATCGGCGCCGCGGCCGCAGCCGCCGTCCACGCGCTCATCCGACGGCGAACGACCTCACGTTTGATGCGGCTGAACCCGCGCGTCTGAGCGGACGACCGTCTCTACCGCTGATCTTCCTCCACGTCCGTGGCACGTGAACCGGAGGCTGATGCCTCGGCTCTTGGGCCGTCACTGGGATGAGACGGAACGGACTCGGCGGTGGACCGTCCAGATCGAGGCTCGCTCCGCTCGCGCACAGCACGGTCATCTCCATATCCTCTTACGCGGTCTTCCACGGAACCCGTGGAGGCGCGCGGGCCGTGGTCAGTTCCGAGATAGTAGGGGTAGGGGTAGCCCGCGTGCTTGGGAGCCCCGTTATTGAGGATCCCGCCGATGATGAGACCGCCAGCGCTCTCGAGCTGATGGCGGAGATGAGCAACTGCTCCACGGGAGGTCCTGGCAGCGTCGGCGACGAGGATCATCCCGTCGGTGTGCGGTGCCAGGAAGAGGGCGTCGGCGACCAGACCGGGGCCAGCGTCCAGAAGCACGAAGTCGAAGCGTTTACGAAGCGCCGCGACAAGTCGCCTCATATCCTCGTTGCCAAGTAGGTCGGTCGGATTCTCTGGTGTCGGCCCACTCGCGATGAAGAAGAGGCCAGACGTATGCGTTTCTTGTACCGCCTCGTCGAATGTCGCCCCACCCATCAAGAGGTCGGTCAGTCCCACGTCGTTGTCGCGGTTGAGGAAGCTGTGCAGAGTGGGACTCCGCAGGTCGCACGAAACGGCAATCACCTGCCTTCCGCTCTGCGCCAATGCCACGGCCAGGTTGCCTGTCGCCGGCGTCTTGCCGTCACCCTCACTCGGCCCCGTCAGTGCGATCACCTTCAGTGAGGCCTCCCGGGCAAGGTGAAGCATCGCAGCCCCCGCCCCTCGATATGCCTGCGATGCAGGACTCTCGGGCGCATTCACGGTGACCAGGACTGGTCGGCGACCATACACCGGAGTGGGCAGTGCGGGAACGGCTGCCAGGACCTGGGCCCCGAGAGCCCGTTCGAAGTCCTCCCGGCCGGCTATCGGCTCAGCGAGGCGCTCTCGAAGAAGAGCGAGGCCGATGCCCACCACCAAGCCCAGCATGGCGGCGAGTACACCGGTGAACAGATAGTCCTTGTTCGATGGCTTCACCGGGAAGTCGGCCGAACGGACCACCACCGCGGCATCGGGTGAGGCAGTGGGCAAGGAGAGCAGATTGGTTTGCGCGGCCACGATGAGCTGGCTCTGAGCTTCGATCTGCGCCTCGACGGTGGCCCGCGCAGCGTCCTGCCCCTCGCTCAGCTGATCGAGCCGTTCGTTCAGCAGCTCGATCTGATCGTTCGCCTGCTGGATCCGCTCTTGCGCCGCCTTCACCCTCTCGTCGTAGAGGTTCCTCGCGTTCCCCACCCGGTCCTGGATGTACGAGGTTGCGAAGGAGTCCGCGCAAAGCAGGGCTTCATCCGATCTTGCCTTCGTGCACGCGATCTCAAGGAACGTCGTGTTCGCCTTAACGGTGACCTCGACATCCTTCGTGGCATCGGCGAGGTCAGAGGGCGAGTTCGGGTCCAGGTCGAGAGCCGAGGCCGCGAGCCTGGCTACCGACTCCTGCGTCACCCGCGCAGCCTCGGTGTCCATGTTCACGAACGAGTCGGAAGCGAACGGTTGCAACTCCTCATCGATAGTCAGAGGCCGGACCTCAACCTCAGCGAGCGATGTATAGACCGGCGTGCGCCACATGACGAATCCCACGGCGAGCGCTGTTACCACGACGGTCATCAGGGCGATCGACCCTTTACGACGACGGACGACACGCAGAAGCTCGCGAAGGTCAGTCGGCTTCGATGCGAGTTCTGGTTGCTGCGTCATGATCACTCCTGGGAGACCCCCGATTCTACAGCCGGTCTCGAAGCCGAGCTCCCGGCGCGCACCTGTGGGCATACTCCCTGGGGGTCAGATCCGTGACGTCAATATGATGTGGAGATCGACTCGAACGTTGCTCTGATCTGACGGTATTGACGCGTCGAGCTGACCAGCCCGAGGAGGCCATCGGATCTCTATGGTGAAGAGAGTCGTTATCGTCGTTTCCCATCCTGGGACCGCGCGCGCATTCCTGAGCTACCAGCTAGGCATCTTGAGCAAGATTTACCGCGTCTCAGTAGTTGCCAACGCGAGACCCGGGGAGCTCGCGTTCCTGCCGGAAGACGTGCGACCCTTCTCAGTACGGTTGGAGCGTCGCCCTGCTCCGTTCCGCGACCTGATCGCTCTCTTCGCTCTCTATCGGTTGTTCCGGCGCGAACGGTTCGATGCCGTTCACTCGATGACCCCGAAGGCTGGCTTGGTTGCGATGCTTGCGGCATTCGCGGCCCGAGTCCCTGTCCGCATGCACACGTTCATGGGCGAGGTCTGGGCGACGCATCGCGGTTGGTCTCGTTGGCTCCTGAAGAGTGCCGATCGCCTCACTGCCGCCTTGGCTACCGACGTCTTCGTCGTGAGCCCCTCGGAGCTGGACTTCCTCCGGGCTGAACGGGTTCTCGATCCAGAAGAGGGTCGAGTGCTGGCGTCTGGCTCGGTATCCGGAGTCGACATCGAACGCTTCGCACCCGATCCAGAGGTTCGGCGCAGTATGCGCAAGGAGATTGGGATCCGAGACGAGGACGTCGTGTTCCTCTTCCTCGGTCGATTGGCTCACGACAAGGGCGTACTCCAACTCGCGCGCGCGTGGCAGCGGATCGTTTCCACCAGGATGGATGGCTACCTGGTCGTCGTCGGTCCAGACGAAGAGAACCTGCTCGCCCTTCCACCGCTCAGGGAGACGAAGCGTATGGCGGTCCTCGACCAAACGTCGGAGCCAGAAAGGTATGTGAAGGCGGCCGATGTCCTTTGCCTGCCGAGCCGGCGGGAGGGATTCGGGAACGTCATCCTCGAAGCGGCGTGCTGCAGCCGTCCCTGCCATCGCCTCTCGGATCTATGGCGTGATCGATGCGGTCGTCGACGGCGAGACAGGATTGCTCGTCCCGGTTGACGATGTGGACTCTCTCACCGCGTGCATGCTGAGACTTCTCGATGATCCGGATGTCCGGCAGAGACTCGGGGACTGCGGCACGACGGCGCGCGGTCGAGAAGTTCTCACAAGAGACCGTGGCTGAAGCGCTCATGCAAGCGTACGCGGACGCACTGGCCGCGACATGAGCGCACCGGTACGAGAACGGAGCAGACCGTATCCGATCGATACGTAGACGGGCAGCATGAAGTACACGAAGATCTGACTCACGACTTCGGCGCTGCCGATGATCGGGAATGCGAGCCACATCCCTACGTATTGCGACACGAACGCTCCGAGTGCCGTCTCCGACCGAACGAACCCGACCTGCAGCCTGGCGACGATCGCACCCAGCAGGAGGAACCCGATCACCACGCCCGCGATGCGGAAGTCGATGAAGAGCTCGCCCGCGAATGGGATCACCTGGTCGCGAACGTCGGAGGTCCCGTAGATCCAATGGTTGTAGAGCCCGGTCCCCGAGGTCTCCCGGAATGGCTTCCCGACGATCGGGATGGGGGAGGCGATACCGGACACGAGAGCCCCACCCCACCGCGGCGGGATCCGTTCGGCTTCCGTCATCACGAACGCGAGGAACTGCGGTGCGGCCCCGTAGACCTGGATCTCTTGATTCAGATCGAATCCCTCGTTGATAGCGCGCCGGCCCGGATCCCCGAGGAACTCACCCGCGGTGAACGATCCGCTTCGATAGATTCCTATGGAGCCGAAGAGCAACAGACTGATCGCGGCGACTCCGACCAGAGCCGCGACGCCGACACGGCGTACCCGCTCGTTGTAGACGGCAACGATCCCGAGCAGCGGGTACACGATCGACGCTCTGTTGAATCCGAAGGTGCCATAGGAAAGAACCGTTCCGGCCATCACCAACAGGAAGCGGACCCGTGCTGCTCGGACATGTCGCGCGGATGAGTCCACCGATCGACACCACATCGCGATCAGTCCGAAGCCGAGGAACGGCCGGAGAACGAGTCCGATCAACCCTCGGAGGGTCGCGTCTTCGGCCGCGAGAGCACGCGCCTGATCCGGCGATGCCAGGTAGGCAAGGAGATCTCCTGGGCTTCCGAACGACAGAAGGAGCCCGAAGAGTCCCAGGCACACGAAAAGCACCGGGAGCCACGGCGGAAGCGAAGAGCCGAACCAGCCGCTCGAGGGAGCCTTCGGTCGCCTGAGAGATCTCCCATAGGCGATGCCGAAACCGGCGCAGAAGGCGATGAAAGCCACAGTCATGGTCATCAACGCCCGATCCATGGCTGCGGTACTGGTCAGGGTGGGAAGCTGTGATCGGGTTGGACCGAAGAACGCGACGAGGATCGGACACAGCACGATCGACAAGCCGAACAGGCCGATCGCCCACGTGGCGGGCGAGATGGCGTGATCGCGGCGGGGTCGGCACGACGGAAACACGTACATCGCCGAGCCATAGACGAACAAGGCGACGATCGCGGAGGGCCGTAGGTTCTCTCGTGGAGCCAGGGTGTAGAGGAGCAATCCGACGGCGACGACTGCAGTGGGCCAGACGGGCAACGTTCCCTTGGCACGCTCGCTCGTCGCTCGGATCAGCTCGACCTCACGCATGGCTAAGCTCCCAGACCTGCGCCCAACGGGAGACGTCCGCAGCTCGGAGGCCTCTCCGACGGCGACGGAGCACCACCTGCTCCTGATGAAGCCCGCACGCGACTACTTCAGCGAGACCTTTGCCCGCTTGCTCCACGATCGCCCGGAGCGTTGTGGCGCTCGTCCAGCCGCCCTCAGCCCGCGCGACTGATCCCACCGTGCTTCGTCGGGTCCGGATCGTCGCGCCGAGCCGGATCCCGTGCTCGCGGTACCCGAGCAGGATGTCGGAGATGTTCGCGAAACGACTGGATCGCCACGATCTCCTCAGGAGATCTTGATCCTCGCAACCGTAGGCTCGCTCGTCATAGCCGTACCGTTCGAACCACTCCCGACGCCCGCACCACGACGGATGGGCCATGTGAAATCCCGAGCTGGGGCTGCCGCAGATCTCGTCATGGAGAGATGGCACTCGCCGCCAGCCGAGCGCTTCTCCGGAGTCCCCGAACACCAGCACCGATGACCCCACCACGTCTAGCTCCGGATCACCCTCGAGAGCAGCGATCTGGCGCTCCAGTCGCTCCGGATACGAGATATCGTCGCCATCCATCCGGGCGAAGTACTCGTGCGACCCGCTGAGGGATATCGCTTGATTGAGTCGGGCCGTGATGCCCAGGGACCGGCCGTCGGCGACAACCTTGACTCGTTCATCGGCTGTGTACTTCTCGGCGAGAGCGCGCGTCTCGTCTTTCGACCCGTCCTCCATGAGGAAGAGGGTCCAGTGACGATAGCTCTGATGGACGATCGATCGGATCGCCGTCTCGATCGTCGCCTCGCAGTCGCGGACGGGCATGGCGATCGCCACGGTTGGGCTACCCATCGATTTCGACCCTTCTCGTACGACCCCCTCAGGTCCCGGGCCAGTCGATCCGGAAACATATTTGCGCGACGGTTCACTGGCAACGACACGAACCGCGAAACATAGGCATTCGGCGGACTGCAGAACGAATCCTTACCTAAGCGCGGGATCAGCGCTAGGCGAGACGGAAGTTCCCAGAGGCAGCGAGCCCTAAGGAGAGGGCCCATCAGGCCTCAACCTTCTCCGTGCGAAGCCCGACGCAGCACCAGCATGAGGTAGGTCGGCGGCCGGTCCGGCTGCGGCAACCCCTGGCGGCCTTCACATGAGTCTTGCGTGCCGTGGGTTCTACTGGCTACAGCGGCCCCGCGCCGCAAGTCGGTCGGGAGGATGGTTGGCGAACGGTCGATAGATGCGTCCCGCCAGACGTGCCGCAAGCGCCCACCTCCGCCCTGAGCCGGATGCGCGCCGCGGGCCACCGTGCCGCAGCACGTCGCGGTAGGCCTCGATATGTGCCTGAACCATCGCAGGTATGGAGAATCGGCGGATGGCCGATTCGCGGGCCGGGCCAGCGGCCCCAGAAGCGAAGTCCGAATAGGTCTCCAAGCTTCGAGCTATTCCATCGGCCAAAGCACCGCTGTCACCCGGAGCGACAACAACCCCGAATGTGTCCAGCTGCTCTCGGATCGAGCCGACGTCGGTTGCCACAACCTGGCACCCAGACATCATGGCCTGTGTGATAACGGCGGGGAGTTCCTCCGCGGTGATACTCGGAAGCACAAGCAGGTGCGATTCTCTCATCCGTTGCGCGACCTCCGCTGGATGAAGGAAGCCAGTGAAGGTGACCCTGGAATCAAGGCCCAGCTCAGTCACTCGCTCTCGAAGCTCTCTTTCCAAAGCAGCGATCTGATAGACAAGCTCGAGGTGCCAGTCGACGTTATCGCTCAGCTCATGAAGAGCGGCCAGAAGCACATCCACCGCCTTCATGGGAATCAACTGCCCGACGAACAACAGGCGCCAAGGTCCGGCCTCCGACGACATTGACCGTGAGAAAGAGAAGATCGACGGGTCGATACCATTCGCGATGATGACAGACCGCTCATGGCCAACGCCGTAGTCGTCTCTTATTCGGTCCCGCTCCGTGCCGGAGAGAGCGACCACGCAATCGGCGGCGCGCATCGCGGCATTCGTCAGATAGGAAGCCCTGCGATTCGGCGGAGCCGACAGGTGATTCGTGTACACGAACCTCGCCTCTGACCTGTCTTCCAGCACGCGAAGGACTCCCCAGACAGCGCAATGAACATGCACGACGTCGAACCTCGACGGACGGAATGCATCGAGGTGCCCAAAGCGGTGAACAACTAGACCCGCCGCCTCAAGCCCGTCCGCCAGCACTAGTTCTGGGGCCAACACCATTCGCTCCCGATAAGCGGAGGGCATATCCCATATCCCGCCAACGATGGCCACCACAGGGCTAGTCCCTGCTCTGGGTTCGAAAGTCCCGTGACCGGGCACCACCTTTCCGTCCACCTCCCTTGGGATCGCTACCATCCGGTCACGAGCCTAGATTCCGAAGCCGGACTCGCACCGGGATTGCGAGCACAACGCAGGTCGCGACGTACCCGACCGCGTACGCGCTGGCCAACCCGGCGGCGTGGTGGCGCGGAATCAGGAGAAACGCGGTGGAGCCCAGTGTAAGAGCGAGCACTACATCGCTGACTAACCACGCCCGGATCGCGTCGAGAGCAAGAGCCGCCTGGCTGAGGATCGTGTTCCACGTGATTGGGATTGTCGCTGCCATCAGGATTACGAACGCAACCGAATCCGACTCGTACTTGCCCCCGCTCAACCCCAGTACGAAGTCCCGGCTGACGATCATGATTAGGGCGGGTATCGCCGTCACCAACGACAATGACACAAAGGTCGTCCGTAGTAGGCGCCGGAATGCAATGTGTGCCTTGGCTCCCGCTAGATTCGACAATAGGGGGAGCATCACCAATGCAGCCGAGGAAGGGATGAACAGAACCACCATGCTCCACTTGTAGGCGACACTGAATTGGGCTACATGGGCGAAGCCGCCCGGCTGCCCAAGCAACATCCTCTGACCGACGAGGAGTGAAAGCAGGATCGCGACGCTAGCGGCAAGAGCCGGCAACCCCACCTGTCTCAAGGACGCCCAAGCGCCGGGCCGGTCATCGCCGCGGCGATGCATGGAGATTCCACGAGCGGCACCGGATCTGAAGACAGCAGGAATCACCCACAAGATTGTCGCAGCCTCGCCAACGACGCCCCCGATGAGGCCGCCGTTGATCCCGGCGATTCCGATGCCTATCACTAACAGGACTGACGTGAGGACGCTCCTAAGGGAATTGGCGATCGCCGCCTCCTTGAACGCTTCCAGTCCGGTAAGTATCCCGGTCTGCACGGTGAGAATGGATGAGGTGAGCACCATGCCGGACGTCAGCGCGAGAGGAGTTGCGAGCTCGGGACTATGGAGCAAGGTTTCCGCTAGCCAGTCTCTGCCGAGGATCACTATCGCGAGCGTCACACCGCTGCTGACGGCGACAATCTTGGTAGCCGAAGACGCGAAGTCGCCGACCCTTTCCAAGTCCTTGGCCCGATATTCCGCTACACGCTTGGTAACCGCGATCCCAAGACCGAGACTCGCGATCACCGCGAACGTGCCGATCACGAGCTGGATCGCGCTCAGCTGGCCGAACCTGCTGGGTAAAAGGAGCCGGGTCGCGATGATCGTGCCAGCCAGACTGACGCTCCGACCAAGGACTGCTCCGGCCAGTGTCCAGGATGCGCCCCCGACCACGCGCTCACGGAGACTGCCCAACCCCTCGCCTGATCCCTGAATCATGCTTGAGGCTCATCACCGTGTTGAGGAAGGTGATCGGAAACGGATAGAGACTCCACCTGCTTCGACTCAGACCATAAGCGACGCACACGATGCCCAGCGGGCCAGTTGATATCCGCCATAGCAGAGTCGTGGGGCCATTGATTCGGTGGATGAGTATGCGCCCGGAGGCCCTCCCTCAGCCAGACACGTTGTCCGTGTTTGTCGTTCACCGCGACCCTCTCTCTTGATCTGGGGACCCCCGATCGTAGGCTGGAATGGTGAGCTCGTCTTCAGGGCTGGAATGCCCGACGGGATGCTGCGCAAGTTGCTGGACGTTTCGTGACGATTCGAAATGTGATCTGGACCGTTTCGCAAGCGCCGCGAGATTCGTCCGGCTCTTTCCGTGCTGCGGCTCTTTGTCGCCCGTTGGGCTCTGCTGGGTCGGTCTATGCTGGGGAGGTCTCGCGAACTGGAGGTAACCGTTGGATTGGAACGCTCATCGCCGACTTCGATGGGTGGCACATTCTAAGGTGCTACGGGGCCCCCTGACCCACGTACTTGGAAGGCTCGAGGACCGCTCAACCTTCCGCCGAGACCAAGAGGCACAGCGCCTGCTTGGCGCGGATCAGGATGCATGGCAAGAGGTGTCGCGTCAGCTTGTGGGGAATCTCGCTGCAAAATCCCGCCATGAGCCAGGTCATCTGCGACTCCTTGTCGTCGATCGACCTGCCCTCGGAGGAACGTGGTTCGGAGACGAATTGACGCGTTCCTTCTCGACCGAGTACTTCAGCGTCACCCGCCACAAGCGGCTGTTCGAATCGGGACATACAGACTCCGTTGCTGCAAGCGTCGGCGCCAAGTACTCCGATACGTTCGTCCCGTATCAGGTCGGGCCCCGTCTCGGTGAATGGCGTGACCGCCTCCAGATCGATCTTCTGGAGTACGCAAGATCAGTTCATGCAAAGCGGTCCATTGACCTGGCCCTACTCTACGGGTCCTACCTTGAATTTGAGCCTAAGACGCTGAACGCGATTCGTGACCTCGGCATCCCAGTGGCTCTTCTTTGGTTGGATGATGTGCATGCCTTCAATCCGAAGCGTCGTCCCTATCCAAATGGGCAAACGCCACTGATTGGGTCGGTCGATTTGCATCTCACGAATTCCCGTCGCGCCGTTGGCTGGTATCTGGCGAAAGGGGCCGCTGCAACGTGGTTTCCCGAAGCAGTTGACCCACTAGTTTTTCGTCCCGGTGACGGAGCAAGGGAGGTAGACGTTGCCTTCGTTGGGAGCGCATACGGACCCCGGCGTCGAACCATAGAACAGCTTCAACGGGCCGGTGCTGATGTGCATTGTTTCGGCACGAGTTGGCCGAAGGGCCCCGTAGGAGAAATCGCGGGTGTGTACGCCGGGGCCAAGGTGGTGTTGGGCTTCGGATTCACGGGCGCTTCAAGTACGCAAGTCTGTTTGAAAGGTCGCGATTTTGAGGCCCCTGCGTGTGGGGCAGCGTATCTCACCACCTACAACGCTGAACTGGAGAGCCTGTTCGATCTTGATTCTGAGATCAAGTGCTACCCAGGTTTGGGCGAGATTCCAGGCATGGTATCCGAGATGCTGTCCGACCCGAGTGGTCTACGAGCCATGGGCGACCGAGCCCGGCAACGCATCCTAAAGCAACACACCTGGACGAGGCGTGTCAGGGATCTGTCCGATTGGCTCGGTCTGGTTCCCGACAGTAGGCAAGAGTTCTAGGGACAGGACTGACGAGCCGTGAGGCATGAGCGTGTGAGGCCGACTCGAACTTGCACACACTCATAGCCGGACTCCTACACAGAACTCGCGCCTATCTACCCCTCCGTGAGCGCATAAACTCGGACACCGTATCTGGGCACGGTCGCGTTGATCACAACCTGACCGCCCGACAGTGATGTACCCACCGGTACGTCCCGAGTCCACTCGCTTGCCGAGTACGCCCCGCCCGGTATCGGGAAAGAGAGCGTACCCGTCCATGCGTTGCCCCTTCGATCCGTGTTCACGAGCGTGACGATCGTCCTCCCACCGTCCGTGCTCACCAGGTACTCGATCTGCGGGCCGTCTACGCTCGCGACCGCTTGCCCTTGTTGGATCATGTCGATGAGCCGGTGCCCCACCTTGAGGATGCGCTTGCCGGCAGCATCCTCGAGGAAGTCGGGTGTCGTGACATACACGGTTCCGGAGCCAAAGGCATTGCTTGTCACGATCGGATCGCCCGAAGGGGTGTGAGCAAGTATCGAGGCGCTGGTGGGTGTCGCCACCGCGTATCTGAATGAGTCCTCATCGATCGTGCTGGCGTTGGACACCCAAGTCGCGCTCGAGGCCCTACCACGTGCGCCGGTGAAGTGGACCCCGGTCAACGCGTCCGCGTCAGTGGGTAGCTGCTTCGCGTTGACGACGAGGATCCCGCCTCCTTGAACGTACTGGGTGAGGTTGCTGAGAAGTGTGGATCGGATCGCGTCTGTGCTCAGCACGATCGCGCGGTACTGCTGCATCGCCGCAATTGACGAGTGGTTGGTGATGACATCGAAAGACTCACCCCAACGACTACTTCCCATCGGCTCCCATGGACGGGGGTCGGCGCCGTTGGCGAGCCGACGGCGATACGCGGCCTGCGACGCGGGGACGTTCTCACTGCCGTTTGCATGGAGCACCTTCCACGGTGCTCGGGGAACGATCGTACCCCAGGTTCCATGACCCGGGTACGCGAGAGATAGCAAGTTCGAAAGCATGTTGTCTCCCGCCGAGTAAGGGGTCGACCAGTACCACTTGTAGGCCCGCTGCATCCACTGGCCGAATCTCGGCTCGAATCCCGAATAGTGATCCTGCATGAACGCCATGGGAACATGGGGCGTGCCACGGTCGGGGTGGCGGACGGTCGCGAATCTGGTGAACGCCTGAACCGTTCGACCCAGCGGGTTGAGTCCCCGACCCGTAGAGTACACAGCCGCCTCGTTGTGGACGAAGTCCGCACCCGCCATGTAAGCGATGTACAGGTTCCGCTTGAAGGTGCTTGCCGACCACCCGGTTACCAGCTTGCCCCTCGAGTCGTAGACGGTAGGACCCCTATTCCAATACCGCCAGGTTGAGATGTCGATGCCCCAGTCTTTACCGCCGTGCTGTCTCGCGGCGCCGCGAATCATCGCGATGCCCGGCGTCATGCCGCTGACCTCGTCGATATTTCGCTCCAGGAGGACAGCGTCGGACCCCATGTCGTAGGCGTACTGGGGACAGAAGGCGAAGACACACATCGACATCCATCGGTAGCCGCGCTGCTCGGCAGTCTTCTCGAGGAATCGCCCGAGTCCCTTCTTGTTCAGGTAGAAGTTCTTCCAGACTCTGTATGCCCGCCCTTCGGACATACCCTCGAAGGTGGGACGGCCCGCAGCCCAGCATCCTCCTCCCTGATCGAACTCAGGCATGCCCAGCCGCCATACGCTCGGACCGAGCAGCTGCGTGAACTGGGCGAGAAGAGGCCCAGTCTTCGGATCAGTGGACGACGGATAGCAGCGAGCGACGTGTGCCGCCGCGGGAATGGAAAAGTATACGAACGGTGGCCTTGCGCTGCGGAGGAATGATCGCTCACCGCGGCTAAGCAAAGGGTGGAAGTCGAAACCCGTAGCCAGACCGTCCGCCATCCGATGCTTTGCTATGACTCCAGCGTCACCGTAGAGCTCGCTGATTACCGCGAATGGCCTTGCTGGAGTTGTTGGGCCCTGAAGGCGGCTGTTAGCCCTCACGGTCGAGACAGGGACTCCTGCGAGAAGACCGTAGACAAGTGCTACCACGAGGGGGGCGGGCAGAAGGCGACGGGCGAGATTGGCGAGAGGTGTGTGCATGGGGCCACGCTACCCCATCCGGCTCCCCAGCTCGGGCACCTAAGCAGCGATCTGGGACCGGGAACGGTCTAGACGGGGGCTGCGTCACGGGTAGGATTTCCTCTCGTGACAGATCCCTACGGTGACTGGCATCATGCGCACTGGCAAGGAGATCGATGCGTGAGAGAGTCGATTCAACCGCTACTCATACGGGCCGCCGCGCTTTCGTGACCTCGAAGCACCAACCGTGATCAGTCATGGCGCCTGCTGAGGAGGGCGGAAGATCTTCATTCATGATGTGACGGTGTGGACGAGGGCCCGGACGACACGCTCGACCTGTTCCTCCTTGAGGGTGTTGTGGAATGGCAACGCGAGCGTACGGCGGGAGATATCCTCGGTGATGGGGAGCATCCCTTCGCGCGTGCCGTAACGCTCGCGGATGTACGGCTGAAGGTGTAGCGGAGGAAAATACGTCCTGGTCGGGATACCCTCGGAGGCTAGTGACTCGACGATCGAATCGCGGTCGACGTCAGCTGACAACGTGATCACGTAGACGAACCAACTCATCGTGACGTGTGGCTTGACCACCGGGGGTCGCAGCCAATCGAGAGCCGCCAGCCGCTCCGAGTACATCTGAGCGACCCCGGCGCGCTTGGACAGAAGCGTATCCAGGCGACGGATCTGAGACGCGCCCAAAGCAGCGGAGAGCTCATCCATCCGATAGTTGAACCCGAGGCGTTCGTGCTGCAGCCAGGAGCCCATCTCGCCGCGGCCTTGGTTGCGGAGACTCCGGCAGAGAGCGGCAAGGGCGTCATCGTCGGTCACTACCATTCCGCCCTCACCAGTGGTCATCTGCTTGTTCGGGTAGAACGCGAAGCAACCGCCGGCGCCGAAGCTCCCCAACGGTTTGCCACGGTGCGTAGCCCCGATCGCCTCGCAGCAGTCATCGATCAGGATCAACCCCTTCGCAGCAGGGCCGATCGCGTCCCAATCGGCCGGATGGCCGAATACATCGACCACCATGGCTGCCTTCGTCCGGGGTGTGCGGCGCGCCGTCAGCTCAGCGGGGTCCAGGTTGTACGTGTCGGGCTCGATGTCGACGAACACTGGCTCGGCACCCTCGTAGATGAAGGCGTTGGCGCTGGCTGCGAACGTGAACGAGGGCACCAAGACCTCGTCGCCTCTTCCGAGTCCGAGCGCGTGGGAGATCAGGTGCAGTCCAGCCGTGCCCGAGCTCACTGCGATCCCATGGGTGACGCCTGCGACGCTAGCGGCCAGATGTTCGAATGCCTCTGCGAACGGGCCGAGGCCGAGGACACCGGAGTTCAGCGCTGCACGGATCGCTGATTCGTCGCTCTCATCGATGTCGGGTGCCGACATCGTGATGCGGGTCATCCTCGAACCCCTTCATGATTCAAGGGTCTCTCCCGGGGAGAAGGAGTCGAGGTCCACAACCATGACGACTTCGCCCCGATCATCTCCTGAGTGGACGCACCCGAGTGACTCATAGAGAAGCCCTTTCGTGAGGCGTGGTGACGCTACTGCCCTCAGCGGCGCGAGGAGGATGGGACCGTCGGCTGCGAACACAGAGCCAACCGTTCTTGATGTGTCGACTCATGGGAGATCCCTGCCTGCCTGCCATCCTCGGTACCGTGGGAAGTAAAGTGGATCTGGTGGGTTCGGGTTGCCGTCCGCTGATGCGCGCCGGCACAGAATCCCATAGCGCACGGGATCGAGTACGCGCTTGCCAACCGAGTAAGGCACCACACCGTTAGGGGCGAAGGACTGCTTGAAATGAAAGATCCCGTCGTCGGGGCGGAAGCCTCCACCGAGCACGAAGGCGCGCTTCCCTTCTTCGCGCGCTGAGAGCATGATCTCGTACTTAAGGAGATCATTCGGTCGATCCGCGAACGACGATGGATCGGTACCGCCAAGATAGGAGTACACGAGGTCGGCTGAAACGAGAACCAGTTCCGACGATACAACAGCGTTTGCCTGGAGAACGTGGAAGAACAGGAACTGCTCAGGCAGCCCATCGATAAGTCGCTCGAACCACTCCCGAGAGAGCAAGAACCGGGGATCGGCACCTCGCGATGCCATGGTTCCCCAGTAGATCCTCAGGAAATCCTCCAAGCGGTCGCCGCGTGCGTCCCGTATGACTTCGAGGCCACTCCTGCGCGCACGTTGCACATTCTTTCGCACCTTGTGGGCCGTATCCATCCACAGGTCCTCGGGCAGGAGGTCCAGAGAACGGATCACGTTGGCACTCTTGACCTCGACGATACCCGGATACGGGACCAGCCGCTCCGGATGGAGGTCGAAGCGGACGAACTCGGACACCGCGTCGGATCGACTCGCCCATTCGTCGAACAAGCCCCAGAACGCGATGGCTGCCAAGGCCCGATCCCCTTCGCCCCACCAGTAAGGGCCGCCGTACCCGTAGGGACTCACGAGATCGACACAGTCTCCGCATCTCTTCTCCCAGAACGGTTCGTTCTGGAGGGGACGGATGATAAACGGGTAGAGAATCGTCATCCCCTGTGCGTGGCCGACTGCCGCTGCTGCGACATCGCGGCCCTTCCCGAAGAGTCCGACATAGGAAGGGTGCGCGAACACCTCGCGTGCCGGCCAGGCTTCCCAGGTCTTGAGCCAGCGGATGTGTTCGGTTGGGTGGTCGGCGCGGAGGATCTCGAACGTAGCGTCCGCCGAGGGTTTCATAGGCCTCTCGGATCGGCGAACGAGTAGGCATTGGCGCGAGGAGCAGTGGATAGTAAGGCCGTCATTCGGTCGCGCGCGAAGTTCTCTGAGGTTCAGCCCTAGCGGGATGGACCGCAAGCGCGACCCATACGGGGGAGTTCTCCTGTGGATGGCCGGACGGACGGTTAGCTACAATCCTCAGCATGGCACGGGATATCGAACGAGCGCTAAAGCGTATCGTCGATATCGGCGGAGCATCGATCGGGTTGGTTTTGCTCTCGCCTGCAATTGGTGCTTCCTCCCTGGCGGTCGCAGTAACTATGGGCCGTCCAGTCATTTTCAGACAACTTCGTCCTGGTCTCGGCGGAGACCCCTTCACCATGTACAAGATCCGGACGATGACTCCGGCCAACCCCGACGAAGTCTACTACCTCACCGACCCGGAGCGGCTCACGCCGGTGGGACGGTTCCTTCGGCGAACGAGCCTCGACGAGTTGCCCGAGCTCTGGAATGTCCTCAAGGGGGACATGAGTCTTGTCGGCCCCCGTCCGCTGCTCATGGAGTACTCCGAGCGTTACTCGCCTGAGCAGGAGCGACGCCATGATGTCAGGCCAGGCATAACAGGATGGGCGCAGGTGAATGGTCGCCAGACCATTCCCTTCGATAAGCGTTTCGAACTGGATGTGTGGTACGTGGACAATTGGAGCCTAAGGCTCGATCTCATGATCCTGCTTAAGACGCTCGGTCGCGTCTTTCGCTCTTCAGGCGTCGTTGTAGGGCAGGTTGACCATGGGCCAGCCGACGAGTCACTCGGGTGATATCGATGATGCCCACCCGGGGACGAGAGCGATCGCCGTCGGAGGTGTCGAACGACTGGAGGTGGCGTTGGGCGTATATCACACATCTCTCCAGAGGACGGGGCACACCGCAGGGTCACTGTAGTCAGGATTTCCCTCGGGAGTCGTCCGGCACATTCGATCGGCAACGACACGCCAGAGTTCCCCACGTTCGTTGCGGTGCTCGCGATAGCGATTGGCGCCATCTTGCAGGTGAAGCGCCAGGGAAAGCCTCGGGCGGTCGCTGTGATTGAAACCACTCGCATGAAGGATTAGCGAGTTGTGGAAGCTGAGTTGACCTTTCTCCAGGGCCAGTGGAACTTTGCGGACAGTTGCGTGGTCCTTGAATAGACGTTCCTCCATCTTGTCAAAGTCTGTATTCCTGAACCCTCGCAACTCATCGTGCTCCAGTTCCGCCCATCGGTGGCTGCCGTCAACGACCATGAGCGGTCCCATCTGCCCCGGGCAGTCATGAAATGGGATCCACGCCGTCAGCATCTCGGCCGAGGTGCACGTCATCCAGTACGCTCGGTCGGTGTGCCAACCAACAGCCGCCGTGTCGTCTCGGGTCTGCGGGGGCTTCTGAATCAGCTCGCTTTCCCAAAGCCGAATCTCCGACGTGCCCACCAAACGTGCCGCGATCGCGCCGATGATCGGTTGTTCCACCAGCGCTCTGATCTCACGGTTCTGTAGAGCGATGATCTCACCGACGCGGATCGTGTCGGGATCACCGGGTCTCCAATCCTTGAATCCCTCGGAGATGGAAAGTGGCCAGTCACGTTCACCCTCCCAGTGCCGTTCCGCCCCCGACACGGCTCGATCGACAACTTCGTCCTCGAGGACCTTGGGCGCTACATACCAGCCATGCTCTCTGTAGAAGGCAACATCCTCCGCGGTAGGCAACACCGCCTTCAGGTCGTGGCTCAACCTCATCCCTTGGTTTCCTTGCTGATCGGAGTCATGGCGACCGAACGCCAACCCTACCAATCACGACTGGCATGGGCTACCGGCTCGCGTTCCACCTTCCGGATGAATGCCTGGCCTGACTGGCATCTCATGCCGGTGGCCCGGCGCATCTGTACGCCGACTCGCCTCGGAGCCTTCTGCGTCCGTGAGCTGGGGAACTTCGGTCACGGCTAGGGCTGACAAGGCTCAAGGAGCCGGCGACGGAATGCGGTCGGCGAATCACTGCGGGGAACACCTTAGCTCCTTCCGACTGCCTAATGAACGGATGGATGGTTCATCTGGTCGTCATCGAGAACCGGACGATGTCGCGTGAGTGGACTCCGTGGTGACGGACCGTCGCCGAATCTCGCGCGATCTTGTGTGTTGAACGACGCGCATCGTCGCACTTCCTATCGATGCTGGATCCCGACCCCATCTGTTGCCCTTCGCGACGGGACATACTGACGGCTAACGGTGAAGCACGAAGTCGCCGTACCGGATCTTGACCCCAAGCAACGCGCGACTAGCATCCACTGCGTCGACGATCCGTTTGATCCGGTCGAATGCGAATGGGTGGCGATCCGTCCGGATCATCGCTGCACGGTCGTACTCGCCATATCGCGTCATGACGTCTCCTGGAGAGCCGGCAACGTCCCTCTTCGGACCCCGGCTCAGAACCTCTTCAGGAACAACCGACGGCGCGTGTTCCCATCGGCCCAAATCCGGGGAGGAGGATCTCAAGATACTGATCCAGCTCCGGCCAATCGCGCCGTTCCGCCGCTGCGACAAGCCGATCGATGTTGACCCGTGTCCACTTGTCGACCGACTGCTCGCGGTGCGCAACCGAGATCCCTGAGCAACCCGTGGCCTCAAGCTGTTCTTCATCCCCGAACAGCTCCTCGTGGAGTTTCTCTCCAGGCCGTTTCCCCGTGAAGACGATCTGGATCTCGTCTTCGTCCATCCCGGCGAGTTGGATCATGTCTCGGGCCAGATCCACGATCCGAACGGGAGAACCCATATCGAGCACGAACACCGCCCCGTTCCCCCCAAGTGCCCCCGACTGGACGACGAGTTGACTGGCTTCCCGGATCGTCATGAAGTAGCGGGACATCTCGGGGTCGGTGAGCCGAACCGGGCCTCCCCGTCGGATCTGCTCCTGGAACGCTTCCACGACTGACCCCCTGCTCCCGAGGACGTTGCCGAACCGCACCGATACGAAGCTTTGGCTCTCATCGGCTTCGTCCGCGACGGTGCGAACGACCAGCTCGGCGAGCGACTTGGTGGCTCCAAGCATCGACGTGGGTCGCACCGCCTTGTCCGTCGAGACATTCACGAAGCGTTCGACTCCCGCTTCAAGCGCTGCCGACGCGAGGTTCCTCGTTCCGCCGACATTGTTGAGCACGGCCTCATCCGGATCAGCTTCCATGAGGGGGACATGCTTGTGTGCAGCCGCGTGGAAGACGACCGAAGGTTGGAACGTGCGCATGACGTGATCGATCTTCGCCCGGTCTCGCACATCCCCGATGACAACGGTGGTGCGCTGTTCGGGCAACGAGAAGAGAAGTTCCTCATGGATCCGGTGGAGCGCGGTCTCGCCGTGACCGAAAAGGATGATGTTGGCTGGCTCGAGGAGCGCTGTCTGTCGGACGAGCTCCGAGCCGATCGATCCGCCGGCACCCGTCACCAAGATGGTGCGGCCGTCGATGTAGGAGGCCGGCAGCTCGAGCACGATCGGCTCCCGTCGCAGGAGATCCTCGACCTGCACCGGGCGGACACCAGCAAGCGTCGCATCTCCCGACAGAACCTGGGTGATAGCCGGAAGGATCCGACAATCGACTCTTGCGCTCCTCGCGAGTTCGGCGATCCTTCGTGTCTCTCGCCCACCCGCCGAAGGCATCGTGATGAAGACCTCATCGATCCGGTGTTCACGGACCACACGAGGGAGGTCTTCGATCCGACCCAGTATCTGAGTCCCGGCAACACTGCGGTGCGCATGAGCTGCGTAGTCGTCTAGGAACCCCACGGCGACGAGACCTGATGCGGGCCGACGCCGGATCTCCCAGCCGATGTGAGTGCCCGCCTCGCCCGCCCCGACGAGGAGGACCCTCCGGGGGGTTCCCTCAAAGGCCGGAGCCCGAGCCCGGTCCTTCCGAGCCTCCCACATGCGGGCCGAGATGCGTACGCCAGCCATGCCGAGCAACGCCAATACGCCCTCGATGATGGGAACCGTTCGAGGGAAGGGGATCCCCGCTCGATGCCACGCGAGGCCGATCACGAACAGCGCCCCCGAGCCCACCGCCACGACGAGCGCAAGTCCCCGTGCATCCTCGACCGTCACGTGCCGCCAGACCGGCCGATGAAGTCGGAATCTCAGGATCAATGGAAGCTTGATGAGGACGCCGACCAGTGCATACCCCCCCATCACGGGGATCAGCTCGATCCATCCGAATGGGGCCCGGAGCGGGAAGGCCAAGATGCAGGCTACGGTCCAGATCGCCAGATCGGTCCCGACCTTGATCCAGGATCCTGCCCATGCCTTCTTGGTTGCGGGGTTCGCCATCTCAGCTCCGGCCCGAATCGCCAACGGGGGTGCGGTCGCGGACCTTGACCAGAGGGTCTGTCCCCCATCCAGGGGTCCCCATACCCCCAGATGGGCCACGGCAAAAGTCGCAGTGCGGCAGACGATAACAGGAAGTGCTCAGCCATGCATCAGGTCTTTAGCCTATCCGGGAGGGAAACCCCAAAGGTTCCCTCTCCGTTCCTTCGAGCGTCGATTCGCCGTTTTCCACATGCCGGAGAAGACAACGCTTATGCCTGCGTACCCAGGCGAGCAGACTACCGTGGATGTGCGAGCCCAAGAGGGGTGGTCAGGTGGTGGAGAACAGCCGCTCCGCGATCTGGATCCCGTTCAGAGCCGCACCCTTCCGGAGATTGTCACCACACGCGAAGAGCAGCAGGGAGTCGTTGTGGTCCGGCACCTGCCGGATGCGACCGACCAGCACCTCGTCGCGGCCCGCGGCCTCGAGCGGCGATGGATACACGCCGTTCTCCGGGTCATCGCGGAGCTCCACACCGGCGGCGCCTTCGAGTAGCGCACGCGCCTCCTCGGGTGCGATCGCACGCGAGAACCGCGCCAGGAGCGACACGGAATGACCGACCGGCACCGGGACGCGCGCGCAGGTCGCCGCCACGTCGAGGTCCGGGATGCCCAGGATCTTCCTCGATTCCTGGACCGTCTTGATCTCTTCGCCGGTGGAACCGTCGTCGGCGAACGCATCGATCTTCGGAAGGACGTTGAACGCCATCGTCTTGCCGAACACGTCGCCGGCCGGCAGGGCGTCGAGGTCCGGACGACCGAGCTCGTCGACCCGATCGTGCAGCTTCTCGATCTGTTCGGCGAGCTCGCGCGTTCCGTCACGCCCCGCGCCCGACACCGCTTGATACGACGACAGCACGATCGAACGAAGACCAGCCGCCCGATGCAATGGAGCGAGCGCCATCATGGCGACGATCGTGGTGCAGTTGGGCACCGCGATGATCCGGGGTGATCCGTCCAACGCTTCCGGATTCACCTCGGGCACCACGAGCGGCACATCCGGGTCCATCCGGAACGCAGATGACTTGTCGATGCACACGGTCCCAGCGTTCGCGGCCTCCCGCACGAAGCCTCGCGCGACCGATGCGCCGGCGGCAGAGAGGGAGAGATCGACGTCGCGGAGCGCCTCGACCGAGAGCTCCTGCAGCGTGAGGTCTCGGCCTCCGAACGAGATCGCCAGGCCCGCGGACCGGGGCGAGGCGAACGGCACCAGCTCGTCGACGGGGAAGGCGCGGGCCTCCAGGATGCGCAGCATCTCGGTGCCCACCGCGCCCGTGGCACCCACGACGGCAACCTTCAGACCCATGGATCCACCCTACCGGCGGAACGCATCCCAGCGCTTCAGGACTAGCGGAACGTCCAGGTGCCGAGGATGTCGTCGAACTCCTCCGCGCGAACGTCGAAGCCCTCCGCATCGGCCAACAGCTGGACGTGCCACGCCGCGTCGCCACGGACGAACACGATCTCGCGGACCTGCTGATCGACCTGCCCGGCGTCGAGGACGAGATCCCACTGGGCGGCCGGCACTCCCGCGACGTGCCGTTCGACGACATCACCGACCTCGACTCCGTCTTGTGTCGCGACATCGCGTGCCGCCTGCACGACTTCGTCCAGGCCCTGTCCGGACTGGAGCTGGATCGCGACGATCCGAACGGTGGAAGCGTCCGCCGGCTTGATGAGCTCGTCGTACGGGAGCTCGGTCTGGGTGGCTTCGTTCGTGAACTGCCAACCGGGTGCCGCGACGCAGTAGCCGAACCGAGCGGACTCCACGGTGCTGGCCTCGCACACTCCCGGCCCGCTGAGCCACCAGACCCCCGCAGCGACTAGCCCCGTGAGTGCGATGACGAGCCCTGCCACGACCACGATCGCCCTGCCTGCGGAACGCGTCGGGCCTTCGGGTGCGGCCTCCTCGACGTCGGTATGAGCCCCGGGGGGCGGAGGAGGCAGCGACGCGTACGGGTCCATGCCTCTAGTTATCGGACATCTGGGCCGGAACGTCTAGTCCGAAGCGTGCGTGGACCACCCTGAGCGCACGCTCCGCATCCGCCTTGCGCACGACGCACGAGATCCGGATCGGGGAAGTGGAGATCATCTCGATGTTGATCCCTTCGGCTGCGAGCGCATCGAACATATCGGCCGCGACGCCGGGCTGGCTCTTCATCCCTGCCCCCACCAGCGACACCTTCGCGACGCCGTCATCGACCGACCAACTCCGCGCCCCCACCTCTCGCGCGATCCCGCCGACGGCTGCCTCGAGGCTCGCGACATCGGCGATCGGGGCGGTGAAGGACAGGTCGGTGGCTCCCTCGTGCGAGACGTTCTGCACGATCATGTCCACGCTCACGCCCACGCTCGCCACCCCCTTGAACAGCATGGCGGCGACGCCGGGCTCGTCGGGCACGCCGTCGAAGGTCACCTTCGCCTCGTCGGTCTCAAGCGCGATCCCCGAGATCAGTACGTCTTCCATCCGGTCATCGACCTCCTGCACCCAGGTGCCGGGCGCCTCGTCATCGAAGGCGGAGCGCACGTGCAGCCGGAGACCGCTGCGCCGGGCGAGCTCCACCGAGCGTGACTGGAGCACCTTGGCCCCGGCCGCGGCGAGCTCCAGCATGTCGTCGTAGCCGATCCGTTCGATCAGACGGGCATCAGGCACAAGCCGGGGATCGGCGGTCATCACGCCGCCCACATCCGTATAGATCTCGCAGACCTCCGCGCCGACCGCGGCCGACATCGCGACCGCGGTGAGGTCCGACCCCCCGCGACCCAGTGTCGTGATCTCGTAAGCGGAGGATAAGCCCTGGAATCCCGCGATGATCACGACGTTCCCGGCATCGAGGGCCTCGAGGATCCGCTTGGGCCGGATCTCGATGATCTTGGCCTGGCCGTGCGCGGTGTCGGTGATGATGCCGGCCTGCGAGCCCGTGTAGCTGGCGGCGCGACAGCCCCGTTCGTTGATCGCGATCCCGAGCAACGCCATCGCGATCCGCTCGCCCGCCGTGAGCAGCATGTCCATCTCTCGCGGATCCGGGTCGGGTGCGATGTCCTTCGCCATCCGCGCCAGATCGTCGGTGGTCTGCCCCATCGCCGAGACCACGACGATCACGTCGTTGCCCGCTTCGCGAGCGCGGACGACGCGGTCGGCCACGACTCGGAGTCTCTCGACGCCGTCGACGGAAGTTCCGCCGTACTTCTGCACGATGATGGGCATCTCGGTCGAGCGTAGCAGTGCGCTCGAGGCGGTCCGTTCAGCCGTCGAACGGATCGCCGAGGCCGAGCGCCTGCCGAAGGAACCGGACCTGCAGCAGCAACAGGTTCTCTGCTACGGAATCCTGCGTCGTCATGTGCGTCACACCGGACAGCGGCACGACCGAGTGGAGACGGCCGGCCTCGGTGAGCGCTCGAGAGAGCCGGAGCGTGTTCGCCACGAAGACGTTGTCGTCGGCGAGGCCGTGGATCAGGAGGAGCGGCCTCACGAGGTTCGGCGCGTCGGCGATCAGGGAGTTCCTTCGATAGACGTCCGGGTCCTCCTGCGGGAGGCCGAGGTATCGCTCCGTGTAGGCGGTGTCGTACAACGACTGGTCCGTGTCGGGTGCCCCGGCCACCGCGGCGTGGAAGACATCCGGTCGCCGGAGCACCGCCATCGCCGCGAGGTAACCACCGAACGACCATCCTCGGATACCGACCTTGTCCAGGTCCAGGAATCCGAACCGCTCGGCAGCCGCGTGAAGCGCGTCCACCTGATCCTCAAGCACGGGACCGGCGAGATCCCGGTAGATCGCGTGCTCCCATGCGATGCCACGCCCGGGAGTGCCCCGCCCGTCGGCGACGAGGATGGCGAATCCCTGATCGGCGAGCCACTGCGGCTCGAGCAGCGCCCGATGCGCCTTGATCACCCGGGAGAAGTGGGGGCCGCCGTACGGATCCACGATCACCGGGAGCGGCGCATCGGGTTCGGCACCTTCCGGTGTGAACAGCGCGACGCGGATGTCCCGATCGCCGACGACGCCGAACGTCGGCCGAGATTCGATGACGGGATCTTCGGCGAGTGAGCGGATCTCCGCGACCGGCTCGCCGGCGCGGAGAACGCGGACTCGCCGAAGCGATGGATCCAGTAGCTCCGAGACGAGCACGGTGACGTCGCCGGCGCGGGCGGCGAGGTGCACTCCGGGCTCGGTCGTGAGGCGTTCGGGGATCTCCGTCACCTCGCCGCCCGCGCCACGCCACACGTGCAGCTCCGTGGGGTCCTCGTTCGCCGAGAACAGGACGTCGTCGCCGACGTCGAATACGGTGGCGACCTGGAGTCCAGGCGGCGTGACGGGCTCGCCGTCGAGCGTGAGACGGCGCGTGTCCTCCGACTCGTCGACGAACACGATCCGGCCGTCGCGCAACCGATCCGGCACGCCGGTGACGACCGTCTGCCAGTGCTCGGCCGCGTCCTCGAAGATGAGCTGCGTCTTCCCGGAGCCGGGGTCGGCTTCGAGGACGAGCCAGCGCTTCTGGTCACGCGAGAGGACGAGCAAGGTGAGCGGACACCGGTCGTTCCACGTGACGGTGACGAGGTACGGGAACGCCTCGCGATCCCAGTCGATGTCGACGCGGGATCCGTCGAGCCCCAGCACGGAAAGCGACACGTCCGCGTTCTCCGTCCCCGCCTGCGGGTAGCGGACGGGGCGCGGCGCTGCCTCCGGATCCACCGGCGAGGCGATGTACCAGATGAGGACCGGGTGCTCGTCGACGCGAGCCGCGACGATCCGCTCGCCGTCGGGTGACCACCAATACCCCCGATGCCGCTCCAGCTCCTCGGAGACGACGAACTCCGCGAGACCCCAATGGATGTCGGGATCGTCGTCGTGCGCCAGGACGCGGCTCGACCCGCCGGCCCGATCGTGCAGGGGAAGCTCCTGCACGTGAAGGGTCCCGTCCACGACGTAGGCCACGCGGCGTCCGGTCGGATCGAGCCGCGCGTCGAACGCGCCGTCGATCGCACCATCCAGCGGCCGAGCGCCGCCTTCGACGAGATCGGCGACGTGGACTCGCCCGCCGACGACGAACGTGGCGAGCGTGAGCGCCGGGTCGGCATCGTAGGTCGTGACCCCGGTGAGCTGCTCTCGCATCCGCTCTCGCCGATCCCGCTCTTCCTGGGTGAGGTGCTCCTCGCCGGGGGCGGACGGGTCGAAGATCGAGCGCTCCTGCCCGGCGGCAAGATCGAGCACCCACAGGCAGCCCGCAGGATCGTTCCCGGCCCGCGAGCGGATGAACGCCACTCGGGAGCCGTCGTCGGCGACCCGGAAGCTCCGGGGCGCGCCGAGCGTGAACCCTCGCGTTCGCGCCTTCTGTCGTGGGAACGAGTCCTTCGCCAACCGCGTCTACCCCCTGTCACACCTGCTCGGTTCGAGGCATGGTACGGGTGAACCCACATCGGAGACGGGGTGGAGGACGAGCGCAGCGATAGCGAGCTCCTCATGGCGTCGGCAGCAGAGCCCGGCGTATTCACCGAGCTGTACCGGCGACACGCTGAGGAGCTCCTCCGCTACTTCGCTCGGCGCACGCTCGACCCGGAGGCGGCGGCCGAGCTTACCGCCGAGACGTTCGCGCAGGCCTTCGCCTCGAGAACGACCTATCGGGACACGGGAGCGAACGGCGTGGCATGGATCTACGGGGTCGCGAGGCATCAGCTCGGCCGCTTCTTCCGCTCGGGGCGGGTGGACAGGGCGGCGCGCCGGCGACTCGGGATGCCGGAGCGAGAGCTCCCGCCGGCCGACTACGAGCGGATCGAGGAGCTCGTCGACTTCGAGCCGATCCGCGGGGCGATCACCGAGGCGCTCGAGACGCTTCGCGATGACCACCGCGATGCCCTGCGCTACCGGGTGATCGAGGAACTCTCGTACCCGGAGGTCGCCCGGCGGCTGTCGTGCACGGAGGACAACGCTCGGCAGCGGGTGAGCCGTGGACTGCGGCGCCTGGCGTTCGTGCTGCAGGAACGAGGGTTGCAGCCAGCCACGAAGAAGGAGATATGAAGACCGACTTCGAGTTCCTCCGCCAGCTCGAGACCGATCTCGGGGACGCAGCCGTTCGGGAGGCTTCTCGTGCGCGGGAGGCGGCGTCGCCGGCTCAGCGCCGGCCGGGCCAAAGATGGATGAAAGTCGCCGGCGTCGCCGCCGCGTTCCTGGTCGTGGCGGGTGCGATCGGTTTCATCGCGAGTGGCGGCGACATCTTGACCTCCGGATCGAAGGCCTTCGACCAGGTAGGCAAAGCGGTCGCGGGCGACGGTGGAGGCGCCGAGAGCCCCCAGCCGCAGGCATCGCGGGCGCCTGCGACGGATCCCGGGTCCGGCGAGGCCGGATTCCTCGGCGAGGATGCGGGCGCTCTCGATCCCCTCGAAGGACGCCAGCAGCAGGACTTGTCGAAGATCGTGCGGGACGGGCGGATCGGCATCGTGGTTCCCGATGGGACGTTCAGCGATGCCGTCCGCGAGCTGACCTTCATATCGGAGCAGCGCGGCGGGTTCATCCTCTCCTCGGCGACACAGAACGAACGGTCCGGCGCGTTCGTCCTCCGCATCCCGGCCGGGAGATTCGATCGAGCTCTCGCCGACGTGCGCGCCCTCGGCAGCCGAGTGAAGTTCCAGGAGATCCGGGGCGACGACGTGACCGCGGAGTTCATCGACTTCCAGGCGCGTCTGCGCATCCTCAAAGCAGAGCGGGCGTTGCTGTTCGATCTGTTCCAGCAGGCCGACACCACAGAGGAGATCCTGCGCATGGCAGGCCAGCTGGACGACGTCCGACTCCGCATCGAGCAGATCCAGGGCCAACTCAGGTTCATCGATGACCAGGTCGCCGAATCGACTCTCCGCGTCTCGATCCAGGAGCGCAACGCCCCCGAAGCCGCCCCCCAGGAAGAGGTGGACAACCCGGACCTCGGCTCGTCGTTCGACCTGGCCGTGCAGGGTTCCCTTCGGATCGTCGGCGCAGTGATCGTCGGCCTCGGCTACCTGATCCCGCTCACCGTGTTCGGGGCGCTCGTGTGGGTCGCCGTCTGGTTCGTGCGCCGGCGTCGCGCCTCCTGATCGTCTAGACCTCGCGTCGGCCCTCGATGGCCTGCGAGAGCGTGACCTCGTCCGCGTACTCGAGGTCACCGCCCACCGGGAGGCCGCTCGCGAGCCTCGTCACCCGGATCCCGAGCGGCTTCAACAATGCGGCCACGTACATCGCCGTCGCGTTGCCCTCGAGGTTGGGGTTCGTCGCGAGGATCACCTCGGTGACGTGATCGCGATCGACGCGGTCGAGCAGCTCCTGCACCCGGAGGTCGTCGGGACCGATGCCGTCCAGCGGGCTGATCGCGCCGTTGAGGATGTGATACCGGCCCTTGTGCAGGGCGGCCTTCTCGATGGTCGCTGCATCCTTCGGCTCTTCGACGACGCAGAGCAACGTCCGGTCGCGCGACTCGTCCCTGCAGATCCGGCAGAGATCACCCTCCGCCACGTTCCCGCACTCGAGGCAAAAGGAGATCCTGTCCTTCGCCTCCACGATCGCGGCGGCCAGGCGCTTCGCGTCCTCGGGCGTGGCCTTCACGATCCAGAACGCGAGGCGCTGCGCGGACTTCGGACCCACGCCAGGCAGGCGCGCCAGCTGGTCGATCAGCTCCTGGATCGGTCCCTCGTACACCCGTCAGTCCTCTGGATCGTCTGGCTCGTCGGCGGGGGTGGCGCCCAACACGTCCTTAAGGCGCTTCAGCGCTTCCTCCTCGCTGGGCTCCTCGGCCTCCTCGACGAACGCGGTCGCCGCCGGCTCCGTGGCCCCGGCGTGCGCCTCGCGGGTCACACTCTCGATCCTCGGACGGATACCGAAGAGGTCGCCGAGGGCCGCCTGGAGCTTGTCCGAACGGTTGGACACCTGCCGCAGGTTGTTCCGGAACGAGGGCGGGAAGGCGAGCTCGAGCGTCTCCCCGTCGAATGACGCCGGCGTGGCGCTCTCGAGGAGCGCCCGGAGCACCGGCTGCCCGACCTGGCTGAGGTGATCGAGCAACGACGGCCACGAACGGCGGAGCATCGTGACGTCGACGCTGTCGGCGCTGGCCGCATGCGGCGCATCCGAAGCCGGTTCGGGGACCGGCGGCGTCGTCTCGGAGGGGACCTCGGCGCCGGAGGGCGCCGGCGCGGCCGCCTCGGAGGAGACCTCGGCGCCGGCGGGTGGCACGCGAGAGGCCGGAGGCGTCGGAGACGGCACTTCAACCGGCGCTGGGTCTCCGATCGAGGCGGCCCCGCCGGCATCGGCCGAGGGAACCACGGTTCCTGGATCCAGGTTGGCGAGGCGCTCGAGGCGCTCCAGCCGCGACAGCGCCCCCGCGGGCGAGGGATCCGTCTCGGGGATGGTCGCCCGTACCAGCGCCAGCTCCAAGGACAGGCGCGGCGACGTGGTCCAACGCATGTCGCTCTGCGCCGCCAACAACAGCTCGATCACGCGGGCGAGCTCGGATGCCGTGAACTTCTCCGCCTGGATCCGGAGACCTTCGTATGCGTCCGAGGCGATGTCGAGGAGGTCCTCCTGACCCGGCGCCGTCTTCACGAGGAGCAGATCTCGGAAGTGCGCGAGGGTCTCGTTGGTCACGTTGCGAAGGTCCTGCCCGTCTTGGACCAGCCGGTTGACGATCTCGAACACACTCCGCGCGTCCCCGACCGCGACCGCATCCGCGAGCTCGACCTGCACCTCGCTGCGAGGTGCTCCCAGCAGCGCCTGGATCGCGGCATCGTCCACCTTCTGCCCGCCGAGCACGCCGGCCTGATCCAAGAGCGAGAGCGCGTCACGCGCGGAGCCCTCGGCGTGGCGTGCGATCGCGTGCGCGGCCGAGTCGTCCAACGTCACGCCCTCGGACGCCGCCACCTTCTGCAGAAGCTCCGAGAGCCCCTCCATGGTGTGCCTGCGGAAATCGAAGCGCTGACAGCGGCCGACGATCGTGGCCGGCATCTTGTGCGGCTCGGTCGTCGCAAGGACGAAGCGGACGCCGGGCGGCGGCTCTTCGAACACCTTCAGCAGGGCGTCGAACGCCTCGCGGGACAGGCGCTGCGCCTCATCGATGATGTAGACCTTCTCGCGCCCCTGCACCGGTGCCGTGGGCGCCTTCTCCCGAAGCTCCCGCGCGTCCTCCACCCCGCCATGGGAGGCGGCATCGATCTCCACGACGTCGAGGTGCGTCCCCTCGCGGATAGCCACGCACTGGTCGCAACCCCCGCACGGCTCGGCGGTCGGTCCGGTAGCGCAATTGACCATCTTGGCCAAGATCCGCGCGGTGGAGGTCTTGCCGGTTCCGCGCGGCCCGCAGAAAAGGAAGGCGTGGTGCAGTCGACCGTCCCGGATGGCACCTGTGAGCGCGCGCACCACATGGTCCTGACCGAGGACCTCGGCCGGCGTCTGCGGCCGGTACCGTCGGTAGAGCGCTTGGTGCTGCCTATCCTCCGCCACATCTCCTCCTACACAAAGGTGTGACCGTGCACCCGCCGTCGACGCCGCGAGACTCGGCCGCTACCCGACAGCGGAGCTCCAGTCGGGCTGGCCCACGGCACCCGCCGGTTCACGCTTAGGGCTGCTTCCTTCCGGACCTGACCCGGTTCGCGTTCCGGCGTCGCGTGGGACCCGACCTTCAACGCTCCGTGCCGAGGCGCTCCGGACCTCGCGAGCCTCGGGCGGGGATTCAGCCCCGCTGAAGCGGATCGCGGGTACAGGGCACCGCTAGCTCCCCGCCTAGCACGGTCACGCTGGCGAGTATACGTGGGGTAACCGACGAGCTATCCCGCTCCTATCCGGGGCCGTCGACGTTGACGACCGGCTCGCCCTCCCCTCCACGGACCACGACGAGCGTCGCCCCTTCCGTGGAGGGATCGCTTTCCCGGTGTACGACGCGCTTCCCGACGAAGACGAAGTCCCCCGGGCCGGCCTGGAAGGTCTCTTCACCGTGGGAGCCGAACTCCATGCGAAGGGCACCACTCAGAACGTAGATCGTCGTGTCGTACTCGCCGTGATGATGCCAGCCGGACACCATCCCAGGGTCCGTCCGCACGAAGCCCGACCACATGCGGTCGGTCTTCACAGCCTGCTCCCGCACGATCCCCCTCGTCGGATGGACTTCCACACGCTCCGCAGGGGTGATCCGATGGATGGCGCTCATAGCTCCCCCTTCCCGACCGCTGAGCGCATGATGCCTCGCGAGCGGGGAACCTCGCTCGGCCGGTGGTCGTCCAACCCCCGTTCAGCCGAACGAGTGGGGCGCTCCCGCCCGCTCCCTTCCCATGCAGGAGGACACGATGGCGATCACCACACGGGCCCGGATGGCCTTGTTCCTTTCGATCGCGGCACTGTTGGTCGCCGGGATCGCCGGCGCACAGTACGTCGGCGCAAGCTCCCAGCCGGCGCCAGGATCCGAACCAGGAAACGGTGGCGGCGGAGACGGGTTCGCGGGGATCTGCGTCGCGCCGCCGGAGGAGAACCTCGAGAGCGTGAGTGGAAGCCCGGGCTCGGACGGATGCAACGACACGATCGACGATCCTGTCGTGGTCGATCCCGGCGAGTGCGGCGAGAAGGTGAGCGGCACCGGACCGGACGCGAGTGTCAGCTACACACCTTGCCCGGGCGACGAGGATCCGAAGATCGTGGACCCCTACGAGGGCGGGCAGAAGGTGGAGCCGACGCCGGGGATGTCCGGAGTCTCCCCGAGGACCTTCGACAAGGTGGTCGTCGGTGACGACGACCGGACCCTCACGATCTTCTTCTGGAGCGGCGTCGAGCCCTGCTACGTCCTGGACCACGTCGACATCGACGAAGGCCCGGGCGCGATCAGGGTCACGCTCTTCGAAGGGCACGACGCAAGTGCCGGCGACGTCGCCTGCATCGAGATCGCGCTCCTCAAGAAGGTCGTCGTACAGCTCGACGAACCGGTTGGAGATCGGCGCATCGTCGACGGCGCCGCATAAACGACACGCCGTGCCGTGTGGCGGGCGGCCCGAAGGGCCGCCCGCCCTTTCATCTGCGCGTTGCCCAGACCTCCCAGTCCGACACTCGGAAGAAGCCCAGGCCCTCGTACATCCGCCGAGCCATGTCGGAAGGCTGCAGCCACGCGAGATCGGTTCGGTCGTCGAACGCCCGCGCGGCCCGGAGGGTGAGCGCCGCGCCGATCCCCCTGCGCCGTGCCGACTCAACGACTCCCACGCCGAAGATCCCGACTGTGTCATCGAGCAGATAGGCGGAGGCCTCGCCGACCGGTTCGCCGTCGATCCACGCCGTGAACATCCGCACCCGTTCGTCGTCCAGCATCTTCCGCCCCACGAACCGCTCCGCGATCTCCGGCGGTGTCTCGAACGCCGCTACCTCCACGACGCGCACCGCGTCGAGCTCATGCTCCTCCCGCACGTGCCGGATCTCCACATCCGCCGTTGCGCGCTCGGCGGGGAGGAGGGAGATCGGGGCGGCCATCGCCGGCCACGCCTCGACCCTCCGGAGTCCCGCCGAGTGGACAGCGGCTTCGATGGCCGGATGCCGGCCGACCTCGATCTCGATACCGAAGAAAGGATGGCCACGGGAACGGAAAACCGCGCGGGCTGCGTCCAGGGCGGCCGACGGGTCGTCCGGACTCACGGACCACCCGCGTGCCGTTCAACTCGGGCGCCGGAAGGTTGGAGAAAGCGACCGAGGAGTCCGTCCACCTCGACGACCTCGCCGCCTTCGACGACCTCCGCCCGAACGCGCTCGCCCTCCAGGCCGGCAGCGACGATCCGATCGGCGAGGTCCATCCGGGCATGCTCCCACTACCCTGCCGCGATGCTGTCGGTCGGTGCCGTGATCGTGGACTTCGACGGGACCGCGTGCCTGCACGACGTCGGCGTGGACCTGCTGGAACGGTTCGGCGTCGACCCGTCGCGGAGAGGGCCGCTCGCCGAACTCGATCGGGCGTTCGACGCGGGCGAGGTCGGCCTCCGCGACGTCCTCGTCGCGGAGGCTGCCTCGCTCCGCGCCAACGACCGAGACTTGATCGCGTTCGCCCTGGAGCACTGCCCGCTCGATCCCACGTTCGCGCCGTTCGCCGCCTGGCTGGCGGCAGAGGGTCTGCCGCTCACCGTGGTCTCAGACGGCTTCGGGCTCCACGTCCGGCCGCTGCTGGCAGCGGCCGGGCTCGGCCACCTCCCCGTCGTCACCAACGAGTGGGACCGAGGGGATCTCGTCTTCGGCGCGGCGCATCCGATCTGTATCGGCTGCGGGACGTGCAAGAAGCAGGCCGTGGAACGGGCGCGGGACGCCCGCAGGACGGTGGCGTTCGTCGGGGACGGCGTCAGCGACCGGTTCGGCGCTCGATACGCCGACGTCACCTTCGCCAAGGACGGACTCGCCGAGCATTGTCGCCGGGAGTCGATCCCGTTCTTCCCTTTCGAGGACTTCGAGGATGTGCGCTCCCGCCTCGAAGGACTCGACGCGCTGCCGTCACCCGTGGACGGCGAGCCGTGCCCCGGCTGGATCGAGCCGACGTGAGCGGGAGCGGCAAGCGGTGGCCGAGGGATTCGAACCCTCGAGGGAGTCAACCCCCCTACACGCTTTCCAGGCGTGTCCCTTCGGCCGCTCGGGCAGGCCACCGGGACGAGTTTACCGAGGGGGCATGCACGTCCTGAGGCGATGACGTTGCGTCGATCGTTTGGCTGTGGGTACCGCAACACGCGACTCGCGTACGCTGGCGCCACCCATGGCGGACTGGGACTGGGTCACGATCTCGGCGCTCGCGACGGCGAGCGGCACGCTGGTGCTCGCGGCCGCCACGTTCGCCTCGGTCCGCTCCGCCAACCGGGCTGCAAGGGTCGCCGAGCAGGCGTTCCTGATGGGTCAGCGGCCGCTGGTCATGCCCTCGCGTCTGGATGACCCACCCGAGAAGCTGATGTGGGGCGACGAGCACTGGGCGCACGTGGAAGGGGGTCGGGGCTCGGTCGAACTGGTGGATGGGAACGCCTACCTCGCGATGTCCCTGCGCAACGTAGGCAACGGCACCGCGGTCCTGCAGGGATGGCAGGTCAGGCCCAGGCAGACCGAGCTCATGACGGAGCCGTCAGATCCTGGAGACGTTCCGACCGCAACTCCGCGACCTCTACGTGCCCGCGGGCAACGTCGGATTCTGGCAAGCGGCAATCCGGGATGCCTCGGATCCGGATCACGGGTGGCTCCGCGAGCACATCGAGGGGCGCACCCTCTTCATGGTCGAGCTCCTCTACAGCGACCACGAGGGTGGGCAGCGTGCGACCGGGTTGTTCACCCTGGCGCCGGGCGAGAGCCATCACTGGATCTGCTCCGTCGTTCAGCACTGGAACCTCGATCGCCCGAACCCGCGCTGACGGCCGTCTACGTCTCGATCACCGGATCTGGTGGCCGCGTCACAGTGATCGGGTCCGCGTGGCGGCCCACAAGCCTCCAGCGGCCGTCCTCCCGTCGGAAGGCGCTTGTGCACCGCAGGGAGAGAGGCGTGACCTCTTGCCGTCCCGCGATCCTGGCGGTGAAGCGCTCAACCTCGACGGTGCAGGCAATCCGCGGTCACAGCCCGTTCCCGAGGGTCTCATCTAAGCGGCGACGGAACGACCCCGACGACGCGACTCGCGCGCCTCGCTGCCGCACTCGATCGGCCAGGTCTCTGTCGGACGTTACGACCTTGAGCGTGGCCGGCGACTCATCGTCCGCCACCATCTCCGCGATCTCGTGATCGGCGGCGTTGCGGCCTCGTCGCGACGCGAAGGCAACCGTGATCGCGCCATGGATGCCGGGCGACACGTCCCGAGGCTGCCGGTCGAACACGACCGTGACCTCCTCGCCGGTTTCCTTCGCGTATCGGTCGAGCTCGTCGATCATCCGTCGAACCGCGCTGTCGGGATCGTTCCACCACCGGTCAGGGCGCGAGCCGATCACGTTCATGCCGTCCACCAGCCACCGCGTCAACCTGGCCATCTTGCCCCTCGGCCGGCCTCTTCCCCGTCGTTCTCCCGGTGGTCATGGAGATGTTCTCCTCGTGACCGACAGACCCGCCGTAGGAGGCAGGTTTGGCGGAGGCGGCGTGATTCGAACACGCGAGGGGCGGATTAGGCCCCTAACCGCTTTCGAGGCGGTCCCGTTCGTCCACTCCGGCACGCCTCCGTCGACGAGTCTAGCGGGCCCGGATTGGCGCGACGGATGGATCGTGCGAGGATCCTCGAGCGTGGACGTCAAGAACCTGGAAAAGGTGCCGCTGTTCGCCGGCCTCTCTCCGAAGGAGCGCGAGAAGGTCGCGCGCTGGGCGGACACCGTCGACCTGCCCGAGGGCAAGCATCTGCTCGACGAGGGCCGGCTGCCACACGAGTTCTTCGTGATCGTCGACGGCGAGGTCGAGGTTCTCCACGACGAGAAGCGCCTCGCCACGCTGGGTCCCGGTGATTTCTTCGGTGAGATCGCCTTGATCGAGCACGGACGGCGGACCGCGTCGGTCGTGACGACGACGCCGACTACCTTGGCCGTCATGAGCCCGGCCTCATTCGCAGCGATGCGGCGCGAGATGGCGGAGGTCGCCCTCAGGATCGACGACGCGATCCGTGAGCGGCTCGCCCGCTAGCGCCGCTCCCGGAAGAAGGCACGCAGCAGGTCCCCGCATTCCTCCGCGAGCACTCCTTCCGTCAGGGACACCGTGTGATTCAGCCGGGGATCCTGCACGAGGTTCCCCAGCGATCCCGCGAAGCCGGCTTTCGGATCCGTGGCTCCGAAGACGACCCGGTCCAGCCTCGACAACACCGCGGCGCCGGCGCACATCGCACACGGCTCCAGGGTCACGTACAGCGTGCACCCTTCGAGATGCCAAGTGCCGAGACCCGAGGCAGCGGCGCGCAGCGCCAGGATCTCCGCGTGGGCGGTCGGATCGCCGGCGACCTCCCGCTCGTTCCCGGCGGCTGCCAGGATCTGGCCATCCCGCGTCACCACGGCGCCGATCGGAACGTCGCCGTGATCGAGACATCGCTTGGCTTCTTCCAACGCGAGCCGCATGAAACGCTCGTCGTCCCGCTCGTCGTCCGAGGTCAGTCCCACCCCAAGGCCTCGAGGCGTTCGTCCGAGATCCCGAAATGGTGAGCGACCTCGTGCACCACCGTCTCGGCGATGACAGCTCGGAGCTCCTCATCGTCATCGCCGGCCTCGCTCTCGATCGTGGCGATGAACAGCGTGATCCGATCGGGGAGCACCCCGGCGTAGTTCTCCCGCTCGGTCTGGGCGATGCCTTCGTACAGGCCGAGGAGATCGGGGTCGTCCGCGGGCGGTCGATCCTCGACCACGACCGCCACGTTGTCCATCGCCCCCTGGACCCAGCCGGGAAGCTCATCCAGCGCGTCGGCCACGAGCGACTCGAACCGGCGACGGGAGCGGCGCGACATCGCCTGTAGCCTACGACGCATGCCCGGTGGGCTGAGCACCGACCTCTACGAGCTCAACATGGCGGCGAGCTACCTGCGCCGCGGGATGGACGGCCCGGCGACGTTCAGTCTCTACGTGCGGGACATGCCGAAACAACGGGGCTTCCTGGTCGCCACGGGCCTGGACGATTGCCTGCGGTTCCTCGAATCGTTCGCCCTCGAGGAGGAGGACCTCGCCTACCTCCGGAGGATCGGGTTCGATCAGAGGGCGATCGACGACTTCCGCGACGTGCGCTTCCGGGGCGAGGTGTGGGCGGTGCCCGAGGGCCGCATCGTTCACGCGAAGGAGCCGCTCATGGAGGTCACGGCCCCGATCGCCGAGGCGCAGCTCGTGGAGACGGTGCTGCTCAACCAGGTGACGCTCCACACGACGCTCACGTCGAAGGCCGCTCGCTACGTGATCGCGGCGGAGGGGCGTCAACTGGTCGATTTCGCGTTCAGGCGGGCGCACGGCGTCGAGGCGGCACGGGCCGCGGCCCGAGGGAGCGCGATCGTCGGCTTCCAGGCGACTTCGAACGTCGACGCCGCCCGCGAGTTCGGGCTCCAGGTCACCGGAACGATGGCGCACTCCTTCATCACCGCTTTCGACGAGGAGACGGAGGCGTTCCGGGCCTTCGCGGAGGATCACCCCCACCGGACCACGTTCCTGGTCGACACCTACGACACCCTCAACGGTGTGCGGAACGCGATCGAGGTGATCCGGGCGGTGGATCCCCCCGGAGAGATCGGTGTGAGGCTCGATTCCGGCGACCTTGACCGACTGTCACGCGAAGCTAGGCGGATCCTCGACCACGCGGGGCTCGGACGGGCGAAGATCTTCGCGAGCGGAGGGCTGGACGAACACGAGGTGGCGGAGCTGGTGCGAGCCGGAGCGCCCGTCGACGCGTTCGGGATCGGTACCCAGCTCGGCGTGTCCGCCGACGCGCCGTACGTGGACGTCGTATACAAGCTCGTGGAATTCGACGGGAGGCCCGTGCTGAAACTCTCCCCCGCGAAAGCGAGCGCGCCCGGCCGCAAGCAGATCTGGCGCGGGCCTTCGGACGACGTCATCGGGCTCCGCGACGAGGCGGCACCCGGCCCGAACCACGAGCCGATGCTGGAGCCCGTGATGCGGGCCGGGCGCCGTCTCGCGCCCGCCCCTGCGATCGAGGAGATGCGCGCTCGCTTCCAAGGGGACCTCGCGGCCCTCCCCGTGAAGGCCGCTCGGCTCACCCACCCCGAGCACGTCGTCGCGCACCGGACCGAGGCGCTGGCCGCTCTCACGGCGGACACCGCCGACGCCGTTCGCCGCCGGGTCCGTTCGAGCGACTAGCTGCCCCTAGGCGGTCGGCAGCCAGGACGGACGGCCGGCTTCGTAGGAAGCGATCTGCTCGATATGCCGCGTCGTCAGGTCGATATCGTCGTAACCCTCCAGCAGGCACCAGCGACGGAAGTCGTCGAAGGCGAAGCTTTCCTGGACCGAGGGCGCCGTCACCGTGAGGGCCTCCATATCGACGGCGATCCGGGTCGTGGGATCGTCCAAGACCGCATCCATCAGCGCTCGAACGGACTCCTGAGGCAGCTCGACGGGCAGCAGTCCGATCTTGCAGCAGTTGTTGCGGAAGATGTCGGCGAAGCTGGGAGCGATCACCGCGCGGAACCCATGATCCTCGAGCGCCCACGGTGCGTGCTCTCGGCTGGATCCGCCGCCGAAGTTGGCGCCCGCGAGGAGGATCACCGCGCCCGCGTACCGCTCGTCGTTCAGGACGAAGGACGGGTCCTTGCGCCACTCATGGAAGAGGAACGGCCCGAAGCCGGTCCGCTCGATCCGCTTCAGGAACTGCGCCGGCACGATCTGGTCGGTGTCCACGTCGGAGCGGTCCAGCGGAACCGCCGTGCCCTCAACGCGGCGGACAGGCTCCATCTAGAGGTCCTCAGGCGTCGTGAAGTGGCCGGCGATCGCCGTGGCGGCGGCCACCCCGGGCGAGACCAGGTGCGTTCGGCCGCCCTTGCCCTGTCGGCCCTCGAAATTTCGGTTGGAGGTGGAGGCGCACCGCTCACCCGGCTGCAGGATGTCGGGATTCATTCCCAGACACATCGAGCAGCCAGCACCGCGCCAGTCGAAGCCGGCGTCGACGAAGACCCGGTCCAGCCCCTCCTGCTCCGCCTTCATCTTCACTGCGACCGAGCCCGGCACCACCAGCGCCCGCAGGCCCTCCGCGACCTTTCGGCCCCCCACGATCTCCGCCGCCACCCGCAGGTCCTCGATCCTCGAGTTCGTACACGAGCCGATGAAGACCGTGTTCGGCCGGATGTCGCGGATCCGCGTGCCTGCCTCGAGCGCCATGTACGCGAGCGCGCGGCGCGCGGCGTCGCGCTTCGCGTCATCCCCGAACGAACCCGGCTCGGGGACGGCGTCGTCGATCGTGACCGACTGGGCGGGGTTCGTGCCCCACGAAACGTACGGCCGGAGGGCGGCCGCGTCGATCGTGATCGCGGCGTCGAAGCCGGCTCCGGGGTCGGTCGGCAGCGACCGCCAGTCCTCGAGCGCCCGCTCCCAGTCGGCTCCTGAAGGTGCGTGCGGCCGCCCTTCGAGGTACGCGAACGTGGTGTCGTCAGGCGCCACCATGCCCGCGCGCGCGCCCGCCTCGATCGACATGTTGCAGATCGTCATCCGTCCTTCCATCGAGAGAGCGCGGATCGCGGAGCCGCGGTACTCGAGCACGTGCCCGACGCCGCCTCCGGTGCCGATGCGATTGATGATCCCGAGGATCACGTCCTTGGCGCTACACCCTGCCGGGAGGGTCCCTTCGACGTCGATCGCCATCGTCCTCGCCGGCGTCTGCGGGAGCGTCTGCGTCGCGAGGACATGCTCGACCTCGCTCGTGCCGATCCCGAACGCGAGCGCCCCGAAGGCGCCGTGGGTCGAGGTGTGCGAATCGCCGCAGACGATCGTGAGGCCGGGCTGCGTGTAGCCCATCTCGGGGCCGATCACGTGGACGATGCCTTGGCCTGCGGAGCCCCAGGGGTAGATCGTGATGTCGAACTCCTTCGCGTTCTTCGCGAGGGCCTCCATCTGCCGGGCGCTCGTCGCATCGGTCACGGGACCCTCGGTCGTCGGGACGTTGTGATCCATCGTGGCAACCGTGAGGTCCGGACGGCGCACGCTCCGGCCGGCGAGCCGGAGGGCCTCGAACGCCTGCGGGCTCGTCACCTCATGGACGAGATGGAGATCGACGTAGAGGAGATCCGGCTCGCCTACCGCGCGATGCACGACGTGGCGTTCCCAGACCTTCTCGGCGAGCGTCTGCGGGTTGGACATGTCCGGAATCGTGCTCCTCGTCCCGGAGGCTTGTTCCACTATGTGGACGTCAGTACCATTATCCGGACATGACCCTACCAGAGACCCCTCGGACGCCGGTGGGCGTGCTCGATCGAGCGATGGCCATCCTGCGGGCGATCGAGGGACGTGCGCGGAGCCCTGCTGAGGTCGCTCGGCTCACCGGGCTCGCCCGTCCGACCGCTCATCGTCTCCTCAAGGCGATGGAATCCCACGGGCTCGTGACCTCCGTCGGCGGACAGGGCTACCGTTTCGGACCCAGGCTCCTCGGCCTGGCGGCGACGGCCATGCGCGAACTGCCCCTCCGGGACCTCGCACAACCCATCCTCGAGCGGTTGGCGCGAACCACCGGCGAGAGTGCGCAACTGTTCGTTCGGGATCATCACCGACGCGTGTGCATCGCCGCGGCGGAATCACGCAGCGAACTCCGGACGATCGTCGAGATCGGCGCCGAGCTGCCGCTCACCGCTGGGTCGGCCGGCAAGGTGTTCCTCGCTTTCGGCCCCCCCGCGCTCACCGCCGAGCTCCTCGCGACCGCGGATCGGTTCACGACGGCGACACCCATCGGCGAGCGCTTGGAGCGTCAGCTCGTCACGGCGCGGCGGCGGGGATGGGCATCGAGCGCGGGCGAGCGAGAACCCGGCGTGGGCTCGGTCAGCGCGCCGGTGCATGAGCCGCAAGGAGCGCTCCTGGCCGTCGTCTCACTCTCTGGACCGGAGCAGCGTGTGGGTCGGATCTCCGCGAAGCGCTACGCGCCCGCCGTCCTCGAAGCGGCCAGGGAGATCATGAACGCCGTCGGCGGCGAGAGAGCTGGTTAGAGAGCGGTCCCGTCGGGCGGAGGCGGAGTGGGCGGCTCCGGCCGAGTGCTCTGTTTGGGACGCCCGAACGGCGAGCTGATCGCACCGAACGAGGGCCTTGCTCCGACCGGTCCGATGCTCCTCGCGGTCCATACCGCGACTCCCAGCAAGACGACGCCGATGACGATCGTGACGAGGCCGGGGCCGGTCCCCACCAGGTCCAGCGCAGTCAAGAGACCGAAGCTCCCGATCACGAGACCCACGACAGCGAGACCGGTCACGGCTCGGTCCCCCCTGGCTCCCCCGAGGAACAGGCAGACAGCCGAGCTCGCCAGGATCAGGAGTGCGGCTGCTTCCGGCGCTTCCGGCGAAAGCGCCAGGAGCCCCTCCAGGCCGAACACGATGCCGAGCACCATCGCGGTGCGGGGGGGCCGCACGAGGTCAAGGTAGCCGAGCGCGAACCAGGTTCCTCCGCCGACCCAGTACACCAACGCGAAGGCGGTGAGATCCGGAGGCCCGAACAGGAACGCCCCGAGGTTGGGGAACCCGACCAGGACGGCGACGGCGTTCAAGGCGAGGGTGAAGAAGGCCAGCTGCTGAAGGAGACGCGGCGAGAGGGCCCATAGCACCAGTGCGTAGATCGCCGACAGCGCAAAGAGGAACGCGAAGCCCCCTCTGTCGTTGGGCTCCAGGGCGAAGCCGACGAAGGATCCGAACCCCACGACCGAGGCGAACCAGCACGCGCTGCGCATGCGCGCGAGTCGATCGGGCGCATCCACATCGATCAGCGCGCCAGCGAGGAGGAAGACCCCGGCGAGGAGGAGCGACGTGACCATCACCGTGGTCTCGGCATCGCCGCCGGCCTCGTCGAGCACCGCGAAAGTGCCGAAAAGGCCGGCCGAGATCCCGCAGTAGCCGAGGATCTCGAGGAGCGTGATGCGCTGATGCGGTTCGGCAGGTCGAACCGGAGATGGTGCGGATGCCGGTGTCGGACTGGACCCCGTCGTCACCAGGCGTACGCCTCGGGCGCCGGCCCACCGGGGCCCGGGAAGATCTGGTCGAGCTTCCGGAGGACCTCCTCGTCCAGATGGACCTCGAGCGCGCGGAACGACCCCTCGAGCTGCTCCTCGGTCCTGGGTCCGATGATGGGCGCCGTGACCGCCGGTTGGTGCAGGAGCCACGCGAGCGCGACATCCGCCGGCCGCGCGCCCAGGTCGGCGCAGATCTTCTCCCAGCGGTCGAGCCGGTCGCGGTCCTTGTCGATCTCGTCCTGCAGATACTCGGAAGACCGGCGGCCCTCGTCGACCTTCTTGAGCGCCCCCGCCAGCAGTCCACCCGCGAGGGGACTCCAGGCGATCAATCCCATCCCGTACTCCTGGACGGCCGGGATCACCTCGAGCTCGAGCGTTCGCTCGGTGAGGTTGTACAGGGACTGCTCGGTGGCGAGCCCAACCGTATGCCACTTGCTGGCGATCTCGTTCGCCCTGGCGATGTGCCAGCCGGCGAAGTTCGACGACCCGACGTAGAGGATCTTGCCCTCGCTCTTCAGCTGATCCATCGCCTCCCAGATCTCGTTCCACCACGCGTTCCGATCGATGTGGTGCATCTGATAGAGGTCGATGTAGTCGGTCTGGAGTCGCCGCAGCGATCCCTCGCAGGCGCGACGGATCGCGAGCTTCGAGAGGCGTGACTCGTTCGGCCACTCCGCCATCTGACCGTAGACCTTGGTGGCCAGCACGACCTTCTCCCGCCGCCCACCGCCCTTGGCGAACCAGTCTCCGATGATCCGCTCGGTCGAGCCAACCCCCAGGTGGCGCCCGTAGACGTTGGCCGTGTCGAAGAAGTTGATCCCCTCCGCGATCGCCGCGTCCATGATCCGGTGCGATTCGTCCTCCGGCGTGTGAGGACCGAAGTTCATCGTCCCCAGGCAGAGCCGCGACACCACGAGTCCGAGCCGCCCGACGTGCGTGTACTCCACGTGTCGAGTCTACGCAGCGGCGACGGAAGACTCCTCGGAGGCGAGGGAGCCGTCCCGCTCGGGCCCCCGAGCTCCCTGTACGAACATGAACGCGAGGGTGATGGTGCCACCGATCGCGCCCGCCCAGATCAGGGTCGCGTCGTGACCGATCGCTTCGGCCGTCGGGCCGGTGATCGCGAACGAGAGCGGCACGCCCATCGTCGAGATCATCCAATCGAGAGCGAACACTCGTCCGAGGAGCCGGTCGGGGACGAGCCGCTGGACCAGCGTCACCCAGACGACGACGAGGTACGTGATCGATGCCTCCGTGACGAAGGCCACCGCCATCGCCTGCCATACGGTGGTAACGAACCCGAATCCGGCGGTCCCGAACATGCCCAGTGCCCATGCGAGGTACATGGCGGTCAGGGGCTTGCGTGGAAGCGTCCCCCGCTGGCCGAACACCGCAGCCGCGATGACCGCTCCGACCCCTCCGGCACCGAAGACGAGATCCGAGCGCGGACGCCTCGCCCCCAAGGTCGTTCTTCACCACCACAGGCACGAGCGTCTCCCACGGACCCCACACCGCGAGCAGGCTCACCGTGGCCGCGACCATGGCGATCAGCAGCCATCGTTGCTGCCGCACGTATCGGAACCCCTCCGCGACATCGTCGAAGAACGAGGTTTGCTCCTCCTGCGGTTCCTTCCGCGTCCGCCGGGTCCGCATGGCGAGGATCATCACTGCGGAGAACGCGAACGTCGAAGCGTCCACGAGGAAGGCGAACCCGACGCTCACCAGCGTGATGAGGACGCCGCCGACGAGTGGGCCGACCAGCGTCATCGCGAAGGGCCGAACGAGCTGCGCGAGCGAATTGGCCTGCACGAGCAGGTCTCCCGGCACGATCGCGGGTGTGATCGACGAGAAGGCCGGTTGGAAGACTGCCTGTCCCGCTCCGTACACGGTGACCAATCCCAGGATGATCGGGATCGTGAGCTGGTCGGTGATCGACAGGATCCCGAGCGCGCCGATCGCGCCCGAAACGGATCGCGTCGCCGGCGATCATCAGATGACGCCGCTCGAGCCGGTCGGAAAGCGCTCCGCTCGCGATCACGAGGAGCACCTGCGGCAGCGACCAGGCGATGCCCACGAGCGCCAGAGCGCCCGGCCGGTTCTCGATCGACAGCACCTGCCACGCGATCGAGACGAGATAGATCCCGTCGCCGATCATCGAGACCGTCATGCCGGTCCACAGGAACGCGAAGTCGCGCACCGCCAGTGGCTTGAGGATCGCGATGCGGTCTCGGAAGGCGAGCGGGCTCCGACATCGGGCCCAGGATAGGTCCGGGGACCGACCTCGGGTGCTACCGCCAGTCGACCGTGACGACCTCGATCGGATCGGAGATGCCCTTGACCGTCACCGTCCGCGGATCGAGCGTGGGGAACGGGCCGCCCGCCGCCGTCCCGGCGCTCGTCACGATCTGCCCACCTTCGGCGAGAGCCCCGATCCGTGCGGCCTCGTGCACACCCTTCCCGGTGAAGTTCCGGCCGACCATCGTCGCGTCGGATGCGTGGACCCCGATCCGCACCTGAGGCGCGAACCCGGCGGATGACCGATGCTCCGCGAGGCCTCTTTGGATCGCGACCGCGCACGCGAGCGCGTCGTCCGGGGACTCGAAGGCCACGAAGAACCCATCGCCGGTCGCCGTGACTTCCTCCCCCCGGTTCGCGCCGAACAGCGAGCGCAACGTCTTGTCGTGCCAGGACAGCAGGGACTGCCACGCCTCGTCACCCATCGCCTCGAGGAGGTTCGTCGAACCTGCGATGTCGGTGAACATGAAGGTTCGCTGGACGCGCTGGGTGGGCGAGCGACCGCGTAGCTGCCACGGGAGCAGCTCCGCGACCTCCTCGAGGACGACGGCCTGCGTCGGACAGGCCAGCGCGGCTTCCCGGAGCTTCTCCTCGTCGACGCTCGCCGCGTCCACGACGGCGGCCTTGCCGAAGTCTCCCCGGTGCCAGTCGAACGCCGTCGGGGCGATCGTGATGCAGTTGCCCGCTCCGATGCACCGTGGGCGGTCGACCCTCGCCCGCAGCATCTACGTGCCGCCCTTCACAGCATCCTCGACTGGAAGGCGAACGCCGTCGCGTCGGCGCGTGAGGAGGCGCCGATCTTCGCGTACGTCGACGCGAGGCGCCGTGCCACCTCGCCGGCCTCCACGCTCAGGCGGTCGGCGATCTCCTCGTTCGAGAGCCCCTCGACGACGAGCTTGAGGAGCTGGGCGTCCTCGTCGTCCAGTCCATCGACCGACTCCATCTTGCGCATGTCGCGTCAGCGGCTTGTCGGGATCCGCAGCGAGGCTCGCGAGCGCGCTTCCGATCGGCCCCCGGAACCACCGGGTCCGCACGCCTTCGTCGACGATCCGGTTCGCGATCACTGCCGTCTGGAGCCGCAGGAACGAGAGGATCCCGATCCGTTCTTCATCGGTGCCGGCCGCCGTCATGGCCGCGGCGACGGGCAGAAGCACATCCAGATCCAGGTCTTCGTGCTGCGCGGCCGTGAGTGCTTCCACCGCCGATCGAGCGGCGTCGGACGGCGAGGTCCGGCTGATTCCGGGCAAGGGCGATCGGTCGCGAGCGCGGCGTCGGCCTTCGCGCCCCACGGGGCGTGCCCCGGAAGGAGCCCGAGCAACTCCTTCGCTTCCGATGCCGCTCGTTCGCCCATCGCCAGCAGCTCCTCGTCCTTCCTCTCGCTTCCGAGCGTCGCCGACGCCAGAGCGAGCGCGGCGAGCACCTCGCAGCGGACCGCGGGTAGCGCCTGCTCGGTGGCCATCTGCACCGCACGCTCGAAGTGCTCACGCATCCCGTCAGCATCTCCGCGAGCGGCGTGCAAGGACCCGCGCCATCGCTCCAGCTGCCGTGCGCGCGAAGGCGTCGGGCTTTCCGCGGCGACCGTGGCCGCTCGATCGAGCCACGTCGTCGCCTCGTCCAGATCGCCGAGCTCCAGGAACGAAGACGCGGTCCCGCTGGCTGCGAGGAACTCCAGCTGTCGGTCGCCGATCGTGCCGGCACGCTCGTAGGCCTCCGCACCTCGCGAGAGCGCCAGATCGGGGATGACCTTCGCTCGGGCGAACACGTGCACCCCGTAGAGCATCTGCACCTCCGCGAAGGCCCGTTGACTCTCGCTCGTGAAGGATGAGAGCTGCGTCGCGAGTCTTCGGATCTCCTCGATGTGGCGAGCCGAGTCCGAGCCCACATGGATGTCGGGGGCCCAGCTCAGGTAGGCCATCGCGATGATCGAGGCCATCATCCCCTGACGGTCGCCGAGCTCTTCGTAGAGCTCGAGCGACCGGTGGAATCGTTCGCCTGCCGATCGCACCCATGGCGCGATCGGCAGCTCCTCCAAGATGTCCTCGAGCGACTTCGCCGGCGGCGACCCGCTCCATCACCGGCAGGTGCTCCCCTACCGTCACCTGCTCCACGAACCACCCGCGCATCCTGCCGATGTCGATCGCCCCCAGCTCCCGTGTCGCGGCCGCCAGCATCGAGGTGTCGCCGAGCTCCTCCGCCAGCTGGGCCGCGCGACCGTACGCCTCGTCGGCGGCATCGAGGTCCACCTCGGCGGCCGAAGGCGAGAACCCCTCACCGATCCCGGCGTGCACAAGTGCCTGCCCCAGCTCCACGCACGCGGCGAGCTCGGCGGCCAGATCGTCCCGTTCGACCGCGAGCGCTCGCACCCGAGCCGCGAGCTCCGCCGCGCGATCGTCCTGCTGCGACAGCCGCAGCGCGGCCGCGCGGCGGAGCGTGACATCGAGATCCAGGTGGGGGTCGCCGAGGGCCTCGGTCAGGGCGGCAAGCTCCGCCAGTCCCTCCAAGCGATCCCCGGGCCGCCGGAGCATCTCCAGGGCGTCGTCCCGCGCGGTCAGCAGACCGAGCCGCTCCTGCGGCGTCGCCGCCTGCGGCAGCGCGATCTCCACGACGCGTAGGACCTCTTCGGGTGCATGCGCCGCGAGCGCGGCGGCCGCGGCTTGCGTCGAGAAGCGAACGCACACCTGCGCGTCGCCGGCCGCGCGCGCATGGTGGGCGAGGAGCGGGAGCGTCTCGGGCGCCGGCTCGCCGGTCAGCAGGAGCTCGACGATCGCCCCATGGATCTCGCGCCGGCGAGCCGGCGCCAAGCGTGTCGGCCGCGAACTCGCGGACCTGCTCGTGGGGGAACGTGTAGTCCGCCGGCGCGTCCTCCGGCTGCTCGACGAGCAGCCCGGCCGCGACGGCGGGCGCCATCAGGTCGCCGAGTGCCACGAGGTCGTCTCCGCGCTCGCCCTCCGCGATCCGAACGCGCACCTCTCGCAGATCCTTCAAGCTGAAATGGCGACCGAGAAGGGCTGCCTCGGCGAGCGCCGTCTTCGTATCGATCGGAAGATGTGCCGCCCGACGCTGGATCAGCGTGCGCACTGCCGAAGGCGCCAGCCGTTCGGCATTGCGAGTCAGGGTCCACGTGTCCCCGATCTGTTGCAGCATCCCGGCTTCGCGATAGGCCCGGCCGATCTCCTCCACGATGAAGGGAACGCCCTCGGCCTGACCGTGGATCGTCGAGGCCGTCGCGGGCTCGACCTGCCCGCCGAGCACCTGGCGGAGGAACTCCGACGTCTCCACCACCGAGAAGCGCGCGATCTTCAGCCTCCGGATCACGCGCATCCGCTCCATGTCGGCGAGCAACGTGACCGCTTCGGTGACGGTGGCGAGCTCCTCGGGGCGGACCGAGAACATCAGGAAGATCGGGCTCCCGCCCTCGGTCCGGATCACGTACCGGAGCAGGCGGAGGCTGTCTTCGTCGGACCATTGCATGTCGTCGATCAGCAAGGCGAGCGGTCGGTCGGTGGTGAGCGCTCGCACCGCCATCGTCGCCAGGTCGAACGAGCGGAGCAGCCGCTGGTCCGACGACAACCCGGCGAAGGCCGGATCGTCGCGACCGCCGAGGGCTTCGGTGGCCGCGGCGATCGCCGCCTCCGATCCGGAGCCGGCGACGGCCTCGGCCACCTCGGGAGCACCCACGATCGATCGCGCCAGGAGGAAGGGTCCTCGCAGCTCCTCGTCGGCACCCACCGCCACGGTGAGGAACCCGCGGGCGATCGCGATCTCCCGAGCGGCCAGGAGCAGGCGAGTCTTGCCGATCCCCGGCTCACCCTCGACCGTGACGGCGGCCAATCGTCCGCCCGCGGCACCGGCGATCCCTTCCTCGATCGCCGCGAGCTCAGCGGGTCGTCCCACCACGGCTCGGCCGGTCCGATGCTCGAGGAGACCGAGCGGCGCGAACGCAGCTGCAGCGACGGGTGGCGCTGAGCTCATCGGCGGTTCTCCACGGGATGCACGCACATCGATTATCCCGGCTGGCGACCGCCGCCTGCTATCCTTGAGCTCTGCAGCGCTCCCAACGATCCCGCGTCGGACAACCGACCGGTGGCATCGGCCGACACACCGCCTTCGCCCCCACGGATCCAAAGGGCCACGACGAGAGAGGCAGGCCGAGTGGAGGGCACCAGCAGCAAGGATCGGATCCTCGGTCCGCCGGATCGAGGGAAGAAGGCGACCGATCGTCCACCTCCAGGGACGGATGTGCGTCCAGGTGGGATGCCAGACCATCCTTTCCACGTACAACTCGTCGGAGGTCTGCTGGCTCCACGCGCCACCCGCGTACCGACACGCGCTCCGTCGCGACTAGGAACTTCGTGCGCGCCCTGAGGGACTCGAACCCCCGACCTGCTGGTCCGTAGCCAGCCGCTCTGATCCACTGAGCTAAGGGCGCCGAAGCACCAAATCCTACACGGCGCGACGTCTCGGACATCGGGCCGCGGAGACGGGAGTGTCCGGTTTCGGGAGATAGTTCCGGTCTGTCTCGCGACATCGTACCGACCTCATCACAGGGGGTTGGGCGATGTCATTGGCTCGGCTGGTGGTCACGGCGGTCAGGATCGAGGGACGGACGAAGGCCGAGGTATCCCGCGACTACGGCGTGTCGCCCCGGTGGATCTACGAGCTCTGCCGGCGCTTCGATAGTGAGGGTGAGGCGGGACTGGAGCCTCGGTCACGCCGTCCGCATCGGAGCCCGGGCCGCACCCCGGAGCCGATCGAGGATGAGATCGTGGAGCTCCGCAAGGAGCTCGCCGATCTCGGCGTGGATGCCGGAGCCCACACGATCGCGGTCCACCTGAGCCGTCGCCACGGCGAGGATGTGGTCCCGTCGGTCGCGACGATCTGGCGGATCTTGTCGCGCCGGGGGTTCGTCACCCCGCAGCCCCAGAAGCGACCCCGGAGCTCCTTCATCCGGTTCTGTGCCGAGATGCCGAACGAGCGATGGCAGGCTGATATCACCCACTGGAGGCTCGCCGGCGGCTCCGAGGTCGAGATCTTGAACGTGATCGACGATCACTCGAGGCTCCTGGTGGCCTCGGATGCTCGGGGGGTCTTCAAGGCCGCCGACGTCGTGGCGACGTTCCACGCGGGCGCCGCGACCTGCGGGTTCCCGGCTCAGCTGCTCACCGACAACGGGGCGGTGTTCACCGCGGTGCCCCGCAAGGGCAGGTGCGCGATCGAGGCCGAGACCGCCCGGCTCGGGATCCGCTCGGTCCACTCGAGCCCCTACCACCCGCAGACCTGCGGGAAGGTGGAGCGGTTCCACCAGACGCTCAAGAAGTGGCTGGCCAAGCAGCCGGCAGCGACGAGCGTGGCAGAGCTGCAGATCCAGCTCGATCGGTTCGCCGCGTACTACAACACCGTGAGGCCGCATCGCGCGATCGGACGGCGCACGCCTGCCGAAGCCTTCTCCGACCGACCCAAGGCGGTCCCGTCAGGTCCTCGGCTCGCGGTCCCCCCGCACTACCGGGTGCGACGCGACAAGGTTGACATCACCGGGGTGATCACGCTCCGCCACAACTCGCGGCTGCACCACATCGGCCTGGGACGCGGGCTCATCGGCACGCGGGTGCTCGCCCTCGTCGATGGCCTCCACGTGCGGGTCCTGACGGAGGAAGGAGAGGTGCTCCGAGACCTGATCCTCGATCCGACGCGGGACTACCAGCCCCACGGACGATCCTGAGGTGGAAGGATGTCGCGAGACATGTCGGCACGATGTCGCGAGACATCACACCGCGGAGACGGGAGGATTCGAACCTCCGAGGGAGTATTACCCCCCTAACCGCTTAGCAGGCGGCTGCTTTCGGCCACTCAGCCACGTCTCCGCGAACGATTCTAGAGGACCCGCGTTAGGCTCCCGACCGGCATGCCGGACGTCGTGGTCGTGGGTGGCGGGATCATCGGCGCGGCATGCGCCTACGAACTGGCCGTCCGATGGCGCATCGGTGACGCTCCTCGAACGCGAGGAGCTCGCGGCCGGAGCGTCCGGCCGGAACAACGGCCTGTGGGTGACGCCCACCGATCCGGTCGCTGCTCCCGATGGCGAAGACCAGCCTCGCCCGATACCTCGAGATCGCCGATACGAGTCCGGTTCCTTTCCACTTGGACCGAGAGCCGATCGGATTGATCGCGGCCGCCCTCGACGACGAGGAACTGGAGAGTGGGGAGGAGGCCCACGAGCCCTATCGAGCGGCCGGAGTGCAGGTGGACCGATTGGAGCCCGCGGACGTGCTCCGGCTCGAGCCGGCGATCGCACCGGACGTGCTCGGCGGATGGCTCGTGCATCACGGTCATCGGCTCGCACCGGCGGCTCTGACCGTGGCGCTGGCCCTGATGGCGGTGAAGGAGGGCGCCACCGTGCGACACCACCTGCCGGCGCGCGCCCTGCTCACGGAAGGGGAACGGGTCACCGGCGTCGTGACCGACGAGGGCCGCATCGAGGCCGACGAAGTGGTCGTGGCGGCCGGACCGTGGTCCACCTCGCTCCTGGACCCGATCGGGGTTCGTCTTCCGATCACCGGCGCCAGAGGCTGGCTCGTGCGACTCGCTCCACCACCCGGCCTGCTTCGGCACCTCGTGGCGTCCGCGGGCTGGGAGGATGCGACCGGGCGGTGGGCGGACGGCGCGGTCCGGGCGGGCAACCTGGAGGACGTCTCGGCGGTCACGTCGACGCTGCTCCACCCGGCTTCCGACGGATGCTGATCGCGGGTTCCTCGAGACAGCCCGTGATCACACCCGAGGCCGAGGAGCCGGGCATCCCGGCGAGGATCGTCCGGGGCGCGATCCGATTGGTGCCCGCGCTCGCCGATGCCGAGGTTCGCTCGGCATGGTGGGGCATCCGCCCGTTGACGCCGGACGAACGGCCGATCGTCGGACGCGTGGCGGAGGGCGTGTCGGTCGCCGCCGGCCACGGGTCCGAGGGAGTGATCCTCGGCGCCGGAACGGGACAGCTCGTCGCGGCTCAACTCCTGGGCGGAAAGTCCCCGTTCGACCCAGCGACCGATTCGAGCCCGGTCGATTCCTGACCGCGGCTGGGTAGGATTCCGTGGTCATGGCCGTCCTCGCTCTCGGGATCTCCTTCCGGCGCGCACCGATCGACCTGCTCGAGCGGCTCGCGTTCGGCGAGGACGACCTGGTGAAGGCGTATCGGCGCGTCGCGGGACCTCGACGGGATCGACGAGGCCGTCGTGCTCTCGACGTGCAACCGCGTCGAGGTCTACGGATCCGTCGTCAACTACCACGCGGGCTTCGTGGCGCTCAAGCGGTTGCTCACCGAGACACGCGGGGTCGCGGAGGCAGAACTGGCCGATGGTCTCTACGCTCACTGGGAACGTGACGCCGTCGAGCATCTGTTCTCCGTGGCCGGTGGGCTGGACTCGATGGTGCTCGGCGAGACGCAGATCCAGTCGCAGGTCCGCGAGGCGTTGCGCGTCGCCGAGGGCCAACAGGTGGTGGGATCTCGTCTGAAGGGTCTGTTCCACGCCGCGACGCGAGCGGGGCGACGGGTCCGTCAGGAGACGTCGCTCGGAGCCGCTCCCGACGCGTTCGTGGGGCGCGGCGCCTCGCTCGCTGAAGAGGTGCTTGGGAACCTGGCGGGGCGGTCGGTCGTCGTGATCGGGGCGGGGACGATGGCCTCGCTCGCCGTGAAGCATCTTCGACAGCGAGGTGTGGGGCCGGTCCGGATCCTGAATCGCTCGCTGCCACACGCCCGGTCTCTCGCCGAGCGGACCGACGCCGAGCACGGTGACCTGGACGCGCTCCCGGTCGCCCTCCGCGAGGCCGACCTCGTCGTGTCGGCCACTGGTGCGACCGGTGTGGTGCGTGCACGCGGACGTGGTTCGCGCGGCACGGCCGACGTCGACGTCGCCGCTCGTTCTGCTCGACCTGGCCGTGCCGCGCGACGTGGAGCCCGGCGCCGGCGAACCTGCCCGGGGTGACGCTCTATCGACGTGGAGGCACTGCGCGATCGCGGTTCGGCCGCCGAAGAGGAGGCGATCGCGCGGGCTCGCGAGATCGTGACCGAGGAGGTCCGGCGCTTCGTCGTGCGTCGCCGCGGCGACGAGCTGGCTCCCCTGATCCGCGCGATCCGTCGCCGCGGCGACGCGGTCCTGCAGGGGGAGCTCGAGCGCTACGCGGGCCGCCTCGCCGAACTCACGCCCGACGAGCGCGCCGCGGTGGACGCGCTCGCGCGCGGGATCGTCGCCAAGCTGCTCCACGATCCGATCGTCGGCGCTGAAGGAACGATCCGAGCCCGGCTCCGGGCGGACGCACGCCAAGCGCTGCTGGCCGAGCTCCTCGGCCTCGACCCTTCCCTCCTCGACGAGGAGTGACCGCCCTCCGGATCGCGACGCGGCGTTCGGCTCTCGCGCTCGCGCAGGCCGGAGGAGATCGCGGCGCTGCTCTCCGCCAACGCCTTCCGCTCGGAGATCGTGCCGATGTCGACGTCCGGCGACGAAGGGTGCCACATCGGCCGAGTCGCCGTCGGGCATGAAGGGGCTCTGGGTCGACCGGATCATCGAGGCCCTCCGTTCGGGCGAGGTCGACATCGCCGTGCACTCGGCGAAGGACCTCCCCGCCGAGGACGAGGACGGGATCGTGATCGCCGCCGTGCCGAAGCGCGCCGATCCGCTGGACGTCCTGATCGGGCGCGAGGAGAAGCTGCAGCCGGGGATGGTCGTCGGGACGTCGAGCGTCCGGCGGCGTGCCCAGCTGCTCGCCGGATTCCCCGGGATGGGGGTGACCGAGATCCGAGGAAACGTGGACACGCGGCTCCGGAAGCTCGACGGAGGGCGAGGTGGACGGACTCGTGCTCGCTGCGGCGGGGCTCGCGCGACTCGGCATCGATCCGCCGCACGCCCGCCGTCTGCGTGTGGACGAGATGGTGCCGGCGCCGGGTCAGGGCTGCCTGGCCGTGCAGGTGCGGCCAGAGGATCGGACCACGCAGAGCGGTCGTCTCCGTGCTCGATCATCTCCCCTCGCGTCGGGCGCTCGAGGCGGAGCGCGCCCTCGTGCAGCTCCTGGGCGGCGGCTGCGACCTCCCGCTCGGAGCGTTCGCGGCGACGAAGGGCGACCGGATCAGGATGGTGGCCCTCGTCGCCAGCGCCGACGGGGCGAAGGTGATCAGAGCGGCGGCCGAGAGCACGGACCCCGGCTTGCCGCTTCCACCCTCGCGCAGCGGCTGCGGGCCGACGGCGCGGAGCGGATCCTGGCGGAGCTGCAGGGGCCAGTGAAGCGAACCCTCGCCGGGCGGACGATCCTCGTCACGCGCCCGGCCGAGCAGGCGGCGCCCTTGGTGCGAGAGCTCGAGCGCCGCGGAGCGCGCGTCCTGGTGGCACCCACGATCCGTTTGATACCCGCGCGCTCCGCGGCGCTCACCGCCGGCGTTGAAGGAGCTCACCGCCGGGCGGTTCGACTGGATCACGCTCACGAGCGCCGCGACGGTCGACGTGCTGCGCGACCGACTCGCGTCACCGCGCGACGTGCGCGCGACAGGTCGCGGCGATCGGCGACGGCACGGCGGCGGCGTTCCGTCGCTGGGCCCGCAGGGATCCCGACCTGCAGCCGGCGACGTTCACGACCACTGCGCTCGCGCGAGCGTTCCCGCGCGGCTCCGGGCCGCGTGCTCTGTGCCCGGGCCGACATCGCACCGGAGGGGCTGGAGGTCGCGCTCGAGAGGAAGGGCTGGGAGACCGTACGAGTCGATGCCTATCGAACCGTCTTCGCCACGTCACTGCCGCGCGAAGCGCGCGATGCGCTCCGCCGAGGCGAGGTCGACGCCGTGACCTTCACGAGCGCGTCGACCGTCCGGGGCTTCGTCCAGCGCCCTCGGGGCCGCGAAGGGCACCCCGAAGGTCGTCTGCATCGGCCCCGTCACCGCCGCCGCGGCTCGGGCGGCCGGACTGCGACCGGCCGCCGTCGCCAAGCCCCACACGATCGAGGGCGTCGTCGCGCCCTCGAGCGTGCACTCTCCCTCTCTAGACCCAGACCTCGCGCAACGCACGCAGCGCGTTGCCGCCGACGACCTTCGCGATCTGCTCGTCCTCGTAGCCGTGGCCGACGAGCCAGCGGATCAGGTTCGGGAACTCCGACGGGTTCTCGATCCCCTCGACGTACTCGACGCGGCTCGTACTCGCCGACCTCGCCGGTGTCGAGGTTGCCCGCGTACAGGACGTGCAGACCGACGTGATCGCCGAAGAACGTGTCGGGGCCGAACCCGACGTGGTCGATCCCCATCACGTCGACGCAGTACTCGAAGTGGTCCATCACCGACTTCGAGCGAGTGCCGAGGATGCGCCGGCGAGATCGTCGTGTGCGGCGACCCCTCGATCCCGATCACGCCGCCGGTCTCCGCGACCGCCTTCAGCAGGTCGTCCTCCTTCAGCTTGCGTTCCGGAGAACAGCGCCCGTGCGCCCGAATGGGACAGGAAAACCGGCCGCTCGCTCGCCTCGCAGGTCTGCATCGCCGTGACGTCACCCGTGTGCGAGAGGTCGATCGCCATCCCGAGTCGGTTCATCCGTCGCACCGCGTCGAGACCGAACCGGGTGAGCCCGCCGTCGCCCGGATCCTTCACGCCGCCGCCGAGCTGGTTCGACTCGCTGTACGCGATCCCGCACATCCGGACGCCGAGTCCGAAGAGCACGTCGAGCCGGTCGAGCTCGTTCTCGATCATCGCGGCGCCCTCCATGCAGGGCACCATCGCGATCCGGCCGGTCCGGTGCGCCTCCTCGATGTCGTCCACGCGTGCCGCCGACGAACGACCGTCGACTGATGCGCGACGTCGGCCAGGTGCATCCCGAGGTCGTGGATCACGTCGGTCCACTTCCAGCCGGCCTTCGACGTGATCGTGGCGGTGCCGTCGAGGAAGTTCTCGAAGACGGCGTCCAGGCCGGAGGCCGCGAGTCCCTCGTAGCCGTACCACTCGCGTCCCTCGCGGACGTAGTCGTCGTTCTGGGTCATGTCCACGGGCGTGATGCCGCAGTGGTCGTGCAACGAGATGCACACGCACTCGCGGAGCAAGCGGTCGGCTCGTTCGTCCTGCTCGTCGGTGAGCGGATAGACGAACGGCTCCACGCGACCGATCTGCGGTGAGAGCGCGAACTCCTTGTAGTCGACACCCGGCTCCAGGTACGAGAACGACACGTAGCCGTCCCAGCGCTTCTTCGGCTCCATCCTCGGTCCTCTCTTCGCCTTCTGGCTGCGATCTTCGGCCGCGGTACGCTTGGCTCGTGAGCTTCCCGCATTCTCGACCGCGTCGCTGCGCCGCACGCCGGCGCTCCGTTCGCTGATCCGCGAGACCGACGTGCGGCCCGGCGACCTGATCGCGCCGCTGTTCGTGAAGGAGGAGCTCACCGAACCCGCGCCGATCGGCTCGATGCCGGGCCAGATCCAGCACACGATCGAGTCGCTCCGGAAGGAGGCCGTCGAGATCGCGGAGCGCGGCGTTCGCGCGTTCATCCTGTTCGCGGTCCCGGCCCGGAAGGACCCCGAGGGCTCCGAGGCCTGGAACCCCGAGGGGATCGGTCAGCAGGCGATCGCGGCGCTCCGAGCGGAGTTCGGCGACGACGCGGTCGTGATCGGCGACCTCTGCCTCGACGAGTACACCGACCACGGGCACTGCGGCGTGCTGAACGAGCTCGGCGAGGTCGAGAACGACGCCACCGTCGAGCTCTACCAGCGGATCGCGATCGCGCAGGCGGAGGCGGGCGCCCACCTCGTCGGGCCGAGCGGGATGATGGACGGGCAGGTGGCCGCGATCCGTGCCGCGCTCGACGCGGACGGTCATCAGGACATCGGCATCCTCGCCTACGCCGCGAAGTTCGCCTCGCGCGCTCTACGGCCCGTTCCGCGAGGCGGCCGAGGGCGCGCCGCGGTTCGGCGACCGGACGGGCTACCAGGAGGATCCGGCGAACCTCGAGGAGGCGCTGCGCGAGATCCGCACGGACATCGACGAGGGCGCCGACATCGTGATGGTGAAGCCGGCGCTGCCGTACCTCGACGTGATCCGCCGCGCGAAGGACGAGACGCGGTTCCCGATGGCCGCGTACCACGTGAGCGGCGAGTACGCGATGGTGAAGGCGGCTGCCGCGAACGGCTGGCTCGACGAGCGGCGCGTGGTGCTCGAGCTGCTCACGTCGATCAGGCGAGCCGGCGCCGACCTGATCCTCACGTACCACGCGAAGGACGCCGCGGACTGGCTCCGCGGCTAGTCGACCGGATGGCGCGCTACGTCGCCCTGCTCCGCGGCATCAACGTCGGCGGCAAGAACCTGATCCCGATGCCCGCCCTGAAGGCGGCTTTCGAGGAGCACGGCTTCGAGGAAGTGAGCACCTACATCCAGAGCGGGAACGTCGCTCTTCTCGGCGCCGTCATCGAACCAGACGGCGCTGACCGAGCAGATCGAGCGGATGCTCCGACAGCGTTCGGCCACTACGACGCGAGCGTCGTCCTTCGGAGCCGGAGCCAGATGCGCTCGGTCGTCGACAACGTGCGCCGAAGGGTTCGGGCGCGAGCCGACGAAGTACCGCTACGACGTGTGTCTTCCTGAAGTCGTCGCTCACGCGCGAAGGCGGTGGTCGCTGGCGTCCCGACGAAGGAGGGCGTGGACCGGATCTGGGCCGGGCAGCGGCGTCGTCTACTTCTCGAGGCTCACGAGTCGAGCGACGTCGAGCCGCTTGAACCGCGTGGCCTCGCTGCCGATCTACCAGCAGATGACGATCCGGAACTGGAACACGACGACGAAGCTCGCGGAGCTCGTGGACGCGAAGGATCGCTGAGGAACCTCGATCGTGCGTGCGGTGTAGTCGGTGGCATGCGGAGGGTGGTGCTGCTCACGCCGCTGGTCGCGCTCTGCCTGGCGCCCGCGATCGCCTCGGCAAAGCTGCCGTTCTTCGGCCTCGAAGTCGCTACACGCAATCCGGACGTCGGCGAGCCGATCACGCTCACGATGACGTGCTTCGGCGACCAGGCCCACACTCGACCCTGGTCGACGTGCTTCGGAACCTGGGATCGGATGGCCTGGGTGCACCCGCTCGATGACGAGGGCCAGCTCGATCGATCCGACTGGATCCCCGTGAAGGGACGCGCGACCGCGAGCGGCGCGGCCCGTGGCACCATCACCCTGGACGAGCCCGGGAGCTACGACGTCCTGCCCCTCTGGCGCACCTGGCGCGACCGTCGCGACAGCGACGGCTTCCCGGGAGTGATCCGGATAGAGGTAGGGAGACCTCTCCGGATCGTCCCGATGACCCTCGCAGCCCTCGGGATCGTGGGCACCGCGTTCGCTCTCACTGCACGGCGGCGAACGTCCCGAGCTACCCCGTGACGGTCGACGGGTCGCAGTTCGCGCCGGAGGCGAGCACGCACACGCGTTCCCCCGCCTCCGGCCGGTAGGCGCCGGACCGAAGCGCCGCGAACGCCGCTGCGCCGCCGGGCTCCACGATCGTTCGACACTCACGCCAGTAGGCGCGCTGCGCATCGCGGATCGAGTTGTCCTCGACGAGGACAACGCGATCCACGTGGTCCCGAACGATCGGGAACGTGTGGTCGCCGACGCGAGCGGAGCCGAGCGAGTCCGCGGCGACACCTCCCACCTCGGCGACAACAGGTTCGCCCGCGGCGAGCGCCGCTGTCATCGTCGCGCTCTCCATCGGCTCGACTCCCACGACACGGACGCGCCGACGGAACCATGCGGCGATCCCGGCGATCAACCCGCCACCGCCGATGGCGACCAGCACCGTGTCCAGGTCCGGCACCTGCTCGTCCAGCTCGATCCCGATCGTCCCCTGCCCCGCGATCACCTCGGGTTGGTCGAACGGATGCATCATCAGTGCCCCGGTCTCCGCCTGGCGCGACGCGAGCGCCGCCTGCGCTTCCGCGTAGTAGCCCGCCGACGATCATCACGACGCCGCCGTACCCACGTACCCTCGAGACCTTCGCCTCGGGTGACGTCGACGGGATGAAGATCTCGGACGGAACGCCGACCTCGCGGGCGGCGTAGGCGACGGCGAGACCCGAAGTTCCCCCCAGAGGCGGCGATCACGCCCGCGGGGGGGACCTCACTCGAGAGCAGCTTGTTGAACGCACCTCGAGGCTTGAACGAGCCAGTGTGCTGGAGCAGCTCGAGCTTCGCGACGACCGACGCGCCGTGCATCTCACCGAGCTCGAGGACCGGCGTCCTGCGCACCCGGCCGGCGATCCGCTCGGCCGCGTCACGGATGTCATCTGGCTCGACGGTCACGGCTCGCATCCAACCACAGCCATCGCACCCCTAGACTGACCGGCCTGTGAGCCGTTCCGAGGAACTCTTCGAGCGCGCGAAACGAACGATCCCGGGCGGCGTGAACTCGCCCGTCCGCGCGTTCGGCGCGGTCGGCGGCGTTCCTCGGTTCGCCGTCCGGGGCGACGGTGCCTATCTCGAGGACGTCGACGGAACACGCTACGTCGATCTCTGCCAGTCGTGGGGCGCTCTGCTCTTCGGGCATGCGCGCAAGGAGATCGTCGACGCCGCGTTGGAGGCCGCTTCGAGGGGAACCTCCTTCGGTGTCCCGACCGAAGCCGAGGTCGGGCTCGCGGAGCGGATCGTCTCGATGGTGCCCTCGATCGAACAGCTGAGGCTCGTCTCCTCGGGGACCGAAGCGGCGATGTCGGCGATCCGCTTGGCGCGGGCCGCGACGGGCAAGGACACCCTGATCAAGCTCGAGGGCTGCTACCACGGACACTCCGACGCGCTGCTCGCGCGCGGCGCCGGGCAGCGGGCTCGCGACCTTCTCGATCCCGAGCACGCCCGGCGTCACCGCCGGCGCCGCGCGCGACACCGTGATCGCCCCCTTCAACGATCTCGACGAGGTCGCCTCGCTCTTCGATGCGAACGAAGGAACCGTCGCGGCGCTCATCGTCGAGCCGATCCCCGCGAACATGGGCGTGGTGCCGCCCGATGACGGGTACCTCGAAGGGCTCCGACTGCTCACTGACGAGCACGGCGCGCTCCTGATCTTCGACGAGGTGATCACCGGGTTCCGGATCGCCCGCGGCGGCGCGCAGGAGCGATACGGGGTCACGCCCGACCTCACCGTCCTCGGCAAGGTGATGGGCGGCGGGTTCCCGTGCGCCGCGTTCGGGGGCCGGCGCGACCTGATGGAGCAGCTCGCGCCGGCGGGACCCGTCTATCAGGCCGGCACGCTGAGCGGGAACCCGGTCGCGGTGGCGGCGGGCCTGGCCGCCCTCGAGCTCATCGACCGCGAGGATCCCTACCCCGCGCTCGAGGCGACCGCGGAGGACCTCCAGGCCGGCCTCGCACTCGCATTCGACGCGAACGGGATCGAGGCCACGATCAACCGGGCCGGCTCTCTCCTCAGCGTGTTCTTCGGTGAGGGACCCGTGGGGAACTTCGATGACGCGAAGGCGGCCGACCACGAACGGTTCGCGCGCTTCTTCCACCACATGCTGGACGAAGGCGTCTACCTGCCACCGTCGGGCTACGAGCTGTGGACGCTCTGCACTGCCTTCGGCGAAGCGGAGCGGGAAACGGTGCTCGGGGCGGCCAGCCGGTTCACCGGCTGACCGCCCCGAAGCTCACACCAACGTCAGGATCGGCTCCGGCGCCGCCGCCGGCTCGTCGTCGTCCGGAACCGGCTCGGTGGCGATGCAGAACGTCCCCACGATCTGCTCGCCCGCGTCGTGTGTGGGCGCGACTCGGCACCACATGCGCCCCTCGATCCCCCGGAGGCTGAACGTGACCGTCTCCCCCGTGAGCGCCGCCGCGTGGGCCTCGAGGATCGGGAGGCTCTCACCCTTCCATCCCGAACGCATCGAGCAACTCCCGGCCGTCGAGGAATCGCGGATGGATCCCCAGGTGCCGAGACGCGACCCACGAGACGCCTCGGAGCCGAAGCGATCCGTCGGTGGTCCACATGACAGCCGGAAAGTGCCCCTCGGACTCGGTGGGCCTGGGCTCACGGCGAGGCGACGTCCAATCCACCGTGTCGGTGATCCCGATGAGCTCCCACTGTCGCATGTGCTACCTCCTCTGGTCCGGCTCCCCTGCTCTACCCGATATCGGGTATGGGGGCGAACGGGAGTATCGGCGAAGAGGACCATTTCGGGCTTCCCCGAGTGAACTAGGACTTCCGGAGGAGGCAGCTGAGCCCTCGGCTGCAACGGAACGGCCCACGACTGGCACTATGGAGATGTCCGACATCTTCGAAGCCCGAGTGAAAGGAACTTACATGCCAACCGAGACCGCGACCTTCGGCGCCGGCTGCTTCTGGGGCGTCGAGCACCTCTTCCGCAAGGTTCCCGGTGTGATCGAAGCCGTCTCCGGCTACAGCGGCGGCATCGTTGAGAACCCGACCTATCGTCAGGTCTGCAGCGACACGACAGGCCACGCCGAGGTCGTTGAGGTCACCTTCGACCCCAGCGTCGTCTCGTTCGATCAGCTGCTCGAGGTCTTCTGGGCGATGCACGACCCGACACAGGTGAACCGCCAGGGACCCGACCACGGCTCGCAGTACCGAAGCATCGTCCTCACGCACTCGGACGATCAGCGGACGGCTGCGGAGGCGTCACGCGACCGCGTGCAGGGCACGGTACTCGAAGCCGATCGCGACCGAGATCCGACCGCACGTGGCCTTCTATCCGGCCGAGGACTACCACCAGCGCTACTACCTGAACAACGGACACGAGCCGTACTGTCACGCGATCCCGCCGGGACTACTCGAGGATCTCGGGTTGGTCCACGCCTAACACGGCATAGGCGCGACCTGCGAAGCTTCGGCTCGTGGCGAGCGAGCGAAGTCCTCGGCGGGATCCTCAGCCCGTCATCGACAGATTCACGGCGCTCTGTTCGAGGGACGAACGGATCGTCGCGGGCTTCCTCGGAGGCTCGCATGCGAGGGGAGAAGCGGACGAACACTCGGACCTCGACCTTTGCGTGATCGTGGAGGACGAGGCGTACGAAGATGTCGTCGCGAGCCGAGCGGAACTCGTCCGACGCCTCGGAGAACCGCTCTTCCTCGAGGACTTCGGGCTGCCCGGCATCGTGTTCTTCGTGCTTGCGGACGGCACCGAAGGTGAGATCTTCCTCACTCGCGCGAGTCAGGCTCGACGACATCGATGCAGGTCCGCACCGGACCCTCTTCGATCGGAGGAGGATCCTCGACGGCGTCACATTCCGCGGAGAGCGCGTCGATCCGGTGGACCAGGAAGCGGCGGCCCTGCAGGTCCTCTTCTGGTTCTGGCACGAGCTGTCGCACTTCATCGCCGCCATCGGGCGAGGGCATCTCTGGTGGGCGGCGGGCCAGCTCGAGGCGCTCCGGGGATGCTGCGTGAATCTCGCCCGGCTCGAGCAGGGCGCGGTCGTGGGAGACGAGCCCTACGAGAAAGTCGACCTGGCGATCCGGACGGCCGTGCTCTCGCCGTTGGAGAGCACCTTCGTACCGATCGACGGGGGTGCGCTGCTGGAGGCCGGTCGCACGCTCGTGTCCCATTTCCGCGACCGGGCGCCCGACGTGGCCGAAGCGTACGGCTTGCACTACCCGGTCGAGCTCGAGCATCTCGTGTGCGCCAGGCTCGATGCGCTCTGATGATCGTGGTGCGTCAGGCTCTATTCAGCCGTCGCGGAACCCGACGAGCGAGTGCGAGCCGTCGCAGAACGGCTTGTTCTGCGAATACCCGCACCGGCAGAGGATCTGGCGGTTGCGGACCTCGTACGGCTCGCCGTCCGCCCCGACGACCCTGACGCCGCCCCGCACGAACAGCGGTCCGTTCCGGAACACGCCGATCTCGGGTTCGTACTCCGGCTCGTGGTCGGGCGCGTCGCCGACTCCGCCCACGCGAGCCGGCCCGACGGGCACAGCTCGACCATCCGCTGCATCCGCTCGCGCACGGCCGGATCGGTGTTCCCGAGCATCTGCCATACACCGGTGAAGCGGTCCTTGCAGTAGCCGGCCTTCGAGCAGATCGAGAGGTCGTCGCTGATGATCGCCCCATCCTCGGCCTGGAAGACGTCGGTCCTGTCGTCGCGGGGACCGTGATCCGCACGCTCCGTGACGTCGACGCGCGGTTCCTCGAGGTGGCTGTCGTCGCAGAACGGCTTGTTGCCGCTCCTTCCGCACCGGCACAGTCGATACGTCTCTCCTGCTTCCAGCGGCTCGAACGGCGCGTAGTCGACCGGCTCGCCGAACTCGGTCTTGACCGTCCTCGTCCGCGAGATCGGCAGCGGACCCGTCACCTGGTACGGGCCGTTCTCCTCGATCCGGATCTCCGGCTCCGACATGGGCGGCATCGTCCCACGTCGTCGCTTCCCGGGTCCTCGATTCGGTCACCGTCGAGCACTATCCTTCGAACGCGTGTTCGAGGACCTGAACCCGGAGCAACGGGCCGCCGTCCAGCACGGCGAAGGGCCGCTGCTCATCGTGGCCGGCGCCGGCAGCGGCAAGACGATGACCCTGGCCGCCCGGGTCGCGGCGCTGATCGAACGGGGCACGCGCCCCGAGCGGATCCTGCTGCTCACGTTCAGCCGGCGGGCCGCCCGCGAGATGGTCTCGCGCGAGCGGCCCGCCTGGGCACGAGCGACACCGGTCGTGTGTGGGGCGGCACGTTCCACGCGATCGGGAATCGGCTCCTGCGCCTCCACGGCCGCGCGCTCGGACTCTCACCCGACTTCACCGTCCTCGACCAGGCCGATGGCGCCGACGTGATGAACCTCCTGCGCGACGAGCTCGGGTATTCATCGCGGGAGCGACGATTCCCGCGAAAGGACACCCTCGCCGCGATCTACTCGCGGACCGTGAACGCGGGCGAGCGACTCACCGATGTCGTGAAGCGCCACTACCCATGGTGTCTCGACGAGGCCGAGGGGATCCGCGAGATCTTCCAGGCCTACACCGAGCGCAAGCGCCACCAACACGTCCTCGACTACGACGACCTTCTCCTGTTCTGGAAGGCGATCGCGACCTCCACGGCGACCGCGCCACAGCTCGCCGCGATGTTCGAGCACATCCTGGTCGACGAGTACCAGGACACGAACGCGCTGCAGGCCGACATCCTCGAAGGGATGCGGCCTGCAGCCGGCCCGCAGAACCTCACGGTGGTCGGCGACGACGCCCAGGCGATCTACGGATTCCGGGCCGCCACCGTGAAGAACATCCTCGAGTTCCCCGAGCGCTTCCCCGGCGCCGCCGTGGTCAAGCTCGAACGGAACTACCGGTCGACGCCCCCGATCCTGACGGCGTCGAACGAGGTCATCGCGCTCAGCCCACAGCGCCACGAGAAGACCCTCCGGCCAACGCGGCCACGGCGAGGTACGGCCGATCCTGCGAGCGTGCCTGGACGAGGCCGAGCAGAGCGACGCCGTGTGCAGGGCGGTCCTCGAGCATCGGGAGGAAGGTGTTCCGCTCAAGGCGCAGGCCGTCCTGTTCCGGGCGGCCTACCACTCGGACCACCTCGAGGTGGAGCTCACCCGCCGGAACATCCCGTTCATCAAGTACGGGGGGCTGAAGTTCATGGAGGCCGCTCACGTGAAGGATGCGCTCGCGTGCCTCCGGATACTCGAGAACCCGTTCGACGAGGTCAGCTGGTTCCGGGTCCTGCAGCTCCTCGACGGGATGGGCCCAGCCTCGGCGCGGAGGCTGATGGAGGCGCTCGGGGTGCGCCGCGGCGACGCTGCGGACGCGGCGTCGCCGCTCACGCGGTTCCTCGAGGAGCCGATCTCAGCACCGAAGGGGACGGCGCAAGGCGTCCGCGAGCTCCGCGCCGCCCTCGGCGACTGTCTCGACACCGACGCGCTTCCACCTGCCGGCCAGCTATCGAGGCTCAGGACGTTCCTCGAGCCGGTGATCGCGCGCAAGTACGAGGCAGCCGCGGCGCGCATCGCGGGACCTCGAGCAGCTCGAGCTCCTTGCTTCGGAGTCTGGGTCTCGAGGGCAGTTCCTCGCCGACCTGACCCTCGATCCACCGTCGTCCACCGGCGACCTCGCGGGGCCGCCCCACCTCGACGAGGACTATCTGATCCTCTCGACCATCCACTCTGCCAAGGGTCTCGAGTGGGACGTGGTCCACGTGATCCACGCCGCCGACGGCATGATCCCGTCCGACATGTCCACGGGAGACGACGACGAGATCGAGGAAGAGCGACGGCTGCTCTACGTAGCGCTCACCCGGGCACGCGACGCCCTCCACGTGACCTACCCGCAGCGCTACTACCGCAGACCGAAGGGCCTCGAGGACCCCCACTCGTACTCGCAACGATCGCGATTCCTGCCGGACGAGGTTCTGGAGCACTTCGACGTCGTCGGGCCCCAGGTTGTTGCTGTTCCGGACGGGGACTCACCGGTCACCGCGGCGGCCAACGTGGACGCGTTCCTCGCCGGCCTGTGGACCGATCGACCCGTCTGACGGCGGCCGGCCCTATCCTGGGTGCGTGGACGCCGTCCTGCTCGATCTCTACGACACCATCGTGCGCAGCCGGTGGGGACAGCTCTCGGAGCGCATCACCGCCGAGCTCGGCATCGAGAAGCCTGACCTCTTCCGCGCCTACGAGCGCACGAGAGCGGCCAGGGGTGTCGGCACCTACGGGAGCGTCCATGGCGACATGACCGCGATCGTCCGAGGCGGTCGGGGTCGACCCGGATCCCGCGCTGATCGCGAGGCTCTTGGAGATGGAGCGAGAGTTCTCCGAGACGGGCGTCGAGCTATGGGAGGACTCCGTGCCCGTCGTGCGAGAGCTGCGGGCGCGTGGCACCGGAACCGCGCTGATCAGCAACTGCTCGCACTCGACGCGGCCGATCGTCGACCGGCTCGGGATCGCGGAGGAGTTCGACGAGATCCTGCTGTCGTTCGAGGTCGGGATGCACAAGCCGGACCCCGAGATCTACCAGGAAGCGCTCCGCCGTCTCGGCGACATCGCGCCCGACCGCGCCGTGTTCGTCGACGACCAGCCGGCGTACTGCGACGGCGCGGCCGCGCTGGGGATCGACACCTTCCTGATCGACCGGTCGGGCGACGGCACGCCCGACCTCAACGGTCACCGCGTGATCCGAGACCTGCGAGTGCTCCTATCCGGGGACGCCTGAGCCGACGCCTGCGCCGGCACCGGCGAGGGTATCGGTCACGTCCGTGACCTTGGACGCAGGGGGGACCTTGACGTCGACGGCCTTGCCGAAGTCGGAGAAGTCGACGGTCATCTCCATGCTGCGCCTCCTCCGTCCCGGGCACGAGGTCACCGAAGTCCATCGTGATGCGTTGCCGGCGTGGCAGCCCCTCCTCGTCGATCCAGATCTCGAACGGGATCTTCTCGTCGATCCCGAGCGACATGAACTGCTCCAGGGCCACCTCGAGCTGCTTCCTCGTGGCCGCGTCGGCGTCCTTGCCCACCACGTCCGAGAACCCCGCGAGCACCTTCTTCAGGTCGATCGTGCCGACGTAGCGGGTGGTGGGCACGCCCTTCGAGCTCCTGCTCGCCGGAGGCCTTCACGTCGAAGACGCCGGCGAACAGACCGACGAACGCCGATGGATCGGTGGTGCCGGCACCGAAGCCGCCGAACTGCGCGGCAGCGGCCGGATCCATCTTCGACGGATCCATGCTGACCCATTCCGTGCCTGCGTTCTCGAAGACGGGCGATCGCATGTACACCACACCGTCGTCCATGACCATCTGCATCTCGCCGCCGAGCATCCCGAGGTCCATCGTCATCCCGATCTTCTGGTTCTCGTTGTCGACGTCTGCCTCGGCCGAGATGGAGAGGCTCTGACCGGCTGCGGACATCGACATATCCAGCTCCTGGTGGAAGGTACCCGCCTCGTAGACGGCGAGCATCGCGTTCAGCACCGCGTCTCTGGGGCTGACGGGATCGGGTGTGGGACCATCGGCGCAGCCGGCGAGGAGCACGCTCGAGCACGGTCAGGGCAGCCAGGAGTCTCTTCATGGAGACCATCATCGGCAGAGTTCGAGCGCTCAGTCGACCCAAGGAACGAAGAAAGTCAGCGGAGATCGTCGAGGGCGTCGGCGATCGGCTTGCGGATCCCCGTGAAGAACGGGGTCTCCACCTTCGTGTAGAGGCGGGTCTTCGAGTCGCGGAGCCTCCGGATGCAGTCCACGAGGGCATCGAGCTCGTCGGTCTCGAACGCGAGGATCCATTCCCAGTCCCCGAGACCGAACGCGCTCGTCGTGTTCGCCAGGACCTGCGGGAACTCACGCCCCAGCACGCCGTGCTCGGCGAGCAGGTCGCCCCGCTCCTGCGGCGGGAGGAGGTACCACTCGGGCGTGCGCACGAACGGGTAGACGCAGAGGTACGTGCGAGGGGCCTCGCCGCGGACGAAGGCCGGCTGGTGGTCGGGCGTGAACTCGGCGGGCTTCACGAGACCCATCATCGAGGTGACGGGATCGAGGAGATCGCCGGCGCGGGTCCTCCGGAACTCGACGACGAACCGCTGGAGATCCTCGGCCGATCCGGCGGTCAGCCAGAGCACCAGGTCGGCGTCGGCGCGGAACCCAACCGTGGAGTAGCTGCCACGCGTATCCACCTGGCCGGCCCAGTCCTTGAAAAGGGTCTCGATCTCCTCCGCGGCGTTGCGCAGAGCATCGTCCTCGAAGAGCTCCGCGCGCAGCTCCGGACTGGCGGCGAACACCGCGTACAGGGCGTAGATCGTCTCGGTCATGCCGGCTCCTTCCGGGGTGCGGCCGCGTGAGCGAGCACTCGCGCGGCCGTTTCTTCGGCGGCACGCGCGAGATCGGATACGCCGACGCCGTCGAAGGCGCTCCCCACGACGAAGATACCGGGCGGGAGCGCCTCGCGGACCTGGCGGACGCGATCGAGGTGGCCCAGCTCGTACTGGGGCATCGCACGCCACCATCGATGGACGCGCGACGCCGCCGGCCCGGGGAGATCGAGGACGGCGCTCAGATGCCGCGCGCACGCGTCGACGATCTCGATGATCCGGAGCGTCGAGCACGTCCTCGTCCCCCACCCCGCCGACGTAGCAGCGCACCACGGCTCGGTCGGCGAAGGATGCGTCAGGCCACTTGTGCGACGCGAACGTGGCGGCGGTCATCGGCGCGGCCCCGCGCGGGGCGACGAAACCGGTCCCGTCCGGGAGCGCATCGGCGGTCCCGGACGGGTAGACGAGGAAGACCACGCCGGTCGAGACGGAGTGGATGGCCTCCAGCTCTCCGGGCGCCGCGTCCCCGAGGAGCGCGGACGCAGCTGGGGCGCCGCAGGCGAGAACGACGGCATCGACCGCTTCGGTGCCGTCGGCGACCCGCACGTCACGCTCGCTGACGTGCGTGACCTCGGTGCCTGTGCGGACACGCTCGCCGAGGGACCTCGCGAGGGCGTCGACGAGCTCGCGCATCCCGCCTCGGGGGCGGAGGAACAGCGGACCGGGATCGCCGTGGGCCGCAGACCGCTGCGCGGCTTGCGCGCCCCGGATCAGGCTCCCCTGGGTCCGCTCCCAGGCAACGAGCTCCGGGAAGGTCGCCGACGCCGACAGCTCATCGACGTCGCCGGCATGGAGCCCCGCCAGGAGCGGTGCGATCGCCAGGTCGGTGGCTTCGTCCCCGAGCCGGCGACGGAGAAGCTGACCGAGCGTCTCCTCGACGCCGTCTCGACGCTTCCGCTTCACGAGATCCGCGAGGGCCCTGCCCCGTCCTCGAGACGACAGGCCCGGCCATCGGAGCACGTCGCCGACGTCGCCGGGGATCCCGAACGCGGTGCCGGCGAGGTACGGAACCAACCCGGTATCCGTCCAGAGGAAGGCACCCGATGCTCCCGGCGAGATCAGGCTCAACCCGAGCTCGCGGCACAAGGCGGCGCCCCAGGGCTTCCGCGCCGCCAGCGAATCCGGACCCGGCTCGAGCGCCAGGTCTCCGACCCCGACGGGCGGCGCGATCACTCCCCCGTGCGTGCCCTCGCGTTCGAAGACAACGGGATGCGCACCCGCCCGTTGAAGGTGGAAGGCGGTGGCCAGCCCCGCGACGCCGGCGCCGACGACGGCGACCCGGACGGTCACGCTGCCGGAGCACCCGCGAGATGGTCGCGTACCACCTCGGCCAAGACATCGAGGTATTCGGGGTCGGCGTTCGGCATCGTCGTGCGCGCGAACCGTATCCCGGCTCCCTCGGCGATCGGCCTTCGCTTCGATGTCGAGGTCGTAGAGGATCTCGAGGTGATCCGCCGACGAAGCCCGCCGAGCACACGACCACGGACGGGTGACCCATGGCGGCAGCTTCGAGGATCGACTCCTGGACCGGCGGCCCCCACCAGGGATCGGTTGTACGTCCCGCACTCTGCCACGCGATCCCGTAGCTCTCGAGCCCGAGCGCCCGGGCGACGAGGTCTGCCGTCTCCTGGAGACCGTCGCGATACCGGCACGAGTCCGACGCAATCGCACGTCTTGCAGCGGAGCGATCCGTCATCCACCACGCGCGTGGGAAGCGAATGCGCCGTGAAGAGGATCATCGCCCCGGAACGCTCTGTTCCCTCGAGGCCTGCGAGAGCATCCGACACGCGTGCAGCCAGGAACTTCACGAACGACGGGTGCGCGTGGTAGCTGCGGACGAACGAGAACGAGACTCCGCCACCCAGATCGTCCACCGCTCCGAGGACCCGGTCGACGTACCTCTCGACCGACATGCCCGACCAGTGCGGCGCCATCACGATGCCGACGGCTCGCTCGACGCCGTCGTCGCGCATCGCGTGCCACGGCGTCGGGGATGAACGGCGGCGAATGCTTCATCCCGAGATACGCGCGGTACGTGGTCCCGTCTCCTTGCAGCCGAGCGACCAGTCCCGTCGCCTGAGCATCTGTCGTGTCCCGCAGCGGGAACACGTTGCCGATCGCCCGCGTACCGATCCTTCAGCTCGGCGAGATGCTCCGGCGAGGGCGCCCGTCCGCCACGGATGTCCGTGTAGTAGCGCTCGATGTCCTCCGGTCCGCTCGCGGTGCCGTAGGCCATGACCAACACACCGATCGGCGCGGTCACGACCCGGCCCGCTGCGTCTCCGCGTGAACCAGGTCGACCAGCCGCTGGAGATGCTCCACCGGCGTGTCGGGGAGCACGCCGTGGCCGAGGTTGAACACGTGTCCGTCCCGGTCGTCGTGCTCGAGCGAGCACGTCCCGGGCCTTCCGCTCGACGGCGTCCCACGGGCCGAGGAGAGAGCGCGGGATCCAGGTTCCCCTGGATCGCCCGGTCGTGGCCGATCGTGGCCCACGCGACGTCGAGCGGGAGGCGGTGGTCGACGCCGAGGGCGTCGCCCCCCGCCTCCCGCATCAGTTCCAAGAGATGGCCGGTGCCGACCCCGGAATGGATCGCCGGCACGCCCGTGCCGGCGATCACCTCGAACACCCTCGTCATATGAGGCAGCACGAAGCGGCGATAGTCGTCCCGGTCCAACGCCCCGACCCACGAGTCGAAGACCTGCACCGCGCGCGCGCCCGCCTCCGCCTGCGCGCGGAGGTGAGCGACCACGATGTCGGCGAGCGACCCCAGGAGATCCGTCGAAGACCGCCGGCTCCGCGTACATCAGCGCCTTCGTTCGGGCGAAGGCCCGGCTCGGGCCTCCCTCGATCAGGTAGCTCGCCAGTGTGAACGGTGCCCCCGAGAACCCGATCAGCGGCACTTCCAGTTCCTTCACGAGGAGCCGGATCGCTTCCGCCACGTACGGTTCGTCGGTGTCGGGATCCAACGGCCGGATCCGCGCGACACCCTCGGCGTCTCGGATCGGCTCATCCAGCACGGGCCCGCGTCCAGCCTCGATGCGAACGGGCACACCGATCGCGGCGATCGGCACCATGATGTCCGAGAAGAGGATCGCGGCATCGAGCGGCATGCGTCGGAGCGGTTGCAACGTGAGCTCGACCACCGTCTCCGGGTCGCGAGCAGCGTCGAGGACGTCCGCGGTCCCTCGGAGCGAGCGGTACTCGGGCAGGTACCGACCCGCCTGACGCATGAACCACACGGGGGTGCGGTCCACGGACTCACGCTTGAGCGCTCGCAGGAGACGGTCGTTCGAAGGGGATCCGATCACCTCCCCAGGATACGGAGCGGGGTGCGGTGCACGCGAGATCGGCACCGGCGGCGCGTCGGAGGACGGCTCGGGTCGTGCTACCAGGGGTAGCGGGGACGGTACCTGAGGGCAGCCATCATGGTGCGCCGCAACCCCGGCGGGACGGGTATTCCGAGCGCCTCGAGCACCTCCATGGCCGCGCGTTCGCCACTCTCCACGCCGCCGTTCAGGAACCCCTGGCTGAACGATGAGGTGTGCTCGCCCGCGAAGTGGATCGTTCCTTCCTGCGTCCCGGTGATACCGGAGAATCTCGAGTACTGGCCGGGCATGAACGCCGCGTAGGATCCGCCTGCCCAGGGGTCGTCGACCCATGAATCCAGCCAAGCCTTTCCGTTGAAAGCGGCGCCAACGCCCGGCACGACCGAGTCCATCGCCGCGAGCGTTTGGGCAACCACCCGCTCCGTCGGGGATCCGTGAGGTTGCGGTGGCGCATACCCGGCCCCCGTGTGGCCACCCGAGTAGACCGTGATCAGGCTCATGCGACTCGCCGATGGATCGTCGGTCGAGCTGCTCTCCCACGTAGTGAACATCGGGTCGTCGACCCGATCCATCCCGCCGCTCCATCCGCCGAAGGAGTGGTGTTCGGACGAGAACTGGAGGAGCAGCTTGGAGTTCGTGCCCATGCCCAGTTCCTCGATCGACCGCGACTTCGTCGCGCTCAGTCCAGAATCGGATAGATCTGCCCGTCGCAGGGCGGTGAACGGCAGCGCGAGGATGACACGGTCGGCGATCACCCTGGAGGACATACCACCGAACCTGAGCTCCACGGCTCCGTCCCTCCGCCGACGGAGTGCCTCGAGCGGCGTCTCGAGGTGCACTGTCCCATCGGGCAGCGATCGGTGGATCAGGTCTGGGATCTGATCGTTCCCGCCATGCACCGTGTAGCGCTCGTCGCCTCCCGGATAGTCCACGGCGTAGAAGTCGATGAGGTTCGTCGCCGAGAGACGGTCTGGATCGAGCCCGTACCAGGCCGCCTGCTCGAGGGAGAAAGCTCGTCCGAGGGTCGAACCGATCCCTCCGGGGACATTCGCATCGAACCAGTCCGCCATCGACATCTCGTCGAGGGTTCGTGCGTCGGCATTCGCCTCGGCGGCCCACCACGGGCCATTGCGTTCGGCGATCCTGCCGATCTCTTTCGCTGCCTCGTCGAGTGGCTCGAACAGATCGCCCGATCGAACGATCTGACCGTCCACATAGGTCGGCCAGCGCGAACCCGAGATCCACGTGCTCCACAAGTCATCGAGCTCGAGACCGAGCTCCTCCGCGAGCCTCGCGATGTGGACGTGTCGCGTGTCCACGAATTCACCCCCATGCTCCGCCACCTGCCCACCGTCGAACCCACGCGCACTCCAGCAGCGGCCGCCGACCCGCGGGCGCGCTTCGTAGACCCTCACGCGAACACCGGTCCGCGTGAGCCAGTACGCGGCGGCGAGGCCTGCCAGGCCGGCGCCGACGATCGCGATGCGTGGTTCGGTCGCTGCGTCTTCGGTCGGGAGTGCGCTCGGCGGTGTCGACCGCGGACCGGATGAGGTGCATCCACCAAGGAGAAGTCCCGCGCCTGCAACGCCTCCCGCCTGGAGGAATCGCCTCCGTGAGAGCGTGCCTGTGATCTGCGTCGCTTCGTCGAGGGAGACCCGCCGCTCCCGACCGATGCGCATACGCATCGCCGCGAGCTCACGCAGTGTCTTCGAAACAGGCCCTCGCCGACCTCCCGGCATCAGTCACCGCCTTCAGGGATCGCCGCGCTCCGTCGATGGCGGGAGGAGTGGGATTCGAACCCACGAGCGAGTCGCCCCGCTAACGGTTTTCAAGACCGTCGCCTTCGTCCGCTCGGCCATCCTCCCGTAGCACAGGCTACCTGCGGAAACGTCTCCAGCAGACCATCCGCATTGCGGGCCGACGGGCCGCTGCTACCGAACGGCGTCAGCTTCATGTGACTATTCGAATGACCCCTGCCCTGCTGCCCCTAGGCGAGGAGCTGCAAGCGCGGTCGGAGACATCCGCACTACCTGCGGCTGCAGACCTTGCGCCTCCCCGTGATGGCACACGACTTCCGTACCCGTAGCGCTTTTCACGACTTCATGTTCCTCTCTGAGCTTTAGCTCGACTCCTATCACTATTAGAACCGCGCTGAGGAGACCCGCGCCGCCCAACAGGAGGACTTTGGTTCGCGACCTGTCGCGGCCCGCGAAGTAGGCGATCAGGGCGATACCGGCGAGTGCGAGCCCTGCAGCTCCGATATACACACCGGGCGAGCAAGGAGTGCCCACTGTTCCCCCAGTACCACATGCATCGCAAACGAACCGACTAGCCAGAACCTAGCCCCTGACCCCGGGCCAGTCCATCGCTGCAAGGCGCGCCGTACCAACTTGTCACCACCCAGTGGGGAGGACCCGGGTCACCCGCCGGGACGGGGCCTCGACTGCTTCCGAACGGCTTACCGAACCCCTGGAAATCGATAGCAGAGTCGGGTCGGTGGTGCAGCGTTTCCGTCGCCGTTGTTCCCTCGGCCATCCTCCCGCGGGGATGGTAGGTCAGGTCTGGAGCCGCCACCGCAGGTCGGGGTAGGCTCCGAAGATGCCGGACATACCCGACGGCTCTGAGTTCGAGCCGCCGCTGGACCCGTTCGCGTCCGAGTCGAGGGTGCGCGAACTCGTCGAGCAGCTCCCCGTCGTGGTCTACGTCGACACGGATGAGCGGCTTCCCAGGAGCTTGTACCTCAGCCCGAACATCGAGAAGATGCTCGGCCTTCCGCCGGAGCGATACAACGAGGACCGAGAACTCTGGAAGCAGATGATGCACGAGGACGACCGATCGCGGGTTCGGGCGATCCGCGACGAGTCCTGGCACAAGGGGACACCGTTCCGCGCGGAGTACCGGATGATCCGGCCGGACGGCGAGGAGGTCTGGATCCGGGACTCCTCGGATCTCGTCCTGAGCGATGAGGGGAACCGTCTCGCATGGCAAGGGGTCCTGCAAGACCTGACCACGGAGAAGCGATCGGAGCAGGAACTCCGTGAATCCGAAGCCAGGTATCGCGCGCTGATCGAACGCGTTCCCGCGGTCGTCTACGAGATGGACCCCGACGACGAGCGTCGCACGCTCTACGTGAGTCCGCACGTGGAGCAAGTGCTCGGCTACTCGCGCTCGGAATGGCTCGATCAGCCCGATATCTGGATCGAGCTCCTCCACGCCGACGACCGGGAGATCGTGCTCGCAGCACACGACCGGCACAGCGAGACGGGAGAACCCTGGGACCTGGAGTACCGCTTGATCGCGAGCGACGGGAGGGTCGTGTGGGTCCACGATCGCGCGATCTTGATAAGGGGCCTCGATCATGGAACCGCCGCATGGCACGGAGTGATGATCGACATCACGGCGGAGCAAGAGGCCAAGGAGATGCTGGTCCTCCACAAGGAGGACCTCGAGCGACGGGTCATCGAACGGACGAGCGAGCTGCAGGAAGCGAACGAGCTGATGGCGCTAGAGATCGGCGAGCGGCGGCGGATGGAGAACGAGCTCCGGCGAGTGGAGGAGCGGTATCGAAGGCTCGTCGAGAACATGCCCGGCATCGGATACATCTGGGACGTGCATCTCGGCGCTCGGGACCGTTCTTTCAGTTACGTGAGCCCGCGGGTCCAGGACGTGCTCGGCTTCTCGCCTGACGGATGGCATGCCTCGACACGTATCCATCCGCACGACCAGGCGGGAGTCGCGGACGCCGTCGATCGGAGCGCGCGGACGGGCGAGCCGCTGCTGACGGAATACCGCTTCCTCGCGAAGGACGGTAGCGTCATCTGGGTCCTCGACAATGCGTCCCTCATCTCGCGGAACGAGGATGGAGATCCGTCCACGTTCCAAGGGGTGATGCTCGACATCACGGCCCGCAAAGAGGCCGAATCGAAAGCGGAGTGGGCGGAGGATCGCTTTCGCGAACTCACGGAAGACGGCCCGGTCGTTGCTTATTCGTTCGAGCTGGCTCACGGGAACGGGGACTGGCCCCCGACGGTCAAGATGACGTATGTGAGCCCACAGTCGGCCGACCTCGTCGGTTATCCGGTCGAGTCCTGGCTCGACGATTGGACGATCTGGATGGAGATGATCCACCCGGACGATCGCGAACGCGTGATCGAGGACACCGAGCGAAGCTGGCGGACGGGGAGAGCCTGGAGCCTCTTTTACCGGATCATCCGGGGAGACGGCACCGTGATCTGGCTCTACGACACCGGTCGCATGCTCCAGCAAGATGACGCCGGAAACCCCTGGCGCTTCCTCGGCGTTCTCTTGGATGCGACGGAGGAGCAGGAATCGAAGGCCCGCCTCCAACGATCCGAGGAGAACCATCGCAGCGCCCTGACGGGGGCGAGAGCCATCTGCTGGTCTGAAACGATCCATCCCGAGACGGGGCTCGAGCGCTACACATACATCGGTCCTCAGGCGTTCGACATCTTGGGCTACACCCCCGAAGAGCTCATGGCCGAGCGTAAGCACTTCCCTCGATTGGTCCATCCCGACGATCGGAAGCGCATCAAGGACTCCGTCGCTCGCTCGGACGAGACCGGCCTCTGGGAAGCGACCTACCGGATCCTGAGGCGGGACGGTGGGATCCGTTGGCTGCATGCCTTCGGCCGGCGAGTCTCCGCGCCTGACGCGGTGCCCGAGGTCTGGCACGGCGTGTCCGTCGATGTGACGGCGTTCCGCGCTGAGCCGGAGGTGGAGCCCGAGATGCCGCTCGAGACGAGGAAGGCCGATCGGGCGAAGCGCTCGTCGGTCTAGGACACCTCGCGCTAAGCCGCAGACCGGGGCGTGAGAACCCGGGCATGCTCGGGCAGGTACGGGTGCAGCTTCGCGGGGATCTCGACGCTTCCATCGGCCCGCTGGTGGTTCTCGATGATCGCGATCAGCGTCCGACCGATCGCCGTGGCGGTGCCGTTCAACGTGTGAAGCACCTCGACGGAGCTGTCGGCGCGACGCACGCGCGTCTGCATCCGCCGCGCCTGGTAATCGGTGGTGTTCGAGCACGATGTGAGCTCCCGGTACCGTCCCTGGCCGGGCAGCCAGGCCTCGATGTCGTACTTCTTCGCCGCCGACCCGCCCAGGTCGCCCGCCGCGATGTTCACTACCCGGTAGGGAATCTCGAGGCTCCCGACGATCTCCTCCTCGATCGCGAGGATGCGCTCGTGCTCGCCCCACGACGTCTCGGGGGTGGTGAACGAGAACATCTCGACCTTGTCGAACTGGTGCACGCGGAACATCCCGCCGAGGTCCTTCCCGTAGGAGCCGGCCTCGCGACGGAAGCAGGTCGAGTACCCGGCGTAGCGGATGGGGAGATGCCCCTCATCGACGATCTCGCCCAGATGGAACGCCGCAAGCGGCACCTCCGAGGTTCCCACCAGGTACAGCTCGTCCTCGCGGGTCACGTAGATGTTCACCGCATCTGTGGGAAGGAACCCGGTCCCGTACATCGCCTCCTCGCGGACGAGCACCGGCGGGATCATCGGTGAGAAGCCCTTCTCGACCACCACGTCCATCGCGTGACGCATGAGTGCGAACTGCACGAAGACGAGATCACCCATCAGGTAGACGAATCTCGAACCGGACGTCCGAGCGCCGCGCTCGGTATCCAAGCACGCCGAGCATCGCCCCCAGCTCCGCGTGATCGCGGGGCTCGAAGTCGAACGCTGGCGGCTCCTCGTGGTTGCGCTTCACCTCGATCGCGTCCTCCTCGGTGAACCCGTCGGGCGCGCTCTCGTGTGGGACGTTCGGGATCTCCCCGAGGAGACGGTTCAACTCCTCATCCGCCTCGGCCAGTTTCGGCTCGAGCTCTTTCAGCTCGGCGGAGACCTTCGCGACCTCGTCGATCGATCTCTGCTTCTCCTCACCCTGCGCGGCGCCGATCGCTCTGGACGCTCGGTTCTGCTCTGCTCGCAGCTCCTCGACCCGGACGGTCAGCGATCGGCGACGCTCATCGACTTCCAGCAACCGATCGACGGCATCCGACAGGTTCCGCCTCGCGAGCGCGGCCCGGAACAGATCGGGGCTCTCCCTGATCCGCTTGATGTCGAGCAACTACGGCACCTTCACTTCCGGCTCCTCACGCTTCTCCTCGGTCTTCTGCGAGGGGGCGCCCTGCCCACGAGCACCCTCCGCCGGGGGCGAGCCATCCATGATGCTCTGCCCGTGGAAGATGCCGCCCTCCTCCACCACGAGCGTCTTGGACGTGATGTTGCCGTCGATCCGGCCGCCCCTGGCGAGGTGGGCCTTGCCCTTCGCCTGGACCGAGCCCTTGAAGCGGCCGGCGATGCTGACGTTCTGCGCCCGGATGTCGGCCTCGACCTGGCTCCGGGGAGACAGAGCCACATCACCCTCGGCATTGATCTGCCCCTTCACCTGCCCGTCGATCCGTAGGTTCCCGGCAGACACGACGTTGCCCTCCAGCCTCGCCCCTGCGCCGACGATCGTGACCTCTCCTTCTTCTGCCATGACTCCCTCCGTTCCTCCGTGGCCTGGACCGCCGCGGCCCGGACCTTCCATGTCTTCCCGTCGTCGGATCATCCGGCCTCCACGGTGGCCTGCCGGCCTCCCAACGCGCGCCGGATGGCTTCCTCCTCTTCCAGAGAAAGATTGTGCGAGCTCGTCCCTTGGGCGACGGGTTTCGCGTAAACCCTGGTCTCCTGACGTCCGTTGATCGAAGTGAGAACCACCCCGCTGCCCTGATCATCGAGCAGCGCGCACGAGAAAGAGAGCCGACCGCCCACGTCCTCGAAGGCGTCGTAGCGAAGCAGCGCGACGTTCCGTACGGATCCCTCGATCTGGGTCTGTTGCTTCTTGTCGGTCCCGTGGAGGGCCCGGATCGCGCGTTCCAAGCGCTGGATCTGCTGGGACTGGCCCTGGAGGATCCCTCGGAGCGTCTCATCGAGGCGGACCCGCCCGCCCACGGCGCCGCCGGCACGTCCGGCGTTGGCGATCGCGTAGAAGACGGCCACGATCGAAAGCCCGATGGCCACGAGTGCGACCAGCGTGAGGGTGGAGCTCGAGAACTTCAATGCGGCGATGAGCAAGGATGTGGGCATCTACGTGGGGTTTCGCGGGAGCCCGAGTATACGCCGCCTGTTGGAGCCAGCCCGAGCGGAAGCTGGACGAACACCCATCATCGGTCCTACAACCCCGCAGGGAGTGTCGGGCCGGTTTGCGCGAAGGCTCTCGGGACGCGCTGGTGGGCGAGGGGGGAGTTGAACCCCCACCCGGGTTACCGGACACGGACCTGAACCGTGCGCGTCTGCCAATTCCGCCACTCGCCCGAGAGTTGGGTCATCGTAGCAGCGGCCCATCGACCGGCCGTCGGTCGGCCGGCCGAAGGGTCGCGGGTACGGGCGGATGGAACCACCGACCAGCGACCTATCCAGCTCGATGTATCCGCTTGCCGATGAGGATGAGGGATGAGTCGTCAACCCAGGGTCGACTTCGACGGACTGATGCGCCACCTGACGGTGGTCGGCTTCGCGGGCCTCACCGCATGGACGATCGTGTCCGCGGCCGGGCTCGCGCTCGGCGTGTTCCGGATCTCACCGCACGCGACGCTTCGATTCCTCCTCGCCGTTCTGATCCTCGTGTTCGCGCGCCGTACGTATTGGGAAGTGCAGGAATGGCGCTGGCGCCACCTCCCACCCGACGAGCGCTATGGGTTCTCGAGCCCGATCTGGGAGCATCCGCGCGCGTCGGAGCTCGAGACCGCGCAGACGGCAGGCGGAGGGGATCGGGGAGCCTCGGCGGTAGGATAGGTTCGAAGCGCGTTCCACCCCACGCGCTCATCGGAACGACGTGCCGATCCTCCGCGATTTCGAACGACGCCTCGGTGGACTCGTCGAAGGCCTGTTCTCCAAGGCCTTCCGCAGCGGCGTGCAGCCCGTGGAGATCGCGAAACTGATCATGCGGGAGATGGAGGCAGGCCGCAGCGTCGGCGTCTCGGAGGTGTGGGCGCCGAACCGATTCGAGCTCTCCCTTTCGCCAGAGGACGCGGCTCGCTACGAGCAAGCGGAGGACGCGATCCTCTCCGAGCTCAGGCGCGTGATCCGAGAGGCGGCCGCGGAACGCGGGTGGGGCCTCGTCGGTCCTCCAGAGGTCGAGTTCATCGTGGACGAGAACCTGAAGAAGGGCGATCTCGCCTGCGTCGCGACGCTCGTCGAAGGCGAGGACGAGGGCGCCGGGGGTGGACGAGCCACGGTCGTGATCCGTGAAGACGGCAGTGAGCGCACGGTCGCTCTGGCCTCCGATACGGTGACCATCGGGCGGCTGGCCGACTGCGACGTCGTGCTCAAGGACAAGGGAGCGTCGCGCAAGCACGCGCAGCTCAAGCTCCGTGACGGTACCTGGACGCTCACCGACCTTGGATCCACGAATGGGACGCGCCTCAACGGGCAGACGGTTCAGTCGAGGGAGCTCGCCGACGGCGACAAGATCACGATCGGGACGACCCTGATCGAGTTCCAGAGGGACTGACGTGCTCGCCGATTCGATCACACCCTTCGCCCTGTCGGCGCTGAAGTACGGGTTGTTCGCGCTGCTGTTCCTGTTCATCTGGCGTTCGATGCGATGGGTCGTCCGCGGACTCTCGGTGGCGGAGGCGTCGGCCGCCGCGGAGCGCGGCGGCCGACGCCCCCGCGAGTCCGCGCCGACCCTCCCGCCTGGTCCCTCGACCCTCCTCGTGCAGGGTCGGTCGGACGCGAAGCCGAGGACGGTGAAACTGTCGGCGAGCATGACGGTCGGGCCGCGCGCCCGAGTGCGAGCTCCGACTGGACGACACCTATGCCTCGCAGCAGCACGCGCGCCTGTTCGCGAAGAACAACTCGTGGTTCGTGGAGGACCTCGGCTCCACGAACGGAACGTTCGTGAACGAGCAGAAGCTCGCCGCACCCGCGATGCTCCAGGCCGGCGACAAGGTTCGCGTGGGCCAGACGATCATGGAGCTGCGGCGGTGAAGATCGAGGTCGGATCCGCGACCGACATCGGCCGCGTCCGAGAACGGAACGAGGACTCGATCCTCGTCGAACCCCCCCCTGTACGTCGTCGCCGACGGGATGGGCGGCCACCGCGGCGGGCAGGTCGCGTCCCAGGTGGCCCTCGAGACGATGGAAGAGCTCGCCACCCAGGGCCCTGGTTCGCTCGCCGACCACGTTCGTCGAGCGAATCGCGCCGTCTGGGATCGCTCCGTCGAGGACGAACGGCTCTCCGGGATGGGGACGACGCTCACGGCGGCGCGCATCGATGGCGCCAGCGCCCTGATCGCGCACGTCGGCGACTCGCGCGCGTACCTGCTCCGCGACGGCATGCTTCGCCAACTCACCACGGACCACACGCTGGTCGATCGGATGGTGAAGTCGGGCGAGATCACCGAGGCGGAGGCGGACGTGCACCCGCACAAGAACGTCCTCACGCGTGCCCTCGGCACCGACGAGCAGGTCGAAGTCGATGAGGATGCGCTCGCGCTGGTCGACGGCGACCGGCTGCTGATCTGCAGCGACGGTCTCACCGGCATGGTGACGGAGGATCAGATCCAGGCGATCCTCGAGAACAGCGATCACCCGCAGCAGGCGGCCGACCGGCTCGTGAAGGCCGCGAACCGAGCGGGCGGCATCGACAACATCTCGGTCGTCGTGCTCGACGCGATCGGCGAGGGAGGCGAGCCTCGCCGGTGGTCGGCGACGCCTCGCCTCGGCCGTCGCGGCGGACGTTGGCAGCCTGGGGGCTCCGTGCCGGCCTCGCGATCCTGATCGTCGTGGCACTCCTCGTCGGCGCACGGGTGTGGCTCGATCGGCAGTGGTACGTCGGTCCCGAGGGTGACCGGGTCGCCGTGTTCCAGGGGATCCCGCTCACGATCCTCGGCTTCGAGCTCAGCCACCCCGTGATCGTCAGGAACCTCCCGGCGGACGAGGTCCGCAAGCTCGAGCAGTACGAGAAGCTTCGACGAAGGGCATCACCGGCGGCGGATCGCGCACGACGCGATCAGCCTGCATCGAGCAGATCGAGGAGGACCTCCGTGCGGCCCGGCAGGCGGAGCGAGAGGCAGGGCAGGGTGCCGGGAGCGGTCCATGAGCGCCGTCGCCTCACGCCCGGCGCGGCCGCGGACCGGGCTGCTGCTGCTGCTGGTGGCGCTCGTGGCGTCGGTCGCCGCCTACGCGATGGTCGGACTCGGGCTCCGCGGACGGGTCCCGGAGCGACATCGTCGTCTACGGGCTCACGCTCGCGGGTGCCTACCTCCTGGCATGGGGCGTCGTGCGATGGACGGCACCCCGCGCGGATCCCGTGCTGCTCCCGATCGCCGGGATGCTCGGAGGACTCGGCCTCGCGATGATCTACCGGCTCCTGCCCGCGCGACATCGCCGACGAGCAGGCGCTCTGGCTGCTCTGATCGGGCTCGCCGCCTTCGTGCTCACGCTGCTGCTCGTCCGCGACGACCGTCAGCTCGACGCCTACACGTACACGATCGGCCTCCTCGGCCTGATCCTCCTGCTGCTGCCGGTCGTCCCCGGGATCGGGTTCGCGATCAACGGAGCGCGGCTGTGGGCGCGGATCGGACCGCTCGACGTTCCAGCCGGCCGAGTTCGGGAAGATCCTGATCGTCATCTTCCTCGCCTCCTATCTCTCGGCGAAGCGCGAGCTCCTCGAAGCGGGGGTGGGCCGGCTCGGGCTCCCGCGGGCGAAGGATCTCGGCCCGCTGCTCCTGGCGTGGGGCGCATCGCTCGCGGTGCTGTTCCTCGAGCGAGACCTCGGGGCCTCGCTCCTCTTCTTCGGCGTGTTCGTCGTCATGATCTGGGTCGCGAGCGGCCGCCTTGGCTACCTGCTCGTGGGAGGCGTCCTGTTCGTGGCGGGCGCGGTGATCGGCTACCTGGCCTTCTCGCACGTGCAGGCGCGGGTCGGGTACTGGCTGCACGCGCTCGAGCCGGACAAGGTCAACGACTTCGGCTACGGCCAGCTCGCGCAGAGCTGGTTCGCCCTCGCGTCAGGCGGACTGGTCGGGACGGGCCTCGGGCGCGGCTCGCCCGACCTGATCCCGTACCCGGCGAGCGACTTCATCCTCTCGGCGTTCGGAGAGGAGCTCGGGATGCTCGGAACGGCTGCGGTCCTCCTGCTCTTCGTCGGTCTCATCGGGCGGGGTCTCCGCGTGGCGTTGGATCGCGAGGACGCATTCGGGCGGCTCCTCGCGACCGGCCTCACCACGACGATCGCGCTGCAGACGTTCACGATCGCCGCCGGCGTCACGCGGCTGATCCCGCTCACGGGCGTTCCGCTCCCGCTGGTGTCCTACGGGGGGTCGAGCCGCGTCGCGACGCTTCGTGATGATCGGGCTGCTGGTCCGGATCTCCGCGGGCCCGTGGCAGCCCGCGCCGTGGAGGGCCGGCTAGATGGAACGGCGGATCCGACGGCTCGGGATCGCGCTCGTCCTGCTGTTCACCGTCGTGTTCGCGCAGCTCGCGTACGTGCAGGTCTTCGCGGCCGACGACATCAAGAACCACCCCGCCAACTTCAGCCGTCAGCTGATCGCCGAGTACAACGTCCAGCGGGGCAAGATCCTCACCGCCGACGGGCTCGTCCTCGCCGAGAGCGTCCCGGCGCCCGAAGGGTCGCGTTACCGCTACGAACGACGCTATCCGCACGGCGACCTCTACGGATACATCACCGGCTTCTACTCGAGGATCTACGGCCGCTCCGCCCTCGAGCAGTCGATGAACACCTACCTCTCGGGAGAGGCGCCCGAGCTCGCGATCTCCACGTTCACCGACCTCTTCCTGGGCCGGTCGAAACGGGGCGCCAACATCTTCGTGACGATCGATCCGAACCTGCAGGAGGTGGCGCGCACCGCGATGGGCGCCAACGAAGGCGCGGTGGTGGCGATGGATCCTCGCACCGGCGACATCCTGGCTCTGTACTCGACCCCGGGGTTCGATCCGAGCGAGCTCTCGAGCGGCACCGACGCGGAGATCCGTGCGGCCTGGAAGCGATTGAACGCCGATCCCGAGAAGCCGCTCCTCGCCCTTTCACACCAGGAACTCTTCCTGCCCGGCTCGAGTTTCAAGATCGTGACGGCGTCGGCGGCACTCGAGAACGGGTTCGGACCCGACAGCCAGTGGCCGAACCCGCATCGGCTCACCTTGCCGCTGACGAACGAGCAGCTCCAGAACTTCGGCGACGACCACTGCAACGGAGGTTCGTCGCAGATCACGATGATCGAGGCCTTCGAGGAGTCGTGCAACGTGACCTTCGCCGAGATCGGGCTCGAGCTCGGTCCCGAGCGGATGTCGGCGCAGGCGCGTGCGTACGGGCTCTGCGGCACCCTTCCACCGGAGCGAACCACGTGCGACGAGGAGCTCATCCGCTTCGAGCTGCCGTTCGAGAACGGACGCTTCCCAGAGCCCGAGTACTTCGAACGGAACGAGCCACTTCTCGCGTTCTCCGCGATCGGGCTGGACAACGACCTCGTGAACCCGCTGCAGATGGCGCTGATCGCCTCGGCCGTGGCCAACGACGGCATGATGCCGCAGCCACGGATCGTCACCGAGGTGCGCGACTCGCAGGGACGGGTGGCGCGCGAGTTCGGCGAGGGCGACGTCGGACGAGCGATCTCCGAGGAGAGCGCGAGAGCGCTCACCCAGATGATGATCGCGGTGGTGAACGAAGGGCAGCGGCTATCTCGCGGCGATCCCCGGCATCCAGGTCGCCGGCAAGACCGGCACCGCCACGAACGGCGAGGGTCGTCCGCCCAACGCCTGGTTCACCGCGTTCGCGCCTGCGCGAGGTCCCGAGGATCGCGGTCTCGGTTATCGTCCTCGACGGCGGCAACCTGGGCAGCGAAGCCACCGGCGGACAGGTCGCGGCACCCATCGTGCAAGCAGCTGATCGAGGCGTACCTCCGGTAGGAGGGGGCGAGCCAGGAACGGTATGGAGCGGATCTTCGGCGATCGGTACGAGGTGGAAGGGCGGATCGGCGCCGGCGGCATGGCCGAGGTCTGGCGCGGCCACGACCGGGTCCTCAACCGCACCGTCGCGATCAAGACGCTCCTGCCGCAGTTCGCGCGGGATGCGAGCTTCGTCGACCGATTCCGCCGGGAGGCGCAGGCGGCGGCTCGGCTGAACCACCCCGGGATCGTCTCGGTCTACGACTCGGGCACGGACGGCGACACGCCGTACATCGTGATGCAGTACTGATCGAGGGACGGACGCTCGCCGACTTCCTCGAGTCCGGGCAAGACGCTGCCGCCCATGCAGGCGGCGAAGATCGCGCAGGAGATCGCCGAGGCGCTCGCGGCTGCGCACGCGCAAGGTGTGATCCATCGGGACATCAAGCCCGCGAACGTCATGATCACGCGGGACGGCAAGGTGCTCGTGATGGACTTCGGCATCGCGCGTTTGATCAGCGGGCCCGAGACCGCTCCGCAGACCTCCGCCGTTCTCGGCACGGCCTCGTACCTCTCGCCGGAGCAGGCGCAGGGACAGTCCGTCGACGCGAGAACGGACATCTACTCGCTCGGCGTCGTCCTCTACGAGATGTTGACCGGGCGCCCGCCGTTCACCGGCGACTCCCCGATGGCGATCGCGTACAAGCAGGTGAACGCCACGCCGCGAGCCGCCTTCGTCGGTCAACCCCGAGGTGCCGCCCGAGCTGGACGCTGTCGTGATGCGGGCACTGTCGAAGAACCCCGCCAACCGCTACCAGACCGGACAGGAGTTCGCCGACGACCTGGAGCGAGCGCGGACCGGCGGCCAGGTCTTGGCGACACCGCTTCTGCCGGCCAGCGGTGAGGCTACCCAGGTGATCTCCCGCCCCCAGCCGACGTCGGTGCTCCCGCCCCAGCAGGATCAGCCGGGCGGCTCCAGGAAAGCATGGGTCGGAGCGCTGATCGCGATCGTGATCATGGCACTCCTCGCCGGCGGGTGCGTACCTCATCGTCACGATGCTCACCGACGACGGCGCGGGCGACCTCGTCGCCGTGCCGAACGTCGTCGACATGCCCGAGGCAGAGGCACGTCAGACGCTGGAGGAGGCGGGGCTCGTGGTGGACAACGTGAGGCGCCGGGCGACCGACCGTGTGGAGCCGGGCATCGTCCTCGAACAGAACCCTCCCGCCGATCGACAGGTGGAGCCCGGCAGTGAGGTCGACCTGACCGTCTCGGCCGCGCCGCGACCGGTCGTCGTTCCCTCCCTCGACGGCCTGCCCCTCGACGCGGCCCAGGCCGCCCTCGAGAACGAGGGTCTCGAGCTCGGTGAGGTCCGCGAGGAGAACAACGAGGACGTCCCGGAGGACCGCATCATCAGCCAATCGCCCGAGGCCTTCTCGGAGGTGCCGAGGGGCAGCGCCGTTGACGTGGTCGTCTCAACGGGGCCATCCGTCGTGATCGTGCCGGACGTCACGTGCATGTCGCTCGCGACCGCCGAGGCTCAGTTGACGGGGCTCGGTCTCGAACCCCAGCTGGGCGAAGACGCTCCGCCCAACCCAGAATGCGGCTTCAATCCGAACAACGTCGTCCAACAGGACACCGCTCCCGGCACGGCCGTGCCGCCGGGGACCGTGATCGTGCTCCACCAGCGTGCGACGGCGTCGCCGTCGCCGTCGCCCTCCCCGTCGCCGTGACGCTCTGGTTCGCGACCGAGGGGTTCACCGAGGATCAGCGTGAGGTGCTCGCGCGGCACTTCACCAACCTCGACGGTCCCGTCTTCGCGCTGGTGAACCTGCCGGAGGTCGTGAAGGGCGCGCTGTTCGCGCGCTACTCGCGCACGACCAAGTCGCTCCGCCGCCTGTTCCTCGACGAGTTCGCCGAGGACGTCGACGAGGGCGGCGAGATGACGAGCGTCGGGGTGGAGCGCGCGGAGAAGCTCTACGACCGGGTGTTCGTGGAGTACGGAGACGACTCCGTCGCGCAGCTCGGAGGCGTGCACCTCGCGTGCGAGCAGGCGTCGCAGTTGCTGGCGAAGGCTCTGGAATGGGGGCGACTCGCCGCCTACCTCGAGCAGTCGACGCGCTACATGCGCTACGACGACATGCCCGGTGGCCGCTGGCGGGCGACCGTCCCGCCGGAGCTCGAGGACGTCAGACCTGGAGCACCGCTATCGCGGATACCTCGACGAGGTCTTCGGTCTCTACGGCGAGATGTTCGAGCCGATGTACGCGTGGTACGAGCGGCGCTTCCCCCAGGACGACGAGCGACTCGGACTTCGTGTATCGCTCGACGATCACGGCGAAGACGTGCGACACGCTCCGCGTATGCCTGCCGGCCGGGACCCGGTCCAACGTGGGTATCTACGCGACCGCGCAGTCCTACGAACAGCTGCTGATGCGGTTGTCCGTGCATCCGCTCGCAGAGATGCGCGAGTACGGCGCCCTGATGCTCGAAGAGCTCCGGAAGGTGATCCCGGCGTTCCTGAAGCGCGTGGACGTCGAGGATCGCGGCGTCGCGTGGGCGCGATACTGGCGGGGGACGCGCGAGGGCGTCGAGGAGCTCGCGGCGAAGCTCGCCGGCGACGCGACGCCCGAGCCGCGGGACGAGGTCACGCTCATGGACTTCGACCCCGAGGGCGAGGTGAAGGTCGCGTCGGCGGTCCTGTACGCGAGTCACCGACCTGCCCGACGACCAGCTCCTTCGCCTCGTCCGCGCGATGTCGCCGGACGAGCGCGAGGAGCTGCTGCGCGCGAGCGTCGGTGAGCGGTCGAACCGGCGCCATAAGCCGGGGCGGGCGTGGGAACGCACCAGCTACCGATTCGACGTGCTCTGCGACTACGGCGCCTTCCGGGACCTGCAGCGCCATCGTCCGCTGACGATCGAATGGCAGCGTCTGACGAGCGAGCACGGACACGCGACCCCGAGCGAGATCGACGAGGCCGGCCTGCGTGATCGGTGGGATCGGGTGATGGATGCGGGGCGCGCGATGGAGCGGGAGCTCCTCGATGCCGGCTTCGGCGATGCGGCTCAGTACGCGGTCCCGATGGCGTTCCGGATCCGCTTCGTGATGCAGATGACCGCGCGGGAGGCGATGCACCTGACGGAATTGCGCTCGCAATCGCAGGGCCACCCGACGTACCGCCGTGTGGCGCAGACGATGCATCGGCTGATCTCGGAGGTGCACCCGTCGATCGGCGGAGCCTTCGGCTACATGAGCTTCGAGGACGTGGACCTGGAACGACTCGAGGCCGAACGCCGAACGGAAGCGAAGCGGCAGGCCGGCGCGAGCGACTGAGCCGGTCGACGGGGTTGCGGGTTCCAGTAACCTTCCGGCTCTCATGGAACGGGAAACCGCTCTCCTGCTCGCGTTGGGCATGCTGATCGCCGCTTCCCTCGCCGTCGGCGTAAGCGGCTGGGTGCTCCTGATCCGGGATCGCCGCCCGGCGCGGGCGGTTCATCAGCGCGCCGACGCGACCGAAAGGTCCTGACGTGCTCGAGCTCCTGGACCTGCGCGAGCGGGGGGAGCGACTTGAGGCCATCAGGCCCGAGATCGATCCCACCGTGTCCGAAACGGTGCAGCGGATCCTGCAACGCGTCTTCGTGGAAGGCGACGAGGTGTTGATCGAACTCGCCCAGCGCTTCGACGACGCGGATCTGTCCCAGACGGGCCTGATGGTCCGCCGAGAGGAGTTCGCGGTGGCCGAGCACGAGACGCCCAGCGATCTGAGATGGGCCCTCGATGCGTTGATCGAACGGTTGCGCGACCTGCACGCCCGCCAACTCCCCGCCGAGTGGTGGGAGGAGACCGACGGGGTTCGGTACGGGGAGATCGTCCGGGCGATCCGGGCCGTCGGCTGTTACGTGCCGGGCGGGCGCGCCTTGTACCCCTCCTCGGTCTGCATGACGGTCGTGCCCGCCGTGGTCGCGGGCGTGCCGGAGATCGTGCTCTGCACGCCGCCTCGTGCGGACGGCACGATCCATCCGGCCGTTCTGTACGCGGCCAAACGAGCGGGCACGACCTACGTCGCCAAGACCGGCGGCGCCCAGGCGATCGCCGCGATGGCCTACGGGACCGAGTCCATCCCGCAGGTCGATCGGATCGTCGGGCCGGGCAACGCCTACGTGACGGAGGCGAAGCGACAGCTTTGCGGCACCGTGGGGATCGACGCGCTCGCGGGCCCGAGCGAGCTGGCGATCGTCACGGAAGGCGACGTCGATCCCGAGCTGGTGGCGCTCGATCTCATCGCCCAGGCGGAGCACGATCCGCAGGCACGGACCTACCTGATCACGACCGACGAGCCCGTGATCGCGAAGGTCGGTGCGGCTCTCGAGCAGGCCGTCGCGCAAGCGGGCCGACGCGAGATCGTCGACGAGGCCCTCGCGAGCTCGCGCGGCGTCCTCGTTCGCGACCTGGACCACGCCGTGGCGATCGTGGATCAGCTGGCGCCGGAGCACCTGCTGGTGTTGCTGGCCGATCCCGAGGCGTTCCTCGACAAGGTTTCGGTCGCGGGCGCGATCTTCCTCGGCGAATGGAGCGCGGTCCCGTTCGGCGACTACGGGGTGGCGTCGAACCACGTCTTGCCGACGTCGGGCACGGCGCGTTTCTCCTCCGGGCTTCGGGCCTCGGACTACGTGACGGTCCGCTCGGTGGTGCGGATGACGGGAGCGGCCGCGGCGCGGTACGCCGGGGCCGCGGCCGCGATCGCGAGCGCGGAAGGACTGGTCGGTCACGCGAAGGCGGTGGAGGCCCGAAGGGATCGGGCGTGAGCGCTCCCGCCGCCCCCCGGCCCGGCCTCCGCGAGGTCGGGCCGTACGACTCTCCGCAGCTCGAGGTCGCCGCTCGTCTGAACACGAACGAGTGCCCGCTGCCGCTGCCCGTGGGATTCTCCGACGACCTCGCCGCCGCGGTGCGCGACCTGGAATTGAACCGGTATCCCGACGGCCAGATGAAGGCGCTGCGCGAAGCGCTCGCCGAGCGGACGGGGCACGGAGTCGACGGCGTGTGGACCGCCAACGGCTCCAACGAGATCTTGACGCAGCTGCTGCATGGCCTACGGCGGTGCCGGCCGTCGCGCGGCGCTCTTCGAGCCCACCTACCTGCTGCACCGGCGACTCTGCTGGCTCACGCAGACGGAGATCATCGAACGACGCCTGGGTCCTCCCTTCGAGATCGATGGAGACACAGCCGCGTGGGCCGGCGGGGAAGGCGCCGACGTGGTGTTCGTGTGCTCGCCGAACAACCCGACCGGCAACACACAGCCGCTCGACGCGATCCGGTCGCTGGCTTCGCACTCGGACGGGCTCGTGATCGTCGACGAGGCCTACGTGGAGTTCGGCGGTGAGTCCGCACTGCCACTCGTGGCGGCGCATCCGAACGTCGCAGTGGTGCGGACGTTCTCCAAGGCGTTCGCGCTCGCCGGCGCGCGGATCGGTTACGTGCTGGCGTCTCCCGTTGTCGTTGAGGACCTCGAACGCGTCCGGCTCCCCTACCACATGAGCGCGCTCACGCAGACGGCCGGCGTCGTCGCGCTGCGCCACGCGGACGAGGCAGCCGCGAGCTTGGACTCGATCCGGATCGAGCGCGACCGGATCGTCCGTGCGCTCTCCGGGATCGACGGAGTCACGGTGTTCCCCACCGAGGCCAACTTCGTCCTTGTTCCAACCGCCGGGGGACGCGAAGGAGATCTGGCGGGGTCTTCTCGATCGAGGCGTGCTGGTCCGCGATCTGACCGCGGTCGTGCCCAACGGGCTCCGCGTGACGGCCGGCACCACGCACGAGGTCGACCTGTTCCTGAAGGCGTTGGAGGAGGTGCTGACCTGACGTTGCCACGGTCATCGACGATCTCGCGGACCACGAAGGAGACCGACGTGCGGGTCGAGCTGGTGCTCGACGGGCAGGGGGCGTCCGACGCGGACACCGGGCTGCCGTTCTTCGATCACATGCTGCAACAGCTCGGCAAGCACGCCGGCTGGGACCTGTCGGTCACGAGCAAGGGCGACCTCGACGTGGACGGGCATCACACGGTCGAGGACGTGGGGCTCGCGCTCGGACAGGCGTTGGCTGAAGCCCTCGGCGACAAGGCGGGGATCCGCCGGTTCGCTTCGATCGTCGTGCCGCTGGACGAGGCGGCGGTCGAGGTGGCATTGGATCTCTCCGGGAGGAACTTCGTCCTCCACGAGGTCGACGTGCCTGCCGAGACGATCGGCTCGTTCGACACGGGGCTGGTCGAAGACTTCGTTCGCGCGTTCGCGCAGGCGGCCGACCTCACGGTGCACGTGCGGTTGCGATCCGGACGGTCTCCGCATCACGTGGTGGAAGCCGAGTTCAAGGCGCTCGCGAAGGCCCTCGGGGACGCGTGCGCGCCGACCGGCCGAGACGGCGTCCCGAGCACGAAGGGAACGCTGTAACGATCGTGGCCCAGATCGCCGTGCTCGACTACGGCAGCGGGAACCTCCACTCGGTGTCCCGCGCGCTCGCGCACGCAGGTGGTGAGCCGATCGTGACGGGCGACCCCATGCACGTCGCGGCCGCCGACGCGCTCGTTATCCCCGGGGTCGGTCACTTCGGGCACTGCGTGCGCGCGATCCGCGCGAAGGGTCTCGACCGTGCGATCGCGGAGGCCGTGGGAACCGGCAAGCGTGTCTTCGGAGTCTGCGTTGGCATGCAGGTGCTCTTCGAGCGGAGCGACGAGGACCCGGAGACGGGGCTCGGGGTGCTTCCCGGCGTGTCCCGCCGACTCCCGGACCGCGTCAAGGTGCCGCACATCGGATGGAACGAGGTCGCCTGGCAGCGCCCGCACCCGTACTCGGAGGGGATCCCCGATCGGACGAGGTTCTACTTCGTGCATTCCTACGCACCGGATGCGAACGACGACACTGTGGGCTTCACCGAGCACGGACGACGGTTCGCGGCCGTGGCGTCACGCGACAACGTGTTCGCGACGCAGTTCCACCCCGAGAAGTCGGGCGAGGCCGGGCTCGCGATCTACGCGAACTTCGTGAAGGCGGTCGCCCGGTGATCGTGATCCCTGCGATCGATCTCCGAGGCGGGAGAGCCGTCCGGCTGCGCCGCGGCGATCCGATGGATGAAACCGCCTACGACGACCATCCCGTCGAGGTCGCGGAGCGGTTCCAAGAGCAGGGTGCCCGCAGGCTGCACGTGATCGACCTCGATGCCGCACTGGGCGAGGGCGACAACCGCGAGGCGATCAGGGACATCTGCCGTGCGGTGGTCGTGCCCGTCCAGGTGGGCGGGGGGATCCGCTCGCTCGAGGCGGCCGCCGCCGTGTTGGAGGACGGTGCCGCGCGCGCGATCCTCGGGACGGCGGCCGCCGCGGACGTCTCGTTCGTCGGGCGCGCGGTGGAAGAGTTCGCCGAACGGATGGTGGTCGCGGTCGACGTCCGCGGCGGCCGCCTGATGATCGATGGCTGGCGGGAGGAGGGACCGGAGCTCGAAGTCACCGTCTCCCACCTGAACGACGCGGGGGCGCCACGCCTCTTGGTCACCGCGATCGCGCGCGACGGTACCCTCGACGGCCCCGACCTCAGCCTGTACCGACAGGTGCTGAAGCTGACCGACCGGCCCGTGATCGCCTCCGGCGGCGTGCGCAACGCCGAAGACGTCTGGGCCCTCCGCGACCTGGGTTGCGAGGCGGCGGTCACCGGGAAGGCGCTGTACGAGAAGACGTTGAAGCTGTCGCAGGTGACACGAGGATGACCGCCGGAGGGAGGCGCCGATGCTCGCGAAGCGGGTGATCCCGTGCCTCGATGTCGACGCCGGCCGAGTGGTGAAGGGCGTGCGATTCCGAGAGCTTCGCGACGCGGGCGACCCGGTCGCGCTCGCCGCGCACTACGACCGGGAGGGGGCCGACGAGCTCGTGTTCCTCGACATCACCGCGACGCTCGAGGAGCGTGCGGCGACGCTCGACGTGGTGTCCCGAACCGCGGAGGAGGTCTTCATCCCTCTCACCGTGGGCGGCGGGATCAAGAACGAGGACGACGTGCAGGCGCTGCTGCGGGCCGGGGCCGACAAGGTGAGCGTGAACAGCGCCGCCGTGCGCGACCCATCGCTGCTCTCCCGATGCGCCGACCGGTTCGGAACCCAATGCATGGTGGTCGCGATCGACGCGAAGCAGCACGGCGCCGGCTGGGAGGTCTACGTCGACGCAGGGCACACACCGACCGGGCGTGACGCCGTCGAGTGGGCCGGTGAGGCCACCTCACGTCACGGAGCGGGCGAGGTCCTGCTGACCTCGATGGACCGCGACGGCACCGGCGAGGGCTACGACCTCGAGCTGCTGCGCACGATCGCCGGTGCCGTCGCGGTGCCGCTGGTGGCGTCCGGCGGCGCCGGCACGCCGGAGCACTTCGCGGAGGCGCTCACCGAGGGCCACGCCGACGCCGTCCTCGCCGCCTCGCGCTGGCACGACGGCGATCTCACGATCCGCGAGGTCAAGGAGCACCTGGCCTCTCGAGGGATCTCGGTGAGGCTGTGAGTCATGAGCCCTGACGAACGAGAACGTGTCGACCTCGACGGATTGGTCTTCGACGATCGGGGATTGATCCCCGTGATCGTTCAAGACGTCGGGAACGGCGACGTCTTGATGTTCGCCTGGTCGAACCGCGCGGCGCTAGCCCGCACGCTCGACGAGGGCCGGATGGTCTACTGGAGCCGGTCGCGGCAAGAGCACTGGCGCAAGGGCGACACGTCCGGCCACGTCCAGCATTGGGAGGAGCTCCGTGTGGACTGCGACGGCGACGTCCTCCTCGCTCGTGTCCACCAGGAGGGTGCCGCCTGCCACACGGGCCGGCGTTCCTGCTTCTTCCGCAGTCTCAGCTGACGAAGGATCCGGCCGGTACCTGCTGCGTGATGCAGTGCGGACCACCGCCTCCGTGAGAGACCAGCGCCGCCGGAACGCCGACGGCCTCACGATCGGGGAACGCTTCCCCGATCACCTCGAGAGCGGCCTCGTCCTCCGGGACCCCGCCAACAGGGACGATCACCCCGCCGTTCACGACGTAGAAGTTCAGGTACGGGATCACGACCCGACCAACCCCCTCGACCTCGACCCAGGCGTTCACGGGCCCGTCCAGCACTTCGATCGACCGTCCGCGGGAGTCCTGGGATCGCACGAACACCGCCCGGTCCTCCTCGAACCTCGCGGCGTTCGGATCGTCGTCCCCAGCCGCGACCGACACCATCACCGCCCCGGGCCGTAGGTATTGCGCGAGCCCGTCGATGTGCCCATCGGTGTCGCGGTCCTCGACGAGTCCGTGCGGGAGCCAGAGCACCGTGTCGACGCCGAGGAACGAGCGGAGACCGTCTTCGATCTCCTCGCGGCTCATCGACGGGTTCCGGTTGGGGTTCAGGAGACATTGCTCCGTGGTCAGCAGGGTTCCCTCGCCGTCCACGAAGAACGAACCGCCTTCCAACACGAACGGTGCTTGGTAGCGACGCACGCCGAGATGCAACGCCAGTGCTTCCGGCACACGCGCGTCGTTGTCGTACGGCAGGAACTTCTCGCCCCAGGAGTTGAAGCGGAACTGGACGAGGGCGACGTTCCCCCTCTCGTCGGTGACGAAGATCGGGCCGTTGTCCCGCATCCATGAATCGTCGATCGACAGCTCCAACGGCTCGACGCCGGCGCCGCAGCGTCGGCGGACGTCGTCTGCCTGCCCGGGGTTGCACACCATCGTGACCGGCTCGAATGCGGCGACCGCACGGGCGACGCCGGCCCACTCATCCCGGGCAGCGTCCAGCAGCGCTCCCCACCACTCGTCGCGGGCGGGCCACGCCATCAGCGTTCCCTGATGCGGAGCGAACTCCGCGGGCATCGCCAAACCGTCTGCCCGAGGGTTCTTCATGTCCATCATCCTGACGTGGATCCTGCGATCCGTAGGGCCTCGTTCTCAGCGATGAGCACCGCGAGCATGTCGGTCACATCATCCAGGAGTTCGTCGACCGCTCGCATCTTGTATCCATTCCCGAAGCGCCCAACCTCGAACACCCTCGCCTGCACGTCGAGCGGCGTGAGCCGGTGTCTCGTATCCGTCGTGCCGAACAACGGGTGCTCGCGTGACGGACCGGCCCGAAGTGCCTCGTTCTCCTCGACGAGTGAGCGCATCACGTCGAGGGCTTCATCGAGGAACGCATCGACCTCGCGCACTCGATAGCCGAGGCCGAATCTCGCGACGGAAAGAGCCGTCCGTCGCGCCTCCAGTTCTGGGCTGTCGACCTGGATCGGCGCGGGCGGCGGTCGTTCCATGACCCCGACGCTATCCCTTCCACGGCTGGCTACACTCCGTCCTCACACCGACCACGAGGTTCATGTGCTGAAGCTCGTCATCCCCAAGGGCTCCCTCGAGGAGCAAACGCTCCGTCTTTTCGAAGCGGCCGACCTCCGCGTGCGCCGCGGCTCCGGCCGCGACTACCACGGCGCGGTGGACGATGATCGCATCGAGCGCGTCTCGATCCTCCGTCCCCAGGAGATCCCGCTCTACGTGCAGGACGGCCTGTTCGACATGGGCATCACCGGGCAGGACTGGATCGCCGAGACCGAGGCCGACGTCGAGGTGTTGACGACGCTCTCCTACGCTCGTTCTGGAACCGGGCATGGCACCCAGGTCGTGCTTGCCGTCCCGAACGAGCACCCTGCGAACAGCGCGAAGGAGATCCCGCCCGGTACGCGGATCTCGACCGAGTTCCTGAAGCTGACGGAACGGTTCTTCGAAGACCTCGGCATCCCCGTGAAGGTCGTGTGGTCCTACGGCGCCACGGAGGCGAAGGTCCCCGAGATCGTCGATGCCATCGTGGACATCACCGAGACGGGGAACACGCTCAGAGCGCACGGGATGAAGATCCTCGAGACGCTCCTCACCTCTGAGCCCGTGATGATCGCGAACCGGGACGCGCTGGACGAGCCGACCAAGCGGGCCGCGATGGATGACCTTCAGACGCTGCTGCTGGGTGCCCTCCGCGCCGAGGGCCGCGTGCTGATCAAGCTCAATGTGAGCGAGGAAAGGCTGCGGGCGGTCATCGACGTCGTCCCGTCGATGAAAGCGCCGACGGTCTCCCCTCTCTCCGAAGGGGGATACGCGATCGAGACCGTCGTGGACAAACAAGGCGTGAACAAGCTCATCCCCGAGCTGAAGACGGCCGGTGCCACCGACATCCTCGAGATCCCGATCTCGAAGATCGTGCCCTGACCACCCGGCCACCACCGGTAGATTGCCCGAGTGAGTTTCGAAGCACACCCCGTGACGAAGGACCGTTGGCCCGACCTCGTCGAGATGTTCGATCGGCCCGTGGTGCGAACGTGTTTCTGCATGTTCTACCGGAAGACCGGAACGGACACTGGGGTCGGCGCCGAGAACCGGCGAGCGATGAAGGCGCTCGTCGACCGAGGCAACGTCCCCGGGCTCATCGGATACGAGGACGGCGTCCCGGTCGCGTGGGTCTCGCTGGGTCCTCGAGATGACTACCCGAAGCTCCGCCGCTCGCCCGCCATGAAACCGGTCGACGATCGGCCAGTCTGGTCGATCATGTGCTTCTTCGTCGACCGAAGTGTCCGGGGCAAGGGGTTGGCCCAGCGGATGCTCCGGGCGGCGGTGGATCACGCACGGTCTCACGGTGCCCGGCTCGTGGAGGCCTACCCGGTGGATACCGAGGAGCAGTTGGATCCGGATGTGATGTTCTTCGGGGCGAAGTCCATGTACGACCGTGCCGGGTTCCGAGAAGTCGCACGGCGGAAGCCCACTCGACCGGTGGTCCGCAGGGCTCTTCGCGCCCGACGTCCGGCTTCCTGAGCTGATCGCCTGTACTGGGCACGGTGTGGTTTTGACTTCCGCCATCCGCGTGTGGGACCATCTGCTAAGCATGTTTGAACGGCCGTTCAACTTCTGCTCCCGAGTACCCCGCGCCTAGCGGCGCGCCCACTCACCTCGGCCGCGCCTATCGACCTCTCGACGAGAGGTCGTTCCCTTTTCCAGGCGCCGTGCACCGGAGAGGAGCCAGAGATGGACGACGTTCGGAGGCGGATCACACAAGAAGCCAAGGAGCTTGAGCGGCGGTGGGCACGCGACCCCCGCTGGGCTGGCGTCGCGCGCCCGTACACCGCGGAGGAGGTGATCTGCCTCCGCGGCTCCCTCAAGCAGGAACATTCCCTGGCTCGGCACGGCGCGGAGCGGCTCTGGGATCTCCTTCAGAACGAGGAGCACGTCGCGGCGCTGGGGTGTCTCACCGGCGGACAGGCGGTGGCGTGCATCAAGGCGGGACTGAAGGCCATCTACCTGTCCGGCTGGCAAGTCGCCGCGGACGCGAACCTCGCGGGCCAGACGTACCCCGACCAATCGCTGTACCCGGCCAACTCCGTGCCCGCCGTGGTCCGCAGGATCAACAACGCGTTGCGGCGCGCGGACCAGATCGCCTGGTCGAGCGGCACGGCAGCCCGCGAGTGGCTCGCACCGATCGTCGCGGACGCCGAGGCCGGGTTCGGCGGGCACCTGAATGCTTTCGAGCTCATGGGCTCGATGATCGAGACGGGAGCCGCGGGCGTGCACTTCGAAGACCAGCTCGCGTCCGAGAAGAAGTGCGGCCACCTGGGCGGCAAGGTGCTCGTGCCGACCGAGCAGTTCGAGCGAACGCTCACCGCCGCCCGGCTGGCGGCCGACGTGGCCGATGTGCCGACGGTCCTGATCGCGCGGACCGATGCGCTCTCGGCCACTCTCCTCACGTCCGACATCGACGAGCGGGACCGCCGCTTCCTCACCGGCGAGCGCACGCCCGAAGGATTCTTCCTCGTGCGCGATGGGATGGAGCCGGCGGTCGCACGCGGGCTCGCGTACGCGCGACATGCCGACATGCTCTGGTGCGAGACGTCGACTCCCGATCTCGAGGAGGCTCGCGTCTTCGCCGAGGCGATCCTGGATCGGTTCCCGGACAGGGTGCTCGCGTACAACTGCTCCCCTTCGTTCAACTGGAAACAGCACCTCGACGACGAGGAGATCGCGCGGTTCCGCAAGGAGCTGGCCGCGATGGGCTACCGCTTCCAGTTCGTCACGCTCGCCGGTTTCCACGCGCTGAACGCCTCGATGTTCGAGCTCGCCCACGGCTATGCAGAGGAAGGGATGACCGCGTACGTCCGGCTCCAGCAGCGGGAGATGGCACTCGAGCCAGAGGGTTACACCGCGACCCGACACCAACAGGAGGTCGGGACCGGCTACTTCGACCTGGTCTCGCGAGCGATCTCTGGCGGCGCGTCTACTCTCGCCCTCGACGGTTCCACGGAGCAGCAGCAGTTCTGACCCGTCGCCCCTATCATCCGGCGGTGATGCACGGATGAACCCGGCGCGCGATGCGATCCTCCTCGCCGCTCGCAACAGGTGGCTCGGCAGCGCACCTCCCGCGCTTCCGATTCGTGCGAGCGACCGTCGCGCGCTTCATGCCCGGCGAGCGGATGGAGGACGCGATCGATGCCGCGGAGCGCCTTGCGGCCGAAGGCATCCCAGCGACGATCACGTACCTCGGCGAGAACGTCGAGAGCTCGGCGGATGCCGACGCCGTTGCCGAGCAATACCTCGGGCTGATGGACCTGATCGAGCAACGGGGCATCGACGCGGAGGTGTCGGTGAAGCCGACGCACCTCGGCCTGGACCTCGACGCCGAGGAGACGTATCGGCGGCTCCACCGTCTCGCCGAGCGCTGCGCTGCGACGGGGAAGCACCTCTTCCTCGACATGGAGTCCGTCCCCTATGTGGAGCCGACCCTCGCGATCTACCGCCGACTCCACGAGGAGCTCGGGAACACCGGAGTGTGCATCCAGGCCTACCTCCGTCGCACGCCGCAGGACATCGCCGATCTCCTCACCGCCGGTGCATCGGTGCGCCTGGTCAAGGGCGCGTACCGGGAACCAGCCGACGTCGCGATACACAACAGCCACCGGATCCGAGCGACCTTCGAGAAGCTGTCGCTCGAGTTCCTCCGATGGTCCCGCGGCGGCCGCCTCGCCCTCGCAACCCACGACGTGCAGCTGCTCTCGGAGATCGAGCGCCGAGCGGCCGCCGCCGGCTTCGACCGTGACACCTACGAGATCCAGATGCTCTACGGGATCCGCCTCGCAGATCAGCGGCGACTCGCGAGTGAGGGCTTCCGCGTCCGCGTCCTGATCAGCTACGGGACCCACTGGTATCCCTGGTTCATGCGGCGCCTCGCGGAGCATCCGGGGCGGAACCTGTGGCTCGCGATCCGGAACGTGTTCGCCCGGGGCTAGCGTTCCCTCGGTTGGATCAGACCTCGATGGTCTCTCTGGGCGCGATCACGTGGCGGACCGGCAGCCCGTAGGCGGACTCGACGCGATGCACGAGGTCGAGCTTCAGCCATCGCGAAAGCCGCGGTGGGAGCGTCGACAGGACGATCTCGTCGAAGGACTCACGCGAGAGGACATCGTCGATCGCCTGCAGCGGCTTCCCATCTCCGACCTCGCCGGTCACCTCGATCCCCAGCTTCCGGAAACGCTCGAGTGCAACCTCGAGCCGTCTGCGAGCGAGCGCGTTGGCCTCCGCCTCGGTCCACAGATGGTCCCCGGGAGGACTCGCGGGGACGAGCACGTGGAACATCGAAGGCTTCTCCCCGAGCTCCCGCAGGAGCGACACCAGGTGGCCTCCACCGAGGGTCTGGTTCGCGACCACCAAGTAGCGGCGCACGTCTGTCATCTTCCTGGCACCTCCTCGGCTCGCAGTTCCATGGTACGCCCCGGGTAGCATCCCGACGATGCAGCGCCTGCACGGAGCGATCGCAGCGGCGGTGACGCCGCTCAAGGACGGTGGTCGGTCGGTCGACCCGGATGACTTCGCTTCGCTCGTCGCCTTCCTGGCCGACGGGGGCGTCGACGGGCTCCTCGCCTGCGGGACCACGGGGGAGGGTGTCCTCCTGACGCTCGAGGAGCGCCGGCGCGTCGCCGAGGCATTCCTCGCGGTTCGACCCGTCGGGTTCCAGGTCGCGATCCACGCGGGAGCGCAGACGACCCGCGACACGATCGCGCTCGCCGCTCACGCGCTCGAGATCGGTGCGGACGCCGTCGCGGTGATCGCGCCGCCCTACTTCCCGCTCGGAGCGCGGGAGCTGTTCGACCACCTGCGTTCCGCCGCCGACGCATGCGACCCTTTGCCGTTCTACGTGTACGAGTTCGCCGCCCGTAGCGGCTACGCGATCCCGGTGGACGTGGTCACACAGCTTCGCCTCGAACAGACCAACGTCGTCGGGATGAAGGTGAGCGATACGCCGTTCGACGCGATCGAGCCATACCTCATCGACGGCATGGACGTGTTCGTCGGCTCCGAGCCTCTCGTGCGCGCGGGGATGGAACGCGGCGCGGTAGGCGCCGTCTCGGGCCTCGCCTCGGCGTGGCCGGAGGTCGTCGCCGCCCTCGTGCACGACCACAGTCCCGAAGCCCACCTTCGCGTCACCGAGCTCCGTGAGCGCCTCGAGGGGATCCCGTTCCATGCGGCGTTGAAGCAGGTGCTGACGGATCGCGGCGTCTTGCGCCATGCCGACGTTCGGCCACCGCTCCGCGGTCTCACCCTCGAGGAACGCACCGCCGTCACGGCACTCACGGCGTAGTGGACCTTTCGGTTTCAACCAGGGCTATTCCGTGTCTTCCTTCGCGTCCCGCGCGGTATCTGCGGCCCTGACCTTGGCAAGCACGGCTCGCCATTCATCCATCTGGTCCGAGGGCACCATCGCCACCAGATCGCCGAAGGTGAGGTAGCCGATCCTGCCGTTGTTCTGTCGTTCACGGAGGAGCTCGACAAGCTCGTCCTCGTTCACTCGTGACCTCCGATCCTCCGGCGCCAAGGTACTCACCGAATCGTCGTACGGCACCGGTTGGGCGATCGTCGCGTTCGCCTCGAGCATGTCGAACGCGAACTCGAGTTGGGGGTCAGACCAGATCGCCGAGTTCCTCCCGGAGCTGCGGGCCGAGTCCCGATCTTTCTCGATCCCATCGGGAAACATCACCCATGACACCTCCCCAAGCAGTCTGGACACTTCGCGCATCCAAAAGCCGTCCCCCGACCTCTCGACCGTGGCTTGACGGGGCCTGGCCACCGCCGATAGGTTCTTGCACCTGCAACTCCGACCTTCTAGATGGGATTCAGCCTGATGATCCGGACGCGAACGGCGGGGCAAGTGGCGGCGATGATCCCGGACCGCCTCTGCTGCTGTCCCGAGGTGACCACCGAGGCCGACCCCGGCCTCGAACCCCTCGCGCAGCCGTAGCGCTCCGACATCCGATACCCCCGCCGGCCGCCGCGAGGCGGCCGTTTTCCATCTCCGGAAGGCATCGCGATGGCACTCATCGAACGCAAGGCTCCCCGCCCCCGTGGACAAGGACAATGGGCGCTCGGCTACCACGAGCCGCTGAACGGCGCCGAGCAGATCAAGAAGGAAGCCGAGCCGCTCGAGGTCCGTGAGCGGATCGAGCGGATCTTCGCACCCGGAGGGTTCCGTTCGATCGGCAAGCAAGACCTGCGCAACCGGATGCGCTGGTGGGGCCTATACACCCAGCGGAAGCAGGGCGTCCCCGGCGAGAGGACCGGGAGTGCGGAGCCCGATGAGCTCGAGGACGAGTTCTTCATGATGCGGATCCGGATCGACGGCGGACGGCTCACCTCCGAGCAGCTTCGCGCGATCGCCTGGGCGAGCGAGACCCACGGCCGCGACCTCGCCGACGTCACGGATCGTCAGAACGTGCAGCTGCATTGGATCCGGATCGACGACGTCCCGGCGATCTGGGGGCGGCTCGAATCCACGGGGCTCACGACGGCCGAGGCGTGTGGGGACACGCCTCGCGTGATCCTGGGGTGCCCGCTGGCGGGCATCGCGGCCGACGGCATCCTCGACGCGACGCCCGTGATAGCCGAGATCCGCGACCGATTCGTCGGGACGACTGAGTTCTCGAACCTACCCCGCAAGTACAAGTCGTCGATCAGTGGCTGCGCTGGCCCGCTGCACCGATCCCGAGATCAACGACATCTCTCTCGTCGGCGTCGAACACCCGGAGCTCGGTCCGGGGTTCGACCTGTGGGTCGGGGGCGGGCTCTCGACGAACCCGATGTTCGCGCAGCGGCTCGAGGCCTTCGTTCCGCCCGAGCGGGCACCCGACACGTGGGCGGCGGTCACGAGCCTCTTCCGCGAGTACGGCTACCGCCGATCGCGCAACCAGGCCCGGCTCAAGTTCCTGGTCAAGGACTGGGGGGCCGAGGAGTTCCGGAGGATCCTCGAGAAGGAGTTCCTCGACTCATCCCTTCCCGACGGGCCCGCGCCGCCGCCCGCGCCGATGCACGTGCGCGATCACGTCGGCGTGCATAGGCAGTTCGACGGACGCGCCTTCGTTGGCTTCGCCCCGAGAGCCGGGCGGCTGAGCGGCCACCAACTCCGGTTGGTCGCCGACCTCGCGGATCGGTTCGGCAGCGGAAGGATCCGCACCACGTCGCGCCAGAAGTTCGTGATCGTCGACGTCGAGGAGTCCGCGACCGCCGAGCTGGCCGCACGCTTGCACGAGCTGGACCTCCCCGTGGCGCCCGGCCCGTTCCGCAAGGGCGTGATGGCGTGCACCGGGATCGAGTTCTGCAAGCTGGCGATCGGGGAGACCAAGGGCAGGGCCCGCTGGCTCGCCGAGGAGCTGGATCGGCGACTGCCCGGACTCGACGAGGAGATCCGGATCCACGTGAACGGCTGCCCCAACTCCTGCGCACGGTTCCAGGTGGCCGACATCGGTCTGATGTCGGCCCTCGCGCGGCGCCCGGACGGCACGAAGTCCGATGCGTTCCTCGTTCACCTCGGCGGCCAGGTGGGAGACGGCGCCGCGTTCGGACGGAAGGTCAAGGGCGTGCGAGTCTTCGCGGAGGACGCCGCCGACTACGTCGAGACCCTCGTCCGGCGGTTCCGGGCCCGGCGGGGGCCGGAGAGACCGAGCTTCACGGAGTTCGTGCGACGGATGGACGACGACGAGCTCACCTCGTTCGCCACGCCGGAGGGAGGCCGATGAGCTCCGTGACACCACGCGCCGTGCCGTTCTACTGCCCGTTCTGCGGCGAGCAGGAGCTGCGTCCCGCCGACCCGTCAGGGTGGCGATGCGAGGTCTGCGAGCGAACGTTCGAGCTCTCCCTGGCCGCCGTGGGAGGTGCCTGATGGCCGATCGTGATCCGGTCCAGCCGATCCACCAGCCCGTGCTCCCGGTCTTCGAGGAGGAGGAGATCTGGGTGCAGCGGGCGGCGGAACGGTTCGAGGACGCCGCCGCCGAGGATCTGCTGGCGTGGGCGCTCGAACGCTTCCACCCCCGTCTCGCGATCAGCGCCGCGGGGGGCGTCGACGGCATGGTGCTCGTCGACATGGCATGGCGGCTGAACCCCGACGTGCGCATCTTCACGTTGGACACCGGCCGCCTCCCACCCGAGACCTACGAGCTGTTCGAACGGGTCCGCGAGCGCTATGGGATCGCCGTGGAGTTCGAGTACCCGGACGCGGACACCGCCGCGGCGATGGTGACCGAGCACGGCCCGAACCTGATGTACGGGAGCGTCGATCTGCGCCTCCGCTGCTGCGAGGTCCGGAAGGTGGAGCCGCTGAAGCGGAAGCTCGCGACGCTGGACGCATGGGTCGCGGGTCTCCGCCGCGAGCAGTGGCGCAGCCGGACGAACATCGCGAAGGTCGAGCTGGACCGCGACCACGGCGGGATCGTGAAGCTCAACCCCGTGGCGGACTGGACGCTGGAACGCGTGTGGGACTACGTGCACGAGCACGAGGTCCCGTACCACGCGCTCTTCGACCAGGGCTACACATCGATCGGCTGCGCGCCGTGCACGCGGGCCGTCGCTCCGGGCGAGTCCGAGCGCGCCGGCCGCTGGTGGTGGGAGCAGGAGACCGACAAGGAGTGCGGGATCCACTGCTCGGTGGGGCTGCTGGGCTCCGCGTCGGACCGCGAGCGAGAGGGGGCGGCCGGGATGAGCTTCGGCTACCCGGCGATGCTCGAGCTCGCGGGCCGACGCTGCGTCGTGATCGGCGCCCAGGCGATCCGGGAGGGCAAGGTCGAAGGCTTGTTGGCGGCCGGCGCGATGGACGTGTTGGTCGTTGAGGAGAGCCTCCACGATCGCTTCGAGGACGTGGCGGGGGTGCGCGTCGAGCGTCGAGCGTGGCGGCCCGGTGACCTGGACGGTGCGTTCCTCGCCGTGGCATCGTCGGACGCGCCGCCACGCGCGCCGCGATCGCGCGCGAAGCACGCGCGCGAGGGGTACTCGTCAATGTGATCGACGATATCCCCCATTGCGACTGGGCGGCGCCAGCCATCGTACGACGCGGAGACCTCGTGATCGCGATCGGCACCGGAGGCGTGTCTCCCGCCGTCGCGAGGCTCGTCCGGGAGCGACTCCAGGAGGGATTCGGCGCTGAGTGGGCGGAGGTCCTGCGTGTCGTGGGGGAGGTTCGCCGGGAAACCCTGCAGGCAGTCCCCGACCTCGCTGAGCGAGCACGCCGCTGGCAAGACGCCCTCGATCTCGACGAAGCAGCCGAGCTCGTCCGCGAGGGACGCAGCGAGGAGCTGCGCGCGCGTCTGCGCACGCGGTTGCTCGACGAGGTACAGGCCTCATGACGGGCCGGGTCGCTCTCGTCGGCGCGGGGCCCGGCGACCCCGAGCTGATCACGATCCGGGGTGCGCGAGCGCTCGCGAACGCCGACGTCGTCGTCTACGACAGGCTCGTCGCGCCGGAGCTGCTCGAGCTGGCGCCCGTCGAGGCCGAGCGGATCTACGTGGGGAAGGAGCCGGGCCGCGCTGCCGTGGCGCAGGGAGAGATCGAGCGCCTTCTGGTCGATCGAGCGCTCGGTGGCGCGTTCGTCGTGCGCCTGAAGGGCGGCGACCCGTTCGTCTTCGGACGGGGCGGAGAGGAGATGGCCGCATGCGCCGCCGCGTGCGTCCCGTGCGAAGTCGTCCCGGGCGTGTCCGCCGCCGTCGCGGCACCCGCCGCGGCGGGCATCCCGGTCACCCATCGGGGCGTCGCGCGTTCCTTCGCGGTCGTCACGGGGTCGACCGCCCACGACGACGAGGTGGATCTCTCGCGGGTCGCGGGTGCCGACACGCTCGTCGTGCTGATGGCCGCGGGCCGACTCGCGGAGACGTGCGCCGAGCTGATAGCGGTCGGGCGTCCTTCCGACGGGCCGGCCGCGATCGTGCAATGGGCGTGGACACCGGAGCAACGCTGCGTGGTGGGGACCCTCCGGACCCTCCCGCTCCTCGCCGGCGCAGCGAGCATCGGACCCCCCGCCACGCTCGTGGTCGGTGACGTGGCGGCCTTGGGGATCACTCCCGGCTCGAAGGAGCCGGCGCCCGGAAGCGCCGTCAGTCGCGGCCGGCTTCCTGCCACGCGCCGTAGCCGCCCTTGAGGTTCACGACCGGGCCGACGCCGGCCCGCTCCAGGAGCGACGCGGCCGTGGTCGAACGCATCCCTGATGCGCAGTAGACGAGCAGCGGCCGACCGGCCGGGAGCACGTTGACATGCTGCGGCAGGTCTCCGAGCGGCACCGACACCGCGCCCGCGACTCCGCCGAGCTCGAGCTCATCCGGCTCCCGCACGTCGAGCGGTTGCGCACCCTTCTCGAGCCACGACACCACGTCGTCGGACCCGATCGCGGGCAGGGAGCGGATGGGGAGACCTCGCCTCGCGCCATGCGTCCATCCCACCGTCCAGGTAGCCCTCGAACCGCTCGAATCCGACCAGCGTGCAGGCGTCGACCACGTCGTCGAGCGAAGCCTCCCCCAACACGAGCAGGATCCGCGCATCGGCCGGGACGAGCCAGCCCAGCCACGTCGGGAAGCTGTCGCGGAACGGGATCGCGAGTGCCCCTTCGGCCGTGCGCCTCGGCGTAAGACGCGGGAGCCCGCACGTCCACCACGACCGACCCGGGCACCGACGCCGCGTCCACGAAGGCCTTCGGCGCGAGCGCAGCCGGCAGCTCGATGTCGCTCCGCAGCCGGGGACCTGCCCAGTTCACCTCACGCATCCGCGCGAAGTACGCCGGGGTGCGCGGGAACGACGCGGGCCACGACCGCAGGAACTCCTCGCTCGCTCATCGAGAGCAGGGGTTCGTGGCACGCTCCTCGCCGAGCGTCGAGACGTGGTTCGTCCCGCTCCCTGCCGCGCAGAACGACCCGCCTCCGTGCGTGGGCTTCAGCAAGGTCTCGTCGGGCAGATCGAGAAATGCTCGCTGCAAGGTCTCGAACTCGTGATGTGTGAGGTGGTCGGTGAGCTCGGGTCCCGCGAGATCGGATCGGGCCGCGCCGCCCACGATCAGCGCCCCGCCGCTGAACAGGACCGGAGCCGCTTCGCCCTCGCGACGGAACACGTACGCCACGTGCTCCGACGAGTGACCCGGCGTCGACAACACCTCGACCTCCACCTCTCCCAGGTCGATCCGTTCGCCCGGCTTCACGGGAGTGTGGGGGAACGGCACACCCGCCTCCGCGGGCTCGTACAGCTCCGCACCCGTCTCGGCGCGGATGTCCTGAGCCCCCGATACGAAATCCGCGTGCAGGTGCGTGTCCAGGACCCCTGCGATCTCGAACCCGCGGTCTGTTGCCGCGCCCAGATATCGACGAACACGACGGTCGGGGTCGACCAGCACCGCCCGGCCCGCGCTCACCTCGATGAGATATGAGCCGTTCCCGAGTCCCGCGTCGCGGAAGAGTAGGACATCCACTCGGATGAGGCTAGCGGCCTGCGCTCACAACGGCCTCACGAGCCGGCCGCTGCCTTCTGCCGCTCCTCCTCCTGGAGCACCCGCCGCAGGACCTTGCCGATCAGCGTCTCCGGCAGCTCGTCGCGGAACTCCCACTCCTTCGGTACGCGGTAGCCGGTGAGACCCTGCGCGGGGTCACGAGCACCATGCCTCGAGCTCCTCGCCGGTCAGCGGTCTCGCCCTCCTTCGCGACGACGTAGGCCTTGACCCGCTCCCCGGTCGTGTCGTCGGGCAGGCCCACCACGCACGCCTTCGATACCTTCGGATGCCGATAGATCACGGCCTCGACCTCGGTCGGGTACACGTTGAAGCCGGAGACGATGATCATGTCCTTCATCCGGTCGACGATCTGGAAGAACCCCTCGTCGTCCATGATCGCGATGTCGCCGGTGTGCAGCCAGTTCGCCCCGGATCATCTCGGCCGTGGCCTCGGGCTTGTTCCAGTACCCGAGCATGACCTGCGGTCCCTTGATGCAGAGCTCGCCTCGCTCGCCCAGCGGCACCTCGCTGTCCGGATCCTCGAGCGAGACGATCCGGCAATCGGTGTCGGGGATCGGCAGACCGATGGTCCCGTGCTTCGGCTCGTCGAACGGGTTCACGTGCGTCACCGGCGACGTCTCGGTGAGCCCGTACCCCTCCACGAGGTTGGCGCCGCCGGTCACCTGGTGGAACTTCTCCGCGACCGCGCGCGGGAGCGGCGCCGCGCCCGAGATGCAGGCCTTCACCGACTTCAGGTCGTACTTCGCGCGTCTCGGGCGCCTCGTTCAGAGCGACGAACAGGCGGGGCACGCCGGGGAAGAACGACGGCTTCTCCTTGTCGAGCTCCTTCAGAGCCATGTGGACCTCGAAGCGAGGCAGGAGGACGAGCTTGCCGGCCTGGGCGATGCCGAAGTTCATCGCCACCAGTGCCGAACGAGTGGAAGAACGGCAGGATGCACATCACGCCGTCCTTGCCGCGTTCGAAGAACGTGATGCACGGCACGACCTGACGGATGTTCGACGAGATGTTGAAGTGGGAGAGCATCGCGCCCTTCGACAAGCCGGTCGTTCCGCCCGGTGTAGACGAGCGTGGCGGTGTCGTGCTCGGCATCGACCTCGGCGACCGGAGGAGGCGAGCCGGCGGAGCTCATCGACTCCTTCCACCATCGGACGCGCGCATCGGACGGGACCGGCGGCCAGGGCTTGCCCTCGTGCTTCGCGTCCTTCCTGAACTTGATGGGCGCGAGCAGGTTCAACGGGAACTTGCATGTAGTCGGTCAGCTTGGTGACGATGACCTCACGGACCGGAACCTCGCCCTGCACGGCCGACCAGGCCGGGTAGAGCTGGTCGAGGACGACCATCACGCTGGGCGAGTGATCCTTGATCTGGTGCGCGAGCTCGCGCTGCGTGTAGAGAGGGTTGTTGCCCACGGCGACGGCGCCGAGGCGCTGGCACGCGTACCACGCGATCACGTACTGCGGTGAGTTCGGGAGGAGGAGGCCGACGCGGTCGCCCCGCTTGACCCCGAGGCCTGCCAGGACGGCGCTGAAGCGCTCCACCTCGCTGCAGGAGCTCGCGGTAGTTCATGTGCTTGCCGAGGAACGCGATGGCCGTCGACTCGGGGAACCCGGCCGCGGAGTCCGCGAGCAGGTTGAAGACGCTCTGGCGCGGGAACGGCGCGACCGTCTTGGGGACTCCCGCGCGCCACACCCGGAACCACGGGCGGTGGTCGGTCATGGTGCGCATCATAGGGTGATGGCCGTGAACGCGCAGACCCCCATAGCGCCGGATGCGACCCGAGAGGCGTCCGCAGCGGCGCCGCCCAGGGGCTCTTCGGGCGCGGCCTCCGCCTGATCGTCTCCTACGTCCGGATGCATCCGGGACCGTTCTTCGTCTCCGTGGCGGGCGCGATCGCTGTTCGCCTTCGCCTCGATCGCGCTCACGACCGCGCTGGGCCGCGCCACCGACGAGGTGCTGCGCCCGGCATTCGAGGGCGGCGTCGCCTCTCGGAAGATCTGGCTCGCGGTCGCGCGCGCTGATGGCGTTCGGATGCCTGCGGGCGCTCGGGATCATGATGCGTCGCTTCTACAGCGGCGTTGCCGGCGAGCGGGTGATGGCCACGCTCCGCACGAGGATCGCGGACCGCTACCGGCGGCTCTCGCTCGCCTACCACCGGGAGACCCCGACCGGGCGAGCTCCTCGCGCACATGGAGGCCGACGTGAAGGCGGCGGTGGACGTCTTCTGGCCCGTCCCGTTCGCCACCGGCGTGATCGTGCTGGTCGTCACTCGCCATGGTCCAGCTGCTCGCGACGGACATCTTCCTCGCCCTGATCGCGATCGTCCTGTTCCCGGCCCTCGCGATGATGAACCAGAGCTTCGCGAGACGGATGGAGGGTACCCGCCCGCCGGGCGCAGGAGCGGATCGGCGAGGTGTCGGCCGTCGCGCACGAGTCGATCGACGGTGCGCTCGTCGTGAAGACCCTCGGACGCGAGGAGGCCGAGACCGAGCGGCTTGCCGTCAAGGCCGTGGCTCTCCGTGACGACGGGTCGAGGCCGGGTTCATCCGGGCCACGTTCGAGGCGGCGCTGGACGCGCTCCCCGCCCTCGCGGCCACGCTCCTGCTGGTGGTCGGTTCGTGGCGGGTCGTCGCCGGGGGCGATCACGCTCGGAGAGCCTGATCGGCTTCATCGCGCTGTTCGACCTCCTCGCGTGGCCGATGCGGTTCATCGGCTGGATCCTGGCGGAGCTGCCACGAGCGGTGGTGGGGTACGACCGGCTCGAGAAGGTCTTCGACGAGCCCGTCACCGTGCTCCCCGCGGTGGAACCGATGCCGCTGCCCGACGGCCCGCTCGGTCTCGAAGCCGAGGACGTCCATCACATGCTTCGACGGCATCGCGTGTCCTCGACGGGGTATCGCTGCGGATCGGGCCGCAGGAGTCCGTGGCGATCGTGGGACAGACCGGCGGAGGGAAGTCCACGCTCGCCCAGCTCCTCGTCCGGCTCGCCGATCCCGAGAGCGGCGCGGTGCGGGTCGGCGGGATCGACCTCCGACACGCCGAGCCGGAGTCGCTCCGGCGCGCCGTCTCGATCGTGTTCCAGGAGAGCTTCCTGTTCTCCACCACCATCGGGGAGAACATCGCGCTCGACTCCGGAGGCGGACGGAGACGCGGTCGAACGCGCCGCGCGGATCGCGGCGGTCGACCGATTCGTGCGACGCGCTGCCCGACGGCTTCGACACGGTCGTCGGCGAGCGCGGCTACACGTTGTCGGGAGGGGAGCGCCAGCGCGTCGCGCTGGCGCGAGCGATCGTCCGCGAACCGCGCGTGCTGATCCTGGACGACGCGACGTCCTCGGTCGACGCGTCGGTCGAGGCGCAGATCCTCGCGGCGCTCCGTGAGGAGCTGCACACCACGCTCGTCGTGATCGCCTACCGCCTGTCGACGATCCGTCTGGCCGATCGCGTCATCTTCCTCGAGGGAGGCCGCGTCTCGGCGACCGGCACACACGACGAGCTGATGGCCGCGGCCGCCCGGGTACGCCGCGATCATCCACGCCTACGAACGGGGCGAACGATGAGCGCCGCGGCAGGCGTGGTCCGCGAGGAGGACGACTTCGAGGTCCCGGAGGAGCTCCGGAGCTCCTTCGCGGTCCTTCGGCGCGGGATCCGCGAGAGCCCGGAGCTGCGCAGCGGGCCTCGGGTTCACGGTGATCATCTCGCTCGGCGTCGTGGTCGCGCACCTCACCACGCCCGTGCTGATCCAGCTGGTGTTCGACCACGGCTTCGACGGCGGGTTCCGTCCCGTGTACGTAGGCACGTCGTGTGCGCCGCGGCATTCGCCCTGGTGGTGCTGACGTTCGTGGCGTCGCGCGCGCCGGCCGCCGCCTGGTCCACGCGGCGGAAGGCGCGATGATGGGCCTGCGCATCCGGACGTTCGCGCACATCCATCGTCTCTCGATCGCCGAGCAGTCCGACGAGAAGCGCGGGGTGTTCGTCGCGCGCGTGACCGCCGACGTCGACGCGATGCAGCAGTTCATGGAGTGGGGCGGGATCGCGTGGATCTGGGCCGCGGTCCAGGTCGTCGCGTCGCTCGCGCTGATGCTCTTCTACTCCTGGCAGCTGACGCTCGCGATCATCGCGTCTGGTCGTGCCGTTGATCCTGATCGTTTGGTCCCTCCAGAACCGTCTCTCGGCCGCCTTCGACACCGCGCGCACTCGCGTGGGCGAGATGCTCTCGGAGGTGTCCGAGTCCGTGATGGGGGCGGCGGTCGTCCGCGCCTACGGGCTCGACGAGCAGCACGTTCGGCCGCGTGCGCGGCGCGATCGACCGCAGGTACCGCGCCGAGGTCGTCGCGCACTTCCGGTCGGCCACGCTCTTCCCGCTGTCCACGGTCTTCTACGCGCTCGCCGTCTCGATCGTGGTCGTGCTGGGCGCGAGCTTCGGTCCGAGCTGGGGACTCACGTTCGGCAGTGTGACGGCGTTCCTGTTCCTCGCCGACACGTTCCTGCACGTGTTCACCGATCTCCCCGAGATCTACAGCGAGACGCAGACCGCGATCGCGGGATGGCGCAAGGTCCTGGCGGTCCTCGACCTCCCGGTGGAGATCGTGGAGCCGGTGCCGGGCGTGGAGCTCCCGACGGGGGCCCTCTCGGTCACCGCCGACGGACGTGGACTACTCGTACCGCGAAGGCGGGCCCGTCCTGCACGGGATCACGCTGGACGTCGAAGCGGGCGAGCACGTCGCGATCGTCGGCGAGACCGGTTGCGGCAAGACCACGTTCGTGAAGCTCGTCTCGCGACTCGCCGACCCGGCGGACGGGCGGATCGAGGTCGGCGGGATCGACCTGCGCGAGATCTCGGCGCCGTCTCGCCAGCGTTCGCTCCGGATGGTGCCGCAGGACGGATTCCTGTTCGACACGACCGTGCGCGAGAACGTTCGGGCCGGCCGGGACGGGTGCGACCGACCGCGACGTCGAGACCGCGTTCGAGGAGCTGGGGCTGGGCGATTGGGTCGCGGCGCTCCCGAGGGGCCTCGACACGACGGTGGGCGAGCGGGGAGAGGCGCTGTCCGTCGGCGAGCGGCAGCTGGTGGCGCTCGCCCGCGCACAGATCGCCGACCCGGGCTTGCTGATCCTCGACGAGGCGACGTCGGCGGTGGATCCGGCGACCGAGCGGCGGACCTCGGAGGCGCTGCGGCGGGTGTCCGAGGGCCGCACCACGATCACCGTGGCGCATCGGCTGTCGACCGCGGAGGGCGCGGACCGGGTGTTCGTGTTCGACGCCGGGCGGCTCGTGGAAACGGGGACGCACGAGGAGCTCGTCGCGGCCGGAGGCACCTACGCGCGCCTGTACGAGAGCTGGCTCGGCAACGTGCGGGTGGGTTGACGATGGCCGACTTCCTCGACGGGCTCCGCGCGAGCGCGCGGTGCGCCGCCTTTCCCCCTCGACGGTGAGCTCACGCGGCCCGGTCTCGGCGCGCCCGTCGAGGTCCTCCGCGACCGGTACGGGCGTCGCCTACATCTCGGCCGGCTCGCTCGACGACCTGTGGTTCGCGCAGGGGTTCGTGACCGCCGGCGAGCGCCTCTTCCAGATCGACCTCGCGCTTGAAGCAGGCGAACGGCCGACTGTCCGAGCTCTTCGGCGAGCTCACCCTCGACGACGATCGCTTCACGCGCACGATCGGCATCAACCGCGCCGGCGCCGCGATCGCCGCTGGATGGGACGACACGTCACGCGCCGATGATCGCGCGATTCCGCGAAGGGATCCTCGCGTGGATCGGCGCGATGCCCGCCCCGCCCGTCGAGTACGTGCTGCTCGACGCCTCGCCCGATCTCCCCGACGACGACGCCTCGTGGGCCGCGTGCTGGGCGATGTTCTCGTGGGGCCTCTCGGGGAACTGGGACCTCGAGCTGCTCCGCGTGCACCTCGCCGCGGAGCTCGGTGAGGAGGCGGCCGGCCGCCTCCTCCCCCCGCTCAGCGGTCATCCCACAGCGCCGGCGGCCGGCCGCCTCGCGGGCGATCTGCTGCGAGACGCTCCCCCGCCCGCCGCGGGGTCAGGGTTCGAACGAATGGGCGATCGCCGGCGCGCGGACCGCCTCCGGCAAGCCCCTCCTCGCGAACGACCCGCACCTGCTCGTCCAGCAGCCGGGCGCCTGGATCGAGCTCCACCTGCGCGCGCCCGGCTACGAGGCGCGCGGCGTCGCCGCACCGTTCGCTCCCGGCATCGTCCTCGGCACGACCGCTCACCACGCGTGGGGCGACGACCAACGTCAGCGGCGACGTCCAGGACCTCTACCTCGAGCGCCTGAACGACGACGGCACGGCGGTGCGCTACGAGGACTCATGGGAACCGCTCACCGTGCACCGCGAGGAGATCCGGATCCGTGGCAGCGACGAGCCGATCGTGCACGAGGTCCGCGAGACCCGGCACGGACCCGCTCCTCGACTCGTATCTGACCGGGCGACTTCGCCCCGCGAAACGCCCCCTCGACGGCTCCTACGCGCTCCGCTGGGTCGGCGCCGAGCACAGCATCCGTCCCTCTGCGCTGATCGACGTCGCGAACGTCAGGAGCTTCGAGGAGTTCCGTAGCGCCGCTCGGGCGCTCGAGTGTCCGGGCCAGAACCTCGTCTACGCCGACGTCGACGGCACGATCGGGTACCAGTGCACCGGGCTCCATCCGATCCGGCGGCGCCGGGGACGGCACCGTCCCCGTCCCCGGCTGGACCGCCGACCACGAGTGGGACGGGTTCGTGCCGTTCGAGGAGCTGCCGTACGCCGTCGATCCCGAGCGGGGATACCTGGTGACCGCGAACGACCGGATCCACGACGAGGACTACCCGCACCTGATCGGCCACGACTTCCACGCGCCGGATCGCGCCGCGCGGATCACCGAGCTGCTCGAGACCCGGAGCGATCACACGGTGGACACGTGTCGGGCGATCCAATCCGACACGGTCTCCCTCTCTGCGCGCGAGCTGCTCGCCCACCTCCCCTCCTTCGGCGACGAGCCCGGTGGAGAGCTCCTGGAGGGATGGGACCACGACGTCACCGCCGGATCGGCGGCGGCTGCCCTGTGGGAGGTCTTCGTCGACGAGCTGGCGCGCCGAGCCGTCGAACGGCAAGGAGCCTCTGGTCGTCTGAGTATCTGACCGATCGCGAGCTGTTCCGATGCCGGGCCCTCCCCGCGCTCCTCGGCGCCGGCGTTCTCTCGAAGGAACTGCTCGACGACGCGCTCGCCGCCGCCTGGGACCGGTGCATCGAGGCGATGGGGCCGGATCCCGCGGAGTGGCGGTGGGGTGACATCCATCGAGCGCGGTTCGCCCATCCGCTCGGCCGCATGCCGGGACTCGAGCCCTTGTTCGTCGCCGCCGAGCTGCCGCTCGGCGGCGACGAGCAGACCGTGAGCAACGCCGGCTTCGAGGGCGACGGCCCCTTCGACGTCTACGTCGTTCCTTCGTGGCGGGTGGTGTACGACCTCGCCGACCTCGACGAAAGCAGAGGCATCCTCCCGACGGGGCAGTCGGGCAACCCGGCCTCACCGCACTGGAACGATCAGAGCGATGCGTGGGCAGCCGGGGAGCTTCGCCCGCTTCCCTTCACCCGCGCCGCGGTCGAGGCCGCCGCCACGAAGCACCTCACGATCGCGCCCGGCTGACCCGCGACGCGGGTACCATCTGCCCCATGCCGGAGTCCCGCTCCCGCAAGAAGCGGGCCAGCCAGCGCTACCAGGTCGAGCCACAGCGCAAGAAGCGCAAGAAGCACAGCCCTCGCTGGTACGGGCCGCTGGTCCTCGGCGTGATCGGCCTCGGTGTCGTGGTGGTCGTCGCGAACTACCTCCGCGGGGACCTCGCAACCAACGGCGTGCTCTGGGTCGGCCTCGGCATCATCGGCGTGGGATTCGTCGGCCTCACCTTCTGGAAGTAGGACTCCCGGAGGCACGAATCACAGCCGTGTCATCTTCCACATCCGGTTTCCACATCGTGGAGAAATGCCTTCCCCTGCAGTGCGATCTTCACGCTTCCTTCACGCGGTTGTGGAAAACCTCGTGGAAACGAAGGGGGAAGCCTGTGGGAATCGGTGGAAGACCCCCTCTCACGCGAGCTCGGGACGCCGCACGACCTGCATCTTCTCGCCGCAGTGCCGTGGGATCTGGAGCTCCCCGAGCCGCGAGACCTTGAGCTCGGTGCCGCACTCGTCGCAGACCAGGTAGACGTCCAGATCGTCGACATCCTCGGGCTCTGCCGGCGCCGGCTCGTCGGAGTCGGACGGCGGGGTCGTCAGCGTGAGGGAACGCAGCATCGCGATCCCGACGCGCCAGATCACGAACGCCGCGAGCAGCGCCGGTGAGGACGACGATCCACATGGGCATGGACCCACGATAACGACTCAGTCTTCGGGGACGGTCACCCCGGGAACGTGCTCGGACCAGGAAATCGAGGATCACCCGCTGCTGGCGGATCTCCTCATCGACGTCGTGGGACCCGTGGCCCGTCGAGAAGAGATAGACCTCGTGCGGATGTCCCCTCGCCGCGAGCCGGTCCACGTACGCCATCGCCTGCCGGTAGCGGGCATCGCGAGTCGTGTTCGCCGATCAGGAACAGCACCGGCGCCTCGACGCGGTCGGCAGAGTTGATCGGGTTGCGTTCGGCCATCAGCTCGGGGACCTCGTCCGGCCGGCCGCCGAGCAGGGCCCGGTCGTACGCCTGGAGCAACGGCGACATGTCTTCGTAGGAGAGCTCGTAGTCCCCGACCGGGATCCCGGCGATCCCGCATCGCCAACCCCGCTCGGGATGCTTGCCCAGCATCATCAACGTCAGATAGCCGCCCCAGGACCATCCGCCCACGACGGCGCGGCCGGGATCAGCGATCCCCTCCTCGATCAGATGGTCCAGCGCGTCGTTGAGGTCCTCGAGCTCCGGACCGCCGACGTCGCCGATCAACGCGTCCCGCCACACGGCGCCGCGCCCCGTCGATCCGCGGTAGTTGACGGCAGCCACCGCGAGCCCGGCGTCCACGTAGGACTGCACCTCGGGGCTCCAGCGGTCCTCATCGAGCCACGTGGGGCCTCCGTGGGGACGGACCAGGATCGGCCACGGCCCCTCGCCCTCCGGGGTCACGATGAACCCCTGCACCGAGTGGCCGTGCCGGTTGTCGAACCGGAACGACCGGTACGGGCGGCCTGGCGGCGCCGGCTCGCCCTCGAGCGGCAGCACTTCCCTGCCGGAGTCGTCGAGGATCCGCTGCGGAGACGCGCCGCTCGCGTGCCGGTACCAGACGGCGCCGTCCGGCCGCACCTGTGCCCACTCCACCTGGCCCTCGGGATGCTCGATCGCGGTCCGCGCCATCGCTCGCGAGGTCGAAGCGGTGGAGACGCTGCCGGCCGTCGTGGAGCTGCGAGAGGAGCAACGCGCTCGCATCCGGCCACCAGTCCGCGACCGAGACCTCTCCCTCGAGCCCGGTGGAGATGTCTGTCCACTCGCCCGTCACGGGGTCCCAGAGAGCAGGATGCGGGATCCCATCCCGCTCGTGCACGACGGCCAGGCGACGGTCGCCGACGATCGGGGACCACGCGGAGGACGCGATCTGTTTTCCTTGATCGACCAGGTCGGCGACCGTCGCCCCCGTCCGCGGATCGATCACACGAAGCGCCTCGTGCATCTCGTCACCGTGCTCGGCGTGCTGCAGGCAGAGCAGCGTTCCGTCCGCCGAGAGGCCCCCGCGGTTGTAGCCGCCGTGCCGCCCGGCGACGCGCATGTGCTCGGTGCTCCGAGCGGCCTCCTTCACGGTGGCTCCGCCGTCCTCGCTCACGTAGACCGCGAACCCGTCATGACGGCTGATCGAGACCGCGAGCATCCCGGGAACCCAGGCGATGCCCTCGTTCCATCCCGGATCGAGCTCAGGGAAGAGGAGCCGTGATCCGCCACCCTCGAAAGGCTGCGCGTACCAGCGCCCGGACTCGTCGCCGGTCTCGTCCTGCCACCAGCAGATCTCGGCACCGTCCGGCGACCAGGCGCCCGAGATCACGCCGACCGGATGATCGGTGACGCGCCGACGGACCCCGCCGTCCAGATCCACGACGTGCAGCTGCCACACGCCGCTCTCCGTCGACTCGTAGGCGAGCCGCTGAGGCGCAGCCGGCGACCAGTCCGGGTACGTGATCATGGGCGCGCGGAAGCGACGTTCCCAGCGCGGTGTCATGCGGCCAACGGTAGCAGCGCTCGGGTCAGTCGATAACGGCGATCAGCCGCACGAAGAGCGCCGTGCCGCCGACCATGGCGCCGATCAGTCCGGCCCTCGCGACCAAGAGAGCGCCCCAACGTTCGGGATGGATCCGGAGGGTGGATGCCGTGCAGAGTGCCACCGCCGTCGCCAGCGCCACGCCCCATCCGATGCCGATCCACGCCTGGTGCGGATCGATGATGTCGAACGTCCTGAGCAGGACCGAGTTGAGAGTCATGACGTCCAGTCCGGCGACCACGAGCGCGATGAAGCCCATCGCGGGCTCGCCGCCGCTCGAGAGTCGTCGTTGGCGGACGGCGCCGATCCCCAACCAGACCGCCGCCGGTACCGTGATGCCCAGCGAAGGGACGCCGAGCACAGCGAGGATCAGCGCGAGCCGCGCCCGCCGATCGCTGATCGGGATGACCGTCGCCACGCGACCACGATATCGAGGGCTGGATACCGCCACGCCAGCCAGCTCGCTGCTCAGGACTATCCGAACCTTGCCCTTTCGTCAGCTTCGGTCGATCTTGCGGTTCCAGTCGGCGTCCCTGGGTCCGAGCGAAGAGCCCGCCAGACCCGTTCGGGGGTGAGCGGCAGGTCGATGTGGCGGACGCCGAGGTGGGACAAGCGCATCGACGACCGCGTTCTGCACCGCCGGGGTCGAGCCGATCGTGGCCGACTCACCGATCCCTTTCGCACCCAGTGGGTTCAGATCGGTCGGCGTCTCCGTGTTCGACGTCTCGAACGGATGGCAGGTCGGCCGCGCTCGGCATCTGATACGTCGCGAGCGTCGACGTCACCGGGTTCCCGCTCTCGTCGTACAGAACCTCTTCGAACAGAGCCTGGGCGATCCCCTGCGCGAGACCGCCGTGCTGCTGCCCTCGCACGAGCGCCGGGTTGAGGATCCGGCCGCAGTCGTCGACGGCCACGTGGCGGAGCAACCGCACCTCTCCGGTCGCGGTGTCCACCTCCACCACCGCGACGTGAGCCCCGAAGGGGAACGTCGACCCGCGTTGGCGGAAGCGACCCTCTGCCCGGAGCCCCCCGTCACTGGCGCCGACCACCTCGCTCCATCCGACGGCGCGGTCGGGCGCGCCGACCACCGCGAATCCGCCCTCGACGCGTTCGACGTCGACCGCATCCACCTCGAGCAGGGCGGCGGCGACCTCGCGACCCTTCTCCACGACCGCTTCGGCCTGCTCGAAGACCGATGAGCCACCGATCTGCAGCGAGCGCGAGCCCCACGTGCCCTCACCTCGCGCCACCAATCCTGTGTCCGAGTGCACGACGGTCACGTCTTCGAACGGGACCCCGAGCGATGCGGAGGCGAGCTGTGCGAACGCGGTCTCGTGCCCGTGTCCCGCGGACGTCGTGCCGACGAACACCGTCGCGCGCCCGTCGGTGCCGATCTCGACGGCTGCATACTCCCGGCCGCCGAACGCCGTGATCTCGACGTAGGTCGCGACGCCGATGCCGAGACAGACCTCGTCGCCGCGCTCGCGTCGTATCGCCTGCTCGGCCCTGAGCGCTTCGTAGCCGACGAGTCGGAGCGCCTCGTCCAGCGACTTCTCGTAGTCGCCTGTGTCGTACGTGACGCCGGTGACGGTCGTGTGGGGGAACTCCTCGGGACGGATGAAGTTCGTCCGTCGAAGCTCGACGGGATCCATCCCGAGCTCAGCGGCGAGCATGTCCATCGCGCGCTCGACGAGTGCGGTCGCCTCCGGCCGGCCGGCGCCGCGGTACGGGGCGACCGGCGTCGTGTTCGTGACGACGCTCCGCCCGCTGCTCACGACGAGAGGGATCCGGTAGACCCCGCACAGCATCTCCTGCGTCGTGCCCGGCATGAAGGCGCCGATCGGGTACGCCCCCATGTCGGCCAGGATCTCGGCCCGGATCCCGACCAGCGAGCCGTCGCGGCGGGCGCCGAGCTCCACCGTCTGGATCTGCGCCCTGCCGTGCGTGAGCGAGACCATCGACTCCGAACGCGTCTCCTGCCACCGGACGGGACGGCCCACGCGCGCCGCGATCGCGGCGATCGCGTGGTACTCGGCGTAGATCTGCAGCTTGGCCCCGAACGCGCCGCCGACGTCGGGCGCGATCGCGCGCACGCGATCGCGCCCGACCCCCAGCGTCTCGGCGAGGTCGTCGCGCACGTCGAACGGGACCTGCGTCGAAACCCACACCCTGTAGGAGCCGTCGTCGGCGGGAACCACCGCGATCCCGTTCGTCTCCATCGGCGCCGGCGCGACCCGCTGGTTCACGAATCGGCCTCGCACGACGACCTCGGCATCCTCGAGAGGATCGTCCGAGGACCCGCTGCCGAACGCATGCGCGACGTTGGTCCCGAACTCCGGCCAGAGCAACGGCGCACCGTCGGCCACCGCCGCCTCCACGTCCACCACGACCGGCAACTCCTCGTAGTCGACGGCGACCATCTCCGCGGCGTCGACGGCCTGCGCTGGCGGTCTCGGCGACCACGACGGCGACGATCTCGCCCACGAACCGGACCGCGTCCCGCGCGAGGGGCTCACGGCTGAACAACCCTTCGAGCTCTCCCTGTGGGTCGCCCTCCACGGTGCCCGATGGCGGAAGCGGTGCCAGATCCAGGTCGGTTGCGACGTAGACTCCCACGACCCCCGGCGAAGCCAGCGCGGCGGACACGTCGACCCCGCGAGCTTCGCGTGCGGCATGATGGAACGAACGAAGGCGGCGTGCAGGGCGCCGGGGATCTCGATGTCGTCGAGGTAACGACCCTCGCCCCGGAGGAACCGGGGGTCTTCCGACCGGAGAGCCGGCACGCCGAACATGGAGGGAGGCGCCGTCGCCACGGCGCCGATACTCGCAGCGGAAGGAGCAGACGACATGCGGAGGACTGGGGATCCTGGCGGTGCTGGTGCCATCGCTTCTCGCCGGGCTGATGATGAGCACGCCGGCGGAGCGATCGCGGCCGTCAAGGCCGTGCGCGTCGCATCGGGACTGGCCAGCCCGGTCGGCTTCACGTTCACTCCCTCTGGGCGACTCGTCTACGTCGAAAGGAACACGGGGTGGCTGCGCTTCCGTAGCTTGCGATCGGGTTTCAGCCGCCGAGTCCACCGGATCCAGAGCGTCAACTTCGACGGAGAGCGGGGGGCGCTCGGCGTCGACCTCCACCCGAGCTGGCCAACCCAGCCGTTCGTCTACGTCTTCGTGACGAGGAACACCGCTGGCGGGTCTCCGCAACCAGGTCCTCCGGATCAGGGTGCAGAACGGTCGAGGGGTGGGTGTTCGGACGATCCTGTCGGTCGCCGCCGGCCCCGCGAGCAACCACAACGGCGGTCGCATCCTCTTCGGACCCGACAACAAGCTCTACGTCGTGATCGGTGACAACGCCCGTCGAATCGAACTCCCAGGATCGGACGAGCAACCTGCGCGGCAAGATCCTCCGCCTCAACCCGGACGGCTCGATCCCCGCCATGAACCCATCCGGCTCACGGATCTGGGCGTACGGGATCCGCAACTCGATCGGGTTCGCGTTCGATCCGCGGAACGGTCGGCTCTGGGAGTCGGAGAACGGACCGAGCTGCAACGACGAGGTGAACCGCATCGTGAGGGGCCGCAACCACGGGTGGGGACCGAGCCAGAGTTGTCCGAACACGAACAACAGCGGACCGACCCCGAGGATCCTCCCGAGGCACACCTTCGCCGACGCCGGTCGGCCTGACGGGCCTCGCCTTCTGCGACGCCTGCGGCCTCGGGCCCGCGCTTCGACGGCGATCTGCTGGTCGGGGCGGTGAACGACGGCAGGATCCGCCGCTTCGACCTGAACGCGACCAGGACCGGCTTCGACGCAGGCCCGCTCCTCGTCCTCGATCGGCCGGACCCGGTGCTCTCGCTCGAGGTCGCGCCGAACGGGCGGATCTTCTTCAGCGACTTCGGAGCCGATCTACCGACTGGCACCGGCGTAGGTACGACGAAAGGCCCACGCGCGAAAGGCGCCCGGCGGGGTACGCTCCGACGAGCCGGATGGCGGGAGGCGGGAGCAGGCGACCTCCACCGGAGGACGAGGCATTGGATATCGGCCTTCCCAAGCGGGTCATCGAGATCGAGCCGGCGTCGCTGCCGGTACCGGAGCCCGCGCCCATCCTGGAGCCCTCCGTGGACCCGCTGCCGGACCCCGAACCCGAGCCGGTGGTCAAGCCCGAACCAGACGCCGGTTTCGGAGCCGGCCTCGGAGTCGGCGACGCGATGATGAGAACGGCCGCCTCCGTCGTGCACGGTCTACCCGTCGAAGTGGAGGTCGAGCCGATCCTCGCATGGCGCTCGTGGACGCTCACGGGCCGGCGGGACGGGGAGGGACTCCTGCTGCGGCCGGTCACGGCCGGGTCGAAGGCGTGGCGCCCTCGTGAGGTCGCGCAGGCGACCTGCCGACTCGCCTGGTCACACGAGGCGCCCAATGTCGCCTGCAGTTGCGGGCTCCACGCCACCCGAGAGCTCGATCTGCCTCCGACGGACCCGCTGCCCAGCGGTTCTCGGCCGGGTCGCGCTCTGGGGGCGCGTGATCGAGCACGAGCAGGGGTACCGGGCGAGGTTCGCCTACCCGCAGCGGCTCCGTCTGATCTGCCAGTTCTGCTTCTGGCAGGAGAGCGCGGCTGCCTCCACGCCCGATGTCGTGTCCTGGTACGCGCGGGACCTGCTGGTTCCGATGTGCGTTCACCACCTCGGCGTGGCGGAGGCGAACGGGATGCGACCTCGCCGGATCCTGCCGGCAGGCATCGTCGATCTCCGGCTCAGGGAGACCTACGCGGTCGATACGCTCGTCGTCTGATCCGACGCTACGGGCGCCGATCCTTCGGGAAGACGACGCGGAACGAAGAACCGTCGACCGTGATCTCGGTGCCGTGGATCTCGGCGAGGCGAACGGCCAGGCTCAGCTCCGGGCCGATCGTGGCCGGTGAACGACTGTCGTCCTCGACGGTCACGCGCACGCCCGCATCCATGTCGTGAACCCTGACCACGATCGAAGCGCTGGATCTCGTCCGCTCTCCCGCGGCGTCCAACATCCCCTCGACGATCTGCCTGGCGCGTACCGGATCCACGCGAGCGTGCACCCTCACCGCATCCAGTCGGACGAGCCGGTCTTCGAGGTGCGTGGCGTCCTCCAGCGTCGCGTTCATGAGCGCGGCGATGTCCGTGCGCCGCAGGTTGAGCGGCAGGCTCCCGTCGATGATCCGGTGCGCGTCCTTCAGATCGGCAGCGAGCTGGTTCAACCGACCTAAGGACGCCGTGAGGTGGCGGAGGGTGTCCTTCGCCTCCGTCGACTCGATCGTTCCCTGGAGCGACAGCGTGAGCCCGGACGCGCGCGTGAGCGGTCCCCGCAGCCCTCGCGAGATCGCGGCGCGCAGATCCATCTCGGGCTTCATCTCGCGCGCCGCAGGCGGGGCCGACCCGCCACGCTTGCGCGCGGCGGTGAGCGCGATCCGTTGCCGGAAATCGCTTCCCCCCTCCGCAGCCATCTCCTCGAAGGAGCGGACGCGCTCCTGCGCCTGGGTCGCCAGCGTCTCAACGATCACGACCCGCTCTTCGAGCCCATGGAGGACCTCCACTGGGTCCTGAAGCGAGGCGATGACCGACAGGCGTCTCTCCGCGTCGACGGCTCGCTCCTCCATCTCGTCGGCCCGCCGACGAGCTTCGGCGAGCTGACTCTGGAGCTCATTGAGCTCGGACGTGGCGGCGGCCTCGACGGTAGCGGCGCCGATCTCCTGGAGCTTCTCGTCGAGCAGGTCGATCTGCTGCTCGGCCACATCGGCCATGTCTCGCTCATCCGACGATTCGCGCTCGACACTCGCGAGCTCGGTCGAGACCTTCCTGAGGCGGGTGGCGAACGACCGCGCCACCCTCTGCGCTTCCGTGGCCCGCGCGGTGGCCTGCTCGAGCCGTTCCATGAGCTCCGCGACATCGCCGTCGGAGGCCCTCCTTCCAGGCTTCCGTCGAGGCTGGCGGCTGCCCGGTGCACTCGCCTGCATGGTGGACATCGCGGCCAGCGCCCCTGCGAGCGCCATCAGCAGGAGGTGCGCTCGTCGTGCGCTCGCTGGACCCATCGCTTGACCCATTGACCCGCAATACTGCGCCTTCCACCGAAGGGTGGGCAACCCGCTCTCACCCCAGACGCCCTCAAGCAACGAGGCCGTGGGACCGATAGGGAAACCCTGCTGGATGCACCGGGGGGTGACTCATCTGAGGGGGTTCCGAGGTCTCTGCACTGCGGGCGCCGCCGCGGTGATCGCGTTCACGGTGATCGCCGGTGCTGCGGCGCCCGCCTCCGCCTCCGAGGTCCGCGACCACATCCGCGCCGTGAAGCGCATCGGGCACGAGTTCAAGGTGCTCAACAGGCACATCCGTACCCACTCGCAAGAGCTCCGTCGGGCCGTCATCGACGCGGAACGCGCCTCCGACGCCCGCCCGGGCCTCCGGACCCAGGCGATCCTGCGTGATGCCCATCGCGCGGACCACAGGTTCAACTCGTGGACGACCCGGCGCCTCGCCTCACTGGAAGCACGTCGCGCCGAGCTCAGGGCATGGCTGTATTCCTGGGGGATCTTCCGCGTGTGTCCGGTGGACGGCCCTCGCTTCATCCATAACGACTTCGGCGAGATCGTGAACGTGGAGGGCGTCGAGCCGCACGTCCACATGGGCAGCGACATCGAGGCGCCCACATGGACCCCGATCCGCGCCCCGTTCGACGGCTACGCGTGGGGTTCCTACTCTCCACTCGGCGGGTATCAGGTTCGAGTCCGTGGCGACCGCGGATACGTCTTCAACGCCCACCTGATCGCCTACGGCGATCTCGGATGGATCGGAGCGGGCGCGATCATCGGCTACGTGGGCGACACAGGTGATTCGACGGCCCCCCACGACCACTTCGAGTGGCATCCATGGGGTGGCGGCGCCGTCGATCCGTACTACCTGCTCACGCTCTCCTGCGACTGAACCGTCCGAGTCAACGACCGTTGCGCGAGAAGTGCTGGTAGTCCCTGACTTGCTTCCAGTCGCCGCCCCATTCCCAGCCCCGAGCCCGGAACGCCCACCAAACGACGTCGCCGTGGAAGATCATCCCGCGTCGCCGATCGGACCGATTCACGTAGGGCGCGCCGTTCCAAGGGGAGACCCCACCGCTCCACACATATGGGTTCTCCACCGGGTTCACGTCCACCGCTCGCCCGTACGCGTGCTGGGACCAGACGCCGGGCTGACCCGCGCGCCACCGGCAGTTGAACGCCGACGTGTTGTCGTGCTCCATCGACGTGCGGTCGTCCGCCCCGTAGTAGTCGACCAGACGCATCTGCCGGATCGGGAAGGACACCTCGTAGAGGCGACCGAAGATGCCGGCGATCCTCTTGGCGACATCGACGTGGACGACCAACCTTCCGCCGTGTGCCCGGCGATCGAAACCCCAGTACCGGAGCGTGACCAGCCGGAGGTCGCGCAGAGGGACAGGGCATCCGGGGCGCCACGAAACTCCGTTCATCCAGGCTCGGATGCCGCGGGGGAGGGGCCTGATCGTTGCGGTGTACCCGGGCCTGGGCCCCGCCACGACGGGCGCAGCAGGCGTGCCGGCGAGCACGATCGTGGTTCCGAGGAGGATCAGGAGAGCTCGGCGCACATGGCCAAGCGTACCGCTGGATGGGTCAGCGCCACTGATGCGTATCGTCGTCACTGGAACCGCGCTTGCTCTCCACGGCTCTGTTCAGCCGTGTCCGGAGGCTCACCCCTTCTTCCTCAGGCTCGGCGTAGCCGTTGTCCGTCTCGGGCCCGGCGTCCGTGTTCACACCCTTCTTCGCGAGGAGCAGCTCCGCGTTGAGCGCCAAGCTCTTCTGCTCCGCGGCCTGGGCACGCTCTAGGGCGGCGGCCAGCTCGATACGGAGACGGCCGGCGTCGCCCGAGGCCTGAGGTGCATCGCCGCGCTCGCGCGCATAGCGCAGTTCCGCCTGCGCGTTCTCCGCCTCGGCGTACGCGTGGCGAGCCCGAAGCTCGGTCTGCTCCAGGCGAGTTTCCAGCTGCAGGACCTCGGCTCGGAGCTCGGCAACGTGAACGTCGTCCGTGGCGCCGTCCCTCGATCCCTCAGTGGGCTGCGAGGCAGCCTGCTCCGCGGCCTGCCTGGCCGCCTCTTCGGCTCGCTCTACGGCCTGCCTGGCCGCCTCTTCGGCTCGCTCTACGGCCTGCCTGGCCGCCTCTTCCGCTTGCTCCTTGGCGGTTCGCGCCTCAGCGAGGCTCGATCCAAGCTCGGAGGCCCGCTGTGTAGCTGCCGCCAGCTCGGTCTCGAGCGCTGCGATCCTCGCGGACACGTCGTTTGAGGCGGCCTCGCGAGCCGACACGACCTTGTCCTGCTCTGCCAGGCGTTTGCGGAGCGACTCCAGTTCGCCTGCTCGTGTCGACAGCTCCGCGCGGGTGGCCTCGAGTTCTCCTCGAAAGTCCGACTCCAGCGCTTCTCGTGCCGCCGATGTCGCCGTGAGATCGCGGCGCGCTGATTCCAGCTCGTCATGCGCCGCGTCGAGCTGTTGGGTCGATCGCGCGGATCTCCTGATCCCTCTCGGAGAGTTCCTGCCCCCTCGCGTGGAGCTGCTGCTCGGTCGTCTTCAGAGCCTCACCCTGGCTCGACGTGGCGGCTGCGAGACGTGATTCGAGGTCCGCGGCTATGGACTCGCTTGCCGCCAGTCGGTCGCGAGCCTCCTGCAACACACTCTTGTGCTCGGCCAGCTCGGCCTCCAGCGTGGTCCGCGAAGCCTCGTCGGTCCGCCTGCTGTCACGGTCGGTCTCTAGCGTCGACACCTGTTGCCGCAGGGACTCGATCTCCTCTTGGTGCGAGGTAAGACCGGCCTCTCGTCGGACGAGCTCCTGCTTGAGCTCGGACAGCTCCTGCTGCAGGTGCACGGTCGTCGCCTCGCGCTCGGCGAGGTGTCGTTGCGCGTCGGCCACCTTCTCTTCCGCATCCGCGATCCGCGCCTGCGCCTCGCCCGCCTTGGCCTGGGCTTCGGCAACCTGAGCCTCGGCGTCCCGGAAACGGGTGTTCGCATCCTGGCTGCGTGACTCGAGCTCGTTCCGGGCAGCGTCCAGCATCTCCAAGGCCTCTCGCAGCTGCTCGTCCTTCCGCTCGAGAGCCTGAGCGCCCCGAGCCTCCGCGGTCCTGAGCGTCTCCAATTCCTCGGCGCCGGCGGAGACCAGCTGCTCGCGCTGGGAGAGCTCCCCGCGGACCACTCCGAGCTCCTGTCGGACGGCTTGCAATTCCTGGTGGACCGCGTGCAGTTCCTCTTCCTTCAGGCGGGTCTGGGACTCGTGGCCCTCCACGGCGGTCTTGAGCGCTTCCAATTCCTCTGCACCGGCGGAGACCATCTGTTCCCGCTTGGAGAGCTCCTCCCGGAACGTGCCGAGCTCCTGTCGACTCGCTTCGAGCTCCTGGCGGACCGCGTGCAATTCCTCGTCCTTCCGGCGGGTCTGGGACTCGTGGCCCTCGACGGCTGACCTCAGCGCGTCCAATTCCTCGACTGCGACGGCGGATGCGGCTTCCTTCAGCAACATCTGATCCCGCACCGCGGAGAGCTCCTCCTGAACTCGGGCGACGGCTGCGTCGCGCTCGGCGATGTGCGACTCCGCGCGCGCGACCTGGTCGTTCGCCTCGGCGAGCTCGGTTCGGAGCCCCGTGATCTGGCCCGACTCATCCAGGAGCCGGAGCTCGAGGTCGGACGCCCGCTCCTCCGCTGCGGTCAGCCGCGAGCGTGCCTCATCCAGCACGCCGCGGTGCTCGCCCAACCTCGACTCCAGCGTCTCGATCGTCCCATCGCGCTCGGACATCTCCGTCTCGAGGGTCCGGTTGGCCGTCACGAGCACAGACCACCTAGCCTTGAGATCCTCCAGCTCGGAACGAGCCTCGATCGCCTGAGCTTCGAGCTCAGCACGCGCGGCTAGCGCACGGGCTTCGACCTGTTCCCGGACCGCCTTCTCGCGTGCCTCGGCTTCGACACGCACCGCGGTTTCGCGAGACTCTGCCTCTTCGAGCGCGGCGGCGACTCGCGACTCCGCCTCTGCGAGAGCGGCGGCGACTCGGGCCCCTGCCTCGGCTCTGACTGCTGACTCGCGTGCTTCCGCCTCTTCGCGGGCCGCGGCCTCTCGAGACTCGATCTCGGCCGCTGAACGTGCGGCGTCCCGCCGCGCTTCCTCGAGGTGATCGCGGGTCTCCTCGAGCTCGCGGCGCGCGTCGTCGAGACTCGCCTGCGAACGCGCGGCTTCGTTATCCCGCACTTCCAGTCGCTCCACCATCTCGGCCTCACGGGCCTCAGCGGTCGCGACCAGGACCTTGAGCTCCTTCGCCGAGGCCTCCGCCTCCCCGGCGCGCGCCACCAGCGTGCTCCTCTGGTTCTCCGCGTCGGCGGCCCTGGCCTCCAGTTCGCCGAGGCGCTCCTTCAGCCCCTCGGTCGCGCTGCCGGCGTTCTTCGCCATCTCCTGGATCCGTGCTTCGAGCGAGCGGGAGCGGGCATCCGCCTCCACCGCCTTGCTCGACGCCTCGTCGAAGCGAACTTCCAGCCCCGCCGATCGCGCCAACGCTTCATCCCGTTCCCGACCGAGCTCGGTCGTCCGGTCGAGCGCTTCCACGAGCGAGCGCTCCAGCTCGGTGACGCGAGCCTCTGCCTGCACGAGCCGTACTGCTGCCTCACCCGTATCGGTCTCGACGTCGCCCAGGAGCAGCTCGCGCTCCTCTTGCAAACTCGCGATCGTGGCGTCGGCCGACGCGAGGGCGGTCGACGCCTCCGCCGACACGGCCTCCGCCTCGTCGCGTGCGCGCTCCGAGTAGGCGAGCGCGGACTTGAGCTCCTCGACGGTCCGCCGAAGTTCCTCGGTCGCCTCGTTCTCGACTTGGTCCTGCTGAACCATCGAGGTCCGAAGCTCCTCGGCAAGCCTGGCGAACTCCTCGGCTCGCGCTTCAGCGTCTCGCGCCGTCGTCTCGAGGGTCTGCAGATCGACGTTGGCACGATCACGCTCCGCCCCGACGGTTCGCAGCTGCTCCTCGAGAGCTGCGATCTGTTGCTCGGTCTCCTTCGCGTCACCCGCCGGTGCTTCGCTCAGGTTCTCGCGGAGCGAGGACAGCTCGCTCTCGGCGCGCACCGCCCGGTCCAACAGTTCCTGGGCGCGACGGTTCGCTTCCTGCGCGGCCTGCGAGAGCCCGGCGGTGTCGCCGGAAGCTGTCTCGGCCTCGAGGGCTCTCGCGGTGGCTTCCCGGAGCTGGAGCTCGAGGGCGCGAACGCGCTCGACCGTCTCGGTCTCCCGCTCCCGGAGCTGCTCGCGGAGCTGCACGAGCTGCTCATCGCGCGCTCCGATCGTGAGCCGGAGCTTCTCCTCATCCACGGCGCCGCCCGACGGAGTGAAACCCATGCCCTCGCGCTTGCCGGACCGTCCGGCTCGCAGGAACGCGAACGAGACGACGGCCATGAGGAGCGAGATCGCGGCGAGGCCGCCGGCGACGGATCGCACGAGGCCCCACGGCTGGCCGGCGGCCGCGACGATCGGCGCGTACGACTCGACCAACTGGACGGCTGCGACCGACCCGTCGTCCACGCCGAGCCGGAGCGGCGTGTAGATGTCGAGGACCCCGAGCTCGCTGGCCGGCGCGATGGAGGTCGTCCTCCCCGCGCCGGTCGTGGCGAGCCGGATCCCGCGTTCGTTCCCGCCCCGCGTACCGGTCTGCTCACCGGTCGAGGAGTAGACGAGCGTGCCGTTCGCCGTCCAGATCCGGACGGTCGTGGTGTGTTCGTCGAGGATGCGGCTCTCGACGAGCTGCTGGAGCTCGGCCGATCCCTCCAGCGACATCGGCTCGCGAACGTCGGACGCCGTCAGTGAGGGGGCGAGGTCCTTCTTGACGGTGGACGCCGCGACCTTGTTCGCTGCTTTCACGCCACTTTCGACGCCGGTGGACTTCAGGAACCACGCGCCCACGGCGAGGCCCGCGGACAGCACGAGCACACCGACCCACACGATCGGCCGGCCGACGGAGAATTGCCTCTTGGACGCCACCCGTTCCTCCTCGGGGAACGGTTGGAAAGACCGTCCCCTGCTCAACAACCTTCCTTCGGCAGGGCCAGACGCCGACCTGAGCGCCATCGCAGGGGATGCTTCCGAGCCCCCGTCCGGGGGACACCTCGTGCTTGCGCCGGAACGCTCCGCGCGTGCCGGTGCTCGTTCGGCCGCGATCGTTCCTGCTTGGCGCCCTTCCTCGGGTCACGCATACGGCTCGTCCGAGGGCGCGATCCAGGTCAAAATCCGTCGCAACCAGTTTCGGGACGTGACCTCCTCCGCGCTCGAACCGACCGATGACCGTGACCCACTGGTCGAGCCGGCGGGCGTCGCGGTGCCTGCACTGAACAGAATCGTGGCACCGACGTAAGTGGAGACGAGCGGACTCGAACCGCCGACCCCCTGCTTGCAAAGCAGGTGCTCTACCAGCTGAGCTACGTCCCCGCGCATGAAGTCTAACGACCGTCTGAGACCGGAGTGACTGATGTCCGACCTGGGCGGACGACGTGAAGCAGGCCTGGGCGCCTCAAACGGCCGTCAGGCGATCGGGGCGGCGACGTCTGCCGAGACCGCCTGAGGGCCAGTCCAGCCGACGTCGCCGCCCCTCGCGCTCAGGACCTCAGCCAGGTCACGCGCATCGAGTTCAGGATCGGCGGCTCGCCCAACGCGCGGGCGAACCGGACCAGCAAGAGGCCGTCGTTGACCTGTGCGTTGAACGTCAGCGAGAGAGCATGCCAACGGCCGACGCGGCCCGCGACATCAAGGTTGTCGATCCGAAGCGACGCCTTCGCCGAAGACGTCCATGATCCGCTCGAACTCCGTCAGGGCCTCCAGTTCCGCGAACTCGAGACGGACCTGGTACCGGCCGTTGGGGACCGTGAACCGGTAGCTGCTCATCCCCTCGCGTTGGGACTTGAAGGCCTTCCCGTACGGGGTGCCCTGGATGCCGTGGACGGTCGTCCGCACGGTGCTGTCGCCGACCCAGCCGAACGCGCCTTCCGCGAAGGCCCGATCGCCCGACGTAGGTCGTTCCATCCGGGAACGAGAGCGGGCCGCCACCGACGTTCACGAACCGCTCGTACCTCGTGACGAGCAGACGGACCCGAACGGTCGCGACGCCGAGCGAGGGGTCGTCGGTCACGACGCCGACGAGCGCGTCGTACGTGCCCGGCGCCATGCCGGTGGAGTCGACGGAGACCGTGATGTTCGTCTCCTCGCCCGCCTGCACCACACCCGCCTCGGGGGTCACGTCCAGCCAGGGGACGTCGGAGAAAGTCGGAAGGCCCGACTCGATCAGATACGCCGACTGCGAACCCTGGGACACCGTCCACAGGTTCCCGACGGTGTCCAGCTCGAGCCCCGCTCCGTTGAACCCGGGGTCCGGATGCGGCACCCATCCTTGGGTCTCGCACGTGTCGGGGTCGATCAACCACATGTCGTCGAAGTCCGAGTTCGTGGCCTCCCAGAGCACCCGGAACGCCGGGTTCCAGGCGAGCCCGGAGATGTTCGGGTCGTCGGGACTGCACGAGCCGAGCGTTGCTCCTGGCTCCGGCCAGGACGGCCCGGCCACGTGGTAGACGATCCCCTCGTTCCAGCCACCGATGTAGAAGGTGTCGGTGGCTTCATCGAAGGCGAGGCCACGCTGACTCACGTCGGTCCATCCCGGCCCGGTGACCGTCTCGACGACCGAGCCGTCGACCGGGTCGACGCCGTAGATCGCGTTGTCGCCGCCGACGTTCACGTGCCAGAGGAGCCCTCGGCCGGCGTCCCACGCGAGGTCCGCCGCCCAATCGCCCACCCACGGCGTGGCGAACTCGGCCGTGCGATCGCCGCTCGTCGTGAACTCGACGTCGATCAGATCCTCCGGATCGGAGATGGTCACCGTGTCCGGGCTCGTGCGATACCCCACGCCCCACGGCACGCTCATCCCGGTCTCCCACTGAGCGAGCACATCGCCTTCGGCTGGTGAGTCCGGCGCTGCCCGGGGAGGCGTGGCCGGCGCCCCTCGAGTCCATCGCCGCGGGGTTGGCCCCGGCGGGGATCGAGAGAGGCTCGGGCGGTGGCTCTCCCCCACTTCCCGGTGGCGGGACCGCGATCTCACCGACCGAGAACGTGAGCTCCCGGTGCCCGTCCACGTTGCCGAGCCGAAGGACGCGGTCGTCCTGCCGCCCGCGGAGCAGCGTGAACCGCACGGCGCCGGGCCGGATCGTCGCGTGCGGTTGGTCGGCATGGACGAAGACGTCTTGCCCCTCGACCGTTCCGTCGGCGACGATCGTCACGTCCGAGGACGCTTCGAGGTAGCCATCGGCCGAGACATCGGCGCTCCACGTGCCGGCCGGCCCGATCACCGACCACATCCCGTCGCCGTCGGTGGTGTCCGACAGCTCGAGGGGACCGCCTTCCCACGTCGCGTGCACCGTGATCACGGCACCGACGATCGGTTCGAACGAGTGCGCGTCCAAGACGGCACCGCTCGCCGCTCCCCAGTCGGCCGGCAAGCTCACGGCGAGCGTGACTTCGATCTCCAGCGCAGGCTGCTTCGGCGCGTCGGAGAGCAGGACCAGCGACCCCGTGTAGTCGCCAGGAGGTATGTCGGCGCCGCCCAGGGTCACCTCCACTTCGGCGGTGTCGCCGGGCGCGACGACTCCGGCCTCGAGCGACGTTCTCGAGCCACGGCGCGTCCGTGAAGGTCCGGATGGTCCCGTGGCCCTCGTCCGGGGCCCAATCCAACGGCACCTCGAAGTTCGCCGATCACGGACGCGATGTCGACGTTGCCGTCGTCGTTGCCGAGCGCCGCCAGCGGCACCGCGAACGACACGGTGTGACCGTCGATCGACGCCGGCACCTCTGCGACCAGCTCGAAGTTCACATCCCAGATGAACACGACCGGTTCGCTGTCGTGGATCGAGAACAGGTCGGCGAAGTAGTCGAGGCCGATGTCCTGACCCGGTAGCCCGGCGAACTCTTCGGGCGGATAGCCCGTCTCCGGATCCTGATCGGTGTCGAAGAAGACATAGCCGACCGGCAGGTCCATCGGGGTCTGGGTGTCGAAGTCGAACGCCACGGACATCTCCGCGTTGTCCGACCCACCTCGAACCGCCGTCACCTCGACGTTCCCGAGCGAGTCGTCGTCCGGATCGTCGATCACCGTTTCGAGGGCCCCGGGCGGCAGGGCCGCCGGGCGCACGGTGCTCGACGCGAGCCGGGACGTTCGCGGGGGCCCACACCGGGTCCCGGATCACCAGCGGGACCGGCGGCAGGTCGGGTGGGGTGCGGCTCCCTTCCCGCTCGAGCAGTTCCCAAGTGAGATCCGACGTCCCCGCGTTCGAGATCGTGATCGTCGACGTCGAGGAGTTGCCGAAGTCGACCGAGGCATCGATCTGCGTGGGTTCGACACGGGCCACGGGCGCTGCGAGCGCGGCGTCGACGACGGGCGAACCGCCATCGGTCACCACGACTGCCGTTTCCTCACGGGTCACGTAGTTGGTCGCCGAGAAGGTCAAGGTGTACGTGCCCGGTCGCACCCGGAGCGAGTAGGTCCCGTCCGCACCGGTGCTGACGGTCCGGCCCCCCGGGTCGGCCGTCACGACGGCACCCGCGATCGGCAGGTCATCGTTGGCATCGGTGACGGTGCCGCTCACGATCCCACTCGGCACGACCTCGTATCGATATGCGACGTTCGCGCTCACGAGGTCCTCGGAGAACGAGAACTGCAGCGCGTCCGTGCCGTCTGCGTTCTCGATCCCGATGCCGGCGTCGCGCCCGTCGCCCGGGTTCGCCGGGTTGTCGCCGTAGAGGATGTCGATCGTGCCGTCCTCCCAGAGCTTCACCTCGACGTCCACGCGACCGGTCGCCGCGGGCTCCGCCTCGGTGCCGAGATCGCCGAAGCGAGGGCCCACCTTCAGCTGTTCGTACTCGACCACGAAGGCCCTGTCGGGACTCGTCCCGACGGTGTCGTAGCGCACCGCGCTCGCGCCGTCGATCACGAGGTTCTGCCAGAGCGCGTAGATCGCGGCGTTCGGCGTCCCCGTCGAGGGGATCGCGATCGGCGTGGGATCGGCGAACTCCGGCATCTCGAAGCTCAGGTAGCCGTTGTCGGTGATGAAGACCGTCGTCGTAGCTCTCGCCGTAGAACGGGAATGGGAACGGCATCGCCAGGCGCCCTACGGTTTGGTCGCCGAACATCGCGGTGTTCAAGGCCGCATCGACCCAGTCGAACGCGACCCGGTGGCAGCCGTGTCCGAAATCATCGATCTTGGCCGACAGGGTGACGTCGTGCGTCACGCCGGCAAGGGTGAGGGTCACCTCCGATTCCTCGTGGCTCGTGCAGCCGCCCGCCGCGACACGGATGGTGTACTCGCCGATGGGCAGCGTGAGGGTGTAGTCACCGTTCGCATCGGTCGTCGCCGGGGCCACGGGGGTGCCCAGAGCGCGCACCTCCGCACCCTCGATCGGCGACCCGTCCTCCTCGGCCGTCACCGTGCCGGTGATGTCACGCCGCGGGAGCGGCGCGAGGAAGAAGTCTTGGGTGGTCGTGAGATCCGTCTCGATCTCCACCCCGGTCGCCAGCGCGGACTGGTAGCCGAAGGCGGACGCGGTCACGGTATAGGTGCCGGCACCGAGGAAGAGCTCGAAGTGGCCGGCGGCATCGGTCGTCGCCGAGAACGTCCGGCCCCCGGCGCTCGCCTCGATCCTGGCGCCTTCGATGGGATCGCTCGAGGAGACATCGGTGACGTCGCCCGCGAGCGTGCCGCCCGTGGCGACGAGCGCCACAGCGGCCAGCGCGTCGATCCGGCCGTCCCCGAAGACGTTGTTGGGGTCTCCATCGGCATCTCCGCCGCAGGTGTCGTCGGCGATGTCGAGCGCCGTCGACCGCACGGCGTCCGTGGACCCGGCCACGTTGCCTCGCAGCGCGAGCTCTGCCGACAGCACCAGCGCCAGTGTGCCCGTGGTGTGGGGCGCGGCCATCGATGTGCCGCTGAACGAGTCGTACCCGTCGCCCGGGACGCTCGAGACCACGTCGACGCCGGGCGCCGACACGTCTGGCATCACCTTCCCGAAGGAGGACGGCCCCCTGCTCGAGAAGTCCGCGATCCCGTCGTTCTCATCCGTCGCGCCGGCGCTGAACGACTCCAGATAGTCACCAGGCGAGCCACCCGACTCGCAGTCGGGCCCGGCGTTGCCTGCTGCGAAGACGGGGATGATGCCGGCAGCGCGCCACGCCTGGACGACTTCGAGGTAGAACCCGTCGCCCGGCACTCCACCCCACGAGTTGTTCACGATATCCGGCCGTTTCGTGGGGTCCGGATTCTCGCCGTTCAGATCCGTCGGGGCCACCATGAACTCACCCGATGAGAGCAGCGAGGACTCGGTGCAGAAGACGTCCTCGCAGCCCTTGGCGGCGATCCAGGAAGCCCCCGGCGCCACGCCGATGTCGGGAGTGAACGGTCCGGGGCCATCACCACCCACCATCGTGCCCATCGTGTGGGTGCCGTGTTGCGCGTTGTCGCACGGCACGTCCCCGCAGATGCCGGTCGGGTCCCACCACGAATAGTCGTGATCGAAGGTTCCGCCGAGGTTGCCTCGATACTGCCCCACGAGAGCCTCGTGCGCGTAATCGACGCCCGTGTCGATGTTGGCCACCACGACGCCACTCCCTAGGATCCCGTCGGCCCACACTTCGTCCGCGCCGATCTTCGTCACGCCCCAGGGCGGCGGCTCATCCGCCGCGATCACCACGGCGTGTTGCTCGACCGGCTCTATCAACGGGAAGGTCTTCTCAGCCCGGACTCGGGTCACGCCCGGGAGCCCGGCGAGACGCTGCGCGAGCGACGGCGAGGCCCCGGCCTCGAGGACGAGCACGTTGGTGAGCCAGAAGGAATGGGCCTTCGCGCCGGGCGTGGCGCGGATCAATGCCGTCGCGGCCGACTGCGATCGCTCGGCCGTGGTCGTGAGGGCGCGATACACGGCGCGCCCCCGGCCCGCCCACCCATCGATCGCGGTCGCCGCCGAAAGGTTGGCTCGTGCCGCGAATTCCACCACGAACGACTCCAGGGTTCCGGAGCGCAGCCGATCCACCAGTCCTGACTGGATCTTGGTAGCCGCCTCCGCGGCGAGCGCAGGTTGACCTGCAGGGCCTATCAGTCCGATGACGAGCGTGCAGACGATCCAGACAGCGACGTGGCGCCTTCTCACGGGGTGCCCCCCTCTACGGCCGAAAGCCGTGCTCGTACGTCAGTCGGAAGATCGCGTACGACCGGATCCCTGCCGGTCGGACGCCACGGGCAAGACGAAGGTTCCGATGAGCCGGGACCGATCTCGGATGCGGTCCTGTCGGGCAGCGGCCCTCGGTCATGGCGACGAGGAACCATCTGTTGGGGACGGGGACGGAGACATCCCCGGTCTCCACTGGAGGACCGGCTCCCCGTTGGGAGCGCGGTCCTGGCAGGTTCGCCGGCAGGTCAGGCCCGTGAACACCGTTTGCACCCACCACCGATACAAGGACCGGCTCGCGCCGAACGTGAGCCGCGACAGACGCACCTGGACCGACACGCTCCGGGGGGATAGCCGTTTCACCGGGACGATGCCGAGGTTGGAGTCCGGCCCGTGGATGCGGGCTCGCCAGAGCGACCCACGGAGCGCCGAGCGTATCGATCGGACGAGAAGGTAGTACTCGGCACGCTCTCCCCCTGAGGTGTCGAGCAGCACCATGATGTAGCCTCGATCCCACATCTCCGCGGTCCTCCACTCGGCGAATGTGACGACGGTCCACACCGGAGGGAGCGGGTGATGCGCCAGGCGCACTTGCCTCACGTCGAGCTTGCCGCCGGTGTCGTTCGGATCGAGCAGGTCGGTGTCGTGCGCACCGGCGACCACGGCGATGAGTGCCACGGTCAGGAGCGCGGCCACGAAGGGCGCGAAGGCGCGAAGCACGTACGGCCGGCTCACGCCCGGCCCCTTCCCAGCCAGACGGCGGTCCGCCAAGCCGTGATCGTCGCCGTGGCCAGGGCTCCTGCGAGGAGCAGCGCGGGCAGCGTGTCGCTCGCTTGCGGCAGCCTGAGCGCCGGGTCGTGGGGAGCGAGCGCGAAGGACAGCGAACGCGGCGGCCGCGAGCGCCAGATTCCGAGAGAGCGCCACCCGCACGTCGATCGAGGCACGTCCGAAGCAGCCGCACGCGACGCGGACACCGTCGCGCAGCGGCCAGCCGGAGGAGGGCGATCGAGAAGACCACCACCGTAGCCAGCGCCGCGACGGCCGCTGCCCGCTCGCGACCCAGGAGCGTGAGTGTCGGTACCAGCGCCTCCGCCGCCGGGACCGCCCACGTGGCTATGCTCTCCAGCCGCCGTGGCAGAGCGTGCGCCGAGAGCGCACGGCGCCACCGGTGCCACCCGGCTATCTTGGCGACGGCCGCCCACGCGAACACGACCGCGAGGATCGCGGCCGCCGCCTCGCCCCACCCGCCGTCGGCGCGTGACGCGGTGGCGGCGGCGGCAACCGCCACGCTCGTCAGAGCCGCCGCGTTCAGGGCACTCCGAAGGCGCCCCGACATCGAGCTCAGGCGATCGACGAGGAGGCTGCCGTCCTCGGGCCCCTTCGATCGCGCTGCAACGAACGGCGCGAGCCCTCTCGCGAGCCCGAAGGGGGCCATCAGCGACCGCACCCAGGAGTGGCCTGCCGGTCGCGGCCACGCCGACGGTGACGACGACGAGCGTCCCGTGGCCGAGGAAGGTGAAGAACCCGACCCCGAGGCCGGCGCCGTAGAGGAACGCCGCGAGCGGACGGCCGAAGTACGTGCGCCACCAGTCGGGCACCTGTCGCCGAAGCTGCGGAACGGGGATCCGTATCCCCGTCAGCTCACGGACGAGATACAGCAAGGCGACCCCCGCGACGATGACGGCGCCCGCCGCTGCCCCAGGGGGCGCCGAGGAGGGCGCCGACGGCGGCGACCAGGGCCCCGAAGGCGGCCGCGGTCGCCGTCGCCCCCGCGGCATGGAGCGCCAGCGCGCCCACCCATCTCGTCCGCGTCCCGTACACGACGGGGCTGATGGTCTCCACCATCGAGAGTCCTCATGGCCCCCAGAGCGCGGACCAGCCGGCGATCGCCGCGGCGACCGTCAGCGCGGCCGTCCCGGCGTCGGTCAACACGACTTCGCGAGCTCCCGGTACGTGATGCAGAAGACCTTGAACCCGGCGGGACAGTAGCCGCGCACGGCGTAGTCCCCGTTGATCCGGATCGTCGACCGGGAGCAGCAATCCTGGATGTGGCGCAGCCGCCCAGAGCAGCACCGCGTCCAGCCGCCGCCGTACCGGGCGTCGTTCACGAAGGCGTAGACCTCGGGGACCTTCTCCTGGCAGGTCTTCGATCGCGTCCTGGGTCGCCCGATCGCGGTAGAGCTTCCCCCGGTCGTCCACCGGGTAGCCCGACGTCGGGTGGACCGGGAACCCGATAGCGGTCGGTCCGCGACTGGGGCGCGTAACGGATGGGGACACGACCCGGTCGTCCAGGTGTGGCCACAGATGTGGAACGCCTCGGCCCGATCCGGGGCGAGCGCCGTCGGCGACGAGGGATCCACCGGCGAGCGCGACAACCCCCCGCCCCACCCGTCCGAGGAAACCGCGTCGGCTCGTTCGCTGCGCGAGCGCCCGCTGCGCGCGCTCCATCGTCGTCAGCTCGCCCATCGCTCGCCCTCCTCACGCATCCGTCGAGCCGCCGGTGTCCACCAGACCCTCCACCTGCTCGAGGTTGTTCACGGTGCCCTTGGCTCGGACGATCCCCATCTCGTCGAGCACGAGCACGAACGGGGTGCCGGGAACCTCGAACACCCGCTCCGCATCCGGGTCGTGCACGATCTGGGACACGAGATCCCCCGCGCCGGCGGCCGCCGGCACCGCCGGAGCGACCTCGCGACAGACGATGCACGTCGGCGACGAGAACAAGACCAGACGCCGCCCGCCCGGCCCTCCGAGCACGAGCGAAGTGCCGTCGGTCGCTCGTGCGTCGACGGCGGGAAGCGCCTCACCGAGCGGCGGGCCCTTCGGTATCGATCTCGAGGGCCCCGCGGGGACCGAGCCGAAGGTGGAGCGTGCCGACCTGGCGGGCGAGCGCGACGACGACGACGCACAGGACCACGAGGAGGATCCATTGGGCCACGAACGCTGCCGTCCACCACCCGCTCATCGCATCGTCCAGGTCGGCTGCTTCCGTTCGTCCATGAACTGGATCAAGGGGCTCCCATCATCCGCCAGACCCACCAGCGCACGGAGCTCGCCCTCGGCGTCGAGCAGCCGGAGGATCGGGAACCCCTCGGCCGCGAGACCCAGCCGGATCCGCACCCGCCCGGCGCGGTCGTAGAGGCCGAGCGTCGGCGACCCCTGATCCGCCAGCGTGTACCGGTGGCTCACCTCATCGCCCTCGACGTGAGCTCCCAGCGTGGGCGAGGCGTCCGAGGCCAGTCCGAACTTGGCGCGGATCTTCCCGTTGCGGTCCCCGAACGCGAGGCTGGCCGAACCGTCGCGTGGACAATCCCGAGCGTCGCCCGGACCTTGCCGTTGTCGTCGCCGATCGCGAGGCCTGCGGACCCGTCCGAGGAGAGCCCGAAACGAGCCCGAACCTGTCCGTGAGGATCCAGCATCGAGAAGAACGGAGAATCGTCGTTCGACAAGCCGATCCGTAGCCGCACCTGTCCCGCAGCATCCAGGACCTCGAACTCCTCGGCTCTGATGACACGTTTCTTCATCGGGTGGTCGAGCGCCGGGCACTGTTGGCGTCGGCCTATCGTCGCCTGCGGAAGCGTCCCGACACAAGCAAGCACGAGCACGAGCACGAGGTTCATCGGATCCGAGCGCGTGAGGGCCGCCGGCGAGGACCCGGAATGGGCCCGGAAAGTGAGAAACCGCCGGAACCCGAGGGCTCCAGCGGTCTCTCATCGCGAACCATACGGTGCCCCTCGTTCCGCCGTCAAGCGGGCTCGGTGATTTTGTCACTCTTTGTCCTGGCGGAGGAGGAGTTCCCGGCGCGTCACGCACGCACGGAGCCGATCCGGCAGCGGCGTCACGCCGATCCCGGCGCCCGACGGGAAGGCCATCGTGCCGTCGGACGCCAGCTCGAACGGTTCCGTGAGGTCGTCGTGGAAGTACCGGGACGAAGCGCTCGTGTCGCCGGGCAGGGAGAAGCCGGGCAGGGCCGCCAGAGCCAGGTTCAACGCACGGCCGATCCCGGTCTCGAGCATCCCTCCGCACCACACGGGGATGCTCCGTTCGAAGCAGAGGTCATGGATCCGTCTTCGCCTCGAGGACACCTCCGACCCGTCCCTGCTTGATGTTCACGATCCGACAGGCGCAGGAGCTCGAGCGCGGCGGACGCGTCGGCGGCCGAGCGGATCGATTCGTCGAGGCAGAGATCGGTCCGCAAGAGCGCCTGCAGCTCCGCGTGCCGGAGCAGGTCCTCGTGGTGGAGGGGCTGCTCGATCATCAGGAGATCCGCATCGTCCATCGAGCGGAACACCTCGGCGTCGGCAGGCGAGTACGCGGCGTTCGCGTCGACGGAGAGGAGGACGCTCGGGTGGACGGCGCGAACGGCACGAACGCGATCGACGTCGATGCCGGGTTCGATCTTGAGCTTGATACGGAGGTAGCCCTGCTCCAGGTAGTCCTTCACCTGCTCGAGGAGCGCGTCGGTCGATGGCGCGATCCCGATGCTCACGCCGCACTCCGACACGGTCGCGCTCAGCGCCGAGCCAGGATGCCAGCGACGCTCCGCGTCGCCCGCAGCTCCGCGTCGACGAAGGCGTCGAGCAGCGCCGCTTTCGCCATCGGATTGCCGCGAACCTCGGCGAACACCCGTTCCGCACCGTCGACGTCCACGTCCCCCGCCCGGAACAGCGCGGGGGCGAGGAAGTCACGGAGCACGAGCCACGCCCCCTCGTTGAATTCGGCACTGAAATCCGGCGTCGAGTCGGCGACGCACTCCCCCCAGCCCTCGGCATCGTCGGTCTCCACCCGAACGAGCGACGCAGCGCTTGTCGCTCATCTCTCCGAAGCTCGTGCGGAACGGGCGAACCAGCGGCAGCTCGACCATGAGCAGCTCGACGGCCCGAACGCGGCTCATATCGTCGCTTCCGGAACCAGGACGTAGGCGGATCGCGTCCTGTCGAAGGCGCTCGCGATCAGTCCGGCATCGAGAGCACGACTCGAGGGCATCCGCGGCGGCGGCGCGCCAGCGAGACGCCAGATCGGCGTCTCGCTGGCGAAGATCCGCGATGTTCGCGTGGCACCTCGACGACGGCCCCCTCGGCCGCCGGCGTCGACCCCTTGGACCGGGACCGGAGCGATCGGGATCGCCCTCGGCCGCGAGCACGGTCGGGAGCCCTTCGGGCGATGGACGCTGGCGCCGGGCTCCGGGTCGAGCTCCCACCGGACCACCAGGCGATCGGTGCGATCGCCTCGGTTGATCTCGTCCGTCATCTCCCCGTAGAACGCGCGCCCGAACCGATCGGCGACGGCTCCGAGCTTCCCGAGATTGAACCACGCGTTCCGCGCCACGAGCGGGTCGAACGTCCACCGGGCCACGTGGATGTCCTGGTCGAGCGCCTGCGCGCGCTGACCGAGCTTCAGCGCGTACCCGACACCGCGATGGCGCCGCTCGGGCAGCGCGGCGAGCATGTGAGAGTGCACGTGGAGTCCCGCCTCGTCCACCCCCGCCCAGCCGAGGACGAATCCGACCAGTCGATCGCCGTCGTAGGCACCCAGCGGCACGTTGCCGCTGTGCGCGAGGGCGGTCATCACCTCTCGAGGAGGCAGCTGGAACGCGCCCCACGTGGCGACCATGATCCCGAGCGCGTCATCGAACTGATCGAACGACGGTCCAGGGGTCGGAGCTCCACGTTCGCCGCCACGGCCGCCGCGCGGGCGAGGTCCCACGCCGGTCCGGACTCGTCCACCCGCGCGAGTCTAGTGGGGCCTCGGATGGGCCTCGAAGAAACGGAAAGGCCCGCCGGCTGGCGGGCTCTCCAGCAGACGCAGGTCGCGCCTACCCGCCGGCCGGCGGCGGCAGCTCCTGCCATTCGACGTCGTCAAGGTCCTCGCCCCGGCGGCGCTTCATGAACTGCACGACGGCGGCCACGATCGCTCGCGATGAAGGCGAGCTTCAGGAGCTTCCGGAAGAAGCCGCCCTTCTTCTCCGTGCCCTCGGTGTCGTCTCCCATGGGAACAGCCTCCTATCGGGTGGATGGCGTGGGCCTGGCCAAGCGTGGGCCTGGATGGACTTGAACCATCGACCTCTTCCTTATCAGGGAAGCGCTCTAACCGAGCTGAGCTACAGGCCCGAGGGCCCCGAGCCCCTCGCCGCAGGGTAGTCAGGCGCCCGAAACCCTGTCAATCGAGGAGCGGGCGTCAGTCACGACGGTCGGCGAGCGTGACCTCCACCCCGCCGACGATGTCGCTGATCAGGTTGTACATCACCGCCACGAACACGTTGATGAGCGACCAGATCGCGACTCCGACGCATCCGGCGAAGAACAGCCACGTGAAGACCTGCCCGGTGTCGATCTCGATCGGCGGCGCGGCGACCGGTGCTGATCTGTTTCGTCGGCGACGAGGCCGCTCGCCGGACGGGAAGATCGTGCCGAGGAGCTCCTCCAGCGAGTCGATCACTCCGCTCGCGGACAAGATCGCCCAGATGATCGCGAGCGGCCAGGTAGATCACCAGGAACACGCAGAAGTAGAAGATCAGCGAGAACTTCAGGACCGACAGCGGCCCGACCCTCCTGACCTCCACGCGGGTACGGCGCACCCCGCTCCGCGGGAGGCGCGTCTGGGCGGGGGCCCTGATGATCGTAGACGGCCAGGCGTGCTCGGGCGGGAGCGGCTCGACCGGCGGCGCGAGCTCCTCCTCGCCGGGCAGGGGCTCGGGGTCGAACCCGCCCGCAGGCTCGGGGTCGAACCCGCGACTGCCGGCTCGGGCTGCGTCGTGGATCGTCGGTCGCTGCATGGGTTCCTCGATCGTTCCGGACTCGGCTGGGCCGCTAGCGTACGCCTGCCTACGGCCGAGCGGGGGGATGTTCACCCACCGGGGCAGGGTCACGCCGACCGCATCCCACGCGCGCACGTGCGCCACCAAGAGGAACGCCGCGAACGGCGGTGCGAGCACGCCGCCGGCGAGACTGACGTCCTGCTGGAACAGCAGGGCGCCCGCTCCCATCACGCAGCCGATCGAAGCGAGCACGAGGTCGGTCGTCAACTGCGTGAGGCGATGCCGCAGCGCCACCACGACGTAGGCGGCCGCCACGAACGCGACGACCTCGACAAGGAAGCCGAGTCCGATGTTCATGGGAGTTCCGACATCATCGCAGTAACTCCGCGGCGATGCCCTGAGGTTCCCCCGCGGTCGAAGGACCTACTCCTCCATCTGCATGATCACCGGCGCGAGCGCGACGACGTGGGCGCCTTCCCCGACGCGCATCGTGCGGACGCCCTGGCTGGATCGGCCGACCCGTCGGATCTCCCCGGCCGGCACGCGGATCACGATCCCGCTGGAGGAGATCGCGAACAGATCCTGTTCCTTCGACCCGACGAACGCACCGGCGAGCAGCCCCGTCTTCTTCGTGATCTGGTGGCCGATCACTCCCTTCCCGCCGCGGCCCTTCACGGGATAGTCCTTGAGCGGCGACCGCTTGCCGTAGCCCTGCTGCGAGACGCTGATCATCTCCTCACCGTCCGAGGCCAGGCTGAGGGAGATCACCTCGTCGTCCTCGGCCAGCCGCATCCCGATCACACCCGCGGTGGAACGGCCCATCGGGTCGCACGAGCTGCTCCTTGAACCGGATCGCCTGCCCCTTGCGCGAGACGAGGAAGACCTCGTCCTTGCCGTCGGTGAGCTTCACGTCGATCAGCTCGTCTCCGGGCTTCAGGTTGATCGCCGCGAGGCCGGTGCGGGCGGACTCGTACTCGGAAAGCGGGGTCTTCTTCACCATGCCCTTCTTCGTGGCGAAGAGCAGGAAGCGCTTCGGATCGTACTCCTTGAGGTGAAGGACCGCCGAGACGCGCTCGTCTCCCGCGATCGCGACGCCTGGGAGATTGGCGGCGTAGAGGCCGCGAGCCGTCCGCGACGAGTCGGGCACCTCGTGCACCTTCACCCGGTACACCTTCCCCTTGGTGCTGAAGAACAAGAGCCAGTTGTGCGTCGTCGTCGTGAAGACGTCGGCGACCACGTCCTCTTCCTTCAACGTCGCACCGCGGACTCCCTTGCCGCCTCTGGCCCTGCCGTCGGAACGTGTCGATCGGGCACGCGCTTCACGTAGCCCGGCCCGGCTGACGGTGATGACCACGTCCTCCTCGGCGATCAGGTCCTCGATGTCGAACGAGCCCTCATCCGCCTTGATCTGCGTCCGTCTGGGATTCCCGTGCTTCTCCTTGATCCGCAGGATCTCGTCCTTGATCACGCCGCGGATCTTCTTCGGGTCCTTCAGGAGGGCCTTCAGGTACTTGATCTTCGCGAGCAGCTCCTTGTGCTCCTGCTCGAGCTCCGTGCGTGCGAGCTTGGTGAGCCGGCGGAGCGGCATGTCCAAGATGTGGTTCGCCTGGATCTCCGAGAGCTTGAACGTCGACATCAGCTTGGTGCGCGCCTGCTCCGCGTCCTGCGAGCCCCGGATGACCTTGATGACCTCGTCCAGGTGATCGAGCGCGATCAGGAGGCCCTGGACGATGTGGTCGCGCTCCTCGGCCTTGCGCAGGTCGTACCGGGTCCGCCGGGTGACGACGTCGATCTGGTGGTCGACGTAGTAGCCGATCATCTCGGCGAGATTCAGCGTGCGAGGGACGCCGTCGACGAGCGCCAGCATGATCACGCCGAAGGACTCCTGGAGCTGCGTGTGCTTGTGGAGCTGGTTCAGGACGACCTGGGGGTTGGCGCCGCGCTTCAGGTCGATCACGAGTCGCATCCCAGCCCGGCCCGACGAGTGATCCTTCAGGTCGGCGATGTCCTTGACCTTGCCGGACTTGACGAGATCGGCGATCTTCTCCGCCAGTCGCGCCTTGTTCACCTGGTACGGCAGCTCGCGTCACGACGATGCGTGCATCGGCCCGCCGATCCTTCCTCGACGGTGCTCACCGCGCGGATCTTGATGGAACCGCGTCCCGTCTCGTACGCGTCGCGGATGCCGTCGCGTCCCATGATGACCGCGCCCGTCGGGAAGTCAGGTCCCTTGACGAACTTCATGAGGTCCTTCGGCGTCGGCCTCGGGATGCTCGAGGTAGTGGACGACCGCGTCGATCACCTCGCCGAGGTTGTGCGGAGGGATGTTCGTCGCCATCCCGACGGCGATCCCGCCCGAGCCGTTCACCAGCAGGTTGGGGAAGCGCGACGGCAAGACCACCGGCTGCTGCTCGTACCCGTCGTAGTTGGGCACGAAGTCGACGGTCTCGGCATCGATGTCGCGAAGCAGCTCCATCGCGATCGGCGCGAGGCGGGCCTCCGTGTAACGCGACGCAGCAGGTGGGTCGCCGTCGACGGATCCGAAGTTCCCGTGGGGGTCGATCAAGGGATGCCGGAGGGAGAACTCCTGTGCCATCCGGACGAGGGCGTCGTAGATCGGGGCGTCGCCGTGCGGGTGGTACTTCGCCATCACGCCGCCGCACGACGTTGGCCGACTTCCGGTGGGGTCGGTCGGGGCGCAAGCCCTGCTCGAGCATCGACCAGAGGATCCGTGCGGTGGACCGGCTTCAGCCCGTCACGTACCTCCGGCAGCGCTCGCCCGACGATGACGGACATCGCGTAGTCGAGGTAGGACCGCTGGATCTCTTCCTCGAGCTGGACGGGCTCGACACGGCCCGCGAACAATCCCTCCTGTGCCATACCCCTCCTACACGTCCAGGTTCTGGACGTACCTCGCGTTGCTCTCGATGAACTCCTTGCGGGACGGCACGTCTTCGCCCATCAAGATCGTGAAGAGGCGGTCGGCCGCGGTCGCGTCCTCGAGCGTCACCTGCAGCAACGTGCGCCGCTCCGGATCCATCGTGGTGTCCCAGAGCTGATGCGCGTCCATCTCACCGAGGCCCTTGAAGCGCTGCGGGTCGAGCTTCTTGTCTCCGTTGCCGTTCTTCTTCCGGAACGTGTCCCATTCGCGCTCCGTGTAGAAGTACTGCTCCGCCTTTCCGTTCTTCAGCAGGTAGAGCGGCGGTTGCGCCAGGTACATGTAGCCGGCGTCGATCAGCTGCGGCATGTTCCGGAAGAAGAACGTGAGCAGCAGCGTGCGGATGTGTGCCCCGTCCACGTCGGCGTCGGCCATCAGGACGATGCGGTGGTACCGCGCCTTGTCGAGCTCGAACTCGTCGCCGATCCCGGTGCCGATCGCGGTGATCAACGCCTGGATCTCGATGTTCTCGAGGATCTTGTGGAGCCTCGCCTTCTCCACGTTCAGGATCTTCCCCCGGATCGGCAGGATCGCCTGGGTCGCGGGGTCGCGCGCCTGCTTGGCGCTGCCGCCCGCGGAGTCCCCCTCGACGATGTAGAGCTCGCACGAGGCCGGGTCGCTCAGCTGGCAATCGGCGAGCTTGCCGGGCAAGGACCCGCCCTCCAGGAACGACTTGCGCCGGGTCAGGTCGCGCGCCTGCTTGGCTGCCATCCTCGCCTTCGCTGCCGCGAGGGTCTTCTGGACGATCCGCCGCGCCTCGGTGGGGTGCTCCTCCAGCCACTCGGCGAGCTGCGCATTCACCGTCGTCTCCACGAACGAACGCATCGTGGCGTTCCCGAGCTTGGTCTTGGTCTGTCCCTCGAACTGCGGGTTGCGGAGCTTGACCGACAGGATGGCGACCAATCCTTCGCGCACGTCCTCGCCGATCAGGTTGTCCTCCTTCTCCTTCAGCAGACCCTTGGAGCGGGCGTAGCGGTTCAACACGTTGGTGAGCGACTTCTTGAGCCCTTCCTCGTGCATGCCGCCTTCGTGCGTGTTGATCGTGTTGGCGAACGAGTACACGGACTCCGAGTAGCCCGCCGTCCACTGCAGCGCGAGCTCGACCTCCGCGTCCTCGGCCTTGTCGCCGATCGCGATCACCCGTGTGATCGCATCCTTGCCCGGTGGCGAGATGCTTCACGAAGTCGACGAGCCCGCCGTTGTACCTGAACACGTCCTTGTGCACGGGCTTCTCGCGCTCGTCGACGAGCTGGATCTCGAGACCTGCGTTCAAGAACGCCAGTTCACGGAGCCGATCCGTGAGCTCCGAGCGCCTGAACTCGATATCTTCGGTGAAGATCTCGGCGTCGGGCCAGAAGCGGATCGACGTGCCGGTCTTCTTGGTGGCCTTCCCTTTCATGAGCTTCGACGTGGAGCGTCCGCGCGCGTACGCCTGGGTCCAGGAGAAGCCGTCGCGCTGGACCTCGGCCGTCATCTTGGCCGAGAGCGCGTTCACCACGGACACGCCGACGCCGTGAAGCCCACCCGAGATGCTGTAGCCGCCGCCGCCGAACTTCCCTCCGGCGTTCAGGGTCGTGAGCGCCACCTCGACGGCGGGACGACGATCCTTCGCCTTGGGGATCGGCTTGACCGGGATCCCGGCACCGTCGTCATGGACCGACACGCTGTTGTCCGTGTGGATCGTGACGACGATCTTCGTGGCGCGGCCGGCCATCGCTTCGTCGACCGCGTTGTCGACGACCTCGTAGACGAGGTGGTGCATCCCGCGAGAACTGGTGGTGCCGATGTACATCCCCGGGCGGAGCCTGACGTGCTCGACGCCCTCGAGGACCTGGATGTTATGCGCGTCGTAGGTGTCCCTCTTCGCCTTCGCGGTGGCCAATCGTCCTCCCGTCAGTGCCCCGCGCAGGCCGCCCCACGCATCGCAGCTCGGGGGCGTGCGCGGGGCCGTCGCACGAACCCCTACATTCTACCAATCGGAGGTGACTCGAACGGCATTTCGAGTCGCGGAAATCGCCCTTCTACCTGCGGTTTCGCACGACGATCCGGACGGAGGTGATCTGGCCGCCGCCCAGTGCTTCATCCGCCCGGCGCCGGATCTCCTCGTGCAGGAATCGGGCCTGCACCCCCCACGGGCCGGAGGTCGCCGTGACGGTCAGGACGCCCGCTTCGAGGGTCGCCGGGGCGGTCTCCGATGCCAGCCGCTCCCCCACCACCGAGGACCACGCGGCGGCGAGCCGCGCGACCGGCATGCCCTCGCGCGAAGACCTGTTCGGCCATCAGATTGTCGATCACCTCGCCGAGCTCGACGCGGTTCCCGGCTCGGGATCGCCGTTCCGCCCACGGAACCCTTTCGAAGCAGGCACGTCAGGCCCTCACCGTCACGGCGCCGGCTTCGACCTGCCAGACCGCGGACGAAGCCGACGGCACGTCGGCCTCGTCCGCAACGCTGATCACGACCTGGCCGCCTCGGTCCGCGAGCCGTTGCGCGATGCGGTCGCGGCGACTGGGGTCGAGAGCGCTGAAGGGATCGTCGACCAGCAAGAGCGGCGGCTCCCCGATCTCGGCCGCGATCGCCGCGGCGAGACCGAGACGCAGGCAGAGCGCGGCGCGCCCACGTCTCACCGTGCGAACCGAACGCTCGTGCGCCGAGATCACGGACCGCCAGGGTGAGGTCGTCGCGATGTGGGCCGACGAGCGACGTCCTGCGGACGAGCTCGTCGGCCCGCCGCGCCGCCAGCTGCTCGCGGAAGGCCTCCTCGACGGCGCCGGGACCGTCAACGTTGGGCGCATACGTCACCAGGAGCTCGTAGCCGGCAAGCGCCTCGAACTCGACGGACGCGCCGGTGGCGAGGCGCGCGACGGCTTCACCGCGTGCCTCGATCACCGGCACCCCGGTGCGGATCGAGCTCTTCGTCCCAGGCATCCATCCCGGCCGGCGCCCCGCGACCGCCCTCCCATTCCTTGAGGAGACGATTCCGCTGCCGCAGCGCTCGGTCGTACGCGGATGAGACGCCCGTCCTTCAGCGGCCAGAGCGCGACGACGGCCTCATCCATGAGGTCGCGGCGCTTCGAGGGATCACCGATCACCACCGGCAGATCGAAGGGACCGAAGAGCACCGACCGCACCTGCCGGCGGAGCTCGCGCTTGCGCCGGAGCGGGCTCTTGTTCAGCTTCACGCGGCTCGCGCCCTTGCGCGGGATCTCCACCTCGACGAGGGCTTGCCCTTCGATGCCCCTCGAACTCCCCCCGCGCGTACGCCACATCGGCACCCTCGCGGACGAGCGGCGCGTTCGTCGAGGTGCTCGGGCGAGCGGAGCGCGTACAGGAAGAACATGCCCTCCAGCAGGTTGGTCTTGCCCTCGCCGTTCGGTCCCACGACCACCGTCAGCCCGTCCGGGATGCGATCCACGGCCGTGCGCCGGTGGTTCCGGAAATCCCGGAGCTCGAGCCACTCCAGGTGCATCCGTGTCCGCGACTCGCCGGCGCGTCAGCCGACCGCGGCGGGGAGCCGGACCGGCATCACCAGGTAGGTGAGCTCGTCACCCTCGCCGCGGATCACGCCGGGCTTGAGCCCGTCGCGGACGTCGATCCGCACGCTCTCGCCGGTGGCCGCGGTCAGCCCGTCGACGAGGTACTGCGGGTTGAACGCCGCGACGAGGTCCTCGCCCTCGTACCGGGCCTCGACCGTCTCGACGGCTTGCCCGAGATCCGGGCTGGACGACGACAGCTTCACGCCGAGCGCGTTGAACTCCAACCGCACGGGCGTCGTGTCGCGCGCGAGCAGCCCCACCCGGCGGACGGCCTCGAGGAGCTGCTGGCGCGAGATCGTGAGCCGGCTCTCGACAGGTCTCCGGCAGGAGCTGCCGGTAGTTGGGGAACTCGCCTTCGATCAGGCGAGACGTCAGGGTCAGCGAGCCGACCCGGAACGCGATCTGCGACGCGTTGACCGAACGCCTCCACCCCGGCCTTCTGGTCGACCGCCGCGCGGCCGGCCTCGGTCAACGCGCGCTCCGGGACGATCGCCTTCGCCTCGCCGTCCGCCGTCGCGACGAGGTCGCGGACGGCGAGGCGGTACGAGTCCGTGGCGACCAGGACCACGCCTTCCCGGCTGATCTCGAGCAACACACCGGTGAGGACCGGCCTGGCCTCATCCTTCGAGGCCGCCCGGGACGACCTGCGCCGACGGCCTCGGCGAACGCGCGCGGGCTCGACCGAGATCGCGGTCCCCGACGGCTCCTGCAGCCCCGGGAAGTCGTCGGCGGGCAGCAGCCGGAGCGCGCCCTCATACGCAGCGCAGCGGATATGCGCCTGGGACTGGTCCGTCTCGAAATCGACGGGGGCCTCGGACAGCGACTTCACGGTGTCGGCGAGCAGCCGCGCCGGTACCAGTGCCGTGCCGGCCTCCTGGACCTGGACGCGCGATCGAGAGCCGTGCCGAGACCTCGAGGTCCGTCGTCGTGAGCGTCAGGGTGCCGTCGTCCGCCGCCTCCAGCAGCACGCCGGTGAGCGCGGGGATCCCCGGGCGCGAGGACACGCCGCGCTGCACGGTCTGCAGCGCCTCGGACAGGTCGTCGCGGTCGCATCGGAACTTCATCCTCAACCTCCCGGTCGTGGCCTGTTCCCAGGCTGTTGCTTCTTAGGTTCTTTTCGAGTGGAGAGCAGTAGTAGGGGCGGTGGAGAATGTGGAGAAGTGGGGTGTTCGCGCAGCGTAGCGGGCATGTCCGACATGTGGGACGGACCGGTGGAGGACGTCCTTGGCGCTCTTCCGGGCCCGGTCACTGCGTCGGTCGAGAACGGCCATCTCCGCGAAGTTGTCCACCGACATCACACCAATCCTCGGACACGGCTGCGGATGATCCGCGTGAGGTCCTGGACCTGACGGAACGTGTCGTCGCGAGAGCGCATCTCGTCCTCGACCTTCTTGATGCCGTGGAGGGCCGTGGTGTGGTCGCGACCGCCGAAGATCTCGCCGATCTTGACCAGGGACAGGCCGGTGCACTCGCGCATCAGGTACATCGCGATGTGCCTCGCCTGCGTGAGCGGTCGCGAGCGCGACTTCGAGACCAGGTCCCCGGTCGAGAGCTGGAAGTACGTCGCCGTCTCCTCGAGGATCAGCGGCGGCGGGATCTCGTGCTCCGTCTGCGGGATCAGGTCCTGCAAGGCTCGCTCCGCGAGCTCGATGTCGATCGGCTGGCGCGTGAGCTCCGACCAGGCGACCACGCGCACCAGGGCGCCCTCGAGCTCGCGGACCGACTGGTCGAACTTGGACGCGACGAACTCGATCACCTCGGGCACGACCGCGGGGATGTTCTCGCGCTCGGCCTTCAACTGCAGGATCGCGATGCGCGTCTCGAGGTCCGGCGGCTGCACGTCCACGCAGAGCCCCCACCGGAACCGACTCACCAGTCGTTCCTCGAGCCCCGAGAGCTCGTGCGGCGGCCGGTCCGACGCGATCACGATCTGGCGGCCGGCGCCGTGGAGATGGTTGAACGTGTGGAAGAACTCGGTCTGCGTCTCTTCGCGCTTGGCGAGGAACTGGATGTCGTCGACGAGCAGGATGTCGACCTCGCGGTACTTGTGGCGGAAGGCGTCACCCTGTCGTTCGCGGACGGCCTTGATGAACTCCGTGACGAACTGCTCGGAGGTCACGTACTTGATCCGCGTGTCGGGCATCAATCGCCAGATGTGATGCCCGATCGCGAGCAGAAGGTGCGTCTTGCCGAGTCCCGTGCCACCGTAGATGAACAGCGGGTTGTACGCGGTCGACAGCGGCGCCTCGGCCACCGCCATCGCGGCGGCGTGCGCGAACCGGCTCGACGGGCCGGGGACGAACGCGTCGAACGTGTAGTTGGGGAACGGGAGGCCGGGTGCGCCGAGCGGCCTTGCCCGCACCGGCGCGGCGGTCGCCGGCGCGCCGATCGCCGCGTACGCGGCCGGAGGCGCGGTGGTCAGTCGACCAGCGGACCCTCCTCGTGGCGGATCGCCTTCGTCCACGTCCATCTCGATCTTGACCGGGTGGCCGAAGCGTCTCCTCGGCGGCCTCTTCGATGAGCCCAAGATGGTTGTGCTGCAGGCGTTCTCGGACGAACTGACTCGGGACGGCGAGGGAGAGCACCTGATCGCGGAGTGCGATCGGGCGGACGTCGGTGAACCACATCAGGAACGTGGTCTCCGGGAGCTCGGTCCGAGCGCGATCGAGCACGGCCGACCAGGTCCGTCTCGCTTCCTGATCAGGCAATGCGACTGCCATCTGAGATTCCACAGAACCTTTCCACACCGGTGGATAACCCACATCCGGGGAGGTCGTCGGGGTCGGAGGATCGCCGGGGGCCCCATCACCCCGGGGAAGTGCGGGGCGGACTATAGCACCGGGGTTTTTCCCCAACGCGAGCGACCGGCGCGTCTTGACGCACTTTCTGTTGTCAACCCCTCCATCCTGGGATGTTTCCGTATACTTCCGCTCTTCGGTCGGCGCGTTGCCGGCCTTCCTTTCGCGAAGGGATCCGAGGATGGCCAAGGGAAAGCGCACGTACCAGCCGAACACGCGCCGCCGGGCGAAGACGCACGGCTTCCGTCTGCGGATGCGGACGCGTGCCGGCCGGTCGATCCTCGCCGCGAGACGACGCAAGGGCCGCAGCCGCCTCAGCGTCTCCGGCTGACCGAGACGGTGCGCACCGCGGGGATCCAGCGCGTCTTCCGTGACGGCAGAGCCGGTGCACGGCAAGCGGGTGGTACTGTTTGTCGCTCCCGGCTCAGGGGAGTTCGCGCTGGTCGCCGGCAAGAAGATCGGCGGCGCGGTGCAGCGGAACCGAGCCCGGCGGGTCCTTCGGGCGGCGATCCGCGAGGTCGCGCCGCGTGGGATGGAAGGACACGACATCGTCTTGGTGGCTCGCGAGGCCATCCGGGACGCCCGAACCCAGGATCTGATCACCGAGATGACCGAACTGCTCGGGCGCGGAGAGAAGCGCCGATGACGTCCTTGCGGCGACGCTTCCTGTGGCGCGCCGGCGCCCCCGCGCGGCTGTCCTCGCTCGGCGTGATCCGCGTCGTACCGCCTCACGCTCGTCCGGGTGGCTCGGCGGTCAGTGCCGTTTCTCCCCCACCTGCTCCCGCTACGCTGAGGAGGCGATCCGGACCCTCGGAGCCATGAGGGGTTCTCTCTTGGCGCTCCGACGTGTGTTGCGCTGCAACCCGTTCGGGCGAGGTGGCATCGACCCGGTACCGAGCCACGACGTGTCGTATGATGTCGCCATACGCGACCCCCATGCGGCCGCCTGGATCGGCCGCCCATGCTGGCTGAGATCGGTCCCTTCCAGGCTCTCCTCGACGCGATCGGGTGGCTGCTGGCGTGGCTCTACGACCTAACGGGCAACTTCGGCTTCGCGATCATCATCCTGACGATCGTCTTCCGAGTGGTCCTGCTCCCCCTGGGCATCAAGCAGATCAAGTCGATGCAAGCGATGCAGGCCTTGCAGCCGAAGATCAAGGAGATCCAGAAGAAGTACAAGGGCAACAAGCAGAAGGTCCAAGAGCAGACGATGAAGCTCTACCAGGAGTACGGCGTCAACCCGCTCGGCGGCTGCCTTCCCCTCCTCCTGCAGTTCCCGATCCTGATCGCGATGTACTCAGTGATCCGAGCTCCGGTCCCCTAGCCCGACCCGGACCCGGATCACCCCAGGGGTGGTCGAGTACAAGGACAACCACCTTCCCGAGGACTCGCAGCTCTTCATCGACGTCACGCAGCACAACCAGCCAGGGATGCACTTCCTCCCATGAACCTCCAGTGCTCGCCGTCAGCAGGCGGGCAAGACGGTCCCGGTGCTCAACACGAGAACGGAAGCCGACGGGCGAGCACGCTCGACTGCGGAGACTCCGATCCCCGACCGCATCCCGTACTACGCGCTGCTGGCGCTCATGATCGGAACCGACCTTCTACTCGAGTCGCCAGACGCAGAAGGCGACGCCCACCTCCGCCCAGAACCCGCAGACTCAGATCATCACCAAGGTCATGCCGATCATGTTCGGGATCTTCGGCTTCGCATTCCCAGCGGGCCTGGTCCTCTACTGGACCGTGTCCAACCTCTTCCAGATCGGCCAGCAGGCCGTGATGCTCCGACTCGGACACATCGGGCCGGCAGGCGATGGACCGTCGCCTCACGCAAGCGAAGGCGAAGGCCGCACTGCCAGTCCCGAGAAGCCGAGGCGCGGCTTCATGGGCCAGCTGATGGAGCGAGCCGAGAAGAGCGGAAACGCCGCCAGGGCGAACCCGAGCCCCTGCGCAAGCCCCCTCCACGCTCACCGGGAACAGGGAGGGACTCTGGGAAGAAGCACGAAGGGCGGGGGGTCGGGACGACCGAAGGGGTCGGGGCCCAACCGCCCGAAGCGGCCCGGGAGGTAGACGATGGATCGAGAGCCAGAAGGATCTGAGCGCCGACAAAGGGAAGGTGGGTCTGCGGACTTGAACGGGGCCGACCTCGAGGAGCAGGCGGACGCGATCGCGGACTTCGTCGAGGAGCTCCTCGAGCGCATGGGGATCGATGCCATCGCGGAGCCGACGACCCGTCGGGGACATGTCTACGTCGACATCGTCGACGGGCCCGAGGACGACATGGCCCTGCTGATCGGTCGCCACGGGCAGACGCTTGGATGCCATCCAGGAGCTCGCCCGCACCGCGGTCGGGCGCCGGCTGGACGACCGGATCCGGGTGCTGGTGGACGTCGGTGACTATCGGAAGCGCCAGGAGGACCGGCTGGTCGAGCAGGCCCGGGAGGTCGCTGAGCGGGTCCAAAGGACCGGGCGCGGAGGAGCAGCTCGACCCGATGAACGCCTACGAGCGCAAGCTGGTCCACGACGTCGTTGCCGAATTCGAGGGCTTGGAGAGTGTCTCCGAAGGCGTCGATCCCGATAGGTTCGTGGTCGTTCGCGTCACTCTAGGCGGCCCGGGCACGGCGGATCTCCGGAAGGACCGTGTTTCACGTGAAACATGAGGGTTGGACCTCGGTCGAGCTTTCCCCTGCTCAGGTCGAGAGCCTGGGCCGCTATGAGGAGCTGCTCGTCGTTCAGGCGGTTCCACGGGGCATGGTCGCCGCTTCCGATGCCGGTCACCTCCGGACCCGCCACATCCTGGACAGCCTCCGGGCCATCGCCCATCTCTCGGCGGGGGCCGAACGGATCGTCGACCTCGGATCCGGCGCCGGGCTCCCTGGTCTCCCGATCGCCGTGGCGCGGCCCGACCTGGAAGTCACGCTGGCCGAGCCCCGGCAAGCCAGAGCCGCCTTCCTCGAGCTGGCCGTCGAGACGCTCCGGTTGCCCGAACGTGCGGGTGTTCCCCGAGCCGGCGGAGGAGCTCGCCTCGGGCTTCGATGTGTGTCTCGCGAGGGGATTCGGAGACGCTGCGCGAGAAGCTGGATCGTCGCCCGGGATCTGCTGGTTCCGGGAGGAGACCTCATCTATTGGGCAGGCAGGACGTTCGAGAGCGACGACACGCCTCCTGACGCCCGAGTCGCGAGCCGTCGGAGAACCGACTCTTGAAAGCGGCGGACCCATCGTTATCATGACCCGACAGTGAGCAAGGTCTCCGCCAGCACGACTCATCCCGTGGCGCCGGCCACGACCGATGACTCCGCCCCGCCCAAGCCCAAAGCGGCCTCGAAGAAGAAGCGACCCGTCGTTCCCGAGACCCCCGGTAGGGCTCGGGTCATCGCGATCGCGAACCAGAAGGGCGGCGTGGGCAAGAGCACGACGGCCGTCAGTCTCGGCGCTGCGCTCGCAGACATCGGCTACCGGGTGCTGGTGGCCGACCTCGATCCCCAGGGCAACGCCTCGACCGGGATGGGCATCCGGCACGACGCACGAGAGGTCACGGTGTATGACGTTGTCGTCTCAGAAGCGCACATCGAACGCGCCATCGTGCACACGCCCGTGGACCGTCTCCACGCGGTTCCCGCGACGATCGACCTGGCCGGAGCCGAGATCGAACTGGTTTCTCAGTTCTCCCGCGAGTCCCGTCTGAAGAAGGCGATCGAGCCCGTCCTGGAGGGGGTGTATGACTTCATCCTGCTCGACTGCCCTCCCTCGCTCGGTCTCCTGACCATCAACGCGCTCACCGCGGCGGAGGAGCTCATCGTCCCGATCCAGTGCGAGTACTACGCCCTCGAAGGGCTGGGGCAGCTTCTCCGAAACGTCTCGTTGGTCCAGCAGAACATCAACTCCGGCCTCAGACTCTCGGGCATCGTCATGACGATGTTCGACCCCCGTACGAAGCTCTCCGAGCAGGTCGTCCATGAGGTGCAGCGGTACTTCGGCGACCTCGTCTACGGGGTCATCATCCCGCGAACGGTTCGGCTCTCCGAGGCCCCCGGCTTCGGACAGCCGATCACCGTCTACGACCCGAAGTCCAAGGGCGCGGAGGCGTATCGCCAGCTCGCGCGCGAGGTCGCGCTTCGGCCACCGCCAGACGCACCGATGCCGTTGTTCGACGAGATGCCGATCGCCGAGATGACCCGGGTCGACGAGGTGGCGACAGCTGACGAGGATGGAACGCTCCGTGAGTTGGCGAGCACTGAAGGCCCTGATGAAGGGAGCAAGGAGGAGGCGAACCCGGAGGAGGCGAACCCGGAGGAGGCGCCCGTCGCGTCCCCCCAACCGCGACGTGACGAGCCTGACCCCAGACCGCTCGAATCTGAGGCAGATCCACCGGTCGAAGCCTCCCCTGCCGCCGATATGGATCTGCTCGACACGGTCGAAGCCCCTGCCCGAGCCCTCGGAGGAGGACTCTGTGGGACGAGCCTCCAGCCGAGCCCGAACCCAGGGTCAAGCGGCCCTCGAGCCCTGTTCCTGCCGGGCGAGCTGCCACAGCGAAGGGTGGTCGTGATCGACGAGCACCCGGATATCGATATCGAGGCATCGCGTGAGGAGCCTCCACCCCCACCGGGCTCCCGCGAAACGCACGAGGGGATGGCGGACATCGGGGCGACGTTGGATGACGAGCGGGGCCGCAAGCGACGGTGGCGTATGTTCCGCAAGGGAGGCGATTGATGCCCAAACGTGGGGGTCTGGGACGCGGGCTCTCGGCGCTGATCCCAGGTGCGCCGGAAGCGGGGGATGCGAGCACGGGCCTCCTCGAGGTGCCCGCCAACGCCGATCTCACCCAACCCGAAGCAGCCGAGGAGCCGGTTCGACGACGCGACCCTCGCTGACCTGGCGGCCTCGATACGTGAGGTGGGGATCCTGCAACCGATCGTCGTGCGCAGGACCGATCAGGGCTACGAAGTGGTCACGGGGGAGCGGAGGCTCCGTGCCGCGAAGCTGGCCGGCCTCGCCACGGTGCCGGTCGTCCTGCGGGACTCGGACGACTCGGACCTGCTCAGGGAAGCCCTCATCGAGAACATCCATCGTGAAGACCTCAATCCGATAGAGCTCGGAGAGGCGTTCCGGCAGCTCCTGGACGAGCTCGGGCTGAAGCAAGAAGAGCTCGCCGACCGGGTCGGGGTGTCGCGTTCCCACATCGCCAACACCATCCGGCTGCTTGCGCTACCGCTCGAGGTGCAGCAGCTCCTCACCGACGAGAGGATCTCCGCCGGCCACGCGCGAGCGCTCCTCGCGCTGGGCGACACGGACGCGATCACGTCGCTGTCGCTACGGATCGCCGCCGAGGACCTTTCCGTTCGTGAGACAGAAGAGATCGTCCGGAGGTTCATCGAGGCGCCGACCGAGCCCGCGCCGAAGAAGAAGGCTCCGGCCGCTGAGCCGGACGACCCCAACCTCGCGGAGGTCGAAGAGATCCTCTCTGAGCAGCTCGCCACCCGTGTCGCGATCCGGATGGGGCGAAAGCGGGGTCAGGTCCTGATCGACTTCGGCTCCCCCGACGACCTGGAGCGGATCGTCTCCGAGATCATCGGCTCGGGCCCGGGTCTCGCTCCCGAATGAGTGACGTCATCATACGGTAGGGGGATCCTCGGCGCCGCGGCGGGATGGGTCTCAGCCGATCGCGCCAGGTGGAGGCGGGGGTGGCAGGTTCGGAACCGGGGGAGGGGCGGATCCGCCCGGTCGACCGCCAGGCGAGGGACGCCCGACCACCAGGTAGATGATGGCGCCAACCACGCCCGTGAGCACGATCACGAGCACCCACACCAGCTTGTTCCCCGCCTTGAACATCGAATCGTCAGGCACCTTGACCACATCGACGAGCGCCCAGAATCCAGACGATGAAGGCGGCCAGCGCGAGGACGACGATGATGACGACGGCGGATCCGTCTGAGGACACGTTCCGAGCTCCTGTGGGATGCCTCGCCGGCGGTACCCTACCGGCCGATGATCGAGCAACGGCCGTATCGTACCGAGCGCGAGCGAGCTCTCAGAGCGTCGATCCTCGGTGCGGTCCTCGGAGTGTTGCTCGCACTTTCGTCCCGGGGGCGGCGGACGAGCTAGCCTGAGAAGAAGCGTCCCAACTCCGGCGGCGACCGCACGGGCGACGCGTGACGGGAGGTCCGGATCGCTCAGCAGCTTCTGCTCCGTCTCTCCGGACCCGTTGAGCGGCTCCACCTGAACCGCCGGCATCCGGGTCTCGCGCAGTGGAGCGATCGTGAGCGGCCGGAGTCTGCCGGAAAGGCCGAGCTCGGCCTCGAGCTCCTCCAAGATAAGTTGCGCCAGAACGAATCCCGAGGGGGAATGGGTGGTCCGGCTGCCGAAGTACGAGCAGACGGGACCGCCGCCGCCTTCGTCGTCCCCGGTCGGTGAGCTCGACCGTGATCGACGCGGCCGCGCCGGCCTCGTTCGCGAGCCGGGCTCGGTCCGATGGCGCGGCCGCGTCGTCGCCGGTCACGAGGAGACGCGGGTCGGCGCCCACCGCCTGGAGCTGCCGCAGGACGAGCGCCTGGGCGGCGCGACGGTGGATGTCATCGTCCCGCCCATCACCCACGTCGACCGCGATCACGCGCCCTTCGATCGGGCCGCGAGTCGCTGTCAGCTCCTCCCGCTCACGGACGAGTGCGCGCGACGGGAACCGCGTCGAGCGGGCGCATCCGGCGAAGGACCGAGAGCGTGTGCGGCCCGACGATCCCGTCCGGTTCGTCGCCGACGTTCCGCTGGAACAGCCGGAGTGCGCCGTCGGTCCGTGGACCGTACAACCCGTCTTCCTTCCCGCTATCGAATCCGAGGGCGTTCAACTTCCGCTGGAGCTCGCGGACGTCGTCCCCCCGGAACATAGGGGCTCGGTGGTACAGGGTGCGATCGCCGAGCTGCCATCCAGCCTCGACGAGTTGTTCCCACGTGTCGGGACCGACGAGACCGTCGACCAGGAGATGCCGCTCCGTTTGGAACGATCGGACGGCCGCCTCCGTCGTGGAGCCGAACGTGCCGTCGTGCTCCTCGTCGTCCAGGACGGCCCCGAGGGCTGTCAGCCTCGACTGGATGTCGATGACCTCCGGGCCACGGTCCCCCACACGGTAGACGTGCATGGGTCCGAGTCTGCGTGGGCCCAGGACGCGACGGCAACCGTCGAGTCCCGACCCAGAGGGGAGTGTGTCCTACGACAGGTGCGGGTCGAGGTCGCGCAGGATCGCGTCCTTGGGCCGTGCGCCCGTGACCCTGACGACCTCCTTGCCTGCCTTGAAGAGGATCAGCGAGGGGATGGACATGACGCCGTACGTACGCGTGGCGTCCGGGTTGTCGTCGATGTTCAGCTTGGCGACCTTCAGATCGAGACCCTTCTCCTGGCCGATCTCCTCGACCACCGGGGAGACCATGTGGCACGGCACGCACCACTCGGCCCAGAAGTCCACGAGAACCGGGGTCTCCGAATCCAGCACGCTGGCCTGGAACTCCGATGTCGTTCACATCTCCGATGTTCGCCATCTCTTCTCCTCTCGGTCCGTCGGGCGCACGTGCCCGGCGGTCAACGCCCTGCCCAGAACGTCCCGCCGACTGCGAAGATTCCCGCCCCTCAGACCGCGGCGTGTGCCTCGGCCTCGAGCAGTTTCTCCGCATCCATCGCGCCCTTGCATCCCTGTCCGGCTGCGGTTACCGCCTGACGGTAGATCCGATCGGTGACATCGCCCGCCGCGAAGACGCCCTCGACGGAGGTATGGGTGCGCGGCTCTCGCACCACGATGTACCCGTCGGCGTCGAGGTCCAACCAGTCGCCGAAGAGCTCGGTGTTCGGCGTGTGACCGATCGCGACGAAGACGCCGTCCGTCCGGAGCTCCCGTGTCTCCCCCGTGGTCGTGTCGCGCAGGCGGACGCCGGTCACGGCATCGTCGCCGAGAACCTCCACCACCTCCGCGTTCCAGATCACCTCGATCTTCGGGTTGGCCAGGGCTCGCTCCTGCATGATCTTCGATGCGCGGAACTCATCTCGTCTGTGCACGATCGTGACCTTGGACGCGAACTTCGTGAGGAAGGTCGCTTCTTCCATCGCCGAGTCGCCACCACCGACGACCACCAGCTCGCGATCGCGGAAGAAGAAGCCGTCGCAGGTCGCGCACGCGGAGACCCCTCGGCCGCGGAGCTTCTCCTCGCCAGGTACGTCGAGCCACTTCGCGGTCGCGCCCGTCGCGATCACCACACTCCGGGCGCGCCATTCCTGATCACCCGCCCAGACCCCGAAAGGCCGGGCTGAGAAGTCGACCCGGGTCACGTGGACCGAGAGGATCTCGGCCCCGAAGCGGGCAGCCTGCTTCTCCATCTGATCCATGAGCTCCGGACCCAAGATCCCGTCGGCGAAGCCCGGATAGTTCTCGACGTCCGTGGTGAGCATCAGCTGGCCGCCTGCCTCGAGACCCTTCAGGACCAGCGGCTCGAGGTTGGCGCGCGCCGCGTAGAGCGCGGCGGTGAACCCGGCTGGGCCGGAGCCGATCACGATCACGTTCCGGACGTCGTTCGCGCGCTCGGTGGTCATGCGTGTCAATCCTCCCACACGCTCTGAACGCCGAGCCTCAGCGGTTCCTTCCCCTCCCGGTGCGGCACCTATTTCTGAGAGAAGGCCAAGGAGAGGAAGGAGCAGTTGTCGCGGGCGGCCACCCACAGAGCGACGAGACCCGGTTGCTCGTCTGCTCCTGGGCCCTCCAGGTAGACGGCGATGTAGGCGTCCCGGCCCTCGAATCTGGCCTGGATAAGCCGAGTCAGCCGTCCGGTCGCCCCTTCTTGGGTGGCACGCGCCACGCACCGGATCGCCGCGGCGGGATCGGCGATCTCGCTCGTCGGCGCATCCTCCTGTGCGGAGGAGCAGAGCGTCCGAGCGAGACGCGATGGCGAGTTGCTGGAGGTCTTCCGCGCTGTAATCCCTGTTCTGGACGCTCGTCGCGACGCCTTCGGCGGAAACCACGCCCGCCGCTTGCGACCCGGCGGAATCGACCGCCGCGGGGGCGTTCTCACCGGAGCCGGGGCGCGCATCCCGCCCCCGAACGTTGGGAAGGGCGATCGCGATGGCGACGACCACCGCGGCGGCCGCGGCCACGCCGGCCCACCGGTACCAACCGGGGGTCCGTGGCCGTGGCCGCCGGCCGCGGCCACGATGCGTTCGTGCAGATCGGTCGGAGCGGTCGCTTGCGGGCAGCGACCGAGCCGAATCGCGTCCTGCGGTCGCGTGGGCGACGTCCTCGCGACAGGAGGCGCAGTCATCCAGGTGCGCCTGCACCCCGGCGAGGTCGCCCTCGTCCAGGGTGCCGTCCACGAGGTCGGCGAGCAGTTCGTAGGGATGATTCATGCCTCTTCCTCTGACGCCCGTGACGCTCCCGAGGGTTCCCCCCTCGCCGCGCCGAGCGTCCGCCCCAGCGCCGCACGACCTCGGAAGACCCTCGATTTCACGGTCCCGACCGGGATCTCCAGCACGCGGGCGATCTCGTCGTATGGAAGGTCTTGCACGTCAGCCATCACGAGCACCACTCGGAATTCCTCCGGGACCTCCATCAACGCATTCGCAACGTCGACGGAGAACACCACCTGATCGGCGTGGTCCGGAGCGGGGAGCGACGGCTCGGGCGGCTCTCGCATCCTCGTCTCTCACGATCTGGAGGAGGGGGCGACGACGCTTCCGTCTCAGGGAGTCGTAGCAGGCGTTGACGGTGACTCGATGGAGCCAGGTCGTGAACGCGGAATCACCCCGGAAAGTGTTGAGCTTCCGGAGGGCGGCGAGGAATGTGTCTTGCGATGCGTCGGCGGCCTCCTCCGCGTCCCCCAAGATCCGGAGGCACAGGTTGAAGACCCGGTTTCCGTGACGTTGGACGAGGACCTCGAAGGCGTCGGCGCTTCCTTCCTGGAAGCGCCGGACGAGCCGTTCGTCCGTCTCGGAGGCATCCACCGTGTCGAACGCTACAGGGACGGTGGCCCGGCGGTCTCCGTGACGACCACCCGGGCGAACTCCTCCGTCCACGGGATCCGGTGCGCCACCAGGGTGTTCGCCCGCTTCCTGATCCTCACCGTGACCATGCCGGTCGGCCCTTCGATCGCTGCACCCTCCTCGGGCCAGCCTCGCGGTGGGCTCTTCCTCGGACAACAGCTTCGCCACCCGTTCACAGGTCTCCCGGACGTTGTGCGAGCGCTTGTACACACGTGCGCCTTCGCTCGCCGCCGCCGCGCCCGCGTCCGCGAGCTTGTAGGTCGTGAACGCGATCGACGCGGCGTCGATCGCCGCGACCGCGAGCAGCACCAGGACGAGGAGCCAGACCGCGATCATCTTGCCGATCAGTCCGGCTTCGTCGCGTCGCACGTTCACCCGCGGAACCTCCTGACGATGGCCTTCCTCAGGTCATCGACCTCTTCGATTCGCAGGATAAGGGCCGAGACCACGAACACCAGCACCCCGACCACGATCGGCGACGCCCAGCTGCGCCGACTGCGACGAGCACACTTGCTGTCCCCTGAACCTCCCACGCCTGAACCACGCCGACGGCCGCGACGGCGGACACGATCGCGGCGACGGAAGCCTTGGCCACGGTTCGGGCGATGCGAGCACCGCCGATCGACCCGAGGCGACGCCGGAGGAGCAGGAGGAGGACACAGACTCCGACGGCGTACGAGGTCGCGTGGGCGAGCGCCATCCCTGGGAGGCCGAGATCCAGCAGGCTCGATGAAGGCGAGCGCTGCCCCGATGTTCACGATCCCCGCGACCACGTTCACGAGCGCCGGCGTTCTGGTGTCCTGCATCGCGTAGAAGGTCCGGGTGAGCAGCTGGAACGTGGAGAAGAACAGGAGACCGGTGGCGAAGCCCTGCAGGGTCCTGCCGATCGCGACGGAGTCGCGCGGCGTCGCTGCGCCGTGTTCGAACAGGAGGCGCGAGATGGGCTGAGCGAGCACCAGCAAGCCGACCGCCGCAGGAAGGATCACCACGGCGGTGTCGCGCAGTCCGCGCGAGACGAGAGCTCGTACGCCTTCGGGATGCCCCGCCGACCATCGCTCGCTCATCCCCGGCAGGATGCGCCGTGAAGATCGACACCGCGAAGATCGCATGTGGGAGCTGGAACACCGTGAAAGCGGTGGTGTAGATCTGGGGTCCCGCCTTGAAGCGGTTGTTGAGCACGATGATGACGACGTAGGCGAGCTGGTTGGCAGCCACGTAGAGCGCCACCCACGCCGCCAGTCGCACGAGATGCCGGATGGCCTCATGCCGCCAGTCGAAGCGGAGGTGCAGCCGGTACCCGAGCGAGCGCAGCGACGGCCACAGCGCGATTGTCATCGCGATCACGCCGAGGGTCGTGCCGACTGCGAGCACGGTCTGCTCGGCCGTGGTGATGCCGACCACCCTCGGTGGCCGATCGCCGCGGACGATCGCATACGCGACGAACGTGCCGATCACGACCACGTTGTTCAGGATCGGTGCGAACATCGGGGCCGCGAAGCGGCGGTGGGCCTGGAGGAGCCCGATGGCGACCGCACCGACGCCGTAGAAGACGATCTGGGGCATGAACCAACGGAGGAAGAAGATCCCCAGCTGCACCTGTGCCTCCCTGTCGGGAAGGTCGGAGGAGATCAGGTACAGGCGGATGATCTGTTCCGCGAACAAGGCTCCCAGGGCGGCAACGACGACGAGGACGACGAGGACGAGCGTCATCACGCGGTTCGCCACTACGCGCGCGTCGTCCCATCCCTTCGCCTCCATCCGATCGACGAAGACCGGCACGAAAACCGAAGTGAGGATCCCTCCGAGGATCAGCTCGTAGACGATGTTGGGCGTGAGGTTGGCGACCGTGTAGATCGAGCCCAGCGAGCTGACCGTGACACCGAGGGCTGCCGTCATCGCGGTGAGCCGGAGGAAGCCCGTGAGCCGGGACAGGGTGGTCCCTACCGTCATGACGGCGGTGTGTCGCATCAATGAGTCGCGGGTGTCGCGCAGCGGGGGTCCTTCCTTCGAGCTCACGGGTGCCGCCGCCGGAACAACCTCCTCGACCAGAGCCCGATCAGGACCAGGCCGGCGCCGATCGTGATGATCAGCGCGATCGGGATTGACCGCGGTGGATCTCACCACCAGCCTGCTCTGCGAGAGGACCGCCGCCCCGTTCGGCGAGACCACGAAGACGTCGATCTTGCTTGGCCCTGCGGCCTTCACCTCGACCGGGAAGGTGATCACCTGGTTCGGCCTGGTCCAGCCGCACGGTCCGTTCGTTGTCGTCGAGGAACTCGACCCGGCCGGAGGCGAGCACCACCTTGACGTTCACGACCCTGTCGCCCGGGTCGCCCATGCGAAGCGGGATGGTCCCCGACCGCGACGTGAACGTGAGCGGCCGCGATGTGTCCGGGTTGCAGATCGCGAGAACGTCTTGTCGATGACGCCGTTCACCGAGTTGATCCAGACTTGGCCCGGATCCCTCGTTGCCGATGTACTGCGAGGCTTCCGCGTAGAGCAACGTCGCGGCGGAGGACGGTCGACCTCGCCGGCCGGCTCCTCGAGGATCGATGCCGAACGCGCGCGACCCGGCGCCCGGTCGCAGCCAGGTCGTTCGCGTAGGCAGGCGGAGAAGACCTCGGCCGTTGCGGGGCTCGAGCGTCGCGGGCTCCGGCGGGGGCTGCACCTCGTCGGGGAGGTCCTCGGCATAGACCGGCTCGAGGAACGGCGCCTCGGAGAGCCGCTGCACCGCCGCGCCCCAGATCGCGGCCGGCAGGTCGGGGGGAAGGTCGAGCGCGAGCCCGCGCTCGACGTCGTCGTCGGGCACCGGCTGCTCCTTCCAGATCGTGGCGAGCTCGCCGAGGACGGACCTGCGCGGCGAGGACCGGGTCCGTCAGCGAGCTCGGGGTCGCTCAGACAGCGCCTGTCGCCCCGGGGTCGGGGAGGAGGAGGTCGACGTCGCCACCCGAGGTCGTGGAGAGGGTGGCAGCCGGCGGGGGAGCGAAGTCGTTGGGCTGCGGTGGTCGATCGACGGAGTCGGCAGCACCCAGGATCGTGGTCACGCCTCGAGCCGCCAGCGCGTCGACCGACGCCTGGTCGAAGGCGAGCCCCGGCGGTCGCGCGACGGTCGGGATCCGGCCGCTCCTCGAGGATCCGTTCGAACGTCTCGTCGCCCAGCGCCACTGCTCCTCGAGATGCGTCCGGAGGCCCGGGGACAGCAGGGCGGGGAGCCTCGGGGCCGCGAACGGCATCGCGTGCAGCCGTACCCGAGGGCGCGCGACGATCGCTCGGAGGCGCGTCCAGCGTCTCGGCCGCGTGCGAGGGACGACCGCGCATCGTCCTCGACGACCGTGTCCCATCGCTCCGCTCGTAGCCGTCCGCCGCCTGCCGCAGCTGATCGAGGGCGGCGGGGGAGACGATCAGGTCGAATGCGGCTCCCGATCGCGGTTGCGCGAGGAGGTCGGCGAGCGCCTCGACCTGCGCGACGATGCCGCCGCCGGATTCGAGCGTCGCCTCGAATCCGGGATCGATCAGGGTGCCGTCGGGTCCGAACGCGACCGGCGTCGCGATCTCGGTCCACCACGAGAACAGGACCGGCCTCGCGGCTCCTGGAAGATGTGGATCGCAGCGGTCGTCAGCGACGGCGATCGATGGTCGACTCGCCGCTCCGGAGCTCGAGCTGCAGCGGATACACGCCCGAGTCCTCCGGTCGATCGCTCCCCGGGATCTCGGACATGTCGATCGGGATCGACACCTCCGTCGACGTCGCCCGGGCTCAGAGGTCCGCCGGGCGGCAGACCGTGTCGGCCGATGCGGCGAACGCCGGCCCCTGCTCGAGCGCCGTCTCGTACTGCGACGCGGGAGGTCACCTCGGACCCGAGCTCGCCATCCGATCACCGGGCGTCGGCGATCGTCGTGTCCCCGTCGTTGCTGCATCCGGATCGTGAGCCGGAGCAGCGGCTCCTCGGGCGTGGTCCAGGCGTCTGGCTGACCAGGCGGATCACGGCCGTCGGCTCGCCCGGCTCTTGGGCGCGCGCGGGCGAGGCGATCCAGACGATCGCGAGGAGCGAGGCTCAGTGCGAGGCGTGGTCCGCGGGAGCGTGCTCATGCCGATCGTCAATCGTAGTCGCCGGGCTCAGCGAGCCAGCATCGTCGTGACCTGTTCGATCGCGTATCCGACCGAGATCGCGAGGAGGCCTCCGCCGACGACCACGCCCGAAGCGTTCGCTCCTTGGCGCCGAGCGCGAGCGCCGCGCCGAGCCGCGCGCCCGGCACGCCTCCCACCATGAGAGCCAGGCAGATCCCCAGGTCGACATGGCCGAGGGCCGCGTGAACCACCGTGCCCGGCACGACCAGCGCGACGATCGCGAGGAGCGACGTGCCGAGGGCGCGCTTCAGAGGCATCCCGAGCCAGCCGGCCAGCAAGGGGACCATCACGAGCCCGCCGCCGATACCCAGGAGACCGGACACGAAGCCGGCGACGGCCCCGATCCCTCCGAGGATCGGGGCCGTCGCCTCGCGGGCCTCGCGGCGCCGTGCCCGCGCGTGTCCCGGACGATCGCGATCGCCTGCCACCCGAGGAGGAGCGCGGTGACGAGGAGCAGCATCGCCGTGTCGATCGAAGTCCGTGAGCCAGGCGCCCAGGGCCGCAGCCGCGAGGCCGGGCCCGACGAGCCAGGACGGCAGCGTGGGTGTCGAGCTCGCCACGGCGCCGGTAGGCGAGCGCGCCAGCGAGCGCGGTCGGGAAGATCGCCGGCAGAGGCGTGGCCAGCGCCACGATCGGCGGAGCCCCGAGCAGCACCTGGATACCGGGGGTCATCACGATGCCGCCTCCCACCCCGAACAACCCCGCGAGCACTCCGGAGACGAGACCGATCGCGACGCCGATCGCGATGTCGCCCAACGTCATCGGAGCAGACTCACCGGAGCAGCTCGGCGGCTCGCACGAGCACGTCGCGCTCACCGCGGTAGGCGGCGCGCTTGAGCGCGCGCTCGAGCGGGAACCAACGGATCTCCTCCATCTCGTCGTCCCGGTCGTCGATGTCGCCACCCGTGTGGCGCATCAGGAAGAAGTGCACGGTCTTGCGGATGCGCACGTTCTCCCAGACGTAGAAGTATCGGGTCTCTCCGAGCGACGATCTCGATCTCTGCGAGTGAGCCCGGTCTCCTCACGGACCTCCCGGATCGCCGCGTCCTCCATGGACTCGTCGTCCTCGATCCCTCCCTTCGCGAGACCCCAGGCCAGCTCCCCGCGGCGAGTGCGGCGGGAAGCGAGCACGATCTCGATCTCGTCGTCGCTCCGTCGGTAGACGACGCCTCCCGCCGAGATCTCTCGCTTCGTGGCGGACTGGCGGGTGGCCTTCCGGCGCCCCTTCGCCGACTTCTTCTTGCTCGAGCTCTTCGGTCGAGGTCCCTTTCCTCTTCTTCGAACGCGTCGGTGTGGCGGCCGTGCCGCGGCGGGGTGCTCTCGCTTTGGTGGCGGGAGGGGTCGCGGTCTTCGCCGCGCCCTCGGCCTTCCGTCCGGATGCCCGTTTCGGGCGCCGGCGGCGGCGGCGTCGCTTCGCGCCGCCCGCCGCCCCTCCACCCTCGCCCTTCCGTCGGTTGGCCGGCCTTCTCCCATCCGGGCTGATTCTAGGTTCCGTTCCTCAGGTCTCCGGGCGCTCACGCCGATGCTTGAACCGAAGCGCCGGAGGAGGCGCGTCAAGATGAGGATGAAGGAGCGTCGGTCCGGCATGGACATCGATGAACTGCTGCGATACACGGTCGAGCGCGGAGCGAGCGATCTCCATCTGAAGGCGGGGAACGTCCCCTTCGTACGCGTGGACGGCGAGCTGTCGCCGGCCGACCTCGGCTACCTCTCCGCAGCGGACACCGACCGCTTCGCTTCCGCATTGATGACAGAGCACAAGACGCGGGAGTTCGAGCAGACGAACGAGGCCGACCTCGGCTACACGCTTTCCGGTGTCGGACGATTCCGCGTGAACGTCTTCCGTCAGCGCGGCGTGATCGGGCTCGCGATCCGTCGTGTCCGCGCCGAGGTGCCCACGTTCGAAGAGCTTCGCCTTCCACCTGTGCTGGTGACGCTTTCGAGCTCTCCTCGAGGCCTGATCTTGATCACCGGTCCTACCGGGACCGGGCAAGACCACGACGATCGCGTCCATGATCGGCCACATCAACCGCACCCGCCGGACGCACATCATCACCGTCGAGGACCCGATCGAAGTGGTCCACGACGATCAGCTCTCGATCGTCCAACAGCGCGAGATCGGCATCGACACCGATTCGTACGCGACCGCGCTCCGACACGTGATCCGCCAAGACCCGGACGTGATCTTCATCGGCGAGATCCGCGACGCGGAATCGGCCCTCGCCGCGATCCAGGCAGCGGAGACGGGCCACCTCGTGATCTCGACCCTCCACACGATCGATGCGATGGAGACGATCAACCGGGTACTGGACCTGTTCCCGCCCCAGCAGCAGCGTGAGATCCGTTCGTCGTTCGCGGGGGCCTTGCGCGGGATCGTGTCGCAGCGCCTCGTGGGTCGCGCGGACGGCAAGGGCCGTGTCCCGGTCGTCGAAGTCCTCGTCAACACCGGCCGTGTGTTCGACAGGATCGTGGATCCGAATGAGACGGCGGGCATCCTCGAGGTGATCGCGGGTGGCGACTTCTACGGGATGCAGACCTTCGACCAGGCGCTCGTCAAGCTCGTGAAGGAAGGGATCGTGTCTCCGGACGAAGCTCGGAGGACCGCGACCAACCCGCACGACTTCGACCTCGCGCTGCACGGGACCCTCGAGCGGCGAGCGGCGTTCGCCGAAGCTGAGGCCGTGGGCGACAGCCTTCCCTACTAGTCCGGAACCTCCGTCGCCGCGCGGATCGCCGCGCGCTCCATCGGATGGCGGCGGTAGCCGAACGGGATCGCGAGCAGGAAGTACACCGGGATGAACAGCGGCCCCCACACCATGTACTGAAGAACGTGGTGTCGCTCGTGGGCAAGGAGCCGACCCTCGAGCGGTTTCGTCGAGAGGATCACGAACCCGACGGTCATCGCTGACCGCCCGAGGCGCGACATCAGCCGATTCAGCCCTCGTGGGTACCGGTCGAACAGGAGCAGGCCGTGCCGCAGGCGAGGGGCTTGGAAGGTGAAGACCCCCAGCATCAAGCCGAGCAGCGTGTTCGGCAGCGTCCACACGAACCCGAGCCAGATGGGCACCTGCCGCACCGTACCGCGGCCGGTGCAGCGGGGTGCCAGGGGTAAGGTGGGCACGCCGTGACCACGCTCGAGATCGATCCGATGTCGAAGGAGCTCGGCGACCGTTTCCAGGCCGCCGGGCATGAACTGTATCTGGTCGGTGGCGTGGTCCGGGACCTCGTGATGGGCCGGCTCGCGCCCGCCACGAACTTCGATTTCGCGACCGACGCCACGCCCGCGGAGACATCTCGGCTCCTCCACGGTTGGGCGGAGGCCCAGTATCTGGTGGGCGTGCGTTTCGGGACCGTGGGGGCGCGCCGCCACGGCACCCTGGTCGAGATCACGACCTTCCGGGAGGAGCGGTATCCGGAGGATGAACGCAAGCCCGCGGTCACGTTCGCGAAGGACATCGACACCGATCTCTCCCGACGCGACTTCACGATCAACGCGATGGCCGTCCGATTGCCCGACGGAGAGTTCGTCGACCCCTTCGAGGGCGTGAAGGACCTCGCGGCGAAGCGACTCGACACCCCGCTCGAGCCCGAGGTCGCGTTCTCGGACGACCCGCTGCGGATGCTGCGCGCCGCGCGATTCGTCGCCCAGTTCGGAGTCACGCCTGCGGCGCGTGTGCTCGAGGCGATAGGACGGATGCGGGAGCGCCTGCACATCGTGTCGGCAGAGCGCGTCCGCGAGGAGCTCGACAAGCTGCTGATGGGTGACTCGCCGGGCGACGGACTGGCGATGCTTGTCGAGACGGGGCTTGCCGATGAGTTCATCCCGGAGCTTCCGGCCCTCCAGCTCGAGCAGGATCCCGTGCATCGTCACAAGGACGTCTTGCGCCACACGTTCGCCGTCGTGGAGCGGCTGGAACCCGACCCCGTGCTGCGCTTGGCGGGCCTTCTCCACGACATCGGCAAGCCCTCGACCCGCGAGTTCACCACCGACGGCGTGTCCTTCCACCACCACGAGGTGGTCGGTGCTCGGATGGCGGAGCAGCGCCTTCGGGAGCTGCGGTACCCGAACGGCGTCGTGGAGGACGTGTGCAAGCTCATCGAGCTCCACCTCCGGTTCCACGGTTTCGGGGAAGGTTGGACCGACGCGGCGGTGCGACGTTACGTGCGCGACGCCGGGCCCCTGCTCGACAAGCTGAACCAGCTCACGAGGGCCGACTGCACCACCCGGGATCCGAAGCGCTCCGAACGGTTCGCACGGCTGCAAGACGAGCTGGAGGAACGGATCGCACGTCTCGCGGAACGAGAGAACCTCGAGGCGATGCGGCCGCCGCTCGACGGCCGTCAGGTGATGGCCAGGCTCGGCCTCGAGCCCGGGCCGCTGGTGGGCGAAGCCCTCGCGTACCTGATGGAGGTCAGGATGGAGCGAGGCGAGATCTCTGAGGAAGAGGCGTTCGAGCTGTTAGATGGATGGGCGAGGGAGCGCGGGATCGGCTAGGACTCGGAGCCGGTTCGAAGACGGTTCAGGAAGTCCTCGTTCTCGCGTTCGAACCTGTGCTCGTATCCGCGAGCGAACGCGGATGCTTCGCCCCACCGATAGCCCAACCCGCACTGAAGAGCCCGAACAGGATCGCGCTCATGTTCCGACGATACGCCTGGGCGATGCGTCCGTCGAGGAGACGCCGGCGGCTCGGAGCAGCAGTCCGATGGTCCTGGGGTCGCCTCGCCAGTGGTCTTTCACCACCTCCGGCCCGGCTCGTTTCACGACATATCGAAGCACGAGACCGGCAACCACGGCGTCGTCGATGGCCCCGATCCCGGGCAGGAACTCGGGGATCAGGTCGATCGGCGAGGCGAGCCATACGGCGCCGAGCAGGAGGAGCGCCTTGGGAGCGCGCGGTACGCGCTCGTCACCGAGGAGTCCGCGGAAGAGCCGAACGAGGTTCGGGAGCAGCGTGATCACCTCGCGAGCGAGCGTCTTCCGTCCGAGCCACAACAAAACGAGGACCGCGAGCAACCACAGGACCACCAAGGTGAGAGCGGCGATCGGGAGCCAGCGCATCGGCCGTTCTCAGCTCGGGAGGCCCCCGATGTTCTCGGCAGGCCAGATGACGAGTACCGCCTTCCCGATCACGCGGTCGATCGGCACGAAGCCGAGCCCGAAGCGAGAGTCGAGGGAGTTGGAGCGGTTGTCGCCCATCACGAACAGTTCGCCCTCCGGAACCTTCGTCCTCGGGAAGCGGGCGGTCTCGACCTCCAGGTACGGCTCTGATAGCTGAACGCCGTTCACGAAGACGTGGCCCCCCCTGGCAAACACCACGTCCCCCGGCTCGCCGATCACCCTCTTGATGTAGTCGGGATGGTCCGGCGGGGTGAACCCCAGTCCCTGTCCCAACCAATGGGTGACCGCACCCCAGATGCCGCGTTCGGGTTCCTTCGCGGGGTCCGGTTCCTCGAACACGATGATGTCGCCGCTCTGCGGGTCGTGGAAGTAGTAGGGGACCTTGGCGACGATCACCCGGTCACCGGGGATGAGCGTGGGCTCCATGGATCCGGTCGGGATCCAGAATGCCTGTAGCAGGGTGCTCTTGATGAGCAGTGCTAAGACGAGCGCCATGAGGATCAGCCCGGGCAGCTCCCCGATGAACACGAGCGCCGGATGGCGCTTCTTCTTCGGCGGGTCGGAGGCTTCGTCCTCGTCGTGGACTCGGCGTTGATCCGTTTTCACCCGCCAAGGGTACCGGCAGCGGATGCTCCGCACGCGTCCGGGGAGATCTCCACGGCGATCCTGCTCAGCGGCCTCGTCTGGATGGCCGGCAAAGGCCCGACGGCGGCGCGGTCCTCCTCGGAAGGAACGGTTCGGCGTGAACGCTCAGATCGCGAACCGTATGTGCAAGATGTCGCCCTCCCTGACGACGTAGTCCTTCCCTTCGACGCGCAGCTTCCCGGCGGCCTTCGCCGCATCCATCGAGCCCGCCGCCACGAGCTCGTCGTAGGAGATCACCTCGGCCCGGATGAACCCTCGCTGGAGGTCGGTGTGGATCACGCCGGCCGCTTCGGGCGCCGTCGCTCCTCGCCGCACTTCCCATGCCCGCGTCTCGTCGTCTCCTGTCGTGAGGAACGTGATGAGATCCAGCGCCCCATAGCCCGCGGCGATAACCCGCTCTAAGCCGGGCTCCGATACCCCGAACTCCTCGAGCAAGGCCCGGGCCTCCTCGGGGTCCATCTCGACGGTCTCGGCCTCGATCGATGCATAGACGCCGATCGCGTCGCCGAGCTCGGCCGGCACCTCCTCGCCTTCTTCGAGGTTCGCGATCACGACCTCCGGTTTCAGCGTCAGGGGAGCGATGGCCTTGAGGTGCTCCAGCTCCTCGCCGGCGAGGCCTGCCCGCCGCAGCGGCCGCTCGGCCTCCAGCGCCTCCTTCGCTCGCTGCAGCACGTCCATCTCAGGCCCGGGCTTCCCCTTCGCCCGCTTCGTGGCCTTCTCGAGCGCGCTCTCCACGACGGCGAGGTCGGCCAGGAGCAGCTCGCCGCGGACGTCCGTGAGCTCCACCGCCGGCCTGCGATCGGCGCCGAAGCACCGCACGATGACCGCTAGGGCATCAGCCTCCCGCAGTTTCGCCAGACCCTGGGCGCTCGAGACGCCTCCCGGCACGTCGACGAAGCGAACCTGCGTCGGCACCGTCTTCTTCGAGCGCTCCATGTCCGTGAGGACGGCGAGACGGGGATCGGGGACCGGTACGACGGCGACATTGGCCTGCCCGCCGTGCGAGCCGGCGCGGGTGAGCGCAGTGAACAGGGTTGACGTGCCCGAGAAGGGCACGCCGACCAGACCGATGTCGCGCATAGGTCGGCCAACGTATCAGCCGGAAGTCGGCGAACTTTTCGACCTTCGACCCATATGCGGAGTGGGACTACTGACCGATGCTTGCGCACGAGACCGGCGTGTGCCGGGGTGCCGCCAGACCCGCCCCGGTGCCGCCGGTTTCTTCGCCCCTTCGAGGGCGGCAAGAACGGAGGACTTGATCGTGCACCCCTCGGGGTGCGCGAAGCCGGCGGGCGGGTGTTTCCGACGGCCCCGCCCGTCGGCCTCTCTCTCCTACGGTGGGTGGGTGAACGGCGAGGGGCCGGACCGCGTCAGCGGCCCGGCCCCTCGACCACGTTGCGAGCGTTGGCGGCTACGCCGACTTCGTCTCCCAGAAGATCTTCGAGAGCTCATCGACCGCGTCGAGCAGCTTCTGGCCTTGCGCCGGATCCTCCGACCGCTTCGCGTTGCCGGCCTCCTTCGTCGCGTTCCAGAACAGCTCGTGCAGCTGCGGGTAGTTCTCGAGGTGCTCGGGCTTGAAGTAGTCGGTCCACAACACCCACAGGTGTTCCTTGACCAGGTTCGCGCGCTGCTCCTTGATGGAGATCGCGCGGTCCTTGAAGATCTGGTCGTCGGAGCCCTGGTACTTCTCCTGACAGGCCTTCACTGATTCCGCTTCGATCCGAGCCTGCGCGGGATCGTAGATGCCGCACGGAAGGTCGCAGTGGCCGTGGACGACCCGTCGCGGTTTGAGGAATGCTTCGAACATGGATCCGCCTCCTCCGACGTGGGGTGAAACGGAACCCTACCACCGGCCCCGCAGACCGCTTGCGGCGCTGAGCGCCGCCGCAACCGTCGGAGCGATCGCGGTCGCGCTGCTCCGGTGGCGGCCGACCCGGGTCGAGATCCAGGGCGCGAGCATGGTGCCGACCCTGCTGCCCGGTGACTGGGCGTTGGCGGTGGCACGGCGCCGAACCGGCAGAGGCGACGTGGTGGTGGTCGAGCACCCGGGGAGGCCGGGGTACGAGATGGTGAAGCGCGTCACCGCCCTGCCCGGTGAGCGTGTCGGGGAGCGAACGCTCGAGGACGACGAGTACTGGATCGAGGGCGACCGCGAGGACGCCTCCACGGACAGCCGGCACTTCGGCCCGGTCCGGCGGGAGCAGCTGAAGGCGCGGGTGTTGCTCGTCTACTGGCCGAAGGAGCGCCGTCGCCGGATCAGCGACGAGCGCGTCAGGAACCCGTCTCGCAACGACGGGTGACGTCGTGCCCCCCGCCGCCGCGGCAGACGTCGGACCCAAGTCCTCCGATCAGCAGGTCGTTGCCGCTCTCGCCCCACAGCCTGTCGCGGCCGCGGTTGCCCGCGAGCCTGTCTTTGCCGGGTCCGCCGATCAGCCTGTCGTCGCCGTTCCCGCCACACCCACGATCGATGTTGAGGGATCCCTGGAACTCGTCGTCTCCGCCGAGACCGAGGAAGACGTCATGGCCGAGGCCGCCCGAGAGCTCGTCCGGGCCGGGCGTGCCCACGATCGTCACGGCCCGGCCCAGGCAGAGGACGAGCTCATACGCTCCGCTCTCGCAGTCGAAGCGAGGCGCGCCTCGCTGGTCGGTCCGGTTGCAGCCCGCGCCGAGTCCCAGGGCAGGGCTGTCGGCTCTGATGGCGTGCGTCGGGGTGGGGCCGCCGTTCTGCCGCAAGCGCCCGAGCCCCGCGCCTGCCCCGCTGATATCACTCGGTGCGGTGAGGCCGCACCCCCGGCCGTCGGCGACGTTGTGCCCCTGGGAAGCGAGGAGTCCGACGCACAAAGGCCCGCGCAGGGACGCTGTGTTGCGGCCGAACACCGAGTTCGAGGCCGAGCTTCCGGACGACGTTGCCAGCAGCGCGGCCCCACCACTCTCCGCGCGATTCTCGGCGATCGTCGACGAGAAGAAGTCGACGTCGCCCATCGCTCGGACGCCTCCGCCTCGGACGGCCACGTTCCGAGAGATCGTGGAGTCGTCGATCGAGAGCGAGGCGAACGGAGCCACGAAGGCAGCGCCCCCTCCGGCGGCGTGATTGCCGGAGATGGTCGACCGGGATACGAGCGTCGTGCCGCGAACGAAGAGGGCCCCGCCACGGCCGGTCGCGCGGCTCGCCGAGATCCAGGAACGGTCGATGGAGACGGTGGCGCCGCCGCCGACGGCGACGGCGCCACCGTCTCGCGCACGGCCCCCGAAGATCGTCGTCCTGCTGAAGTTCAGGGATCCGTCCGTCGCCCGAACGATCCCTCCGGTTCCAACCTGGCTGCCGCCGAGCAGCGTCAGATGCCGGAGGCTGACGGCGGCTGCGACGTCGAACACCCGATCCCCCAGCGCCGATGCATCGAGGAAGCTCCCCGTCTCCCCGATCCCCACGATCGTCACCGGCCGGGAGAGATCCACGTCCCCCGCCTCTGGGCCGCCTGGGCCCGCGAGCGAGAGCGGATAGAACCCCGGCGGCAGCCGCACCGTTCCACCACTGTCGACGGCGACGGCCGCATCTCGGAGCGAGCAGTCGCCGTCCGCACAGCTCCCGTCGAAGGTGTCCTCGAAGGTGTCGACCGTGAGGGTGGGTGCCGCGAGAGCGGTGGGCGCCGCGACCGAGAGTGCGATCAGCCAGCCGAGACAGACGAGTGGCACGAGTGCGCGCCGCATGTCGGAACCCTACCCATCGACGACCTGAGCTGAAGACCGCCTGCTCCCGCGCCGATGGTTCTTCGCAGAACCCGACCTAGGATTGGAAGATGGAGCAGCTACCTCCGCCGCCGGTCCCGATCCGGCCGGACCTCGTCACCACAGAGATCCCCTCGCGCCGCAGATTCCCGGTGTGGGTCGTCGCCGTCTGCGCGCTGCTCGCGCTCAGCCTCGGGGCCGTCGCCATCGCACCGCTCTTCCAGGGAGGTGAGCCAGCGGAGGGTCCTGGGTTCCTCTTCCTCGACCGAACCGACCAGGGCGCCCCCACCCGCTGGAACCCGTGCGCACCGATCCACTACGTGGTCAACGCCTCACTCGCGCCAGCAAGGCTCGATCGGCGATGTCCACGAGGCGGTCAGGCGGATCTCGTCAGCCACGGGAATCGCGTTCGTGTACGAGGGCCTTACCGACGAAGAGGCAACCACCTATCGCGAGATCTTCCAGCCCGATCGGTACGGCAAGCGGTGGGCCCCCGTCCTGATCGCTTGGGCGGATCCCGGTGACTCGGACATCCCCTTCGAACACGACGATCACGTCGCGGCCGGAGTCGCTGTGCCGGTCATCCCGCCCAGAAGCCTCGAGGATGTCTACGTGAGCGGATGGATCGCTCTCAACGCGGACGATCCGAACCTGCCGGGTTTCGACCTGCCGGGGCAGCAAGGTCCGGTGATCCTGCACGAGCTCGGGCACCTCATGGGGCTCGGCCACGTGCGCACGGTCGGGGAACTCATGCACCCCTCGGGAGGCGGGGTCGTCGACCTGGGTCCCGGCGATCGGGAAGGGCTCCGAGAGCTCGGCGCGTCCGGAGGCTGCGTGCCGGTGATGGAGCCGATCGGCGCATGAGTCCCGATGGAGGATGGCTTGCAGCGCAGCCCCGACCTTGTCGGAATCCGACCGCTCGGCTAGGGTTCGTTGCACCTGCGAATGGTCTGCACACGCGAAGCCGGCACCGTGGGGGCGATGATCCCCGACCGCATCTGCTGTCCGGCCTGACCAGGGACGGCACCAGCCTCCCGCACCTCCGCACCGACCGTTCGCTCCCCAACCCGAGATCCCAGGAGGTTCCGCCGTGGACACCATCACCGCCACCGTCGACGCCAAAGGTCAATCGTGTCCTGGGCCGCTCGTGTCGCTCGCCAAAGCGCTCAAGGACGCCCGGAGCGGCGAGCTGCTCGAGCTCCTCGCCACCGACCCGGGCTCGAAGAGCGACGTCCCAAGCTGGGCCGAGCTCAGCGGCAACGAGCTGCTCGAGGCCGACCGAGGCAGACGGTGTCTACCGCTACCTCGTCAGGAAGAGCTGAGACCGATGGCGACGACCGAGACCGACCTTCCCACCGAGCTCCAGCTCGCCGATCTGCTTCAGCGCGTCGAGGCGCTCGAGGAGGCGGACGGCAAGCGCATCGAGAAGAAGAACAAGCTGACGATCATCGCCTGGGGCGGTGACCTCGACCGGATCTGGCCGACGACGATCCTCGCGACGACCGCAGCCGCCTCCGGGATGGAGTCCACCGTCTTCTTCACGTTCTGGGGACTGTTCGCGATCGTGAAGCCGGACGTGCGCGTCACGGGCTCCAACTGGATGCAGAAGATGATGTCGGTGATGAACCCGGGCTCCGCCCAGAAGGCGAAGCTCAGCCGGTACCAGTTCGCCGGCGCCGGCCCCGCGATGTTCAAGAAGCTCGCGAACGATCACCAGGTGGCCAAGCCCGAGGAGCTGATCGAGACGGCGAAGGACCTCGGTGTTCGCCTGATCCCCTGCCAGATGACGATGGACCTGCTCGGCCTGAAGCGGGAGGACCTCCTGGACGGGCTCGAGGAGCCGATCGGTGCGGCGACGGCGATCGCCGAGATGCGCGACGCGGCCGTGAGTCTCTTCATCTAGCCGAGCTGACTCGCCGGCGCCCGACGGAAAGCGGTTGCTGGCGCGCCTCGTAGTCTGGATGCATGTCCCGGCTGGCCGACGAGATGCGGAAGACGTTCGCCTCGATGCACATCTCGAGGAACTTCCGGCTGTTCTTCGTCGGGCAGCTGATCTCGGTCACCGGCACCTGGGTGAACTGGACCGCGGGCGCCGTCCTCGTGCTGGAGCTCACGGACAGTGGCATCGCGCTTGGGGATCGAGGCGGCTCTTCTGTTCCTGCCGGTCCTCCTCTTCGGGGTCTACGCCGGCTCGATCGCCGACCGGTTCGACAAGCGCCGCATCCTCGTCTGGTCGAACGCCGGCTACGCCGTGCTCGCCGCTGTCCAGTTCGCGCTCGTCGCCACGGACGTCGTCGAGATCTGGATGGTGTTCGTGATCGCCTTCCTGACGGGGCTGATCCTCGCGATCGAGCCTCCGACGCGGCAGTCGTTCTACGTCGAGCTGGTCGGGGAGCAGCACATCACGAACGCGATCAGCCTGAACAGCGCCGTCTTCACCGGGACTCGCGTGCTGGGTGGCGCGATCGCCGGGACGATGATCCACAACTTCGGCTTGTGGTCCCCGTTCCTCCTGGACGCGGTGTCCTACGTCGGGGTGCTCGTTGCCCTGATGGCGATGCGGATCGACGAGCTCCACGCGCAACGGAAGGCCGTGCGCGAGCCGGGCCTCGTCCGGGCCGGGCTCCGCTACGTCTGGAGCTCCCAGGCGCTCCGCGTGCCGCTGGTCGTGATGTTGCTCGTGTACCTGTTCACGTTCAACTTCAGCGTGGTGATCCCGCTGCACGCGTATAGGACGTACGACGGGTCGGCGCAGGAGATCGGCTGGCTCTACGCCGCGCTTGGGCTCGGGGCGTTCCTCGGTGCGATCGCGATGGCCAATCGCCAGACCGAGCCCACGCTGCGGCGATTGGCTGGGTTCTCGGTCGCATTCGGCGTCTTCCTCGCCGTCGCGGGTTGGGCGCCGACGTTCGTCGTGGCGTTGATCGCGATGGTGCCGGTCGGCTATGCCTCGATGCTGTTCGCCATCACTGCGAACTCGACACTGCAGCGGTTCACGCGAGCGGACATGCGTGGACGGGTGATGGCGCTGTACACGACGATCTTCCTCGGGAGCACCGCGATCGGAGGGCCGATCGCCGGATGGGTGGCCGAGACGTGGGGCGCGCCCGAAGCCCTCGTCGCGAGGGGAGCGGTCGCCGTCGCGGCGGGGTTGCTCGCGTTACGGGCGCGCGGGGCCGCGTCGCCGGCGACCGCGGAGGTCCTTACGGCAGATACTGCTGCTCGATCCGCGTGATCCGACCGCCCTCGACCGTGAACCACCAGGGAGCGTTCGTACCCGGATAGTCGGTCGGGTTGGCCTCGAGTACCGCCTCGATCCAGGCATCGAGGTTCCCCGCTTGGAGCTCGCAACACCTGCTTGCCGGGATGTACTCGACCTCAACCTCGTCGGCGAGGGGCAGGGTACGGAGTCGCGGGTTGTCGTTCACGATGTAATAGCCGCTCACGACCTCGTCTCCCCGCTCCGCCGCCTCCCGCTCCGCTCGCTCCCCTTGATAGAAGTACGCGAGATCGAACCGGACCTTCGCCTTCCCGTTCTCCGAGCGGGACGCGCTTTTCACGTACACGAAGTGGTGCCCGTCCTCCAGGCTCGGGGCTTGCGACCCCGGCTCGGGCGTCTCGGTGGGTTCGGGGGTGTCACTCGGTCCCGAGGTCTGGGTGGGCGTTTGGCTCGGAGACGGACCCGGGGTCTGCGCCCGTTCCTCATCGTCGGAGAGCGCGATCAGCGCCCCGGCGCCGATCGAGAGCAGCGCCAGAACGATGGCCGCGACGATCAAGGCGTTCTTCTTCGTTCGCTCGTTCATGTCTGCTCTGGTCGAGTCTCTCGATCCGAGACGTTACGGCTCGAGATTGCGGTGGACGGGGTGCGGTCGTTTTCGCGGTCCAGGCGCCAAGGGCCATCCGGTTCGGGGCGGCTCACGTCGAGCTCCGTGCCGTCGGCGAGGGCGAGTCGGAACGCCAGCCGTCGATCGCCGTCCCGTTCCTCCCGCCAGGTCCGCACGAGTTCGACGGGCTCCTCGGCCCCACCCCAGACGATCGCGCGGGGACTCTCATCGGCGTGCCCGCCTGCGACGAAGCGGATCTCGAGCTTCGGCTCGGGCCCGTACCACCGACCGATCAACGGGGCCCACAGCAGGAACACGATGCCCACGACCGCGAGCGATCCCTCGACGCCGAGCCGAGGGATCATCGGGATCGCGAGCGCAGCGGCGATAACCCTCGCGAGGTTGTAGACGACGTCGTAGACGCTGAACACGCGTCCGCGATACCCGTCCGGGGTCGCCTCCTGCACCATCGTGTCCACGGAGATCTTCTTCCACGCGAACGTGAGTCCCACGGCGAAGCTCGCGAGCAGGATGCTCCAGTCCCGGATGAGGAACGACACGGCGATCAGAACGAGGCCGCCGACCACGAACGCGCCGGCCACGATCCTCGGCTTCGAGATCCGCTCGCTCGAGCTCGCCCACCGTGAGGATCCCGGCCAGGACGCCGACCCCGCCGGCTCCGATGAGGTTCGAGAACGAGGCGACTCCCTCGCCGAACGTGTGCCGGAACACCACGAGGGACAGCGTGAGGACGATCCCCTGCCCGATCTGGTCGAGGGTGATGGACGTGATCGGGCCGATCGCGCGTGGGGTCCGGAGGAGGCGGTGCGCCCCGTCGGAGAACTCGACACCGACGCGCCGCAGCTGGTGGCGGAGGAGCTCGGGATCCTCGGGCTTCGTGTGGGGCTTGAGGGGGCTCCGCGATGCGCGACGCGATCCACGAGGCGGCCAGCCAGCCGATACCGGCCGCGATGACCACCGGGGCGGGTGCGCCGACGACATCGATGACGCGACCTCCGACGAAGACTCCGGCCAGCAGTGCCACGGTGCCACCGACCGTGGCGAGGGAGTTCGCGACGAGGAGGTCCTCGTGCGGGACGAGCCGTGGGACGACGGCGGCCGCGGTCGACAGGAAGAACCGATTCACCGACATGATCAGGAGCGCGCCCGCGAAGAAGGAGACCGCCTGATCGATCGGATCGAAGAGCACGAGCCCTACGAGCGCGGCCTTCACCCACGGGGCGAACAGCAGGATCCTCCTGCGCCGCCACCGGTCGATGAAGACACCGACGAACGGCCCGAGGATCGAGTAGGGGAGGGCGATGACAAGCGTTGCCTTGAGGAACCCGGTCGCGGTGTCCTGCTGCTCCGGGGACAGGAACACGACCGAGGCCACCAGCGCGGACTGGAAGAGCCCGTCCGAGGACTGGCTGACGAGCCGGATCGCGAACAGCTTGCGGAAGTCGGGGCTCGCGAGAGCCCCGCGGATCCGTTCTCGCGTGCCCGGCCCGGTCGTCACCGAGCCGTCAGGCTATAGCGGTCGGCCTGAGAGCCCTACGATCAGGCCTCAGAGGCCTGGACGTCGAAGAAGCGCGTCCAATCCTGGTCGTCGGCGTGACCGTCGCCCAGGATGAAGCTCTCGACCATGTCGTGCGCCGCTGAGTCTGAGAATTGCACCGGCGGCGACTTCATGAAGTAGGCGCTCGGTCCGACCAGCGGCCCGCCGATCCCTCGGTCCCTCGCGAGCTTCGCGCAGCGGACCGCGTCGATCACGACGCCGGCAGAGTTGGGCGAGTCCCACACCTCGAGCTTCATCTCGACCGAGATGGGCACGTCGCCGAAGTTCCGGCCCTCGAGGCGGATCATGGCCCACTTGCGATCCTCCAGCCACGGGACGTGGTCCGAGGGACCGATGTGGATCGAGTCCTTGTCGAGCGGCACGTCGAGCTGCGACTGCACGGACTGTGTCTTCGAGATCTTCTTCGAGGTCAGTCGGGACCGCTCGAGCATGTTCATGAAGTCCATGTTGCCGCCGAAGTTCAGCTGGTAGGTCCGGTCCAGCTCGGCACCCCGATCCTCGAAGAGCTTCGCGAGGAGACGGTGCGTGATCGTGGCGCCGACCTGGGATTTGATGTCGTCTCCGACGATCGGCACGCCGGCCACGCCGAACTTCTGGGCCCACACCGGGTCGGAGGCGATGAACGCGGGCAGGCAGTTCACGAAACCAACGCCGGCGTCGATCGCGCACTGCGCATAGAACCGCGCGGCTTCCTCGGACCCGACGGGGAGGTAGGAGACCATCACGTCGGCGTTCGAGTCCTTCAGGACCTGCACGACGTCCGTCTCGGGCTCGTCGGACTCCGTGATGACCTCGCGGTAGAACGCGCCGAGACCGTCGAGCGTGCGTCCGCGACCGACCGTCACACCGAGTGGCGGGACGTCGGAGAACTTGATGGTGTTGTTCGGCTCGCTGAAGATCGCTTCCGCGACGTCGGTGCCCACTTTCTTGCCATCGACGTCGAACGCGGCTACGACCTCGATGTCCCGGACGTGGTAGCCGCCGAGCTCGACGTGCATCAGACCGGGGACCTTCTCGGCTGGATCGGCGTCCTTGTAGTACTCCAGGCCTTGAACGAGTGAGGAGGCGCAGTTACCGACGCCGACGACCGCTATACGGACCTTGCTCACGAGATGCGCTCCTTTCCACGAAGCGCCGCGCGGCGGCGCTTCAACCCCCCGGTGGTGACGTTCTTGGTGCGCTCGGCGGCGATCAGGCCTTCGAGCCACGTGATGTCCGACTCGGTCACGCTGCGGTTGTGGGCGATCAGCGCGCGTCCGTAGTCGTCAGTCGCCCTCCGTCCGGTGCGCTCCGACTCATCGAGGGTCGAGAGCCGCCCCTGCAGTGCCTGACGCCGGCGCTCCAGCAGACGGATGCGAGTCTCCGGCGGCAGATAGCGGAAGAACGCCAGGCGCATCCGGAAACGGGCGTCCTCGGCCTGGGTGTCGTTGGGCGTCTCCTGGAGCAGCTCGAGGAAGACCTCCTCGCCCTTCGGGGTGATCCGGTAGACCTTCTTGCGTCGGGCGCCACGCTCGTCACCCGCCTCCGACTCGATCGCGCCGTCGTGCTCCAGGCGACGCAGGGTCGGATACAGAGAGCCATACGAGACGCGCCAGAGGCCGCCCAGCGAGTCACCCAGCTCCCGCGAGAGCTGGTACCCGTGGATGGGTCGTTCTTTCAAAAGGCCAAGCACCGCGAGTTCGAGCATGTTCGGTGTCCCCTTCGAAGGCGTAGCGAGCCCTATATATCGAGTCGGTATATCGCGCCGATATATAGCCTAGGTCAGAGAGAGCGTCAACCCGTTCGGGGTACGGGACGCTGGGGGGCTGGGAATCGCGTGGCGGCGAGCGCGAGAGCCGCTCCGATCACACCTAATGCAGCGCAGGCGATCCAGACCCCGTTCGGCTGCCATCCGTAGATCGCGGTGCCCGCGAGCGGGCCGACCGTGAACGCAGAGCCGTACATGATGCCCAGCGAGCTCTGGTACCGGCCCCGAAGGTGCGTCGGCGCCCGATCCGCGACGAAGGCGGCCGCGCTCGGAGACCCGAACATCTCCCCGAAGCTCCACACCGTGACCGCGAGAGCCATCCCGAGGCTCGACAGGAAGATGCCGAACCCGGCGAATCCGAGTCCCGTGAGCAAGACCCCCAGGGCGATCATCCTCGTCCGCGGAGTACCGCATAGCGACCGCCGTGACGGCGAGCTCGAAGACCACCACGAGGATCCCGTTCAGGCCCTGGAGGAACCCGTAGACCTTCTCCCCGAGGCCGAGGTCCCGGACCCAGATCGGGAAGGTCGAATAGGCCTGGGAGTAGACGAGGGCACCCGCGAAGATCGCGGCCAAGACGAGCATGAACCCTCGATCGGCGAGGATCGCGGTGAAGGCTCCGCCCATGTCGCGTTCCTCCGCCTTCCGGGTTCGCGTGCCGTGGGGGAGCGCCAGCAGTGAGATGACTCCGAACGTCGCGGACGTCGCGGCGTCGAGGACGAACAGGAGGACGAACGATTCTTCGGCGACGAGTCCTCCGAGCGCGAGGCCGATCGCGAACGAGAGGTTGAAGAGCAGCCGGTTGAACGCGTACGCGGCCACGCGGTGCTCCGGCGGAACCAGGTCGGCGATCAGCGCACCCGAGGCGGGGCGGTGGAGCTCCGCGAAGAACGAATACACGATCACGATCGCCAGGACGGCCGGGAGCGAGCGCGCCTGGAGAAGGAGGAGGACCAGTACCGACGACGTGATCATCGAGAGCGCGATCGCGTTGCGTCGCCCGATCCGATCCGTGAGCAGGCCGCCGGAGAGCTGCGCGAGCACGCCGCCGATCCCGTAGCCGGCGATCGCGAGGCCGGCTTCGGTCACCGAGAGACCGTTCTCCGTGAGGTACAGAGCGAGGAACGGGAAGACGAAGCTCCCGAGTCGGAGCACGAACGTGCCCGCGAACAGCACCCAGGCGGTGCGCGGCATCGCGCGGAAGCTGTCGCGGAGCCGTGGACCCCGCTCGACGGGTGAGCTCACTGCCCGCCTGGTCGGTGGTACCCGGAGACGGACGGCGGGACGTCGATGCCCGGCATGAGGTCGGGGCTCGGATCCGGCGCGCCGGTCTCCGTGCGGAGCGGTACGACGCCGGCCCAGATCGGAAGTTCGATGTCGTCGGCGTCGTCCTTCGGCGGGCCGGTGCGGACCTTCGCGGAGGCCTCGTCCAGTGGCACAGCGAGGAGCAGAGTCTGCTTGTACTCCTCGGCGGTGGGCATCCGGGCCTCATCCTCTCGGCCGGGGGCGACATGCGAAGTGATCGCAGCAGCGGCGGTGTGCAGCTCCTCCTCGTCGGTGACCTCGCGGGCGGTCCCGAAGACAACGACGGACCGGTAGTTCATCGAATGGTTGAAGGCGCTCCGCGCCATGACCAGACCGTCGACGATGGTGGCCACGATGCAGACCTCGGCGCCGGCGCGGAGCGCCTTCCACGCGCGCGCGGCCTTGGAGCCGTGCAGGTAGACGATGTCACCGACGCGGGCGTGGATCGTGGGGAGGCAGCGAGGCGCGCCCTCCGCATCGTTGAACGCGACGTGGCAGATGAGAGCTTCGTCCAGGATCCCGTCGATCGTCACGCGGTCGTAATCACCCCGTTCGGGATGACGGTGCACCTGCGTTCGCTTGGTGGGCGCAGACATGCGGGAGAGCATCCCACAGCAGAGGCCAGACCCTGGAGCGCGCGCGTACCGTCACGCTAGACTTCGAGACACATAGGTTCACGTGCCCGAGTGGCCGCGAGCGCGACAGCGCGAGCGGCTCGGACGGTCCCGAGGCAGGACGCCGAGGGACCCGAAGAGGGAAGCCGGTGGGAATCCGGCACGGTCGCGCCACTGTGACCGGGGAGCGATCCCGACACGAACCACTGGGCGATGGCCCGGGAAGGGTCGGGGGAGCGAGGATCCGGGAGTCAGGAGACCTGCCCGAGCGCGAGAGGACCGTCGCCTTCGCGTGAAGGGAGACGCGCCATGGTTCACCGTCTCATCGGCGGTATCGCCGCCGTCCTGCTCCTCAGCTCCTGCGGAGAGTCCGCCATCCCGCAAGGTCCACCGACCGAGGAGCCATCCCCGGCCGCCTCGTTCCCGGTCACGATCGACGCGGCGAACGGCGATGTGACGATCGCTGAACGCCCGGAGCGGATCGTTTCGCTCTCGCCCACGGCGACCGAGATGTTGTTCGCGATCGGGGCCGGCGACCAGGTCGAGGCCGTCGACGACCAGTCGAACTACCCTTCCGACGCACCCGTGACCGATCTCTCCGGGTACGAGCCGAACGTCGAAGCCATCGTCTCCAACGACCCGGATCTCGTCGTCTATTCGACCGAGCCCGGGGACCTGGGCACGGCGCTCGTCGGTCTCGGCATCTCGGCGCTCCAACAGCCGGCGGCGGCCACGCTCGAGGACGTGTACGACCAGATCGATCAGCTCGGTGTCGCAACGGGGAACGAGCTCGAGGCGGAGGCCGTCGTCGAGACCATGCGCGCGGAGATCGAGTCGATCGCGGCATCGATCGAGCCCCCCTCCGAACCGGTCACCTACTACCATGAGCTCGACGACACCTACTACTCGGTCACGTCGTCGACGTTCATCGGCCAGCTGTACTCGCTCGTCGGCCTGAAGAACATCGCGGACGAAGCGAAGGGCGCGGGAGGCGGCTATCCGCAGCTCTCGGCCGAATACATCGTGGACGCCGACCCGGATCTGATCTTCCTCGCCGACACGAAGTGCTGCGGCCAGTCGTCGCGCACGGTGGCGAAACGCCCCGGATGGGATCGCATCGCGGCGGTCGAGACCGGGGGGGTCATCCCGCTGGACGACGACGTGGCTTCGCGGTGGGGACCGCGCGTCGTGGACTACCTGCGCCGGATCGCGGAGGCGGTGGCGGACGTCATGGAGGCGAAGGCGGCGTGAGCCGGCGGACGCGCGCGATCGCGCTCGGCATCGCGGTGCTCGTCGTGTCCGTCGTGGTGGGCTTGCTCGCGGGACCGGTGCACATCGCCCCGGATGCCGCGCTCCGGTGGCTGATCTCCTTCGGAGATCAGCCTCCGGGGATGTCGGACCAGCAGGCGGCGATCCTCGGGAACCTGCGTCTGCCCCGTGTGATCGTCGCGGGGCTGGTGGGGGCGTCGCTCTCGGCGTCGGGCGCCGCGTACCAAGCGGTGTTCCGGAATCCGCTCGCCGACCCGTACCTCCTCGGGGCTGCCGCCGGAGCGGGTCTGGGAGCGACGATCGCGGTGGCATTCGGTCCGTCGGCGGCCTTCGCGGTCACGGTGCCGCTCGCCGCCTTCGTCGGCGCGGTCGCCGGCGTGGGCATGGCGTACAGCCTCGGCCGCTCGAGCCTGAGTGGGCGGTCGGCGACGAGCCTGATCCTCGGGGGGATCGCGGTGGCTTCCTTCCTCACCGCCGTGCAGACGTTCATCCAGCAGCAGAACGCCGAGACGCTCCGTCAGGTGTACTCCTGGATCCTCGGACGGCTCGGGACCACCGGATGGGACGACGCTCGGGTCGCGTTGCCGTCGGTGGTCGTCGCCGTGACGATCCTCTGGCTGGTTCGCCGTCTCCTCGATGTGATCGAAGTCGGGGACCTCGAGGCGGAGAGCCTCGGACTGAACGTGGGTCGCCTTCGGTTCGTCGTCGTCGTGGCGGCCTCATTCGCGACGGCTGCCGCCGTCTCGGTGGCGGGGCTGATCGGCTTCGTCGGCATCATCGTCCCGCACACCGTCCGGTTGCTCGCCGGGAGTTCGTATCGGCAAGTCCTGCCGCTCTCGGTGTTGTTCGGCGCCGCGTTCCTGATCCTCGTCGATGTGGTGGCTCGCACCGCCGTCGCGCCGGCCGAGATCCCGATCGGCGTCATCACCGCGTTCGTCGGGGCGCCGTTCTTCGTGCTCGCTCTGCGACGGACCGGAAGGCGGACCTCGTGACGACGCTGCCCGACCGCAACGGCCATGCCGTCGCGCTCGACGTCGAGGGACTCGGCGTGCGCCTCGGAGGCCAGCAGATCCTCCGCGACGTCACCTTCGATGTCACGGCGGGATCGTGGGTCTGTGCGATCGGACCGAACGGCGCCGGGAAGACGACGCTCCTTCACGCCGTGGCGGGTCTCGTGCCCTTCGAGGGTCGCGTGGGTCTCTGGGGTCGGGAGCTCGAGAAGTACCCACGGCGCGAGCGGGCGCGCCTCGTCGCGCTCGTCCCGCAGCAACCCGTGATCCCCGAGGGGGTGACGGTGGAGGACTACGTGCTCCTCGGACGGACGCCGCACCTCGGCGTGCTGGGAGCCGAGCGACGATCTGATCTGGCCGCCGTGGAACTGGCGTTGGACAGACTCGAGCTCACGTGGGCTGCGGAACGACGGTTGGAGACGCTTTCGGGAGGAGAATCGCAGCGGGTGGTGCTCGCCCGCGCGCTCGCGCAAGAGGCACCGCTGCTGCTCCTCGACGAGCCGACGACCGGCCTGGACCTCGGTCACCAGCTCCGCGTGCTCGAGCTGGTGGACGAGCTTCGCCGCGAGCACGGCCTGACGGTCCTCTCGACGATGCACGACCTCACGCTCGCGGGTCGGTTCGCGGACCGGTTCGCGCTGTTGTCGCACGGGCGGCTCGTCTCGAAGGGACACCGGGCGGACGTGCTCGACGCCGCCGTGATCCTGGAGCACTTCGGCGCGAGCGTCCGGGTGATCGGCGACGGTGACATCGGATGGGCGGTCGTGCCGATCTCAGAGCGAGGTGGGTCGTGACCTCCGGGTCCGATCAGCCGCCCACCGAGCGGCCTACGCGAGCTCCCGAGCGCGTGTCGTCGCGCGTGCTCGTGCATACGGGCGACGGCAAAGGGAAGACCTCCGCAGCCATGGGCATCGTGATGCGTGCCGTGGCCCGCGGCTGGCGCGTGTCCGTCGTCCAGTTCGTCAAGGATGGCCGGTGGAGGACCGGGGAGGAGAAGTCGGCGCGCGAGCTCGGCGCCGACTGGTGGTCGATCGGCGACGGGTTCACGTGGAACTCCACCGACATGGATCGCACCGAGGCCATCGCTCGCGAAGCCTGGACCGCCGCGCGGAGCTTGGTCCGGGAGGGCGAGCACGAGCTGGTCGTGATGGACGAGATCACCTACCCGATGAACTGGGGATGGATCGACGGTGACGACGTGATCGAGACGATCCGCGGCCGGCCGCCACACGTGAACGTCGTCGCCACGGGGCGCGATGCACCGGAGGCGCTCTGCGCGGTGGCCGACACCGTCACGGAGATGGCGAGCGTGAAGCATGCGTTCGACGAAGGGGTGGGTGCGATGCGCGGGATCGAGTTCTGATGGGTCTCACCGTGCTCCTGGGCGGAGCTCGCAGCGGGAAGTCGGAGTTGTCCTCGAGGCTCGCATCCGCGGCGGACAGACAGGTCGTGGTGGTCGTGACCGCCGAGGCTCGTGACGAGGAGATGACGGAGCGCATCCGACGGCACCGAGAGGCGCGGCCGGCGACGTGGAACACCGTCGAGGTCCCGGTCGAGCTGGCCGCGGCGGTCCGGAAGGTGGGGTCGGATGCCTTCCTCGTACTGGATTGCCTCTCGCTCTGGGTGTCGAACGCGATCGAAGCGGAGCTCGGCGACGAGCAGATCGTCGACGAGGCGCGCGAGATCGCATCGACGCTCGCGAAGCGAGGGGCTCCTGCGGTCGTCGTCAGCAACGAGGTCGGCCTCGGGATCGTCCCGATGAACTCGCTCGCGCGCCGCTACCGGGACACGCTCGGCCGGGTCAACGCGACCTTCGTGGGCGAGGCGGATCGCGCCTACTTCGTCGTCGGAGGGAAAGCGCTCGCGCTCGAGGAAGTGTCGCTCACATGAGTGGCGGGCTCGCGGAAGCGGTGTCGTGGATCCGGGCTCCGGACGAAGACGTGGGGCGAGAGACCGCCCGGCGGCTCGATGCGAAAACGAAGCCGCCGGGGAGCCTCGGCAAGCTCGAGGATCTCGCCTGCCGGCTCGCGGCGATCACGGGCGAGGTGCCCGTTGACCCCTTGTCGCCCGCGATCGTCCTCGCCGCCGCCGATCACGGCGTGGTGAGCGAAGGCGTGAGCCCGTACCCGCAGGCGGTGACCGGTCAGATGCTCGCGAACTTCGCCCTCGGTGGCGCCGCGGTGGCCGTCCTCGCACGGGAGGCGGGGGCTCGCCTCGTGGTGATCGATGCAGGCGTGATCGACCCACCGGCCGTCCGCGGCGTGCGTTCGGAGGTCGTGGACGGTGTTCGCGGTGCCGGCAACATCGCGGTCGGTCCGGCGATGACGCCCCACGTCGCCCTCGAGATGATCGATCGCGGCTCCTTCCTGGCGAACGAGCTCGCCGACAACGGCATCGGCATCCTCGGCGTCGGCGACATGGGCATCGGGAACACCACGGCCGCGAGCGCCCTCTGTGCCGCCCTCCTCCCGGCGGATCCCCTCGTGACGTGCGGCCCGGGAACGGGACTCGATGAGGCGGGCGTGGCGCGAAAGGTGGACGTGGTTCGAAGGGCGCTCCTGGTGAACGCGCCCGGGGCCGAGGGAGTCGATCCGATCGCCAAGCTCGTCTCGCTGGGCGGGCTCGAGATCGCGTTCCTCACCGGGGTGATCCTCGGGGCCGCGTCCCGGCGGGTCCCGGTGCTGCTGGACGGCTTCGTGACCGGCGCCGCGGCGCTCGTCGCCTCCGCCATCGCGCCGGACGCCGCCGGCTCGTTGGTCGCGGCGACCCGTTCACCGGAGCCGGGCCACACGCTCGTCCTCGAACGTCTCGGGCTCGAGCCGCTGCTGGACCTCGGGCTTCGGCTCGGCGAGGGGTCAGGCGCCGCGCTCGCGCTGCCGCTGGTCCGCTCGGCGGTCGCGATCCTCACGGACATGGCGACGTTCGAGGCAGCAGGCGTCAGCCGTGCGTGACGGGCTCCGCTCCGCCGTGGCCGCGATCACCTTCCTCACCGCGGTGCCGGTCGGTCGCAGGACCGAGATCCGTGCTTCGGATCTCCAGGGCGGAGTGGTCCTCTTCCCGGTGGTCGGGGCACTCGTCGGCGCGCTGACGGCGGTCGTCGCCTGGGGGATGGCGCTCGCGCTCCCGTCGCTCCCGGCGGCCGCGCTGGGCGTGACCGCCGGAGCGCTCGTGACCGCCGCCATGCATCTCGACGGGCTCGCGGACACCGCCGACGGACTGGGCGCGGCGCTCTCCGGCGGGGATCCCTCGACGGCGATGCACGACCCGCGGCTCGGCGTGTTCGGAGGCGTCGCACTCGGGCTCGACCTCCTCCTGAAGGTCTCGGTGCTGAGCGCACTCGTCGCCGGACCGCGGTTCCCGATCGAGGCGATCGCGGCCGGCGCTCTCGGGCGCGCCGCCGCGATCGCCCTCATGACCGCTCTCCCCTACGCTGGATCCGGCACCGGCTCATGGTCGCGCGGCATGAGCCTCGCGCCATGCCTCGTGGGGATCGCGTTCGCGTCGGCCCTCGGTGTCGTCACGGTCGGACCGGCGTTCGGCGCGATGGTCGCTGTCGCCGTGATCGTCGCGGTCTTCGTCGGGGGCTGGTCACACCGGCGTCTCGGCGGCGCGACCGGCGACACGCTCGGCGCGGTGGTCGAGCTCACGGAGACGCTGGCGCTGACGACGGCCCTCGCGCTCCGCTGAGTGCTCGGGGATCGCCGGACGGATGATCGGTCGTCGCCGGCGTTCGTCGCATCCACGAGGAGAGGGCTTCGATGAAGGTGTCTCGAACGAGCGGATCGCAATGTTCCGATATCAGCTGTGCCTTCGTCTCCCAGGGATCTTCCCCGCCGTCGACGTCCTTCCCGTCACCACACGAGAGGGGCATATCCGAGGACCCGTCCCATGCGACACCCGGGAACGTGACCTCAACGACGACTCGGCCCTCCTCCACGTGAAGAGTCGCGTACGTGTGAACGTCCGTGATCCCTCTTTGGGGGATCGCTGACGCAACTCGCAGTCCGAAGAGTGTTCGGGCCGAGTCGGATGTGAGGTGATACAGCCGATGGGCGACGCGTGGCTCGAGCTCCGGGCACCAGTAGCGAGTCAGCCGGACCAGGAGTGCCGTCTTGGTCGAGCACGTGCCGCTCCACTCAGCGACGACGCCTTCAGCGGTTCTCTCGGTGGGCCGAGCGTATGGGATCTTCCGGATGGCTTCGACGACCTGAGTTATAGGAGGTCTCGTCTCGAGCCCTGCGCGCTGCACGAAGGTGTGCGCGAGGTGGTGATCCTTCACATTGCCACCGTACTCGCTACCTGCGGTGATGCGCCTGCCTGCCGACGTCGTAGGCCTCGCCCATCCATCCTCGGAGCTCGCTGTCCAGTTCGGCCTCGGACCGGAGCACGAAGTGGTGGATCCAGTCGGTCCGTCCGACCAGCTCGACCTTGGTGAACCGTGGTGACTCGATCCTGCGTTTCAGCCAGACGTGACAGACGAGGCCGTCCTTCCGGACGCGGTTCACCGCCGCGAACCGCACCCGCACCATGAACGCGATGCGCGTCTTCGTCGGCACCTGTTCGAACGGACCGAGCTCACCCACGAGCGCCACCAACGCGTCGTAGAGCCGGCGAAGTCGAGTCGGTTCACCCTCGAAGAACCCGTCGACCGTGTACTCCCCACAGCCGTGCGACATGTTCCGCGTGACGAACCGGGCGCCGCAGCGCGGGCACGCCCAGAGATCGGGATCGCGAACCCCCACGACGAGCGAGGCTACTCGGGACGTTGTCGGACCTTCTAGGTCTGCTCCTTCAGGTACCGCTCGATCTCGGAGGCGAGCTCGTCACCCGACGGCATCCGTTCCTCGCTGGCCAGGGCCTCCAGGCGCGAGAGGTATTCGCGGGAGTCCTCGTCCTCGGCGATCGCCGCGTCCAAACGCTGACGCTGGGCGACCGCGTCATCGCCCAGCGTCCCGAGCGGGATGGTCACGCCGAGGCGACGCTCGAGATGCTGGAGCAGCGCCAGCGTGGCGGGCGCGTACGCCGCCGCGCCGATGTAGTGGGGCACCTGCGCGTAGTAGCCGATCGCCGGGATCCCGGCGCCCGCCACCGTCATCTCCACCGCTGAAAGTGCGGCGGCGGGCACCCGCAGGATGCCCCCCGGGCCCTGCTGCTCGCCGTCGCGGAGCGACGCCCCCGTCGAGGCCGTCGCCAGCACGGGTACCGGCCGCGTGTGCGGCACGGCCGCCGGGATCGCGCCGAGGCTGATCCATTCGACGACGCCCAGCCGACGCGCCAGCTCCACGACGTCGTCGCCGAGCTGTTTCCACTTGTAATCGGGCTCGGGACCGACCAGCACGAGGATGTCGTGGTCGCCCAGCCGGATGTGTCGCAGCAAGATGTCTGGCCACTGGATCCGTGCGAGCACACCGTCCACGACGTCGAGGACCGGGCGCCTGGCGCGGTAGTCGTTCAAGGAGTCGACGTCGAAAGAGGCGACGACACGGCCGTCCTCCGCCACGTGGTTCGCGCACGCGGTCGCCGCGCCCGCCGCGTCGATCCAACCGTCGAAGGCCGCGAGCAGGACGGGCGCCGAGAGCACGGGGATCGGGTCCTGGAGTCGGTAGAGGCTCACCATTCGAGCATAGACCTCATGGCCGCAGAGCCCCCCTGGGGCATCTCGACGTACTAGGGACGTGACGCGGAGCGACATCTCGAGTCAGACGACCGTTGCGGTTCATCGCGCCTTCCGTGCTCGCAGGCATCCTCGCTGCCTGTGCGGGCGACGTGATCGGCGAGTTCCCGTCGCCGCCCACACCGGCGATCACCGCGACCCCGACCGCCGGAGCTCGACGAAGGGATCCTGGCCGAGATCTCCGTTGACGGCAGTCCGTGCTACCTCGCCGAAGCCGGAGGCCACGTCTGGGTCACCGCGTTCGACGGCAACGAGCTGATCGAGATCGACCCCGCGACGAACGAGGTTCTCGAGACCTACCGGATGCCCGGGCGTCCATGCGGCATGGTCGAGCGCGACGGCACGCTCTGGGTCGAGACGCCGAACGCCGGAACCCTCGTCGCCTTCGATCCGGCGCGCGGCGAGGTGATCGACCGGATCCGGATCCCCGGCGGGGTCTTCGGTGTCACGTCGACCCCCTCGGGTCTCTGGGGCGTCGCGGGTCAGGCCGAACAGGTGGTGCAGATCGATCCCGACTCGAGGCGGGTCGTGGCCAGGGTCGAGGTCGAGGGACCGCTGGGTGGGCTTGCGGTCGACGGCGACCAGATCTGGACGATCGCGGGAAGGAGCGAACTCGTTCGGATCGACCCCGCGAGCGACTCGATCGTCGAGCGGATCAAGCTCGAGTCCTTCGAACCGGAAGGGCTCGCGATCGGCGGGAACCTCCTGTGGGTCTCGAGCTCCTTCGAGGGGAACGTGCTGCGCGTGGATCTCCGAACGGGGCGGGTCCGGGACCGACTCCCTGTGGACGGCTCCCTGTTCGGAGGCGTCGTGATCGGAGACTCGTACTGGATCTCCGGGAACAACGGGACGATCTTCCGGCTGGACTCCGGCACTGGGGAGGTCGTGGACCAGATCGACCTGGTCGGCTTCGGGCCCATCCCCGCCGCCGGCAACCTGTGGACCGTGGACTTCCTCTCGAACACGGTCTTCCGGCTCGATGAGGACTCGACCTGAGTCGCCCCCACCGCCGAGGGTTAGGCTTCGCACGTCATGAGCGCCGGCGAGAGTGCTGTCTATCGCGTCCATCTCGCCGATCCGGGAGGACGCATCACGATCCACGAGGTGCCGATCGAGTCGTTCGGGGCGACCGACCGCGGGATCACGATGTACGAGACGACCTTCATCCCGTGGCATCGGGTCGTCCGATACGCGCGCGACGTGATCCAGCCACTCGGCGAGCCTGAGCTCGGGGCGCATATGGAGATCCGCGCCTGGATCGACGACGGCTCCGAGGCGGGTGAGACGCTGCGGGTGCGAACCGATCGGTTCGAGCCGGGACCGTGGACGGCGGACTTCCTCGTGGTGGAGGCCTTGAACGTCGAGACCGCGACGATCCATCTGAAGAAGGTCCACGTGCCCTGGGGAAGGGTCCTCGAGTACGAACGGGTCCGGCTGGCGGCCGAGGAGGCGTTCCCCAGCGATGGCGTCGTGCCGGCCCGGCCCGACTGACCTGGGACGGGATCAGGTCTTGCCTCGGCCGCCCAAGACGGTCTGCAGCGTCGACATCGCGTTCATCGCCGGGGGGAAGCCCGCGATCGTCGCCGTCTGCAGGATGATCTCGCGCAGCTCGTCCGGCGTGAGTCCGGCTTTCAGTGAGGCGCGAAGGTGCTGCGGGATCTGCGAGGACCGACCGGTCGCCACCAGCGCGGCGACGGCCGCGATCTCGCGGTCTCGGAGCGTGAGCCCCGGCCGCGAGTACACCTCTCCGTACGCGAACTCGACGATAGCGCGTCCGAGTTCCCCGAGACCCTCGACCGCGGCGAGCGCCTTCTCGTCGTGCACCTCGAGGAACCGCTCCCGACCCCGCTCATACCTTTCGTCGCTCAACCGGTGTGCTCCTTCCTTTGGCGCATCGGTCTACGGACTGACGCGGAGGCCCTCCAGCCCCCGGATGATGTAGTTGGGCCTGAACGCCGGCTCCTCGACGAGCTGCAGGTCGGGGAATCGTTCCAGCAACGTCCCGAACGAGATCTGCAGCTCCATCCTGCCGAGGGGCGCGCCCGAGGCAGAAGTGGATCCCGGCGCCGAACGTGAGATGCGGGTTCGGCCGGCGATCCAGACGGAGCTCGTCCGGATCCTCGAAGACCTCGGGGTCGCGGTTCGCGGAGTCGAACAGCAGCCCGAGCTCGGCTCCCTGCGGGATCGCGACCCCGTGGAGCTCGAAGGGTTCGAGGACCCATCGCTCGAACATCGGGAGCGGCGTCTGGAACCGCAGGAGCTCCTCGATCGCGGTCGGCAACAGGGACGGGTCGGCTCGGAGCTCCTTCAGGCGATCCGGATGCCGGAAGAGTGCCCACCAGCCCAGCAGCGTGGAGTTCACCGTCGCTTCGTGCCCGGCATTGAGGAGCAGCACGCACGTGCCCACGAGCTCGTCCTCGGTCAGCATCTCTCCCTGTTCGATCACATGGACGAGCCCCGAGATCAGGTCGTCACCGGGACGCCGGCGCCGTTCGCGGGCGAGCCCTCGCAGATAATCGGAGAACTCGACGCTCGCCCGGACCGCGTCTTGCTGCGCCGTCTTCGAAGGGTGCAGCTCGTACATCTTCACGATGTCGGCGGACCACGGCCTGAGCAGGTGATGGTCGGCCGACGGGACGCCGAGCATCTCGGCGATCACGGTGACCGGTAGCGGCTCGGCGAGGGTGGGCAGCATGTCGAACTCACCGACACCCGTGACCTCGTCGAGCAGCCCGTCGAAGATCGACTGCACTCGGGGCCGTAGCGCCTCGACGAATCTCGGCGTGAATGCCTTCGACACGAGCTTGCGCACGCGGGTGTGGTCGGGTGGCTCCATGTCGAGGATGCCGGCGTTGATCAGGTGCCAGAACGGCGCGTGCCAGTCCGGCGGGGCCGGCCGATCCATCTCCTCGTGGGTCGCCATGTGCAGGTAGGTGCGACCGAACCTGCGGTCTCGCAGGAGGGCATCGACGTCTCGGTATCGGGAGATCAGCCAGTGATCGGTCGCCTCGTCGTAGACGACGGGCGCGAGATGCGCTGAGCTCCGCGTACTCGCGATACGGATCCGCGATGAACCCCACGTCCGTCGGCGCGAAGCGCATGGACCGACGATATCGAGGATGCGCGAAAGCAGCAGAGATCAAGGCTCCGCGATGCGAGAGAGGTTCCCTCAGATCAGACGGGCGGTCGTTCCGTTGCCGGGCCGGTTCGCCTGGCCGGCTTCCTCGTCGAGGTCGGCCATCGTCTCGGCTCCTCCGTCGAGCGCCTCGAGCTCGTCCTCGGCCTTGTCCTCATCGGGCTTGTCGGCCCGCGCAGCGTTTCCCTGTCCGACCTCCTCGTCGGCCAGTTGGGCCTCCTCGGCCTGGCCGATGTCCATCGGGTCGGGCTCGGATCGCTCGGTGTTCGTCATGACTCGCCTCCTCCGGTCGGCTCCCTGATCACGTACCCGGCCCGGCCGGCTCGCACACCCTCGCCATCGGGCGTAGCCGACGGCTTCAAGTCGATGCTTCTCCGATGCTCGATCTTCGCTGTCGGCTCGTCTGGATCGAGAACTGCGGCTGTCCGACGGAGTGAATCACCGGGGGTCCGGTTCGTTCCCCGGACGCCACTTGATGCTGCAGCCGACGCTCGGACGCTGGTCCTCAGAGACGGGCCGCTCCTCGAGCACGGCGTCGATCGCCGCTCGGAGGTCTTCTCCGGTGACCGGCACGCCGTTCCCGGGACGGCTCGCGTCGAACTGCCCTCGGTAGGCGAGCAGGCGGTCGGCATCGAAGAGGAAGAAGTCCGGCGTGCACGCGGCCGTGTACGCCTTCGCGACCTCCTGCGTCTCGTCGAAGAGGTAGGGGAACGTGTAACCGGCTTCGACGACCTCAGCCGCGAGCCTCTCGGGAGCGTCCTCCGGATACGCACCGGGGTCGTTGGCGCTGATCGCGACGATCCCCAGCCCGGATCCGACGTGCTCGCGCGCGAGCGCCGCGATCGCGGGACGGACGTGTGCGACGTAGGGGCAGTGGCGGCAGATGAACATGACCAGCAGCGCCTTCTGGTCGCCGAAGTCGTGGAGCGTCACCGTTCGACCGGAGGCGACGTCTGCGAGCGCGAAATCGGGCGCCGTCGTGCCGAGGGGCAGCATCGTGGAGGTCGCGGCCATGCTGGACATGCTACGCGCCCGATCGAGGGACGAAGACCGTGATCGAGCCCTCGTCGTCACCGAGCCGCCGACGGTAGGCGAACGACGCAGAAGCGGCCCGGACCGCGGCATCGAGGTCGGGACTCCAGAAGGGTTCCGTGGACGCCGGGGTCCACCTCGCGTCCGGCTCCCAAGCGCCTGGTCCCTTGATCGAGATCGCGACGTAGTCCCCGGCGTCGACCCCGACCGGCCCCTCGTCGCCCACCGTCACGTTGGAGGCATTCAGTGTCAGCTCCGCGAGCACGTCGTGATGGAGGAGACCCACGACGATCAACTCTCCCAGCATCCGGATGAACGGTTCGTCATCGACGTCCACCTCCCACAGCTGGGGAGGGCGCTCGACGCGCATGAACGCGTGCGCGTTGAGGAGCGCATCGAGGTCGATCCTTCGTGGCTCCACGGTCATCCTCCCTCGCCGAGGAGCTCGATCATCGTGCGGGCGTCGCGGATCGCGGCGCCGGTCTGGTCGTTGTTGAAGTAGATGAACGCTTCCTCGGCGTTCGCCGCCGCGATCCGCGACGCCCACCGCCGGAGCTTGTCGCGCCGATAGTCGGGTCCGCGAGCCGTCCCTTGGTGGAAGCGGACGTAGAGCCATCCGCCGAGCGCAGGCAGCGTGGGTCGTACTCCTGGTCGGTCGGGCCAGACGAGGGCGGCGCCTGCGCCGTCGAGCAGCAGGAAGACCTCGTCGGTGTACCAGGACGGATCCCTGAATTCGAAGGCAGGGCGCATCCCCCTCGGGAGCGCCGACACGAGTCGGCGCAGCCGCTCCACCTCCACCGGGAACCGGGGCGGGAGCTGGAACAGCACCGGGCCGAGCCGGTCTCCGAGGCCGCTCGCTCGCTCCCAGAGCAGCGCCACCGGCTCCTCGGGATCCAGTAACCGCTTCATGTGCGTGATGAATCGGCTCGCTTTCACCGCGACGACGAACCCGGCCGGCGTCTGCTCCCGCCATCGTTGGAACGTCTCGGGCTCCGGCAGCCGATAGAAGGAGTTGTTCACCTCGACCGTCCGGAATCGGCTCGAGTAGAACTCGAGCCACTTCCGCTGCGGCAAGTCCTGCGGGTAGAAGGGTCCGCGCCAGTCGTCGTACTGCCAACCGCTCGTGCCGATGTGGATGGCGCGCACTCATCCCTCCTTCTCGAAGCACTCGTTTCCCGCTTCTCGTCCGGATGCCGCCCTCGGAAACCGCATCGGCGAAAGACCTCCCGCGCATCGGATGAGAGGAGGCGCCTATCATGCACGACATGAGGGGCGACCGTGTCGAGATCGTGGTGGACATCGGCAACGGCGTCCAGACCTACGAGATCGAGGCGACCCGCGCGGGGCGCCGCGTCGAGGTCTCTACGGGGCGAGGGGTCGTGGAGGTCGCCGAGGTCACCCGCGGCGGCAAGGCGGTCAGGACCGGGCGTTTCATGTCGGCTCGCGTCGTCGCACTCGTTGAGCATCCGTCTGACGACGAGCCTGCGATGGGCCGGTCGAGGGGACGCAAGGCGACCCGGGGTCAGTCCTCGCTGCTGTGACGGTGCGGTGGGCCCGGGTCAGCCGCCCGTGACCTGTTCATGGGCGTTCTCGGCGCGGATCTGGGCGAGGCGGTCGAGTGCGCGGCCTCGCCCACCCCGCGATCTGCTGCTCCCCGAGCTCGGTCGGAGATCCGGATCGCACTCTTCAGGTCCTCCTCGCCCTCGTCCAGGCGTCCGAGGTCGCGGTAGCAGATCCCGCGCTCGGCGAGTGCATCGGCCATCTCCCAGCGGGCGCCGAGCTCCTTGAAGATCTCGATCGCCTCATCGAACCGTGAGATCGCCTCCTCGTGGTTCCCGAGATCCTCGTCGAGCCGTCCGCGCTGGACCATCGTGACGGCGACGCTGAACCGGTCGCCCATCTCGTCGGCGAGCTCCCTCGCCTGCTCGATCAGGCGAGCGGCTTCCTCGGTCATGTTCTGCTGCGCGAGGTTGATGGATAGTGCGGTCAGCGCCCGGACGCGCGCCCACGTGTCGTCGTGCTCTTCGGCCAGCGCGAGCGCACGGTGCCAGATCTCGTCCGCCTCCTCGAAGTCTTCTCGCGTCCACGGCACCCATCCTGCGAACAACAGGGACCTCGACATCGCCCATGCGTCGTCGAGCTCCCCGGCCGCGGCGAGCGAGTCGGCCAGAAGCTGCTCGGCCTTGTCGAGGTCACCATCGACGTTGATCGCGATGTCGCCCTGGTAGCGGAGCGCGAGGGCCAGCGTCCAGGCATCGTCGAACTTCTCCCCGAGCTCGATGGCCCGCGCCAACGTCTGACTCGCGGCGGGATACTCGCCGAGCCAGTAGTGCGCTTCTCCGGTCCCCGCCAGCGCGCGAGCTTCCCGTGCCCCCCAAGAGCTCTCCGGACCTGCCAGCGCGAGCGCCCGCGCGTAGTAGTCCACGGCCGAACGGCTCTCCATCCGTCGGCGGGCGCGGTCGCCGGCCATGATCAGGGCGTCGACCGCGCGGTCCGGCAGCCGGCGATCCGCCGCGTCGAGATCGAGTGAGGCCAGCGCGGCGCGCTCCAGATGGTCCGCGGCGTACGAGCGGTGACCCGATTCCATCAGCGCGTCCGCGATCTGCTCGTGCAGGCTCAGCCGCTCGCGTTTCGGCAGGCTCGCGTAGGCGACCTCGCGGACGGTCTCGTGTCGGAACCGCCAGCGCGGCGCCCTGCCCCGCGTCGTCGCGGACGAGGATCTCGGCTTCCTCCAGGCCGTGGATCTCGTCCGCGTCGACCTCCGACACCGTCGCCAGTTCCTCCAGGTCGAAGGAGTAGATGAAGACGGACGCGCGCCGGGCGAGGTCGCGCAACCGATGACGCAGGCTGTCCAGGCGGGCGGCCACGACCGCCTGGACCGTCGGGGGGAGCGTCCGCCCCGAACCGGACGCTCCGTCCTGCCGGGCTCGAAGCACCATCCCCGTCGTCTCGACGATGAAGAACGGGTTGCCGCCGGTCCGGTCGGCGATCTCGGCGGCTTCGGCATCGCCGATCCGGCCGCCGGCCGCCTCGCGCACCAACTCGAGAGCCTCGCCGCTCGGGCAGCGGGTCCAGGCGGAGCGTCACGGCGTTCACGGCACCTGACCCCCACGCGGGACGCTCCTCGAGGAGCTCTTGCCGCCCGAGTGCGATCGTGAGCGCCCGCTGAGGGGCGTGCTTCGTCGTCCTCGCCATCCGTTCGATCAGATCGAGCATGGGGGGACGGAGCGCATGGACGTCTTCGAACACGAGTACCACGGGGCCGTGAGAGGCGAGGCCTTCGACCAACGACACGAACCCGCCCTGCACGTCTTGGACGAAGACCGATTCCTCACGCTTCGGAGCGCCGAGTCCGATCGTGAGTCCGAGTCGCCCGGCGATCCGCTCCGCCTCGCTCGGATCGCAGCAGCCGTCGACGACCTCCTGGAGCCGGCGCATCGCTTCCTCGGGCAGCCATCTCGTCCTCGATGCCGGCGATCTCGCGAACGATCGCGGTCACCGGAGCGAACGTCGTGGTGTCGCCGTAGGCCTGCGCGCGTCCCCGCAGGACGGTGACGTCCGACGTCGAGGCCGGCGACCAGCTCGTCGGCGAGACGGGACTTGCCGACGCCCGGCTCCCCCAAGATCGAGACGAGGAGCGGGCTGGACGTCGCGTTCACCCGCGCGACGCTGCCGCGGAGGATGTCCAGCTCGTTCGACCGTCCCACGAACGGGATCGTGCGCCGAGCCGAACGAGTGGTGAGCGCTTCCACCGGGTACGCCGTCAGCGCGCCCGCGAACCCCTTCGCCTCGACCTCCTGCTTGGGACCGAACGAGACCGCGTCCTCGGTCAGAGCGTGCGTGGTGGCGCCCATGAGCACCTCGCCCGGCTGAGCCGCGGTCTGCAGGCGGGCCGCGGCGTTGACCACCTGCCCGGTGACGAGCAGCTGCCCCGTGGGTCCGACGCCGGTCGCAGCCTCACCCGTCTCGATCCCCACGCGGACCTCGAGCGGCTCGTCGAGACCGAGCGACTGCTGGAGCCGGTGCATCCGGTCGCGGATCGCGAGGCCGGCGCGGACGGCTCGCACCGCGTCGTCCTCGCTGACGTGGGGAAGGCCGAACACCGCCATCACGGCGTCGCCGATGAACTTCTCGGGGTGGCCGCGGAGCGCGCGCAGCTCCTCGCTCGCCGCATCGAAGAACCCTCCGAGGACCTCGCGAGCTCGCTCGGGATCCAGCGTTGTGCGAGGCCGGTCGAGTCGACGAGATCTGCGAACAGGACCGTCACCATCTTCCGCTCCTCGGTCCCGAGCGTCGTGGCGACACGGGCGTGCCGCAGTTGGGACAGAAGCGGGCGCCATCGGGCAGGGGGTGGCCGCAGAAATCGCACTGCATGCCGGTCAGCATAGGGCCCCGGCGCCGACGCAGGCGGAACCGATGCGGGACGGGATGGGAAACTCGAGGTCATGCAACCCACAACCTTCGAACGGCCGGAGGACTTCCGTGCGTTGGCTCGAGCAACATCACGACAGCGAGACGCGAGCTCTGGGTCGGCTACTACAAGAAGGCGTCCGGCAAGCCGAGCATGACGTGGCCGGAGTCGGTGGACGAAGCGCTCTGCTTCGGGTGGATCGACGGCGTGCGCAAGAGCATCGACGACGAGCGGTACATGATCCGGTTCACACCACGCCGGGCTCGGAAGCATCTGGAGCGCGGTGAACATCGAGCGTGTCGCTGTCGCTCACGCGAGAGCGTCGCATGCGCCCCGCCGGACGGAGCGCGTTCGAAGCACGTCGCGAGGATCGATCCGGCATCTACTCCTACGAGCAGCGCGACGAAGGCGGTCCTCGACCCCGCCTTCGAGAAGCGTTTCCGCGCGAAGAAGAAGGCGTGGGCGTTCTTCGAGGCGCAGGCCGAAGTGGTACCGGCAGGCCACGATCCGCTGGGTCATGACGGCCAAGCGGGAGGAGACCCGCGAACGTCGTCTCGCGACGCTGATCGAGGACTCCGCCGCCGGTCGGAGGATCGGGCCGCTCACGCGATGACCCATGACTCGAGGAGCCCGATCGCGCCGAGTGAGACCGATCGCCATGTGCGCCGTCGCGGGGGAAGTTCGCCCGCGCGACGGCGCACAGGGTTTCGTCGGGGTGCGCTAGATCACGGCTCGGCCGAGACAGATCTCGTCGGTCGCTAGATTCCGCGCTCGAGCCCGGAAGAAGTCCAGGCCCCGCGTGTTCCGCGTCCAGGTCGCTCACCGCGAAGGAGCCGTGCTCGCCGTGGGTCGCCTGGAGTGCGCGGAAGATCGTGTGTCGGTTCGTGCGCGATCTTCACGCGCCAGATGTTGCCCTCGACGCCCTGCACGACCCTGAATCCGACCCCGATCCGGTGGTGGCCCTTGACGAGCATCAGCCTCCAATGGCTGTCGCCGCTACACGATCCCCGGGCCACGACCATCCGTGTGGCGGAGCGTGAGTGTGCAGCCGCGGGCGGTCGCCGCCAGTAGGCCCGACGATCGCGAGGGTCGTGATCGTCGTACTGACGGTACGGACGCCATCCTCTGCTCATCCCGTCCCCTTCCCGTCGTCGGGTCCGGTCCGATCCGGACGCCTTTCGCGAGCGCTGCCAGCGGGACGGTCCGCGTCACAAGGGGACCTTCGTCATGCGACCCGCCTCAGGCGGAGGCTCGTCCGCGGCAGGTCTCGCCCGTGGCGACGTTGTGGGCGCCGAATCGGATCGTGTCGATGCCCGGCGAGGTTGGCGACGCGCCGGCGCACTTCCCAGAACCCCCTTGACCGGGAGATCCGGTGGCCGGCGAAGAAGCCGTTGCCGTTGTGGTCCATGAAGACGTTCCACCGCTGTCCCGCCCTGCCTCCGCGGACCGCGAGCCTCACGCTCAGAGAGCCCCCGTCACGGGCCACGGACAATCTCCATCCGCTCGGCCCGCTGCAGGCGCCCTGCCGTACGGTCGCGACCTCGAGGGCAGCGACCGGGCCGGTGATGACCACGAGTGAGATGAGGGCAAGGCGCACAGGGCACGCACACGCGCCGCCGATCACGTCGAGGTTGCATGGCACGGGCAAGCGTGCCTCTCGCGGTCGGGTCGCACAACGGGACTTCGGTCGCGCGACCAGGCGGGCCGATCGGACTAGTCACCGCGCTCTCCGGAGAGACCGTTCCGCTCGGCCCACAGCGCCGCCTGCGTGCGATCCGTGACGCCGATCGCCTGGAACACGTGGGTGAGATGCCCCTTCACCGTCTTCTCGCTGATGCCCAGCCTGCGTGCGATCTGCTTGTTCGCCAGACCAGCTCGTGACGAGTCGCAGGACCTCGCGTTCTCGCTCCGTCAGATCGTGCGAGGGACTCGCGACCGATCGCGCGGCGAGGAGGGCTGCGGCCGCCTTCGGGGCGAGCGGAGCCTCGCCGCGCATCGCAGCCCGGATCGCCACGATGGATCTCCTCGGGTTCGGCGTCCTTGAGCAGGTATCCGACCGCGCCGGCATCGAGTGCGCCGAGGATCCGTTCCCGATCCGAGAACGACGTGAAGACGATGACATTGGTCGCGGGTGAGACCCCTCGGATGCGCCGTGTTGCTTCGATCCCGTCGAGGATCGGCATCTCGAGGTCGATCAATGCCACGTTGGGCCGGGCGGCGGCGCAGATATCGACCGCCTCCTCTCCGTTGGCACCGGCTCCGACGACCTCCACGTCGTCGAACGTCCCGACGAGCTGCTCGAGCCCGGTCCTCACGACGCGGTGGTCGTCTGCGATCACCAGGCTGATCATCGGAGAGGGACTTCCAACCGGACCCTGGTCCCTCGTCCCTCGGCGGAGTCGATGTCGAGGGTCCCGCCCGCGTCACCCGCGATGTCTCGCAGGAGGGGCAGGCCGATGTGCCCGTCCGCACGGCTCGGCTCGCTCCGCTCGGAAGCGAATCCGATCCCGTCGTCCTCCACCTCGAGGCGGACGAGACCGTTCTCCGCACGCACGCGCAGGCTGACCCGTTTCGCCTGCGCGTGTCGCTCGACGTTGCGGAACGCCTCGCGCGAGGCACGGAACAGGAGGGACTCCACCTCCGGCGGGAGGTTCAGGTCCGGCGGGACGTCGACGTCCGCGGAGATCCCTTGCTCGGTCAGCGGCGCCGCGAGGTCGGCGAGCGCCACCCCAAGACCCGCGCGTTGCACGTTGGCCGGATAGATGCCCATGAGCGCCGAGCGGAGCAGGCGGACGCTCCCGCGCATCGCCGAGGCCGCGTCGCGGAGCGGTCCCGCCGACGGATCCGTCGGCCCGACGGAGCCGGCGGCGGCCGCGAGCGACATGGAGAGCCCGGCGAGCTGCTGGACGGGCCCGTCGTGGAGATCGCCCGCGATCCGTCGTCGCTCGAGGTCCGAGGACTCGATCGCGCGTCGCAGCAGGAGCTCCCGCTCCTGCTGTGACGCCCGCACCTGTCGCGCCAGCCGGAGCGCGAGCGGGATCTGCAGCAGGGCGAGGGCGAGCAGAGCCACGGCCAGGACCGGAAGGAACGCGCTCCACAGTTGCTCCGCGCTCGCGGTCACCGAATCGAGCGAGAGGTAGGCCTGGAACAGGAGCTTTCGACCGCCCTGGGTGCTCACCGGAAGCGAGACCTCGAGGAGCGGACCGAGTTCACTCTCGAAACGACTCTCCAGGTCGTCGGCGGTCCCTTCGCTGGTGACGGCGTCTCCCGTGGCGAGCGCTTCGCGTTCGGATGCGCCGAGCGCGAACGTCGAGCCGATCAGGCCGGGGTCGTCGGCGTACAGCACTCGACCGTCTGGATCCCTGATGGTCACGCGTGCGATGGGACCTCGAAGGACACCCCCGCTCACGACCTCGTCGATCGTGAGGAGGCTGGACGAGTCGCCCCTCATGATCCCTTCGGTGAGCCGAGGCTCGACCACTCCTTGCCCGGCCACCAGCGCGATCCGCTCGGCTTGACGCAGTGCCTCGGCGGTCCCGAGGCGGCGCATGACGAGTACGCCGGCCACGCCAACGAGGATGAGCACCACCAGCCCCGTGATCGTGAACGCCAGGACCGCACGCGCGACCGAGGTTCTCCTACTCCTCACGGCTCGATTATGGCGCCAGTGCCCCCGCTCCTCCTCCTCGCATCGGGCCTACGAGCCTCACTGGCCCGTGCGAAGATTCCTCACCTGTGTCGGTTCGAGGAAGGAGCGAGCATGGCGAAGGGAAGCGGCAGCCCCGAGGATCCGTGGGTGCTGCAGACGCCGAGTGGACAGTCGGAGTTCGAGATGCATCGGGATCCTGACGCGGATCCGCCCGCGCTCGTCTGCCGAGTCGGCAAGACCGAGCTCCGCTATCACCTGCAGGCGATCGAGGACCTGCACGACATGCTGAAGGCGCATGGCGATTGGATGCCACTCGGCAATGCCGACGAGCAGAAGCCGGCCAAGGAGGGCACCGTCGAGGCGTGGGCGCGATCGTCAGAGAACCCCGTCGGTGGCTGGTACGGCCTGAAGAAGGGACTCCGCGGTCGTTTCGGGAACTACGTGCCGCCGGTCCTGGAGGTCCTCGGTCTGGCCGAGGTGGAGCACCAGCCTCGCAACAATCGGATGCGGGCTCTGTAGAACCCATCCGGACGGCCGGGAAAGGCTCTCGTCGGGCGGGTTCCACCCAGAGTCCGAGTCCACCAGGGAGGAGCCCACGATGAGTGACCCGAGGACGAACACGGAAACGGTCGACATCTCCGCTTTGAGGACGGCAAGATCGTCGAGCACTAGGAAGTGTTGCAGCCCGTTCCCGAGACGGCCGAGAACGACAACCGATGTTCTGATCCCGGGATCGAGCCAGGCGGGGGCTCCCGATGGAGATGATGCACCTCGAGCTCCCCCGAGTAGGGTGACGGTGTGAGCGAGCGGCGCACGGGAACAGCCGGCGGCGTTCCCTACCTCGCGGTTCCACCTCCCGAAGGCACCGAGAACCCAGGACTCGTCGCGGTTCTCCACGGCCTCGATCAGCCCAACAGCGAAGAGACGATGGCCGCCACTCTGCCCCTCCAGGATCTACCCGCGTGGCGGGTCTACCTCGGTCTCCCGATGTCCGGGAAGCGAGCACCGAAGGGCGGGCAGGAGGAGATCATGCGCCTGGCCTCCGAGGATGCCTTGCTGAACCTCCAGGCGCCGGTGATGGAGCAGGCGGCCGACGAGCTCCCCGCCGCGATCGACGAGCTTCGGCGGCAGCTCGGCATCAGCGAGAACGCGAAAGTCGCTCTGGTGGGGACCTCCGCGGGTGCGGGCGCGATCCTGAAGGCGCTCGTCGACTCCGACGTGCATGCCGATGCGGTCGCGCTCATCAATCCCGTCTCGACGGCCCGAGCGGCGATCGAGGCAGGGGAGCGCGCCTTCGACATGAAGTACGAGTGGTCCGATGAGAGCAATGAGAAGGCGGACGAGCTCGACTTCGTCCGGCGCGCCGGCGAGATCGCGTCGAGGGGCGGTCAGCCCGGGGTCCTCATCCTCCAGGGGGAGGACGACGACGAAGCTTTCGTCCGGAGCTCAGAGGAGCTCGAGCAGGCGTTCGCGAAGGAGTGGAAACGGCCGAACGATGTCTCGCTGAAGAAGGTGAAAGGACTCGGCCACTCGCTCCGGGCGACTTCCGATATCGAGAAGGAGCCGTCGAACGCCGCGGCGACCTACGTCGACCACGAAGTCAGAGGGCTCCTCGCCCGGCATCTCGTGTAGCGCGGGCGCTCGCCCGCTCCGTTACCCCGCTGAACCCTGACAGCCCGCCTGAAGATGGGCGGCGGGCCCGGGAACGGCCGAAGGCCGTTCCCGGACCACCACCCTCGGTTGCTACGTCGTCGTCTCGACGACCGTGGCCGTGCGGTGCGGCCGGTCGTTCGGGAACAGGGCCAGGATCGACGGGTTGTCGCCCGGCGCCGCGGATCCGACGTCGACCGTGATCGGCGTGGTGGCGTCGCAGTCGCCGCCGTCCCAGAACCCCTTGCAGACGAGCGGGTCGATCACCAGGGCGGGATCGATCGCGTTCGAACGTCAGGTTCCAGGTGCCCGTGCCGTCGTCGATCTCGCCCGCCGAGTCGCAGATCAGACCCGGCACGTCGCCCGAGAACGTCCCGGTGCACGCCTCGACGTGGTACGCGAGCTCGGGCGCGTTGTCGGTAAGCCCGATCGCCGCCGCATCCACCACCAGTCCGACGAGGTTGCTGTTGAAGTTGCTGTAGTCGGCGAAGTACAGGGCGGCGCAGTCGTCGAACGGGTCCGGCAGCGACAGGTCGAAGACGCAGACCTGGCCGCCGGGCCCCGGAAGCTTCGCGACCAGGTAGTCGGCCTGGAGGTCCGCATCCGCGAACACGCCGTCGGCGCCGGCGTCGATCAAGACGTCGACCTCGAGCGTCTCCGTGGTGTTGTGGACGCCCCAGGTCTGCACGCCGAACTCGACCGGTTCGGTCGGCTCGTCCGCGTTCGTGAGGAACGTGAGCCAGTCGATGCCGGCGAGCTCGTCCACGCCCGTCGGGACGTCCCTCGGCCGTCCCGTCGATCGTGCTGCCGGTGAACGACCGAGCGCCGACCGCGACGAGGTCTTCCTCGCCGCGGCTCCCGGCCGGGTCGGTCGCCCCCAGCAGGTACAGGTCGGCGTAGGAGACTCCCGCCGCCGACCCTTCGGTCAGCTCCATCGTCGCCGGGCCCGCCGGTGAGATCGAGCGACGTCTGCCGACAGCCCGTTGTCCGACGTCGCGAGCGGGGCCACGTGCCACGGGAGCCTGGAGGACGTCGGCCGGCCCGCCGCTCTGGGCGACCTGGACGGTGCCGTCCATGTTCGGGTGGAAGTAGTACCACCCGAACTCCTGCTCGGCCTCGGAGATCGGCGCTCGGGTCCACCGTCAGCCGCACCCAGACCTGCTGCTGCCCGCCTCCGTCTCAGCGTGAACGACTGGCTCGACCCGAAGGTCGTGCCGTTCAGCGAGATCTCCAGCGCTGGTCACTGCGGGATCGAAGTCGAAGTACCGGTCGTCGGCCGTGACGGTGTACGCGTGCCGCCGGTTCTCGAAGTTCTCGACGCGAAGCTCCGGACCTCCGACCAGGTCGTCGGCGTCGGGGCGAAGCCGAACGACAGGCTCCCCGGCGACGCGACCGAGCGGCCCGCGCGGACTCGAAGGCGTCCACCCGGCCGGCGCCCATCACCGTGGCCGACACCGGTGTGGTGAGGTCGTTGTTCTTCATGTCTCGGTTGGCCTGGTTCATCAGCGACGCCCTTGATCTGCGCCGGCGTCCAGCTCGGGTGGAGCTGTCGGAGCAGCGTCGCGACGCCCGAGACGTGCGGCGCCGCCATCGAGGTGCCCGACAGCTCGATCGCCTCGTTCCCGGTCCCCACGGCTGCGGCGGCGATGTTGAAGCCGGGCGCGGAGATGTCGGGCTTCAGGTCGCTCGTGAGCCGTGCCGGTCCCTCGGACGTGAAGTCGGTCATCGCGTCGTCGAAGCCGGGGATGACCGCCGGCACGTCGCTGATCGTCGCGTTGACGGTGCCCTCGTTGTAGGCCGCCGGCGCGTTGGGGCTGATCTCCTCCAGGACGCACTCCGCCGTCGGCACCCGAGACCATCAGAGCAGGGATCGTGATCTCGTCGACGTGCTCCCCAGGTCCGAGGCCGAATGGGAGCCCGCCGAACGAGGACACGAGGATCACCGAGGTGGCACCCGCCTCCTGCGCTTGAAGACCTTGGTCGTGCCGTCGCAGTCGCCCGCGCCGGTCGATCCCTTGAAGACCAGGACCGTCTGGCCGGTCAGAGAGCCCGCCGGCAGGGGGGTGCAGAACATCGCATCGCGCCGGATCGGTGCTCGCGGGGTCGACCGCCCGACCGTCGAACAGGTCCGCGGTGATGCCGCCGGGCGGAAGGTCCGGCGACCAGTCCTGGTGCACGGTCAGCCCGTCGTCCGGGAGCGTCGGGATCGTGCCGTCGGACGAGCTGTTGATCGCGAGCTGCAGGGCGACGAACTCGTCGATCGATGCTGCGACCGCCGACCACGCCGCGAGCCGAGGCCGGCGTGCCGAGGATGTAGGGAGATCCGCCGGCCGCCTGGTTCCCCTCGTTCCCTGCCGAGGCCACGAACACGGTGCCGACGTCGACGACGCGCTGCGCCGCCTTGCGCCTCGAGCGAGTTCAGCGTTGCCGTAGCTCGACGCCACCCGAGAAGGACAGGACGTCCACTGCGTCGCTGACGTTGCCGTCCTGGTTGGGGTCGACCGCCCGCTCGTAGGCGGCCACCAGCACGTCGTCGGTCGAGTTGCCGACGTCCCAGACCTTGTAGGCGTAGAGCTTGCGCCACCGGCGCGACGCCCTGGCCGACCTGGCCCGGCGACGTCGATGCCGGCGACGGTGCTGGCGGTGTGGGTCCCGTGGCCGTCCTCGTCCAGGGGATCGAAGTCGGGTCGTCGGCGTGTCGTTGGAGGTGTCGGCGTCCAGGACGTCGTAGTTCTCGCCGACGAAGTCGAAGCCGCCGATCACCTTCTCGGTCGGGAAGGTGTCCGGTCTCGATGAACGTCGGGTCGTTCGCCTCGTAGGCCGCGACCGTGCCGGCGCCACCGAAGGACGCGTGCGTGTAGTCGATGCCGGTGTCGACGACCGCGACCTGCATGCCCTTCGCCGCGGACGCCGAAGGTGCTCCACACCTGTGGTGCGCCGATGAACGGCACGCTGGTGCTCGAGCGTCTTCTGCACGATCGACACGGGCTGGACGGAGGCGCACGTCGGACCGCTCGCGCGAGTGCTGCTGCGGCCTGGGCAGAGAGCTTCGCCGAGAACCCGTTCAGGAGCATCTGGTAGCGGAAGACGATCGTCCCGCCGAGCGATCGCGCTTGGGCGATCGCGCCTGATCCTGTGAGCGCAGAGCTGCCTGTGGCCGCTTCCTGCTGCGGCTGTTGGATCCCGCCTTGTCGCCGCCCTTCGCGGATCACGTCGGCGACCGAATCAGCGTTCATCTCGACGAAGTAGCGGCCGAGCTGCCCGCGCTCGGACCGCTGCCGGTACGAAGCCGTCCGGCAAGGTGCTCTCGGTGTCACGGAGGCCGCTTCGGCCCTCGTTTCGCTCCTTCGTTGCGGACTGCCCGATGCCCTGCACCATCAAGGCCAGGACCAATCCCATCACGAGCGCGAGCGAACGACGAAGCCGCACGATGCTCCTCCTTGTCGGGGGGTCACGGACTTGTCGATTCTTGCGGGGACCACCGCCCGTTGACAAATCGACGCGCCGGCGATTACCCGACGTCGCGGGCGTGGTGGTCGATCCCTCCCGCCTTGGCGGAGTCCGCCGAGGCGTCTTGCTCGATCCCCCAACTGACGATCCGAGTCGGCCGGATCCGGATGAACTGCGAGGCGAAGTTCGGGAACCGCGGGTTGATCGTCTCGCCACCCGTTTCGTGGATCTCGGCCTTGCCACGGGTCTCCACGCCCTGGCACGCCGGGCGGTCCGATCACGTCATCGACCAGGAACGCGACCTTCGGGTTCTCCAGACGTCTCGCCACTTCTTGCCCGAACCGAAGTTCAGGCCACCCACATCGATGGTGTCCTCGTCCTCGTTGAACAAGTAGGTCACCGGGATCACATGCGGCTGGCACTCCGCGGCGGCGGTGGCCAGGCGCCCGAGCTTGTTCTCCTGCAGGTACGTGATCTCTTCCTTTGTGAATACGCTCATCCGTCGCTCCTCCCTTCCGGTCCCACCATGCCGTATCCCGGAGAACGACGACCGTCGGAGGCGCGAGGCCACCCTACAAGAGATGTTGTATGGTGCCGGTTGATGAGCGCCGCTCCGAAGGCCCCTGCACGTGACCACGACGGACCGCCACACCGCGTCGGGGGTCTCTCGGCGATGCGAGCGCTGGCGCATCCGACGCGCGTCAGGATGCTGCACCTGCTGCGCGCGGAGGCACTCTCGGCTTCTGAGCTCGCCCGGCGCCTCGGGATCCGGTTCGGCTCCGCCCAGTACCACCTCCGTTCGCTGGAGCGCGCGGGGATCGCGCTCCGCGTCGGAGAACGGACACGGCGCGGCGGCACCGAGATCCTGTTCGAGGTACCCCACGATCTGTGGGTGGACGAGGGGCCGGACACACCCGTCGGCACCCGCCAAGCGATGAGCCGCGCCTACGTCACCGAGATCCTCCGAAGGATGGACGCGGCGTCCCTCGAACGGTTCGACACCGCTCGCGACGTGTCGCGCGACACGCGAGGTCGAGCTCGACGCCGACGGCGTCGACGGCGGCGACCGAGGCGCTCCACGCGTTCCTCCATCGGCTCGACGAGCTGGCGCTCGATCGGCCCACGGAGGGCTCGATGACGTTCACCGCGGCCACCCTGTTCTTCCGGGTCCCGATGTCCGCATGCCCCGGGGCCTGAGGGGTCGGAGCCGTGAGCGCCCTCCCGGTCGCCAACCCGATCCGGACGTCCCGGCCGTTCCGTCGGCTCGTCCTCGCGAGGCTCGTGTCGCACGTCGGCGACGGGATCGCGCTGATCGCGCTCGTCCTCATGGTGCAGGAGGACCGCGGCACGGGCACCTCCGTCGGCGCGCTTCTGCTCGCGACGGCGATCCCGCGATTCCTCGGACCGCTCGCGGGCGTCGTCGTGGACCGGGTCGAGCAGCGATCGCTGATGATCGCGTGCGACCTCGGCCAGGCCGCGATCTTCGGCACGATCGCCTGGCTCGATCCGTCGTTCCCGGTCCTGCTGGGGCTCGTCGCCCTCGCGGCCGCGCTCGACACGCTGTTCGCGCCGGCCGGACGGAGCGCCCTGCCGGCGCTCGTCCGGCCGGAGCAGCTGATGCGCGCGAACGCCTGGATCGGGATGTCCCTGAACATCCAGGTGGCGGCCGGTCCCGTCCTCGGCGGGCTGCTCGTCACGTGGCTGGACTTCCGCGGCGCCCTCGCCGCGAACGCCCTCTCGTTCGTGCTCTCGGCGGTGTTCCTGCTGGGTCTGCCGCCGCTCCGCGCGCCCGCCGACGGCGCGGGAGCCCCGAGGCTTCCTCGCCGTCGGCATGGAGGGGCTCCGGTTCGCCTGGCGGAACCGGGTGGTGCGCACGCTGATCGTCGCGCTGTTCGTCGGAGTCGCGTTCGCCGGCCTGGACGACGTGGCGCTCGTGTTCCTGGTGCGCGACACGCTCGGCGGCAGCCCGCTCGCCTACGGGCTCGTGACGGGCGCGTACGGCGTCGGGATGCTCCTCGGCTCGCTCGGGCTCTCGTGGAAGGGGACCGCCGCGGCGGCGGGCACGGTCTTCCTCCTCGGCTGGGTCGCGGGCGGGATCGGGGCCGTGCTCACCGGGATCGCGCCGCTGATCGCCCTGGTGGCCGTCGGCCAGGCGATCGCCGGTGTGGGCAACGCGGTGGAGGTGGTGGCGATGGACACCCTGGTCCAGCAGTCGGTGCCGCGGGAGATGCTCGGACGCGTCTTCGGCCTCGTCGGCACGGCGGCGCCCGCGGGGCACGCGCTCGCGTTCGCGGCCGGCGGCTTCCTGGTCGAGGTCACCTCGGCCCGAGGATCGTGTTCCTGATCGCCGGACTCGGTGTCCTGCTCGTGCTCATGCCGATCATGCTCGTGCTCCGACGGGAACGAGGGAGCCGCAGGTCCCGCGGTCGACACCGTGTGGCATCCTGACGAGCCGTGAGCGAGGCGACCATCGGCGTACAGATGGCCGCGCTGGCATCGTTCAGCGAGGCCTTCCAGGGAGAGATCGTGCTCCCGGGCAGCGCGGGCTACGACGCGGCTCGGATCGTGTGGAACGCGATGATCGATCGTCGCCCGCCGATCGTCGCGCGCTGCGACGGCGTCGACGACGTGGTCAGCTCGATCCGATTCGCGCGCGACCAGGATCTGGCGATCGCGGTCCGATCGGGCGGCCACAGCGTCGGCGGCTTCTCGACCTGCGACGACGGGATCGTGATCGACCTTTCGCTGATGCGGGGCGTTCGCGTCGATCCCGAGCGCCGCATCGCGTACGTCCGAGGTGGGTCGCTGCTCCGAGAGCTCGACGAGGCCGCGCAGGAGCACGGGCTCGCGTGTCCCGTCGGCGTGGTGGGACACACCGGCGTCGCCGGACTCACGCTCGGAGGTGGGATGGGCCGGCTCCAGCGACGGTGGGGCTTCTCGATCGACAACATGGCGGCCGTCGAGCTGGTGACGGCCGACGGGAAGCAGCTCCGCGTGAGCGACGAGGAGCACCCCGACCTGTTCTGGGGCATACGAGGAGCGGGGCCGAACTTCGGCATCGTCACGGGCTTCGAGTTCCGGCTCCACGAGCTCGGCACCGACGATCACCCAAGGGATGCTGGCGTTCCCCGGCGAGCGAGCGCACGAGGTGGCTGAACGCGTGCGCGAGTACGCGCCGTCGGCACCGGACGAGGTGATGCTGTCGTACGCCCTCGGCGTGGGACCCACCGACCCGGAGTTCCCATCCGAGATCGCCGGCCGCCCGTTCGTCTCCATCGGTCGTCACCCACTGCGGCGATGTGGACGCGGCCGACGAGGCGATCCGCCCGTTGCGGGACCTGCGGGCCTTCGGTCGACACGGTCGAGCCTCGCCGATACCTCGACGTCCAGACGTCGGGCGACGCGACATGGCTTGGGGGAAGCGCTTCTACATGAAGGGAGGCTTCCTGTCGGAGCTTTCGGACGCGCTATGTCGATGCCGGGCTCGCGAGCGTGGCCGATGCGCCGGGCGCCGAATGCGGGATCAGCCTCTGGCTGCAGGGCGGGGCGATCGCGCGCGTCCCGGAAGACGCCATGGCGTTCACCGGCCGACGGGCGCCGTTCTGGCTCGGTGTCGAGGCTGCGTGGGACGATCCGTCGCTCGACGAGGCCCACAGGGACTGGGGTCGCGTCACGATGGATGCGCTCGTCCCGTTCACGGCCGAGGGTCATTACGTGAACGACATGGTCGAGTCCGGAGACGACGTCGTGCGTTCGATCTACGGGGACGTGAAGTACGAGCGGCTCGTGGGATTGAAGCGCGCGTTCGACCCCGACAACATGTTCCGGCTCAACCAGAACATCAGGCCGTAGGGCGGTGATCCTCGCCGGTCCGCGCCTGACCCTTCGAACCGCCACCCTCGATGACGTGCCGCGAGTCACCTCGATCCGGCATGAGCCTGAAGTGGCGAGGCGGTGGGGTGACCTCGAGGCAGGCGAGCTCGAGGAGTTCCTCCGGACGAGAAGACGTTCGTGATCGACGTCGACGGCGAGGTGATCGGGGCGATCCAGTTCGAGCGAGGAAGAGGACCCGATGTACCGCAGTGCCGGCATCGACCTCTTCTGACGACCTCGCGGCACGGCCAGGGCCTCGGCAGCGAGGCGGTCCGGGTCCTCGCTCGGCACCTGATCGAGGAGCGAGGTCATCACCGCCTCACGATCGACCCGGCCGCCGACAACGCTGCCGCGATCCGCGCCTACGAGAAGGTCGGGTTCCGGCGGGTCGGCGTCATGCGCGACTACGAGCGGGGACCCGACGGGACGTTCCACGACGGGCTCCTGATGGAGATGCTGGCGAGCGAGCTCCTCGAAGACGGCGTGGAAGCTCGAGGATGAGGAGCTCCGAGCGGTCCGGACGGCTCGGAGCCGGTCGAGGGGGTCCGATGTTGACATGTGACTATTTGGTCACCTATCCTCGTTCCCATGACCAACGACGATCGGGTGTTCAAGGCGCTCGCCGACCCCACGCGACGCCTCCTGCTCGACCGGCTCTTCGAGCGTGACGGCCGAACGCTCACCGAGCTCGAGTCAGGGTTGGAGATGACGCGCTTCGGGGTCATGAAGCACCTGAGGATCCTCGAGGACGCCGATCTCGTGGTCACCCGCCGGTCCGGCCGGGAGAAGCTCCACTTCCTGAACCCCGTGCCGATCCGGCTGATCCACGACCGGTGGATCGACAAGTACCGGGAGCTTCAGGTCTCGGCCCTGGCCGACCTGAAGCACGAGCTCGAGAAGGAGGACACGGCATGACGACAGACACCGAGACGAGGCGTCACGACGCAGGTCTACCGGGTGTACATCAAGGCCACGCCCCAGGCGATCTGGGACGCGATCACGAAGCCCGAGTGGAGTGAGCGCTACGGGTACGGCGGGGCGCGTCGAGTTCGACCTGCGTCCGGGCGGCCGCTACCGCGCGTTCGCGAGCGAGGACGATGAAGAAGGCGCGAGCCGAGATGGGTGGGAGTCCGACGTCCCGACGTGATCGTCGACGGCGAGGTGATCGAGGCCGATCCGCCGCGGCGCCTCGTGCAGACCTGGCGGATGCTGATGGACGTCGAGGACACGGCGGCGGAAGGCTTCACGCGCATCACCTACGAGATCGACGAGATCCAGCCCGGCGTCAGCAAGCTCACGCTGATCCACGAGCTCGAGGGGGCGCCTCGTCTCGCGATGTTCGTGAGCGGCGAGCATGGAGAGCGCGGGAGCCGGCGGCGGCTGGGCTGAGGTCCTCAGCGACCTCAAGACCCTGCTGGAGACCGGCGAGCTCGCTTCGCACTGGGGATCAGGTCGGAGCGGGGCGCGGCGCCGGAGGCGCCGCGCCCGTCCGTCCTCAGCGCCGGTGGGATGTTCTGGTTCAGGCGGAAGAGGTTGTCCGGGTCGTAGCGGCGCTTGATCTCGCGCAGGCGATCCCACGTCGCGCCCGGGTAGGCGTCGCGGACCCGCTCCTCGCCTTCGTCCCGAGGAAGTTCACGTACGCACCCTGGTCGTCCTGGCGGATCTCGTCCGCGAACGTCGTGCACCCACGCTTCGTATCGTGGGGCGGTCCTCGACCTGCTCGAAGAGCGCCGCGACGTTCACCATGATCCGGCTCCGTGCGGTGCGCGAACGCGGTCGCGTCGTCCGGCACGCGGGCCATCGCGCCGCCGAGCACGCGGAACTGGGCCGACGGCCATCATCGCCGTCCGACGAGCTCGACGCGGTCGAGGATCGTCGCGGCGACGTCCTCGTTCACCCGGTCGAGGAACATCGTCCGGTCCGACCGCGATCGGGTGGTAGCTCTCGTCCTCGTCGCATGTAGATCTCCGGGATAGGGCATCGGGCGTCAGCATGTCGGCGAGCGGCTCCGCGAGCTCGCGGAACGGTGCGACCGCCCGCTCGCCGGTCTCACCGTCGCCGCGTACGCCATCAGCGCGAAGATCACGAGCTTGCCGTGATGCTCCTCGGGGAGGAACGGCATCGGCGGTGCCTTCATCACGGTCGCGATCGTCGAGAGCTCCTCGGGCGCCGGCTTCCGACTGCGGCGATCCACGCCGGCGATGATCTCCGGCGTGGCGGGCAGGATCAGGATCCCGCCGACGATCGACGGCACCTCGTGCAGGCGGAACCGGAACCGGGTCGCGACGCCGAAGTTGCCGCCGCCGCCGCGGATCGCCCAGAAGAGGTCGGGGTGCGTCGTCCTCGTCGACCCGTAGGATCTCGCCGTCCGCGGTCACGACGTCGGCCGCCAGAAGCGTCGTCGATCGTCAGGCCGTACTTGCGGACGAGGAAGCCGACGCCGCCGCCCAACGTGATCCCGCCGATGCCGACCGAGCCGGTGTCGCCGAACCCGGTCGCGAGGCCGTGCTCGGCGGCCGCCTCGGAGTACTGGCCTGTCGTGACGCCCGACTCGCGCCCATGCGGTGCGATCGTCGGGGTCGATCTCGAGCGCACTGCATCTCCGAGAGGTCGAGGACGATCCCGCCCTCGGTGACGGAGTGGCCGACCACGCTGTGGCCGCCGCTCCGGATCGCGAGCTCGAGTCCCGTCTCGCGGGCCTCGGCGATCACGCGGGCGACGTCCGCGTCGCGTCGCGACGCGGACGATCGCCGCCGGCATGCCGGTCGAGGCCCCCGTAGAACACGGTCCGGGCGTCGTCGTACTCCGGGTCGCCTGGCGAGATCACCGCCCTTCGACGTCCTTGCTGAGCCTGAGTGCGAGCTCGGGGTCGTGATTCGTCGGAGCGCATCGGGGAACCTCCTCTTTCGGTCGCTCGCCTTCCTGTCCTACCAAACCCAAGTGACGCAGTAGTGACTACGGAGTGACCGTCTCTCAGCGTTCCTACCGAAGAGTTTCTCCCATCTTGACAAAAAAAACTGTCGGTGGCAACATGGGTTCCGTGATCGATGTGGCCGTGATCGAAGACCCCGAGGCAGCCGAGGTGTCCCTGGACCCCGTGCGGAGCCGCCTGCTGGCCGAGCTGGCCGAGCCCGGCTCCGCGACGAGCCTGGCCGGCACGCTCGGTCTCCCTCGCCAGAACGTGAACTACCACCTCAAGGCGCTCGAGCGGCACGGCCTCGTGGAGCTCGTCGAGGAGCGGAAGAAGGGCAATATGACGGAACGCGTGCTGCGAGCGACGGCACTCTCGTACGTGATCTCACCGGCGGCCCTCGACGGCGTCCAGCCCGACCCCTCCCGCGCGCCGGACCGACTGTCGGCGCGGTGGCTGATCGCGGTGACGGCCAGGGCCGTTCGGGATGTCGGCCAGCTCGTGGCCGGCGCGACCAAGGCCCGCAAGCGCCTCGCCACCTTCGCGATGGACGGCGAGATCCGGTTCGCCTCGGCGGCGGACCGGGCCGCCTTCGCGGAGGAGCTGGCCGCTTGCGGTCACTTCGCTGGTAAGCAAGTACCACGACGAGACGGCACCGCGCGGCCGCGACCATCGCGTGATCGTGGCCGTCCACCCGAGCCTCAAGGACGACCAGCCGAGCGAAGCGTTGATGACGGCACCATCCGAGGGAGAGGAGCGCTGAGATGGCACACCCGTTCGAGCTGACCCACGAGTTCGAGGTCGACGCCTCGCCCGAGGAGGTGTGGGACGCGATCGCGACCGGACCCGGCGTCGACGCCTGGTTCATGGGCGTGAACGAGATCGAGCCGCGGGAGGGCGGTGCGACCCGCATGGCGTTTCGCGGTTCGACCGGAGGAGGCGACGGTGACGGCGTGGGAGCCGCCGACACGGTTCGCGAGCCGCACCCCGGAAGGTGAGGACGGCGCGCTCCATGCGTTCGAGTACCTCGTCGAAGGGCGGGACAAGGGCAGCACCGTCGTCCGTTGGGTCCACAGCGGGTTCCTCGGCGACAACTGGGAGAAGGAGTACGAGGGCCTGTCCGAGGGCGACCCGATGTACTTCGACAAGCTGCGCATCTACCTCACGTACTTCCGCGGCCGCACGGCGACGCCGGTGAACGTCTTCGGTGGTCCGGTGGTCCCGGATCGCGACGAGGCGTGGGCGACGTTCTACCGCGGGCTCGGGCTCGCGGGACCCCCCGCAGCTCGGCGACCGGGTCCGGCTCACGCCCGAGGGGCTGCCGCAGCTCGACGGCTGAGGTGGACTGGCTCTCGCGGGACTTCCTCGGTGTTCGCACCGCCGACGGGATCTACCGGTTCATGCACATCAGCGTGTTCGGCGGTCCGGTCGGTGTCGGACACCACATCTTCGTCGACGGTCTGGACCAGAAGGAGACCGAGCAAGCCTGGGAATCCTGGCTCACGAAGCTGTTCTCGTAGGCTCGGAACGAGGAAGGAGTCGAGATGGAATCAGTCACGTCGAGAGATGGCACCACGATCGCGTTCGACCGGATGGGCGAGGGACCGCCGGTCATCCTCGTGACCGGTGGGTCGGTCGATCGCATGTCGAACGCACCGCTCGCGCAGGAGCTCGCGTCGCGACTTCACGGTCCTCAACTACGACCGCCGCGGTCGCGGCCCGAGCGGGGACACGCCGCCGTACGCGATCGAGCGCGAGGTCGAGGACATCGAGGCGATGCTCGAGGCGGCCGGCGGCTCTGCGAACCTCTTCGGCACCTCGTCGGGCGCGGCCCTGGCACTCCGGGCGGCAGCGGCCGGGCTCCCGGTCACGAAGCTCGCGCTCTGGGAGCCGCCGTACATCCTCGACGAGAACGCCCGGCCGCCGAAGGACCAGGTGGAGCAGTACGAGACGATGGTCGCGGAGGGACGCCGGGGCGACGCCGCCGAGTACTTCATGACGAAGGTCGTCGGCATGCCGCCCGAGTTCGCCGCGCAGGCGCGGACCGAGCCGTGGTGGCCGAACCAGGAGGCGCTCGCCCACACGCTCGCGTACGACGCGCGGATCATGGGCGACTACTCGGTGCCGACGGACCAGGCCGCATCCGTGAAGGTGCCCACCATCGTGATCGCCGGAGGAGCGGACATGCCGTTCATGCGGGAGACCGCGCAGGCGCTCGCAGATGCGCTGCCGGACGGGCAGGTTCGGTTCCTCGACGGTCAGGGCCACAACGTCGACCCGACCGTCCTGGCGCCCGCGTTGAAGGAGTTCTTCGAGTGAAGGCGCTCGAGTGAGGTTCCGTACCACGCTCGAACAGGCCGGGAAGACCGCGACCGGCTTCGAGGTCCCGTCCACCGTGGTGGAGGGCCTCGGCGCCGGGAAGCGTCCGCCGGTCCGGGTCACGATCAACGGCTTCACCTATCGGAACACGATCGCCTCGATGGGTGGGCGGTTCATGGTGGGCGTGAGTGCCGAGAACCGTGCGGGCGCCAAGGTCGCGGGCGGCGACGTGATCGACGTCGACATCGAGCTCGACACGGCGCCGCGCGAGGTCACCCTGCCGAAGGACTTCGCCGCCGCGCTCGAGGAAGGACGCGAAGGCGAAGAAGACGTTCGACGCCCTGTCCAACAGCAACAAGGGATGGCACGTGTCCTCGATCGAAGGGGCCAAGACCGACGAGACGCGGCAGCGTCGGATCGCGAAGTCGGTCGCCGCGTTGCATGAGGGCCGTCCGCGCTGACCCGGGACCCGGCTAGGCTCCTTCGGCATGGCCGACGAGAGACGACCGAGCCGGAACCTCACCGCGAAAGAGGAGCGAGCTCGGATCGCTGGTCTCCTGGAGAGCCATGCGCCGCCGGACTGGGAGGAGCGCTTCCAGCGGGACCAGCTGCTCGACGCGATCATCGACACGACGCCCCTGCAGATGTTCGTGATGGCCGCGGACATCCGCGAGTCCACGCTCCTGATGAAGGAGGCCGTCCGGTTCGAGCAGTTCGCGAAGATCATGGACAAGTTCGTCTCCGCGGTCCGAAGCGGGATCGGCACGCCGGGAGGATGGTTCGACAAGTTCACCGGCGACGGCTTCCTCGCGTACTGGATCGCCCCCGCGAAGCCGAAGGAGGAGTACCAGCGCCGGTTCGTGGAGGCGGCCGGCAACCTCGCACACACCGCGCACGAGCTGATCGATCTCTTCCATCGACGCGTGCTCGAGGACTTCCGCCGGAACTCGCGGAACCTCTCCGACGGCGTCGGCCTCGCGATCGGTCTCGACGCGGGCCCTGGCTTCCTCGTGGAGATCGCCGGTGAGCTCACGCTGGTCGGGCCGCCCGTGGTGGGCGCCGTGCGCATGGTGAACGCGGCGTCGCGGCCGCAGGAGATCTTCGCCAACGTCTATCTGGGTGAGCACCTTCACGACGAGCAGGACGGGATCTATCAGGCACTCGGGATGACGGCCACGCGCGAAAGTCGACCGACGAAGGAGTACCCGAAGGGCCAGGAGGTCTACGCGCTCACCTTCGACGACGCGAGCCGATCCGATGTCGGGAGTTCCGCGGAGTCTGCAGAGGTACGTGACGAGACTGCAACCGTGATGGAGGCAGAGGATGAAGGTCAACCCGATCCCTGAGGGCTATCACGCCGTCACGCCGTTCATCATCGTGAAGGGTGCGGCTCAGCTCCTCCGATTCATGAAGGATGCCTTCGGGGCAGAGGAGATCGCTCGCGTCCCCGGCGAGGACGGCTCCATCGGTCATGCCGAAACAAGGATCGGCGACTCGGTCGTCATGACGTTCGACGCGAAAGAGGACTGGCCCTGGACACCGAGCTTCCTCCGTCTGTACGTCGAAGACGGCGATGCGGTGTTCCGACAGGCGTTGAAGGCCGGTGCCACCTCAGTGACGGAGATGACGAACATGCCCTGGGGTGATCGGGTCGGCCGTGTGCGCGACCCCGTCGGCAACCTCTGGTGGATCATGACTCGTATCGAAGACGTCGATGAGGAGGAGATCGGCAGACGCTACGGGGAGCCGGAATACATGGAAGCGATGGAGTACGTCCAAGGCGCCGAATTCTTCGCACCCAAGGGATAGATCAGCGAACGCGATGAAGGTCGGGATCATCGGTACGGGGAAGATGGGCAGGGGATTCGCCACGGCGCTCGCCTCGAAGCACGAGGTGATCGTCGGTTCGCGAGACGAAGACCGAGCCACCGCGACTGCGTCCAAGGTCGGTGCAGCCGCCGGAGCGACCTATGCCGATGCCGCGGCCGATGCCGACGTGGTGATCCTCACGGTTCCCTGGGAAGCGATGGACGAGGCGCTCGCCCAACTGGGGCAGCTGCAAGGGACAGTCGTCATCGACGTCTCCTACCCGTACAACAAGCGCGAACGTGAAGCGCTGAAAGGGAGCTCAACCGCGGAAGAGATCCAGAAGCGCCTGCCGAACGCCAGGGTGTTCAAGGGCTGGAACCACGTCCACTCTCGGCATCTGACGGAGCCGGAGGTCGACGGGATCGCCGCCTCGGTCCTGATCGCAGGCGACGATCCAAGCGCGAAGGACATCGTCTTCGGGCTGGCCCGTGATATGGGATTCCACCCCGTCGACGTCGGTCCACTCAAGGCGACTCGGGAGCTCGAGCGGCTGGTGGGCGCGATGCTCTTCGTGAAGCTCGGACCGCTGCGAGTGCTCACGCGGTGAGGAAAGGCAACGAAGCGCGGGAACCGTGAGTCCCCCTCGGTTGTAGAGGGACTATGGTCGAAGCGACCGGTCGCGCGCTCTGTTCCCCGAGAGCTTGGCGCGCTCGCGTGATGCGCGAAGTCGCCGCCGCCATCGTGATCGTTCTTGCGACGGCTTGCGCCGATGCCTCACCCGTGCCGTCGGATCCTCAGGTCTCGGAGCAGCCGACGACGGCAGGCCCTGCGCCCGTCACCTTCCCGTCCAGCGGATGCCCCCTCGAGGATCGGGATGCCTGTGAAGTCATCGCGGAGGTGGCCAGGGCTCTGGTGGATGCGGACACCCCGGCCCTGATCGGACTGAGCCGGCCCGATCGATTCGTGTGCGCGGAGCTGCCGACCGACCTGTTCCCCGCATGCGCGCAGGGTGGGGTCCTCCGAGGGCATCCCGTCGCCTCCGCCGTGCCCATCTTCGAGGTGGTTCGACCTGCGGCGTACCGATCGCAGGTCGAGGAGTTCCTGGACAACGTCGATCCCGCATTTGCAGATGCGCACGGGTCAGGGGCAGTCACGGTCCTGGGTGTCGGGACCTGCGGTCCAGAAGACATCGAGCGGCGCTCGTACCACCTCGGCATGACCATGGCCGTCTCCGAAGGAGGGGCGCCCTCGGAACGGGTGCTCGGCTCGTTCGAGTTCGTCAACCGCGACGGTCGGTGGTGGATCGGTTTGTGGTACCTGGACACCCTCGAAGGGTGGCAGCGCGTGAGCACCGACCCCTTCTCGACGATCGCCTGCGGCAACATGGTCGCGTGGGCTTCCGGCTAGCCTGCTCGCGACGTTCCCGGGGGCGACCTTTCTCGGAGTGAGCCGAGTCACCGACGACGCGGCCGAAGACGCCGAGCCGGCCTGGTCGCCCATCCGTCGGCCGTGCGTCAGGGTGCCGTGCCCTCCTCCCACGGGTTGACAGGCTAACAACGTTCGCCTAGGCTAACGCCGTTAGCCAATCGAAGGAGGACGGGATGAAAGAGCTCAGGACCGAGATCGAGTTCGAAGGGACGCCCGAAGAAGTGTGGGCGGTGCTCACGGACCTACCTGCGTACCCGGAGTGGAACCCGTTCATCGAACGTATCGACCGGGAGCTCCTTGTCGGCGGGAAGCTCGACGTCAGGCTCCAGCCCGTGGACGAACGTGGGATCACGATGCACCCGACCGTGCTCGTCGCCGAGCCAGGCCGCGAGCTTCGGTGGATCGGGCACCTCATGATCCCGGGGATCTTCGACGGCCAACACAGCTTCCTGATCGAAGAGGCGGGGCCCGGCCGCGTTCGGTTCGTCCAAAGCGAGCGCTTCGGCGGGATCCTGCTGCCGCTGATGTGGAAGAAGCTCCGCGACGGAGGAACGGCGAAGGGGTTCCGCGCGATGAACGAGGCGCTCGCGCGACGGGTGGCCGAGCGCCGCGCAGCGGCGGAAGCGTGATCGAGGCGCCCGAGCTCGGCCCGCGCGTTCGCGACGTCGTCGCGACCGCGCGGGAGATCCTCGAACGTGAAGGACCCGAGGGGCTCACGATGCGCCGCCTCGCCGAGCAGATGGGGATCAAGGCGCCATCCCTCTACAAGCACGTCGACGGGAAGGAGGAGCTCGAAGCGCTCCTCATGGCCGAGGCCTTCCGCGAGATGGGACAGGAGCTGCACGCCGGCGCCGTGTCGCTACGGAAAGGCAGTTCCAGGAGGAAGGCCCTGGCCGAGCTCGGTCGCGCGTATCGCCGATGGGCCGTCGCGCACCCGCACCTCTATCGGCTCGTGACCGGCGGGCCGCTTCCCCGGGAGCGTCTCCCCGAGGGTCTGGAGGCGTGGACCGCGCAGCCCGTCGTCTCGGCGGCCGGCGGCGATCCTGACCGTGCTCGAGCCGTGTGGGCGTTCGCTCACGGCATGACGATCCTCGAGCTCGACGGCCGCTTCCCTGCGGACGCCGACCTCGATGCCGCGTGGGCTTCAGGGCTGCAGCTGCTGGGAGCGTCGGGCGGGACGAAGCGATTTCGTCAGACACCGTAAGCCGGAAGCCCCAGGCAACGGGGCGCCGGGAGTTGTTTGATGCCATCCGAGGAGGCACCCCATGTCAAGCCCCCGGACGCGTCGGGCTTCGTCGAAGTCCGATGGTGAGCTGGTCACTCGCGCCAACCCGCTCGAGCCAACCCCGCGAAAGAAACTCGGGCTGGCGCTCTCCGGTGGAGGGTTCCGAACGGCGCTCTTCCACATCGGGACACTCCTGCGCCTGGCGGAGCTGGGTGTCCTCAAGCATGTGCAGGTGCTCTCGACCGTATCGGGCGGATCCATCGTCGGGGCAGCTTTCTACCTGCGCTTGCTGAAGCGTATGGAAGAGGTTGGCGGACCGCTGACCGACAAGGATCTGATCTGGGTCGTCGAAGAGCTTGCTGGGACGTTCCCTGCGGGAGTGGCGAAGAACGTCCGGGTTCGAACGTTCACGAGTTACCCCAGGAACGTGGAGATGTCCCAGGCGGACTACTCGCGTAGCGACCGGGTGGCCGAGCTCTACGATCGCTACTTCCTCGACGGGATCCTCGGCGACGAACAGGTGACCATGAAAGACCTCGGCACTCGCCTCCAGCGACTCCAGGTCGGCAGTCCCGCCGATGGAGCGATGCCGGATCTGCTCATCAACGCGACCTCACTCAACACCGGCAGGGTCTGGCGCTTCTCCGCGACCACGATGGGCGAGGCGCCCGTCGTCGGCCAGGCGGCAGACATCGACCGGGTCACCCGCTTCGTGCGACCCGGCCGGTACGAGGATCTCACGGTCCCGCGTCCCGCCGACGTGCCTCTGTCGATCGCCATCGCGGCCTCCTCCGCCTTGCCGGGGGGCCTCCATCCCATGTCGATCTCCGACATGTACGAGGGTCTGAGGATCCAGCTCGTCGACGGTGGCGTTCACGACAACCAGGGCGTGCAGTCCTTGATCTCGGCGGAGTGCACCGAGTTCGTGGTGAGCGATACGGGGGGTCAGATGATGGCCGAAGAGCAGGCCCGGACCTCGCTCCTGTCCGTGCTGCTCCGCGCCCCGCAGATCCTGTACGGACGGGTCAGGCAGGAGCAGCTGATGCGCGCCTCGGAGCGTCGCGTCGACGAGGGGCCGTCGCCGCTCGCTCTGATCCATCTGCGGAGAGGATCGAGCGTCGATCGCATCACGCCACGAGGTCTCGCGTCACCGGGCGGCCGCGAACCGGACCCCGAGGGTGGAACCTCGTCCGGCGTTCGGCGTCGCTCCCGACGTCATGGCAGCTGTTGGCTGACCTGCGCACCGATCTGGATTCGTTCACCGAGGTCGAGTCGAAGTCGTTGATGTCGGCCGGCTACCTCGTCACCGGGCCGGTGATCGGAGACCCGGAGTGGTCGGGGAACGGCTACCTCTCCGAGGAAGCCGCGCCCGCAGACGGCTCCGTGCTGGGCCTCCACGATGTCGCTCCCTACCTCCTGCACCCGTCGAAGGAGTTCCTTCGCCAACTGGCCATCGGGGGGCAGCGCTTCTTCAAGGTGTTCCGGTTGTACCCCGCCGCCGGGGCGGTCCTGTTCGGTCTGGTCCTCGCACTCGCGGGATGGGGCGGCTGGACCTTGTTCCGTCACTGGGAGAGCGACGTGCCGCTCGGCTGGTTGATCGTCGGCGTGCTCGCGATCGCGGCGGTGATCTGGGTGCCGACGACGACCTGGGGCGCCAGGCTGCTCGACACGCCCGTAGCCACCGCCGTCCGGTGGATCAGAAACGTCCTGATCGTGGGCCCGCTCACGTGGATCTGGTCGAACGCCTACCTGTGGGCGTTCGAGGGTCTCTTCCGGCGGGCAGGGACCCTGCGGCGGGTGTGGATCAGGGGGCCGCCGACGGCCTAGGGTTGCCGCCGCGGCTTCGCGTGACGGTGGATCGGTTCGCCTGAGACCGAGCGGATGGGTAGCCTAGGAGGTCACCGACGAAGGAGGGCGAAGCGATGGGCAAGGTCGTTCACTTCGAGATCCCGACGGATGACATCCCGAGGGCGAAAGAATTCTACGGCTCGATCTTCGGATGGCAGCTGCAGGACATGCAGGGCGAGGCGATGGGTCTCTACACGCTCGCGATGACGACGCCCGTCGACGAGAAGACGCAAGCGCCAACGGAGCCCGGCGCGATCAACGGCGGACTGATGAAGCGCGCTGCGGACACGCCGTCACCCGTGATCACGATCGAGGTCGACGGGATCGACGACGCACTCAAGAAGGTCGAGGCGGGAGGCGGCAGCACCGTGCAAGCGAGAACGGAGATGCCCGGCATCGGCGCGTTCGCCTATTTCAAGGACTCCGAGGGCAACGTGATGGGTCTCTTCGAGACCATCTAGCGCTCCGGCTCACTGCGTCGAGCCGCCGTCCAACAGCTCCGAGAGCCGATCGATGAACCCGAGCTGACCTCGGAGGAGCTTCCGCCGAGCCTCCTCGAGCCCGAACCAACCCGCTCGGTCGACCTCGGGGAACTCCTGCGTCCGGCCGGATCGCGGTGGCCATTCCATCTCGAACGTGTTGCTCTGCACCTCAGCTGACGTCAACGTCGCCCTCCACCGCCCAGGCGCTCACGACCTTCCCGCTCGGCTGCCGCAGCTCGCCCAGCGACACGGCGTCGCGTGGGATCGGGGGGCGTCTTCCCGATCTCTTCCTCGAACTCGCGCAACGCAACCTCGAGCGGATCCTCGTCCGGCTCGTACTCACCCTTGGGGATCGACCACGCGCCGTCGTCCTTCTTCGCCCAGTACGGCCCTCCCGGATGCACGAGCAGGACCTCGAGTCCGCGATCGCTTCGGCGATAGACGAGCAGGCCGGCGCTCAGCTTCGGCATCGTCAGCTCACCGATCGCGCGTGGATGTCGCGGACGGTCTCGATCGTGTCCGCGTCGTCGGCCCGCTTGTCGGGCCGATAGCCCTTCACGCGCGCGAACCGCAGGGCCAGCCCGCCCGGGTAGCGCGTGCTCGGTTGCAGGCCGTCGAACGCGACCTCGACGACGAGCTCGGGGCGAACGTGCACGGTGATGCCCTCGCGACTCGTCTCGATCTCCTGCAGCCGCTCCGTCTGCCAGGCGAGCATCTCGTCCGTCATGCCCTTGAACGTCTTCCCCAGCATCACGAACCCGCCGGTCTCGGGATCGCGGGCGCCGAGGTGCAGGTTGCTCAGCCATCCCTGCCGCCGACCGTGCCCCCACTCGGCCGCGAGGACCACGAGGTCGAGGGTGCTCGCCCGCTTGACCTTGATCCAGCTCGGCTCCGCGACGCCCCGCCTCGTACGGGGCGTCGAGCGCCTTCACCATCACGCCCTCGTGACCGCGGTCGAGCGCATCATCGAGGAAGCGCTCCGCCTCGGCGGGATCCGTCGGTCACGATCCTCGGTCACGCGCAGCTCCTCCGGGAGCCGTTCATCGAGGGCCGCGAACCGCTCGGTGGCCGGTCGATCGATCAGGTCCTCGCCGTCGAGGTGCAGGACGTCGAACACGAACGACGGAGAGCGGGTAGTCCGCGCGGAGCTCCGTGAGGTCGCGTCGGCTCCGGCTCCCGAACCGGCTCATCGTCAGACCGAACGGGTGCGGACGGCCGTCGGGTCGCAGGGCGATCGCCTCGGCGTCGAACACCGCTGCCTCGAGAGGCAGCCGCCGGATGGCCTCCACGATCTCCGGCACCCGATCGGTGACGTCGGCGAGGTTCCGCGTGAACACACGGACCTCGTCGCCGAGCCGATGGATCTGGATCCGTGCGCCGTCGAGCTTCCACTCGACGGCGGCGGGCCGGATCCGCTCGAAGGCCGCCGGGACGTCATCGGCCGACTGCGCGAGCATGGGCTGCAGCGGCGTCAGGGGCGAGAGGCGGAACCGCGCCAGCGCGGTGCTGCCTCCCTCGATCGCGGCCGTCGGCGACCGAGCCGAGGTCTCCGGCCAGCATCGCGGCACGCCGAACCTCCGTGAGCGGGACGTTCGCGGCGCGCGAGACGGCGTCCACCATCACGCCTTCGAGGGCGCCCTGGCGGATCTCGCCCATCAGGAGCCCCCGAAGGAAGCGCTGTTCCGGCTCGGTCGCGCGGGCGAACAGGTCGTGGAGCGCTTTCGCGCGAGCCGCCTTCGATCCGGCGCCGGCGAGCCCCCCGATCCGGCGGAAGGTCTCGTCGACGTCGATGCAGCTCGAGCGTCGCCTCGCCGGCGCCGGCGGCGGCACGTCGCGGAGGGACGCCCATCCGACGCCGATCGATCCGTGCGGGAGCACGCCCGAGAGGTAGGCCACCGCGATCGGGACCTCGTCGGGCCGCAGCTCCGGCCAGGACCGACGAGAGCCGCTCGACCTTCTTCAGTCGGGACGAGGTCGCGGCGACGTCTGCCGACGCCGCCGCGACCTCCTCCAGGAGCATCCGTTCCCTAGGAGCCCTCGGGCGGCCCCATCGGGCTCATCAGCTGGAAGTAGTTGTCGTCCGGGTCCGAGAACGTGGCGATCTGGCCCTCCATCTCCTCGCCTCCTGGCCGGGCGTGTAGGGCTCCTGCACCACCGTCGCGCCGGCGGCCTTGAACTTCTCGAAGTCGCCCTTCACGTCGGCGGTCTCGATGTTCCAGATGATCCGGCCCGGCTGCGGTGTTCTTGCCCTTCACCTGGTCGTGCGGCCCTACCGTCACCCAGCCGGTGCCGACCTGCCAGCCGGTGTAGCCGCCGTCGTCCCAGGCCGGCTCGCCGAAGAGCTTCGTGTAGTACTCGGCCAGGCGCTTGGGGTCCTCGGACCCGATCAAGATGCTGTTCAAGTTCACGCTGCCTCCCTTCCTCGATGGTGCCGTTGACTCCCAACCTACCGCCGTCGCTCGGGCACGGTCGAGGGACCGACGTGGGCTCCGAGCCACTCGTTGAGAGGCTTCGAGGTTCGGAGGAACTCGACGACCCGATCCTTCGCCTTGCGGTTGCCCAACCACGCGCCCGCCGGCCACTCCCGCCACGTGATGATGCCCTTGTACCGGAGGAGCTCGATCCGCGGATGATCCTTGGGGTAGCCCTTCGGGGCCGTCTTCAGGGCGTCGTGGCCCGATACGTCGATGCCCGCCTCTCGGATCTTCCCCACCAGGTTGACGAGCTTGCCGCCGGACCGGGTGGCGCTCACGGCCTCCCGGTAGCGATCGAGCTGGTCCGACGCCATCTCCCACATGCCGGATCCCGCGCCCAGACCGTCGGCCGTGAGTTGCACGTAGCCGTCGCCGACCGTCGCTCCGATGTTCGTCTTGTACGGCGACTTGTCGGCGCTGAATCGGATGTCCCGATACGGCCGGAAGATCCGACCCTCGCCGAACTCCGGCTCCAGCTCCGCCAACAGCTCCTCCATCGGGGCGCGAACCATCGAGTCGTAGACCTCCTTGTTCCGCTGCCAGTAGGTCTTGGAGTTGTCTGCCTCGAGGCCCTCGAAGAACTCGATCGCTTCCACCGGCCAGCCGCGGAACGTCATGCCAGAACCTTACGCGGCCGTCAATTCGACGGGATGCACCGCGAACGTGCGGAGCTCGCCGTCGCGCCAGACCAGCGCGTCCACCGACCGGCCGATCACGTCTCCGACCATCAACCGTTGCAGGTCACGTGCGTCAGCGACGGGCACGCCGTCGAGCTCGACGATCAGGTCGCCGGACCTGATGCCCGCTCGTGTGGCGGGACTGCCGACGACGACCTCCATGACCTCGACACCGTTCTCGCGACCCACCGCCGCGGCCGCTCGGGGTGGCAGCGGCCGTCCCCCGCCCGCGATCCCGATGTACGCGCGCTCGAACCTGCCTGCAGTCATCAGCGCGTGCATGATGCGGCGCGTGGAGTCGTCGATCGGGACCGCGAGTCCGAGCCCGATCCCTGCGACGGCGGTGTTGATCCCGACCACACGGGCGCGCCCATCCGCGAGCGCGCCTCCCGAGTTCCCGGGGTTCAGCGCGGCGTCGGTCTGGATGACGTTCTCGACCACGCGGCCGGCTTTCACGGGGAGAGCCCGACCGAGGGCGCTGACGACGCCGGCGGTGACCGAGCCCGCGAACCCCATCGGGTTCCCGATCGCAACCACGAGCTGCCCGACGCGCAGCCTCGCCGCCTCTCCGAGCTCTGCCGATTCGAACCCGCTGCCCTGGAGGCGGAGCACCGCCAGGTCGGAGAGCTGATCACGCCCGACGACGTCGAACGCGACCTCACGTCCGTCGACGAACGAGGCAGACCCGCGGTTCGTGCCCCCCACTACGTGCGCGGAGGTGAGCGAGAATCCGTCGGGCGTGATGACAACCGCGGAGCCGGCTCCGTCCACGCCTGCTCCACGTACCCGCTGCCTCACCCGAAGGCTCGCGACCGATGGGATCAACCTCTCCGCGACCGTGGTCACGACGGTGGAGTACGCGTCGAGCGCTTCGTCGCCCGGATCGGAGCGGTCTTCCATCTCACCCTTGTACCGCAGAACGCTTCGAACGACCGTCGGCCCACCGGTCACCGGCGTGTCGACGAGGCGGGCGGTAGCCTCTCGCCGTGAGCAACGAGCGCCATCCGCGGTTGCTGCCCGTTGCCGAAGAGGCCCGGGTCGCGCCGATCGAGCTGTTCTTCGACCTCGTGTTCGTGTTCTCGCTGACGCAGGTCACCGCCCTGATGGCCGACGACCTGACGGGGCGCGGCATCGTGCGCGGGCTTCTCGTGCTCGCGCTGCTCTGGTGGTCGTGGGTGGGCTACGCGTGGCTCGCCAACGTGGTGCAGGCGGAGGAGGGCCTCGCCCGGGTGGCGGTGTTCGGGGCGATGGCCGCCATGTTCGTGCTGGCCGTGACGGTACCCGAGGCGTTCAACGACCGGCCCGGCGGGCTCCACGGTCCGGTCGTCGTCGCGTTCGCGTACCTCGCGGTACGGGTCCTGCACCTCGTGATGTTCTTCGTGTTGTCGGGCGATGACGCTGGTCTGCGGCGCCAGGTCTGGAAGTTCGCGCCATCGGTGGTCGGCAGCACCGTGGTGCTGCTCGTGGCCTCGCAGCTCGACGGCACGGCGCAGACCCTCACGTGGGTCGCCGCGCTGGTCGTGGACTACTTCGGCACGATCCTCGGGGGCGCATCGGGATGGAGGGTCCGCTCCGCGTCTCACTTCGCCGAGCGTCACGGGTTGATCCTGATCGTCGCCCTGGGCGAGTCGATCGTCGCGATCGGCTGTGGGCGTGGCAGAGCTGCCGATCTCGTGGCCGATCATCGCGGCGTCGGTCCTCGGGCTGACGGTCGCGGCCAGCCTGTGGTGGGCGTACTTCGACGTCGTGTCCATCGTGGCGGAGCGCATGCTCCGCCGCGCGGAGGGTGAGGAACGGGCGCGCCTTGCGCGCGACGCCTACAGCTACCTGCACATGCCGATGGTCGCGGGCATCGTCTTGGTCGCCCTGGGCATGAAGAAGGTGCTGGAGTACGTGGGCGACACGAAGCACCACGAGCTGTCCGACCCCCTCCCGCTGCTGCCGCTCGGCGCGCTCTACGGGGGTGTGTCGCTCTACCTGCTCGCGCAGTCGGCCTTCAAGTACCGGACCTGGCATCGGGTGACCGGGCGGCGGCTTGTGGTCGCGGTGCTGCTGGGGGCGCTGATCCCGGTGGTCCGGGAGCTGCCGGCCCTCGCCGCGCTCGGGCTGCTAGCCTCGGTCCTGGTCGCGATGATCGCATCCGAGGCGGTGCAGTACTCGGAGCTCCGCGAACAGGTCCGCCACGAGGATGATCCGCACGAGGACGATCCCATGGAAGCGATCGAAGAACACGTCGACTGACATCCGTGCCGGGTGATCCACACTCAACTGCGTGCGATGACGAAACAGAGTACGGCCAGGAGCAGCGCGAGTGGTCCCCAGAGGAAGCGCTCCCACGGGCTCGACGACGCGAAGTTCATCAAGGCGCCGATGAGGAGCACGCCGACGAGGACCCAGGTTCCCCATCGCGCAACCGTTCCCGATATGGGGGAGACCTGAAACCCGGCGTAGCCGAGGACGATCAGCGCGGCGAGTACCCAGAAGACCGCCGCGATCGCGCTGGCGATGCGAAGGCTCTTCGGCAGATGGGTACGGGTCCCGCCCCAAGCAGCCCGACCGAGAGGGGCACCCAGCGCGAGTGCCGCTTGGAAGCCCGCGATCGCGAGGAAGCCGACGGCTGCCACCGTCGCCGCGCCTCGGGCAGGCGATCCGACAGCGGTCAGCAGGGTCATCGGAAGGTCCCGACGATCGCATCCTCGAAGATCTCGCGGACGCCGGTTGTCAAGGGGTGTCGCTTCACAGGTCAGATCCCATCGATGAGAGCGAAATCGTAGCCTCGGACCTAGCGGGTCCTCTTCCCCTAGGTACGGTGCGTGCATGGATCTCCGAGCGGCTGTCGATGACGCGATCGATCGGGCCGGTCGGCGGCAGGGTTTGCTGGTGGTCAGCGCGACCGACGGCCCCGACACGGCCATCGCGTCGGCAGGCCCGATCCCGCGTCCGGACTGCCCGCCGCATCGCGTGGTGTTCGAGATCGGCTCGGTCACGAAGATCTTCACCGCACTGTTGCTCGCGATCGCCGTCGAGCGCGGTGAGGCCAGGCTGGCGGACCAGCTCTCGGATCACCTCCCCCCCGGAACTCGTGTGCCACGCCGTGGAGACACCGAGATCACCCTCCTTCACCTCGCCACGCACACCTCCGGGTTGCCGCGATTGCCGCCGCGTTTCCTCTGGGAGGCGCTCCGTCACCGCGAGGACCCGTACGCCGGTCTCACCACGACCCGCGTGCTCGCGGCCCTCGCCCAGACGCGACCGCGCAGGGACCCAGGCGAGCGGTTCCGCTACTCGAACTTCGGTGGTGGCCTGTTGGGCCTGGCCCTCGCCCATACCGCGGGTGTGGACTTCGAGACGCTCGTTCGCGAGCGCATCACGGGTCCGCTCGGCATGAGCGACACAGTCATCACGCTCGACGAGGACCGGTTGTCCCGGCTTGCTCCTGGAACGAAGCGAAGAGGCAAGCCGGCCGGGCCCTGGACGCTTCCCGGGCTCGCGGGGGCCGGTGCTCTGCGCTCGACCGTGACCGACCTCCTCACGTTCCTCCGTGCGCAGATGCTTTATCTGCCGGCCGGGATCCCTGCGGACCTCGCCGCCGCGATCCCGCTTTCGCACGATGAGCGAACCAAAGGCGGAAGGCTCTCGCCGGCGCTGCGCGTGGGCCTGGGCTGGTTCCTGCTGCCGATCGGCCGACAGAAGCTGGACACGCTGTGGCACAACGGGGGAACCGGCGGCTACCGGAGCTATATCGGCTGGGCTCCCGCGATCCACACGGCCGTCATCGTGTTGTCATCCAACACCCGCAGCGTAGACCCAGTCGGGATGCGGGTGCTCCTCGATCTTGCACCCATCGGAGGTCAGGGAGTGACCGGTCAGATGGGTTGAGCGAACATCCAGCGGTGGCCCTCGAGATCCTCGGCACGATATTGCCGCTGGCCGGTTTCGCGATCGTCCTCCGGTGAGGAGAGAACGGTGGCTCCGGAGGCTTGCGCGCGCTCGAAATGGGTGTCGATGTCGCTGACGTAGACGAGGACACCGTCGACTGTGTACGGCGTCGTCGACCACGAACGAGCGTGTTCGCAGTTCTCGGCGTGGTGACGGGGACTCTGGTAGTCGGGACTGGGGAAGCCGAGCATGATCACGCCGCCACGGTGCTCCATGTTCACGTGAGTGACCCGACCGTCCGCGTCGGTCCAGCGCCCGGTTTCGTGGAAGCCGAACACATCGGTGATCCAATCGGCTGCGCGAGCGACATCCTCGTAGGAGAGCATCGGGATCACGACGCTCATATCGCGACGGTGGTCAGTGCTCACAGAACCTCCAGTCTCCAGTTCGGCACTCCTCGCGGTCGTGTTGTGGTGCGGTTCTCCCGGTCATCTTCATGTCCATTCCTCCGCGGGCGTTGGATTGCTCTCCCCGTCGCCGTGTGGTTGCCTCCAGCCGCCGTACGGCTCGGCCAAGCGATCGGCCGACGTGGGTCCCCACGTCCCCCGCTCGTACTTCTCGATCGGGGGCGGATCGTCCAACAGGGGCTGGACGATCCGCCACATCTCCTCGACCACGGCCTGGTGCGGGAACAGCGTCGCGTCGCCGATCAGCGCGTCTCCGAGCAGGCGCTCGTAGGGGCTCGGGCTTCGGGCGAGATGCTCCTGGAACGAGACGTCCAGATGCACCGGCTCCGCCGACTTCGCCCGACGCATCCTTCACGAGGACGCCGATACTGGCGCCCGCGTCCTTCCCGATCCTGATCGAGATGTGGTTGTGATGCCGCACTTCCTCCGTGTGGTCGCCGAGCAGGATCGGCGGAGGCCGCCGGAAGAGCACGTGGACCTCGGTCATCGTCGTCGCCAGCGCCTTCCCCGCTCGGATCAGGAACGGAACGCCGGACCATCGCCAGTTGTCGATCCGGAGCCTGAGGGCGGCGAACGTCTCCGTGTCCGACCCCGGACGCACGCCGTCCTCGCTCGGCGTAGCCCTCGTACTGCCCCCGGACGTACTCGGCGGGATCCGCGTCGGGGATCGCGCGGAGCACATCGAGGCGACGATCGGCGATCGCGTCCTTGCCCCCCGACGGCGATTCCATCGTGACCAGGGCCAGGACGTGAAGGAGGTGGTTCTGGACGACGTCTCGCAACGCTCCCACGCCGTCGTAGAAGCTGCCGCGGCCCTCGATGCCGAACGACTCCGCGAGGGTGATCTGCACGGATTCGATGTGATGCCGGTTCCAGATCGGCTCGAAGATCTCGTTCGCGAAGCGCAGGTACACGATGTCCTGCACCGGCTCCTTGCCCAGGAAATGGTCGATCCGGTAGATGTGATCCTCGTCCAGCATCGCGGAGGAGCTGCTCGTTCAGCGCCCGAGCCGATGCGAGGTCGTGGCCGAAGGGCTTCTCGACGACGACGCGAGCCCTCTTCGCGAGACCCGCCCGCCCGAGCGACTCGACGATCGGACCGAAGAGCGAAGGCGGCGTGGCGAGATAGAAGACCGGCCTCCGCGACGGGGCCAACGCCTCGACCAACCGCTCGTAGGAGGATGGGTCTGCGGCGTCCGCCACGATGTAGGAGAGCCGCTTGGCGAAGCGCTCGAAGGCGTCCTCGTCGATCGACTCCGCCGCGTGTTCTATCGACTCGCGAGCCATCGCCCGGATCTCGTCCGATGTCAGCTCCTGCCTGCCCACACCGATCACGTCGCACGGGAGCGCGCCCTTCCGCTCGAGCCGGTACAGGGCGGGGATCATCATGCGGCGTCCCAGATCGCCCGTGATCCCGAACACGACGAGCGCATCCGCCGTCGTATCCATAGGCTCGGTCATGGCCGCCGACCCGTTCCGGGGGATGCCGGCGGCCGGAGGGATCGAAGGAGGCCCAGATGACGACTGACCGACCGATGGAGCTCGGGGTGGTGGGTCTCGGCCGCATGGGCGCGAACATCTCGCGGCGGCTGATGCGGGACGGGCACTCGTGCGTGGCTTTCGACCTCGATCCGGCCGCCGTCGAGCGGTTGACGACCGATGGCGCGGTCGGGGCCGCGAGCCTCGAGGAACTCGTCGAAGCGCTTCATCCGCCGAGGATCGTCTGGGTGATGGTGCCCGCCGGCGAGGTCACGGAAGCGGCGGTCCGGAGCCTGGCCGATCTCCTGCAACCAGGCGACATCGCGATCGACGGAGGGAACACCTACTACCGCGACGACGTGCGGCGGGCGAGCGAGCTCGCGCGAGCGCGGCATCCGGTACGTGGACTGCGGCACGAGCGGCGGGGTGCACGGACTGGAGCGCGGGTTCTGCCTGACGGTGGGTGGCGATGTCGATGTCTTCGAGCACCTCGACCCCATCTTCGCATCGCTCGCCCCGGGTGTCGGCGCCGTTCCCAGGACGCGGGGCCGTGACGGAGACCCTTCCCCGGCGGAGCAGGGGTATCTCCACTGCGGGCCCGTCGGGTCGGGGCACTTCGTCAAGATGGTCCACAACGGCATCGAGTACGGGCTGATGGCCTCCTTCGCCGAGGGGCTCAACATCCTGCGACACGCCGAGAACGGGACGGCCGCATACCGGATCGACGTCGCCGAGGTCGCGGAGGTTTGGCGGCGCGGCAGCGTCGTGTCGTCCTGGCTGCTCGATCTCGCGGCGGCGGCCCTGCATGAGGACGGCGACCTGGAGGGATCCGACGAAAAGGTCTCCGACTCCGGTGAGGGGAGGTGGACGGCGATCACGGCCATCGAGTCGGGTGCCCCGGCAGAGGTGCTCACCGCGGCGTTGTTCGCTCGGTTCACGTCTCGCGACGAGGCATCGTTCGCGAACCGCGTGCTCTCGGCGATGCGCCGGGAGTTCGGGGGCCACGTGGCCGACTGATGATCGCCGTCGAGGTATTTCCCGACCCGAGTTCGGTGGGGCGTCGCGCCGCCGACCTGGTCGCCGAGGCGGTCCGCCAGGCGATCTCGGACGGTCGTCGGTTCGCGTGGGCGATCAGCGGGGGTGAGGCTCCGGTCCCGATGTTCCGGCGGCTGGCGGAGTTCGACCTGCCGTGGCGCCTCATCGACACGTGGCAGGTGGACGAGCGGGTCGCGCCGCGCGACGATCCGGACCGGAACCGCTCCCTGCAGACCGAGGCGCTTCCCCCCGAGGCGCTGGACGGGATCAGGTGGATGCCCGTCGAGGACGAGGACCTCGAGGAAGCGGCGGTTCGCTACGCGGCGACGCTTCCCGACCGGTTCGACGTCGTGCACCTCGGGCTGGGCGCCGACGGCCACACGGCGTCCCTCGTGCCCGGCGATCCCGTCCTGGACGTCGCGGGATCGTGACGTCGCCGTCACGGGTCCCTACGAGGGTCGCCGGAGGATGACCCTCACCTACCCGGCACTCTCACGCGCGGAACGGGTGATCTGGGTCGTGACCGGATCTGAGAAGCGGGACGCCCTGAGGAAGCTCATCACGAGCGATCGGTCGATCCCCGCCACGCACGTTCCGGTCCCGGATCAGGTCCTCGTCACGGATCAGACGCTGATCGAGGGTGAACGGAGCGAGACGTACGATGCGGGAAGTTCGTAACCGATCACATGCACGCCATCCTCGAGGAACTCGATGCAAGCGATCGGCGCCTGCTCCGGCGCCGGGCCATGCCGGCCTTCACACCGCTGATGCTGGCCACGTTGGCCAAGCACGCCTTCTCCGACCCGGCATGGGTGTTCGAGGCGAAGCTCGACGGTCAGCGCTCGCTCCTGTGGAGGCGGCGCTCGACCGTCCGCTTGATCACGAGGAACGAGAAGGACCGCACCTCGCACTATCCCGATCTGGTCGAGGCCGTCCGCCGGTCCGACACCGCACCCTTGATCGCGGACGGCGAGATCGTGGCCTTCCAGGGGAACGTCACCTCGTTCGCGCGCCTGCAAGAGCGGATGCAGAACGCGAGACCCAGCGCGGCGCTGGTCGCGGCGGTGCCGGTCCTCTACTACCTGTTCGACCTGATCTGGTTCGACGGCTACGACCTCTCCGCGCTGCCCCTGCTGGCGAGGAAGTCAGTACTTCACCGTGCGATCGACTTCGAGGATCCGATCCGCTTCTCCGAGCACCTGGACCAGGAGGGAGAGGTCGCGTTCCGCGCCGCTTGCGAGAAGGGCTGGGAGGGCCTCATCGCCAAACGAGCCTCGTCTCCCTACAGGCACGGGCGTTCGAACGACTGGTTGAAGTTCAAGTGCGTGAACGAGCAGGAGTTCGTCGTGCTCGGTTGGACCGACCCCCGTGGGGCGCGCTCCGGGCTGGGGGCGCTGTTGGTTGGCTACCACGAGGACGGCGAACTTCGGTTCGGCGGCAAAGTGGGCACCGGCTTCGATGAGCGCGAGCTCGCCATGCTGACCGGCCGTCTCGGTCCGCTCGAGCAGTCGGATCCAACGGTGGCCGACACCAAGGGCCTGTACGATGAAGGGCGTGCACTGGGCTCGACCCGAGCTGGTCGCACAGGTCGGCTTCAGTGAATGGACCCCGGACGGCAAGCTGCGGCACCCTCGCTACGTCGGCCTCCGCGACGACAAACGGCCCGAGCAGGTCGTCCGCGAGCGGGCGAAGGAAACGTGATGGCTCGCAGACGCGTCGAGGTCACGCGCCCCGACAAGGCTCTCTGGCCCGCGCTCGGTATCACCAAGCGGGTGTTCGTGGACTACCTCGACTCCGTGGCCGACCGCATGCTCCCGTGGCTGCGCGATCGACCGCTCACGTTGGTGCGAGCGCCGGATGGCGTGGACGGCCAGCGCTACTTCCAGAAGGACACACCGAAGTACGCGCCGACGTGGATCCGGACCGTGTCGATACCGGCGCCGAGCGCCAAGCGGGACGTCGCGTACACGGTGTGCAACGACGCCGCCACGCTCGCGTGGCTGGGGAACCAGGCGGCGCTGGAGTTCCATCCGGCGCCGGTCCGGCGGGACCGGCTCGAGCGCCCCGACCTCCTCGTCGTCGACATCGATCCGCCCGAAGAGGCGTTCGGCGCCGCCGTCGACGTCGCGTTCCTGGTGCTCGACGTTCTCGACGACATGGGGATGACCACCCTGGTCAAGACCACCGGCGGCAAGGGGCTCCACATCGTGGTCCCGATCGTGCGGCACGTGTCTCCCGAACAGCTCCGACACGCTGCCACGCGGCTCACCACGATCGTCGCCGACCGCAGGCCCGACCTCGTGACAGCCGAGTTCCGCAAGGCCAACCGCAAGGGGCGCGTCATGCTCGACCCCTCCCGCAACGGCACGGGCGCCACGATCGTCGCCCCCTACTCACCTCGCGCGCGCGGCGACGCCACGGTCTCATTCCCCGTCGTTCCCGATGAGCTGCGATCGCTCGACCCGGGCGACTTCACCGTGGCGTCGGTGCCCCGGCAGCTGGATGGCGCCGGCCCGGCGCGGTGGGCCGAGGCCGCGGGTGACCGGCATCAGCATCTGCCGGCTTCGCTCCTCGACGACTGAACTCACTCGGTCTCCGCGAGACCTCCGGTCCGGGACCTTCCGATTCCCTCTGTTTCTCCCTTTCGACTTGACAGAACGGGTGAAGACGGGTGGAATCCCACACAGTCCCAACTTCGGGAGATTGCCCCATGTACGCGGTGGAGCGGCGCCAGGAGATCGCCACGCTGATCGAAGAGCGGGGTCGCGGCGATGTCTCCGAGCTGGCGGGTCGGTTCGACGTCACGCCGGAGACGATCCGCCGTGACCTGACCGAGCTCGAGCAACGCCGCCTCCTCCGGCGCGTCCACGGCGGTGCGATCTCGATACATCGATTCAGATCCGAGCCGGCGATCGCAGAGAAGGCAGCGGCGATGGCGACCGAGAAGGCAGCCATCGCCAGGGCTGCGGTGGCCTTCGTCCCCGAGCACGGATCCGTGCTGCTCGACGCCGGGACGTCGACGCTCGAGCTCGCTCGCATCTTCCCCGAGAGGGGGCTGACCGTGTTCACCCATTCGGTGGCGGTCGCGGCCGAGCTGGCCGCTCGGCGTGAGCTACGCCTCTACGTGATCGGCGGGCGTCTGCGGACGAGGACCCTCGCGAACGTCGATGACTGGGCCCTACGACAACTCGCCGCTCTCCGCGTCGATGTCGCATTCGTCGGGACGAACGGGTTCAGTGCGGAGCGGGGACTGTCCACGCCGGATCCCGCCGAAGCTGCCGTGAAGCATGCGATCTGCATCGCAGCCGCACAGACCGTGGTCCTTGCGGACCACACGAAGCTCGACCAGGAGTCCGCCGTGCGGTTCGCGGCGATCGATGAGTTCGATGTGCTCATCAGCGACAGCGGGCTCGCCGAGACCGACCGTCGCGCCCTCGAGGAGGTGGACATCGAGGTCGTGCTCGCGTGAGGGAAATGCGACGCATGCGCGTCGTGACGACGGACGCTCGCGGTCGGCGAGGGTTCGCAGCGGATCTGGCGTAGCCAGAGAGAAGGGAGGGCGCGAATGTCAACGGTGATCCCGGCGCCGACAGGAGCGGCGACCGGAGGATGGCGGGCAAGGGTCCAGAAGTTCGGTGGGTTCCTCGCCGGGATGGTGATCCCGAACATCGGTGCGTTCATCGCGTGGGGGCTGATCACCGCCTTCTTCATCGAGACGGGATGGATCCCGAACGCGGACCTCGCCGAGCTCGTCGGGCCGATGATCTTCTTCCTGCTCCCGATCCTGATCGGGTATACGGGCGGGTACCTGGTCCACGGACAGCGAGGCGCGGTCGTGGGGGCGGTCGCCACCGCCGGCGTCGCGATCGGCGGGTTCATCGGGACGGTGGTCGACGGCGAAGTCGTCCAGACCCCGATGTTCCTCGGCGCGATGATCATGGGCCCGCTTGGTGGTTGGCTGATCAAGCAATTCGACCAGGCGGTGATGCATCGGGTCCGCGCCGGCTTCGAGATGCTCGTGGCGAACTTCTCCGCGGGGATCCTCGGCGCGATCCTCGCGATCCTGGCGTACTGGGCGATCGGACCGATCGTTGCGGTGATCTCGAGTGCAGCCGGAGACGCCGTGGACTTCCTGGTGGATAACACCCTGCTTCCGCTCGCCTCGATCATCGTGGAGCCGGCGAAGGTCCTGTTCCTGAACAACGCGATCAACCACGGCGTGCTCGCGCCGCTCGGCGTCCAGGACGTCGCCGAGGAGGGGAAGTCGATCCTCTTCATGATCGAGACGAACCCGGGGCCCGGCCTCGGCCTGCTCCTGGCCTTCTTCTTCTTCGGCCCTCGGGCGATCCGCCCGACCGTGCCGGGAGCGATCATCATCCAATTCCTCGGGGGTATCCACGAGATCTACTTCCCGTACGTGCTGATGCGTCCGATCACGATCTTTGGCGTGATCGCCGGTGGGATGGCAGGGGTATTCACCTTCCTCGTCACGGGAGCCGGTCTGGTGGCGACGCCATCGCCTGGCAGTATCTTCGCCTACGTGGCCGTGACCCCGAAGGGAGGCATGTTCGGCGTCCTCGCGGGCGTCGCGGTCTCGGCCGCGGTCTCCTTCGCGGTCAATTCCGTCCTCCTCAAGGCGACCGTCCGCGAAGAGGCGACGGTCGTCGTCCCCGACACAGCAACCGCCGGCCCGGCTCCGGCGACGGCCTGATGGCCTCGATCGCCGGCAGTGATGTGCGGAAGCTGGTCGTGGCGTGCGAGGCGGGGATGGGCAGCAGCGTGCTACTGGTGACGCAGCTCCGCGATCGTCTGAAGGGGACCGAGGTCGAGGTGGTTCATTCGGCGGTCAGTCAGATCCCGGCGGATGCCGACGTGATCGTGTCCCATCGGGGTCTGGAGGCCACCGCTCGCAAGATGGCTCCCGAGAAGGTCGTCGTACCCTTCGACATGTTCCTCGGCGACCCGGCGTTCGACCGGGTCGTCGAGGCGATCAAGGAAGGGAAGCCGCTCGAGGGGTAGACGATGGCCGCGCTCCTTCCACCCGACGGGATCCGCCTCGGGCTGCAGGCGTCGGATCGGTTCGACGCCGTTCGGCAGTCCGGTCAGGTGCTGGTGGAGATCGGCGCCGTGGAGGCTCCTTACGTCGACGCGATGCTCGAGCGAGAGCGCCAGATCTCGACCTCGATGGGAGAGGGCTTCGCGATCCCGCACGGGACCGACGAGAGCCGGCGCTGGATCAAGGAGACGATGCTTTCGTTCCTGCAGTTCCCGGCCGGAGTGGCCTGGGATGACGACGACGTGACGGTCTGCATCGGGATCGCGGCCGTTGGCGACGAGCACGTGGGTGTGCTCGCGAACCTGGCCCGGATCCTCACGGTTCCCGAGCAGGCGGCACGTCTTCGATCCGCGGAGCGGATAGAAGACGTGCTCTCCTTGTTGGGCTCCGGTGAGGAGGCGACTGCGTGAAGGTCGCCCGTCTCTACGCGCCGGGCGATCTCCGGATCGAGGACGCCCCGGTCCCGGAGGCGGGGCCGGGAGACCTCGTCATCCGGGTCCGCACGTGCTCGACATGTGGCACGGACGCGAAGATCTTCCGCTTCGGGCACCACCACATCTCGCTGCCGCGAGTCCTCGGTCACGAGGTGGCCGGAGAGGTCACGGAGGTGGGCCCGGGCGTGGAGGACTGGTCGGTCGGGGATCGGGTGCAGGTCATCGCGGCGATCCCCTGCGGTGTCTGCCACTTCTGCCGACGCGGTCAGCACACCGTCTGCGAGGAGCTCGAGTCCATCGGCTACCAGTACGACGGAGGCTTCGCCGAGTTCATGCGGGTGCCCCGCAAGGTGCTCGACGTCGACGGGGTCAACCGCGTCCCCGAGCACGTCCCGTTCGAGCAGGCGAGCCTCACGGAGCCGCTCGCTTGTGTCCTGAACGGACAGGAGCTCGCGCAGGTCGGTGAGGGCGATGCCGTCGTCGTGCTCGGCGCGGGACCTATCGGTTGTCTCCACGTTCGCCTGGCGCGAGCCCGCGGTGCGAGGTTGGTAATGATCGCCGACGTCAACCAGGCCAGGCTCGATCTCGCCGCCCGAGCGGAGCCGGACGCGGCGATCGACAGCACCAAGGACGATCCGATCGACGCGATCAGGAAGATGACGGACGGACGGGGCGCCGACGTGGTCATCACCGCGACCGGCGCGGGCCAGGCCCAGGAACAGGCCCTCGAGATGACGGCGCCTCGGGGCCGCATCTCCCTGTTCGGTGGGCTACCGAAGGACGATTCCACGATCCGGTTCGACTCCAACCTCGTCCACTATGGCGAGCTCTCTGTCTTCGGGGCCTACGGATCCGCTCCTCGGCACAATCGGGAGGCTCTCTCCCTGATCGCGGACGGCCGGGTGCGCGTCGACGACCTCATCACCCATCGGATGCCGCTCGCGGACGTCGACCGGGCGATCGCGACGGTGATCTCCGGCGATGGACTGAAGGTCGTCATCGAGCCGTGAGGGAGGTCTCGAGTGCCGGCGGCGAGGATGCTGATTCGGTGGAGGCCGCGATGATCGTGACGTTCACCCCGAACCCCAGCCTCGATCGCACGCTCGAGGTGGAAGCTCTGGATCGTGGAGAGGTCGTCCGCGCGCACGCCGTTCGATCGGATCCTGGAGGCAAGGGCGTCAACGTCTCCAGAGCATTGGCCGCGAACGGTCATCCGTCTCGCGCCGTCCTCCCGCTCGGAGGCGCCGACGGCGAGCTGCTCGCCTCGCTCCTGCAGGGTCTCGGCATCGAGGTCGCCTCCGTACCGATCGCCGACGCGATCAGATCGAACGTCACCCTGGTCGAGCCCGATGGAACTGTGACGAAGGTGAACGCCCCGGGCCCGCGCTTGTCGGATGTCGAGGTAGGAGCGCTGCTCGAACGCGCGGTCGCTGCCGCCGGCGGCGCCGGATGGGTCGTGGCATCGGGAAGCCTGGCGCCGGGGACACCCGACGATCTCTACGCTCGTCTGGCGGCTGCGGTCCGCCCTGTCGGGGCGCGGGTGGCGGTGGACACCAGCGGGGCCGCGCTCGAGAGGGTGCTCGCTGCCGGGCCTGATGTGTTGAAGCCGAACGAGGAGGAGCTGAGCGAGGTGACCGGGGTGGTCCCGGAGACCCTCGGTGACGTCGTGGTCGCCGCGAACGAGCTCCGATCGAAAGGGGTCAAGACCGTGCTCGTCTCACTTGGACCCAGCGGAGCCGTGCTCGTCGACGGCGGTCAAGCCTTCCACGCCGAGAGCGGCGTCATCGTTCCGAGGAGCACCGTGGGGGCGGGCGACGCGCTGTTGGCCGGCTTCCTTGCCTCCGGGAGCGACGGACCCGAAGCACTCGCCGAAGGCGTGGCGTGGGGGGCGGCCGCGTGCGTGCTTCCGGGCACGGCGGTTCCGGGACCCGGCGACCTGCAGCGGGATCTGGTGCAGACACATCCGGTCGACCCGAAGCGGCCGTTGGGGCTCGGTAACGAAAGCCTTCGAAGGTGGACCCGTGCCTGAGGCGACGGTCATCCTGAGGAATGAGACGGGGCTGCACGCCCGCCCGGCGAAGATCTTCGCCAGAGCCGCGGCGGCATTCGCGGCGGACGTCTCCGTCGAGAAGGACGGTCGTCGGGTGAACGCGAAGTCCGTGTTGTCGGTGCTCACGTTGGACTGTCACCAGGGAGACGAGATCCTGATCAGCGTGGAGGGAGACGATGCGGACGCGTCGCTCGCCGAGCTCGTCGCTCTCGTCGAGTCGAGGTTCGGCGAAGCCGAGGGCCAAGGCGGCGGGGGCGAAGGGCAACCGACGTGAGCACCAGGCTGATGGGGCGAGCGGCGGCGCCCGGCGCGGCGATCGCCCCGGCCTTCGTCCTGGCGCCGCCGCTGGTCCTCACCGGTCTTCCGCAGACGGCGATCGGCGCGCCCGAGGAGGAGTTGGCGCGCCTCCGCGGGGCGCTCGAACGCGCGGAGTCCGAGCTCCGTCAGCTCGCAGCGTCCGTGTCGGCATCCGCCGGCGAGGAGGAAGCTGAGATCTTCGAGGCGCACGCGGAGTTCGCGGCCGACCCCGAGCTGATCCGGCTCACCACGGAAGCCGTCGGACTCGGAGCGTCGGCGGAGCGAGCCGTCGTCGACGCCTTCGGCTCGTTCCGGGAGCTTCTGGCAGCCTCGGCGAGCGAGTACCTGGCCGCCCGCGCCGCGGACCTCGACGACGTCCGAGACCGCGTGGTGAAGATCCTTCTCGGGATGAGCACCTCCGGAGACAGGCCAGATCGCCGCTCGATGATCGTGGCGCACGAGCTCACGCCGTCTCAGACGGCGAGCATCCCCATCGAGCTGATCGCCGGGATCGTGACGGAGACCGGATCGCCCACCAGCCACGCCGCGATCCTGGCACGAGCGCTCGGTGTCCCCGCCGTCGTGGGGTCCGAGGGTCTGCTCGTCGCGACGCATGGCGGCGTGGACGTCGCGATCGACGGGCGGGCGGGCGACGTGATCGTGGATCCCGACCCCTCCGAGCGCGAGGAGATCACTCGCCGACACGAGCAGGAGGAGCAACGGCGCGAGACCCTCGGCGCGCTCCGCGACGAGCCCGGAAGAACCGCCGACGCGCACCGCGTCGAGCTCGCCGCCAACATCGGTTCGATCGACCACATCCCCGCGGCCGTCGAGGCGGGCGGAGAGGGGAGCGGCCTCGTCCGGACCGAGTTCCTGTTCCTGGGACGCGTGGCCTCCCCGACCGTCGAGGAGCAGACGAAGGTCTATGCGGAGATCCTCCGGGGGTTCCCGGGGCAACGCGTGGTGTTCCGGACGCTCGACGCGGGGGCCGACAAGCCCCTGCCGTTCGTGGATCGCGAACCCGAGGAGAATCCGGCGCTTGGCCTCCGAGGGATCCGGCTCAGTCTTCGGCGACCGGATCTGTTCCGCGAGCAGCTTCGGGCGCTTCTGCACGCGCAGGTGGAGGTGACCGGCGAGGATGCCGGCCGGCTCGCCGTCATGTTCCCACTCGTCGCCTCGGCGAGTGAGCTCGAGGCCGCGCGCGACACCTTCCGGAACGTCGCGGAGGAGGAAGGGGTCGATCCCCGCGACGTCGAGGTCGGCGTGATGATCGAAGTGCCCTCGGCTGCGATCGGCGCTGCGCGCCTGGCGCGGCATGCCGACTTCCTGTCCATCGGCACGAACGACCTGATCCAGTACCTGTTCGCGGTCGACCGGCTCAACGGGGCCGTGGGGGACATCGGCGACGTGCTCGAACCCGACGTCCTCGCCCTGATCGGAAGCGTCGTCGAGGCGGCGCACGCGAACGACGCCTGGGTCGGGGTGTGCGGCGAGGCCGCCGGCGACCCCACCGTCGCCGGGGCGCTCGTCGGACTGGGGGTGGACGAGCTCTCGATGACGAAGGTGGCGATCCCGGAGGTCAAGGACGCACTCAGGCGCGTCACGCTCGAGGCGTGCCGAGAGGCCGTCCTCGCCGCGATCGCCGAGGCAGGGGACGCCGTCGAGTCACGACGGATCCTCGAGGAAAGGCTCGGAACCTCGCTCGCGTCCTAGCCCGGTGGCGAGGTCAGGGAGCCGGCAGGCGCTCTCGCATCCAGTGGAACTACGACGGGCGAGGACCCGCGCGGTCGGGGCTGCTCAATCTTCCCCCCAGCGGCCGTCTCGTTTGGCTTCCTCGATCCTCGCGAGGCCGGCCTCCGTCATCCGCCCTTCCTCGATCAGCTTCGCCACCCGGTCCTTGTTCCGTTCGGACCAGTTGCTCCCTTTCCTCCGAGGGGTGAAGCGGAGCGCGTACCGCTCCTCGTCGATCGGCTGCATGCTGCTGTCGATCCACCCGAAGCAGAGCGCCTCTTCGACCGCTTGATCCACCGTGACGGAGGATGTCGCCGAGTTCTTCTTGTGGATCATCAGCCAGACGTCGCCGTCGGTGGCGTGGTGCCTCTCGAGCCAGGCACGCCATCCCTCAGCGGTCGCGAAGCGGAGCGGTCGTCCTGTCGGTTTCATGTCGAAACCCTAGGCAATGGGACTCGTCCCCGGCAGGTCGGACGAGGTCCAGGTCAGGATCCGGGGATCTCCTCGTGCTTGGGCCAGGTCCAGGCGTACCAGATGATCAGCAACAGTAGAACGCTCTCCACGATGCTCAGGAAGAAGAAGTAGGCCCAATCCTCGCCGATCACCGAGGCGACGATAGAGACGACGTACAGGATCGGCAGGACGATGTTGGTCCAGCGGGTGATCTGAGGCCTGAGGATGAGCGAGAGGAACACCATCACGCTCGCGATCGCGATGTACACCGACGCTCCGAACAGGAAGATCTCTGTGATCTCGATCCCCGAGATCTCGCCTGCGCTCACCTCCTCGATCTGCCCAGGCCGGAAGAACCCGAATATGTCCCCGTAGGCGAACAGGAAGAGCGTCGCGATCCACAGAGCAGATATCTTGAGTCGGACACCGACCCCTATGTTCTCGAGCCTCCCGGAGTTGGTGGTCGACATCTCGATCCTCCCTCTCACTCGGCAGTCGATGCGGGCAAAGCCTAGTCACCGGGTGGCAGGCGGCGTGCTCGGCGAAGCCCTCCACCGGAACCGTGATGGGTCGCTCGATCGAGTGCGGTAGGTTCCGACTCGTGCGCCGAGACGACGGCTACTTCGACGAACCGATCGCTTCGAGCTATGACGACGACTCCTCCGAGATGTTCGACCCGGCGGTCCTGGAGCCGGTCGTCGATTTCCTCGCCGAGATCGCCGGGAGCGGACGCGCGCTCGAGCTCGGGATCGGGACCGGCCGGATCGCGCTGCCGCTCGCGCAGCGCGGCGTGCAGGTGCACGGGATCGACCTGTCGAGGGCGATGGTCGCGAGACTGCGCGCGAAGCCGGGTGGCGACGACATCGGCGTCACGATCGGCGATTTCGCGACGACCTCGGTGGACGGATCGTTCTCCCTCGCCTACCTGGTCTTCAACACCATCGGGAATCTGACCACTCAGGAGGCCCAGGTCGCGTGCTTCCGTAACGTGGCGGCGCACCTCCAGCCCGGCGGCTGCTTCGTGATCGAGGTAGGCGTTCCCGAGCTCCAGCGACTCCCGCCCGGCGAGACCGTCCGCGCCTTCCACGTGAGTGAGACCAGATGGGGGTTCGACGAGTACGACGTCGCGACGCAAGGGCTCACCTCACATCACCTCTGGATCGGCGACGGAAGGGTCGACCACTTCTCGTTGCCCTTCCGATTCGTGTGGCCCTCCGAGCTCGACCTGATGGCGCAACTTGCCGGGATGAGGCTGCGCGAGCGCTGGGGCGACTGGAAGAGGGAGCCGTTCACGAGCGAGAGCGGGAAGCACGTCTCGGTCTGGGAGAAGGTGGCGGTCTAGGTTGCTGAGGATCGTGGGAACGCGATGAAGGCCATCGTCCAGGACCGCTACGGCTCGCCCGATGTTCTCGAGCTCACGGAGATCGAGAGACCGAACATCAAGGACGACGAGGTGCTGGTCCGGGTTCACGCGACGTCCGTTCATCCAGACGTGTGGCACGCACTGCGAGGGATCCCCTACGTCCTTCGCATCATGGGATCCGGCCTGCGTATGCCGAAGAACCCGGTCCCCGGCACGGACGTGGCGGGGCTCGTCGAGTCGATGGGGAGGAACGTGACCAGGTTCCAGCCGGGCGATGAGGTCTTCGGTCAGAGCGTGGGTGCGAATCTCTGGGGGAACGGCGGCACCTACGCCGAGTACGCGGCCGTTCCCGAAAGCAGGCTCCAAGCGAAGCCGGCCAACCTCACGTTCGAAGAGGCTGCGAGTCTTCTGACCTCCGGTCCCATCGCGGTTCAGGGTATCCGCGACGAGGGACGGCTCCAGGCGGGACAGAAGGTGTTGATCAACGGCGCGGGCGGGGGTGTCGGGACCGTCGCCGTGCAGCTCGCCAAGGCGACCGGAGCGGATGTGACCGCAGTGGACAGCACCGCGAAGCTCGAGATGCTCCGGTCGATCGGCGCGGACCGGGTCATCGACTACACGAAGGAGGACTTCACTGGGAGCAGCGAGCGCTACGACCTCGTCCTCGACATCGCCGGGAACCATCCGTGGTCCGAGCTCAAACGCGCGCTTACCCCCGAGGGGACCTACGTCCTTATCGGGCACGATCAATACGGAGGTTCGGGCCATCGTTGGTTCGGAAGTCTGGGTCGCTTCTTCAAGCTGATGGTGATCTCACCGTTCGTGAGCCACCTGCATCCCTTCCGCGGCACCAAGGATCCAGGTGACCGCCTGGTCGTCTTGAAGGAGCTCATCGAAGCCGGGAAGATCACGCCGGTCATCGACAGGACATTCCCGCTGAGTGAGGTTCCCGAGGCGATCCGCTATCTGGAATCGGGACAGGTGCGAGGGAAGATCGTCATCACTGTATGAATGAGCGGCCGCGGTCGCTGCTACATCTTGGTTCGGTAGCGGAGGTACACCACGCCGTTGTCGAAACGGCGCTCCTCCAACAGCTCGAGATCCACCCGGACGTCGTTCGGGAGAGCCCGTGTCCCCCCGCCCACCACGACGGGCGAGAGGAACAGCTGGATCTCGTCGACCAACCCCGCCCGGATCGCCTGCGCGGCGAGTTCGGGGCCGCCCACGCTGATGTCGCGTTCCGTTTCCAGCTTCATCCGGCGGATCACGTCCGGGTCGAAGCTCCGTTCGATCCGCGTCCTCGCGCTCGAGACGGTTTGCAGGCTCCGGGAGTACACAACCTTGTCGGCGGCCCGCCAGATCTCCGCGTAGTCCCTGATGACCGGTTGCTCGTCGTCGATGGTCTCCCACGCGACCATCACGTCGTAGAGCCTCCGTCCGTAGAGGTGGGTGCCGATCGGGCGTTCGAGGTCGTTGACGAGGCTGTGCACGTCCTCGTCGGGTTCGGACCAATCGAAGTTGCCGTCCTCGTCCGCGACATAGCCGTCGAGCGAGGTGATCGCCGCATAGATCAGCTTCGCCATGAAGCACCTCCCGGTCCTCACAGTACTGAGGTTGTCGCAGAAGTCACTCGTCCGACGTCGGCTCGGCCCCGAGCTCAACCGTGTAGGAGGTGATCGCGGCGAGCTTCCCGCCGGCGAAGTCGTAGATGTCGCAGGAGGCGACCCTCGAGGATCCACCGTCGTCGTCGACGTACTCGGCTCGACTGTCGATCACGACGCGATCGCCGGCCTCGATGAGCTTGAACCGGTGGAACGTCGTTCGCACGCCGGCCAGATACTTCGCCGACTCCTCGCACAGGGCGACGACGTCGTCCTTCCCGCGCACATGTGTCCCCCCGACCTGCGTCCATTCGAGGTCGTCGAGCATGGATGGATACGTCTCCACGAAGCGATGACGGGAGAAGCTCTCGGCGATCTCGGCGATCGTCGCGCTCATGGGACCCTCCGCGCTAGCTGAACGGCTTCGCGACCATCACGTAGATGAGCGCGAGCCACGCGAAGCCATCGATCGTGTTCATCGCCGCGGCGCTCGGCGCGCCGGCGAGCGCGCGGAGCTCCTCGGAGGCTTGATCGTCCGAGCTCGCCGCCGCCGCCGCTTTCAGCTTCTCGGACTGTGACCGGTGGTAGGTCACCCCGTTCACCAGGATGAACAGCGAGAGGGCGTATCCGATCAGCAGCCACGTCTGCGTGAGGTCGAAGTCCGCCGTGATCGCGGTGATGAACCCGAACACGATGCCCAGAACGAACAGCCCCCCGCCGAAGGGGGCGAACCGATCCTCCGTTGCCAACACGCGGCGGAGGGCGGGGACGTCTCCCGAGCGAGCGACGGCTCCCGTGAGCATCCCCTGGCCGACGAAGATCGAGACGGCCACGAACATGCACGCGATGTGCAGGAACTTCCAGATCGTTGCGGCGTCCATGTCCCGATGCTAACTGCGATCGGTGCTCAGCCGAGGTCGGTACCCGCGCCGAGAGACTCGAACGCTACCCGAGCGAGCTCGAGCGCGTGCTTCGGGTCGGCGCCCAGCTGACGGGCCCGTGCCGCGAACGCTTGCGCCGCGTCCGCCACGGCCTCGACTGGGACGCCTCGTCGTGCCTTGCCGTCCACTTCGGCCACGAACGATCCATGTCGCCCGCGAGTGGCGATGAGCCCCTCCGATTCGAGCTCCCGATAGGCCCTCGCCACCGTGCCGCCGGCGAGGCCGAGGTCTTTCGACAGCTGACGGATCGTGGGGAGGCGGGAACCGACCGGGAGAACGCCGGTGGTGACCATGGTCGCCACCTGGGAACGGATCTGCTCGTACGGCGGCACGGCCGTTCCGGGATCAACATGGAGGATCATCCGGAGACCTCTCGCCTCGCGCCGAGCCGTTCGTCGCGTCGGACCCTGAAACCGTTGGGCCTGGCGAGATGGACCCAGAAGAAGAGCGATGTGGGCAGAACGAGCAGGATGAACGCGATGCCGACCGCCGTTGACACCGCCTCCGACGCGACCGTGGCGACCGAGATCGCGACCATCAGGCTCGCAACGAAGATCAGCACGGCGATCCCGGCCCCCGCCAGCACGTGCAACGACGACGACCGCATGGCGTCGTCGAGCGTCACATCAGCGGTGTGAGTGACGGGCTGACGGCGACCGACGATCCTCCGTTCGAGAACCTCGATCAATAGGGCGAGACACGCGGCTCCGACGCCGAACGCGGCGGCTCCCGCCACGCTGGGCGTGGAGAGGCGAGCGTGTGGCTCCAGCAACGCGTAGACGGGCACCAGCAAGAGGGCGATGGCCGCGAGGCCTCGCTGCAGGACCAGCACGTACGCCGGCAGGTAGTCGCTCAGCCTCCTGGGGACGAGCAGGGCTGTTCCGGAGCCGCGGTCGCCGGGGCGATTGATGACGAACTCGGCGACGAGGGCTCCAAGCAGGTAGCCCACGACCAGCAAGGACACCGCCCAGGGGCCGGGGTCGTCCGGTCTCCGGAGTACCGCCGAAACGATCACCGGAGAGAGGAAGCCAGCGAGCCCACCCACCGCCCGACAGCGACGGCTCCATGCCAGGTACCGTCGCACGACGGGCCGGTTGGAGTCCGTCAGCGTCACGTTCGCCGAATCCGCCCACATGGCCATGTAGTGTTCGTCGACCTGGAAACCGCGGGCGACGACGACCAGGGCGATGAGGACCGCCACGATGAGGAAGAAGCCAACCTCGATGGGTCCCAGCATGTTGTCCTCCTGACGGGTTGTATCAATGTATTGATACGATAGCACCATCGCGATCGCTGAGACAAGTCCCTCCGCAGGGTGTTATCTGCCATCCAGATGGATGATCCGACCGACCTTCGAGCGGTAGCGAGCTCGATCATCGACTCGAACCGCTACATGACGCTTGCCACGGCAGACGACGAGGGCTCGCCCTGGGCGTCGCCAGTTTGGTACGCGCCGGTGGGATACCGCTCGTTCCTCTGGGTCTCGTCGCCGGAGGCCAGGCACTCCCGCAACCTCGCGGTGCGTCCGCAACTGGCCATCGTGATCTTCGACTCGCACGAAGCAGGTGGATGGAAGGCGCTCTACATGTCGGCGGTCGCCGAGCAGCTCACCGACGTCGACGAGGCGATCGAGATCTTCTCTCGAAGGGGAGAGGCGCAGGGACTACGGCGATGGACACTTGAGGACGTGTTGTCCCCGGCCCGCCATCGCCTCTACCGCGCCACCGCGTCGGAGCAGTTCGTCCTCGACGAGCACGACCAACGCCTCCCCGTCGACCTCACCTAGCCGGAGCCGCGGTGGTTGCGTTAGCTTGCCCGTCGTATGGGCTCAGCGAGAACTCATCGTCCACCGCTCCCGTATCCAACTGACGGCGCGGAAGGCGATCGTGTGTGCAACGCCCCAGGTCGACGGGACAGGAGACGGATGCAGCGCATCAAAACTGCGTTCCTGCCCCTCGCCATCCTGCTCCTACTTCCAGCCTGTGGCAGCGACGAGACCGGCGCGGCCGTCGAAGAGCCGCGGGCCGGATTCGGCAACATGGGGCTAAGCACGCCGCCGGCTGGAACACCCCTCCTGGGTCCCGAGTCCTTCCGCTGCCATCCGGGGACGGGCGATCAGGGCTACTGGCGCTACGGCGTCGGTCGGATGCGTCGCGGCGGCCTGGAGCCGGAGGAGCTGGAACGCGATCACATCGTGATCGAGGGGAAGGGAGTCAACTACTACGGGACCGATCGCGTTGTCGACGGAGGATCGGTCGAGATGGAGATGGACGAGGACTACTTCGAACCGAGCGTGCTGAAGGGTCCGCCAGGGGCGTCGGTGACCATCGAGCTGCACAACGAAGGCATCCGTTCGCACAACTTCAGCGTGCCGGGCCAAGGTATCGATCTTCAGTGCGGTGTGCGGGCACGAGATGAGGTCGAGGTCGTGTTCCCGCGCTCGGGAGTGTTGATGTTCAGCTGCAGGTACACGGCCACGTCGGGAATGCGCGGCGCCCTGATGGTTCAGGAGTGATCCCCGTCAGGTCGCGTCCCTGAGCGTCTCGAGGCCGTCGAGCATGAGGTCGAGGGCGAACTCGAACTCGAACTGGTCGTCGCAGCCCGGACCGACGGTGGATGCGTCGTCGTGTGAGATCGCCGTGAAGATCTCGAAGATGTACGGGTAGATGTCGGCCATCGCGCCCCACATCTCCGCCTCGGCCGCCGGATCGACGTCCGAGGTGTCGTTGAAGACCTCCTGGGTGAATCCGAAGATCCGGCTGCCCATCGAGTGCAGTGCGTGGTGGGTGAGATCGAGCGAGAAGCCCCCCGTGCGGAACAGCCCGATCATCGAGTCCATGTACTCGAGCACCACCGGAGTGGGGGTCGTGCGCGACTCGATCACCCGGGACGCCCACGGATGGCGGAGGAGCGCGCGGCGGGCCGAGAGGATCCTCGCTCGGATCGTCGTCTTCCAGTCGGCGCCGTCGAGCGGTGGGTCGATCTCCCCGACGACGACGTCGACCAGGGCGTTCAAGAGCTCGTCCTTGTTGGCCACGTGCCGGTAGAGCGCCATCGGGACGACGTCCAGCGCCTGCGCGAGCTTCCGCATGCTCAGCGACTCGATGCCTCCCTGATCGGCCAGGGCGACGGCGGTGGTGAGCACCCGCTCCCTGGTCAGAGGCACTCGGGTCTCCGCTCCGACGTCGATCTCGGTGCTCATCCGACTCACCTCCCGTGGCCGCCCGTTTGACAAGTGTACGCCGTACACGTACTCTCCACCTATCGAAGTGTACGGCGTACACAGGAAAAGTGCCAGCTTAGGTGGCAGGGAGGGGATCTGGATGAAGGCGATCACACAGGACACCTACGGCTCCACCGACGTTCTGGAGTTCAGGGACATCGAGGCACCGGTGATCGGTGAGAACGACGTGCTGGTACGGGTCAAGGCGGCCGGCGTGGAGATCGGCACCTGGCACGTCATGGCCGGCAAGCCGTACCTACTCCGGATCATGGGCTTCGGGCTGCGGAAGCCCAAGGTCCTCGCGCGAGGCCGCGATGTCGCCGGTGTCGTCGAGGCGGTCGGGAAGAACGTGACCCGTTTCATTCCTGGAGACGAGGTGTTCGGTACCGCCGACGGCTCCTTCGCGGAGTACGCGTCCGCGCCGGAATCCCGGCTCGCAAAGAAGCCGGCGAACCTCACGTTCGAGCAGGCTGCCGTCGTCCCGATCTCCGGAGGCACCGCGCTCCAGGGGCTCCGCAAGGGGAACGTGCAGCCGGGGCAGAAGGTCCTGGTCGTCGGCGCGTCGGGTGGCGTCGGCTCGTTCGCGGTCCAGCTCGCCAAAGTGTTCGGAGCGGACGGTCACCGGTGTTTCCAGCACGACGAAGATGGATCTCGTCCGATCGCTCGGAGCTGACGACGTGATCGACTACACGCGCGAGGACTTCGCGGACGGGTCGCGGCACTGGGACTTGATCATCGACACCGGCGGCCGTCGTTCGCTGTCGGATCTCCGACGCGCGCTCACGCCCAAGGGAACCCTCGTGATCGTCGGCGGCGAAGGCGGAGGGAACTGGCTCGGTGGCTTCGATCGCAACCTGCGGTCGGGCCTGGTGTCCATGTTCGTGTCGCAGCGCCTGACGATGCTGGCGTCGAAGGAGCGCGGCGAGGACTTCGATGTCCTGCGGGAGCTCATCGAAGCCGGGAAGGTCACGCCGGTCATCGACCGGACCTATCCGCTGATCGAGGCCGCAGATGCGATCCGATACGTCGTGGAGGGTCGCGCTCGCGGCAAGGTGGCCATCACCGTCTGACAAAGCGGGGAACTGTCGTTGGTCGTGTGGCTGGTGAAGCGGGTGCGGGTCGTGGAACGTCGCGCGCCCGCGCCGCATTCGGATAGAGAGAACGAAGGAGGAAACAAACGTTGAAGGCGATCGTGCAGGACAGGTACGGCTCGGCCGACGTGCTGGAGTTCCGAGACATCGAGGAACCCGTGGTGGGCGAGGACGACGTGCTCGTGCGTGTGCGCGCGGCCGGCTGCGGCCCGGACGTGTGGCACCTGATGACGGGGATGCCGTACATGGCGCGCCCGATGATCGGGCTCCGTCGGCCGAAGCTTCCAGTCCTCGGCTGGGACGTCGCGGGCACGGTCGACGCCGTCGGCGCGAACGTCACGGGCATCGAGCCCGGCGACGAGGTGATGGGCACCACGAAGGGCTCGTTCGCAGAGCTCGCGATCGCCAAAGCGGAGGACCTGGTCCCGAAGCCGGCCAACCTCACCTTCGAGCAGGCGGGTGCGGTTCCGATCTCCGGCACCACCGCTTTGCGAGCTGTCCGCGACGAGGGGAAGGTGCAGCCGGGGCAGGATGTACTCGTCATCGGCGCCGCCGGAGGAGTGGGATCGCTCGTCGTGCAGATCGCCAAGGCGTACGGTGCGAAGGTCACCGCTGTGTGCAGCACCTCGAAGATGGACCTGGTCCGGTCGCTGGGCGCCGACGACGTGATCGATTACACCCTCGAGGACTTCGCGGACGGGTCGCGACACTGGGACGTGATCATCGACACCGCGGGCCGTCGCCCGCTCTCAGAGCTGCGCCGCGCCCTCACGCCGAAGGGAACCCTCGTGATCGTGGGCGGCGACGGCGGCGGACGCTGGACCGGAGGATTCCTCCGCGGCGTGGTCCGAGCGCCCATCGTGTCCTTGTTCGTGAGTCAGCGGCTTCGCGGGTTGGCGACCAAGACCGAGCGGGATGACCTCCTCACCCTGACGGAGTTGATCGAGGCCGGCACACTCACGCCGGTGATCGATCGGACGTACCCGCTGATCGAGGCCCCCGACGCGATCCGACACCTCGCGGAAGGCCACGCCGCCGGCAAGATCGTCGTCACCGTCTGACGGAATGCGGTGAGGAGTCCCGGGGTTGTCAGCCCTGTCCGCGACCGAAGGAGGAAGCGATGCGAGCGTTCGCCCTCGAGGAGCTGGGTCGGCCCGGTTCCCTTATGGATGTCCCGGACCCTGAGCCCGCTGAAGGACAGGTTCGTATCCGCGTCGCCGCGGCCGGCCTGAACCCGTTCGACAACGCCGTGATCCGGGGCTACCTGAAGGATCAGATGGAGCACCGGTTCCCGCTCATCCCCGGCATGGATGCCTCCGGGACGGTGGACGCGCTGGGCGAGGGCGACATCGAGCTGGCGATCGGAGACGAAGTGTTCGGCTCGGTGGGGAAGAGGCACCTCGGCGAGGGAACGACCGCTGAGCTGGCCACGATGTCCACCGGGACGATCGCTCGGAAGCCGGCGAGCATCGACCACGCCGACGCAGCCGCGATCCCTGTCGCCGGCGTGACCGCTCTTACGATGGTCGAGACCGCGTCGGTCTCCGACGGCGACGTGGTCGTGGCGATCGGCGCGACGCGGCGGGGTCGGAAGCTACCTCGTGCAGCTCGCGGCCAAGCGCGGTGCCCGCGTTCTCGCGATCTCCAGCGCCGCGAACGCCGACTACGTGCAGAAGCTCGGAGCGGCCGACGCCATCGACTACGCGGCCGGCGACGTCGTCGAGGCCGTCCGGTCGCTCGCCCCCGACGGGGTCGACGTGATCGCGGAGATGCACGGCGGTGACGACACGGCACGCCTCGCGGAGCTCGTCCGCTCCGGCGGTCGTGTCGTCTCAGCGGTCGGCGGCGCCGATGAGGAGACGTTGAAGGCGCGCGGGATCGAGGCCGCGAACATCACGGGGATGGTGTCGACGACATCGTTGGAGACGCTCGCCGGCATGCTCGAACGAGGGGAGATCGTGAGCCCCGAGATCAAGACGTTCCCGCTGGCGGAGGCCTCGGAAGCGTTCGAACAGGTGGCGACGGGTCACACTCGCGGCAAGATCGTCGTCGTGCCGTAAGGCTCTTTTCGGGACCGCCGGGCGCTGGGGCGGAACGAGGGCGACACTGCCAACTCCATCCGGCGGTGAAGGCCGCTCTCGACGTAGAAGAACACGCCCACGAGGAACAGGCCGATCAACGTGGCGGAGACCTCCCCGATGTTGAGTAAGTAAGGCGTCCGCGACCGGTCGCACCCACGTCGCAGCCTAAGCCGACCATCAGACGACGGCAGCTTTTGTCCCGGGATCATCCGCCCTCTCCCTCGCGATGGCCGAGATGGTGTCGCGACGGCACCAAGAAGGGTTGACATGGCATCATAGATGGTGCCAAGATGCTGCCATGGACCTGGGACCGTACGTCGAGGAGATCCACCGCCAGCTCGAGGTCGCGGCCGAGGCCGGTGGTGATGAGGCGAAGGCGCTCGCCGAGCGTCTCGTCGCCCCCCTCGACGCGGCGGTCAGGCTGGCGCTGCAAGACGTGCTGGCGGCGGCCGCTGAGGAGATCACCGTCGAGCTCGCACCCGGCTCGGTTGAGCTGCGGCTGCGGGCACGCGAGCCGGAGTTCGTGGTGACCCCGCCACCGGTCGATCCCAGCGCCGACGCGGCGGAGGAAGGCACATCGCAGACGGTCTGGCCCGCCGCCACCGACGCCGAAGAGGGCTCCGTCTCACGGATCAACCTCCGTCTGCCCGAGCACCTGAAGGCGCGGATCGAACGAGCTGCGGCCAACGAGGGGCTGTCGGTCAACTCTTGGCTGGTGCGCGCCGCCGCCACCATGCTCGAGCGGAGCGACGACGCTCGTCGTCGTGAACGAAGCACACCCCAGGGCGCCCAGCGCTACAAGGGCTGGGCGCGCTAGCCCACAGAGAGGAGGACGTGATGCCCACTTTCGATACCCCCGAGCCGATCTCCGTCAGCGTGGAGGTGGGCGTCGGCGACATCCAGGTCGACGCGACCGACCGGACCGACACGATCGTCGAGGTGCGGCCGAGCGATCCGACGAAGAAGGCCGACATGGCCGCCGCCGAGCAGACTCGAGTGGAGTATCTGAACGGCCACCTCGTGGTGAGCGCTCCCACGGGGTGGCGGCAATGGATGCCTCGTCGGGGCGGCGAGTCGATCGACGTGTCGATCGCCCTCCCGGCCGGATCCACCGTTCGGGCGGAGGCAGGCGTGGCGTCGTTGCGATGCAGCGGCCGCCTCGCTGATTGCAAGTGCAAGGCCGGCGTCGGCGACATCTCCCTCGACGACGTGGGGTCCGTCGGGCTCAAGACGGGTGCCGGCGACATCACGATCGAACGGGCCGCCGGCAGGACGGAGATCGTGACGGGTTCGGGAGCCATCCGGATCGGGCGGATCGACGGGACCGCCGTCGTGAAGAACGGGAACGGCGACACGTGGATCGGCGAGGTCACCGGCGAGGCACGTGTGAGCGCGGGCAACGGTGCCATCAGGGTCGATGTGGCCCACGACGGCATCGTTGCGAAGTCGGCCAACGGCGACGTTCGGCTCGGCGATGTCACTCGTGGCGCCGCCGTCGCGCAGAGCGCCTTCGGAGCCTTGCAGGTCGGGATCCACGACGGCGTCGCGGCGTGGCTGGACCTCCACACGCGGTTCGGCCACGTCCAGAACGACCTGGAGGCCTCCGGGAGCCCCGAGCCGGGCGCGGACACGGTCGAGGTGCACGCCAGCACCTCATACGGCGACATCACGATCCATCGCTCCACCGCGAGCCAGGCAGGAAGGAGCGTCTGATGGATACCACCACTTCTGCACCGGCGTTGGAGGCAGTCGGGTTGCGCAAGTCGTTCGGCACCACGGTGGCGCTGGACGGCGTCGACCTGCACGTCGACGCCGGAACGATCTTCGCATTGCTCGGGCCGAACGGCGCCGGCAAGACCACGACCGTGCAGATCCTCTCGACCCTGGTCCGTGCCGACGCGGGGGAGGCGCGCGTCGCCGGCCACGACCCTGCGCGCGATCCCGACGCCGTGCGCCGGGTGATCGGCATGACCGGTCAGTTCTCCGCGGTGGACGGGCTCCTGACCGGCGAGGAGAACCTGGCTCTCATGGCCGATCTGAGCCACCTCGAACGCACCGAGGGCCGACGGCGGATCGGAGAGCTGCTCGACCGGTTCGACCTGGAGGAGGCGGCCGGGAAGCCGGCCGTCACCTACTCCGGCGGCATGCGCCGGCGTCTCGATCTCGCGATGACCCTGGTCGGCGAGCCACGCATCATCTTCCTGGACGAACCGACCACCGGTCTCGACCCGCGCAGCCGCCGCACGGTCTGGCAGGTCATCCGCGATCTCGTGGACGACGGGGTCACGATCTTCCTCACCACGCACTACCTGGAGGAGGCCGATCAACTCGCCGACCGGGCGGCAGTGCTCGACCGGGGGAGGGTGATCGCCGAGGGCAGCCCCGACGAGCTCAAGCGGTTGATCCCGGGCGGCTTCATCCGCTTGGACTTCGCCGACGAACGGTCGCTGGCGACGGCATCCGGAGCATTCCCCGGGTCCACCCGCGACGACGACCCTCTCGTCCTACGGATCCCGAGCGACGGGAGTCCCGGCTCCCTCCGTGGCGTGCTCGATCGGCTGGAGGAAGCGTCGGCCGTGGTCGAGCACATCTCGATGCACCAGCCGGACCTCGACGAGGTCTTCCTCGCCCTGACGGGCAACTCCGGTGAGAAGGATGAGGAAAAGGAGGTGGCGCTGCGATGAGCGCGCAACCGTACGTCATCAGGGACTCGGCCACGATGCTGCGCCGAAACTTCAAGCACATGGTGCGATACCCGGCGGTCTCGCTCGTGGTGATCGTGATCCCGGTCATCCTCCTGCTGCTGTTCGTCTACGTGTTCGGCGGCACGCTCGGAGCGGGACTCGGCGTCGCGCTGGACGGCCGAGCCGCATACGTCAACTACGTGACGCCGGGGATCGCCCTGATCGCCATCGCGGGCGCGGCCCAGAGCACCGCGATCTCCGCCGCGATGGACATGACCGAGGGCATCATCGCCCGCTTCCGAACGATGGGGATCGCTCGGGCGTCGTTCCTGACCGGGCACGTGCTCGGCAGCACGATCCAGACGATGGCGGGACTGGCGGTCGTGTTCGCCGTCGCGATCCTCGTCGGTTTCCGCCCCAACGCCACCGTGGTCGAGTGGGTCGTGGCGGCCGGCGTGCTGACGATGATCACCCTGGCGATCACGTGGCTGTCCGTGGCGCTCGGTCTCTATCCCAAGAGCGTGGAAGCCGCCAGCAACCTGCCGATGCCGTTGATCCTCCTGCCGTTCCTCGGCAGCGGGTTCGTCCCGACCGAGTCGATGCCGGCCGGGATCCGGTGGTTCGCCGAGTATCAGCCGTTCACGCCCTTCATCGAAACGCTGCGTGGGCTCCTGATGGGGACACCGATCGGCAAGAGCGCCCTCCTCACGGTTGCCTGGTGCGCGTTGATCACATTCGTCGGAGCGTGGTGGGGGTTGCGACTCTACAACCGCGGTCCGTCGCGCTCCGCGTCATGAGGCGGTCCGAGTGTCAAGAGACGCCTGAGGCCGACTGAACCCGTCTCACTCGGAAAAGCGGGATAGGCCCCGGAAGCCCCTTTAGCTCCGCATCCTCGATCCGCTCGAAGTCGAACGGCGAGTCGTCGGAAGCCTCGGCGACCGCTTCGGTCGCGAGGACCTCGCCCGGCTGTGCCACGTCCGCGATCCGGGACGCCAGGTTCACGGTCTGCCCGAAGACGTCGAGATCGCGCTCGATCACGGAACCGATGTGGACGCCGGCGTGGGACGAGAGCGCTCCCTCTGCGCTCATCATCTCGACGAGGTCGATCGCGGCGCCCACGCCGGCGGCCGCGTCGGTCAGGCGGAGCATCGCTCCGTCCCCGAGGAGTTTCACGAGTCGTCCCCCGTGTCGCCTCGCGGCTTCATCGGCTCGGCGTTGGAGCGAGGTCGCGACGTGGACGGCGGACTCGTCGCCGCGCTCGCGGGTGAGACGTGTGAAGCCGGACAGGTCGACGAAGACGATCGATGGCGGGCCGATCGGGTCCGGGACCTGCGCCAGTCCACGGGAGGCGAGGAACCGCTCGAACCCCTCAACGATCCCGGTCACGCTGCGGTGCTCGAGGTACCGGGCGGCGAGCCACACGAACATCTCCGGAGCCAGCCCGATCACTCGCGTGAACGCAACCCGCACGTCGTCCGGGAACCGGTCGAGCTCACCGCGCAGCAGTTGCGCTCGGACGGGTGCGGCGACCTGCTCATCGAGGAGCTCTGCCCACCCGAGCAGCACGGCGCGGGTTCCCTGCGCCATCAGCCGCGCCGCGCGGAGCAGTGAGTCCTCGTCGGGCGCGAGGCTCCACCCCTCGAGGAAGTGTTCGAACATCACCTCCTCATCCACGTGGATCGGTGCCGAGGGGTCGGGCTTCGGCAGGCCCAGCACCTCGTAGACAGCCGGGAGGAGCTCTGCCCTCGGTCCGGCAGCACTTTGAAACTCGGCGAACGTGCGATCCGAGCGCGGACCCGGCGTGTACGGGAGGTACTCGTCCGTCCGCTGGAACGAGAGCAGTCCCTCTGCCGCGGCGCGTTCGATCGTCTCGGCCGACGTACCGCTCTCCATCAGAGCGGAGACCATCTTCACGGCGAGCACCGCGCCGAACGTGAACCGGCCGTGCCCATCGGGTGTGAGCAGACCGATCTCCGTGAGCCATCGGACCCGGTCCTCCGCGCACGCGGCCTCGGTGGCGATCCCAGCTGTTGAGTAGGAGCGCGGCACGCGCGGCATCGTAGCCAGCCCTGGAGGGAACGTCGTAGTGAACCGCAGGTGCCGAGATCTGCTGGAGGGACTCAGATGCCGCACGCGACGTCGAAGGATGGGACGTCGATCGCGTTCGAACAGAGTGGAAGCGGGCCGACCCTCATCTCGGCGTCCCACCAGACCATGATCGCCGGGGTCATGACGTGAACGCGGCCGCCAGGAGGTCAACGATCCGTGCCGCGAGGGGCTCGCCGTCGCCGTCGAGGGTCGGGTTGTAGATGGCGATCTGCGCCCCGACGAGGCGGTCCGTGCTGCTGGCGGCTCTGAGGACGTGCTCGACCTCTTGCCAGCTCAGGCCATCCGCGTCGTGGTAGTCGACTGCGGGCATAAGGGCGTCGTCGAGCGCATCGACGTCGAGGTGCAGCCACATGCCATCGAGCTCCGGGCGAGCGGCCACGGCGAGCGCCTCCTGCGTACACGCCTCGATCCCGCGCTTACGGATGTCGTCGAGATCGCGCACGGTGATCGCCGTGTCCCGGATGTGCTCATCGAGGAATCGATCGAGGGTCTTCGCGCGGTAGCCGAGTTGGACGGCGTCCTCATCGCGCAGGAGCGGACCCCGGCCCTCCAAGTCGGTGACGACCTCGGGGCCGCGGCCGGTCACCAGTGCGAGGTCGAGCGACGCAGCCTCGCCGAGCGGATCCTGACTCGGATGGCAGAAGTCCGCATGACCATCGACGTGGAGCAGGCCGTGACGTCCGCGACGACGGAGCGCGAGCATCGAACCGAGCAGGATGCTGCAATCCCCGCCGACGACGAACGGAGTCGCACCACGATCCAGCACCTCCTCGATCGCCTCCGCCTGCCGCGTGGCCACGTCGACGAGGCTGGACACGTTCATGAGTCCGGTTCCCTCATCGATGACAGGGTCGGGATCGGGGCACGTCATCGTGTGGACAGCTGTGGCTCCGAGCCTGCTCGGGAGCTCGGCGTGCCGGAGCGCAGCGGGCGCCTGTCCCACGCCCTGGGGAAGCAATCCCAGCCCCGACGGCACTTCGATGATCTCGAACACGATCGCTCCTTCCCCGGACCTCAGTCCCAGAGGTCGATCTGCGGCAGCCGGGCGTTCGCGAGGGACTCGTTCATCTCCGCCGCATGCCAGACGTCATGAGTGAAGACCCGCTGGATCACCCAACCACGGGTGTGGACCCAGGAGCCATCCCACTCGGGCGACGAAGCTCCTCCGCGAGGTCGTCGATCGTCCATCGGTCGAGGAAGCCCTCGATGATGCGGAACGTCGAGTCGAGTGCGTCGGCCAGCGCTTCGCCGCTGAGCACGTGTTCGAGGTCGTCGTCGCCGGGACAGTCGTACCCCGCGTTGGTGAACGGCGTGGTCTCGGCGCCGGGCTCACCGGCGAAGTCGCAGAGCCAGAACACCCGCTGACAGGCCAGATGGCCGATGCTCGCCCAGAGCGGCCATCGCTCCGGCGTCGGCTGGATCCCCAGCTGCTCCTCCGTCATCCCGGCGACGGCGGCGTGGAGGCGCGAGTTGTACAGGGGCCACGTGGTGTACGCCGGTCGGATCGTTGCCGACATCTGGGTCCGTCCCGCATGTCAGGGCTTCCGCGCGGTCGCTCGACCCCAGGCGAAGGCGGCGAAGGAGTCGGATCCTCCGCCCACCGGAGCCAGGCGTGCTCCAGCGTGTCGATCTCATCCGTGTCGGCGAGTCTCCGTTGGGTCAGCCCGTCGACGAACCACTCGTCCCGGCAGTCTGCGGCGCGACCGAGGCCGAACATGCGGACGCGTTCCTCGGTTCCGTAGTTGAAGTACGTGGTGGATGCCTCGGCCTGCGAGAACCCCGCCGCGAGGAGGAGACCGCGGAGCTCCCGGCCGCGGTAGGGATGGACGTCGCCTTGCGCCTCCCAGAGCGCGAGCCGAAGCTCGTAGAAGCGGCGCAACAGCGGTTCGTCCGCACCGTGGAGGATCAGCCCTCCGTACTCGATCGACGACGCACCGATGACGCCGCCGGGCTTCAGCACGCGACGGACCTCTGCGAGGCCCGCGAGTGGGTCATCGAGTGTCTCCAGCATCGAGAAGAGCGTGCAAACGTCGAGCGACCCCTCCCGGGCGCCCAGGTCGTAGATGCTGCCTTCGTGGAACTCGACGTTGTCGATGCCGTGACCAGACGCGTACGCGCGCGCATCCTGGAACTCCGCATCGTCGACGTCGATCCCGGTCACGTGCCCGGCGGTCTGCGCGAGGCCCAGGGTGATCGAACCGGGCCCACAGCCCACGTCGATGACCCGGTCACCAGGACCGATCGCGGGGAGCACGAAGTCCGCGTACTGCTCGGCGCTCCGGTCCCGCATCAGGTCATCGAACCCCACGACCCTGCTCCTCCGTCAGCCGTGTTGGATCAGTCGTCGGTGGCGTGCACCTTCGCGACGTCGCCGATGATCTCCGCCAGCTCCTTCGGGCGCGACCACATCGGCCAGTGGCTCGTCGGCAGATCGATCCAGGTGATGTTGCGCACCTCCTTGAGGCCGGCGAGCCACGCGTAGCCCTCGTCCATGGCCTCCTTGTATTCCTGGGACGAGTACCCGGTGCAGATGAGGGTGCTCGGGATGTCGAGCCGCGCGTCGTTCGTCAGCTCGACGGTGTCGCGCAGGACGCCGCCCGGCTCCGGGACCGCCCGCTGGCGGAACGTCTCGAGCTGCTCCTCGCTGAGCCCGTCGAGGTTCTCCTCCGCTGCGAGCTCCTCCCACGACATCGGCTTCTCCGCGCCCTCGAAGTCAGGGTCCAGGGGCGGGATCCCCGGGGCGGTGTCGACGTACACCATCGCCGCGATCCGTTCGGGAACCCGGTCGCTCGCGACGTAGCCGGAGAACCCGGTGCCGCTGTGCACGGCGAGCACGACGGGACGACCCGCCGCCTCGACCGCTTCGCAGATCGCGTCGACGTGGTCGGACAGGGTGATCGATGACCGATCCGCGTCGGCCGACTCGAGACCGGGAAGCGTGAGCGCGGTGACGTCGTGGCCGTCGGCACGCAACGTGGCGGCGACCTCGTCCCACGCCCACGCGCCGAGCCAGAACCCAGGAACGAGGGTGATCGGTGGAGTTGTCATCCCACGACCCTAGGAGCGACCACGGACATCTGTCAGCCGCGTGGGGCATACACGACGGCGTCCGATCACGCCCAGGAAGGCGCTCGCGCTCACAAGACAGGAGAAGTTCATCGTCCGTTCGGGTCGCAGTCGCCGGGTGGATGACGCTGTGGACTCGACGATGTCGGAGGATGGGGTGCGATGCAGGTCATGCAAGGGACTGATCGTCCATGACTCGCGACGGCTGGATGCGGACACTCGCGGAGCACGTCGATCGGATGCGCTCCACGTATCCCGACGACGAGCTCGCGATCGTCTTCGACATCGACGGTACGATCGTCGACGCCCGTCACCTCGTGATGCACGTGCTTCTCTCGTACGACCGGGTGCACGACACGAACCTCTTCCACGGCATCACCATCTCCGACGTGGTGGACCACGAGGCCCATGTCGACGAGATCCTCTCTCGGTTCGCCCTGTCGGACGCGGTCCTCGAGGACGTTCGGGCGTGGTACCTGGAGCACGTCCGCGACCCCGAGGCCGTGGCCGCCTCCCACCGTCCGTATCAGGGGGTCTTGGGAGTGATCCGGTGGTTCCAGCTCCAGGCTCATACGCATGTGGCTCTCAACACCGGCAGGGCGGAATCGATGCGGTCGCTCACGCTCGACTCGCTCAACGCGCTCGCCGCACTGCATCGGGTCTCGTTCGACCCCGAGCTGTTGTTCATGAACCGATCAGGCGCGGAGGGCGACGTGTCGTCTGCCAAGGTCGAGGCGCTCGAGCAGCTCCGGAACGCCGGCTTCCGCGTGATCGCCGCCGTCGACAACGAGCCCGAGATGCTGCGGGCGATGTCCGAGGCCGACGTGACCGACGATGTCCTGTTCCTGCACGCGGATACGATCTTCGCGTCTCGACGTCAGCCGATGCCGTCGATCGTTTCGGGCTCGACGTTCGGGCTCGCGGGACTGGTCGACGAGGCAGAAGTGGGACGGCGCGTGACGCTCGTCTGGCACGGCGTGAACGACGAGCACAACCTCCAGCATTTCCTGAGCTCCGAGATCAGCTGGGCGGAGGTCGACGTCCGCAGCGACCCCATCGGCCGGCTCGTGCTCAGGCACGACTCCTTCGTGGAGACGCCCTGGTCTCGTGACGAGCCGGTCCTCCCCTTGCGTGTCTGCCTCGAGGCGCTCCGACGGACAGGGAGGTCGGTGAAACTCGACCTGAAGGATGGCGGTGAGGTCGTGGACGAGGTGCTGGATCTCGTCTCGGGGTTCGGTTTCTCCGATGAGGAGCTGTGGTTCAACGCCACCGTCCAGACGCTCGGTCCGGACGGGTTCGCCCGCCTGAGGAGCATGCGGCCTCGCGCGATCCTCCAAGCCCCGGTCGACTTCCTCGTCCCGCTCCTCCTCGCGGCGCCCGACATCGCTCAACCGACCTTCGATGCGATGCGTGATTGGGGCATCACGCGAGTCTCGCTCGACTGGCGGACACTCGGCGCCCGCGACGTCATCGACCTGATCGAGGGACTTGGATGGCCGGTCAACCTCTATGGCGTGCCCGACCTCGAGGCGTTCCTCGAGGCCGCACTCTTGCTGCCTGCGTCGGTCACGGCCGACTTCAACTTCCCCGATTGGAACTACGAGGGCCGAGGACCTGCGGGGGCGATCCTTGCCGCGGCGGGACGGCACGCCGACAGCGCCCTGCTATGAAGCGGGAAGGCGCTCCTCCAACGTCGCGCGCACCTTCGACGCGATCTCGGGGAAGGCGGCCTCCATCTCCCTGAACGCGGTGCCGAACATCGCGAAGACCACCATCGGCGACGTCGCGATCACGTCCGCGACCCGGCGGCCGTCGCCCATCAGCGCCATCTCGCCGAAGTAGTCACCCGGTCCGAGCTGGGCGATCCGTTCGTCGGACCGCACGACGTCCACGGTGCCGGACTCGATCACGTAGAAGTTGTAGCCGGACGCCCCCTCCGGCGTGAGGCGACGGGAGTCGCTCACATCTTCGACGGTGAACAACGAGGCCAGCGTGCCGAGCTCTTCCTCGGACAGGTCGTCGAACAACGGGATCGCTCTCAGCCGATCGGGCTCGGGTCGCACGTGCCCTCCTTCAGGTGGAGAGCAGATCGTACCGGTGACCGAGATCCGTCTGGCCGATCGTCATCGGATGTTCTCGATCCGTTCTCCGATCAGCCCCGACCCCGGAGCTGGACACGAGCCCGGCGTCCGCCCGAGCTGTCCTCGTCTCTCATGGCTCTCTCAGACGGCGCTCATCATCTCCTCAGGGCGCCCCTGGCAAGGTCGGGCGAGCTCCATGGCCAGACCAGGAAAGGAGGCCATCATGCATCGAGGACGAACGATCCTCGCGATGGCGATCGCGATGACGATCGCCGTGGCCGGCGTCACTCTCGCCGGCGGCACGAACGACGAAGCGTCGGCTGGGGGCAACCCCAGTGGGAACGCCACGACGACGCAAGGGAATCCGTGCTCGTTCCAGACGACCGGGCGTCGAACGAAGATCGCGACCGCCAAGTTGATCGTCGAGTACAACGCGACCGACGACGACATCGGCGTGCACGGTGCGTTCGACGACCAAGGTTGGAAGAGGCTCTGTGTGTTCGATCCGAGCGGTCGGCCTGTGCTTCACGTGGGGCCGCGTGGGCAGTTGCTCGACCTGACCATGGCCGGGATCTTCTTCGAGTCGCGGGAGCCTCCGGCATCGGAGTTCTCCTTCGCCGACCTGCGGGCCGCGTTCCCCGAAGGCGGGTACACCGTGCGCGGCGAGTCGTTCGACGGGACGATCCTGGTCGGGAGCGCCACCTTCACGCACGACGTGCCCGCGGCGCCCGAGATCACCGCGCCCGAGCTGGCCGAGGATCCCAAGGGGACGCGCGCGAACCCCGTGCCCCTCAACGGACTCGCGATCGACTGGGACCAGGTGACCCGGACCGTGGACGGTGGGCCCGTGAGCATCACCGGCTACGAAGTGATCGTCACGAAGGAGAATCACGACGATCCCCACGGGTTCTCACGCCCGATCTACGACGTGCACCTACCGGCGAACGTGGATCGTCTCCCGGTGCCCAGGGCGTTCCTCCGGCCGAACACCGTGTACGAGCTGGAGGTCCTCGCTCTCGAGGTCAGCGGGAACCAGACGATCAGCGTTGGCTTCTTCAAGACGGCGTAGATCGAGACTCGCTCGCGGTCCCTCAGCGGCCTCGGGGCCTCGCGGCCCCGAGGCCACGCGCCGATCTGGGATCCTCAGGTTCGTCCAGGGAGCCGGCGCGAACTCGAACTGATCGCCGGACGCTGAACCGACTGCGGCCGTGGTCTGACCCTCGATGGTGCAGGAGATCGTGCTTGGCCGGGCCTGCTGCGGCAACGGCGGACAACATCCGTGGCTCGGCACGCCTGCGGCTTTCTCCGTTCGGGGGTTGACAGAGCTCCAGTCTGGGGTGGATAGTCTCACTAACCTAACAACGCTAGGTTAGTGAGAGAAGGGAGAATCTGATGCTCCAACGCCTGGGTTGGTTCACGGTCCGTCGACGCCGGTGGGTCCTCGTGATCACGCTGCTCGCCTTCCTCGCCGCCGGCGCGCTCGGGGCCGGCGTGTTCGATCGGCTCTCTGGAGGAGGCTTCAGCGATCCCGCGGCGGAGTCGACGAGGGCAGCCGTCCGCCTCGAGAAGGAGTTCGGCTCCGGCGAGCCCAATCTCGTTCTCCTCGTCACCGCGGAGAGTGGGTCGGTCGACGACTCCGCGACCATGGCGGCGGGCGCACGGCTCACCGAGGAGCTCGCCGGCGAGCCTTCCATCGAGCAGGCCTTCTCGTACTGGTCGCTGGGCAACGCCCAACCGCTCAAGAGTACGGACGGGAGCCAGGCCCTCGTCCTGGCTCGGATCGCTGGTGACGAGGACGAGATCGATGCCGCGGTGGAGGAGCTCGCACCTCGCTACACGCGCGAAGGAGACGTCGTGGGCGTCGAGGTCGGCGGACAGGCGCAGGTCTTCCGCCAGGTGAGCACGCAGGTCGAGTCGGACCTGCAGCGCGCCGAGACCATCACGTTCCCGATCGTGCTGATCCTCCTGATCCTCGTCTTCGGCAGCGCGATCGCCGCCGGCCTCCCTCTCGCGATCGCGGGCATCTCGGTGGTCGGCACCTTCCTGATCCTCTTCCTGCTCACGCTCGTGACCGACGTCTCGATCTTCTCGATCAACCTCACCACTGCCCTCGGGATCGGCCTGGGCATCGACTACAGCCTGTTCATCGTGTCGCGGTTCCGGGAGGAGATGCGAGCCGGCCGCTCACCCGACGACGCCGTCGTGCGTAGCGTCGAGACCGCCGGCCGCACGGTGCTCTTCAGCGCGCTGACGGTCGCGATCTCGCTCTCCGCGCTGCTGGTGTTCCCGATGTACTTCCTGCGGTCGTTCGCCTACGCGGGCATCGCCGTCGTGGCGCTCGCCTGTGTCGGCGCGCTCGTGGTGCTGCCCTCGCTCCTGGCCGCGACCGGCCCGCGGATCGACCGGTGGACGCTCTTCCGGCGCCGCCAGCGCGACGAGGCCGACGGGACGCTGGCACCGGATCGCGACGTTCGTGATGCGTCGCCCGTGGCCGATCGCGATCGGCGTGGTCGCCGTCCTGGTGCTGCTCGGGACGCCATTCCTCGGCGCGCGCTTCGGGCTCCCGGACGACCGGGTCCTGCCGGAGAGCGCGACGAGTCGGCAGGTCCAAGACCAGATCCGCGAGAACTTCACCTCGCTCGAGGCCTCCGCACTCTCGGTCGTAGCGATCGGCACGGATCCCGCCGGGGCCGAGCGGGATGCCGCTGTGGACCGCTACGCCGCCGCACTTTCCTCGATCGACGGGGTCGCCCGCGTGGACGCCGCGACGGGCTCCTATCAGGACGGCGAGCAGGTTTTCGAGCCGACCGCGGCCTCGGTTCGGTTCGTCGGTGAGGAGGGCACCTGGCTGTCGGTCGTGCCCTCGATCGAGCCGATCTCCGAAGACGGCGAGCAGCTCGTGGTCGATGTCCGCTCGACGCCCGCGCCGTTCGAGACCGTCGTGGCCGGTCCGTCGGCGGAGCTCGTCGACACGAAAGCAGCGATCACGACGCGTCTCCCCCTGGCCCTCGCGATCATCGCGCTCGTGACCTTCGCGCTCCTGTTCCTGATGACCGGGAGCGTCCTCGTGCCGCTGAAGGCGATCGTCCTGAACCTGCTCAGCCTGACCGCGACGTTCGGGGCGATGGCATGGATCTTCCAGGACGGGAACCTCTCGGAGCTGCTCGGCTTCACCGCCACCGGGACACTGGACACGACGATGCCGATCCTGATGTTCTGCATCGCGTTCGGACTCTCGATGGACTACGAGGTGTTCCTCTTGTCGAGGATCAAGGAGGAGTACGACCGGACCGGGGACAACCGGGCGTCCGTCGCGATCGGGCTCGAGCGAACCGGTCGGATCGTGACGGCCGCCGCGGCGATCCTGGCGGTCGTCTTCGTGGCCTTCGCGACCTCCGGGATCACGTTCATCAAGATGTTCGGCGTCGGGATGGCGCTCGCGGTGATCATGGATGCCACGCTGATCCGAGCGGCGCTCGTGCCGGCGTTCATGCGCCTGGCGGGCGCGGCGAACTGGTGGGCGCCGGCGCCGCTCCGGCGTCTGCATGAGAGGATCGGGTTCCGCGAGGCCTCGGACGTGCCCGTCCTCGTCGAGGTACCCGAGGCTGCGGCCACCGTCGAAAGGGTCATGTGACGACACGGCAGCAGGCCTCGCCGCGCCGGGCCCGAGCCCGGCGCGGCGAGGGCGAGAAGCTCCGCGAGCAGATCCTCGACGCCGCGTCTCGACTGCTCGTCGAGACCGGCGACGAGGATGCCGTTTCGATCCGCGCGGTCGCCGAGGCCGTCGGCGTGACGCCGCCCTCGATCTACCTCCACTTCGCAGACAAGACCGAGCTGATCTTCGCGATCTGCGAGCGCTACTTCGACGAGCTGGACCGCATGAGCGAGGCGGCGGCCGGCGCTTCCGACGACGCCATCGAGTCCATGATCCTGCGGGGCCGCGCCTACATACGCTTCGGGCTCGAGAACCCGGAGCCCTATCGCGTCATCTTCATGCGCAAGCCGACCGACACGCCGCTGCCCTGGCAGTACGAGAAGATCGTGACGAGCTCAGCCTTCGGCCATCTCGTTCAGGCGGTCACGGCGGCGATCGCGTCCGGGCGGCTCGAGGGCGACCCGATGCTGGTCTCGATCTCCCTGTGGGCCTCCGTCCACGGGATCACGTCGCTGCTGATCTCGAAGCCGGGGTTCCCGTGGCCCGAGATCGACGCGATGATCGACGAGGTCCTGCACCGGGCGCTCTTCGGCGCCGTCCCACGTCGCTGACTGGGACACGATCTGACGAAGGGGATGATTCGATCAGGTCTGTCGACTCGCCGAGAAGAGCTCGACAGGCTGCGAGACACCCTTCAGGGCGACGGGCCCGACCGCCGTGAATGCCACATCTCGCTTATCGGTGGAGTTCACGATCTCCTGGGTCACGAGGACCTGTCCGGATCCCGCGTGGTCCGCGATCCTCGCGGCGACGTTGACCGTCCGGCCGAAGTAGTCGCCGCCCTGGAAGACGACGGGTCCCGCGTGGAGCCCCACGTGGGCAGGCGGCAGGTCGGCGATCGAGATCGCCTCGAGCATCTCGAGAGCAGCCACGACGGCGCCGGCCGGCTCTCGGAAATGGAACATCACGCCATCGCCGAGCCACTTCACGACCTTGCCTCCGTGGCGATCGGACGGGCGCTGGACCAGCGGGGTCAGACGGGTGGCCAGCTCGGCGGCCGCCTCGTCACCGCGCTCCTCGGTCAGGCGTGTGTAGCCGCTGATATCGAGGAAGCAGATCGCGGGGAGTGTCGCCATCCGGCTCCGGAGCCCGGCGCGATCCAGGGCACCCTCGACCTCTTCGATCAGGTTCGCGGTCCACGTGTGCTCCTGCTTCGCGTGGTAGATCGCGAGGAGTGCCTGCTCACCGAGCGTCGCGAACTCCTCGCCCCACTCGTTCACGAGCTCCAGCATCTTCGCTTCGTTCAACCCCGACGTGTCCGGCAGCTGGATCTTCGTGAACCACCAGTCCGACTCCGCCTCCGTGATCCGGCGCAAGGTCTCTCCGTACACACGGAGCCACCGTTCGATCACGGCAGGATCGAACCCTTTCGAGAGCTGCAGCTCGATGATCGGCAGGACCCTGAGCTCGTCCTCCCTCATCCGATCGTCGGGGTCCGCCTGCGCGAAGCCGATCGCCTCCCGAACGACCATGAGGAGCTCGAGGGGGATGGCCTCCTGCGAGCTCACCTCCCGGAACGACCGCGAGCTCAGACCCGAGAAGCGGTCCCACACGGGGAGATCGAGGAACGCGAACGACAGCTCTCCGCGCTCGAGCGCTTCGACCATCGCCTCGATCGGGAGACCCGCCCGTTCGAGGCCCTGGTAGAGCCGGGCGCGACGAACGTCCCCTTCCGAGAAGGCGCCGTCCTCGGTCGGATCCAAGACGCCGAGGCCCACGAGCTTCCCGACGTACTCGACCTCGACCCCTGCGCGGTCGGCCACGTCACGTTGCGACATCCGGTTCACGCCTGAACCGTGGATCGCCGGATCACTCGTCGTAGACGTAGGTCAGGACGTCGTCCTCGACGCGAGTGGGGAGCATCATCAGCCTCGCGTCCGGCCGAACCGGACCCGAGATCGCCTTGCCCGTTCGCGCCTCGAACGTCGAGCCGTGCCACTCGCACACGAACGTGTCGCCCTCCAGGGACAGCGGACCGCCGTGATGCAGGCAGACGTTGGAGTAGGCGCGCGGCTTCCCGTTCAGGAGCATGACCAGCACTTCTCGTCCATAGAGGTCGACGGTGACGGTTCCCTCCTGTGGGATGTCGCTCATCGGGATCAGAGGCTCTCTCATCTTCCCTCCCATCCTCGGAGCTCGCTCCCTCACCGAGCCGGCTCTTCCATGAGGCTATCCATGTCGAACGCGAATGATCAGGAGACCGACGCGGGATCGAAGCGACCGAACCTCGATCCGGGATGGAGCAATGCCTGGACAAGATGGCGACGAGCCTGGCGCCGGGCTGAGGGCGATGTCCTGAGAGAGCCTGCGTATCCGCGGTAGTGAGGCGCCGAGCGGCGCCGATGATTTCCTTGCCTGCGGCAGGTCGTTAGAGGACATGGAAACGAACGAGCGGCCGCGCCTGGTCCTCGGCGGTCCGATCGTTCGAGACGACATCCCCGCTCTCTGCGAGCGGGTCCACGTGCTCGTGGAGTGCTGCGACGCCGACCCCGTCCTCTGTGACGTCGGAGGGCTCGACGACCCGGACGTCCTGACCATCGACGCCCTGGCTCGGCTCCAGCTCACCGCGCTGCGGAAGGGGCGGCGGCTGGGCTTCCGCGACGCCTGCCGTGAGCTCCGTGAACTCGTCGAGTTCCTCGGGCTCGGCAACGTCCTGCCGTGCGCCGCGCCGTGCGCCGATGCGTCAGGACTCGAGCCGAGCGGGCAGCCCGAACAGGGGGAACAGGCGCTCGGTGTCGAGGAAGAAGCTGATCCCCGCGATCGCCCCGTTTGAGATCTCGATGACCTGGAGCGCCCACGGCTCCAGGCTGCCGTCTGGCGCCGGCTTGTATTGCCCGAACGCGGGCGAACCGTTGGCCTCGACGGGCACCAGTCGAGAGTCACGACAGCCGATCCCCGGGCCGAGGCACCACGCGCGGATGTCGTCGTGGCGTCTGGAGCCAGAAGTCGTGCGGGGGCATCGACCACGAGACGTCCTCGTGCAGCAACGACGTCAGCGAGTCCATGTCGTATCGCTCGAACGCCTCGACGTACCGTGCGAGGAGCGCCTCGCTGCGCCTCGTCCTTCGGCGCCAGCGTCTCGGTGTCCTCGACGTCGATCGTCGCGAGCGTCGCCCGCGCGCGCTGGAGCGCGCTGTTCACCGAGGCGACCGACGTCTCGAGCAGCTCGGCGACCTCGGAGGCCCGCCAGCGCAGGACCTCTCGAAGGATCAGGACAGCCCGCTGCTTCGGCGGGAGGTGCTGCAGCGCGGCGACGAATGCCAGGCGGATCGACTCACGTGACTCGATCACCTCCGCCGGGTCGGCATCCGAGGCAACGACACGGCCGTCGGGGATCGGGACGATCCAGGTGGTCTCGGCGAGCGGCTCAGGGAACGGCGAGTCCGCGGTCTTCGGTCCCGCGAGCTCCATCGGCCGCGCCCGGCGTTCGCTCCCGCTCAGCATGTCGAGGCACACGTTCGTCACGATGCTGTAGAGCCACGAGCGGAGCGACGAGCGGCCCTCGAACCGGTCGAAGCCGCGCCACGCCCGAAGCATGGCCTCCTGCACGGCGTCCTCCGCCTCGAACGCCGACCCGAGCATCCGGTAGGCGTACGCGGTCAGCTCCGTCCGGTGCTGTTCGAGCTGGAGCTCCAGTTCCTCGGAGCCGGGCTTCGTCGTCAGCTCAGCCACGCGATGCCTCCCGTTCGGTCCACAGAGACTACGACCGAACGTCTCGTGCCGGAATTCCATAGGCGGCGGACTCGGTTGGAACCGATGAGTTCACGACTCGTCCTCGGTCCCTTCTCGAACATGCGATAGACATCCAGGGAGGTCGCAGATGTTCACCGACACCGAGAACTTCGACGTTTCGCCACCCCGAGCAGGTCGCCGCGAGTGGATCGGCCTGGGCGTGATCGCGCTCGCCTGCATGCTCTACGTGATGGACCTGACCGTGCTCCACCTCGCGATCCCATCCATCAGCACAGACCTGCAGCCGAGCAGCACTCAGCTGCTCTGGATCATCGACATCTACGGGTTCGTCGTCGCCGGGTCGCTCATCACGATGGGCACGCTCGGCGACCGGATCGGCCGCCGCCGCCTCCTGATGATCGGGGCGGCCGCGTTCGGCGCAGCCTCCGTGCTCGCCGCCATGTCCTCGAGCGCCGAGATGCTGATCGGCACCAGGGCCCTGCTGGGGATCGCGGGAGCGACGATCGCGCCCTCGACCCTTTCCCTGATCCGGAACATGTTCCTCGACCCGGAGCAACGGACGAGAGCGATCGCCGTCTGGATCACGAGCTTCTCCGTCGGGGCCGCGATCGGCCCGCTGCTCGGCGGGCTCGTGCTCGAGTTCTTCTGGTGGGGAGCGGCGTTCCTGATCAACGTCCCAGTGATGCTGCTCCTGCTGATCCTCGGACCGAGGCTCCTGCCCGAATACAAGGATCCGACCGCGGGGAGGCTGGACATCCCCAGCGCCGCGATGTCGCTCGTCGCGATCCTGGCAGCGATCTACGGCCTGAAGGAGTTCGCGCAGGAAGGGATCGGATGGGTCCCGGTGGGCTCGGTCGCGCTCGGCCTCGTGATCGCCTTGGTGTTCGTCCGCCGGCAACGGCGACTGGACGATCCGCTCATCGATCTCGGCCTGTTCCGGGTTCCTACCTTCACCTCGTCCCTGTTCCTGTACGGGTTCGGCATCCTGATGGTGTTCGGTGGGTTCCTGTTCGTGCCGCAGTACCTCCAGCTGGTGCTCGGCCTGTCGCCGTTGGAAGCCGGGCTGTGGACGCTCCCCTGGGCGCTCGCGTTCGTCGTTGGCTCCCAGGTGACACCCAAGCTCGCGCAGCGGTTCGCTCCCACGACGATCATGGCCGCCGGTCTCGCGCTCGCGGCCATGGGGTTCGTCGTCTTCACGCAGGTCGACGCGACGTCCGGGTTCGCGATGATCGTGGCAGGCTCGGTCGCGTTCTCCATCGGTACGGCCCCCGTCTTCACGCTGACGAACGACCTGATCATCGGGTCGGCCCCACCCGAACGAGCCGGCGCCGCCGCCGGGATCTCGGAGACTACGGCCGAGCTCGGAGGGGCACTCGGGATCGCGTTCTTCGGCAGCATCGGGGTCGCGATCTACCGGAACGGCGTGGCGGAAGGCATCCCGGCCGGGATCCCGCCGGAGAGCGCGGCGGTCGCTCAGGACACGCTCGGCGGCGCGGTCGAGGTGGCGGGGCAGCTCCCCGCCGAGCTCGGCGCTCCGCTACTCCAGGCGGCGAACGACGCGTTCGTGAGCGGGATGCACGTCGTCGCCGCGATCAGCGTCATCGGAACGCTGGCGCTCGCGGCGTTCACCGCCACCGTCCTCCGCCGGCGGGCCGGTTCCGGCGAGGGCACCGAGGAGGAACCGGAAGCGGTGTCTGCCGGCCCGGGTAACGCGGACCCGGCCGTCGAGGTCGAATCCGTCGGAGGGCAAAGGGAGATCCCAGGAGCGCCGTCCGAAAAGGGGGTTTGACCGATCAAGCATGGTCGGTGTGACAGAGGCGCCTGGCCCATGGTCAGCCCCAGCTATGGCTCCCGCTAGCATCCGATGCCATGGGTGAGCAGTTGCGCCGAGAAGTGGCCCAGCTGGCCGGGGTCGACCCTGAGTACGTCGACCGGTTGGTCGAGCTCGGGATCCTGATGCCCGGCTCAGGCGACACCTTCTCGTCCGGCGACGTGCGCAGGGCGCGGTGGGTGCGGAGCTTCGAGGAGGCCGGCGTGCCGCTCGAGGGGATGGCCGCCGCCGTCCGTGAGGGAGCCCTCTCGTTCTCCTACCTGGATGCGAGCGCCTTCGATCGGTTCGCCGGGCTGAGCGGCACGACCTTCCAGCAGCTGAGCGACGAGACGGGCATCCCCTTCGACCTCTTGACGGTGGTCCGCGAGGCGCTCGGCTTCGCCGACCCACGTCCGGAGGACCTCGTCCGCGAGGACGAGCTCTCGGTGGTGCGGGTGATCGCGCTCCAGCGCTCGATGGGGTTCCGGCCCGACGTGATCGAGGGGTGGCTCCGGGTCTGCGCCGACAGTCTCCGCCGGGTCGCCGACACGGAGACGGGCTGGTGGAGAAGCGAGGTCGAGTTGCCCCTCCTCGAGGGAGGGATGACGGAGCCCGAGATGCTGGATGCCCAAGCCGACGCCGGGTCCCAGATGACTCCCATCCTCGAGCAGGCGCTCGTCGGGATCTACCGCATGCAGCAGGAACACGCCTGGAGCAAGAGCGCCGTGGAGGACGTCGAGGTCGCGCTGGAGAAGGCCGGCCTACACAGTCGCCTGCACAGGCCGCCTGCCGTGTCCTTCCTGGACATCAGCGGGTACACGCGTCTGACCGAGGAGCAGGGGGACGAGGCCGCGGCGGACCTAGCCGCGACGGTGGCGGGGCTCGTCCGGCGGTCTTCTCAGGAACACGGGGGGCAGCCGGTGAAGTGGCTCGGCGACGGCGTGATGTTCTACTTCCCGGACCCGGGCCAGGGAGTGCTGGGCGCCCTCGACATGGTGGAGGGCGTGGCGACGCACGCCCTGCCGCCTGCCCGAGTGGGGATCCACGCCGGACCGGTGGTCTTCCAGGAGGGTGACTACTTCGGTCGTACGGTGAACGTCGCGGCGAGGATCGCCGATTACGCCAGACCCGGCGAGGTGTTGGTGACGCAGGACGTCGTGGACGCGGCCGACGGAGCATCGGTCACGTTCACGGAGATCGGGGACGTCGAGTTGAAGGGCGTGTCGGGCACGCTTCGCCTCCACATGGCCCGTCGGGACGTCTGAGCACGGCATCAATCACATCCTCATGTCGCCGGGTCCTTCAAGATGGACGTCTCGATCCATCGAGCCGATGGATCGGATCGAGTTCGTTCACGGGTTCGCGGACGATAGGAAGGGGGAGTCACGCCGCTCAACGCCTCGGGAGGACCGATGAGTTCTCGATGCCCGGTCCGTCTGATGGGCATACGAGAAGGGAAGGGAGCGTTGGGCGAACTCATTGAGGCTAGGGAGCCGATGTCCGTGACGGAGGATAGGGTCGGGACCATGACCCTTGCCGTACAAGCTGAGCAGCTCGTCAAGCACTACTCCGGACGGGGTGGCGACGTAGAAGCGGTCCGCGGCGTCGACCTGCGTGTCCAGGAGGGCGAGGTCTTCGGCTTCCTCGGGCCGAACGGCGCCGGCAAGTCGACGACCATCCGGATGCTGACGACCCTGATGACGATCACGTCCGGCTCGGCGCGCGTGGCCGGGGTCGACGTGACCGCCGACCCCGACGCCGCGCGCGCTCGCATCGGTGTCGCGTTGCAGGAAGCCGGGCTCGATATCCGCCAGACCGGCCGGGAGCTCGTGATCCTCCAGGCCCGCCTGTACGGCATGTCGCGGACCGAGGCCGCCGAGCGAGCCCAGGTGCTGCTCGAGCTAGTCGACCTCGTGGAGGACGCGGACAGGCGCATCAAGGGGTACTCGGGCGGGATGAAGCGCCGGCTCGATCTCGCGTCGGCGCTCGTGCACGAGCCTCAGGTCCTCTTCCTGGACGAGCCGACGACGGGCCTCGACCCGGCGAGCCGCTTGACCGTGTGGGACGAGCTCCGGCGCATCAACGAGCGTGGAACCACCATCTTCCTGACCACCCAGTACCTGGAGGAAGCCGACCAGCTGTGCGACCGGATCGCGATCATCGATGACGGGTTGATCGTGGCCGAGGGAACGCCCTCCCAGCTGAAGGAAGACCTGCGGCGCCGGCGAGGCCTCACCTCCGAACCCACGCTCGACGAGGTGTTCCTCGACGCGACCGGACGCACCCGTGAGCGGGTCGAAGGCGAGGTCCAGGAGGTGCAGGCATGACCAAGCTCTTGGTGCTCGTGGGGCGCTCGATCCGCGAGTCGCTCCGCACGCCGGAGGCGTTGCTCCCGACGTTGTTCATCCCGCTGTTCTTCCTCGTCGTCAACGTCGGGCAGGCCGCCAGGATCTTCCCGTCGACCACCACGCCGTTCCTCGCGGGGCAGAACTACGCAGCCTTCCAGCTGCCGAGCTCGCTGCTCCTGGCCGCGTCCTTCGGGACGGCTGCGCTCTACCTCGTCGAGGACATCGAGGGCGGATACTTCGACAAGCTGCGCGCGGCGCCGGTGCCGAGGACCGCCATCGTGTTCGGCCGCCTCTTCGCCGAGGCGTTGAAGAGCGCGGCGATCGCATCGGTCATGGTGCTGATCGCGCTCCCCTTCGGGATCTCGATCGCCAGCGGGCTGCTCGGTTTCGTGCTCCTGATCCTGCTGACCGCAGCCTGGGCGGTCGTGTTCTCCGGCTTCATGCAGTTGATCGGGCTGAAGACGCGGAGCGCCGCCGCCACCAACTCGGCCGGGCTGATCTTCTTCCCGCTGCTGTTCCTGACCCCGAGCTTCGTTCCTCGTGACCTGCTCACGAGGCCGATGGAGATCGCGGCGACGTTCAATCCGGTCACGTACATCATGGAGGCGCTGCGGTCACTCGTTCTCTTCGATCTCGAGTGGGCCGCGATCGGCCGGGGGTTCGCGGTCGTGGCTGCCGCCGGCGCGTTGATGGTCGCGCTCAGCGTCCGATCGATCCGTCGCTACGACTGACGGGATCCGTTATGGGGCGCACGTATCTCGCGGCGCATACGACCCGCTCTTCAAGGTGGTCTCATCGATAACAGGAGGGCGAGACATGGGCAACGTGGTGATCGACATGAGCATGTCGTTGGATGGCTACATCGCGGCGCCGAACGACACTCCGGAGCAGGGGCTCGGCGAGGACGGGATGCGGCTCCACAACTGGGCGTTCGACGATCCGTCTGTCTTCGAGCGCGTGTACGGCGACCTGACCGAGAACACCGGCGCCGTGATCATGGGCCGCCGGACATACGACAACTCGATCGAGAACTGGGGCGGCAAGGGCCCGGTCGGTGATGTCCCGTGCTTCGTGGTCACCCACCGGCCCATCGAGGGCGCCGATCCGATCTTCACGGTCGTCCCCGACGGGATCGAGAGTGCCCTCGCGAAGGCCCAGAAGGCCGCCGGCGAGAAGCGGATCGGGATCATGGGCGCGAACCTCGACCAGCAGTTCCTGGCCGCCGGGCTCGTGGACGAGATCAGGATCCACCTGGTCGATGTCCTGCTCGGCGGCGGCCGCCGGCTGTTCGACCAGCTCCCTCGGCGGGTCGAGCTGGAACAAACGAGGGTCAGCCAGACGGGTGGCGTGACGCATCTCGAGTACCGCGTCGCCCGGTAGCGCTCGGACGACGAAGCTCGGCGGTAGGGTCGTGCCATGACCATCCGGACCGATCCGGAAGGCAACGAGACCGACGCGCTGTTCGAACTCGTCGAGGTGGAGGGACGCGAGGTCCTGGAGATCGGGTGCGGAGACGGCCGACTTACGTGGCGCTACGCCGACCGAACCGCCCACGTGACGGCGATCGAGCCTTTCGGGGACTCGATCGCGAGGGCGAAGCTGCGGCTCGCGGAGGCGCCGAACGATCGGATCGAGTTCCACAACGTGACCTTCGAGGCTTTTGCCGCCGCAAGCGACGCCGACGTCTTCGACGTGGCGCTCCTGTCCTGGTCGCTCTGCTGAATGGAGCACGAGGGCATGGTCCATGCCCTTGAGGAGATCCACCGGTTGATCAAGCCGGCCGGCACGCTGATCGAGATCCATCCCGCCCTCGAGGCCCCATCCGTCGAGATCCGCTCGAAGGGGGAGCTGCTCTTCTCGGAGGACGATCCCGGATTCGACTACGAGGACGACCTCCGGCATACGGAGGCAGCGGTCGCGACGGTCGTCGGGCGAGGGCTGTTCGCGAACGACGGTCGCCGCCGGTTCGAGCTGCGCACGCACGCTTCATCGGTGAAGGAGCTCAGGGATCACTGGGCCGTCTCCGGCGCGTACGACCCCGAGGAGAAGGACGAAACGCTGGTCCGGCGGCAGGACGAGATGTACGCCCGGGCGCACGCCGTGCTGGATCGCTCACCCGGAGGCGAGCTCGTCTTCGTCCAGCCGGCGACGATGTCGCGGCTGACGCCGGTCTAGCGGCGTCTCCAACGTGCGTGGATCCGGGATCGAGCAGCTGACGTCGTGGGCTCGTACCAGCTGTTCGAAACCCGGCGCGAGGAGTCGCTGAGTCCGCGGGTGGGCCGGGTTGACGTTTTCCTGTATAGGAATACGATGGCCATGTCATGGCACGGGCTGCGACGACGTCGGATGCTTTCAACGCGATCGCTGAGCCACAACGCAGGAGGATCCTCACGCTGCTGCGAGACCAAGCGCGGCCGGCGTCCGAGGTGGCGCACGCGATCGGGCTGAGGCAGTCGGCCACCTCCAAGCATCTGCGTGTGCTGCGTGAGGTCGGCCTCGTCCAGGTGCACCAGGTCGGCAAGCAGCGCGTCTACGGCCTCGACGCCCGCGGCCTCGAACCGATCCACGAGTGGACCGGTGGGTTCGAGCGGTTCTGGAACGAAAGCTTCGATCGTCTCGACGCCTACGTGCGAGAGCTCCAGCGAGAGGAGGACCGACATGGATGAGCGATCTGGATCCGAGACGGCCGCGGACAGGGAGATCGTGATCGCACGCGAGATCGATGGGCCGCGCGACCGCGTCTTCGACGCCTTCACCGCCGTCGATCACCTGTCGCACTGGTGGGGACCCGACGGGTTCACGACGACCACGCACGCGTTCGAGTTCCGTTCCGGCGGCGTGTGGGACTTCACGATGCACGGCCCCGACGGAACCGACTACCCGAACCACATCGAATGGCTCGAGATCGCAGCGCCCGAGCGGCTCGTGTTCCGCCACGGAGACAGACCGGGCGACACGGAGGCGTTCGTCTCCACGGTCACGATCGCCGACCTGGGGGAGCGGAGCGAGGTGACGCTCCGCTCGGTCTTCAACACGAGGGCACAACGCGATGAGTTGGTCGAGCGGTTCGGGGTCATCGAGGGTGGCAAGCAGACGCTCGGTCGGCTCGACGCGTACGTGGTCCAGGGGGCGATAGCGTGAGCATCTACCTGGAGATGTCGATGTCGCTCGACGGCTTCGTAGCCGGCTCCGGTGTGAGCGTCGCGGAACCGATGGGCGAGGGCGGTGAACGTCTCCACGATTGGATGTTCGCCGGTCGGACGGCCGAGGAAGCCAAAGCGTTCCAGGAAGAGAAGTTGAGCGACGTCGGCGCCGTGATCATGGGTCACACGACCTTCGAGCTCGGCGTCGGGCCGTGGGGAGACGATCCGACGTTCCACGCTCCCTGCTTCGTGATCTCATCGACGGCTCACGACGTGATCGACCGAGCCGGCGGGACCTCGTACCGGTTCGTCACCGAGGGACCCGATCGCGCGCTCGCCGATGCGAAGGAGGCCGCCGGGGATACGGACGTCTTGGTGATGGGCGGTGCACGAACCGCGCAACAGTTCATCCGGGCGGGGATGCTGGATGAGCTGAGGATCCACCTGGTGCCGCTCATGCTCGGCGCCGGCCTCAGGCTGTTCGAGGGGACGAGCGAGGAGACCCGGGAGCTGACTATCGGTTCCGCGACCGCGGAGGACGTGATCCACCTCCGGTTCGGGCTCACGACCTAGACGGGCAGCCGGTTCGCTCGAGGGGATCCACCGCTACCGAGCGGGGTCGTCGATCCTCGACGATCGCCGTCGACGCCACCAGATGACGAGCGCGACCGCAGCCATGATCCCCAGACCGCAGTGCACCAGGAGGACACCTGCGAGGCTGGGACCGCCCCAGTCGTCCGCGTACGACGACGGGTCCGAGTAGTCGATCGTGATGAGCTCGACGATCGCGCGGACGATGAAGAACGCGCCAACGAGCAACGCCAGGCCGATGGCGACCTTCCTCATCACGATCCGAGGCTCATGGCGTTGTTCCCTTACGCCAATCGATCTTCGGTCGTCGGGCTCATGGCTCGGCCTGAACGATAGGACCGGGCGCCCCTCGATTCCACGTGGGCACCCACTGCGCTGGCCGCTCCGTCACGCGAGGAAACGTACAGGGGCGGCCGAGACTTGCAGCGCCCACCCAAGATCACCGCGAACGGTGGGCCGATCGCCCGCACGGAGTTAGGTTTGGTGGTCGATCATGGCTGAAGAACACGGCACGGAAGACGGCCCTGCGTCCCACGACGACGAGCACGACCTGCATCTCGACGATCCCTTCGTCAGGGCCTGGTTCGAGAAGAACCTGCCGGAGCTGCGCCGGAGCGCTTCGGGGCACCGGATCCTCTACCGGACCCTCGCGATCGGCTTCGTGGTCGGCCTCGGGGCACACGTGGGCGGATACGCGCTCAGGTTGTCGGATCCGGGCGAGCCCCTCGCGCTGGTGGCCGAACTGCTGTACGCGCTCGGCTGGGCACTCTGGACGGGAGTCGTCGTGGCCCTCTTCATCCAGGTCGTCCCGGAGGTGAAACGGCGCCAGCTCAAGCAGGCGGTGGATGCCTACGAGGCAACGCGCCGCGATCAAGATCGAAGGAGGTCGGTGAACGATGCCGAAGGTCCAGGGCCTGTCGAAGGCTGAGGCGAACTACCGCCAAGCCGATAACCCGAAGTTCAGCTGCCACGAGTGCAAGTTCATGTTCCCGCGACTTGCCATCGGCGGATGCCGCTACGTGCGCGGCGTGATCCACGCCGAAGACACCTGCGACGAGTTCAAGCCGCGGGGCGGGACGGGGAGCGCGCCAACCTAGTCGCGATCTGACCGCGCGTGGCCCCGGCGCTCGTGGCCCCGCGGGATGGGGTGCATGTCGCTATCGTGGGGTTCGTCCTCGAGGAGGTTGGGTGTGGCTGGAAACAGAGTGCGCCTGCCACCGCGGTGGTTCATCGTGACTTTCTGGCACGCGCACCGGCTGTTCGTCCGGGCCACCGGGGGGCGCAAGGGGCTGTGGGCTCCGCGCCCGGGGAAGTACGGCGCCCTGCGGCTCACCACGAGGGGCCGGCGCAGCGGCGAGGCGCGGAGGGTGATCGTCGGCTACTACGAGGACGGGGCCAACCTGGTCTCGATGGCCATGAACGGCTGGGGTGCGGCCGAGCCAGCGTGGTGGCTGAACCTGCAGGCCCATCCGGAGGCGGTGGTCGAGCTGGTCGGTGGGATCCGGCGCGAGGTGCTCGGGAGGGCGGCGATGGGCGAGGAGCGTGAGCGGCTGTGGCAGCGCTGGAGTGAGCTGGACAAGAACCTCGACGGCTACGCCGCACGACGGCCGCACGAGACGGCGGTCGTGGTGCTCGAGCCGCGCTCAGCCGGATAGACCAGGTGCTAGGTCCAGGGGACGCTAGATCGGTGAATCCCGGGTCAACGGCGCTGCAGTTCAGGTAGGAACGACCGCGATCGCGTCCATCTCGACGAGGAAGTCGGGATGGGCGAGGCCCTTGACGACGGCGGCAGTGATGACCGGAGGATCCGGTCGATCGCCCCACACTCGCTGGAACGCCGCGTAGCCGGTACGGAAGTCCTGGCCTTCGACGATGAGGACGTTCCACTTCACGACGTGTTCGGGCCCGGCACCGGCGGCCTCGAGGGCCGTGCGCAGGTTGCGCAGCACCTGCTCGGTCTGCGCGGCGATGTCCCCGATGCCGACGATGTTCCCTTCGGCGTCGACCGCGTCCTGACCGCCGATGTAGATCGTCCGGACGCTCCCCGAAACGACAGCGACGTTGCTGAACGCCGGGTTCCGTGGCAAGCCATCGGGGTTGAGGAACTCCACGCGACCGTTCATCGCCGTTGAGGATCCCGTCGTCATGACTCTCCCTCCTTCCTGCGGCGGCGATGGGCCGCCACCTTGGCGCGATCGCCGCAGCGTAGTACTGGCGCCCATCGACGTTTCTCGATGGGTGTGTTACCTTCCATCGACGTTCATCGATGGAAGGACGGGGACGGTGACCGCGACCCAGCTCGAGCTTCAGGATCGGACCCCCGCGGCGGTCTGTGCGCCGATCGGGCGCCCGAAGATGTCGATCCACCAAGCGGAGGCCACCGCGGCGGTCTTCAAGGCACTCTCGGATCCGGCCCGGGTCCGGGTGGTCAACCTCCTCGCCAGCACGCGCGAGCCCGTCTGCGTCTGTCACCTCACGGATCTCCTCGGGCTCTCGCAGGCGACGGTCAGCTTCCACATGAAGAAGCTGATGGACGCGGGCCTGCTCGACCGCGAACAGCGCGGCGTCTGGGCCTACTACTCGTTGCGCGACGACGCCAGACGGCGTTTGAGCGCGATCCTCGATCTCGAAGGAGGGGAACGATGACCGAGCTCCGGGAGACCGTCCGCGAGCGCTACGCCGCCGCCGCCACATCGGTGAGTCGCGGCATGGCCGCCGACGACGTGGTCGAGGAGGCGTGCTGCGACCCGGCCGACGGCTACGGGCTGAAGTTCTACGACATCACTGAGCGTGGAGCGCTCCCCGACGAGGCGGTCCTCGCGAGCCTCGGCTGCGGCAACCCCACGGCGGTCGCCGACCTCGCCGAGGGCGAGACGGTCCTCGACCTCGGCTCGGGCGGCGGGATCGACGTGCTGCTGTCCGCGCGGCGGGTCGGCCCGACCGGCTTCGTCTACGGGCTCGACATGACCGACGAGATGCTCGAGCTCGCTCGGGAGAACGCGCGGAAGGCCGAGGTCACGAACGTCGAGTTCCTGAAGGGATACATCGAGGAGATCCCGCTTCCGGACGCGAGCGTCGACGTGATCATCTCGAACTGCGTGATCAACCTCTCGACGGACAAGCCCCGCGTGATCGGCGAGATGTACAGGACGCTCCGGCCCGGGGGTCGGCTCGGGATCAGCGACATCGTGGCCTCGAACAAGCTCTCGCCCGAGGAGCGCGCTGAGCGCGGCAGCTACGTGGGCTGCATCGCCGGAGCGCTCTCGTTCGCCGAGTACGAGGCCGAGCTGCGCGCCGCAGGCTTCACTGCGATCTCGATCGGGCCCACGAGCAAGGCCGCCGACGGGATGCACGGCGCGATCGTGAGAGCCACGAAGCCCGGCTGAGCCGAGGGGGAGGAACGGCATGGACGAGGGACGCACGTCGCTGCTCTCGAAGGTTGCCTTCGACCGCACGGTCTCGGCGCTCGCGCGGGAGTTCTCGGGGATGTTCGGGCGGGAAACGATCGCCCGGTTCGTGCAGGAGGCCCTGGACCGCTGGCCGCAGGCCACGATCTCCGACCATCTGCCCGCTCCTCGCCCACCGGTTCTCGCGCGAGCGTCTCCGGGCTCTCGGCGTGGTCGAGGGGAAGATCGCCAAGGAGCGGCCCGAGGTGCTGTTCGTCTGCGTGCACAACGCAGGGCGGAGCCAGATGGCCGCGGCGCTCCTCGAGCACAACGCGAAGGGCCGCGTCGCCGTGCGGTCGGCCGGAAGCACGCCGGCCGAGGAGATCAACCCGGCGGTCCTCGAGGCGATGCAGGAGCTGGGTCTCGACATGTCGAAGGCCTACCCGAAGCCGCTCACCGACGAGTTCGTCCGGGCCTCCGACGTCGTGATCACGATGGGGTGCGGAGACGCCTGTCCGATCTACCCCGGGAAGCGATACGAGGACTGGGAGCTCGAGGATCCGGCCGGGAAGACCCTCGAGCAGGTGCGGCCGATCCGCGACGAGCTCGACGCCAGGATCCGGCGTCTGCTGCAGGAGATCGCACCGGAGGCGTAGATCAGGTCGCCCGCGACGAGAGTGCGTAGATCTTCGCCGTCTCGCTGGGATGTCAGCACCCGGTTGGACTCCAGCGTCCAGCCAACTTGACACTCCAAGTCGTACAACCGTACGGTTGTATGAATGCAAATGGTTCTCGACCATGACCGGATCTTCGGAGCGCTGGGTGACGCCACCCGGCGCGACATCGTCCGCCGCGCGATCGACGGGGAGGAGGGCGTTGCCCAGCTCGCCGGCCACTACCCGATGAGCTTCGCGGCGGTGCAGAAGCACGTCGCGGTGCTCGAGCGGGCCGGCCTCGTGCACAAGCACCGCATCGGGCGGCGGAAGGTCGTCCGCACGAACCTCGAGGCGCTACGAGTGGCGCGGCGCCTGCTCGACCGGTACGAGGAGCTGTGGCGGGAGCGCGTCGAGCGCATGGACCAGCTCCTCGAGGAAGCCCCGAAGGAGGCACGCCGATGACTGTCACCGCTGTTCGCAAGGACCCGCAGTCGCGCACGCTGATGCTGGAGGCCGAGTTCGATGCCTCGGCGGAGCGCGTCTGGGAGCTCTGGGCCGATCCCCGCCAGCTGGAGCGCTGGTGGGGACCGCCGACGTACCCGGCGACGGTGGATGCGCACGATCTGCGCCCCGGCGGCCGGGTCGAATACCACATGACCGGCCCTGAGGGTGATCAGCCGCGCGGCTTCTGGGACGTGGAGGAGGTCCAGGCTCCGCATCGGCTCGTCTTCCGCGACGGCTTCGCGAACGACGACGGCACCCCGAATACCGAGCTCCCGATGACGACCGAGCGCGTGACCGTCGAGGAGATCGGCGGCGGGAAGTCCCGGATGTCGTTCGAGAGCGAGTTCCCGACCGTCGAGGCCATGGAGCAGCTCGCCGCCATGGGCGTGGAGGAGGGCATGACGCAGGCCCTCGACCAGATCGACGCGATCCTGGCTGAGGACGCGTAAGCGGGAACACGGCGCCCGATACGAGAGACACAGCGAGAAGGGAAGGAGAGGCCGATGGCAAGCCTCATGGTGGACTTCATCATCTCCCTCGACGGGTACGCGTCTGCGGACGGCTGGCCCGGCTACTGGGGCATGGAGGGGCCTGAGTACCTCGCGTGGATCGGAGAGGAAGCCGAGAACGAGCACGTCGCCCTCATGGGTGCGACGACGTACCGGCTGATGTCCGGGTTCGCCGCGGAGCTGGCGGACGATCCCGGCGTCGCCGCGTTGACCGCGCTGCCCAAGGTCGTGTTCTCGTCCACTCTGGAGGCACCACTCTCGTGGGCCAACACCAAGTTGGTCGAAGGGGACGCCGTCGAAACGGTGAAGGACATGAAGCGGCGAGACCCGCGACCCCTGCGCACGATCGGCAGCCTCAGCGTGTGCCGGTCGCTGCTGCAAGCCGGCGTGGTGGACCGCTTCCGTGTGGTCGTCTTCCCGGTCATCACGGGCGCCACCGGGAAGGAGCGCATCTTCGACGGGTATCCCGACATCGCCCTCGAACTGGTCGAGAGCCGCACGTTCGACGGTCGGCTCCAGTTGCTCGAGTACGTCCCCACCGTGCTCGACGGACCGCCCGGCGTCGGCGAGTGGCCGGAGTAAACGAGAAAGGAGCGAGACCATGAAGCTGACGACCACCACGATGGTCACTCTCGACGGAGTGATGCAGGGGCTCGGCGGGGCGGACGAGGACCGCAGGGGCGGATTCGAGCGTGGCGGATGGATCACGCCGTACTCCGACGAGACCATGCCGTTCCTGAACGAGGTCTATGGGCGCGCCGACGCGTTCCTGTTCGGCCGGCGCACCTACGAGATCTTCGCCGGCTCCTGGGGAACGTGGGACGATCCGGGCGACAGCCCGGTCTGGACGGCGTTGAACACGAAGCCCAAGTACGTGGCAACGACCACACCCTTCGACCCGAAGTGGGCGAACACGACCGTCCTCTCCGGTGACCTCGCGGCTGCCATCCGTGAGCTGAAGGCCGAGGCGGGAGGCGAGCTGGAGGTGCACGGCAGCGGCGTCCTGGTCCGGTGGCTGCTCGAGAACGACCTCGTCGACGAGATCAACCTGCTCACCGTCCCCGTGGTCCTCGGCCAGGGCACGCGGCTGTTCCCCGACACCGGCCCGGACATCGCGCTCGAGCTGGTCGGATCGCAGGCCGTCACCCCCAGCGGAGTGACCATCCAGACCTACCGGCCCACCGGGCGCCCGCAGTACGCGACGGCGACGGCGACATGAACGTGGCCCGATGAGATCCGCCACCCGCATCGGTCGAAATCCATAGGACGTGAACCACGAGACGGGAGGCACACCATGACCGAGACCATGACTGAGCCTATGAGCCACACCCTGGAGGTCCCCGGCGCCATCCTGACGTACGACGTCCGGCGCAACGATTCCAGCACTGACCCGATCCTCCTGTTGATCGGGTCACCGATGGGCGCCGCCGGATTCGGCTCGCTCGCGCAGCACTTCACCGATCGCACGGTCGTGACCTACGACCCGCGCGGGTCGGAGCGGAGCACGCGCACCGACGACGCGACGCAGAACACGGTGGAGGAGCATGCTGACGACCTGCATCGGCTCATCGCCGCGATCGATGCCGGGCCCGTCGACCTCTTCGCCAGCAGTGGCGGCGCGGTGAACGCGCTGGCCTTGGTGGCCGAGCACCCGGCGCTGGTCCGGACGCTCATCGCGCACGAGCCGCCACTGATCGCGGTACTGCCCGATCGCGAGCGGGCACTGGCCGCGACCCGCGACATGTACGAGACCTACCAGCGCAGCGGGATGGGTGCGGCGATGGCGAAGTTCATCACGCTCACCAGCCACAAGGGCGAGATCCCCGCGGACTGGCTGGACCGGCCCGCTCCGGACCCGGCCGCGTTTGGGTTACCGACCGAGGACGACGGATCCCGGGACGACCCGCTCCTCGGCCAGGCCATGGGTTCGACGCCCCTGTATGAGCCCGACTTCGACGCTCTCCTCGCGGCGTCGACCCGCATCGTCCTGGCCGCCGGCTCCGAATCGGCCGGCGAATTGGCCAACCGCGGCGCCTACGCCGTGGCCGAGCGGCTGGGAACGACGCCGGTCGTCTTCCCGAGCCACCACGGTGGATTCCTCGGCGGCGAGTACGGGTGGTCGGGGGAGCCCGAGGCGTTCGCCGCCAAGCTGCGCGAGGTGCTGGCCGAGAGCTGAGGACGACTGGCGCATCCAGTCTCAGGACCCGGCTGGCAGGGCTGAGCTCCCTGCGCTCTGGCACACTCGTCGCGCGTCCACTCCGGTCGGAGATGGGAGGAAGACGATGGCTGAGGATCGTTCCTACATCGACGTGAACACGCGTGAGCGTGAGCGGCTGCGTGCCTTCATCGAGCGCGTCGACGATGAGGCCCTGTCCGCTCCCGCGAACGAGTACTGGACCGTCGCCGGCGTGTTGGGCCATCTCGCCTATTGGGACAGTCGTGTCTTGGTCTTCGCCGAGAAGATCGACCGCGGGGAGCCTTGGGTCCCTTCGGATGAGGAACCCGAGGGCGACTGGCTCACCGACTCCACCCGTCCGATCATCCACGCGATCGAGCCGAGACGCGCTGCGCAGCTTGCTCTAGAGATCGCCGAGGAGGTCGATCGTCGCGTCGCAGAACTCCCCCTCGACCGGATGGCACCGCTGGATGCCGACAGCCCGATCTGGCCCGCACGTGGCGATCATCGGGGAGAGCATCTCGACGAGCTCGAGGCTGCTGTGCGGGCGCGGGGCTGAGAGGCGCAGAACCGAATGGCAGAAGCGATCCTGCGACCCAAGGCGCTGCGGCGCGGCGACGTCGTGGCGGTCGTGGCGACCTCCGGGGGGCTCGACGAGGACGAGGCTCCGTTCTTCGAGCGCGGTGTCGCGATCCTCAAGGCGATGGGGTTCGCTGTCCGCGTGTCGCCGTTGGTCGATCTCGAGCGGCGGTGGTGGTGGGCGGCCGCCCCGCCGGTGGACGTCGCCGAGGAGCTCAACCGCCACCTGCGCGATCCGGAGGTGCGGGCGATCTTCTCGCTCACCGGCGGTCGGATGACCCTGAGCTACCTCGACTTGATCGACGTCGAAGCGGTGCTGGCCGATCCGAAGCCGGTGCTGGGTTGCAGCGACATCTCGGCGTTACACCTGGCTTCTGCATGCTCGCACCGGCTTGGTCGCGCTCCACTCGGACCTCGTCACGTTCGGGTTCGGTGAGTGGGGCGACCTCGACGACGCCCGTCGGGATCAGCTCGCGGAGCTGTACCTCCACGCATTGACCCAGGACACGCCTCTCGGACCGCTGCCGCCGGCAGGTCCGTGGGAGACCTGGCGATCTGGCAGGGCGGAAGGGCACTTGATCGGCGGCATGCTCAACCGACTGGTGCGCGTGCAGTCGACCTCATCCGCGCTGGATCCCGGGCGCTTCGACGGAGCGATCCTCTTCTGGGAGGAGGCCTTCACGTCGACATCGGCGGTCTGGAACGACCTGCACGTTCTGCGTCAGGCCGGGGTGCTGGACCGGATCTCGGGGATGCTCGTCGGCCGGCCGTTCGAAGTCGAGCCGACGCCGCCCGGGCCCGGAGCGCTCCGCGACATCGTCCTCGAGGTCGTGGGCGGACGTGACCTCCCGATCCTGGGCGATGTCGACATCGGCCACAGTGGGCCGAACCTCCCGATGCCGCTCGGCATTCGCGCTCAGATGGACGCCGACGCGAAGACGATCTCGCTGCTGGAGCCGGTCGTGACGACCTCCGGGGCAGAACCGGGCCTCGGCCGTGAGCCGTGATCACTGCGCGGCGACGTCAAGTGCTCGGCAGGTTGCCAGCTCTGGCTCCGGCGGCACGACGAGTACTAGGGTCGTGCCATGACCTCACGGATCGATCCAGAGCCAAACTGAGCGCCTTGTCCGGCCACCACGACGTTCACGTGCCGCCCCGCTACGCGCGCGTCAACGCGTGGGTGATCAGCCGCGACACCGACGATGAGGTGCGCTTCCTGACTTCGGTATTCGGAGCGGTCGAGACGCCCGGCTCTCGCATGCTCGATCCCGACGGAGACATCGCCCATGTCGAGGTCGAGCTGGGCGATACCGTGATCATGCTGTTCGATGCGAAACCGGATTGGCCGTCCACGCCGGCTCACCTACGGGTCTACGTGGACGACGTGAACGCGAGCGTTCAGCGCGCCGAGGCTTCCGGTGCGCGCGTGGTGACCCGCCCGACCCTCCTCCCTTTCGGTGAGTCCGTCGCTCGTGTCCGCGACCCCCAGGGGCATCTGTGGTGGCTGCACGAACGGATCGAGGACGTCCCGCCGGACGAGCTGGCCGGCCGCTTCTCCGACCCAGCCGCGTTGGAGGCGATGGCCTACGTCCAGCGAACCCTCCGGGAAGAGCTCTCCGAGAGCGAACGAGGAGCCTGACTAGCGGGAGGCGTTTTGGGCGACGTGGTGATCGACATGAGCATGTCGTTTGGACGGCTTCATCGCCGCGCCGAACGACACGCCGGAGCAAGGGTTGGGCGAGGACGGGATGCGGCTGCACAACTGGGCGTTCGGCGATCCGAAGGCTTTCGAGCGTGTGTACGGCGACATCGTCGCGAACACCGGCGCCCTGATCATGGGCCGCCAGCGTACGACAACTCGATCGACGCGTGGGGCGGCAAGGGCCCGATCGAGAACGTCCCGTGCTGCGTGGTCACCCACCGGCCGATCGATGGCGCCGACCCGATCTTCACGGTCGTCCCTGATGGGATCGAGAGTGCCCTCGCGAAGGCCCAGGAGGTCGCCGGCGACAAGGAGATCGGGCGTCGTGAACAGGGATTCTCTCACGAGATCGCCTAGGGAGGACCACCCCTTCACGGACGGCGGCGTCGAAGCCGACTCCGGCCGCGGGAGCATCCTCAAGCGGCGCCGAATCGTGATCGACCCATCGCCCGATCCCATGGACACGAGGATCAGCCCACCAGGAGTCCGGAATTGTGTCCATGGCAGGTGAGCGCTAGGGCCTCGATGATCGAGCCCGGCGCAGGTGACTATTGCCAGACACTGACGATGACGGTCACCACGCCCAGCTTGATAAGCCAATCGCCCGCGTGAATGGCGGCGAGCTTCCACGGCACTCGCTCGTGGAGGATGGCTCCTGCCCACAACATCAGCGGGAACCCGATCCACAACGCGGTCCCCAGCACGAGACCACCCGTCCACTCGTCGGTCCCGATCTGCGAGGTCAGGCCTGCCACCACGACGACAACGACGAGGGTGCGCATCACCTCGACGCCGAATGTCCAAGGAGCCGGCTGCGCGCCGGAAGCGGCCGCGTCGCTCACCGTGGCCAATTGACCGCCCAGCATCAGGTAGTAGATGGCGCTCAGGACGAACGCGACCAGGGTCGCCACGAGGACGGCGAGGAGGTTGACCTCAGGTATCGGTCTCACCTGCTTCCCGGTGCGACTTGAGCACGATCAGTCTCTGGCGCCAGAACGAGTGCATCTTGCCTAAGAGACTGCTGCGGCCGGGGAAACTCATCGCCCGCGTTTAGGAGCGCGGCTCCATCCGACGCCCGACGAGGTAGCGGTGCGGGGATCCCGAACCGCCTCGTGAACCTCGCGAAGCGAGCCAATTGGGGTCTCGTCGACGAGATCTGAGAGCATCGGGCGCCACGTTCAGGACCGGCCCCGGGATCCCGAGGCATGGCAGCGGCCCGGCCGGCCGTGGTCGGCCGGCCGAGCGACGCTGACGTGCTACTGCGCGACCCGGTACACGAGGTGCGTCACTCCCGGAGCGTCCACGACTCGCTCGATCTCGAGGCCCACGTTCCCCGGTTCGAAACCGTCCAAGAGCCGGACGCCCTGTCCGAGCACGACGGGGACGAGGCTGATCACGAGCTCGTCCATCAGCCCGGCGTGGAGCGCCTGCTGCACCATGCTCGCGCCCTGCAGGAACACGTCCTTGCCGTTCGCGGTCTCACGAGCCAGGTCGATCGCACGCTCCACGCCCTCGGTGACGAAGGTTGAACCGCGCGATGCTCAGCGGAGACGAGCGGTTCACGGACGAGGAGCTCCAGCGCTATGCCGACGAGGCGGCCCGCGTGTTCTTCGCTGCCTATGGCCTGGCGCCGGCGGCCCGCAAAGCACCCTCGAGGAAGTCCAAGACCGCAGGCTCTGGGAAGTACATGGTGCGTTTAGGGCGCAGCCTCAATCCGGGTCGGAGGATCGCTCTCTGCTGGCGATGAAGGCCTCGATGCCGTCGAGGACACGTGCCAAGCCGAACTCGAACGAGGCGACCGCGTCGGCCAGGAAGTAGGAGGTCTCCGCGTCGGGCTGGTCCCATGCGTGCGCCATCGCGGGGCTGGACAGCGTCGGGAACCGGACCGGATCCCAGATCGCCTCGAGTACCGGACCGACGTCTGCCCACCAGTCCTCGTCGTCGATCGACGTGGTGGTCGGGAGCGTGACGGCCTCAACCGCCAGCCGCGCCGCGCCGTGGACATAGGACGAGATCAGCGTGAGGATCTCGGTCATCTCCTTGCCGTCGAGTCCGAGCCCCCCCACGACGGAGACCGCTCGCTCGTACGCGTCGAGGATATTCGGCCCGAGTGGGACTCGGGTCCACGGTAGCTCCACGAACCAGTGGTGAGCCTGGTAGATCTCCCACTGCCCGCGCGCCACCAGTTCCAGGTTCTCGCGCCACCCAGCGTCCTCGGGGAACGAGATCTCGTCACGGTCACCCTTGCGGAGCTGCTGCCCGACGACGCGGTCGTACATCAGGTCGTACAGATCGCTCTTCGCGGGGATATACGTGTACAGCGTCATCGCGCCGACGCCCAGCCGCTCCGCGATCCGACGCATCGAGACGGCGTCCAGCCCTTCCTCGTCGGCGATCTCCACGGCCGCTTCGACGATGTCGTCGACGTTCAGGCTCGGCTTCGGTCCCCGCTTCGGCGCGATCTCGAGCCGCCAGAGGAGCCGCATGCTCCGACCCGGGTCGATACGTTCCCGTTCTTCGCCTTCACCCACGGCAAAACCTCGCGTCTTGACAACCTCGTACACCGTACCCTAATGTTCGCCGAGCAAGTAACTTCGTACACCGTAGGAAGTTCACTCGTCGGGAGGCCGGATGTCCGAAGCCGAGTCGGTGGTCCGGGTCGAGGGCCTGCGGATGCGTTACGGATCGAATGACGTCCTCGACGGGGTCCGGTTCGAGGTCCGTCGCGGAGAGGTCGTCACGTTGCTCGGACCGAACGGCGCCGGCAAGACAACGACGATCGAGATCCTCGAGGGCTTCCGCGTCCGTTCGGCTGGGGACGTGTCCGTGCTCGGCGTCGATCCGATCGACGCGCCCGAGGAGTGGCGTGCCCAGGTTGGGATCGTGCTGCAGTCGTGGCGCGACCACGCGCGGTGGACCCCGCGTGGGCTGCTCACCCACCTCGGCCGCTACTTCGAGCCCTACGGCACCTCCGAGCGTCCCCGACCCTACGACGTCGAGCTGCTGATCTCGGTGGTGGGGTTGGAGGAGCAGGCGGATCGGAGGATCCGCCTGCTCTCGGGCGGCGAGCGACGGCGACTCGACGTCGCCGTCGGCATCGTCGGCCGGCCCGAGCTGCTGTTCCTGGACGAGCCGACGGCCGGCTTCGACCCGCAGGCGCGCCGCGACTTCCACCAGCTGGTGCGCAGGCTCGTCGACCTCGAGGACACGACGATCCTGCTCACGACGCACGACCTCGACGAAGCGGAGAAGCTCGCGGACCGGATCCTGATCCTCGCCGGTGGTCGGATCGTCGCGGACGGGAGCGCGGAGGAGCTCGCGCGCGCGGTCAGCGGCGAGTCGCGCGTTCGCTGGCGACTGGACGGCCAGGTGCACACCGAGCGCACGCCGGATGCCACCGGCTTCGTCCGCGATCTGTTCGCGAAGCACGGCGAGGAGATCACGGATCTCGACGTGCGCGGGACGACGCTCGAAGAGACGTACCTCGTCATGGTCCAGCAGCACGAGAGCGGCTTCCGCGACGAGGCCGCGCAGGCGTTCGAGGAGGTCGAACGATGAACCCGAAGCTCCACGCGATCCGGATCGGGTTGCAGCGCGGGTGGACCGAGTTCGTGCTGAGCATCAAGAGCCCGCAGGACCAGGGGTTCTACGTGTTCATCACGCTGATCACGCTCGGCTACCTCTTCCTGAACCGGGACACGAAGGTCGAGGGAACAGACCTCACTCGTGCCGGCGGTCGCGCTTCCCAGCATCCTGGGCGCGATGGTGGCGTTCGGCCTGGTGATCGGGCCCGCCTACTTGATCGCGATGGAGAAGGAGGACGGCACGCTGCTCCGCGTCCGATCCGCTCCGTACGGGCTGAACGGATACGTCTCGGGACAGGTGCTGAACAACTCACTCGGGTTGATCCCGTCGTTCGCATTGCTCCTGATCCCGAGCGCGCTGCTGTTCGGACCGGTGATGCATCAGGGCGCGGAGGGGTGGATGACCGTCGTCTGGGTGGTGGTCCTCGGTCTCCTCGCGACGATGCCGATCGGGATCGTGATCGGTTCGCTCGCGCCCAACGCCCAGAAGGTTGGGACGTGGGGGATGCTGCCGATCCTGGTCCTCCTCGGCATCTCGGGGATCTTCTTCCCGATCCAGGAACTCTGGCGCTGGGTCCAGGTCGTCGCGCAGCTCTTCCCGATGTATTGGCTCGGACTCGGCATGCGGTCCGCGTTTCTGCCCGACGCCGCCGCCGCGCTCGAGATCGGCGGCTCGTGGCGGACCCTCGAGACCGTGCTCGTGCTCGGCACCTGGGCGGTCGTCGGGCTCGCGCTCGCGCCGGGGATCCTGCGCCGCATGGCTCGTCGTCAGTCGGGCTCGCAGGTCGCGGCCGCCCGCAACGAAGCGGCCCAATGGGTGAGGTGAGCCGCTCCAGATCACATCACGCGCGTCGCGGCGACGGACCCTTCCGCTATCGCGTCGGCCGGAGGAGAACGACCTTGAGCAAGAGAGCTTCGAGATAGAACAGGTACACGCCGTCAAGGTAGTGCGCGAGCATCGCTCCCAGGTACCCCGGCCCTCCCCAGGCGTTGACGGTGAAGTTCTGATCGAGTCCACCGACGATCTGCAGCCCCGCGCGAAAGAAGTTGAAGAGGAGCCCGATCGCAAACACTATGGCGACGAAGGCACGCGCGACGTTCGTCGGTGTGGGACCCGCACGGAGCAGGACCGTTCGCTTGAAGCGATCGAGGCCCGACCGCGAGAACGGCGCGAGCCAGATCGGATACGAAGCCTCTCTTACGAGCCGCAGTCTCGGCACCACGATCGCGAGACCGACCGCGATCAACGCCATCACGATGTGAACGGTGATCGCGCTCGAATCGGGTACGTGCGGCTCGAGGACCGACGAGCGCTGCAGGTACTGGACGAGGCCGGTCAGCACACCCACGACGAACAGCAGGGCGCAGGCTGAGATCGTCCGCCGAGAGAGGTAGGGCATCCACTTCGGTCTCGCCGATCCGTCTCCTGGTCCACGCGTCCCCGACCGGCGGTCCGCGATCTCCTCGTTCGTCACGAGCGTTCCTCGCGGGCAGCCTCCCCCGGGTCCGGAGGCGTGAGCAGCCCCCGGTCGTAGGCGGCGGCGACCGCCGCCGCGCGGTCATTAACTTCGAGCTTCGAATAGAGATGCAGCAGGTGCGTCTTCACGGTCGCCTCGCTGATGAACAGGGTGGCTGCGACCTCCCGATTCGTGCGGCCACGGGCCACGAGTTGCAACACCTCCATCTCGCGCTCGCTCGGAGCCTCCCGCTGCCCCTGGCGCACCTGTCCGAGCAGACGGGTGGCCACGGGCGGGGACAGGACGGTCTCTCCGGACGCCGCTGCTCGGACGGCTCGGGTGAGCTCCTGGCGGGGGGTGTCCTTCAGCAGATAGCCGATGGCCCCCGCCTCGATCGCGGTGACCACGTCGCTCTCCGTGTCGTAGGTCGTCAGCACCAAGACCCTCGCGGAGAGGCCCTGCTCTGACATCTGGCGAATCGCGGAGACGCCGTCAGCCCCGGGCATCCGGAGATCCATCAACACCACGTCGGGACCGAGGGCCCTCGCCATGGAGACGGCGGCCTGCCCGTCCCCAGCATCTCCGACGACCTCGAAGTCGGGGTCCCCGGCGAACATCCCTCGGAGCCCGTCGCGGACCACGGGATGGTCATCGACGATCAGGACGCGGATCGGCGAAGGCGCGGTCGTCGGCTCAGTCATCGCCGGTTCCGATCGGGGCCGGGAGGGTGACCGAGACGGCGGTCCCGCCTCCCGGCTCAGACTCGATGTCCATCCTGCCCGAGAGCTGGTCGACCCGTTGCCGCATGCCGATCAGGCCGAATCCCCGTCCATCCGCGCCGTTGCCTCCGCTGACGATTCCGACGCCGTCGTCCCGGATGTCGAGGGCGACCGCGTCGTCCATGAACGACAGCGTGATACCGGCGTTCGAAGCGGCGGCGTGCTTGGCGATGTTGCTGAGACCCTCCTGCGCGGCTCGGAGGAGCGTGACCTCGACGTCGGGGTGGAGCATCCGCGGCGTGCCGGTGGTGGCCACCCGGATGGCGACGCCGTTCACCTCGGACCAGTGGGAGGCGACGTCGGAAAGGGCATCGGGGAGCCGGCTCTGCTCGAGCTGCATCGGCCGCACGGCCTCGACTGACCGGCGTGCTTCCGCCAAGCTCTCTCGCGCCAAGCCGACGGCGGCGTCGAGGTGGCGCCCGAGATCCGACGGGCGGTCGTGCGCCTGGATCGCAGCCTCGAGCTGGGTGATCACCCCGGTCAGACCTTGTGCGACGGTGTCGTGGATCTCCCGCGCGATCCGCTGCCGCTCATCGAGCACGCCGGCCTCGCGGGCCTGCGTGACCAGTTGTGCTTGCAGGCCGGCGTTCTCCTCGAGGGCAGCCTCGAGACTCGCCAGCGCGACCCGGCGCTGCTCGCTCAGGTCCGTCAACTTCTCGCCGCCGAGGAGGCCGAAGCTGATCGCCAGCGTCTGGATCACCACCACGATCCCGAATATCGTCCATGCCTCCGCTGTCGGGTCATCGAGCAGGATCAGCGAGTTGACGACGAGCGAGGTTGCCGCCACCCCCGCGAACGACACGGCCCACGGCCGCAGGAGGTAGGCGTGGAAGAACCCCGTGATCGCGTAGACGAAGAACAGCGGATCTCGTGTGATCAGCCACACCGCGAGCATCAGGAAGCCCACGAAGTAGATGCGTATCCGTCCCTGTCGCTCACGGAGGGTTGGTCCGACGGAAGAGGCGATCAGCCACGTCCATGCACCGGCCACCAGGACGATCCCGAACGTCACAACTCGTTCGGACCACGGCTGGGGACGGAACTGGCTGAGGATCGCTCCTATCAGGAGCGTGAGGTACGGGATCCAGACGAAGGCCCGCTCGTACCTTCGCTCCCACTCGGAGTGTGCGCCGAGGGCAGACGAAGCGTCGCTTCCGCGCGTCGGCCGTTCCATGCTCAATCCCAGCGGAGGAGCAGCGCTGAGAGCAGCCCGGCAACCACGGCGTACCCGGCCATCACGAGAAGGGTACTCGCGTCCGGCGTCATGCCTACCCAGGCGTCCTTCAAGGCCTGAACGCCGGCCCCGGTCGGCGTCAGATCGCTCACGGCCCGAAGTCCTTCCGGCATGGTCTCTCGCGGGAAGTACACCCCGGCGAAGAACAACATCGGGAAGTAGACGAGCGCCCCGATCCCCTGGCCGGCCGAGATCGTCGGTGCCACCGCGGCGATCAACAGCCCGATCGCGAAGACGGACGCTGCGGCCAGCAGAAGGACGAGGGCGAACACGATCGGCTCCTTCGGGAAGGGGACCTGGAACGCGACGACCCCCACCCCGATCGCCAGCACGGTGGCGCTCACCGCGACGCCGAGGTGCACCAGGAGCTGGGCGCCGAGGAGACGCACGGGACCGACCGGGGTCACCGCCATCCGGCGGAGGATCCCGAACTGGCGATACGTGACCAGCACGACCGGAAGGCCCATCACGCCGATCGTGGCGAGGGCCAGGGCGAGGACGATCGGCACGTAGAGGTCGATCAGTCGGAGCCCCCCGAGTTCCGGATCCGCCTCGCGGAACCCGGGGAAGAGGCCCCCGAGCACGGTCAGCAGCACGGTCGGGAACACCAGGGCCCAGAACACGGCGGGGGGCTCCCGCAGGAACAGCTTGGTCTCAGCGGTGACGAGCTTGCGCATCGCGGTCATCACGGCCTCCTCGGGACGGTGGCGGCTGAAGTTGCTCGGTCATGGCGATGAAGGCGTCGTCGAGGGTCGATGCCTCGATCCGCAGATCCCCGGCGATGATCTGGTTCCGGGCCAGGACCGCCGTGACGGCCTGCAGCAGGTTGCCGGTTCCGTGCACTTCCAGCCGAGAATCCCTCTCCACCACGGAAGTCACCTCCGGGAGCTCGCTCAACAGCGAGCGGTCGAACGGGGAGGACGGCCGGAACCGGATCGTCTGCTCGGGTGCGATCGTGGACACGAGACCCATCGGTGTGTCGATCGCAACGACATGTCCCCGGTCGATGACCGCCACCCGGTCACTCAGACGCTCCGCCTCTTCCATGAAGTGGGTGACGAGCAGGATCGTGACCCCGGTGTCTCGGATCTGTTCGATCAGGTCCCACGTGGAACGGCGGGCCTGTGGGTCCAGCCCGGTGGTCAACTCGTCGAGCACCGCGACCTCGGGGTTGCCGACGAGCGCGAGCGCCGCCGACAGGCGTTGCTTCTGGCCGCCCGACAGCTTCGAATACCGAGTATCGCGCTGTTCGACCAGGCCGAGCCGCTCGAGCAGCTCGGGCCACTGGATCGGGTCGCGATAGAACGATGCGTAGAGTTCCAGGGCCTCCCGGACCTTGATCTTGTCCGGAAGCCGGCTCTCCTGAAGCTGCGCGCCGAGCCGCTGCCGGACCTCCCCCGCATCACGTAGAGGATCGAGGCCGAGGATGCGGATCCGCCCCCGGTCGGGTCGACGGAGACCCTCGATCGATTCGACGATGGTCGTCTTGCCCGCGCCGTTCTGACCGACGAGCGCGAAGATCTCCCCCTCCTCCACCGTGAACGACACGTCGTCGACCACGGCTCGGTCGCGATAGCGCTTGACCAGTCCCTGGACATCGATCGCCGCTGCCATGTCCGCCTCCCTCGTGTGATGGGGTCAGCGTCTCGCGGCGCGCGCGCCGTCACATCGGGAGGGTGGCTGTCTCTGGTGGCGTGATGGGATGAGGTTCCCATCCACCGAGTGGTTGAGCGGCACGGAGTGGTCCGGCCGGCCGTCGACGAGGTAGGTCGACCGCGCCCGGCCTAGTCGTCCAGGAACGACCTCCCACATGCACCGGAGGGCGATGGAAGGCATCAGTTGCCGGTCAGGCTTGTCCTGCCTTCTGGGTCGAGAGGGTGGGGGTTCCGACACGTGCAGGACGAGCCGAACGGCGAGGAGCGCTGGCTCGAGGTGCACCGCGGTCCCGGATGTCGAAAACGGAGCAGCGGTTCCGACCTTCGGATGAACGGCCTCGCCAGCTGGCCCAAGTCGAAGGAGGAGATGCGTGATGGCAGACGAGACTCAGGGACATCTCCCGACCCCCGATCCCGCGCTCCAGAGGCTGGATCGCCTCGTGGGCACGTGGAGCATGGAAGGCCACCTGGTCGGCTCCGACGAGATCGCGATCACGGGTGAGACCACGTTCCGGTGGCTCCCCGGCGGGTTCTTCCTGGAGCAGCGCGGCCGGATGAACTTCCTGGGGATGGAGCTCGAGACCCTGGAGCTGATCGGCCACGACCCCGAGAGCGGGACGTTCCCGTCGACGGTCTTCGCGAACATCGGTCCCCAGCCGCTGCCGTACCGGTGGGAGGTCGAGGGCGACGAGTTGAAGATCTCGGTGTCCTACGGGCCGCTGGACGCGACGTTCACGGGGCGCTTCACCGAGGACGGCCAGAGCTTCGGCGGCGGGTGGCGTCCGAACCCGGGGGCCGACGAGACGATCAACGTCCCGTACGACGTCGGCGGCCGGCGCCTCGCGTAAGGTGCGAACCCGCGAACGGAGGTGATGACGATGTCGAACCAGCGAGAGACCTACGACATGGTCGTGGCCCGCACGATCGAGGCGCCGCGCGACCGTGTCTGGCGAGCATGGAGCGATCCCGACCAGGTCATGAAGTGGTGGGGGCCGCAGGGGTTCACCTCGCCGATGTGCCGGATGGATCTCCGCGAAGGAGGCACGACGCTCGTGGCCATGCGATCCGACCAGGGCTGGGAGCTGGTCAACTCGTGGACGTATCGATCGATCGAGCCGATGGACCGCATCGAGTTCGTCCAGGGCTTCGCGGACGCGGACGGAAACCCGATCTCGCCGGCGGAGCTCGGGCTTCCGCCGACGATCCCGGACGAGGTGCCCCACGTCGTGACGTTCGTCGCGATCGACGACGGCACGACCGAGCTCACGGTTCACGAATCCGGCTACCCCGACGAGCAGATCGTCGAAGTCTCGCGGGCCGGGATGGAGCAGGTCCTCGACAAGCTCGCCGCGATGCTCTCGAAGGGATGAGGGGGATGGGGGTCGAGCTGACCGCCGAGCGCTTCGTCGAGCGGCTGACCGCGCTCGTCCCGGCGGCAGCTCGCGCCGAGTTCCGGCGGCCGCATCGATCTGGGAAGCGTTCGGGGGTCGAGGGGTTCGGCATCCGAATGGGCTCCATCTTCGAGCTCGCGAAGGAGTTCATCGATCTCTCTCCCGAGGAGATCGAGATGCTGCTGGATAGCCCGGTCCACGAGGTTCGTGTCGGCGCGCTGAGCGTGATGGACAAGCAGGCTCGGCGGAACCGCATCCCGGACGATCGGCGCAAGGAGCTGTTCGACCTCTACCTGCGGAGGGCCGACGCGATCGACACGTGGGATCTCGTCGATCTCGGTGCGCCGCACGTCGTCGGCCGCTACCTGTGGGAGAGACCCCGGAAGGTGCTCTACCGACTCGCGCGCTCGAAGAGCCCTTCTGAGCGGCGCACGGCGATCGTGAGCACGCTGTACTTCGTTCGGAGAGGCGACGTCGAGGACACCTTCGAGCTCGCGAAGCTGCTCCTCGACGACGACGATGCGTACGTCCAGAAGGCGACGGGCGGCTTGCTCCGGGAGGCCGGCAAGAAGGACGTGGGTCGACTCAGAAGCTTCCTCGAGGACCATGCAGGAGCGATGGCGCCCACGACGCTGCGCTACGCCATGGAGCACCTCACGCCTGAGGAGCGCGAGCGCTACCGTCGCACGAAGGTGAAGCGATGACGGCAGCCGTGCGCCGCCGTCGATGGCTCCGCCGGATCGCGATGTTGTTCGCGATCCTCGTGGGCGGCGTGGCCGCCGTCTACGGCTGGGCGATGGCGTCGGTCCAGCGTTCGACGACCGCCCGGGCGATGGTTTGGATGGACGCGGACGTCGGGGACCAGGACCGGTTCCCGTCCCGTCCCATCCCCACCGGGGAGACGGAGAGTCCGCTCCCGTCCGGCGTCGAGATCGACCTCGACGAGGCGATGGCCGACGTGACGATGGACGGGGACTTCGACCGGTTCCTTCGGACGAACGACACGCTCGGCTTCGTCGTCGCGCGCGAGGATCGCCTCGTGTACGAGCGCTACTTCCACGGTTCGGATCGCAACACGCTGCAGACCTCGTTCTCGGTTGCGAAGTCGATCCTGTCCACGGTCATCGGGATCGCGATCGACGAGGGGTCGATCGGCAGCATCGAGGATCCCGTGACCGACTATGTGCCCGAGCTCCTGGAGCGCGATCGGCGGTTCGAGCGGATCGTTCTCCGCAACCTCCTCACGATGTCCTCGGGCCTCCGATACGAGGAGCCGGAGATCCCCGTGCCATGGGGTGACGACGTCACGACTTACTACGGCGTCGACCTGCGGAAGGCGGCGCTCGAGGACACGGTGATCGAGGGTCCGCCGGGCGAGGTGTGGCACTACAACAACTACAACCCGCTCCTGCTCGGGCTCGTGGTGGAGCGAGCGACCGGGATGCCGGTCTCCGAGTACGTGGCCACGAGATTGTGGCAGCCGCTCGGCGCGGAGTCGGACGCGTCATGGAGCCTCGACTCGGAGCGATCCGGCTTCGAGAAGCTGGAAAGCGGCTTCAACGCGACTCCCGCGGATTACGCTCGTTTCGGTCTGCTGTTCATCCATGGTGGCGAGTGGGACGGCACGCGGATCGTGTCGAGAGACTGGGTGGAGGCAGCGACCCGGGGCGACGCGACCGACCCGGCAGGCTACTACCAGTACTTCTGGTGGGTCGACGACCAGCGGTCCGAGCGGTTCTACGCGCTCGGGAATCTCGGCCAGTACGTTTACGTGGCGCCGGACGCAAACGTGGTCATCGTCCGGAACGGAAGCGACTGGGGCATCGAGAACGACGCATGGCTCACGCTGTTTCGTGAGCTCGCCGATCGGCTGGCGTGATCACCGTGAGAGTGCAGCAACTTGCTAGTCGTCCAGGCTGCCCATCGTCAGGTTGACGGTCGTTCCGGTCATCCCGCTCGCCTGATCCGAAGCCATGAACGCCGCCACGTTCGCCATCTCCTCGAGCGTCATCAGCCGTTTGGGATGGGTCTTGCTCGCGAGCGACCCCTGCCACTCCTCCCAGGTCATCCCGGATGCCTCGGCGCGCGGCTCGTAGGCGTCCTTGATCGTGCGCGTCTCGGGCATGCCCTGCGGACGCAGGCCGACCACGCGGATGCCGTGCGGTGCGAGCTCGGCGGAGAGATCGCGCGTGAGTGCCTCTTTGGCGGCCTGCGCCGGACCGTAGCCGCCCACCAAGGGGGTGCCCGTCCGCGAGAGGAGCGCGGTGACGGTCATGACCACCCCCGACTTGTTGGCGAGCATCCTTCGGGCCGCCAGGCGTGCGGTCAGGAAGTACGACCTCGTGTAGGTCTCGAGCGGCAGCGAGAACCGCTCGACGTCCAGCTCGGTCAGCGGGACACCCACGATGTTTTCGTTCGGGATCCCGACCGCGTTGAACGAGATGTCGACGCGGCCCGCGTCGTCCATCACGGACCGGAGATGCGTGTCGATGGCCCGCTCGTCGAGCGCGTCGACCTCCGCCGCCTCGGCGGATCCGCCGTCGGCGACGATCTGCTTGGCGACGATCTCGACCGACGCGAGGTCGCGCCCGGTGAGGAAGACCCTGGCTCCCTCGCGGGCGAACGCGTGTGCGACGGCGCCGCCGATCCCGCCCCCGGCCCCGTAGACGACCGCAACCTTGTCCCTCAGCATCATCGCTCGTTCCTCCCGACCTTCAGTCGCGCCCGTACTCGTCGTGCCGGCGGATCCAGAGCTGCCAGTCGTCGTCGCCCTCGTCGCGCCCCTTCGGCGCGTGGTCGAGGATCGGGTAGTAGCCCATGACGAACTCCAGTCCGCGCCAGGTCGTCGAGTACGCGTGATAGACGTCGTTGCCCTCCCGGACGAACGCGCTGAACCCCGGGCTCTCGGTGAGGTACCCGACGATGTCGGTCCCCGACGAGCGGGCGTTGCTCTCGACGATCGGCGGAAACGCGTCCACGTCCTGGCCGGGCAGCGAGATCTGCGCCACGGCTTCGCGGGACTGCTCCTCCGTCTGCGAGAAGCCGAGGTCGAAGTTGAAGTCGCCGGGCGAGGACGAGACCCACGGGATCTGCCAGCCCATGCGGCGCTTGTACGCCTGAAGCTTCTCGAAGGGTGCTTGTGAGACCAGGATGAACGTCGCGTCGCGCGCACGCAGGTGCGGGACGACGCCGTCGATCGAGTCGGCGATCGACGAGTTGATCGGGCAACCGGCCTGGTAGCTCGGACCGAGCATGAAGTGGTAGACGAGCAGCTGGGACCGCCTGTCGAACAGCTCGGTGAGCGCCTTCTCCCCGTCGTCCGTGTCGAAGCGATAATCCTTCTCCACGCGCACCCAGGGCAGATCCCGACGCAGCCTCGCGAGCTCGTCGCCCAGCCTCGTGTGCTCCTTCTCCCGCTTGAGCAGTTCCTCGCGTGCCGCGAGCCACTCCTCGCGCGTTCCGATCGTGTGATCGGTCATCGTTCTCTCCCTCCTATCGAGTTAGTCCTGCCTCTTCCGACACCGCCGCGAGGGCAGACTGGGCGGTCTCGCGCCGCCCATTCCTCGACCGCTGCGGTGTCGATACGCACGAGGATGAGAGCGAGGGGCGCGAGGCTAGGGTGGAGCGGTGACGGGCGACCTTCTCGAACGGGCGCGCGCCGGGGACGGCGAGGCGTTCCAGGAGCTGATCGAGCCGTACCGTCGGGAGCTCCAGGTGCACTGCTACCGGATGCTCGGGTCGCTCCAGGACGCCGAGGACGTCCTCCAGGAGACGCTGGTGGCCGCGTGGCAAGGCCTCGGAGGGTTCGAGGAAAGGGCTTCGATCCGCACTTGGCTCTACCGGATCGCCACCAACCGGTGCCTCAACGCGCGCCGTTCGGCCAGCCGGCGCCCGGCCCAGGAGTGGAACATCGCCGAGTATCAGCCTCCTGAGCCGACCCGACTCGGCGAGATCGTCTGGCTCGAGCCGTTCCCGGACGCCCTCCTCGAGGGTGTGATGGACCTCCCGCTGGGGCCGGAGGCTCGGTACGAACAGGCCGAGTCGATCTCCCTCGCCTTCGTGACCGCGCTCCAGGTCCTGCCGCCTCGACAACTCGCCGTCCTCGTCTTGCGCGACGTCCTCGGCTTCCACGCGAACGAGGTGGCCGAGATGCTCGAGTCGACGGTCGATTCAGTCAACAGCCTCCTCAAGCGAGCTCGCGCCGGCCTGCAGCGCCGGCTCTCGACCGATGCCTACCGCGAAGCGGCTCCGGCTCCCGACTCACCCTCCGAGCAGGCGACGGTGGGGGAGTTCGTCCGCGCGTATGAGTCTGGTGATCTCGAGGCGCTCGTCGCTCTCCTCACGGACGACGTCTTCCTCTCGATGCCGCCGCTCCCGCTCGAGTACGAGGGTATCGAGGTCGCCACCCGCTTCTACGCGACCATGATCGGCTCCGGTCGGAGGTTCGACCTCGTGCCGACCCGAGCCAACGGTCAGCCCGCGTTCGGGGCCTATCTGCGTGCCCCTACCGGGGTGCGACACGGGACGGGCCTCTTGGTCCTCACCCTCGCCGGCGACCGGATCTGCTCCGTCACCCGCTTCGACACCGTCGTGTTTCCCTGGTTCGGCCTGCCGCGATCGCTCCCGAGCCGGTAGCCGGCCGAGGGTGGGTGAGTTGGGCGAGGGTTGGCTGGCGGGAGATGTGCGGGCCGATACGCTCCCATCATGGACATCGAGCGGCGGGCGGAGCTGATCGCGCGGTATCGGGCGGGCGTGGAGGAGGTCGAGGCCGCGCTCGCGGGTGCGGATGAGGCCGAGCTCGGCGCCGTGCCGCCGGACGGGGGTTGGACGGCTCGGATGGTGGTTCACCATCTCGCCGATTCCGAGTCGAACTCGTATCTGCGGGTTCGCACCCTGCTAGCCGAGGACGACGCGTTTATCCGGGGGTACGACGAAGAACGATTCGCGGAGCGGCTGCACTACGAGCGCCCCACCGATGCCTCGCTCGCGGTGTTCCGTGCCGTTCGGGCGTCAACCGCCGAGCTCCTGGACCAACTCGGCGACGCGGACTGGAACCGTGTGGGAACGCACAGCGAGAGCGGCACCTACTCGATGGATGACTGGCTCGACATCTACGCGGCGCATGCTTTCGATCACGCCGACCAGATCCGCCGTGCTCGAGGCGCGACGCCGGGCACCTAGATCAGTCCACGCCGCTGCGTTACTCCGGTCGGAGACGGGAGGAAACGATGGCTGAGGATCGTTTCTACATCGACGTGAACACGCGGAGCGTCTCGAGTGGTTGGAGGAATCGTGAGTGAGCTTGTGGGTATCGCTCGATTCAAGATCCACGAGGGCAAGCTCGAGGAGTTCAAGCGGCTGTCCGCTGAGGCCATGGAGATCGTGCGGACCAAGGACACCGGAACGCTGCAGTACGACACCTACTTCAACGACGACGAGTCCGAGTGCGTCATCGTCGAGCGGTATAAGGACTCCGAGTCCGCCATCGGCCACGCCGAACACCTTGGTGACATATCGGCGGCGGTCCTCGCGATCGTATCCGTGGTTCACGGCGAACTCCTCGGGGAGCCGAGCGAAGAGCTCCGCGCGAACTTGGCCGGCATCGAGGTCCCCCAGCTCTTCACGCCCTACCAGTTGATGTAGAGATGTCTCGGCGGGTGCTGACCGCCTTATCGCGCGGCCTCGTCGCGGAGGCGGTGGACCCGCTCCGAGGAGACGAGGTCGCCCTTCAGCTCGAAGAGCCTCGACGCCTCGTCGAACGCCTCCACCGCTTCGTCTTCTCGGCCGAGGAGCCGCATCGTCTCCCCGCGGTCGGCGTGCACCGTGCCACGGTCGAACAGGAAGTCGGTGCGATCCACTCGGGCGACGGCCTCGGCGATGGTCTCCAGGGCCGTTGGGAGCGTCTCCCGACCTCGCCGCGAGCTTCGCGAGCACGCCGAGTGCAAGCGACCCCTCGACCTCGTCGCCGTGCTCGGCGGCGAACGCCGCCGGCTCTCGAGCGTCCTCGTACCTCCCCACCGCGTAGCGACCCTGCCCCAGGAACGCCGCGAGGTACGGCCACGAGTCGCCGAGCTCGGCCAGCGACCGCGAGGCTTCCTCGACGACGTCGCAGGCGTGCTCCGCCTCGCCGGCGAGCATCGCGAGGTCGAACGCGACCTCCGCCGAGCGGAGGTAGGACAACGTCTGACCGGTGTCCCGATAGAAGGACCGGTACCGGTCCATCGCCTCACGCGCGGCGTCGAACTCGCCGAGCCGAGCGCGGAGGTGCGCGAGCGCATGGCACATGAGCGCGTCCACCTCTCGGCTCCCTGAGTACGCCTCGATCGTCCGCTCGGCGCGAGCGATGCCCTCGGAGACGGGGGTGGGTCCCCTGACGAGCGCCGCGGTGAGGTTCCCGAGAGCCTCGTGCTCCTCGTAGCGGGCGGTTCCGCCCCGGGCGTGTTCCAAGGCGCGCTCCACCGCGTCGAGCTGCGCTCCGCCCTGTCCTAGCACCCACTCGATGCTCGTGAGGAGGTTCCACGCCCGGACGAGTCCGCGCTGGTCGCCGGCCGCCTCGAACACCGCGATCGCCCTGCTCGCGTCGGTCCTCATCTGTTCGTGCTGCTCGACACCTCGTTCGATGAACCACCAGCTCGCGATCGTGGCGTGTTCGACCGCCACGGGATCGCCGACGACGGCGGCCCGCGCTTCCGCCTCGGCGATGGTGTCCCGTGCCTCGTCGAGTCGTCCGATGTCGAACAGGGCAGTGGCCAGCGTGGTCAGGATGACCACACGACCCGGGTCGTCCGGCGGGAGCAGGGTCTCCGCCCGGCGCAAGAGGTTCGCAGCTGCCGACATGTCCGGGCGGTCGAACGCTCGCATGCCCGCCGACTCGAGCCTGGCCGACGCCTCGATCGCCAGCGCGCGCGCTTCCTCGTCGAGGGCGCCGATGGACTCACGATTGCGGAAGGCCTGCTCGAGGTGGTATCCGACGATCTCCTCCAGCTCCTCGATCCGCTCCCCGGCGATCCGAACGCACCAGTCGGCGAACCGACGGTGCTGCTCGGCGCGGCGCTCCTTGGGGATCGCGGCGTACGCGGCATCGCGGATCAGGATGTGCCGGAACTCGAACGCGTCCTCGCCGGGGATCGTCGATCGTGTCTCGCGGACGAGCTCCTTGCGCACGAGCGAGCGCACGAGCGGCCCCGCGTTCGCGCGGTCCGGTTCCGGGAGGAGCTCCCGGACCGCGCCGACGTAGAAGACCTTGCCGATCACCGAAGCGGATCCGATCGCCCGCCGTTCTTCGTCGCTCAATCGCTCCAGCCTGGCGGCCAGCAACGCCGCGACCGAGGGCGGGACGGCGATCGAGGAGAGATCCGCGACCGGCGTCCATCCAGCGTCTCTCCCACCGTCGTCCCGGACGACGAGCCCGTCGTCGATCAGCATCGACACCATCTGCTCGACGAACAGCGGGTTCCCGCCGCCCGCGTCGGCGACCCGATCGGCGGCGTCGGCGGGCAGCCGCCCGCCCCCCAGGAGGTTGGCGATGAGCTGGGTCGACGCGTCGGCAGCGAGCGGAGGGAGCGTCAGCGCCGATGCTCGCTGCTTGCCGGCTCCCCAGGCGGGCCGGGAGTCGAGGAACTCGGGCCTCGCCGTGCACAGCAGCAGGATCGGCGCGTCGCTCGGCCCAGTCCGCGACGTGGTCGATCGCATCGAGCAGCGCCGGCTCCGCCCAATGGACGTCCTCCCACACCGCGATCACCGGCCGCTCGCTCGCGAGGATCTCCAAGAACCGACGGATCGCCCAGGCGGTCTCCTCGGGGGCCGAGTGACCCTCCGCGATCCCGAGCACTTCGGAGAGCCGGGCCGCGATCGCGTCGGCGTGATCGTCCCGGGCGAGGATCTCGTCGAGACGGGATCGAACCTCCTCCGGTTCGTCGAAGTCGTGGACCTCCATCGCGGCTCGCAGGGCCTGGGCCACGGGCCAGTAGGTGATCCCCTCCCCGTAGGGCAAGCACCGGCCGACGAGGACCTGCGCGGACCCGCCGACGCGACCCAGGAACTCCTCGACGAGGCGCGACTTCCCGGCACCGGCGGCGCCGAGGACGGTGAACAGCAGACACGTCCGGTCCTGGACCGAGCGCTCGAACGCACGCTGCGAGGTCTTCGAGCTCGCGCTCCCGGCCGACGATCGGCGACGTGAACGCTCGCGGCGGCGCCGCCGTTCCCGCGAGGACGCCGACCAATCGATAGCACTCGACCGGCTCCGCCTTGCCTTTCACGGTGCGGGGTTCGACCGACTCGACATCGACCGCGTCGCGAACGAGCCGGTAGGTGTCGGCGCCGATCAGGACCTCGCCCGGCTGCGCGGCCGTCTCCAGGCGAGCCGCGGTGTTGACCGCGTCTCCGGTCACGCGGCCGAAATCGGTCGACCCCGGTCCCACGAGGACCTCGCCGGTGTTCACGCCGATCCGTGACGCCAGCCGCACGCCGAAGTCGCGTTCGAGGTCCTTGTTCAGCGTCTCGAGGCTCTCGCGCATGCCGTCGGCCGCTCGAACGGCCCTCAGCGCGTCGTCCTCGTGGAGGGACGGGATCCCGAACACGGCCATGACCGCGTCACCGATGAACTTCTCGACGGTTCCACCGTGGAGCTCGATCTCCGCGCGCATCGCGTCGAAGTACCTCGCCATGACCTTCCGGAGGGATTCGGGGTCGAGCTGCTCCCCGAGCTGCGTCGACCCGGTCACGTCGCAGAAGAGGATCGTGACGGTCTTCCGGACCTCGTCGGCGGGGGAGGACGCGGGAAGTGCGGAGCCGCAGTTCGAGCAGAACCTCGCATCCGCCGCGTTGGCGGCTCCGCAGGTGGAACACGCCGTCATGCGGCGGAGTCTAGGCAGCCGATGCGGAGGTCGTATCGGAGGGAGAGGAAGTTATCCGCCCGGCGGACGCTCACGAGCCGCGCATCGGGCTCCTGCTCGAGGAGGTCGGCTTCACCGGTCAACGGCGGGCCATTGATCCCCCCGCCCTCCTCTCATACGGCCCCGATGACCGCGCGCGATTCCAGGGAGCTTGCCGAGCAGGCCGAGCCGATCCGCTCGGATTTGACGCGGTTCGAGTCGGGGGTTATGAGGCGCCGGGAGTACTCGAGGAGCGCCATGGCGTGTGATCTCCGGATCACCGCGGTCGTCGGTGTGGTGCCGGCCGGCGCGGCTCAACCCATCGATCGTCCAGGTCACCGGCACCGCCGTCGACTGTGCCCAGGTGAGCATCACCCTCTTCTGCGACGGTACGGAGTTCGGTCCGCTTCTCGCGGATGTTGGAGCCAGCGGGAGTTGGTCGGTTGACTTCCGTGTAGAGGGTTGCGGCTGCGACGACCAGGTGAGCGTCATCGTCGAGTGCGTGGCCGACCCGTCATGCGTGACGAAGTACGGAGGCCAGATGGACTGCGCTTCCGAGGGCGACTGCCCCGAGGTCCACCTCCAGGGCCTGCGCATCTGTCGAAGGGTGCGCGGGAGACGAGTCGAGCGCCTCGGTGACGATCACGGCCATCGTCACACCGAGCGCGGCCGGCTGCACGTTCTATTGGAACTTTGGCGATGGATCGCCGGTGGTTCCGACAGCCACACCAACGGCGCCACTCCATCAATACACGACGTCAGGACCGAAGGCCGTCGCGGTCAGTGTGGTTTGCGGTGACTGCGTCGTGCCGGCGGGCATCACGGTCGAGATTCCGCCTTGCCCCGGGAACGGCGGTGGCGGCGACGGTGGTGGTAACGGCGGTAACGGCGGAGGCGGCGGAGGCGGCGATGGAGGCTGGGACTGGGGGTGTTGGGTCTCGCGCGTTGCGATCATGCTGCTCCTTGTCCTCGCCGCTGTTGCCAGCTACATCGCCATCTGTGTTCCCGGCGCCGCCACATACTGGTATGGCATCTCGGCAGCGTTCCTCGTCAGCGCGGGTATCGCCTTCGCGATCTGGAAGGCGTTCTGTGATCGACCCTGCGGGTGGGCGACCCTGCTCGGTTGGCAGGTCGCCATCGGATCCGGACTCGGTGCCCTCTACTTATCCAGCTGCTGCCCCGGGCTGTGGTGGATCGGAGTGCCACTGATCCTGATTGGCCTCGGTCTGCTGTACAGATGGAGAACGACCTGCGGTCACACGTGGTGCGACGTGTGGAGAGAGTCCTTGTGCTGATCTCGGGGATAGTCATCCCGACGGTCGCCTGGCTCATCCATGTGCCCGTGCTCGCCGGATGCTTCAGCACCGCTATCGGTACGGGCGTGATCAGCATCGGTGGGTTGGTGGCGCTCGCGGTCGGTCGCTGCCTATCCGGAGCCGAGGAAGTCAGCCCCATTGACGAGGTGAATCGATAGATCTCGACGCCCGCCGGGGACCGGACGCATCGGCGCGTCGAGCAGCGTCCACGCGAGTCGGCGTTCGATCGTCGCCAGCGCGTGCGCCACGAGCAGCGTCCCGACCAACACCGGGATCCCCAGCAGCTGATCAGCAGCCCCAGCCCGAGGGAGAACCCCGTCACGAGGAGGGTGAACTCGAACACGCCTCAGCGGCAGCCCAAGCACCAAGTACAGGAGGATCCGGTAGGTGCGGCGGTCCGCGTATCGGGCGAGGAGCCATCTCACGCTCGTTCGCCACTCCGTCGCTCGCGTTCGATCATGATCTCCTCGGGAGTCTTCATCACGAAGGCGTAGACCGCGTGCACGGCGAGGATGATCCCCCAGCCGAAGAGCGGGAAGACGAACCAGGGGAAGTGCGTGCCCGACGCGATCCAGATCACGAACAGGATCAGCTGGGTCGGGACGTACACCGCGGCGTGGAGCCAGAACCACTGACGCCTCGCGATCCGCCTCGCCTCTCGCTCGCGCGCTGCCATCTCGGCGAACTCATCCATCGTTCTCTCCTTCCTCGAGCGTGCCTTCGATCTCGGCGCCGGCTCGCGCGAGGATCGCCTCGATCCGTTCTCGTTGCTCCGTCCGGGCGAGTCGCCGACGCAACCGGAATCCTCGGCGAAGCGGTCGAGGAGCGAGCCGACCGAGACCCGTTCCTCACCCTCCTCGGCCCGAGCGGTCAGCGACGCCCACCGGGAGCTCGAGCGTTGGGTCGCCGCGACGCGTTGGCCGGCCTTGGTGAGCGAGTAGATGCGGGTGCCGTCGCGGTCCGCCGTCCGGACGTGACCCGTCTCGACGAGCGCCAGCAGGGCGGGGTAGATGGCGCCCGGGCTCGGCTTCCAGCCGCCGCCGACCCGGTCCTTGAGCTCGGCCATGATCGCGTACCCGTGCGCCTCGCCCAGCGATTCGAGCACGACCACGATCGCCTCCTTCAGCTCCCCGCGACGGAAGATCCTGCTCAAGACGCGCTCGCCGCCTGGCGCCGTTCGGTGTTCACGTAAGTTACGTTATCTCATAACGTAAGTTACGTCAAACACGAGAGGGGTTTAGGTAGGGCTTGACTCGGAGTGTCGGGATACCGATATAGTATGCGCTTTGGTTTCAGTTTCAGTATCGGAAGGCGTAGGGATGCAGACGGAATATGAGGTCTACCCGGCCGCGCCGCTCCAACTCGTAGCCATGGAGCTTAGATATCCATTCTCTCCGCGGCTCGGCGAGCCCTGAAGCTCTCGCGTTCTTCCACGAGCGTCTGAGCGAGGTCTTCCCACTTGCCGAACCGATGGCTCAACAAGGAGTGATGATGTTCGTTGGTCCGGGGCAACCTCCGAGAACCTCCCCGTCCCACGATTCAGGGTCCGAACCTGTTTCGTCTCTCGAGCCGCGGCCGGAGCACAGCGGTGACTGTCTCTGGAGGCAACACGATCCTCGAGACAAGCAACTATGAACGGTACGGGAGGTTCCGCCCGCTGGTCGAACGCATTCTTGAGTGTTCTCGCCGAGTTCGGTCACCCTGTAGGAGTTGAGCGCGTGGGGTTGAGGTACATCGACGAGATCCGCGTCGCCCGAGTGACGGACGTCAACGGTTGGGAGCCATACATCCATCAAGCCCTCATCCGCCCGAGAGTGGTGGGTGAGTCCGCGTTCGAGGGCCTGCGGGCTGAGAGTTGGCAAGGACGGGTTGAATACGCGCGTGAGAACAACATGCGCGTGAACATGACTTACGGAGCGCTCGATGGCGTCGCAGTGGGTCGGAAGGGACTTCTTCGATTGGCACGTGCAGAATCGCCGCGTACCTTCTTCCGTAATGGATGTGGACAGCTACTGGCAGGGTGATGATTATGTCGATGAGTTCTCATCTTCGACGTTGCTGGAGCTGGTGGACACACTCCATCGACCCATTCGAGCGATTTTCGAGGCGTCAATCACCGATGCCCTTCGTGACGAGGTCCTAAGGAGGGAGCGCAATGGATGAATTGACGATCGCCAGGTCGAGTGGAACTGCCACCGTGACGCGCGTTGAGCCGGTCGAACAATCGGAGACGCTCGTAACCGCTGAAGCTTCTCTCGAAGAAGACCGGGGAGCTCCGCGACGGGACTCGGTTCACTTCGCACGACGCCGAGGAACTGCATCACGATACGCTCCTGCACAATCTGAACGTTCGTACTGTTCAGCGGGCCAAACTTGGCGCGCCGAGCCTGCTTTCTGAGCTTGCTAACCGGGGTTTTGCCTGGAGTCGCGTCGCTCGATTGATCGGTGTCAGTGTGCCGGCAGTGCGCAACTGGCGGCAGGGGGAGGCTCCCAGCGGCGAGAATCGGTTCAAGCTCGCCCAACTCGTTGCGACTTGTGATCTGTTGGAAGGTGAGTTCCTCATCGAGGATGTCGCAGGCTGGCTTGAGATGCCGTTCCGGTCTGAGGTGCCCCTGACACCGGCCGACGCATACGGGGCAGAGCGTCTCGACCTAGTCGTGGACTGGGCAGCGAATCGGATTGGCGAAGTGGAACTGCTTGACGCGCTGATGCCTGATTGGCGAAAGCGCTTCGAATCTGGCTTTGAGGTGTTCAAGGCGTCTGACGGAATGATGGCTCTACGCGTCCGACGCTAGTGGTCCAGGAAACCGAGGTGCAGTACGCATGCCGTCAGACGATCTCGAGTTCCCCGCGTCGGCAGATGACCTGTACCTCGCGAGAGGTGTGGAGGTCAGTGCGGCAAGACCCCTGATGCAAGGTGACGTGTTGGAGGATGTCGAGCTCCCAGGGATCGACGACGGCCATGGGAAGGCGGCGATCCTCACACACCCGTGTTCGATGAGGCGCGGGTCTCGGCTGGCGGATCGGCTGCTGGTCGGAAGAGTCGGGACGACTACTCCACTCGCGCTGGAGGCGTGGGCGACTGGGCATATCCGTGTCATGCCTCTGCCGGAGCTGGATCCGAATGCGCCCCAACAGTCTTATGCCGCGTCCTTCGAGAATGTCTCGTCGGCTGCGAGCACCGATTTGGTTGGCAAACAGCGAATCGCATGCCTGAGCGACCACGGTATCGCGCTCCTTGAACAGCGCTATGTCTTCTACCTCACTCGGTTTGTCGTTCCGAGCGAGCAGCTACATATGGTCTGCGCGCCAGTCTTGGCGGAGTGTGAACTGCAGGAGGAGTGGATGGGGCGCTCGGCCATATCGAACGTTCCGCGGGAAGCGGCCGAGGAAGCGTTCCACGAGTTCATCCGAGCACCCCGAGAAGGTCGAGAGTCGCTTCAGGAGGCCCTAGAGGAGGCGTCCAAGCGCGGCTTTGTTGTGAAGGAAGTACGAGGTGAGATGAATACTCGCTTTGGGCCTGAGTGAGGCTCTTGAGGTCCAAGACCTCCCTGTTGAGCCTCGGTGGAAATCTTCAGCTGGCGGAGCGCCGATAGACTCGCTCGAACTTCCTGCGAGAGAGGCTTCGAACGCATGTCACGAGTGATCCTGATCGCGTGGGATGGCGCCGACTGGCGCATCCTCGACCCCCTGCTGGAGCAGGGCGCCCTGCCCAACCTCCAGGCCCTCCTCGACAAGGGCCAGCGCGAGGTCCTGCGCTCCACGGTCCCAACGCACTCCTGGTCGGCCTGGCCCTCGTTCCTGACCGGCGTCGACCCCGACGACCACGGCGTCTACGACATCCTCGAGACGAAGCCGGGCACGCACAAGCAGTACCCGGTCACCTACCGCTCGATCAAGGCGCGGACGTTCCTCGACGACCTCACGGCCGCCGGCAAGAACCAGCTCCTGCTCGACGTCCCGCTCACGTTCCCGCCGCCGGAGATCACCGGGAACCTCCTCGCCGGCGGGGTCCTGCCGAAGGGCCGCACGTTCACCCACCCGGCCGACCTGCCCGAGACGCTCGCCGGGCAGAACCTCGAGTGGCCGATCAACGGGATGAGCTGGACCACCTACCGGAACCGGCCCGACGCCTACCTCGACGAGGCCTTCGAGGTCACCGCGAAGCGGATCGCGGTCTCCGAGTGGCTGATGGACAACTCGGACTGGGACCTGATGGCCTCGGTGTGGGTCTCGATCGACCGGACCCAGCACGCGCTGTCGAACTACATCGCGCCCGACCATCCCGACTACGCGAAGAACAAGGACACGCGGATCGGCCGGAAGGTCGCCGACATCTTCCGGCAGACCGACGAGGCGATCGGGCGGTTCGTCTCGCGCGCCCGCCCCGACGACCTGATCCTGTTCATCTCCGACCACGGCTTCCAGTCGTGCACGCGGACGCTGCACATGGACCACCTGCTGAAGCAGTTCGGCTACCTCGAGTTCTCGGCGTCGCAGGCGCTGTTCGGTCCGATGCAGTGGGGCCCGATGCGCAAGGTCGCGCGCAAGGTCTACGACATGCTCGGCCTGCACGGGAAGGTCTCGCTGCCCCAGTCGGTGAACTGGTCCAAGACGAAGGCGTTCACGACGATCCGCTCGACCGGCGAGGGCGTCTCGATCAACCTCGCCGGCCGCGAGATGGACGGCACGGTGGATCCCGGCGACTACGAGAAGGTCCGCGACGAGGTGATGGACCGGCTGGGCTCGTTCGTCGACCCGAAGACCGGCAACAAGCCGATCAAGGCGATCCACAAGCGCGAGGAGATCTTCAAGGGCGAGTACGCCGACCGCGCGCCGGACATCATGATGGTGCCGGCCGAGGGGTACTCGCTCGCGCACGCTAGGTCGGCACTCGAGGACGCCGACTGGGTGAGCGGCGACCACCGGCTCGAGGGCACGATCGTGGCGGTGGGGCCGAACGTGAAGCCGTTCGAGTCGCAGCCGGCGCTGATCGACCTGGCGCCGACGTTGGTGGCGGCGTTGGACGCGCCCACGGCGGTCACGCCGAAGGGCCGGATCCTGCACGAGGTGGTGGGCTCGCGAGAAGGCCCTGACCTCACGCGAGTCGACCGTGCAGATCCCCGGGATGGGCGAGTCAGCCGTCTCCGACACCGAAGCCGACGAGATGGAGGAGCACCTCCGAGGCCTCGGCTACATCGAGTAGCCGCACGCGCATCCTATCCTCACGAACTCCTTCGTCTGACACGCGGGGACGTAGCTTCCTCACCGTGCCATCGATGGCCGATCGCGAAGAACAGCGGGTCACCCCTCTCGAGCTCTTCTTCGACCTCGTCTTCGTCTACGCGACCACACAGGTCACCACGTTGATGTCCGAGGACCTCACGTGGCGTGGGATCGGCCACGGCCTGCTCGTGCTGGCGGCTCTCTGGTGGGGCTGGACCGGCTACGCCTGGCTCACGAACGTGCTCGAGCCCGAGGAGGGGCTGGTCCGTGCGGGGATGTTCGGCGGGATGGCGGCGATGCTCGTCGCCGCCCTCGCCGTACCGGGGGCGTTCGGCGCCCAAGCCATCCTTTTCGGGGCCGCATACGTGCTCGTACGCCTGATCAACCTGGCGCTGTACGCGATCGCCGGCAAGCGCGACGGGGATTTCCTGCAGGCGGTGATTCGGTTCTCGCCGACGGCCGCGATCGGCCCACTGATCCTGCTCGCGGCGGCCTTCGTCGACGGGGACGCCCGCACGGTCCTCTGGATCCTCGCGATCGCCACGCTCTACGCGGGTCCGCTGGTCGACCGTGGGCGCGGGTGGCGCATCTCGCCCGCCCATTTCGCCGAGCGATACGGGCTGGTGGTGATCATCGCCCTCGGCGAGTCGATCGTGGCGATGGGCCTCGCGGTCGCCGGGGTCGCGCCGACGTTCGACATCATCGCGGCCGCGATCCTAGGTCTGGCGGTGATCGCCGCGCTCTGGTGGGCGTATTTCGACGTCTTGGCGGTCCTCGCAGCGCGTCAGCTCTCGGAGACGAGCGGGATCACGCGCGCCCGGCTGGCACGCGACTACTTCAGCTACCTCCACATGCCGATGATCGCCGGGATCGTGCTGTTCGCGCTCGGACTGAAGATCACGGCGAACGACGCGATGGAGCCGCTGCCCGTCATCCCGGCGGCTGCGCTCTGCGGTGGGCTCTCGCTCTACTACTTCACCCATGTCGTGATGCGGGTGCGTCTCGTCTACCTTCTGCGACGCACGTCGTCGGAGCGACCGGGCTGGATCGGCCCGGGCCGGCTGGCGGCCGCGATCGGGACCCTTGCCCTGATCCCGGTCACCCTGGTGTTGCCGGCGCTCGCCGCGCTCGCGCTCGTGGCCGCGGTGTGCTGGGCGCTGATCGTGTGGGACGTAAGGCACTACCGTGAGCATCGCATCGAGGTGCGAGGGACTCGCCCCTAGTCCCTGTCAAGTGGCGGTGGGGCGGTGCCGGGGGCCGTTGGCTCGTGCAGCCTCACTGCCCGGATCTCAGCACGTCGAACTCGCAGCCTGGCGAGGACGGGTCGAAGCCGTGCTCGATCAGCCAGCGGGCCGCCCGCAGGCTTCGAAGCGACCACCACGCGCGGATCACGTCGAGGTCGACGTGGGTGCCGTAGCCGGCGACGACGTCGGCAAGGTGCTCCTCGTGTCCCAGCGTCAAGCTGGCGAGGTCGTACAGGGCATCGCCCTGGGCCGCCTCGGACCAGTCGACCACGCCGGTGATCTCGTCACCGTCGACGAACACGTGGGTGATCTGCAGGTCGCCGTGCGTGAACACCGGTCTCCACGGCCGGAGCGCAGCCTCGGCGATCCGACGGTTGCGCGTGACCATGTCGGTGGGAAGGACGCCGTTCGTGACGAGCCACTCGCATTCGCTGTCGAGGTGCGATGCGATCTCGTCGAGGCTCCGACCGGGCCATCGCGGCAGTGGCGCGCCGTGCAGCTTCCGTGCGGCGGCACCCGCCGCGGCCCACGCCGCCGACGACGCGGTCGATCGCTCGCCGAGGCGGCCGAGTGCCGTCCCTGGGACCGCGGCGAGCGCGAGCACGGGCGGCTTCCGCCACAAGACCTCCGGAGTCGGGATGGGCGCCATGGCCATCGCCTCGACCTCGACGTCGGTGCGCGTCTGATCAGTGTCGATCTTCAGGAACACGTCGCCGACGCGCAGCGTCGCCCGCTCCTGATGGGCAACGACGACCTCGACCTCTTCCACGTCGGCCATTGTCGCGAGGATAACCACCGACGTCACCGGGCTTATCGCGTGCGACGGCGCGGCTACCGACGATAGCCCAACGAGGGCTTCACGACTACGCCCCCTGCGCTCTTGAGGTATGAAGACGTCCGAGGTCGCGCCCGCCTTCGAGGGACATTCGAGGAACATTGCCAACGCTCGGGCACGATAGCGTTACTTCGCCGCTCCATATGAGGCGTCGAAGGGCTAGTACGATCGGGAAGCCTCCCTGAATGAGGCTGTGACAACACCGGACCCATGGGAAGGTTGGCAGGAATGCGCATCACTCGTCAGGTTGTTGTGTTCGACGCCGCAGATCTCGCGGCAGAGAGCACTTTCTGGGCCGGCGTGCTCGACGGCACGGTCGACGCCGAGGACGACTGGCACAGAGTGATGGTCGACGGCGAATCGCGGGTCGCTGTCCAGCTGGCGCCGAACCATGTCCCGCCCGACTGGCCGGACGGCGCACCCGAGCAGCAGATCCACCTCGACCTGTGGGTCGAGGACTTCTCGGCCGCCCACGAACGTGTCATGTCGCTCGGTGCACGAGTACTCAAACCACCAGCGGGGGACGACAACTTCCAGGTCTACGCGGATCCTGCCGGGCATCCGTTCTGTCTCTGCTGGGTTCAATAGCACGAGCGGCTGTAATTGGACCGCGGTGAACCGGTCACTCCGCAAACTCTGAGGTCGTCCTGGGTACATCCGCGAACGCTGGCGCACACGAGCACGTCGTCGCTTGACCCTCGGTAGCGTTGTCACGATGTCGAGGGTGTTGGTGACTGGGATGTCGGGAACCGGCAAGTCGTCGGCGCTCGCCGAACTTGGCCGACGCGGTTATCGCGTCGTAGACACCGGTGATCCGGGCTGGAGCGAGTATCGCGAGTATGTTGAGTCCTCCGACGAGTTGCACCGCGGGGAGTGGCTCTGGGTCGAGGAAAGGATCACCCGGCTGCTGGACTCCGATGATGGTCGCTCGCTCTTCGTTGAAGGGTGCGTCAGGAACCAGTCGAAGTTCTACGACCGTTTCAACGCGGTCGTCCTGCTCAGCGCCCCTGCAGACGTGATCCTTGACCGGGTCGCACGCAGAACGACGAACAACTACGGGAAGACTCCATCGGAACGAGCGATGATCCTGGATGACCTCGCCAGTGTCGAGCCGCTCCTCAGGGAGGGCTGTACGCATGAGCTGGATGCCAGCCGACCGCTCGCCGACATCGTCGCCGACCTGACCGCGATCGCGTCGCGCCCGATGACGACCTCCTAGGGCGCCGCGCCTTCGAGGGACATTCCCGAACACTCGCGCAGCGAGGGCAGTGCGGTCATGTATCGAGTCGGAGCACGACCTCGTCCGTTTCCTCGTTGCGCCCATGAGCGAATCCGCGCCCCTCGCCCACGACAAGGAAACCGCACTTCGTCAACACACGGATCGACGCGGCGTTGTCGCTCGCAGCGCGAGCGAAAAGCGGACGGGTTGCCTCCTGCTGCAAGAACTCCTGGAGGGCACGCGTGGCGATGCCGCGGCCCCAATCTTCACGGCCGATCCAATAGGTGACCTCGCGGTGACCCTCCAAGTCGAAGCTCGCGATGTGACCCACAACTCGACCGTCGATCTCGACGACCCTGTTCGTCGTAGACGCGTCGCTCCTCAGCCGCGCCCACCGTCGCTCGAAGTTCGTTCGATCTTCGGCCTCCGGCGACGTGAACGCGGCCATCCGTATAGCGTCGCGATCCCTCGAGTGCTCGAACAGCACGTCGAGATCACGATCTTCGATCTCGCGAAGGACAAGCTGTCCCGAGCCCTCCCGCACGGCTGTTCACGCTAGCAGGCAGCTGTTCTTCGGGTCGCCTAGGCTCTCGGCGTGGACGAAGGCGTTGTGCCAGTTCTTCGTGTCGCGGACGCCGCGCGAGCGGTTCAGTGGTACGACCGCCTCGGGTTCCAGAAGGAATGGGATCACCAGTTCGAACCCGGTTTCCCTTGGTTCGTTTCAATCTCGCGAGGCGATGTTCGCCTCTACTTGTCCGAACACACGGGTGACGCGCCGCGTGGCAGCCTCATCCATCTGTATGTGAGCGACGTTGAGGCCGTCTCCGCGGAGTTCGGCGTGCCCGTTGACGAGGAAGGTCTTGCTGGTCGCGAGTGCGACCTCGAAGATCCGGACGGGAACCGGCTGCGCGTCGCCACGCCGCGGCGCTGACCCGCAGTCTGGCGACATTCCCGAACACCCGCCCACGCGAGTCACGCCTAAGTTGACTTGCCGACTGAGAGTTCGATTCCCGCGCCCTAATAGCCTGTGAGTCGGTCGTGATAGGCGCTTGCGATCTCCTGAGCTTGCTCCTCAGAGACAGATCCTCCTGGAGGTCCCTGCAGCTCCATCGTGTAGACGATCGAACCGACGGTGAACCCCACCCAGTAGTTGTCGGAGGGATGTTCGTCCTCGGTGCCGGCCGCCTCGATGTCCTCGGCCGTTGCGATCCGGTGGACGCCGCGGGCATCCGGGATGCCATCCACGTCGAAGCTGCTTATCCGCGCGGCACAGCTTTGGGGGCATGGCTTCATCGAATCCGCTTCGAGCCAGTCGAGTACGCTCCCAGCGCCTTCGTCGGACTCAAGCTCGATGTACCAATTGAAGAGATGACGCGCGGTAGACGAATGCGTACCTCCGTAGAAGCGTACGTCCAAACCCGCGCTCTCGAAACCAGCCTCCTGAAAGACCGTGGTCATCTCTTCTTCGTCGGGATCGATCACGGCTGGGGTGAAGGCGACGATGAACTCGTCGAGGTCCGCTGCTGTCTCACCCTTCTCAACGGGATCGGGCTTGGTTCCCGGTGCATCCGCGGCCGTGAGGAATCGCTGCGCGAGCGGGACGGGGGCCTCATCACCACCGCTGCACGCGACGAACGCGACCGCCGTCAGGGGCGCAAGAAGTCGGATGGCGAAGCGCATCCGATGGACCCTATGAGATGCAGCAGCCACGTACAAGACAGGTGTTCTCGTAGATGGCCGCTGCACAGCGCCGCCTTGACGCGACGGCGGAGCGGTGGAAGGTCCGCGATGCTATGGGGCACCCACGGTTGGAGAGAGTGGCTCAGGGGACATTCCCGAACGCTCGCTCACACCATTGCCACTACGCTTGCGTCATGGCACTAACGTTCTCCGTGGATGGGGCTCCACCGAAACGGCGGCATCCCGGCAGGGGCGCAGATCGATCTTCGCCCGATGCTCGCCCGCTATTCGACGTCGCCATTGACTTCGTCGCAGCGTCGCCGGACTCGTTTCCGATCCGCCGCGAGATTCGCTTCGTCGTCACGTCTCGTCACCCGCTCCCCGAGCACGAGGGATACGGACCAGCGGATGCGATGATCGAGGTACTGGTTGACGCCGGCATCCTCGCTGACGAGCGGCTTGTGACATCGGAGCGTTACCTGATCGACCCGGATTCGTTTGGCCATTCGATCACAGTGGAGCCGGGTGTCTTCTAGTCCATAGCGAAACGCTCGCCCAGCCAAGCGTTCCGTGCCGGGTTTCGACCCGAGGGGTGCGAGGATCGCATCGAGTGGCGATCGTGGCAGGGCGGTGGGATGGTGAAAGGGTCCGTTCAGGAGGAGCCTCGTCCGATGGCGAAGATGAAGAAGTACGTGACCGTCGAGGAGTACCTCGCCGATCAGCCGAAGGAAGTCCGCGAGACCCTCGAACACGTACGTGATTCGGTGCTGGCGGTCGTGCCCGACGCCACCGAGAAGATCGGCTACGGGATGCCGGGCTTCTATGTCGACGGGCGTCCACTCGTGTACTACTCGGCGTTCAAGGAGCACTGCAGCCTCTTCCCTGCGAGCCCTGCCGTGATCGAGAGACTCTCGGACGATCTGAAGGGATACGGCCTTGCGAAAGGCACGATCCGTTTCCCGATCGGCGAGCCGCTGCCCAGGCCGCTCGTCAAGAAGATCGTGAAGGCGAAACTCGAGGAGCTCCGGGAGACGCGCTCATAGCGCCGCACCGGCGCCCTCAGCTGGAAGCTGATCAGCGCGCATTCCAGATCCGATGGCGGGGCTCCGGATCACCGTGGCCGGTCGTCACCGTGTAGAGGCATCGCTCCACGTGGAACACGAAGAGATCCTGCTCGTCGAACCCCTTCGGGGGCTCCCTCCACTTCCGTTCTCGCAGGAACTGTGCCTGGAGGCTGCGTCGCAGATCCGCGTCGTCAACCGGCCGAGCCAGTCCTATCACGGAGAACGCATCCTCGTTGTCGTCGGTCGGGAACGAGTGCATCGCGTAGCGACCGTCACGATGGAGGTCCGCTCGCTTCGGCGACGGGATCAGGAAGGCGAAGAGGCCCCGCTCGCTGATCACCGGGCACATCGGGTGCACTCGCGGGCCGCCGTCCGACCGAACCGTCGCGAGGAAGGCGAGGCCGACGCCGAACTGGTACATCAGCCCCCGACCGGCGGCTGCGAGCTCTGGCTCGACCCGTGCGAAGTCGCCCCAGGGGATCAAGATCGCACGATGCCACATCGGCGAACTCAGCACGTGGATGGCGTTACGCGGGAATGCCATGGGTCGGAGGGCTCCGATCGCCTCACCTACTTTACCTTTTTACCTTTCTCCTATACGCTGGCCCGGAAATGTCAAAAGGTAAAGCTCAATCGGTCCCTGAGTTGATCCGGGTCCTCGCCGCGGATCGCGGGTCCGTGACCGCGGGAGACGTGGCCAAGGCGGCCGGCGTCACGCGCCAGGCCGCCCACTACCACCTCGTGAGGTTGGTCCGCGAGGGCGAGCTTCGTCGGGTCGGGGCGGGTCGAGGATCGAGGTACGTCCCCGACGCCGATCTGGACCGCCTCTATCCCTTGGAGGGCCTCGAGGAAGACCGCGTCTGGGATGAGGTGGTCAGGGACGTGGCGAACATCGAGGACGCCCCGTCGAACGTCCACTCGATCTTGAGGTACGCCTTCACCGAGATGCTGAACAACGCCATCGACCATTCGGGCGGAACGGAGGCTCGGGTGAAGGTGTGGGCGCGCGACCCCTTTTCGTTCGAGATCAACGATGACGGCGTCGGCGTGTTCCGGCACGTTCGCGAACGGCTCGAGCTCCCGGACGACCTCGCCGCACTCCAGCAGTTGTCGAAGGGGCGTGAGACCACAGCGCCCGACCGCCATTCGGGCGAAGGCATCTTCTTCACGTCGAAGGCGGTCGATGTCTTCGAGCTCGACGCCAACCGGTTGCGCTGGATCGTCGACAACCGCCGCGAGGACCAGGCGATCGGCGAAGCCCCAGAGCACGTCGGCACGAGGGTCCGCTGTGACGTCGATCCGGCAACTCGGCGAACGCTCGAGGAGGTGTTCGTTCCCTTCGTCGACGAGGACTCCCTCCGATTCGATCGAACGATCGTCCCGCTCGCGTTGTTCGAGACGGAGGGGCGCTTCGTGTCACGCTCCGAGGCGAAACGTCTCGGGACGAGGTTGGATCGGTTCCGCGAAGCGGTCGTCGACTTCACAGGGGTCGACGAAGTTGGGCTTGCCTTCGTCGATGAGCTCTTCCGTGTATGGGCGGACGAGCATCCGGAGACACGTCTCGTGCCGATCAATATGTCCCCGGTCGTGGAACGGCTCGTTCGGCGAGCCACCGGGGCACGGGGCTGAGGGTCCTACCCGAGCGGGGCCAGGAGTTTCTTCTTGCCCTGGAACGCGAACAGCAGCAGGTCGACCATGCGGAACGTCGTGTTGTTCGGCCCGAGCGAGGGACGCCACCCCGGGTTGCGCACGATCGACGTCTTGCTCCCCTCCATCGCACGATGGAACGTCTCGGCCACGATCCGCGCGCCGACACCCTTCAGCCTGCCCTGATTCAGCTCGGCCTCACGAAGGATGTAGAACCACAGCGGCGTGTCCTTCACGACGGCCGCGCGCTGCGGGGTCGTGAGGTTCTCGAGCGTCGCGCCGTTCCTGCCCTCACGGATCTGTGCGGCCGTGAGCTTCGTCAGCGTCACGCCCCGCGCCTTCATGAAGCTCGCCATCTGCTGGCCGGTGGCGAGACGAACCATCCTCGCTCTTTCCAGATTGCGGAACGCGAGGTTGTCCTCATCGGCCGGGAACCCGGGGAGGCTCCGAAGGGGGAGGGCCAGCTTCGAGTCGATGCGCATCGTGACGTTGAACTTGGCCTGCGGCACGACGAGGTCCGCTCGGCCCGCCTCGGCGAAGTCGTAGAGGCGTCGGAAGTCCGCGACCCAGGTGCCGGCGAGTCGCAGCGCGCCGCCGAGGTTGCCGCTACCCGCGGAGAAGATGAACAGGTAGTCGAGGGTCCCACTGCCGTTGTCGAAGATCTTGTTCCAGTTGTAGGCGCTCCGGATCATCGAGTGGCCGAGCCGGAACGCCGCCACCGAGAACTCGATGGGCATCGTGGGGACATCGGTCGGTGCCACCCCGACCTCGAAGGCCTTCCGCCCGTTGGTGAACACGTCGTTCACGACGCCCTGCGCGCAGATGCGTGGCAGGTAGTCGGTGCGGAGCATCCACTGGTAGTGCCTCGTGACGATCCCGCGAGCCTTCTGGAAGCGCTTGCCGTCCGGCACGGACGACGGGAGGGTGTCGACGACCCGGTTGTGGAACCGGATGAACGCGAGGTGGGTCTGGGCGACCGCGAGGTTCTCGTCGTTCCTCGGGTCGGGGACGATCGCTCTCCGTTTGGCCTTCGTCGTGCTGCCCGCCCCGCGTGGGAGGTCGAAGCCGTTCATCGTGCCGATGCCCCCGGGGTCCTCGGCCTTCCCGATCCTCAGGTGGATGCCGTCGGCCTCGTAGAACTTCTCCGAGCCGGGATCGTCGGGCCCCGCACCGTAGAGGGAGTCGAGGTCGAGGCTCGGCGAACGCGCCTGCAGGAGGTCGGTCGGGGTCACGCTCTCTCCGAGCATCACCGCCGTCTTGTCGAACGTGAGGTCGTGATCCACGAATTGACCCAGGTACGTGAAGCCGGCCGGGATGCCGGACTCGCCGCCACCTCCCGAGACCATGACGTCGGCCAACCGCTTCCGTGTGCCCGCTCCGAGCTGATGGTTGATCCCGCTCGGCCCCATCCGTGAGAAGCGGAAGGGTGGAGTCGCGGCCTCCTCGGGAGCAGCCAGGGTCGGCCCCCGGCCTCCGACGGACTCCCCCAGGAGTCCTTCACCGATCACGAAGTAGCTCTCCGAGCCGTGCCTGTCCATGGCGCCTCCTCGGGTCCGATCTCAGATGGGTGCAGCCGGCGGATTACCGTAAGAACAGATCACCGTAGCCACGCCTGACGCGGAGGCGCATCCCGCATCGGACGTCGCCTGTCCGAGCTAGCTCTTATGGCGTAGGGTAGATCGATCGAGCCCCAAGACGGGAGGTCTGGGATGCGTCGGAAGCTCCTCGTTCTCACGGCGATCGTCGCCGTCACCCTTTCGGTCGCGGCTCCGTCCGCCCTGGCGGGTCCTGTGGCGCCGTTCGACTCGCATCCGCGCGACCGTTCGTATGCCAGCTGGATGCGCATCTACGGGCGCTGGCTGCTCGGGGATGAGTCGAATCCGCTGGTCGCCGGCTTGTCGGGCGACTGCGGTGAGATGAGGCACGGCGTGTTCTTCTTGGCGCCGCCGATCGACGTCGGCCTCGAGTTCGACTGCCAGATCCCGAGGGGCACGCCGATCCTCCTCTCGCACGCGGGGCAGTTCGCCTTCCGCTCAGCCGGGGAGACCGACGCCGAACTGAAGCAGCTGGTCAAAGACCTCTTCGTCACGACCTCGAACTCGCTGACGCTCGACGGCCGCCCATTGCGGCTGAAGCCGATCGACACGGGCGCCTACAGGGTGGTCTCGGAGCCAGGGAGCTTCTATGACACCGTCATCGGGGTGGGGACGGGGCCGATCCGCACGGCGATCCGGGCGAACCTGGTCTTCATCCGTCCATTGTCCCGGGGCGATCATGTGATCGAAGCAGAGGTGCACTTCGCAGAAGCGGGCGGAGACTTCAGCGCCACGTACCACATCCACGTCACGAGAAGGGCCGACTAGCGGGGCGAGCAGTTCCGGAGCTACAGGGTTTCGGGATCGTAGTTCGATCGAGCGGATGACCTCGCGAAGGTCGATGTTCACGGTGATGTCCCCGTAGAGGCGGAACACGTAGCCGCGCCGATCCTCGACAGCGAGCACGACACCGCACTCCGCGGACAGTCGACGACGCGGCGGCTGTCCAGTCGATCCGGGTGGGTGAGCGAAGACGAGGAGCAGCGTTCCCCAATCGCGCGCGGAACCTCATGCTGACGGCGAAGGGAATGCCAGCGAATCCACGATCTCGCCGCCGGTCTGGAGCAGCTCGTCATGAGGAAGGCCGCCCGGATCATCCTCGAGGTTGACGATGATGACCCCGTCCTCGGAATCGAGGATGAACCACCGCAACGACTGCTGGGGGACGATCGCCCAGTGGTATCCGCCGAGGGGAGCCGCTCCGTTGAAGATCAGCGGGACCGCCGGCAGCCCTTCGCTGAAGGGGCACGTCCGCCTCAACTCGGGATCGATCTCGATATCGAGCTGCATGCCCTCGAACCCGCCGACCGTGACCGGAGTCGGTTCACTCACCACGAGGCCCGGCGCGGTCTCGAGCCACGCGACGAGGTCGCTCACCGACCGACCGACGCCGGGTTCCGAGGACTCCTCACAGTCCCGGGAGGCGATCGTTGGGTCGTGTAGGAGGTAGATCCCGTCGGAGACGTACAGACTTTGGTGCTTGGGGGGTGGGGTCTCGTCGGCGATGAGCTCGAAGCCTCCCCCGCCGAAGAGCCACGTCCACCCGGGCGAAGGGATCTCGAAGTCGATCGTGGGCTCGGAGAAGGTCCAGCGGTACTTCCCGGGCTCGAGGGGTCCCTCGCACGGCAACTCCGGACAGTCATCGAGGATGCGCACGTCAGTCGATGGCGACTCCATAGCGTCGGTGGGCGACGTGCCGTTCGGCTCAGGGTCCCCGTTGGAACACGATGCCATCAGGAACATCGCGAGCACCGTGGCGCCGATGCCGGACATCATCGATGCCCGCCCGCTTCTCAGCCTGTCGCCCCACGTCCGATCCATGACGTCCTCCTTCGGCGCACGCGAACGTTATGGGTGGACGCGGTCGAAGGAAACGACAGGAACCCTACGTTTGATGCTCGGATCGGGAAGGTGCCTGGCGCTCAGTGACGGATGACTCGTGCCGATGAGCGAGCTCCGCACGGGACCTGATGCCGAGCTTCCGATAGATCCGACGCAGGTTCGACTCCACGGTCTTCACGCTCATGAAGAGCCGCTCCGCGGTCTCCTTGTTGGTGAGGCCCTGAGCGACGACATCCGCGACCCGTCGCTCCGTCTCGCTGAGCTCGGTCGGTGAGGCGGAGCGACCTCCGATCCGCGCCAGCGCCTGATCGGCCCGCGCCTCCCAGAGCGGTGCCCCGAGTGCCTCGAACTGTGACCGCGCCTTCTCAAGGGATGCGCGAGCCTCCCGCTTCCTCTTCATCCGTCGGAGGGTCTCGCCATGCATCAGGAGGGTGCGGGCGAACTCGAACGGGATCGCGACACGGTCGTGTTCGGCGAGCGCCCGCTCGAGCTCGAGCAGCGCTCCGGGTGGATCCCCGAGCGCAGCGGCGATGAGCGCTCTGCATCTCGCCGCGGTGGCGAGCGCGAGCGGCCGATCGAGTGTCGTGCCGTGCTCGTGGAGCCGATCCACGATCTGCTTGGCACGATCGAGCCGGCCGAGGGAGATCAGGGCCTCCGCGAGATCGGGGATGAACGGGAACGCGCCCGGCTCGACGATCCCGCTGTTCACCAGCAGTCGATCCGCCGGGTCGAGAGCACGGACGACGCCTTCGAGATCGCCGACCGAGAGCGCGATGAACCCGAGCACGCTGCGGTTCTCGACCTCCGTCCACAGGTTGCCCTGGGCGGCGGCGAGGGAGGCTCCCGCCGATGCCTCTGTGCGCGCCTCGTCGACCCGTCCGCTGAGCGCGGCGACGTGCGCTCTCGCGTACAGCATCTGATCCCGGATCTCGTCCAGGCCCGCATGAGCGATGATGTCGTATCCCTCGTTCGCGTGGCGAGCTGCGCCGGCCCATTCCCCTGCCGCGCACTCCACCTCGCTGAGAACGGACAGGGTGTCGTGGCGCATCAGCTCGAGACCGGTCTCGACGAGGTGGATGTCGGCCTCCGTTATCGAGCGCTGCGCCTCCGCGATCCTTCCTTCCCAGAGCATCTGATGGCCGCGGATCCTCTCCGGCTGAGTGGTTTCCCCTGGAGCGAGGTCGCCGGCGATCGCGACCGCACGCTTGATCGTCGGCCAGGGATCTATGCCGAGCAGCGCTTCTGCCTGGGCGAGTGCTCCAAGCGCCAAGCGGAGGGGGGTCGGATCCGAACCACGCTCGGCGAGCTCGACCGCGGCCCGAGCATGATCGACCGCTCCTGTTGGCTGCAAGCGGCAGAGTGCCACCCACGCGAGATTCGCGTGGGCGACCGGGAGGAGTATCTCGTGGTCGCCGACGTCCGGAAGCGCCGCGCGGACGAGTTCGTCAACCCGATCGGCATCGTTGTAGGACCGAGCCGCCAGCTCCACCCGCGACCACGACCGCTGCTGTCGGGAGGTGGACGCTCCGATCAGGTTCTCCAACATCGTGCGGCCTCGCTGGACATCTCCGGCATCGAATCTTTCGAGCGCCGCGGATCGCTTCCTGCTGCACAGGAGCGCTTCGTCACCCGGCGGGGTGAGATCGGCGGAGAGTTCCCACAGCTCGGCGGCGGCCAGGGGCGCTCCTCGACGTCGCGCGAGGGCGGCTGCCTCCTGGACGAACGATGCTCTTTCAGGATCCGGGCCTCCGCCCATCAATGCCATGTGTCGTGCCCGCTCCTCCGGGTCGAGGGCGAGCTCGGCGACTCGTGCGTGCACCGCCTGTTTGCGGCCGGTCGAAGCCGACCAGTAAGCCGTCGAGCGCATCAGCGGATGTATGAAATCGATCCGCTCGCCGTCGACGACGACGAGTCCCGCTTCCTCGGCCTCGTTGAGACTCGCGCCGACCGTCGAGGGCTCGTCGCTCGCGGCCCGGAGTGTGCCGAGCGTTGGGCGCGCCATCGCTGCCATCACGAGGATCACCTCTCGGGCGCCGGCCGAAAGGCCCTCGATACGACCGCGAAGGACGTCGAGGGCATCACCTGGGACCGGAAGCGGTGTGCCCGCCGACGGCTCGGCGTCACGGAGCGCGCGTACGATCTCGAGCGAGAGGAACGGATTCCCGTGCGCTGCTTCATACACGCGCTCGACGAGCGGCGGCGTCACGGCTCGGCTCACGCGGTCTCGGAGGATACGGGCGACCTCATCGATGGCGAGGCCCCCTACCTGGAAGCGAACCGCGTCTCGATCGGCTATCGCGCGCGTGAGTTCGAGCTTCTCCGAAGAGCCAAGCTCGAGACGCCTGGTCGCGAGGATCGCGACCGGATGACCGGCCAACCGGCGGATCGCGAACGACAGCGCTCGGGCCGACGACCCATCGATCCATTGGATGTCGTCTATCGCGATGACGACCGGCAACGAGACACTCAGCGTCCGCAAGGCGCCGAGCACTCCGAGCGCGATCGCACGTTGGTCGGGCTGGAGGGGACCGGTTTGCTCGCGGAGAAGAGCGATCTCGAGGGCCGTACGCTGCGTACTCGGAGCACCGGCGAGAGCATCGTCGAAGACTTCCCCGATCAGGTCCCCGATCCCCGAGTACGACAACCCGATCTCGTTCTCGCCGGGCCGGGAAACCAACACGCGATGACCGGCCACCTGAGCGGCCTCCACCCCCGCCCGCCAGAGGGTCGTCTTGCCGATCCCCGCCTCGCCCTCGAGGAGGAGGTCCTGCGGGTTCTCGATCAGGTTGTCGACGAATCGTGAGAGCGCAGCGAGCTCTGGCTCACGACCCACGATCCTGCCTCGTTCCACTTCCATCGAAGCCTCACCCAGCCCACGGAGCACACATCGTAGACCTCGAGTTTCGGCGGAAGAGCCTCACGCGGATCCCGGGGGCGAGTCGGCCGTCTCCGACACGCGAGCCGACGAGATCGGGAGTGCCTCGTTCCTCCTGTGGTTACGCGCGCGGTCGCGAAAGCACGCACAGCCTATGTCGGTTCAGCCGACTCCCTCTCTTGACATATCGTTTCTCGATGCTATCGTTCATCGATAGTATCGACGAACGATATGGGGGAAAGGGGTTGAAATGGATCCGATGCCGTCACGGGCCGCTCGCACCGCGTACCTCGTGCTCACGGTCATCTTCTGGATCACCGTGGTCGTGGGCCTGATCCTGTTGGCGCACCGCCTCTTCGGGCTGCTGCAGGACTCCGGGACGCTTACCCTGCCGGCCAACGTCTCCGTCAACGACGTCTCGCTTCCCGAGGCGTTCGAGATCGCGGGACCTCTGCCCGTCAACGTCGACTTCGCCGACCCGAGTCTGACCCAACGTGTGATCGCGACCGTGCCCATATTCGTCTGGTGGACGCTCGCCCTCGTCGGCCTGTGGCTCCTGCGGAAGGTGGCACGATCCGCCGCGAAGGGGGACCCGTTCCAGGAGTCGAACGTCAGGAGGCTGCGGTGGCTCGGCGCTCTCTTCCTGTTGGGCTTCCCGCTCGCGACGATGATCGCGGGGTACTTCAGCGACTTGCTCTTCTCCGCCGATGTATGGACGGGTGGACCGCTCCCCCCCGGCGGGATCGACACGGGATCCCAGGTCGTGGTCTCCGCTCCGGCGATCATGGCGGCCGTCTGCCTGTTCGCGCTCGCAGAGGTGTTCGCGTACGGCGCCCGGCTGCGCGAGGACGTCGATGCCACGATCTGAGCCCGACCCACAGCCCGACCATCGGATCGTCGTGCATCTGGATCGTGTGCTCGCCGATCGCGGGATGACCCTCACCGAGCTCGCGGAACGTGTCGGTGTCACGGTCGTGAACCTCTCCGTGCTCAAGAACGGCAGGGCTCGCGCGGTCAGGTTCTCGACGCTCTCAGCGATCTGCGACGTCCTCGATTGCCAACCGGGTGACGTGCTCACGTTGGAGCCGAGCGGAAAGGGAGCGCGACGGGGTCGCGACTAGCACGACGGTTCACGGTTCACGGCGAGGCACCTCCATGGCGAGCGAGGCCCGTCCCTGACGCCAGAGCACCATCAGGAGGGCGTTCAGGATCACCACCGTCAGGAACACGACTCCCAGGGCGGGCTCGTCGGACGCGAAGAGCGCCGCGGCGGCGGAGCCGAAGACGACCACTTGGAGGAGGATCCATATGGCATCGGGCACGTGGAACCTCGCCCTCGGTGCGATGAAGAGGCCCCACACCACCGCCATGAGCAGCGGAGCCCCGATCCCCAGTATCCATCGCAGGGCCTCGGTTGAGCCGGTGTGGAACCCCCAATAACCGAGCGCCACGAGCGCACCCAGCTCCAGGATGAAGCGGAGAGCGAGGTTCGCGGCCTTCAGGACCCTTCCTCCCCGGTCTAGTCGCGGCCCATCCAGGTGGCCACGTCGGCCTCGTTGCCTTCGGCGTCGGCCAGGGTCCACCAAGCGGGCGCGGCGCGTCCATCTGCTGGAACCAGAGCTTCCGGCCAGCGTGACGTCACGCTCGCTGAGCCCGTCGATGTCGTGCGCCCTCAGACGTACCGTCGCGCTCTCGTACCGCAGGTCGACGTCAGGGTGATGGTTCGCCGCGTCGGCCAGCTCGCCGATCGCGTCCACCAGTGCGACGCCTGCCGCGAACGACCCGGTGCGGAAGTGCGCGCACGCCCCTTCGAACACCACCCGCCAGTCCTCGACGCCGTCGGTCTCGTGGAACTGCTTCGGGGTCGTCGGCTCGGACATGTTCTCAACCGTACCGCGCGGATGGCTGAGTCCGGTCGCGGGCGGCACGCAACGACCGAACCTGGACGTGCGTTTGGGTCGTCAGCCCGCGACTTCGAGCGGCCCAGCCGCGTACATCGTTCCCCGCTCGCCGTCGAAGGCGATGCAGGCGAAGCCGATCGTGCCTTCGCTCACTGCCACGCGTTGCGACCCGGTTGCGCCCTCGGCTGCCTCGACCTTCGTGAGCAACGTCACGAAGTCGGGCGGGCCGATAGGGACCGTGCCCGACTCGATGCGAGCCCGCTCATCTGCGACGTGAGCCGACAGCTCGGTGAACGAGCCTCCGTCGCCGATGGTCAGCAGGTCGACGTGCGCCTCCTGGTCGACCTCGTTCACGAGCGTGACCTCGACCGTTCCCGGTTCCGCCTTGCTCGGGCCGTCGTACGAACAACCTGTCGACGAGAGAGTCAGAGTCACATTCTCTGGCGACCCCGACGCCGGAGCCCCCGGGCCTTCGTCGACGCTCCCGCACGAGGCCGCGAGGATCATCGCCGATCCGATGACGAGATGCGCCTTCATCGATCTCCTCCTCATCCAGTCGCCCGTCCGACGTCGAAGTCGAACGCATCCACGATCGGCCCCGCTTCGCGCAAGAACGCATCGAACCTTTCCCGCGGGGCGATGAGGACGATGACCACGGTTCGCCCTTCTTCCGAGAAGAAGAAGAGGCGTGCTCCGTGGGTTTGCCGAAGCTCCCAGGTGTGTGGTCCGGCCCCGATCCGTCCCCAGTCGCTGACCACGACGAATGGAACCGAACCTTCGCCCGAGGCGGTACGCACATCAAGGGTGACTGCTGCCCTCCCATCGAGCGATGCGGATCGAGGGTCCGTCGTTACGAGCTCCTTTGAACCCGCCAACCACGAGACCAAGTCGGTCGAAGACGTGAGGCAGTTCGGCAGGCTGGCTGGACGACAGCTGGATCCGTTCGGCGCCCACGGGTCCTCCCCTACGAGGATGGAGCCGCGGCTTCCGGCTGGGTGAAGGCTCAGCTCTTTCGGATAGCGCGGCCCTTCCTCAACCCAGCCGTCAGGAAGAACGAACGCGAGACCCATCTTGTGATAGCCGCGTGTGCCCTCGACGGTTCGAACCGGTGGGGATGGGTCGCCGGTGTCCCTTCCGCTGCCTCGGATCCCTCCCAGGAGCGCCCCGAACAACGCAGCCCCGATAGCGACACCCAAAGCCCCGGCGGCGAGCCGCTGGTTCCGGCGTCTGCGGTGCTCGCGCCGAAGCATCCGCTCGAACGCTGGCTCCGGCATCTCGAAGAGGTCAAACGCCCGCTCGTAGCGCTCGCGCTCGTCGATCATGGCTGGCCTCCCGAGACCTGCCGCACGGTTGCCCTGCCCTTCGTGGAAAGAGCTCGGACGGTTGAGGCTTCCACGCCGAGGATCTGAGCGGCCTCGTCCGAAGCGAAGCCGAGGTAGGCGGTGAGGATCAGCGCGGCGCGCTGGCGCGGCGGAAGCGGCCGGAGAGCACGGATCATCTCGTCGCGGTCCTCGACCACGGCCAAGTCGTCGGTCTGCAGTCTGGACGCGAAGGTCTTCCTCACTGCGACGGCAGCTCGTCGCGCTCGGTTGCGGAACAGGTTCATCGCGATCGTGAACAGGAACCCGACCGGATCGTCCATCAACGCGATCCGATCCCAGCCCTCCCAGCACTTGAGGAAGGCGTCCTGGACGATCTCCTCGGCCTCGTACTTACTTCCCGTGATGAGACAGAAGGCACCGAACAGCCGTCGGCGGTTGGCTTCGAAGAACATCTCGAAGTTGCGGGGCTCGTCCACGGGAGCCTCCCGCGCCTCTGGTCCGGCGACTTGGCGGAGATGAGCTGCCATCGTGAACCAAGAACACGTGAGGCGCGAACGGCGCTTACGCTCTCGCCCGCTTCCCAACAAGGTCGAGGCGTTCGTGACCGGGCTGTCCACCGGCTTCTCTGCTTGCTCCCCTGTAGGTCAGCTAACGCGCTCCCAGGTGTAGCCGGGGGAGGCGACCGCGAGCATCCAGACGCAATCGAAGCCCGTGCACTTGTCGGGCAGGACGGGTTCGAAGCTGATCGTGTCGCCGCGGACCTCGAAGTGGAACGTGGCGTCACCGATCATGAACGTGCGGTCGTCCACGATCTCATACGTCCCGTCGTCGACCTGTTCCCCTCGCCAGTCGAGCGAACCGAAGGTGCCGGCTCGGTGAAGAAGTGGGAGTGCTCCCGTGGGACCGCTCCTTCGCATGGGTCGTCCTTCTTGGCGAGCTGTTCGAGCGTCCCTCCCACCCAGCCGTTGCCTTCGATGGCCTGCGGAGCCCGTGCACCGAGGCCGTTCGCCTCGAGCAGTCTCACGAGCTCCTGGCAGGTGGTGACCCGCTTCCACTCCCCGACGAGCGGCGAGATGGGTTCCTCGCTCGGTGAGAGGCTTGCAGGCTGGCTCGGTTCCGGACCGGCTGCATCCGGTGTCGCGCCGCCGCAGCCGGCGGCAAGCGCCAGCGCCAGGATCGTTCTACTCCTCCACATCGCAGGGATCTCCTAGGTCGTCGCGAGGAGGACTATCTGCCTGATCTCTCCAAGCGGCAAGACGACGGACGAGCCACAGCGACAAAGGATGTCCGCACCGTCGGCCACGATGGGGAATCCTCCCGAAGTACTCCGCCTCAGGCTTCGGCACGTGAAGCGCTGACTCTGCGGTAGATGAGGTCGAAGTCGGTCGAGTAGTTCGTGCCGTCTTCGGCGATCTCCCAGCGTCCGGTGATCGTGTCCCGTCGTCGCTGAAGGTCCCCGTGAAGCGCTGGGAGAACGGCTCGCCCTCCCGCCAGAGCTTCCACTCGCCGTTGCCGATGCTCATCTCGTAGACGCGGCAGACGCCGCGCTCGTCGGAGTACAGCTGGAAGTACGTCCCGTTGGCCCCGTCGCATCCGATGATGGAGACGTTGTCGGGCGCCTCGGGAAGCTCGGCCGTCCCACGCTCGACCAGATGTGCCCCCGAGGCGTACCACTCGAAGGTGACCTTTCCGCCGCCCGGCCACGGCTCTCCGTCGGGCCATCTCGCCTCGATGGTCCACTCGCCGACCAGAGGCTCGAGCTCGCGTAGCGCCTCCTCCGCGGTTGGTTGGTCCATCGATCCGCTCGCTCCTCGACGCCTGCGCCGTCAACCTCGGCCGACGCGAGTAAGCCTAGTCACCCGGCGAAGAAGTCGGGCGCCGTGATTCGAAAGGGCTATTGACAACGGACCGGCAAGCGCGCGGACTGGTGCCGCGGGTTGTCTGTGTGGACAACACGGTCACAGACCCACGGGGAGGGGGATCCATGAGCTCTTCTACCTCGACGCCGAGATCCCGGATCATCTCGGTACTCACGACGGTCGTGCTCGCGATCGTGATGGTTTCGGCCGCGATCGCGCTCCCGGCGATAGCGGCGACCAAGACCCGACTGGTCACCGGTCTCGCAGGGGGATCGGGGAGCACGGTCGGACCGGATGGAGCGCTGTACGTGACAGAAGGGTTCGCCGGCCGTGTCTCGCGGGTCGATCCCCAGACCGGTGCCGTCACGACCTATGCGAGTGGCCTGCCGCCCGCCCTCGCCGCCGTCGGCATCGGTGGGGCCATGGACGTCGTCTTCAAGGGCGGCACCGCCTACGTGCTCGTCACACTCGTCGGTTCCGATGTCGGAGGGAGCAGTGTCGTCGGCATCTACCGTGTCGACGATCCGACGCACTCCACCGTCATCGCAGACATCGGCGCCTTCGCGCTGGCTCATCCGCCTACGACGGACTTCTTCGTCCCGACCGGGGTCCAGTACGCGATCGAGAGGTTCCGCAACGGGTTCCTGGTAACGGACGGCCATCACAACCGGGTCTATCGGGTCACCCTGGATGGGACCGTCAGCGAGCTGATCACCTTCGGCAACATCGTGCCGACCGGGCTCGAGATCAGGGACGGCACCGTGTTCATGGCGGAGGCCGGACCGGTTCCGCACCTGCCCCGGCACGGCAAGATCGTGAGGTTCCGTGCCGGGTCGAACACCGTCACCGAAGTGGCCCGCGGCGGTCGGCTCCTCGTGGATGTGGAGTTCGGCGCGGGAGGTCGGTTCGCCTTGGCACAAGGTCACTTCACGCCCGGCAACCCGGAGGGTTCGCCGGCGGACCCGAACACCGGGAGGCTGCTCAGGGTCGCTGGTGACGGCTTCAGACCGGTTGCGTGGCGTCTGAACCAACCGACCTCGCTCGAGCTCATCGGGAGGAACGCGTACGTCGTCACTCTCGGCGGAGAGATCTGGAAGATCCGTTTGGGCGGTGATGACTGAGAACGTCGCAGGCTGATCGAACCACATCGAGGCCACCGAGGTGGAGGAGCACCTCGGTGGCCTCGATCGCGATCCGGCTACCGATGCCGCCGTCGGTGCGTGATCCCGACGGCGACCACAGAGACATACAGAGCCGCGACGACCAGCAGCGCGCTCACGATCGCGATCTTCAGCCAACCCGGAAGGGGATACTGCTCCACCCTCCCGCCCGCGAGCGCGGGGCCGGCCAGTGCCGGAACCGCCAGCAGGGCAACCAGGAAGAGGATCAACGTCCGGCGGATCCGCATCGGCAGCCTCCCGACCTCGGCGACACGGACTGACATGGAGACGACGGAAGCCGACGGCCGAAGGTTCCGAGCGTCTCGCTGGGCCGTCGCCGTGGCGCGAGACGATCGACGGGCCAACGGCGAACGAACATGCCATCGTGGGACGATCCCGCGAAGGTTCGTCACTCTCGGAAGGAGACCGGCATGGCGACACCGCCCGGCGTCGAGGACTATCTGGCCGCCCTTCCGGAGGAGCCGCGCGCCGCACTGGAGAAGCTTCGGAAGACGATCAAGGACGCCGCACCCGAGGCGACCGAAACGATCAGCTACCAGATGCCGACCTTCAAGCTCCGAGGTCGGTTCCTCGTTTCCTACGCCGCGTTCAAGAACCATTGCAGCCTCTTCCCCGCGACCGACGAGATGTTCGAGGCATTCGGAGAAGAGCTGAAGCCCTTCTTCTCGGGGAAGGGAACGATCCGGTTCACCACGGAGAAGCCTCTCCCCTCTGCGCTCGTGAGGAAGATCGTGAAGGCGCGGGTCGAGGAGAACGAAGCACTCCCACCTCGCTGACGCGATGGCATTGAATCCGGACGCCGGCAGCGGGTACCGTGGAGGCCGATGACGACCTACGAGTACCTCTGCCTCGCCTGCGAGCACCCGTTCGAGGAACGCCGGCCCATGACCGCTGGCTCGGTCGATGTTGCGCTGGCGTGTCCCTCGTGCGGGAGCGACCGGGTGCGTCGGCGGTTCTCGTTCTCGGCGGCGACCGGGACGCCGAGCACGGGTCGCAGCGCGAGCGCCGAACCCGCCGCCGGCGGTTGTTGCGGCGGCGCCTGTGGCTGCGGCTCCTGACGGGTCCGGCACCGCCAACGGCGTCCGCGGCGGCGTCACCGAGCCGGCCCACCTCGGGGACGAGCGCACCACGCTCATGGGCTTCCTGCAGCGGCAGCGCGACCTCGTCGCGTGGAAGGTTCAGGGAGCCTCCGACGAGACGCTCGCGTCGGTCCGGATGCCGAGCGGCCTCACCTTGCACGGCATCGTCCGGCACCTGGAGAACGTCGAGCGCGGATGGTTCCGCGACTTCTTCGCCGGTCAGACCGGCCTGCGGTACGACTCGACCGACGAGGATCCGGACGCCGCTTTCCGCGCCGAGGGCATCCCGATGGCCGACCTGCTCGCCGCCTACGCGGCGGAGACGGAGCGGTGCGACGCGGTGATCGCCGCGGCTCCCTCCCTCGACGCCACGGCGTCGGATGAGGACGGCACGTTCTCGCTTCGCTGGATCATCGTGCACATGATCGAGGAGACCGGGCGGCACCTGGGACACATCGATCTGCTCCGCGAGTACGCCGACGGCGCGGTCGGCGAGGAGCCACCTTCCGACGGGTGAACCAAGAGATCTGTGAACTTCGTGATCGGAGCCATCGTGGACGGTTTGGTCGCGCCCTTCATCGGCGGCATGGTCGGTGCTCGGACCGAGCGCGTCGGGGGATCACCCAGGGCATGAGCGATCGCGTCCTGGTCCGTCCGTAGACTCCCGCTCCATGGGTGTCGAGCTCCGGAACGTCGAGGGTCTCGCCGAGCCGCCGGGATACTCACACGTCGCCGTGGCCTCGGGCGCGCGACTGGTGTTCACGGCCGGTGCCGTGCCGCTCAACGCCCGGGGAGAGCTCGTCGGCCCCGACGACGCAGAGGCGCAGGCGGAGCAGGTGCTCGTGAACCTTCTCCGCCAGCTCGAGGCGGGCGGCGCGACCCCTGCCGACGTCGTGAAGACCACGGTCTACGTGGCCGGCGGTTCTCGTGACTCCCAGTCGCACGTGTGGACCGTCGTGCAGCGTTCGTCTCTGGCGGCGGTGCCGTCCACGCTGGTGGGCGTGACAGACCTCGGCTATCGGGGCCAGCTGGTGGAGATCGAAGCGATCGCCGTGGTGGAAGACGGCCAGCGTCCCTGAACACATGACGCCTCTCGAGATCGCGCGACGGCGGATGCACAGCTCGCGGTTGATCGGTGACCGGTTCGCCAGCCCGGACGACGCGGTGCGGTGGCACCTCGCGATGCAGGCACAGGAGTACGGCCCGGCGAAATGGTCGATCGGGCAGCGCTCGACCGGCCTCGTCGATGCGGATCTCGACGAGGCCGTGGCCGAAGGTTCGATCGTCCGCACCCACGTGCTCCGGCCCACATGGCACTTCGTCGCGCGTGACGACCTCAGCTGGCTCCTCGCGCTCAGCGGTCCTCGCGTCCAGCAGGGGAACGCGGGGCGGTATCGCGACCTCGGGCTCGACGAGAAGACACGAGCCCGCGCCGCAGCGGTGATCGTCTCGGCGCTCGAAGGCGGCAACCGCCTGACGCGGAACGAGATCGCCGCCGTCCTCGAGGAAGCGGGCATCGACCGGGAGGGCCAGCGGCTGCCGTACATCCTCATGCATTGCGAGCTCGAGGCCGTGATCGGCAGCGGCGGTCTCTCGGGGAAGCAGCAGACGTACGCGCTCCTGGACGAACGGGTCCCGAAGGGTGGGAGGTTCGACCGGAACGAGGCGTTGGCCGAGCTGACGCGGCGCTACCTGACGAGTCACGGCCCCGCGACGGTGAAGGACATGAGCTGGTGGTCCGGCCTGACGATGGCCGACATCCGGAAGGGGCTGGAGATGCTGGGCGCCGAGATCCGGAACGAGTCGGTCGACGGGATCGCGTTCTGGTCGACCGCGACGGAGGAGGCGCCAGCCCCACCGGCGCGCGGCGCCCACCTGCTTCAGACCTACGACGAGCTCGTCGTCGGATATACGGAGTCACGCTTCTTCCGCGATCCTCAGTTGGAGCGCGCGTCCGCTGCGTGGAGCGGAGCGAGCGGCGCCCCTGTTCCGACCGGCGGGATCCTCCTGAACGGTCGGATCGGCGGGCACTGGAGACGCACGATGAAGAGAACGCAGATCATCGTCGAGATCCACCTCTACGAGGAGCCGAAACCCGGCGAAGCCCGGGCGTTGGAGGCGGCGGCGAGCGACCTAGGTCGCTTCTTCGGCCGCGAGGTGGCACTGGAGACGAGGCTGTTGTGATCGTCGGAAGGCGCGCGAGTTCGTGAGGACGGCCCAACGCCCACGCCGGTAGCGGCGCTATGGTGCGGCCGTGCGCAGAGACCTGAGCGTCGACGACCTTGGCAGCTTCCTCGAAGAGCCCCATGTCGCCGTGCTGGCAACGCTCCGGAAGGACGGCAGCGTTCTCCTCTCTCCCGTCTGGCACGAGTGGCGAGATGGAGGCTTCAACGTCTGGACGGGCACCACCGACGTGAAGGTAAAGCATCTTCGGCGCGATCCCAGGGCGACGATCCTTGTCGCTGAGTCTCAGCACCCGCTCCGTGGCATCGAGGTCCGAGGTGTCACCCGGATCGTCGAAGACGGCGCGGTCGAGACCGCCGTGCGGATCGCGAGCAGGTACATCGGCCCGCAGAAGGGTGCCGCGTATGTGCGATCGGCAGGAGGCGACGACGTGATCGTCCGCCTCGAGCCCGGCGACCTCCGGATCTGGGACTTCAACGACGAGCACGAGGAGATGGGGTCCAGCGCGATCTAGGCGACCGAGGGCAGGTGAGGGCCGGGTCCCAGGCCGAGCCAGCCGTGCGTCACTCCCATGCATCGCTTGGTCGACACCACGAGGCCGGCCTGCCTCGCGAGCGCGACCGCCTCGTCCGTGTGCGTCCCCGGCTGGAACCACAGCATCTTGGCGCCGAAGGCGATCGCGTCGCGTGTGATCGCTTCAGCCTCCTCCGGCGGACGGAACACCTCCACGACGTCGACGTGCTCCTCGATATCGAGAAGGGACGGAAAGGCGCGTTCCTCGAGGATCTCCCCTCCCCGTGGGTTCACCGGGATGATCCGGTAGCCCTGTGTCTGCAGGTATCGCGGGATGTCGTGACCCGGTTTCCCCTCTGTCGTCGAGGCGCCGACCACGGCGATCGTCTTCGTCTCCTCGTAGATCCGGAGGAGCATCTCCCTCGTCATCCGCTCCATACATCCCTTCAGCGCGTTGGCCTCCGTGGATGTTCCCGGCCGTCCCTGACGAGCTACGTCATGTCCCGATCGGTCTGGCCTGCTGCCGGAGCCTCGCTACAGGTAGCGGGCAGAGGCCATCGCCGCGGTGGCGAACACCAGCAGCGGGATGATCACCTTCCCCGTCGTCCGCACGCGATCCTGAAGGCCTTGGATCTGCGCGGCCTGCTGGGGCGTCGGCGGGCCGCCGCTCGCCGCGACCTCGCGACCGATCGCCGCGATTGCGAGCATGCCCGGCCGGACGATCGACCCGCCGAGCGCCACCGCGGCTATCGCCGACAAGGCCCCGACCGTGATCGCGATCCCGTACGCCGACCCGATCCAGTCAGGGTCGAACCCGTCGGACGCGCGCCAGTACATCAGCAGCCCCGCGAGGATGGTGATGCCGGCCGCGCCCAACACGATGTCCGGCAGGCGCTTCTTCTGGGCAAGGTGCATCATCAGCGGACCCGCCGCCGGACCGACCTCCCGCGCGGCCGGCTGCAGGAACGCGAAGACCACCACGGCCGCGCCGACCCAGAACGCTCCCGCGAGGATGTGCACGATCCGCAGCACGACCATGTAGGTGTCCATCCCGTCGTTCCTTTCCTCGCCCGTCCGGGCGGACGCTAACGGCCGGCGCCCAGGCGGGCAAGCGTGACGAGATGGGACCCGATCAGCCTCGGTCGAACGCGGGCAGGAGCTCGCCTTTCGCGAACTCGAGGAACTCTTCCTGGCGAGGGCCGACCTGATGGATGAACACGTGATCGAAGCCGGCGTCGGTGAAGGCGCGGACCTTCTCGAGGATCGCGTCCGGACCGGGTCCGCATACGATCCTCTCGGCGACGTCGTCCGCAGAGACCAGCTGGGCGACCTCCTCGAAGTGTTGCGGCTCGGCGAGCTCTACCGTGAGCTCACCCGGGGCGCACGCGTTGGGCCACCACTCGAGTGCCTCGTCCTTCGCCTTCGCCTCCTCGGGTCCGTAGCAGATGGTCAGCTGCCCGTAGACGGGCTTGCCCTTCCCACCGGTCGCGCGGAAGGTCTTCACCAGCTCCTCGTCCGGTGCGGTCGATATGAGCGCGTCACCGCTCCGGCCCGCCAGCTCGGCAGCAGCCGGCGCCGAGGCGGCCACTGCGATCGGCGGGAGCGTCTCCGGCACGGTGAAGAGTCGGGCCCGGTCCACGGTGAAGTGTTCGGTCCACTCGGTCACGAGCTCGCCCGTCCAGAGCCGACGGATCAGCTCGATCGCCTCCTCCAGCATGTCGAGGCGTTCCTGCGGATGCGGCCAGCCCATCCCCACGATGTGCTCGTTCAGGTTCTCCCCCGTGCCGATCCCGAGGACGAAACGGTCGGGGAGCAGAGACGCGGTCGTTGCAGCAGCCTGCGCGATGATCGCAGGGTGGACCCGTATGGTCGGGCAGGTCACGGCGGTCATGACCGGGACGTGCTCGGTCTTCACGGAGAGGCCGCCGAGGACGCTCCACACGAACGGACTCTGGCCCTGCTGGGACGTCCAGGGATGGAAGTGATCCGAGACCGTCAGGAAGTCGAACCCGACCTCTTCGGCGATCCGGCCGTAGAGGAGGAGATCGCCCGGACCGTGCTCCTCGCTGGACAGCGTGTAGCCGATCTGCACCATGCACGGATGATGTCCGCGACGCGGGCGCAGCAAACGTGCCGAGCCAGGGTGGTGCCGGGCTGGGAACCCGAATACGCTGTGGCGGTCCGACGTGAGAAGGCCGAGTAAGGGACGGAAACGATGTCGGAAGTCGATCGCCAGGTCGGCGACACCCACGCGCCGAGCGAAGCGGCATGCATCTACGATGCCGGCGATACCGGCTGCGGCGAAGGCCTCCACATGGAATTCCGCCGCCGCCTCCAGACCCTCGAGGTCGGAGAGCTGATCGAGGTCACCATGCGTGATCCCTCGGCGAAGGAAGACCTCCCGCCCCTCGTGCGGATGATGGGACACCGCATCCGGTCGACCGAAGAGGTGGGGGACGGGAGCATGAAGCTGATCGTGGAACGGGCGCGCTAGGGAAAGGAGCTGATGATGGCCGACATGCTGATCTTCAATTGCACTCACGGTAAGGACGACCCCGAGCGCGCGATCCTCCCGTGGGTTGCCGCCAACACGGCCGCGATCGCCGGCCAGGAGGCCGTAGTGCTCCTCACCATCGAGGGTGTGTGGCTCGGGACCCAAGGAGGAACGGAGGGCGTCGCTCTCGAGGGGTTCCCCGAGCTGACCGGGCTGTACTCGGAGTTCGTCGAGAACGGCGGCACGGTCTGGCTCTGCGGCACGTGCGCGAAGCCGCGCGGCATCACGGAGGACCAGCTCACGAAGGGCGCGAAGATCACCGGAGCGGCGAGCATCGTCGAGCACGTGATCAACGGCGCCAAGATGATGACCTTCGCCTGACCCGTTACGCCGAACGGAGGAGCGAGGCGACGGCCGGCTGCGCGAGGAACCGTCCCTCGAGGTCCGTGCCGTCCAACGATGTCGCCATCCCTCGGACGATGTCGGTTGCCCGGCGCCGGAGATCGGCAGCCTCGATCGGATCCGACGTCGCCTCCGCTGCGACGGCGGCGGCGCGCCAGATCATCGGCACGTCGCCCGTCCCCTCGGCGAGCCGTAAGGCCGCTCGGGTTCGTTCGTACGCCTGCGTGAGCTTGCCGTCCAGCGCGTCGCCTCGGGCCAGCGCCCACGTCGCGCGGGCTTCGGCCGGGCGTCCGAGACCGGTTCCGCCCTCGAGGAGCCAGGTCGCTGCGTCGCGCAGGCCGGACGCACTCTGCACGGTCTCCCAGCCAGCGATCTCGAACCACGCGCAGACCACTCGATGCAAGAGAGCGGGCTCGGCCTCTCGGCGAGCTTCGGCGAACGACCGCTGAGCCCCGTCGTGGTCGCCGCGTTCGAGCTGCAGCCAGCCCCGGGCCGACACGAGCGACGGCCGGAGCAGGCCCTCTCCCATCCGGTCGCTGCATCCCAACGCAGCGGACAGGTCGCGCTCCGCGAGGTCGGGGGCGCCGATCGCTTGGAAGAGCAGCATGCGGAAGAGGAGGGCGACCATCTGGGGCCGAGGCGCCCCCACGGTCTGTGCGATCTCCACGGCTTCGTTCGCGCTCGCAAGCGCGGGCCCGAGTTGACCGCGCGCGAGCTGGGTCAGCATCGCCGGGATGAGCGTGAACGGCTGGTCGCGTCGCTGACCCAGCTCGCGCTGGCCTGAGAGCGTCTCTTCGATCGCCGCCTCCGCATCGTCGAGCCGGCCGAGGAACACGTACAGCCATCCGAGCAGCTCGCCGTCGTGATAGATCATCGGTCGCCGCCCCAGCCGTCGCCAGAGATCCTGCGATCGCGTCGCCTCTTCGAGCGCGTCCTCGAAGGGGCCGCGGAACAGGCGAGTCTCGGTCAGCCCGTGGCGCGCATAGGCCTCACCCTCGAGGTCGTCTGCCGCCTGCGCCACTCGGAGCGCCTCCCCGTGCAGCGACTCCGCTCGCGGCAAGTCGGCGCGGCCCCACGCGATCGCCCCCGCCGTGTACAGGAGACGGGCCTCGACGTCGGGCATCGCGGAAGCCCTCGCGACCGCGAGGGCTTCCGGGATCATCGCCTGGCCCTCCTCGTACCTGTCCTGGCTCCAGAGAACATGGGCGATCGCCGCGAGGATGTTCGCCTCGAGCCAGCCGCGCCCACGCTCAGCCGAGCGGACAGTGGTCAGCGCCCGTTCGTAGTCGGTCCGCGCCTCGTCGAGCCTCCCGAGCTGCTCGAGCGCTTCGCCGCGACTGAGCGCGATCTCTGCGAGGAGCAGCGCGGTGTCGCCGGGCAGCTCGTCGGTCGCCGCGAAAGCCCGTTCGTACCACAGGATCGCCTCCTCCGCGGCGAACACTCGGCGGTGTCGGTGCCCTGCGAGCATCGTGTACCTCGCCGTCCCCTCGGCGTCGCCCGCGATCGAGGCGTGGTGTGCCATCAGCTCGGAGAACTCCTCGTCGCGGCCTCGCGTGACCGTCTCGATCCAGGCGAGCACGGCGCGGTGCGCATCGGGCCGCCGGGATTTCGGGATGCTCGCATAGGCGACGTCCTTGATGAGCACGTGCTCGAACTGCAGCTCCCGGGCCCCTTCGATCGAGCTGGAGGGCAGCCCGCGCACCAGCCCGCGGTCGATCAAGGTGTCGATCGATCGTGACGTGTCGGCCGGTCCGAGGGCCTCGAGGACCCCGTCCCAGAACACCCGCCCCACCACAGACGCGTCCTGGATCGCTCGCTTCTCAGCCGGTTCAAGTCGGTCGATCCTGGCCGCGATGGCCGCCTGCACCGTGTCCGGGAGCTGGGCCGTCACATCTCCCGCGCTCGTCCAAACGCCGTCGCGATGTTCGATGGATCCGTTCTCGATCAGCATCCGGACGAGCTCACCGGCGAAGAAGGGGTTGCCGCCGATCCGATCACCGATCGCGTGTTGGAGCGACGGGTCGATCGATCCGCCGACCAGGTTCTCGAGGAGGATCTCCTCCTCGTCGCGGGAGAGCGCGGGGAGATCGAGCGTGACCGCGTTCGCGAGGCCGGACCCCCAGGTCGGATGCACCTGCATCACCTCGGGGCGGGCGAGGCAGAGGAACAGCACCGACGCCTGGGTGCGGCCGACCAGCGCCTCGAGGAGATCGAGGAGCCGGCGATCGGCCCAGTGGATGTCTTCGATGAGCGCGATCAACGGCCGGGTCGCGGCAAGGGAGGCGATGTAGCCACGCCACGCTTCCGCGATCATCCGTGATGCCGCGTCTCGGTCCGCACCGCTCAAGGGATCCGATCTTGTCGCGATCCCGAGTGAGGAGAGCAAGATCTCGATCGTCTCGGATCCGCCGATCGCGGGACGGCCCCCGAAGCTCGACTGCGCCTTCTCGATGATCGTCTCCGCCGGGTCGCTGTCCAGGATGCCGGCGTCAGCCTTGAGCATCTCCGCCAGCGGCCACAGGGCTACTCCCTCCTCGTACGGGAGGCACCGGCCGCGGATCACACGCCACGCACCGAGGCCTGGGATGTCACCACCCTCCGCCGCGAGGGCGACGTCGCGCGCGAGTCGACTCTTGCCGATGCCGGCGTTCCCGACGATCGTGACCAGGAACGGTCGGCCTTCCTTCGCGGTTCGCCGCAGGAGGAGGTGCAGGAGCTCGAGCTCTTCGCTCCGGCCGACCAAGGGGGACGAGAACCCTCCCCGCTCAGCCCGGGCCTCGCCGACGGCGCGGTGCACGGCGACCGGCTCGGCAACGCCCTTCAGCTGCACGGTGCCGAGGGTCTCGAACTCGAAGACGTGGCGCGCGTCCCGGTACGTCCGTTCGCTTGCCACCACGGAACCCGATGGAGCGACCGTTTGAAGTCTCGCCGCGACGGAAGTCGTTTCGCCTGTGACCAGAGCTTCATGCACGTTTCCCGGCGTGGCGAGCACTTCGCCGGTGTGGATCGCGACCCGCATCGCGAGGTCTCCGCCCACCGAGGCGGCAAGGCGTGGCGCGAGGTCGGTGAGGGTCGACTGCATCGCCAGGCCGGCCTGCACGGCGCGCACCGGATCGTCCTCGTGCGCGCCGGGCACGCCGAACACCCCGACGATCGCGTCGCCGATGAACTTCTCGATCGTGCCCCCATGCCGCTCGATCACTCCGGACATCGCCTCGAAGAACGGTGCATAGACTCCCCGCAGCTCCTCGGGATCGAGGCGAGTTGCGAGCTCCGTGGACGCTTCCAGGTCGGCGAACAGCACGCTCACGACCTTGCGCTCGTCCTGTCCCAGCGGCGCCGGCTCCGATCCTGGGCTCAGCCGGGCCCCGCAGCTACCGCAGAACGCAGAGGACTCGGGGACGACGGCTCTGCAGGATGGGCAGGTCCGCTGGAGCGAAGCCCCGCACGAGCTGCAGAAGGCGGAGGTCGCCTCGTTGGCCGCGGCACAGACCCCGCAGACGCGATCAGCCGTCATCCCTTCGTCCATCGCTGCAGTCTGCGTCCTTGACCGGACGGAGGGAAGCCGGCAGATCGGTCGGCGTCGCTCGCCCGGCCCACCGCCCGTGCCGAGCGCGGCGCATGGCATGATGCTGGCTTCAGAGGTCCCCGCTTCGGTCGCGCGGTGGAAGGAGGGAGTCATGCCGAGGATCTTCTCGATCCGTCCGAGCTGGTCGCTCAAGGGGCGCCGATTCCAAGGGGTTCGCGGCTTCACCGGCAAGCCGTTCCACCCGCCGCTGACGGACTTCCCGATCGTGTGCTTCTCGCTTGCCGCGCTCTTCGATCTGATCTCGTATTTCTCCGACTACTCCGACCCGAAGGCGCGCGATTTCTTCGTGGCCGCGACCTTCGTGATGGTCGCCGGCTACGTGGTTGCGATCGGCGCCATCATCACGGGGTTCTGGGACTGGTGGAAGGGGATCCCTCGCGACCGCAAGAGCGGGCCGATCGGGAAAGCGAAGCACACGCAGGTCTGGCGGACGATCAACTGGCACGCGACCGTCATGGTCACTGCCCAGATCGTGACCTTCCTCAACCTCATCCAGCGGATCCCGAACTTCGAGGAAGCCCAGACCCAGCCACTCTGGCTCGCGCTGTCACTGGTGTCTGCCGGGCTCGTGATCTTCGGCGCCGGGTACGGGGGGGCGCTCGTGTTCGAGTACGGGTTCAACGTCGAGAACGTCGAGGAGGTTTGGAAGGAGTCCGAGGAGGACCACGTCCGGCTGCCACGAGGCGGCTCCGCCTCGTAGCCTGGAACAGACCGTGGTTGCGGATCGCCCGCTCGGGTACCGCACGCAGACGTCCGTCATGTCGTCGGCTCCGCCGGACGTGGTGTTCGAGACGATCGCGGACCTCCGGAACCACCTGGACTGGTCGGGTGAGCGGGCCAGCAGCGAGACCTTCAAGCTCCTGTCGATCGATGCGCCCGACGGTCCGGCGGCCGTCGGGACAGCGTTCAGCTCGTCCGGTGCCGCCGACAACGGCACGTTCAACGACCGGTCCGTGGTGACGGAGGCCACGAGCCCAACCACGTTCGTGATCGAGACCGACTCGCAACTGGATCGGAAGCGCGGGAAGCCGTGGGACGCCCACTTCATCCATCGCTACGACGTAACGCCCGAGGGCGAGGGCTCGCGGATCACCTACACGGAGACGATCGAGCGCGTGAGCTACGTCCCATACTGGCTGCAGCCCGGCGTCCGATCGATCTTCAAGGTGTACGTGAACCGGGCGGACCGGAAGCAGTTGGAGAACCTGGCACGACTCGCGGAGGAGCGCTCCGGGTCCGGTCGATAGCTCAGAACTCGAGGGTGCAGTTCTCGCAGGCGAACAGTTTCGCCCGGTGATTGTGGCTGTGTCCGCCGCATCGGTAGCATCGCCGGCACGTCCCGCCGGAGCTGCAGTCGATCGGATCCGTCGTCTCTCCTGGCTGGTCCCACGTGGTTGCGGGCTCCGACGGACGGGGGAGCTGGATCGACAGGAGCGTCATCGGGCCGTCCCCGCTCTCGAAGCCGTGCGGATGCGCCGTCGCCCGCCCGATCACGAGGCTCCCCTCGAGCGGCACCGGGTTGTCCGCCAGCAGGGCCTTCCCGGCTCCCTCGAGCACGACCACCCATTCCTCGGAATCCGGATGGGTGTGCGCGTAGGCCGGCTGGTTCGCCGTGAACCCCTGGAGCGAGAGGTAGAACTCGTCCCCCTGGGTGATCGGGACGCGTCGGAAGCCGGAGGGACAGAGGGCGAGGACCTCCTCGGGGTGCATCGAGAAGACGCCGAGGTTGTCCAGGACCTCCGCTAGGTCGCCAACCGAGTGGGGCATGGGTAGCATCCTCCCGCATCGGAGGTCAGGCAGCCAAACCGAGGAGGGCTTATGACCGAGCGACTGATCATCGTCGACCACGTCCTGTTCGTGGTGGAGGACTACCCGGCGAGCCGGAGGCTGTACACGGCGGCGTTGGCCCCGCTCGGGATCGAGGAGTTGAACGAGGAGCCGAACTGCATCTCGTACGGCCGGCAGCAGCTCGACGACTTCTCGATCTGCGAGGGCTCGCCGGTCACGACCGCATCGCACGTCGCGTTCGACGCGGCGGATCGCTCGCAGGTGGATGCGTTCTTCGACGCCGCGCTCGCCGCGGGCGCGACCGTCCGTGGCGAGCCCGGGGTCTGGATCCAGTATTCGAACCGGTACTACGGGGCGTTCGTGAACGACCTCCACGGGAACAACGTCGAGGCCGTGTTCCACAGCCCGGTGCCGATCACGGACGCGCCGGAGCGAGGCGGCGCCCCGTAGACGCGTTCGGGTGCGTGTAGGACCGTCACGGTCCGAGTCGGGGTGCGGTGCTAGCCTCGCGAACGATGGACGCTGCCGTGTGGACCGCGATCGGCCTCCTGGCCGCCACCTCGCTGGGGAGTCTCTTCTACCTCGGCTCCCGGATCGACGCGCTCGGCGCCCGAGTGGATGCGCTCGGCGCTCGAATGGACTCGAAGTTCGATTCTGTCGCCGGCAGGTTCGACGCGATAGCAGCTCGCTTCGACTCGCTCGAAGCTCGCATGGATGCCCGGTTCACCCGCGTGGACGAGCGATTCAACGCACTCGAGGGTAGGAGACCGCTCCGGCCGCCGGCGGGCTGATCCGCTAGGACAGCTCGGCCTTCGTCTCGGCGAACGCCCGTACCGCGAACGCCAGGTCCTCTGGCGTGTGCGCCGCCGAGACCTGTGCGCGGATCCGCGCCTTGCCCTTCGGCACCACCGGGTAGGAGAACCCGATCACGTAGACGCCCTTGTCGAGCATCGCTTCCGCCATCCGCCCCGCGAGCGCGGCGTCGCCGAGCATCACCGGCACGATCGGATGCTCGCCGGGCAGCACGTCGAGCCCCGCCGACTCCATCTCAGCGCGGAAGAACCGCGTGTTCTCCTCGAGTCGATCGCGGAGCTCGGTCGAGGCCGTGAGCAGCTCGATCGCCTTCAGCGAGCCGCCGACCACCGCCGGCGCGATCGTGTTCGAGAACAGGTAGGGCCGCGAGCGCTGGCGGAGCAGCTCCACGACCTCCCGGGGACCGCTCAGGTACCCGCCGCTCGCTCCCCCCAGCGCCTTGCCCATCGTCCCGGTCACGATGTCCACGCGATCCATCACCCCGTGGTGCTCGGGCGTGCCGCGCCCGCCCGCTCCCATGAATCCCACCGCGTGGGAGTCGTCGACCATCACGATCGCGTCGTGACGCTCGGCGAGATCGCAGATCGCGGGGAGGTCGGCGAGGAAGCCGTCCATCGAGAACACGCCGTCGGTCGCGATCAGCCGGCGCCGTGCTCCGGACGCCTCCTTCAGCTGTGTCTCGAGGTCGTCCATGTCGTTGTTGCGGTAGCGGAACCGCTGCGCCTTCGAGAGGCGGACGCCGTCGATGATGCTCGCGTGGTTCAGCTCGTCGGAGATCGACCGCGTCCTGCTCGCCGAGGAGCATCTCGAACAGCCCGCCGTTCGCGTCGAAGCAGGAGGAATAGAGGATCGTGTCCTCCAGGCCGAGGAACGCGCTCAGCGCCGCCTCGAGGTCCTTGTGGATCTCCTGCGTCCCGCAGATGAAGCGCACGGACGCGAGCCCGAAGCCCCACTCCTCCATCGCGGCGTGCGCGGCCGCGATCACCTCGGGATGGTCGGCGAGTCCGAGGTAGTTGTTCGCACAGAGGTTGAGGACCTCGCCCTCGCGGTCGCGCACCCTGACCCGCGCTCCCTGTCGCGACGTCAGCACTCGCTCCGGCTTCTCGAGGCCCGCGCCGCGGATCTCCTCGAGCTCTGCCGCGAGCGCCGGCCGGACCGTCTCGCTCGTCACGGACCCTCGCCCCAGTACAGGAGCACCTTGCCCGTCTCACCGGTGCGGATCGCCGCGAACGCGTCCTCGAAGCGCTCCGCGGGGTAGCGATGCGTGATCACCGGCGCGATGTCGAGACCGCTCTGCAGCATCACGGTCATCATGTACCAGGTCTCGTACATCTCCCGGCCGTAGACGCCGCGGATCGTGAGCTGATCGAAGATCACCGTGTTCCAGTCGATCGCGAACGGCTCCTCGGGCAGGCCGAGCAGCGCGATGCTCGCGCCGTGCGACAGGTTCTCGACCATGTCACGGAGCGCCGCCGGGTTTCCGCTCATCTCGAGGCCGACGTCGAACCCCTCCTTCATGCCGAGGCTCGCCTGGGTCTCGGCGAGCGAACCCTCGCGGACGTCGAGCGCCACCGTGACGCCCATCTTGCGCGCGAGCTCCAGCCGATAGGGGTTCACATCGGTGATCACGACGTAGCGGGCGCCCGCGTGGCGCACGACCGCCGCCGCCATCAGCCCGATGGGACCGGCCCCGGTGATCAGCACATCCTCGCCGAGGACCGGGAACTGCAGCGCGCTGTGCACGGCGTTGCCGAACGGATCGAAGATCGCCGCCACGTCCCGGTCGATCGAGGCGTCGTGATGCCAGACGTTGGTCACGGGCAGGGCGATCAGCTCGGCGAACGCGCCGGGCCGGTTCACGCCGATCCCCTTGGCGTCGGCGCAGAGGTGCCGCCGGCCGGCCATGCAGTTGCGACACCGCCCGCACACGACGTGCCCCTCGCCGCTCACGAGGTCGCCGGGGCCGTAGTCCTTGACGTTGGATCCGACGTCGACGATCTCGCCGACGAACTCGTGGCCGATCACGAGGGGCACCGGGACCGCCTCCTGCGCCCACTCGTTCCATTCCTCGATGTGGAGATCGGTCCCGCAGATCCCCGTGCGATCCACCCGGATCAGGACATCGTTGATCCCGACCTCGGGCTCCGGGACCTCCGTCATGACGAGGCCGGGGCCCGCCTCTTGCTTCACGAGGGCACGCATCCGACCGCTATCTCAGCACGGATGCGCGTCGAACGGCACTGGCGGCGCTACGGGGCGGCCGCCACCTCGACTGTTTCCACCCATCCATGCGTGATCGGCAGCCGTCCGACGGCGTCCCGGATCGCTTCCAAGTCGGCCCGGGACAGCTCGAGGAGCTCGGGCGGCGGCTCGAAGAACCGCTCCAGAACGCGGCCGCGCATCCGGTTCCCGTGGGCGGTCAGCACGACCATCTTGACGCGCCGATCGGAGGGGACCGAGCGCCGCTCGGCGAGGCCGCGCTCCTCCAGCCGGTCGATGATGAACGTCGCGTTCGAGGCGTCGCAGAGCCACTCCTGCGCGAGCGCGCGCATCGTTCGCCCGCGCTCGAGATCGAGCGCCATCAGCGCGCGGATGTCGTTGGGCGTGAGTCCGGCTTCGCTCAGGACGCGCTGCCGGTGTCGGACCGTGTCGAAGAAGAATCGAGCGAGCGGCCTCCATGCCTCGGAGGCGAGGTGCTCTTTCGATACGGATCGCGCGGCCACCTCCCTATCGTATCCCACCTCGTTGCCGATGGTCCATCCCCTTCAACTATCGGAGTAGTTCGATGGTTGACAGACTTCAATCATCTATGGGAGCGTAATCGCGATGGGCGAGGGAGCGATCGAGGTCGAGGGGCTCAAGAAGCGGTTCGGCGACGTGGTCGCCCTCGACGGGATCGACTTCTCCGTTCCTCCGCGGTCGATCTTCGGCCTCCTCGGCCCCAACGGGGCCGGGAAGACCACCGCCGTGCGGATCCTCGCGACCGTGCTCGAACCCGATGCGGGCAGGGCGACGGTCCTGGGGCACGACGTCGCGGCCGAGCCGGACGCGGTGCGTCGTCGGATCGGCCTCGCAGGCCAGTTCGCGGCGGTCGACGCCAACCTGACCGGGCGGGAGAACCTGCGACTGATCGGACTGTTGACCCAGATGGAGACGTCGGAGATCATGCCGCGCGCTGCGGAGCTGCTCGATCGATTCGACCTCAGCGAGGCCGCCGACCGACCCGCCCGCACCTACTCCGGAGGGATGCGCCGGCGACTGGACGTCGCGGCCGCGCTCGTGCCGCGGCCACCGGTCCTGTTCCTCGACGAACCCACGACGGGACTCGATCTCTTCAGCCGCAACGGGCTCTGGGACATGATCAACGAGCTCGTGAGCGAGGGCACGACCGTCCTGCTGACGACGCAGTACCTCGAAGAGGCAGACCGGCTCGCCCAGCGGGTCGCGGTGATCGACCACGGGCACGTGATCGCCGACGACGCGCCGTCGGTCCTGAAAGCGCAGCTGGGCAGCACCGTCGCAGAGCTCGGATTCGAGGACGAATCGACCGCGGAGCAGGCGCGTGTGCTCCTGGCAGGACGCCATCCCGGGGTCGAGCGCGAGGGGAGCACGGTCAAGCTGAGCTCGAACGAAGGGCCGCGTCTCCTGATCGACGTCCTGCGGGAGCTCGACGGAGCGAGGTTCTCGCCGACGACACTCGCCGTGCACGAGCCGAGCCTGGACGACGTGTTCCTCGCGCTCACCGGCCGCCACGCGGAGGAGACGGTCGGCGGCGACGAGCCGGCGGTCGAGGGGCTGCGTCGTCGGAGAGGCGCCGCATGAGCCTCGACGTGGCCACCGGGGTCGTGCGTGAGCGCTCCGCTCCCGTCCGCGCGGTCCGCGACGCCCGGGCGGTCACGTGGCGCTACCTGATCCACTATCGCCGCGTCCCGCAGCTACTGATCTTCTCGACGATCCAGCCGGTGATCTTCGTGCTGATGTTCCGCTACGTCTTCGGCGGGGCGATCGACGTGCCCGGACCGACCCCGTACGTCGAGTTCCTCATGCCCGGGATCTTCGTGCAGACCGTGGTCTTCGGCGCGATCGCCACCGCGATCGGCCTGGCCACCGACATGAAGAGTGGGCTCCTCGAGCGGTTCCGATCGCTGCCCATGGCCCGGAGCGCCGTTCTGGCCGGTCGCACGATGGCCGACCTGACGCGGAACGTGTTCGTCGTGCTCCTTATGGTCGCCGTCGGCTTCGCCGTCGGGTTCCGGGTCCACACCGGCCTCTGGGGGCTGATCGCCGGGCTGTTGCTGCTGCTGTTCTTCGGGTACGCCCTCAGCTGGATCTTCGCGACCATCGGCCTGTGGGTCGGTGACCCGGAGACCGCTCAGGCAGCGGCGTTCCCGCTGATCGCCCCCCTCGTGTTCGCGTCCTCGCTCTTCGTGCCGGTCGAGAAGATGCCGACCTGGCTGCAGCCCTGGGCCGAGCACCAGCCGGTGTCCGTGACGGCCACCGCCGTACGCGACCTGATGCTGGGCGGGACCGACACCGCGTACCACGTGGCGCAGTCGCTCGCGTGGTGCGTGGCCATCCTGCTCGTGTTCGCGCCGCTCGCGGTTCGGCGCTACCGTCGCGCCGTCTAGCGGCGCCTACTGCCAGCTCGCGACGATGATCGCGGCGACCAGGTTGCCCACCACGTGGTACCCGGCGTTCACTGCGCCCCAGACCATCGGCTTCGGCTTCTCGGACTCGAACTGTGCCGTGACGAGGGAGATCGAGACCGCGAACCCGATCGCGACGACCACGCCCAGGGCGATGCCCTCCTCGATCGTGTCGGTGCCGGTCGCCTTGGCCAGCATGCCGAGCGCGACCGCCGACAGGATGCTTCCGACCAACGGCGTGAGGTAGATCGCGGGGCTCGGGCGGGTGCCCGCCTCCGGCATCGCCATGCCCCCCGCCGCCATCCAGATCTTTCCGAACACCGGTGGCGCGTACCAGAGCGCGCCGATCGCGAAGTACGCGAGCGCGGCCACCAACACGGCCAGCCAGTTCAGATCGCTCAGCACGTCGAAGTTCACGGCGCCTCCTTTCGAGCTGGTTCCCGCCCGAGCGTACCGCCCTCGATCCCTCCCGTGAGCAGGTCGGCGCATGGAAGCGCATGATGCCGGGGTACCTCGAGCTGGGGCGGGCAAGCGAGAAGGATGGAGGGCAAGCCATGGCAAGACGGACCGGCGAGGCGCAGTGGGAAGGGACACTCAAGGAGGGGAAGGGTCGGTTCTCGACCGGGAGCGGCGAGGTCTCGGGCGTGTACTCCTTCTCGACGAGGTTCGAAGAGCAAGAGGGATCGAACCCGGAGGAACTGGTCGGGGCTGCGCTCGCGAGCTGCTTCTCGATGAAACTCGCCGGGGACGTGGGGAGCGCGGGTCATACGCCCGAGTCCGTCCGAACGGTCGCGACGGTGCACCTCGAGAAGGGCACGAGTGGCTTCTCGATCACGGGCATCGATCTGAACGCTGAAGCCAGGATCCCCGACATCGACCCGGCCGAGTTCGAGACGATCGCGCAGTCTTCCAAGGACAACTGCCCGGTCGGGAGGGCCCTTGCGGCGGTCCCGATCACGTTGCACGCTCGCCTGAGCGCGTAACCCAACTCCTCTCCCGAGCGAAGAGGTCTCCGTTCCCGGCCTACCCGGCCGGCCGGACCTCGCACCGTAAGCTCCGAAGGGTGAGCAGCTCCGACCACCGGGTGATCGTCGGTCAGACGGGGCAGAATGTGCTCGGACTCGCGATCGGAGCGGTCGCGACGTTCGCCGCGCAGGTCCTGATCACGAACGCGTTGGGTGACGAGGCCTTCGGCGTCGTCACCCTGACCACCCAGGCCGCCTTCATCGCGGCGGCGGCGACGAGGTTCGGGATGGACGTCGCGAACGTCCGCCTGGTGGCGATCCTGGCCGGCCGGGACGAGGTCGCGCGGGCGCGCGGCCTCGTCCGCCGCTCGGTCGGGATCGCGGCTGCCGTCTCCGTGCCGTTCAGTGTCGTGGCGTTCTTCGCCTCCCCGTGGCTCGCCGAACGGTTCACCGCAGTGCCGGAGATGGCGGAGCCGGCGTTCCGCGCCGCGGCGGTGACGGTACCGTTCGCCGCGCTCGCATTCGTGTACATGGGCGCGACGCGTGGCCTGAAGATCATGCGGTACACGCTGTATTCGCAGTGGATCGTGCAGCCGATCGGCTGGATCGTGCTGACCCTCGCCTTCTGGGCGGGGTCGAAGACGGCGGGGATGACGACGCTCGCGTTCGGAGCGTCGTGGGCGGCCGCTCTCGCGATCGCTTTGGCCGGCTGGGAGCGGGAGCAGCGGCGGCTCCCGGCGGATGGCGGCGTCGGCGGGGGTATCGCCGAGGAGAACGCGGGCGCGCTCGTGCGTTTCGGGGCACTCCGCGCGCCCGCCACGCTGTTCTCCCAGCTCATCTTCTGGACCGACCTCTTCGTCCTATCGATGTTGTGGAGCGACAGGGGGTCTGCCGGCGCGTCGCAGGTCGGGGTGTACGGCGCGGTGCTGCGCGCCGGGCAGGCCCTGTTCCTGTTCCTCACGTCGGTGTCGCTCACGTTCAGCCCCTTCGTGGCCGACCTGCACCATCGAGGAGAGCGGGAGCAGCTCGACAGTCTCTACAAGAACGTCACGCGATGGACGCTCGCGGCGACGATCCCCGTGCTCCTGGTGCTGGGGATCCTCCCGGAAGAGACCCTTCGGATCTTCGGCCCGGAGTTCACGACCGGCGCGGACGCACTCCGGATCCTGATCGTCGGGATGATCGTGCCGGTCACGGTGGGCACTGTCGGGTTCATCCTCATCATGGCCGGGCGGACCGGATGGGATCTCGTCGTGTATCTGGGCGGGTTCGTGATCGACATCGGCGTCGCTCTCGCATTGGCCGGGCCGTCGGATCTCGGCATCCGGGGAGCTGCGATCGCTCAGGCACTCACGCTCTCGTTCTCCGCCGTCGCTCGCTTGCTGCTCGTCCGTCGATTCCTGGGGATCTGGCCCTTCGACCGAACGTGGCTGCGACTGGTGGTGCCCACCCTCCTCGGCGCGTTCACCATGGGTTTGACGCACGCGGTGATGCCGGACGAGAGGTGGGCGTTGGATCTCCTGGTCTCCGCGTCCCTCGGGACGGGCGCCTATGGCGCGGCGATGTTGTTGGTCGGCCTGTCCCCGATGGAACGTGCGGCGGTGGCTCGGCTCATCCTGCGCCGGTCCAAGGCGGCGGCTCCCTGATCACGAAGACGTCCGGAAGGTTCGACTCCCTCACGGAAGAGATCAGGCGGAGTTGACATCCCAGGCTACGGGGAGCCACCCCGATGGCGAGCCGGTCGGGTGTGGCGGCGCTTACCGCTGAGACCGCCGCTGAGCCAACTCGTCTTCGCTATGAGGCAGCTTGATGAGCTGGTCCTGCAGCTTCGTCACGGAACGCTGGTAGTCCTCCGAGAGCGCGCGCAGCTCCGACGTTCGGCGGCGCGCGAGATCCATCTCCGCGACGATCTCGTCGCGGCGCTCGACCAGTTCGTCTATCGACGTTTGGAGCTCGGAGACGCGCCACGCGCTGAGACCCGCGCGAGCGGCGTCGCCGGCGGCATGAACCTTCACTTCCTCGACACGCGTCTCGACTTCCCCGGCCGTTCGCTTCTTGAGCCTCCGGCCACGAACGTACGCGATCGCGGCCGTCCAGGCGAGCCCGGCGGATGCCGCGAGTCCGCAGAGGATCAGGATGCCCGGTCGGGTGCCGGGCGTGAGCAGGGTGCGATCGAGGAAACGGATCGAACCTTCGAAGGCACGGGTGCTCTCGACGATCGTGTCCACCACGAAGGCGGTCCACGCCGTCGCCAGCCCGATGGCGGTGATCCCGGTGATCAAGGCAGGCGTCCTCTCAGGGGGAGATAGTTGTCCGTAGGCTGCTGTAGGGAGCCTGTACCCATCGGCGCCCTACGTCAATCGGGACCTCTGAACTAGGCCTTTCGATTCACCTCGTGCTCCCCGCCAGCCGTTCCGCCGCCTCGAGCGCTCTCGCGACGGCTTCGGCGGGGTCTGCCGCCCGCTGGAGCGGGTCGCCCGGCAGTCCCTCGAGATCCAGCGACCAGGTGCCGAGTCCGATGACGGGCTTCCCCATCTTGAGGGCGAGGGCGATCTCCGAGAGGGTGCCGAACTCGCCGCCGACGGCGATCACGGCGTCGGCGGCGCGCGCCACGATCGCATTGCGGGCTTCGCCGAGACCGGTCGCGATCCGGACCGTGAGATGCGGCGAGCCGTCGGTGCGATCGTCGCCCGGGAGGACGCCCACCGACGTGCCGCCCGCGGCTTGGCAGCCGCGTGCGGCCGCATCCATCACTCCGCCGAGCCCGCCGCAGATGAGAACCGCGCCGGCCTCGGCGAGCCGGCGTCCGATCTCCTCGGCGGCGGCCGCCTCGTCATCGGACGCCTGCCCCGCGCCGATCACGGAGATGTACGGGCCCTCGCTCACGGCCCGGAGTATGTCAGCCCTCACACATGAGCCCGCGGCCTCAACCCCACGTGACGCCGAGCACGGCCGCCAGGAGCGAGGCCGCCGCCGGCTTGTCGAGCGGCTCGTTGCCGTTCCCGCACTTCGGACTCTGGACGCACGAGGGGCAGCCGAGCGAGCAGGGGCACTGCCGGATCGTCTCGAGCGTCGCATGGAGGAGCCGCTCGATGTGGCGGAACCCTCGTTCGCTGATCCCCGCACCGCCCGGGTACGCATCGTGGATGAAGATCGTCGTGAGTCCCGTGTCGGGATGCATCGGTGTCGACACACCGCCCAGGTCCCACCTGTCGCACGTGGCGATCAGCGGCATCAGCCCGATCGCCGCGTGCTCTGCGGCATGGATCGCACCCGGGAGCTGCCGAGGGGTGACTGCGGCCTTCGAGATCACCTGGCCCGGGATCGTCAGCCACAGAGCCCGTGTCTCCAGATGCTGGGGAGGTAAGGCGAGCGGCTCCTCGTCCACGATCTCGTTCGTCGAGACCAGCTTGCGGACGAAGCCGACGACCTGGTCGGTCACGAGCACGGAGCCGAATGAGACGCCGACGTCGCCGAGCGTCCCGCGCTCGAGCTCCTCGACGATCTCGATGTCGGTGACGTCGCGGGCCTGGGTGTAGTACTCCGGATCGGCGGACTCGACGGCGGCGACCCCGCGCGTGAGGTCCAGCTCGCGGACGAGGAACTGCTCGCCCATGTGCAGGTAGATCGCGCCAGGGTGGAGGGTCGCGAACGCGCGGTGCTCGTCGGCGGTGCCGATCACCTCGCCGGTGTCGCGGTTCACGATCGTGTAGACGCTCCCCGCGCCCGACCGGACATCGACCTGCCGGTGCGGTGACTCCCTGCCTGCGTCGTGCCACGCATCCCTGCGGCGCGCGAGCTCCCCGCGCGCGCCCATCCGATCGAGCGCCGCCGCGGCGTCGGGACCGAAGAACGCGTGGTCCTCATCGGCGATGGGGAGCTCACGCGCCGCGCACCGGAGGTGCGGTTCGAGCACGTACGGGTTCTCTGGGTCGATCACCGCGGCCTCGGCCGGCTTGTCGAAGAGATCCTCGGGGTGATGCACGAGGTACTGGTCGAGCGGGTCGTCCTGGGCGACCAGCATCGCGAGCGAGCCGTCGGTTCGCCGTCCGGCTCGCCCGGCCTGTTGCCACATCGAGGCTCGGGTGCCGGGATAGCCGGTCAGCACCGCTGCGTCGAGCGAGCCGATATCGATGCCGAGCTCGAGCGCGCTTGTCGCCGCCACGGCGAGCAGGTCCCCTTCCGCGAGGCGGCGCTCGATCTTCCTGCGGTCCTCTGCGAGGTAACCCGCGCGGTAGGAGACGATCCGGTCGCGGCGGGCCGCGTCGCCGATCTCCCGGCGGGTGAACTCCGCGAGCAGCTCCGCGGCCCGCCGCGACCTCGTGAACCCGATCGTCCGGATGTCCTTCGACACGAGTTTCCCCATCAACCAGGACGCCTCGGCGAGCGCGCTCCGCCGCCGACCGGTCTCCTCGTCGACGATCGGCGGGTTCCAGAGGGCGAACAGCTTGCCGCCCGCGGGTCCGTTCCCCGCTTCGACCACTTCGACGTCGAGGCCCGTCAGCCGAGATGCCAATTCGCCCGGATTGCCGATCGTCGCGCTCGCGAGACACCAGCGGGGGCTCCCGCCGTAGTGCTCGATCAAGCGCCGCAGGCGCCGGAGCACCATCGCCACGTGGGATCCGAAGACGCCTCGGCACACGTGGGCCTCGTCGATCACGATCAACGAGAGGCGGAAGAGGAAGTCCGCCCATCTCGCGTGATCCGGAAGGATCGACAGGTGGAGCATGTCGGGGTTCGTCAGCACGAGGTTCGCGTTCTTGCGGATCAGCGGTCGCTCCGGCTTCGGGGTGTCGCCGTCGTAGGCGGACGCGCGGATCTGAGTGAGCTTCAGCGCGCGGACGGCGCGGAGCTGGTCGTGCGCCAGCGCCTTGGTGGGGAACAGGTACAGGGCGGTGGCCTTGGGCACCGATACGGCAGCCTCGGCGAAGGCGACGTCGTAGACGAGGGTCTTCCCGCTGGCGGTGCCCGTCGAGAGGATCACGTCCTGGCCGGATCGGAGGGTCCCCAGTCCCCGGGATTGGTGCGGGTAGAGCCCCTCGATGCCGAGGAGCCCGAGTCGGGAACGGACGATCTCCGGCAGGTCCTCCGGGAACGGATCCAACCGAGGTTCCTGCGCCCTCAGCTCTCGCACACCCACCAGGCATGCGGCGGTGTCCGGGTCGTCGCCGGTCAGCTCTTCCAGGAACGCGCGTGCATCCACCGATGCGTCAGCCGACGCGAGGCGGCGGCGGCCGGTCCTCACCCTCGCGTGGTGACGACGGATGTTCCTCTTCGGCGCGGCCGAGGGCATCCTGCACCCGCTCCTCGCCGAGTTCCGAGTACGACGCGATGAAGGCGTCGCGGGCGAGCTGCGGCACGCGCCGCCGGTCCTTCAGGATGAAGGCCAGGCCGAGGAGCAGATACAGGATGCCGACGCCGATCCGCTCGGCGGCGTGCAGCGACTCGGGGACGAGCGCGCCGACGATGAACTGCGCCCAGAACAGACCGAACAGGTACCCGGCCTCCCGCAGGGACAGCGTGAGGTTCGACATGATCGCGACCGCGAAGAACGACTGCGCTGCCGTGAGGAACAGCTCCTCCCGCTGGACATCGCTGATCGGGAGACCGTGCAGGGAGGCGCTCGAGATTGCGAAGACGATCGGCAGCGTGCCGACCAGGAGTGTCCACTGGTTCACCTTCGAGGACACGAGCGTGCCGAGGGCCGCGTTGGTGTTCAGTCGCCACGCGAAGAGGCCGGCGACCAGGAGCTCCGGGGTCTCCGAGGCGAGGGGCGCGAGCCACTGGACGATGAAGAACGGATCGATGCCGAGCTCGAGCCCTGCGTCCTCAAGGGAGCTCGCGAACGGATGGGCGAAGAGCAGGATCACGGTGCCAGATGCGAGGAAGAGCCCGATCACGGTCGCTCGACGCGCCCGAACCGGGAAACTGCCGATGTACCGCGCCGGACCAACGAGGTGTGGTTCCTCGGCGGGAGCGCGGGAGACGCGCCAGGTATAGGCCCCGAACAGCCCCACGAGAATCACGCTGTCGACGAGCGTGATCGACTCCTTCAACGGCAGCGTGAGCGAGTACAGCGTGGCCGCCCAGAGGAACCCGAGCTCGATCGAGTGGTCGCGCGTGAGCTCGATCCCCTTCCAGCGCCGGGCCTGGGGCAGGGCTCCCGTCCGCCGGAGCCGGTACCAGGCGATGAACACCACCATCGACCAGCCGATCCCGATCAACAAGCGGTTCGCCCCGGTCATGTTCGCGAGCGCGAGGTCGCACGGAGACGCCGCCCCGGGCGCGCTCCCGGGGGGCGCCGGGCAGCTCGGGTCGAGCTGGTACGCGTTGCCGCCGGCCGCCGCGAACACGAAGTCGACGGCGTACTCGGGCAGCACGGCGATCAGCGCGAGGATCGCGATCGCGAGGCCAGCCGAGATGTCGAGCTGCGCCGTCTCGGCCGCCCACGAGATCGCGAACGCCGCGCCCACGATCGCGAGGCCGAACAGCAGGGCCTCGATCGCGTGGGAGGTATCGACGCCCGCGAACCGGAGCACGAAGGCCGGGACCGTGACGAGCGCGACGGCCGCCAGCGCTGCGCGCTGGCGGCCGGGATGTATGTCGATGAGATCTTCGTGCACGGTCACCGGGTGTGCGTCAGGAGGCGGAACGCCTTCCGGTCGAGCGTATCACCGGCCTCCGATAGCCTTCTCGGCGATCCGTCTTGCGCTTCCGCGCGGCTCATCGTGCGCCGGTCGGGCTCCGGGGGACGTTGCCCCGCCGGAGCGCGCCGTCCACCTTCGCATCCGAGAAGATCGCCCGAGCCGTCCCCATCGAGAGCGTCACGACCGACAGCCCGCCGATGGACCCGGTCCCTCCGGGCAGGACCACGTTGCGGACGTCCTTCAGGGGGATCCGGCTGGCGGTGAACGCGAGCTCGACGATCTCGTCCAGCGGGAGATCGGTGTCCATGTTCCGCACGCCCGCGGCGATCCACGTGAGCAGACGGCCGGGGTTCCTGCGGTATTCCTTCCGGAACTGGGCCAGGGCCGAGACGAACACTCGTCCGCCGTTCTCCTGCCGTCCGAAGTCCCCGCTCGCGACGCTGTGTCTGTCTCGCGCGAACGCGAGCACCTGCTTCCCGTGGAGCCGCCTGAGACCGGGACGGAAGTCGGAGCCCGAGAACGGGTCCTGCATCCGGAACGGGATCCGGACCCGCAGCCCCCCAACCTCGTCGACCATCCGAGCGATGCCCCAGAACGAAGTCACCGCCCAGTAGTCGATCCGCGCGCCGAAGTTCCGTTCGACGGTCTGCACCATGCTCGCCGGCCCCCCGCTCGCCATCGCGGCGTTGATCTTGTCGGTGCCGTGCCCGGGGATCGAGACCCACGAATCGCGGGGGATGCCGACGACGACGGCCTGTTGCTTGCGGGGGTGGAGGAAGATCACGTGGATCGAGTCGGCGCGGGAGCCGAGCGGGTTCCCGCCGGGTCGGGCGTCCGAGCCGATCGCGAGGATCGTGATCGTCCGCCGGCCGGTGGGGTCGGGCGTGTACCCGCCGCGAGCCCTTCCGATCAGGATGCCTGCGCTCCGAGCGTGGGCGGTCTCGGGTTCCACGATCGAGCCGATGGTGGAGCCGGCCACCCACGCGACGATCACCGCGATCGCGATCAAGGCACGGCCGGTCACGCCGCCTCCCGAGGTGCGTCGTTGCGTCGTACATGGAAGGACACGATCTTCCAGGCCCCGCCGACGGACTCGAAGAAGAACTGGCCTGTCGAGCGGAAGGTGACGGGTTCGGGGCCAAGAGCAGCGGCGGAGAACCGTGCGAGGCTCACCAGCAGTGTTGGGTGTCCGAGGCGATCCAGGAGGATCCGCGTGGCGAGGTGGCCGGACACAGGAAGGATCCGCTCGTAGCGGTCCCCGGCTCGAGGACCGGCCGTGAGCAGGGCCGTGCGCTCCGTTGCCCGTTCCCTCGCGCCGCGCGCGAATCCTCGGAACGCCTCGGCGTAGAGCCCGCGCTCCCAGTTCGTCGGGTCGAGGAAACCCTCTGTGTAGAGGTCGGCAACGACCTCGCGGGCAGCGGTGGCCGCGCGTACGATCTCCCGTCGTTGACGCGGCTTGATGCGTCCGGGTGAAGTGCGGAGCAGGTCCCGCGTCACCTTCGTGAACCGAAACTCAGGGGTGTTGGGAGCAGCGACACTCGGACTGCTCGCGTCGTCGGGACGCAGGGTTCTCTCGGACGCGTCGTCCCGCGTCAGCAGCATGGCGGCGCCGATCCCCAGGAGCACGACGCCCCCGGCGCCGAGGAGGAGGATCATCCGTCGGGGAGACCGAGACGGGGTTCGTTCCTTGGCCAACGGTGTCCTCGGGCGCTCTTAGCCGGACGGCGCGGCGTCGGGGGGGATGTCCTTCGGCAGGATGTAGCCGTCGGCGGCCACGTCTCGGAACACGGGGTTCGGCGTCGGCAGGTTCACGATGCTGATCCCTCCCGCGGAGCCGATGCTCCCGACCGTCACGAGGTTCGTGACTCGCCTGGGGGCCATCTCGGACGAAGTGAACGCCAGGGTGAGGAGCTCGTCCAGAGGGACGTCGGTGGCGACGTTGCGCATGCCCACCGCGATCCACCGGAACACGGCGGCGGGATCCTTGCGGAACTCTCCACGGAACTGCGCGAACGCTGACAGCAGGATCCGACCCTGGTTCATCGAACGGTCGAAGTCGCCCTGGGCGAGGCTCTTGCGTGTGCGAGAGAACTCCAGCGCCTGCGCGCCGGTGAACGTCTGCTTCCCCTCCGTGAACGACGTCCCCTCGTGTCCTTCGAACGGATACGGCACGGTCATCTTGAGACCGCCCAGCGCGTCGAAGATCCTCTTGAGACCGTCGAAGCCGGTGAGCACGTAGTAGTCGAAGGTCACCCCGGCGAGGTCCTCGACCGTGTCGATCATCGCCTGTGGCCCACCCTGAGCGAGGGCTGTGTTGATCTTGTTGGTGCCGCCGGTCGCGAGCGGCACGTAGGAGTCACGGGGGATCCCGACCAGTGTGGCCCGCTTCGCCTCGGGGTTGATCCCCAGGATGTGGATCGAGTCGCAGAGCCCGCGCTCCAGGGGTGTGCCCGGCCGGGCGTCGCTCCCGAGGACCAGGATGAAGACCGGGCGGTTGCCGCGGAGCGAGGGGCCGAACTCGGCATGGGCGTCGCCGATCTGCAGGAGGGGCACGCTCGCCGCGGGCGTCGCCTGGAGCGTCGCGAGGCCGAGTCCCGCGACGCCCGCCGCGAGCGACGCGAGGGTGGCGACGAGCCGGCGGCGCATCATGACGGCGACCCCGTCGGGCTCGGTTCCTCGGCCGCCTGATCGTCGCGGTCAACCCGGTAGGCGAAGATCCGCCACGCGCCGTCGACCTGACGCAGGAAGAACGATCCGGAACTCGAGATCTCCGTCGATGTGCCGTCCTTCCGCTGGGCGCTCCGCGAGGAACTGCACCTCGGCGACGGCCGTCACCGGGCACATCCTTCTTGTCGGTGAGCACCGCGATCGTGAGCGTGCCGCTGGGTGAGGCCATGGCTTCGAAATCGTCGTTCGCCGTGGGGCCGAGGGTGAGGACCTCGGTATCCACCTCGGCGCTGGCGGCCGCTTCGCCCTCGAACAGCTCGAAGGCTGCCGCGTAGTCGCCCCACGAGCCGCTGTCGACGAACGCCCGGAAGTAGAGCTCGTCCATCGTCTCCTTGATGCTCGCCCCGGCCTCCCGCGCGATGTCCCTCAGCTGCGGGGGCGGGGTGTCGGTGATCGGTGAGGCCTGGACGTTCCCCAGCTCGAAGCTGAACTCACCCGGCCCCGAAGGCTCGTCGATCAACGGCACGTCGCCGCCGAACAACAGGAAACCGCCGATCGCGAGCAGCGCGACCACGGCGACCGCGATCGCGATGCGCCAGCGGGCGGCAGTCCGGCGGCGCGCGGCGTCCTCGACTCGGCCGGTGGAGGATCGCCGCGTCGGGTCGGCGACGGGGGGTTGGTCTGTCAAAGCGGGGCCGACGCTACACGTCGACCGACGCCGTTCCAAACACCCGGCGTCGGTCGAGCGGAGGCGAGGACGATAGGGCCGGATGTGGCGATAGGATGCACCCGTCCACGGATGGTGTGCCGGGAAGACTGGTCGGCGAGCGAGGTTCCAGTGACCAACAGCCCCGGCACGCCCCCACACCCCGGCATCAGACCCCCATGGTCTCGATCGGATCGTCCGGTCCCGCGACGCATCCTGCGTCCTCTACAGGAGTTCCTCGCGACGTCCACCGCCAGCGGCATCCTGCTCCTGGTCGCCGCGGTGCTTGCCCTGGTCTGGGCGAACTCTCCGTGGGGATCCACGTACGAACGGCTCTGGAGCATGCCCGCCGAGATCCGTCTCGGCGACTGGGTGATCGGCGAGGACCTCCGTCACTGGGTGAACGACGGCCTGATGACCCTGTTCTTCCTCGTCGTCGGGCTCGAGATCAAGCGTGAGTTCCTGACGGGCGAGCTGCAGGAATGGCGGGCGGCCGCGTTGCCTGTGGTCGCGGCGATCGGCGGGATGATCGTCCCCGCGCTGATCTATCTCGCCCTCAACGCAGGAGGAGAGGGCGCGCCCGGGTGGGGGATCCCGATGGCGACCGACATCGCGTTCGCGCTCGGTGTGCTGCTCCTGGCTGCTCGGCATGCGCCGTCTGGACTGAAGCCCTTCATGCTCACGCTGGCGATCGTCGACGACATCGGCGCGATCGTCGTGATCGCGTTGTTCTACGCGGGCGGTGTCTCGGTCCTGGTTCCTGCTCGCGGCTATCGGGCGCGTGCGCGCTGATGCTGGTGCTGCGACGTCTCGGCATCCGCTCGAGCTACGCCTTCATCGGCCTCGGCACGCTCGTGTGGCTCGCGACGTACGAGTCGGGGGTTCACCCGACGATCGCCGGCGTCGCGCTCGGACTCCTCGCCCCGGCAGAGTCCTTCCAGCGGCCCCGCGCGGTCAGCGCTGAGGCCAGGCGGACGGCCGACCTCACCGTCGACGATCCCCATCCACCTGACGCCGACGCCAGCCATTGGCTCCGGCTGGCCGTGCTGTCGCGCGAGGCTGTGTCGCCGCTCGCCCGCACCGAGCATGCGCTCCTGCCGTTGACGAGCTTCGTGATCGTGCCGCTGTTCGCGCTCGCGAACGCGGGTGTCCGGCTGGGGGGTGACCGGGTCGCTGCTGCGTTGTCGAGCTCCGTAACGCTTGGCGTGTTCGCTCGGGCTCGTAGTCGGCAAGGTCGTCGGGATCTCGGGGAGCCTCGGCGCTCGCGGTGACCACACGATTCGCTCGCCTACCGGCGGGTGTTCGATTCCCTCACCTCGTCGGCGCGGCGGCGGTCGCGGGGATCGGGTTCACCGTGAGCCTCCTCATGGCCGAGCTGGCCTTCGACGACCGTGCGTTGATCGACGAGGCGAAGGTGGGGATCCTCGCGGCGTCGGTGGTGGCGGGGGCGCTCGGCTGGGTACTCCTGCGAGTCGCGCCGGCGGTGGACGAAGAGAGCCGTCTCCGAGGACGAGGACCTGCGCGGCTCCGACGACGTGTGAGGTCACTGACCTGGCACGTTGCCTATACTGCCCGCCGTTTCCACGGTCCTTCGCAACGTTCCTTACCCACGACATGGAGGTCCATTTGCACGGCATCCTGGCTCAAGAGGGCGGGCCGCTCGAGGTCATCTTCACGTCGACGGAGACCACCTATCTCTGGGTGATCTTCGCGATCTCGCTCCTGGCTCTCGTCTTCGCCTATTACCTGGTCCGAGAGGTTCTCGCCGCGCCGGAGGGGACCGAGAAGATGAAGGAGATCGCTCGCGCGATCCAGGAGGGCGCGAAGGCGTACCTCTCACGGCAGTTCCGGACGCTCGGCATCTTCCTCGCGCTCCTCACGGTCCTGCTGTTCTTCATCCTGCCTGCGCCGGAGAACGCGGCGCACTCGGAGTTCTCGATCAAGTTCGGACGGTCCCTGGCGTTCATCCTCGGTGCCGGGTTCAGCGCACTCACCGGGTACGTCGGGATGTGGCTCGCGGTCCGAGCCAACGTCCGGACGGCGAACGCGGCCCGTGAGTCCGGCCTCCGTCGTGCGCTGAAGATCGCGTTCCGGGCGGGCGGCGTGGCCGGCATGTTCACGGTCGGCCTCGGCTTGCTCGGCGCCACCGTGATCCTCCTGATCTACGAAGGCGACGCGACGTCCGTGCTGGTCGGCTTCGGGTTCGGCGGAGCGCTGCTCGCGATGTTCATGCGGGTCGGCGGCGGCATCTTCACGAAGGCCGCCGACGTCGGAGCCGACCTGGTCGGCAAGATCGAACAGGGGATCCCCGAGGACGACCCGCGCAACGCCGCCGTGATCGCCGACAACGTCGGCGACAACGTCGGCGATTGCGCGGGGATGGCCGCCGACCTGTTCGAGTCCTACGAGGTCACGCTGGTGGCCTCGTTGATCCTCGGTGCGGCAGCGTTCGCCGACTCCGAGATGGGGGCGATCGCGGGCGTGATGTTCCCGCTGTTCGTTCGTGCGATCGGCGTGATCACGTCGATCGTCGGCATCCTCGCGGTCACGCCCCGGAGCGAGACCGAGCACGGGATGAAGGCGATCAACCGCGGCTTCTTCCTGTCGGCCGCGATCTCCGCCGCGGCCGTCTTCGTGATCTCGCAGATCTACCTCGACGACTGGAAGCCGGCCGCGGCCGTCGCGATCGGGCTCGTCCTCGCGAGCGTGATCCAGATCCTCACGCAGTACTTCACCGACACGAAGTACAAGCCGGTGCAGGAGATCGCCGAGTCCACGGTGACCGGGGCCGGCGACCACGATCCTGTCTGGGTTCTCGATCGGCCTCGAGTCGACCGTCTGGTCGGTGCTGATCATCGCCGGGGCCGTGATGGGGTCCTTCTACCTGGGGGACAACCTCGCGGAGCAGCTCTACTACATCGCGCTCACCGGGATGGGGATGCTCACCACCGTGGGCGTCGTCGTGTCGATGGATACCTACGGCCCTATCTCGGACAACGCGCAGGGCATCGCGGAGATGTCCGGGGAGTTCGAAGGGCGACCGTCGGAGATCCTCGGCGGTCTCGACGCGGTCGGGAACTCGACCAAGGCGATCACGAAAGGGATGGCGATCGCGACGGCGGTGCTCGCCGCCACCTCGCTTGTTCGGCTCGTTCTTCGAGGCGCTCGAGGGGGCCGGCCTCGATCTCGACGCGATCAACGTCGCGGAACCGGACGTCCTGGTCGGGCTCCTGCTCGGCGGGTCGGTCGCGTTCCTGTTCTCCTCGCTCGCGATCCGCGCCGTCGGGACGCGCCGCGATGCAGGTCGTCGTCGAGGTCCGGAACCAGTTCCGCGACCACCCGGGCATCATGGACTACACCGAGAAGCCGGACTACAGCCGGGTCGTCGACATCTGCACACGCACCTCGCTCCGCGAGCTGACGACGCCCGGACTGCTCGCCGTGCTGAGCCCGTTGATCGCCGGGTTCTTCCTCGGCGCGGAGGCGCTCGGCGCGTTCCTCGCGGGTTCGATCCTCACCGGCCAGCTGCTCGCCGTGATGCTCTCGAACGCGGGCGGCGCCTGGGACAACGCGAAGAAGTTCATCGAGGAGGGCCACTACGGAGGCAAGGGCAGCGAGGCCCACACGGCCGCGGTGATCGGCGACACGGTGGGCGACCCGTTCAAGGACACAGCGGGTCCGGCGTTGAACCCGTTGATCAAGGTGATGAACCTCGTCGCCCTGCTGATCGCCCCGATCGTCGTCTCGCACGCGGACGACACCGCGCTCCGGGTAGCGGTGGTCGCGATCGCCGCCGTGGTGCTGGCATCGATGATCTGGGTCTCGAAGTCCCGGAAGTCCGAGCTCGGCGACGAGATCAAGCAGAGGGACGCGGCGGGAGCGCCGTCGTAATCCATCGTGGGTCGGATCCGTCACCTCCTCGAGCGCCTGAACGAGAGCGACGAAACACGGCTCGCGGAGGAGACGCGTGCCTGGGCAGACACGGTCGAGGGGTCCGTCCGGATCGCGGATGCTCCGCTGCGACAGCCTGTGCGGATCGCCGGCGTGATCCGGCGCATGACCGTCCTGCCGATGCAGGGGAAGGAAGCGCTCCAGGCGCTGGTCTCCGACGGCACCGGCGAGGTGACGATCGTGTTCATGGGGAGACGCGGCATCGGGGGCCTCTCGCTGGGCAAACGGGTCGTGGTGGAGGGTGTCCTCGCCGAGCATCGCTCGGAGGTTCGGATGGTGAACCCGAAGCTCGAGTTCGCCGGCTAGCGCCGCGTCAACTGTCGGGCGGGGTGCCCCGCTCGGTCGCCCGTGCTTCACCTGACCCGTCGGTGCCCATGACGGTGTCGCGGAGCGCCCGCTCCGATTCGACGCTCGACAGGGCCACGATCTCATCACCGGCCGCGAGCGCCGTCTCCGGCTGCGGGATCATCACGTGTCCCTCGCGCAGGATCGCGACGAGCGTCGTGTCGGGTGGCAGCCTGAGCTCGTAGAGCGCCCTCCCGACGTTGGGGGACTGCTCGGGCAGGCGCATCTCGACCAATGCGACCTTGCCTCCCTCCAGGCGAAGGAGACGAACGAGGTCGCCGACGGTGACGGCCTCCTCGACCATCGCCGTCAGGATGTGTGGAGGAGACACCGACGCGTCCACGCCCCATTGCTCATCGAAGAGCCACTCGTTCTTGGGGTGGTTGACCCGAGCGAGCACCCTCGGCACCCCGAACTCCTGCTTCGCCAGCAGGGACGTCACGAGGTTGTCCTCGTCGTCGCCGGTCGCGGCCACGACCACGTCGGCCGCTCGCACCTCGGCCTTCTCGAGGATGCGAGGCTCGCACGCGTCGCCGTACACCACGTGTGTGTCGGGGGCCCATTGGCCGAGCTTCTCCGCCAGATCCCGGCGCTGCTCGACGAGGGTGACGTCGTGCCCCCGCTCGGTCAGATCCTGGGCGAGGTGACGTCCGACCGCGCCCCCGCCCGTCACGACGACCTTCATCCGTGCTCCTCGGCTCCCAGGATCTCGTCCACGAGGTCGAGTCCCTCCTTGGCGATCATCAGGATGAGGTAGTCGTTGGCTTGGAGCGTGGACGACCCCGTCGGGATGAAACCGCCCCCGCCACGTGAGATCCCGGCCACGCGGACCTTGCCGTCGACCTCCAGCGAGGACACGGGCTTGCCCGCCAGGTGTGCCGGCACGGGCACGCGCAGGCGGAGGAGGTCACCGCCGCCGAGGGTTTCGCGGATCTCTTCGCGATCGTGGAACAGCATCAGCTGGATCTGTTTCACGCCCCAGCGCGTGGTCGCGACGGTCGGGATGTTGAGGCGCTCGTAGATCTCCGCCCGGCGAGAGTCGTAGATGCGGGCGATCACTTTCGGCACGTGGTAGTACTCGAGCGCCACGCGCGCGGAGACGATGTTCGAGTTGTCCCCGCTCGAGACGGCGACGAACGCGTCCGCGTCCTTGATGCCGGCATCCTCCAGCACGTCCCGATCGAAACCGAGTCCGACGATCTGCCGTGCACCTTCCCCGGGTGGGTACGCGTGGAAGGCCTCCGGGTTCTTGTCGACGATGGCGACGTCGTGGTCCGCGACGAGCGCGTTCGAGAGCTCCGAGCCCACGCGACCGCAACCCATGATGATCACGCGCATACGATGAGGAAGAGTACCCGGCGGCCCGAGCGCACACCAAAGGTCATCCGTTGCGGGAGGCGGCAACTCGCCGGAAGCCTCGCGCCGTGAACCGATCGGGGGGCCTCCGGCCGGAAGTCTCGGGAAAGAGTTCGGGCCCGCGGAGGGCGGGCCCGAATGATGAGGACGGATCCGGAGGTCCGACAACTGGAGGGAGTCGTCGGCCCCCCGGATTTGACTCGGAGGATGGGTTCCTCTGTGGCCCATCTTCAAGAGCCGGGCGTGAGGGAAGCGTGAAGGTTCCATCCTCAGGCGTGAAGATGCCGTGAAAGGGGCTTAGCGTGTCGTGGTCGTGAACCAGGGGATGGAGTCGGAGGGCATCGCGAGGCTCACCCTCAGGGGGGTTGTGATCGGCCTGGTCACGCCCGCCATCGCCACGGTGGTGACGTTCCCGGTCGCGCCGGCGAGGCCCGAGATCTCCATCGCCTTCTTCATGTTGGCGGTCGTGATCGCGGCGGTCGCGGGGGGGCTGTGGGGTGGCCTGATCGCAGGGATCCTCGCGTCGACGATCCGCCCGCTGGTCGTGGAGGACCCCCAGCTGACCTTCCGTTTCGACACCGTGGAAGACGTCGCGACCGGCGTGGTCTTCCTGTCCGTGGCTCTGGTCGTCGGCCTGCTCGTCGGGCAGGCCAGCGAGGACCGGGCGCGTGCCTCGCGCCGAGAGCGTGAGGCGCGCTTCCTCGGGACGCTCTCGAGCACGCTCCACACCCGAGAGATCCCCGACCGTGTCCTCGAGGAGTTCGCGGAGGTGCTGATGGAGCCGTTCGCCCTCTCGAAGGTCGAGATCGAGGCGACGCTCGACGGAACGAACTTGAGAGCGGTCGCGAGGTCCGACGGGAACGTGGTCGGGGGCCCGCGGGTGTCCGTGAAGCTCCTCACTGGCGATGCGTCCATCGGCTCGCTCGTCGCGGAGCGACCGGCCGGGGGCCGTCCGTTCTCCCGCGACGACCAGCTCCTGCTCGAGGCGGCGGCCCGCCAGGCGACGGCGGCGCTCGATCGCGCCCGGCTGGACGCCCGAGCACGCAGCGCCCAGCTCGACGCGGAGACGAACCAGTTGCGCGCCGCGATGTTCTCCTCGGTCACTCACGACCTGCGGACCCCGCTCGCGTCCATCAAGGCAGGCGTGACCAGCCTCCTCGATGTCAGCGTCCGCCACGATCCCGCCCAGGAGCGAGAGCTGCTGACCACGATCCTGGAGGAGACCGATCGACTGAATCGGTTGGTCGGCAATCTGCTCGATCTCGCGAGGATCCGGGCGGGCGCCCTGACCCCGAACCGCCAGCCGGCGGCGATGGACGAGATCGTCGAGATCGTCCTCGCGAGGATGCGGCCGCGACTCGCCGGTCACACGGTCACGACGGAGTTCCCGACCACGCTCCCCGACGTGTCGGTCGATCCCGTCCAGCTCGATCAGGTCCTGACGAACCTCCTCGAGAACGCCGGGCGGCATGCGCCCGAGGGCACCCAGATCCGTGTGAGCGTCTCGTGGATAAACGACGCGGTGCAGGTCCGGGTCGGCGACGAGGGGCCCGGGATCCCACCCGACGAGCGGGATCGGGTCTTCGAGGCGTTCTATCGGGGCTCCTCGACTCCGGAGACGCCCGGCAGCGGGCTGGGCCTCGCGATCGCGCAGGCCGTGGTCGTCGCCCACGGAGGGCGGATCTGGATCGACGAAGCCGCCGGGGGCGGATGCGTGGTGGCGTTCGAGATCCCCGGCGAGGAGCCGGGGCCGTGAACAGGGTGCTGGTGGTCGACGACGAGCCCCAGATCCGTCGTGCCCTGCGCACCAGCCTGGAGGCTCACGGCTACGAGGTGCAGACGGTGGGCACCGGCGAGGAAGCCGTGATCGGCGCGGCCGAGATCGCGCCGGAGCTGATGCTCCTCGACCTGGGGCTCCCGGACCTGGACGGCACCGAGGTGATCCGCCGCGTTCGCGGGTTCACAGATCTCCCGATCATCGTCCTCTCGGTCCGGGACAGCCAGCACGACAAGGTGGCGGCGCTCGATGCCGGCGCGGACGACTACGTCACGAAACCGTTCGCGATGGAGGAACTGTTGGCGAGGGCTCGGGCGGCGATGCGCCGGGCGCAGCCCGGCGAGCCGCCCGCGCCCTCGATGCGATACGGCTCGCTCGAGATCGATCTCGGCAGGCGGCTCGTGACGCTCGGCGGTGATCCGCTCCGGCTGACTCCGACCGAGTACCTGCTCCTCGAGGCGTTCGTGACCAATCCCGGGAAGCTCCTCACCCACCAGTGGCTCCTGAGGAAGGTCTGGGGACAGGGCTACGGGACGGAGACCACCTATCTGCGGACCTATGTCCGGGCTCTTCGCAAGAAGCTGGCCGACGATGCGCAGGCGCCGCAGCTGATCGTCACGGAGCCCGGCGTCGGCTATCGCTGGATCGCGGAAGGCTCCGGCAGCGAGTCGTAGCATCCTCCGGATGGCGACGAGGACCGATGGCGGCGCAGACGTCGGCGGTGCTCTGAAGCGCCTCCTGGTCGGACGCGCTCTGTCGACGTACTCCCAGGAACACCAGCTCCTGCCCAAGACGCTCGCCCTGCCGGTTTTCTCCTCGGACACGCTCTCCTCGGTGGCGTACGCCACCGAGGAGATGATGCTCGTCCTCGTGACCGCGGGCGTCGCCGCGTTGTCCTACCGGCTTCCCATCGCCCTCGCGATCGCTGCTCTCCTCGCGATCGTCGTGACGTCCTACCGGCAGACCGTCCGCGCCTATCCCCGTGGCGGCGGTTCGTACATCGTCGCCCGGGAGAACCTGGGAACGGTTCCGGGCCTGGTGGCGGCGGCGGCCATCCTCACGGACTACGTCCTCACCGTGGCGGTGTCCGTCACGGCGGGCACCGTCGCGATCACCTCTGCGGCACCCTCGCTCGCGGATCACAAGGTCTTGATCGCATCCCTGCTCGTCGCGTTCGTCACGGCGGCCAACCTCCGAGGCGTTCGAGGAGGCCGGGGCGTTCTTCGCGCTGCCGACCTACGGCTTCGTCGTCATCGTGGCCGGCACGATCCTGACTGGACTATGGCAGTGCTTGTCCGAATGCCGTGTTGCGGATACCGCCGACCTGCCCGTCGAACCGGTGGCCACCGTCACGCTGTTCCTCCTCCTCCGCGCGTTCTCGTCGGGCGCCTCGGCGCTCACCGGGGTCGAGGCCGTCGCCGACGGCGTCCAGGCGTTCCGGCGACCCCAAGCGAAGAACGCCGCCGCAACGCTGGCCATCATGGGCGCGCTCGCGACGGTGCTGTTCCTCGGCATCACGGTGATGACGGAGCTCCTCGACGTGCGGATCACCGAGGAGATCGCGCACTCGCGGTCTGTGCTCTCGTTGATCGGCGACGCGATCTTCGGCCGCGGGCTCTGGTTCATCGTCCTCCAGGTCTTCACCGCGGGGATCCTCGTCCTGGCCGCGAACACCGCGTTCCAGGACTTCCCACGACTCTCGTCGATCCTCGCGCGCGATCAGTTCGTGCCGAGCCAGCTCCGGAACCGCGGCGACCGCCTCGTGTTCTCCAACGGCGTCATCGTGCTGGCCGGTCTCGCGGTCTTCCTGATCTGGCGATACGACGCGGAGCTGACGGACCTGATCCAGCTCTACGTGATCGGCGTGTTCACCGCCTTCACGCTCTCGCAGGCGGGGATGGTGCGCCGCTGGTTCCGGGTGCAAGGGGCGGGCTGGCGCTGGCGGGCGACCCTGAACGGGGTCGGTGCCGCCGTCACCGGCGTCGTGCTCGTGGTCGCCACGATCACGAAGTTCGCAGGGGGAGCGTACGTGGTCGTGATCGCGATCCCGATCATCGTGACCCTGTTCCTGCTGATCAACCGTCACTATCGGCGGATCGCGCGACTGCTCGCGGCCGGCCGGCTCACCGGCGACGTCGTGGCGACGAACTCGTTCGTGCTCGTCGTCGGTGACTTCGGTCCCGCCACCACCGATGCCGTGTCCTACCTGTTCACGATCCGATGCCAGGATGTGGTCGCCCTGTGGGTGGGGCCGGAGGATCGGCTCGATCAGGCGCGCGAGACCTGGCGTCGCTTCGCACCCCGTTACGATGATCTCGAGCTGCTCCCGAGGGGGGAGGAGCATCCTGTTCGCGCCGTCCATCGGTTCCTGAAACAGCGACGGTTCGCGACGGACTTCGTGACGGTGGTGATCCCCGAGGTGGTGTCGTCCGGCTCGCTCTTGCAGCTCGTCCGTCAGCGAGAGGCGTTCCTTCTGAAGACCTCGCTCCTGTTCCAACCTGGCGTCGTGGTGACCAACGTCCCGTTCGTGCCGGGGGAGCCGCAGGTTTCGGCCGGCGCGCGTCCCATCGAGCGGCCGCGCAGCGAGGTCATCGTCCCTGTGTCGAGCGTGAACGACGCCACGGTGCGGGCGATCGTGTACGCGAAGTCGCTCCAGCCCTCGTCGGTGGAGGCCATCCACATGGCGGCCGATCCCGAGGAGATCCCCGGCGTCGTCGAAGGCTGGCACGACCGGCGGATGGACGTCCCACTCGTCCTGGTCGAGGCGCCCTTCCGCGACCTCGGTCCTCCGCTCCTCGAGGAGATCAGGAGCCGAACGGCCCGCGGGGACACCGTCGTGACGGTCGTCCTTCCGGAGCTCGTGCCGGACCATTGGTGGCAGAACCTGCTGCACAACCAGTCGGCCCTGTTCTTCAAGCGCGTCCTGCTCTTCGAGGCCGATGTCGTCGTGACGAGCGTCCCGTACCACCTCGCGGCGCCGGAGACGCTCGGCAGCGCGCAGAAGGGCGAAGCGCCCAGGAGCCCCGAGGTACGCTAGCCACGTGAACATCCGGCCCGCCACCAAGGACGACGCGGACTTCATCGGGACGATGCTCTACGAGGCCGCTCGTTGGAACCCGGACTGGCCGAGGGAGTCGATCGAGGAGTTCCTGGACGAGCCCAGCCTTCGCCGCTACCACGAGGATTGGGGCCGCGAAGGCGACGGAGGCGTGATCGCGGAGATCGACGGGGAGCCGGTCGGCGCCGCGTGGTACCGCGTCTTCACCGAGGAGACGCCGGGACTCGGGTTCGTGAACGGGAAGACGCCCGAGCTGAGCATCGCCGTCGGACCGCTCCACCGGCGGAAGGGGATCGGCCAGGCGCTCCTGCGGTCCTGCATGGTCCAAGCGCGCGAGGAGGGGTTCCAGGCGTTGTCGCTGTCCGTCGCCGTGCACAACCGCTCGCGGATGATGTACCAGCGCGCCGGGTTCGAGAAGATCGGCGAGTCCGGAGAATCCTGGACGATGCTCGCGAATCTGTAGTGGACGACGGTCGTCCGCTCGTGGCGATCGTCGACGCGGTCGACCGCCACCCTTCCGACCTGGACGCCCTGGAGGAGCTGGTTCACGTCGTCCGCGTCCGCGGCGTCGACGAGTTGGCGCCGCATCTCGACCGGATCGATGTGATCTTCGCATGGAACTTCGACCGGCAGCGCCTGCGAGAAGTGGTCCCGCGCGCGCCACGCCTGAGATGGATCCAATCGATCTCGGCGGGGGTCGAAGATCTCGCTTTCCCCGAGCTCCCGGCACACGGTGTCACCCTCACCAACGCCGCCGGCGTCTATGATCCCGGCCTCGCGGAATCAGTGCTCGGCTTCCTGCTGGCGTTCTCGGCGCGGATCCTCGGGGATGCCCGGTTGACGTCCGGTGACTGGCCGTCGGAGCGGATCGCGTTGCTCCGAGGAACGACCGCTCTAGTCGTTGGCGCCGGATCGATCGGAACCGAGACCGGACGGCTGCTCAGGTCGGCCGGGCTTCGCGTGCGAGGTGTGGCGCGCACCGCTCGCCCAGCCGATCACGTGTTCGAGTCGATCGCGGGTCCGGACGCCCTTCAGGAGGAGTTGGCTCTCGCCGACCACGTGGTGAACGTGCTGCCGATCACGCCGGCTACGCGCGGGATGTTCGATGCAGCCGCGTTCGCGGCGATGAAGCCGACCGCCGTCTTCGTGAACATCGGCCGCGGGGCGACGGTGGACGAGGCTGCACTGATCGGGGCGCTCCGGGACGGCGTGATCGCCGGCGCGGCACTCGACGTCTTCGAGGTGGAGCCGTTGCCGGCCGAGAGTCCGCTGTGGCGCCTGCCGAACGTGCTCGTGTCCCCGCACCGCGCCGGCGATCACGATGGTTGGGAGTCAGACGTCGTGGCGCTGTTCGTGGACAACCTCCGTCGGTTCGTCGCGGACGAGCCGCTCCGGAACGTCGTCGATATCGACCTGGGGTATTCGCGCGGCGGACGTTCGTAGCAGCCGGAAGCCGATCACGCAGGGGGTGCCAGCAGCAGCTCCGCATCGCGGATGAACGCGGTCGCGCCCATCCCCCGGAAGAGCTCGAGCGCACGCGCGAGGAAAGGCTCCGCCTCGGCGCGGTGCCCGGCGGCTACGAGTCGCTCCGCCTCCCGCGCGCGCGCAAACGCCTCGTCTCCCGCGGAGCCGATGTCCTCGAGTCGGTCCGCGGCGCCCACCAGGTCGCCGGACGCCCAGAGCCGCCCCGCCTGGACCCAACGCGACGGGAGATCCTCGCCCCCCAGCGCGAGGATGTCCTCGCCTCGTCCCGCGTCGGTGAGCACGATCGCCGCGGGAACGATCCACCACGCCCAGTCCATCGCCGGGTCCGGATCGATCGAACGAAGGATCTCATCGATCGGTGGCTCCGCCTCGGCGACCCGTCCCGTGAGGAACAACACGCGAGCCCACTCTGCGAGAGCGGGCAGGAGGGCCTGGGGATCGCCTGCGGCGCGGCCGACCTCCACCCCGCGCTCGGCGTCTTCGATCGCTCCCTCGGCGTCGCCCCGTCCCTGCCGGATCCGCGCCCGGCTCTGGCGATGTTGGACCTCGAGGTAATGCGGAGCCCCCGCCTCCATCCGAGCGATCTCGGCGTCGCTGATCGCAAGGGATTCGTCCCAGCGGCCGACCAGGCAGAGATCGAGGGCCACCTCCGCCTTGCACCACGTGATGCCTCCCTCGATCCCGTACCGCTGGGTGTACTCGAGGTTGCGCGTATGCACGTCGAGCGCTCGCGCCATCTCCCCGGTGTAGAAGAGGGAGACGCCCAGATTGATGTGTCCTCGGGACACGTGCCAGGGGAGGTTCGCGGCCTCGGCGACCTCGATGCTCTCTTCGATGTCGTCGAACCCACCGAGATCCCCGAGGTTCACGCGTGCCGTGCCGACCGTGTTCAACGCGAAAGCGCGGATGTCCTCCGCCGCCAGAGTCGTCGCGGCGACCAGAGCCTCGCGACCCACGCGGATCGCGTCGATCGATCGGCCGGTGACCATCAGGTACCGTGCGAGATGCGTCTTCGCCTGGACGACCTCGGTCGATCCCGGCCTCCCTTCGATCAAGGCCTCGGCACGGTCGAAGTGCTCCTGCGCTTCCTTCCCCTTGCCCAGTCGCCAGACCGTGTCGCCGATATGGAGCTCAGCCACCGCCGCGGTCTCGACGTCGCCCGCGGCGAGCAGCCCATCTCTCGCCTGCGCGAGGATGTCCGCACCTTTGTCGCTGTGGAGCCACAACGACCGGCCGTACTGGAACAGGAGCATCGGTCGCTCGGGATCGTCCGCCGGCCAGAGCTCGACCGCCTCCGCGTAGGCGCGTTCGGCCGCGGCGTAGGCGCCGAGACCGAGCGCGCGATCACCGGCTCCCCGCAGGGCCATCCGGGCCGGCCCCTCCAGATCCGTCGTGTCCAGCCCGGCCGCCCGAGTCAGCTCGAGCGCCGAGAGATAGTGGTGCGCGAGCAGCTCCGCCCGATCCTCCAGTCGCTCCCCGCCGAGGGAGCCGATCCAGTCGGCTGCGGCGCGATGCTTGTCCGCGCGTGTTCCGCGGGGGATCTGCCCGTAGGCCACGTCGCGGACCAGGAGATGCAGGAAGGCGTACTCCGTCTCACCGCCCACCGATGAACGGCGGGCCCGGCGGACGAAGCGTCCACGTTCCAGCTCGTGGAGCCGCCCCTCGAGGTCGGTGGGATCTTGCCCCCCGATCGCGGCGACCGCGCCGAGCCAGAACGTCTTGCCGACTACCGCCGCGTCCTGAAGAAGGGTCTTCGCGTCATGGTCCAGGCCGTCGAGGCGAGCGGCGATGATCCCCTGCACCGAACCGGGAAGCTCGACGGTGGCCAGGTCCGCCGTGGAGCGGTTCGCGGCCATCCGCGCGAACTCCTCCGTGTAGAGGGGGTTGCCTCCGGCGCGGGCGAGCAGCGTCGCCTGGAGCTCGGCGGGGAGCAGGGTTCGGTCGAGGAGACCGGCGAGCAAGCGCCCTGTCTCCTCGTCGGAGAGGGGCGCGAGCGAGATCGTCGCGGCGTTCAGCTTCCCGCCTCCCCAACCCGGCCTCCGGGCGAGGAGTTCGGGTCTCGCGGTGCAGATCACGAGCAGGGGAACGTCTCGCGTCCAGTCGATCAGGTAGTCGAGGAAGTCGAGGAGCCCGTCGTCGGCCCAGTGGAGGTCCTCGAAGATCAGCACCGTCGGCCGCCGCTCCGCGAGAGATTCGAGGAAGCGCCTCCACGCCGCCGGAGCCTCCTCGGAACCTTCTTGGCTCGATCCTCGCTCCTGTGGAAGGCCGACGAGCGGTCCGAGATGCCGAGCGACCCACTCGCCTTCGTGGGCGTCGGGGATGAGCTCGAGGACCATCCGACTCACCTTCGCTGCGGCTTCAACGTCGGCATCGGTCTCGAGGATCCCCGCCTCCGCCTTCACCATCTCCCCGAGGGCCCAGTAGCTCACGCCGTCGCCGTACGGGAGGCATCTCCCTTGGCGCCAGGCGATCAGCTCCGGCATGCCCTCGATGTGCACGAACAGCTCGTGCACCAGGCGGCTCTTCCCGATCCCGGGCTCGCCGACCAGGGTCACGAGCTGCGGCTCATCCTGATGTCGCGAGCGGTCGAGCGCATCTCGGAGGAGCGCAAGCTCGCGCTCGCGGCCCACGAGGGAGGTGTCGACGCGCCGGGTGACATCGATGCCGTAGCGAGAGCGGGCCTCGACCGCCTCCCAGGCCAGGACGGGCTCGGTCTTGCCTTTGGCCTCGACGGCATCCGCGTGCCGGTATTCGATCGCACGCTCCGTCGCCCGCTGCGTCGTCTCGCCCACGAGGATCCCGTCGACGGGGGCCGATGTCTGCAGCCTGGCCGCTGTGTTCACCACATCGCCCGCCGCGATGCCCTCGCCCTGCAAGGGACTGACACCGAGCGAGACGAGCGCTTCGCCGGTGTTCACCCCGACCCGGACGTGAAGGTCGAAGTCGGGGTCCTGCTCGTTCATCTCGGCCATCGCGTCGCGGATCCCGAGTGCGGCCCGCACCGCTCGCTCGGGGTCATCCTCGTGCGCGACAGGGGCGCCGAAGACCGCCATCACCGCATCGCCGATGAACTTCTCAACCGTGCCGCCGCGGCGCTCGAGCTCCTCGCGGAGACGGGCGAAGTACGGCGTGAGCGTCGCCCGAACGTCTTCGGGATCGAGCCGTTCGCTCCTGCTCGTGAACCCGACCAGATCGGCGAACAGCACCGTGACGACCTTGCGTTCCTCGCGGGCCGCTTCGGCCGCGACGCTAAGAGGCGAGCCGCAGTTCGCGCAGAACCTCGCGTCATCGGGGTTCTCTCGCCCGCATCTGGAGCAGGTCTGCACGGCGGGAGCCTACTCCGCGGTCTGTCCCTCAGAGGCTCGGTCCAGCTCGGCGTAGGCGGCGCGCACCCTCCGATACCTGTGGGCCACCCACCACACGGCGACCGCGACGACGACCGCGGCGATCGCCCACGCAACCGGCTGCAGGATGTCCTCGACCTTCGTCCAGTTCTCACCGAGCACGTAGCCGAGCCACGCCAGCGCGAACGTCCACGGCAGGCATCCGAGCACCGTGTAGACGGTGAAGCGCCAGAACGGCATCCGAGCGACGCCCGCCGGAAGGGAGATGAACGTGCGGATCACCGGCAGCAGTCGGGAGGCGAACACGGCGAACTCACCACGATGCTCGAACCACTCGTGCGCACGGTCGACCTCGTGCGGAAGCACGAGGACGTACCGGCCGAACCGGTCGATCAGCGGCCGTCCTCCGACCGCGCCCGCCCAGTACGCCAGCCACGAGCCGACGAGGTTCCCGGCCGTCCCGACCAGCGCGACCGTCACCAGATCCAGCTCCTGGCCGGGCGCCGCGAAGCCGGCGCTGGCCAGAGCCCCGCCGAACAGCATCGTGACCTCCGACGGCACTGGGATGCAGGCCGACTCCAGCACCATGAGGACGAACACGGCAAGGTAGCCGTAGTCGCCGATCAGCCGGGTCATCGTCTCGTGCAGGGTCTCGAGCAGGTGGGAACACCCCTCCGGTGCGGGAATAAGGGCAGCGTACCAGCGCGTTCCTGAGGCTCCGGAGCGGTGGTGGCCCGATCTCGCGACGATCCGAGGCCTGGCCGATGCTCCGTGGAGGCCGGAAGGCCGGTGGTACGGTCCCGAAGAGGCCCGCCCTTGACACCACCCGCCAACATCCCCTGAGAGGAAGAGTCAGCTTCGATATGCCAGGAACGCTCGTCATCGTCGAATCGCCTGCGAAGGCGAAGACCATCGAGAGATACCTGGGCGACGACTACGCCGTCCGGGCTTCCTTCGGGCATGTCCGGGATCTGCCGAAGAGCCAGCTCGGAGTGGACGTGGAGGACGGCTTCGAGCCCGTGTACGAGGTCCCCGAGGACTCGAAGCGCCACGTCGCCGATCTGAAGAAGGCGCTCAAGGGTGCGGACGAGCTCGTGCTCGCCACCGACTACGATCGCGAGGGCGAGGCGATCGCGTACCACGTCGCGACCCTTCTGGGCGTGCCGGCCGACGAGGCGAAACGGATCACCTTCACCGAGATCACACGCGATGCGATCCTCGAGTCCGTCCGGCACCCGCGCGCGATCGATCTGAAGCTCGTCGACGCCCAGGAGGCCCGTCGCATCCTCGACCGGCTCGTCGGGTACCGGATCAGCCCGATCCTGTGGAAGAAGGTGCGACCCGGGCTCTCCGCCGGCCGAGTGCAATCGGTCGCCGTCCGCTTGATCGTGGAGCGCGAGCGGGAGATCCGAGCGTTCCAGCCGGTCGAGTACTGGAGCGTCGACGTCCGGCTCTCGCCAGAAGGCGACGATCAGCCTTTCGTGGCTCGCCTCACCGAGATCCCGGAGGGGAAGCTCGCGACCGCTCCGGACAAGAAGGGCATCCTCCTCGGCGCCGAGGCAGACGCCACGCCCCACGTCGAGCGGCTCGGCCGGGCCGAGTACCGCGTCACGGACGTCCAGAGGAAGGAGCGGAAGCGCTCGCCGGCACCTCCGTTCACGACGTCCACGCTGCAGCAGGAAGCCGCGCGCAAGCTCGGGTACTCGGCCCGCAAGACGATGACGCTCGCTCAGCGCCTGTACGAGGGCGTCACGCTTCCGGGCGAGGGGTCCGTCGGATTGATCACGTACATGCGTACCGACTCCGTCACCATCGCCGACACGGCGCTCCGGGAGATCGCCGAGTTGGTGAAGGGCGAGTACGGGGCCCCATACGTGCTTGCCGAGCACCGCCGGTACAAGACGCGTTCGCGCAATGCGCAGGAGGCGCACGAAGCGGTCCGGCCGACCTCCGTCTTCCGCACACCCGAGCGAGTCGCCGCGGCGCTCGACCGCGACCAGCTGCGCCTCTACGACCTGATCTGGAAGCGAACGGTGGCGACGCAGATGGCCGAGGCGCGCTTCGACCAGGTCGGGATCGACATCCAGGCGGTGGATGGGGACGCTCGTTACGGCCTCCGCGCCACCGGCCAGACGCTCGTGTTCGATGGTTTCATCAGGGTCTACACGGAGGGTCGCGACGAGGGGCCCGACGAGGACGCCGAGTCGCGCCTGCCCGAGCTCACGGCCGAGCAGCTCCTCCGCTTGCTCGAGGTCCTGCCCGAACAGCACTTCACCCAGCCGCCGCCTCGGTACACGGAGGCCTCACTTGTGAAGACCCTCGAGGAGCTGGGCATCGGCCGGCCTTCGACCTATGCCTCGATCATCCAGACCATCCAGGCGCGGGGCTACGTGCGCCTGGATCAGAAGCGGTTCATGCCGGAAGACGTCGCGGAGGTGGTAACCGACAAGCTGATCCAGCATTTCCCCGACATCGTCGACGTGCACTTCACGGCGCGGATGGAGGAGGAACTGGACGACATCGCCGAGGGGAAGGCGACGCGGGTCGCCGTCCTGCAGGACTTCTACGTGCCCTTCTCGGAGGAGCTCGCGCTCGCCGAGGAGAAGTTCGAACGGTATCTGGAGGAGCTCGATGAGCTCTGTCCGAAGTGCCCCACCGAGGGCCGGGAACCGGGGCGGCTGCAGGTGCGGTTGGGCAGGTTCGGCAAGTTCATCGGCTGCGACAACTTCCCCGAGTGCGACTACATCAGGAACCTCGATGGGAGCGAACGGCCGGAGCCGGAGCTGCTCGACGAGAGATGCCCGGACTGCGGCCGTCAGCTCGTGAAGAAGGTCGGCCGTTTCGGGCCGTTCGTGGGCTGCAGCGGCTACCCGGACTGTCGCTACATCAAGAAGGAGCCGCCCAAGAGCACCGGAGTGACCTGCCCGCAATGCGGCCAGGGCGAGCTCGTCGAGAAGCGCACGCGCTTCGGGCTGATGTACGGATGCGATCGGTACCCCGACTGTGACTGTGCCGTCAACAATCCGCCCGAGAAGGACATCCCGTGCCCGGACTGCGGTGGCCTGCTCCTGCGCAGGCCGAAGAGCCTCCGGTGCTGGCACTGCGGGGCCGAAGTCGACCTCGACATGAAGGTCACGAAGCCCGGGGACCGGGAGGCCGAGGCGGCGGCGCGCGCGGCCAAGGCGGTGGCGCGGAAGGCACGAACGGCCGCACGCGCCGCCAAGAAGCCTGCCGCCTCGAGGAGGGCTTCCGCCCGGAAGACGGCCGCCAAGAAGAAGGCACCGGCGAAGAAGAAGAGCGCGGCCATGAAGGGATCGGCGGTCAAGAAGGCAGCTGCGGCGAAGGGGAAGCCGGCGGCCTCGCAGGGGACGGCCCCGGAGCCGGTCACCGCCGGCGAGGAAGGCTAGGCATTGGCGAGCGTCGCCGACGAGGTTGCCGCGCTCCGCGGCACCCGGTCGGCGACGCTCGGCGACCTGCTCACCCACCCGCCGTTCGCCCGACTCCTGGCGGCGATGACCGTGTCGTCGCTGGGCGACTGGGTCGGGTTCCTCGCGGTGACCGCTCTGGTCGCGGAACTGGCCGGCGGCACCGGCGGAGCTGCCTTCTCGGTCGCCGGGTTGATGCTCGCCCGCACCCTTCCCGCCGTCCTGTTCGGCCCGATCGCCGGTGCCCTGGTCGACCGGCTGGACCGGAAGCGGATCATGATCATCGCCGACCTCGCCCGTGGCGCGATGTACGCGGCGATGGTGTTCATCGGCCAGCTTTGGGCGATCTACGCGTTGTCCTTCGTGATCGAGAGCTTCTCGCTCGTGTGGGGTCCGGCGAGGGACGCGTCGCTGCCCAAACTCGTGCCGCGCCGTCAGCTCGCGAACGCGAACTCGATCGCGCTCGCCTCCACCTATGGCACGCTCCCGCTCGGCGGGATCGTCTTCACCGTGCTCGTCGGCTTGAACACGCTGCTCAGCCACGCGATCCCGATCCTCGAGGGACGCGACCAGGCGGTGCCCTTGTTCCTCGACGCGGCTACCTTCGTGTTCTCCGCCGCGATGATCAGCCGCGTGCCGATCCCTCCTTCCCCCGCGATGCTCACCGGTCGTCTGGATTTCTCTCGCATCTGGCGCGATATGGGCGACGGGATCCGGTTCCTCCGCGAGGACTCGATCGCGTCAGCGATGACGGCCGGGATCGTGGTGGCGTTCTCGGCCGTCGGCGCCGTTCTGGCGCTGGCGCCGCTGTTCGTCGTCCGGAGTCTCGGCGCCGACGACGCGGGCTGGGGATTCATGGTCACCTCGTTCGGCGTCGGGATCGGTCTCGGGATGGTGAGCGCGAACCAGGCCTCGCGCCTCGTCGAACGCGTCTCGCTCTTCCCGTGGTCCATCGTCGTGGCCGCCGGCACGCTGTTCGTGCTGGCCTCGATGCCTAATCTCGCCCTCGCCGCCGTCGTCACCGTCTGGCTCGGTGCCTTCTGCGGGCTGGCCTGGGTGACCGGCTACACCCTGTTGCAGGAGAACGTCCGCGACGAGTTCCGGGGGCGGACGTTCGCCTCGCTCACGGTTCTGTCCCGGATGGGGTTGTTCCTCTCCCTCGCTACGTTCCCTACGCTGGCGGGTGTCTATGGCACATTGGGCGCCGGCTCCGAGCTCGGGATCCGACTGGCTCTCGCGACCGCGGGCATCGCGGTGGCCATCGCCGGGCTCAACACGTGGCGTCTACTCAAGCGATACCGGCTCTCCCGTCCCGAGGCCCTCACCCTCGTGCCGAAGCTGAAGCGGCCCCCCGCGACCGGGTTCTTTATCGCCTTCGAGGGCGTCGAGGGATCCGGGAAGGGAACCCAGGTCCGCATGGCGGAGGAGTTCATGCGTTCGCAGGGCTACGACGTGCTGGTCACGCGAGAGCCCGGGGGAACGGCGGTCGGCGAGCGGGTGCGAGACCTGCTCCTCGACCCCGAGACCGGAATGCTCGACGCGAGGGCCGAGGCCCTCCTGTTCGCCGCGTCCCGCGCGCAGACGGTCTATTCGGTGATCCGCCCCGCCCTGGCGGAGGGGAAGGTCGTGATCTGCGACCGGTACGTCGACTCGTCGCTCGCGTATCAGGGGTGGGGACGGGGGCTGGGGGAGCCGGACGTCCTCACGTTGAACGTGTGGGGGACACAGGGTCTGTTCCCCGACCTCGTGATCCTGCTGCATCTGGAACCGGAACGGGGGCTGCTGCGGTCTACGGAACCGCCGGACCGGATGGAGCTCGAGGGACAGGACTTCCACGCCAAGGTGGCCGACGCCTACTTGAAGATCGCCGAAGAGCATCCGGAGCGCCTCGTCGTGATCGATGCGGACAAGCCCCCGGCGGAGGTCTTCGACGAGGTGCGGGCCGCGCTCGAGAAGGCGCTGGGTGAGCGAGAGGACGGCAGCGGTACTGGAGAGCTCAGGTCCTCCACCGGTTCCGTCGACGGCGATCGCGCAGTGGCCCCCGACGAGGACGCACCCGCGCCCGACGCGCGGCCGGTCGACTGACGTCGTCGGTGGACCGCGATAGCGTGGGCCCGTGAGCGTTCCCGTACTCGATCGAGTCCCCGGGCAGGTCGCCGCGATGGCGTTCCTGGGGGGCGCGACCGAACGTCCTCACCACGCGTATGTGTTCGCCGGTCCGGAGGGCAGCGGGAAGTCGCTCGCCGCTCGAGCGTTCGTCGCCGCATTGCTGTGCCGGCGCGGCGGGTGTGGCGAGTGCCGCGACTGCCGCCTCGCGGAGGAGGACCACCATCCCAACCAGTTCGTCGTCGAGCCCGAGGGCCGTGACATCCATGTCGATACGATCCGTACCGAGGTCTGGCAGCCCGCCTACCGCACCGCCCCCGAGCCGGGAAGGAAGGTCTTCATCCTTCGCGAAGCCGACCGTCTCTCACCGCAAGCCGCCGACACCTTGCTGAAGGTGCTGGAGGAGCCTCCCGCGGACGCCGTGCTCCTGTTGTTGTCGGCGCGAGCTCACGAGCTGCCCGAGACCGTGCTGTCACGCTGCCACATCGTCACGTTCACCGCGCTGCCGGAGGCGTTCGTCGTGGAGGAGCTGATCCGCGGGGGCTCGGACGAGGTCCGGGCGCGGCTGGCGGCGCGCCTCGCCGGAGGGAACCTGGGACGCGCGAGGAGGTTGGCCGGATCCGACGAGGGCCTTCGCTTCCGGGACGCGGCGCGGACCGCGATCGGACTCGCCGCGGAAGGGCCGGCGGGAGCCCTCGGGGCCGCCGACGTCGTCTTGCAGGCGGCTGCCGACTACAAGAAGGGGATGAAGGAAGAGCTCAAGGAGGATCTCTCACCCTTCCTGGACGATCGTGGCCGGCCCGAGGAGGCGTACCGGGGTGCGATCAGGCGCCTCGAGGTGAGGTTCCAGCGGCGGGAGCGCCGCGCCGAGCGGGACTACGTGGACTGGGTGCTGCTGGGGGTTTCCGCGCTGCTTCGCGACGCCGTCGCCGCGGAGATCGGAGGGGGGATCGAGGTCCTGCTCAACCCCGATCTGGCGGGCGAGCCGGGCGGCGCGCCCCTCCCCGTCGTGCGAGCGGCCACCGGGATGGCGGCGGTCGAGGAGGCGCGCGCCGCCCTCGCCGAAGACATCAACCTGAACACCCGTCTGGTGCTGGAGCGGGCCTTCCTTCGCCTCGGCGACGTTGCCGCGTAGGGTCGCTCGGGGGATGGACACTGTGGTGCTGGCACCACTGGCGCATCCTGCCTACGGTGGGACGCTTGGTTCAGGAGAACGTGATGGGTGTGAAGGTCCTCATCGTCGACGATCAAGAGCCCTTCCGGATGGCCGCCAGGATGGTGGTGGAGGCGACGGAGGGCTTCGACGTCGTGGGCGAGGCGGAGACAGGCGAGGACTCCGTCACGATGGCGGCCGACCTCATGCCGGACCTCGTCCTGATGGACGTGAACCTGCCCGGGATCAACGGGCTGGACGCGACGCGGCAGATCCTCGCGGCCGACGCGAACCGCTCCGTCGTCCTGCTCCTGTCCACCTACGAGGAGGAGGAGTACGCGCCGCGTGCGGCGGAGTGCGGGGCGGCCGCGTACATCCCGAAGTCGGTCTTCGGACCCGACCGACTTGAAGAAGCCTGGGCCGCCACGCGCGGCGCCGCCTGACCTCGTCTCAAACGACAGGAACGCTCCCGTTGACCGCGGTCCCGACGCCGACGGTGCTCACGATCTCGAACGATCCGCCCAACGCGTCCAGTCGGTCCGCGATCCCTTGGAGCCCGGAGCCGTGGGACTCGGAGGCGGGGTCGAAGCCCACGCCGTCGTCGGTGACGGCGAACGAGAGTCGGCCGTTGCTCCGATCGAGCGAGATCTCCACGTGCGACGCCTCCGCGTACTTGGTCACGTTCTGGAGCGCCTCCAAGCAGGAGAAGTAGATCGCCGCCTCGATGTCCTGAGGGAAGCGCCCGAGATCTCCCGCGACGACAGCGACCGGCACGGGCGACTTGCGTGCCTGCGCCTCCAATGCGGCGGGGAGGCCCTTGTCCGCGAGCAGCGGAGGGTAGATCCCTCGGGCGAGGTCGCGGAGGTCATCGAGGGCGGCTGTCGCTTCCTCCTGGAGCTGCGTGGCGATGGCACTCGCCTTCTCGGGATCTCGGCCGGCGAGCTGTTCGAGCAGGCGGAGCTTCACGGTAAGCGCCACCAGTTGTTGCTGCGCACCGTCGTGGATGTTGCGTTCGAGCCGGCGTCGTTCCTCGTCCTGCGCGGCAACGAGTCGCTGGCGCGAGGCGCGGAGCTCCTCGATCAGCCGCACGTTCCGGAGCACCAGGCCCGCTTGTGACGCCAGGTCACGCACGAGCCGCTCCTTCGACGGGTTGATCGGATCGTTCGCGGGCATCGAAACCGACAGCGCGCCGAGGAGCTCCCCCTGATCCCGAACCTCGACGGCGCAGTCGGCGGGCAGCGACGGGATGCCCTCTCCACGCAGGACGACGGGCACAGGTGGCGCGTCATCGGACGACGCGATCCCCGACGGTCGGAGTTCGTTCCCGACGTGGAGCCAGACAACGGCGTCCCGGGCGCCCACGGCGTTGGCCAGGATCCTGGCCATCCTCGGCAGGACGTCCTCGGAGGCGTAGGAGCCGCCGACGCGGTCGGAGAACTCGGTGAGGACCTCGTAGGGCGTTGCGCGGCCCCCGTACACGACGCGATCCGCGACGCGCCGGGCGGTTCGAACCACCGGCCAGAACGCCAGGCCTAGCGCCACCGACCCGAGGATCGCGAGGGGGTTCGCTTCGATGAACGCCCGACCGACGAGCACCGCGAAGACGAAGAACATCGCGATGAGGACCAGCGCCACGACCACGTAGAGCACGGTTTTCTTCACGACGATGTCGAGCTCGTAGAGCCGGTAGCGGAGGATCGCGATCGCACACGCGCCGGGGAGGCCGATCGCAAGGACGAGGAAGAAGGCGAAGAACAGGAGGTCGCTGAGCGGCGTCGTCTCGTTGGCCTCCAGGCCGATGCTGCTCACGATCGCGGGGATCAGCAGCAGCGTCCCGAGCCCGACCGCCGCGACGAACCAGCGCATCTGCTGTCGCTCCTCGCCCATGGAGCGGCGGTACCGGATGATCACGGCGGCAACCGTGGAGAAACTGAGCGCGAGCAGGAGGAACCCGCCGATCGTGAGGAGCGGATCGAGCACGCCCTCGAGCGCCGCGATGCCCGTGGGGTTCCGGGGCAGCGGCCCAGGGAAGTCCGCGTCGATCGGTCCCGGGCTGAGGATCAGACCGAGGAGCAGGATCCCTTCGAGCACCGCGATCGCGATCGCGACAGGCTTCCATCGGCGCGTGGGGAGCTTCCCGTCGGGGAAGAGCAGGAGGATCCAGGGGATCGGGAGGGCCACGAGGGAGAAGACCCAGTTCGTCACCCAGGCCGCGAGATGCGTGAAGATGCCGTCGCTCATCCCGCGCGGGATCGCGTACCGCAGGTACTCGTCGGTGAAGCCGCCGAGGAGGAAACCGGCGCCGATCAGCATAAGGAGCCAACCGATCGGATTGCGCTCGGTGCGGCTCGCGATCAGCGCGCCGATCGTCATGTAGCCGAAGATCATCACGATCGCCACGCTCAGGAAGAACGGGTCCTCCGAGAACGAGTTCGTGATCGCGCTCAGCCGGAACGTGATCGCCATCAGGAGAACCGTCAGGGCCCACACGACCCACGGCCACCGCCGCGTCATCGTCCACCTCCTTCCACCGGGAGGCGCCCGACCACTGTCGTCCCATCGCCGGGAGCGCTGGCGACCTCGATCGATCCTCCGAGCGCGTCCAGCCGGTCTGCCATCCCCTGTAGCCCGGTCCCGTAGCTCGTGACCGACCGGTCGAAGCCCCGCCCGTCGTCGGATACCTCGAAGCGGAGCTCTCCGTCGACGCTCGCCAATCGGATGTCGACGTGCGCAGCCTGCGCGTACTTCGCAACGTTGTTCAACGCCTCGAGGCAGCAGAAGTACACGGCGGATTCGACATCTTGTCGGTATCGGCCCACTCCGTCGGGGTGCACCGTGACCGGAACGGCCGACTTCCTCGCCTGCGACTCGAGCGCAGCCGGTAGCCCTTTGTCGGCGAGGAGCGGTGGATAGATCCCGCGGGCAAGGTCCCGGAGGTCCTCGAGGGTCTCACCGGTCTGCCCCTGGAGCTCGGACAGCAGCTCGCGGGCCTTCGTCGGGTCGCGTTCCACCATGGCTTCGGCGAGGCGCAGCTTGACCGAGAGCGCGACCAACTGTTGCTGAGCGCCGTCATGGATGTCCCGCTCGAGCTTCCGAGCACGCTCGTCCTGCGCGCTCACGATCCGTCGCCGGGACTCGCGGAGGTCTTCGATCAACAGGACGTTGCGGAGCACGAGGCCCGCCTGCGCGGCCATATCGCGGGCGAGCTTGTCCTTGACCGGGGTCATCGGATCGTCGGGCGCCTCGGTCACGGTCAAGGCGCCGAGGAGCTCCCCTTGGTGCCGCACCTCGAAGACGGTGTCCTCGCCGAAGTCCGGGACGTCGTCTCGGACCGGTACATCGGGCGCCGCGGGCGCACCTTCGGGCCAGGCGCCTTCCTGGCGCATCTCCTCACCGATCCGCAGCCATACCCGCGCGGCCCTTGCGCCGGTCGCCTCGCCGAGCAACTGGGCCATCCGCGGCAGAACGTCGTCGAGCGAGTAGGTGCCGCCGACACGCTCCCCGAACTCCGACAACACCTCGTACGGCGTCGACCGCTTCCCGTACACGAGCCGGTTGGCGAGCCGCCGCGCCCGGGCGCGGACGATGAGGAACACCGAGGCCAGGACCGCGCCGATCGCGACGGCCGGGACGAGGTCACCCGTGATCCCCACGAACAGCGCTGGGAGCACCAGCAGGACAAGCCCGATCCCGGCCGTCAGCCCAACGACGACGATGCCGTACTGGACGGTCTTCTTTATCACGACGTCGAGGTCCCACAGGCCGTGCCGGAAGATCGCGATGCCGCAGACCGTCGGGATACCTAGGAACACGCCGCTGATGAAGGCGTAGAACGCGAGACCCGACACCATCCCCTGGTCCTCGATGGCACCGGTCGTGATCAGGACGAAGGTGAGCAGGAGGACGATCCCGAGGAAGATGCCGAGGAACGCGAGCCACCTGATCTGCTGGCGCTCGAGCTGCGCGGCGCGCCGGTACCGCTGGATCAAGGACAGGACGGAGACGATGGCGCCGAGGACGAGGACCAGACCGGCGACGGTCGTGATCGCTTCGATCGCCAGCCTCCATGACGAGGCGAGCCCGATCGGGTTCGCGACCGGTCTCGGGGAGCTCGGCGAAACCGGCCTCGAGGGGCCCGGGCGTGAGCGCGAACCCGATCATCACGATCGCGTAGGCGACCAGCATGACGCGCAAGCAGCCAGCCCCACCGCCGAGAGAGTGGCCGGCCGGTCGGGAAGATGAGGAAGAGGAAGGCGAGCGGACCGAACATCGCGACGAACCCGACCCGGCCCACCCATGCCGCCCAAGCGAGGAAGGGAAGGTCCGCTGCTGGGCCAGGGTGGCGTACGAGCCGGCGAGCAGGCTGATGGACGCAGAGAGTCCGACCCAGGCGAACAACAAGCCGACGCGGTTCGACGATTGCCGCGACGTGATCAGCGCCCCGACGGTCGAGTACGAGGAGTACCGCGAACACGACGAAGGCGTACTCGCCGATGTCGAGCAGGGCCGCCCGCCGCGTCCACGATCACGACGCGATCAGGAACGCGACCGAGATGCCCCAGATCGTCCAGGCGAGACGTCGCTGGTTCATCGGCTCGTCTCCGTGACGGGGATGCGGCCCGCCACCGTCGTACCGCGCGGCCGGGGCGCTCCGATCTTCGACACTGCCGCCGAGCGCGGCGAGTCGGTCGGCGATCCCCTGGAGTCCGGAGCCGCGCGAGGCGGTCACCGGGTCGAACCCGACGCCATCGTCGATGACCTCGAACGTCAAGCTCCCGTTCGCCTGCGAGAGGCGAACGGTTGCCTTGGTGGCCCTCGCGTACTTCGCCACGTTCTGGAGTGCCTCGAGGCAGGAGAAGTACACGGCCGACTCCAACTCCTGCGGATACCTGCCCGATCCCGTCCGGCTCGACCTCGATCGGCACGGAGGATTTCCTCGCCTGACCCGCCAGAGCCGCCGCGAGGCCCTGATCCGCGAGCAGTGGCGGATAGATCCCTCGAGCGAGGTCCCGGAGGTCGCTCAAGGCGTCGTTCGTCTCCGCCTTCGCTTCGGCGAGCATCGCCGCGGCGCGGTCCGGGTCCGTGGCCACGAGTCGCTCCGCGAGGCCGAGCTTCACGGCCAGCGCGACCAATTGCTGTTGCGCGCCGTCGTGGATGTCGCGTTCGAGCTTCTTCGCCCGCACGTCCTGTGCCGCGACGATCCGCCGTCGAGATTCCCGGAGATCCTCGACCAAGTCGGACGTTCCGGAGCACCAACCCCGCCTGAGCCGCCATGTCGCGAGCGAGCTTCTCCTTGGTCGGATCCATCGGATCGTCCGGCGCGACCGTCACGGTGAGGGCGCCGAGGAGCTCGCCCTGGTGACGGACCTCGAAGGCGGCGTCTTCTCCGAAGACCGGGACGTCGTCTCGGACCGGCACGTCGGAAGCCGCGGGTGCGCCTTCGGGCCAAACGCCCTCCTGACGCATCTCGTCCCCGATCCGCAGCCACACCCTCGCAGCCTTGGCGCCGGTGGCCTCGCCGAGCAGCGTGGCCATCCTCGGCAGGACGTCGTCGAGGGAGTAGGTCTCGCCAACCCGCTCGCCGAACTCGGACAACACCTCGTACGGCGTCGATCGCTTCCCGTAGACGAGCCGGTTCGCGAGCCGCTGAGCGCGGGTGCGAACGAGGAGGAAGACGGCGGCCAGGACCGCGCCGATCGCGACCGCCGGAGCGATGTCGCCGCTGATCCCCACGAACAGGACGGGAACCACCAGCACCACGAGCCCGACCCCGGCCATCAGCCCGACGAGGACGATGCCGTACTGGAGGGTCTTCTTCATCACGACGTCGAGATCCCAGAGGCCGTGCCGGAAGATCGCCACCAGGTAGGCGGCGGGCACGCCGATGACGAGCGTGAACGCCGTCAGCGCGAAGAACAGCTCGAAGATCGGCGCGTCGGCGTCGCGGAACAACAGCTCCCCTGCCAATCCGACGACCCATTGGAGGACGAAGCACGTGCCGGCGATCGACGCCACGAAGGCGATCCAGCGCATCTGCTGCCGCTCCTCGCCGGCGGAGCGCTTGAAGCGCTGGCGGACCGCGACCACCGTGGAGAGCGCCGACGTGAGGGCGATCACGGTTCCGGCGGCGATGATCGCGGGCGTCGATCCCGGCGAGCACGTCGATCCCGAACGGGTTCTCGTAGAGGACGCCGTCCTCGATCCAGTTGTTGAGCGGGCCGGGTCTGAAGAGGAAGCCGAGGATCGCGATCGCCGTACCGCCGACGAGGCCTCGGACGGCCCACCGCCAACGGCGACTCGGTGGGTGCCCGTCGGGGTACAACAGGAACAGCAAGGGGATGAGCGCGATCGGGTAGAGGGCGTACTCGCCGAGGGTCGCCCACAGCCCCACGAGCGGGACGCTCCCCGGCTCCGCCTTGACGCCGTACACGACGAGCGCCTGCGCGAGCGTGAGGAGCGGGAACGGGGCCCCGGTGATCAGGAAGATCCATCCCGCCCAGTTCCGTGGCCTGGCGCCAGACGACCAGCAGGCCGACGGCGAGCCACAGGAAGAGCAGGACGAGGAGGACCGCGAAGCCCGGGTTGTATTGACCGCTGCTGGCCTCGAGCGCGCCTCCCTGTCGGCGCTCGCGCTGGAGCTCGGTCAGCGTCTCCTGCATCCGAGGGGCGGTCGGGTCGCCGACGATCACGATCTCGCCCGGCCCGACCTGCTCGCGGGCGGCGAGGCCGACCGGGATCGACGCGATCACGCAGGCCATGCTCAGGGCAACGACCCCCACGGCGATGCCACGCGCCAGCCGACGGCTCATCCCATCCGCTCCGTCGCCGGGATAACTCCACGCACGGTGGTTCCGGCCCCCGCGGCGCTCTCGATCTCGATCATGCCCGGATGCTCCCATCGGCGGCGGCCGGCTCCAAGGGGGTCGACCTGCGGTTTCCGGTGCGGGAACACCCGGGGCGGGGGTGTGCTGGCACCCCGTCCAACTCGGCATGCACGCGCCGTCGTCGGGGACCCGCCCGCGGCGTAGCGTCGCGGTAACGAACGAAGGAGGCCCTCAGATGACGACGATCCTGGTGGGAACCGACACCTCGGCGGCCGCGGATCTCGCGGTGGAGGACGCGGCGCGTCTCGCGCGCGACCGCGGCGCCGAGCTTCTGGTCCTGTACGTGAAGTCCGAAGGTGACGTTCGGGCGGTCGTCGACCCCGACCGAGCGGCCGATCCCCAGACGCACCTGCAACGCCTCGCCGCGAGGTTCCCGGGCCTGTCGATCACGACACGGATCGAGGACGGCGACGCCGCGTCTCGGATCGTGGACGTGGCCGAGGAGATCCGAGCGGAAACCATCGTGCTCGGGAACCGCGGCACGCACGGGTCACGATGGCGCGTACGCGAGACGGTCCCGAACCTCGTGCTCCGGCACGCTCCCGTGCAGCGTCTACATCGTCGACACGCGGCGGGCGCAGTAGCCGTGGGGAGGGTCTAGGTCTGATCGCGGAGGAAGGCGAGCACCGCCATCACTCGGCGGTGCACGTCGGGCTCCTCGGTCAGACCGAGCTTGTGGAACAGCGAGTTGATGTGCTTCTCGACGGCCCGCTCGGTGAGGAAGAGCGACTTCGCGATCGCCGCGTTGTTCTGCCCCTGCGCCATGTGGCCGAGCACCTCGCGCTCCCGGTCGGTCAATCGAGCGAGCGGCGAGTGGGCGAGGTGCTCCTTGGCCGCGACGAGCGCTTCGACGATCTTCGGGTCGAGCACGCTCCCGCCCCTGGCCACCTCGGTCAGCGCGCGCACGAGCTCCTCGACGTCGGCCACGCGCTCCTTCAACAGGTAGCCGAGGCCGGCCGCTCCGTCCTTCAGCAGGTCGTACGCGTATTCCTCCTCCGCGAACTGCGACAGCACCACGACGCCGATGTCGGGATGCGACGCACGGATCTGCTTCGCACCCCGGATCCCCTCGTCGGTCCCGCTGGGCGGCATCCGGATGTCGGTGAGCACGGCGTCGGGTCCGTGTTCGTCGACCGCGGAGAGCAGCTCGTCGAGGCTCGACTGCGATGCCGACGACCTCGACCTCCTCGGCGGTCGACAGGAGGGCGGCGGTTCCTTCCCGCACGAGGTAGTTATCCTCGGCGAAGACCACCCGCAGCGGCATGCGCGGATGGTACACGCGAGGAACTTGGGGGATGCTGCGTGACGATCCGGGTGGTGCTCGGCGAGGACAACGTCCTGGTGCGTGAAGGCGTTCGGGCGCTCGTTGAACTCCTACGAGGACATCGAGGTCGTCGGGGTCGCCGAAGATGCGCCGACCCTCCTCGCGACGGCGGCGGAGCACAGCCCCGATGTCGTCGTGACCGACATCAAGATGCCGCCGTCCTTCCAGCTCGAAGGGATCGACTGCGCGCACGCGATCCGCGAGCGCCATCCCGACACCGGTGTCGTGGTGCTGTCGGCGCACGACGACGAGGAGTACGCGATCGCGCTGCTCGGCAAGGGCCACAGCGGGCTGGCGTACCTCCTGAAGGACCGGATCGCGCAGGGCGACGAGCTCGTCCGCGCGATCCGCGAAGTGCAGCAGCGGCGGGAGCGTCGTGGACCCCGCGATCGCCGAGCGTCTCTCGGGGCGGGCCGAGTCCCAGGAAGAGGACCGGATCGTGCTGGACATGATGGCCCAGGGTCTCGGCTACGAAGCGATGGCGGCCGCCCTCGGCACGACGCAGGAGGCGGTGGACGGGCGCGTGACGATGCTCTTCCGGCGGATGGCCGGAGACGACGGAGCCGGCACCGGCCTGCTCGGGGAGTTCAAGAAGCTGCACGCGGCGGTCGTCGAGCAATCGGCGACCGCCACGTCCCTGAAGTCCTACGTGCCCTCGCAGTTCGTGGACGCGCTCGCTCGCGGCGGGGACGCCGCGAGCCAGCGCGAGCTCGAGGTGACCGTGCTGTTCAGCGACATCCGGGGGTTCTCGACGATCGCGGAGCGACTCACCGCCCGAGAGATCGGCGAGATCATCGGACGTCACCTCGGCGCGATGGCCGAGGTGATCTCCGAGCACGGCGGGACGATCGACAAGTTCCAGGGCGACGCCGTGATGGCGGTCTTCGGTGCCCCCGAGCCGTCTGAGGATCACGCCGAACGTGCGTTGCAGTGCGCGCTGGCGATGCAGGATCGCCAGCGTGAGCTCAACTCGATGGGGTGGGGCACCGACGCGGTCGACGGACTCCACGTGGGGATCGGGTTGAACACCGGGCGTCGTCATGGCCGGCGCCATCGGCGGCGGTGGGCGCCTCGAGTACACCGTGATCGGGGACGCGGTCAACGTCGCGCAGCGCTTGCAGTCCGAAGCCGGAGGAGGCGAGGTCGTCGCCGCGGCCTCGACCGTCTCGGCGGCGCCCTCGATCGCCGCCGAGCCGATCGGCCCCCGCCTCGTCAAGGGGCGGGAGGAGCCCGTCGAGGTGTTCCGGATCGTGAGGGGTGGCGCGTGATGGCCGCGACCCCGACCTCGACGCCCGCCTCACGGCCGTCTCGATGGCCCTGGATCGTGCTCGGGGTCACCGCTGTGTTCGCGACCATCGGCCTGGTCTTCGTGTCGCTGAACGGCTACTCGCTCCTCGGCGACGCCACGAACTTCATCGCGTTCATGGGGATGGGCGTCGTGGGCGCGCTGAGCCTGAGCCGGGCCCCCGACAATCGGATCGGCTGGCTCCTCCTCTGGGTCGCCGTCACGGTGGGCGCGGCATTCACGACGGGAGAAGCGTCGATCTACGCTGCCGCGCACGGCGAGGACGCTCTCGCGGGGTGGCTCGCCTGGCCGGGCAACGCCCTCTGGACCCTCGGACTCTTCCCGCTGCTGATCCTCCTCCCGCTGGTCTTCCCCGACGGGCGGCTGCCGTCGCCTCGCTGGCGGTGGCTCGCCTGGGCGGGTGTCGGCATCTCGTTCCTCGCGTTCGTCACGATCGGGTTCGGAGAAGCCGCGTTCGAAGTCGGTGAGCGTCGGGCAACCGAGTCAGGATCGCGAACCCCTTGCACGTGCCCTGGCTGGACCTGCTCGGCACCGTCGACGCCGTGATCTGGCCGCTGCTCCTCGGCCTCTTCGTAGCGGCGGGCGCGTCGATGGTCATCCGATTCCGCCGGTCGAGCGGCGTCGAGCGGCAACAGCTCAAATGGTTCGCGTTCGCGGTCGTCGTACTCGTCACCTACTTCGTGGTCAGTGCGATCCTCGAGGGCCTCGGCATCTCCGAGGGCGCCGTGGGCGAGGTCATCTCGGGCCTGGCTTTCCTCGGTATCCCCGTCGCCGTCGGGATCGCGATCCTGCAGTACCGCCTGTGGGAGCTGGACGTCGTCGTGAAGAAGGCGGTGGTGGCGGGCACCGTGGTCGTGCTCGCGCTGGCGGTGTACGCGGGTGCCGTCGCACTGATCGGCACTCTTGACCGTGGACGAGAACCGTCCCGCGCTCTTGTTCGGGGTCGCGCTCGCGCTCGGGATCGCCTTCCGGCCCGTGATGCGAGTGGCGCGTCGCGTCGCCGATCGGCTCGCGTACGGCAAACGTGCGACCCCGTATGAGGTGCTGACGGAGTTCTCCGAGCGGATGGGCGACGTCGTACGCCACGGAGGACGTGCTCGCCGCGGATGGCGCAGGTCCTCGGCGAGGGGACGGGAGCGGATGTTGCGCGGATCTGGCTCCTGGTCGGCAACGAGTTCCGACCCGCCGCCGCCTGGCCGGTCGACACGCCAGCCCGCGATGCCAGTCAAGGCCCCGACCGAGCGGACTCCGAGGTGCCGGTGAGGTCGTGACGGAGGTGCGCGACCGGGGCGAGCTGCTCGGTGCGCTCTCCTTCCGGATGCCCGCGTCCGACCCGATGAGCCCGTCCAAGGAGAAGCTGGTGCGGGACCTGGCCGCGCAGGCGGGTCTCGTCCTGCGCAACGTGCGGCTGGTCGAGGACGTGCGGGCGTCGCGTCAGCGCCTGGTGGCCGCCCAGGACGAGGAACGCCGGCGCCTGGAACGCAACATCCACGACGGCGCCCAGCAGCAGCTCGTCGCGCTCGCCGTCAAGGCTCGGCTCGCCCGGCAGCTCACGGAGCGGCGATCCAGCGAAGGCCGCGGAGATCCTCGGCCAGATCGAGGCCGAGACGCAGACGGCCCTCGAGGACCTCCGGGACCTCGCGCGCGGCATCTATCCACCGCTGCTCGCTGATCGCGGCCTGGTCGCCGCGCTCGAGGCGCAGTCGCGCAAGGCCTCCGTGCCGGTCGACCGTCGAGACCGAGACCGTGGGTCGGTATCACGGCCGACGTGGAGGCGACCGTCTACTTCTGCACGCTCGAAGCGCTCCAGAACGTCGCCAAGTACGCCGGCGCGGATCGCACGGTGATCCGTCTCGTCGCAGTCCGAACGGCAGCCTCTCCTTCGAGGTCGTGGACGACGGGCCGGGGCTTCGACCCGAATGCCGTGCCACGGGATCCGGCCTGCAGGGGATGGCCGACAGGCTCGCCGCCGTGGGAGGCTCTCTCGAGATCCGATCGGCACCCGGCCGCGGCACCACGGTCGCGGGTCGTGTGCCGGTCACCGCCGCCTGATCTCAGGAGGAGGGATCTACGGGAGATGGGATCCGAATACGACGGCGACCACGTCCCGGGGTCGAATGCTCGCCTTCCGCATCGTCGGCTGGTTGCTCGGAGTAGCTCACGATCCTACCGTCGTTCCCCTACATCGTGGTCTCGCTGTGCCTCGGACGATCCCGTGGAACAGAGCCATCGCTTCCACTATTCGGCGGCTTCGCGGGCATCGCCCTGATCGGTGTGTTCTCGATCGTGTTCGTGATGAGGCCGTCGTGGCTCGCCGCCTGGCACGTACTCGTCGCGCAGGCTGCTCGCGTGGTTGATCGGCGGGTTGATGGGCGGGGACCTCATCACGGGGTTCTACATCACCGGCCTCGTCGGTCTCGTGCTGCTTGGAGGTGCTGCATCCCGACCCGCGATCGCTGTCCGGCTCCCCGGCCACCCGAGCATCTCGCTGCTGATCTACGTCGCTGCTCTGCGCGATCCCCGCCTGGATCTATGCCGTCACCTAACGCGGAGCTCCAGCACGGCCCCGCGTCGGACCCACACGTCAAGCTTCATCACTGGTCGGGCGTCGCGGTCGCCGCGCTCGCGATCGCGGGAGCCGCGATCGCGACGTCGCTCCGCGGCGCCGGCTGGTAGGTCGCCGCCGGCGTGACGGCGCGACGGCGGCGGTCGCGTTCGGCATCGCCGGCCTCGTGTTCTCCGACCTTCCGGGAGCGCCCGGGACCGGCTGGTCGTGGCTGGCGGTGGCCGCCGGCATCGGCTTCTGGCTCCTCGCCCGGGTGGAAGCGGGCCGGGAGGGGTCCGCCGCGGTGACGTCCCGGCCAACCTCTGCGTTCCGTCGCTTCGAGCGGTGGCTCGTCGGCGTCTTCATGGCCGTACTCGTCTTCGTGCTCGAGCGCCTCGTGATGCGTCAGATCAAGAAGAAGGAGCTCGCACGCTCGGAGTCTTCGGGCGCGGCCGTCACCCTGGGGGAGGAGTAGTCCGTGCATCGCTGGTGGGTCTTCCTCCACATCGCCGGAGTCTTCGGTTTCCTGATGGCGCACGGCGTGTCGGTGTACGTGACGCTCCGGCTTCCGAAAGAGCGAGAGCCGGCGCGCGTGAGTCAGCTGCTCGAGCTCTCGGCGTCCTCGGTCGGGTTCATGTGGAACTCGATCGGTGCGCTCCTCGTCGGCGGGATCGCCGCGGGGTTCACCGGCCACTTCTGGGGTCAAGGGTGGATCTGGGCGGCGATCGTCGTCCTCGTCCTCGTCATGGCAGCGATGTACGCGATGGGCACCACATGGGCCAAGCGGCTGCGGACGATCTCCGGCGCGATGGCGGGAGGAACAGAGGCGGTCTCGGACGCGCAGTTCGACGAGATCCTTCGGTCGAAGCGCCCGTACACGATCGCGGCGATCGGGTTCGTCGGGCTGCTCGTGATCCTGTGGCTCATGATCTTCAAGCCGACGCTCGGGTTCGGTGCCGCCGCGGAGTGCGCTCCCTCACCCGATGCCGCCATCACGGTCTGCGCTTTCGACGACCAGCGCTTCGTGCCGTCGTCACTGGACCGTGCCCGCCGGCGAGCACGATCGGGCTGGCCTTCGAGAACGAGGACGAGGGCGTGCCGCACAACGTTGCGGTCTACGAGGACGATTCCGCAGCCCAGTCGCTGTTCGTCGGCGACCTCGTCGAAGGTCCGACGTCCGTGACCTACGACGTGCCGGCGCTCGAGCCCGGCGAGTACTACTTCCGCTGCGACGTCCATCCGCAGATGAACGGGACCCTGGAGGCCGCCTGATGTCCTACCGAACGATCGTCGTCGGTACCGACGGTTCCCCGACCGCGACCGTCGCCGTCGAGGTTGCGCAGAAGCTCGCGAAACGCCTCCGCGGCAAGCTGGTGCTCGTCGGCGCGCTGGACGCCTACGGCATCTCTCGCCAGCCGTTGCAGACCGCCCTGTACGAGGCCGCGGAGGCCGCGCGAGCGAAGAAGGTAGACGCGACCGCGGAGCTGATCGAGGGGACACCCGGTGAATCGATCCTGGCGGCAGCGATCAAGCACGACGCCGACCTGATCGTCGTCGGCAACCGCGGCATGGGACAGGCGACCCGGTTCCGGCTCGGGAGCGTGCCCGACTGGATCGCGCACGATGCACCCTGCGACCTGTTGATCGTGGACACGACGGGCCGCGCCGGCCCGCGGGAACCCGCTCCGCCCTACATGCGGATCCTGGCGGGGACCGACGGTTCGGGAACGGCGACGGAGGCCGTCCGGAAGGCCTACACGCTCGCCTCCATGTATGCCGGCACCGTGACGCTCGTGCATGTCGGCGATCCGCTCGTCGGTGCGATCAAGCTCGATGAGGTCGCGTCGACCCGGCCCGAAGACGTGGAGGTCCTGAAACGAACCGTCGAAGGAGATCCCGCTCAGCGGATATGCGAGCTAGCGGAGGCGGAAGATGTGCAGCTGGTCGTCGTCGGCAACAAGGGGATGTCGGGTGTCCGGCGGTTCCTCGGCTCCGTGCCCAACAAGGTCGCGCACGAGGTGCCCTCCGATGTCTTGATCGTGAAGACCGTGGATCGTTCGGCGGATGACCTCGTGGCCGGCCATGGCGGCCTGGTGGGCGTGGACGGTCGACAGCTGGCCGTCTACCGCGACGAGGACGGGCAGACGTACGAGCTCTCGCCCCGCTGCACCCACATGGGGTGCACGGTCGATTGGAACGACTCGGCGAAGACCTGGGACTGTCCGTGCCACGGCTCGAGGTTCGCCTTCGACGGATCGGTGGTGCGAGGGCCGGCCGCGGAGCCTCTCGAACGAGTGGGAGGGACGGCGGCCGGCCTCATCCTGGAGGAGGGGACGGTCGCTGAAACGGCACCTCGCACCGGCCCGTCTGCCACCGAGGGCGCGGATCCGGCGAGGAAGGAGCGGTACGTCATCGTGGGCGCGAGCCTCGCCGGCGCGACGGCAGCCGCGACCCTGCGCGAAGAAGGGTTCGACGGCGAGGTCGTGCTGATCGGCGCCGAGCCCGCGTTCCCCTACGAGCGCCCGCCTCTGTCGAAGACGTTCCTCCGCGGCGAATCGACGATCCAGGAGGCGATGGTCCGGCCCGAGGCGTTCTACTCCGACAATCGGATCGAAACGAGGTTCGGCACCACGGTGATCGGCGTCGACGCGGCCGGAAGGACGCTCGCGATCGCCGGAGGCGACCCCGTGTCCTTCGACAAGCTCCTGATCGCGACGGGGGCCCGGAACCGCCGCTTCCCGATCCCGGGGATCGGCCTCGAGGGGGTCCTCGACCTCCGGACCCTCGGCGATGCGGCCCGGATCCGCGCGGAGATGTTGCCCGGCCACAGGGTCGTCATGGCCGGGATGGGGTTCATCGGCTCCGAGGTGGCGGCGTCGCTCCGACAACGAGGGCTCGAGGTCCACGTCGTCGCCGGCGGGAAGGCACCGCTCGATCGCGTGCTCGGCGAGGACGTCGGGCGCGTCATCGAGGGGATCCACCGGGACCACGGAGTTGAGATGACGTTCGACGACCAGGTGGAGGTCTTCGAAGGGAACGGCCGCGTCCGGAGCGTGAAGACCTCGAGCGGGCTCAGCGTGCCCGGCGACTTCGTGGTGCTTGGTCTCGGCGTGGAGCCCGTCGTGAACTTCCTCGACGGATCGGGGATCGACCTGGATAACGGGGTCGTCGTGGACGAGCACTGCCGGGCGAGTGTCGCCGGCGTCTTCGCCGCCGGCGACGTCGCCAACCATCTACCACCCGGTCTACGGACGGCGCGTGCGCGTCGAGCACTGGGACAACGCGCGTCGACAGGGTCGCGCGGCGGCACTGAACATGATGGGTCGCGACATGCCCGTACGACGAGATCCATTGGTTCTGGTCCGACCAGTACGAGCACACGATCCAGTACGCCGGGCAGCACCGGGAGTGGGACGACCTCGTCGATCCGGGGGAGCCTCGAGTCGCGGAGCTTCGCGGCGTTCTACATGCTCGGAGGCCGGGTCCAGGCCGTGGTCTCCGTGGATCGTCCCGCCGACATCCAGGACGCGATGGGCATCATCCGGGCCGGCGGTCGCGCCGATCCCGCGAAGCTCCGGGACGAGGGCGTGGATCTCGCCTCACTAGGATGAAGAGTGAGCTGCAAAGGGAGATGAGATGACGAGCGATGTCGATGCCCTTCGCAAGGTTCGCTTCTTCGAAGAGCTGACCGACGACGACCTCGGGCGCGTCGCGAAACTCGGCCAGCGACGGAGCTACACGGCCGGGGACGCGCTCGTCGAGCGCGACTCCGACCGCGGCGGCCTCTTCGTGCTCCTCTCCGGGACCGCCCAGGTCGAGGTGGGCGGCGCCGTCCACGACCTCGGCCCCGGCGACTTCTTCGGAGAGATGGCATTGCTCGGTCGTACGAGAAGGTCCGCGAGCGTCACGGCCAAGGAGCCCGTGGAGGCGCTGGTGATCGAGACGATCTACTTCGATCCGTTCCTGATCCAGAACCCGAGCGTCGCGGTGGCGATCCTCCACGGCGTCGTCGAGCGCCTCCGCGAGGTCCAGGACCGGATCGACAGCGCGGGAGCCTCTTAGCCGCCCCGCTCGCGGAACAGATCCAGGAGCAGGCCGAGGGTCAGGAGCGCGCCGACGACGCCGAAGGTGATCGGCACCCACCCCGGTACACGCGCCGAGATCGCCGTGAGCCCGCTCGCGAGGATCGCGGCACCGGCGGTGAGACCGAGCGCGAGGTGGCGCCCGGCCCGGCGCACCGTGGCCTCGAGCGGCGCCGCACGGAAGTTGATCTCCATCTTCTGGCCGGGCCGGGCGCCGATCATCCGCTCGATCGCCTCGACCACGCGCATCGCCCGGACCTTGAACTTCTGCGACTGGTAGAAGAGAGCCTTCGGGTCGATCCTCGTTCCCATCCCTCGCAGCAGGCTCCGCATCAGGAACTTCCCAGCCACCTCGAAGGGATCCAGGTCGGGGTCCAGCTGCGCGGTCGCGAGCTGCATCTGCGCGAGCGCCTTGCCGGTGAGCGCCAGGGAGGCGGGCAGCGGCACGCCGAACCGGAGCGAGATCTCCGTCATCTCCTGGAGGATCGGGCCGAGCTGGATGTCCTTCAAGGACGACGTCCGGTAGCGAGCCATGAGCGCCCCGATCTCCGACTGGAACTTGTCCAGGTCGAGGTCGCTCCGCTCGATCGCATTCGCCAGCATCAGCGTGATGTCGGTCAGGAATCCGACGTCGTCCTGTGAGAACGCCATCAGCAGCAGCATCAGGTGTTCGCGCATGTCGGCACCGACCTCGCCGACCATCCCGAGATCGAGGAAGTAGAGACGCTCTTCCTCCGGTTGCCACATCAGGTTGCCCGGATGCGGGTCGGCGTGGAAGAAACCGTCGACCATGATCTGCTTGTAGAAGGACTCGAGCAGCTGACGAGCTGCCTCGCGACAGGGCTCACCCTCGGGGGCCGAGTCGATGGGACCGCCTCCGACGTCGTGCATCACCAGCAGCCGCGAGGTGGACACGTCGCCGTGCACGTTCGGCACCGCCAGCCTCGGGAAGGGCTCGAGCACCTCGCCGATCCGCAGCATGTTCGCGGCTTCCTGCCGGAAGTCGAGCTCGCGTTGGAGGGAGTCCGACAGGTGGTGGAACACCGCCTCCATATCGATGACGAGCTTCAGGCTGGGGCGCTTGGCGGCCTTCTCCGCGAATACCTCCAGCAGCGCGAGGTCCTGCTCGATCAGCCCCCGCGCATCGGGTCGTTGCACCTTGATGACCACCTTCTCGCCCGTCGCGAGCGACGCCCGGTGGACCTGCGCGATGGTGCCGGCGGCGAGCGGCTGCGGTTCCACCGTTTCGAAGACGTCCTCCCAAGGAACGCCGAGCTCCTGCTCCATCACCGAGACGACCTGCGACTCGGTTAGCGGAGGCACGTTGTCCTGCAAGGTGGCGAGTTCCTCGATGAACTCCTGTGGGAGCAGGTCCGGGCGCGTCGAGAGGATCTGCCCGAGCTTGCAGAACGTGGGACCGAGATCCTCGAGTGCGGTGCGAAGCCGCTTGGCCTGGCGTCGCCGGCCCACGGCACCCTCTTCGTCGGGTCGCCCGAAGAGCTCTCGTAGGCCGTGCTTGGCGAAGACCACGCCGATCTTCGTGCCGCGGGAGACCAGATGCGGCCGGGTCACGGGTTGGGCGACCGAGGAGCGGATCGCGGCGGAGGACCCCGCGCTCCGCACTGCCGAGGTCTGTCCGTTGGTCGTGTTCACGATGATCACCGTGCAGCGCGCGTTATGGCTGATCCGGTTCGGCACGTTGCCGAGCAGGAACTCCTTCCGGCCGGCCATCCCGGCGTTGCCGACGACCAGGACGTCCACCGCCTGATCCTCCGAGGAACGAACGATCGCCATCGCGGGGTCGTCGTCGATCACGACATGGGCGTAGCCGCGCTCTCCCGCGAGCTGCGTGGTGTACACCTGCAGCTCGTCGGCGGCGCTGTGGGCCCGGGTCGCCTCCGCGGCGCCGTGCTCGGTGTCGGCGGCATGTTGGGGGACGATCACCTGCACGACGTGAAGCTCTGCGCCGAACCGCTCGGCGAACGAGGCCGCCCATTCCACCGCTCTTCCAGCGGTCTCGGAGCGATCGGTCCCCACCATCACCCGGCGGACGGGTCCCACGGCGTCGGTCTGGGCGGAAGCCATGCGCGACATCATGGCGCCTGACCTCCTTCGCAGCCAATGGTGAGAACCCGCGGCCCGGGGGTGATGCCAGCACTCATACCGGCCGCGACCTGGGGCGTTGGTATCCTGCCTCGTCCCGCCGGAGTAGCTCAGTGGCAGAGCAACCGCCTCGTAAGTGGTAGGTCATGGGTTCGAATCCCATCTCCGGCTCGTCGCGTCCGGGGTCCGGGGCGTCGCCGGGTTGCCGAACACGAGTCGCCGCCGAAAAGTTGCAGAAGGAGGTCGCGGGTTGCGAGAATCGCAACGGATGAGGGCCCTCCGAGCGATCCCGCTTGCCGCCGCCCTCGTGATGGTTCTCCCGGCGAGCGCGGCTCTCGCTCAGGTGTCGGTCGACCCCTCCGTCACTCCCGAGCTCAATACGGGCGGCTGGATCCACGGGATGGCGATCCTGTTCGGCGTGATCGGACTCATCATCCTCTTGCTCTTGGTGGCCGCCTACGTCCGCTACGCGCCGCGATTCTCCACCGACGAATCGACCCTGAAGGTCGTGCGCGCCGACAGGGTGCGCCTCGGTGAGGAGCTCCCGCGCCGTACCGTGGACATCAAGGCCGCGACCCCGGTGATGGTCGCGCCACCGCCGTTGCCACAGCCGGCCGGTGTGGCGGCCACCGCCGCGGCCGCACCCCCGGCCGGAGCCCCCGCCTCGGCTCCGGCAGCAGCGCCGACGTCCGCCCCGGCAGTGGCGCCCGCACGAGCCGGCCCTGGAGCGGAGGCTCCCTCGACGGAGGCCCCGCAAGCGGCGCCTCCGAGAGAGGAGGCGCCGGCAGAGCCGACCGCGACGCCCGAGCCTCCGGAGACGCCCCCCGCCCAAGCGCCGGCTCCCGCCCCCGCCGAGCGCGTCGAGGTCGCGTTGGACCAGGAGGTCTTCGACCGGACCCTGAAGGAGCTCCTCGAGAAGGGGACCGACAAGCGCGTCGCCGAGGGCCAAGCTCGACGTGCGGCGATGATCGCGGCGCGCAAGAAGGCGTCGGGCGAGGTCTAGCCTCCCGAAGCGCGTAGCCTGTCGGGATGGACGCCACCCGAGTCGACTGGTCCATGGGGTCCCAAGCCGCTGGCTTGGCCGATTGGGATGCCGCGCTCACGATCGGCCGCCGGGTTGCCGGCCCCGGCGTGCCGGTGCCTCCCGCCGAGCGAGCGCGGATGCGAGAGGACTTCGCGGAGCTCGTTCCGTTCGCCGAGGAGCGGATCACGGACTTCACGTCGCTCGATCCCGGCGGATTCCGATCGCGGGCCTGGGTCATGGGAAGGAGCGAGTGGATCCGGGTGAATCTCGGCGGGCTGCAACGGATGCTGGAGCCGCTGGCGGGCCGGATCCTCGCCAAGCAATCGGGTCACGGCACGTTCCGGCGGAAGGCGCTGGGCGCGCAAGCGGGCGCACTCCTCGGCTACGTGTCGAGGCGGGTCCTCGGCCAGTACGACGCCTTCCTCCCTCCCGACGACGAGGGGCTCCTGTACTTCGTCGGTCCCAACGTGGCCGAGGTGGAACAACGGTTCGCGCTCCCGTCCCGCGACTTCCGGTTATGGATCGCGGTCCACGAAGCGACGCATCGGGTCCAGTTCGGGTCCGCGCCGTGGCTGCGGGGCCACATCCGCGGGCAGGTGGACCGCTATCTCGGAACGATCTCCCTCGAGTCGATGGACTTCGGGCAGCAGCTCCGCCGAGCGATCGACGAGGCTCGGTCGGGCGCCGACCTCCGAGGGATGGGCGGGCTTTTCCTCCTGCTGAACGACGAGCAACGCGAGATCGTCCGTCACGTCCAGGGCGTGATGTCGCTGCTCGAAGGACACGCGTCGTTCGTGATGAATGAGGTCGCGAAGGATCACGTCCGCGACCTCGCGCGGATGCGGAAGGCATTGGCGGAGCGGAGGCGACGGGCAGGGGGCGTGGAACGGTCCTTCCAGCGCGCGATCGGCTTCGACAAGAAGATCGAGCAGTACGACGCAGGGGAGCGATTCGTCCGAGAGGTGGTCAAGAGTTCGGGCATGGCGGGATTCAACCGCGTGTGGCTTGCGCCCGAGGGCCTCCCGACGGTCGAGGAGATCGCCGAGCCCTCCCACTGGGTCGCGCGCGTCGCCGGGAGCTGAACCGTGCCTCGCCGGCCTCCGGCGGTCGCCCGGGTGCTGGAGCGTGTTACCAAGACGGCCCGTGAGCACGAGATGTTCGCTGCCGGCGATCTCGTCCTCGTGTCATGCAGCGGTGGCCCCGACTCCGTCTGCCTGCTCTATTCGCTCTGGCACCTCAGACGTCTGTTCAAGATCCGCCTGGCGGTCTTCCACTTCGACCATCGGCTGCGGGCCGACTCGGGGAAGGATGCCGTGTACGTGCGCGGGCTCGCGGAGCGGTTGAAGCTCCCCTTCCATCTCCGCCAGGCCGAGGACGGTCCGAGGAAAGGAGTGTCCGTGGAGGCGTGGGCGACCGTCGCTCGGATGAACGCGGCGAACGACGTTCGACGCGAGATCGGGAGCGCCGCCACGGCGGAAGGCCACACCCTGACCGACCAAGCCGAGACCGTCCTTCTCAACCTCACCCGCGGCTCCGGTCTGGAGGGGATCGTCGGGATCGATCCGGGTCACGGGGAACGCTCGCGGCTCGTCCAACCGCTCTTCGACGTCGAGCGCATGGAGGTGGAGGGCTTCTGCCGCGCTCTCCATCTCAAGCCGCGCCGGGATCCCATGAACGAGGATCGCCGCTACCTCCGAGCGGCGATCCGTCACGATGTGCTGCCGGTCCTCGAGCGAGCGACAGGCAGGGGAGTCTCGAGGTCCATCGCCAGGACGGCCGATCTGCTTCGAGGTGACCGCGACGAGCTCTCTGCCGTCGCCGTCACCGCCTACCAGGACACGGTCGACAGCGATCGTGGCAGCGATGTCCGCTTCGATGCCGCGAAGCTTCGCTCTCTCCCGCCGCCAGTCGCTTCGCGGGTGGTCCGGCTGGCCGTCTACAACGCTCTGTCGGGTGACTGGGCCGCGCCGTGGTCGAAGGAGGCCATCGAGGCGGTCCTGGACCTCGCGCGAGGTCGTCCGGGTCGGCGCCGGGATCTCCCCGAAGGCTTGAAAGCGATCCGCGACAAGGAGTACGTTCACGTTTCTCGTTCTTCCCCGACTTCCCCCGAGAGCTGATGGCTTGCTCGATGCCGAAGGGGGAGCGATGACTGCGGTCTCTACACTGACCGACTACGTGCAGGCCTATCAACCGGACATCGAACGCGTCCTGATCTCCTCCGAGGAGATCCAGGGGAAGCTCGCGGAGATGGGCGAGCAGATCTCCGCCGACTACCAGGGGAAGTCGCTCCTCCTCGTCGGAGTCCTGAAGGGCGCCTTCGTGGTGATGGCCGACCTCGCACGCTACGTGCGGCTGCCGCTCGAGTTCGACTTCATGGCCGTCTCGTCCTACGGCGCCGCCACCAAGACCTCCGGGGTCGTCAGGATCCTCAAGGACCTGGATCACGACCTGGACGGCATGGACGTGCTGCTCGTCGAGGACATCGTGGACTCGGGCCTCACGCTCAAGTACCTGCTGAAGAACCTGGCGGCGCGGAAGCCCGCGTCGCTCGAGGTGGCGGCTCTGCTCCGCAAGACGGGGATCCAGAAGGTCCCCCTCGACATCCGGTACGTGGGCTTCGACATCCCGCCGGACTTCGTGGTCGGCTACGGCCTCGACTTCGACGAGCGCTACCGGAACCTGCCGTACATCGCGACCCTGAAGCCTGAGGCGTACGGCGGCTGACGGAACCTCTGTCCGGCGAGGGCCGTCCAAGCCAACGTGAAGCTGTTCGCCCTCGCCCTCGCTGTCGTCGCCGGCGCCGTCGCCTCCTGTGGAGGCGACGGCGCCGGCGACGACATCACATCGGGGATCCGCGGCCAGGCGCTGTCGGGTCCGCATTGTCCGGTCGAGGTGGAGGGATCCCCTTGTCCGGATCTTCCCTGGGAAGGGACCGTGATCGCCAAGGAAACCGAGACCCGTGAGGAGTTCACGGTGCAGACGGATGCGGAAGGCCGCTTCGAGCTCCCGCTGGAGCCCGGTAGCTACGATGTCTCGATCGTCTCCGAGTCCTCGCCTCCGTTCGCGAAGCCTCAGACCGTTGCGGTCGATCCGGGCTCGTTCACCGAGATCGTCGTCTCCGTAGACACCGGCATCCGGTAGCGACACCGCCATCCGATAGCGACCTCGGCCGCGTCGAGGGCTGGTGTTACCCTTGAGTCCCGGGCTCGGGCACGCGACATGCCGGGGCCCGCCCGCGTCCCGAAAGAGGCAGCCCGTGTCCCAACGAGAACCTCCGTTCCGACGACTCTCTCGTACGTCGACGCTCTGGATCGTGGCCGCGACGGTGTTGTTCTTCGTCGTGCTATCGGTCATGAGGAGCCCCGAGACCGGGACGGAGATCACGCTCAGCGAATTCTGGAGCCGCCCTCGACAGCGGCGAGATCAGGAACGCGGAGATCCTCGAGGGGGACCAGAAGATCCAAGGGAAGCTCGACGACGGGTCCAGGCTACGAGGTCACATACGCGGCGGAGTCCGCCGATGAGATCGTCACCCAGCTCCGAGAGGCGGGTGTGCCGACGCAGTCCAAGGCACAGAAACCGAACGAGCTCGTCAGTCTCCTGATCTACGTCCTCCCGATCCTGCTGCTCGCGGGGCTGTTCCTGTGGATGATGAACCGCGCGCAGGGCGGCGGAGGCCGCGTGATGCAGTTCGGTCGCAGTCGCCATAAGACGGTGGGCAAGGACCAGCCCAAGACCACGTTCAAAGACGTCGCGGGTGTGGACGAGGCCATCGAGGAGTTGGAAGAGGTCAAGGAGTACCTCCAGCACCCGGCCAAGTTCCAGGCCATGGGTGCGAAGATCCCGCGAGGAGTGCTGCTGTTCGGCCCGCCGGGGACCGGCAAGACGCTGCTCGCCCGTGCCGTCGCCGGCGAGGCGGGCGTGCCCTTCTTCTCGATCAGCGGCTCGGACTTCGTCGAGATGTTCGTGGGGGTGGGCGCGGCACGCGTGCGCGACCTCTTCGAGCAAGCGAAGACCAGCGCGCCGGCGATCGTCTTCGTCGACGAGATCGACGCGGTCGGCCGCCATCGAGGCGCGGGCCTCGGCGGCGGTCACGACGAGCGAGAGCAGACGCTGAACCAGCTCCTGGTCGAGATGGACGGCTTCGATCAACGTTCGACGGTGATCCTGATGGCCGCAACGAACCGGCCCGACATCCTGGATCCCGCGCTCCTGCGCCCCGGACGGTTCGACCGGCAGATCGTGGTCGACAGGCCCGATCTCGAAGGACGGAAGGCCATCCTCCGCGTCCACGCGAAGGGTAAGCCGCTCGACCCGGCCGCGGATCTCGACATCCTTGGCCAGACGTACACCTGGGTTCACCGGCGCCGACCTCGCCAACGTGATCAACGAGGCGGCCCTTCTCGCAGCCAGGCGGTCGAGGAAGAGCATCGGGATGAAGGAGATCGAGGAGGCCGTCGATCGCGTGATGGCCGGACCGGAACGCAAGAGCCGCGTGATGAGCGAGGCCGAGCGGCGCCTGATCGCCTATCACGAGAGTGGCCACGCGATGGTCGCCCACGTCCTCCCCAACACCGACGAGGTGCACAAGATCACCGTGATCCCCCGTGGTCGCGCGCTCGGCTACACCCTGACGCTCCCCGAGCAGGACAGGTTCATGATGACGCGCGAGGAGCTCCGGGACGAGCTGGCGATGCTGATGGGCGGGCGAGTCGCGGAGGAGATCATCGCCGGAGACATCTCGACCGGCGCGGGGAACGACATCGAGCGGGCGACGAAGATCGCCCGGCAGATGGTGACGGAACACGGCATGAGCGACGCCATCGGGCCGCGGACGCTCGGACAGAAGCAGGGGGAAGTGTTCCTCGGCCGAGACTGGGCATCGACGCCCGACTACTCCGATGCCGTGGCGTTCGAGATCGACAACGAGGTCAGCCGCCTGCTCGACGAGGCCCACGACGTCGCACTCGAGATCCTGACCGAGCAACGCGAACGGCTCGACCAGCTTGCAGCGATCCTCCTGGAGAAGGAAACGCTGGATCGCGAAGAGGTCGAATCCTTCTTCAAGACCATCACCAAGCGCGCGCCCCGCGCGCCGGAGGTCCGCAGCGCCGGCCTCGCGGTCTCCCGCACGGAGATGTTCCCGCAGCCGGACCCTCCGGGTCCGCTGCGACGATGACCGATCGCTGGGCGACGTTCGACTGCTACGGCACGCTGATCGACTGGGACGGCGGGGTCCGGCGAGCGCTCGCTCATCTCTGGCCGGACGAGGACCAGGACCGCTTGTTCCAGGGGTACCACGACGCCGAGCGCCGGGTCCAGGCCGGTCGTGACATCCCGTACCGGCAGGTCTTGCGGGAGACGCTCGCGGCGATCGCAGAAGCGGAGAGCATGGAGGTGCCGGCGGGGCGCGAGGACGCGCTCGTGGAGGCCTTGCCGTCATGGAGCCCGTTCCCCGAGACCTCGGCCTCGCTCACGGAGCTGCGAGATGGCGGGTGGCGCCTCGGGATCCTGTCGAACACCGACCCCGATCTGCTGGACGCGTCCCTGACGACGATCGGCGTGGAGGTGGACGTCAGGATCACGGCCGCCGAGGCGGGTTCGTACAAGCCTGCCCACGGGCACTGGGACACGTTCTTCCGGACGGCGAGGGCCGATCGCGAGAGCCACGTCCACGTCGCGGCTTCGCTGTACCACGACGTCGAGCCTTGCGCGCAGCTCGGGTTGCCGTGCGTGTGGGTCAACCGTTCGGACGAGTCGAGCGACCTCCCGCGAGCCGGTGAGTTGACCGACCTCGCCGGACTGCCGGCCGCGCTCGACGCCCTGGTTCCCCGATAGCATCCGGCCGATGGATCTGCTCGGACCACCAGAGGCGTTCGACGCCAAGAAGGTCGAAGAAGGCGTGCGCTTGATCCTCGAGGGGATCGGAGAGGATCCGGAACGCGGCGGCCTTCGCGAGACGCCCGCTCGTGTGGCCCGCATGTACGAGGAGATCTTCGCCGGGATCGGCAAGGATGCATCGCAGGTCGTCACCGTCGTCGAGGGCGCCGACCACGACGAGATGATCATGGTCCGCGACATCCCCCTGCAGTCGTTCTGCGAGCACCACCTCATCCCGTTCGCCGGACGCGCGCACGTCGCGTACATCCCGAACAGGGCGCAGCAGATCACGGGACTCTCGAAGATCGCGCGTGTGGTCGATCTCCTTGCGAAGAAGCCGCAGGTCCAGGAACGGCTGACGACCGAGATCGCGGAGGCGATCGACCGGGCGCTCACACCTCGAGGGGTGTTCGTGGTGATCGAGGCAGAGCACTTCTGCATGACGATGCGAGGGATCAAGAAGCCCGGTGCGGTCACCGTGACCTCGACCGTTCGAGGTCTGTTCCGATCGGATGCCCGGACGCGCCAGGAGGCGATGGACCACATCGGCATGCGCTGAGTTCCGGGCGCACCACTACCATCTGTGCATGGGCACCATGTGGCGCTGCCGTGATCGCGAGCTGGCGCTCGGAGAGCGGACGCTCGTGATGGGCATCGTGAACGTCACTCCGGATTCCTTCAGCGACGGAGGGATGTTCGACGATGCCGAGTCGGCCGTGAAGCACGGGCTGCAGCTCCTGGAGGAAGGCGCCGACGTCCTCGACGTCGGCGGCGAATCGACCCGGCCGGGGTCCGAGCCGGTCGGTGAGGACAAGGAGCTCGCCCGCGTGCTGCCGGTGGTCGAGGGCCTCAGGCGCGAAGCGCCGGAGGCCCTCCTGTCGGTGGACACGCGCAAGGCCACGGTCGCGGGCGAGGCGCTCGCGGCCGGCGCCGATGTCGTGAACGACATCGGCGCAGGCGCCGATCTCGACATGTTCGGCGTGGTCGCGTCGACGGGGGTGGGGATGGTGCTGATGCACATGCAGGGCGAGCCGAAGACGATGCAGTCCGAACCCAGGTACGAGGACGTCGTCGGTGAGGTGCACTCGTTCCTCGCCGCCCGGCTCGATTCGGCGGTCGCGGCGGGGATCGGCCGCGACCGCCTCTGCATCGACCCCGGGATCGGGTTCGGGAAGAACTTGGAACACAACCTGGCGCTGCTCCGTTCGATCGGCTCGTTCCGCGAGCTGGGCGTGCCGGTGCTGGTCGGTGTCTCCCGGAAGCGTTTCGTCGGAGAGCTCTCGGGAGCGGATGACCCGTCTCAGCGGCTCGAAGGCTCGATGGCGGCGGCGGTCTGGTGCGCGTCGCAAGGCGTGGACATGATCCGTGTCCACGATGTGGGTCCGACGGTGCGGGCGCTGCGTGTCGTCGATGCGATCGCTCGGGACCGACCGTGACGAGCGACCGGCCGCTCCTCGTGCTCCTCCACGACGAAGGACGCTCCGCCGACCAATGGCATGAGTTCGTCCCGCTCCTGGAATCACGCTTCCGCGTCATCGCCCCGAACCTGCCCGCCGGCCCGGCCGAGACGAAGCTCGATCATCTACGGGCCGAGATCGACGGTCAGCGATGTGCCGTGATCGGTCACGGAACGGGCGGGGCGCTCGCCCAGGCACTAGCGGTCGGCGGCGGAGTGGAGGCGATGGTCCTGCTCGACGCTCCCCGCGCCGCGGGCGTCGGCGACGAAGACCTCGCCTCCTTCGACTTCCCGGTCCTCCTCCTGTGGGGTGAGGACGACGACGTCGTGCCCGTCGCGATCGCCGAGGCCTTGAACGATGCGATCGCGACCTCGACGCTGGGGCTCCTCCCCGGATGCGGTCACGACCTCACCGAGGAGGCAGCCGCCACGATCGCGCCGATGATCCTGGAGTACCTTCGCGCCCGGTATCTCAAGCAGTCCCACTCGCAGGCGCACGCTCACGGCAACGGCGACACGCGTGACGCCGGTCACGCGCACGACGGCGTGGTGCGGATCCAACTCGAACGCCGGCCTCCCTGGGTCGACCTCGAGGAAGAGGAGCGCGACGACTGGTTCGTCGACGAGGACGAGGAGTCAGCCCCGTGAGTAGAGCCCGCCTGTTCCTGTCAGGGATCCGCGCCGAAGGCCGCCATGGCGCCCGTCCCGGAGAGAAGGACGAGGCACAGCCGTTCGTCGTGGACCTCGATCTCGAGGTCGACGCCGGCGATGATTCGATCGAGGCGACGGCCGACTACCGGCAGATCACCGACGCGGTTCGCCAGGTCGTCGAAGAGGGATCGTTCGACCTCATCGAGACGATGGCCGAGGCGATCGCCCGCCGCATCACATCGATCGCCCCCGTCATCGAGGTGACCGCCGTGGTGCACAAGCCGAACGCAGCTGCCCGCCTGGGGATCGATGGAGTGGCGGCCGCCGCGACGGCGACCGGGAGCGCCACGGCGGGCGCCTAGGTCGCGATGGGTGTCGTGGCCTTCCTCGGGCTCGGTTCGAACCTCGGGAACCGCCTGACGAACCTGCAGGCCGCGGTCGATGCCCTCCAGACCGAGCCCGGGCTCCGGGTGACGGCATCTAGTCGTGTGTGGGAGACGGTGTCGGTGGGAGGGCCGCCGCAGCCCGACTACCTGAACGCCGTCATCCGCGCGGAGACCGATCTCTCGGCGCGGGACCTGCTCGATGTCGCACGTCGGGTCGAACTGCGGATGGGACGGGTGCGGAAGGAGCGGTGGGGAGCGCGCTCGTTGGATGTGGACATCCTGCTCTACGACGAGGAGCAGATCGACGAGCCGGAGCTCGTGGTGCCGCATCCGCGGATGGCCCAGCGAGCGTTCGTCCTCCTGCCGCTCCTCGAACTCGATCCGGATCCGGTCCTGCCGGACGGCACGCGACTGAAGGAGGTGCGGCTCGACACGGGCGGGGTCACGCCATCCGCGCCGCCGCTCGCCGTGCGCCGATGACCGCGACGTGTTTCCGATGCGATTGGGTGGGCGAGACCGGTGGTACAGCGTGTCCTTCGTGCGGCGCGCCGCTCTACCGCCCAGCCCCGCGCGATCCGGAGCGGCGCGCCGCACTCCCACCACCTTCGGCGACAGCGATCGAACGACCGGATCTCGGGGCGCCGGCTCATCCGTCGGAGGGTCGACCGGTGACCACGAGCCCCCGAGCGGTCCTCCTGATCGCGGGCGCCGTGTTCTCGGTGATCGTCTTCCTGTTGGCGCGCGGAGGTCTCGATCCGGGCCCGGGGCCCGTGCGGTCGCCCAGCCAGGTTCCCCAGGAGACGGGTGGGTGGGTGGTCTACAGCGTGCCGGTCGCGGGCGGGATGGCGCGTATGTGGCGGTGGGATCTCCTGACCGGCCGCGTGGCGAAGGGCCCCCTCATCCGGGAGCCGCTCGCTCTCGTGAACGTCCACTCACCGACGTATGGCTGGCTCGGGATCACGTCGGACCTGGGCGGTGGCGAACGGGAAGCGTCGTTCCTTGACTCGCTCGACGCGGATGCCGCGGCCGAATCGATCGGGCGAGGCGACATCGTGACCTGGACCCGCCGCGGCGGCACCGTGCTCCTGGTCCAACGCGGGGCGGTGTTCGGCCGTTGTCAGCGCAGCGTTGAGGTGACGGCGGTGAACGTAGGACGACCCGGCCGCGAGACCGTCCTCCGCGACAGGATCTGCGGCGACGTCCTGTCCGCGGGGCGATCGAGCCTCGGCTACTTCTTGACCATCCTCGGTGAGCACGGTGTCGACGTCGTGGGTGTCGGGTATGAGAACGCCGGCGTCCTCCTCGAGGATCACGGTGTGATCGACGTATCTCCCGGCGGCCAGATGCTGGTGACACCGGGAACCGAGTTCCTCCCCGAGCCGTCCCCGGATGCCGGGCCTGATGAGGCGCCGCTGCGGGTCTCGGGAGTGGCCTCTCGATACCGCCTGTTCGCCGGGCCACCGGTCGACCTGCTCGCGGATGCCGCGCCGCTCCGGATCGAGCGGGTGCTTGCCTATGCGGATGCCGGGACCCGGGCTCTCGTGATCGCCAGCCAGGGCCGCGACGGCGCCGCGTTGTGGGAGGTGCCGCTCGGCATCGGCGGGAGTGACCCTGCGATCCCTCGGTACATCACCCAGGTCTTCGGCGACATCGCGGCAACGTATGCGAACGACGGAACGGCCTTCGTCCTCACGGATGCGCGCCTCTGGCACCTCCGGGACCATCGGCTCACGGCGCTGACCGTTCCCGAGGGCGCGCCCCGCCCCGCAGGACCGATCGCCTGGATCGTGCAGGAGCCGACGACGGGGCTCTAGGCCCGGACCGTGGTCGGTTCGTTCGAAGGCGAGTTGCGATACTCGACCGGATGAAGGTCGCCGTGATCGGCGCGGGAAGGGTCGGGATGGCGTTCGCCGTGCTGCTGGAGCGGGCGGGTCATTCGATCGTGGGGATCTCCGGCCGGGCGGCAACAAGGAGACGCGTGCGCGCGTACCTTGCGAGCGCACCCTTCCTCGAGTCGGCCGAGGCGGCCGCCGCGGCAGACCTCGTGGTGATCGGCACTCCCGACGACGTGATCGAGTCGACCGTCGAAGCCCTCGCCGCGGCGACCGCGGTCGGCCCCGGCACGTGGGTCTCGCATCTCTCGGGCGCGCTCGGACTCGACGCCCTCAGGCGTGGTCGCGAGGCAGGTGCGCGGATCCTCGCGGTCCATCCGCTGCAGACGTTCCCTGATGTGGACTCGGCTTTGGAGCACCTGGCCGGCTGCTCGATCGCGGTCACGGCGGAGGATGACGAGGGATACCTCCTCGGCGAGCGTCTGGCCGATGACCTCCACGGCGTCTCGTTCCGCCTGGCGGACGAGCTCCGACCGCTGTATCACGCGGCCGCCGTGTTCGCCTCCAACTACGTCGTGACCGCATCGGCGATCGCCGAGTCGCTGTTCGCTGCGGCGGGACTCCCCGATCCCGCTCATGCCATGGCGCCCCTCCAACGCGCATCGCTCGACCACGTCGAGAAGCTCGGCCCGGCTCGTGCGCTGACCGGTCCCGCGGTGCGCGGTGATGCCGGCACGATCCGTCGCAACCTCCAAGCGCTTGAACGGCATGCTCCAGGGCTGGTCCCCTCCTACGTCGCGATGGCCAGAGCGACGCTGGATCTGGCCGAAGGATCCGGGCGGCTCCGATCCGGCTCGCGAGCCGCGGTCGAGGAAGTGCTCGAGGTATGGAGCTGATCCGGGGAGCGGACGACCTGCAGCGGACCACCACGTCCTTCCGTGCCACCGTGTCCTCGCTTGCCACCACGTCTTCCACTGCGGACGGATCGGAGGTGGGGCTCGTTCCGACCATGGGCTCACTTCACGCGGGGCACGCGTCGCTGATCAGGCGCGCCCGAGACGAGGCCGCGCGCGTGGTCGTGTCGATCTTCGTCAATCCGGCGCAGTTCAGCCCCGGCGAGGACCTCCGAACGTACCCGCGTGACGAGGAACGAGACCTCGAGGTCTGTCGGCGACTGGGTGTCGACGCGGTCTGGGCTCCTTCCGAGGACGAGGTCTACCCGCCCGGCGCCGCGTTGCCCGAGCCCGACCCCGGGCCCGTTGGCGAAACGTTCGAGGGCGCGGCACGGCCCGGCCATTTCCGTGGCGTGCTGAAGGTCGTGCATCGCCTCTTCGATCTCGCGGCGCCGTGCCGCGCTTACTTCGGCGAGAAGGACGCGCAGCAGCTGTTCCTCATTCGCCGCATGCTCTCGGAGATGGATCTGCCCGTCACGGTCGTTCCGTGTCCGACGGTGCGCGAGCCCGACGGCCTGGCGTACTCGTCCAGGAACGCCCGCCTCAGCGCAGAGGAGCGCGAGCAGGCCGGCTGCCTGTTCCTGGCCCTCTCGGAGGCAGCGGGTCTCTCCCGCGCCGGCGAAAGGGACGCGGCGATCTTGGTCGCGGCGATGGGCCGCGAGATCGGTGCGACGCCGCTCGCGCGCCTCGACTATGCGGCCGTCGTACGGGAGGACACCTTCGAACCCATCACCGGTCTCGGCGAGCCCGCGCGAGCGATCGTCGCCGCGCGCTTCCCGTCGGCGAGGCTCATCGACAACCTTCGCCTTCCCGAACCCCCGAAGGGAAGCTGACCGCGAGTTGTCGCCGCCCGGTCGGTGGGCGACGATGGACCGTCCCTCCATCGACCGCACGACCTGTGCCGGGAGCCCGCGATGCTGCTCACCGCCGATGTCGGCAACACGGAAACCGTGCTCGGGGTCTTCGACGGCCCCGAGCTCGCGCACACGTGGCGGCTCTCCACCCAGCCGGAGCGCTCCGCCGACGAGCTCGCCCTCGTCTTCGCCGGGCTGCTCGAGCATCGAGGCCTCTCGCTCGAGAAGCTCTCCGGCCTGTGCATCGCGTCGGTCGTCCCAGACGTCACGCAGCAGCTCCGCGAGATGGCGGCCCGTTACCTCGCGTTCGAGCCGCTGGTCGTCGGTCCGGGCACCAAGACGGGCGTCTCGATCCTCACGGACAACCCACGCGAGGTCGGAGCCGACCGGATCGTCAACACGCTCGCTGCCTACACCCGCTTCGGTGGTCCCGCGATCGTCGTCGATTTCGGCACGGGAACGAACTTCGACGTCGTCTCCGAGAGCGGCGAGTTCCTCGGAGGCGTGATTGCCCCCGGTCTCCAGATCTCCGCGGCCACGCTGATGCAACGCGCGGCCCGCCTCACCCGCGTCGATCTGGAGGCGCCGCCGTCGGTGATCGGCAAGAACACCGTCGAGGCGATCCAGTCGGGCCTCGTGTTCGGCACGGCCGGCGAGGTCGACGGCATCGTCGAACGGATCCGGCGAGAGCTGAGCGGCGCGACCACGATCGCCACCGGCGGCCTCGCCCCGGTCGTGATCCCGCACTGCCGGACGATCGACCATCACGAGCCGTTCCTGACGCTGGAGGGGCTCCGCCTCGTTCACGGGAAGAACCTGGATGACTGAGCAGGGGGACGCCGGGAGATCTCGCGAGGAAGAGGTCCTCCGCGCCCGGCGGGGATCCCTGGAGCGGCTCGGTGATAGGGCGTTCGCGTTCAGCCTGAAGGAGGCGCTCGGTGTCGACCAGCCCGTCGCGACCTCGACGCTCCGCGAGCGCTTCGGGACGCTCCTGCCGGACCACAAGGAGGGAGAGACGGTTGCCGTCGCGGGCCGAGTCGTCCTGAAGCGGGACATGGGGAAGCTGAAGTTCCTCACGGTCCGCGACGGCAGCGGAGACATCCAGCTCGTCTGCAATCAGGCGGAGCTCGACGACGACAGCTTCGCACTCCTGGACGAGGTGGATCTCGGGGACATCATCGGTGCGGTAGGGCAGGTGGGAACCACCCGCCGGGGCGAGCTGTCGATCTTCGTCGAACGCTGGTCGATGCTGACGAAGTCGCTCCGGCCGCTGCCGGAGAAGTGGCACGGTCTCAGGGATCCCGACCTCCAACAGCGCCGGCGGTACCTCCACCTGATCGCCGACGAGATGCCGCGCCGCTACCTCGCGGCTCGGGCGGCCCTCCTGCGTGCTCTGCGCGAGGTTCTCCACGAGCGGGGCTTCGTCGAGTTCGAAGGCCCGATGCTCCAGACGGTGGCGGGAGGAGCGAGCGCTCGCCCGTTCACGACCTTCCATGAGGCCCTCGGCATCGAGACCAAGCTCCGGATCTCGCTCGAGCTCTACCTCAAACGGTTGCTCGTTGGGGGAATCGAGCGTGTGTACGAGCTCGGCCGCAACTTCCGCAACGAGGGTATCGACCGGGATCACAACCCGGAGTTCACGATGCTCGAGGCCTACCAGGCCTACGGCGACTACACGACGATGATGGAGCTGTCGGAGGTGCTCGTTCGTGAGAGCGCTCGAGCCGTGAACCCCGTGATGGGTCGCGAACCCGGCCGGCTCACGATCCCCTGGCGCGACGGGGAGGTCGATCTCGCCCGGCCGTTCCGCCGCCTCTCCATGCTCGACGCCGTCTCGACCGCGACGGGGGAGCAGATCACGATGGATCGCACCGATCTGCGGGCGATCGCGGAGCGACACGGAGTCGAGGTGGACGACGTCTGGGGCCCGGGCAAGATCGTGGTCGAGCTGTTCGAGAAGCTCGTCGAGCAGACGATCGTGGCGCCGACCTTCGTCTTGGATTTCCCCAGGGAGGTGTCTCCGCTGGCGAGGCCCCACAGATCGAACCCTGAGCTCACGGAGCACTTCGACCTCATCATCGGCGGCGTCGAGCTCGTGACCGCGTTCTCCGAGCTCACCGATCCGCTGGAGCAGCGGGCGAAATTCGAGCTCCAACAGCAACTCAAGGCGGCGGGCGTGGAGGAGACGCATCCGCTCGACCAGGACTTCCTCCGGGCGCTCGAGCACGGCATGCCGCCGGCGGGCGGACTCGGCATGGGTATCGATAGGCTCCTGATGCTGCTCACGGACGCGCCGTCGCTCCGCGATCTCATCATGTTCCCCACGCACCGCCCCGAACCCGCCGGTTGAGCGACGGGACACTGGTCACGTTCCCCTCGATCTAGCGGCTTCGCGCCCAGCGCTTGCCGGCTCCTCTGCCCCCGCGACCGATCGCGCCGAGGTCGACCAGCACGCCGAGGATGACCAATAGGAGTCCCACGCCCTTCACGCCTCCGTAGCGGTTCTGAGCCACGGCGTAGGCCAATGTCGTGGTCGGGAGCACGAAGAACCCTAGGAGAGGCCACACCCAGGTTCCGAACGCGGTCGAGAGGTAGTCGGAGAACAGCCATAGCACGACCATGATCGTGCGGGGAACGAAGAGGACGAACAGGACGATCAGACAGCCCACGCCGGGACCCTACCCGGGCGGTCACCGCTCGTCGGCGGTCACCTCGTGGAGCACCTGGAGGATGTCCTGGAGGCCTCTCCCCTTCGCGACGAACCCGGAGGCACCGGCACCGCGCGCGGCGCGTTCGACCCCTTCGTCCGCGTGCGCGGTGAGGATCACGACCGGAAGATCCGGTGCGGAGGCGTGGATCCGTTGCATCGCCTCGATCCCGGAGATGTCCGGCATCGACAGGTCCATGAGGACGACATCGGGCTGAAGCTCCTTCGCCCCAACGCACGCGTCCTCACCACCCGTGGCCTCGCCCGCGACGTCGATGTCGCCGACGAGGCGGAGCGCCGATGCGAGCGCATTCCGGAATGCTGGGTGGTCGTCGACGACAAGCACTCGCACGGTCTCGCTCTCCTTCCGGCCGGACCTGGTTGTAACCGGCCTCGCCATAGGCCCGGACTGGCAAGCCCGACCTCGAAGCGATGGGGAGGGCTCCCGTGCAGGGACACGAGGAGCTGTTCCACGATGCTGCCAGTCGGCTCGTCCCGTGCCAACGGTCTTCCGGGTGATTCGTCTGGTCCGAAAGGTCTATGTGGCGGCTCCCCCCAAGTCGGACTCATCCCCGGGCCGACTTCTTCCGAAGAAGAAGGGGTGAGAATTGGGTCCGGAAACCGGACGGGTCCCGGGAGGGCGGAACGGATGTCGCGAGGCGTGCTGGCGTATCGGGGACGCTGGGTATACTGCGTGCAGAGAGGCGCCGCGACTGGAATCGAGCGGCGCCTCATGCACCTCGAGGGTAGGACGGGGTCCGACGATCCTCGGGGCCGGACGGACGGGTCGCCGCCTGGAGGGATGTAGGGCATGTTCGAGCGATTCACCGACCGAGCACGGCGGGTGGTCGTCCTCGCCCAAGAAGAGGCGAGGATGCTCAACCACAACTACATCGGGACGGAGCACATCCTGCTCGGCCTGATCCACGAGGGCGAAGGTGTTGCTGCCAAGGCACTCGAGTCCCTCAACATCTCGCTCGAGGCGGTTCGCCAGCAGGTCGAGGAGATCATCGGGCAGGGACAGGCGGCGCCCACGGGTCATATCCCGTTCACGCCGCGCGCCAAGAAGGTCCTCGAGCTGTCACTCCGAGAAGCGCTGCAGCTCGGCCACAACTACATCGGCACCGAGCACATCCTGCTCGGCCTCATCCGCGAAGGTGAGGGCGTCGCCGCCCAGGTGCTGCAGAAGCTGGGCGCCGACCTCAACCGGGTCCGGCAGACCGTGATCCAGCTCCTCTCGGGGTACACCGCCGGCAAGGGCGAGCAGGTCTCAGGCTCGCAGGAAGGCGGCGGCCAGGGATCGATGGTCCTGGACCAGTTCGGGCGCAATCTCACCCAGCTGGCGCGAGACGGCAAGCTCGACCCGGTGATCGGCCGCGAGAAGGAGATCGAGCGTGTCATGCAGGTATTGTCGCGCCGGACCAAGAACAACCCAGTGCTGATCGGCGAACCCGGCGTCGGCAAGACCGCCGTCGTCGAGGGCCTGTCCCAAGACATCGTCCGCGAAGAGGTTCCCGAGACCCTCAAGGGCAAGCAGATCTACACGCTCGACCTCGGCGCGCTCGTCGCCGGCTCCCGCTATCGCGGGGACTTCGAGGAGCGCCTCAAGAAGGTGCTGAAGGAGATCAAGACTCGCGGCGACATCGTCCTGTTCATCGACGAGCTCCACACGCTCGTAGGTGCCGGCGCCGCGGAAGGTGCGATCGACGCCGCCAGCATCCTCAAGCCGATGCTCGCCCGTGGCGAGCTCCAGACGATCGGCGCCACGACGCGCGACGAGTACCGCAAGCACCTTGAGAAGGACGCCGCGCTCGAACGGCGATTCCAGCCGATCGTGGTCGAGGAGCCGACCGTCCCCCACACGATCGAGATCTTGAAGGGCCTCCGCGACCGCTACGAGGCGCATCACCGCGTGAGCTTCACCGACGACGCGCTGGTAGCAGCCGCCAACCTCGCGGACCGCTACATCGCCGACCGATCGCTGCCGGACAAGGCGATCGACCTGATCGATGAGGCGGGTTCCCGCACACGGATCCGCCGGATGACCGCTCCGCCGGACGTCCGCGAGGTCGACGAGAAGATCGCCGAGGTCCGACTGCGCAAGGAATCCGCCATCGACGCGCAGGACTTCGAGGGCGCCGCGTCGCTCCGCGACGAGGAGCGGCAGCTCCAGGAGGAGCGTCAGCGCCGCGAGCAGCGCTGGAAGGCCGGCGAGATGGACGTCCTCTCCGAGATCGGCGAAGAGGAGATCGCCGAGGTGCTCTCGGTCTGGACCGGCATCCCCGTCTTCAAGCTCACCGAGGAGGAGACGGAGAAGCTCCTCCGCATGGAGGACGAGATCCACAAGCGGATCATCAGCCAGCACGAGGCCATCTCCGCCGTCTCCCGTGCGATGCGCCGTACCCGGAGCGGACTGAAAGACCCTCGCCGCCCGTCCGGCTCGTTCATCTTCCTGGGTCCGTCGGGCGTCGGGAAGACCGAGCTTTCCAAGGCACTCGCCGAGTTCCTGTTCGGCGACGAGGACGCCTTGATCCAGCTGGACATGTCCGAGTACATGGAGAAGCACACGGTCTCGCGGCTGATCGGTTCGCCTCCCGGCTACGTCGGCTACGAGGAAGGTGGGCAGCTCACGGAGGCAGTCCGGCGCAAGCCGTTCAGCGTGGTGCTTTTCGATGAGATCGAGAAGGCCCACCCCGACGTGTTCAACACGCTGCTCCAGATCCTCGAGGACGGGCACCTTACGGACGCGCAGGGCCACAAGGTCGACTTCAAGAACACGATCATCATCATGACGTCCAACCTCGGCACGCGGGACATCGCCAAGGGCGTGGGGATCGGGTTCATGGCTGCGCGGGATGACGCCGTGACCTACACGAAGATGAAGGAGAACGTGACCGAGGAGCTCAAGCGCTCCTTCCGGCCGGAGTTCCTGAATCGGATCGACGAGGTCATCGTCTTCCACTCGCTGACGATCGAGGACGTGAAGCGGATCGTCGACCTGCTGATGCGCCGTGTCGAAGAGCAGCTGAAGTCCAAGGACGTCGACATCGAGCTCTCCGACGCGGCCAAGACGCTGCTGGCGGAGCGGGGCTACGACAAGGCGCTCGGCGCCCGGCCGCTTCGACGGACGATCCAACAGCTGGTCGAGGACCCGCTCGCCGAGAAGCTGCTGTACAAGGAGTTCAGAGCGGGGGAGACGATCATCGTCGACGTCCTCGACGGCGAGATCACGTTCGAGCACGGGGCGGGTGTCATGCCCCCGGACACGCCGCCGGTGGAGCTCGCGGGCTCGACCGAGTAGGTCGAGCCCGCGTCACCGCCGCGCCTCTTGCGCGGCACGAAGGCCGAAGCCCGGTCCCTCTTCGGGAACCGGGCTTCTCGGCATCCGAGGCGCCTACTCGAACCGGAGCGACACCACGATCTCCTCGATCCTCCGAGCAGTTCCAGGTGCCGTCATGGAGGTCAGGCGACCTCGACCCAGAGGGTGCCCGTCTCGTCGTCGAAGGCCAGAGCCCTGATCTCGGCACCGAACGGGATCTCCGTCACCTGCTGGGTGTCCTCGTCTACGCGTCGGATGATCCCGTCTTCGTCGCCGACCCACACCGCTCCGGAGCCGACCGCGAGGCCGGAGGGATCCGCTCCCACCTGCACCTGGTACCTCACGTCGTTCGTCGCGGGGTCGATCCGGGAGAGCGTTCCAACGCTCTGGGACAGCGCCCACACGGCCACGTCGCCCGAGACGAGGTAGTCCGCGGCTGTTGGCATCACGATCTCCTCGACGGGTCGCATCGTCCCGGGGTCGTACCTCGTCACCGCTCCACCAACGGTGTCCACTGTCCATACCGACCCGTGGCCGAACGCGATCGCGTCGATCGGGTCGAGGCCTGTTCGAGCCCGATCCCGGCCGGTCGCCGGATCGAAGCGGACCAGGCGGCCGTCGCTGCCACCGAGCCAGACGGAACCCGCGCCGAACGCGACGTCGTTGGCGACCGCGGCGCTCACCCAACCTATCGCCTCCCGTTGCTCACCGGTCGCCGGGTTCACCTCGTCGAGACCCCCGTCGTACGCGACCCAGATTTTGTCCGAGCCTTCCGCGAGGTTGACCGAGAACGAGATCCCAAATTCGAGCGTGAGGCGCTCTCGCACCTCCAAGCGTGAGGGGTCGACGTGGAAGAGGTATCCGAACCGGACGGTCCAGACACCCCCCTGGCCCACCACCATCGAGTGGGCCGAGGTGGGGAGCGTGACGCCGGGCGTGCGCACCCTCGGGACGGCGACTGGGATCGACTTCAGGATGGGTGGCTCCCGCTCGGGATCGACCTGCACGACGGCTCCCGAGCGTGGCTCGGAGGACGCGGTGCGGGCCGGCTCCTCGGGCTCTTGGCCGCGAGTGGCGGCGAAGGCGACGGCTCCGATCGTAACGAGGCCGGCAAGGCCACCGACGACGATGGTCGGGCGGCGCGGCCGGGAGCGGCCGGTCGGCGGCTGGATGGTCGAGAGACGCTCGGCCGCCTCCGTCGCCCGAAGCGGACGCCCCCGCTCGGCGCCGTCCACCGCCGTCACCGCGAAGACCTGCCAGGTGCCGGGCACACCCTTCAGCTCGTGAGCGGAGAAGTCCTCGAATCCGAAACCGGAACCGGTCGTGAGCTCCTTCGTGGTGCTCGTGACCAAGATGTCACCGGCATCGGCCAGCGACATCACCCGGGCCCCGATCACGACCGCGATGCCGTGAGTCTTGCCGGCCTGATCCTCCGTCTGGCCGGTGTGGATGCCAGAGCGGATCTCGATGCCGAGTGTGCGAACCTCTTCGGCGAGCGCTCCAGCGCATCTGATCGCCCGGTCCGGTTGGGGGAACGTGGCGAAGAAGCCGTCGCCGGCGTCGATCCTCTTCCTTCCCCCCGAAGCGCTTGAGCGCTGCCCGGACGAGCCGGTTGAAGCGCGAGGAAAGCTCCCGGTAGTGGGCATCGCCGAGCTGAGCTGCGATGTGGGTCGACCCGACCACGTCGAGCATGAGCACGGTCGCGATCCGGCGCTCGGGCATGTGGCAGTATCCGCCCACGTCACGGCAGGGCTCAACCGCCGCCTAGAGGAGCGGGCGAAGCTCCTCCGGCACGAGGTCTGCGAACGTCCACGCCGTCCACAGATCGGCCGCGGTTGCAGTCGGATCCCGGACGATCCCCCGGCGGGCGAAGTGCTCGCACAACCGCGCGACATCGCGAGCGAGCAATGACTCGGCGTGCCGGTTCTTCTTCGGGTCGACGGCCTGCGGAAGGTCGATCACGCAGATCTGTCCTTCCCACACGAGCACGTTGAACGGAGACAAGTCACCGTGGATCACGTCATGGAACAACATGCGCTCGATCGCGCGTATGCACTGCTCGAGGAGCTCCACGGATTCCGAATGGTCGCGCGACCGGTACCGATGGAGTTGCCGGCGCAGCCTCGTCCTCGTCGCCGATGTACGACATCAGGATCGCCCGGTCAGCCACCTCGATCGGCCGTGGCACCGGTGCCCCGGCCTCGGACAGGGCCTGGAGCGTCTCCCATTCCCGATTCACCCAGATGCCGCCCTGCACCTCGCGGCCGAACCTCGTTCTCTTGTCGAGGGCGACGCGGATCCGCCGCTCCTTGATGAACTCGCCGTCCCGGTAGATGGACTCGTCCCGGAAATCCCGCCGGTCGAGCGGGTGATAGATCTTCAGTGCCGCCAGCTCTTCACCGGTCGTGCGCGGGTTGGCGCGGCAAAGATGGACGCTCGCCTCCTTGCCGCTCTTGATGGGCCGGATGACCCGTTCGATGAGCCCTTCGTCGAGGAAGTGCTCGAAGACTTCGTCATGCAACGCGGTTGCTCCTTCGTTCGTCGGGATGCGGACGTGCGCGAACGCCGCGTCCTTCGGGAGCTACCGCGCCCGAGCCTGACGGCTCAGCGGGAGACGGAGGGGCGCAACGCGCGAACGGTGACCGAGCAGACAGTCATCATCCATCCCTCCTTCGACGTCGGCGCGACCTCCACGCCGAGCGGAGCGAGTATACGGGCTACCCGGCGACCAGGTCGCTCGGTTCCGCCTCGCCTGGCTCGTGGAGTGGTGAGATCTTCTCCACGACCGCCACGGGGATGTGGGTGACCGCCCGGAAGCCGTCGCCGTCGGGAAGGACCTCCTGGGCGACCGAGACGAAACGAGGGCCCTGCCGTACGAGGAATCCCACCGTGCTCACCAGATAGTCGGCGCGAGCGTCCTGGGGGTCCGGCTCGTCGAAATCGAACCATGCATCGCGCCAGGTCACGAGCACGAGGGGGAACTCGGTTCGGTCGGAAACGCTTTCGACCGGTTCGGTTCCGTGAGCGAGCTCGGGCGCCTGCCCGTTGAGACCCTGATCCCAACCGGCGTCTCCGCCGCTGATCCGCACGACGTCCACGACCGTTCCTCCTTCGCCAAGAGCATCAACAGGTGCGACAAGAACATCTATCGGCACTTCTGACGCAACTCGTAGCCGAGGGGGTCCCATCTCACACCGCCGGGTGCAGATCTGGGCCGATGGTCGTAATCAAAGGAGGGTATCCGCAGGCTCCGACACGGCTGCGGAGGAGGTGTCACTCCCGGTGGCTAAGGTCGGACGTCATGGCCCGCCCCCGGACGATCTTCGCCTGCTCGGAGTGTCGTCAACAGGTCGGCCAGTGGGTCGGCCGTTGTCCCGGTTGCGCCGCCTGGGGCACGATCCAGAGCTCCGTCGGCGGGACGGCCGGCAGCGTGTCCCCCGTCGTTTCGCTCGGAGGCCCTTCCGGGACCGAACCCCGAGTGACGACGGGCATCCACGGTCTGGACCGTGTGCTCGGTGGGGGACTGGTGCCGGCCTCGGTCATCCTCCTGGCCGGGGAGCCGGGGATCGGCAAGTCCACGCTCTTGCTTCACCTGCTGTCTCGCCTCTCGGAGTCGGGACGGCCGTGCCTGCTCGTGTCCGGCGAGGAATCCCACGGCCAGGTCGCGGCCCGCTCCCGGCGACTCGGCGTCACAGGGGACGCGGTGGCCTTCGCTCCGGGTCGCGACCTCGCCGCCGTGCTCGGAACGGCTCGTGATCGAGCACCGTTCCTCCTTGCGGTGGACTCCATCCAGGCGGTGCGGGATCCATCGGCCTCTCAGATGCCCGGTGGCGTGGCGCAGGTGCGGAACTGCACGGACGCCCTCGTGGGAATGGCCAAAGGGGAGGGCATCACGGTCGTCATGACCGGGCACGTGACCAAAGATGGGGATCTCGCCGGTCCCCGCGCGCTCGAGCACGCCGTCGACGTGGTGCTCATGTTCGAAGGGGACCCGCGATCCGGCCTGAGGGTGCTCTCGGGCGGGAAGAACCGGTTCGGCGCCGAAGGCGAGACGGCCTGGTTCGAGATGGGTCCCGGCGGGCTCCACGAGGTCGATCCGGCGGGTGTGCTCCTATCGGGTCACGGGGTGCCCGGAGCGGCCGTCGCTCTCCCCCTCGCGGGGCGGCGGGCCCTCGCCGTCGAGGTCCAGGCATTGGTCGGGTCCGTCGATGGCCCAGCCCGCCGGCAGACGACAGGGCTCGACGGGCGCCGGTTCCAGCTCATGGCGGCCGTGCTCGCCCGCGCCGGCCACGGCCTCGGGCGGGCCGAGCTGTTCGGGGCCTCTTCGGGGGGGATGCGTGTCGACGATCCCGCCGCCGACCTCGCGGTTGCGGCGGCGCTCGCCTCGGCCGTCTCGGGTGTGCCCACGCCGGAAGGGGCCGCCTTCGTCGGCGAAGTATCCCTGACGGGGCTCGTGCGTCCCGCGTCCGCGATGCCGCAGCGGCTGGCCGCTGCCGAGGCGGCAGGATGTGGGATCGTATTCGCCGCCCCTGGTCAGGAGCGGCAACGACATCCTCGACTGGTTCCCGTGCGGGACGTGTCCGAGGCGCTGGCCTGGGCACAGAATCGGGTCACGGGGGCACGACGCAAGGCTTCGTGAGTGATCGAACCATATCTCCACGGGACCGATCGGATATGCGAAAGTAGCCTCTGACCTGCAGTTTTGGGTTGCGGGTGAGAGGGGTTCCGTGTTAATCTCTTAGTCTCGCCGGCCACGGTTCGGCCGGAGGCCCGCCACTCGCGAAGGGGGAACCACTTGTCCGCGTTCCGTAAGGGAGACACCGTCGTCCATCCCGAGCACGGGGCGGCCGTCATCGAAGAGCTGAAGGACAAGGATTTCCTCGGAGAGAAGCGCAAGTACCTCGTGCTGCGCGTGGTCTACGGCGACCTGACGCTCTCGGTGCCGGTGGATTCGGCCGAGCAGGTCGGGCTCCGACCGGTCATCAGCAAGGCTCAGGTGAAGAAGATCCTCAAGGTCCTCACCGAGGCCGAGACCATCTCGGCGGCCAACTGGAGCCGTCGGTTCAAGAACAACCTCGAGAAGCTCCATTCGGGTGACCCTTTCGAGGTCGCCGAGGTGCTCCGGAACCTCTCGATCAGAGACCGCGAGAAGGGGCTCTCCGCGGGCGAGAAGCGCATGATCCACAAGGCGCGCCAGATACTCATCTCGGAGCTCTCCCACGCCGCCGGCAAGTCCGAAGAGGATGCCGAGATCATGATCGACGATGTCCTGGACGGTGCTCACGGCGTGAAGTTGGCCGCGCAGGCCTGACGGCGCCCCGATCCCAACCGTTCCAGGCGGGGGACTCAGGAGCGGTGCCGCATGGGCCGATGACCCGTGAAGGGGTCAGCGTGGCCCTTCGATCGAGCTTTCCGAGGCGGGGTGAGCATCGCGATGGAGAACGAGCCGGGTCGCACCAGCGGCGACGTCCGTGGGCGCGTCGCCAGCGGCGTCCGCCTCATCTTCGTCGCACTGATCGCGACGGCCGGCGCTCGGATCGGGGAGGCCACCGGCACCACCAGCACGAGTCGCGCCCTCCTGTTCGTTTTCGTCGGTGCAGGGATCGGCTACGTGGTGGGAGGGGTCTTCGGACGTCTCACGCTCCGGGCCGTGAGCGGCCTCGAGACCGAGCTCGGTAGGAAGCCGCCCGCGGTGCTGGCGGGCGGCGTCGTGGGACTCGTGGTGGGGCTGCTCGTGGCCGCGCTGATGATGGTTCCCCTGCTGTTCCTGCCCGCGTCCGCCTCATGGCCGGCCATCGTGTTCCTCTACCTCACGGTGGGCACCGTCGGGTACCGATTGGGTCAGGCGAAGTACGAAGATATCTTCGGTCTCGTCGGGATCAAGCCGCGGGCGGCCGGGGTGACACGGGGGGACCTTCACGTGCTCGACACCAGCGCTTTGATCGACGGCAGGGTGGCCGACCTGGTCGCGACCGGTTTCGTCGGCGGCACGATCCTTCTGCACGAAGGGGTACTCCGCGAGCTCCAGGCGATCTCCGATTCCTCCGACCCGAACCGACGGTCGCGCGGCCGACGTGGCCTGGACATGCTCGTCGAGCTCCAGAAGGCGCCCACCGTGCAGTTCCAGCTCGTGGAGGAGGCGGGCGTCATGGATGTCGACGCCGCCCTCGTGCGCCTCGCGCGCGAGCGCGGTGCCCAGCTGATCACCGTCGACCACAACATGGCGAAGGTCGCGGAGGCCCTCCGAGTGCCGGTCGCACAGATCAACGCCCTCGCTTCCCGGTTCCGTGTCCCGTACACCGCGGGGGATGAGCTCTCGGTCCGGGTGGTCAAGGAGGGCCGTGAGCACGGACAGGCGGTGGCCTACCTCGACGACGGCACCATGGTCGTGGTGGAGCAGGCCGCCGAGCGCATCGGCTCGCAGGTGGAGGTGCGGGTCACGAACGTGATCCAGACCACGACCGGCCGCATGATCTTCGCCGCGCTGACGGGCGAGGCGGCCGCCACCGCCGGCGCCGGCGCCTGACCTGCTTCGGTCTGCGATGCTTCGAACGTGGAGCCCGATTCCGCGATCGTGATCCTTCTGGGCGCCGGCGCCGGCCGTCGAGTGGGCGCCGTGGAGCCGAAGGGATTCCTCCCGATCGGCGGTCGGCCGATCCTCGGGGTCGCCGCCGCGTCCGCCGCCGCTTCTGCCCTGGTGCGTGGGCTCGTGGTGACCTTCCCGCCTGGCTGGGAAGAGCGAGCCCGTGCCTGCGTCGAGGTTCTCGGCTCCGACGTCCGGTTCGTGGAGGGAGGGGAGTCGCGTCAGGCGTCGGTGCGCGCGGCGTTGGGCGAGATCCCAGATACCGTCCGAGTCGTTGCGGTGCACGATGCTGCCAGGCCATTCGCGCCGCCCGCATTGTTCGAAGGGGTCTTGGAAGCGGTGGGCGGCGGTGCCGACGGGGCGGTCCCCGTGTTGAGCGTCACGGATACCGTGCTTCGCGTCCGAGGGGAGGTCGTGCAGGGCGCGGTGCCTCGAGAGGAGCTTTCGCTCGGCCAGACGCCGCAGGCCTTCCGGACGACCGTCCTGCGGGAGGCGCACGCGAAGGCCGAGGCGGCGGGCGCCTCCTTCACCGACGATGCGTCCATGCTCCGATGGGCGGGCTTCGACGTTCGCGCGCTCCCGGGTGATCCGGCCAACGTCAAGATCACCACGCTCGCCGACCTGGCGCAGGCGGATCGGAGGATGGTGGGCGGAGGTGACTGAAGCCGCCGTCGGCCTGGGTTTCGACGTGCATCCCTTCACGGCCGGCGGTGAGCTGTGGCTCGGAGGACTCTTGTTCGAGGGGGAAGACGGACTGTCGGGACATTCTGACGGTGACGTCGTGTGTCATGCGGTCGCCGATGCCCTGCTCGGTGCCGTGGCCCTGGGCGACATCGGTGAGCACTTCCCCGAGACCGATCCCCAGACCGCGGGCATCCGGGGGGAAGAGCTGCTCGGTCGAACGCTGCGCATCCTCTCGGAGCTGGGACGCGCGCCGGTGTCGATGGATGTCACCGTCGTGTGCGCGCGTCCGCAGATCGCGCCCAGACGGCGCGAGATGCGCGACCGCCTCGCTGCGATCTCGGGGATCCCGGTCGATCGCGTGTCGGTGAAGGCCACGCGTCCGGAAGGGCTCGGGCTGGTCGGCAACGGCATCGGATGCCTCGCGCTCGCGGTGGTCGGGTGAGCGACGGGTTGATCTCCGGGCGGCGTGCCGTCGTCGAGGCGCTCCGAGCGGGACAGGTCAGAGAGGTGCTGGTCGCCGTCGGCGCGCGCGACACGCAAGGTCTGCGAGCGGTCCGCGAGGCGGCCCGCGCCGCCAAGGTGCCCGTCCGCGCGACGGACCGGCGCGAATTGGACCGCCTGGCCGACGATCATCGCGGGGTCGTGGCGCGGACGGTCGGGGGCCGCGCGGTCCGCTCCTCGATGGGCGAACGAGACCTGGCCACCCTCCCGTTCGGGCCTGATGCCATCGTCGTCGTCCTGGACGGGATCACCGACCCGCAGAACCTGGGCGCCGCGGCGCGGACCGCGGAGGCGGCCGGCGCCGCGGCCTTCGTGACCCGAACCCGGCGCGCGGCGGGGGTCACGCCCGCGGCCGTACGCGCGTCCGCGGGAGCCTTGGAGCATCTGCCACACGCCGTCGTCGCCAACATCGCTCGAGCCCTCGCCCGGCTTCAGGAGGTCGGCTTCTCCGTGGTCGGCCTCGAGGGAAGTGCCACTCGCTCGATCTTCGATGCGCCGTGTCCCGACGGTCGCGTCGCGGTGGTCATCGGTTCCGAGGGGACCGGCATGTCGAGGCTGGTCCGAGATCGCTGCGACCTCTTGGTGGCGCTGCCGGTGAAAGGTCGTATCGGTTCGCTGAACGCTTCCGCAGCCCTCGCCGCGGTCCTCTACGGCTTCGTGCTCCCGGCTCGCGTCGTTGCCCTGCCACGGCACCATGACTAGGCTCGATCATGCCGCCCCAGGCGGCCCAACCTATGAGCGATCTCCCGCCTCCACCGCTCAACCGTACCGGCGTGCCAACGCCGACGCCGATGACCGGGCGCCCGCGCCGGCCCGGGCCCGTCACGGGCGCCGCGGCTGTCTTGATGGTCGCCGGGGCGTTCTCACTGATCGCCGGGCTGCTGTGGGCGAGCGGAGGCAGGGTCAACATCGATCTCCCGTTCCTCGAAGGTGATCTCGAGCGCATCGCCGCACTCGGACTCGTCGTACAGGGGAGCCTGGCGCTCCTGGCCGGCTGGTTGGTGCTGCGGCTCCGACCGGCGGGTCGCGTACTCGGGATCGTGCTGAGTTCGCTGGCGATCGTAGCCGGCCTGGCTCAGCTTCGAAGCGCGGGAAGCTCAGGCTTGCTCGGCCTGGCCCTGAACGCCTTCGTCCTCTACGCGCTCATCACCTACGGGTTCGTGTTCAAGACCGGGCAGCCGCCCCGCTAGACTCTGCTACGGCCGGCGTGGCGCAGGTGGTAGCGCAAGCGACTTGTAATCGCTAGGTCGTCGGTTCGAGTCCGACCGCCGGCTCCGAACTGGATCGCGCCGGGCGTCGTCGTCGGGTATGTGTCAGGAACCCGGCAAGAAGACGTGGAAGGATGCCCCGCCGCCTGCGCGTTCCTCGGCCCAGGCATTGCCTCCGTGGAGCTCCGCGAACCGACGGACCAGGGACAGTCCGATGCCGACCCCGGGTGAGTGGACGGAGGTAGGCCCCGGCGCCTGTCGGAAAGGCTCGAAGATCGCTTCGCGCAGCTCCGGCGGCACCCCTGGTCCGTCGTCTTCGACGACGAACAGAACGCCGTCGTCCTGCGGGCGGGCGCGCACCCAGATCTTCGCTTCCGTGGGCGTGTGTCGCATGACGTTCGACAGGAGGTTCTCGAGGATCCGCTCCGTCTTGGCCTGGTCGATCTGGACGTTCCCGAGCTGAACGTCCATCTCGAGCACGCGGCCTCGCGTGTCCATGTCTTGGACCGCTCGTTGGACGAAGTCCTTCAGATCGGTCGACCGTCGCTTCGGTGAGACGATCCCGCGCTGGAGTCGATCGAGGTCGAGCAGGTCGGAGAGCAGCCGCTCGAGCTTCCTGGCGTTCGTTGCGATCCTCCCCACCATGTCGAGCGCGTCGTCGCCTGGCAGGTCGAGCTTCGAGCGCTCGAGCGTCAGGGCCGAGCCCAGGATGGACGTGAGGGGCGTGCGGAGGTCGTGGGATACGGCCTCCAAGAAGGTGTTCTTCATCTCATCAAGCATCCGAAGACGTTGCGCTGCTTCTCGTTCGCGCTTGAAGGCATCGGAGTACTTCCGTTCGCTCGCGCGCAGCGCTCGCTCCGCACGCTTGTGTTCCGTGATGTCGACCATCAGGCCTCTGAGGATCTTGGGTCCACCTCCTCGGCTACGGATCACGTGGATCTGGTCCCGGATCCAACGTGGCGACCCGTCGCCGCTCGGAACGCGATACTCGAGGGCCTCGCCCGCGCCGCTCTCGATCGCGCGCTGCAGTCCCGCCAGCGCCTCCTCGCGGTCGCGTTCGTCGATGTGAGCGCCCCAAGGACGAGATTCGTTGGGCCATGACTCGGTGTCGCCACCGAGGAGGTCGTGTATCGCGCCGGCGACGAACGTGAACTCCAAACCGGGAAGCGACGCTTCCCAGAAGGCTGCGTTCAGTCCCGCGACCAGCTCATGGAATCGCTCGAGCTCGGACATCCGCCTGGCGTTGCCGAGCGCGAGCGACGTGAGGTCGGCGACCCCGCGGATCAGCCGGAGCTCGCGATCCCCGAAGATCCCGTCGCCATCCCGTCCGATGACCGCGATCGTCCCCGCTCCGTCGGGTTCCCAGGTCACCGGGGCGACGAGCACCTCGCGCGGCTCCTTCGACACCAGGTAGTCCCCGCCCCGCCCGAAGGGAGGATCGCGCGGGAAGACCCGTGGCTCGTCGTCGTCGAATACGACCGATGCAGCGACCGACTCGGGAACATCGCCGATCTCCTGCCACGGACGGATCGCTTCTGCGTCGAGCGTCAGAAGCCGAGCAAGTCGGAAGTCACCGCTGTGTTCTTCCCGGACGTGGAAAGCGACGGCCGCAGCTTCGATCAGCGAGGCAACCGTCTCGATCGCTCCCTGCAGGATGTCGCCGACAGACCGGAGCTGGGTGAGCTGCTTGGAGAGTCCGAGGAGAGCCGACGACGTCTCCGCCGCCTCTCGCTCGGCCTGCAGCAGCTTCGCGTTCGAGATCGCGATCGCGGCGTGCGATGCCAATACCTCGAGCAGACGCTGGTCTTCCTCATCGAACGCGCCGTAGCCGAGGCTCGAGAGGACGATGACACCCTGTACCGCCTCGCCCACCGTCATCGGAACGGCCAGCATCGATTCCAGGATGTCGTCGGTGTCGGGGATCTGGACGGCGAACGGGACGAGTCTCGCGTCGGGGGTGAGCAACGAGGTGCGCTGCTCCGCGACCCAGCCGGTGATGCCTTCGCCGACCTGGGTGATGAGCTCCTCCATCGTCTCGTGTTCGTACTCGTAGAAGATCTCGCCTCGGAACGCGACGGGCATCAGCGTCTCTCCATCGCCCTGCATCACGTAGACGCGGCAGTTGTGGTAGTCGAGGATCGTTCGGAGCTCTTCGGTGATCGCCGCACCGATCGCCTCGACATCGTCCAGGCTCGCCAGTGCGGCGGCCATGCTGTGCAACATGTCGAGCTGCGCGACGAAACGGTGATCGGCCGCTGGGGCGGCTCGCTCTTCGACGCCTTCTCCTCGTGTCATCGACGGGTCTCCCTCAACGCCCCCATGCTCCCACCTCCAAGTGTCGGGAGGCGAGCCGCGGTGCTTGAACGGGACCTCGCTCGGGCTACCCTCGATGCATGGGTGAGAGACGGCGCGAGGCGCATCCGCTGTCGGGTCTGGACCAGCGATCCACGGAGGTCCTGGACTTCGAAAGAGAGGCGTGGAAGCTGACCGTGTCGAAGGAGCGCGCGATCCGCGAACGGTTCGGCTTCTCCCCATCCCGCTATCACCAGCTCTTGCACAGGATCATCGACCGGCCCGAGGCCCTCATCTACGACCCGATGCTCGTTCGACGGCTACGCCGCGTCCGAGAGGTGCGGCGGCGGGCCCGGACCGCCTCGGGCCTTGGCCTTCGCGTCTGAGCTGAACCCGGATCGGCCGGTAGGATGGGCGCGTGAATCCAGGTCTCGCTCGGCTCGCGATCGTGATCGCCCTGGTCATCGGAGGCATCGCCGTGCTGGTCAATGGCTTCTCTGAGCAGGAGTCGAAGGCGGCACAAGGAGACTCACCGAGCCCCTCTGCCAGCGAGAGCCCCTCGCCCACTCCGTCTCCGAAGCAGTCGGTCGTCCCGAACCAGGAGGGCGTTCTCGTGCAGGTGCTCAACGGAACCTCGCAGGCCGGATACGCCGGAGACTTCCAGATCATGCTGGAAGAGCAGGGCTACCTGCGGGCGGGGGAGCCGGCGGACGCCCCGACCAAACCCGTCGTCGATTCGATCGTGTACTTCCGGCGGGACGGCAACCGGCTCAGAACGAGCGGACGCCAAGCTGCTCTCGGACACCTACCTCGGCGGCGTCCCCGTCGAACCCTTGCCGGCGGACGCTGCGAGACGTCGTGAACGAATCGGCGGACGTGGTCGTCGTGCTGGGTGAGGATCAGGCCGGCACCGCCTGACCGGTCGATCAGCCTGGGCCGCCCTCGATGGGAACCAGCGACTCCACCATGTCGCAGAGCTCGCTCGGCAGGAACGGCTTCGTGAGGAACCCCGAGGCGCCGAGCATGTGGGAGCGTTCGCGATCCGCGCGGAGGGACTTCGCCGTGAGCACCAGGACCGGGATGTCCGAGGTTCTGCTCGTCGTTCTGGAGGGTCTCGAGGACCTCGTAGCCGTTCATGCCCGGCATCATCAGATCCAGCACGACCACGTCGGGGTGCCGCTCCACGGCGAGCTCCAGGGCGGTGCTCCCATCGGTCGCCTCGAGCAGCTCATGCCCCCGCTGCTGCAGGTTGAGCCTGCACAGGAGGAGGACATCAGGCTCGTCGTCGACGACCAGCACGCGACTCATCTCTCTGTGTCCTCCTTTCGGGGGAAGCCGTTCAACCTACATCGATTGAGTTATCGGCTCGGAGCGTGGAGGGCCTGCATACCCGGAATCTGGGCGTTCTGGGGACGCGAGGGGCGTTGACGGCGCCGGATGCCCCTCCTACGCTCGTCGGGCGAAAGGACTCCGCCGTGCTGAAGGTCTCCCAGAAACTCGAGTACGCGATGCGCGCCATGATCGAGCTGGCGGATGGCACGCATGCGGGAGTACTCGTCCCCGCGAGGGAGATCGCCTCCCGGCAGCAGATCCCGGTTCGATTCCTGGAGCAGCAGCTGGGCGCGCTCTCCAAGGCGGGCTTGGTGGAGAGCTTCCGTGGCGGAGGCGGAGGGTGCCGGCTCGCCCGGCCGGCTGAGGAGATCACCGTTGCCGAGATCGCCGACGCGATCGAAGGGCAGATCTTCCCGATGTTCTGCCTCGAGCCCTCCGATCACACCTGTTTCCAGGACGCACGCTGTGGGCTGCAAGGGTTCTGGGCCGACGTTGCCAGAGCCGTGCAGACGGTGTTCGCCGAGACGACGGTGGCGGACCTCTCGGCCCGCCACCGTCGGATGACCCCGGGGCTCGTACTGGTCAGCCCCGAGCAACTCCTGTCTCGTCCCTAGGAAGCCGCCACGTCCGCCTTGCCGAGGATCCGCATGACCTTGGTGCCGCACACGGGACAGGTCCCCGACGCCGCGTTCCGCCCGTTCTTCAGGGTGACGACCGTCCCCTCGAACTGACGCTTCGCCTTGCACTTCACGCAATACGCTTCGTACTGAGCCACTACTTCCTCCCTTCCCCCTTCGTGCTCCGGAGCCGCCTCGATGGGCGGCTCCGAGCACGATGGTGGCTCTGTCCTCCCATGTATGCAAGCACCTCAGGGCTCGCGCGTCACAGGGCGGCTCCCGTACGATTGGTGCTCCGAGCCCGAGAGGGAGCCACCAGGCAGCCCGGAGGCGAGCCAGGGGCGTGCCGAAAGCGGAAAGGAGGCGAGCACGGTGAGCGATCCTCAACAGCACATCGAGGCGCTCCTCGAGGAGAAGAGGATCTTCCCGCCGCCTCCGAGCTTCGTCGAGCAGGCCGTCATCTCGGATCCGGCCATCTACGATCGCGCCGCTCAGGACCCTGAGTCGTTCTGGGCCGAGCAGGCGGACCAGCTGGATTGGACCCGCCGATGGGACACCGTGATGGAGTGGACCCCTCCCTTCGTGAAATGGTTCGTGGGGGGCACCCTGAACGCCTCCGTGAACTGCCTGGACCGGCACGTGGAGGCGGGCGGCGGCGACAAGGTCGCCTATCACTGGGTGGGGGAGCCTGGCGATCTACGGGCCGTCACCTATCAGGAGCTGCTTGACGAGGTCTGCCGACTCGCCAACGGCCTCCGATCCCTGGGCGTGCAGAAGGGCGATCGGGTCAACATCTACCTCGGCATGGTGCCCGAGCTGCCGATCGCGATGCTCGCCTGCGCCCGGATCGGCGCCCCGCACTCGGTGGTGTTCGGCGGCTTCAGCGCGGACTCACTTCGCGACCGGATCAACGACGCCGAGGCCAAGGTCTTGATCACCGCGGACGGGGCCTGGCGCCGGGGGCAGGTGGTGCCGCTCAAGGAGAACGCGGACGAGGCGGTCAGAGGATTGCCCGAGCATCGAGCACGTGATCACGCTGCGGCGCTGCGGGAACGAACACGGGTTCACGAAGGGCAGGGACGTCTGGTACCACGACCTGGTCGCGGACCAGTCCGACGGAGTGCCCGCCCGAGAACATGGATGCGGAAGACATCCTGTACCTCCTCTACACGAGCGGCACCACCGGGAAGCCGAAGGGGATCGCGCACACGACCGGCGGGTATCTCACCCAGGTCGCGGCGACGCACCGGCTGATCTTCGACATCCACGACGACGACGTCTTCTGGTGCGCCGCCGACTGCGGGTGGGTCACCGGGCACTCCTACATCGTCTACGGGCCGCTCGCGAACCACACGACCGGGATCATGTACGAGGGAGCCCCGGACTGGCCCGACAAGGATCGCTGGTGGTCGATCGTCGAGACGTACGGAGCAACCATCCTGTACACGGCGCCGACGGCGATCCGGGCGTTCATGCGATGGGGAACGGAGTACCCGGAGAAGCACGACCTCTCCTCGATACGGCTCCTCGGCTCCGTGGGCGAACCGATCAACCCGGAGGCGTGGGTCTGGTACTGGAAGGTGATCGGTGGCGAGCGCGCGCCGGTCGTCGACACCTGGTGGCAGACGGAAACGGGCGCGATCCTGATCAGCCCGCTCCCGGGGATCACCGTGCTCAAGCCCGGCTCGGCGACGCTCCCCTTCCCGGGCATCGAGGCGGACATCTTCGATGAGGAGGGCAAGAGCGTCCCTCGGCGGCGGAGGCTATCTGGTTCTGACGCGGCCCTGGCCGGCGATCTCGCGGACCATCTGGGGCGATCCCGATCGGTACGTCCAGACCTACTTCTCGAAGTACGGACCGGAGATCTACGTCGCGGGTGACGGCGCGAAGCGCGACGAGGACGGGTACTTCTGGCTCCTCGGACGCATCGACGACGTGATGAACGTTGCCGGTCATCGCCTGTCCACCTTCGAGATCGAATCTGCCCTGGTGGACAACGAGAAGGTCGCGGAGTCCGCGGTCGTGTCGAAGCCGGATGACTCTGGTGGGCGAGGCGATCGTCGCGTTCGTCACCCTGAAATCCGCGTACGTGGGGGACGACGCGATGGCGGAGGAGCTTCGTGAGCACGTGGCTGCGAAGATCGGGAAGATCGCCCGACCTCACGGCATCATCTTCACGGCAGACCTTCCCAAGACCCGGTCGGGCAAGATCATGCGGCGGCTACTCCGCGACGTGGCGCACGGTCGTCCGCTCGGCGACGTCACGACGCTGGCGAACGCCGAGATCGTGGAGCAGATCCGCGAGATGTCGGACACCTCCTCGGCCGAGGAGTGAAACGGCAGCTGTTCGTGGTCACCGCGCGAGGTGGCGCTTGAAGAAGTCGATCGTCATCCGCGCATGCGCGATCTTCTCTTCCACCTGCAGCGCGTGGTGTCCTCCCCCGTAGAGGTGCACCTCCACCTCGTGCCCGCGCGTTCGGAGCGCATGTGCGTAGACCATCACCTGACCGAGCGGGCACCGGCTGTCGTGCTCGCCGGCGATCAACAGCATGGGAGCCTCCACCCGGTCCACGTAGGTCATCGGGTTGCGCTCGCGGTACAGCTCCGGAAGATCCATGGGCGAGCCTCCCATCGTCGCGACGTCCCACGCGCGGAGCGGGGGGGCGCTCTCGTAGTGCGCGGCGACGTAGTCGCCCGACCGGGATCCCCGCGCACGCTCCCCGCCAGCGATCCGGGTGGAGGCCGGCGATCAGTGTGGTCAGGTACCCGCCCCACGACCAGCCTTCGAGGAACAGTGCTCCTGGATCCGCGATACCGGCCTCCACGACGTGATCGATCCCCGCCATGACGTCCTCGGTTTCCGGGAAACCGATGTTTCCCTTCAGCGTTTCTCGGAAGGCCTTGCCACGACCCGTCGACCCTCGATAGTTGACCTGCAGGACGGCGAACCCTTCGTCGACGAACGCCTGCAGGCCTGGATCCCAGAGATCGGTGTGGTGCCATTCGGGCCCTCCGTGGATCGACGCGATCGTCGGGAACGGGCCGGAGCCCGTGGGCGTCGTGATGAATCCGTTGATGACGTCGCCGGCGGGATTCGTCCACGAGAGCCAGCGACTTCGGGTCCCGCGGAGGAGGGGGATCGATCGGCAGCCGGAGGACGGAACCCCAGCCTGCCTGTCGAACGGATGGAGGCTCGACGCTCGAGTCTCCCCGGAACCACAGCTCGCCTTCGGGACGGAAGCCCGCCTCGTGGATCGTGCCCTCGAGGACGGCTGCCTCCTCGAAGGCTCCCGACCTCGGATCCACCGTGAGGAGACGATTGACACCTTCGCCCGGGTCGTTGTGCGCGAGGACACGAGTGCCGTCGGAGCGTCCACCCCTGGGGGATCACCGGGCCTGCGACGTCTTCCATCGCCAGGTCGACCCGCTCCCGCGTGCCGAGGTCCCACACGGCCGGGCGCTCGATGCCCGTCCGCTCCTGCGTGAAGAGGAGCCGCCGGGCTCCCGGCGCGGGCGACCAGGCCACCGCCTCCATCCGCAGCTCGGGGTCGACCTGGTCGCCCGCGGTCTCGCCGGACCGGCTGTCCAGAACCCTCAGCGCCTGCCGGTCGATGTCTCCGTGCTCCGAGTGGTGGATGCAGACCAATGCGCCGTCGGGGGAGAGTCCGCCGCCGCCTTGGGGCCATTCGCTTCCAACCCCGGCGGGCTTCGGGTTCCGGTAGAGCTCGCGCGGGGGCTCATCCCCAACGGAAACGAACACCCGGTAGTCCTCGTCGGTGGCGAAGCCGGCGGCCATGCCGCCCTCGATCAGCGAGAGGCCCATCATCCACTCGTCGTGGAAGCCTCGGAAAAGCGGTCGCGCATCGCCACCCTCGAAGGGCGACACCATCCAGCGCCCCCGCTCGTTCCCGACCTCGTCGTACCACCACACGATGCCCGACCCGTCGGGGACGATGTGCGCCTCCTCTGCACCGACGCCGCCGTGCGAGATGCGCCGCCGCTCGTCCGAACGCAGGTTCCACGCCCAGGCCTGCGTGCTGCCGTCCTCGGTCGTCACGGCCGCGAGGTGGTCCGGCGACGCCGACGCCCAGGCCACCTGCTCGATCGTCGGATGGGTGAATCGGAGGGTCCAGCTGGGCCGCGAGCTCATGCGGGCAGAGGATATGCCTCCGAGGGGGCTGGCGGCTCGCCCACGGAGGGGTCGATCCCGTTTGCCACTCGTGTGAAGAGGCCCCTAGAATCCTTAGCACTCGGGTCTCCCGAGTGCTAGCAGTCGGAAGGCCAGCCTGTGAAGGCTGGTGGCAGATTCCACAACCCGAGAAGGAGGTCACGACCGGATGGCTCCCAAACTCATCAGCTTCGACGAGGACGCGCGGCGCGCGCTCGAGCGGGGCATGGACCAGTTGGCGAACGCCGTGAAGATCACGCTCGGCCCGAAGGGCCGCAACGTCGTCCTGGAGAAGAAGTGGGGTGCGCCCACGATCACCAACGACGGCGTGTCGATCGCCAAGGAGATCGAGCTCGAGGATCCGTTGGAGAAGGTCGGCGCCGAGCTCGTCAAGGAGGTCGCCAAGAAGACCGACGACGTGGCCGGCGACGGCACCACGACGGCGACGGTCCTCGCGCAGTCGATCGTCAAGGAAGGGCTGCGCAACGTGGCGGCCGGAGCGAACCCGATGTCGATCAAACGCGGCATCGAGAAGGCGGTCGAGCTGGCCGTCGAGGCCATCAAGAACTCCGCGAAGGAGGTCGACTCGAAGGACGACATCGCCCACGTCGGTGCGATCTCCGCGGCCGACCCCGAGATCGGCGAGAAGATCGCCGAGGCGGTCGACAAGGTCGGGAAGGACGGTGTCATCACCGTCGAGGAGTCCAACACCTTCGGCATGGAGCTCGAGTTCACCGAGGGGATGCGCTTCGACAAGGGCTACATCTCGCCGTACTTCATCACCGATCCCGAGCGGATGGAGGCGGTGCTCGAGGAGCCCTACATCCTGATCGCCAACTCGAAGATCTCGGCCGTGAAGGACCTGCTCCCGCTGCTCGAGAAGGTCATGCAGACCGGCAAGCCGATCGTCGTGCTCGCGGAGGACGTGGAGGGTGAGGCCCTCGCCACCCTCGTGGTCAACAAGATCCGGGGGACGTTCAAGTCGGCAGCCGTCAAGGCCCCCGGTTTCGGTGACCGCCGCAAGGCGATGCTCCAAGACATCGCGATCCTCACCGGAGGCCAGGTGATCTCCGAGGAGGTCGGCCTGAAGCTCGAGAACGTCACGCTCGATCTGCTGGGGCAGGCGCGGAAGGTCGTTGTCACGAAGGACGAGACGACGATCGTCGAAGGCGCCGGCAAGGACGAGGACATCAAGGGCAGGATCAACCAGATCAAGTCCGAGATCGAGAAGACGGACTCCGACTACGACCGCGAGAAGCTGCAGGAGCGGCTGGCGAAGCTCTCCGGCGGCGTCGCGGTGATCAAGGTCGGTGCTGCCACCGAGGTCGAGCTCAAGGAGAAGAAGCACCGCATCGAGGACGCGGTGCAGTCGACCAAGGCTGCGGTGGAGGAGGGCATCGTCGCCGGAGGCGGCGTGGCGCTCCTCAACGCCCAGGGCGCTCTGGACAAGGTCGATCTCGAAGGTGACGAGCTCACCGGCGCCACGATCGTCCGGCGCGCCCTCGAGGAGCCGGTGAAGCAGATCGCCCACAACGCCGGCCTCGAAGGCGGCGTCGTGGTCGAGAAGCTGCGCTCGATGGATCCCGGCCTGGGCCTGAACGCTGCCACCGGCGACTACGGCGACATGTTCAAGTTCGGCGTCGTCGATCCCGCGAAGGTGACCCGCTCGGCTCTGCAGAACGCCGCCAGCATCGCGGCGCTGTTCCTGACCACGGAGGCCGTGGTGGCCGAGAAGCCCGAGAAGGAGAAGGCCGCCCCCGCCATGCCCGGCGGTGGCGACATGGACTTCTAGCCCTTCGGGCATCTTGATGGTCCGCAGGGGCCGGCGCGCCGCAGGCGCGCCGGCCCCTCGCATCTCCTGCAACCGCTACCGTTACCGCCTGTGACGGCCGAGGTCAGGATCCCGATCCGTTGGCGCGACGTGGACGCGTACGGCCACGTCAACAACGCGGTCTTCCTGAACTACCTGGAGGAGGCGCGCGATCGTCTGGTCGAGAACCTCTTCGGCGAGCATGCATGGGACTTCGTGATCGCGCGCGTCGCGATCGACTACCGGAGCGAGCTGAAGCAGAACGACCGGGAGGTGACGGTGAGCTGCCGTGTGACGGGGTTCGGATCCTCGAGCGTCCGGACCGCGGAGCGCGTGCTCGCCGCGGATGGGAGGCTTTCCGCTGAGGCGGAATCCGTGATCGTGGCGAGGGACCCCGAGACCGGGCGGAGTCGCCCGCTCACGGATGAAGAGAGGACGATCTTGCAGGGAGCGATCGAGGCCGGCTAAGGCTTCGGCTTCGGGGTCGGGAGAACGCGCCGGCCGTGCACGAAGTGCTGCCGATACCAGCCGGTCTCCACCCACATCAGCGTCACGCCGCCGACGCTGCTCGAGGAATCGAGTGCCCATCCGTTGCCGACGAAGACGTCGACGTGATCCACGGTGCCGTTGCTGTCGCCGTCGTAGAACATCAGGTCCCCGGGTTTCAGGTCGACGTACTTGATCCTCGTCCTGGTCACCCTCGACATCTCCGACGACGTTCGCTGCGGGAGGGGCCAGCCCTCGTAAGGACGGGGCGGCGAGATCTCCCAGTAGACGCCGTCATCGGCTCGGAGCGCCCACCATGAGAGGCCCGAGCAGTCGAACCCCGGACCGGGCTGGCCTCCGAAGGCGGCGGGGGGCGTCGACTTGAACCCCCACTCGCCCGCCCAGATGTACGGGTAGCCGACGTAGCGGACTCCCCAGTCGACGATCGATCGGCGGGCGGCGCCCATCTTCGGCAGGACCATCCCGGCGTACTGAGCCTCAAGGTAGGGCACGACCCAGGCACTCGAGAGTGGTCGCACGGTAGAGGGACCATGCGACCTGCTTGCGTCGGAGCCTCGTTTTCGGCGTCACGTCCTGCGACTCGTCGACCTTGTTGTTGAAGCGGAGCCCGAGCCTCAGCGCCAGCAGGTTGACGCCGAAGAACCTGGGCGTGTCGAACCGGTAGCCATCGGCCGTCGCCAGCCTCCCGAGGGCGGAGGCGGTCGATCTCAGGCCGAGCGCCCGGACGAGGGAGCCATGGACGCTTCGTGCCGTCACCGCGTCGTCCGGGTCGAAGTTGCGGGCGGCTCCGCGAGCCATCCAGCCTTGCTGGACCGCGATCGCTGCCCACCGATGGAACGGATCTGGCCGCGTCCAGATCGGAGAAGGTCATGGGGTCCGGTTCCGCATCCGGTGCGAACGCTCGAACCAGCGCGCGTGCCCAGAACTTGCGCGTCTGGAACTTGTCCGGCTTGAATCGCCAGTTGCCGTCGGGATCCGGCCCGACGTCGCGCATCCAGTTATTGGCACGGGCGACGTGGTTGATCGCGGCCTTCGCCCACATGTCGTCCGGTTCCAGGTCGCTCCAGGGCGGCGATGGGGCTCGGAGACGCTCGGTGCGGGACGGCACAGCCGGGAACGGAGCCGGGCCGCTGCCGTGTTCCCCGTCTGTCCACGAAGGCGGCGTCGCCTGTGCTGAGCCGGCCACCAGATGCCTGCAGTAGCGTCACAACCAGGGTCAACACGACGACCTGTGTCAGGCGACGGCGAAGCCCATGTCCCCTCTTGGCCATGACTTCAACGTCGGCCCCCCGCGCGCGGAACTTGAGCACCGGGGGTGAGGCTAGTCGGTCGGGCCCTCCCCGCGCACTTCGTGCACCTTCGTGAGCGCTTCTCGGAGATCCTTCAGCCAGTCCTCCTGGCGCTCGGCCACCAGCCGGACGCACCACGCGAGGGCGTGGCTCCGACTTCGCGCGACCCCCGCTTCGATCAGCGTGTCCAGCACGCGCCGCTCGTCCATTCGGAGCCGGGTCATCGCCGGGACCGACAGGGTCGTGAACGCGGCCGTGAGGTCGCCGCATGAGGCTCCCCAGCTGACCTTGCGGCCGAACCGTCGCTGGGCCTCATCGGCGATGCGCATGCGCTTCCCGCGCGTGTCCTCCCGGAAGCCCGAGACCCGCGCGGCCAAGCGCTGCCTCTCGGGCCTCGGGGCCGGCATCGGCGGGGAGCTCGGGCTCGGAGAGGGTCCCGGTCACCATGATCTCCTCGCGATCGGCGCTCACCGCGGGCGCTCCCACGAACCAGTCCGCCGGGATCCGCCCCGCGAACCATCCGCTCAACTCCTCCATGTGGAGCCTCCTTGTGTAGCGTGAAATCGAGCTTACATCATTACTCACAGCCCGCGTCGATGAGCGCTGGCCGCTGTACCGTCGGGACGGATGGATGCAGCCGAGTTCGAGGTCGATACGAGCGGCCGCCGAGTGGTCGACCTGACGGAGCGTGTCCGGTCGTTCGCGGCGGAAGCGGGGACCGATGGCTTGGTGCACGTGTTCCTTCCCCACGCCACCGCGGGTCTGGCGTTGATGGAGACCGGGAGCGGATCCGAGGAGGACCTCATCGAGGCATTGGATCGTCTGCTCCCGCGAGACGACCGCTATGCCCACAGGCACGGCTCCGTGGGCCACGGCGGGGACCACCTCCTGCCCGTGTTCGTGGCACCCTCGCTCACGCTTCCCGTCAGCGGTGGGCGGCTCGTGCTGGGGACATGGCAGTCGGTGGTCCTGATCGATCCGAACCGCGAGAACGATGTCCGGCGGGTGCGCCTGAGCTTCCTGCCCGGCTAGAGGTACTGGCCCGGCGTCCGGTCGGCGCGTGAGCTTGCAGCCGGAGGCGACGTCACCGCCTGCACGTCGCGCTCTCTGAGCAGGATCAGCTCCTGACCCTCCAGCTCCACCTCCAAGCCGGAGGACGGGAGGAACAACACCCGATCTCCTTGCTTGGCAACCCGCACGTCCGGACCGACCAGCTGCACGTCGGCCCAGGCGAGGCGTTTAGGGGCGGGCGCCGCGGTCGCCGGTATCAGCAGGCCGCTCGCGGACTTCCGCTCGCCGTTCTCCGGCAGCTGCACCACCAGCCGGTCGCCGGTGAGCCTCATGTCGACTCCGACGGTGCGTCTTCTTGACGCGAGGACGCCGGGGTTTCGCGGGCTTCGCGTCTCCCGCGGATGGGGCACGTGGCATGGCCACGAGTGTAGCGACCGTCAATCGATAGGATGCTCCGACGTTGAAGGCACGCAAGGTCCTGGACGACGCGGTCAAGGTCCTCAAGGCCTCGCCCGCGATCGACCACTGGCAACGGGGACGGGAGCGGATCGAGGCCGAGGATCTGCTGTGGCACGTCGTGGGCGAGGAGCCGGACCCGAAAGACGAAGTGTCGGCCGAGGATCGACGATCGTTCGATCGACTCGTCCGTCGCCGCGCGACCGGCGAGCCGATCCCGTTCATCAAGGGATACGCGGAGTTCCGAGGACTCGAGCTGCTGGTGCGCCCCGGCGTGTTCGTGCCCCGAGACGCCTCGGAGTTCCTGGCCGAACAGGCGACCAGGCGTCTCCGGAAACGGTCCCGGCCCCTCCACGTGGACCTGGCCACGGGCGCGGGGACGATCGCGCTCGCCGTTGCGAACGAGGTGCCTCGTGCGACCGTCGTGGGAACCGACCTCTCCGCGGACGCGGTCAAGCTCGCGCGCAAGAACGCCAAGCGCCTGCGGTTGCGGGCGCGGTTCATCACGGGAGACCTGTTCGAAGGGCTCCCCAGGTCGCTCGCGGGCACCGTGGACGTCGTCACCTTGCATCCGCCGTACGTGCCGATGCGCGAGCTCAAAGACCTGCCCGAGGAGATCCGCGATTGGGAGCCGGAGCACACCTTGACCGACCGCAGCAGGGACGGGCTGGGGCTCATCGGTCGCACGGCTCGTGAGGCGCCGGCGTGGCTCTCGCGCAACGGCTGGCTCTTGATGGAGGTGAGCCCGGACCGCGTGTCGCACGTGAAGGGGGTGCTCAGAGGGGAGGGCTTCCGGGACCTCCGCAGCACGAAGGGCGGCGCCCTGCCGCTCACCCGCGTGATCGTGGCGAGGCGCCCGGCTTGACGCAGGTTGCGCCGTACGGCACCTGGCGGTCGCCGATCAGCGCGGAGAAGGTGTCGGCCGGGAGCGTCTCCCTCTCGCAGCCGTGGCTCGAGGACGGCTCCGTGTATTGGCAGGAGGGCAGGCCGGCCGAGGGAGGAAGATCGGTGCTGATGCGGGGAGACCCGTTCTCCGATCCGGTCGAGCTGACCCCCGAAGGATTCAACGTCCGGACCACCGTCCATGAGTACGGCGGTGGCGCGTATCTGATCCACCGGCGCACGGCCTTCTTCTCCAACTTCGCCGATCAACGTCTCTACCGCCAAGACCCGGCTGGAGATCCGGTGCCGATCACACCGGAGTCGGGAGGCCGGGATCGGTACGCAGACGGGCGGGTCACGCCCGACGGGCGATGGTTGATCTGCGTCCGGGAACGCCATCCCGATCCGGACGATCCGTCCCGCGTCACCAACGAGCTGGTCGCGATTCCACCGGACGGCTCTTCGGAGCCAACGACGATCCGTTCGGGTCGAGATCTCTACTCCACGCCGAGGATCTCACCCGATGGCTCGATGCTCTGCTGGCTCGAGTGGGATCTCCCGTGGATGCCGTGGGACGGATGTGAGGTGTTCGTCGCCGACCTCGGCGGTGACAGCTCCGTCGACAACGCGCGGCAGGTCGCAGGCCGGGCCGGCGAGGAGTCGATCTTCCAGCCCGCGTGGAGCCCGGCCGGCGACCTGCACTTCGTCTCCGACCGGACCGGCTGGTGGAACCTGTACCGCGAGCGCGACGGCCACGTGCATGCGCTGCACCCCGCGGAGGTGGAGTTCGGCTGGCCCCAATGGGTCTTCGGGATGTCCGCCTACGGTTTCCTCGGCGACGGGCGGATCGCATGTGTTCGGGGGAGCCACGGCGTTCAGCGTCTCGCGATCCTGGACCCGGAGTCGGGTGAGTTGATCGACGTGGATGTTCCGCACTCTGCGATGTGGCCCGAGCTCGACGTCGAGAGAGACGGCGTGGCGTTCGTCGGAGGAGGCCCGTCGATCCCCGACCAGGTGGTGCTCCTGGACGTGACCGCGCGTTCGATGGACGTGCTCAGGTCGTCATCGTCCATGGACGTCGACGAAGGCTACCTCTCGATCCCGCGGCAGATCGAGTTCCCGACGGATGGAGGCGTGACCGCCTTCGCGCACTTCTATCCGCCCCGGAGCCTCGAGGCAACGGGTCCGGACGACCAGCGGCCACCGCTCATCGTGAAGAGCCACGGCGGGCCGACGGCCGAGGCCACGCCGGGCTTCGACCTCGAGGCGCAGTTCTGGACGAGCCGCGGTTTCGCGTTGGTGGACGTGAACTACGGGGGAAGCACCGGGTTCGGTCGTGCGTACCGGCGGCGACTGAACGGCAACTGGGGCATCGTCGACACGGCCGACTGCATCAACGCGGCGCGATGGCTGGCAGAGCAGGGAGAGGTCGACGGCGGTCGGCTCCTGATCACCGGGGGGAGCGCCGGCGGCTACACCACCTTGTGCGCCCTCACGATGCACGATGGCTTCGCGGCCGGCACCAGCTACTTCGGGCTGGCGGACCTCGAATCGTTCGTCGGGGGCGGCACCCACAAGTTCGAGTCTCGCTATCTCTTCTCACTCGTCGGTCCGTATCCCGAGGAGGCCGAGCGGTACCGATCCCGGTCGCCGATCCATCACACGGACGGGATCTCCTGCCCGATGCTGTTGCTCCAGGGCGCCGAGGATCGAGTGGTGCCGCCTTCCCAGGCGGAGATCATGGTCGAGGCACTCAGACAGAAGGGGTTGCCGCACGCCTACGTGCTGTTCGAGGGCGAGCAGCACGGCTTCCGCAAGGCGGAGTCGACCCGGGCCGCGCTGGAGGCGGAGCTCTCCTTCTACGCCCAGGTCCTGGGGTTCGAACGAGGCGACGTGCCGAAGCTGCGGATCGAGAACCTCTAGGGGGTCGGCCCGGGCACCCGAAGGGGGGTCGCGGGGAGCCGGCATCGCGGCCGGCTCCCCGCGCCGGAGAGGGGGCGCGGCCTCTCGGCGAGGTCAGCGTCTCAGCCGGAGGTGAACATGCGGTGTCGCGCGGGTGAGGTGATCGAGAACCTGGCGGCGCCCTCAGCCGCCGATCATCGACATCGAGCGCTCGGGCTGGACGAAGTCCGGGTGGTTGATGCGGTGCCCGGACCACTTCGTCCAGAGGCCTCGGCGGATCTGGAGTTCCAGCTCCTCGTCGGAGGCGCCCGCGCGGAGGGGACCGCGCAGATCCGTCTCGTCCAACGCGAAGAGGCAGTTGCGGAACATCCCCTCTGCGGTCAGTCGGAGGCGGTTGCAGGTGTCGCAGAACGGCTCCGTCACCGACGGGATGACGCCGACCCGTCCTCGCGCGCCGTCGGCGAAGCGGAACGTCGTGGCGGGCTCGTTGGCGTGGCCCTCCGGCACCAAGGGGTGCACGGCATCGATCGCCTCGAGGATGCGAGCCGCAGGCACGACCTTCTCGCGCTCCCACGCATGCTGCGCGTCCAGCGGCATGTACTCGATGAACCGCACCTCGTAGCCGGTCTCTCGGGCCCAGCGAGCGAAGTCCACGACCTCGTCGTCGTTCGTGCCATCCATCACCACACAGTTGATCTTGATCGGTACGAGTCCGGCCTCCTCCGCGGCTCTCAGCCCGCGCAGCATCCTCTCGAGCGCGTCGCGGCGGGTCATCTCTGCGAATCGGTGCGGCATCAGGGAATGGCAGGACACGGTCACCCGGTCAAGGCCCACGTCGGCCAGCGGAGCGGCGAGCGAATCGAGCAGCATGCCGTTCGTCGTCATCGACACGTCGAGATCGGGCCCGACCTCCCGGAACATCCCGATCAGCTCGGGCAGGTCGGCCCGGACGGTCGGCTCACCTCCCGTGACCTTCAGGGAGCGAACGCCGAGCCGGACGAAGAGCCCCAGCAGGCGTGTGAGCTCCTCGAACGTGAGGATCTCGACCTTCGGGAGCCATGTGAGCCCTTCCGCGGGCATGCAGAACGTGCATCGGAAGTTGCAGCGATCGGTCACCGAGATCCGCAGGTCGTCGGCGACGCGGCCGAACGTGTCGAGGAGTGGCCCTTCGAGGGGCATGGTCTCGGGCACGGGCCGGTCGCTCATCCCGGCAGCTTACCGCTGGCGGTCGATCGGGGGTCAGTCCTCCTCGACGGGTGGCAGGCGAAGAAGGAGCGCGTGGACCGCGTCGTCGATCGCATCGTCCCGCTTTCGTTCGCCCATCTGGGTGCCGACGGCGAGTCCGATCACGTACATCGCCGAGGGTGTGGCTTTCCGCTCCACCCTGTGTGCCACCTCACGCGACACGGACAGGAGATGTTCCTTCTCGTGCGCGGAGAGGGCGTCCAGATGGAGATCGGCGGCCAGATTGTCCACCCAGTCCATGAGCGCCTCCTTCATGTTCCGTGGTCGAACGGGGAGCGACGCCGGCCCGCTTCCCGTCCCCGTCCAATCCTAAGGCGGTCGCTCAGCTCGCCGTGGAGCCGGGTCGACTCCCTCGCGGCGCTAGGCTCCTCGTGTGGAAGCCACACGAGCCGCTGTGCTGACCGTCTCCGACGGAGTCACCCACGGCACCCGGGATGACGAGTCCGGTGATGTGGCCGTGCAGCTCCTGCGCGACGCGGGGTTCGACGTGTCGGATCGCCGGGTGGTCCCCGACGAGCGGCCGGACATCGAGTCGGCCCTCCGAGAGCTGGCGAAGACACACGGGCTCGTGGTCACGACCGGTGGGACCGGGTTCGGTCCACGGGACGTGACGCCCGAAGCCACTCGCGGAGTCATCGAGCGAGAGGCGCCGGGCCTCGCCGAGCTGATGAGGGCGACCGGGCTCGCGCACACGCCGATGGCGGCGCTCTCCCGAGCCGTGGCCGGAGCGTTGGGAACGACGTTGATCATCAACCTCCCCGGGAGTCCGAAGGGGGTCCAGGAGTCACTCACCTCGGTGATGCCCGTGATCCCACATGCGATGGAGCTCTTGGGGGGCGGGGTGGGCGCCCACCCGACGGGACACCGCCCCCATGTCGGTCCGCGTCCGTCCACTGAGGCACCGATCGCGTCGTGGGTCGAGGCGAAGGCCGTGCGGATCACGGGCTCGCCTCCATGTACGGTCGGCAACGCGATGTCGATCGTGCCGGGCGGCGAGGTGCACGGCACCCTCGGATGCGCGGAGTTCGATGCGGCCGCCGTCCAGGCGGCCGAGGAGGTCCAGGAGCGTGGCGAGCCGGAGGTTCGCACGTTCCGTCACGAACAGGGGGACGTCGAGGTGTACCTCGAGCCGCATGGAGCTTCCCCTCGTCTCGTCCTGGTCTCGGCCACGGACGTGGCCCGCTCGCTGAAAGCCGAGATGGAGCGGCAGGGCCGGCAGGTGTTGCTGCTCGAGACTCGGGCGGAGCGGCTCACCCGCGAGGACGACCCGTCCGTCCAGTCTCTCGACGACGTGCGACTCGGGTCCGACGACGAGGTCGTGTTCACCGACCACGATGCACCGGGCATCGCGGACATGCTGACCACACTCCTGCGTTCGCCGGTCAGGTTCGTGGGCGTGATGGGCTCCCGTCGACATGTCGCGCACTACGTCGAGGAGCTTCGGACCCGCGGTTTCAGCGACGAGGATCTCGGCCGCGTCCGCAGCCCGCTGGGGTTGGATCTGGGGGGCCGACGCCCGGAGGAGATCGCCCTTTCCATCGCCGCCGGCCTCGTGGCTGCCCGCCACGATCGCGACGGAGGGTGGCTGGATCGATGACGGCGGAGACGACGGAGCACGTCCGGAAGAATCGCGAGCACTGGGAACGCGAGGCCGACGAGTATCAGGGGCGCAATCGCTCGCAGCTCAACCGATGGGACCTCTTTGGCTGGGGCACATACGATGTTCCGGAGGACCGCATCCACGCACTCGGCGACGTCCGCGGTCTCCGGGCCCTCGAGTTCGGGTGCGGCGGGTGCCAGTCCGGGATCAAGGTCGCGATGCGAGGAGCGGACGTCACCGGCCTGGATCTGTCGTTCGCGCAGCTGCGACACGGCCTGGCGCATTTCGAGGAGACGGGTGTGCGGTTCCCGATCGTCCAGGCGAGCGGTGAGCGAGTTCCGTTCCGGGACGAGGCCTTCGACCTCGTGTTCTGCGATCACGGGGTGATGGGGTTCGCCGATCCGTTCCTGACAGTGCCCGAGGTGGCTCGCGTGTTGCGGCCCGGTGGGCGGTTCGTCTTCAACGGCACCACGCCGTGGATCTGGGTCGCGTGGGGCGAGCAGGAGGAGGAGCTCCCACCCACGCGAGAGATGCGGTCGGACTACTTCGGGCTGCGGTCCATGGAGTCCACGGACCCCTCCTGGCGCACGACCGAGTTCCAGCTGACCTACGGTGACTGGATCCGGCTGTTCCGGGCGAACGGGCTCGCGATCGAGGACCTCGTCGAGCTTCGGCCGAACGAAGACGCCACGACGACCTACGACGACTACGCGCCCCTCGAGTGGGCGCGAGCCTTCCCCGCCGAGCACATCTGGAAGGTGCGGAAGGAGTGAGCTCCACCGCACCCGGCCGCCGGATGGCGGGCGCGGTGCTCGTTGCGCTCGCGGGGCTCGGCTCTGGGTTCGCGTGGCCCGTCTCGGAGGTTCGTCCCCGAGAAGAGCCGAACGTGATCGTCGTGCTCACGGACGATCAACGTGCGGACACCTTCGAGGTGATGCCCTGGCTACGGAGGCAACTGTCTGGCGAGGACGGCTGGATCTCGTTCCCGAACGCGTTCGCGAACACGCCACTGTGCTGCCCGTCGAGGGCGAGTCTGCTCACCGGCCGGTACGCGCGTCATACCGGCGTCCTGGACAACGGCGACGGTGGGCACCTCGACGAATCCTCAACGCTCGCCACGTGGCTGCACGAGGCCGGGTATCGCACGGGGCTCGTCGGCAAGTACCTGAACCGCTACCCGTTCGGGCGCCTCCCCTACGTGCCGCCGGGATGGGACCGCTTCGTCGCGAAGCGCAACCAGAGTGGTGAGACCGTCTACCGCGACTTCCGCGCCGTGGACCAAGGATCCCCGGTCTTCGTGCGCCGGTACGCGACCGACTGGTTGGCGGAGAAGGCCGTCGATTTCGTGCGGACCTCGCCAACCACCCGGCCGTTCTTCCTTCTCTTCGCGCCCAGCGCGCCCCACGCCCCCTGGATCCCGGCGAAGCGACACGAGGACGCCTTCGATGAGCTGTCCTTCGAACGTTCTCCGAACGTCTCGAGTGTGCTGCGTGGCGCGCCGCCCTGGGTACGCAAGCTCCCGGAGCCGAGCGCCGCGCAGCACGCCGCCTGGATCGATGACCAGCGACAGGCGAACGAGACGCTGCTCGCCGTCGACGAAGCGCTGCGAGCGATCGTCCAGGCGCTCGGGGATCGCCTCGACGACACCTACATCTTCGTGCTCTCCGACAACGGCTACTCGTTCGGGGAGCACCGGTGGGAGGGCAAGAAGTGTCCCTACGAGGCCTGCGTCCGTATCCCGCTCGCCGTGCACGCGCCCACGGCGGCGCCGGCCGGTGAAGGCATCCTTGTGTCCATCGTCGACCTGGCTCCCACGATCCTCGAACTCGCACGCGGCGGTCACCCGGAACCGATGGACGGTGCGAGCTTCGCATCCACGATCACGTCGCAGCGGGGGTCGTTGTTCGACGAACCCCCGGAAGCCGTCTACCTCGAATGGGCGGGCGACGCCCAACTCCCGGCCTGGATCGCCGTGCGAACGGCCGGCCTCAAGCTGATCCGATACGAAGATGGCTTCGAGGAGCTCTACGACATCGGTGGCCGCTTCGGCCCTCCCGACCCCTGGGAGCTGGTGAATCACGTCGCCGAACGGAGGTACGTGGGGGTCGTTGCGCGACTGCGTGTGGCTCCTCGATGGGTATGTGGGGCCCGGATAGACTGACTCGGTGCGACCCGGGCCGATCATCAGACCAGTCCGCCGGAGCCGAGTGCGTCAGCGTCGACAGACCTTCGGGGCGCTCGTCGTCGTGCTCAGCGCGGTGTTGGCGTGGCAGTTCTGGCCAACGGCCGGCAAGGAGCGGGGACAGGACAACGGTGCCGGCGCGAACCCGAGCAACAGTCCCTCGACATCGCCCGATCCGGCCAACGGCGACGAGCGGATCCAGCACGTGATCTTCCTGGTGAAGGAGAACCGGTCGTTCGACCACTACTTCGGGTCCTACCCTGGGGCCGAGGGCGCCACCGAAGGCGGCACGATCGCGGACTGCAGCGCCAGCACCTTCGAGGACGGGCCGACCGTGAAACTGACCGAGGCACCGTCGGTCTTGCCGCACGATCTCGGCCACGCGTTCGCACCGGGGCTGTACTCCATCAACGGCGGCAAGATGAACGGCTACAACTGCGTGCCGCTCGGTGAGGACATGACCGGCTACACGCAGCACTCGCGCGACACGCTTCCCGGGTACTGGGCCTACGCCGATCGGTTCGTCCTCGCCGACCACTTCTTCACGTCCATGTACGGCCCCACGTTCCCGGAGCACCTGTACACCGTCGCGGCCCAGTCCTACGGGATCGTGGACAACAAGACCACGACCAACGTGGAGGGGAACTACTGCGACGACAACACCGAGATCACGAAACGCTTCCCGGTCGAGGACCTCACGGACGCCGACGTGGCCGCCATCATGAAGCTCGAGGAGAACATCACCGACGAGGTGCCCGACCAGCTGATCCGCATCGCCGCGTACTGGGAGTCCACGCGAACCTGCTTCGACATCAAGGTTCTCCCGGACTCGCTGGAGCGCAAGGGCATCAGCTGGAAGTACTACGCGAACGCCGACTCCTGGATGAACGCGCTGCAAGCGGTCGAGCACGTGCGGTTCGGCCCGATGTGGGAGAAGGTGCAGCCCCCGGAAACGTTCCTGCAGGACGTGCGTCGGGGCGAGCTCCCGGCGGTCTCGTGGCTCATCCCTCCGGAGGGCCATCCCAACGAGCACCCGGGATCCAACACCAACGTGTGCGAGGGCGAGAACTGGACCACGGAGTACGTCAACGCGGTGATGCGCAGCGAGTTCTGGCCGAACACCGCGATCGTGATCGTCTGGGACGACTTCGGCGGCTTCTACGACCACGTCGAGCCGCCGCACTACGACATCATGGGCCTGGGCCCGCGCACGCCGGCGGTCATCATCTCGCCGTGGACGAAGCGTGGCGACAATCCCGACGGCGGTTCCATCGACGACACCGTGTACGAGTTCTCGTCCGTTCTGCGCTTCATCGAGGATCTCCACGGGCTGAAGCCGATGACGGGGCGTGACCGCCGGGCCGATCCTCTGTCGGGGGCCTTCGACTTCTCGCAGGAACCCCGGCTCGACCCACTGATCATCCCGCCTCGGGACTGTCCGAGCGCGTGATGCGCGCCGGTGGGGCGCGCCTCGTGGCGCTCCTCGCAATCAGCCCGCTTCTGATCGCCGCGTCCGATCCCGAGGGCGATGTGGCCGGATGTCTCGGAGGCGCGGGCTCCGGGGCGCCCGACCTGGTTGAGGCGCACGGCGAGATCGTCGAGCTCGGAACCTCCGCACGGTGGGAGCTCACGTTCGCCGAGCCACTCATCGTGCCGGACCCTGCGGGCCACCCCTTCCGCGTGGACATCGTGATACGGGATCCGGACGTTCCCGTGCAGTCGTTCGCCTACTACCGCAACGTGAACCGGCTGGTCCGCGTCGATGCGACCGTCGATCACCGGACCGAGATCTACCTGCTTCCTGAACGTGGCACGAACGTGTTCAACCCGCCGATCATCGAAGACCGCTCGATGACGATCCAGGTGCCGGGGCGGACGCTCAGCGACGACGAGGATCTCACCGGCACCTCACCTGGACTGGAGAGCCTCCGGTGGACGGTGATCGTGCGCGACGGCCGCGCGTGCGACTTCCTGGGAGACGGACAGCCCACCGAGCGGTTCCTCACTCAGCCGTCGGGCGTGGCGCCGGGGCCGCCCGGCCCGTCGCCGTGGTGGGCCGTGGTCGGCGCGACGGTCGCGCTCCTCGCGATCGGGGGCTACGCCGTACGACGCGCTCGATAGGGGGCCGCTGACCCGCGCTCGGCGGGTGTGTCTCGCATCAGGAGTGTTCGACCTCGATGCTGGCCCGATGCCCCACCGAGTTCCCCCTATACTCCTGCTTCTTTGTTTCCCGAACGGATCACGCGGCGCACGTTCATGACCCGCTCCGCGGCAAGCGCTGCGGGGCTCTTCCTGTCCTCTTGCTTCGGCGAGAGGATCTCCACGGCGCCGACACCTCGCCCTGCATACGGGCATCTGCCGAGAGCCGTGGACACGAGGTGGCCGATCAAGCGCGTTCTCTACCTCATGCTCGAGAATCGAAGCTTCGACAACATGTTCGGTCGATTCCCGGGCGCGAATGGAACGTCAGTGGGCGTGCATCGCGGGCGTGAGGTGCCGCTCATCGACTGTCCGGAATGGCTGCCGCGAGACATGCCGCACAAGCTGTTCGACTGGACGGCCAACTTCAACGAAGGGCGGATGGACGATTTCGGGAGGAGCCCGATCGGTTTCTACGCCTACTCGCAGTTCGATCCGCACGAGATCCCGAACTACCATGGGTGGGCAGAAGACTTCGTCCTGAGCGACAACATGTTCGCATCAGTTCCCGGCCCCTCCTTCTCCAACCACCTGTTCGCCATCGCCGGCCAGGCCGGCGGCACGACGGATACCCCCGTGAATATCGAGACCAAGCACCTGAACGACGGCCGGAAGTTCAAGAGCTGGGGATGCGATGCCTATGGCGACGACGTGTTCGTGGAGGTGCGAGACGAGGCCGGCAACGTATCGCGGCAGCCCCCTTGCTTCCGCTTCGAGACGACGGGTGAGCAGCTCTCGGAGCGCGGCATCGACTGGGCCTACTACTCGGCGGAACCGAGCCAAGCGGGTTACGTCTGGCAAGCCTATTCGGCGATCGATCAGGTCTACCACGACGAGGAGCTTTGGGACGAGCACATCTGGCCGGTCCAGGACCTCCTGCGCGACATCGAAGCCGGCGCCCTCCCATCGGTGACCTGGGTGACGCCGCTGTTCCAGCTCTCCGATCACCCGCCGTACAGCACGAAGCACGCCCACAACTGGGTGACGGACATCGTGAACGGGGTCATGCGCGGCCCGATGTGGGACGACATCGCGATCTTCGTCACCTGGGACGAGTGGGGCGGCTTCTACGACCACGTGGTGCCGCCGGAGGTCGACGGCGTTCGGCTCGGGTTCCGGGTCCCGATGCTCGTGATCTCCCCGTACGCGAAGCAGGGGTACATCGACGACGCGCTGACCGAGTTCTCCGCGCCGCTGCGGTTCACGGCGGATAATTGGGATCTGCCTTACCTCACGCCGCGCATCCGTGGGTCACACAACTTCGAGCACATCTTCGACTTCGGTCGGTCCCCACGGTCGCCCGCGATCCGGGCAAAGGTGCCCGCAACGAATCGCTTCTGGGACTTCCCCGACGACTTCCCCGAGTGGCCGCCCGGTATCGACCCCAATCCGCCGAATATCACTCCTCCTTAGAGGGTGGGTGTCGGCCGGCGCCGGGGAACGACCCTAGGTCGTCGGCCGCGGGTGGTAGGGACGCAGGACCACGTCGCGGGGGCCCTCGAGGAAATGCTGCCAGGGCCTGGTGACTCCGCGGGTGCCCCGGCGGCGCACCTCGGCGACACGATCCATGTCGACGACCTCGACCAGGAGCTCTTCGCCGGCGCTGGCTTCGAACAGGATCCGGCCTTCCGGGTCGACGCCGACGCTCCTGCCCTGACCGAACGTCGACACCATGTTGGGATTGAAGACGAATACCTGGTTCACGATGGCGTTCGCACGAGCGAGGATCACCTCCTCCTCGCGATCCGGGGTCGTCGTGGCCGTCGGTTGCGCGATCAGCTCCGCTCCCTGGAGCGCGAGCCCCCGAGCGACTTCAGGGAACCAGCCGTCGTAGCAGATCATCATGCCGACGACGCCCTTGCCCGGGATCTCGAATACCGGCGCCGGGTCGGAGCCCGGGTCCGTGTTCTCGAAGGGACGCCAGGGGAAGAGCTTCCGGTACACCGCGGCGATCTCGCCATCGGGCGAGAAGGCGATGGCCGTATTGTGGACCTTCTTCCCGCGTCGCTCGCAGATCGATCCGGCCACGATCCAGCGCTTCGATCTGGTGGCGATCTTCGCCACGCGGTCGGTCAGGGGACCGGGGATCTCCTCGGCGACCCGCCGCTCCCAGTCGCCGGTGCCGCCCGACGTGAACCCGTCGATCGCGGTGAGGTAGAGCTCCGGGAAGATCATCAGATCGACGTCCGGGAACGCGCGGCGCGCGACGCGGACGTGATCTTCGAACTTGTCGAGCGTCGCGGGTGGATCCCAAGGGACGGGCGCCACCTGGGCGGAGAGGACGGTGAGGGTTCGGCTCACGCCGGGACCCTAACAGCGCCGTCCCGGTCAGGCGCGCTGCGGCTGCAGCTGGGCGATCAGTTCGTCGACGCCTCGCGCGACCTGCTCACGCCACCACGCTCGACCCTCCTCGGGGAGCGTGGAGATCGGGTCGTAGTAGTGGTAGCGCCGCGTGAATGCCTCCGGATCCTCGCTCTCGATCCCGGTTCGGTAGTTCTTCGTCCAGCTCGAGATCCCGCGCACCCGGTCGTACTCGGTGACCTGATGAGCCCATCGCTTGCCGACGAACGGAACGTCGACCACCATCCGCGGCGTCGCGAAGCCGGGGAGGTAGCCCATGATCGAGTGCTGGAGATCCTGGACCTCCCACACGGCGGTCCGCCAGTGCTCAGCGTTCGGGATCATGTCGCAGATGTAGAAGTAGTAGGGGAGGATCTTGGCGTGATCGAGCAGCATGAAGCAAAGGTCCAAGAGCTGCTGAGGCGTCGTGTTCACCCCGCGCAAGAGGACCCCCTGGTTCCGCACGTCGCGGAACCCGGCGTCGAGGAACACCTTCGTCGCCCTGCCCACCAGGGGTGTGACCTGCTGAGCCGCGTTCACATGGGTGTGGACGGCGATGTCCACGCCTCGCGCGTTGGCGCGTGAGGCCATCCGCTCCGCGGCGGCTCGCACCTCGTCCTGGAGGAAGTGCTGGGGGATCCCCATCAGGCCTTTGGTCGCCAGACGGATGTCACGAACGTTCTCGATGTCGAGAAGCCCCATCACGAACGTCTCCAGCCGCTTGATCGGCACATTGGCCATGTCCCCGCCGGACACGACCACGTCGCGAACGCTCGGCGTCCGTCGCAGGTAGTCGAGCATCGCCTCCCAGCGCTCGTTCTGCTTCGCTTCGAACTTGTACTTCAGGACCTGGACCGTGTCGTTGCCGACCAGGTCCATCCGTGTGCAATGGCCGCAGTACTGAGGGCAGGTGGGGATCAACTCGGCCAACACCTTGGTGGGGTACCGATGCGTGAGCCCCTCGACGGCCCACATGTCGGCCTCGTGGAGTGAATCGCGCGACGCGAACGGGTGGGAGGAGTGCTCCTGGTCCCGGTCGGTGAAGGCGGGCGCCATGTAGAGACGGACGGGATCGGCGCGCAGGTTGGTCTCGTCCATCGTGTTGATCATCTGGGGCGGCAGGAGCATCGACATCGTGGCGCGCTCCTGCTGGTCGCGCTCGATGTCGGCGAGCATCTCGTCGGTGAGATGGTCGCCGAGCGCCTCCTTGAACTCCTTGAGGTTCTTGACCGTGTGCGCGCGCTGCCATTGCGCGGACTCCCATTGCTCGGTCGTGACGTCTCGGTACCCCGGGAGCCGGGTCCAGTCAGGCTCGACGTAGGGGCGCTGAAGCGGGTACGTGAAGGGCTGCTGTGCCGCGTGGGCGTGCGCGTCCCTGTGCCCGGGTCGGCCGGCGCTCTGGGTGATGAACTCGACGCTCAAACCTGGCCTCACTTGCTCGTTCGACGGGAGGGAGCCGCACAGAGTCTGCGGCTAGGGCATTCTACCCGAAGGACGTCCGGAAGAGACACTCTCTCGCCGGACGATGTCCGGCCCTAGGTGTATCGGCTAGCGTCGGCCGCCTCTGAACGAGCCGCCTCGGTTGTCGCGCCGAGGGCGGCGCTCGATCTGGACCTCGGGGGCCTTCTTGGGCAACCTCGCCTGCATCGGCGCGTGCCCGGTTCGCTCGAAGCGCACCCAGATGTGGTCGGGCTGCTGCTTCCGCTCCGTCTCCCGCCACCCGTTCGCCACCAGGTGCTTCAGCCGCGCCGCCGCCGTCTTCCGCAGTTTGTCGGTGCCGGGCACCCGGACGTACAGGCGCTCGTGGAGGATCTGTCTGTAGTCAGCCATCGGTCGGCAAGGGTAACAGGGGTCTCCTTCAGCGGCCCCTCACGGCCGCCGATAGCTGGATATGGACGCACCGAAGGGCTCGTCCTCGGCCGCCGACCCGACGGCCGATCTCGCCGTGCGGGGCGCCCCCACGGCTTTCTCGCTCTTGTCGGAGTCCCTCGCGAACGTGGGGAGGGAGCTCGGCGCCGATCGGGTCTACGTCTTCGAGAACGTCCGGGACCCGGATGGACGGCTGTGGATGAATCTCACCTCTGAGTGGCTCCGAGACGGTACGCGGGGCCTCTTCGATGCGCCGGGCACGAAGCTGCATCCGTATTCACCCGACTTCACCCGATGGATCGAGGAGTTGGGGGATCGCCATGTGCTGACGGGCTCGGTCGCTCAGCTCCCCGACTCCGAGCGGCGGGTTCTCGCGGCAGAGGGAACCGCTTCGATCGTGGCCGTCCCGATCTTCCTCGTCGACGGATGGTGGGGATTCCTGGGTGCGGATGACTGTGGAACCGGGCGGGTGTGGAGTCCTGGTGAAGTCGAGCTGCTGCGTGTGATGGCGGGTGCGATCGCGGAGGACGTGGAGCGCCAACGGAAGATCTCGGCCGAGGCGATCATGGGTGACCGCTACCGATCGATCGTCGAGCACATCTCGGCCGTGACGTACATCGATGCGCTGGACGATTCGGCCTCGACGCTCTACGTGAGCCCCCAGGTCGAGGAGCTGTTCGGCTACGCGCCGCACGAATGGCTGAGCGACGCCGATCTCTGGCTCCGGGTCATCCACCCTGAGGATCGCGCGCGCGCCGCGGCTGAGAACCAGCGCCACAACGAGACGGGTGAATACTTCTCGCTCGACTACCGGGTCCACCGCAAGGACGGTCGTCTCGCCTGGATCCACGACGAGGCGAGGGTGGTCCGCGACGAACGGGGAGCCCCGGCGTTCTCACTCGGCCTGATGATCGACATCACCGATATGAAGCGGGGTGACGAGAAGGTTGCTTTCCTGACCTACCACGACGAGCTGACAGGCCTCCCGAGTCGGGCGATGTTCGAAGAGCTCCTGGAGCTCTCGATCATCCGGGCGAGGCATCACGAGGCTTCCGTCGCCGTCATCTGTGTCGACGTTGACGACTTCCGGCTGGTGAACGATTCGCTCGGGCGCCTAGCAGGCGACGAGGTGCTGAACGTCGTCGCCGGCCGGCTCCGCGAAGCGACACGCGAGACTGATCTGGTGGCCCGTCGCTCGGGCGACACGTTCCTGCTCCTGCTCGCGGACCTCGAACGCGATGGCGACAACGTCGAGGCGGCGGTGGCCAGAGCCGAATCCGCATCGCAGCGCATCTTGGATTCTCTCTCCGCCCCCTTCCGAGCGGGCGGCACGGAGCTCTACGTGTCGGCCTCGATCGGGATCAGCCTCTTCCCCCAGGACGGTGACGAACCGGGCAGCCTCCTGCGGAACGCGGAAGCGGCGATGCTCGAATCGAAGAAGGGCGGTCATGCCTACCTGGTGTCCAACCGTGGCGCGCTCGACTCCTCGGCGAAGCTCCGGTTCGTCACGAGGCTGCGGAAGGCCGTGGAGAGCCAGCGCTGGACGCTCCACTACCAGCCGATCCTCGAGCTCGAGACGGGGCGGATGCAGGGCGTCGAGGCGCTGATCCGCTGGGTAGAACCCGACGGCACGATGATCCCCCCGGGGGACTTCATCCCGGTCGCCGAGGAGCTCGGTCTGATCGAGGCGATCGGCGACTGGGTGGTGCGGGAGCTCGTGTACCAATCACAGGCGTGGCGGGAGCTGGACATCGATCTCGCGATCAGCTTCAACCTCTCGCCTCGCCAGTTCTGGCAGCCGGAACTGGCGAAGGGGATCCTCGAGCGGATCCGTGACGGAGGCGTCGACCCCTCGAGGGTGGTGGTCGAGATCACGGAGTCCTCCGCGATGACCGATCCGGACAGAGCGCAGGCGATCCTCGAGGATCTCCACGCGGGGGGGCTTCGCATCGCCATCGACGACTTCGGGACCGGTTACTCGTCGCTCGCCCGGATCCGAGACATGCCGGTGGACGTGTTGAAGATCGACCGCTCCTTCGTGAGCGGTGTGGACGTCGACCCGCAGAACCAGAGCATCGTGTCGGCGTTCCTCGAGCTCACCCGAGGATTGGGTGTGACGGCGCTTGCCGAAGGGATCGAGACGGAGGGCGAGCTCGCGTTCCTGCTGGAGCGCGGCTGCGTGATGGGGCAGGGCTTCTACTTCTCCAAACCCGTGCCGCCCGAGGAGATCATCGCCATGTCGTTGGGTGGCCTACGGCCCCTGGCGCGGGAGGCGAGCTAGAGCTTCAGAGATCTCGGTCTCGGCCGAGCGCGCCAGTCACGGCTCCGACGATCGCCTCGGCGTCGATGCCTGCCCAGGCACGCAGCTCTTCCGGTGTCCCCGAGCCCGGCATATCGGTCACGGCGAGTTTGATCACGCGGCCCGTCAAGTCCCCCGAGCCCGCGAGTGCGTCCAACACGGCGTCGCCGAGGCCACCTTCGACGCGGTGGTCCTCGACCACCACGATCAGGCCGATGTCGTCGGCGGCGGCGCGGAGAGCCGTGGCGTCGATCGGCTTCACGCTGTAGCAATCGAGCACCCGAGCGGAGACGTCGCCGGCGGCGAGGCGATCGGCGGCCCGCAGGGACTCGTGGAGCGTGATGCCCGCCGCGACCAGAGCGACATCGGAGCCATCGCGCAGGGTCTTGGAGCCGCCGACCGGGAACTCCTCGTCCGGTCCGTAGAGCGACGGGGTCGCCTCCCTGGTCGTCCGGATGTACGAGATGCCTCGCAGATCGGCCATCCGAGTCACGAGCCGGACGGTCGAGTTCGCGTCGGCTGGATACACGACGGTGGAGCCGTGGATCGCCCGGAGCGCCGCCAGATCCTCCAGGGCCATCTGCGACGGGCCGTCCTCGCCGATCGATACTCCCGCGTGCGAGCCGCACAGCCGAAGGTCGGCTCGGCCGATCGCCGCCATCCGGATCTGGTCGTAGGCCCGGGTCAGGAAGGCTCCGAAGGTCGCGGAGAAGGCGGTCTTGCCGAGCGCCTGCATGCCCGTCTGCGCCCCGATCATCGTCTGCTCCGCGATGTACATCTGGAAGAAGCGCTCGGGGGCGACCGCCTCGACGTCCTCGGTGTAGGTGGAGTTGCCGACCTCGCCGTCCAGGACGACGACATCGGGGCGTTCGCCCGCGAGCCACGCGAGCGTCTCGCCGAACGCCTTCCGGGTGGCGGTCGGATCGGTGTAGGTGGGCGCGGGTGCGCCGGCAGGCGCGCCCGCGCCTACCGGCATCCACGGTTCGGGCTTGGGAGGCGTGATCGTGATCGATCGGACGCCCCCGAGCTCCTCGATCGCGCGCTCGGCCAACTCCGGCGGCAGCGCCTTGCCGTGCCAGCCGTCCCGGTCGGCCACCTCGGAGACCCCGTGACCTTTCTCGGTCCGAGCCACGATCATCGTCGGCCGGTCGTCCTCGGTGGCCGCCCGGTACGCCTGGTCGATCGCCGCCACGTCGTGGCCGTCGATCGAAAGGGCGTTCCACCCGAAGGACTCCGCTCGCGCGACGAAGACATGCGCGTCCCAACCGTGCATCGTGGGCCCTCGCTGCCCCAGTCGATTGAGATCCAGCACGCAGGTCAGGTTGGCGACGCGGTGGTGGGACGCTGCCTCCATCGCCTCCCAGACGGATCCTTCCGCCGCCTCCGAGTCCCCGATCAGCACCCACACCCGCGCGGGGCTCTCGTCCAGTCGCATCGCGAGGGCCATCCCGAGGCCGATCGCCGGTCCCTGCCCGAGTGACCCGGTCGCTGCCTCCACCCACGGGAGCTCGGGTGCCGGCGCCGGGTGCCCCTGGATCGGTGAATCGAACTTCCGGAGCGACAGCATCAAGCGATCGTCGATCGCGCCGATCGCCTTCAGCGCGGCGTAGAGCACGGGAGCGGCGTGTCCCTTCGACAGCACGAACCGATCGTTGGCTGGGCTCTTCGGATCGTCGACGTCGGTCCGCAGGTGATCGGCGAACAGCACGGCGACCAGATGAGCGGCCGAGAGCGAGGAGGTCGGATGGCCGGACCCGGCCTCGGTGGTGGATCGGATGCTGTCGATGCCCAGCTGCGCCGCGAGTTCGTTCCAGAGCTGTGGGCGGTCGTTCATGTCGCTCCTCGATCTGTCTCGATCGCCTCGGATCGGCGCCGGCGGCGAGAGACTACCGGCCGCACCCTGGCGTCCGCTCCGGGCGGTAGTCTCGTTCGAGGAGACCTGCAGGGATGACGACCTTCCGTGATCTTGGCGTATCCGATGCGGTCGTCCGCGCTCTTGCCGCACGAGGCATCGAGACCCCGTTCCCGATCCAGATCATGGTGATCGAGGACGCGACCTCCGGGCGAGACACGCTCGCGCGATCGAAGACGGGCTCCGGCAAGACCCTCGGATTCGCGATCCCCATCGTCGACCAGGTCGATCCCGCCACCGACCACCGACCCGCCGCGCTCGTGCTCACTCCGACACGCGAGCTTGCCCAACAGGTCAGCGACGCGTTCGAGGACATCGCCGAGGCGAAGGGCCTTCGGGTCATGGCCGTCTACGGCGGGACGAACGTGCGTGAGCAATCGAAGGGGGTCGGGTCGGCGCACATCTTGATCGCCACTCCGGGTCGGCTGGACGACCTGGTGGAACGCGGTCTCGTCCAGCTGGACGGCGTCAAGATCTTCGTGCTCGACGAAGCGGACAGGATGCTGGACATGGGGTTCCAGCCCCAGGTTGATCGGATCGTGCGCCGGCTCCCCAAGGACCGTCAAACGATGTTCTTCTCCGCGACGCTCGACGGCGCGATCGGCAGGATCGCGGAGGTGTATACGCGGAACCCGATGCGGCACGAGGTCGACCTCGGGGAGCTGCGGTTCGTCGAGGAGGCAGACCATCGCTTCATCCCGGTCGCCTCGCAAGACAAGCTCTCCACGCTCGCGCGTCTAGCCTCGGAGGAGGCGGGGTCGACGCTCGTGTTCGTGAACACGAAACGGGCCGTCGACCACCTGGCGAGACAGCTCCGCGCGGAAGGGGTACCCGTCGTGGCGATGCACGGGGACATGACCCAACAGGCGCGGGATCGTGCGCTGCATCGTTTCGAAGAGGGGTTCGTCGGGATCCTCGTCGCGACGGACGTGGCCGCTCGGGGCCTCGACCTCGAACGGATCACGCTGGTCGTGAACTACGACCCTCCGAAGGACGACAAGGGCTACGTCCACCGGGTGGGCCGCACGGCACGGGCCGGCCGGGCGGGCACCAGCATCACCTTCGTCACGCCGGAGCAGCTCGGTGACGTGAGCCGCATGGCGGCGCGGCTGGACCTCCACGAGGAGTTCGAGCAGGAGGGGATGAAGGTGGCGCCCCCGCGGGTGGTGTTCAGCGGGGGCGCGAGGGGCAAGCGGAGCGGATTGCGGCCGCGGCGCCGACGCTGACTATCCCGCCGCGCCGCCCTCCACGATCCGGAGGCCGGCGCGGCGATGGATCGCCAGGATCTCGTCGGCCGGCACGGGTCGAGAGAAGAAGTACCCCTGCCCGCGCTCGCACCCCCGTTCGACCAGCGCACGCCACTCGGCCTCGGTCTCGATCCCTTCGGCGAGGGAGGTCATGCCGAGGTTGGATGCCAACGCGACCATGGCGGAGACCATGCTGGCGTTCTGGTCGTCGCGATCGAGCTCCCTGACGAACGACTGGTCGATCTTCAGCACGTCGACCGGCATGTAGCGGAGCCTGGCGAGCGACGAATAGCCGGTCCCGAAGTCATCGATGGCGAGCTTGAGCCCGCGAGCGTGTAGTTCGTGCAGGATGCCGAGCGTCCGGTCGGGGTTCGTCATGGCGGTCGATTCGGTGATCTCGACCGTGACTCTCGTCGGATCCATCCCGGCCCCGAGGATGGGGGTCACGATGCGGTCGGCGACGTCGTCTTGCCAGAGCTGCCGGGGCGACAGGTTGAAGGAGACGTTCAGCTCCAGACCCTCCTCCCGCCACATCCGGTCCTGCCGGCAGACCTCGTCGATCACCCACGCGCCGATCGCGTCGATTAGGCCCATCTCCTCGGCCAGAGGGATGAATTCACCTGGGGGGACGAGCCCCCCACTCGGCTCGGGCCAGCGGATCAACGCCTCCACGCCGGTCATCTCCGCGCTCTCGAGGTCGATCAGTGGCTGGTAGTGCAGCATCCATTGCTCCTGCTCGACGGCGCGCCGGAGGCGAGTCGACAGAGAGAGCCTGACGATCGAGTCGGCGTCGTCCTTCGCATGCAGTACGTAGCCTCCCGGACCCGATCGCTTCGACCGGAACATCGCGGTCTCCGCGTTCCTGAGGAGCGTCGGAGAGTCCGTGGCGTCTACGGGGAAGACGCTGATACCGAGGCTCGCGGTGATGTAGAGCTCGGTTTCGCCGATCTTGAACGGCTTGCGGAGCGCGTCTTGGATCCTGAGTGCGACCGACTCGGCGGCCACCGACACGCCTTCGTGACCGCCAGGGATCACGGGAGTCTGATCCAGGTCGGCAAGCAGGAGAAGGAACTCGTCCCCGCCGGGGCGGGCCACGAGATCGGTCTCACGGGTCGCTTCGCCCAGTCTCTTCGCGAACTGCACGAGCAACGCGTCGCCGGCTTCATGTCCGAGGGAGTCGTTCACCAACTTGAAGTCGTCGAGATCCACCGTCACGACGACGACGCCGAGGTTGTGCCTCTTCGCTCGAGCGAGCGCGAGACCGAGGAGCTCGTCGAACATCGTGCGATTGGGCAGTCCGGTCAGCCTGTCGTGATACGCGAGGAACGCGATCCGTTCCTCGGCCAGCTTGCCGTCGGTGATGTCCAGCATGACGCCCTGGATGTATTCGGGCCGGCCGTATGCATCCGTGAGGACGATCGCGCTGTCCCGGAACCAGACCGTCCTGCCGTTGCGGGCGATGAGCCGATACTCGAACACGAACGCCCCACCCGATTCGCGTCCTCGCAGGTAGGTTGCCTTCGCTTCCTCGCGGTCGTCGGGGTGCAGGATGTGCTCCCAGAGCTGAGGGTCCTCGATGTACTCCTGCGGCTTGTATCCGAGGATCTGTTCGATCTGTGGGCTCACGTACTTCGTCGACATGTTCTCGTCCGCGACGTCGACGTAGACGATCGCCGGGATCTGCTCCACGAGGGCCCCGTACTTCGTCTTGGCCTCGTGCAGCTCCGCTTGCGTCCTGATCAGTTCGGTGACGTCGAGCATCAGTCCGAGCCAGTGGAGAGGTTGCCCCACCCGGTCGGCGATCAGCACCGCGTCCTCCCGGATCCAGACCGTGTGGCCGTCGGGATGCACGACCCGGTATTCCGACCTGAACGGTTCGCCGGTGAGGGCCGATCGCTCGCTCTCGGCCGTCACCCTGTCGAGATCCTCGGGGTGGATGGTGTCCGCCCAGGCGTAGGGCCTGCTCAGGAACTGCTCCCTCGGGATGCCCAGCAGGTCGAGCACGCTCGGGCTCACGTCGATCATCGGCTCGTTCTCCTTCACGCTGTCCACGTAGAGGACGGCCGGCAGCTGATCGATGATCCCCCGATAGCGGAGCTCGAGTTCGCGGAGGCGATCGCCGCCCTCGCCGGAGGGTGGTTCGAAGTAACCCTCTCGGGTCGGCGTTGGATCCACGGCAGTCGCCTCGGTTTCGCTCATCGAAGGGTCGGCTCAGCGACCGCGGGAGGCGGCCACTCCTGATGAGAATCATCGGCGGCGAGGGGTGAGGACTTGACCGTTCAGGCGCTGGCGGAGGTGCTCGCTAGCAGCCCGTCTCGTTCGGCAGGAGAGGCCGGAACAGGATCGCGGACCTCGTCCCCCCGTCGGTCCATGGCGTGAGCTCGTTCGCCCGGGAGGCAGCCTCACGCACGGCACCCCAATCGGCGCCCTCCACGACACCGCATCGATAGAGCCCGGAGTCGTCCGCGGCCTCGCCGAAGCTGGCCAGGGTGCTCTCGAGCGGCCACGCGGCTGCCTCCTGAGGCAGGTCATCGACCTTGCGGTACACGCCGATGAAGAGGCGAGCGGCGGACGCCTCGTAGCCGGTCTCCGGACCGAGCGATCCATTCGGCAGCCATGTCTCGAGCGTTCCCAACCTGGTGACCAACTCCTGGAGTCGGGCGCGGGCGCGGTACTCTTCTTCCGGCATCCCTTCCGGTCGATCGCGAAGCTCGGCCAATGCGTACGCCCGGATGGTCCGGTCCACCCCGCCGGCAGAGACGGTGATCACGGTCGTCGGGGCGTCCGCGATCCCCATGAACCCGAGGTCGTTCAGGTCGCCGGGGATCTTCGAGATCGCATCGAGCGCCTCCTCCAGGATCGCCTGGATGCCGGCCTCGTCGACCTGGCGAGAAGAGATCGCCGGAAGCGCAGGGCCGGGATAGAGCTCGATCTGGGCACCGGGGAGTATCAGCGTGCCGTCCCCGAGGAGCGAGAAGTTCGGGAGGTTGGTGTACGTCCATTCGAGAGGGGTGAAACCGCCTTCGAACGCGATCCGAACGAGCACGTCGTCGCGAGCCGTGCTGTGGTCGATGCCGTCGCCTCCCGGGTCGACCGGTGTCTCGGCGCAGGCGATGAGGGCGAGGAAGAGGGCGATCGGCGCGGCGGCGGAGCGGATGACCTTCATGGGGTCCCTCCGTGATCGGTGGATGCAGCTTTTGACGCCCTGTGCTTCCGATGAGGTTCCTGCTCGAACGAGGTCAATGGGCCGGGCGGACCTTCGCTTCGAGACCACGGATCAGCAGATCGAGACCGAACTCGAACTGCTCGTCGGGGTCGCACTCGGCGAAGTAGGGCGAACACGCCTGCAGGGCCTCGAACTCATCTGGGAGAGCCGCGGCGAGCTCCGCGTGAGCCTTCAGATGCACCTCGTCGGATCCACCCGCGATCGAGCCGAGCTCCATCATCACGAAGCCTTGGATGTAGCCGCCGAACGCGTGGAACGCCTGGGCGGTGTCGCGATCGGAGAGCCCGGAATCGCGCAGGATCCTCAGCGCGAACTCCATCGGGCGCATCGAGTCGATCGATCGGATCGGGCCTCGCTGCTCGGCGAACAGGCGCATCACGGCGGGATGCGCCTGCAGGATGCGACGCCACGCGCGCGCTCCTCTCCGGCAGTTCTCGGTCCAATCGTCGACGGGCTCGGGGAAGTCGAACCTGGCCATGACGTGCTCGCAGATCCCGTCGAGGAGATCCTCCTTGTCCTCGACGTGGTGGTACAGCGACATCGCCTCCACGCCGACCTCACGGGCGACCCGCCTCATCGAGACGGCTTCCAGGCCCTCCTCGTCCATCACTCGAAGCGCCGCTTCGATCACTCGATCCCGGGTGAGCGGTTCCCGGCTCCGGACCTCGTTCACCTTCACGTCATTTCCTGTTCTTGCTCGCACCGTAGGTTCGGGGTTGACAGGCTTACGTCGTACGCCTAGTCTCCCGTACATCGTAAGCGTACGGTGTACGTTCCGCAAGTACATGCGAGAGGGGAGTCCCCGATGAGGATCAACCCGGAATCGTTCGCTCGGGCCAGCAGTCGTCACCCGTGGCGGACCGTTGTTGCTTGGGTCTTGGTGCTGGGAGTAGCGATCGGCCTCGTCGCGGGCGGGTTGTTCGGCGACGCGCTGACGAATGCGATCGACTTCACCAACGAGCCCGAAGCCAAGGAGGCCGCGCGTCTCGTCGAGGAGCGACTCCGGGGCGAAGAGTCTGACTCGGAATTGATCCTCGTTGTCTCAGAGGCCGAGACCGTCGAGGATCCCACCTTCTCCGAGTACGTCGGCGCCCTCCAAGAGGAGGTGCAGGCGCTCGGTCCCGACGTGGTGACGAGCGTCGGGTAGCTACCTCACCGAGGACGGCCCGGTCTCGGAGAGCGGCCACGCCGTGCTGTTGCCGGTCCTCATGACCGAGACCGACGAGGACGCGCTCGCCGACGACGCGAAGCTCCTCGACGAAGCCGTCACGTCCGTCGATCGGCCGGCGGGATTCGAGACCCACGTGGCCGGGCCGGCGACCCTCTTCAACCAGTTCAACGAGATCATCGAGGAGGACATCGCGAAGGGCGAAGGCATCGGTTCGATCGTGGCGTTGATCGTGCTGCTCGTCGTCCTCGGCGCGGTCGTCGCGGGCCTCATCCCGCTCGTCCTCGCGGCCTTCTCCATCGCGATCGCGATGGGCGCGACCGCGCTGGCCGGACAGGTCGTCGACTTCTCGCTTCTTCGTGCAGAACATGATCACGATGATCGGGTCTGGCGGTGGGGATCGACTATTCACTCTTCATCGTGGCCCGGTACCGGGAGGAGCGGCTCCACGGGCGCGAGAAGCTCGAGGCGATCGGCCGCGGCGGGCGCGACGGCCAACCGCGCCGTGTTCTTCAGCGGGATGACCGTCGTCCTCGCGTCTCGCTCGGACTGCTGATCGTCCCGAACACGATCTTCCGGAGCCTTGCGGGTGGAGCCATCATCGTGGTCCTGGTCGCCGTCGCGGCTTCGATGACGCTGCTGCCCGCGATCCTCTCGCTGCTGGGCGACCGGATAAATGCGCTCCGCGTCCGGAAGAACGCCGGTCGGGTCGAGGCGGGGACGGGGTTCTGGGACCGTGTCACTCGCCTGGTGATGCGGCGACCGGTCATCAGCCTCGTCGCGGGGGCGGGTCTGATGATCGTGCTCGCCATCCCGTACTTCAGCATCCACACGGGGACCTCCGGGGTCAGCACGCTCCCGGACGACATCGAGGGGAAGCGAGCGTTCGTGCTGTTGGAGGAGAACTTCGCCGGAGGTCTCTCCGAGCCGGCGGAGGTCGTGATCGACGGCGACATCGCCGACCCGAGCATCCAGAGCGCGATCGACGAGCTCACCGCGACCGTGGCCACCGATGACGCCTTCGCTCCCGCGAGCCCGCTCGAGGTGAACGATGCCGGCGATCTCGCGGTGCTCTCGATCCCGTTCCGGGGAGACATCTACGAGGACGTGTCGCGTCCAGGCCATCCGGGACCTCCGAGAGGAGTACGTCCCCGATGCGTTCGCCGGCACGGACGCGCGAGTGCTGGTGGGTGGTGAGACCGCGTTCAACGTGGACTTCTTCGACCAGTCCGACACGTACATGCCCATCGTCTTCGCGTTCGTGCTCGGTCTGTCGTTCCTGCTCCTGACGGTCGTGTTCCGGTCGGTGGTGCTGCCCGTCAAGGCGATCCTCATGAACCTGTTGTCCGTGGGGGCGGCCTACGGCATGGTCGTGATGTTCTTCCAGGAGGGCGTGGGACCGGCCTTCGTGAAGGACATCGCCGAGGCACTGAACTTCATCCAGGTCGAATCGATCGAGGCATGGATCCCGTTGTTCCTCTTCTCCGTGCTGTTCGGGTTGTCGATGGACTATCACGTGTTCCTGCTCACGCGGATCCGTGAGCACTTCGACCTCACCGGGGACAACACGGAAGTCGGTGGCGTACGGCCTCCGAACCACGGCCGGGATCATCACCGGTGCGGCGCTGATCATGGTCGCCGTGTTCGGCGGGTTCGCCGCGGGGCGCCTCTCACCCCTCCAGCAGATGGGGTTCGGCCTGGCGGTCGCGGTCTTCCTGGACGCCACGATCGTGAGGACGATCCTCGTTCCGTCGGCGATGAAGCTCCTCGGCAGAGCCAACTGGTACCTGCCGCAGCTGGCTGGAGTGGCTGCCGAAGCTCGATGTCGAAGGGCACGAGGCCGCGGAGCACCGCGTGGAGATCCCGGACTCGCCGGCCGAGCTCGTCGAGGCCGGCGAGTCCGGGCACGCGGCCGGGAGAGTTCGGATAGGACCGGCGTCAATCCGGGAGCCGGGAGCGGGTCTTCTCGCTCTCGAGCTCCCGGAGGGCGTCCCGCGCGATCCATCGCGCGGAAGGTGTCCCGAGGAGTGAGGATCCGCTCCGCCTCGTCGATCGCGGCCGCGTGGAGCGCTCGGTTCCGCTTGCCGATCTGCCGGAGCGCCCACGACACGCCCTTCTTGACCTCGTTGCGCTCGTCGGTCGCCGCGCGACGGATCAACGGGAGGTAGCCGAGGAACTCGCGGTCCGGGCGCATCCTTCGCCCACACGGCCCGTCGAGCGATCATCGAGAAGGCGCAGCGCTTCACGAATCCCTCCGGTCGTCGGGCCCACGCCCGGATCGCATCCGACGCCGACCGGCGACCGGCCGAAGAGGTCCGCCGCGAAGTCGCACAGGTCCCACGACGAGAGGTCGAGGACCCACGCTTCCATCTGATCCTCGGTCAGGGCTCGCGGGTCGGCCACGAGCGTGGCGAGGATGCGGGCTTCGTGGATCCCGTGCCCCACAGCTCGAGCGCGAGGTCGTGGTCGATGCCGCACGTCTTCGCGACCGCCCGGACGTTCGGCATGCTCACGCCGAGGGCACGAGACACGTCGATCCCGACACGCGCCATGCCCGGTTTCCGCGAAGGATCCGCTCGGCTCGCGCAGTTCGGCGATCGCGGTTCGGAGCTCCATCGTGCCGAGACCCTACGGCGGAGCCGGCGATAGGGTCTCGCCCAGGTGATCTCCGGACGAGACGATACGTCGTCCCCGGCCTCCGGAGCTCGCCGGAGCGCTCTCAGAATGCGCGACATGTGGAGGCTGCTGCGGGTCGGCGGGGGATCGTCTGGTACGGCTCGCCGATGCCGTGGCGCTGGTCGTCTTCGTGGTGATCGGGATCCGCGGGCATCGTGGGAGCACGGTCGAGGGGTTCCTCAGGACACGCGGTCCCGTTGCTCGGGGCCTGGTTCCTGGTCGCGTGGGCTGGCGCACACCTATCAGCGACCGGGGTGGCGGAGTCTCCTCAGGAACTGGATCATCGCCGTGCCGGTCGGGCTGCTCATCCGAACGGTGATCGTGGGGTCGCCGCGCGGCGCGAGGATCCTCGTGTTCGTCGCGCGTGGGGCTCGCCTTCACTCTCTTGTTCCTCGTCCTCGGGCGTCTCCTCGCACGGCTCCTGTCGCGCGTGCGGTGAGTCCCGGCGGCGACTAGTAGCGGTCGTCGTGGGAAGGAAGATCCCGGGGTCGCGCGGGACGGTGACCCCACGACCACGTCCGAACCTGCGTTCCCGCCGTCGATCCCGTCCCGCTCCCATCGGCGGAGCTGGCACTTGGAACGAGTACCAGACGATCGCGACCAGGGCCGCGACCGAGAGCAGGATCGTCAGGACGAGGAACGCGGTCGCGCTTGATCGACGGCGCCGAGCACGCCGAACGCCGCCGCGACCAGGACCAGGAAGAGGATGACCCAAGCCATACGGTCATCGTACGAGCCCGTCGGAGAAACGTTCGATCCTGCCCGCGAGCGCGTCGGGATGCTGCAACGGCAGGTCGTGGATCCCCTCGAGCCACACTGATCCGGATCGGTGCTCCCGATCGGCGCGCCCGCTCCGCCGCTCGCCGTTTGCGCTCGTCCCAGTCCGGGTCGCCTCCTCCACGAGCGAGGACGGCGAGCGTGGGGACCGAGAGGCGGGCGAGAGCCTCGTTCGGAGTCGCGGAGCCAGATCGCCCGGAGGATCCGGAAGTGATTCGCCCTCGAAAGGCGAGGCCGGATCCGGCCGTGGCGATCGACGTGCATCACGGACAGGACGATGTCCTCGATCTGCGGGGTGATCTCGACCGCATCGTCCGAGGAAGGTCCGGATCATGCCGCGGAACTCCTCGCACGGGCATGCCCGGCGAGGCGAGGAGGCGCCAGCTCGCTCCTTCGCGGTCGGCCAGTCCATCGTCGTCGCGGAGCGAGCCGATGCCGCCGTCCACGAGGACCGCGCCGCCGACGGATCGCGGATGCCGCGCGGCGAGCTCGAGCGCCACCATCGCTCCCCACGAATGACCGGCCATGAGGGTCCGGCGGAGCCGGGTCGCGCGGAGGACGGCGAGCGCATCCGCGACGACCGTGTCGAAGCCGTAGCCGCTCGACGGCTTCGCGGAGAGCCCGTGTCCGCGAGCGTCGTACGTCACCACCCGGAAGTGCCGGAGCAGGTGAGGCATCATCAGATCCCAGATCCGTTGCGATGAGGCGAGTCCGTGGTGGAGGAGGAGCCCCGCGAGCCGACGGGGAAGGCGCGTCGTGCACGCGAACCGTGAGTCTGACCCCACCAGCTCCGAGCACGTTCTCTCCCGATCCGGCTCCTTCATACTCGGACGCGCATGCTAGAGGAGTTCCGGTCCCCGCTCGCCGACGACGCCCTCTCCGGCCGGGTCGCGATCGTGACCGGCGGCGGCACGGGCATCGGCCGCGCGACGGCCCGCGAGCTCGCCCGGACCGGTGCGCGCGTCGCGATCTGCGGCCGGCGGCCGGAACCGCTCGAGGCCGCGCGCGACCGAGCTGGAGGCCGCCGGCCGCGAGGTGCTGGCGATGCCGTGTGACGTCCGGGAGCCGGAGCAGGTCGAGTCCTTCCTCGACGCCGTCGGGGAGCGGTTCGGCACGGTCGACGTCCTCGTCAACAACGCCGGCGGGACAGTTCGCGGCGCCCCTTGGAGCAGATCGGGTTGAAGGGACTGCGGGCCGTGCATCGGCTGAACGTCGACGCGCCATGGCACCTGACGAACCGGGTCGCCGAGCGGTGGATGATCCCCGGACGGCGCGGGTTCGTGTGCTTCGTCGGCTTCAGCCCACGGCGCGGTGTCCCGCTGATGGCGCACTCGTCGGCGGCGCGCGCCGCGCTCGAGAACATGGCGTCGACGATCGCGATCGAGTGGTCGAAGTACGGGATCCGCGCGGTGTGCGTCGCGGCCGGGCTGATCCAGACGGAGGGGATGCTGCAGTACGGCGGGCAGGAGCTCGTCGACGAGTACGCGAAGACGGTGCCGATGGGACGGGCCGGCCGGGCGGAGGAGGTCGCCGCCGACGATCGCGTTCCTCGCGAGCGACGGCGGCGCGTACGTGACCGGGACCACGGTCACGGTCGACGGCGGTGCGGACGCGTGGGGGATCGGCGCGCCGCCGCCGCCACTCGAGTGAGCGCGGTCGAGAGAACGGCCGAGCCAGGAAGGGAGAAGATGAGCGATGTATGGAACGTTGATGCGCGCGAAAGTGACGCCGGAGCAACCGTTCCTCGGTCCTCGCCTTGATGGGCGAGGGCGGCGGAGGCGAAAGGGTTCCACGCGACGTACGTCCTGTTTCCGGATGACGACGACGACGCCGTGGTCGCCGCCATCATGTTCGAGGACGAGGACAGCCTACTCCGCCAACGCCCACGATCCCGCCACCGAGGAGTGGTACGGCCGGTTCCGAGCGCTCCTCGAGGACGATCCCGGAGTGGACCGACGGCGAGTGGGTCTCGTTCCTGTCCGCCCGATAGCCTTCCGATCTCGATGGTGCCGCTCTCGCGCCGGTCGTTCCTCCGAGCCGCGGGCGTTGCCGCGGGAGGTGTCTACCTCGGGGCGTGCGCGCCGGTCCGAGAGCCGCGGGTCCGCTCGACGGCTCGCTTGCCGATCCACCCCGGCAACACGCCGATCGATGCCGACATCCCCGTCGAACGCGGCGCCACGCTCCGGATCTACGAGTGGCGCGACTACCTCGCCGACGACGTGCTCGACACGTTCACCAGGCGGCACGCGGACGCGGACGTAGATGTCCGGGTCGAGAGCTTCACCACGATGGCCGAAGCGGTGGCGCGACTGCGTCGCCCCGACGCCGACTTCGACGTCTTCTTCCCGACGATCGGCTCCCTGTCCCGGCTGGTCGCCGAGGACCTCGTGCGCCCGCTGACGCACGAGCTGCTGCCGAATCGCTCGAACCTCTGGCCGTTCTTCCAGGAGGATCGAGGTCCGTTCTACGACGTCGGCCAGCGCTACAGCGTGCCGTACACGGTCTACTCGACCGGGATCGGCTGGCGGCGGGACCTCGTCAGGAGCCGAGACGCGCCGGGAGAGCTGGCCAATCCGTACGACGCCTATTGGAACGAGCGGTACCGCGGGGCCGTCGGGATCTACGACGACTACCGGAGGCGATCGCCGATGGCCCTGCTCCGCCGTGGCGAGGATCCCGAACACCGGCGACGCGGCCGCGGTGGGCGGCGCCGTGGACGATCTGATCGCCCTCGCCGAGGGCGTCGACGTCGAGGTCTCGAGCGAGGGCGCGTACGAGGAGCTCCAGACGGGCGCGTACGCGTTCCAGCAGTCGTGGTCCGGCGACCTGCTGTCCGCGAAGCGGTTCGGGGCGGCCGCAGCGACGATGCCGGTCAGGTCGCGTTCACGTGGCCGCGCGGCGGCATCGTCGGCTGCGATCTCACGGCGATCTGCGCCCGCGGCCGCAACCCCGTCCTGGCCCACGCCTTCCTCGATCACCTGCTCGACGTGGGCGTGGCGCTCCGGAACTTCCGCTGGAACGGCTACCAGCCGCCGGTCGGCGAGGACCTCCCCGAGGTCCCCGCCCACCTCGGCGACGCGATCCTCCGCCCCGACGACCTCACCGAGGGCCGGTTCCTCCGGCCGCTCGCGGCCGGAAGCCGACACCGTCGTGGCAGGTCGGGTGGCAACGGTTCCTCGCCGCGTTGACGGGCTCAGCCGGCGCGTCGATCGCCGCCGGCGACGTTCGGAGCGAACGTCCCGCTCTCGTCGAAACCGGTCAGCGCCACCAGCGGCTCCGCGGTGTCCGGATCGACCGCGAGGATCCAGATCGTCGCGTCGGTGCACGCGAGGTTGTTCGGGTCGTTCCCTCTCGCGTCGGACACGAGCTCGCCCTTCGAATTGCGCAGGCAGACCCCGCGGGCGAACAACACCCAGGCGGGCCCGATCGAACGCCCCTCGAACACGTCGCGCACCGAGGCGAACGCGACGTCCACCTCGCCTCCCTCGGCCGGGTATCGGGCCCGTACGTCATCCGGCGTGAGGGTCGGCCGGGCATCCGGGGGCGGCGGCTTCGAGCTCGAAGCCGAGCGCACCCGGGATCGGCTGCCTCGCAGACTGCCGCAGCGGCGCATACGGGTCCGCGCGGGTCACGCATCACGAGCACGATCGCCACGACGGCGACCACGACGACCGCGGCGACGTGCGCGATCGCGAACGGCCGCTTCGATCGCACGCTCACCCCGGCGCGTTCCTGCGGGCGAAGAGCCCGGTCACCGTGATCCCGACGGTGGCGAGCACGATCACCGCCATCGCCGCGCGCAGGTCGACCGTATCCGCGATCCATCCGAGCAGCAGCGGTGACCAGACGAAGCCCGTGTAGCCGACGGTCGCGACCGCGGCGATCGCGGTCGACGGATCGTCGGTCGACCGCTCGACGAGGCTGAAGCCCGCCGGCGCCGCCGCGGACATCGCGAACCCCATCAGGAGGAACGCGGCCGCGACGACCACCGTCGTGTCCGAGAGCACCGCGATCGCGCCGCCGATCCCGCCGCCGATCCCGGCGATGATGATCGTCCGTCGCGGGCCGAGCCCGAACAGGACCTTGGCGGCGAACAGTCGTCCGACGAACAGCGCTCCGGCGAACGCGACGAACGCCGCCCCCGCGGCGCCGGCGACGCGCCGAGCTCCTCCCGAAGGTAGAGACCGGACCAGATGTCCATCGATCCCTCCACGAGGAAGCAGAAGAGCACCGTGAGCGCCGGGATCCAGAGCGCCGGGCTCCGCCGGAGCGCCGACACCGACAGGAGCGGAGCAGGCGCCCTCGGCGGCTCGCTCCGGCGACCGCTCGGCGCGGTTCCATCGCGGCGGTGGCGAGCAGGGCGACGCCGGCCGCCGCCAGGCCCAGCCGGTGATCGACGCCGACGGTCGAGCAACAGCTCCGGCCGCGGCGGCGCCGGTGACGCCGCCGAGCGCGTAGCTGGCGTGGAGCCATTGCAGCACGGGTCGCCGCGTCCGCATCTCCTCGCGCTGTCGCGGCCACGTTGAGGTACACGTCGATCAGGCCGTTCCCGACGCCGACGAGCACGAAGGTGACGACCAGCACCGAGGTCGGCTGCACGGCGAGTCGCGAGCGATCCGCGACCGCGAGGCTCGCCAGCGACAGCCGGCACGCTCGTCCGCAGCGACAGCCGCTGCAGGCGCGGGCGCACACCGCCAACATCGTCGCGATCGCCGACAGGGACAGCATCGAGTACATGAGGCCCGAGACGGCTGTCCGTGAGGGCGTGGTGCCGCTGGAACTCGAGGACGAGGATCACCCAGACGCCCCAGAACTGTCCGAAGCTCCAGTAGCCGGCCAGGAGCGGCAGCGTCCGGCTCCGCGACCAGCGGCTCCCGCGACCACGTTCCGCCGTCGGCTCGGTCCATGCCCGGATGATGGCAGGAGCGGCGTCGCGCTCGGATCCGACCGATGCGCGTCCGGAGTCACCGCGATACACTCCCGCCCTCATGCCGGGTGGAGAGGTGCAGCTGGTCGACCTCGTGAAGCGGTTCGGGGACTTCACGGCCGTCGACGGGATCAACCTGAGGGTCGACTCCGGCGAGTTCTTCTCGCTCCTCGGCCCGTCGGGGTGCGGGAAGACCACGACCCTCCGGATGATCGCCGGGTTCGAGCGCCCCACGGACGGTCAGGTCGTCCTCGACGGCATGGACGTGGCGACGGTTCCGCCGCACAAGCGGAACGTCAACACGGTCTTCCAGAACTACGCGCTGTTCCCGCACCTGAACGTCGAGAAGAACGTCGCGTTCGGCCTCCGCTACCAGGACACGTCGAAGGCCGAGAGCGCGCGCGATGGTCGGCCGGTCGCTGGAGCTCGTCCGGCTGACCGGCTACGAGAAGCGTCGGCCGAACCAGCTCTCCGGCGGCCAGCAGCAGCGGGTGGCGCTCGCGCGAGCCCTGATCCTGAATCCCGCCGCTCCTCCTCCTCGACGAGCCGCTGGGCGCCCTCGACGCGAAGCTCCGCAAGGCCCTCCAGATCGAGCTCAAGGCGATCCAGGAGGAGGTCGGCATCACGTTCATCTACGTGACGCACGACCAGGAAGAGGCCCTGACGATGTCGGACCGCCTCGCCGTGATGTCGAACGGTCGGATCGAGCAGATCGGACCACCCGAGGAGGTCTACGAGGAGCCGTCCACGGCCTACGTCGCCGACTTCCTCGGTGTCTCCAACCTGATGGACGCCACCGCCTACGGACCGACGGAGGGCGGGTGCACGGTCCGGTTCGGGGACTTCGAGCTGATCGCGGGCCAGGGGGAGCCGGACGCGCACGGCGAGGTGAAGCTCTCGATCCGCCCCGAACGGGTGGACCTCGAGGCCTCGCGGACGCCACCGGCGCCGAACCGGATCCCGGGGATGGTGGAGCGGCATCGTCTACGTCGGCTCCACGATGCAGGTGATCGTGCAACCTCGCGCCCGGAGAGAAGCTCCAGGCGCTCGTCGCGAACGAAGGGCGAGGCGCTCCCGTTCCAGCAGGGGACGGCCGTCTCCGTGCACCTCCCGCGCGAGGCGCTGCGCGTGCTGCCGCAGGGTGAGGTCTCCGACGAAGGGTTCTCGGCCGCCGCTCAGGCGCTGCGCTGAGCCCGCTCAGATCTCGAAGCGGGCGAAGTCCTCGACGGCCGAGCGCCCCGTCCCCTGCCGCTTGTTGAACCACCGGAGGATCAGCACGGCCACCGTGATCGAGAGCAGCGACAGCAACATCATGATCGTCGCGAGCGCGTTCAGGCTCGGGTTCCCGGCGTTGCGCGCCGCGCTGTAGATCTTGATCGGGATCGTCGTGCAGTCCTGGGCGCAGAGGAACTGGCTGATCACGAAGTCGTCGATCGAGATCGCGAAGACGATGAAGAAGCTCGACAGGATCGCCGGCGCGAGCAGCGGGATCAGGACGCGGCGCAACGCACCGGCCGGCGAGGCGCCGAGATCCATCGCGGCCTCCTCGTAGTCGACGCCCGATCGCGAACAGCCGGCCCTCGCGTCACGATCACCACGTACGAGATCGAGAACGTCACGTGTCCGAGGAGCTGTGCCGTGGTGCCCAACCGGATGTGGTACAGGTTCGAGAAGATCAGGAACATCGAGACGCCCATCACGATCTCGGGCGTCACCAGCGGGAACAGCATCAGGAAGTTGGCCGACGCCGGAGCCGCGGCCTCGCCACCGGGCGAGCCCGATGGCGAGGCCCACCCCGAGCGCGGTGGCGATCGGCATCGTCAGCAGCGCGAGCTTGAGGCTCTGCATGAGGGCCGGGAGCAGCGTGTCGTCGAAGTTCTCCGACGCCTCGTTCCAGATCGCTTCGTACCACTGCGTGCTGAACCCCTGGAACGTGCTCCGCGAACGCCCGTCGTTGAACGAGAACTGGACGGCGATCAGGACCGGCGCGATCGACCAGATGATGTACAGCCACGTCCAGACCGACAGGAATCGCGGCTTCCCCCACGGGTTGGAGAAGAACGACCGGAGCCGGCCGACCTTCGGGGCGAGGCGGTCGCGCGCGGCAGGTCGCCTCGGCGGTGCGTCACCGTTGCGCCTCCTTCGCCGCCCGCGACGACGCTCACCAGGTAGTAGATCATCAGCGCGCCGATGAACGCCGACAGGAGCAGCGTGAGCGCCGCTCCCTTCGGTTGCTGTGCCCTGTCCACCCTGCAGTGCGAGGTCGATCGCGTTGCCGATCATCGTGTTCTCGGGGCTCGCGGTCATCAGGTTGGGCGTGTAGTAGTCGCCGAACATCGGGCAGCGTGATGATCACCGCGCCGGCGAGGATCCCTTGCTTCGACAGCGGCAGCGTGACCCGCCAGAACGTGCTCGCGGGGCTCGCCCCCATGTCGCGGGACGCCTCGAGCTGGGACCGGTCGATCCGGTCGAGCGCGGCGTAGAGCGGCAGGATGAAGAACGGGATGTAGCCGTAGACCAGCCCGAGGATCACCGTCATGTGGGAGACCGTCCCGCTGTTCCACACGATCGGGTCGTTCACGAACGGGGCGAGCAGCAGGAACCGGTTGAACAACCCGGGATCGTCCGGCTTGACCGACAGCAGGTTCACCCAGGCGAGCATCCGCATCAGGTAGCTCATCCAGAACGGCGCGATCATCAGCGTGAGCAGGAGGACCTTCAGCCGCCCGCCGTAGCGAGCGATGTAGTAGGCGACCGGATAGCCGACGACCAGGCAGATCGACGACGGAGACGACGACGTAGGCGAGCGGTGCGGATGAACTGCGCTTGGAGCCCGCTCGGACGCGAACAGCTCGGCTGCCGTCGCGCGAGAACGTCTCGAACTGCCATTCGAGCGGGTTCCACGCGGGGATCGGGAGCGCGAAGATCTGGTCGCGTCGTGCCGAACGCGACCGCCGCGATCGCGTAGAACGGCAGGATGAACAGCAGGAGCAGCCAGAGGATCCCGGGCGCCGCGAGCGCCGGGTAGTACCAGCGTCGTTGCCCGACGATCCCGCCCGTCGGAGTCGGCATGCCCTCGGAGGTTACGCCCCTGCCTTGAACTCAGCGTAGGCGTCCTGCCAGAGTCGAATCCACCTCGACCGGCAAGCCCGTCGCTCGCTTCCCGATGTCGAAGTCCTCCTCGGTCACGATCGTCGACTTGAGGTTGTCCCAGTGCTCGCCGGGCGGCGCCTCGTAGTCCCAGACGAACCAGCCCTCGAGACCCGGGTAGCTCTCCTCGAAGATCGTGTCTGGGTCCACCGCGTTGAACGGCACCTGGTAGCCGACCCAGGTCCAGTTCTTGATCGCGTTGAACTCGTCCATCATGAAGTTCAGGAACAGGTGGGCGAGCACAGGGTTCTTCGCGTTCGTCGGGATCGCGTACGTGTCGTTGTCGATCGTGCCGCCGAACCCGTCGCGGGCGGGCCAGTAGTAGCGAAAGAGCGGTGCCTCCTTCTTGGGATCGCTCGCGTAGAACGGGCCGGCCTGGATGTCGCCCGACCAGGACTGGTGGAGCCCGAACTTGCCCTCGGGGACGCCCGGAGTAGGCGCCGTCGATCGTGGTCTTGACGTCGACGAGGTCGTTCAGCTCGATCAGCCGATCCTTCGCCGCGTTGATCACCGCCGCGTCCGTTTCGTTCGAGGTCCGTCTGGTCCGCGAGGTCGCGGTACATCCCGAGCGAGAGTGCCTCGCGGTAGACGTCGTAGATCCCGACCTTGCCCGCGTAGTCGGCGTTCCAGAAGATCTCGTAGGGGTTGGACATCGCCTGGACCTCCTCGACCTCCATCGGAACGATGTCGGTCCGCCAGGCCGATGCCGGTGTGGTAGATCGTGTACGGCACCGTGTACTGCGACCCCTGGTCGTAGTACGGGTCCTGCATCACCGGCCACAGGTTCTTGATGTTCGGGATGTAGTCGTGGTTCAGCGGCTGGATCAGCTTGGCTCGCCACGAGCTTGGGGATGTAGTCGATCGTCGGGAAGAAGACGTCGACGTCGACCTCGCCGGTCTGGAACTTCTGGATCGCCTGCTCCATGTTGTAGAAGGTCTCGTACTTGACCTCGACGCCGTACTTCTTGCCGAAGTCCTTGAGCACCGCGCTTCCAGATGTACTGCTCCCAGTTGTAGATCACGAGCGGGCCCGGCCTCGGGCTCGAGGTTGGAGTCGATCGGCGGGTTGTCCTCGTAGGTCTGGAGCGTGACCGGGTTGTCCAGCGTGCCGAAGCGCGGGACGAGGTCCTCGCCGCTCGGGCGTGGGGTTCTCCCCGCCGTCGCTACCGCACGCGGCGAGGATCGCAGCCGACGTGGGCAGGGCCACGCCTGCTGCGAGCGATCGCCGGAGGAAATCACGTCTCGAAACGCTCCGATGGGCCGGATCCCGCGGGTGGAAGACCATGACACCCTCCTCGGTATGAGTTTGAACGCCGGTTCAGGAGGCTATCCCAGCCGCTGGGGAACACGCAAGACAGCGGCGGCCGGGCCGCTCCCCGATGGGAGATACGAGCGCGTGGCCATCGGAGGTTGTGGAGACGAGACTCCGCTAGCATCCGCGCGATCTGCCGGAGGGAGACGATGTGAGCGAACCTGTCCTGCTGGTCGATGACCTCGGCCCGGTTCGGCGACTCACCATGAATCGCCCCGAGTCCCTGAACGCCCTCAACCAGGAGCTCGTCGGCGCGATGTCTGGCGCGCTCGACGAGGCCGCCGCGGACGACGACGTCCGCGTCCTGATCCTCAGGGGGGCCGGCAGGGCCTTCAGCGCGGGGTACGACCTCAACGAGGACGCGGCCGGAGGCATGCTCGACGCCCGCCGATGGCACGCGGACCTGAAGCATTCGGCCGAGGAGATGCTGAAGTTCCTCGATCACCCCAAGCCGGTGATCGCGAGCGTGCACTCCTACTGCCTGGCCGGAGGCACCGATCTCATGTTGGCTTGCGACCTGGCGATCGCGGCCGACGACGCCTACTTCGGCTACGTCGATGTCCGGTTCGGCTCCGGGGTCGTTTCGATGTTCCTGCCGTGGGTGGTGGGCCTCCGCGCGGCGAAGGAACTGCTCTTCACGGGCGAGGATCGCATCCCCGCCGGCGAGGCTCTCCGCATGGGACTCGTGAATCGGGTCGTTCCCCGCGACGAGCTGGACGAAGCCACGCTACAGCTCGCGGAGGAGATCGCGAAGAACGAACCCTTCGTCATCCAGGCCACCAAGCGGGCCGTGAACCGAGCCTGGGATGTGGCGGGGTTCCGCGAGGCGATGGCCGCCAACACGGAGATCGACGTGATGATCGAGACCGCGAACCTGCCGGCGCGTGACGAGTTCCGGCGGATCACGACGGAACGGGGGCTCAAGGCCGCGATCGAGTGGCGCGACGCCAGGTTCCGTAGCAACACCCGATGATCCACCGCTCCTTCGGCCGTCGGGCGTTCAGTGCGTGACGGCCCGACGCGAGAGCGGCCCTCGGCGTGATCTTCGGGCTCGCCGCCGCCGTGGGCTGGGGTCTCGCCGACTTCTTCGGAGCGCTCTCCGGTCGGCGGATCGGCGCGATCGGAGCCGTGATCTCGGGGCAGCTGCTGTCCGCGGTCTTCATGACGGCCCTCCTGATCGTGACCGGCGAGTCCCTGGAACCCTTGCGATCCAACATCTGGCTCCTCGTGCTGAACGGTGCCGTGGCGGCGTTCGCGTACACGACGCACTACAAGGCGCTCGAGCTGGGGCCGGTGGCTGTCGTGTCACCGATCGGCGCCGGCTACGCGGTGGTCGGCGTCGCGCTGGCGATGCTGGTCCTTGGGTGAGCGCCCCAGCGCGCTCGCGCTCACCGGGGCGGGGATCGCCGTGGTCGGCGTGGCGCTCGTGTCCACCGACCTCAAGAAGCTGCGGCAAGGCATCCAGAACCACGTGCCCGGCCTCCCGTGGGCCGTGGCGGCCGCGATCGGATTCGGTGTCGCGGGGTTCCTCCTCGGATGGATCTCGGATCGGGCCGGATGGATCCCAGGCCTGTGGGGATCCAGGGTCGCGCAGATCGCCTTCTACCTCCCGCTCGTGGTCGTCTTCCGACGGGAGCTCTCGCGCTTGCGCCCGGGATTCGGCCTGTGGGTCGCGCTCCTCGCCGGCGTTGCCGATCTCCTGGGGGTGGTCGACCTTCTCGGCCGGCTCGGAGCGCGGCCTCAATTCGATCGTGCTTGCCGCGAGCGCCGTGTTCCCGCTGATCGCGGTGACGTTGTCGGTGATCGTCTTCAAAGAGCGGATCGTGCGCCAACCAGGTCGTCGGCATCGTCCTCACGGTCGGGGGCCTGCTCCTCCTCGGCCTCGGCTGACCGGGCTCTCACGAAGGTCGGACCGCGGTCAGCGACTGGTGTCGGTAGAACTCGACCTTCTCCGGTTCGAGCGGCGTGTTCCCGAGCGATCAGGTCCGCCGCTTTCTCGGCCAGCATCATCACCGGGGCGTAGATGTTGCCGTTCGTCACGTACGGCATCGCCGACGCGTCCACGACGCGCAGCCCCTCCAGCCCGTGCACCTTCAACGTGAGCGGGTCCACGACCGACAGGTCGTCCGTTCCCCATCCGGCAGGTGCAGGAAGGGTGGAGCGCGGTCTCACCTTCCCGGCGCACCCAGTCCAACACCTGCTCGTCGGTCGCGACCTCGGGCCCGGGTGAGAGCTCGCCGCCGTCGAACGGGCCGAAGGCCGGTCGCGACAGGATCGTCCGCGCGACCTGGATCGCTTCGACCCATTCCCGCCGGTCCTGCTCGGTGGACAGATAGTTGAAGCGAAGGGCTGGGTGCGTCGCGGGGGTCGCTGCTCACGATCTTCACCGACCCTCGCGCGTCCGAGTACATCGGTCCGATGTGCACCTGGTAGCCGTGGTCCGCCGGCGGGCGCCGAGCCGTCGTAGCGGACCGCGACGGGCAGGAAATGGAACATCAGGTTCGGATAGGCGACCTCGTCGTTGCTCCGGACGAAGCCGCCGGCCTCGAAGTGGTTCGTCGCTCCGAGCCCAGATCGGAAGAAGAGCCACTGGGCGCCGATGAACGGCTTGCGCCAGAGCTTCAGGCCCAGGCGCCACCGAGACGGGTTGCGTGCACGAGTGCTGGACGTAGACCTCGAGATGGTCCTGGAGATGCTCGCCGACCCCCGGGACGTCCTGCACCACGTCGACGCCGAGCGCTCGGAGCTCGTCCGCGTTGCCGACCCCGGAGAGCTGCAGGGTCTGGGGGGAGTTGATCGCGCCGCCGCACAGGATCACTTCGCCCGGCGCGGACCCGCCGAGCTCGGGCCTCGTCCCGCGCGCGTACTCGACGCCCACCGCTCGAGTCCCTTCGAACAAGATCCTGTTGACGAACGCACGGGTGCGCACGTCGAGGTTCGGCCGGCTCGAGACCGGGTGCAGGTACGCGCGGGCCGCCGACAGCCGCCGCCCCCGATGCACGTTGCGGTCGAACGGCGCGAAACCCTCCTGACGGTAGCCGTTCACGTCGTCGGTGAGGGGGTAGCCGGCCTGCTGGACGGCCTCGAAGAACGCGCCGAACAACGGGCTCTTCGCCGGTCCTCGCTCGAGGACGAGCGGGCCGCTGTGGCCCCGGTACTCGTCGGCCGGCTCCGCGGCAAGGCAGTTCTCCATCCGTCTGAAGTAGGGAAGGCAATGAGCGTAGTCCCAGGTCTCCATGCCGGGGTCGGCCGCCCATCGCTCGTAGTCGAGCGGGTTGCCGCGTTGGAAGATCATCCCGTTGATGCTGCTCGATCCGCCGAGGACCTTGCCGCGTGCGTGGTAGATGCGACGTCCACCCATGTGCGGCTCGGGCTCGGACTCGTACTTCCAGTCGTACCAACGCCAGCCGATCGGGTAGGTCAGGGCCGCCGGCATGTGGATGAAGACGTCCCAGAGGTAGTCGGGGCGGCCGGCTTCGAGGACCAGCACACGGTTGGACGGATCTGTCGTGAGCCGGTTGGCGAGCACGCACCCAGCGGAACCGCCGCCGACGATCACGTAGTCGAACGCGCGCTCCATCGGTGGACAGTGTGTCGCAAAGAGCTGTCACGCGCTCGCCGGCGAACTGCGCTAGCGTGCCGCCCATGGACGGGCCGACGCCTGCCGCCGCCGACACGTTCGAGGTCTCGGTGGGTGTCGTTCGGGAGGCGAACGCCCGCGGGATCCCGCTCAAGCTCCTCGGCGGCCAGGCGGTGCGGCTCCTGTGCCCGCTCTTCCCGCACCGCGCGCGTAAGGACCAGGACATGGACTTCGCCTGCATCTCGTCGAAGAAGCGCGACGTGATCGCCTTCTTCGCCGAGCAGGGCTTCCTCGGCGACCAGCGGTTCAACACCCTCCACGGCGATCGGCAGATGTACTTCACCACCGCGGACGGCGAAGACCTCCGTCGACGTGGTCATGGACCGGCTTCGACATGTGTCACGTGCTCGAGTTCGGTTCGCGCATCGATCGGATGCCCGACACGCTCGACGTCGCCGACCTTCTTGCTGACGAAGCTCCAGGTCTTCGAGCTCAATCGGAAGGACGTGCACGACATCCTCCACCTCTTCTCGGGGTACCCGGTGGCCGAAGGCGATGAGCCGGGCACGATCGGGATGGACAGGGTGGGAAAGCTCGTCGGCGAAGACTGGGGATGGTGGCGCACCGCCACGATGAACCTGGAGAAGGTCATCCTCTACGCGGAGGGCCGTCCTGCGGACCTCGTCCCAGAGGATCCGCCGGTTCGACCCTTCTGCCCAGGCGATCACGCTCCTCGAAGCCTGCAACGCAGCACCGAAGACCCTGAAGTGGAAGCTCCGGTCGAAGGTCGGCGATCGGGTCCAGTGGTACGAGCTCCCGGAAGAGGTCGGGCACTGATGGAGAAGCCCTTCTCCGGCGCGGGACGGCTGGCTTGCGCTCCGCTGGCTCCGGACGGAAGATTCCCCCGGTGAAGATCTTCTTCGTGACCGACCTCCACGGGTCGGAGATCTGCTGGAAGAAGTTCCTGAACGCCGGGTCGTTCTACGGCGCAGACGTCGTCATCCTCGGTGGGCGACGTCACCGGCAAGGCGATGGTGCCCATCGTGCAGCGCGCGAACGGGACCTGGGAGGCCTCCCTCCAGGACCATCGGGACACCCTCGAGTCCGAGGACGCGATCGTCGAGTTCGAGAAGCGCGTGATGAACCGCGGCTACTACCCGATCCGGGTCTCGGACCAGGAGTACGTCGCGATGCAGGAGGACGAGGACCTCGTCGACAAGCGCTTCAAGGAGGTCATGCTCGACGGCACCGAGCGCTGGATCGCGATGGCGGAGGAGAAGCTCGCCGACACCGGGATCCGGGTGATCGCCTGTCCCGCGAACGACGACATGTTCGAGATCGACGACCTCCTCACCGGCGCCCAGGTCGTCGAGACCGGCGACGAGGAGCACCCGATCCAGCTCGGCGACTTCACGATGGTCTCGATGGGATGGACGAACCCCACGCCCTGGCACACGTTCCGCGAGGCCGAGGAGCCGGAGCTGGCGACGCGGATCGATCGCGGCACTCGAGGCGGCCACCGACCCGGAGACGACGATCTTCAACTTCCACGCGCCGCCGTACGGATCGAAGCTCGACAACGCGCCGGCGCTGAACCCCGACCTCACCTACGTGTCGGGCGGCCAGGCGATCCGGCCGGTCGGATCCACGTCGGTCCACGAATCGATCAAGCGGTTCCAGCCGCTGCTCTCGCTCCACGGTCACATCCACGAGAGCAAGGGGGCGACCAGGATCGGGAAGACGCTGGCGCTGAACCCCGGGCAGCTCGTACGAGGAAGGGATCCTGCAGGCGGCGGTGGTGACCATCGACGACAAGAAGCGGAAGGTCAAGAACTACCAACTGGTGAACGGCTAGACGGCCGTTCCGGAACCTCTGGGAGGGGGTTGCAGATGGCAGCGGTAGGTGAAGCCCCTACCTTGTTCCTCCGGAAGGCGACCGGCTTGGTGAAGGGATGGTCGAAGTTCGACGCGTTCCTCTACTCGTTCATGTCGGTCAACTTCGTGACGCTCGGATTGTTCTTCGCGTTCTCGGTGCTCGCGTTCGTGCCGACCGGCCAGATCCTGCCGGCGCTGCTGATCAGTGGCGTGTTCGTCTCGTTCCTCGTCGTCACGTACGCCGGGCTCATCTCGGTGATGCCGCGTGCCGGCGGCGACTACGTCTGGCAGAGCCGCGTGCTCGGCGGCGGCATCGCGTTCGTCCTGGCCGTCACCGGCTGGTGGTTCATCCTGTGGTACTGGGCGCCGATCTACGGGAACATCCTCAACGTCGAGGTCTTCCAGCCGCTCGCGGCGATCTTCAAGCTCGACGGCGTCAGCGAGTTCCTCGCGTCGAACAACGGCCTGTTCTTCGTGTGCGCGGTGACGGTGCTCCTCGCCGGGTACCTCGTCTCCCTCGGCATGGAGGGGTACGCGAAGGTCCAGAAGTTCTGCTTCTACATCGGCATGGCGGCGCTCGCCGCCGTCTTCCTCGTGATGCTGTTCGGCTCTCGAAGCGGGTTCCAGAACGCCTTCAACCAGGAGGCGGCGAACCTGTTCGGTGCGAGCGGAGACGTGTACAGCCAGACGATCGAGATTGGGGACCACGAACAACGCCGGGCCGATCGTGCCGGAACTCGGCTTCACCCCCTTCTTCGGTCCGACGCTGCTGCTGGTCCCGTTCCTGTGCTTCTGGATCCTGTGGCCGAACTGGGGCGCGACGCTCTACGGCGAGGTCCGAGGTGCGAGCGACTTCAAGCGTGTCATGAGCGGCATGATGTGGGGTCTCTGGATCACGGTCGCCGTGGCGGTGGTGTTCGTCCTGCTCGCAGCCAAGTTCTTCGGCTGGGAGTTCTTCAACGCCGCCAACCTCAACTATTGGGCGGTGGTCTACGGTTTCGGGGACGCGACGATTCCGGTGTGGTCCTACCCGCCGCTCCTCGCGAGCTTCTACTTCCACAGCGAGCTGATCTCCGCGTTGCTCATCCTGGCGTTCGGGGCGTGGTTCCTTGGGTGGGCCGGGCACGCTGTTCCTGTCGTCGACCCGGGTGATCTTCGCGGCGGCGTTCGACCGGATCCTGCCGGAGAAGGTCGCCGACGTCTCGGAGCGACGCCACGTGCCGGTCTGGGCCCTGATCCTGATGCTGGTGCCCGCCCTGATCGTGAGCGCGTTCTACGCGTATACATCGACGTTCAGGACCTGGATCCTCGATGCCACGTTGGTGATCGCGGTGACGTTCTTCGGGCTCGGCGATCGCGGCGATGATCCTCCCGTGGAGGAAGAAGCGGCTGTACGAGAGCTCTCCGATGGCTCGGTACAAGGTCGCCGGCATCCCGCTCATCACCGTGGCGGGCTTCCTCACCGCGGCGTTCCTCGGCTTCAACCTGTATCACTGGTTCACGAACGACCTGTACGCCGATCAACGACCCCGACTCGCTCGTGTTCATGGGGTCGATGTACCTGTTGGCGCTCGTGGTCTACGTGGTCGCGAAGGTCGTGCGGAAGAGCCAGGGGATCGACCTGGGCGCGATCCACAAGGAGATCCCGGTCGAGTAGCGGACCGGGATCGACGCGAGCGTGGAGGGCGGCCCTCTCGGGGCCGCCCCTCCTGCGTCTCGGGGGACGAGAGTGATGGCATGGGTCTCGAGGCGGCACGACGCGGCTCTTCTTCGCCGCCGACATCCACGGCTCGCAGGTGACGTTCCGGAAGTTCCTCGCGGCAGCGGACTTCTACGGCGTCGACGCGCTCGTGTTCGGCGGCGACCTGATGGGCAAGGTCGCTGGTGCCGATCGTTCGGAAGAACGGTGGATTCGGTGCCACCTTCCAGGGCCGCGACGAGGAGTTCGAGCCAGGACGGACTGGAGCGCGTTCACGCGCGCCGTCGAGCAGCCGGGCTTCTACTGGAAGGTCTTCGAGCGAGACGAATACGAGGCCGTCGAGGCCGACCCGCTCGCGAGGCACGGCCTGTTCCACGAGCTCGCCTCGGCGCGGCTCGCCGGAGTGGATCGAGCTGGCCGAGGATCGCCTGCGCGGGACGGGCGTGCGGCTCTACCTGACCGGCGGGAACGACGACGAGCCGGCCGTGCTGGAGACGCTGGACCAGCACGAGGGCGAGCACGTCGTCGCGAGCGAGGGGCGCCTGGTCGAGCTCGACGGCGAGCACACGATGATCACGGTCGGTCTCTCGACCTTCACGCCGTGGGACACGCCTCGCGAAGCCAGCGAGGAGGAGATCGCGCGGGCGATCGACGACGGCCGCCGGCATGGTCCCCGACATCGGCCGTTGCGTGTTCAACCTTCACTGCCCACCGAAGGACACCCCGATCGACACGTGCCTGAAGCTGGAGGTCCGTCCGGGCGAGCTTCCCCGGCCGATCCGGGAGGCGGGCCGGTTCGTGACGACCGGCGGCGGCAGCCTGGCGGTGAAGGAGGCGATCGAGCGGTACCAGCCGCTCGTCGGGCTCCACGGTCACATCCACGAGTCGGGCGGCCGCTTCCGGATCGGCCGGACCCAGACGTTCAACCCGGGCAGCGAGTACGTGCAGGGCGTCCTGCAGGGCGTGATCGTGTCGCTGAAGCGGGGGAAGCTCGCCTCCTATCAGCACACGCAGGGGTAGACGCGTTCGATAGTGTCGGCCACCTCATGAAGGATCGCGCGCAGCTCGTCGTGATCGGCGCCGGGATCGTCGGCGCGAGCGCCGCGTACCACCTGGCCGAGCTGGGTGTGACGGACGTCCTCGTCCTCGATCAGGGGCCGCTCTTCGAGACCGGGGGTTCGACCTCGCACGCGCCGGGGCTCGTGTTCCAGACGAACGGCTCACGGACGATGTGCCGTCTCGCGCAGTACTCCGTCGACCTGTACTCGGGGCTCGAGACCGAGGACGGGCCCGCGTGGTACGGCGTCGGCGGCATCGAGGTCGCCACGACGCACGAGCGGATCCGACGAGCTGAAGCGGCGTCGTGGCTACGCGCCGGGCCTACGGGATCGAGGGGACGGAGCTGCTCACGCCCGAGGAGACCGCCGATCGGATCCCGATCCTCGATCCCGGGGCACATCCTCGGGCTCCTACCTCGTGCCGTCGGACGGGATCGCGAAGGGCACCCGGGTGGCGGCGGCACTCGCCGTGAAAGCTCAGGCGAAGGGCGTCACGTTCGAGGGCGGCGTGCGCGTCACCGGTTTCGACATACGGGACGGTCGCGTCCACGGCGTCCGGACCGAACGAGGGAGCCATCGAGTGCGAGCGGGTCGCTGGTCTGCGCCGGGATCTGGGGCCCGACGATCGGGCGGATGGCCGGCGTGCCGATCCCGCTCGCGGTCGTCCAGCACCAGCTCGTGTGGACGAAGCCGTTGTCGGAGCTCGCCGCCGACGCCGATCTGGAGGTGGTCCACCCGATCCTTCGCCACCAGGACCTCTCGATCTACTTCCGGCAACGAGGCGATCGGTACGCGCTGGGCAACTACCGGCACGAGCCGATCCTGTTCGAGCCGGACGATCTCCGACCGTACCGAGAGGGAGAGGTGCAGCCGAGCGTCGAGCCGTTCACCCCCGAGCACTTCGAGGTGGCGTACGAGGAGAGCACGCGCCTGCTCCCGCCTGTGAAGGGCATGCTCGACGAAGCGACTGCGATCAACGGCATGTTCTCGTTCACCCCCGACATGGGATCGGTCGTGGGCGAGTCGGCCGACGTTCGCGGCTTCTGGATCTGCGAGGCGGTCTGGGTCACGCACGCCGGAGGGATGGGAAGGATGGCCGCCGAATGGATCGCCGGCGGCGAGCCCTCGATGGACATGGCCGAAGCCGACGCGAACCGCTTCTACCCGTTCATGACGACGAGGCCGTACGTTCGCGCGCGCGGCGCCCAGCAGTATCGCGAGGTCTACGACATCCTCCATCCGCTCCAGCAGATGTCGCACCCGCGCGAGATGAAGCTCACGCCCTTCTTCGCCCGCCACCGCGACCTGGGCGCAGAGTTCTTCACCGGCGCCGGGTGGGAGCGGCCCCAGTGGTTCGAAGCGAACCACGTGCTGACGAGCGCGCCGTGGGAGTCACGGACGGGCTGGGCGGCACAGAACTGGTCGCCGTGTGTCGGGGTCGAGCATCTCGCCACTCGGGAGCGGGTCGCGATGTTCGACATCACGCCGTTCGCGAAGTTCGACATCACCGGCGCTGATGCGCTCTCGTTCCTCGAGCGCATCAGCGCCAACCGGATCGACCGTCCGGTCGGGACGGTCGTCTACACCTCGATGCTCACACCCTCGGGTGGGATCAGGTGCGATCTCACCGTGACGCGCAAAGACGAGGATCGCTTCCGCGTGGTGACAGGCGGCGGCTCCGGACAGCACGACCGGGCGTGGCTCCTGTCCCAGCGCCGCGAGGGCGAACGGGTGAACCTCGCGGTCCGGACGGGATCCCTGTTCGCGCTCGGACTCTGGGGTCCCAAGGCGCGCGACGTCCTCCGGGCAGTGACCGACGTCGATGTCTCCAACGAGGCCTTCCCGTACATGACGGCGCGGTACCTGAACGTCGGGGAGGTCCATCCCGTCTGGTCGCAACGGATCTCCTACGCCGGCGAGCTCGGATGGGAGCTCTACGGGCAGATCGCGATGGGGCAGCGAGCGTGGGACGTGCTCTGGGAGGCGGGGGAGGAGCACGGGATCGTGGCTGCGGGCGGTGGTGCGTTCGATTCTCTCCGCCTCGAGAAGGGCTACCGGCTCTGGGGCCAGGACATCCACACCGAGCACGATCCGTTCGAGGCAGGGCTCGGTTTCGCCGTCCGGATGGACGACGGAGAGTTCCAGGGACGAGAAGCTCTGCAGCGCAAGCTCGACCGTGGGCTGACGGAGAAGCTCGCGTGCATGACGTTCGACGATCCGACGGCCGTGGTGATGGGCAAGGAGCCGATCGGCACGATGGCCGGGTCGTCGGCTACGTGACGAGTGCGGCCTACGGCTATTCCGTCGGTCGCGGCATCGTCTACGGCTATCTGCCGGTCGACCTGGCTGTGGAGGGGACGCCGGTCGAAGTGGAATACTTCGGCGATCGTCTGGCGGCGACCGTCGCCGCCGAGCCGTTGTGGGATCCCAAGGGCGAGCGCCTGCGGGCCTGACCGAAGGAGCTTCGATGGCAGTCAACGAGGACCCGGGCATCCTGCTCTACACGAGGATCCGCAAGTCACCCTACTTCTACGCCTCGCGCGAGCACGGCGTGGCGCGCTACAGCGTCTACAACCACACGTACCACCCGCGCCACTACGGCGACCCGGTGGCCGAGTACTGGCACCTCGTGAACGCGGTGACCCTGTGGGACGTCGGCGTCGAGAAGCAGATCCAGATCAAGGGCCCGGACGCGTTCGACCTCACGAACATGATCGTGCCCCGCGACCTCAACAAGTGCGCGGTGGACCAGTGCAAGTACGTGTTCATCACCGCCCCCGACGGCGGCATCCTGAACGATCCGGTGCTGCTCCGTGTCGAGGAGGACGAGTTCTGGCTCTCGCTCGCCGACTCGGACGTGAACCTCTACGCGCTCGGGATCGCGGGCGCGAAGGGGATGGACGTCACCGTGCAGGAGATCGACGTGGCGCCGGTCCAGATCCAGGGTCCGAACGCGAAGAAGGTCCTCGTCGAGCTCTTCGGCGACAAGGTCCTCGACGTTCCCTACTACGGGTTGATGAAGGCGGAGCTCGACGGGATGCAGGTCGTCGTCTCGCGCACGGGCTACACGGGCGAGGTCGGCTACGAGATCTACCTCCGCGGACGCGTCGAAGCACGGCAGGAAGCTCTGGAACCGCGTGCTCGAAGCCGGCAAGCCGCACGACCTCGAGGTGATCGGTCCGTGTCACATCCGTCGCATCGAGGGAGGGATCTTGGCCTTCGGCGCGGACATGTGGTACGAGAACAACCCCTTCGAGGTCGGCTACCACTACACGTGGATGGTGGACCTCGAGCAAGAGGCCGACTTCATGGGCAAGGAAGCCCTGAAGAAGATCAAGGCCGAGGGCGTGAAGCAGAAGCTCGTCGGGGTCGACATCGAAGGCGACCCGCTCGGTACCTACATCGACAACGAGATGATCGACTTCTTCCCGGCGTCGGCCGGCGGGAGCGTGGTGGGCCGTGTGACGTCCGCGTGCTCATTCACCCCGGATGGAGAAGAACATCGGACTCGCCATGCTGCCGATCGAACACGCCGAGCTGGGGACGACGCTCGAGGTGGAGACGCTTGAAGGGCAAGGTCGGTGCGACCGTCGTGCAGACGCCCCACTGGGATCCCGACGAAGGAGATCCCGAAGGGTTAGCGCTCGATCCAGGCGGGGAAGGTCCCGAACACCCCGGTTCGCTCGCTGACGTCGTCCTGCGCTCCGGTGCGCGGGTCGAGGATCACGATCGACCCCTCGCGGTCGACCAGAACGACCTCGGCGGGACCAGTCCGGGAACTTGTCGAGCCGGACGAGGTCCGACGTCAGGTTCCGCAGACCGGACCCGTCCGCTCGCATCACCCAGACGTCGTCGTCGCTGAGACGCTCGAGGTCGTGGGGAGGCGGCTCGAACGACGGCGGTGTGCCGCGCGTGGACTCGAACGCGATCCACGCGCCGTCGGGGGACCAGGTTGGATACATGTCGTTGCTGTCCGGCGTCGCCGTGAGGTTGGTCTCGTCGGATCCGTCCGCGTCCATCACGAACACGTCGTAGTCGGGGTCGCCGAACGGTGTCGAGCCGCCCATCGAGGATGCGAACGCGATCCGGGAGCCGTCGGGGGACCAGGCGGGGTACTCGCCCCACACGTCCGAGAGCTGCCGTGCGTTCGAGCCGTCGGCGTCCATCACGAAGAGCTGAGGCATGCCGTTCTCGTCGGAGGAGTACGCGATCTGTCGGCCGTCCGGGGACCAGACCGGTCCCCACTCGTTGGCATCCGGCGAGTGCGTGAGGTTCCGAAAGCCCGTGCCGTCGGTGCGGATCACGGCGACGTCGTCGTTGACGTTCACGCCGGCGCGTGAGTCCCGGAAGACGAGGAGACGCCCGTGGCCATCGGGATCGAACTGCGGGCCGGGGAGGAACGTCACGGTCCGGTCGTCGCCGCCGGGCAGCGAGAGGACATGGATCTCACCGTCGTCCCCGGCGAACGTGATCCTGCCGCGGCCCGGGGCGGCAGCGGGCAGCTCGTTCGAGGCGGATGGAGCGGCAGCGCTCGGGTTGCCTGCATCCCCGACGGATGTGCACGAGAGCAGGGCGATCGAGACGAGGAGCCCGGAGCGGGTCAAGACACCCATGTGCCAGGAGTACACCCGTGGCGGGAGTGGCGTTCCGAGGTGACCGCGGGTTCGTGCCGGCACGACGACCGCCGCCCGATGGTCGGGCACTATGCCCCATGATGTCCGTGCGAAGGCCCAGAACCCCGCCGCTCTCGGATGACGAGCGGAGCGCGATCCGCAGGCTCGTCGAGCGGCCGCTGTTCGAGCTGATCCCGCTCCGCGACGCCCTCGAGCGGGCGGAGTCCCTGCCGCCGGGCGCCGTCGACCACGGTGACGGCTTCGCCGACGCACGGGATCGAGTCGACGATCGAGCTGTGCGAAGGGCTGATCGTGGGCGGGCATCCAGGCGACCCCTCACTTGGCGGCGCACATGGTCCGTGACCGCGTGCACCTGGCGGAGCTGCTCGAGCGGTGCGCGGCGGGCGGCATCCGGGACGCGTTCGTCATGGGCGGAGATGCGAAGGATCAGAGGCGAGATCCACGACGGCCTCGCACTGCTCCGTCTGATGGATGAGGTGGGACATCCCTTCGAGGCCGCTGGGCGTGGCCGGGCTACCCCGAGGGTCATCCCTCGATCCCGGAGGAGATCGCTGCTCTCGCTCGTTGCGGGAGAAGCAGATGTACGCGAGCACGTCACGACGCAGATGAGCTTCGACGTCGACGCGATCTCCTCGTGGATCTCGCGGATCCGAGGCGTGGGCGTAACGCTCCCCGTCCACCTGGGGCTCCCGGGTGCCGTGGACGTGCGGAGGTTGCTTCGGGTGGCGACCCGGATCGGCGTCGGTGGTTCGCTCCGGTACCTGGGGAAGAACCGTCAGCTCCTTCGGTCTCCTCTTCCGCAGGTCGTTCACGCCCGAGCGTCTGCTCCGCTCGCTCGGTCCCACGCTCGCCGATCCGGAGACGGACGTGCGCGCGCCTCCATCTCTTCACGTTCAACCAGGTGGAGGAGACCGTCACGTGGCAGGAGCGGATGCTGGACGGGCTTAGATGAGCCGCTTCGTCGCTCCGAGTCTGTCGACGAAGTAGTCGGCGAATGACGGGCGGACGAAGACGCGCGTCGTTCGCTCGTCGCGCTGATGGAGGATCACCTGCGCTTGGCCGAACAGGGTTTGGGCGCACATCCCCGGTCGCCAGCGAGTGGGGTCGAGATCCAGGCCGCACCCGAGTCGAGAGCAGCTCGAGACCGTCCGTCAGGTCGAACACGATCCGGTTCGCGCTCACGTCGAACGACCGAATGGTGACCCCGCCGTCCAGCGCTTCCCGCAGCTCTCGCTCGATCGCCACTTCGGTTCCGGGCTCGTCGACGACGAGCCATTCGTCGGGGCCGAGCCAAAGGACGTCCCGGCCGTTCCACGTCGTCGCGGTGTTCGATCCGGGCGCCTCGAACGGGAGGACGGTCGGGATCGGCACGAAGAGTCGACTCTGCGCCAGATCGACGGCGACGAGGTTCTCAGCCGTCACGACGGGCTCCCTCGGGGTCGTAGAAGACGGGCGGCACGATCTCCGTGGAGATCGTGCCGCCCGGCAGCGGCGCGTAAGCGATCTGGCCGTGCCGCGACCGTCCCCGCTCGACCATCGCGAGCGCGATAGGCCTGCCGAGCGACCGGGCTCACGTACGACGATGTGACGTGGCCGATCATCGGCATCGGGATCCGACCGGTGTCCTCTTCGACGAGCTGTGCGCCTTCGGGCAGCAGCTCGTTCGGAGTTCAGCCCCACCAGCTGCTTCCGGTCCTCGCGCCGCGTGTCGGCCCGTCGGAGCGAGCGTCGCCCGATGAAGTCCGAGTCGTCCTTCCGGACGATCCAGCCCATGCCCAAGTCGTCCGGCGTCACCGTGCCGTCGGTGTCCTGGCCGACGATCACGAAGCCCTTCTCGGCGCGGAGGACGTGCATCGCCTCGGTGCCGTAGGGCGTGAGGCCGAACGGCGCACCGGCCGTCGATCACGGCTTCCCAGAGCTCGAGGCCGCGCCGGCCGTCGACCAGGATCTCGTACGAGAGCTCGCCGGTGAAGCTCACCCGAGCGACGCGCACGGAGACGCCCGCCACCTCGCCGTCTCGGAACGTCATGAACGGGAACGCCTCGGGTGCGAGGTCGATGTTCGTGCCGAGCCGCGGCGAGCACCTCGCGCGCCTTCGGGCCGGCGACCGCCACGTCGGTCCACTGCTCGGTCACGCTCGTGCAGTAGACGCGCAGGTCCGGCCATTCGGTCTGGAGCCATTCCTCGAAGCGGTCGAGCACCATCGCGGCATTCCCGGTGGTGGTCGTCACGAGGAAGCGGTCCTCGCCGAGGCGCATCGCCACGCCGTCGTCGGCGACCATCCCGTCGAGGCCGAGCATGAACCCGTAGCGGATCGATCCCACCGGCAGCGTGCTCATCCGGTTCGTGTACATCCGATCGAGGAACGCGGCGGCGTCCGGGCCGACGACCTCGATCTTCCCGAGGGTGGAGGCGTCGAGCACGCCGGCCGCGTTCCGGACGGCGAGGCACTCGCGAGCGACCGCAGCGTCCATCTCCTCTCCGTCCCGCGGGGAAGTAGCGAGGTCGCTTCCACTGGCCCACGTCCTCGAATACGGCCCCCTGTTCCTCGTGCCAGAGGTGGATGCGCGTCCGGCGGATCGGGATCGAGGAGCTCACCGCGGTCGGGGCCTGCGATCGTCCCGTAGGAGATCGGCACGGAAGGAGGACGGGCGTTCGTCGGTCCCTGCGCGTCGGGACCGGCGCCGAGGAGCTGGTTCACGATCGCGGCCGTGAGGACCCCGCTGGTCCGGCCCTGATCGATCGCCGTCCCGATGTACGTCGCCCGCTTGACATGCTCGACGGAGACGAGTCCGGCCTCCAGCGCCTCCGCGATGTCCGCCACGGTCTGATCGCGCTGTAGGTCGACGAAATGATCCGAGTAGTCCGAGGAGGGCTCGAGCCGGTACGCATCGCTCGCGGCAAGCCCGTCGCCGTCGGCCGATCCCGACGACCTCGAGCCAGGGCGGGCGCGTCTCCGGTGGGAAGGAAGGACGACAGACGTTCGTCATAGCGGAGCCCGCCACCCGCCGACCGCCACAGGGTCAGGTTCGGGTTCCACCCGCCGGAGACGAGGAGCAGGTCGACGTCGTTCACGGCGGGACAGGTCTTCTCCCACGCCGAGGTCGTGTGTGCGATGTCGGCGCCCGCTGCCCGGAGTGCGTCCGCCGACTGCCAGGCCGGACTCGTTCGTGGTCGAAGATCGACCGCGCGGTCTCCGGGAAGCACGCCGAACCGCTCGACGTAGGCCGCCGCCGCGGACGCGAGCATCACGCCGGGTCTGTCGTTCCCGGCGAACGCGACGAAGCGCTCGTGTCGCGCCGGTGGCCAGCACGACCCGAGCCGCGCGGACGTGCCAGAGTCGCTCGAGCGTGGCGGACCGCTCGTGCGCGACCACGTAGCCGTCGTCGTAGACGCCGAGAGCCGTCGTGCGGGGGAGCACCGTGACCCCGTCCGGGGGGTGGTCGATCCGGTGACGTTCGTCCACCAGCATCACGCGGTCGCCGCGGTCTCGCCGCGGCGACGCGCTGCCGCCCGACCCGACGGACCGCCGCCGACGACCAGCGTCTCGACGTGCACGTGCCGGTGCAGGGCGTCGATCGAGGGGACCTCCGACGGATCGAGGAGCCGCCCCACGCCGGCTCGCGGCTCCGCAACGAGCCCGTCCACGAGCTCCACCATCGTCGCGGCGACGATCGCGTCGAACCAGGGTTCGCTCGACCTCGACGAAGGCGTTCGGCTCCTCGGGCCCGGCCGTCATCACTCCTCGCGGGCGGCCCGAGGATCGGGCTCGTGAAACCGCCGATGATCCCGTTGGCCAGCAGCGCGCTCGCGAGGGTGTCGCCTTCGAAACCCTCGTACTCCGTCCCGTCGAAGCGGAACGTGAGCGGCTTCGAGCGGTCGATCCACGAGCCGCCTTCCGGCAGTCGTCGCGATGTCACGACGGTGGCTCCTCGTCGATCCGGTACGTCGCGACGAACCGATGCGTCGAGGTGTCCCGGATCGCGTTGAACCACCGTCGGCAGCCGTGTACGTGGTACCAGCGCTCGCGGAACGGCCCCAGCGGGTTGTCGCGCATGAACAGGAAGTCCGCCCACTCCTCGTCGGAGAGGGCCATCCGGGTCCTCGGGATAGGCGATGTGCGCCTGGCCGCCGTAGCGGAACTCGACCTCGTCGCGTGGACCGCACCACGGGCACCGGATCAGCAGCACGCTAGCGAGCCCTCCTCGTCGAACGAAGCCACGATCCGCTTCGGCGCCGTGAGCCGCCAGGCCTCTGTGACCAGCTCGCGCACCTCGTCGCGGTCCACCGTCCTCGGAGCCGGACGCCCACCCAGCCACTCGGCCCGACGTACGGCGGGACGAAGAACGTCTCGGGGTCCATGAAGGTCGAGTGCGCGCTGCTCGTCATGCGTGCTCTTGACCCAGGCCTCCCGCTCGCCCGTCGGAGAACATCACGAAGATCTTCTTGCGCACCCGGAACGTCGGTTGTTCCCAGGTCTCCTGCTCGGTCGCATCCGGCAGCGCGAACGCGATCCTCCGAAGGGTGTCCTTCCGATACCCATGCTCAGTGCGCGACCGCCGCCGCGCCGTGCTCGTCGATCAGCGCGCCGGTCGTGAACCGATCCAAGCGAGAAAGGCTCGCACGAGATCGCTCGGCTCGCCCGGTCGCGATCGTCTCCGCGTAGGCCCATCCGGCACCCGGCGTCGCCTTGAAGCCTCCGGTGCCCCAGCCGCAGTTGAGGAACAGGCCGTCGATCCCCGACAACCCCACGATCGGCGAGGCGTCCGGACACACGTCGACGATCCCGCCCCAGGTCCGGAGAAGCTTCGCGTGGGCGAAGATCGGGAAGAGCTCGACGGCCGCGGTCAGCTGCTGCTCGATCACGTGGAACGACCCACGCTGCGCGTAGCCGTTGTAGGCATCGATGCCCGCGCCCATCACGAGCTCGCCCTTGTCGGCCTGCGAGACGTAGACGTGCACCTTGTTCGACATCACGACGCAGTCGAGGACGGGCTCGTAGAGGGCGCTCACCAACGCCTGCAGCGGGTGCGACTGCAGCGGGAGGCGCAGTCCGACCATCGAGGCCAGCACGCTGGTGTGCCCCGCCGCGGCGAGCGCCACCTTCGCGCCGCGGATGTCGCCCCGCGTCGTCGCGACACCCTCCACGCGACCGGCCGGGCCGCGAAGGAAGCCCGTGACCTCCGCGTGCTCAACGATGTCGACGCCGAGCTCGCTCGCTCTCGTGGCGTACGCCCACGCGACCTTGTCGTGCCGCGCGACCCCTCCGCGGCGCTGGAGCGTCGCCCCCATCACGGGATACCGGAGCGACGGCGAGATGTTCACGAGCGGACAGAACGCCGCGACCTCCTCGGGCGTGAGCCACTCCGCGTCCACGCCATTCAGCCGGTTCGCGTTGACCCGGCGCATCGAGGAGCGCACCTCGCCGAGGTCGTGCGCAAGGTTCAGCACGCCCCGCTGGGAGAACTCGACGTCGGACCCGAGCTCCTCCTCGAGTCCCTCCCAGAGCTTCAGCGAGTGCTCGTAGATCGCCACCGACTCGTCCCAGAGGTAGTTCGATCGGATGATCGTGGTGTTGCGGGCCATGTTGCCGCCGGCCAGCCAGCCCTTCTCGACCACGCAGACGTCGGTGATGCCGTGGTGCTTCGCGAGGTAGTAGGCCGTCGCGAGGCCATGGCCGCCGCCGCCCACGATCACGACCTCGTAGGTCGGCTTCGGCTCGGCGGCTCGCCAGTAGCGCGTTCCCATCCGGGAGGAGACTCCGTGACCCGCCGCTCACCGTCAATCCAGCGACCATGTCTCGGGATCGGCGGCGTCCGGCTGATATACGTTGACTCGAGCGAGGCTCTCGCGCCGGAGGGATGGTGCACGACGTGAGCGAGGCAGGCGAAGGAGCGGGCAAGGCCCTGGACGGCCTGCGTCCCACGCGCGAGGACTACGCGGTGGCCCCGATCCTCGAGTCCTTCAACTGGGCGGAATGCCTGGGTTCCGTGGAGGACGTGGATTGGTACATGGTTGCCTTCCGATCGGTCCGGAGCGTGGATGCCGACGACAGGCTCCTCTACGAGCTCGATGCCCTCGCTCACGCGGAGGCGATCGGGCACTCGGGCCTGCTGCACTATTTCGGAGGGGAACTCGACGCGGAGCGACGCTGTGTGTCCTTCTGCGTGTGGCAGGACCGCACTCGTGCGGCGGAGGCGGCCGGTTTGCCGAGGCACGCGGGACGCCATCGGCGCAGCCGTCAGCATGTACGACTCGTACGTGCTCGAGCGGTACCGCATCACCGCCCACGGCGGCGAGGTCACGATCGAGGAGATCGAGCCACCGCAGCCGTCGGAGGCGCTCAGCCGAGTCTGAGCGCGTTCCGGTGACCATCTCCCTGACCGGTTCGGACCTGGCGATCGAAGACGTCGTCGCCGTGGCGCGCCGGATCGAGACCGTCTCGCTCGATCCCGCTGGCCGCGAGGCGATGGAGCGGGCCCGAGAGGTCGTGGATCGCGCGCTCGAACGAGGCGACGAGGTGTACGGCCTCACGACGGGCGTCGGACCTTTGAACGGAGTGCCGGTCCCCGGTTCGCCCGGACAGAGCCGAACGTTCGATCGCTCGCTGATCGAACGACATCGCGTCGGACAAGGTCCTCCGGCGCCGGCGGAGGTGGTCCGAGCGATGATCGTCTGTCTCGCGAACACCCTGGCACGCGGGTTCGCCGGCGTCCGGCCGGCGGTTGTCGACGCGCTCTTCGCGCTCCTCGACGGGATGGAGCCCGAGGTTCGGATCCTCGGCTCGGTCGGGCAAGCGGACCTGACCGCGAACGCGGACCTGGCGGCCGCGATCTCGGACGACCTCGACCTGGTTCCCGGCGAGGGCCTCGCCCTGCTGAACAACAACGCATTCTCGGCCGGCTGGTCTGCTCTCGCGCTGGCGGAGGCCGGCACCCTGCTCGATGCGATGGAGGCGTCGGGGGCGTTGGCGCTCGAGGGCTTCGCCGCGAGCCCCTCGTCGCTCCATCCCGACGTGGCCGAGGCTCGGCCCTACGAGGGTCTGATCGCATCCCTCGGTGCGCTCCGGGAACAACTGGAGGGCAGCGCGTTCTTCGAAGTCGGTCATGCGCGGAACCTCCAGGATCCCCTCAGCTTCCGGAACGCGGCCCACGTGTTGGGTGCCGCCAGAGACGCCTTGGGATCCGCCCGGCGTCAGGTCTCGATCGAGCTCAACGCCGCCCAGGGGAACCCGCTCGTGCTGGTCGGTGAGGATCGCGTCATCTCCGTGGCGAACTTCGAGGCTCTGCCGATCGCGTCGGCGATGGATGCGCTCCGGCTGGGGCTCGCGCCCGCGGTCGGGGCCTCCGCGGAGCGATCGGTGAAGCTGCTCGAGCACTCGTGGTCGGGCCTTCCCACCGGGCTGACGCCGCAGGAGAGCGACATCGGCCTCGCGGTCTTCGGGATCGCCGTCCAGGCCATCGCTGCCGAGGTCCGTTCGCTCGCGCAGCCGGTCTCGCTCGGCCCAGTCTCCACGTCGCTCGCGGACGGGATCGAGGATCGCATGACGATGGCTCCCCTGGCTGCGAGGCGCACGTCGGAGTTGGTGGCGCTCGCCGAGCGCGTGGCGGCGATCGAGCTCGTGGTGGCTGCGCAGGCGGTCGAGCTGCGTGAGGGGGCGCCTTCGGGCCGCGGGACCTCTCGGACCCATTCGGCCGTTCGGAGGGTGGTCCCCTTCGTCGGCGAAGGGGACCTCCTCCCGCAGGAGCTGGAACCGGTCGTGGCGCTGGTCCGGTCCGGCCGGCTCTCAGCCTTCGGCTGAGAGCCGGCCGACCCGCCTAGACCAGCCCGTTCGCCGCGAGGAACTCGCGTGGCGACGTCCGCCGGCTCCTGCTTGTCGATGTCGACGGCCGCGTTCATCGCGGTCATCGCCTCGTTCGTGAGGAGTGCGTTGACCTCGTTGATGATCCCCATGAAGTCGTCGGCTCCGAGCTCGTCCAGCTTCGCCTGATCGATCACGAAGACCACGTTCTGGAACCCGAAGACGCCCTCGGGGTCCTCCAGGACCGTGTACTTGCCGCTCGCGAGCTGCGCGTCGGTCGAGAAGACGTTGGCCGCCTCGATGTCCCCGCTGTCGAGCGCCTGGTACTGCAGTCCGAACGCCAGCTGCTGTGAACTCTGCGTCGGTGAGGCCGTAGACCTCCTGCATCCCGCGGAACCCCTGATAGCGGTCCTTGAACTCCGGGTCGTGCCCCGACCGTGAAGGTGCCGAGCTTCTTGAGGTCGGCGACGGTGGTGAGCCCCTCCGCGTCGGCGGTCTCCTTGGTGACGGCGATCGCGTCGACGTCGAAGAACGGGGTCGCTTCGCTCACGGTCTGCCCGCGGCTCTCGTAGAAGTCCTTCGCGAGGTCGTAGGTCTCCTCGGCGCTCTTCGGGATGATGTCCTGCCCGGCGCTCACGGCCACGGCGACACCGGTGTACTCGGGGTAGCCGTCGATCTCACCGCTCTCAAGGGCCTGGTCGATGATCTCCGTGCTCCCGATGTTCGACTTCAGATCGACCGTGTACCCCTTGGCTTCGAGAGCCTGCGTGTAGAGCTCCCCGAGGATGAACTCCTCGGTGAAGTCCTTCGTGCCGATCGTGACGGTCGGCTTGCCCTCGCCGGGGAGCCCGGCGTCTTCGTCAGCCGCCGGGGGCGGCGCGTCCTCCCCGCATGCGGCGAGAACGGTGAGCGACATCGCGATCACGATCCAACGTCGTACGGACGTCGTCATGGCAACCCTTCCTTCCTCCCCCGGAGGGGTCTCTCATACTCCTACGTTGACGGGGGGCTCGTCCGCCGGAGGGCCGATCAGCACGTCGGTTGGTCGTTCCCCTCCTCGGATCCCCTTCGGGGTCAACACACGCTGCAACACAGCGAACAGCCCCTCTGCGGCGAACGCCAGGGCGGCGATGACCATCGAGCCTGCCACGACCCCCGCCAGCCGGTAGCTGGGCTGGTTGAAGATGATGTCGCCGAGGCCACCACCGCCGGCGATCGCAGCCAGCGTTCCTGTCGCGATCACGTAGACCACGGCGGTCCGGATCCCCGCGAAGACGAGCGGCAGGGCGAGGGGGAGCTCGACCTTCGTGAGGACCTGGATCGGACGCATGCCCATGCCGCGGGCGGCTTCGACCGCATCGGGATCGACCTGATCCACGGCCACGTAGGCGTTCGTGATCAAGGGAGGGACCGCGAGGATCACCATCGCCACCATCACGTTGACGAAGCCGACCCCGAGGAAGCCGAGTCCGATCGAGATCAACGCCAGGCTGGGGAGCGCCCGGCCGATGTTGGCCGCGTTGATCGCGAGGAACGACCCCCTGTGCAGATGGCCGAGGATCACGCCCGTGGGTATCGCGATCAGGAGCGCCACGCCGATCGCGGCGGCCGAGAGCAGGAGGTGTTGGAGGACCTTCTCCCAGATCAAGCCCGGGTTGTCTCGGAGGAAGTCCAGGGCGCCGAGGAACGTCTCCATCTCACATCACCTCCCGTGTCGCACCCACGGCGCCAGGGCGCGCTGCGCCAGGACCAGGAGTCCATCGGCGAGGAGCGCAAGCGTGACGGCGAGGATGCCGGCCGTCACGAACTGTGTCCGGAACCCGCGCTGGATGCCGTCGAAGATCGGCTGGCCGATGCCTCCGGCGCCGATGTACGCCGCGATCGTCGCGAGGCTGATCGTCGTGACGGTGGCGATCCGCAGTCCGGCCATGATCGCGGGGAGCGCGAGTGGAAGCTCCACGCGCCAGAGGATCTGCCGACGGGTGAGGCCCATCCCCTCCGCTGCTTCGATGGCGTCGGTCGGCACCTCCTGGAGCCCGGTGAGCGTGTTGCGGAAAAGGATCAGGAGCGTGTAGCCGACCAGCGCGATCTCGGCACTGGTCCACGAGAGGCCGAGGTCGGACGGCCACCAGCAGCTGGAACAGGGCGATGCTTGGGATCGTGTAGACGAACGCCGAGAAGACGGTGAACGGAGCCTTCACCCAGTGGTATCGATGTGCGAGCAAGGCAGCCGTGAAGGCGATCGCGAAACCGATACCGATCGCGATCGCCGTGAGCTCGATATGTTCGATCAACCGCGGCAGGAGCTGATCGCCGAAGTTCTCCACGACCCAGTCCACACAGAACTGTCCGTTCTCGCGTACGCAGTCGCTGCCGCGGCCGAAGTCCGGGATCTCGGGTCCGTCACCGGCCTGTGCGAGGATCGTGCCGATCACGGGACGACCGACCTCTCCGTCGTCGACAGCAGCGCGGTGATCAGAGTCGATCGTCACCATCCCGCGGGGCGATCCCTCGATCGTCGGTCACGAGGAGCTGGGGGTTGCCGCTCGTGAGCATGATGGACAGTGCGTCACGGACCTTCGTCGCCTCCGGGGCTCTCGGGACATCGGACCGCTCGGATCCGGGAGGAACCTCGAGGAGCTCGATCTCACGCAGCGTGCGGAGCGACAGCCGTTTCAGACCCCTATCCGCCCCGACGAATCGAGCCACGAAATCGTCCGCCGGCTCCGCGAGGATGGCTTCCGGGGTGTCGAAGTGCGCGAGAAGGCCGCCCGGCCGGAGGATCGCGATCCGATCGCCCATCTTGATCGCCTCGTCGATGTCGTGCGTGACGAAGATGACGGTCTTGCGGATCGTCTGATGGAGCCGGAGGAAGTCGTCCTGCAACCGCTCCCTGGTGATCGGATCGATCGCACCGAATGGTTCGTCCATCAGCATCAGGGGCGGATCCGCCGCCATCGCACGCGCCAGTCCGACGCGTTGGCGCTGGCCGCCCGACAATTTGGAGGGATAGGTCCGGGCGTGTTCATCGGGGTCGAGGCCCACGAGCTCGATCAACTCTCGGACCCGAGCCCGGATCTCGGCATCCGGCCAACCGAGCAGCCTCGGGGTCGTCGCGATGTTGTCTTCCACCCGCATGTGCGGGAACAGACCGACCTGTTGGATGACGTATCCGATCCCCCGCCGGAGCTCGATGACGTCCATGGACTGCACGCTGCGTCCGTCGATCGTGATATCTCCCTTGCTGATGGGGATCAGCCGATTGACCATCTTCAGCGCGGTGGTCTTGCCGCCTCCCGAAGGACCGATCAGGACGCAGATCTCGCCGGCAGGGATCGTGAGCGACAGGTCTTGGATCGCCGCGACGGCGCGACCGGGATAGCGGTGCCAGACGTGATCGAAGACGATCTCGGCTGCCGCTCCGCGCCCCTCACGCGCCATCGATGCTGCTATACCGATGCGCGACGAAGCCTGTCAAGCCAGGAGCCCACGGAGACCCAGAGCGTCGCTTCCTCGAAAGACGGCTCGCGGAGCCGAGCACGTCTCCGTATGCTCCTGCCGTGACAGGCCGCGACATGTCCGCCGAAGATCGAGACATCCAGGAGCGCGCACGTCGGTTCGTCGACGAGGAGCTGATCCCCTGGGAGGTCCACGCCGAGGAGCACGAGGGCCGGATCCCCGAGGACGTTCGTGAGGGCCACCGCACGAAGGCGATGGAGCTCGGCCTGTCCGCGATGAACATGCCGAAGGACATCGGGGGCGGGGGATTCACAACGTTCCAGCAGGTCCTGGTCTCCGAGCAGATCGGCCGGGTCACGAACGCCCTCGGCTGGTGCGTCCACACGCCGCCTTCGTGGGCGCCCGCCGTGTGCACCCCCGAGCAGATCGAGCGGTGGATCGCGCCTGCCGTGCGCGGCGAACGCCACGAGTGCTACGCGATCACCGAGGAGGGCGCCGGGCTCCGACGTCGACGCGATCGAGGCGACAGCCCGCCGCGACGGCGACGACTACGTCCTGAACGGCACGAAGATGCACGTGACCTCCTACAACACCGCCGACTGGATCTTCTTCCAGGCGAAGCTCACGAGCGGGGACCACCAAGGCGAGCATGTGCTGTTCTTCGTGGACAAAGACACGCCGGGGGTGGAGCTACTCCGCGAGCCGCGCTACTCGCACACGTACCCGGATACCCATGCGCTCGTCGCTTTCGACGACGTTCGGGTGCCGACCTCACATCTCGTGGGCGCCGAGGGTGACGGCATGTCGTTCACGCACGAGTGGTTCCGGTACGAACGCCTGATGATCGCCGCACGCTGCTGCGGCGCCATGGAACGCCTCGTCGACGAGGCCACCGCCTTCGCCAAGGAGCGCGTGCAGTTCGGGAAACCGATCGTCGAGTTCCAGGCGATCGCTCACATGCTGGCGGACTCGCTCACCGATCTGTGGGCGTCGCGGTTGATGACGTACGAGCTCGCGCGCGGCATCGATGCCGGTCTCGACGTGAAGATCCAGCACGCGCAGTGCTCGATCGCCAAGCTCTTCGCCTCCGAGGCCGCCGGGAGGGTCGCCGACCGAGCCGTCCAGATCTTCGGCGGACGCGGCTACATGCGTGAGAACGTGGCGGAGCGCTTCTACCGGGAGCTCCGCGTCGACCGCATCTGGGAAGGGACGTCGGAGATCCAGCGGAACATCATCGCCGACCAGCTCGCGAAGCGGGGCGTGCGCAACCTGATCGGACAAGGAGGTCGGGGATGACGGATGCGATCGAGGAGATCCGGAGGGCGGCCGAGCTGCTGATGGAGGCGTTCTCCACCGGGGACGAGGACGGCTACTTCGACTGCTTCCATCCGGATGCCACGTTCCTCTTCCACGGCGTGGATGCGATCGGTTCGCGGGACGAGTACCGGGCCCTGGTCCGAACGTGGAAGGACGAGCACGGTTTCCGGGTCCTCTCGTCGGCATCCCACGATCCTGATGTCCGGGTGTTCGGCGACACCGCGATCCTCACCCACGGTGTCACCACGGTCCAGATGTGGGACGGCGATGAGTCGACGCTGCACGAGCGGGAGTCGATCGTCTTCCAACGCCAGGGCGACGGACGGTGGCTCGCGATCCACGAGCACTTGTCCGCGGACGAAACCCAGTAGCCTCGACGCAACTCGACGGCGACCCGGACGGGCGCTAGCATCCGCCCGCGGTCATCGAGGGAGGGCGCGAGATCTCGAACGGCGAGCCCACGGTCCAGCCCGTCAGCGGCACGGTCGTGCCCAGGTACGCGGGACCGTCGACCTTCGTTCGCCTGCCGGAGCTGCGGGACCTCGACCGATTGCGACGTCGCGATCCTCGGGATCCCGTTCGACTCCGGCGTGAGCTTCCGGCCGGGTGCGCGGTTCGGGCCGCACGCGATCCGTCAGGCCTCGAGGATGCTCCGACCGCAGTTCCACCCGATCCACGAGATGGAGCCGTTCGCGATCCTGCAGGGTGCCGACGCCGGTGACATCGCCTGCAACCCCTTCGACATCATGGAGTCGATCGGCCAGATCGAACGAGGCGCGGACGAGGTGCTCGAACGGGCCCGCTCGATCGTGAGCATCGGCGGTGACCACACGGTCGTCCTGCCACTCCTCCGATCGATGAACCGGAAGCACGGCCAGGTGGCGCTGGTGCACTTCGATGCGCACCTCGACACCTGGGACACCTACTTCGGCGCTCCCTACACGCACGGAACGCTTCTCCGACGAGCGGCCGAGGAGGGCCTGTTCCGCGACGACGCCTCGATGCACGTCGGCATCCGGGGGCCGCTCTACAGCGCGCAGGACATGGTCGACGACGTGGGCTTCGGGTTCCGAACGATCCGCACCGAGGACGTCCACCGCGAAGGCGTCGATGGTGTCGTCCAGCGCATCCGCGAGCGGGTCGGCGACCATCCGCTGTACCTCTCGATCGACATCGATTCGCTCGATCCGGCGCACGCGCCCGGTACGGGCACGCCGGAGGTCGGTGGACTGACCTCGCGCGAGCTGTTGATGATCGTCCGAGGCCTCGCCGGACTCCATCTGGTGTCCGCAGACGTCGTCGAGGTCTCCCCACCGTACGATCACGCCGATCTGACGTCGCTGGCGGCGGCGACGGTCGTGTACGAGCTCGTGTGCCTCATCGCGGGCGGCCCGCGGGTCGCGAGCACGACGGAGGTGGGCTGAGATGTTCCCCTGGCCCGAGGGCAAGCGGGCCGCGCTCGCGGTCACGTTCGACATGGACGCCGAGGCGGCCGTCCTCGCCGTCGACGAGAAGTACGCGCGGCGCCCGTCGATCATGACCCACCAGCAGTACGGTCCGGTGACGGCGGTGCCTCGCCTCCTGGAAGCGATGGCATCCCTCGAGATCCGCACCAGCTTCTTCATCCCGGGGTTCTCCGCGGAGCGTCATCCGGGAACGGTCAAGGCGATCGTCGCGGCCGGCCACGAGATCTGTCACCACGGCTACCTCCACCGTCCGCCGGGACTGATCGACGCCGGCGACGGAGCGGGCGGAGCTGGAGCGTGGTCTCGAAGCGCTCGAGCGCACCGCGGGTGTTCGACCGACGGTCTTCCGCGCACCCTGGTGGGAGACGTCGGACGTGACCTTCGATCTTCTGGCCGAGTACGGTTTCACCTGCGACTCGAGCCTGTTCGACCGTGACGAGCCGTATCGCCTGACCGTCGGCTCGTCCGAGCTCGTCGAGGTGCCGATCTCGTGGGCGCTCGACGACTGGGAGAAGTACGCGTTCCTGCCGGATCCGCCGACCGGATCCGGAGTGATCGAGCCGCCGGCGCGTGTTCTCGAGACCTGGTGGGAGGAGATCGAGGCCTACGTCGAGGTCGGCGGGTGCTGCGTGCTGACGATGCACCCGTTCCTGTCGGGTCGGCCGGCGCGAGCGCTGGCTCTTCGACGGCTGCTGGAGCGAGCGAAAGCGCTGCCGGAACTCTGGATCGCCACGATCGGAGAGATCGCGGCGCACACCACCGCGTCGGACGTGCCGGCGCGAACCTTGTCGTTGCCCACCATCGGAGAGGCGCCGGCGGAGCCGGTGCCCGGGTCGTAGAGGGGAGATCAGTGGACACGAACCACGAGGAGCACCTGGCGTACGAGGGCGAAGAGGGCAACCCCGTCTACGGCCTCGAGCGCCGAGGAGTCGATTACGTCCCGGAGCGCGAACGGCACATGAATCTGAGGAACCTGGCCGTGTTCTGGATCGGGACGAACCTGTACCCGTTCAACATCGTCCTGGGCGTGCTGGCGTACACGCTCGGTCTCTCCGTCTGGCTCACCCTCCTGACGCTCGCGGCCGGCATCCTGCTCAGCTATTGGCTCGTGGGACTCACGTCGATCCCCCCCGCGAGGGCAGGGATCCCCACGATGGCCGTGAGCCGCGCGGCGTTCGGCTTGCGGTTCGCCCGGATCAACGCCGCCCTCGCGTGGCTCGTCGGCATCTTGTTCGAGATCATCAACGCCTCGATCGGCGTGTTCGCGGTCCTGGCGCTTGTTCGCGTTCCTCGGCTGGGACGACTCCGGGACCGCGGGCAAGCTGATCGGACTCGCGTTCGTCTACGCCCTGTCCGTGCTCCTCGCGTTCCTCGGGCCACGGCACGGTGGTCCACGTCCAGCGGTTCTTCTCGATCGCCCTCGGCGTGATCTCGATCGTCGTCCTCATCGAGGCGCTCCCCGACCTCGACCTCGGCGCGAGCCTCGGCGGGGACTACGATCTCTGGGGCACCCTGTCGGCGATGGCGATCATCCTCGGGATCGTCATCGCGGGCCACGTCGCCTACGTGATCGCGGCCGCCGACTACCCGCGGTACCTTCCGAGCGACACGCCCGCGAAGGACATCGTTCGAACGGTGATGTGGTCCGCGGGTGGCTCGGGCCTGCTGCTCGGCGTCGTCGGCATCCTGCTGGCGTCGCAGACGGACGCCGATCTCGTGGTGGACACCTTCGGTGGCGTCAAGTCGTTGATGCCGTCGTGGCTCTACCTCCCCTTCCTGCTCGCGGCGATCGGCGGTTCGCTGACGAACCTGATGCTGACGATGTACTCCGCAGGACTTGCGGCACAGGCGGCGGGACTTCCGATCAAGCGCTACCACGCGGTCATCGTCGACGCGGTCCTCGCGACGATCGGCCTCGTGTACGTGCTCTTCTACGACGAGGCGCTGCTCACGACGATCAACGACATCGTCGTGAACACGATCATCTGGGTCGGCCCGTGGGGCGTGATCTGGATCTACGACGCGTGGCGCAGGAACTGGAACATCGACCCGGTGGCGGCGCACGGAGGACCCGGAGAGCCCGTACTGGGGCTCGGGCGGGGTCTACTGGCCCGGCGCGATCGCGCTGATCGCGGGGATGGTGGCCGCGTGGGCGACGATCAGCGTGCCACGATACGCGGGCCCGATCTCCGAGCACCTCCTGAACTTCACGGACCTGTCCTGGCTGGCGGGGCCCCTGGTGGCACTGGCCGTATTCATCCCGCTCGACCGGGCGCAGCGGCCCAGCGTCGCGCTGAGGTGGCCGGCGTCGCCGTCATCACCGGAGCGGCATCCGGCCTGGGGGCGGCGACCGCGAGGCGCCTCCGGCAGGAGGGTCTCGCGGTCGCCGGCTTCGACCTTCACGCGGCTGCCGACGTCGACCTCGCGTTCGAGGTCGACGTCCGAGACGCCGACGCGATCGAAGATGCGGTCGCCCGGACCGAGGAGCAGCTCGGTCCGGTCGAGTACCTGATGACCGCCGCGGGCGTCTACGAGCTTTTCCCGCTGGGTGGCATCGGGCCCGACCAGTGGCGCCGCATGCTGGCGATCCACATCGACGGGACTGCGAACGCCTGTCGCAGCGTCTACCGGCCGGATGAAGGAGCGTGGCACCGGTTCGATCGTCACGATCGGCAGCGAGCTCGGTCTGATGGGTGACCCGGAGGCGGTTCACTATGCGTCGGCGAAGGGAGCGATCCACGCCTTCTCCAAGAGTCTCGCGATGGAGGCAGTGCGACACGGTATCCGCGTGAACTGCGTCGCTCCGGGCCCGGCAGACACACCCTTGCTCAAACAGGAGATGCGCTCGCCCGAGTACGTCAACTCGCTCGTGCTGCAGCGGATCGTGCAAGCCCGAGGAGGTCGCCGACACCGTGGCGTTCCTGATGCTCGAGCAGCACAACTTCGTGGGAGCCGTGCTCTCGCCCAACGCCGGGGCGGTGGTCTGACAGTGCGCTACGAGGGCATCGACGGTCGGGTCGCCCTCGTGACCGGCGCCGGCCAAGGGATGGGGCGCGCTCATCGCGGAGCGACTGGCCGCCGAGGGAGCGAAGGTGGCGGCCAACGACCTTGAACCCCGGCACCGCGGCGGCGACCGCGGAAGCGGTGGGAGGGATCGCGGTCCCCTTCGACGTCTCCGAGCCGGATGCCGTCGACGCGGGCGTCGCCGACGTCGAGGGCCGGCTGGGTCCCGTCGAGCTCGCTCGTCGCGAATCACGCGTTCATGACGATGGCTCCGTTCGAGGAGGAATCCCCGGAGAACTGGCGAAGGATCCTCGACGTGAACCTGTTCGGGACCGGCATGCTGATCGAGCGATGCGCCCCGAGGCATGGTCAACCGGGGGTTCGGGCGGATCGTCGTCATGTCCTCCGAGTGGGGCGTGATCGGCTGGCCGAACGCGACGGCGTATGCAGCCTCGAAGGGCGGCCTGATCAGCCTGGTGAAGAGCGTTGCTCGGGCGGTCGGGGGTCAAGGGTGTGGCCGTGAACGCGATCGCGCCCGGCGTGACCGACACACCGCAGCTCGACGTGGATGCGCTCGACGCGGGCGTGTCCCACGAGGAGATCGTGAGGCGCTACGGCGAGGACATCCCGCTCGGCCGCGTCGGGCGGCCCGAGGAGATCGCGGCCACCGTCGCGTTCCTGTGCTCGACCAACGCCGAGGCGTTCGTCGGTCAGGTCCTGCACGCGAACGGCGGCTCGACCAGGGTCTGGGGGATCTGATGGCGGGGGCCGTCCTCGTCACGGGCGGCCTCGGTTACGTCGGCCGCCACCTCGTGCCCGCTCTGGCAGCACGGGGCGATCAGCGTGATCAGCTACAACCGCGACTACGCGGAGGGCTCACCCACGGGGGTCGAGTTCGTGCAGGGGGAGCTCTACGACATCCCGCGGCTCGTCGACACCCTGTCTCGTCACGAGGTCGATCGCGTGATCCACACGGCGGCGATGTCGCACCCCGACCTTTCTATCGACCTGCCGATCACGACGTTCACGGCCAACGTCGACGGAACGCTGCACGTTCTCGAGGCCGCGCGCATGGCGGGCGTGAAGCGCGTGGTGAACTTCTCGTCCGAGTGCGCCTACGGCAACGTCGACGGTCCGGTCACCGAGGACTCACGCGCTGGATCCCACGACCCCCTACGGCGTCACGAAGGTGACCACCGAGCTGTTGGGCAGGGTCTACACCAACCTCTACGGTCTGGACGTGATCTCGCTCCGCGTGACCGAGATCTACGGACCGGGGAACAAGATGCCCGAGATCCTGCGGGACATCATCAGACTCGTGCTCGACGGCGAGCCGTTCATGATGGGGACAGGCGGGGACCACGGCTTCCACTTCGTGCTCGTTCATGATGTCGCCCGTGCCGCGATCCTGGCCGCCGACCGCGTTCGGCGGGAACGCTCCATCTTCAACATCACGGGCGGGTCACAGGTCACGCTGAGTCAGGCGGGCGAGATGATCCGCGACCTCGTCCCAGGCGCGCGGATCGAGATCGGACCCGGCTACTGGCACCTGGACCGGCAGGGACCCTGGGACATCACCGCGGCGGCTCGGGACCTCGGATACGAGCCGAAGCATCCGTTGGAACGAGGTCTGCCCTCGTACGTGGAGTGGCTCCGCGAGCATGAGTACTAGGACAGGAACCCCTTAATCGTTCCCGTGTCCTTCGTCGCCGTTCCCTTGGTCCTTGTCTTTGTCCTTGCCACCGCCGGAGTTCTCCTCGCCGCCGCCCTCGTCGGGAGACGGGCTGGGTGCATCCGTTTCCGAAGGTGACAGCCGGTAGGAGGCGGAGCTGGAGTTCCACCGCTTGGGCGGATTCGAGGATCTCCATTGCCCACCCCTCATCGATCCGTCCTGCATCGAGCCGCGATGACACCGAGGCGACGATGTTCCTGAGTCTGGAAAGGGCGAGTCCCGGCTTCCCTGCCTCCGCGAGCTCTCGGATCGAGGCCACACGGTCCTGGAGCGTCTCGGCGAGCCTCGCCGAAGTGCCGCTCCCGCCGCACGAGCTCGCCAACATCGCGAAGATGCCGAGCGTGATGACCACGCGCCTCATGGCTGCACGGACTCCTCGAGCCGGGTCAAGGCATCTTCGAGCGGGACCGGCAGGGAGGAGGCGTCCGAAGCGGGAGGAGGACGTACCGGGCCCGTGAACGCGACGATCGCGAAGACGGTGATCAGGACGAGTGCAAGGATCGCTCCGGCGACGATCAGCGCACGTTCCGAGTGGCGCCGCGACCGCGCCGGCCGAGGCGCCGGCGCCTGGTACGGGAGACGGGCTGTTCGATCCACGCGAGGAACGGGCACGGTCTCGTTCCCATCGGCCTCCGGCTCGGGTACGGCAACGGTACGCGGGAGCGGGGTGGTCGCCGCGGCCATCGTCGCAGTGGTGTCATCGGATCCCTGCATCACGATCGTCGCGGTGGTGTCCTCAGCATCCGGTGTCACCCCTCCGAGGAGTGCAGCGGCCATCTGTTCCGCGCTCTCGTAGCGATCCGCCGGATCGAGGCGCATCGCCGTCTCGATCACGGCGACGATGCCGGGGTCGGCGTCGGGGAGGACCGACGTGGGCGGCTCGAACGCCCCGTCGCGGATCGCGGTGGCGAGCGCGAAGGGGTCGTCACCCTCGAACGGCTTCCTGCCGCACAGGGCCTCGTAGAGGAGCACTCCGACCGCGTACAGGTCGCTCGCGGGCTCCGCCTGCTGTCCTTCGATGCGTTCCGGGCGCGAGGTAGGACGGGCTCCCGAGGAGCTCCCCGGTCCCGGTGAGCGTCTCGTCCGCGTGAACCCATTTCGCGATGCCGAAGTCGGCCACCTTCCATGTGCCGACGCCGGCGTCGAGGACGTTCGCCGGCTTCACGTCGCGGTGGACGATCCCGAGCTCGTGCGCCGCCGCGAGCGCTCGCAAGACCTGAAGCCCGACGTCGCGTACTCGCTCGGGTGGCATCCGACCGTCGGCGAGCTCGTCCCGAAGCGTCCGACCGGACAGCCGCTCCATCACGACGAACGGACGGCCGTCCTGCTCGCCGGTGTCGAGGACCCCGACGACGTGCGGATGGCTGAGGCGAGCGGCGAGGCGGGCCTCCGCCACGACCCGCTCCCGCATGCCGTCCTGCTCGGCCAGGTCCGCGCGGAGCAGCTTGAGAGCGACCTCCCTGTCGAGGCGCAGATCATGGGCAGCGAAGACCTCGCCCATGCCGCCGTGGCCGAGCCGCTCGCCGAGCCGGTAGCGGTCGCCGACGGTCTCGATCTGGTTCGTCGGGGCGCATCCAGCACCACCTTTCCCTCAGGGGCTGCCACCTACACATCGTCCGCGTGCCCGCGGGTGCTTGAGCCGGCCGGGTGGCGCGCTCAACCGACGCGAGCCCTCTGGGGTGGAGGTCCCGTCGACCCACGGACGACGAGCGAGGGCGGGACGACGAGATGACGGGCCTTTCGGCGGTCCTCGTCGCGCCGTCTCGAGGAGCAGCCGGACCGCCGTCACGCCCATGTCGCGGCGAGGTTGATCGATCGTCGTGAGGTCGATGTGTCCGAGCCCGGCCAGCGCGATGTTGTCGTACCCGACCAAGGAAACGTCTCGCGGGCACTTGCAGGCCGTGGTGGTCGCAACGCGTCGAGCGCGCCGACCGCGGCGAGGTCGTTGCCGACGAAGATCCGCGGTCACGCGGTCTCGTTCTTCGAGCAGGGCGGTCACGCCTCCTCTTCCGCCCTCCTCCGTGAAGGCTCCCGGTACGACGGTGGCGGAGGTCGGAAGCCCGTGTCTCGCCATCGCCTCCAGGAATCCGGTCAGGCGCTGGGCCGATCCCGCGCCCGTTCCCGCCATCGACGTGGGCGATGTGCCGATGTCCCAGCGCGACGAGATGGTCGACGGCGAGCTGGGCTCCCATCCGGTCGTCGTTCGTGATCGAGTCGTGGGCGGGCGAACGCGAGTGCCTGGCGACGACGACGACCGGAACCGACATGGCCACGTGCGCGATCTTCCGAGCGGCCAGCACGGGTCCGGCCATCACCACCCCGTCGGTCCGAAGCTGGAGCAGCGTGTCGATCGCGTCGGTCCTCGCCGGCTGCGGTCCTCTCACCGGAGTTGAAGAGTGCGTGGTACCCGGCGGCTCGAGCGGCCGCCTCGATCCCGTCGATGACCTCCGTGAAGTACGGGTTGTGAAGGTCCGACACCATCACGCCGATCACGAAGCTGCGGCTGCGGACGAGGCTCCGGGCCACGGCGTTCGGTCGGTACCCGATCTCCTCGGCCGCCCGAGTCACGGCGTCGCGCTTCTCGTCGCTCACGTTCGGTGCCCCGCGCATCACCAGCGACACGAGTGACTTCGAGACCCCAGCCCGTTCTGCGACGTCGACGATCGTCGGGTGTCTCCGCTCTCGAGCCCCGGGCCGTTCGGCCCCTGGGCCCGGGTGGTCACACCCCGGTCCTCTGGTGTCTTGCGCGCCGCCTCGTGCTCTGCCTTGGCCACGAGCACCTCGTCGCGTTCCGAGACCTCGGGCACGCCGACGTCCCACCAGGCGTCGCCGCCCGTCCACGTGTGGGGATCGGTGCGGATCACGATCACCGCCGTCCGGTCGGCGGCGCGCGCACGTTCCAAGGCACCCTCGAGCCGGTCGAGTGTCGTCGACCTGCTCCGTCCAGGCGCCCATGGCCTCCGCGTGCCTCGCGAAGTCCACCCGGACAGACTCGCTCCGCGCGGACGTCCTCGAGCATGTTGTTGAACGAGGCGCCCGCCCTTGAACACCTGGAGGCGATCGATCACCGCGTACCCCTCGTTGTCGCAGAGGATGAGGACGAACTTGTGGCCGGACGAGCACGGAGCCGTACACGTCGGAGCTGGCCATCAGATAGGAGCCGTCTCCGCAGAAGGAGATGACGGTGCCGATCGGGCATCGCCATGGCGGCACCCCACGCCCCGCCGATCTCGTAGCCCATGCAGCTGAAGCCGTACTCGCAGTCGAAGGTGCCCGACGGCCGAGCGAGCGCCAGTGCTTGTTCAGCTCGCCGGGGAGCCCGCCGGCCGCGGCCACGACGTAGTCGTCGGGACCGGCGAGCTCGTTGACGCCCTGATCACGGCCGCGTACGAGGGACGGCCGCTGCCGTCGAGGCCGCTCCGGCCACTCGTCCAGGTCGGCGTTCCAGCTCGCGTACTCCGCGTGGCGCGCGCCGGCCACTCCGGCTCGGCGCCCGCCAGTCGCGCCGAGCGCGTCGCTCAGCTCACCGCAGGCCGCGCCGCGCGTCGGCGACGAGCGGCGACGGCCAGGTGCTTCGCGGCGTCGTAGCGGCGCGGCGTTCAGCGAGATCAGCCGCATGCCCTCGTCGCCGAACACGCTCCATGAGCCCGTCGTGAAGTCCTGCAGCCGGGTGCCCACCGCGAGCACGACGTCGGCATCTCGGCCGCGAGCGCGTTCGCCGAGGAGCTCCCGGTCACCCCGATCGGGCCGGCGAACATCGGGTGATCCCACGGGAGCGACGACTTGCCCGGCGACCGTCTCGACGACCGGGATGCCGTGGCGTCTCGGCGAACGCGGCGAGCTGCCTCGGTCGCGAGGGAGTAGTGGACGCCTCCGCCGGCGATCAGCAGCGGTCGCTCCGCCGCCCGGAGGATCGTCGCGGCGGCCGCGACCTCGTGCCGGATCGGGTCCGGGCCGCCGGATCCGATGCACCCGCGGCTCGAAGAACGCGGCCGGGATAGTCGAAGGCCTCCGCCTGGACGTCCTGCGGCAGTCCGAGGAAGGCCGGTCCGCAGTCCGCGGGATCGAGCATCGTCGCCACGGCCTGGGGGAGCGACTGGAGGATCTGCGCCGGGATGCGTGATGCGGTCCCAGTACCGGGTCACCGGCCGGAAGGCGTCGTTGACCGTCGAGCGTCGGGTCGCCGAACTGCTCCACCTGCTGGAGCACCGGGTCGGGCACGCGGTTCGCGAACGTGTCGCCGGAGAGCAGGAGCAACGGGCAGCCGGTTCGCATGCGCGATGCCCGCCGCGGTGACCATGTTCAGGGCCCCCGGGCCCGATCGAGCTCGTGGCGACCATGATCTGACGCCGCCGCTTCGCCTTGGCGAACGCGATCGCCGCCATCGCCATGGACTGCTCGTTCTGGCCGCGCCACGTGGGGAGGCGGTCCTTCACCGCCTCGAGCGCCTCGCCCAGGCACGTGACGTTGCCGTGGCCGAAGATCGCGAACACGCCCGGGAACAGCGGGGCCTCGTCGCCCGTCGATCTCCGTCCGCTGAGCGATGAGGAACCGGACGAGGCGCCGGCGGTGGTCAGGCGGATCGTCTCCATGGCGCCTCCTCCCGCTCGCGACGCCGGCGTCGGTTTGACAGCCCATCGGAGCGGCGCCTATCGTACGCCGACCGGTTGGAACGTTCCACTCGACGGGCTCGACGATGCACGTTGGAACGTTCCATACGATGAGGAGTCCGGCGGCCGATGCGCTCGGTCTCACGCGATCACGGATCGAAGGAGCTCGATGCGCGTCGGAGTGATCGGGGTGGGCCGCATGGGAGCAGACCCACGCGGGCGACGCTGCAGCTCGATCGCCGAGGTGGACTCGGTCCTGATCACCGATCGCCGACGCGACCTCGGGCCGAGCAGGTCGCCGCCGACGTCGGCGCGGAGCACGCGTGGCCGACGACCGAGGAGCTGCTCGCGTCGGTCGACGCGGTCGTGATCGCGGCCGCGTCCTCCGCGCACGCCGATCTGATCCACGCCTGTGCCGACGCCGGGCTGCCCGACGTTCTGCGAGAAGCCGATCACGCTCGACCTCGCGTCGACGGCCGAGGTCGTCGAGCACGTCCGTCGTGCCGGGATCCCGCTCCAGATGGGGTTCCAGCGCCGGTTCGATCCCGGGTTCCGGGCGGCCCGAGACCTGCGTCGCCGACGGTACGCTCGGCACGCTCTACGTGGTGCGGATGGCCGGGCCACGACCCGGCGCCGCCGCACGAGGAGTACATCCCCGCCTCGGGCGGGATCTTCCGCGACTTCAGCGTCCACGACTTCGACGCGCTCCGCTTCGTCACGGAGCAGGAGACCGTCGAGGTGTACGCCGACGGCGCCGTGCTCGCGTTCCCGCAGTTCGCGAGGTACGACGACGTCGACACCGGGCGTCGCCACGCTGCGGCTCTCGGGGGGAGCTTCGGGATCCTGTCGGTGACCCGGCACGATCCGCTCGGCTACGACATCCGGATGGAGCTCCTCGGATCGGGGGACAGCATCGCCGTCGGCTGGGACGACCGGATGCCCCTGCGCTCGGTCGAGCCCGGCGCGCCGCCGGCGCCGGCCGATGCCTACCGCGAATTTCCAGGAACGGTTCGCCGAGGCCTATCGTGCGGAGATGGACGCGTTCGTGCGAGGTCGCCGCGGGCCGGCCAAGAGAGCCCCTGCACGGCCGAGGACGCGCTGGAGGCGATGCGAGTGGCGGTTGCCTGCGACCTGTCCCGGGAGGAGCACCGGCCGGTGCGGCTCGAGGAGGTCGCGTGACGACGCTCAGGGGCCGGGTCGCGGGTGCGCCGATCACTGGGGGGTCTGCGAGGTCCCCGGATGGGGCCATCAGATGACGGCCGAGCGCGTCCTGTCCGAGATGCACGCCGCTCGGGCTCGGGGCGACCGAGCTGGGTCCCGACGGGGTTCCTGCCTCCCTCGCGGGCGCGAGCGCTCCTTGACGAACAACGACCTGCAGCTGGTGGCCGGGTTCGTCCCGGCCGTGCTCCACGAAGAAGCCGGGTTGGAGCGCGGGCTGGATGCGGTCGACCGCGTCCGCCGATCTGATCGCGGATCTGGGCGGCAAGGTGCTGGTGCTCGCGGCATCGACGGGCCGTGAAGGCTACGAGACCACGAACAGGCTCGACCGCGACGGATGGTCGGCCCTGGGACGAGGGATCGACCGGGCTGTGGCCTCATCGAGGATCGCGGGCTCGGCGGTCGCCCTCCATCCCCACCACGGAACCGTGGTCGAGCGACCCGAGGACGTCGAACGCCTGCTCGAGATCTCCGACGTGGGGCTGTGCCTCGACACCGGCCACGTCCTGGTGGGCGGCGGCGATCCACTCGAACTCGCCCGCGACGCCGGCGTCCCGCGTCGTTCACGTGCACCTGAAGGACGCCTCGGCCTCCGTGGCCGAGCAGGTCAGCGCGGGGCGTCTCGGATACCGAGATGCGGTCCGGGCGGGCCTGTACCGGCCGCTGGGCGACGGCGACCTCGATGTGACGGCCGTCGTGCGGGTGCTCGAGCAGTCCGGGTACGACGGTTGGTACGTACTCGAACACGACGAGGTGCTCGATCGTGAGCCGGAGGAGGCATCGGGCCCGATCCAGGATGCGAGGCGTAGCCTCGCGTTCCTGGAGCGGGCGTGGGAGGGGGTGGGGACGGCGACGAGGGGTTAGGTCTTTGGTGGCGCGAGCGTCGCGCCCGGCGAGTCGAAGAGGGGGTTAGATCGATGATCAAGAGATGGGCTGCGCTCGCGCTCGTCTTCGCGCTCGGTGCGGCAGCGTGCACGGGCGACGACGACGGCGGTGGTGGCGGCGGCGGTGGATGGCGGCGGGGACGGCGTCACGCAGCGTGACTTCCGGTTCGTGGTCGTCACGCACGGGCAGTCGTCCGACCCGTTCTGGTCGGTGGCGGCCAACGGTGTCGACCGCCGCGGGCGAGGACATGGGCGTCACGGTCGAGTACCAGGCGCCGGGGACGTTCGACATGGTGGAGATGGCGCAGCTGATCGACGCCGCGGTCGCCTCGGAGCCGGACGGGCTGGTCGTGAGCCTCCCGGACGCCGACGCGCTCGGTCCGTCGATCGAGGCGGCGGTCGACGCCGGGATCCCGGTCATCTCGATGAACTCGGGATCGGACGTCTTCGCCGACCTCGGCGTGCTCGTGCACGTCGGGCAGACCGAGTTCGAGGCCGGGCTTGATCGCCGGGCAGCGGTTCGCCGAGGCGGGCGTCCAGAACCCGATCTGCATCAACCAGGAGGTCGGCAACGCCGCCCTCGACCTGCGCTGCGAGGGGTTCTTCGAGGGCCTCGGCGGATCCAGGGCGAAGTGATCGCCGGTCGACCTGGACGACCCGACCGGCACCACCGAGACGGTGGCCGGGGCGTTGCAGAACAACCCGGACATCGACGGCATCCTGACGCTCGGGCCGACCGGGCGCCACGCCGACGCTCGCGGCGCTCGACGGAAGCCGGCAGTGCTCGGCGAGCATCACCTTCGCGACGTTCGACCTGTCGCCGGAGGTGCTCGCAGGCGATCGACGACGGGCGACATGCTGTTCGCCATCGACCAGGCGCAGTACCTGCAGGGCTACCTGCCGATCGTGTTCCTCACGAAGTACCTGGAGACCGGTGCGCTTGCCGCTGGGGAGCGTGGACCGGGTGGTCCTCACCGGACCGCAGATCGTCACAGCGGAGACCGCGGCGCAGGTCGTGGAAGCCTCCGAGGCAGGGAGCTGCGGTAGACGGGCGGACGGGGCTCTCGCGCGCGGGTCGCGTGCGAGAGCCCCCCGTTCTACGCTCAACGCGGAACGCGATGCGGCTGGAAGGGGGACGGCATGGCCACACGACAGTCGAAGCGCCGCCTGGTGCGGCCGACGAACGGGTCCGTGCGACCGGCGTCGCATCGCGGCTCCTCGCGCGCCCAGAGCTCGGGCGCGATCGTCGGCGTCGTCCTCGTCTACGTCTTCTTCGCGATCGTCGCCGCGGACAACAACTTCGTGAGCATGGCGACGACTGGCGTCGATCCTGAACCGAGCGGCTCCTCTGGGGATCCTCGCCATGGCGGTCGCGCTCCTGATGATCGCCGGCGAGTTCGACCTGTCGATCGGATCGCTCGCTGGGCTTCTCGGGGATGGCGATCATGATCCTCGTCTCGCCGCCCGACGCGGGAGGGCTTCGGCTGGTCGTTGCTGGCCGGCCATCGGCTTCGCGGGCGTGCTCACCGCGCTCACCGGAGTCGTCAACGGGCTGCTCGTGAACGTGACCAAGCTCCCCTCGTTCATCATCACCCTCGGGACGCTCTTCATCTTCCGGGGCCTCACGATCGCGATCACCCGCTCGCTGACGAACCGAACGCAGCTGAGCGGCATCGACGAGGTCCCCGGGTACGACCTCGCGCGGCACGTTGTTCGGGACAAGGGTCGAGCTCTTCGGAGCGAACTTCTCCATCACGATCCTCTGGTGGGTCGGTCTCACGGTGCTGGCCACCTGGGTGCTGCTCCGGACACGAACGGGGAACTGGATCTTCGGGACCGGCGGCGCCGTGCGACGCGGCGCGCAACGTCGGCGTCCCGGTCAGCCGCGTCAAGCTCGCGCTCTTCGTCACGACGGCTCTGGCCGCGTTCCTCGTCGCGCTGCTCCAGGTGGTACAGGTCAACGGCGCGGACGCGCTCCGCGGGACGGGTCTGGAGTTCGAAGCGATCATCGCCGCCGTGGTCGGCGGCTGTCTCCTCACCGGGGGCTACGGCTCCGTCGTCGGGGCGGCGCTCGGCGCGCTCATCTTCGCGATGGTGCAGCAGGGGATCGTCATCACCGGCGTCGACGGCGACTGGTACCAGGTGGTGCTCGGGAGCGTCCTCGTGGTCGCCGTGATCTTCAACAACTTCATCCGGAGGAAGGCGGCGAGTCGATGAGCACCGAGACGGACGAGGCCCTCCTCGAGACCAGGCGGCTCTCGAAGTACTTCGGCAGCGTGATCGCCATCAAGGACATCTCGATGCTCGTCCGCCCGGGCACGGTGACGTGCCTCCTCGGCGACAACGGGGCCGGGCAAGTCCACGCTGATCAAGACCCTCTCGGGTGTGTACGAGCCGAGCGAGGGCGACTATCTGTGCGACGGCGAGGTGATCCATCTCCACTCGCCCGCGCGACGCGTTGGCGCGCGGGATCGCGACCGTCTACCAGGACCTCGCGATGATCCCGCTGCTGTCGATCTGGAGGAACTTCTTCCTGGGCTCGGAGCCCACGAAGGGCTGGGGCCCGTTCCGTCGGTTCGACGTGAAGAAGGCGAAGGAGATCACGCGCGACGAGATGGCGAAGATGGGCATCGACGTCCGCGATCCGGAGCAGCCGGTCGGGACGCTCTCGGGCGGCGAGCGCCAGTCGGTCGCGATCGCCCGCGCCGTGTACTTCGGCGCCAGGGTGCTGATCCTCGACGAGCCGACCGCGGCGCTGGGCGTGAAGCAGGCCGGCGTCGTCCTCCGCTACATCGTGCGGGCGAAGCAACGAGGCGTCGCCGTCGTCTTCATCACCCACAACCCGCACCACGCGTATCCGGTCGGCGACCACTTCGTGATCCTCCGGCGCGGGCAGGTGTTCGGGGACTTCCCGAAGGCGGACCTCCGCTCGAGCAGCTCGTGCAGATGATGGCGGGAGGAGCCGAGCTCGAGAACCTGGCGCACGAGCTCCAACGGGAGGCCGGCGACGACGCCGAGCTGCGGAAGGCGGTCGCCGTGCTGGAGCAAGAGGTGAAAGCGGTGGCGGCCGAGCCGCCGACGGTGGTGGAGCCGCGGGGACGGGGACGTCTCCGACGGGGAGGCCACGCCCGAGGGCTGACGTGGAGACGAACGGCCCCTTCGACGTCATCACGATGGGCCGCGTCGGGGTGGACCTGTATCCCGAGCAGAGCGGTGTCCCGCTCGCCGAGGTGCGCACGTTCGCGAAGTCGCTCGGCGGGAGTCCGACGAACGTCGCCGTCGGCGCCGCCCGCTACGGTCATCGGGCGGCCGTGATCACGAAGGTCGGCGCCGACGGCTTCGGCGACTACATCCACGCGGCGCTCCGTGGCTTCGGTGTCGACGACCGGTTCGTCGGCACCGATCCGGAGCTCCGGACGCCGATCGTGTTCTGTGAGCTCCTGCCGCCGGAGTCCCCGACGATCGTGTTCTACCGGCAGCCGAGCGCTCCGGACATGCAGGTCTCGGCCGGCGAGCTCGACCTCGAGGCGATCCGGGACGCCCGGATCTTCTGGACGACGGGGACCGGGCTGTCGGCGGATCCGAGCCGGACGGCCACCCTGGCCGCCCTCGAGGCGCGGGACCGGGAGCGATCACCGTGCACGACCTCGACTACCGGCCGATGTTCTGGTCGTCGCCGGAGGACGCGCGCGCGCAGCAGCTCCGTGCCCTGGCGCTCGCGACGGTCGCGGTCGGCAACGTCGAGGAGTGCGCCGTCGCGGTGGGGGACGGATCACCCGAGGACCTCGCGCAGCGGCTGCTCGATCTCGGTCTGGACCTCGCGATCGTGAAGCTCGGTGGAGACGGGGTCCTGGCGGCGTGGGCGGGCGGCGCGGAGCGATTCCGACCGGTGCCGGTCCGCGTCGTGAACGGTCTCGGCGCCGGCGACGCGTTCGGGGCCGGCGTCTGCCACGGCCTGCTGGAAGGGTGGGACGTGCCCCGGACGATCCGGTTCGCGAACGCCGCCGGTGCCCACGTCGCGTCGCAGCTCGCCTGCGCGGACGCGATGCCCGACGAGGCGCAGGTGGAAGCGTTGCTCGTCGATGCGTGACTTCGGCTCAGCCGCGCCGCCCAGGCCGCGACCGCGCGGAGCTCTCCCGGGTGCAGGTGGACCAGGACGTGCGACGGCGGGTGGCCGAGCACGTGCGTCATCAGGGCTTCGGCGAATCGCTCCGAAGGGATCCGCTCCCAGGCCGTCGCCGCCGCGCCACGGGGTCGCCCGCGGCAGGCCGGCCGCCGCCAGTGAACCGGCGCCGGAACGCGGGGCTCGGCGCGCATCGGTGCTCGGCGTGGTGCGCGAACTCGTGGAGGAGCGTCGCCTCGAGGTTCGGGGCCGTCCCCGGCGCCCGGACGAGCACCAGGGCGCGGTCGGGTTCGTAGCGGGCTCGGTCCGGCAGCTCCCACGCGACGCCGACCGTGAGGCCGTCCAACCGGCCCGCGCACGCGGGGACCGCGTCCACGAACCGCTGCCATGCGCTCGACGCCACCGCCCGGAGGTCGTCCGGCGTGCCGTCCGTGAACCGGAGACCCGATCCGGAGGTCGCTGTGGCGACGGCCACGACCACCGCGACGACGGCGATCACGATCGCGCCCGCGACTCCGGTCCTGCGCATCACCCGAACGCTACTCGCGGAGGCGTCGGTGGGTACTGACCTCTTCCGTCCGGCGGGGAGCGCCGCGGCCGACGGCGAGCCGGTGCACCTCACGCCCGCCGACGCCGGGTGGTCCTTCAGCGGTCTCCGCGTCCTCGCGCTCGCGCCCGGCGAACGCCGGGCGCTCGCGCTCGACGGCATCGAGGCGGCGCGTACTGCCCCTCTCCGGTTCGTGCGCCGTCGAGGTCGGCGGCACGACCTACGAGCTCGAGGGTCGCCCCGACGTGTTCTCGCGCGTGTCCGACTTCGTCTACCTGCCGGCGGGCTCCGAGGTCGTCTTGTCGAGCGACGGGGGGCTGCGAGCTCGCGCTCCCGAACGCGCCGGCCACCCGGAGCGCTGGACCCCGCCCACGTGCCGGCCCGCGCGATCTCCGTGGAGATCCGGGGCGGCGGTGTGGCCACGCGACAGATCAACAACTTCATGGCCGCCGACGCGTTCGAGGCAGAGCGTCTGATCGCCGTCGAGGTGCTCACGCCGGACGGGAACTGGTCGTCCTTCCCGCCGCACAAGCACGACGAGCACACCGAGGACGAGGTGCCGCTCGAGGAGATCTACTACTTCCGGATCCGCGGCGAGGCCGGATTCGGCCTCCACCGGACGTACACGACGGACGGCGAGATCGACGAGACGGTCACGGTGCGCGACGGCGACGTGTTCCTGATCCCGCGCGGATACCACGGGCCCGTGCGTCGCGACGCCAGGGCATACGATGTACTACCTGAACGTGATGGCCGGCCCGGCCGAGCGTGCCTGGCGAGTCTGTCTCGACCCGGCACACGAGCGGCTCGGCGAGCTCATGGGCTCGCTGGCGCCGGACCCGAGATGCCCCCTGGTCACGGCCGACGGGCCGCGGGAGGTCGAGAGGAGCTGACGATGGAACGGATCAGCCACTGGATCGGCGGGAAGATCGTCCCGGGTGAGTCCGGACGGACCGGCCCCGTCTTCGACCCGGCGACGGGTGAGCAGACCCACGAGGTCGACTTCGCGAGCGCCGAGGAGGTCGGCCAGGCGGTCGCCGCGGCCGCCGAGGCGTTCCCGGCGTGGCGCGCCACGTCGCTCTCGAAGCGAGCCGACGTGATGTTCCAGATCCGCGAGCTGCTCGACGACCGGAAGGCCGAGATCGCCGAAGGCGATCACGGCGCAGCACGGCAAGGTGCTCTCGGACGCGATGGGCGAGGTGCAGCGCGGCCTCGAGAACGTGGAGTTCGCCTGCGGCATCCCGAGCCTGCTGAAGGGCGGGTTCACCGAGCAGGCCTCCACCGGGGTCGACGTCTACTCGATCCGCCAGCCGCTCGGCGTCGTGGCGGGCATCACGCCGTTCAACTTCCCGGCGATGGTGCCGCTCTGGATGCTGACGAACGCGATCGCGTGCGGGAACACGTTCGTCCTGAAGCCGTCGGAGAAGGATCCGGGCGCCTCGCTCCTGCTCGCGGAGCTCCTCCGGGACGCCGGCGTGCCCGACGGCGTCTTCAACGTCGTCCACGGCGACAAGGTCGCCGTGGACGCGATCCTCGACCATCCCGACATCAAGGCGGTGTCGTTCGTCGGCTCGACCCCGATCGCGAAGTACATCTACGAGCACGGCACGAAGGCGGGCAAGCGCGTCCAGGCGCTCGGCGGCGCGAAGAACCACATGATCGTCCTGCCCGACGCCGACCTCGACATGGCGGCCGACGCCGCCGTCTCCGCCGGCTACGGCAGCGCCGGGGAGCGCTGCATGGCGATCTCCGCGATCGTCGCCGTCGGCGGGATCGCCGACGACCTCGTGGCGAAGATCGCCGAGCGGCTGCCGAAGGTGAAGGTCGGGCCGGGCACCGATCCCGAATCCGAGATGGGCCCGCTCGTCACGCGCGAGCACCGCGACAAGGTCGCGGGCTACCTCGACTCGTCGCGCCGAGCAGGGTGCGACCGTCGTCCGCGACGGGCGGCGAGGACGCCGCGTACGGCGGCGACGGGTTCTTCCTCGGCGTCTCGCTGATCGATCACGTCACCGAGGACATGGATGCCTACCGCGACGAGATCTTCGGTCCCGTGCTCTCCGTCGTCCGCGTCGACACCTACGACGAGGCGCTGAAGATGGTCAACGACAACCCGTACGGGAACGGGGTGGCGATCTTCACGCGCGACGGCGGCGCGGTCCGGCAGTTCCAGTTCGACGTGAACGTCGGGATGGTCGGCGTGAACGTCCCGATCCCGGTGCCGGTCGCGTACTACTCGTTCGGCGGCTGGAAGAACTCGTTGTTCGGCGACAACCACATGTACGGACCGGAGGGGATCCAGTTCTACACGCGCGGCAAGGTCGTCACGGCGCGATGGCCCGACCCGGCGACGTCCGCCGTCGACCTCGGCTTCCCGAGGACACGCTGATGATGTCGGCGCGAGGAGCTGCTGCAGCGCGAGGAGACCGCCTGGGCCGAGTTCGTCGCCGAGGTCGGCCGGGTCCCGGAGCATCGCCGCGGCGACGACGGCGTGGTCCCGGGCTGGTCGGTGAACGATCTCGTCTTCCACAACGGGAGGTGGGCTGGCGTGGCGGCGGAGAAGTTGGGAGCCATCGCGCGCCTCCGGTTCCGCGGGCGAGGAGGACCCCGACGAGGTCTGGCAGGGCAAGAACGAGCTGTGGGCCGCGGAGTCGAAGTCGATGCTCTACCAGGAGGCGATGGCGCGCGCGCTCGAGGATCGCGAGCGCGCCCGTGCGGCGCTTGCCGCGCTCTCCCTGAAGTCACCGACGAAGCGGCGTCCTGGTTCAAGGAAGAGACGTTCGACCACTACCAGGAGCACACGGAGGAAGTCAGCCGCTTCGCCGACAGCCTCAGTGTGCCTGAGGCATAGTCGACATCAAGGCCCGGGTGCTCACCCGTCATAGCGCATGAACCAGAGGTGCGGGCCGCCGCCGGGCGCGTCATCGTCCGCGATCGTCCGGAAGCCGCGCCGTTCGTAGTAGGCGACGTTGCCCGGTCGGCCGGTCTCGAGGAACGCCGGCACGCCGTCGCGATCGGCGAAGTCGAGCCCGTGGCGGATGAGCGCCGCTCCCAGGCCCGTGCCTCGATGCTCGGCCTCCACTGCGAGGTGATCGAGGTACCAGAAGGGCTCGCGCGGGAAGTTGTCGGCGATCCACTCCCACATCTCCTCGTGGCGAGCCTCGGCAGACGCGAGCGTCGAGCGCATCGATCGGTCGATGTCCATCATCACCTGGTCGCTCCCGGGAGGGATCCACGCCGCGACACCGAGGCCAGCACCTGCCTCCCAGAGCCAGCCGAGCGCCGCGATCTGCTCGTCGAACGCGCGGAAGAAGTCCGGTGATCAGGTCGGTCTTGTCCGCACCGAACGGCCAGACGAGCATCGGATCGTCGGTGAAGGCTCGGCCGAGCAGCTCCGCCAGCTCGGGGACGCGGTCGCGTGTCGCGTTGACGATCGGGACCGACGCAGGCATCGGCGGAGCCTAGCCTCGACGTCCTCGAGCTGCCTCCGTCGCCTATCCTTGCCTCCCGACCACGGAGGACGCACCGATGCTCGAACAAAGAGACGATCAGGGAGCGCGAGGGCCGACTGGCAGCCGCGCCCGACGCTGAGCGGCAGCGACTACACGAGCCCCGACGGTCTGGGAGGAGGAGCGCGAGCGGATCTGGTTCGGCGACTGGGTCTGCATCGGGCGCGCCGAGGAGGTGGCGAACCCCGGCGACTACCTCGTCCGCGACCTCGCGGGCGAGTCGATCTTCATCACGCGGAACGCAACAGGGCGAGCTCCACGGCTTCTACAACGTCTGCTCCCACCGCGGGACGAAGTTCCTCGATGACGAGCCGGCTGTCGGGCAACGTGCGCAAGGCATTCGTCTGTCCCTACCACTCCTGGACCTACGACCTGGACGGGCGGCTGATCGGTACGCCGAACGTCAGGGAGGACGAGCACTTCGACCGAGGGCAGCTACCCGCTCCACGGCTTCCCGGTCGACACGTACGCGGGATTCCTGTTCGCGAGCCTCGCTCGCGAGCCGCGGCCGCTGCTCGAGGCGCTGAACGACGGCGTCGAGAGCGTGACGGCGTTCGATCGCTTCGGGATGGACGAGCTCCGCGTCGGCGTGCGCATCGTCTACGAGGTCGAGGCGAACTGGAAGATCGTCGTCGAGAACTACAACGAGTGCCTCCACTGCCCGGTCGTCCATCCCGAGCTCGTGCAGGTGGTGCCCGTTGTTCCGTTTCGGCGAGGTGTGGGACGGCGAGACCCGCGACGGCGGCAACGAGATGGTCGACGGAGCCCGAGTCGTTCACGATGACCGGTCGCTCGGAGCTGCCGACGCTCCCGGGGCTGCTCGACGAGGACTGACCCGCTACTACGGCGCGTACCAGTTCCCGAACCTGCTCCTGAACATCCACCCGGATTGCGTCATGTACTACATCGGCTATCCGAAGGGTCCTGGGCACACCACGGTCGTCTCGGAGTACCTGTTCCGTCCGGAGACGATCGCCGATCCCGACGCCTTCAAGCCGGAGCCCGTCGTCGAGCTCTGGGACCTGATCTCGAAGCAGGACTGGGAGGTGTGCGAGCGGGCGCAGATCGGTGTCGGGTCGCGCGCGTTCACGACCGGCGTGTACCCGCGCCAGGACCGGTACCTGTTCGCGTTCAACGAGAGCTACCGGGCGAAGATGGGCCGCGCGAAGCTCGGCCGGGGGCGATCGACTGATGGCGATCAAGCGGATGAACCACGCGGTCCTGTACGTGCGGGACGCGGAGAAGACCTACGAGTTCTACCGAGACGTGTTCGGGTTCCGGGTCGTGATGGAGATGCCGGGAGCGAAGTTCCTCCAGGCGCCCGACTCCGACAACGACCACGACCTCGGCCTCTTCAGCATCGGGGACGGCCGCCGGCCCGTCGTCGGCCGGCAGGTCGACGGTCGGGCTGTACCACATCGCCTGGGAGGTCCAGACGCTCGGCGACCTCCGCGAGATCGCGCAGAAGCTCCAGGAGGCGGGGGCGCTCACCGGCGCCACCGACCACAGCACGACGAAGGCGCTCTACGGGAAGGATCCGGACGGGCTCGAGTTCGAGGTCTGCTGGATCGTGCCGAAAGAGCTCCAGACGCCGGAGATCGAGGACGGAACGCGCGCGGATGCGACCCCTCGACATCGACGCAGGAGATCGAGCGCTTCGGTCTCCAGACGGTCGGCGGCGTCTGAGGATCAGGTCGGCTCGAGCAGCCCGCGCTTCGCTCGGATCCGTCGGTCGATCGTGCCGACGATCAGGTACTCGACGGCCACGCCGATCACGGCGATCACCGCCACGACGGCGAGGAGCGAGGCGACGTCCTGCGAGCGATCCAGGAGATGTCCGAGCCCGCTCGCGCCGGTCGCCTGGACGATCAGCTCGCCCGCCATCAGCGCCTTCCACGCGAAGCCCCACGCCTGCTGGACCCCGGCCATGTAGGCGGGGAGCGCCGCGGGGAACACGACGGACCGCTGGAGCTCCCATCCGGCTGCGCCCGAGCGTCCGCCCCGCGCGCACGTACAGGGGCGAGACCTGTCGGATCCCCTGCAGTGTCGCGAGCGTGACCGCGGGGAACGACCCCGCGATCGCGACGAACACGACGGCGCGTTCCGTGACGCCGAACCAGATCACGGCGAGCGGCACCCACGCGACGAACGGCGTGATCTGGAGCGCGACCACCAGCGGACGGATGCTCCGCCGAGCGAGCTCGAAGGTCGCGAGCAGGAGCCCGAGCGCGGTCCCGATCACGAGCGCCGCCGCGAACGAGAAGGCGAGCCGGATCAGGGTCTTGAGCGTCGCCTCGGGGATCGTGCCGTCGGCGATGCCGTCCCGCAGCGCGGTCCACGTCTCGGCCGGCCCCGGGATCGACGCGGTGTCGGTCGCCGCGGCGACGACGCCCAGACCACCAAGAGCGCGCCGATGCCCAGGAGCGGCGGGCCCAGCTCGTTCGCCCAACGCCGCACGGCTAGCCCTCCTCCACCTGACTGATCAGGAGGTCGTGGACCTCCGAAACCACGCGGGCGACCAGGACGTCGTCCAGCGTCCTGGGTCGGTGCGCGTCGATCCTGAACTCCTCGAGGAGCGTCCCGGGGGCCGCCGACATCACCAGCACCCGGTCGGCGAGGAGCACCGCCTCCCGGACGTTGTGGGTGGCGAACACGAACGTCGTGCGGCCGGCGCGCTCGACGCGCTCGCGCTGCACGATGTCCTGGAGCCGCTCCCGGGCGAGCGCGTCGAGCGCACCGAAGGGTTCGTCGCCCAGCAGGATCGGCGGATCGCACGCCAGCGCGCGGGCGAGCGCCGCGCGCTGCCGCATCCCGGCCGACAGCTCGTGCGGCTGGCGGTCGGCCGACCGGTCGATATCCATCCGAGTGAGCCACGTGGCCGCCCGCTCCTCGCGCTCGTCCGTCGGGACGTCCGCGAGGCGTAGCGCCAGATCGAGGTTCCCTCGCACCGAGAGCCAGGGGAACAGGGCCGGCTCCTGGAAGAGCACGGCGCGGTCGGGGCCCGGGCCGGTCACCGGCCGGCCATCGACGAGCACCTCACCGCTCGTGGGACGTTCGAGGCCTGCGATGACGCTCAAGATCGACGTCTTCCCGCTCCCGCTCGGTCCGATCAGGCAGACGAATTCCCCGCGTGCGACCTCGAACGAGAGGTCTTGGAAGGCCGTCTCCTGCTCGCCGGTGGGACGGAGCCTCGTCATGCCGAGACCCCGGACGGAGATCATCGACGGAGCCGGAGGGTCGGCGGGCTGGTCCCGGGTCTCGATCGCGGCTCGACTCATCGCAGTCGGAACTTCTCTGCCATCTCGATCTGCACGACCTTGCCGTCCTGGACGACCAGGATCACCGTGCCGAACTTGATCCGACGCAGGATCCCGGCGACGTTCGCCAGGACCCGTCGCTCCTCGTCCGTGAGCTCGTCGCCGTCGATCGGCTCGTCGTGCTCGGAGGGTGGTGTCGTCAGCTCGTCGGTCACGGCTCGCATCCTAGAGCCCCCGGCGCACGCGCTGAGTCAGGCACGGTGTGTCGGAACTGTGACGACTCGTGCTCCGAGACCTCCGGATGATTGACAGGAACCCCATACGGGCGGTATCCATGCGGGGCACATCGCCGCTCGACCGGGCCACCGGAGAGCGGTCCCGCCTCTCCGAGGCGATGTCCTGACGGTTGACCGGACCACCGGAGACCGACCCACAGCAACCGGTGGGCGTCTCACGTCCCGGTTCGATCGGAAGGAGTCCCGATGTCTTTCCGCTCCACGTTCCTCCGGTGGTCGGCGCTCGGCCGTCGCACCCCTCCTGGCGCTCTCCGCGTGCGGCTCAGGTGACGGCACGGCGAATGCCGCCGAGTGCACGGGCCTGCCCGAGACCCCCGTGATCAGCTTCGCCGCGTACAGCACGCCGCGAGAGGTCTACGGCAAGATCATCCCGGCGTTCACGGCACAGTGGAAGGAGGACCACAACGACCAGACCGTGATCTTCCAGGAGTCCTACGGCGCATCCACGTCGCAGGCTGCGAACGTGATCGCCGGCTACGAGGCGGACGTCGTCGCGCTCTCGCTCGCCCCCGACGTGGACGAGATCGCCGATGCAGGACTGATCACCCACGACTGGACCGACACGGCCGACGGCGGGATGGTCTCGACGTCGGTCGTCGTGTTCGACGTCCGACCGGGCAACCCCGAGGGCATCGCGGACTGGGACGATCTGGCGCGATCGGGCGTCGAGGTCCTCACCCCGGACCCGGCCTCCAGCGGCGGAGCCCGGTGGAACCTGGTCTCCGCCTGGGGGGCGGCCCTGCGCGGTCACGCCGGCGTACAGGCCGACGACGAGGCCGGCGCCACGTCGCTCCTGCAGGGCGTCCTCGGCAACGTCGTGGCGTTCGACAAGAGCGCACGCGAGTCGATCAAGAACTTCGAGTCCGGCAACGGGGACGTCGCGATCACCTACGAGAACGAGGTGCTCACGGCGCAGGAGGCCGGCCTCGAGGACGAGGCGGTGTATCCGCCCTCCAGCGTGCTGATCGAGAACCCGGTAGCGGTCGTCGACCAGAACGTGGACAAGCATTGCGTCCGCGAGGTGGCCGAGGCCTTCGTGGAGTTCCTGCACACGCCTGAGGCGAAGGAGATGTACACGGACGTCGGGTTCCTCCGTTCCACCGACGTCGCGGAGGCACAGGCCGGCGGCGAGGGATTCCCGGCGATCGAGGATCTCTTCACGGTCGAGGACCTCGGCGGCTGGGACGCGCTTGAACGACAAGCTGTTCAGCGACACCGGAATCGTGACCGAGGCGACGGCCGGCTAGCGATGAGCGGCGCCGCGCAGACCCTTCGGTCCCGCAGCGCGACGGTGCGGTCCCGCGACCGCACCGCCGCCGCGTTGCGGCACCTCGGGCTGCGCGGCGCCGCGATCTTGTACCTGGGGGCCTTCGTCTTGATCCCGGTGGCCGCCGTCATCACTCGGGGGTTCGGCGACGGTCTCGGCTCCTTCCGCGAGGCGATGGCGATCCCCAACGCGTGGCACGCGATCTGGCTGACGCTGATCACGTCGGGGCTCGCCGCGATCCTCAACGGCGTGATGGGTGTGGCCCTCGCGTGGGTGCTGGTCCGCTTCCGCTTCCCGGGTCGGAACGTCCTCTCCTCGCTCGTCGATCTCCCGCTTGCGATCCCGACGCTCGTGACCGGGTTGATGATCGCCACGCTCTACGGACCCAACGGCGCGATCGGCAAGGCGCTCGATGGGATCGGTCTGCAGGTCGTGTTCACGCCCGTCGGGATCCTCCTCGCGCTGTGCGTGGTGACGCTGCCGCTCGTCGTCCGCAACGTCCAGCCCGTCCTCCAGGAGCTGGACCCCGCGGAGGAGGAGGCGGCGGCCACGCTGGGCGCCGGCGGCTGGACGACCTTCCGACGGATCGTCTTCCCGGCGATCCGCCCCGCGGTGGTCGGCGGCACGCTCCTCACGTTCGCGAGATGCATCGGGGAGTTCGGCAGCGTGGTGCTCGTCTCGGGCAACCGCCCGGGCGAGACCCTGACCGCGCCGGTGTTCATCTTCCAGCTCACCGGCCAGTTCCGACCCGAGGAGGCGGCCGCGGTCGCCACGCTGATGTTCGGCATCTCGTTCGTGCTCGTCCTGATCACGGCGAGACTGCTCAGGCGGAGGGAGGCGGCATGAGCGTCCAGGCGCCCACTGCTCCCCCATTGCCGACCACCGCCGAGCCGCGAGGAGGCCGACGCTCGTTCCTCCGCGCCGGCATCGCCGCCGCCTGCGTCGCCTACGTGGCGGTGCTGCTCTTCCTGCCCCTGGTCGGGATCGTGATCACGGCGCTCGACCCGGGGTTCTCGATCGTGACCGACACGTTCTCGCGTCCCGAGGTGCTGCACGCGTTCTGGCTCACGTTCGTGATCACCGTGATCACGGTCGTCGTGACGACGTTCTTCGGACTCTGCGTCGCGTGGGTCCTCGTCCGCCAGCGGTTCCGCGGCCGCGCCCTGATGAACGCGCTGGTCGACCTGCCGTTCGCGCTGTCGCCGGTGACCGTCGGTCTCGCGTGCGTCCTGCTCTTCGGCACCGGCGGGTGGTTCGCCGACTTCTTCGCGGCGCGTGGGATCCAGATCATCTTCGCGCTGCCCTCGATGGTCCTCGTCACGATCTTCATCTGCATCCCGTTCACGATCCGCGAGCTCGTGCCCGTGCTCGAGGAGATCGGGCTGGAGGAGGAGGACGCGGCGCGCACCCTCGGGGCCTCGATCTGGCAGACGTTCCGCCGGGTCACGTTCCCCAACATCCGCTGGGCGCTCGGCTACGGGATCGCCCTTACCGTCGCCCGCGCGATCGGCGAGATCGGCGCGGTGCTGATCGTGAGCGGGCTGATCCAGGGCAGGACCGAGACCGCGACGATCTACATCTTCAATGCGCTCGAGGAACGACAGGACGCGCAGGCCTACGTGGTGGCCCTGGCGCTCGCGGCGATCTCCGTCGTCCTGCTCGTCGTGATCGAGGGCTTCCGCAGACGCACCGAACGAGGCCGAGAAGCGGCAGGAGGCATCGAGGTATGAGCACGCCGATCGTGGTGGAGAACCTGACGAAGCGCTTCGGCGACTTCGAGGCGGTGACGGACGTGTCGTTCACGGCACGTGCCGGCTCGATCACCGCGTTGCTCGGCCCGTCCGGATCGGGCAAGAGCACGGTGCTGCGCGTTATCGCGGGCCTGGAGCGCCCCACGGCCGGCCGGATCGTGGTGGGTGACGAGGAGGTCACCGCCAAGAGCGTGCAGGAGCGCGAGGTCGGGTTCGTCTTCCAGCACTACGCCCTGTTCCGGCACATGACCGTCACGGAGAACGTCGCCTTCGGCCTCAGGGTCCGGAAGGAGTCGAAGGAGACGCGGGACGTCCGCGTGAAGGAGCTGCTCGAGCTCGTCCAGATGTCGAGGTTCGCCGATCGGTACCCGGAGCAGCTGTCCGGCGGCCAGCGCCAGCGCATCGCGTTGGCTCGCGCCCTCGCTCCCCGCCCGGAAGTGCTGCTCCTGGACGAGCCGTTCGGGGCGCTCGACGCCAAGGTGCGACAGGATCTCCGTCGCTGGCTCGACGAGCTCCACCGCGAGCTCGGCGTGACCAGCTTGCTCGTGACGCACGATCAGGAGGAGGCGCTTGGAGCTCGCGAACCAGGTCGTCGTGATGCACGACGGCCGCGTGGAACAGGCCGGCTCGCCCGCGGACGTCTACAACGATCCCGCCACCGCATTCGTCGCCGGCTTCGTCGGCGCGGCCAACGTCCTGCACGGGCACGTGGTCGACGGACACGTGCACCTCGGGACGTTCCAGGTGGCCGGGGCGGGTCACCTCGAGGAAGGCGCCGCCGCGGCCGCCTACGTCCGCCCGCACGATGTCCGCGTGTCGGTCGAAGAGACCGGCGTCCGAGGGACGATCGAGCGAAGGGCGACGCTCGGATGGCTCGCGCGACTGTCGATCCGGCTGCCGGGCGGCGAGACCCTCGTGGCCCACGTGCCGCACGACGAGCTCGGCAACGCCAGCGAGGGCGACGAGGTCTGGGTGGACCTTCGGAGCCCGAAGGCCTTCGGCATCGAGCCAGAGACAACGGCTCCGGGCGTTCCCCCGGATGCCGAGGGGACGAACGGCTGGACGGCGCAGGTTCCCGGAGAGGGTCCGGTGGTACGTTCGGGTTCGTGAGCCCGTCCGACCTGAAGCCCACGGACCTGATCGACATCGACCACCTCCTCTCCGACGAGGAGAAGCAGATCCGCGGTGTCGCACGCGAGTGGGTGCAGCGTCGGATCCTCCCCGAGGTCGAGGACTGGTTCGAGAAGGGCGAGTTCCCGGCGCGCGAGCTCGCGAAAGAACTCGGCGAGCTCGGCTTCTTCCTGATGCAGCTCGACACCGAGTGGACGCTCGGGCTTGAACTCGGTCGCCTACGGGCTGGTCGAGCTCGAGATCGAAGCCGGCGACAGCGGGCTGCGTTCGTTCGTCTCGGTGCAGAGCTGCGCTGGCCGGCCACGCGATCTACGCGTTCGGGAGCGACGAGCAGAGGAACGAGTGGCTCCCGAAGATGGCGTCCGGCGAGGCGATCGCGTGCTTCGGGCTCTCGGAGGCCGACTCGGGCAGCGATCCGAGTTCGATGCGCACCGTGGCCAAGCGCGACGGCGACGACTGGATCCTGAACGGCACGAAGATGTGGATCACGAACGGCAGCGTGCTCCGACATCGCGATCGTCTGGGCGCAGACCGACGACGGTGTCCGCGGGTTCATCGTGCCGACCGACTCGCCCGGGCTTCACGGCGAACGACATCCACAAGAAGATGTCGCTCCGTGCGTCGGTGACGTCGGAGCTCGTGATGGACGGCGTGCGGCTGCCGGCGGACGCGATGCTCCCGGAGGTGAAGGGGCTCCGCGGGCCGCTCTCCTGTCTGAACGAGGCGCGCTACGGGATCGTGTGGGGCGTGATGGGCGCGGCGCGCTCGTGCTTCGAGACAGCGCTCGAGTACTCGAAGACGCGCGAGCAGTTCGACAAGCCGATCGGCTCGTTCCAGCTCACGCAGAAGAAGCTCACCGACATGGCGCTCGAGCTGTACAAGGGGACGCTGCTCGCGTACCACCTCGGCCGGCTGAAGGACGAGAAGGGGCTAGCGCCGGAACAGGTGAGCGTCGGGAAGCTGAACAACACGCGTGAGGCGCTCGAGATCGCGCGGACCTCACGCGGGATCCTCGGCGCGAACGGCATCACGCTCGAGTACCCGATCATGCGCCACATGACGAACCTCGAGTCGGTGATCACCTACGAGGGGACCGAGGAGGTCCACACCCTGGTGATCGGGGAGCAGCTCACGGGTCTCCGCGCGTTCAGCTGAGGCTCCCATCGCCGACTGGTCTGAGAACCATCGGGTCGAACCGAACCCGACGCGAACTAGGCTCTCCGGATGCGTCGCGAGCCGGCCCCACCGCCGCCGAGCTGGCAGATGGAGGTGTTCGAGGTCGTCCCCGGACTGTTCATCGCGACACGGTTCGCGGCCGGGACCGAGTATCGAACACTCGACGTTGACGCGATCGTCGACCTCGAGGACTGGGAGGACGCGTGGACCCCGCCGGTGCCGTTTGGCAGTCTCTACGTCTGCCTCCCGATGGATGACGGGGATGATGTCGACCCGAAAGTCCCAGAGCTGGCAGTGTTCATCGCCTCGCTCGTGAAGTCCGGACGACGGGTCTTGGTGCACTGTACGGAGGGGCTCAATCGGTCCGGCGTTGTCGTTGCACGTGCCCTCATGGACATGGGCATGACGGCTACCGAAGCGATCGACCTGGTTCGTCGACGTAGGGGACCGAGCGTCGACGGGTTCCCGGCTCTGAGCAATCCCGCCTTCGAAGACTGGTTGCGTCGCGAAGGCCTCGAGATGTCCTAGCGGTTCACGGACAGCTCAGGCTGATCCCCACCCGGCCGGCGGATCGATCGTCCCGTCCTGTTGGTCCCAGTAGTCGCGATGGTTCGACACGAGGCCGTCTCGATCGAACCGGAGCATCGCCACCCCTGCGATCGTGACGGGCTGGCCCGTGGGCGTGCGGAGGATCGCCCAGTACTCGACCGTTGCCCGGTCGTGGTCCACGACCGGGTCACCGAACCAGCAGCGGACGAGATCCTCCTCCGCGAACGCCTGTGTGACGTAGGAGCGGGCAGTCGACACCTCCCGGAACGGGTGCGATCGATACGGCGCATCGGGTCGATAGCGCGAGACGATCCGCTCGACGTCCTTCGCCGGCCATCCTTCCTGCCAGGCTTCGACCCAGGCTCCAACGGCGGCGTGCGTCTCCACGTCGTCAGGGCAGGGTCGATTCCGCCAGCAGAGTCGCGGCGTCGGCGACGCGGATGTCCGAGCTCTTGCCCTTGGCGGCGTCGTCGAGCATCACGAGGCAATAGGGACACGCCGTCGCCACGGTTTCGGCGCCGGTGGCGGCCGCCTCCTCGAACCGTGTGTCGTTGATGCGAGGCGACTCCTCCTCCATCCACATGCGGGCGCCACCGGCGCCGCAGCAGAAGGAGCGCTCGCGGTTCCGAGGCATCTCCTCGATCTCGCCGCCGATCACGGCGCGGGGCGCATCGAACTCGCCGTTGTGCCGGCCGAGGTAGCAGGCGTCGTGGTACGTGATCTTCCCGTCGCCGGTCCGCGGCTGGAGCCGTCCGGCCGCGATCAGCTCGGAGAGCAGCTGGGTGTGGTGCACGACCTCGTACGTCCCGCCGTAGTCGGGGTACTCGTTCGCCAGCGTGTTGAAGCAGTGCGCGCAGCTCGCGACGATCTTCGTGACGCCGGCGCCGTTCAGCGTCTCGACGTTCTGCTCGGCGAGCATCTGGAACAGGTACTCGTGGCCCATCCGCCGGGCGGGGTCGCCGGTGCAGCGCTCGCGGGGCCCGAGCACCGCTGAGTCGATGCCCGCGGCGGCGAGCAACCTCGCCACGCTCTGCGTCGTCTTCTGCGCGCGTTCGTCGAACGCGCCCGCGCACCCGACCCAGAACAGGACCTCCGGCGCCGGGTCGCCCTCCTGCAGCACCCGGACCTCGAGGTCCTTCGCCCAGTCGAGTCGTGCCGACGCCGGCTGGCCCCACGGGTTCTCCTGGTTCTCGACGCCACGGAGCATCGGGGCGGCCTCCTGCGGGAACCGCGACTCGGCCATCACGAGGTTCCGGCGCAGGTCGACGATCGTGTCGATGTGCTCGATGTCGACCGGGCACTCGCGCACGCAGGCGCCGCACGTCACGCAGTCCCACACGACCTGGTCGATCACGGCGTTCGGAACGAGGGGCTGGAGCTCGACCTCGCCGGCGGCCTCGGCGACCACGCGGTCGCGGAGGTCCATGATCAGCAGCTTCGGCGAGAGCGGTTTGCCGGTCGCCCACGCCGGACAGGCCTCCTGGCAGCGTCCGCACTCGGTGCACGAGAAGAGGTCGAGCATCTGTTTCTTCGACAGGTCCTTCTGCGTCGCGACGCCGAAGCGGATGTCCTCCTCGGCGGCGTCGAGGTCGATCCGGTTCGGCTCGAGGCGGCCGGTCGGGCCGTCCTTGGCGAGCCAGACGTTCGCGGGCGCGGTCGCGATGTGGAGGTGCTTCGAGCCGGGCAGGAACACGAGGAAGCCGAGGATCACGAGGAGATGCGCCCACACGAGGATGCGCTCGGCGATCTCGGTGCCGCTTCCGCCGCCGAACAGCCCGGAGAGGAAGTTCGCCACGGGCCTCGCGTCGGGCACCTCGGCGATCCCGAGCGCGATCCGCGAGGCGTTCCAGAGGAGGAACGTCACGACGATCGCGAGGATCAACAGCAGGATCCGGTCCGCTTCCTCCATGTGGCTCCCGCGGAATCGGTCGGGCTTCAGGACCTTGCGGATGAAGAACGCCATCGCGATCCCGACGACGACGAGCGTCGCGAAGACGTCTGAGATGAACGCGAACCATGCGGCGTGCGCCGAGGATCGGGAGGGACGAGCCCTTGTCGACGATCGAGATCGCGGCTTCGGCGATCGTCGGAAGCAGCACGATGAAGCCCCAGAAGATGAACGCGTGCATCAGGCCCGGCCCCAACTTCTGCAGGAGCTTCTTCTGGAGGAAGACGTGGGTGATCTCGCGGGTGATGCGGTCCGGAGTGAGGGTGCCGCGTCCGGCGGGACGGGCGTTCGCGACGAGGGCCACGCGCGGCCGGACGCGCCGCACGAACAGCACGACCGCCACGACGACGACGGCCGCGAGGGCCGCGGCGGCTACGAGCCCGTCCGTCGCTTCTCGATCTCCTCGGTGAGGGCCGGGACGACTTTGAAGAGGTCGCCCACCACGCCCAGGTCCGCGATCTTCAGGATCGGCGCGTCGGGGTCCTTCGTGATCGCGACGATCCGCTTGGCGCCCTTCATCCCCACCATGTGCTGGAGCGCGCCGCTGATCCCGGCGCAGATGTAGACCTCGGGCTTCACGGTCTTGCCGGTCTGCCCGATCTGGAAGCTGTACGGGACCCAGCCGGCGTCGACCGCCGCTCGCGATGCGCCCACGGCGGCGTTCCCGATCGCGGCGGCGAGCTTCTCGAGTTGTTCGAACGCGTCAGGGCCGCCGAGGCCGCGACCGCCCGCGACGACGACCTTGGCGTCCTCGAGCCTCGGGCCGGATGCCTCCTCCTCGTGGCGTTCGAGCCGCTCGGCTTTCTTCAGGTCATCCGGGACATCGGCTTCGACCTCCACGACGTCGGCGGTGCCGCCGGAGGGTTCTGCCGCGAAGGACTGCGGTCGGATGAGCACGAGCTTCGGCGCCGGACCCTTCAGCTCGACATCCACGATCTTCGTCCCGCCGAGGATCTCGGTGCGAGCCTTGTCCGGCCCGAGGACGTCGGTGGCGTTCGCCATCAGCGTCGAGCCGGTGCGCGCCTGCAGCCGCCCGGCGACGTCGCGGGCGTCGTAGGAGGCGGGGAACAGGATCAGGTCGGGCTGGTGCTCCTCGACGAGGCCGGCGAGAGTGTGTACCGCCGGTTGGGCGAGATGTTTCGAGAAGACCTCGTCGTCGCTCGCGTAGACGGTCCGCGCACCGTGCTCGCCGAGGGCGTCGGCCGATGCCTTGGCGCCGGGACCGAGCGCGACGGCGGCGACCTCGTCGCCGAGGTCCCGCGCCTTCGTGAGGAGCTCGAAGGCAGCTCGGCGCCGGCCCGTCCGGCGTGACGTCGGCCCAGACCCAGACCTTCATCTCTGGCACCTTGGCACGTCAGATCACCTTCGCTTCTGCCAGCAGGTCGGCGATGCGGGCAGGCGTGGTGTCGTCGGCCTCGATCGTTTCCCCGCCCTGCTTCGGGGGCGCGTCGGACACCTCCGCGACCGTCTGTGTCGCGGTCGTCTCCTCGGACGACAGACCGAGGTCCGAGACGCTGAGCGTCTCGACTGGCTTCGACTTCGCTGCCATCACGCCTTTCAGCGAGGGGTAGCGAGGCTCGGTGGCGCCGGCGGTGACGGTGACGAATGCGGGGAGGGGAGAGGTGACGACGTCGTAACCGGCAGCGGTCTGCCGCTCGATCTTCAGCGAGCCGTCCGAAGCCTCGAGCTTGCGCGCGAACGTGAGGCTGGGCAGGCCGAGCAGCTCGGCGATCGCCGCGGACACCGTGCCCGTGTACCCGTCGGTGGACTCGACGCCGCCGACCACGAGATCGAAGTCCTGACGACCGACCGCCGCCGCCAGCACGCGGGCCGTGACCAGGGCGTCGGCGCCGCGGAGGGAGTCGTCGGTGATCCGCACGCCCTTGTGCGCGCCCATCGCGAGGCCGCGCTGCAGCGCCGCATGCGCCACCTCGGGGCCCATCGTCAGGAGAGTGATCTCGCCGTCGCCCGCGGCCTCCACGAGCTGCAGCGCGGCCTCGAGTCCGTACTCGTCGCCGGGATCGAGCGCCCCGTCGGCGCCTTCGCGGACGAGCAGCCCGTCCTCGCCGAGCGTTGGCGTGCCCTCGGGCTCCGGCACCCACTTGGTCAGGACGACGACGTTCACGGCGCCGTCCGCCGATCCGTGCTCACGTCTGCACCGTACCCGGTCCGTGCCGAGGTCGGCATCACGCGTGGCGGAGGAACGCGTCGAGCTCTTCGCGGGTCGGCATGCCCTCTCGGGCGCCGACCTTCGTCACGGAAAGAGCAGCCGCGGCCGCCGCGCGTTGGGCCGCCGCCGGCAGTTCCAACCCTTCGGCGAGACCCGCCGCGAACACGCCGTTGAAGCAGTCGCCGGCACCGGTCGTGTCGACGGCCTGCACCCGGGGCGCCGTCACGCGTTCCTCCTCGCCGCCTCGATGGATCAAAACCCCGTCCTCCCCACGCGTCTCGACCACTACCACCCCATCCGGGAGCGAGCCCAGCGCGTCGAGCTCGTGCTCATTCGGCGTGACGTAGGTCGCCAGTCGCGCAACGTCTCCCACCCAGGGCTGCACGGGCGCGGGATTCAGCACCATCGGCACCTGATGCTCGCCACACCAGGCTGCCGCGGCTCGGACGGCGCCGTGCGAGACCTCGAGGCTCGCGAGCACGACCGCCCACCTCGTGCACCTGCGCGAACGCTGACGTCACGTTGCCCGCCGAGAGCTCGGCGTTGGCGCCGGGTGCCACCGCGATCTGGTTCTCTCCGTCGGGACCGACGCAGATCAGTGCGACGCCGGTGGGCACGCCGGGGCGCATGGCCACGGACGTGGCCACCCCTTCGGCTCGGAGCGCATCCAATGCGTCGTGCCCGAGCGCGTCGTTCCCGACCGCCCCCACGATCACGACACCGGGGCCGCCGCCGAGGGCCCGCGCCGCGGCCACGGCCTGGTTCCCGCCCTTGCCGCCGTGATGCTGCGCGAACACCCCGCCGGTGACGGTGTGACCGGGTGCGGGGAGCGGAGCTCCCGACACGACGAGGTCGACGTTGATCGCGCCGATCACGACGACGGAGCCCGTCACGCCATCGACTCCACCAGCGATCGCACGCGTTCGACGAACCTCGCCATGAACGCCTCCGTCGTCGAACTCGAGGGCGACGCGAGCGTTCGCCTCGGCCTCCCAGCCCACCGGCCAGGGGCTCCCGCGGATACCGGTGAGGTCGGCCACGGTCTCGCCGATCGTCCAACGGCCCTCGGTCTCGACCTCGACCCGGGTCGTCTCGAGACGAGCGAGCGCGGGGTCGATCGCCACGGCCAGCGCGAGCGGGTCGTGCAGACGGCACCCGTCTTCGCCGACGACCGAGGCGTAGAAGTCCATGTAGAAGCTCGTCGCGCCCTCGACGAGCAGCCCGAGCGGCGACCGCGGGGCCGGCGCACAGACGGCGTCGAGGTCTGGCCGCCGCATCACGGCTCGCTCGGTGACGTCGAGCCCGACACAGATCGGCAATCGCTCATCGTCTGCTCCGGAGAACCCGGTGAAGACCTCGGCGGCGGCCAACGGATCCACCCAGATGTTCGCCTCGGCGGCCGGCGTCACGTTGCCGCCTCGGGCGAACGCCCCGCCCATGAGCGCGAACCCGCCCAACAGTTGCGGAAGCCTCGGCTCCTCGCGAAGCGCCAGAGCCACGTTGGTGAGCGGACCCGTCGCGACCAGGAGCACTTCTCCGGGGCGCTCACGCGCCGAGGCCACGATCACCTCGACCGCCGAGCGATCCGAAGGCGAGGCCGCGGGCGGTGGGGGTGCGGCCCGGCCGAGCCCGCGTTCCCCGTGGACGATCGGGAACGGGACGTGGTCGCGGGCGAGCGGCCGGGCCGCCCCCTGCGCCACCTCGACATCCGACCTCCCCGCCACCTCCAGCACCGCGAGCGTGTTCTCCGTCGCCTGCTCGACGGAGACGTTCCCCATCACACTCGTGGCGGCGATCAGGTCGACCTCGGGGGATGCCACGGCGTAGAGCAGCGCGAGCGCGTCGTCGACGCCGGTGTCGACGTCCAGGATCAGCGGCACGGGCGCCATGGCCCGCACAGCGTACTCAGGCGCCGGCCGGTTCCAGGGCGAATCCGATCAGCTTCGACGAGACCTCGCGGCTCACGCGAAGCATGTCCTCGGGGGTGACGTCGCTGTGGTCCATCAGGACCTGGATCGCGAGACCGTCGATCAGGGCGCCGATCTGGATCCCGAGCTCGTCCGCGTCCAGCCCCTCGGGGAACTCGCCCGTCGACCTGCCGTGACGCACGATGTCGGAGATCGATCGCCGCCAGCGACGGTTCAGGACCTCGTGCTCCTTCGCCATCTCGGGATCGCGGAGCGCGCGCACCCAGATCTCCACCCACAACGCCCATTCGTCCAGGAACGGGAACTCGGGGAGCAGGCCGGGGACCGAGAGCTCGATCAGCCGATCGAGCTGCGCGCGGGCGGAGGGATTCTTGCGCAGCTCGCGCGAGAGTCGGAGGTAGAACTGGTCGTTCGCGTAGGTGAGGGCCTCGACCAGCAACCGGTCCTTGGATTCGAAGTAGTAGAGGATCAGCCCCGTCGAGACGCCGCACGTCTCCGCGATGTCCTGGATCCTCGTGTCGGCGAGGCCACGATCGGTGATCACCTGGGCGGCGGCGGCAAGGATCTCCTGACGGCGATCCCCTTTCGGAGCCGTCTTGGTCGCCTTCGTTCGCGTCTTGGGCATCTGACTCCTGAACGGGGTACAGAGAAACGAGAGGGACAGGCGCCCTGATGAGGCGGGCGTCCATGGAACGCGTACCCCGTTGAGCAGCCGAAATCAAAGGACGGCTGCCCGTGAGTCGCGTTTGACTCGCCGTTCAGATTCGAGGCATCATTCGGCATCGACGAAAGGATCCGAAGAGACATGGCCACGAACACCTACGACGCGATCGTCATCGGCGGGGGCCATAACGGACTCACGGCCGGCGCCTACTTCGCGCGGCACGGGGCGCGGACGGTCGTCCTCGAGGCGAGGCACAAGACCGGCGGCGCCGCCGACACCAGCGCTCCGTTCGCCGACCACCCCGACATCAACGTCACCACCTACTCCTACGTGATGTCGCTGATGCCGCCGACGATCATCGACGAGCTCCAGCTGAAGACGGCACGGCTACGACGTCACGCCGTTCGGCCCGTACTTCCAGGCGTATCCCGGACGGCCGCGCGATCACGGTCTACGCCGACGAGGCCGACCGCTCGTACGACTCGATCGCGCAGTTCTCGAAGAAGGACGCCGACGCGCTCCCCGAGTGGGAGGCGTGGCTGAAGGGCGTTGCCGACATCCTGGGGCCGCTGCTGCTGCAGAGCCCGCCGCGGGCGGGGTCGCTCGCGATCGGCGACCTGCTGGAGACGGCCCGAACCGCGTGGAAGGTCCGCAAGCTCGGTGTCCGTGGTGTCGCGGACGTCACTCGACTGTTCACGATGAGCATCACCGACCTGCTGGACGACTGGTTCGAGTCCGACGAGATGAAGGGGATGCTCGCGGTCAACGGGATCATCGGCACATGGGCGGGTCCCGACGAGCCCGGGCACCGCGTACGTGATGCTGCATCACTCGATCGGCGACGTCGGCGACGGGCACCTCGGCTCGTGGGGCTACCAGCAGGGCGGGATGGGCGCGGTCTCCGACTCGATCCGGCGCTCCGCGGAGTCCTTCGGCGCCGAGATCCGGACGAACGCGCGCGTGAAGTCAAGATCCTCACGTCGGGCGGACGCTTCCACGGCGTCATGCTCGAGGACGGGACCGAGCTCCGCGCACCCGATCGGCGTGACGTGCGTGCATCCCGAAGATCGGGTTCCTCGACCTGATCCCGTCCGCGGAGCTGCCGGCGGACTTCGTCACGGACATCGAGCGCTGGAAGACCCGCTCGGGCGTCGTGAAGATCAACGTCGCGATGTCGGAGCTCCCGGACTTCACCGCGATGCCCGGCAAGAACCTGCAGGAGCACCACACGGGCTCGGTGGAGCTGTGCTTCACGCCGCAGTACGCCGAGCGAGCGTTCCAAGACTCGCACATGGACCGCAAGGCGTCGGTCGCTCCGTTCGTCGACGGCGTGATCCCGACGACGATCGACAAGAAGCTCGCGCCCGAGGGCAACGCACGTGTTCTCGATGTTCTCCCAATGGGTGCCGGACGACTGGGTCAACGAGCCGCACCGCGACGAGCTCGACGCGTACGCGAAGCGGATCTTCGACCTCTACGACGAGCTCGCGCCCAACTTCAAGGACGCGATCCTCGACTATCAGGTGATCGGTCCCTACGACATGGAGCAGGAGCTCGGCCTGATCGGCGGCAACATCTTCCACGGCGAGCTCTCGGTGGACCAGCTGTTCCACATGCGTCCGGCGCCAGGCTACGCGGACTTCCGGACGCCGATCCGAGGCCTGTATCACGGATCGTCGGCGACCCACGCCGGCGGAGGGGTCAACGGCATCCCCGGCTGGAAGGCGTACCGTGCGGCCGTGAAGGACAGGGCTCTCAAGAAGCGCTCGTGAGCTCCGCGGGTCGTGCCGAGCGGTCGCCGCTCGAGCGGATGCTGGCGGCGCGTTCGGTCGCGGTGGTCGGCGCGTCCGTCAAGGAGGGCTCGGTCGGGCGTCAGATGATGCTCGAGCTCGAGCGCGGCGGCTACGGAGGCGCCGTCTATCCGGTGAACCCGGGGTACGACGAGGTGCTCGGCCACCGTTGCTACCGGTCGCTGGGCGACGTTCCCGAGCCCGTCGATCTGGCGATCGTCGGCGTCGCCAACCAGCGGATCGAGCAGGCGATGCGGGACGCGGCGTCGGCCGGGCGCCGGCAGCGTCGTGACGTTCTCCTCGCTGTTCGAGGAGGAGCCGCCGGAGGCCGGGATGCCGCCGCTCGCCGAGCGGGTCGCGGCCATCGCTCGGGACCACGGGATGGCGCTCTGCGGCGGCAACGGGATGGGGTTCGTCAACACCGACGCTCGACTCCGCGCGACCGGTTTCCCGACCCCCGACGACATGCCGCCGGGTCCGGTGACGTTCCTCTCGCACTCGGGCTCGGCGTTCGCGGCGCTTCGCGTTCAACGATCGAGCGGATCGCGCTTCAACCTGATCGTGTCGAGCGGCCAGGAGATCGTCACGACGATGGACGAGTACCTGTCCTACGCGCTCGACCTCGAGAGCACGAAGGTCGTCGCACTGCTCCTCGAGACCGTGCGTCATCCCGACGGATTCGTGGCCGCGCTCGCGAAGGCCAACGAGCGGGACGTGCCGGTGCTCGCGCTCAAGGTCGGCCGGACGGAGGGGTCGAAGCAGATGGTCGTGGCGCACTCGGGCGCGCTCGCGGGCGAGCACGGCGCCTACGAAGCGGTGTTCGACGCCTACGGCGTGCACGAGTGCCGGGACCTCGAGGAGATCGCCGACGCGATCGAGCTGTTCTCGAGCCCCCGTCGCGTGGCGGGTGGGACCGGCATCGCGTCGCTGCACGACTCCGGCGGTGAGCGCGCCCTGTTCGTGGACCTCGCATCGGATCTGGGCGTCCCGCTCGCCAGGATCTCGGAGGCGACGAGGGAGCGGATCGACGCGGTGCTCGATCCCGGGTCTCGTCGCCGAGAACCCGCTGGATGCCTGGGGGACCGGGATCGACGCCGACCGGATCTACACGGAGAGCTTCCTGGCGCTGCACGACGATCCGGAGACCGCCGCGGTCGCGTTCGTCGTGGACCTCACTCGGCAAGGCGAGCCGTACGACGAGGGGTACCTCCAGGTCGCGACGGACGTCTACGAGGCCACGACGAAGCCGTTCTGCGTGATGTCGAACCTGCCCGCCGCGATCGCGCGCGACGAGGTCGGGCTGGCTCCGGCGTGCGGGCATCCCGGTGCTCGAGGGAACCCTGTCCGGCTTACGCGCGCTGACGCACCTGCTCGACGACGCGAGACGCGACGACCGGCGATCGGAGATCTCGTCCGATCCGGTTCCCGCCGGGCGACGACGGCCGCGTTGGCGCGAACGGCTGGCGGGCGCCGGAGCCCTCTCGGAACTGGAGGCGCTCGAGCTCCTCGCCGACTACGGCGTCGCCGATCGTGACGGCGATGGCGGCGCGATCGCCGACGAGGCGGTCGGCGCCGCCGACGCGATCGGGTACCCGGTCGCGCTGAAGACCGCGGTCCCCGGCGATGCTCGCACAAGTCCGAGAGTCGATGGCGTCCGGCTCGGGCTCGGCGATGCCGATGCGGCTTCGCGAGGCCTACGACGACGTCGCCGGCCGGCTCGGGCCGGACGATGATCGTCGCGGCGATGGCGACGCCGGGCGTCGAGGTCGCGCTCGGCATCGTTCGCGATCCCACGTTCGGTCCGCTCGTGCTGGTGGCGGCGGGCGGCGTCCTGGTGGAGCTCGTCCACGACCGCAAGCTCGCGCTCCCACCGATCGACGAGGACGCCGCCCGCCGCCTGATCGACGGGCTCGCGATCCGGCCGCTCCTCGACGGCGTCGCGCGGCGCGCCGCCCTCCGACGTCGACGCGCTCGCGCGCGCCGTCTCGCGGCTCTCGGTCCTCGCCGTCGAGCTCGGCGATCTGATCGCCGAGCTCGACGTCAACCCCGTGATCGTGTCGCCGTCGGGGTGTGTGGCGGTCGACGTGCTCGTCGTCCCGGCTAGCGCGCGATGTCGCGCATCCGTGTGCGCGATCCTCGGTCACGTGGCATACAACTCTGTAGCAGTGGGTACGACGTCGACGTGATCCGTCGGAGCCGTCCGGAACGAACCCGGAGCGAGGCGGCGATCACGGAGGTGAGGGCGATGAAGCGGATCCGGATCGAGAAGCCGAAGCCTCGCCGCTCGACGGAGCTCGAGATCGCCCCTCCGCCTCGATCCTCGTGACCCGGACGTCGTTCGCGTGAAGCGGGGAGCGGTCTGGCGATTCGCCGATCGCCGCTGGGCGCGCTAGACCTCTAGAGCGCGTCCTCGACCGGGACCGTCCCCGGCTCCCAGCCCGTGTAGGTGTCGCGAGGGAACTCTCCACAGCGTGTCGAGGTGGTCGGAGCCTTCTCTCGTCCCGAGCTTCGGAGCCCGGGGTTTCCCCGCGAAGTCGAAGACGTGCTCGAAGTTGTGCGTGTTCTTGATCCGATCGGTGAGCGGTTCGAGCCCCCAGTTGTCGGCGATGAACCGCAACGGCGTCGAGAACTCGCCGAGCTCGTCGTCGATCACGCCGCGACGGGTGTACGGCGAGATGGTGAGCAGCGGAACACGGATGCCCGAGCCCGACGTGGTCGACCGTCGGGGGGACGATCGGATCGTAGAAGCCGCCCCACTCGTCCCACGTGAGGAAGATCGCGGTGTGCTCCCACATGTCGGAGCGCATGACCTTGTTCACGATCTCCGTCACCCAGTTGTGGGCGTGGCCGGTGGAGAACGGGAGGGTGGTCGGAGAGCTGGAACCGGGGCGTCACCCAGGTCACCGCCGGGAGGGCGTTCGCGTCGATGTCGTCGAGCAGCCGGTCCACCGACCGCGCATGCTGGTGCCAGAGGTCGGTGTGGAACACGTTGCTGATCGCCGTTGTAGGCGTTCCAGAAGTAGCCGGGCTGCCCCGGCACGGCGGAGTAGTAGGCCCAATCGACGCCGGCGTCGGTGAGCTGCTCGCCGACCGTGGGGAACTCGAAGCACGTGCTGTGCTTCGTGAGGTTCCCGGCGGCGTCCTTGACGAAGACGAAGACGTCGTCCCCCATCGCGTCGCAGCCCCAGCTCTTGAAGCGCCTGCCGTCCTCCTGCTTGCGGCTCCGGATGTTCTCGGGGTTGTCCGTGACCCCTCCGGAGCTGCCCGCGATGAAGAAGAAGTGGTTCGGATAGCTCGGACCCGCCGCCGACGAGAAGAAGTTCTCCGACAAGGCATAGTCGCGCGCCCACTGCCAGTAGTTGGGGATCTGATCCTCGTCGAAGATCGTGTACGCGTACGTCGAGCCGTAGACCCCGGTGCCGAACCCGTCCATCGCGCCCCCGTTCACCGAGAGACGGTGCGCGGCGAGATCATGCGGAAGGTCGCCCGGCAGCCATTCCGGGCACCGGATCAGCTTCTTCTCGACGCCGTTCTCGACACCCACCGTCGTCCCGCGGACCCCGGGGAACTTCCCGAACACGTTGTTGAAGCTCCGGTTCTCGAGCATCACGTAGATGACGCGTTTGATCGGCCACTGCGTTTGGACGGCGGGGATCGTGTCGCTCACCTTCGGCGTCTTCCTCCCGCCGGTGCAGGCGAAGAGAACCCCACCGGCGACCGCCATCGCGCTCGTCCGGAGGAATCGCCGCCGGCTGACCGGCAGCGGGTGTCGTTCGTCGCGATCGATCCCGGGAGAGGGCCAGGTGTCCATGCCCTCCCTTTGTATCAAGCCCGCTATCCTCGTCGGCTTCGGATGGGTCATCTCACGAAGAAACGCATGATCGTTGCCGCGCTCCTACTCCTCGCTGCCTGCGACGGCGGACCAGGGGAGCGATTCCCCACGCCGCCATCCTCCCCGTCGCCCTCCCCGTTCCCCTCGACTCCCACGCTCGCCAGCCCGACGCCGCCGGCACTGCCGGAGTCACCTCCTCCCACCAGCGGCGATCCGTCGGCGACCTGCGTCGACGGATGGAAGACGCCTTCCCGCGGGTTCGCCGTTGACGGCGAAGCCGCTGCAGGTCCTTCGGCGGACCATTCGGCTGCCCGGGGAGCCGGTGATCGTCGAGATGCGGTACTTCACGGGCCCCGAGTCCCCACCATCGGAGAAGGGCTACATCCTCACGATCGAGCGGTGGTACGTGAAGCTCTTCACCGAGGCCGACCTCCGGTTCCAGGGTCGATTCCTGATCGAGTCACGGGAGTTCGGAGACGGCGTGGCCGCCGTGGCCCCGTACGACACCGCGGGCTTCCGCTCGCCCGATTGGAGCGGGTTCCAGTGGAACGAGGCCGACCCCGAGCCTCGCGCGTACCCGGGCCTGCCCGGCGAGTGGTCGGGGATCCGCTACGACTTCGTGAGGGGTGGCGCCGGACTCGACCTCCCAGGCTTGCCCGCCGAAGTGCGCGGGTGTTTGGATAGCGCCTGATGACGGGCTTGGGGAGAGCTCGGGCAGAGGTCCGAACCGATCGGCGCTCGTCTCGATCGTGACCGGGCTGGCGGCCGCGCTCGCCAGCGCCGTCCTGTGGATCTACCGGTTCCAGCCGGAGAGCCGGATCCTCGGCAGGTACTCCGCGGACGTGGCGGGCGGCGGCCAGCTCGCCGATCAGCTCGCGGCTCTCGCGGCGGTCCTCGGGCTGATGGCGATCCTCGCCTCGATCATGACATCGACCAAAGGCGAGGGCGGCGGCGGCTCCTTCATCGGGCTGGTCCTCGGGATCGTGGGTCTGTCCTACCCGCTTGCTGACCTGGTTGAACATCGTGTCGGGCCCGCTGCGCCCGACGCTTCCTGGACTGATTCAGGGCTCCGACGGCCATCCGGTGTAGAGATCGGCTCCTCGCTTCCGCAGCTCGTTGCCGATCACGATCCGCTGGATCTCCGAGGTGCCCTCCCAGATCCGGTCGACGCGCAGCTCTCGCCACAGCCGTTCCACCGGCTGCTCGCGCATGTAGCCGCGGCCGCCGTGGATCTGGACGGCCTTGTCCACGATCCGGCCGGCGGTCTCGCTGCAGACGAGCTTGACCGCGCCCGCCATCGCGTTGAGCTCCTTGCGTCCGGCGCCGCCACGCGCGGCCTGCCAGCAGACCCGGTAGAGCATCGACTTCGCCGCCATGAGCTCGGCGGCCATGTCGGCGAGCATGAACTCGACCGCCTGGAAGTCGACGATCGGCTGACCGAACTGACGGCGCTCCTTCGCGAAGTCGAGCGAGAGCTCGAGCGCACGCGTGGCGGCGCCGACGGTTCGCGCGCCGATCATCAGCCGTTCCTCCACGAACCAGTCCTTCGTCAGCTCGAAGCCCTGTCCGATCTCTCCGAGGATCCTGTCGTCGCCCGTACGGACGTCCTCGAACGCGAAGATCGGGTGCTCGAAGACGAACGTGTGCATGTAGGCGGGCGTGCGAACCAGACGCACGCCGGGCATGTCCTTGTCCACGAGGAAGATCGTCGCCTTCGACGGATCGCCGTCGACGTGCGTGTGGAGCAGGAAGAAGTCGGCGACGTCGCCGGAGGTGACGTGCCACTTCTCGCCGGTGATCGTCCACGTGTCACCGTCGCGTTGCGCCGTCGTCTCGACCATCGTGGGATCGGAACCCGCGTTCTCCTCGGTGATCGCGTAGGCGTCACGACGCTCGCCGCGGCAAGCAGGGCGGAGGAACCGGTCCTTCTGCTCCTCCGTGCCGGCTCTCAGCGGGATCGCCGGCCGCCACGGGATGTCCCAGAGGGCTCCGGTGGCGCGGCCCCATTGCTCCTCGATCAGCATCTGTGCGAACAGGTCGTGGCCGCGACCGCCGTCCTCCTCCGCGTGGTTGATCGCGTGGAAGTCCCAGTCGAGGACGGCCTGCTTCGCGCTGGCGGCGCTCACCGGCGTCAGGCCGTCGGTGGTCTCGCACTCGTCCTCGAGCGGTACGAGCACTTGGTCGGTGAACTCGCGCGCCTTCTGCTGCAGCTCTCTGTCAGCTCTGGAGAGTCGGATGTCCATCGGTTCTCTATCCCGCCGCCGCTCTGTTTCCCGCGCGGGTCTCTCCCGGCGCCGTATCCCGAGTCGCGAGTGTAGGGGCGCTCGCTCCGCTACGCTCCGCCGCATGCTCGAGGAGCTCTCACGCGCCGTGCGAGAACGACGGGCGTCCGCAGAGGAGCTCGTGCGGATGTCGCTCCAGCGGATCGAGCGGCTCAACCCGCCGATCAACGCGGTGATCTCCGTCCGTGAGCAGGCTCTGGAGGAAGCTCGTGCGCTCGACGGGCGGATCGCCGCCGGTGAGGACGTCGGGCCACTCGCCGGGATCCCGCTTCTCGTCAAGGACATGGAAGACGTCGAGGGCGTGCCCAGCACGTACGGCTCGCTGGTGTTCGCGGACGCGCCGGCGGCCGCCGCCGACGGGCTGATCCCCCGGCGTCTCAAGGCCGCCGGCGCGATCGTGGTCGGCAAGACGAACCAGCCCGAGTTCGCCTTCGCCGGATTCACCGACAACCTTCTGTACGGCGCGACGCGGAACCCGTGGAACGTCGAGTCCTCGCCCGGCGGCTCGTCCGGGGGCTCGGCCGCAGCGATGGCGGCCGGGATGGCCCCGATCGCGACCGCGACGGACGGCGGAGGGTCGATCCGCATCCCGGCCGCCTGCTGCGGGCTCGTGGGGCTGAAGCCGACGAACGGGGTCATCGGCCGCGACCCGATCCCGGACTGGATCGACCTCTCGACGTTCGGACCGTTGGCGCAGACGGTCGCCGACGCGCGACTCCTGTTGGAGATCGAGGCAGGGCCGGTGCCGGGCGACCCGAGCGCCCTGCCCCACCACCCGTTCCCGATGCCTGGTGGCATGCCCGGCCGCGCGATCGCATCGCCGCGCCTCGTGGATCTCGGGCCGCTTCCGGAGCCGGTCCAGACGGCGTTCGATGCTGCGCTTGGCGCGTTCGAGCGAGACACGGGCCTGCCGGTCGAACCGGTCCACCCCGCCGAGATCTTCCGCGCCGGGAGCCCGAGCGAGGACTGGCTCCTGCTCTGCGCGCTCGAGCACGTCCATCGTTTCGGGTGGGAGTTCTGCGAGTCCAACCTCGAGCGGTTCTCACCTGTCTTCGCAGACGTCGTGGAGTACGCGAGGAAGCGGCCGCTCGACGACTACATGGTCGCGCGCCGCCGTCGCTTCGAGTACGTCAAGGAGCTGGACCTCCTGCTCGGCGACGATGCGGTGCTGCTCACGCCGACGAACTGCTTCCAGTCGATGAATCCCGACGGCGCCCGGGACGACTCGACGGGCCGACCGGGGGAGGGCCCGGACTCGTACAACACCGACCCGCAGAACATGACCGGTCACCCCGCGATCAGCGTGCCCGCGGGACTGATGCCCGAAGGCGTTCCCTTCGGGGCTCCAGATCACCGCGCCGCGGTTCCGCGACGACATGGCGCTATCGGTCGCCGAAGCGTGGGAACGGACGAACCCGTGGCCGCTGGTCGCGCCCGGCTACGAACCGTTCGTCGTGTAGCCAGGGAGAGCCTCGGGATCGCGAGGCATCCTAGCGGGCATCCACGCGGAGATCGGAGCGGATCACCGACGAGCCGCGGTCCTCGAACCACGTCACTCCCTCTGCGACCATGTCGAACTCGATCCGGTACGCACCCGGCCGTGCAGGCGCCCGAAGGACGATATCGATCGACGCCCCGCCTCCAGGAGCTACGTCGGCGCCGAGATCCGCTCGTCCGAAGTCCCAGAGCGGGACGTCAAGATCATCGGGTGGAACGAGGTGGGCTCCGAGTCTGACCGCGCCCTCATACGACCCTTTCTCCCCTCGCGCTCGCCAGGAGGCCGACCCCTGATTCGCCACGTGGAGGCGGTACGTGAGGTCGTCCCCCGGACGACAGGCCTTCGGACCGTCGACGAGCTGGAGGGTCGCCGAAAGCGCCCCCGCCGCGCCGCTCTCCACCGTCGAATCCGGATCCCGGCACACGATGACGGCACGATCACCGTGGACCGCGAACACGCTCACATCCCGGAACCCAACGGCCTTGAGTAGCGCCACGGCGCCATCGAGACTCGGGAGGAACCAGTTGTAGCTGGCCTCCGCCGCCTCGGCGGGGTTCTCGATCCAGCCGATCGTATGCAGCGGACGCCGGAGACCCCCGACCACGTATTCGGCCTGCCGCCTGGATACCGCTTCGAGGACCTTGGATCCTTTGGGCAACAGCGCCGTTTCGACGATCAACGTGTCCTTCGTCACCGCAGCGAGCTTCTCGAGACCGAGGACCAGGTGCTTCAGGTGGTAGATCAGCCCCAGCGCGAGCGTGACGTCGAATCGTCCGACGCTGGCGGCGCTGAGGTCGTAGACGCTCATGGCACGGAACTCGATGTCCAGGCCGAGAGCTCGGCGAACGAAACTCGCTTGCATGATCTCTCGTCGCATGGCGTCAACGCCCACGACACGGGCGGCGTTCCGACGCTTCGCTTCCACGGAGTAGAAGCCGGCGTTGCATCCCACGTCGAGGACGCTCTTCCCGGAGAGATCGTCCGGTAGGCAGGTCTTGATGATGTCCCACGTCTCGCGAGGATGGTCGGCCGGCTCGCCAGCGACGCTTTCGGTCTTCGTCGAGCACCCCGGGCTCGAGCTCGATGCAGTGGAACCAGGGGTCGAGCCGTCGGATCCCATCCAGGAGATCCTCCCGATTCACACGACGCCTCCTGCACGACGCTCCGCGCCGACTTCGCACATCACGGGCCGAAGTTGTAGCCGAGGCGGCGGGGAAGCTTCGCGACGAAGTCGATCAAGGGGTTCGGTTCCTCGCCCTCGTCCTCGGCCTCGTCCTTGCGGCGGATCGCCGTGTTGGCGACGAGCGCGCCCGGTGAGCGGACGGGCTCCGGCGGGAACCGGAGCGGCTCCAGGTCGACCAGCGGCAGGTCGAGGACCGGATCGGCCCTCCCGAGGATCCGGTTCGCCATGATCCGGCCGCCGAGGTGCGCCGGTCCCACTCCGTTGCCCGTGTAGCCGTGTCCGTAGTGGACGTTGCCGCGGCCGATCGTCCCGAACGTGGGGAGGTGATGACCGGACACGTCGATCGGTCCTCCCCACGCCGCCTCGAGCGGCACGTCGACGAATCCGGGGAACATCCGGTGCAGGTCCGTCGACCGCGATCCGGATCGCCTGCGGCGTCGTAGGCGAACCGCGGACCGATCCGCCGCGCGAGGTTCGGCTGCATCCCGCCGAGGCCGAACGAGATCCTGCCGTCGGGCGTCGTTCGCACGTAGTGGACCGCCGAGCGCATGTCGGCGAGACCCGATCCGTCGGTCCACCCGATCTCCTTGAGCTTGCTCGGGCGCGGGCTCGGTGAGCACGATGTAGGAGCCGCGGACGACGACCGTCCGGCGGAACCGCTTCCAGTGCGACGCCCACGCGTTCAGGGCGACCACGGCGGCGCCGGCGCGGACGGTGCCGCCGGGCGTCTCGGCGAGCGCAGGGCTCCCGGCCCCGAAGCGGGTGACGGGGGTGTCCTCGAAGATCCGCACGCCTCGCTCGAGCAGCACCCGGCGCATCCCGCGCGCGAGGCGCGCGGGATGCACCGTCGCGCCCACCTTCCGGAACAGCGCGCCGCGGAACACCGGTGAGGCGATCCGCTCGCGCATCTCGGTCCGGCGACAGGACCTGGAAGTGCTCGTTCACGCCCAGCCGGTCGGCCGTGATGACCTCGTCCGCCCACCGGCCCACCTGGTCGTCGGAGGCGGCCACCACGTACTCGCCGTCGCCGCGGTACCAGGCGTCGATCCCGTGGTCGTCGCAGAAGCGTCCGATCGCACGGACGCTCTCCTCGCCCGCCTCGCAGAGCGCGATCGCGGCCCGGTCTCCGAACCGGTGCGCGAGGTACTCGATGTCGCCCCAGAACGAGTTCACGAAGCCGCCGTTGCGGCCGCTGGCGCCGCCGCCCGCGATGTCCTGCTCGAGGATCACGACGTCGATCCCCGGGTCGAGCTCCGTGAGGTGCAAGCGCGGTCCACATCCCGGTGTAGCCGCCGCCGAGGATCACGACGTCGGCGGTCGTGTCGCCCCGGAGCGGAGGGGCGGGTTCGCCGGGATCGTCGGCGAGCGCCTCGCGGAGCCACCAGCTCCGGCCGGCGTCGGGGGGGATGGTCATCTGCACGAGCGGCTCAGGTCCTCCTTGTTAGGCTGCAGCCCCGCATCTTCGCAGGTCGTCCACGAAGGTACCGCACATGGCCGGCGAGCACGATCGTCCCCGCAGCTGGGAGGTCACCGAAGGACCCCACCGCGCGCCCGCTCGCGCGATGCTCCGCGCCGTCGGCTTCTCCGAGGACGACTTCGGCAAGCCGCAGGTCGCCGTGGCGTCGTCGTGGAACGAGGTGACGCCGTGCAACTACCACCTCGGCAAGCTCGCCGCGCTCGCGAAGGAGGGCGTGCGCCAGGGCGGCGTCGGTCCCGCTCGAGTTCGGCACGATCGCCGTCTCCGACGGGATCGCGATGGGCCACGAGGGGATGAAGGCCTCGCTGATGAGCCGCGACCTGATCGCCGACTCCGTGGAGCTGGTGATGCACGCCGAGCGGTTCGACGCGCTCGTGGGGATCGCCGGCTGCGACAAGTCCGAGCCCGGGATGATGATGGCGATGGCGCGGCTGAACCTGCCGTCGGTCTACCTCTACGGCGGCACGATCCTCCCCGGCACCTACCGGGACCGCGACATCACGATCCAGGACGTGTTCGAGGCCGTCGGAGCCCACGCGAAGGGCACGATCGACGACGCCGAGCTGCTCGGGATCGAGCGCGCCGCGTGTCCCACCACCGGCTCGTGCGCCGGGCATGTACACCGCGAACACGATGGCCGCCGTGGGCGAGGCGATCGGGCTCTCGCTCCCCGGCGCCGCGTCTCCGCCCGCCGTGGACTACCGGCGAGAGGTGTTCGCGCGCGAGAGCGGCATCCGCGCCGCCGAGCTCGTCGCCGCGGGCGGGCCGCTGCCGCGGGACATCCTCACGAAGGAGGCGTTCGAGAACGCGATCACGGTCGTGATGGCGCTCGCCGGCTCGACGAACGCCGTGCTGCACCTGCTCGCGATCGCGCGCGAGGCGGGCGTCGACCTCGAGCTCGACGACTTCGACCGCGATCTCGCGCGCGACGCCGCACCTCGTCGACGTCCGGCCGGCCGGGCAGGTTCGTGATGAGCGACCTCGACCGGGTGGGCGGCGTGCCCGGTCGTGATGAAGGAGCTGCTCGACGCCGGGCTGCTGCACGGCGACTGCATGACGGTCACCGGCAAGACGCAGGCGGAGAACCTGGCCGAGCTGGCGCCGTCAGCGCCCGACGGCGACATCGTCCATCCGGTCGGCGACGCGATCCACCCCTGGGGCGGCATCGCGATCCTCCGCGGCAACCTCGCCCCGAACGGCGCCGTCGTGAAGGCCGCGGGCGCGGAGGGCCTCACCTTCGAAGGCGTCGCTCGCCCGTTCGACTCCGAGCAGGACGCGTTCGCCGCCGTCACGTCGGGCACGGATCGCGACCGGCGACGTGATCGTGATCCGGTACGAAGGCCCGAAGGGCTCGCCCGGGATGCCGGAGATGCTCGCCGTCACCGCGGCCGTCGCCGGCGCCGGCCTCGGCAAGGACGTCGCGTTGATCACCGACGGCCGGTTCTCGCGGCGCGACGAAGGGATACAGCGTCGGTCACATCGCGCCGGAGGCGTTCGTCGGCGGTCCGATCGCGCTGGTCGAGGAAGGGGACCGGATCCGGATCGACGCCGACGCCCGCTCGCTCGAGCTGCTGGTGGACGACGCGACGCTCGCCGCCGGCGCGACGGCTGGACGGCGCCGGCGCCGCGCTACACGACGGGCGCCCTCGCGAAGTACGCGAAGCTCGTCGGCGGCGCCGACCACGGAGCCATCACGGGATGACGGCCACGATCACGAGCCCGGCGGCGCTGCAGTGCCGGATCTGCGGCGAGCGGTACAACGTCGAGCCGCTCACGATCTGCGAGGAGTGCTTCGGTCCGCTCGAGCCCTCCTACGACCTGGACGCGATCGACGGCGACGGACTTCCGCAAGCAGGTCGAGGCCGGGCCCGCCAGCCTGTGGCGCTACGAGTCGCTCCTGCCGGGCGGTCCCGGCCTCGACCGGGTGGACCTCGGCGCCGGCTTCACGCCGCTCCGCCGCGCGGACCGGCTCGGCGGCCGCGCTCGGCCTGCGGGACCTCTGGATCAAGGACGACTCCGTCAACCCGTCCTACTCGTTCAAGGACCGGGTCGTCTCGATCGCCGCCACGATGGCGCGCGCGTTCGGCTTCGAGGCGCTCTCCTGCGCGTCCACCGGCAACCTCGCGAACGCGGCCGCCGCGCACGCCGCGCACGCCGGGATGCCGTGCTACGTGTTCGTCCCCGACGACCTCGAGCGCGCGAAGATCCTCGCCACCGAGACGTACGGCGCGAAGGTCGTCGCGGTGAAGGGCAACTACGACGACGTGAACCGCCTCTGCGCCGAGGTCGCCGAGACGCTGCCGTGGGCGTTCGTGAACGTGAACATGCGCCCGTACTACGCGGAGGGCTCGAAGACGCTCGGGTTCGAGACCGCCGAGCAGCTCGGCTGGCGCCTGCCCGATCACGTCGTGGTGCCGATCGCGAGCGGCGCCCTGCTGACGAAGATCCACCGGGCGTTCCAGGAGCTCATCGCGATCGGAGCGGTCGAGGAGAAGCCGTACCGGGTGAGCGGCGCCCAGCCGGAGGGATGCCGGCCGGTCGCGCAGGCGTTCCAGGACGGCGCCGAGGAGGTCACGCCGGTCAAGCCCGACACGATCGCCCGATCGCTCGCGATCGGCTCGCCGGCGGACGGGTACTTCGCGCTCCAGGTCGCCCGGGAGACCGGCGGCGTGATCGAGTGGTGCACGGAGGCGGAGATCCTCGACGGGATCCGCCTGCTCGCCTCCACCGAGGGCGTGTTCACCGAGACGGCGGGCGGCGTCACGATCGCCAACCTCAAGCGACTGGTCGAGCAGGGCGTGATCGGGCCCGACGAGGAGATCGTCGCCTACGTGACCGGCAACGGCTACAAGACCGTCGAGGCGTTCGAGGGCTCCGTCGAGCCGAGCTTCCACGTGGCCGCCGACCTCGACGAGTTCCTCGCGGCGCTCGACCGCTGAGCCTGCCCCGCAACCGATTTGCGTCGCTCGCGCCGTCGGGTTCACACTCGCGGCGGCCCGCTCGCCGGGCGGACCGAGCGCGAGCGCAGGGAGGGGGAGCGGATGTCGTCGCACGAGGAGCAGATCGCCCGCGACACGGCGGATCTCGAACGGTTCGGCTACAAGCAGGAGCTGAAGCGCGAACTCGGGACGTTCAGCTCGTTCGCGGTGGCGTTCAGCTACATCTCGCCGTCGACCGGGATCTTCACGCTGTTCTTCCTCGGGATGGCCGCGCTCGGTGGGTACCTGTTCTGGACCTGGCCGATCGTCGCCGCTGCATGCAGTTCGTCGTCGCGCTGAACTTCGCCGAGCTGTCGAGTCACTTCCCCGTCGCCGGCTCCGTCTACCAGTGGACGAAGTACCTCGCGAACCGCGGGTACGCGTGGTTCACCGGCTGGTTCTACCTGATCGCCGGGATCCTCACGGTCGCGTCGGTCTGCGCGACGCTGCCGCTCGCCCTGTTCCCGATGCTGAACAACGATGTTCGGCTGGAACCTCACGGCGGACTTCACGACGGGTGGCCACGTCGATCAGGCGATCGCGGCACTGGTCACGCTCGCGCTGATCACGATCCTGAACATCTTCGGCGTGAAGCTCGTCGCCATCGTGAACAACACGGGGGTGTTCTTCGAGGTCCTCGGCATGGTCGTCTTCGCGATCTTCCTGGCGATCACGCAGAACAATCAGGGCGTCGGGCGTCATCTTCGACTCAGCCAAGAGCGGGAACATCCTCGAGGTGTCCCGCGCCGATCTCACGCTGGGCTTCTTCCTGGTCGGCATGTTCATGAGCCTCTACGTGATCTACGGGTTCGACACGGCATCGACGCTGGCCGAGGAGACGCGCAACCCTCGGCAGGAGGCACCGAAGGCGGTGCTCGCATCCGTGATCGGTGCATTCGTCATCGGCGCGGTCTTCCTGTGGGGCGTCCTCGTGGCGGTGCCCGACATGGGCGAAGCCGTCACGACGTTCTTCGGACCCCCGCAGATCCTGGGAGCGGTTCTCTCCGAGACGCTGTTCGTGATCTACCTGTTCGTCGTCGTCGCGTCGATCTTCGTGTGCTGCATGGCGATCCTCACGTCGACGATCCGACTCGCGTTCGGGATGGCCCGCGACAACCAGCTCCCGTTCTCGAAGACGATGGCGAAGGTGAACCCGCGGCTGCACACGCCGGTCGCGACCTGCATCATCGTCGGCGGGCTCGCCGCGATCCCGTTCATCCAGTTCGCCGGCGCGAGCACGATCGCGGTGGGCGCGACGGCGTCGATCTACTTCAGCTACCTGCTCGGGAACCTGGCGTTCATGCGGGCACGGGCGCGGGGGTGGCCGAAGACCAGGGCGCCGTTCTCGCTCGGCGTCTGGGGCAAGGTCGTGAACGTCGTCGCGATCCTGTGGGGCGCGGCGATGCTGCTCAACTTCCTGACCCCGTCGGCCGCGGTGTCCGGTCTGGACCCGGGTGACGCCTCCGGGCGCCTCGTACCTCCGGATCTTCTCGAACCCGAAGCCGATCCAGACCGACTACTTCGTCGAGGGCGAGCAACTCGTCGACTTCAAGATCGACTTCCTGAACGAGATCCCGGTGATCTGGACGGTGTTCGCGCTCGTGATCATCATCGGGGCGATCTACTACTTCGCGGTCCAGCGGAACAAGCCGTTCGAGGCGGTGCATCCGCCGGAGGAAGAGGACCTCTCCGGGATCGCGCCGGCGGCGAAGCCTGACGGGGCGGGCGGGGCCGCCGGGACGGCGGCCCCGCCCGCCGTGGCATCATCCCGACGATGAAGCTCGTCGTCTCCGAACGCGCCGCCGCCTACATCGCCGAGCGTGGCGGCTCCGCGTGGGTGTGGCTCGACCCGCATCGGGGGCTCGTCGGTTCCCACATCTGGCTTGGAGGCCCACGCGGAGCCGCCTCGCACGAGTCGCCGGACGAAGTTCACGCGGTCCAGCCGCCGGCCGCATCGGTTCGAGATCGATGACCGCGAAGGGATCACCGCTGCACTACGACTTCGGTCGGCATGGACCCTCCCGAGGAGCTGCACCTCGACCGCGAAGGGCTGGCGCAAGGGCACCCATCGTCTCGAGGCGTACTGGAACGGCTCGGTCTTCGTCGGCGACGACATCCCGGCGCCCGGGCGCCTGATCCCGCCTCCGAGCTACCGCGCCGTCCAGCCGCCGTCGACGACCAGGACGGTCCCCGTGACGAGGCTCGCCGCGGGCGACGCGAGGTAGATCACCGCGCCGGCCACGTCGGTCGTGGTGCCGACCCGACCGACCGGGAGCCGCTCCAGGACGTCGGCGAGGAACTCCGGCCGGTCGAGGCGCTCCGCGGTCCCCGGCGTGCGGATGAACGTGGGCGCCACGCTGTTCACCGTGACGCCGAACGGGGCCCATTCGAGCGCGAGCACCTTCGTGAGCGCGATCACGGCGCCCTTGCTCGCGCTGTACGCGGCGTGACGCGGGATCCCGACGAGCCCGGCCTGCGACGCCATGTTGACGATGCGTCCGTACCGCTGCTCGACCATGCGGCGCCCCGCCGACTGGCACGCGAAGAACAGCCCCGGACGTTCACCGCGAACAGCTCGTCCCACTCCTCCTCCGTGGCGTCGAGGGCGTCGTGGTTCGTGCCGAGGCCCGCGTTGTTCACCAGGATGTCGAGCCGGCCGATCCGCTCGACCGTCTCCTCCACGGCCCGCTCGATCGAGCGCGCGGTCGGTGACGTCGAGTTCGACGGCCTCCGCGCGTCGCCGCCGGCGTCGCGAGCCTCCGCGACCACCGGCTCCCCGTCGCCGAGCGGAGCGGACGGCGGCGGCCACCTCGGCCCGGCCGCATGCGCGAGCGCCAGGACGAGGTCGCGGCCGATGCCGCGGCCGGCGCCCGTCACGAGGGCCACCTGCCCGTCGAGGTCGAATCGCGGGAGCTCCATCACGCCCTGATCCTCTCGCCGCGAAGGGTCCCAGAGCGGGTCGTCGACGACCTCGGCGTCCACCCACTCGCCGAAGACCTCGATCGTGACCTTCGTGCCGACCTCGTCGAGTCCCGTCGGAAGGTACGCGAACGCGATGCTCTTCTCGACGGCGTACCCGATCCCGCCGGACGTGATCCTGGCGACGATCTCGTCGCCGACTCGCACGGGCTCGTTCCCGAGCGTGGAGGAGCGGGGATCCGCGAGCGTCAGGCATCGGAGGCGCCGCGTGACGCCCTCGTCGCGGAGCCGCCGCACGGCGTCGCGCCCGAGGAAGTCGGCGTCCTTGTCGAACGCCACCGCGAAGCCGAGCCCGGCCTCGAGCGGAGAGTCGTCGGGCGTGATGTCGGCGCCCCACGACCGGTAGCCCTTCTCGAGCCGGAGCGAGTCGATCGCGCGATAGCCGGCCGGCAGCAGGCCGTGTGGCGCGCCGGCCTCGAGCAGCACGTCCCACAGGCGCGTCGCGAACTCGGTCGGCGGATAGAGCTCCCAGCCGAGCTCGCCGACGTAGGTGACGCGCGCCGCGAGGCACGGCACGTCCGCCGACGTCGATCTCCCGCGCGGTCATGTAGCGGGAAGGCTTCGTTCGAAAGGTCGTCGTCGGAGACCGCCGTCAGGATCTCGCGTGCCGCCGGACCCCAGATCCCCAAGCAGGCGAGGCTCGACGTGGCGTCCCGGACGACCGCGTCCGAGCCCTCCTGGTGCTTCCGGATCCACGCGAGGTCTCTGCTCCCGGAGCCGGTTCCCGTCACGAGCCGGAACAGATCGGGGGCGAGACGTGTGACCGTGAGATCCGATTCGATCCCGCCTCGGCGGTTCAACATCTGCGTGTAGACGACGCGGCCGACGCGCACGTCGACGTCGTTCGCGCACAGGCGCTGCAGCAGGCCCAATGCGCCCGGGCCCGAGACCTCGAACTTCGCGAAGCTCGTCTCGTCGAACAGCGCGGCCCGTTCCCGGGTGGCGAGGTGCTCGGCGACGATCGCGGTGGACCACTGCTCGCCGGCCCAGCCTCGCGGCCGGCGTTCCTCGTGCGCAGGATCCTCGTTCGAACCGGAACCAGTTGGCGCGCTCCCACCCGGCCTTCTCGCCGAACTCGGCGTCCAGCTTCTCCAGGCGCGCGTACGTCGGCGGCCATCCGGAGCGGGCGGCCCGCGCATCGTTCTCCTCGCCCGGATACCGGACGTCGTAGTGCTTCGCGTAGATCTCGTAGGCCTTCGCGAGCGCGTAGTCGCGGCTCCGGTACTGGCGGCCGAAGCGGCGGATGTCCATCTTCGACAGGTCCATCGAGGGCTCGCCCTCGACGATCCACTCCGCGGTCCAGCGGCCGATCCCGGCGGCGCCCGTCACGCCGTGGGCGCAGAAGCCCGGCCGCGACGAAGAACCCGGCGACGTCGGTCTCGCCGAGGATGAAGTCGTCGTCGGGCGTGAACGCCTCGGGGCCGTTGATGAACCGGTTGATCTCGGTCGTCTGCAGCGGCGGGATCAGCCGGAACGCGCCGTCGGCGATCGACTCGAACCGCTCCCACTTCTCGGGCAGGAGCCGGTGGTTGAAGTCGCGCGGGATCGGATCGCTGGACGTGCCATGGGTCGGGGTTCCGCTCGTAGCCGCCGACCACGAGCCCGCCGACCTCCTCGCGGACGTAGACGAGGTTGTCGGGGTCGCGGAGCGTCGGGAAGTCGGCGCGCACCCCTTCGATCGGTCGCGTGATCAGGTACTGGTGCTCCATCGGCACCACGGGGATCTCCACGCCCGCCAAGCGGCCGAGCTCGTTCGCCCAGATCCCGCCGGCGTTCACGACGACCTCGGCCTCGATCGCGCCGTGGTCGGTCACGACGCCCGCCACGCGGCCGTCGCGAACGGTGATCTCCTCCACGCGCTCGCCCGGTCCGCACGCGGGCGCCGGCGGCCTTCGCGCCGGCCGCGAACGACAGCGGTGAGCCCGGTCGGATCGATGTGGCCGTCGGTCGGGACGAACTGGGCGCCGAGCACGCGCGACGCGTCGATCAACGGGAAGCGTTCGAGAGCATCCTCCGTCGAGACGATCTCGACCGGGAGTCCGAAGGACTTCGCCCATCCGGCCTGGCGGGCGAGCGCCTCCATCCGGTACGGCGACGACGCGAGGTGCAGCGTGCCCACCTGGTGCCAGCCCGGGTCGACACCGGTCTCTTCGGCGAGCGTCGGATAGAGCTCCGCGCCGTACATCATCATCCGGGTGTGGCTCACGGAGTTCCGGAGCTGGGCCACGAGCCCCGCCGAGTGGAACGTGGAGCCGCTCGTGAGCTCCCCGCGGTCCACGAGCAGCACGTCGGTCCAGCCGAGGCGCGTCAGGTGGTAAGCGATGCTGGTCCCGGCCACGCCGCCGCCGATGACGACGACGCGCGCCCGATCGTCGGCCACGTCCTCAGGAACCTCGCGCGGCGTCGAGCCAGTCGTCGAAGCGCGGGTCGGCCATCGTCGTCGAGAGGCGATCGAAGTGTTTCTGCGCGTACTCGACGTAGTCGATGTCGAGCGTCGAGAGACCCTGCTGCACGACGCCCCACATCGCCTCACGGAAGTCCGACATGATCCGCATCAGCTTCAGGCGGGCACGGTGCACGTCGGTGGGCTCTCCGAAGTACAGGGCGAGGAGCCGCTCCTGCGCGTGGTCCGACAGCGCGTTGTTGATCGAGAGGTTGCCCAGGTCGAAGAACGGGTCGCCCATCCCCGCGTACTCGTGGTCCACGACCCAGACGTGGCCGTCGCGGAGGAGGAAGTTCGCCTCGAGCAGGTCGTTGTGGCACGGGCGAAGCGGCATCGGGTCACTGGCGAACGCGGCTTCGATCCGTGAAGCCTTCTCATGGGCATCGTCGAAGGCCTCGGGGACCGCGACGTTCCGCTGCTCGGAGATGCGGCGGTAGTCCTCGACGATCCGGAACGGGTCGAACGACCACGCGAGCTTCGGGCCGGCATGGATCGCCTTGATCGCATCGACCACGGGAGATAGGACCTCCTCCCGCTCGAGGTCACCTTCGGAGAGCGGCTCCGCGTCGATCCACCGCGTGACGAGGCAGCCGAGGTCCGGGAGGTAGACGAAGACCTCGGGTCCCACGCCGGCCTCGGCCGCGGCCCGCGCGGAATCCTGCTCAGCCGTTCGGTCGATCCCGAGGAGCTCGGTGGACTTCTCGGAGAGGCGGAGGAAGAAGGTGTCGTCGTCACCAACCGTCACGCGGAAGTTGCGGTTCGTCCGCCCCTCGGCGATCGGGACGATCTCGAGTTCCCGGTCCGCCCACGAAGGGATCGCGCGGATCGCGGCGTCGAGCGCGGGATCGGTGGACGCGTCCGTGGCCATGGCGGCCGAACGCTAGCACCGCTGGCCACGGCACGGGTTTGGGCGGCGGTTCCCCTGGGAACGAGCAGGCGACATGACTGTCGATCAATTCGCTGTGGGCGAGCATCCAGGGTGACCCCGTCTTCATGCGGCGGGTCAACGGGTGGCTCACGATCTTCTGGATCCTGATGATCCCCGTCTCGATCGCGACCGGCTGGATCAGCAGCGTCACCTACGTGGCCTGCCTCTCTCTGTGGGCTCTGGTCTCGGGGCACTGGTCCGCCTGGCAGGCCGCCCGTGTCGAGGTGGAGCAAGCGAGTGAGACGGAGAGGCGGGAGGAGGAAGACGTACCCGGCGAGGTCGTCGAGCGCATCGTCGAGGAGACCGAAGTGGACAAGGAGCCGACGGGCCGGACGGAGACGAAGGAGCCGGCTTCCACCTAGCCGGCTCTCAGATCATCGAGGCTCGCTCGCCGGAGCGATCTTGAAGATGCGGAAGAGCAGGTACAGCGAGGGGGCGAGCACCGCCCCGCCGAGTGCGAACCCGATGATCACCACGCGAAGGGTGGCGTCGGGAGCCGCTGCGTCCGTCACAGTCACGTCGGGCACGATCAAGTACGGCCATTGCGCCACGCCCCAGCCGAACAGGACCGAGGCTACGGCGACGATCGCGCCCACTCGAGCGAGCCGGTAGCGGCGGCTCCACACGGCGACCAGAGAGCCGACCCCCGCGACCGCCGAGCGCGAGCGCGAACAGGAGGCCGGCGTCCCGCATCCCTTCCCAAAGGATGGGCGCCTCCGAGCGCACGAGCACGAGGCCGATCGCCGCGAGGCCTCCGGCGACCGCACCTGCCACCAACGCCCGCCCTCGGAAGTCGCGTTCGAGGTCTTCCTCGCCGCGCTGGACCGCCTCGACGGTGAGGTAGGTCGCAGCGAGATAGGCGCAGATCGTGACGGCGAACAGACCGCCGAAGAGCGAGAGGACCGAGGTCCACGACGACACCAGGCCTGCACGCACCTCGCCGTCGACGACGCGGATACGTCCGCTCGCGATCGACGCGGCCGCGGCCCCCAGCACGAACGGTGTGACGAGCGACGCGATGCCGAAGACTCGGGTCCAGCTCCGTTGCCACGCCGAGTCCGGCTGGCCATGGGAGCGGAACGCGAAGGCCGAACCTCGCAACACGATGCCGATCAACGCCAGCGAGAACGGGAGGTACAGCGCGATCGACAGGTCGGCGAACACGACCGGGAAGGCGCTCAGCAACCCGGTGAGCACGAAGATCAGCCAGACGTGATTGGCCTCCCATACCGGACCGATCGCGGCCGAGATGAGATCCCTCTGTTGCTGCGCGCGCTCGCCGGATGCGAACAGGTCCCACACACCGCCGCCGAAGTCGGCGCCGCCGAGCAGGACGTAGAGCGTCAGCCCCACCCAGACGATGCCGAGGATCGTCGCCTCCAGGCTCACGCCGGCTCCTCCGACCGGCGGCTCGTCCGCGATCCTCGGCTGCTTCGCGAGCCGGAGCAGAAGGTAGGTCGACGCGGCCGCCAGTGCGAGGTACACCGCGATCGTGCCGACGAGGTGCCAGCCGATCCCGGGCCGCGAGGTGACCGCCTCGGACGTCCGCATCACGCCCTGCACGATCCAGGGCTGTCGGCCCACCTCGGTCACGATCCACCCTGCCTCGATCGCGACGAAGGCTGCGGGACCGGCGACGACGGCGGCTCGCAGGAACCACCGGGAGTCGGGGAGCCGTCGCCGCCGGAGGGCGACGACGCCGGCCCAGATACCGAGCCCGAGCAGTCCGAACCCGATCGCGACCATCGTCTGGAACGCGAGGTGCACGAGGATCGTGTTCGGGCGATCCGCGGGTGGCACCTCCTTCAGCCCTTCGACGATCGCATCCACGTCGCCGTAGGCGAGCCACGAGAGACCGCCCGGGATCTCGATCGCGAAGCGGGTCTCCTCCCGCTGCGGATCGGGGAGTCCCCCGATCCGCAGCGGCGCCCGCCGCCGCGTCTCCCATTGACCCTCGAGCGCCGCGAGCTTCACGGGCTGGTTCTCTGCCACCACCCTCGCGGCCCAGTCGCCCACGAGGATCTGCACGGGCGCGAGCCCGAGGCCGAGAGCGAGCCCCACGGCCAGACCCCGGCGGTGATACGCATCTCGCCGGCCTCGGAGGATCCCCACCGCGTAGACCGCCGCCACGCCGAGGCCGGTCGCCATGTAGGCCGCAAGGATCATGTGGGTGGTCATCACCGGGGTCGAGGGGTTCAGCATCGCGGCGATCGGGTCGACCTCGACGACCCGGCCGCCGGCCTCCCGGAACCCGACCGGGGTCTGCATCCACGCGTTCGCGGTCACGACGAACCACGCGCTGGCGGCACCCGACAGCGCGATCGGCACGCCGGACCACCAGTGCTGCCACGGCGTCAGCCGGTCCCAGCCGTAGAGGTAGATCCCGAGGAAGATCGCCTCGACGAAGAACGCGAAGGCCTCCAGCGCGAACGGCAGGCCGATCACGGAGCCCCAACGACCCATCAGGCCGGGCCAGAAGAGCCCGAGCGCGAACGACAGGACCGTGCCGGAGACGGCGCCGACCGCGAACAGGATCCCGAGTGCCTTCGCCCAGCGCTTGGCGAGCGCCATCCACGCGTGGTCGCCGCTCCGGTTGGCCCGGTACTCGGCGATCAGCAGCAGGAGGGGAAGGCCGACCCCGAGCGCCGCGAAGACGATGTGGAACCCGAGGGAGACCGCCATCTGGATCCGCGCGGCCTGGAGGGATGTGAGCGCCAGAACCATCCACCATCCATGCTGGCAGACCGGGGCGGGTTCGCTGTGCGGCTGGCTCCCGCTCGTCGTGAGGGCGCCCCGCAGCGGCCGACGGCCATCCGGGGGTTGACACTCTCAGGCCCACCGCGGACACTGGCCCGACCATGAAGAGCGCGAGGAGCCTTCCGAGCAACGTCCTCGTACTTATTCGCTAGGCGCGGCCGGGCCTAAGAGGCCCGCGTCCCGCGCCGATACCCTCGCTACGCGGGGGTTTTTTTCTGCCCCGGCCCCAGATCGGCCATGAGATGAAGGGAGGACCACCCGATGCGCTACGAGTTCGAGAAGGACGGCGCCACCGTTGCCAGCGTCCTGTGGGAGGGACCCGGCCAGGTGACCGTCGAGACCGACGACCCCGCCACCAGGGCGGCCGTCGACCGGTACCTGTCGTCCGAGGTCACGTACCTGAGCGGCTTCGGCGGAGAGGAACTGCAGAGCCGCCGGCGCGACTGGACGCCGTGGGAGTTCGAGCGCGCCTGTCGCAACCTGGCTCGCCGCCTCGGCGCCACCGTGAAGCGGGTCCAGACCGGCCCGGTCGAGGATCCGGAGCGGGAGGCGGTCGCGGGATGAAGGTGACTCGATGAAGGTCACCGGCGCCCAGGCGCTGTTCAGGGCCCTCGAGGGCGAAGGCGTCGACATCGTCTTCGGGATCCCGGGCGGCGCCATCCTGCCCGCCTACGACCCGCTGATCGACTCCGCCGTGCGCCATGTCCTCTGCCGTCACGAGCAAGGGGCCGGCCACGCCGCCGAGGGCTACGCGTGGGCGACCGGCAAGGTCGGCGTCGCGATGGCGACGTCCGGGCCAGGGGGATGCAACCTGGTCACCGCGCTCGCCGACGCGAAGATGGACTCGGTACCGATCGTCGCGATCACGGGACAGGTCCCGACCCCGGTGGTCGGCAACGACGCCTTCCAGGAGGCGGACATCACCGGGATCACGATGCCGGTCACGAAGCACAACTTCCTCGTGACCGATCCCGGCGAGGTCGCCGAGACGATCCGTGAGGCGTTCCACATCGCCCGCACAGGCCGGCCGGGCCCGGTCCTGGTCGACCTCCCGAAAGACGTCCTCGTGAACGAGACGACCTGGAGCTGGCCGGACCAGGTCGACCTCCCCGGCTACAAGCCCACGACCAAGGGCAACATGCGTCAGGTCGTCGAGGCCACGAAGTTGATCCTGCAGGCGGAGCGGCCGGTCCTCTACGTCGGCGGAGGCGTCATCAAGGCGAACGCCACCGAGGAGCTCTTCGAGCTGGCAACGACCGGTCATCTCCCCGTGGTCACGACGCTGATGGCACGCGGCGCATTCCCCGACACCCACGAGCTCTGCCTCGGCATGCCCGGCATGCACGGCGTCTACACGGCGGTGACGGCGATGCAGAACGCGGACCTGCTGGTCGCGGTCGGCGCCCGCTTCGACGACCGCGTGACCGGCAAGCTCTCGACGTTCGCGCCTGACGCGAAGATCGTGCACATCGACATCGATCCAGCGGAGATCGGGAAGAACCGCAAGGCCGACGTCCCGATCGTGGGCGACTGCAAGGACGTGACCGCCAAGCTCGTCGCGGAGCTCACGCGCCGTCAGGACGAGGCCGGCATCCCGGACCGGAGCCCCTGGCTCGACGCAACTCGCGGCGTGGCAGGCCGAGCAGCCGCTCCGCTACGACCAGCAGGCCGACGGTCCGCTGAAGCCGCAGTACGCGATCGAGCGCCTGCGCGCGCACTCGGACGGCGACACGATCGTCGTGGCCGGCGTCGGCCAGCACCAGATGTGGGCCTCGCAGTTCTGGTCCTTCGAGAAGCCAAGGACCTGGATCAACTCCGGCGGGCTCGGCACGATGGGGTTCGCGGTCCCGGCCGCGCTCGGGGCGGCGGCCGGACGGCCGGACCGGCGCGTGATCGCGATCGACGGTGACGGATGCTTCCAGATGACGTCGCAGGAGCTCGCCACCTCGACCACGGAGAAGATCCCGTTCATCACGGCGATCATCAACAACGCGAACCTCGGCATGGTGCGCCAGTGGCAGGAGCTCTTCTACGAGGAGCGCTACTCCCAGGTGTACCTCGGCTATGACGTTCCCGACTACGTGAAGCTCGCCGAGGCGTACGGCGCCGTCGGTCTTCGCGCGGAGCGGCCCGAAGAGGTCGACACGGTGATCGAGAAGGCGCTCGTCCGTGGACGACCGGAGCGTCGTGATCGACTTCCGCTGCGACGCCAAGGAGATGTGCTTCCCGATGGTGCCGGCCGGGGCCTCGAACGACGACATCATCACCGGCCCGGAGGGTCTCACGCCCCAAGCCGACCCGGCGGAGGCACCGATCGCATGAGCCTGCACACGCTCTCGGTGCTGGTCGAGGACAAGCCCGGCGTCCTCACTCGGGTGGCGGGGCTCTTCTCCGCGCGCGGGTTCAACATCGACTCGCTCGCCGTCGGGCCGACCGAGACCGAGGGCCTCTCGCGGATGACGATCGTCGTGAACGTCGAGTCGAAGTCGCTGGAGCAGGTCACGAAGCAATTGAACAAGCTGATCAACGTGATCAAGATCCTCGAGCACGATCCCGGCATCGGCCGTCGAGCGGGAGCTGATGCTCGCGAAGGTGCGCGCGAAGGGCGACGCCCGGGCGCGGATCATGGAGATCGCCGAGGTCTTCCGGGTGAGCATCGTCGACGTGACGAAGACGACCCTCACGGTCGAGGCCTCGGGCAAGCCGGAGAAGCTCGAGGCGCTCCGCGAGCTCCTGTCCGAGTACGGGATCGTGGAGCTCTCGCGCACCGGCCGGATCGCGCTGTCGCGAGGCGATCGCGGGATCAGGGAGAAGAGCGGCCTGCGGGTCGCGAAGGCAGCGGGGGCCGAGGACTCGGAGTGGACCGGCGGAGGCGTGTAGCGACGCCACGGATCTGGAGCAGGCCAGGGGTTCGGAACAGAAGAGGAGGCGGAGGCTGATGGCGACCATCTACCACGAGCAGGACACGGACGTATCCGCGCTGGCGGGCCAGAAGATCGCGGTCATCGGGTTCGGGTCGCAGGGCCACGCGCATGCCCAGAACCTGAAGGACTCGGGACACGACGTGCGCGTGGGCCTGCGACCCGGCTCGTCGAGCCGCGCGAAGGCCGAGGAGGCCGGGCTCCGGGTCCTCGACACGGCCGACGCCGTCGCGGAGGCCGACGTCGTGATGGTGTTGCTGCCCGACACCTCTCACGGGAAGGTCTACACGGAGGAGATCGCGCCCAACCTGGCCGCCGGCGACATGCTCATGTTCGCGCACGGCTTCTCGATCCACTTCGGCACGGTGAAGCCTCCCGTCCGAGGTCGACGTGTCGATGATCGCGCCCAAGGGACCGGGCCACCTGGTGCGCCGGACCTACGAGGAGGGCATCGGGACTCCCGCGCTGGTCGCCGTGCAGCAGGACGCGACCGGCAAGGCCCTGCAGCGAGCGCTCGCCTACGGCGCCGGTATCGGCGCGGCCCGAGCGGGCATCATCGAGACCACGTTCAAAGAGGAGACCGAGACCGACCTCTTCGGCGAGCAGATGGTGCTCTGCGGCGGCATCTCCGAGCTGATCCGGTCCGGGTTCGACACCCTGGTCGAGGCCGGCTACCAGCCCGAGATCGCGTACTTCGAGTGCCTGCACGAGATGAAGCTGATCGTCGACCTGATCTACGAGGGCGGGCTCTCGTGGATGCGGTACTCCGTCTCGGACACCGCGGAATGGGGCGACTACACGAGCGGTCCGCGTGTGGTTGACGAGCGGACGCGCGAGACGATGCACCGTGTCCTCGCCGAGATCCAGGACGGCACGTTCGCGAAGCGTTGGATCGCGGAAGCCGACGGCGGCTTCGAGGAGTTCCTCGCGAAGCGGCGCGAGGCGCGCTCGTCTCAGCTCGAAGAGGTCGGGCGGGAGCTGCGGACGATGATGCCGTGGCTGCAGAGTGAAGAGAAGGTGCCGCCGTCGTGAGCGGCGCCAGGGACCCCGACGTAGTCCGCTTCTTCGACACCACCCTGCGCGACGGGGAGCAGGCCCCCGGCATCGCGCTCACCAAGGACGAGAAGGTCGAGATCGCGGAGCAGCTCGCCCGGCTGAAGGTCGACATCCTGGAGGCCGGGTTCGCGATCTCCTCGGACGGCGAGTTCGACGCCGTCCGAGAGATCGCGACCAGCGTGAAGGGGCCGGTGATCGCCTCGCTCGCCCGCGTGGTCCCCGGCGACATCGAGCGAGCCGCCGAGGCGCTGAAGGGCGCGGACCGGTTCCGGATCCACGTGTTCATCTCGACCTCGCAGATCCACATGGAGGACATGCTCCGGATGTCCCGCCAGCAGGTGCTGGACGCGATCGACGAGGGGACGCGGCTCGCCGCCGGATACACCGACGACGTCGAGTTCAGTGCCCAGGACGCGACGCGGACGGAGCTGGACTTCCTGCTCGCGTGCTTCGACGTGGCGGTCAAGGCCGGTGCGACGACGATCAACGTGCCCGACACGGTCGGGTACGCCACGCCGGCGGAGTTCGGCGAGCTCGTGCGGATCGTCCGCGAGCGGACGCCGGATCACGTGGTCATCTCCACCCACTGCCACAACGACCTGGGCCTCGCCGTCGCGAACTCCCTCGCCGGCGTCGAGAACGGCGCGCGCCAGGTCGAGGTGGCGGTCAACGGGATCGGCGAGCGAGCCGGCAACTGCTCGCTCGAGGAGATCGCGATGATCGTGCGGACGCGCGGCGAGTCGCTCGGCGTACGACACGGCCTCCAGCTGAGGGAGATCGTGCGGACGTCGCGGCTCGTCTCTTCGCTCACCGGCTACTCCGTCCAGCCGAACAAGGCGGTCGTCGGCGCGAGCGCGTTCGCGCACGAGAGCGGCATCCACCAGCACGGAGTGCTTGCCAACCGGGCGACCTACGAGATCATGGATCCGGTCGAGATCGGGCTCGAAGGCAACCAGATCGTCTTGGGCAAGCACTCGGGGCGACACGCGTTCGCCGATGCCCTCGAGAAGGTCGGCATCTCGATCGACCCCGATCACATGAACCGCGCGTTCGCGCGCTTCAAGGAGCTCGCGGACCGGAAGATCCAGATCACGGACCAGGATCTCGCGGCGATCGTGATGGAAGAGGTCGGCTGCGGGAAGGAGGATCTTCTCGTCCTCGAGTCCCTGGCCTCGGGAGGCGGCACCCACCTCGCCCCGACCGCGACCGTCCGGCTCCGCAAGGGGGACGAGGTGATCGAGGAATCCGCGATGGGCGACGGGATGATCGACGCCGCTTGCGGCGCGATCCAGCGCGCCGCAGGCGTCGAGGCCCGGCTGATCACCTTCAACGTGTCGTCCGTGACGGGCGGCTCGGACGCCTTAGGCGACGTCGTCGTGCAGCTCGAGATCGACGGACGCCGGGTGACCGGGCGCGGCGTCGCGACCGACGTCGTGGAGGCGAGCGCGCGCGCCTACCTGGCCGCGATCAACCGAGCAGCCTCTGTCGCGCAAACGTCGATCGGGACCGCCACGATGGAGACCGCCAAGGCCGAGTCGGCGAGCGAGGTCACGCCGTGAGTGCCGCGGTCGCCACCGAGACGAGACCCGAGCGCCTCGACGCCGGTCCCCGGCCGTACCGGATCGGCGTGATCCGGGGCGACGGGACCGGGCCGGAGGTGATCGCCGAGGCCCTCAAGGTCGCTCGAGTCGGTCCGGGAGGGCTTCGAGGTCGAGCTCGTCGACTTCGACCTCGGAGCCGAGCGATACCTGCGAACGGGGGAGACGCTGCCCGATGCCGACCTCGAGGCGCTGCGGGAGACCCACGCGATCCTGCTCGGGGCCGTGGGCGACCCGCGGGTGCCGCCGGGGATCCTCGAGCGCGACCTCCTGCTTCGGATCCGCTTCGAGCTGGACCAGTTCGTGAACCTCCGCCCGGTGATCCGGTACCCCGGCGTGCAGACGCTGGTGCCGTCCCACACCGAGGACGACGTCAACATGGTCGTGATCCGGGAGAACTCCGAAGGCCTCTACAGCGGGGTCGGCGGGTTCCACCGGAAGGGCACGCGTCACGAGGTCGCCGTCCAATCGTCCGTGAACACGCGGCACGGCGTCGAGCGGATCGTGCGATACGCGTTCGACCTCGCGATGCTCCCGGGTCGTCGACGGAAAGTGACGCTCGTCCACAAGACGAACGTGCTGACGTTCGCCGGGCGACCTCTACCAGCGGGTGGTGAACGAGGTCGCGGCCGAGTACCCGGACGTCGTGACCGACTACGTGCACGTCGATGCGGCCTGCATCTACTTCCTGGACGACCCGTCGCGCTTCGACGTGATCGTGACCGACAACATGTTCGGCGACATCATCACGGACCTCGGCGCGATGATCCAAGGCGGGATGGGGATCGCGGCCGGCGGGAACATCAACCCGATCGGCGTGTCGATGTTCGAGCCGATCGGCGGGACCGCGCCGTCCGAGACGGGCAAGGGGACGATCAACCCGCTCGCGGCGATCGGCGCTACGGGGATGCTGCTGTCGCAGCTCGGCGAGGGCGGAGCGGCGGCGCGCATCGACGCCGGGATCCGGTTCGCCTGCACGAAGCTCGCGTCGATGCGCGCCGGCGAGATGGGCTACTCGACCCAGGAGGTCGGCGACCTCGTCCTCGAGGCGGCCGCGGGATGACCGGCTCTGCGAGCGCAGGCCGCGGGCCGAAGGTCGAGCTCTACGACACCACCCTGCGCGACGGCGCCCAGGCGCCGGGCCTGTCGTACTCCGTCGAGGACCGGATGCGGATCCTCCACAAGCTCGATCAGCTGGGCCTGCCGTACATCGAGGGCGGCTGGCCGGGCGCCAACCCTCGCGACACCGAGTTCTTCCGCCTGGCCGCGAAGGAGAAGCTCGACCACGCGGAGCTCGTGGCGTTCGGGATGACCCGGCGGGCGGGAGAGAAGGCCGAGGACAGCGCGATCCTCCGCGACCTCCTCGACGCCGGCACCGAGACGGTGTGCTTCGTCGGCAAGAGCTGGGACGTGCACGTCGAGAAGGCGCTGCGGACCGATCTCGACGAAGGCGTGGCGATGGTCCGCGACACCGTGCGGCATCTCCGCGGCCAGGGACGCCGGGTGTTCTTCGACGCCGAGCACTTCTTCGACGGCTACATCGGGAACGCCGACCTTCGCTCTCCGGGTGCTGGAGGCGGCTGCCGAGGAGGGCGCCGAGCGCCTTGTGCTCTGCGACACGAACGGGGGCACGCTCCCGTCGGAGGTCGCGCGGATCGTGGGCGAGGTCCGCGAACGCGTGAGCGACGTGCCGCTCGGCATCCACACGCACAACGACACGGGCTGCGCGGTCGCGTCCGCCCTGGCGGCCGTCGAGGCCGGCGTGCTCCAGGTCCAAGGGGTCGTGAACGGTTACGGCGAGCGAACCGGCAACGCCGACATCGTGCCGATCGCCGCCAACCTCATCCTGAAGATGGACGCCGACTGCCTGCCCGAAGGCGCCGTGGAGCGCCTGACCGAAGTGGCCCACTACGTCGCCGAGGTGGCCAACGTCGCCCCCGACTCGCGTCAGCCCTACGCGGGGCGTTTCGCGTTCACCCACAAGGCCGGGCTGCACGCGAGCGGGGTGGCCCGGTTCAGCGAGGCCTACGAGCACGTCGCGCCGGCTTCCGTCGGCAACCGGCGAGGGCGTGGTCGCCTCCGACCTCGGCGGCGCCGCGACGCTCAAGATGAAGGCGACCGAGTTCGGCCTCGAGGTGGACGATGGCGCGATCCCGAGCGTCCTCGAGGAGCTGAAGGGGCGTGAGGCGCGCGGCTACACCTTCGAGCTCGCCGATGCCTCGCTCGAGCTCTTGATGCGACGCGGCCTCGGGATGGACGCAGCCGTTCTTCGAGATCGACAGCTATCGCGTCCACGTCGAGGAGCGCGTCGGCGACGGCGAGCCGCCGCTCGCGGAGGCCACCGTGAAGGTTCGCACCAAGGGCTCGCGTCACATCGAGTCGGCCGAGGGCCACGGTCCCGTCGGCGCGCTCGACGACGCGCTGCGCAAGGCGCTCACGAACGACTACCCGGAGCTCCGGCACATCGAGCTCGAGGACTACCGCGTCCGAGTGCTGGCCGAGACCCACGGGACGGGCGCCGTGGTGCGGGTGCTGATCGATTCGTCCAACGGCGAGCGGTCGTGGACCACGGTCGGGCGTGAGCGAGAACATCATCGAGGCGTCGTGGGAGGCGCTGACGGACGCGTACCTGTTCGGCCTGCTCCACCCACGCGACGCGGCCGAGTCGTAGCCTGCGGCCGTGGAGATGCGTTCGATCGGCTCGATCCCCGTGCCGCTGGCAGGGATCGGGTGCAACAACTTCGGTCGGCGGATCGACGAGGACCGCGACCCGCGAGGTCGTCGACGCGGCCTTCGAGGTGGGCGCCACCCTCTTCGACACCGCCGACCTCTACGGCGACGGGCGATCCGAGGAGTTCCTCGGCGAGGCGCTCGAGCTCGCGGCGCGACGGGCCGTGATCGTCTCGAAGTTCGGGATGCGGACGCCGCCGGACGGGCTCAGCGGCGGCGATCCCGTGTGGGTGGTGCGGGCGTGCGAGGACAGCCTCACGCCGCCTCGGGACCGACCGGATCGACGTCTACCTGCTGCACACGCCCGACGACTCGACGCCGATCGGCGACACGCTCACCGCGATGTCTCGGCTCGTCGACGAGGGGAAGGTCCGAGAGATCGGGTGTTCGAACTTCTCCGCGAAGCAGCTGGACGAGGCGGAGGAGGCCGCGACGGAGCTAAGGGCGTCCGCCGGTTCGTCACGGTGCAGAACGAGTACAGCCTCCTCGCGCGCGAAGCGCGCGAGGAGGTGCTGCCCGCCTGCCGCCGGCTGGGCCTCAGCTTCATGCCGTACTTCCCGCTCGCGTCGGGCCTGCTGACCGGCAAGTACCGCGAGGGCCAGCCGCCCCCGCCGGGCTCACGGATGGCCGGGCCGCGACGGCTGGGACGAGTTCCTGACCGACGAGCGTCTCGACGTCGTCGAGCGCCTGAGCGGCGTTCGCCGAGCGAGCACGGTCACACGATCCTCGAGCTCGCGATGTCCTGGTTGGCGATCGCAGCCGGAGATCGCCACCGTGATCGCCGGGGCGACCAGTGCCGAGCAGGTTCGCGCGAACGCCGAGGCGGTCGAGGCGTGGCGGCTCTCCGACGACGAGTTCGCCGAGATCGACGACCTCCTTGCGTAGCCGGATGAGGATCCGTCCGGCGACGAGGGAGGATGCGCGGCCGATCGCCGAGGTGCACGTGGCGTCGTGGCGCCACGCCTACCGAGGGCTGCTGCCCGACGACTACCTCGAGAGGCTCTCCGTGGACGATCGAGAAGCGCAACGCCTCGCCTGGTTCGCGGATCCGCGGTCGAGCTCCGGTGTCCTCGTCGCCGAGGATGATGCCGGCCGCGTCGTGGGCTTCGCGACGTTCGGGCCGTCCCGCGACGACGACGCGCCCATGGGCACGGGCGAGGTGCCCGCCATCTACGTCGACCCGGCCGAGGTCGGGACGGGGATCGGCCGGCAGCTGATCGAGGAGACGGCGGCCGCGCTCCGGGAGGCCGGCTTCACACGGGCGACGCTCTGGGTGCTCGAGGAGAACGCGTCCGCCCGACGCTTCTACGAGAAGGTCGGCTGGACCTGGGACGGCGCGGTCAGCACCCACGACTTCGACTGTGCGAACGAGCCGGTCGTTCGGTACGCGGTGGACCTGTGATCAGGCGGGCGACGGCTCGTCGCGCAGCACGCTCATCACGAGCTCGTCGTGACGCGCTGCCGTCGTACCAGCGTGTGATCGCGCAGGCGGCCTTCCTCGACGAACCCGGCCTTCCGGTAGGCCCCGACCGCGCGCTCGTCATCGGCGAGCACCTGGAGCGAGATCTTGGCCAGGTTGAGCTGCCGGAATCCGTAGTCCACCAACGTTCGCACGGCGTCCTGCCCATGGCCGTTGCCTCCAGTAGGCCTTGCCGATCCGGATCCCGACCTCGGCCCGCTGGTGGTAGTGGTCGATCGATTGCAGGCCACACATGCCGATCGTCTCGGCGTCCACGTCGATCGCGAACCAGGCCGAGTCGGTGTGATCTTCCTCGATCCACCGCTTGTCGCGCGCCTCGATCTCCTCGAGGGAGACGCGGGAGCGGAGGATGGCTGTCGGAGAGCGCGCGCATCTCGATCGTCTCCACCAGCTCGTAGAGACGTTCCCGGTCCCAGGCCTGGATCGGTCGCAGCACGACGCGGTCGCCCTGGAGCATGGCCGCAGCCTACGCGAACCCTCCGCGAGAAGTTCATGACTCCTTCACACCGCGGCGCGAGTCTGAAGCCCAGGGATGGGAGGGACCCATCCGGCAAGGAGGTTCGAGATGCGACGCGGGTTCGGATGGGGCGCGGCGATCCTGGTGGTCCTGCTGGTCGTGGGGATCGGGATCGGTGCCTACAACTTGGGGCGTCACCGAGGGGCTCGAACAGAGCGGCAAGGCCGTCGAGGTCGTGCGGTACGTCGGCGGGCACGGGTTCGGGTTCTTCCCGTTCTTCCTCTTCTTCCCGCTCTTCTTCCTGGCGCTGTTCGCGTTCAAGGGCGCGATGTGGCGCCGCCACGGCGACCACGGTCACGGGCCCGGAGGGCCACGGTCCCGGGCGGTCATCGGCACTGGGAGCAGGGCTACGAGGAGTGGCACCGCCGGCAGCACGAGAGCGGGCGGCGGGACGCAGCGCCGGGCGGCGAGCCCGCCTGACGCGGGCTCGGCGCCGGCGGCGGGGCGGTGGCGGTTGCCACCGCCCCGCCGCCGCTGCACTGTGGCGGCGGCATCGAGGAGGTTCCGTGAAGACCGTGTTGGTCGTCGAGGACGAGATGAAGATCGCGCGGGTCGTGCGCGACTACCTCACCGACGCCGGCTTCGACGTGATCGTGGCCTCCAGCGGTGAGGCGGCACTCGCGAGCGCCCGAGGGTCGAGGCCCGACCTCGTCGTGCTCGACCTCGGGCTCCCCGGCGTCGACGGCCTCGACGTGGCGCGGGAGCTCCGCGGCTCCTCGCGGGTCCCGATCGTGATGCTCACGGCGCGCGGCGAGGAGACCGACCGGATCGTCGGTCTCGAGCTCGGCGCCGACGACTACGTCGTGAAGCCGTTCAGCCCGAAGGAGCTGGTGGCGAGGGTCCGCGCCGTCCTCCGGCGCACCTCGACGGCCGAGATGCTGCGGGAGCAGCCGCTCCGTGTCGCCGACGTGGAGATCGATCCGCAGCGGATGCGCGTGACCGCGAGCGGGCGGCCGGTCGAGCTCACGCCGACGGAGTTCCAGCTCCTCACCGCGCTCGCGCGCGAGCCCGGCCGGGTGTTCACGCGCGGGCAGCTGCTCGATGCGATCCACGGCGTGGCGATCGAGTCCTACGAGCGCGCGATCGACGCGCACGTGAAGAACATCCGGAAGAAGCTCGAGCCCGAGCCCGGGAAGCCTCGGTACGTCCTCACGGTCCACGGCGTCGGATACCGGTTCGCCGATGAGTGCAGCCACGACCACGACCACGACCACGCTCACGGCCGCCATGGGGCGGTCCGCCGTGGCGCGGCGGCCCACCGTGGCGGGGTGGCAAGCCTCCGTGGTGGCCCGACGACGAGGAGTGGCCGCCGCGCGGCCCGGAGGCCTGGCGCGGGATGCGCCGCCACTTCGTGCGGAAGTTCGTCGTCGTCCTCGCGGTCGTCTGTCGCCGCGATCGTCGGACTCTCGGCGCTGATCGGCGGCTGCTGTCTCCGGGGCGACGGGCACCGCGGGCCGTTCGTCCCGATCGGGATCGTCGTCGGTGGTCGCTCGTGCGTCATCCTCGTCGTCGCGCGCCGGGCCGCCGGTTCGCGTCGCCGGTCGTCGACGTGATGGAGGCGGCCGACCGCGTCGCCGCGGGCGACTACGAGACCCGTGTCCAGGAGCGCGGACCGCGCGAGGTCCAGCGTCTCGGTCGCGCGTTCAACGAGATGACCGAGCGGCTCGGCACGAACGAGGCCCGGCGCCGCCAGCTCCTCGCCGACGTCGCGCACGAGCTCCGGACGCCGCTCTCCGTGATCCAGGCCAACCTCGAGGCGCTGATCGACGGCCTCTATCCGATCGACGAGGCGCACCTGCGGTCGGTCCTGGAGGAGACGAAGGTGATGTCGCGGCTGCTGGACGACCTGCAGACGCTGTCGACCGCCGAGGCCGGCGCGCTCACGTTGCACCGCGAGCCGACCGAGCCACGCCAGCTGATCGACGCCGCCGTCGCGATCGTTCGCGGCCCAGGCGAAGGACGAGGGCGTCCGGCTCGAGACGCGAGTCGACGACCGCTTCCCGGAGATCGACGTCGATCGCCTCCGGATCGGCGAGGTCCTCAGCAACCTGCTCTCGAACGCGCTCCGTCACACGCCGAGCGGCGGCGAGGTGGTCACGCTCGCGGCCGCTCGCCGCGGGCGACGGCGTCGAGTTCTCGATCGCCGACAGCGGGACCGGGATCGCGCAGGAGCGACTCCCGCACGTGTTCGATCGGTTCTCGCGCGCCCCCGACTCGCCCGGGCGCGGGCCTCGGCCTGGCGATCGCGAAGACGCTCGTCGAGGCCCACGGCGGCGAGATCCGCGCCGAGAGCGGTCCGCGCGGCACGACGATCGTGTTCACGCTCCCGCGGTCGCGGTGAGGGTAGGGTTCCGCCGTGGCGCCTTCGAAGATGCCGAAGCCGACCGAGGAGACGAAGGACTACTTCGCGTCGGTCGTGCCCGACCACCCGGCCGTGACGATCCGTCCGATGTTCGGCCAGCTGTCGGCGTTCGTGAACGGGAACATGTTCATGGGGATCTTCGGCGAGGACGTCCTCGTGCGGCTTCCGGAGGACGATCGCGACGAGGTCCTCGGCGCGGGCGGACGGGTCTTCGAGCCGATGCCGGGCCGTCCGATGCGCGAGTACGTCGTGCTTCCCGGGCGCCTGGCGCGACGAGCCGGACCGCGTCCGCGAGTGGGCGGCGCGCTCGCTCGATCACGCCGAGGAGCTCCCTCCGAAACAACCCAAGAAGAAGCCGAAGAAGAAGTAGACGCTTCCTCGCTCCTCCCGAGAGGGTATGGGCCGGTCGGAGGTGATCCGATGAAAGTGACGTTCGTCGACGGCCCGCTGGACGGCCGTGAGGAAGAGATCCCGGACGACAAGCTCGAGGAGGGCCATCCCGTCTACTGGCCGGAACGACCGGACCGAGACGACGACACCGATCCCGACCAACCCGGGCTCGACGGGGTCGTTGAGTACCTCTACGAAGGGAACGGGCAGGCGAAGTACGTCGGCGGGCAGCTCGAGGGCTCGTAACCTCGGCGGATGCCCGTCGAGACCTACCTGGAGATCGGCGCCAAGCGCGTGTTCGCGGGCGCGGTCGACTGGCCCGGGTGGTGCCGGAGCGCGCGGGACGAGGAGGACGCGCTCGAGGCGCTGCTCGCCTACGGACCTCGCTACGCCGCGCGTCCTGAAGGGATCGGGCGTCCGCTTCACGCCGCCCGCGAAAGCCTCGACGCTCGAGGTCGTGGAGCGGCTGAAGGGCGACGCCACCACCGACTTCGGCGCGCCCGTCGATCGCGCCGAAGGCCGACGCCGCGGCCGATCGACCGCCGGTGGCTCGCGCGGAACGAGAAGATCCTCCGAGGCGTGCTGGAACGTCGTTCGATCGGGCGCGGCGGCGAACGTCGACCGGACCCTTGAAGAAAGGGCCGCGTGGCGGCGGCCGGGAGGTCGACGCGATCGTGGCGCACGTCGTCGGCGCAGAGGCGAGCTACGCGCGGATGATCGGCGGCGAAGATCGAAGGGCTTCGACGAGAGCCGCTGCCGGCGCCGCGGGACGAGGAGCGAGCCGTCGTGCGCGAGGGGCTCGAACGCGCCGTCACCGACGGCATCCCGGCGCGAGGTCCGCGCGGCGGCGACGAGGTGGTCGGCCCGCTACTTCGTCCGCAGGGCGGCGTGGCACGTCCTCGATCACGCGTGGGAGATCGAGGATCGTTCAGCGAACGGCTGAGCTTCGCTCCTCGATCGGCGCCCGGCGAGGGCGGAGCGTGCCCAGGGCGAGGTGATCCAGCTCCAAGGCGGCGAGCGCCTCGTAGCGTCCGGCCTCGAGGTCGGCTACCGGATCGTCGCTCGCCTTCCGAAGCTCCCGGAAGAGGCGGGTCGCCACGGCACGGTTCGCGAGGTAGGCGAGCGCGACCCCGTCGTCGCTCTTCAGCGACTTCCGGAGCGAGTGTCGCTCGCGCTCGCGCGACACGCGCGGCGGGACCCACAGGGCGAGGATGGGCAGCGTCGGTCCGAGCGCCAGGCCGGCGCCGATCAGCACCGCCAGGCTGTCCACGTCGTCCTCGACGGAACGCCCGTTCTGTGCGGTCTCGCTCCCGATCTGCTGGATCTCTTGCGCGACGGCGTCGAACCCTTCGCCCACGAGTGGCACGTCCGAAAGCTGACCGACGGCATCTCCCGCTCGCCCGATCGCGTGACCCGTATCCTGCCATGCCCTCGCCGACCGCGCCGAGCCGTTCGACGAAGGTGCCGACGGCGATACCCGAGCACGAGCCAGGCGACCGTCCACAGGACCACGAGCAGGTCGATGGCGACGATCGAGCGCTGTGGGAGTCGTGACTCGATCGATCCGATCATGCGTGGAGACCTTGCCCACGCGTTGTCCGGAGCAAACGTACGTCGGCAGGTAAGCTTTGGTGAGAGGTGACGACACATGCCAGAGACATTCGGAAAGCGACAGCGCAAGGACGTGAAGGCGAAGAAGGCGGCGGCGGCGGAGGAGCGGCGTCTCGCCCGCACCCAGCGCCGCCGCGACCGCGAAGCCGGTTTGATCGAGCCGGGCCCGCCCGTCGCGACGCCCGAGGAGATCGAGGAGCAGATGGGGATCGTTCCGCCCGGGCTCGCCTTCGACTGACCGAGGCCTGACCGCCTTCGACCACCGACGCTACTGCGGGAGCCGAAGGACCTGTTTCGACGTGAGTCGGACCGTCGTCGGGGCCACGCGGAGCCCGATGATCCCGACCCGGCCGTCGACCCAGGTGGCGTCCTGCAGGATCCCCACGGAAAGGTGGCCCTCGCCGTCCTCGGACACCCGGAAGATCATCCCCGACTCGGTCCGGTAGACGCCCGACTCCTGCACGGCCCACCCACCCTACGCCTCGCGCGGCCGTGTTGCCGAGGCGCTCCCGGACACCCTGAGGAATAGGCTTGCCTCTCGCCCGCGTTCGGAGGAAGACATGCCCGCGATCACCGTCGAAGACGTCACCGAGCTCCAGCGGCTCCCCGCGCGTGGGTGGATCGGCGACGATCCGTCCGGTTCGCAGCGGTCGTCACGGCGCCCGGCGGCTTCGAGGGCGAGGGATTCCCGGTCCGCCGAGCGTTCGCCGGCGTCGATCTCACCGACCTCGATCCGTTCGTCCACATGGACCAGATGGGCGAGGTCGAGTACGCGCCCGGCGAGCCGAAGGGCACGCCGTGGCACCCGCACCGGGGCTTCGAGACCGTCACGTACATGCTGGACGGGATCTTCGAGCATCAGGACTCGAACGGTGGAGGCGGCGTGATCACCAACGGGGACACCCAGTGGATGACCGCGGGCGCCGGGATCCTCCACATCGAGAAACCGCCGGAGCACCTGGTCGCCAGCGGAGGCTTGTTCCACGGGATCCAGCTCTGGGTCAATCTGCCCAAGGCCGAGAAGTGGACCCCTCCGCGGTACCAGGATCTCCGGGGGAGCGAGGTCACGCTGCTGGCGTCGTCGGACGCGGGCGCGCTGGTCCGGGTCATCGCCGGAGACCTCGCGGGACAGACCGGGCCCGGTCAGACCTACACCCCGATGACGATGGTGCACGCCACGGTCGTCGCCGGGCTCGCGGCTCGATCTTCCCTGGCGCCCGAGTTCAACGCGCTCGTCTACGTCCTCTCGGGCGCCGGGTCCGGTCGGAGACGATCGTCGGCCGATCGCGATGGGCCAGCTGGCCGTCTTCGGCGCGGGCGACGCCGTACGACTCGAGGCGGCCGCCTCGCAGGACTCCCGCTCGCCCGCCCTCGAGGTGCTGGTGCTCGGCGGCCGCCCGATCGGGGAGCCCGTCGCCTGGTACGGACCGTTCGTCATGAACACCCGCGACGAGCTCGTGCAGGCGTTCGAGGACTACCAGGCCGGGCGGCTGGGCAGCGTCCCTGCGATCCATCACACGCCGGACCACGTCGTGGAATCGGCCCCCGGCGGCGCTGAGGGGTCCGTCGACCCCTAGCCGGGTCGGACCTCCAGGCCGGGGATCCCGCCGGGGATGCTGATGTCCAGCACACGGCGTACCTGGGCGGTCGGATTGAGGATCACCACGGGACCGCGTTCCTTCGGCAGGCCCGCTCCTTCGAGGAGCGCCCGCAGACCGCTGCTGTCCATGAACGAAACCCCTTCGAAGTCGAGCACGATGGGGCCGGCGTTGGTCGCCGCGGCCCGAAGAACCTCGCTCAGGTCTTCCGCCGTGGCCATGTCGAGCTCCCCCTCCAGCCGGAACCCCTCGTCGGTCGCCGTGATCTCGAGTTGCATCGGAGCCTCGTTCCTCCGGGGACGACTGATGCCTATCTCCTGAACGTCTGAGCACGTTCGCAGACGGCACCGTACCCACGCCCATGGCAGGTGACACATCGAGAGGGCTAGGCTCGAGCGGAGACCCGCTCGCCTCGCTCGTGTCCGCTCCTTAGACTCGCTGCGTGCGCGAGTGTCCCCAGTGCGGGGAGGAGAACTCCGAGCGAGCACGCTTCTGCGAGGCGTGCGGAACGCCGCTCCCGCCGGCGGACGCCGCCTCCGAGGTTCGCAAGACCGTCACCATCTTGTTCTCCGACGTCGCCGGATCGACCTCGCTCGGGGAGCGACTGGATCCCGAGTCGTTGCGTCGGTTGATGGGCCGCTACTTCGATGCGATGCGCGACGTGCTCGAACACCATGGCGGGACCGTGGAGAAATTCATCGGCGACGCGATCATGGCGGTGTTCGGGATCCCTCGCCTCCACGAGGACGACGCCCTCCGCGCCGTGAGGGCGGCAGCCGAGATGCGCGAGCGACTGGTCCGCCTGAACCAGGAGCTCCGGGGCGACCTGGGCGTGGAGATCGCGGCGCGGACGGGGATCCATACCGGAGAGGTGGTGGCCGGCGACCCGGGCAGGGGTCAGACGCTCGTGACCGGCGACGCGGTGAACACGGCCGCCCGCCTGGAGCAGGCGGCCGGCGCCGGCGAGGTCTTGATCGGCGAGCCGACGTATCGACTGGTCCGCGACGCGGTCGTCGCGGAGCCCATCGATCCGGTCGATGCGAAGGGCAAGGCCGAACGCGTCCGTGCGTACCGCCTCGATGAGGTGATCGCCGGGGCGGATGCCCACGCCCGGCGACTGGATGCTCCGATGGTCGGCCGGGATGCCGAGCTGCGTACGATCGTCGACGCGTTCGAACGATCGGCTGCCGATCGGGCCTGCCGCCTGGTCACCGTCCTTGGCGAGGCGGGGGTAGGGAAGTCCCGGCTCGCGCTGGAGGTGCTGCACAGGATCGGCGACCGTGCCACGATCCTTCGGGGACGATGCCTTCCCTACGGGGAAGGCATCACCTACTGGCCGATCGCGGAGGCCGTCCGCCGAGCAGCGGCGATCTCCGACGAGCACCAGCCGGATGAGGCCAGACACCGGATCGCGGCGCTCCTCGAGGGCGTCGAGCGCTCCGACCGCATCGTCGACGGGGTCGCCGAGCTGATCGGGCTGGGGGAGGGAGCGCGGACCGCCGAGGAGGGCTTCTGGGCGGTCCGTCGTTTCTTCGAAGGGCTGGCGCGAACGCAGCCGCTCGTCCTCGTCTTCGACGACATCCACTGGGCCGAGGAGACCTTCCTCGACCTCCTGGGCTACGTCGTGGAATGGACGAGCGGCGTGCCCGTTCTCATGATCTGCCTCGCCAGGAAAGAGCTGCTCGACCGCCGTCCCGCGTGGGCGGCCTCGGACGTCGTGGCCCTCGCGTCGCTCGGCGACGCGGAGTGCGAATCCTTGCTGGGCAGCCTCCTCGGCACGGAGGAGGTCCCCCGCGCCGTGACGGAGGCGATCGCCGGCGCGGCTGAGGGAAACCCGTTGTTCGTCGAAGAGCTCCTCGCGATGTTGATCGACGACGGCCTGTTGGTACGTGACGACGGACATTGGTCGCCGACACCCGGGCTCGCCGGCCTCGCGGTACCGCCGACGGTGCAAGCTCTCCTCGCCGCGCGGCTGGAGCACCTGGATCGAAGCGAGCGACGCGTGCTCGAGTGCGCGGCCGTGGTGGGCGAGGTGTTCGAATGGAGTGCCGTCGCTGAGCTCGTCCCTGCGGAGCTCCGGTCCGATCTCGGTGGCAACCTGATGTCGCTCGTTCGCAAGGAGGTGATCAGGCCCGCGCCCTCGGATCTCTCCGACGACGACGCGTTCCGCTTCCGACACCTCCTGATCCGCGACGCCGCGTACGAGGGCATGGCGAAGGAGGCCAGGTCGGAGCTGCACGAGCGTTTCGCCCGGTGGCTCGAAGGACTGGGGCCCGAGCGCCTGCCCGAGATGCAGGGCATCGTCGGATACCACCTGGAGCAGGCGTTCCGATACCGGGAGGAGCTAGGCGCGGCGTCCTCGGATCTCGGGCGAGAGGCGGCGCATCTTCTGCGAGAGTCCGGCAAGCGCGCGCTGGCTCGCGCCGACATGCCGGCGGCGGCGAACCTTCTCGAGCGCGCGGTCCGACTCCTCCCCGCCGGCGACGCGGCTCGGACCAGCCTCACGATCGATCTGTTGGATGCGCTTCGGGAGCTCGGGGAGCTGGACAGGGTCGAGGCGCTTGCCGACGAAGGTGCTGTCCTCGCGAGGGTCGCCGGTGACCGCGGGCTCGAGCTGCGGTTCGAGCTCCGCCGCTTGTACCTGAAGCTCATGGGCGATCCGAAGAATGTCCGCCTGCGCGACACCATCCACGAGGCAGAGGCGATCGCAGTTGAGGCGGCGGAGCTTGATGACTCCGTCGTGGAAGGAGAGGCCCTGCTCCGGGCCGGAAGGCTGCTCGGTGACATAGGGCGGACCTTCGAGGGTGAACGAACCGTCGCCCGCGCGAAGGAATGCTTCGAACGGGCTGGCGTCGATTCCGCCGAATTGGCGTTCGTGACGAGCCTGACCTTCTCGTGGCAGGGGCCGCATCCCGTGCTCGATGACATCCAGCGGGGCGAGCGAGCGCTCTCGGCTGCCGACGAGTCCTCGCCCGTCGCGGCCTTCCACCTGATCGGCCTCGCTGTCGATCGCGCGATGATCGGTGACATCGCCGAGGCACGGTCGGACATCGGGCGAGGGGCTTCGATCCTCCGCGAGCTCGGCATGACGCTGGAGCTGGCAGCTGCGGTGGGGCTGTCGAGCGCGGTCGTCGAGATGATGGCGGGGGACCTGGAGTCCGCGGAGGCTGCGATCCGGCCGTCGTACGAGGTGCTCGCCGCCATGGGGGAGAAGGCCCGATCGGCGAGCCGCGCGGGATCCTTTCCGGGATCCTTTACGGCCAGGGAAGATTCGACGAGGCGATGGTCCTCGCGGACGAGACGGAAACGATATCGGCCGCCGACGACATGGAGCCGCAGATCTGGCTGCGGGGTGTGCGAGCGAAGGTGCTCGCACGCCGCGAACGGTTCGAGGAGGCTGAACGCGAGGCGCGCGAGAACGTTCGACTCGCCGAGGAGACCGACTGGCTCGGATATCGCGGGATGGCTTTGCAAGATCTCGCTGAGGTGCTCCATCTCGCAGGACGGGACGAGGAAGCTGCCGACGCCGCCCGGCTGTCCGAGGATCGACTCGAACAGAAGGGGAGCACCGTGATGGCCGCCCGGGTTCGAGCGTTCCGGGCGGAGCTCGAAGCGGGAAACGTCGAGGGCCGGTGAGCCACCGGCCCGTGACCTCCCGCACGAAACCAGCACGCACGCTGTCGGAGCGGGAGCTGAACCGCGCTCTTCTCGCCCGGCAGCAACTGCTGGAGCGGGCGGGCTCGACCGTCCCGAAGGCGATCGAGCGTACCGCGGGCCTGCAGACCCAGTACGCGCCTGCCGGCTACATCGCTCTCCGCGGCCGTCTCGAGGGGTTCCAGCGGGAGCACCTCACCCGAGCCCTGGAACGCCGCAGCGTGGTGCAGGCATGGATGATGCGGGCCACGATCCACATGGCGTCGAAGCGGGACTTCTGGTTGTTCACGGCCGCGATCCGCGAGCAACGCCGCGAGGGATGGGTGCAGGCGTTCCGAGGATCGGCGAGCGAGGTCGCCGCTGCCGCCCGGAAGGCGGAGCGCTTCCTCGCCGACGGGCCGAAGCGGCGGGCCGAGATCGTGAAGGCGCTCGCCTTCGACAACCCGATCTGGTACGGCGTGAACCTCTGGCTCGACCTCGTCCGTATCCCTCCGTACGGGACGTGGGAGCAGCCGCGCGCCGACCTGTACGGGCTGGCATCGGACTGGCTGGGCGAGCCGCCTCCCCTGACCGAGGACGAGGGGATCGAGCACCTCGTTCGTCGCTACCTCGCCGGCTTCGGCCCCGCCTCCCGCAAGGACGTCGCGAGCTTCACGGGCCTCACCACCGGCAGGCTGGCGCCGATCCTCGAACACATCCCGCTCCGCCGCTTCGCGGACGAGCGCGGCAAGGAGCTCGTCGACCTCCCCCGCGCGCCCCTTCCCGATCCGGAGACGCCGGCTCCGATCCGTTTCCTCCCCGCCTGGGACGCGACGCTGCTGGTGCAGGCCCGCCGCACGCAGATCCTTCCCGAGCGATACCGCCCGCGCATCTTCAACACGAAGACCCCGCACTCGCTCCACACGTTCCTGGTCGACGGCCAGGTGGCCGGCAGCTGGCGGCACGAGAAGGGCAGGATCGTGCTCGAGCCATTCGAACGCCTGTCGAAGGAGACCCGTCGCTCCCTGAACGACGAGGCCGAGCACATGGCCGAGCTCTTCGCGTAGTGGTCCCGACTTGCCGTCCGACACCGGACGGTGCAGCCTTCCGAGGAACGTCCACGACCGAGGAGGCAACCATGGCGATGACGGTCGAGAGCACCAGCATGGCCGACGGGGAGCCGATCCCGGAGATGCACGCGGTCGCCACGCCCACCGCCGACGGCAAGGCCGAGATGGCCGGGCGGGACCTGAGCCCCCATCTGCGATGGTCGGGCGAGCCGGAGGGAACCAGGTCCTTCGCGATCTCCGTCGTCGACCCCGACGTGCCGGCGGATCGGAGCCGGATGGGTGTCGAGGGGCTGGCCCTCGGCGACGACGAGGATCGGGTCGAGTTCGTGCATTGGCTCGTCGCGGACATCCCGGCCGGCGTTCACGAGCTGCCGGAGGGTGCCGGGGGTGACGGCTTCGTCGCGCACGGGAAGCCGATGGATCCTCCGGCGCAGGGCGGCGTCACCGGCGAGAACAGCTATCGGGGCCTCTTCGAGGGAAACCCGGACCTCGAAGGAACCTACGGCGGGTGGGACGGTCCGTTCCCTCCGTGGAACGACGAGCAGGTCCACCGGTACTTCACGACGGTCTACGCACTCGACGTCGACACGCTCGGGCTCGAGCCGGGCTTCACCCTGGAGGAGTTCCGTTCGGCGATGCACGGCCACATGCTCGACGAGGGACAGATCGTGCCCGTGTATTCCCTGAATCCCGGACCTACGGTGATCAAGGAGCCCGGAACGCGGTCCACGCCTGCTGCATCCGCACCGCCTGGCCGGCGGTGAACTCGAACATGCAGCTGTCCTGTGTGTAGTCCATGAAGTTCGTGATCGGGTCGAGGCCGCCGCCCACGCACGTGTCCCGTCCCGCGGGGCAATTGAAGGCGGGCGAGGCCTCCGGCGCGGTGTCGTCGACCATGTCACCGCCCGCGCAGCCACCGTCGAACGTGTGGAACAGGTCGAACCAGTGGCCCACCTCGTGTGTCGCGGTGTCCCCTTCGCTGTAGATCGCGAAGTTGCCGCCCGGCAGCGACTGGAAGTGGACGACGACGCCGTCGAGCTCGCCGACCGTCGCCGCGTCCTGCGCGAGGTAGGCGTAGCCGAGCAGGTTCTTCCCGAGGTTGGCCGTGTAGATGTTCAGCGTCTCGACGCCGCCGACCTTGAGGAGCCGCTTCATCGCGCGATCTTCGCCGCCACCCTGCAGGTCGAACCACTTCTTGTTCGTCGTACGGGTCACGCCAGCGAGCTCGAAGGCGAAGCCGGTGCTCGCGCCGCCCGTGGCGCCGCCGAACGACTGGTTCAGGACCGTCATCTGGTCTCGGATCCACCGGCTCGGGACGTTGCCGCCCGCCACCGTGAGGTCCTTGCGGATCACGTGGATCCACGTCTGAACCGTCACGGTCGTACCCGACGCAGCGGTCGCCTCGGCTCTCGAAGCGAGCTTCGGGTGCTTCTTGATCCATCCTTGGAGCTTGTCGAGGGCGGGCTTCTCGACGAGGTCGCGCAGGCGACCCTCGGGTCCGATGTGGTCGTGCCGTTCGATGCAGACTCCGGCGTCGAGCCTGGCCGCTTGGGCCACGGGCACGAAACCGACGACGAGCACGCTCGCCGCAACGGCCGCCAGCAAGATGCGCCTGAAGCTCATCGGGGGTCCCTCCCTCTTCCAGGGGTCATGAGCGGGCGGAGTGTACCGCGAGAGGGCCGTAAAGTGGGGTCGTGGCGACGCTCAAGAACGGCGACACGGCACCGGACTTCGCACTCCTGGATCAGCGCGGACAGACCGTCCGGCTCGAGGACTATCGCGGGCGCAAGGTCCTCGTGTACTTCTACCCGGAGGCCGACACGCCCGGCTGCACGACGCAGTCGTGCGACCTCCGCGACCATCGGCAGGAGCTCACGCAGATCGGTCTCGACGTGGTGGGGATCTCACCGGACTCACCGCAGAAGCAGCTCGCGTTCGACAAGAAGTACGGTCTGGGGTTCCCGCTCCTGGCGGACGAGGATCACGCGATCGCGTCGGCGTGGGGCACGTGGGCCGAGAAGCATCGCGGCGGCCACACGTACTACGGGATCCTGCGCTCCTCCTTCCTGGTGGACGAAGAGGGACGGATCGAGCACGCCTGGTCTCCGGTGACGCCCGAGGACACGGTGCCGAACGCGCTCGCGGCCATCGCCGCGTAGTGGCCGACCCGGGCGGCCGCGCTCCCTTCGAACAGCTCGACTTCCTGTACGTGCCGAGCCGTGACGTCGCCGAGGACCTCGCGTTCTTCAGCGAGGTCCTCGGCGGCCGGGTGATGTTCGCGATCGACTCGATGGGGACGCGGGTCGCCGCCGTCCGGTTGACCGAGGATCCACCCCTGGTCCTGCTGACCGACCACCTCGAGGGAGACCGACCGATCCTCGTCTACCGCGTTCCCGAGCTCGGGGCGGCGCTCACGGAGCTCGAGGGGCGCGGCTGGCGGCGCGAGCACGCTTTCGAGATCCCACACGGCCCCATCTGCTCGTTCCAGGGCCCCGGCGGGCACCGCGTGGCGTTGTATCAGCTCACACGACCGGAGGTGGCCGAACACTTCGAGGGCCGTCGCGACTTCTGAGGAGCGGGCCTACGCCTCGCGGCGTTCGAGCACGATCACCGGGATCTTCCGCACGCCGTCGGTCTTCACCTCGTACTCCGCGAACCCCGGTCGCCGGGCGACCTGACGGGCGTAGAGGTCTTCACGCTCGGGCTCGTCGCGCAGGATCTTGATGGCCCGCACCGGGATGGCTTCGGTGCCGACCTCGATCGTCGCCTCCGGGTTCGCCTCGAGGTTGCGGACCCAGTCGGGATCGGCCGGCGCGCCTCCCTTCGACCCGACCACCACCCAGCGGCCGTCATCCGGCACGTACACGAGCGGGTTCACGTACTCCTTGCCGCTGCGGCGCCCGGTCGTGTGGAGCAAGAGCATCGTGGCGCCGTCGAAGTACCCACCGACCCTGCCGTCGTTCTCGCGGAACTCCTCGATGATGTTCGCGTTCCAGTCGGTCATGTGATCCAGCCTCTCGCACCGGCGACGGACTAGCAATCGATGGCGGCGAACAGGGCCTCGCCGAGCTCGTGTTGCCGCTCGGGGGCGAGGGATCCCATCCGGCGGACCAGCATCGACTTCGGGATGGCGAGCACGTTGTCCATCGCGGCCGCGGAGGCGACCGGCAGACCTTCGGAGATGCCGAGCGGCACCTCCGTGGGGATGTGCCGGATCGTTCGCGTGATGGGGGCGACCAGGACCGTCCGAAGCACCGGGATGGCCTCGTCCCTCGTGAGGATGAGGAAGGGGCGACCCTTCGGATCGGCCTCGCCCCACCAGATCTCACCCCGGCCGATCGTCACCAAGGCTCCTCGTCGATCGAGCGGGAGGCTGCCGCGGCGGCCGCGGCGACGTCGACGTCGTCCTGCGGAACCTTGCGATATCCCTCGACGATCCGGCGCCCGACGTCCGCGCGCCGCTCGGCATCGATGAGCGCTTCGAGCGCAGCGCGTACGGCGTCCGCTTTCGTGTCGAATCGTCCAGATGCGACCAGCTCTTCGAGCTGTTCTGACAGGGCGTCCGGTATGCGAATCGCAATCTGAAACGACATGCGAAGAGCATACCACCCACACCCGATACCATCGCCCGATGGCTCGTGTCCGGACGGGTAGGGATCGCATCGCCGAGCTGCTCCGGACAGCGCCCCTCATCGACGGGCACAACGATCTGCTCTGGGCGCTTCGGAACGCTCGCGAGAAGGGCGATGACGAGCCCGACGTCGGGGCGCCGAGCCCCGCGTTCCACACGGACCTGCCGCGCCTCGAGGAAGGTGGCGTGCGGGGTCAGTTCTGGTCGGTCTATGTCCCCTCGGACCTCCCCGTGGACCAAGCCGTCATCCAGACCATCGAGCAGGTCGACGCGTTCCTGCAGCTCCTCCGAAACCATCCGGAGCGTCTCGAGCTCGCGCGCACCGCGGACGACGTCGAGCGGATCGCGGCGCGCGGCAAGGTCGCCTCCATGATCGGCGTGGAGGGAGGGCACTCGCTCGGCGGCTCGCTCGGGACCCTTCGAGTTTTGGCCGAGCTCGGCGCCGGCTACCTCACGCTCACGCACAACGACGACACGGCCTGGGCGGACTCGGCGACCGGGCTGCACTCGAACGGTGGGTTGACGACGTTCGGCGAGGAAGTGGTCCGCGAGCTGAACCGTCTCGGCGTGTTGGTCGACCTGTCCCACGTGTCCGAGGACACGATGCGCCAGGCGATCGAGATCTCCCTCGCGCCGGTGATCTTCTCGCACTCGAACGCGCGCGCGCTCTGCGACGTGCCGAGGAACGTTCCGGACGACGTCATCGAGGTCGTCGGGCGCAGCGGCAGCGTGATCATGGCGACGTTCGTGCCGTGGTTCCTCACCCCCGAGGGTGCGAGGGCGAACGACGCGGAGTGGGAGGAGATCCGGCGCCTGAAGGCCGAGCATCCCGACGACCCCGACGCGGTGCGAACGGCCGTGGAAGAGATGGAGAAGACGCAGCCGACGCCGCCCAGCTCGGTCTCCGACGTGGCCGATCACGTCGACCACATCCGGAAGCTGGCCGGGATCGATCACATCGGCGTCGGGAGCGACTTCGACGGGTTGGAAGGGATGCCCGATGGGCTCGAGGACGTGTCGAAGTATCCGGCGCTCTTCGCCGAGCTCGGCGCCCGCGGATACTCGGACGAGGACCTCACGAAGATCGCCGGCAGCAACGTGCTTCGCGTGATGCGCGAGGCGGAGCGTGTCGCGACAGAGCTTCGATCAGAAGCCAGGATCTCGCACGACCCAGCTTCCTGACGCGTCCGGGATCGCCCGAATCGAAGACGCTCATCGACCTACGTTGGATGCTGACTCTCGAACATACATTCGGGGTTAGAAGGCTTCGCCCGCAGGCGATGTGAGGAGCGTCACTCTCCGACCCGATTTCCTCACGGATCCTTCACGGCTGATTTCGGGCTGGGATAGACCTTTTACGTAGGTAGTCGTAGGGTGTGGCCCCAGTGGCCACTCTGGTCTGGATCCTCGGCGCCGTCTTCCTGCTCAATGTCTTGATCGCGGGCTGGCTCGTGGGACTCGAGTTGATCGAGCGACGCCGCCTGGACAAGGAGATCAAGGAAGTCGACACGCTCTGGCGCTCGCTCACGATGCCCCAGACCGAGACGGCGGGCTGGGGCTCTTCGCTCGGCGTCGAGGTCAAGCAGCGCACCCCCGTCCTCCATCGGCTCCCGGCGCCGCCCCGGTCGGTAGGGAAGGCGTCGGTGGGGCTCGCCGTCGCCGCGTCGGCGTTGTGGGTCCTCGTCGCCGCGTTCGGTCCCGGAGACCGGCCGTCGGTCGAGGCTAGGGCTAGCGGCCTCGATGGCCCGATCTCCCTACAGAAGGAGTCGGAGCGCCAGCGCCAAGAGGATGCCTCGGCTCGCGGGGCAGCGGGCGTCTCGCCGCAGTCTCCGGGTAACGTCTCGCCGACCGCCACCTCCGACGCTGAGGGAGTGCCCGCCACCGTTGCCGCGCAGCCTCGTTCCTCGACGGCGATCCATCTCGATTGGGCCGGTGTCACCGCCGCGACCGGCTACGAGGTCGAGCGCATGGTGAAACAGAGTCCGCAGGGGTGGCTGGAGATCATCGAGGTCCCACAGAGCGTCACTTCCTACATGGATGGCGGTCTCGACGCCGGCACGACCTACTTCTATCGGGTGTCGGCGATCACCGAGTCGGGCGCCGCGATGGCATCGGACGTCGTCTCGGCGACGACTCCGGGGGGCGCGGCTCCGACCGCGCCGTCCGTGACGGCCGTGGCAGCGTTGGACACGATCACACTGGCGTGGATCGACGTCAATGACGAGACCGGCTACCGGATCGAGCGTTCGCCCGACGGAACCAGCGGCTGGGCAGGGATCGCGACGGCCGGCCAGGACGTGACGGTCCACACCGACAGTTCGCTCGCTCCGGGAACCACCTACTACTACCGGATCGTGGCCACGAACGCCGCCGGTGATTCCGCCCCGTCCGACGTCGTCTCAGCGACGACCGAGACCGAGAAGGTGACCGAGCCGCCAGCCGACGGCGACGGGAACGCGACGCCTCCTCCGATCAGCACTCCGGCGGAGGATGTTCCGCCGGCCACCGAGGGCGCCTTGACGGGGGGTGCTCCTCCAGCCACCGAGGCCTCGGGCGGCGCGCTGGCGGAGGCCGTTCCCCCGGTCAGCGAAGTGAGCGTGGTTCTCGAACCGACCCCTTGAGGTCCGGCCCCAGCACCATGTGAGCCTCGGCCCATACTGGCCCCATGGTCGGCCCGCTCCGTGTGACGCGCTCGGTCGTTGTCCCCGAGAAGGAGCTTCGGTGGCGCTTCAGCCGCTCCTCGGGGCCCGGAGGGCAATCCGTCAACACCGCGGATTCGCGGGTGCAGCTGAGCCTGGACCTCACGACGACGACGGCGCTCGGGCCGGTGCAGCGGGCGCGAGCGCTCGCACGGCTGGCCGACCGGCTCGTCGACGGGGTACTCACCGTCACGGCGCAGGAGGAACGGTCGCAGCTCCGCAACCGGGAGATCGCCCTTGAACGGCTCGCGGAGATCCTCGCCGGGGCGATCGCGCCACCGCCTCGTCGACGGCGCCCCACGAAGCCGAGCAAGAAAGCCGTCGAGCGCCGGATCGCGGCGAAGAAGCGCCGCGCCAAGATCAAGAGGCTCCGTCGCGTCGACGAGGAGTGAACCCGATCTGGCGTCGGACGATCGCCGTGTCCGGCTGAGGCTCGCGAGACGGCCCGTGGAGATGCGTGAGGAACCGTTCGCCCGTAGGCTGCTCCCAAAGTGCCGTCGGGAGCGAGGAGGAGCGTGGCCAACCAACAGAGCGATGACGTGTCGGTCGTGGGACAAGGCGCGCGGATCGAAGGGACGTTGAACTCGACCGGCTCGCTCCGCATCCACGGTCGTCTCAGCGGCGACATCGCCGTCGACGGCGACGTGTCGGTCGCGGCAGGCAGCGACGTGCGGGCGGACATCAACGCGCGCAGCATCAGCCTCGCTGGCAAGGTCAAGGGGAACCTCACCGCGCCGGGGGAGGTCGTTCTGCCCTCGCAGAGCCGGGTCGAAGGAGACGTCCGTGCCCAGAGCGTGACCGTGCACGGCACTGTCGACGGCGATCTCGTCGCGGAGCAGGGCGTCAAGCTCGGCAGGGAGGCTCGCGTGCAAGGAGACGTGACCTGCCGAACGCTCGCGATCGAGGAAGGCGCCTTCTTCGTCGGCCGCTCGATCATGTCCGACAGGGCGGCCGGATAGCTTCGGCTGAAACCGCTCCGAGGCGGGCTGCGCCGTCGGCGCCGCAGGGTCAGCGGTCGACCGCGATGCGCACGGTCGTCCCGTCGTCGCCCGCGCCGATCGCGAACGAGTCGGAAAGCTGCCGAGCGATCCACAGTCCCATGCCTGCGGACGCATGAGGCTTGGGCGGCACGAGTCCCACGAGCGGATCCTGCAGTCCCGCGCCTCGGTCCGTCACCTCGCAGACGACCCCTTCCAAGGTGATCCACAGCGCCAGTCGACCCCCGCCGCCGGCGTGGCGAACCGTGTTCCCCGCGAGCTCGCTCACCGCCAGGACGAGTTCCTCGACCCGCACGCGAGCGAGACCTGCCTGGAGGCCGGCGGTCCGGACGAGCCCCCGCACCTCGCCCATCCTGTCGTCGATCCCGAGCTCGACGTCGGGAGCGCCGGTCACGGCTCGAGACGGCTCGACGATCTCGCGGAGCAGCCGCGCGGGAACCTCGTAGCGGTCGCTCTTGTGGCGCGTCGAGTTCCACACCGTGGGATGTGTCCGGGACGCCTCGTCGATCACGTCTCGGGGAAGCACGCGGGAGTCATAGGGACACACGATCCAGGCCGGTGAGTGTTCGAACACCGCGTTGAGGGCCGACTCGTAGCGCGTCCACGACGTCTGTACATCCGGCGTCGAGCCGAACGCGACCTCGCCCACGATCCGGGTATACGCGATGTCCGCCGCGGCGGCATCGACGAGCATGCGCTGCCACGCCGCGATCGTCTGCACCGGTTGGACGTAGAAGTCGTCTGCGGCGATGAAGGACACGGAGTCGCTATCCGCCCCCAGCGAATCCCGGAACTGGTCGATGTGCGGCGCGGTCGACACGACCACCGCGCCGTCCCCTTGCGCCTGGCCCTCCTGGAGCCACGGTACGAGGGTGTCCACCAGCGCCTCGTCGGTTCCGTAGATCAGGGCGTCGTGCTCCAAGGCGTGATTCACAGTCCGGCGACCTCTTCCCTGCTCACCACGTCCCACGAGTCTAGGTTCGCTCCGAGAGAGACCACAACCGCGCTGCGCTCCAAGTGGTTACGCTGGGGTCGCAACGGGAAGGATTCCCTCATGGAGACCTCCGAGCAGCTTCCGCGCGGCGCCGTCGAAGCCGCCGACCTGGCCGAGCTCGTCCGCAGACCCGGCCCCTTCCTCTCGCTCTACCTGAACACGGAGGGCGACGTGGAGAAGGCGGCGCAGCGTTCCCGGGCACGCTGGAAAACGATCCGCCACGACCTCCCGGACGAGGTCGTTCCGAGCACGATCCTCGAACGCATCGAGGAGATCGTCCCCGAGGCGCACCTCGACGGAGACGGCCTCGCGGTGATCGCCGACGGCGAAGAGATCTTGCACGTCGAGCACGGCCCGGCGGTCGGCCAGCACGACGAGGCGTCGTGGGGCTCGCTTCCTCGACTGCTCCCGATCATCCGTTGGCGGCAGTCCGAGCCGACCTATGTCGTCGTCCTGACCGACCGGACCGGCGCGAACCTCTTCGGGGTCCGCCGAGGCTCACCCGACCTCCACGCGGAGGTGGAGGGCGAGCACGATGTGATCCGGAAGGTGCAGGCGGGCGGCTGGTCGCAGCGGCGCTACCAGCAGCGCGCGGAGGACAGCTGGGAGCAGAACGCGGAGCAGGTGGCCGAGCGGCTGACCCGTCTCTTCGACCAGATCGGGCCGGCGTTCGTCGCCGTAGCCGGCGATGTCCGAGCCGTTCAGCTCTTGCGGGAGTCGCTCCCGGAGCGGGTCGCTGCGCTCGTGCACGTGATCCCGAAGGAGATCCCTTTGAAGCTCGAGGAAGACGACCCGGTCCCCGAGGACGTGTGGGCTCTGGTGCAGCGACACGTGCGCGAAACGACCGAGGGGCTGCTCGCCCGTTTCGCCGAGGAGCGAGGTCAGCATGACAAGGCGGCCGAGGGCGTGGACGCAACCGCTCGCTCGCTCGCCCAGGCGCAAGTGGCGGTGTTGCTGGTCGCCCACGGACCCGATGACGACCGCGCTCTTTGGTTCGGGCCCGACCCGGCGCTCCTCGCGTCCGGCGAGAGGGAGCTGAAGGAGCTGGGTGTGGACTCGCCGGAGCAGGGGCCGGCTCGCGACGTCCTGGTGCGTGCGGCGCTCGGGACGGGAGCCGGCATCCGCGTGCTGGACGACGCCGACCGAGTCGAGGATGGCGCCGGCGCCCTGCTCCGTTGGACGACGGGCTGACGGAGCGAACCAAGCAGAGTCATGGGACAGAGAGTGTGCGCCGAGCCGTTCTGCACTCGCCTCGCTGAGGTCGGGCCGTACTGCCGTACACATGCTCGCGACGAGGTGCGAAGGACGGAGAAGACCATCGCCGAGACCGTCCGCAAGGCCGGTCCGCAGAAGTTCGAGTACTTCCCTCAGGGCTCCTGGGCAGAAGTCGTGTCGGTCGCACTCCAGAGGATCGCGTCCGAAGAGCACCCGGATGAGCTCGAGGGTCACGTCCAGACTCTGTTGAAGCTCCTCGCAGGGCGCCAAGATCCGGTCGACACACTCGCTCATTCCGGCGTCTGGGGCGAGTGCAAGCGGTCCATCTCGACGATCACGGCGAAGCTCAAAGATCAGCGGGTGACATTCGCTGCCCTCGCCGCCTCGCCGGGGATCAGAGAAACCGACCCACGGGTGCGCGCGATCCTCCATCGGCTCGAGCTGTATGCGACGTGTCTCGCGGCGCTCAAGATGAGGAAAGCGCTGGAGCTGCTGGAATCCTACGGAACCCTTCGACAGAGACTGGATCAGCGCGCAGGCGTCCCGGGGAGCCACACCCCGGAACCCCTCGGCCCTGCGTCGACGCTGAGCACGGACGATGCCGTTCGAGCCGCGGCAGACTACGCGCGCAGGTTCCACGATGGGGAACGGGACTCGCTCGCGGATATGGCTCGTGGCCGCGAAGGAGGGCTTCTCGCCGGCGAGCTCATGATCGCCGAGCTCGTGTGGGACATGGTTGGCGATCAGAAGGGCGCCGACTTCGTCGAGGAGTGCTTCAACGATCTCATCGCGGCGGCGTTCGCGAAGCGCGCCATGCGAGCGGCCGTGCAGGCGGTCGCCGACCGAGCGGAGCTCCGCTTCCGCGAACGATGGGTCGACCCCGATGAAAGCGGTCTGGACGACGACGACGTGGGTGACGCGAACCTCGCGCTGGCAGCGGTGATCGATGCCGGCGTGTCTCGGCTGGGCGGCGACGATCCGAGCCGCTGGTCATGGCTGCTCGACCAGGTCGTCGACGTCGTCCTCGCCGACACGGTGACCTAGCGTCCTGGTCCGGCTCATCGCGGGGATCGGGCAGCGCGCGGCCCGGAGCCAGCCAGCGGTTACGGCGCGCCTCGAACGCCTACCGCGATCTTGAGCAGCGAGGGCGTGGGAGCGGGTGAGAACACGCCGAAGTTCACCGCGAAGAGATCCCTCCGGTCCCTCCGTGCCCCGAACGCGACCGCCGAGGCCCCGTTGATGCCGTCGCCAGCATCGGCGATCGTCGTGAACTCGCCTCCATCCACTCGCACGATCGTGCTCTGGGCGTTCACGGCCGCATAGACCGCGCCAGACCGCGCGAGCGCGATCCCGTCGACGCCGAAGAGCGCAGGATCCTCCGCGGCCACCTGGAGCTCTCCGGCCGTTCCGTCCCGTCGGATCCGGATCCGCAGCAGCGTCCCGAGCTCCGTGTTCGATACGACGATCGCGCGCCGGCGATGGGCGACGGCGATCCCGTTCGCGCCGAGAGGGACACCCGCGCCGAGCTCGCCGGTACCTTCGAGGAGCGGGTCCTGGATCCAGAGTTCGGCCGAGCCGCCTCGGGGGATCCGCCAGACCGCGCCGCCGGCCGTGTCGGTGACGAACAGGTTGCCTCGGCGGTCGAAGGCGAGATCGTTCGGGAACGAGATCGCTCCGGTTCCGGGCAGCCGCGTCGCGGTCCCGTCTCGGGTCACCCGATACACACCCTGGGTCGCCGGGTCGGATGTTGCCACCGCGGCATAGACGGCACCCCGCGCGCCGACGGCGAGGCCGAGCGGCCCGAACCCTCCGACGTTCAGGTCCACGAGGGTCGACTGTTGGCCGCTCGGTGTGATCTTGCGTATCTCCGAGACCGGTGCGATCAGGCTGACGTAGACGTTGTCGCGCCTGTCGACCGCGACACCTTCGGGGAGCTCGCCGGCGGCGAGGTCGAAGGTCACCACGGTCTCGACGTGATCGGCTCGGGCGGGAGCGATCGAGAGAGCGAGGGTGGTGACGGTGAGCGCTGCGACGATCGTTCGGAGGCGCATGGGGGTTCCTCCTCGGGGATCGATGGCTCTCGCCAGCGTAGGCACGGGCCACGCACTCTTACAACCGTCCAGGTCAGCGGGGCCCATGGCCATGAACGTGAGTGAGCGACGAGCGGCTTGCGTGACGCAGCCCTCGGCCGGAGGATGCAGTCGATGAGCTCACCGCCGGAGACCCGATACGCCTACAACGGCGACTTCGCGCTCGCGTACCAGGTGCTCGGCGAGGGCCCGGACCTGATCTACCTCCCCGGTTGGGTGATGAACGTCGAGGCGAATTGGCTCGCACCCGATCACGCCCGATTCCTCGGTCGCCTCGCTTCCTTCTCACGACTGATCGTGATGGATCGTCGGAACAACGGGTGCTCGGACCGGCTGTCACCGGGCGAGGCGAGCACGATGGACGACGAGCTCGAGGATCTGCGGATCGTTGCCAGATCGGCCCACGCGGGACCGGCCGTCTTGTTCGGCGTCCAGGAAGGCGCGTTCCTCGCGATCGCCGCGGCTGCTCGGAACCCGGACCGGTACCGGGCGCTGATCACGTTCGGTGGCGCGCACACGTGGCGCCGCTCCGAGGACGCCCCGTGGCAGTGGTCGGAGGAGCAGTGGGAGGACCAGTTCGCGGAGTTCACGGGCCCGGCTCCCGCCGAGGTCGCCAGTGGCTACATCCGGAACTCGTTGCCCACCTACGCGGCGGATCCGGTCGCCGTGCGTCGGATGGCGATGTTGATCGCGCTCACGCAAGCTCCCGGCGCCGGGGTCACCGAGTCGAGGAAGGTGCTCGATCTGAACCTGAAGGACGTCCTGCCGACGATCCGCGTCCCGGCTCTCGTGCTGCACCGAACCGAGGACCCGGTCGAGTCGATAGAGAGCGGTCGATATCTCGCGGACCACATCCCCGACGCCAAGCTCGTCGAGCTCCCCGGCCGCGACACGCTGCCGTGGGTGGGTGCGAGCGACGAGGTGCTCGATGAGATCGAACGGTTCGTCACCGGGAGGACAACCGTGGGAGATCGTCCCCTCCACCGGACCCTGACGACGGTGCTCTTCACCGACGTGGTCGGTTCGACCGAGCAGGCGCGCGGTCTCGGGGACCGCGGCTACCGAGAGCTCCTCGAGCGCCATCATCGGATCGTCCGGACGGAGATCACCCGGCACGGTGGAGTGGAGATCGACACCGCGGGGGACGGGTTCTTCGCCACGTTCGAGGGACCCGCTCGCGCGGTGGACTGTGGGCTCGCGATCTGCGAGGCCGTTCGGCCGCTGGGCATCGAGGTGCGGGCGGGCGTGCACACCGGCGAGGTCGAGGTGATCGACGGCAAGGTCGGAGGGATCGGCGTTCATATCGGCGCGCGGGTGAGCGCGGTTGCCGGACCCTCCGAGGTCCTCGTGTCGTCCACCGTCAAGGATCTGGTGGCGGGCGGCGGGCTCCAGCTCGAGGACGCCGGCGAGTACGAGCTGAAGGGCGTGCCGGAGCGATGGCGCCTCTATCGGGCGAGGCCGGCTCCGAGTGAAGTGACGTGATCTGCGGCCGCTGCGGCGCGGAGGCTCCCGACGGTGCGCGGTTCTGCCCCGCGTGCGGCAACGAGCTCGCCGTCGGAGGTGGGCAGCAGGAACGCAAGCTCGTCTCGATCCTGTTCGTCGACGTGGTCGGATCGACGGCGCGCGCAGACGGCGCCGATCCCGAAGACGTCCGCGATCGCAACCAGCTCTACTTCTTCGACGCGCGCGAACGGATCGAGCGTCACGGCGGGATCGTCGAGAAGTACATCGGCGACGCGGTCATGGCCGTCTTCGGCGCACCGCTCGCTCGGGTCGACGACGCGGAGCGTGCCGTCCGAGCCGGCCTCTCGATCCTCGAGGGGATCGAAGCGCTGAACGAAGCGAACGTGGGGCTCGATCTGGAGGTACGAGGAGCCGTTCACACGGGCGAGGCCGTGATCGCCGTGGAGCCGGCTCCGGGCGAGGCGCTCGCGACCGGCGACGTCGTGAACACGGCCGCCCGCCTCCAGAACGCCGCAGCACCCGGCGGGCTTATCGTCGGCGAGGAGACGCATCGGCTGACGCGACACGCGTTCCGGTTCGAGCCGATCCCCGCCGTCGAGGCGAAGGGGAAAGCTGCGCCCGTCGCCGCGTGGACCGTGATCGACGCCCTCGAGGCACCCGGGAGCCGGCCGACTTCCCGCACCCCGCTCATCGGCCGGGAACGGGAGCTCGATCTGCTCGGCAGCGTGTGGGATCGAGCCGTCGCGGACGGACATCCGCACCTGGTGACGATCCTCGGTCCCGCCGGGATCGGCAAGTCGAGGATGGCCCGGGAAGCGTCCGAGCGGTTCGAGCGGGCGGGCGGCCGTGCGCTCTGGGGACGGAGCCTCCCGTACGAGGAGCAGACGCCCTATCGCGCCGCCGGCGAGATGGTGCGACACGTCGCCGGCATCTTCGAGAACGACCCCGTGGAGGTCGCCCGCACCAAGCTGGCCGTCGCGCTCGACCAGCTGTTCCCGTCCGGCGAGGTTGCCGACGCGACTCGATACCTCAGCTTGCTCCTCGGTCTGGGCCTGGACGAACCGCCGGACGAGGCGATCCACCTGCTCTTCACGATGCGGATGTTCGTGGAGCATCTGGCCGAGCGGAAGCCGGTCCTGCTCGTGTTCGAAGACGTGCACTGGGCGGACGATGCGCTGCTGGATGCGATCGATTACCTGGTGTCCCACGTCCGGGACGCGCGGGTGGTGGTCCTCGCGCTCGCCAGGCCCGAGTTCCTCGAGACCCGGCGGACGTGGGGAGGAGGGATGGTCGGTCACACGACCCTGCCGCTCGATGCGCTCAGCGCTCTGGACTCGAAGGCGGTGGCGACCGCGCTGCTGCCGGCGGCGGACCCCTCCACGATCGAGCGCGTCGTTTCCGTGGCCGAGGGCAACCCGCTGTTCCTCGAGGAGCTGGGCGCATCGGTGACGGACGCGGCCCCGAGCGGCGAGTTGCCGTCGACCGTCTGGGCGGCGATCGCGGCACGCATCGACTCCCTTCCTCCGGAGGCACGAACCGCACTGCTCCACGCATCCGTGATCGGCCAGTCCTTCTGGCGTGGCGTCCTGGACGGGATGGGTGAGCTGGACGCGGTGGATGAAGCGCTCGAGGGGCTCGAGTCGCGAGGGTTGATCCACCGGCGCCCGCGGAGCGAGGTCGAGGGCGACGTCGAGTTCGTCTTCAAGCATGTGCTGATCCGGGATATCGCGTACAAAACCCTGCCGCGCGGCTCCCGTCGCGAGCTCCACGCCGCCATCGCCCGGTACCTCGAACAGACGTTGGCCGACCCCGCCGACCTCGGGTGGCTGCTCGCCCGTCACTGGCGCGAGGCGGGGGAGCCGGACGCCGCGCGCGGGTACCTGCTGGGAGCGGCCGAGCGGGCGAGGGACGCACTCGCCGTCGAGGAGACCTACGACCTGTTCACGCGCGCGCTCGACCTCGCGACGACCGAGGAGGATCGCCGGCGGATCCGGCTGCGCCGCGGCCTCGCGCTCGCCGAGCTCGAGGATTATCCGCGCGCCGACGCCGAGCTCGAGGCTCTGCTTCCCGAGCTGAGCGGCGTCGAGGAGATCGAGGCCATGCTCGCACGCAGCCGAGCGACCCTCTGGAGCGAGAAGACGTCCGAGACGTTCTCGTTGGCCGAGCGCGCGGTGGAGCTCGTGCGGACGAACGGACCGCCCGAGCTGGAAGCTCTGGCGCTCGCGCGCCTGTCGCAGGCGTTCGGGATGCGAGGGGGCGACGGCGATCTCGACCAGTCGATCGAGCTGGGCGACCGAGCCCTGGCTCTCTGGCCGGGCGGCGATCGGCCTCTCGAGCTCGCCGAGCACAACCACATGCAGGCGGACGTCTATTACTGGACGGGCTCCTACCAGCGAGCGCTCGAGCTCTCCGAAGAGGCCGCCGCCACGGGCGGGCGCGACGCTCGGAGCGCGGAGTCGCTGCTGCGGGGGGCCGGGATGCGAGGGCTGATCCTGGCGGGGATGGGCAGGTACGAGGAGGCCTTGGCGGCTGGGAACCTGGCGATCGAGACCGCCCGGAAGCTGGGGCGGCGGGACAACGTCGTCACGAACTACTCGACCACTGCGCTGCGCGAGATCTTCGCGCTCGAGGAGGCGAAGGCACGTAGCGAGACGGTCAGCGACCGGCTCGGCCCGTCGAGCTTCAACATGCCGTGGATGAACGCCCGGACCGATCTGCTCGGCGCGCACCTTCTGATGGACGATCTCGCGACCGTCGAGCGGACGATGCCGGCCCTGTGGGACGACGCCATCCGGAGCGAGGCGTGGGAGCGCTGGCTGATCAGCGGGAGGCTGGCGGCGAATCGGGCGGAGCTGGAGCTCCGGACGGGTCGGGTCGACGATGCGGTCACCTGGAGCAGGCGGGCGATCGAGCTCGCGAAGACCGTCCGCCGGCGGAAGTACCTGGCGAACGCGTTCACCACGTTGGGCCGGGCACTCACGGCGCGGGGGGAGGCGGCGAGCGCGACGGCCGAGCTCCGCTCGGCCGTCGCGCTCGCCGACGAGCTCGGTTCGCCGCTGCTCCGCTGGCAGAGCCGCGCCGCCCTCGCGCTCGCGGAGCGGGGTGTGAAGGGAGCGGCCTCCCGTGCGGAAGAGCACGCACGGGAGGCCGCGGAGATCATCGACGCGATCGCCCGCGGGCTCTCGCCCGAGCGCGCGAAGACCTACCTGGCCGCAGCGCCGGTGGTGGAGGCCCTCGACCTGGTTCGCTGATCGGTCCCCGGCCGACCCTGTTCGGACGAGCTCCTACGGCGGGGTGTGCTGATCGGGAGTGGTGATCCGGAGCCACCGGTACCCGTAGCCATCCAGCTTGAGCTCGAGCGAACCGTCCTCGATCCGATGGAGCGCGCCGAGCTCGTCGAGCAGGTCGTCCAGCTTGCCGTCCTCCGGCACGTCGCCGAGCTGCAGGCGCACGACGCACGGTTGATCGCCGAAGTTGTGGGCGGCGACGACCGTCCGGCCTTCCCAGTCGCACCGGTGGGCCAGCACGCTCGGGACGTTCGTGCGCACGACCTTCCACGTTCCCCAGCCGAGCTCGGGCGTCTCACGGCGCCGCCGGATCAGCCGCTCCATCCAGCTCAGCAACGAGTCTGGGTCCCGGCGCTGCGCCGCGACGTTGACCGCGAGCGGGCCGAATCGACCCTCGACCACCGGCCGCCGCAAACGCGACGGGCGCGCCTTCGAGAACCCGCCGTTCTTCTGGTCGGTCCACTGCATCGGCGTGCGCACGCTCATCCGCCCAGGGATGTCGAGGTTCTCGCCCATGCCGATCTCCTCGCCGTAGAACAGGACGGGCGTGCCCGGGAGCGAGAACAGCAGGCTGTACGCCATCCGGATCCGCTGTGGGTCGCCGTCGAGCATCGTCGGGAGCCGGCGACGGAGTCCTCGGTCGAACAGCTGCATGTCCGGGTCGGGCCCGAACGCCTCGAAGACCTCCTGGCGCTCCTCCTTGGACAGCTTGTCCAGCGTCAGCTCGTCGTGATTGCGCAGGAAATTCGCGTACTGCGTGTCCTCTGAGACGGCGATCGTCTCGCGGAGCGCCTCGGCCACGGGCTCGGCGTCCTGGCGCGCGAGCGAGAGCCAGATCGCCTGCATCAACGAGAAGTTGAAGAGCAGCTGGACCTCGTCGCCGTCCTCTCCGCCGAAGAAGTCGATCAGCTGCTCCGGTTCGAGGTTGACCTCGCCGAGGAGCACCCCGTCGCCCTCGCCGGCGGCTGATGAACGAGCGGAGCTCCCTCAGGATCTCGTGGGGGTCCAGGTTCGACGTCCGGGATCTGGCTCGTGTCGATCAGGAAGGGCACCGCGTCGACGCGGAACCCGTCGACGCCGAGCTCCAACCAGAAGCCGGCGATCTTCGCGATCTCGTTCCGAACCCGTGGGTTCCCGATGTTGAGGTCCGGCTGGTGTGAATAGAAGTGATGCAGGAACCACTGCCCGGCCTTCTCGTCGAACGCCCAGATGCTGTCCTCGGCGTCGGGGAACACGATCGAGGCCTTCGGCGTCCGGGTCGGCCGGTCGCGCCAGACGAAGAAGTCGCGGAAGCGATTGTCGGGCGAGGACCGCGCCTCGCGGAACCACGGGTGCCGGTCGGACGCGTGGTTGACGACCAGGTCGATGATCACACGCATCCCTCGGTCCTTGGCCGTCCGGATGAACGTCACGAAGTCCCCGAGCGAGCCGAGCCGCGGATCGACACCGTAGTAGTCCACGATGTCGTAGCCGTCGTCGCGATTGGGGGACGGCTGGAACGGCATCAGCCACAGGCAGCTGACCCCGATCCCGGCGAGGTAGTCGACGCGCTCCGTCATCCCGCGGATGTCCCCGATCCCGTCGCCGTCCCAGTCCAGGAACGTCTCGACGTCGAGGCAATAGATCACGGCGTTCTTCCACCACAGGTCGCTGGTTTCGGCCGTCGTCACTCGATCACCTCCGGGAGGACCCGTTCGCCGAACACGTCGATGAAGCGGTCCTGTTCCTTGCCGACGTGATGGAGGTAGAGGGCGTCGACGCCGAGGTCTGTCAGCTCCCGGAGCCACTTCACGTGTTGCGCCGGGTCGGCGGAGACGAGGACGGCGTCGGTCACGTCTTCCGGTCGCACCGTTCGCGCCGCTTCGTCGAACTGCGAAGGCAGCTCGAGGTTCCATGCGATCTCCGAGCCGAACACGTTCGTGCGCCACTGGTCGTGCGCGATCGCGAGCGCGGTGTCGTCGTCCTCGGCCCAGGAGAGGTGGACCTGGACGGTGACCGGCTTGTGTTCGCCACCGCCCTCGCGGAACGCGTCGATCACGCGTCGGAGCACGTCGACCGGCTGCCGTACGGTGATCATGCCGTCGGCCCAGCCGCCGACGACCCTCGCGGTCTCCTCGCCGACCGCCGCGCCCAACAGCGGAGGGATCTGCCGCGGGAGGCTCCAGAGGCGGGCACGGTCCACGTGGACGTGCCCGCGATGGGTCACCTCGTCCCCGCGCAGGAGCGCGCGGATCACCTCGACGCACTCGAGCAGCCTCGCGTCGCGGTCGGTCTTGGGCGGCCACGGATCCCCGGTGACATGCTCGTTCAGGGCCTCGCCGGAGCCGAGCGCGGCCCAGAACCGTCCCGGGAACAGCTCGCCGAGCGTCGCGATCGCCTGAGCGGTCACCGCCGGGTGGGAGCGCTGCCCGGGCGCCGTCACCACGCCGAACGGGAACGAGGTCGCCTGCATCGCGGCGCCCAGCCACGCCCACGCGTGCCCCGAATGGCCCTGTCGCTCGCTCCAAGGCGCGAGGTGGTCCGAGCACATCGCCGCCGTGAAGCCGGCCGCCTCGGCCGCTTTCACGGCGGCGACCAGCCGGGAGGGTGGCAGCTGCTCATGGGACGCGTGGAACCCGACGGTCGGCACGTTTGCTCCGTACCCACCCTTGCCCAGCTTCAGTCCGACGCGCCAGGCGGAACCGAGGTTGCGATTCCAAGCAACCCGACCTAGGGTCTTCACGGACCCTGCTGGAGGTGGTCCGGATGAATCGGGCAGGAGTCGCGCTGGTCACGATGTCGCTCGCCCTGGCCCTCCTTCCGATGAGCCCGGCACAGGCGGGTGGCGTATGGGATCCGAACGAGCCGATCCATCGCCTGGACATCCGTTGGGTCGGCGCATACGAACAGGCTGACGGTCGCCTACGAGTGACCATCACGTTCTACGACCGGATCCGCACGCGGTGGTTCCGACCGTTCGATTTCGGGTCATTGACCACGCTGGTCGTCGCATTCACTCAGGACCGCGACCAACGCCCGTTCATGTTCGGTCTCTTCTTCCGTCGCGCCGGTCGATTGACGGCGGCGATGTGTGAGAGCGGCTCGAACTGCGGCAGGGCACGCATCTCTAGGCCGAACCCCTTCACGATAAGGGCTTGGTTCGAGCCGTTCGACGTACTGCCGCGAGCCGGCTGGTCCTTCGTCGGAAGGAGCTGGCGGGGATCGCATGGCGTCGAGCCTCTCGACCACACACGATGGGGGATGGTGACCTAGGCAGCGAGGCTCTCCCGGAGCGGCTTAGATCGATCGCAGGCGGAGGAACCCGTCGAGCAGGTCCGGTCGAATAGTCAGGGACACTCCCGACGACTCCGCGGCTTGTCGCATCGTTTCCAGGGCTCCTTCGTTGGGCCGTCCGTAGATCTCCCAGCCCCGAGGTTCGAGCAACTCGAATGCGGCAGCCGATCGCTCATCCGATCCGACGAAGTGGAGGTCCATCGAATCTGCGTCGGGGAACGTGTGGACGATCGTCATCTCGGTTCCCTCATCGTTCAGGTACAGGAGATAGGCGACGGTCCGTGGCTTGTCGTCATGGAGTTGACGCTGGACCTCCGCTCGAGGTGTCTCAGGTCGGCGAGCTTGCCCTCCTTCACCATGAAGTGACTGATGAAGACCACCGGCTCTGACATGCCACCACCTCCTTCTCGGATGCTACGGGCGGTCTCTACCGCGTGACCGGGTAGGACGCCGTAGGTCGCTCGGGCCATAATCCCCCATGGCCGACGGCGAGGGCCGATCCACGGGGCACGCAGCGACGACGCCCAGATCCGGACGTTCCTGATCGCCGACGTCCGCGGGTACACGGTCTTCACGCAGGAGCGCGGCGACGAGGCCGCCGCGGTGCTGGCCGGCAAGTTCGCCACGGTGGCGCGCGAGATCCTCGAGGCCCGAGGCGGGACCAATCTGGAGCTCCGCGGGGACGAGGTCATGGCGGTCTTCGACTCCGCTCGACAGGCGATCCGGGCGGCGGTCGAGCTCCAGCGGCGGTTCGTCGACGAGACCGTCGCGGACCCGACGCTCCCGCTCGCGGTCGGGATCGGGCTGGACGCGGGAGAGGCCGTCGCCGTCGACGACGGCTACCGGGGCGGGGCGCTCAACCTGGCGGCGCGACTCTGCGGGATCGCCGTCGCCGGCCGAGATCCTCGCCAGCCCGGCGGTCACGCACCTCGCGAGGAAGGTCGAGGGCGTCGCCTACGTCGACCGCGGACCCGTCCACCTCAAGGGCTCGCGGACCCGGTGCACGTGATCCGGCTGCGGGCGGAGGCGGACGACGCCGCGGACGACATGGCCTTCCGTCGGGCGCTCGGCGTCGTCGGCCGCCCGCCTCACGCCCGCCGTCCCCGGCGAGATCGTCGCGAACCCCTACAAGGGCCTCCGCGCGTTCGAGGAAGGCGACGCGGTCGACTTCTTCGGACGCGAGGAGCTCGTCGAGGAGCTCGTCAAGCGGGTGAAGCAGACCCGGTTCCTGGCGGTCGTCGGGCCGAGCGGGAGCGGGAAGTCCTCGGTCGTGCGGGCCGGGCTGATCCCGGCCCTCCGGCGCGGCGCGATCGACGGGTCCGAGGGGTGGCACATCGCGGACATGTTCCCCGGCGCCCGCCCGCTCGACGGTCTCGAGGCGGCGCTGCTCCGCGCCGCGCCGGACCCACCCGCGAGCCTGATGGAGCAGCTCGAGCGCGACGAGCACGGTCTCCACCGTGCGGTCCTCCGACTCCTTCCCTCCGACGGGAGCGAGCTCGTCCTCGTGATCGACCAGTTCGAGGAGGTGTTCACGCTCGTCGAGGACGAGGCCGTCCGGACGCACTTCCTCGGGAGCCTCGAGGCGGCCGCGACCGATCCGCGCAGCCGACTGCGCGTGGTCGTCACCCTGCGGGCCGACTTCTACGACCGGCCGCTGCTGTACCGAGGGTTCGCGGAGCTGTTCAAGTCCCGGGTCGAGGCCGTGGTCCCGCTCTCGGCCGAGGAGCTCGAGCGGGCGATCTCGGGGCCGGCGAAGCGCGTCGACGTCTCGCTGGAACCGGGCCTCGTCGCCGCGATGCTGGCCGACGTCGCCGAGGAGCCCGGCGCGCTCCCGCTGATGGAGTACGCGCTGACCGAGCTCTTCGAACGGCGCGATGGCCGAACACTCTTCCTCGAGGCGTACCGGCAGATCGGCGGCGTGTCCGGAGCCCTCGGCCGCCGGGCCGAGGAGCTCTACGCGGACCTCGACGACGACGGGCAGGAGGCCGCGCGACAGCTGTTCCTGCGGCTCGTCGCGCTCGGCGAGGGGACCGAGGACACGCGGCGTCGCGTGCCGCGATGCGGAGGTCGCCTCGCTCGACGTCGACCAGCAGGCGATGACCACGGTCCTCGACACGTTCGGCGCCTCGCGGCAGCTCTCGTTCGACCGAGACGCGCGGACCGGCGCGTCCGACGATCGAGCTGGCGCACGAGGCGATCCTCACGGCGTGGCCGCGGCTGCATCGCTGGATCGACGCGGCGCGCGAGGACCTCCGCACGGAGCGGCGCCTCGTCGACGGCCGCGAAGGAATGGATCGAGGCCGATCGCGAGCCCTCGTTCCTGCTCGCCGGCTCCCGGCTCGAGCAGGCCGAGAGCTGGCGAGGCCGAGTCCGGCGTCGCGGCGACGCCGGAGGAGCACGAGTACGTCGACGCCTCCCGCGCGGAGCGGGATCGGCGACAGGCGGAGGAGGTGGCTCGCGAAGCGCACGAACGCGATCTCGAGCGCCGATCCGTCCGGCGGCTCCGAGCGATCGTCGGCGGTCCTCGCCGTCGGCGGCCCTCGTCGCGGCAGGCCTCACGGTCTTCGCGACCGGCCAGCAGGGGAAGGCCCAGGCGCAGGAGCGGAACGCGACCGCGCGCGAGCTCGCCGCGGCCTCGGTCGCGAACCTCGAGGTCGACCCCGAGCGCAGCATCCTCCTCGCCCTCGAGGCGATCGACGAGACGCGCGCCGCCGACGGCACGGTGCTGCCCGAGGCGGAGGAGGCGCTCCACCGAGCCGTGATCGCGTCTCGGCTCGTGCTGACCGAGCAGGACCTCGGCGGCACCGTCGACTGGAGCCCCGAGGGCGTCTTCGTGACCGAGGGCCCCGAGAACACCGGGACGATCGACCTCCGCGACGCCACGACCGGCGACTCCGTCCGATCGTGGACCGGGCACGAGAACAGCGACGTGAACGACGTCCGGTTCTCGCCCGATGGCTCGATGCTCGCGACGACCGGCGACGACGGTCTCCTGAAGATGTGGGATCCCGACACCGGCGAGCTGATCGCGAGCGTGTCGGGGACGACGGGCGCCGTGGGGCAGTCGTTCGACGCGGACGGCACACTCGTCGCCGCCGCGTGGCCGGAGGACGACACGGTCCGAGTGGCCGAGGCCGCCACCGGCAGCGATCGTGCGCACGTTCGAGGGATTGGACACGTTCGTGTTCGACACGGCCCTCAGTCCGGACGGTAGCCGGCTGGTGGTCGGGAGCGCCGACGTGGACTCCGCGTCGGTGTTCGACGTTCGGACCGGCGACGTCGTCTTCGAGCTCCCGAGGCACACGTACTCCGTCAACTCCGTCTCGTGGAGCCCGAACGGCCGATGGATCGCCACGGGTGCGGGCGATTCGTCGGTGCGCGTCTGGGACGCCGCGACCGGCAAGCTCGAGGAGCGGCTGCTCGGACACACCGGTGTCGTGGCCACCGTCGACTGGTCGCCCGATTCGCGTCGCATCGTCTCCGGCGGGAGCGACGGCACGGCGCGGGTGTGGGAGCTCGAGGTGCACCGGACGCGAGGGACCGTCGAGGTCGAGGGCCGCCAGGTGTACCTCTTGTCGGCTCAGCAGACCCAGTCGGGGCTGTTCGCGGCGTTCTCGCCCGACGGGGAGCGCGTCCTCACCGGCGACGTCGGGATCGCCGCGGTCAAGATCTGGGACCTCTCGCTCGAGGGCGACGCCGAGGTCTTCAACGCCGAGACCGACTACCTGGCGCCGGTCGACGTCGCGTACCTCCCGGACGGGCAGATCGTCGCCTCGCACGACCGGGACTCCGTCGCGATCTGGGACGTCCGCCGTGATGCGACCACGCCGGTGACGACGCTGGGTCCGGGGACAGGCTCGGAGGAACCTGTGTTACTGGTCGCGCCGACCCCGGACGGCGAGCTGGTCGCGATGGTCCGCAACGCCTCAAGCGTCGTCTCGGTGTGGAACGTCGAGACGGGAACACTCGCCTTCGACTACGACGTTCGGAACGATGTCATCACCCTCGATCGATTGGAGCTCCGACGGCCGGTATCTCGCCGTCGGCGGGTACGACGGAAGCCTGCACGTGCTCGACGCGGACGACGATGGGCGACCGCACGCTCGTCGGCTCCGAGCCGGATCCCCACGTCGTCCAGGCGCTCGCCTTCGCGCCGGACGGTCGGACGATCGCCACCGCGACCTTCAACCAACGGCAGCCGGACACCATGCACGTGTCGATCTGGGACTGGAGGGCCGGAGAAGGTCGTTCGGGAGCTCGACGCCGTGGGCGCGTCCTCGCTCGCGTTCGACGGACCCGGAGAGCGGCTCGCGATCGGGTTCTTCGACGGGAACGTCGAGATCCGCGACGTTTCGACCGGGGAGGTCGAGCGGTCGTTCGGTGCGGGATCGGTCACCGTCATGAACGTCGTGTTCAGCCCGGACGGCACGAATGCTCGCGACCGGTGGGGAGGATGCGACGATCCGCCTCTTCGACACCCACGCCGAGAGCGGCGCGCAACAGCTCATGCTCCGAGGCCACGAGTTCCTCGTGTCGGGCCTGGACTTCAGCCCTGACGGGAAGCGGCTGGCATCCGCTACGCCCGATGGTGTGGTGCGCGTGTGGGCGCTCGACCTCGACGAGCTGATCGCGATCGCCGAAGCCGAGCTGACGCGTGGCTTGACCGACGACGAGTGCCGCCAGTACCTGCACCAGTCGCGGGGATGCGTGTGATCCCTCGGAGGAGGCACGCGAAGAGGGCGGGGTCCCGTCTCGCGACGGGACCCCGCCCTCAGGATCGCCTGCTGCGACCTAGGCCGCCAGCCGCGCCATCTCGCGATCGCGGCCGTGGTCACGTGCCACCAGCTCGCCGAAGCGAACGACGAGCCATACCGCGGACAGGCCGACGAGGCCGTAGATCACGCGGGTGAAGGCGTTCACCTCGCCGAACTCCAGACCGGCGATCGTCGCGACGAGGTCGAATTCCGCCACCGCCACGAGACCCCAGTTCAGGGCTCCCACGATCGCGAGCGCAAGCGTCAAGGCGTCGAGCTTCTTCATCTCTGTCTCCCTCCCTCCGTTTGTCGAGGTTCTGTCGAGAGTCAGGATAGGCCTGGCGTGGTCGAGGTGTCAAGGGTTTGTGGAGAATCCTGTCCAGATGTTGTACGGTTCGGACGGTGAGCGATCGAGAGGGATACCTGCGGATCGGCGAGCTCGCCCGGCGCACCGGGACCTCGCCGGACCTACTCCGCGCCTGGGAGCAGCGCTACGGGCTGCTCCAGCCCTCACGTTCGGAGGGTGGGTTCCGTCTGTACTCGGACCAGGACGAGACCCGGGTCATGCGGACGAAGGCCTTGATCGCGGAGGGGCTGTCCGCCGCCGAGGCCGCCCGCCGTGCACTTGGCCCAGGGGGTCCACAGGGAGAGGACGAGGACGTCCCGGCAGCGGAAGGGCTCGGCGCCGAGCTCCGGGAAGCGCTCGATCGCTTCGATGATGAGGGCGCGAACCGCGCGCTCGATCGCCTCCTGGCGGCGCTCTCGATCGAAACCCTGATGCAGCAGGTGCTCCTGCCGTACCTGCACCTGTTGGGGGACCGGTGGGCGTCAGGGGAGGTCTCGGTCGCGCAGGAGCACTTCGCGTCGTCGGTGATCCGGGGACGGCTGCTCGGCCTCGCTCGGGGTTGGGGGGCGGGCCGCGGCCCGTCGCTCCTGCTCGCGTGCCCGCCTGGCGAGGAGCACGACCTCGGGCTGATCATGTTCGGCATCGCCGCGTGGCGGCGCGGCTGGCGGGTGACCTACCTCGGGCAAGACACCCCGTTCGACACGATCGAGCAGGCCGTGGCGGCCGTGGACCCTGCACTCGTCGTGCTGGCCGTCGCCGAGGGCACGCCGATCGCCTCCCACACGCACCAGCTCCGGATGCTGGCCCGCCGGGTCCCGACTGCCGTCGGCGGTGGGATCCGGGTCGAGGACGTGTCCGACCTCGGTCTACGGGTGCTGGAGGGCGACCCTGTCGAGGCCGCGCGCTCGATCCAGGTGTAGTGGGGCCGCCTCGCTTGCGGCTACGGCCGACGGCGGCAAGGATGCGCACAAGTGCCGACACCGGAGACGCGCTACGCGAAGACCGCCGACGGGGTCCATATCGCCTACCAGGTGGTGGGCGACGGACCCGTCGACATGGTCTTCGTGATGGGCTGGGTCACGAACATCGAGGTGATGTGGGACGACCCCGGCTTCGCCCGGTTCCTCGACCGTCTCGCGACGTTCTCCCGCTTGATCCTGTTCGACAAGCGAGGCGTCGGCCTCTCCGACCGGGTGCCCGAGGAGCGGCTCCCCGACCTCGAGACTCGGATGGACGACGTGCGCGCGGTGATGGATGCCGTCGGGTCGGAGCGAGCCGTCGTCTTCGGCGTCTCCGAGGGCGGTCCCATGTCGATGTTGTTCGCCGCGACCTACCCCGAGCGCACGATCGCGCTCGCCCTGTTCGGCACGGCTGGCCGACTTCACGGTCCGCGAGCCCGACTACAAGGAAGACCCGGACGCCTATCTCGTGCGGATGGAGGAGTCGTGGGGCAGCCTCGAGTTCGCGCGGGGCGAGATCGCGGACTGGGGCGCGCCCGGTCACGAGTCCGACGAACGGTTGGTCGCGTGGCTCGCGTCGTACATGCGGAAGTCGGCCAGTCCGGGTGCGGCGGTCGCCCTCGAGCGCATGAACCGCGAGATCAACGCCACCCACGCGCTCCCGTCGATCCACGTGCCCACGCTGGTGATCGCCAAGGACGGGGACATCGACTTCCCCATCGACGAGGTGCGGGACATGGCGAGCCGGATCGCCGGAGCCAGGCTCGTCGAGCTCCCGGGGAGCGAGCACTGGCCGTGGGTCGGCGACCCGGACGCGATCGTCGACGAGGTGGAGCGCTTCGTGGTCGCGCTCGGCGAGGTGGAGGCGGAGCTCGACCGGGTGCTGGCGACCGTGTTGTTCACCGACGTCGCCGGATCGACCGAGAAGGCCGCCGAGCTCGGCGATCGGCGCTGGAAGGAGCTGGTCGAAGAACACCACCGACGCGTCCGCGGCCAGCTCGCTCGGTACCGCGGCGTGGAGGTCGACACCGCGGGCGACGGGTTCTTCGCCACGTTCGACGGCCCGGCGCGGGCGGTCCGGTGCGCGAGATCGATCGTCGACGCGGTCGCCCCGCTGGGCATCGAGGTCCGGGCGGGCGTGCACACCGGCGAGGTCGAGACGATCGACGGGAAGGTCGGCGGGATGGCCGTGGTGATCGGCGCCCGTGTCGGCGCGTCGGCCGGGCCGTCGGAGGTGCTCGTCTCGCAGACGGTGAAGGACCTCGTCGCCGGGAGCGGGCTCGCCTTCGAGGACGCCGGCGAGCACGAGCTGAAGGGCGTGCCCGACCGGTGGCGCCTCTACCGGGTGGTGGACTGATGGGCAGGCTCGAGGGGAAGGTCGCCCTGATCACCGGCGCCGGCAGCGGGATGGGGCGTGAGGCCTGTCTCGTGTTCGCGAGCGAGGGCGCGCGGATCGCGGCGATCGACGTCGACGCTCCGTCGCTCGAGGCGACGGCGGACGCGACCCGTGCCGCAGGCGGTGACCTCGTCACGTTCGTGGCCGACGTGGCCGACGAGGGACAGGTGCGCGAGGCGGTGGCGGGGGCGGTCGAGCGTTTCGGCGCGCTGCACATCCTCTACAACAACGCCGGGGTCCTCTGGCGCGACCGGGACGTGAGCGTCCTGGACACCGAGGAGGCCGTGTGGGACCGCGTGATGGCGATCAACCTCAAGGGGATGGTCTGGGTCGCCAAGTACGGCGTGCCGAAACTGATCGAGGCCGGAGGCGGCGCGATCGTCAACGTCGGCTCCACGTCGGCGCTGCTGGGCGACGCGATCCCGCAGGACGCGTACACGGCGAGCAAGGGCGCGGTGATCTCGCTGACCCGGAACCTCGCGGTGCAGTTCGCACCGCACAACGTCAGGGCCAACTGTATCCACCCAGGGTTCACCGACACCCCGATGCAGACGGTGCGCACTGCCGATGCCGCGTGGGTGGAGGCCGCGCGCGCGTCGATCCCCCTCGGACGGCTCGGGACCCCCCGCGACGTCGTCAACGCGGCGCTGTTCCTCGCCAGCGACGAGGCCGCCTACATCACAGGCATCGAGCTCGTCGTCGACGGCGGCAGCATGGTGGTCTGACGGGTGGCCGACCAGCGAACCTCCTTGCCATAGCCGCGGTCCTGTCGGAACATGGCGGCACGAGAGAGAGGAGGTGGTCCTACTGCATAGACAGATGGAGACCCTCGAGGTGATTGGCTGCTGAGGCCGTCCCTCCGGGCCGGGGCCGACCGCCCCGCCCGCTCTGCCGGATGGCCGGCAGAATCCAACCAACTCACCGACCTCGCGGGTTCGGACCTGGTCTACCCGACGAAGCCTCGTCAGAGGCTGGAGTGCTCGTGAGGTGAGCTTTGCGAACGGGCCGGGCCCTTCGGGGCCCGGCCGTCCGCGTTTCGGGTCCAACCGAGGCGCTCAGCCGCGAGCCGCGCCTACACTCGCGCTCAGTCGAACCGAGGCAGGGTGGAAGCATGCCGGAGGACCTCAACGCCGAGATCGCGGAGACCATGGTGGCGGCCGAGGGCGACGGCGGCCGGAGCACCGGAACGCCGCTCGGACCAGATCGTCGAGATCGTGGAGGCGATCCTGCTCGCGATCGTCGCGATCGCGACCGCCTGGTGCGGCTACCAGGCGGCGAGATGGGACGGGCGCCAGGCCGAGCTCTACGGGAGGTCCTCGACGATCCGGAACGAGGCCGACCAAGCGCTGACGCTCGGCGGCCAGCAGCGCCTGCTGGACATCTCGACCTTCAACACATGGATCCAGGCCCGGAACGAGGGACACGACGAGCTCGCGGCCCTCTACGAGCGCCGGTTCAGTCCGGAGTTCAAGACCGCCTTCGATGCCTGGATCGCGCTGGATCCGTTCTCGAACACGGATGTGCCGCCCGGTCCGAGCTTCATGCCCGAGTACGTGAACCCGTTGCTCGAGCAGGGTGCCGAGCTGAACCACGTCGCGGAGCGCCTCTTCGAGGCGGGCACGACGGCTCGACATCACGCGGACAGGTACATCCGAACGGCGGTGGTTCTCGCGAGTGTCCTGTTCCTGCTCGTGCTTTCCCAACGATTCCAGATCCGGCGGGTGCGGCTCGGGATCCTCGTGCTCGCGATGGCCCTGATGGCGTACGGCCTCGGCTCGATCCTGACGTTCCCTCGCTACTGACGACCGCGGGGCTAGCCTCTGGGGCGATGGCCCGCACGACGTCAGCTGAAACGGCTCCTCCCCGCTGGCGCGAGGTGTTCATGGGCGCCCGCGGCCGCCTCACGACCGGCCTGCTGATCCTCGAGGCCCTGGTCGCGGTCGAGATCCTGATCGTCGCGGCGATCCTGCCCGCGGTCCAGCGCGACCTCCAGGGGCTGCAGCTCTACGGGTGGAACTTCGCGGCGCTCACCCTGGCGTCCTTCGGCGCGGTGCCGATCGCGGGGAAGCTGACCGACCGGCTGGGTCCGCGCACCGTCCTCGGCGTCGCGATCGGCATCTACGCGGTCGGGCTCGTCCTCGCGGCGACGGCGCCCACGATGCTCGTGCTGGTGATCGCCCGGTTCGTCCAGGGGATCGGCGGCGGCGGGCTGTACGTCGTCTCGCTCGCGACGGTCGCCAAGACCTACCCCGAGCGGATCCGGCCCCGCGTGATGGCCCTGCTCGCCTCGATGTGGATCCTCCCCGGACTGCTCGGGCCATCGATCGGCGCCGTGCTCGCCGAAACCGTGGGATGGCGGTGGGCCTTCGTGGCGCCGCTGCCGCTGATAGCGCTCGCCGCCGTCCTGGTCATGCCGTCGCTCCGAGGCGTCCACGTGACCGAGGAGGAGTCACGGCTGCCGGTCGCCGCGTCGCTCGTGCTCATGGTCGGCGTCGGGGCCCTCCTCGGGGGCCTCACGGACCTGTCGGCGTGGAGCATCCCGCTCGTCGTCATCGGGCTCGCCGTGACGATCCCGGCGCTCCGAAGGATCACGCCGCCGGGAACGCTCACCGCCCGGCCGGGGCTGCCGGCGGCGTCGGCCGCCGCCTTCCTCGCGTCGGCGGCGTTCTTCGCGATCGACGGCTTCGTGACGCTGATGCTCACCGAGGCGCGGGGACTGTCGATCGGCGTCGCGAGCGTCGTCCTCACGGCCTCCGCGGTCGCCTGGGCGATCGGCACATGGTGGCAGTCCCGGGTGATCGGGCGCCTGGGTGCACGCCGGCTCGTGGCGGCCGGTGCTGCGCTGGTCGGGAGCGGCGCGGCCGTCGTCGCGGTCGGGCTCCTGGACGTTCCGGTGGTCATCCCGTACGTCGGCTGGGCGATCGGGAGCGTCGGCATGGGGATCGTGTGGCCGACGATCCCGCTGTCGGTGATGGGCGAGGTCGAGGAGGGACGCGAGGCCGGCGAGCTGTCCTCGACGATCCTGATGGATTACCTGGGCGTCGGGATCGGGGCCGGGCTCGGGGGGGCGAGCATCGCGCTCGCGGACGCCGGCACGCTCACGATCGAGGGAGGACTCGCCGGCGCGTTCGGGATCGGGATCGTCGCAGCGGCGCTGCTGGCGCTCGTCGCGCGGCGCCTGCCGGACGCCCACGCCGGCTAGAGCTCGAGCGCGTCGATCCCGTTGGTGCCGAGGATCTGGGAGATCTCGCCGCCGTGGTGGAGGTCGTGCTCGATCAGGTGCCAGACGACCCACGCCCGTGTGAACGTCTCGACCTCGCCGTTGCGTCGCGTCCGTGAGAACTCGACGCCGAGGTCGTCGGCCGTCCATCGACGGACGCGCTCGTCGATCATCGCCCACGTCCGCTCGAACGCCTCGGTCAGCTCGCTCGCCGTGCGAGGACGGCGCTCGTCGTCCTCCCACCCCGCGTCCTCGAGCGGCAGGTCCGGCACGGTGGTCGACTCGACGCGGAACATGTCACGGACCGCAGCGTCGCCTTCGCCCAGGACGTCGTGGAACCAGTACGCCCGCGAGCCGGCCATGTGAGCGGCGAGCTGCCAGACCGTCCACTGGAACGGCGCGGTCCGCGACGACAACTGCATCGGGGGTGAGCGATCCGATCGCTCCCAGGAGCAGTCGCTGGTAGCCCGCCCAGCCTTCCGCGAACGGTTCCAGGATGCGGGCTGCGTCCGTCATGGCTCGCGCATCGTACGAAGCCAACGTGCGTGCGCCGTCCGCCAGAGAGGACAGCCGTCGAAGTAGCGGACTGCTACTCGAGTCCGCTTCATGAGCAGAAGCTAGGGTCGGTCCCCGCGACCGTCAACGTCAGTGGGTCGGTCGGTAGAGGGGAGTTCGCCCTGACCGTCTAGCCGAGGAACGCGTCGACCGCGTCCTGATCCTCGCTCAAGAACCAGAACTCGGAGATCTTGCCATCACGGAAGTGGGACACGATCGTGTCGTTGTCGTCCAACGTCTCGTCGCCACGCTTGTAGTGCGAGAACTGGAGGCTCACCCCGTGCTCGTCGTCGGCGAGGTACGCGTGCGCTTCGAACGTGTACTCGGGCGTCCGCTCCAGGAAGCGGCCGAACAGATCGAGGAACTGGTCCTTGCCCTTGTACACGCCCGCGAGGGAGCTCTTCCCCGGGACATGGACGATCACGTCGTCCGTGAAGTGCCCGGCGAACGCCTCGACGTCGCCTCGTGCTTGCGCCTCATCCAGGTCACGAAGAACCTGCTCGTTCGGATGCATCGCCGACCTCCTTCCCCCGCGGTCGCTCCGACCCTACGCCTGTCCGGCTGGAGCCCGCAATGCGGGCCGGGGTGCCGGCGCCTGGCGCGGCGTTCCGAGGAGAGCTGCGTGACGGCCGTCACGGCAGGAACATGAATCATATGCTAGACCATATGCTATGCTCCACGCCGTGGCCAGGAAGCAGGTCCTCGTCCAGCTCGACGACCTGATCGTCGAGCGACTCGACCGGCTCACCGGGCCGCTGGATGCGAGCCGGAGCGACCTGATCCGTCGCGCGGTGAACCTGTGGCTCGACGCCCTGGACGAGGCCGAAGCCGACGTCCGGTACGCCGAGGCATACCGTCGGATCCCCGACGATCTCGAAGAGAACGCAGCCTGGGAGGCGCTCGGCCTCGAAACCTGGCCGGAGTGGTGAGTCGGAGGCATGCGCCGCGGCGATCTGTACTGGGCCCGACTTCCCGAGCCGCGAGGACGACGGCCTGTCGTGATCGTGAGCCGGACCACGTCCGTCCGGGTCCGCTCGGCCGTGACGATCGCACCCGTGACGCGCAGGGTCCGCGGGCTCGACAGCGAGCTGCCTTTGGGGCCGGATGACGGTCTAAGGGAGGCGTGCGTCGCGAACTGCGACAACTTGGAGACGATCTCGAAGCGCCGGCTGACGAAGAGGCTCGGGTCGCTGGACACCCACAAGCTTGTGGCGCTCGACGACGCGCTCCGGTACGCCCTCGGCATCCGCACGTGAGCTCCGGCCCGTCTCCCTGCTGGAGCGCCGCGACGCCCTCGGCCGGCTCATACGTCGGATACGCGAACGCTGTAGGCCTAAAGTACGAGGGATGTTGCCCAGCAGGCTTCCGAGCGGCACGGTGACGTTCGTCTTCACCGATATCGCCGGGTCGACGATGCTCCTTCGCGAGCTCGGGGCGGATGGGTACGCGCGGGCGTTGGCGGAACATCGCGAGCTCGTGCGCGGCACGTTCGCGCGACACGACGGCACCGAGGTCGATTCGCAGGGCGACGCCTTCTTCTTCGTGTTCCGGACGCCGCAGCAGGCGCTCGAGGCGGCATCCGAAGGACGAACCGCCTCGACGGGAGGCAGGGTTCGGGTTCGGATCGGCATCCACACGGGAACTCCGCTCCTCACGTCCGAGGGCTACGTCGGCACCGATGTCCATCGCGCGAGCCGTATCGCGAACGCCGGACAGCGGCGGTCAGATCCTCGTCTCGGCCACGACCGCGACCCTCGTCGAGGCCGACGGGTTCGAGCTCCTCGACCTCGGGAAGCATCGGCTGAAGGATCTCGCTCGACCGGAACGACTCTTCCAGCTCGGTTCGGGCGCTTTCCCGCCGATCCGGAGCCTGTCGCCCTCGAACCTCCCCGCTCCGACCACGGCCTTCCTCGGCCGTCGGGCCGAGCTCGAGCGCCTGAAGCAGATCCTGGCCACCGGGAACGCTCGCGTCGTCACCCTGACCGGACCCGGTGGGATCGGGAAGACCCGGCTCGCCGTGCAGGCGGCGAGAGAGAGTTCGGAGCGGTTCCCCGACGGACGATGGTGGGTACCGCTCGGACCCCTTTCGGATCCGCAGCTCGTCCAGTCCGGCTATGGCCGCGGCGTTGGCCCAGGAAGAGCCTCGAGAGGCGGTCGCTTCCTCCGATCTGTTCGCGCGTCTCGGCTCCGGAAGCGCGATGGTCCTCCTCGACAGCGCCGAGCACCTCCTGCCCTCGCTGGCGGAGGTGCTCGCGCCGGTCATCGGTGCTGCCGAGGGAGCGACGTTCCTCGTCACGAGCCGGGCGCCTCTCCACCTGGAGTCGGAGTTCGAGTACCCGATCCCGGCGATGAGCGCCGAAGACGCCACATCCTTCTTCCTCTCCAGAGCGAGGGCGGCCGGTATCGAACTGGAACCGTCCGCAGCTCAATCGCGCCTGTGCGAGCGGCTCGATCACCTGCCGTTGGCGATGCAGCTCGTGGCCGCGCAACTGAAGGTGTTCACGGTCGAGCAGCTCACGGACCGGCTGTCGAACCTCCTCGACGTCAAGGGCCAGCGCGACGCGGACCCACGACATCGCACCCTTCGCGCCGCGATCGAATGGAGTCACTCGCTCCTCTCGCTCGAGCAGCAGCAGGCGTTCCGACGCATCTCGATCTTCCCTGCGGGTGCCACCGTCGAGGCCCTGGACGAGATCACGGAAACGGACTCCGACACCCTCTTCGCGCTCTTGGATGCCAGCCTGCTCCGCCGCCGAGACGACGAGAACGGGCCTCGCTTCTGGATGCTCGCAGACGATCCGCGAGTTCGCTCGCGAGCGACTGGAGGTGGCGGACGAGGTTCAGGTGGTGCGCACCCGTCACGCCGGCTTCTATCGGGCCATGGCCTCCAGAGCGGGTCGTGTGCTCGACGGCGGGACCGATGGACTGGCTCGGGGTCCTCGACGGGAGATCGAGAACATGCGAGCCGCGCTGTCGTGGTTCCTCGAACAGCAGGACTTCGAAGCCGCGCAGGACGTCGCCGGCTCGATCGGGAGGTACTGGGTCGAGCGAGCGTTACTGGCGGAGCTGCGATCGTGGCTGGATCGGTCGCTCTCGGGCGGTCCGCGACACGGTCCCGCCTTCGCCGGTGCGATCAACCGGCTGTCGTCGGCCGCCTACCTCCAGGGCGAATATGAGCTCGCGCGCTCCACAGCGGAGGAGGCGCTCACCGCCGCGCGCGTCGTCGGTGACCCGATGCGCATCCAGTACGCACTGACCAACCTCGGCAACGCGCTGGAGGCGATGGACCTCCTGGACGAGGCCTGGCCGATCGAGGAGGAGGTTCTGCGGATCTGCAGGGACCTGCGAGCCGAGCATCCTCGGCTCCTGACGATGGCGCTGACCAACATCTCGTACTCGGCTCTGCTCCGTGGTTGGTACGAAGACGCGGTCGGATACTCGGAGGAAGCCATCTCGTTCGCTCGGGAGCTCGATGACCCGTGGAGCGAGGGCGTCGCGCGGTGCAACCTCGCGGAGGCCTCGCTCCGTCTGGGCAGGATCGACTACGCAGCCGACCAGGTCATGGATGCGATCGCCACCGCGGTCGACGTCTCGGACCGTCTGCTCCAAGCCGATTGCCTCGTGGTGTTGGCAGCGGTCGAGGTCGCCCGGGGGGAACACCGTCTCGGCGGCCCGGCTGCTCGGAACGTCGGAGGCCCTGCGTCAAGTGTTGCAGTACGAGATGCAGCCTGCCGAACGGGCATTGCACGAGGACACCCTTGCGAAGATCCGGACCGAGATCGGCGAGAGCGAGCTCACGAGCGCATGGTCCGAGGGAGCTGGATCGGACGTGGAAGAGACGCTCGCTCTGTTGAGAGCCGGCCGATAGGAACCGCGCGGTCAGGTCGACCAGCCCGACAGGGTCTGGTCCACCCCGCGGGACGTGGTCACCCGCTTGAGGTCGGAGCCGTCCGGCCGGACGGCCCAGATCGTCGCCCCGCGAGCCCTGCTGCATCGAGAACACGATCCACTCGCCGTCGGGCGACCACGAAGCCATCCTGGCCCCCGCGCCCCGCGGCAGATCGATGGGGATGCGGTGCATGCCGCTGCCGTCGGGATGGACGAGGAAGAGCTGCCCGTAGGGGCGCTGGAACACGATCCACTCGCCGTCCGGAGACCAGTCGTTGTCGAGGAACGACGCGCCCCAGGGCGTGATGCGAGTCGGGCGACCGCCGTCGGCGTCCACGACGAACAGTGCCCCGGCTCCGTCGGGCTGGATGCCGGGCCTGGTGCGCATGAAGACCACCTGCGACCCGTCGGGCGAGTAGGAGGGAGGGCCGTCGAACCCGGAGGTGAGTCGGACCAGGCCGCCCCCGTCGGTCGCGCGCACCGTGTAGATCCCGTTCCGTCGGTTGTCCTCGTCGACCGAATCCCTCGAGCACGATCCTCGTCCCATCCGGCGACACGTCGCCGCAGCCGAGGTTCAGGTCCGGGTCGTCGACCGCATCGAGGCGTCGGAGTTCGAGAGCCGTCGGGGTCGATCACCGCGGGGCGGAGCGGGCTCGTGCGGGTGAACTCGGCGTCGTTCGTGACGAGGATCCGGCCTCCAGCCGGGGAACCACGCGGCACACGAGGCGTCGATGCCGAGGTCCGTCCGCTGCGAGCCGTCCGTCGCGATCGTGTACCAGTGGGCGAGCGACGTCCGCTGATCCCACTCCCCGTACAGGATCGTGCCCGGCGGAAGCGCAGTCGTGGCGGGAGGCCGCTCGTCGCTCGGCGTGAGGGTCGTGACGCAGGAAGACGGTCGCGACGGCGGCCACAGCGATCGCCACGACGCCGCTGCCGATCCGCTGGTTCCGCGACCGGGCCCGGCGGGCTCGCTCGAATCGCTCGAACGGATCGGCGTCTGCTTCACGCGCGGCATCTGGCTCACCGATCGCGCGGCGGATCCCCGCAGCGGCGCGTCGGCCTCGCTCGTCGAGGTTCATGCCTCGTCCTCCTCGATCCGCAGCCGCCGCGCCAGCTCCCGGCGGCCGTCGAACAGGTGCTTCTTCACGGTGCCCGGCGCCATGTCGAGGATCGCCGCGACCTCGGCCACGGGGAGGTCCTCGAGGTAGTGCAGCGCCACGGCCTGCGATTGCCGTCGGGGCAGCGAACGGACGGCGCTCCCAGAACTCGGCGTCCTCGAGCCGGAAGCTCCGGCAGTCGGATCCCGGTCGCCGGGAGCGATCCGCAGGAGCGCCTTCGCCTCGACCACGCGCCGTCGGAAGGCGGAGACCGAGAGGTTCGCGACGACGCGGCGCACCCAGGCGCCGGGTTGGTCGTACGCGGAGACCCGAGGCCAGTTGCGGTGGGCGGCGAGGAAGGCCTCCTGTGCGAGGTCCTCGGCGAGCCATCGGCTGCCGGAGAGCGCGAACGCGAGTCCGACCACGGCTTGGTAATCCTTCTGGTAGAGGTCCTCGAACGACACCCGCTCATGGACCCTCGGGTCCGAACTCCTCCCGCACGAGCCTGCTCCTCGCCTCGGGACGACCGAGGACGGGTCATCTTCGCCCGTCTACGGTCACTCGCGCGAGGGACCGGCCCGGTTCAGTCGAGGTCCGCCCCGGCCACCGGGGAGCAGGCCGCGGCGGCCGGAGCGGAGCCCCGCTCAAGCCGCATCCGAGGGCGCCGGTCCCCAGTCGGCGGACTCGTCGGGCTCCGGCGAGTCGGTCAGCTGCACGAGATCGGTGCCGTCGGCGGCGACGGTGAACAGGTCGACCTGTCCGGACCGCTCGAGGAAGAGGGAGAAGACGATCCTCGAGCCGTCGGGCGACCATCCCGGGCCGTAGGGGTCCGCGAAGCCTTCGCCGAACTCGACGGGGATCGTGGTGGGTTCGGTGCCGTCCGGAGCGATGGTGCGGAGCTGACCTTCCTCCGTGAACACGATCCGGGACCCGTCGGGTGACCATCTCCCCGAGGCGTCGTCCGACCAGGGAGTGATCCGGGTCTGATCGGTGCCGTCCGGGTTCGCCACGAACAGCGCCATCGGTCCCTCCTCGCGCTGAGGGTTCTCACGCGCGAAGAGGATCTGCGTTCCGTCCGGTGAGTAGTCGGCGGGGATGTCGTGACCTCCGGTGCGGTTGGCCGTGATCCGGGTGATGCTGCTCGTGGCCACGTCGACCGCGAACACACCCGGTGCTTGTCGCGGCCGGACGTCGTCCCATCCCTCACACAGCAGCGTGAGACCGTCCGGAGACCATGCGAAGCAGGCGATGTTCAGCGTCGGGCTCGGGATATCGAGTGGGCTGACGTTCGCGCCGTCGGCGTCGACGAGGTCGGTCCCGATCCGGCCGTCCTCTCGTACGACGACCGCGGCGATCCGCGTGCCGTCCGGTGACCATCGGCCGATCGAGAGGTCCGGATACTCGAGGGGATCGGAGCCGTCCGGGTCGATCGAGGTGAGGAAACAGTCGTCGCACGTGGCCGTGTCGATGACGTACACGATCCGCCCCGTCGGTTCGGGCGCCTGCTCCGGAGGGGG
>CAVZUH010000001.1:0-10950 GCA_963778505.1 uncultured Actinomycetota bacterium | reverse complement strand
GCTCGCCATCCCGTACTTCAGCATCCACACGGGGACCTCCGGGGTCAGCACGCTCCCGGACGACATCGAGGGGAAGCGAGCGTTCGTGCTGTTGGAGGAGAACTTCGCCGGAGGTCTCTCCGAGCCGGCGGAGGTCGTGATCGACGGCGACATCGCCGACCCGAGCATCGAGAACGCGATCGACGAGCTCACCGCGACCGTGGCCACCGATGACGCCTTCGCTGCCGCGAGCCCGCTCGAGATGAACGATGCCGGCGATCTGGCGGTGCTCTCGATCCCGTTCCGCGGAGACATCTACGAGGACGCATCCGTCCAGGCCATCCGGGACCTCCGAGAGGAGTACGTCCCCGATGCGTTCGCCGGCACGGACGCGCGAGTGCTGGTGGGTGGTGAGACCGCGTTCAACGTGGACTTCTTCGACCAATCCGATACGTACATGCCCATCGTGTTCGCATTCGTGCTGGGTCTGTCGTTCCTGCTCCTGACGGTCGTGTTCCGGTCGGTGGTGCTGCCGGTCAAGGCGATCCTCATGAACCTGTTGTCCGTGGGGGCGGCCTACGGCATGGTCGTGATGTTCTTCCAGGAGGGCGTGGGACCGCCCTTCGTGAAGGACATCGCCGCGGCACTGAACTTCATCCAGGTCGAATCGATCGAGGCATGGATCCCTTTGTTCCTCTTCTCCGTGCTGTTCGGGTTGTCGATGGACTATCACGTGTTCCTGCTCACGCGGATCCGTGAGCACTTCGACCTCACCGGGGATAACACGGAAGCGGTGGCGTACGGCCTCCGAACCACGGCCGGGATCATCACCGGTGCGGCGCTGATCATGGTCGCTGTGTTCGGCGGGTTCGCCGCGGGGCGCCTCTCACCCCTCCAGCAGATGGGGTTCGGGCTGGCGGTCGCGGTCTTCTTGGACGCCACGATCGTGAGGACGATCCTGGTCCCCTCGGCGATGAAGCTCCTCGGCAGAGCCAACTGGTACCTGCCTCACTGGTTGGAATGGCTGCCGAAGCTGGACGTTGAAGGGCACGAGGCCGCGGAGAAGCGGATCGAGATCCCCGACTCGCCGGCGGAGCTCGTCGAGGCTGGCGAGTCCGGCGGGCGGCCCGGAGAGTTCGGGTAGGACCGGGACTATCTCGGGAGCCGAGAGCGGGTCTTCTCGCTCTCGAGCTCCCGGAGGGTGTCCCGCGCGATCCATCGCGCGGAAGGTGTCCCGAGGGTGAGGATCTGTTCCGCCTCGACGATCGCGGCAGCGTGGAGCGCTCGGTTCCGCTTGCCGATCTGCCGCAAGGCCCACGAGACGCCCTTCCTCACCTCGTTGCGCTCGTCGGTCGCCGCTCGACGGATCAGCGGGAAGTACCCGATGAACTCGCGGTCCGGCGCATTCTTCGCCCAGACGGCCCGACGGGCGATCATCGAGAACGCGCAACGCTTCACGAATCCCTCCGGCCTCCGGGCCCATCCCCGGACCTTCTTGACGCCCATCTGCGACCGGCCGAAGAGGTCCGCCGCGAAGTCGCAGACGTCCCACGACGACAGGTCGCCGACCCACGCTTCCATCTGATCCGCGGTCAGGGCTCGCGGGTCGGCCACGAGGGTCGCGAGGATGCGGGCTTCGTGGATCCCGGTGGACCAGAGTTCGAGCGCGAGGTCGTGGTCGGTACCGCACCTCTTCGCGATCGCCCGGACGTTCGGGATGCTGACGCCGAGGGCACGAGCCACGTCGATACCCACCCGCGCCATGCCCGGTTTGCGCCTGGGATCCGCCCCGCTGCTCAGTTCGGCGAGGGCGATTCGGAGTTCCATCAGGGCCGGTCGCCGGGCATCCGTGGGTCGATCGCCATCCCACGAGACTACGGTCGTCCCGTCGAGCACCGCTGTCAGAATGCGCGACATGTGGAGGCTGCTGCAGGGTCGGCAGGGGACCGTCTGGTACGGCGTCGCCGATGCCGTGGCGCTGGTTGCCTTCGTGGTGATCGGGATCCGCGGGCATCGCGGGAGCACGGTCGAGGGGTTCCTCAGGACAGCGGCTCCGTTGCTCGGAGCATGGTTCCTGGTCGCGTGGGCCGGGCACACCTATCACCGACCGGGGTGGCGGAGTCTCCTCAGGAACTGGATCATCGCCGTGCCGGTTGGGCTGCTGGTCAGAACGGTGATCGTGGGCTCGCCACGCGGCACGAGGATCCTCGTGTTCGTCGGCGTGGGGCTCGCCTTCACTCTCTTGTTCCTCGTCCTGGGGCGTCTCCTCGCACGGCTCCTGTCGCGCATGCGGTGAGTCCCGGCGGCGACTAGTAGCGGTCGTCGTGAGAAGGCAGATCCCGGGGTCGCGCGGGACGGTGACCCCACGACCAGGTACGAACCTGTGTTCCCCCGTCGATGCCGTCCCGCTCCCATCGGCGGAGCTGGGATCGGAACGAGTACCAGACGATGGCGACCAGGGCCGCGATCGAGAGCAGGATCGTGAGCACGAGGACCGCGGTGAGCTTGATCACGGCGCCGAGCACCCCGAAAGCCGCCGCGACCAAGACCAGAAGCAAGATCACCCAAGCCATGGGGTCATCGTACGAGCTGTCGGGAGAAACGTTCGATCCGGCTCGTGAGCAGTTCCGGATGCTGCAACGGCAGGTCGTGGATCCCCTCGATCCACGCCGATCGGACGGGTGCTCCCGATCTGGCCACCCGCTCTGCCGCTCGCCGTTTGCGCTCGTCCCACTCGGGGTCGCCTCCTCCACGAGCGAGGACGGCGAGGGTAGGGACCGAGAGACGAGCAAGAGCCTCTTCGGAGTCTCGGAGCCAGATCGCCCGGAGGATGCGGAGGTGATTCGCCCTGGAAAGGCGAGGCCTGATCCGGCCATGGCGATCCACGTGCATCACGGACAGGATGATGTCTTCGATCTCCGGAGTGATCTCGAGCGACCCTCCGAGGAAGGTCCGGATCATGCCGCGGAACTCCTGCACGTGCAGCCCGGCGAGGTGAGGAGGCGCCAGCTCTGCTTTCGCGGTCGGCCAGTCCATGGTCTCGCGGAGCGAGCCGATGCCGCCATCCACCAGCACGGCGGCACCGACAGATCGCGGATACCGCGCGGCGAGCTCGAGCGCGACCATCGCTCCCCACGAATGCCCGGCGATGAGGGGTCGGCGCAGCCCCGTCGCGCGGATCACGGCACGCGCATCCGCAACGATCGGATCGAAGCCGTATCCGCTGGTTGGTTTCGCGGAGAGGCCGTGTCCACGAGCGTCGTACGTGACGACCCGGAAGCGACGGAGCAGGTGAGGCACCATCAGATCCCAGATCCGTTGCGAGGAGGCCAGTCCGTGGTGAAGGAGGAGGCCCGGAGCCGAGGTGGAAGAAGCGTCGTGCACGCGAACGGTGAGTCGGATCCCACCGTCTCCGAGCACGTTCATCTCCTTGATCTCTGGCTCCTTCATACTCGGACGCGCATGGTAGAAGAGTTCCGTTCCCCGCTCGCCGAAGACGCCAACGCCGGCCGCGTGGCGATCGTGACCGGCGGCGGCACGGGGATCGGCCGCGCGACGGCCCGCGAGCTGGCGCGGACAGGTGCGCGGGTGGCGATCTGCGGCCGGCGGCCGGAGCCGCTGGAGGACACGCGCGCCGAGATGGAGGCCGCCGGTCGCGAGGTGCTCGCGATGACCTGTGACGTACGAGACCCGGACCAGGTCGAGTCCTTCCTCGATGCGGTCGAAGAGCGATTCCAGACGACGGACGTGCTCGTCAATAACGCGGGAGGACAGTTCGTCGCGCCCCTTGAGCAGATCGGGCTGAAGGGCCTCCGCGCCGTACATCGGCTCAATGTGGATGCGCCTTGGCACGTGACGAACCGGGTGGCCGAGCGGTGGATGATCCCGAACCGCCGGGGGTTCGTGTGCTTCCTCGGGTTCAGCCCGCGCCGGGGCGTTCCACAGATGGCCCATTCGTCCGCGGCCCGCGCCGCGTTGGAGAACATGGCGTCGACGATCGCGATCGAGTGGTCGAAGTACGGGATCCGCGCGGTCTGCATCGCGCCGGGTCTGATCCGGACCGAGGGGATGTTGCAGTACGGGGGGCAGGAGCTGGTCGACGAGTACGCGACGACGGTGCCGATGGGAAGGCCCGGCCGGCCGGAGGAGGTGGCGGCCGTGATCGCGTTCCTGGCGAGCGACGGCGGCGCGTACGTGACAGGGACGACGGTCGTGGTCGACGGCGGCGCGGACGCGTGGGGCATCGGCGCGCAGCCGCCGCCACTCGAGTGAACGCGGTGAGAGAACCGGCCGAGCCAGGAAGGGAGAAGATGAGCGATGTATGGAACGTTGATGCGCGCGAAAGTGACGCCGGAGAACCGTTCCTCGGTCCTCGCCTTGATGGGTGAGGGCGGGGAGGCGAAGGGTTTCCACGCGACGTACGTCCTGTTGCCGGATGACGACGACGGCGCGGTGATCGCCGCCATCATGTTCGAGGACGAGGAAGCCTACTCCGCCAACGCCCACGATCCCGCTACCGAGGAGTGGTACGGCCAGTTTCGAGCGCTCCTGGAGGACGACCCCGGATGGACCGACGGCGAGTGGGTCCCGTTCCAGGCAAGCGGATAGCCTGTCGGCTTCCAGAAAAAGGGTGACCGATGGCGGACGCGCGGCAGAACTTCATCGACGGGAAGTGGGTGGACGCGCAGGACGGAGCCCGCTTCGACGTGCTCAACCCCGCAACCGGCGAGGTGATCGCGATCAACCAAACGCAGCCGGCGCCGACCGACATGCCGTGGGGCGGGTACGAGCAGTCCGGTATCGGACGGCAGCTGGGCAAGGAAGGCGTCGAGGACTTCCAGATGAGGAAGTCCGTCTACCTCAACCTCTCCTAGCGTCATGGGGTCGATCTCGCGCAGAACGTTCATCCGAGCCGCGGGTGCGGTGGCCGGTAGCGCCGTCCTCGGGGCGTGCGCGCCGAGCCGTACACGTCGGGTGGCGATACCGGGATCGTTGCCGATCCACGGCGACAACCTGCCGATCGACGCGGCGACGAGGGTGGAACGGGGCGCGACGCTCCGGATCTATCAATGGCGGGACTACCTCGCCCGTGACGTGCTGGACGGCTTCGCCCGGCGCCACGCCGCGTCCGACGTCGAGGTCGAGGTGGAGAGCTTCACCACGATGGCGCAGGCGGTCGAGCGGTTGCGACGGTCCGATGCCGACTTCGACGTGTTCTTCCCGACGACCGACGCCCTGCCGCGGCTGGTCGCCGAGCGGCTGGTCCTCCCCCTCACCCACGAGCTCCTGCCGAACACGACGAACCTCTGGCCGTACTTCCGGACGGACACGGGTCCGTTCTACGATGTGGGGCAGCGCTACAGCGTGCCCTACACCGTGTACTCCACGGGGATCGGGTGGCGGCGCGATCTGGTTCGGGACGCGGACGCGCCCGAGTACCTGTCGAACCCCTACGACGCCTATTGGAACGAGCGATACCGCGGCGCGGTGGGGATCTACGACGACTACCGCGAGGCGATGGCCATGGCCCTGCTTCGCCGTCGCGAGGACCCCAACACCGGCGAGGAGCGAGTGATCGAACGAGCCGTGGAGGACCTCGTCTCGCTGGCCGAGGGCGTGAACGTCGAGGTCTCGGCCGAGGGCGCCTACGACGAGCTCCAGACCGGCGAGTACGCGTTCCAGCAGTCGTGGTCGGGCGACCTCCTCTCCGCCAAACGGTTCGGCGCCGCTGAAGCCGACGATGCCGGCCTCGTCGCCTACACGTGGCCTCGCGGCGGCATCGTCGGCTGCGATCTGACGGCGATCTGCGCCCGGGGGCGCAACCCCTTCCTCGCCCACGCATTCCTCGATCACCTGATGGATGTCGGGGTCGCGATGCGGAACTTCCGCTGGAACGGCTACCAGCCCCCGGTGGGGAACGAGACACCGACAGTCCCCGGGTACCTGCGGGATGCGATCCTCCACCCCGACGATCTCACCGGGGGGCGGTTCCTGCAGCCGCTCGGGCCGGAAGCCGACGCCCGGTGGCGCGTGGGATGGCAACGCTTCCTCGAGGTCGTCGGGAGCTAGCCGACCTCGGCCGTCCACGTGCCGCTGTCGTCGTAGCCGGTGAGCGCGACGAGCGGCTCCGCGGTCACGGGATCCACGGCGAGGATCCAGATCGTCGCGTCGGTGCACTCGAGGTTGTTGGGGTCGTTGCCCCTCGCATCCGACACGAGCTCGCCCTTCGAGTTCCGGAGGCAGACACCTCGCGCGAAGAGGACCCACGCAGGTCCGATCGACCGGCCCTCCAACGTGTCGCGGACCGAGGCGAACGCGACCTGTACGTCGCCGCCGTCTGCCGGGTATCGGGTGCGAACCTCGGCCGGCGTGAGCTCAGGCCGTGCATCCCGAGGCGGCGGTTCGAGCTCGAAACCGAGCGCGCCCGGGATCTGCTGTTGCGTCGACTGCCGGAAACGAGCGTAGGTGTCGGGCTCGCCCGTGATGAACACGGCCCCGATGGTGATCGCGGCGACGGTCGCGAGGGTCACCGCGACGCGCTTCATGTCCTAGTCTTCGGATCCATGCCCGGATGATGCCAGGAGAAGGCGCGACCCCGCGTGGCTCCAGGCTTCCTGCCGGGGCTGCTCATGCTCGCGATACACTCGCCGCCTCATGGCGGGTGGCGAGGTGCAGCTGGTGGAACTCGTGAAACGCTTCGGCGACTTCACCGCGGTCGACGGCATCAATCTGAAGGTCGCTCCCGGCGAGTTCTTCTCGCTCCTCGGCCCGTCGGGCTGCGGGAAGACCACGACGCTGCGGATGATCGCCGGGTTCGAGCGTCCCACGGAGGGGCAGGTCGTCCTCGACGGCATCGACGTGGCCAGCGTGCCGCCGCACAAGCGGCACGTGAACACGGTCTTCCAGAACTATGCGCTGTTCCCGCATCTGAACGTCGAGAAGAACGTCGCGTTCGGCCTCCGATACAAAGAGACGTCGAAGGGGGAGAGCGGCAAGATGGTCGGTCGCGCGCTCGAGCTCGTGCGTCTGACCGGCTACGAGAAGCGCAGGCCGAATCAGCTCTCCGGCGGCCAGCAGCAGCGGGTCGCCCTCGCGCGGGCGCTGATCCTGAATCCCTCCGTCCTCCTGCTCGACGAACCCCTGGGCGCCCTCGACGCGAAGCTCCGGAAGGCGCTCCAGATCGAGCTCAAGGCCATCCAGGAGGAGGTCGGCATCACGTTCGTCTACGTGACGCACGACCAGGAAGAAGCGCTGACGATGTCGGACCGCCTCGCGGTGATGTCCAACGGCCAGATCGAGCAAGTAGGTCCACCCAAGGAGGTCTACGAGGAGCCCTCCACGGCCTACGTCGCCGACTTCCTCGGTGTCTCCAACCTGATGGAAGCGACCGCGTACGGACCGTCCGAAGGTGGATGTCGCATCCGTTTCGGGGACTTCGAGCTGATCGCGGGCCAAGGGGAGCCCGATGCGCACGGCGAGGTGAAGCTCTCGATCCGCCCGGAGCGGGTGGACCTCGAGGATGCGGGCTCCAACGGTCCCAACAGGATCCCCGGCATGGTGGAGCGGCTCGTGTACGTCGGCTCGGCGATGCAGGTGATCGTGAATCTGGCGCCCGGAGAGAAGCTGCAGGCCCTCATGCAGAACGAAGGCGAGGCGCTGCCGTTCCAGCAGGGGACGGCCGTCTCCGTGCACCTGCCGCCGGAGGCGCTCCGCGTCCTGCCGCAAGGAGACATCTCCGACGAGGGGTTCACCGCCGCCGCACAGGCGTTGCGGTAGTCCGCTCAGATCTCGAAGCGGGCGAAGTCCTCCACGGCAGAGCGCCCCGTTCCCTGCCGGCGATTGAACCACCGAAGGATGAGCACAGCCACGGTGATGGAGAGCAGTGACAGCAACATCATGATCGTCGCCAGCGCGTTCAGGCTCGGGTTCCCGGCGTTGCGCGCCGCGCTGTAGATCTTGATCGGGATCGTCGTGCACTCCTGGGCGCAGAGGAACTGGCTGATCACGAAGTCGTCGATCGAGATCGCGAAGACGATGAAGAAGCTCGACAGGATCGCGGGCGCGAGCAGCGGGATCAGGACGCGGCGCAACGCACCGGCCGGCGAGGCGCCGAGATCCATCGCGGCCTCCTCGTAGTCGACGCCGATCGCGAACAGGCGGCCCCGCGTCACGATCACCACGTACGAGATCGCGAACGTCACGTGTCCGAGGAGCTGCGCCGTGGTGCCCAACCGGATGTGGTACAGGTTCGAGAAGATCAGGAACATCGAGGCGCCCATCACGATCTCGGGCGTGACGAGCGGGAACAGCATCAGGAAGTTGGCCGAGCCGGAGCCGCGGCCTCGCCATCGGGCGAGCCCGATGGCGAGGCCCACACCGAGCGCCGTGGCGATCGGCATGGTCAGCAGTGCGAGCTTGAGGCTCTGCATGAGGGCCGGGAGCAACGTGTCGTCGAAGTTCTCCGACGCCTCGTTCCAGATCGCTTCGTACCACTGCGTGCTGAATCCCTGGAACGTGCTCCGCGACCGTCCGTTGTTGAAGGAGAACTGGACGGCGACCAGGACCGGCGCGATCGACCAGATAATGTAGAGCCAGGTCCAGACCGAGAGGAGTCGCGGCTTCCCCCACGGGTTCGAGATGAAGGACCGCAGACGGCCGACCTGGGCCGAGGCGGTCTCTCGCGGGAGCGTCGCCTCGGCGGTCGTCACCGCTGCGCCTCCTTGGCCGCCCGAGAGACGCTGACGAGGTAATAGATCATCAGCGCGGCGATGAACGCCGACAGGAGCAACGTGATCGCCGCCCCCTCTGGTTGCTTGCCCTGACCCTGCAATGCAAGGTCGATCGCGTTGCCCATCATCGTGTTCTCGGGGCTCGCCGTCATGAGGTTGGGCGTGTAGTAGTCGCCGAACATGGGCAGCGTGATGATCACCGCGCCTGCGAGGATGCCCTGCTTCGACAGGGGCAAGGTGACCCGCCAGAAGGTGCTCGCGGGACTCGCCCCCATGTCGCGGGAAGCCTCGAGCTGGGACCTGTCGATCCTGTCGAGCGCGGCGTAGAGGGGCAAGATGAAGAACGGGATGTAGCCGTAGACGAGCCCCAGGATCACGGTCATGTGGGAGACCGAGCCGCTGCTCCAGTTGATGGGGTCGTTCACGAACGGGGTGAGCAGCAGGAGCCGGTTGAACAATCCGGGATCGTCCGGCTTGACGGACAGGAGGTTCACCCACGCGAGCATCCGCATCAGATAGCTCATCCAGAACGGCGCGATCATCAGCGTGAGCAGGAGGATCTTCAGCCGGCCGCCGTAGCGAGCGATGTAGTAGGCGACCGGATACCCGACGACCAGGCAGATGGAGACGGAGACCACTACGTAGGCGACGGTGCGCATGAATTGCGCTTGCAGCCCGCTCGATGCGAACAGCTCGGCTGCAGTGCTCGAGAACGTCTCGTACTGCCATTCCAGAGGGTTCCACGCCGGGATGGGGAGCCCGAAGATCTGGTCGCGTCCGCCGAACGCCACCGCCGCGATGGCGTAGAACGGCAGGATGAACAGCAGGAGCAGCCAGAGGATCCCCGGCGCCGCGAGCGCCGGGTAGTACCACCGTCGTTGCCCGACGATCCCGCCCGTCGGTGTCGGCATGCCCTGGAGGTTACGCCCCCGCCTTGAACTCAGCGTAGGCGTCCTGCCAGATCGAATCCACCTCGATCGGAAGCCCTGTCGCGCGCTTCCCGATGTCGAAGTCCTGCTCGGTCACGATGGTCGACTTGAGGTTGTCCCAGTGCTGGCCGGGCGGCGCCTCGTAGTCCCAGACGAACCAGCCCTCGAGCCCCGGATAGCTCTCTTCGAAGATGGTCTCTGGGTCCACCGCGGTGAAAGGCACCTGGTAGCCAACCCAGGTCCAGTTCTTGATCGCGTTGAACTCGTCCATCATGAAGTCCAGGAAGAGGTGGGCGAGCACAGGGTTCTTGGCGTTCTTGGGGATCGCGTACGTGTCGTTGTCGATCGTGCCGCCGAACCCGTCGCGGGCGGGCCAGTAGTAGCGAAGGAGCCCTGCCTCCTTCTTGGGATCGCTGGCGTACCACGGACCGGCCTGGATGTCGCCGGACCAGGATTGGTGCAGCCCGAACTTGCCTTCGGGGACGCCCGCGTAGGCGCCGTCGATCGTGGTCTTGACGCCGACGAGGTCGTTCAGCTCGATCAGGCGATCCTTCGCCGTATTGATGACCGCCGCGTCCGTTTCGTCGAGGTTCGTTTGATCCGCGAGGTCTCGGTACATCCCGAGCGAGAGTGCCTCGCGGTAGACGTCGTAGATCCCGACCTTGCCGGCGTAGTCGGCGTTCCAATAGATCTCGTAGGGGTTGGACATCGCCTGGACCTCCTCGACCTCCATCGGAACGATGTCGGTCCGCCAGGCCATGCCGGTGTGGTAGATCGTGTACGGCACCGTGTACTGCGACCCCTGGTCGTAGTACGGGTCCTGCATCACGGGCCACAGGTTCTTGATGTTCGGGATGTAGTCCTGGTTCAGCGGCTGGATCAGCTTGCTCGCCACGAGCTTGGGGATGTAGTCGATCGTCGGGAAGAAGACGTCGACGTCGACCTCGCCGGTCTGGAACTTCTGGATCGCCTGCTCCATGTTGTAGAAGGTCTCGTACTTGACCTCGACGCCGTATTTCTTGGCGAAGTCCTTGAGCACGCGCTTCCACATGTACTGCTCCCAGTTGTAGATCACGAGGGGGCCGGCCTCGGGCTCGAGGTTGGAGTCGATCGGCGGGTTGTCCTCGTAGGTCTGGAGCGTGACTGGGTTGTCCAGTGTCCCGAAGCGCGGGACGATGTCCTCGCCATCGGGCGTGGGGTTCTCCCCGCCGTCGCTACCGCACGCGGCGAGGATCGCAGCCGAGGTGGGTAGAGCCACCCCCGCTGCGAGTGATCTCCTCAGGAAATCACGCCTCGAAACGCTCCGATGGGCC